>NZ_VTEX01000003.1:2500-549356 GCF_008180865.1 Rossellomorea aquimaris
TTGATATTCTTCCAGAAGATAAATGGCATACAATTCCCCTTCATACTCGCCTGAACGCTCTTTCCCAAATGAAACAAAGCCGATGATTTTCCCATCATCCAATTCACATACATACGTATTATGAGTTCCGGAAAGGATTTGTACCCACTTTTGTTCTCTTTCTTCTATTGATAAAGACTGAAGATAGTTTTCTGAAACGATTCCTTTGTACGTCGTTCTCCAGCTATGGACGTGTACGTATGCTAACCCGGGTGAGTCTTGAAGGTTTGCCTTTCTAAAGCGGAAGTTCTTCATTCTTTTTCACCTCGTTGACTTTTTGGACCATCTTTTTTAATTTCCTTTCTTCTATTAAGAAGAAGGTAACGCCGATAATTATGACAAGACCTCCAACCACTTGAGTCATCATCACTTTTTCAGCTAAGAGCCAATATGCAAGGATTGAAGCGCCGATTGGTTCAAATAGGATGGCCATAGAGATGGTTGAGGTGCTTAACCACTTCAGGGACCAGTTGAATAATGAATGACCTAATAGCGTCGGGATAATGGCAAGCAATAGAAAGTAGACCCAATCCTCTTTCGGATATGGCCCAAGGCTTTCGGAACGCATCATGACATATAAGAATAAAACGACTGAGCTGATCGCATAGACCAAATACGTGTAGGTAATGAGGGATAGCCGTTTTCTTATCGTCTGCCCGAATAACAGGTATCCTGTTACGAGAGCGCATGCCACCAATGCTAAAATATCTCCCCATAGCGCGCTTCCGCTTATTTTAAAATCTCCCCAGCTTATGATGATACTCCCACTAACAGCTAAAACCGCCGAGATGATGGCTCTCCCTGTTAGTTTTTCCTGAAAGAACAAGTAAGCCCCGATAAAAGCGAATAATGGCTGCAATGTGACGAGTACCGTAGAACTGGCAACCGAAGTATAATTTAAGGATTCAAACCAGAGTATGAAGTGAAAGGCCAGAAAGACCCCGGCTAAAATTGAAAACATCCAATCTCTTAGAGTAATAACTTTCAGTTCCTTCACATACTTTAAGAAAAATACTGGGGACATTAATAGAACTGTGAAAAACAACCGGTAAAAGGCCAAAACACCTGCTGGCGCACTCGATACTTTTACCAGGATGGCAGAGGTTGATACGGAGATGACTCCGATTGCGAGTAATAGATATGGATTAACCTTTGTGTCTGACATGACAGACCTCCTGATATGTATTCGTTGCTCCTATTTTATAATCAGCAGGGGTAAATTACTACATGAATTTTCAGGGATACACGTAGAACTGGAGGGGGCTTGATGGAACTATTAGATACAACATTCATGATAAAGCTGGGTGTATCTGCGGTTTTAGGATTAATCATAGGGCTTGAGAGAGAATTAAAGCGAAAGCCTGTAGGTTTAAAGACGTCTCTCGTTATATGTATCGTGAGTTGTTTATTAACGATTGTCTCTATTGAGTCTGCTTATATTTCGGAGGGATCGGATAAAGTAAATATCACGATGGATCCTTTGCGACTGGCAGCTCAGATTGTTTCAGGGATCGGTTTCTTAGGGGCAGGTGTGATTTTACGAAGAGGGAATGACAGTATCTCAGGGTTAACGACAGCAGCCATGATCTGGGGTGCGGCAGGAATCGGAATTGCTGTTGGAGCAGGCTTCTATATGGAAGCTACGGCTGGTGTGATCCTCTTGATTGTCTCCGTTGAAGTGGTGCCGATTATCATTACGTATTTAGGACCGAAACGATTGCGGGAAAAAGAGCTTTCCCTGCGTGCTATCATCTTGGAGAAAAAAGAGATCAAATCAATTATTGAACGAATTAAAGCTGAAGAAATTTCTATTGAAAATATCCGGATCAAAGACTTAAAAAATCAGCAGCACCTTTTGGAATTGAAAATCATTGTGGACTTCAGAAAAAAGACGGTAGACATTTACTATACGATTTCAGAAATAGAAGGGATAAAAGATGTGGAAATTGAAAGCTTATAGAAGTTAAGGAATGAGGATGCATGAACACCCTCGTTCCTTTTCATTTTTTGTGAAGCTGGAACTTTTTCACACATTCTAAATCCTGGACAACTTCCAGTACTTCATTAAATCGAAGGACACTTGGAGTTAATATAAGAAGGGAATATTTAAAGGCATCCACCCCCTCCATTTCATCTCCTTCTTCAATTTGGTATTGAGTGATCTCGATTCCATGATCATGAAGTGCGTCATTTATAGACGTGATATTACCCTTCCCCTTTTGCACGATCAGACTAAGGAGCAGGAGCTTCTTATGCTTCACTTTTTCCTTATAAAAGCTTTCCAGGTTGTTCAAGAAAAATAACGTCACGACGATTACCAGTGTTGTAAAGATCGCTAAATAATACATCCCGATGCCGACTACCAACCCTAAGCCTGCAACAACCCAAATACTGGCGGCAGTGGTTAAACCTCGAACCGTCACGCCTCCATGGACCATAATCGTTCCCGCACCAAGAAAGCC
The DNA here is from genome assembly GCF_008180865.1 of Rossellomorea aquimaris. Classification (GTDB taxonomy): domain Bacteria; phylum Bacillota; class Bacilli; order Bacillales; family Bacillaceae_B; genus Rossellomorea; species Rossellomorea yichunensis. The sequence continues at coordinate 5,002 of NZ_VTEX01000003.1, forward strand.
GATTCCCGAAATAACATAGGAAGGAATCCGACTTGGATCAAAACCAACTAATTGAGGGTGTTCGTCTAAAAACGGTTCGAATCCATATAGGGAAACAAGCATCAATAAACAGGAGCCGACACCCACAAGAATATGAGTGCGTAAACCTGCCGGGTGATTTTTAAATTCCCTCTCTATACCAATTAAGCCGCTCAGTAGAACGATTAACATAATACGAATAAGAGCAGTGTAAAACTCATCTGGAATCTCCAGATAATCTATCATCTCCATAACCTTTCCCCTCTCCATCATCTACCTATACTTTTTACCTGGAACGAACCTTTTAAAACGCAAAAATCAAAAAAACCAGGTGGAGTTCACCTGGTTCTTTCATGAATCATTTAATCGGCTTCTTTAATAACCCAACCATTACGGCTGTAATAATAGAGCCAATCAGTACTGCTAACAGATATAAGAACGGATTCCCTTCTACTACCGGGAATACGAATAATCCACCGTGGGGGGCAGGTAAACCAATCCCAAAGAACATCGCTAACGCTCCTGCAACCGCAGAACCTGTCACAATAGAAGGGATGACCCGGAACGGATCGGCTGCAGCAAATGGAATCGCTCCTTCTGTAATAAAGGATGCTCCCATAAAGTAAGCCGCGATACCCGCTTTTCGCTCATTATCATTGAACTTCTTCTTGAATATTGTCGTTGCCAGTGCAAGCCCCAGTGGTGGTACCATTCCACCAGCCATGATGGCTGCATGGGGAGCAAGGTTCCCACCTTCAATCATGGCAATCCCGAATGTAAAGGCCGCTTTGTTGATCGGACCTCCCATGTCGACTGCCATCATGCCGCCAAGAACAAGTCCGAGTAAAATCAGGTTCCCTGTTCCTAATCCATCCAGCCAGTTTTGAATACCCGTATTCACTGCACTCAGTGGCTCCACAAGGAACTGAAGCATGATGAATCCAGTAATGAAAATTCCCAGCAACGGATAGATCAATACCGGTTTGATCCCTTCCAATGAAGGAGGGAAATTGTTTGTTAAACGCTTGATTCCGAGAACTACATAACCTGCTAAGAAACCGGCAATAATTCCACCTAAGAACCCGCTTTGCCCCGTTGCAGCAATCAACCCGCCAATCATACCAGGGGCAAATCCTGGTCGGTCAGCTATACTCATGGCAATGAATCCCGCTAAGACAGGCACCATTAAGTAGAAGGCATTATCTCCGCCGATTTTCATTAGCATGGCTGCAAATTCATTATACTCAGGAGAATCAGGATTCGCTGACTGAATGCCGAATAAGAACGAGATCGCAATCAGGATCCCTCCACCTACAACGAAAGGAAGCATGTTAGAAACACCATTCATCAGATGCTTGTAAAAACCTGACTTTTGTTTTTTCTCAGGACCGGCCCCAGTCTCACCAGATTGCTCTCTACCTTTATATAGAGGCGCTTCTTGTTTCATAGCCTGATTCAATAATTCTTCAGGACGTCTAATCGCTTCTGCAACAGGAACCTCAATCACAGGCTTTCCTTTAAACCGATTCATTTCCACTTTCGTATCGGCAGCTACGATTATAGCTACAGCGCTTTCAATCTCTGCAGAGGTTAAGACGTTCTTTGCTCCACCAGATCCATTCGTCTCTACTTTTAGATTCACACCAATTTCTTTCGCCTTGGCTTTTAACGCATCTGCTGCCATATACGTATGAGCAATCCCTGTAGGACATGCCGTTACGGCCAGGATCTTTCCTTCGCTTGTGGAAGTTTCAACAGGGATCTCTTCCTCGTCCTCTTGATCATGAACATTAATAATTTCTAAAACTTCTTCTTTTGATGAAGCATTCACTAACGCTTTGCGGACCTCGGAGTCCATCAGCATAGAAGAAAGACGGCTTAACGCTTCTAAATGTGTTTGATTGGCCCCTTCTGTTGCTGCAATCATAAAGAACAAATGAGCAGGAGCCCCATCGAGAGATTCATAGTCTACTCCTTGTTCTGATTTACCAAATGCAATCGCAGGTGTTTTGACTGCCGATGTTTTCGCGTGTGGAATGGCGATACCTTCCCCAATACCTGTTGTACTTTGCGCTTCGCGATTAAGAATCGCTTGCTTGAATTCTTTAGGGTCCTCTAGCTTCCCGCTTTTATCTAATACGGAAACCAATTCATCGATAACGCCCGTTTTGAATGCAGAAGATATATTTAGCTGAATCGTATCTTTCGTCAATAATTCCGTAATCCTCATGTTTGTTCCCCCCTATTTTTTCGTAATCTGAATTTCTGTAAATAAGCTTTCCACTTTCTCCGATGAGCAAAGACCGATTGAATAAGCCGTGGCAGATCCAGCCGAGGTTCCTAAGCGGAATGCATCCTCAATGCTCCAGCCCCTTGATAGTCCCGCAAGGAATCCGGCAACGGTAGAATCTCCTGCTCCGACAGAGCTTTGCAACTCTCCACTTGGTACGGAAGAATACAATACCTCTTTACCGGTCAGTAAGAGGGCACCTTTTTCCGCCATTGAAACCATCACGTTTTCTACTCCGTAATCCTTTAACTTCTTTCCGTAGTGAACCGCATCATCAACTGACTCGATCTCCACATCAAACATCTCCCCCAGCTCATGATGATTCGGTTTGATCAAGAAGGGATTCAAGGAAAGAACTGGCTGAATCAAGTTCTTCTCGGCATCGATAATCACTTTCGTTCCTTGTTCCTTACATCGCTCAGCAATCTCCTGGTAAAATGATTTAGGCACCGATCCAGGTATGCTTCCAGCCAGAACGATCATGTCTTCTTCTGTTAATGATGATATTTGCTGGAGTAACTGCTTTATATGTGCCTCACGAATCGATGGTCCACTACCGTTGATTTCCGTTTCATCATCGGACTTAACCTTCACGTTAATTCGTGAAGCTTCTTCTACTTCGACAAATTCAGTTTTTATCTTTTCTTTATTTAAAAATTGTTTAATATACTCACCGGTAAATCCTCCTGCAAATCCAAGAGCAACACTTTCTACATTTAGTACATGTAAAACACGGGAGACATTGATCCCTTTGCCTCCGGGAAATGCACTTTCTTTCTCACTTCGGTTTAGACCTCCTTTTTGAAAGGAGTCAAGTTCCATAATGTAATCGACAGAAGGGTTCAGTGTTAAGGTATATATCATGGTGTCACAACCTTTATCGTAGTTTGTTTCATCATTTCCTTGTCATGTTCGCCGTCCAGTGCGTTCGTTATAATCATGGCTTTATCGAGATCCACAATTTTGCTAAATGCAATTTCTCCAAACTTGGAGTCATCCGTTAAGAAAATGGCTTCTCTTGATAATTCAATGGCCATACGCTTTACTTGAGCCTCCTCGGGATCAGGAGTCGTGAATCCATATTGAGCATGAACCCCGTTCGCCCCCATAAATGCTTTATCAAATCGATACTGTCGTAAGGATTCAACCGCTCCACTCCCGACCATCGCTCTTGTCACCGGCTTTACGTATCCGCCGATCATATACGTTTTAAAACCTTTTTGAATGAGGACGTCCACATGGGTCAACCCGTTCGTTACAACTACAATATCCATTTCCGGTAGATGGTCGATGAGATTCAAGGTCGTCGTGCCTGCATCCAAAAAGATGCAATCGCCTTCTTCTACGAGGGAAGCAGCATATTGACCGATGGACTGCTTTTCATGAAAGCTTTTGGATGATTTTTCAGAAACGCTCAATTCCTTCAATTTCCCTTGAAGCCTAGCAGCCCCACCATGTATACGTTTCAGAAACTTCTCTTGCTCGAGCTGTGTTAAGTCCCGGCGGATCGTTGACTCAGAAGCGTTCGTAACATCCACAATCTCTTGGATTTTTATCGCATCTTTCTCCTTCAACAAGTCTAAGATGATTCGATGTCGTTCCTCCGTTAACATAGCATTCTCCTACTTTCTCCGTTTCTTGTTACTTTCATTATAATGAGAACGGTTACAAAAATCAATCACTTTTAATCAAAAGTAATCATTTTCTATCATAAATCATTCAAAAACAACCATCCGTTTCTTTTTTTTCTCCTGTTGAATTCCTTTCATTATTCAACTGTTAAATTCGAGCCATTATTCGTATGTCAAATCCATGCCGATATTTGCCTGACAAACCCTAACGATTCATTCAACGGTTGAATCCGCCCCCTTCACAAAACCCATCAACCCAACCAACAAAAAAACAAGCCCCATCTCACCAAAATTGGTGGATGGAGCTTGTTTAAAGTTACTTATTTTATTCGTGGGTTTCTTCTTGTGAAGCTTCAGGATCTTCTGAGCTTTTTGGATTTGGATTATTATACTGATAATCCGAGCGATCTATCGGTTTATATCCTTCAGGTTTATAGAAGCGCAGTAAATCTTCGTAAACCACTTTATCGGAAAGCTCTAAACGCTTGTTCGCTTCCTTACTTGCTTCTTCACAGGCATTGTTTCCTTCTTCTACAGGTTGACCTGTTTCGTTATCGTAGCAGACTCCTTTAATTTCAGAGTACTTATCTGTAATGACATCACCATTACGGAAAGGTACGATTTGCTTGCGCTCTTCAGAAAGCAGGTCCTGACCGAAGCTTAGATAATCTTTAGTCTCTTCTCCCAGAAGGTGCATAATTGTAGGGCGAAGATCAATCTGTCCACCGAACGTATGGTTAACTCCACCTTCTGCACCAGAGTTAAGAATGAACAATGGTACCCGTTGTAGCTGAGCACTTTCATAGTTACCCACTTCTTTACCTAATACCTCGGACATCGCCTTATTATGGTTATCAGAAATTCCATAGTGATCACCATAAAGAACGATCATCGTATCTTCATATAGACCTTTTTCTTTTAAATCATTCACAAAGTCTTCTAATACCTGATCCATGTAATGAGACGTTTGGAAATATCGATCCACTACACCGTTACCTGTTTCACCTTGAGGGAAATTAGCATCTTCCTCATGACGGTCAAACGGGAAGTGATTGGATAACGTAATGAATTTTGTGTAGAACGGTTGTTTTAAGCTTTCCAGCATCGGTATTGAATCTTCAAAGAACGGCTTATCCTTTAATCCATAAGGGAGCTGTTCTTCTGGATTACTCATATCATAATACGTTGCATCGAAAAATTTGTCATACCCCATTGAACGGTACATCTCAGAACGGTTCCAGAATGTTTTGTAGTTACCGTGGAATACCGCTGACGTATATCCTTTTCCCTTTAGGATCGAAGGAGCTGATTGATACGTATTGTTAGCATGCGTCATGAATACAGCACCTTGAGGAAGAGGGAATAATGAGTTTTCAATAATAAACTCAGAATCAGATGTTTTCCCCTGACCTGTTTGATGGAAGAAGTTATCAAAGTACATCGCTTCTTTACTATCCACTAGAGAGTTCAAGAATGGTGTAACTTCCTCTCCATTTAGCTCTCTGCCAATCATAAATGTTTGCAGTGATTCCATAGAGATGTAGATAACGTTTTTCCCTTTTGCTTTACCAAAGTATTCAGGATTTGGGTCTACTTTATTTGCTTTTACGTAATTTTCAACTTCTGAAACTTCATTACTGTCGGCCATAGCACGCTTAGCAGACGTTTTAGAGTTTTGAACAATATCATAAAGCGTAAAGTTGTGAGTACCAAGATACTTCACCAGATAGTTACGGTCAAAACTGCGAGTCAATAATTCAGGACGATCAATGTTTGCTAACCCTAAGTTCAATAAGAACACAAGGACTGCAGATGTCATGACCGCAAATACTGAACGGAAACGCAATTTCTCCTGTGGCTTCACTTTCTTAAGAACCATTAATCCAATGATGATGAATAGATCCAAGAAATATAAAATATCGATTGGACTGATCAATTCGAGTGCACTGCCACCAAGACCGTTATTCGTTTTCGCCTGTAAAATAACAGGTACTGTAATAAAGTCATTAAAGAAGCGGTAGTATACGACGTTCGCGTATAGAACGAAGGACATTAACAAATTAATAACGATAAACGCAATATATCGTCCCTTGCCTTTCCAGAATAATGCGAAGGCAAAGAATAATAGGGCAGAACTTAATGGGTTAAAAAATAAAAGAAAATGCTGAAGCGCATTTTGTATTCCCAGGTTAAATTCAGCTAAATATACGGCATAAGTCTTAATCCAAAATAGTATAACGACTGTAAAGAAGAACGATAACTTCCCAGTACGCATATCATCAAACTGTCTTTTTAAGAAGTTCATGCTTCATCACCTTTTTTATTAGTATTTATTTAAATCATGTATGACTGAAAGTTTATTAAGAATTTGTTTAGCAAATGTAAATTCATTTGAATCAACAACGAGTATTATAACAAAAAATAATTTCATGTGTATAACATTTTGTTGAGATTCGTAACAAAAATATTTCATGAAAATTCGACATTCCGTATCAAGCGAGGCAGGAAAGCTTGAGCTGTCAAGGCTTTGTTCATTTTGAACGATTCGTGAACGACCCATACTTTCCCAATCTTGTGGATATATATACTAGAAATGTTAATAGTGATTTAAGATTGTTTACTCAGTGTAAACTTATTCCCTGGAATTCTCTTATACAAACCTAAAGATACTATGAAATTTTTACCAAGTTCTTTGTTTTCTACTTCAATTATTATGCGCATGCCCTTCTACATTTTTACCTTTTCAAAGTCAGCCTGCACCGGTGAACCTTTTCTTTCATTATGTGGCCGATAAGTCGCTTTGAATTTCTCTTTATAATAAGAATGGCCGCTCGTTGTCTGGACATATCCCTCTATCATCAATGAAATTGATAGCATTGTGGCAGAAAAGAACAGAATAGGTGTCAGTGGAACCCACGGTGCTCCTTGAAGGTACCTGAATGAGTCCCCGATCAGCCCCGACCATTCGTAGGTGATGGATCTTGGAGGGTCTTTGATCATTTGATAGTCTACATCGGTTCCCCCTAGGAACAGGGTCAGTAACCCTAAATGAATAAAGATGATCAGGGTCTGCATGAATTGCTGTCCAAGTACGATCACAAGCTTTTCTTTCAATCCGGGTAAAATATGTTTGAAAATGATCCGCCATTTTCCCGCTCCAAGTGTTTTCGCACTCATGATGAATTCCTGTTTGTAGAGCATAGAGACTTCGTTGCCAAACAAAACTGACAAAATGGGCACAATAAGGAAGGTCAAAATCAATATTTCAATGATGAAGCGTTCAACGATCGAATTAGGAAACCCGCCAAATGGTTCCCAAAGAATCGGTTCCAACAAAAAATAAGCAAGAATCGTTAAGGGGATGTAATGGAAGGAATCGATCCAGCCATTGATGTATTTCTTATACTTCACAAGAAATGTCCCTAGAATGAGTCCGATCGGGATCGCTAATAATACACGTAGAAAGGCAATCACTAATGCGGTTAAAATCGTGTACTTTGCTCCGATAATGATTTTACCGAGCATATCAAGCCCCTGGGGGTCGGTTCCAAATGGAAAGAGCCATTTGGGTGAAATAGGGGAGGATTCCACAACAACACCATCAATACTAATGAAATACAGTCTTCTCACTTCATTCCCCCACACCAACGAATACATAAAACTGGACAGGAGCATGAGGGCAATAAACGTAAATCCGATAAGAAATAATGGATTTTTCCACACACTTTTCTTCATATTATATTTCCTCCCCCTTGTTCGCTTTTTTTGAGAGAACGATTTCTCCCACTGTGTAGAAGACAAACAAAGGAATGAAAATGGAAAGAACCGCAATGGTAAACATTTTCGGCTGCAACGTCGACATTAAGAAGCGGGTTATTCCTGCTATATTGAATAGCAGCTCCAGCACAAATAGATTAGAGAGCATAAACCAGATGGTCTTTTTTGATTGAAAGAACACGGAGATAACCGCATTCCTTAAAATATGAAAGGTTACTATCACCAGTTTACCGAGTCCAATGGATTGTGCCAATGTGACATAGTCTTTTCTTTCTTCATTCTCAAATGAAAGAATAGACATCCTGAACAACTGAACTGTGGGCAGAATCGCCAATACCAGAACCGGCAGAAGAAAGGCCCGTTCCATATCAACTGAAGCAATTTCAAAAAACAGTATCTCTGATTGTTTATAGAGAAAGAGGACAAGTAATTGAGCACTCAGGATAACCAGTACATCCGGAACGGATTCGAATAAATAAAACATAAACTTGATTCGATTCCGGTTTTTTTGAGAAAACAACATGGTGAGGATCGTGAGGAGAATACTTAAGAAGCCGGCCAGAAGAAAGGCAGAAAACAACACGAGTAACGAATAGGTGATCGGCTCCCACAAATAAGGAAACAAGTCGCGTTCCTTTTGGCCACCGATAGTGACATATGTTAAATCCCCCGGGTGAAACAGGGCAGACACGATTTCTTTAATGGATTGCCAATATGCCTGCAACCTTAATTCACGATGCCCTATACCGGAAAGGAGAACGGGCAGTCCGCCTATAAAAATAATGCCTACTATAGATAAGAAGAATTTAAGTAAAATACCGCCAATACCCCTCAATGGATTGTCCTCCTGTTGGATTATTATTTTTAATAGTATCATAGATCACCGGTGTTTATACATATTTTTCCTGTTTTCGATATTTCTTTTCGTAAGGCTGTTTTCGTAAACTTTGTTGCTTATGAAAAAGCGAGTAGTGGTTGATTTCCGCTCCAGGTGCTCGCTTTCCGCGGGGCGTGAGTTGAGCCTCCTTGGGCTTTGCCCTGCGGGGTCTCAACTTTCCCGCTATTCCCGCAGGAGTCGAGCACCTTCCGCTCCAATCAACTTTCTAAGCAATGTGTTTTTTAATAAAATCTAAAAAAGATAAAATTAATTTTTAGAAAGCAACCTCTTATAAAGAGCGCCTTTTTAATTTCTGTCAAGAAAATCTCTTATAGATGGTGAGGGGAACTTCGTAGACTCCTGCGGAAGTACGGGCGTGCCGAGACCCCGTTCGGCTAAGCTGAGGAGGCTCGGGCGAACGTCCGCGGAAAGCGGAGCAGTTCCCCTTATCATCCAGCACACACTGATTGACAGAGCCCTATCAGATTCAATGTTATTAAACAAACTTAACGAAAAGAGCCTTTTCAAAAGTCTCCAAAACAAAAAAATGACCGAAATCCTTTAAAGGACTCCGGTCATTTTAGATTTAGACTTTGGAAAAGAACACAAACTTTTGTTTTATAAGCTTTTGCTATTGAATGATTCTGCGGGCAGTTACGTAATTTTCTTGGTACCAGCTTCTATCCAGGTTTCGCTTAACTACGCCCACGCTCTTGCCGGCAGACATGATTACTTCATTGTTGCCTACGTAGATCGCGGTGTTGACAATTTTTCCATTACTTGAAGAATTCGAGAAGAACACTAAGTCGCCTTTCTTCAATTGGGATTTGCTGACGCTTTGGCCTTTTGTCGCTTGACCTGCTGCAGTTTTATCCTGAAGATCGATTCCGTTCTGTTTAAATACATAATAAGCAAGTCCCGCACTGTTGAAGCTCATTGTACTTTCATCATAAGAATACCCATACTGAGCTTTTCCCATTAAATCTTCTGCCAGGCTTGATACTTCTGTGCCTTTATCTTGAGCAGGGGCAGGCTTGTCTTCCGTGTTCTCTGGTTTTTCCTCAGGTTGAACATCCGTTTCTGGTTCAGGTTTTTCCTGAGGGGCAGTAGGTGTCTGTCCATCCGGTTGAGATTCCACTGAAGGTACTTCAGGTTCTGTAGTTTCAGGTTGATCTTCTGTATCAGCCGCTTTCACATCAATCACACGGCGCGCTGTAACATAATGTTCGTCGTAGTAGCCATTAAGAATAACGCTTTTCTTGATTCCTGCTTGAGAACCGGCAGCGTGGACGATTTGATCATTCCCGGCATAAACACCTACATGAACAATCTTTCCGTTACTTGAATTATTTGAAAGGAACACAAGGTCACCCTTTTGAAGGTCTTGACGTTTAACCGGTTCACCAAGTTTTGATTGTTCACTGGCTGTTTTTGATTTCAGGTCGATTCCTACTTGTTTAAACGAATAATAAGTCATTCCTGCACCATTGAAAGTCAAGGTTTCTTCATTATAAGGCGTGCCGTAAGATGCTTTTCCAATTAAACCTTCCGCAATTTCAACTACCTTTTCCCCAGTTGAGGAAGCTGCTTGATCAAACATAAAGGAAGGAAGTACACGGCGTGCTGTTTTATAGTTTTTCTGATAATATTCTTTTCCGTCTAAGTCTGAGATAAGAATATCATTCTCTTCGTCTGCCATATGAATGATCTTGTTATCGCCTATATATATTCCATTATGAGTCACAGGATCATTATCATTCGGATTTGAGTCAAAGAAAACAATGTCTCCCTTTTGCAGCTGATCCTTTGGTACATACTCACCTAATTGAGCCTGTACGTTTGTATCCCTTGTTGCAAGGTCGATACCGTTCTGTTTGAAGGCATAGTAAATGAACCCACTGCAGCCAAATTGATGTGGCGGGTTATAAACATACCTTTCGTATGTCGCTTTGCCTATTAAACTCTTTGCAGTAGATATGATATTATCAGCTTTCTGCTCTACCTCAGCTTGTTGGGGAGCTGTTGCTGCGTTTGCTTGCTGCACAAGCGGAATAGACACAGAGCTGAACGTCAAAGCAACTGTGCAAACCGCTGTTGTCATTAATTTCTTCATGTTTCTACCTCCTGTGAATAAAGTGAAATTTTCTAATAATTAACCACAGAAAGTATAACATTGATTTTCACCCAAAAATGGATGTAATAATTGCCAAGGATGCTTTGTCATACATGCGGGGGTAAGTGAATAGGTCTTTATTCCCACCTGTTTATTCTTTCATTTTAAGGGACTTTGCAAGCCCTATTAATTCTGTATCCATCATAGAACCCTTAACTAAAAGAATGGTTTTTTCATCTAGCAGATTTTCGACATATTCCTTTACAAGAGCTGTTGAATCTGCTGTGAACACCTTTCCTTTAAACCCATATTTTTTTGCCTGCTCTGCTAAATGCTTTGTATTTTCCCCCACCGCAATTAAGATATCGATTTTTGTAGATGCAATTAATTTTCCTAAATCATGATAAATTCCCCTTACATGACTTCCTAAATAGGCAATATCACCTAATAATAAAGCGTTTGTTTTATTATTTCCCAGAGTTTCCAATACTTGAATGGCTGCTGCGACTGATGTTGGGTTTGAGCTCCACGTGTCATCGATGATCACAGAGGCATTGATGCCCTCTTCAACCTGGAGATGCCGTTCCAGATTTTCAAAAGCCCTCAATCGTATCACTGCCTTCTTAAGGTTCAACCCGATTTTATGGGCTGCTGCAAGAGCAAACAGCGCATTGTAAATCTGATGCTCACCATATCCCGGTAAATAGGCTCTATAAGCCTTCTCTTTATGGTGCAAAGTAAATGACATTCCGTTCTTTTTGTAAACCATATCACTTGCCCTATAATCAGCACTTTCACTTGTTCCACAATAAATGATATCGCCGGTGAAACCTGTGAGAGATATTTTTTTTGTGTTTTCATCCTCGCTGTTTAGGATAAGAGTGCCACCTTTCCTGACACCTGATACGATCTCGGATTTTGCTTTAATATATCCGTCTAACGTCTTGCACTTATCCAAATGATCGACACCGATCGTTGTAATGATTCCAATCGTGGGCTGAAACACCTTGCAATGATAGTGAAGATTGCCCGGACCGTTCAGACCCGTTTCAAACACGGCAGCATCTGTATTTTCATCGATTCGCATTAGATATTGGAAGGATTTCCTGGTGGCATTCCTGCTTCTGATGGTGGATTGAATGGAATGTGTGGAGGATAAAAGGTGGGAAAGCATTTCTTTGGTAGTGGTTTTTCCACAAGTACCTGTAACTGCGACAATCGGCAGTTCAAATAATTGCCGGTAATACCGGGTAAAAGCCCAGAAGGCGTCATCTGCATCTTGGACCCTTATCATACCGGCAGCTTCTATATCCTTCAGTTCTTCATCGCTTTTATCGGTTACGATGACATAAGGCGAATATCTTTTCGCCTTATCAATGTGAAAGGCTTTGCGCTTCTTCAAAAAAATTAACGTATGTTTCTCTTTTATTCTGTGTAAATGTGAAACCATTGCATCCTTCACGACGAAATTTTCATCCCCGTATACGACCTCTCCGTTCATCACACCTATCAATTCTTTCAGTGGCAGAGGTTTCATTGTCTCACTCCTGTCCTAATGTTATCGTTCATCATGCTGCTTCCTTTCCATTTCACCTTTCTTGATAATATGTTCTTTAAGTTCCATTAGATCATTATCTGTATTGGAACACTTAAACAAACATAAACTATCAGGTGATAATAATGAGATGACCTTTTGATAGACGTCTTGAATATTTAAATATGAGTATACTTGGATATGCGTGTTTTTTTCTTCTACTCTATCAGCGATTTTTTTAGAGTTCTGTCCATAGGTTATGAGAACATCTATGTTTTGCTCCGAAATCATCTCCCCAACTTCTAAATGCGTTTTTGTCGTGTGATCTCCCAACCTGCCGATATCGCCGATTAATACGATCTTTTTCCGGTTGTACGCAATGGATTGCAGGACTTTCAATGCCTCTTTTAATGCTCCGGGAGTTAAACTCCATGAATCATCAATGATGGTAGAATCCTTGATCCCCTGCTTCACTTGTAAGTGTTTCTCCAGTACATTAAACGATTGCAGTGCATTGATGGCATTGGTGATATCCACACCCACATTCAGTACAGCACCGATCGCTGCCATTGCATTATAAGCCTGATGCTCGCCGAGACAAGGCAGAACCACGGAATATTGTTTATAATCATATGTCATCGTGAACTTGGTTTGACTTGAATCCATTTTAATATCAGTAGCTCTCAAATCTGTCCCTGCGGATTTCCCAAAGGAAACCAGTTTCCCTTTATAGTCTTTTAATGGAAGTGTTGCTATATTTTCATCGTCTCCATTTACAAGTAAAGTCCCTTTGTTTTTTAAACCTTCAATGATTTCTCCCTTTGCCAAGATATAATTTTCCAATGTTTTACATTTATCCAAATGAAAGATTCCTATGTTCGTGATGATTCCGATGGTAGGCTGGAAGATATCACAATGATATCGAAGATTCCCGGGAGCCCCCAAGCCGGTTTCGAATACACCCACTTCTGTATCCTCATCGATTCCCATCAGATATTCGAAGGACTTCCTTGGCGCATTTCTGCTTCTTACAGTGGACTGAACGGAATACTGCTTTTTTAAAATATGAACAATCATATCTTTAGTCGTTGTTTTACCATCCGTTCCAGTAATGGCAATAACAGGTATATTGAATAAGCTTCTATAATATTCAGCAAATGCAAATATGGCTTTTCTGATATTTTCCACCTCAATCACCGCAAAGGCTTCCTGATATATCTCCCTGCTATTCCTCGCATCACTAATGATGACAAAGGGTTCCAGATGTTGTATTTTCTCATAGTTGAATGGCTGCCTTCTATCTAAAAAGATCATGGTGTTGCTCTGAATGATGGGATGGAGATGATAAATGACTGCATCTTTCACCACTACATCCTTTGAACCATGAACCAAGCGCCCTCCCACCACCTCTATTACTTCCTTTAGCTGTAAACGTTTCACCATTCACCCTCCCTTTTCCATTCTTACTCAGATTCCATCAAGCGTTTTCTTAATCTCATCAAGGGTCTACTGCCGGCCCGGCACTTCACCAGCACATATGTGTCTTCATCCAGATGATTCAAAATCGTTTTGTCCATCCCTTTAATACTGGTAAAAGGATGCACAATGATATCCTGACTCTCCCTTGCTGCCTGCTCCGCTATATACTGCGCTTTCTTTCCATACGTGATCAGGACATCTATGCCACATTCCACCACGTATTTTCCGATTTGCTTGTGTACATCCTTTGACTCTGCGCCAAGCCTCTCGATATTTCCGAGAAGAGCAACACGTTTCTTTCCTTTTCCTATAATAGAAAGTGTTTTAATGGCTTCTCTTAAAGAGGTAGGGTTGACGTTCCAAGTATCATCGATGATGGTTGACCCGTTCCGTCCTTTACACAGTTCAAAGTGCCTTTCTATATTTTTAAAGCTACTTAACCTTCTGATTCCCGTTTCAATGTCTTCCCCGAGTTCTATCGCTGCCCGTAAAGCAGCCAATCCATTGTAGACGTGATGCTCTCCGATTTCTGGGATAAAGGCAGGGTATTCTTTGCCGTTTGCTTGTAAGATGAAACGGGTTCCTTCTTCACTGATGGATATTGAGGTTCCCCTGAAGTCGGAATGCTTATGGATACTGAAATAATGAACGGTTCCTTTATACTCCTCCAAGCTGATTTTAGAAATGTTCGGATCATCTGCATTTAAGAGTAGCGTTCCTTTATTCTGCAGTCCTTCAAGCATTTCCGCTTTAGCTGCAAGGTATCCTTCGAAGGTCTTGCAACGATCAAGGTGGTAACTTCCGATGTTGGTAATAACCCCGATGTCCGGTTGATAAACCTTACAGTGATACCGTAGATCACCCGGTCCGCCCAAGCCTGTTTCGAATATACCGAAGTCTGTGCTTTCATTTATCTTCATCAGGTATTCAAAAGACCTATGGGGGGCGTTATCATTCCACTCCGTTGAAGTGACAGAATGATTCTCCTCCATAATATGTGTGAGCATCTCCCGGGTCGTTGTTTTCCCGCATGTCCCCGTGATGGCAACAATCGGGAGTGAGCATATTTTCCGGTAGCCTGTTACAAACTTCATAAAGGCTTCTCTTACATTTTCTACTTGAATGATGGTCAATCCCTCATCCTCGTTTACAGAATCTTGGTCATGATCTGTTATTACGGCACAAGGAGCATTTCTTATCATTCTCTTCCATTTTTTCTCACTGATCGCCTTCCTTTTATCCATGAAAACCAGTGTATGACTCTTCTTTAACTTATGCTGATGGAATATTATCGCATCATGGATGTTCATATTTTCAGAACCACTTACCAGCCTTCCATTTAACAGCCTTCTGATATCCGTTAATTTCAGCGTAATCATTTCGTTCCTCCTGCTCATCTAGTAATCTAATCTACAAACATCAAAACATCTGTATATTTCCTTGACCTGCTTTCTGTTTTCTTAAAACCGTAAGATAAGAAGCACTCTAAAGACATTTTCGTACAGGAAGCTTTAATCTTTCTCACATTGAATTTCTTCACGTAGTTCAATCTCGTTTCAAAAAGTTTTCGATAGATGCCCCTCCGTCTGTACTCCCCCCGAACATAATCACTTTTAAATACCGCCTTTCCATGCTTCTCTCTTATATAACAAGAAACAAATCCAGCCATCTCTCCATCCACTATTGCACAAAACCATACAGATCCCGGCACGTCATTAACCCTCATTCCATCTTTACCAGCAAGTAGAATGAGAGGCTCCAGCTCCTTAAATGTGGATTTCTCAATCGATATATTCATGGGAATCACCTCTCTTAATCTGTTAACCCTCTTCTATGTATTAATATATGTACAAGTTTTCACTGAGGAAACGGCTAAAGGCTATTTATATAAGGCTGTTACCACAAGATGGCTGTTCCTAGTGGTTGTCAAGAACTCGGTTGAGTCGAAAAGCGGTTGAGGTTCAGAAAGACATCCGGCAGTGAAAATGCATCATTTTGTCCTAAAGGGACACTTGTCCATAGCAGAATTACCTCCCCTTGAATTAACTATAGAAAGGAGGCTATGACTACATGGGAAGTACTATACTTTCTTATAAAAAACTAGAAGCATTAATAGAGAAGAAAACGAAACAATGTCCATTCCTTTCCCTCTCCTCAATCGGCAAGTCCATTGAAGGTCGGGACATTTGGTGTGTTACGATTCAAAAGCCTGCCGATTCCGGAACAAAAATAGTTCAAACAAGGAAAAGCTCTTTAGGGGGACGCAAGAAAACGCCAATCGTCATTACCGCTTCCATTCATGGACATGAAGCCACCGGATCGACAGCTTTAATGCGTTTTTTGAATAAGATTCAAAAAGATGGCGATAGCACGAAATGGCTGGATGATTTGATTATATTTTGTGTCATTTGCTGTAATCCAGACGGATATGTGCATAAGACACGCTATAATGCAGAGGGCTTTGATATAAACAGGGATTTCATTACACAATCACAGCCTGAAACAGAGAGCATCGTCAATCTCATTGTGAAAGAAAAGCCTGCCGTCGTATTGGACTTGCATGGGTATGTATGGAAAAAATCCTCTCACATTGGATTGATTGAACCCTGTACCCCACCCCACAACCCGGCTTATGAATATGATTTATATCTGAAGGGCGCACTGCCCCTTGTTCAGCGCATGGAAGACTTTCTAATTGCAGAAAAAGAAACGTTTTCTTCTAAGAGGTTTAAGTCGTTAAAAGGGACATTCATTCCTTACCGTGATGGAAAAGGTGGATGGGATGACTATAGTCCATATTGCTGTTCGATGTATTCGATGCTGCATGGTGCGATTGGGATTACCATTGAATCACCGAGCCGTTCAGAGGATGGCATCACCTGGCTTCTTTTAGCTCTTTCAGCTGCTCTTACCCATATTTCAAAGCACAAAGAGGAACTAAACAAAAATCAAGCTGCCTTTTTCCAGCGTGGAATCAAGAATGTTCATCCCACTCACTCACCGGACTTTTTTCCAAAATACTACGTACTGACAGAAAAGAACGAACGCCATTCAGAGTTCAGGAAACTAAAGCGACATCTTCAGAAGAATGGAATAAAGCTGTACTCCTCTACGAAAGATTTCACGTATGAAGGACATTCATTTTCAGCAGGCACCACCATTGTCCCAATGAATCAAGCACGAGCGAATATAGCTTACTGTTTCCTCACTAAAGGGGAAGATCTCTCGTCAGGATCTGAAAGAATATCTGAATTTTGTTCCTGGAGTCTTCCATTAAGCTGGGGGGTCAACTGTCACCCTGTATTTGAAAAGGTAGATGCAGGTATGAAACCCTTCAAATATTTGAAAAAAAACTCTAAACCTAAAGAAACAAGCGCAGGTGCACCTGTTTCTGTAGGCATTCTTATAGATGATGGCCTTTTTCATAAAAAGGCTCATTCAGGGCTGAAGCTTGCCCTGCAGCAAATGAATATTCCGTTCCAGGAATTTAGAGCGAAGGATTTAGCTTCAGAAAAAGCATTATCCTCTGTGAATGTTCTTATTTACAACGGGTATGAGCACTTATTTTATCCACCATCAAACATAAGAAGCCTTTACCGCGATTTCGTACTCGATTCCCCCGCTCAACAGGAAGCCTGCCGGAATAACCTTCATGCCTTTGTAAAAAAGGGTGGAAAAGTGATCGGAATAGGTGCTGGCGCTTCTAAAGCCTTAACCTCTATTCTTGAGCTGAGTGAAGCTGAGGTTCATTCTGGCGGCTGGAATAAAAATGCATTATTGCAGATCCACTATGAGAACCATCCCATAACCAAAGGATATCACGCTGAAGATACCGGTTTTGTTTACCGGCCAGCCTGGTTTACGAATACCGGCAATATGAAGGTGGTCGCAATATATAAGAATAATCCTGATTCGTTACTTGCAGGCTACTGGCCTGACTATGATCAAGCACAAGGAAAGGCTGCCATCATCGCAAGCCTTTCGGGAAATGTCATTCTCTTTGGGTTGGAAATTTGCTTCAGGGGACACACAAGTTATCTCTATAGACTTTTATGGAATGCCATTTATTCATGAGTTGAACGATGTAAAAAAGGCGATATACCTAATCACAAGTGTCGTTCCCCCAACGGGACGACCATCATTTACTAGTAAGGAAGAAGATATTTTAAAGGAGGTTAGTCAATTGATTCGAATTGGAATGCTGCACCACCGAAAGCATCCTGATAGTGTTATTAAATCATACGCTTATGCAGCTGTTGCCAAGGCAGAAGGAACGCAGATGGTCTATTTTTCTCCAGGGGGAGTAGATTTTATAACGAAAACCATTTCCGGATTTGAATATAAAGACGGAAAGTGGGTGGAAGGAACATTTCCGTTTCCTGATGTTATCTATAACACAGGAAGCCCTGAAAAGCTTGCTAAATCCAATGACGTTATTCAGAAGCTGAAGAAGACTATTCCATTTACCACCCATTCGATCGGCAATAAAATGGCGGTTTATAAACGACTGAAGGAAGCTGGAGAGTTCACACAATATTTGATTCCCTCAGAAGTAGTAAGAGGGACGAATCACTTCTTTTCTTTTTTGGAAGCTTATCGGAAGATTGTCTTTAAACCTGTAAACGGGCGTAAAGGTATATCTATTATTTATATTGAACGTGTCGGAAATGATTTTAGAGTGTTACTGAACACGGACGATCATCTTTATTCCTATGATGAATTAAAAGTATTTGTTTCAGATCATATTCAAGAAGAGGAATTTCTCGTCCAGCCTTATATCAATTGCCGGACAAAAGATGGAAGCGTATTTGACTTTCGGCTTCACGTTCAAAAAGACGGTGATGGGAAATGGGTCATTACCTCTATCTATCCGAGGATCGGCGCACCGGGAACGATTGTCTCAAACATTAACAACGGCGGTTCGATGAATTATCTGGTTCCTTTTTTGAAGCAGGAATTTGGAAATCATGATTACTTTAACATTAAGCGCTATTTAGAAAACTTTTCTTTGCTCCTTGCCCGGCATTTGGACGAATTGCAAAAGGAACGTTATTCAGAAAGTATTGATGAGCTTGGAATTGATGTTGCTTTGGATGACCTGGGGAAAATATGGATCTATGAAGTGAACTGGAGACCAGGATGTCCCCCGACCTTTTATCTTGAGATGGATGTTGTCAAAAACACCATACAATACTGCATCTATTTAGCCAAGGAAAAATCCAAGTAAATAATGAAAGGAGGATTACTATGGATAAAGATTTCTCCGTTGAAAGACCGATCATTGCTGTAACCGGAAGCTCAGGCAAAACAACTACCAAATCATTCATCGCGTCTATTCTCAGAACCCGCTGGATTATCTTCGAATCCAGTGATTATTGGAACCGGACCGACCATACAGAAAAGCACCAGGATGAAATCAACTTCATTCACCGGGCTATTGTACTTGAGTATGGAATGGCGTTTCCCGGCGTAATCCAAAAGCATTGCAAGATAATCCAGCCTAACATAGGAGCGATCACCAATATCGGTACTGCCCATATTGGCAACTTCAATGGCGATATCAGGGGAATAGCTGCTGCTAAATCGGAGCTTATTAAGGGAATGGATCGTGATGGACATTTATTCTTAAATGGAGATGACAAGAATTCAAAGCTTCTTCACTCTAAGAATTTCAAAGGAGTACTGAAGAAGGTCAGCATTCATTCCCCATCAGATTACCAGGCAAAAAATCTGCGCTACAGCGTGGAAGGTATCAGCTTTGACCTAAAGCTTTCTGGTAAATCACATACCTTTTCCATCCCATACCATGGAGAATTTTATGTTTACAATGCCCTTCTCGCCATCGCCATTTCGGACCTTCTCGGCTTTAAGCCTGAAGAAATTAAACAAGGATTGAATGAAGTTAAGAAGCCAAAGCACAGGCTTGATGTTATGCAGCTGAAAAGCAATATCACGCTGATTGATGATACAGTCCATGCTTTCCCTGATGCCATGAAAGGAGCACTCGACGTACTTACGAAATTGGAGGGTGAAAAGAAAGTGGCAGTTCTGGGAAGTATGGCAGGCTTTGGAGACAAACATGAAGCCGTTCACAAAGAAATAGGAAGATACGTCGCTGAGAAAAAGATTGATTACCTCTTTACCTATGGCAACCTTTCCAAAAATATTGGAGCCGGCGCAAGAGAAGCTGGTATGAACAAACAGAGAATCTTTCACTTTAACCGACATTATATGAATGAATTAAATGCGAAACTAGAAAAAATCATCCAACCAAACTGGACGATTCTGATTAAAGGAGCAAGCGGCCTTGAGATGGTGGATACGGTGGAATATTGCAAGAAGATTTTTGGTTAACAGCCTACGGATTAAACACCATCTGAAGAGAAAAATTCATATAAAAATGATACGCCTTGTTTAAAGCCGCAAAAGCTTAAACAAGGCGTTTTCTTTACTAGGTAAACATTTTTTGACTTGTACGTGAAAAAAGGGAGGAAAATGCACACCCTCCCTTTTTCTTATTGAATTACCGTTGTAATCTTTTCCTTCGGAGACTCTTTAATCCAAAACTGAATTTCTGCAGCTGCTTTCTTCGCGTTCGCCTCAGCTTCTATTGCTGTATTTCCAACAGCGGTTACATAGGCGTACCGGTGTCCCATAGACAAGGGCGGTGTAATCACTGATCCTTTACGGGGCTTGACATAAACTTCTACTACCCCCTGGGAGGCAAGGGCTTTTCTTTTTCCTGTAACTTTCTCGAGTGTCCCTTTTTTCTCCACCGTGACGTACTGCATGTACACATTCTTTTGAAACTTAGGCGTTAAATCCGGATCATTCCCCAGCGCCATTTTCAACATTTCTTCAACCAGATTGATTCCATAGGCTGCTTTGATCATATTATTCATTCCGGCACCTGAAATACGTGCATTTATTTCAATCAACTTCCACTGATTTCCTTTGCGGCGAAGCTCTAAGTGACAAGGTCCGGTCTCGAGCCCATGCTTGGCAACGATCTCTTTTATCGCTTTCATCAGACCATTTGAAAATCTTACCCCTGGATTCAGTAATAATTTATAACCCATCACAATAAAGCGTCTATTATACTGAATATCCTGTTTGATGATTGCCATAATATGAACCTTTCCTTTGTGAACCACCACTTCCACCAGATACTGAGGTTCCGGAAGGTATTCTTCTATTAATATCGGCTGATTTTCATAAAGGGTACTCAACGTATTATACCGCTTCCGATACTCTATTAGATTTCCAACCTTGTACACATCTTTAGAGCCGGTAGATTTTGGGGATTTCATGACCAAAGGAAACTTATTCTTGATTTTCGGTTCTAACTCCTTACATTCTGCCTTTGTTACAACCGTCCAATATTCTGGAGTTACTGATGAGTTCTTCAGCAGTTCCCGTGATTGAATTTTATTTTGAATATTTTTCATTCCTTCAGTTGAAAAATGATTTAAATTAAAGTGATCGGCAAGAGTACATGCTGTGTAGCTATGGGGATCGACATAGCTCACAATAGCGGAAATTTCTATCCCTTTCAAAATTAGGGCTTTTACTTCCTTTTGCAGTACTTTCATATCACTGAGATTACATAATTTCATCAAATGGACATCGGGAAATTCCTCCCGCTTCGCCACAAAATTTGGTCTTTCAGTGAACAGGACGGTATAAAATCCAAGTCTGTCTGCCGTCTTAATTGCTTCCCTGCTTGAACCTGACTTAGTGGTTTCTATAAAGATGATAGACTTCATTCAAGGTACGCTCCTTCATTTATCATATTCTCTTTCAAAGCTCAGGATGGGTACGAGCATTGCATTACTGTACAGTTTATTCTGTTGATACTTTGGGGGTGTAGGCTGATTCAATGATGATACCCCTAAATATTTTATATATGTAAAGAGCCGCTTCCCCTCTATTCACTCTATCCTTGCAGGTGGTAGTCAAGCTGTTTCGTTTTTTAACAGGAGTCTAGCAAATTCTCGTCCAATTATCTGTTTTCACCTTTAGTTGCCCATACTTATCAAAAAACAGCTCATATACTGAGTAGAGACTAAACACATAAAGGAGCTGCTTTTCCCCCATGAATGAATACATCCTCTATATAGGTACAAACCAATCAGGCTCCCCACGGGACGGTATTGAAGCAGGAAAAAAATTGGGCTACTCCACTATTCTATTTACTAACCGCAGGAAGTTTATAAGAGAAAGAGAACTCTTTCAGGATGTCGACGAAATGTACGAAGTAGATTTAAGGCATGAAGAAGAAATCAGGAGAGAAATATCTACACTTCAGCAGGAAGGAAAGAAAATTGCGTGCATAATCAGTTTTCTCGATTCTTACGTTTATGTAGCAGCCCGGCTGTCTAATGAATTCTGTGGAACCGACATTTCCTTGGAACCGATTGCTGATTGTATGGATAAAACAGTGCTCCGAACGAAACTGACCGGAAAAGAATATTCTTCTGATTTCATTAAAATGGATCCTCCCTTTTCTAAAGATGGTGTAAAGACCTTCTCATATCCTGTAGTATTAAAATCACCCGTTTCTAACGGGTCAAAGGATGTCCTTCTCATTCGTAATCAAGATGAGCTGACTGCAGGCATAAAAAAATTAAAGCGAAAAAAACCTCCAAGTCTTCTTGTAGAAGAATACTTAGAGGGACCTCAATACTTAATAGAAGTGGTCATCAAAGAACGCAAGCCCGTGATCACAGTGGTCGTCAAACAGCAAATCGACTATCATAAACGATTCATTGTCACCGGGTATAGTGTTTCACCCGTATACCATCATCCGGTACTAGTCAGAAAGGTTGGAGAGATTGTCAATGACCTTGGCTTTGTTAACGGAAGCTGTCATTTAGAAATGCGGCTGGTGAAGAATAAATGGAAACTCATTGAAGTCAACCCTCGAATCTCCGGGGGAGCAATGAACAAAATGATAGAAGAAGCATATGGACTGAGCATAGTGGAGGAAACGTTAAGGGTATATCTTAGTAAACCTCATCATAGCGAACGCAAATGGGAAAAACATATCTACACCTACTACATGACTGTCAACAAAACTGGCAAGCTGTTAAAAGTGATTGGAAAAAACATGGCAGAACAACAAGAAGGCATCATTGAAGTATATATAAAACCCAAAAATGGAAAAACACTTCGCCCTCCAACTTCCATGGGGCATCGTTATGGGTATGTTATGGCGAGCGGGGAGTCCGTGCAGGAATCAGAGAGGCGTGCAAAAGATGCCTCTAAAGACATTCAATTTTATTTAGAATCAATCTAAACCGTTATATATGCACTACACCACTTTTCCAGACTAAAATACACTAATGATAAGAGACAGGTGAAAGGAGGATTTAAGGCGATGATTTGTCATCACGATAGCTGTATATGCGTAACCCTGAATGAATTATTACTGGAACAATTCCAATTGGCCACTCAGAAATTTAAGTTCATTTGTGAATACGACAAGGTAGACACCATTCCATTTATACTATACACAAAGGAAGATAGCGAGCCGTTTCGAGCACACCTCCACACCAACTGCACCATATTCTTTAAGCTCATCGATATAGATGATGGCTGTGCAACACTGAGTCTACTGGTCGGAATGGATATAGACGGATACATTACCGACGATGTCGATGAATTATTTACCCTATATCAAACCGACAAATGTATCAGCATCGACTGCAACTGTTTTCTCGGAATTCAGCCCCTTCCTCCGAAATTAGTCAACCGGAAGCTTCCGGATATCGAGGAGCGGGGAATGGAGTTTGATCGGGAGTGCGATGATAAGTAAGGATAGGGGTTGAATCTAATTTTTTGGGTTTTGCTCTTTTTAAGGGTGACTAGAGCCAATTCAAGGACTCCAATCACCCTAAATCCATTAAACGCGGGACAATCTGTTCAATACAAACTCCTCAACTACTTCTGCTACACCATCTGCCATATTAGAAGCTGTAACAAAATCAGCTTTCTCTCGAATATCCTCAGGAGCATTTCCCATCGCAACGCCAAGACCGGCGAATTCAATCATGGTAAGGTCGTTATAGCTGTCTCCGATGGCAATGACCTCTTCTGCTTTAATGCCCATTGGCTT
Organism: Rossellomorea aquimaris; assembly: GCF_008180865.1. GTDB lineage: Bacteria > Bacillota > Bacilli > Bacillales > Bacillaceae_B > Rossellomorea > Rossellomorea yichunensis. The sequence continues at coordinate 28,838 of NZ_VTEX01000003.1, forward strand.
GATCAGGTAGTCAAGGCTTGCCCCCTTCGTCACGCCCAGCTGCGTAAACTCCAGGAAGAATGGCTTGGAGCGCATCACACTCAGTTCACCTTCCAGTTCGGCTTGAAGCTTTTTCTCGACGTCTACCAATCGACCGGCTTCTTTTAACATGAGTGCCTTTACAACAGGCTCCTGAATCGCTTCTTTAAAGTTTGGAACGACCTTTACAGGCAGTCCTGTCAGTTCACTTTCAATAGAAGCAAATTCACTTGGTTCTTCTACAACAATCGCATCATCAGCATATGTCAGAATGCCAACCTCTTCCCGTCTACTTAAATCGTATAAGCGATGAACCGTTTCAGCTGATAATGTTCGACTGTATTTCTCTTCGTTTGTCTTGCAATCTATTATTTTCGATCCATTGAAAGAAAGAATATAGCTTCCATATTGCTCAAGCTTCAGTTCTTTTACAACCCATCTCATTCCAAACGTTGGGCGGCCGGATGCCAGAACAACTTTCACTCCCGCTTCCTGTGCCAGAAGCAAAGCATCTTTTGTACGCTTTGAAATCGTTTGGTCATCTCGTAATAATGTATCATCTAAGTCCAGTACAATCATTTTATAATTCATCATGAAAAATCCTTTCAGGAAATCTGATTTATATTATCTTACTATAACATCTATCTAGTAGTATGAAAAAGAAAATAGACCACCGTATCGGCAGTCTATTTCAAGTTTACATGGTCCAGATCCCATTTTCTAATGGTAAATCGAGCCTGATTTGAGGATCTGAAAAGTACAGTATCGTTATTTGGTGATGGATAGAATCGGCTTGTAAACGTTTCTTCTCCTTCATTTATAAATACTTCAATAGAGGAAGTGTCGACAAACACCCTCAACGAATCTAAATTCACCACTTTACATTGCCTCTTCTCTACCACTCCATTTACATAGCTTTTGCGCTCAAGAGTCACTATCTTTTCCCCGACAGAATAAATGAGCCTGCATCCATCTCCAATGGAAAGATCAAACCACCCTTCAGAAAAAGACAGATCCCTGATCTCCATTTCAAACGCTTTTCCATTTACACCATTGAGTTCCCGGCTTTCTTTATCCAATATAACCTTGTGTTCTATAGCTTCTCCTGCTCTTAAATCCCGTAATTCTTCAAGGGGAACTTGTCTCACTTTACCGTTCACAAACTTTAACTCCCGAGGCAGAGTCATCGTATGAAGCCATTTATGTTCAATGGTGGGATGATCCTGTTCATTTTGATCAGGTACACTCATCCAGGCAAATAGGATACGGCGTCCTTTGTCATCGACTGTCGTTTGTGGAGCATAGAAGTCAAAGCCGCGGTCCAATTCCTCGAAATTCCCATGTTTAAACGTTCCTGTAGCTGAATCAAACTGACCGGCAACATAGCCTGCCTGATATACATTCTGATACTTCATTCCAGAAGCTTCAATTCCCTGCGGGGAGAAAATTAGGATGTCCTGATCTCCTAACTTAAAAAGGTCTGGACATTCAAACATATAACCGAAATTGGCAAGTTCCCCCTGCCCTCCGCCGGTAAGAACACCCCGATACTCCCAATCAAGGAGATCCTCCGATTGCAATAAAGCGACAGCCCCCTTTAACTCTGTTGTCTGTGCACCTACGACCATAAAATACGTTCCATCTTGTTCCCACACCTTGGGATCGCGAAAATGGGCTGTAAATCCTTCCGGTAAGTGAACGACAGGGCCTTTCTTGTCAAAATGAATGCTGTCTTCTGAAAGAGCTAAGCACTGATAAGATTCCCGATTCCTTTCCTCGTCCTTTACGTTCCCTGTATAGTAAGCATAGATTTTCCCGTCATGCTCTATGGCACTTCCGGAATAACAACCATTTTTCTCATACCATTCTGCCGGCGTGAGGGCGATGTCTTCATGCGTCCAGTTCATTAAGTCCCTTGACGAGTAATGCCCCCAAAACTTTGCACCATGTCCGGTTTTAAAAGGCATCCACTGATAATAGAGATGATAGACCCCTTTGAATTGGATGAATCCGTTTGGGTCATTCAAAAGCCCTACAGGCGGCATGAGGTGATAATGAAGGCGGTATGGATCCTGCTCTACAACACCCTTGTGCTTTTCCATTTCTTCATAGGCTGTTTGTCGCAATTGTTCATCTCTGGTCATCAAGCCTCCCCCCTCTTCAGATGATGGTTTACTTCCTTTAAGGAAGGCAAAGCAGTCATTGCCCCTTTGGTTGAGGCAGCAAGTGCACCGGACACGGCTGCAAACTGAGCCATTCGTGCTGCTTCTTCAATTGATAAAGATTCAATATCCCCAGTGTATTCATGTACTGAATAGAGGATCCCAGATACAAACGCATCCCCTGCCCCGGTTGTATCCACTGCTTTCACCTTCATGGCAGGTACATACTGCCGAGCATCTCCTACGTACACAAAGCTTCCTTCTGCCCCCATCGTGATAATCAAGAAAGGAATATTGTATGCTTTCAGTTTGGCTACCCCTGCTTCAATCTTCTTTTCACCAGTGATAAATTCCAGTTCCTCCTCAGAGATCTTCAATACATCCGCTTCAGGCAGCATGCTCTTAATCGTTTCTCGGGCGCTTTCCTCAGAATCCCATAATCCTAATCGTAAATTCGGATCATACGAAACCAATAAGCCATTCTCTTTCGCCACTTTCACAGCATGATGCGTCGCTTCCTTCGCCGGAGAGCTGATCAGGGAGATGGAACCAAAATGAAGGATTTTATGAGTTAAGAAATCCTCTTCGTCTATATCATTCACCTGGAGGAATCGGTCGGCACTCGGATCAATATAAAAGTCAAAGCTGCGCTCCCCGTCTTCTCCGTTCGTAACAAATACCACTCCCGAACGGGCATCAGGAGTTAAAAGCATCTGATTGGTCCGAACCCCATATTCCTGAAGAGTCTCTTGCAGGAACCTCCCTAATACATCATCTCCCACTTTTCCTACAAAGGTGGACCTCGCGCCTAATCTAGCGAGTCCAACTGCTACATTCGCAGGAGCTCCTCCGGGACTTTTTTGATAGGTAGTATTTTGTTCGTCCAGAGGGATGAAGTCTATCAGTGCTTCACCCAGTGAGATAATTCCTTGTTTCATATCGAGTTCCTCCTCGTTCTAATGGATTCTACTTTAAATATAGCAAATCCTTACTAGTCAGGTGACTAGTAAGGATAAAGATTTCTATTTTGCTTCTTCTTTCCAACCCAGTAATAAGGTTGCTGCAAATGCGCCTGCTACAGCGATGATAAATCCGATTCCATAGTTAAGTGGATCTTGAGCAATTGCGAACATCGGAATACCCGTTAGTCCTATTCCGTTCGCCATCACTTGAGTGAATACCACGTATGCTCCACCAAGCGCTCCACCGATGGCTGCTCCTATAAACGGACGGCGATGCTTCAAGTTAACCCCGAAAATCGCCGGCTCTGTAATTCCCAGGAAAGCAGACACGGCTGCCGGTACAGCAATTTCCTTCGTTTTCTTATTTTTCGTTTTAAAGAAGACAGCGAGTGTTGCCCCACCTTGTGCGACGTTCGCCATTGCCCAAATCGGCAGCAAATAGTTTCCGCCGATGTTTGATAACAGCTCAGCCTCGATGGCATGGAAGCTGTGATGAACACCGGTTAATACGATCGTTGAATACAATCCACCGAATATCAGTCCCGCTATCGGTCCAGCTGTGTTGTAGACAACATCCAGAACCGTTGTAATTCCGTTACCAAGGACTCTTCCAAGTGGTCCAACGATAAGCAGGGCGGTAAATCCTGTGAAGATGACCGTCAAGAACGGTGTCACCAATAAATCAACGGTATTCGGTACAATTTTGCGTAAGCCTTTTTCAATCTTTGCCATTAAGTAAACGGTTAATAGTACAGGAATAACCGTACCTTGGTATCCGAGCATTTCTACACCAAATCCGAAGAAATCAAGGGTGTCCGGCTGGGCATCGGCAAGACCCCACGGATTCAGTAATGCAGGGTGGGTCATGATTCCCCCGATAACAGCACCTAAATAACCATTCGCACCAAATTCCTTCGCAGCACTCATCCCTATCAAGATCGGTAAAATGATGAAGGCTGCAGAAGAGAACATGTCCAGCATAACGAATAGACCGCTTTCAGGATCGACCCATTTATATGTTCTCATCAGGCCAAGGAGCCCCATTAACATACCAGCCGCTACGATTGCCGGGATGATCGGTACAAAGATGTTTGAGAGTGTACGGGCAAAACGGGCAAACGGGTTCATCTTCCGTTTTGCTGCATCGCTGTGAGTCTCACCTGTTGGAGACTTATCTTCAACAGATGCACCAACAAGAGGGCCGAAATGTTCAAATACTTTGTTTACATTCCCTGTCCCGAATATTATCTGGAACTGACCGGAGCTTGAGAATGCCCCTTTCACACCATCCAATTCCTCGATGGCACTTTTATCTATCTGACTTTCATCGTCAATCACGAGACGAAGACGCGTCGCACAATGAGTGGCACTTACAACATTATTCTTGCCGCCCAATAACGGGACAAGCTGTTCTGCAACTTCACGATAGTTCATCATGAATCCCTCCTGTTTTTTTAAAAAAATATTTAATTAAAAAGACTCTTTTCTCAAAGATTGTTGATTTTACATATGGTCTGCTCGGGCTCTGTCAATCAGAGAGTTCTGGATGGTGAGGGGAACTGCTTCGCTTTCCGCGGACGTTCGGCCGAGCCTCCTCAGCTTAGCCGAACGGGGTCTCGGCACGACCGTACTTCCGCAGGAGTCTACGCAGTTCCCCTCACCATCTTTAAGAGTTTGTCGTGACAGAGCTAAAACATGTCACTGAACAATGTAACAAAAGCAAAATCCTCCTTCCTTAATAGGAATGCTATCTTTGATCACCTTAAATGAGGTTGTTTGCTAAATTTCTTGTTTTTTATTTATTCCTATTTAAGGATTCATACTAAGTTGATTGGAGCGGAAGGTGCTCGACTCCTGCGGGAATTGCGGGAAAGTTGAGACCCTACAGGGCAAAGCCCGAGGAGGCTCAACTCACGCCCCGCGGAAAGCGAGCACCTGCAGCGGAAATCACCCAACACTAGCTTATGCACAAGCAACAAAGTTTCAAAAAGAACCTTTAAAAGAATCAATAAAAAAAGACCTAGTACCCTTAAGAGGATAGAGGTAGGTCAAAGAGAGACGCTTACCATTATCGTCTTAAAGATTCTAGGTCTTGCCTGCATGAACAGTAACAATCCTACTGTATGAAATTGATGAGTTTATTCTACAAGATGAAAGCGGTACCGTCAACCATTTACTTTATGAGGCGTTCGATATGCAGAGCGATATACGCAACCTCTGATGGTGGGAAGTCAATGCTGTATTCTTGTTGCAGATACTTTGTAATTTCCTTCGAGCACTCGTAAGCCCTTTGGTATTTCATCTGTATGAGTTCAAGCATGTCTTCATCAATGGGATCAAACTGGTCTCCCTGCTCAATCCGATTTAATGCAAAACGGAGATGGGTGATCAATCGTTGGTAGTTGATGCTCGACTCTTCTACTTTTATGGACAGAAGGGACTCTACCTGCTCGACAAATTCCCTCAGAATCGTTGCATGCTTCAATGATTCGCTCATAGACGGGGCATCCATCTTTGCAGTATGAATATGAAGGGCAATATGAGCCGCCTCATCATCAGGGATTTCGATACCGAGTTTCTGCCTGATCTCTTCTTTTGCCCACACTCCGACTTCAAATTCCTTTTTATATAGGAGCTTGATTTCGTTCAAGAGCTTATTTTGGATTGGGATTCCTTGCTGCAGTCTTTCAAGCGCAAATGAAAGGTGATCCGTCAGTGCAATATGGATATGATCGCTAAGAGGGGCATTTAAATGCCCCTCTGCAAAGCTGATGATGTTTTCAGCGATTTCAATATGTTCCTCCGGCAAGGTAGCCAGGAGCTGCTGGAATTTCTCTGAGGATTGCTCATGAAGGACAAAGATCTTTTCAATTTTGTTCTTGGGGATGATATCATTTCTCTTCTTCTGAAAAGCAATCCCGCTACCCATCACAATTTTCTCCTGCGGCCCGTCCACCACTACAACAGCATTGTTGTTTAAAATTCTAAAAATACGCATAGATGTCCTCCGTACAGTTCATTACTCTTTATGTTACCACGATTCAGCGTAAAGATAACATGTAAAGTGTGCAGAGCAAAGATTTTCAAATGAGAGTGGAAATAAATGTTATTATTGTCTTAATCTATAGTATCAGGAGTGAATGTCATGTTGTTCAAGTTAAGAATCCTATTTTCGACCATCGCTATCGCCTTTGCCCTGTACGGGTTGGTAAGTGAGGATCCACCTGAGTTCAATACGACCATCATGCTTCTTTCTTTAGGTGCCATGATGTTTGTGTTGGGGCTTTCAGAATACAATTCCAACAAGAAAGCTTCCGCCTATTTTTCATTAATTGCAGCATTATTTGTAGGGTTTGTCAGTATTTATTCCCTCTTCTAAGACGTTCACAAGAAATATGATATGCTGAAAGAAAAAAGGAAAGCAGGGAGAAAATGATTTCTACATACTTTGAAAAAATCCAGGAAAAATTACATGTTGTTCAAACCGAAGAAGCTGAAAAAATGGCAGAGCTTGCTCAAAAGATATCTTCTTCCATCCAACAAGATGGAATCATTCAGCTCTTTGGATGTGGTCACTCTCACATCCTTGGAGAAGAAGTGTTCTACAGGGCAGGTGGACTGGTTCCGATCAATCCAATATTGATTGAGCCGCTCATGCTTCATGAAGGAGCCGTACGATCTTCTCAGTTAGAAAGAGCGAAAGGGTATGCGGGTGAGTTTATGAATGCGCAAGATATTCAGCCCCATGATGTGGTGATCGTTCTCTCCACTTCTGGAAAAAATCCCGTTCCCATCGAAGTAGCTCTTCACGCCAAAGAAATGGGGGCTTATGTTGTGTCCATCAGTTCCTTTGATTACGTAGAGAAGGAGATGTCCCGACATCCCAGTGGTAAATTTCTGAGTGAAGTAGTGGATCTTGCCATTAATAATCACTCCGTTGTAGGGGATGCAGTGCTGACTGACCCAAGAGTGTCTGTTCCATTCTCTCCATCTTCAACCGTCATCGGCGCGGCGATCTTGAACAGCGTCATGGCAGGTGCCATTGAATATATGGTGATAGACGGATTTGAACCGCCTATCTTCATCAGTGGAAACGTGGATGGCGCAGATGATCATAACGAAAAGTTAATTAATAAATATCGCAAGCGTATTCCTCTGTTAACAAAAGGATTATAGAGAAAAAGAGTAGGAGCCCATTAAATAGGATTCCTACTCTTTTTCACAGTCTGTCCAAGTTGATTTTGAATTTATATTTATCAGCTCGATAAATCGATCGTACTAACTCAAAAGGGGTACCGTCCTCTAAAAATGAATCTCGTTGGATGAGCAGCACCGGCTCCCCGCTCTTCACCTTTAAATGCTTCGTATTTTCTTCCGTCACAATTGCCGCTTCCACTGATTGAGTGGCATGGCTGATGTGAAGATTCAACTCACTTTCAATATAATGATACAGTGATTTCCCCAATATTTCCTGATTCAATCCTGGCAGCAGCCTCACCGGGATATAACTTGTTTCCAGTGCCATCGGTTCACCATTTGCAAGACGGATTCGTTTCATTGTATACACAAGTTCCTCTTCTTCTAACGAAAGAAGCTTCTGAATATCCTCACCGACGGGAGAAATTTCAAAATGCAATAATTTGTTGCCTGGCTCGAGTCCTCGACTCTTCATGTCTTCGCTAAAGCTTGTTAAGCCTTGGAGACTTTGTTCGATTTTTCGATGAGAGACGAATGTCCCTCGCCCTTTTTCTCTATATAACACATTTTTATTCACTAGATTGGTAATCGCCTGTCTCACGGTCATCCTGCTGATTTTGAACGATTCAGCCAGCTCACGCTCAGACGGAAGGGCATCACCCGGTTTTAACTCTTCAGACTGTATTAGATGCTTTAGGTGCTCTTCTAACTGATAATACAAAGGAAGAGGAGAATTTTTATTTACCACGAACGCTTCTCCTTTCGAAATAACGATTTATCTATTATTTTAGTATATACACCCTGTTTATAACAGACAATTATCCGAGGTCCATGTGAAAGTGGCAGACGATTTTGCCAAATACGACAAACCCGTCTGCTCTCTCCATTTATTTTAACTTTCTTAACTCATCGGCAACAAATTCCACATCTGTCCCGACAATGACTTGAAGATTTTTATTGTTTACCTTCATCACACCTTTAGCCCCGTGTGCTTTTAACGCTTTTTCATCTACAAGTGTGACGTCATTGATTTGTAATCGTAATCGTGTGGCACAGTTATCGATCACTGCCAGGTTTTCTTTCCCGCCAAGGTCCTTCAGAAAATGTTCAGCCATTATTTCATATTTACTATTTCCACCTGAATTCTCATCTGCTACTACCGCATCTTCATCATCTTCACGACCTGGAGTTTTCAAGTTAAACTTCTTGATCAAGAAGGTGAATATGAGGAAATAGATGATTCCATAAAGAATGCCTACCCCTAATAACAGCCAAGGTTTTTGGCCGATGTTAAAGTTTAAGATGTAATCAAAGGCGCCTGCTGAGAAACCAAAACCGTGATGGATGCCAAGCACGTACGTGATGACCATGGAACTTGCTGTTAATACAGCATGAATTCCATAAAGAACAGGAGATAAGAACATGAAACTGAATTCAATCGGCTCTGTGATCCCTGTTAAGAATGAAGTGACGGCTAACCCGATTAACATCCCCGATACATTGGCACGTAAATGTTTTTTCGCTGTCACGATCATCGCAAGGCACGCTGCAGGCAGACCAAACATCATGATAGGGAAGAAGCCTGTTTGGAACGTTCCCGCTGTCGGATCACTCGCGAAGAAACGTGGAATATCTCCCTTTACAATTTCTCCTGCTGCATCTTTAAATGTCCCAAATTCGAACCATACAAGTGTATTCAACACGTGATGCAGACCGACTGGAATCAAGAGACGATTCAGTAGGCCGAACACACCGACTCCCGTAGCTCCCGCACCGATGATCCATTCACCAATGGAGTTGATCCCGCTCTGGATCGGCGGCCAGACGATTCCAAATATTCCTGCGAGTGCAACCATGGACGCAGCGGTTACGATTGGAACGAAACGTCTGCCCCCGAAGAATCCCAGCCAGGCCGGAAGTTTAATATCACTATAACGGTTATATAATAAACCTGCCACGACCCCGGAGATGATCCCCCCGAAAATCGCCATGTTGGAATCCGGATCAAGGGCTTTTAACCCGCCCGTTAAGACCAAATAACCAATGGCACCAGCCAATCCAGCCGTACCATTTCCATCTTTTGAGAATCCGATTGCCACCCCGATGGCAAAGATTAATGCTAAATTTTTAAATATGGCATCTCCTGCTTCGGACATGAACGCGATTCCTAATAAGTCATCCTGACCTAAGCGCAGCAATAATGCAGCTGCAGGAAGCACCGCGATTGGAAGCATGAGTGATTTACCGATTCGTTGTAAGAATCCTAACATATCATTCTCTCCTTTTGTTTCAGTTGAAAGCGTTTAACCAGTCCATATCATATCATCATAAAGGAATAGATGTCTATACCAATTTTATGAATAAAAAAGTTAGATTAATGATTTTATAAAGTTAGATTGCAGTTTCACTACAAATATACTGTTCAAAAATAAACTGGTATAGACATCTATACTATCAGGTGTTATTGTAGAGATGTAAAGTACTCAAGGAGTGATTTCAATGATCTCAAATATAGAAAAGCTGCTTATTCTGGATGGCAACATCTATGGGGAAGATACAGTATATGAAAAAGGGTATATCAAAATTGAGAATGGAATGATCACCGAAATGGGTGAGCGTTCCCAGTTAACCAATACAGAAGAATTCAAAGTGATTTCACTTCCTCATGGGTATAGTGTTGTCCCGGGAATGATAGATATTCATATTCATGGCGTAAATGGTGCCGACACAATGGATGCCACACGGGAAGCTCTCGACACGATGGCCGTGACACTTCCGAAAGAAGGAACCACAAGCTTCCTTGCGACAACGATGACGGAAGCATCCGGTGCAATCGAAAAAGCCTTGAAGGCAACGGCAGACTATATGTCAGACCATCAAAAAAGCGGTCAGGCAGAAATACTCGGCCTTCATTTAGAAGGTCCATTCATAAATCCGGATAAGGCAGGAGCACAGCCTCTGAATCGTATCCAGAAGCCAAATGTCGAAGTGTTTAAAAACTGGCATGCTCTTTCAGGAGAGAATATTAAGTTGGTGACCCTTGCCCCTGAACTTGATGATGAATACGAACTGATCCGTTACTTAAAAGAGAATGGGATTGTCGCTTCAGTCGGTCATTCCAGTGCAACCTATGATCAGATCGGGGAAGCCATCGATGCAGGATTGTCCCATGTTACCCACTTGTTCAACCAAATGTCGGGACTTCATCATCGAGAGCCTGGCATCGTCGGAGCATCCTTCCTTCGAAAAGAATTAATGGTGGAATTGATTTCAGACGGCATCCACGTTCGTCCGGAAGTGGTCCAATTGGCATTCGATCAAATTACAGACGAGCGATTAATCCTCATCACTGATTCCATGAGAGCCAAATGCTTGAAAAACGGCCAGTATGATCTTGGCGGTCAGATGGTGACGGTTAAGGACGGGAAAGCATTATTGGACGAAGACACTTTAGCAGGAAGCGTATTGAAGATGAAAGACGCCTTTACAAATATCCAGGAATTCACTAGGGGAGATATGAGAAGCGCGATCAGAATGACCGCTGAAAACCCTGCCAGACAATTAAATGTCTTTGATCGAAAAGGTAGCCTTGCTCCCCGGAAAGATGCAGATATCGTCATATTAGACGAAAACAAAGACGTATACACAACGATATGTAAAGGAAAAATAGCCTATATTCGAGAGGATGATACTCATGAAACTAATTGAAGTGAAAGACTACCAGGAAATGAGTCAAGTCGCTGCAGACTATCTGTTATCCAAGGTGAAAGAATCTGATAAGCTGACCCTTGGATTAGCCACAGGCGGAACACCACAAGGGCTTTATGAAGCATTGATAAATGACCATAATAAGAACAGGACCTCCTATCAACATGTATCTTCGTTTAACCTGGACGAATACATCGGATTGTCCGGTAAACACCCTAACAGCTACTACCATTACATGAATGACCACCTATTTAAACATATTGATATAGATTCAGAAAACACCCATATCCCTTCTGGAAAAGCCGTCGACCTCGAAAAGGAATGCGAGGCATACGATGAAAAAATCCGTTTACATGGCGGAATCGACCTTCAAATACTGGGAATCGGCAGCAACGGACATATCGGTTTTAATGAACCAGGTACTCCTTTTGAATCCAACACCCACATTGTCGAGCTTGCCGAGTCTACACGTGAGGCTAATGCCCGTTATTTTGACTCGATTGATGAAGTACCTGCTCAAGCCATCACGATGGGGATTTCTTCGATTATGAAAAGCAAAGAAATCCTTCTCCTTGTTTCAGGTGAGGCGAAACAAGTGGCCATGAAAAAGTTAGTAGAAGGAGAAATCTCTGAGAACTTCCCTGCTTCTATCTTGAATCGCCACGAGCATGTCACGGTGATTGCCGATCAAGAAGCGCTGGCAATGGTGAAAGGGTTAGAGTTGTTGAATAGATGAAAGGATGAAGATGTGGAGTGAGTATGTTTAGTCCATGTCAGGAGAGCGGCGGACAATGGTTCGCCGCTTTTATATAAATTAAAACTAAGAATATTATAAAAAAAGATTGACGAACGCTATGAACATTTCTTATAATTAATCTTGACCGATTAACGGGGCATTAGCTCAGCTGGGAGAGCGTTTGGCTGGCAGCCAAAAGGTCAGCGGTTCGATCCCGCTATGCTCCATACCGCGTTATATCAACGTTTGTAAGACGTTAGAATCACAGTAGCGAAACGGACCTAATTCCGTCAGCGCAACGCCCTCTTTTTCGATAACTTATCGAGAAGGGGGCTTTTTTGCGTTTATGTCGCATTCAGAAAAACGTCGAGGCAAACGGGTCAAGAATTCCACCGTTAAAACTCACCGCAAAAATCAATTCCATTTACCCGCATTGCTCGAGAAATCATACGCTATTAAATTGTCGGAAGGATTGTCGGATTCCACTTTATACATGTACCGGCATGCTCACAAGTTGTTTATCGAATATCTTGAGGCGATTAACCTATCGCTCAATTACCGGGAGCTTGACGTCGATGTTTGCCGGGGTTTCTCCGTTTGGTTATTGAACGAACGCCCTGCCAATGACGGCCATAAGTTTAAGCCCGAATCAGCGAAACAAAAAGGAATCAAGCCGCGATCAGTCAACGACATGATTAAAACCATGCGGACAAGTTTTCGCCTATTGATTGAAGACGGAGAAGTCGACCGTAACCCCTTCGAAGGTGTGAAGTCCGTAAAGCAACCGCAGAAGCTTATTAACGTACTCACTGCTGAGGAGCTCAAGCAGATACTTATGTCGCTCGATAAACGGAACTATCCACAGTTTAGAGATTACGTATTACTTACACTGCTCATTGAGTCGATGGGAAGAATCTCGGAAGTAATTACGTTACAACGTGCTGACGTCGATTTATCAGCGAAGGAAATTGTATTTAAGTCGGAAATCACTAAAACTAGGGCTGGCCGCATACTGCCGATCCAACAAAGGACGGCGCGACTGCTGAAGGAGTTAATCGCAGAGGTTGAGGAGTTTGAAAGCGACTATATCTTTCTTTCTAATTACGGAGAACCATTGCAGCCGAATAACTTCCGGAAGCGCCTGGCTAACTACGCGAAAAAGGTCGGCATTAAGAAGAAGGTTCATCCGCATCTTATTCGCCATTCAGTAGCGACCATTTACCTTGAGTCGGGCGGTAATCTACGTTACCTGCAATCGATACTGGGTCACGTCGATCAGCGAATGACATCCCGTTATACTCACCTATCGCGGGCAGCTATCGCCGAGAATCACGAACAGTTTTCCGCATTGAACGAAGTCATGGGCAAGTTGAATAAACCGCGCAAGACAAAAAGATAAAATTGCGCATAAAAAAAGGCGCTCTGCCGAAACAGAACACCAACCCTACCAATATTATATTTGAAAAAAGGCGTTCATGTCAACGCTTATTCAAGTATGCCTGTTTCCGGTCGAGCCGGAGGAGAGCCGAACTATGCAGTTATCCTGCGAATCTACATATCGCAACCTATCCACGTTCGATTCAGTCGAGCAGTTAAACGAATCAGCCCGCAGTCATGCCCGGCAGTTGACCGGCACCGAGGCGGCCGTCTTTGACGAGCTCTCGCGTCATAGCTGCAAGTATCCTGGCGTCAGCTTTCTAACGAAGACCAACATCGGCAAGCTAGTCGGTAAGAGTCGCCGCACGATCATCCGAGTGTGTCAGCGATTAGAGGAGCTGGGGATCATTCACCAATATGAACTACGCCGGCAGTCAGACGGGCAGCAGACGAGTAATGCGATTGTGATATTACCGGTTAAATCCGACCATGTGGTCGCAAATGAGGTCACGTACCCACAAACAGGTTGCTTGTTGCAAAATGCAACGACTAAAGCGTCTGATGTCGGACGAAATTGTGTAACCCCGGAGTTACATGTCACACAAGCACCTGGCGAAAATGACACACCAATAAGCTCGTCTTCTTTAAGCAATCAACCGTTACTATGTAATACGTCTAGTCCATACATACGTTTCAAGAAATTGATCGCAGATAAAAAGCTTCGGAATAAAATTTACGGAGTGTTTTTAGCTCATACGTCATACCTCAAGAACGCCTATAATCCAGCAGTATTATTAAACGTGGGCATCACGGCAGCTATGACCGCCTTTAAGTCGCCTGGTGTAAAGAATATAGTCGGCTATTATAACGGAGTCCTCGATAAGATGCTGGATAAGTTATATTTCGCAGAAGTTATTGCAGGAGAATAGCGAATTAGGTCGAATTACTTATGCGATGGGTTGCATTCCTATAAAACTTAATAACGTACCCATCATAAGACGAGGAGGAAGATAGATGGAAATTAAACCTACACTAAACGATGCACTACAAAACGTACACAACTCTTTTGTAGATATAAATAAGCGAACACAACAACAATTAAACGATGTTGGCAGATTAAACAGGGAGCGAATTGAAAGAGAAGAAAAAAACCTTGAATACCAAAAAATAAATATCGATCAAAATAAAACTCTAATAAAATTACAAGAAACTGAATTAGCTTTTTTGAATTCCATAAATGATGACACTAGTAAATTGGTTAAATTGTTAATATCATTAGAACAAGTAAATGCGATTAACGGCAAAATAGTTGAAGCAAATATGCTAGAGATTGAAAAAAGATTAGATGAAATCATTAATAAAACTCCAAGCGGAAATCTTCAAGATGAATTATTAGATGAAGTGAAGAAGCAAATGGTTGAAAAAGGGGTAAATTACGGAGTTCAATTTTTGATTACTGGAATCAAAGCGATGGTAGCTAGTCAAGGATAAATACCAAGAAAAATGGCCCAACGGCGATTAAACCGAAGGGCTTTGCTTTTATAGTTTTACTCCGTTCGTCCTAAGTTCTTGGCTGAGGTTATTCCTAAATAACTGATCGTTCTCACCAAAGCTTGCATGAGCGATTTCTCTGCCGTCTAGCTCAACTTTAACCGGACGGTTGGCTAATTGTTCAATCGACTGAACGAGTGATGAAATATTCGTCGATTCGGATACGTTTGCAGTAGAACCCGTCAATCCTGCATCAATCATCCGCATTAGGTTCGCCTGTTGAGACTCCGTCAGCACCATTTCATTGCGGAGCAGCCTGACGTCAATCTCGTTGTGTTTCGGAGAATTAGCAAACTGGCTCGCTAGACCTCCCATGTGCAGCTTCGGCATTTGATTAATCGCATTTTCACCTACGATTCCGCCTGTATGATACGTACTAGCCCCGACACCTTCTGCCGCCCTTCTTGCCTGCGAATAGGTCTTCGCGCCGTACTCTTGGATGTACACGCGCTTGGTAACATCGGCACCTAGTCGACTGTTTAACGTGTCAGCTACGCCAATAATTGAAGCGATTTTACTTCGAACGCCTTCGAGCTTGCCGATTTTCGCATCAATTTCCGCCTTGGCTTGGCGATATTCCGTCGTGTTACGAGTAGCCGCATCCTTAATGTTATCCATTTCGGCTTTCTGCTTGTAGAGATTCGTCAGCTCAGACTCGAGCGTTTTCATTTCTTCGCCTCGCTTGGCATTAATACCGCTTTGCTTCAGTTCGATTTCGACCATGCGATATTTAACCTCGTCTAGCTGGCCGATTTGCTCCTGAATCTTATCGAGTTCCTTCGAGCGTTCGAGCACCACGTTGGCAGCTTCAGAACGTTGGTCTTTAATCTCTTGCAATTTCTTCTTCTCGAGCGCTAGGTTGAAGGTTAACTGCTGCGCTTCACTGTCATTTCCTGACTTTTTCGCCGCGTTTAGTTCGGCTTCAATACCACCAATAATTCGGAGCTGATCGCTTTCCTGAATGTCGAGGTCGATCATCTTCTGCTTTTCCGTGTTAATTTCGCTAGCGATTCGCTTCTCATCGAGCAGTAGGCCCTTCATATTTGCCTCAAGTTTTGTTCGCTTGGCCTCGAGTTCAAGGCGGATCATCTCGACTTGCTGAGCGTTGAATTCTTTCGCAGCACCCGTATTTTCTAACAGGATGTTTCCTTGTTCCGTTAGGACAGTATTAGATTCCGGTACTGCAGCAACTATGTCCCCGTTTAATTTAACCAGGCGATCAAGCTCTTCGTTAGATAAGCCTGATTTCTCATATAGATTCGCCTGTTCTCTGCCAAGTCGTGCAATTGTTTCCGGATCCGCAGTCTTTGTTAGTTCGGAGTTAATGTCTACGAATCGAGCAAATTCGTCGTTTGATAACCTTAATTTCAACGTTAGCTTATCGTATTCAGCGATGTTACCTGCAAGGGCCTGGCGATTCTTCTCCATCTCGTTAACGCCGTCGAGCGTCACCTTGTTAAACTCGTCCTGACCAACTTTCGCGGCCATCAGCACGCCTCCAAGAATAGATAATGCACCGATTGCAATTCCAACAGGGCCGCCGGCAATGAACATCGTCCTTAGTGCAAGCGATAATTTCCCAAGCGTAGAAACGACTAACGCGATACTTGTGGCAGTTCCGGCAAATGCAAGGCCGGTCTTAATCGTCGAAGTATCAACTTCGGTCAAGGTACGAACCATATTGGATCCTTCTTTTACGATTTCCGTAAAGATTGGCAGAAACTCTTTTCCGATTTTGATTCCGGCTTCCTCTGCTGCGGATTGAAACTCCTTAAATGCCCCGATCAGGTTATCGTTCATTTTCTTCGCAACCTCTTCAGCCGTTCCTCCGCTATTTTCTAGCGCCTTCGAGTAGTCCGCAAGCTTTTGTTCTCCGTCAGAGATTAAGCTAAGGAAACCGGATGCTGCTTCCGTTCCAACTAACTGAGCGACTGTAGCCGTCTTCTGTGCTTGCGTCATATCCTTCATTTTCTCGCCGATATGTCCGACCAATTCCGGTAAAGACTTCATAGCTCCGTTTGCATCCGTTACTTTAATTCCGAGCTCTTCCATTGCGTCTTTTGTTTGTCCGGTAGGATTCGCTAAGCTAAGTAAGGCAGCACGTAAAGCTACCCCGGCACTTTCGCCTTGGATTCCGGCATTTGACATGCTCGCGATTCCTGCAGCCGTATCTTCAAATGAGATTCCCAACGATTTAGCGACCGGACCGACATATTTAAGTGCTCCGGCGAGTTGTGGGAGGTTTGTGTTGGCCGTATTCATCGTTTTGACTAGGACGTCAACTGCGGATCCTGTTTCCTGGGCAGTTATTCCGAACCCTGTCATGATGTTCGATACCATGTCGGAAGCACTCGCTAAATCGATTCCTCCTGCCGCAGCTGCGTTTAACACGGCAGGCAATGCTGAGATTTGATCCTCGACCTTAAAACCGGCCATTGCGAGGTATGTTAAGGCGTCAGCTGCCTGGGAAGCGCTAAATTGTGTAGTTGAGCCCATTTCTCGGGCGACTGATTCTAAACGTGATAAATCCTGCGCTGAAGCGTTTGAAATTGCCCCGAGCTTGCTCATTGATTGCTCGAAGGTCGCTGCCGTCTTAACACTTGCTCCAATCGCTCCGGCTATCGCTGCGCCCATCCCTATGGAGGCGGTTTGAATCACCGATAAATCCTTGCCGACTTGTTTCGCACTCATTCCGGTTTGCTTCATAGCCTGACGCGAATCAGCCATCTTTTTCTTAAAGTCGCTATTTTCTAAGACTAATCGTGCTCTAATTTCTCCGACCGATGCCATTATTCTTCACCAGCCAATCGGAATAACTCGAGAATTTCATCCGGCTCAAGGGTTGCTAATAACTGACCGGCCTTTCCAATTCGTTCTACTTCTTCAATCGTGAAATCCGCTTCTCCTCTTTTAACACGTGAACTCATTCCTATTAACACGCCGACTGCTTCGCCCAAGTCAGCGCTTGCTTTTTCGTCAAAATATTTCATGCGATCAATTCCCTTCCGTTTCAAATTAAAAAGAGCCGCCCGTAGGCAGCCCGTATGACTTATGCGCTAAATGTTTCAAGATACTTCTGTTTCATTGCAGCGTATAGCTTAGCTGCCTCGAGACTATCCGGCTGACTCGCTGCATCATCGTGCAAAATGGATAAATTGTCGGCGGTCAGGCGATAGTCGCTGACGTCAACTGCGCTCAGGTCTTCTCCTTGCACGCTTTCCATTACCTTCTCATCGCCGTTAATAACAATCTTTCCAGTTTCTCTAACTACCATTTCAAATGAATTCATATATCCCATTCCCTTCGTTTTTTTTGTAATTAAAAAGACGCCCCGGTGAAAGGCGTCTAATAGGAAGGACAAAAGCTCCAGGCCGGCATGTCATTCCGACCGTTCATCGCAAGATATTCAGTTTCACAGTTTCGCTTCTTCTTCCAGCAGTACTTCTTCCGTAGTTTTCAAGTCTGACTGCGGCTTATCATCTTCCGGAAAGAGCTCGAAATACTCGTCGCTTCTATTAAGGAACATTTTCGCAGCGTCTCCTAAGTCACCGCCAGCCCTATCCTCGACTAGCTGATCGAAGAATTTCGACTGCATCATGCTGTCAGCGAAGTCTGCTAAGTTTTGTGCCTCAGCCGTTTCCGGATTTCGTGCTCGACTTTTGACGTCTTCAAACAGCTTGGAGATTTCCGGCTTACTACTGTCATTAAGAATCGGCTGGATAATCTCGGAGAATTGATCCTTTACTTGGGCTGCCAACGCCTGGTCCTCAACTGAGCGTACGAAGTCTTTCAATAACTGCGTCCCACGCTGCGGATTAGTCAGCATGAGCTCCGTCTTGAACTCTCGGAGGCGTTTATCGAATCGCTCCTGCACATCGGCATCTACTTTAGGCGCTTTACTGTGAATCAAGTCCTTGGCATCTTTCTTTGCTTGTTTTAGTAGGTCTCGATATTGAGAGTGTTGTGAGCGAGCTAATTGTAGTAACTTGGTTGTTTGCTTCTTTTGTAGGGATTCAATAAGTTTCTGCTTGCCAGCGTGTGTAAAGTCCCTATTGTTTCTAATGTCAGACTGTTTAGAACGGAATTCTTCTTGAAAGCTACGATAAAGGCCAGTTGATCCGTTCCTTAATTCGTGAGCCTTATTTGTTAGTTCGCGGATTTGTTCGATTGATTTTTTCATATTAAATCTCCTCCATTTATAATTTTTCGATTATTGATGTTTTTCTTTTAGCCGCATCAAACTGCAGCAATTTCGTATGCCTCTTCACGTTTTTAACACGCCTAAAGCTTAATTTTCTACCGTCTGCATACAGTCCGGCTTTACGTTCCTGCTCTTTGTATTGCCCAAAATACGGCGAATTTGAAGTAAAGGAAATCAACTTATCTGACTCCGGTACATATTGAAACACTAGCGAATAGATATAGTGCAACGTCTGTCTTTTCGAAGGGTAATCCGATTTATCAAAATAGAGCGACATGATTGTGTAAGGTATTCCGTTCTTTATTAGCTCTACGCCACAAGCAATTGCAGTCGTGTCGTCTAACAGCGATATACTTACGTCAGTGATGTCTTTATTGAAGATCTTATCGGTCATTCGCATTCCCCTTATCCTTCTCGAGTCTAGCGAAAACTGCTGCCGTCCAATCTCTACTGTCATTCTTCTTCGCGTTCTGCTTTTTCTTTTTCAACTTTCGCTGGTTCCATTGCGTCATGTTGCCGAACCGGACATCACCGGAGCTTTTTCGTCCCATTACTTAGCACCTCGCTTTCGGTTGTTCGTTGCCTTTCGGTCGGCCACCATGCGGGGCAATAGAGCGTCGATTTGGCGGTTCGATAAGTAGCATCCGAACAGATACACGCTCTTTTGTCCGTTTTCATCAACTGTTACCTCGATCGGCTTTTTTCCGTTTCGTTTAATCTCAAAAGAATACATCGGCAAACCACTCATTGCGATTCCTCCTCCAATTTAAATAAGCCCGCTATCAGCCGGCCGTCTTTGATTACTTCTGCGATTAATTTGTATTTACTATCGGCCAGCAGGGTTTCGATTGCACCTCGCCGGTCGGTGTAGACGCTTTTCATGTGATTTCTTTCCGCATCTTCTCGAGCTCATGGACTGCGTGCTGGTTCGTCATCTGCCAAACTAAATCCTCGACAGGCTGCTTCGATTGGAACGCAAGATAATGAGCGAGCATCGCAAAATGTTCGTCCTTAAATCGATCATCATTGAAGAAGTGGCTGACAACCGGTAAGTCTCTTTTTCGCCCATTACATCCTGGACATGCAAGGACTAGATTCGAAATGTGATGACGTCCTTTGGCTCTACGAGGTATTACGTGCTCTAGGTGGAAAGCGCGGCCATCCGGTGATTCTTTAGCGTTACAGTAAATGCAGGTTCCCGAAAAAATATCAAATAGTGATTTAACTTCCTCGAGCGTGACCTCGATTTCTTCCCCGGCTTCGTTTGCGCGTTGACAAAGTTTGTAATAGGCGTAGGTTGCTTTATCGCGAGACTTACCTTTGCAGGTATAACAGCGATTAGTCCTTCCGTCTTTTACACGCTTATCAAGTTCAAACTCGGTGATTGATTTAGTTTCGTTACACAGGCGACATGTACGCTTCTCTTTAGACATTAGCGCACGCCCCCTTTAGTTCCGTTGATTTCATCACATTTTCGGCTGATTTCCTTGACGTCTTTCAGTATTGCGTTTAACTCTTTCAAAATGTTCTCCATCCCATTCCATCCCCTTAATAATCATTTTTTAAGTTTTAATTCTTTTTGAATCTCATCTAATACGGCTCTGATTTCGCGCTGAACGTATGTGTTTCCGGTCTGCTCAAGTATCGCTAAACCGACCAGGTAACTCGACAATGCCTCGGCTCTCCCATCCATCCCATCACCTCCCATTAATTATGTAGCGCCCATTAGAGGGTGCCTTGTAGTTCCTGCAACGCCTGAAGTATTACGTGGCGAATATACTTCTTTTGTAAGCCGGCTCCAGTTGTTGGCGAATATGCTACACAAAACTCCGTTGCCAATCGTTCCACTAGTTTGTATACTTTTTCCGAATCCAACTTCGCCAGTGTTTTGCGGTCAACCTTTTCGAGTGTTTCCTCGTAAGCGAGTGTCAGCAGCGAAAACTGGACTGGAGTTAATTCGGTGTGAGGCATTTCGTAGGTGAACACCCTTCTTCCGCCCCAATCCACGATATAGCCGGTCTGATTTTCGTTTAAATACGTGATTTTCACGCCCATTTTTTGATCCCTCCTTGACATCGATTTGTTTTTAGAGTAGATTATAATTAGGATAGTTTGCGTAAATTTTCATAAAACGCAAAAAAGGCCTTTTCATCGTAATCCAAGCGTGCCAGCTTCGCTTTTACTCGCGGAGTAACTTGCAGGCTTCCATTCTCTATGCGTCCGATTGTGGCGAGTGAAAGCCCTAAAGTGTTAGCAAACTCAGCCTGTGTTTGATTCGTGTAATACCTAAGTGCTCTAAACTTATCTCCGGTCATCATAATACCTCCTTTTATTACTTTCATTCCAAAATAATAACGGGCTAAAACGCCCTCTCCTATATATACACTTATTTACTGCACTTAAATTGCGATGCTCTTAAACGTTCCATCTTTAGCTTTCTATCACTATACTTATCTGCGAAATACTTCTCGACCGCCGCAGGATCCATGCGCGATTCTTCAACCGGTCCAAAACTATGTCCATGCCTGATTCCACGAAGCACTACTCGATCGCTACCATCCGTTGGTGTGTTTCTTGATTTCCTACGCCCGCCGTTACTTGTCTGTTGAGCACCTTGAATAAGCGCAAGTTTATCCGGCGCAAATGACTTCTCATGGCGATGATACTTAAGCATGTACGTTTCATTGGCGAAAAACGGGTACTCCAAGTGACCTGCGTAATAATCAGACATTTTAGAACTGCGCTTTTTCCTCGGGCTAACAAGTTCCTTATCGGCCTTTTTATTCTTCTTTGCGAAATTATCCTTGGCATACTTACAAGGCCGGCAGCACGTCTTCGCCCGGTTCGGCCTTGACTTATCACGGAACAGATAACCGCACCAATCGCAATTCTTCACACGGACGTCTTCCGTATCATGAAGCTTTCCCTTCATTAGACGTTGAATAACTGGCATAGCGTCCGTCATCATTATTCCTCGAGTGAATTGTTCAGCGAATTCGATAGCGCCTTCTCCTGGTTCTCTATATACTACTCTCTTCGTCTCCTCCATCATTAATTCCCCCATGTATTCCCTACGTATCAAAATGAACCGTAGGAGTATTTTTATTTGGTTTCTCTTTTCTTTTCTGCGATTAATACCTACCAATAGATGACGCCGTTATTTTTTTTTAAAAAATGACGGAATGTATATTTCTTTCGGTATATTTATATCGGTAAATTTATATAACGTATCAAAATGAACCGTAGCTACGTATCAAAATGAACTGTACCTACGTATCAAAATGAACCGTAGTCGATTATCCGGCTGCAAACCTCTTCTTACTCGTCTGCTCACTATCCTTAATTTTCGCAAGTCGTTCTTCTCTATATTTTTCGACTTCCGGAAACTTAGTGATTAACTCATCTACTGACTTGACTGGTTTATTAAATACGTAGACATTATTCGCTGCGATCGGAGAACGCTTCTTCTTAATAAGCTCGAGCGTCTCTAATGTCGTTATGCACCTTTTTACTGTAGATTCGCCTAGACCGGAATCCGCGGATAGTTGCCAAATGTTCGGGAAGGCATATCCATAGTTAGGGTTCCAGTAATCGAAAAGCAACTCGTATATTAATAGAGAGTTTCCGTTAAAATTCGGATGTTGCGTGTAAATCCTCCTTAGACTGTTGACGCTAGGAATGTAATGCTCAGTAATTTCGTACGGATATTTGTGTTCTCCCACGTAAATCCCTCCTTAATTTTCTTCCAAGAACTTGCGGCACTTATCTACATATTCATCGCCGAATAATTCTCGGAGTTTCTTATTTACTCTATCGCTGACATTCTTCTTTCCTTTTTCGATCATACACACCATCGGCTCACTGATACCCAACATTTCGCTGAGACTCTTCTGCGTTAACCCTCTTGACTGCCTGATGAATCGGAATAAATTTGAACTCATGTACATTTCCCCCTAGTTACGTATAATTTTCTTAACCCCCACGTAAAACAAAAACAGAAAGCGAACCATGGGAGTAATCCGCCTTCTTACTTATGCACTTATTTACTGCACTTAAATAATGGGTTTGACATATACTATTTCAAGGTGTAATATAGTAGTATAAGATAGGTTTAATATGGTCAAAAATGGTCAATCTGTTATAGAACCCTTTTAAATCCGTCTAGAGGGCTCTCAGAGCGATTCTAAGCGTTTTGGCTACTATACCCTTAAAAAGGAGTTACAGACCCGTTTACGCCTATTCTACACGGTTAAAAACAACCTCAAATCGTTTTTGCTCGCCAGACAGGTTAGAAATGAGACTTTGTGAATAAATTCACGAAACCTCAAAACTCCTCTCACTATAACCATTCAAAAAGTTTGTGAATTACCAAAAATTAGGGATAAAAATGACAATAGTCCTACTGTTTGTGACAACTTTGTGAACAAAACTTCCGATAACCCATTAAAAAAGGTACTAAAGTACTACAATTACACTGTGCGTCCACACGTTAAAGCGTTAAATTTCACAATCTCCTGTACCAATTCGACCGGTACAGATTTTTTATTTTCCTCTATAACAGAAAGCCCGCGCCAATCAGCGCAAGCCCTCTACTCCCATTTCCGCAGCTACCTCTTCGACTGTCATACTTATGTTTACTTGCTGACGGATTTCGAAACTGGCCCGTAGCGCTCCCTCGTACCTTACCTCGATCTCATTCAACGCTTGTTTAGCCATACTATTAAACGGCTTAAGCCTCGCCATTTCATCTTTTACACACCTTCTACGAGTCAATGCCGCTTTGAGTCTGAGCGTGCAGGCAATGGCGTCCAGATCCTCTTCGCTTGTACACTCTATTTCGTGATATATGTTGCTTATCTGCCGGTCGAGCACCGACAACATCATCCCAAGCTTCTTAAATGTCTCGCGAACCTCTGTGTATGTATCGATCAATCTACGATGGTAAACGTCAGAAATAAAATCCTGCATTTTCGTAACCTCCGATTTTATTAGTTTGATAGTTTCGCCTCATACTTCTCCAACGGCAGGTCGACCAACGTCTAAGGTTGCCGTCTCACACGCTCGTCCAACTGTCGCGATGAGTTAAACGGGGGACCGATGCGCCCTGCCTCCGCGCACCGACCGTCCGTAAACTTACCTTGCTACTTTCCTGATGTATTCTAAAAGCGTGAGCTGCTCGATTTGGTCTGCCGGAACCTTATCGCCAAGCTCCATATTGTGATATGCGTCGAGATAAACGTGATTGCCGTCAACGTAACCTCGAACAATGATTCGGAAATACATTTCAAACGGATAATCAAACATTAATACGTTGCCATCAATTAATGTCGCCTGTTCGTCCGGTGCTTGAGGATCGTCAGTATAATGAACCGTTACCTTACGCGTCATTCAGACCACCCGAAACGCTCAATTAGCATTAGGAGACTGCCAAGAGACATATCCGGATTATCGATAAGAGCTCGCGTCTCTTTGTTAGCTTTGAACGAAATGAGGTCGTTAAGCATCTCATAGTGGCCTTTGTATTTATTACTCGGCAAAAGAGTTCCTAAGAAAAGCACGCCTTCGATTTCCGTGCAGTAGTACGACCCCATATCGCTGACTAAGTGACTGCGAAAATATTCCGGTTGATCCAACTCGACCTCTAATACGACTGAAACGATTTTACGATTACCCATTTAATTTTCCTCCTTTAAAGTTCCGCTGCGATCCATGCCGACAAAATAACCGATTAAATAACTTCCGAACAACGAAAAACCAATTGCTGCTATCATTTTTCAATTCCTCCTATTATCGATTCCCTTACCTGAGCGAGCGCCAAGACGTCTCTCTCATCGAGCACAACGTAGTCACCTGCCGTGATTAACTTGCCGTCGATTGTCGACACGGTACCATTAGGATAAACGTGAACGACCTGCCAAATGAACCTTTCTTTAGCTTCGTAGATGTGATCGCCAGGATTAACACCTGCGACAACTTCACCGCCGTCCCAATTGACAAGATAGCTAATGAACTCCGGAAAAGTCATTTTCGCAAGCTTCACCGCCTCAAGATTCTGCGGTAAATTAAAGGCGTTCATGTCGAGTGATAAAACACTGTAGTCATCTTCGCAATCTACAACTATTCGCCCCTCCTCTTCCTTATAAGTCCAAACCGCTAGGCCAGTGTCGCCAATCAGCAAAAGAAGATCCTCGTCGATGATTAAGCCTTGCATGATTTCCGTGAACTTACGCTTTTCACACATACAATACACATCTGTCGGTTTCATGTTGTCATCCTTCCATATCCACGATTGAGTATTACCGATTCGGTATGACTTTATTATATACACGTTACGGTCATACCGTCAACACAATTTTTATCTTTTTTTATTTAAATTAATTATGTATAATAAAATCATAAGTAATTGATCGGGGATGATACTGTGGGGTTAAAGTTTAAACTAGGCGAGATTCTTGCTGATATGGATATGGCTAAAAATAGATTAGCTGTAGAAGGAAAGATAAGACCAGCCACTATAGCGAAATATGTGGAAGGTAAGATGGGAAGAATTGAAGTAGAAACGCTAGTTGCCATTTTGAATACGTTAAACGATCTAGCGCCTATCGTGGAAAAAGAAAACGCAGAGGATCCGAAGAAAAAGCCATATACTGCGAAGCAATATTCTTTAGAGGATATAATCGAATATAAATACGACGGCGCCAATTAAGGCGTCTTTTATTATGCGCAAAATAAAGAGGCCGCCTCGGCAGCCCCTACATTATTATCGCGAAGAGTAATAGAATCGCCCCGCATATCAGCCAGTCGATGTCCCTATCGTCTACCACGTTATAACTATTGTATGATCCGCGAATCTTCTTCAGCTTAATTGAGCGCGAACGATATGGATCCGCCTGTCGCCTTGATGACTCCCTCGCGAATCGACCCTTCTCGTCGCGTGTTCTCTCCTTGCGTTGTGGCTCCTGCTGCTCCGGCTCTACTGACGTCAACAACCTCGCTAAAACTTGCTTCTCTTCCATCGATAACATGTGACGTCCCTCCCTCTTCCATTTCCGTAGGCTCCTGCGACTGCCATAAAGCCGATTGATTAGGTGACCACTTAGGGCGGGGAAGAAGGACGTCTGCATACTTATATTCGCTGAGGATCGCATTGTATTCCGGCGAGTTAGCAGCTACGAATAAAGCCAGGCGAATGATTTGATTACGGTCTAAAGTGGTCGCATGGAATACCTCCTCAATATATGTCTTATAAATCTCCGCGTAACGAACGGTCGGTCTATACATACGAAAACACTCCTTTAGGTTAGCGATAGTCTATCATATGCAGAGACGTCTAAAGTATGACCGAATAAGTTTAACCGGTGAGTGACGTCAGGGCATAAAAAAAACGCCCGTAGAGGATCCACGGACGCCGGCGTTCTTCACTGCCAACTTATGCGATAGATTGTGAAATGTTGCTAGTCTAGCGAAAAGACGTCAGGATACTGCTCGCCCAATTCGTTCGACAATCTGCGCGTTACTTTGTGATTTTTCTTTTTAGTATATCAACAAATTTAATACAATCTTGGTTTCTTGTTTCGTATTTTGAATAGCGATGGTTAAAATCGTTGTTTTTATTTACCGATATGGGCTCACGATTCTTAAAAGTAACTTGAACCAAACTTGGCAAAGTGTCTGTAGAGTTAATATCAACAAAAACTTCTTTGACCGCGGTAACTTCTCTGTAAGGGATAAAGGAAATTTCAACATCAAAAGGAGCCAATCTACCATCTTCCTGGTACCCATCTTCGACGATGTCTTTTTTTATGACCTCAATCCCATCTTCTAAGAGAACCACCAAAGTATCTTGCTGCTCCTCGCTCGTAACGGTCTTTTCAATTGCGACCAGCATATCTTTTCCTTCATACCTGTCTTGGAGCGCCGCGGCAAACTTCCTAATTATAAATGAATTATAATTATTCAATCGATCTAACCCTGTAAATCTTTCTGTACGTTCCATATTTTCATCACCTCCAATAATAGTATTTCGACATATTCCTTTATTTTCCTTCTATCTAAATAACAAAAAGAACGCCTCCCGTTATAGGCGTTCTTTTTGTTAGATGCGATATTTATTTAACTCGCATTTTCCAACCTATCGGACTGCTTGCGAATTAGCTCGTTTCTTTCACGACCAATATCTATTAACGTCCCTATCCCCATAAACAGCGCCCCGACTGCCACGCCTGATACAACCGATATAATGGCCGTGTTAATCATTCCGCGATACAATGTTACTTGCGCAAGATACTCAAGATCATCATACGAGGCCATCTTTTTCGCAAATCCATAAGCGTCCCAGTCTACTCCGTTTAAAGATGCAAATGCTCCAATTACTCCCGCTACAATAAAGGCGATTCCGACCTTGCCTATCCAGTTTCCCATTATTTCACTCCTATACCTTTTATTAGTCCAATCATACTACGGGAAAAGATATTAGCCAACAGTTATTTTTATGCCGATAATCGCATGATGACGCGGTTTTTCCGTGTTTTATTCCGTCTTACTTCCGTCAAGTTACCGCCAGTTAGAGTAGTTCTATCGCCTTGTTAATCGGAATATATTGGTATTATCACGGAAAGGAGTTGGCGACAACATGAGCGGCTACAAGACAGGTAACTCCGGCTCGCTTTACGATTATGATCCGAGCATGAATACGAAGGAATGTAACGAATGCCGGCAACGATTGAGCGACAATGAGACGTATGAGGCTTACGGAAGGATATACTGCGGAACATGTTATCAATCGCAATGACGTAAATTAATCTTCGCAAATTGTTGCAATTTTAATTGCGTAGTTGTTATACTAGTCGTGTTAAGTTCATAAGAAAAAAAAGACCGCTAATGTCCCTACAACACTAACGGTCAGTATTAAAGAGTTATTTGCTACCAGGCGATGACTCTTTTTTATTTTCTCCGTCATTATCTCCGTCAGACTTATCGATACGTCTCGCTAAAAACAACGTATAACCAAGTCCTGTCAAATTTTCGATACGATCAAATACGAAACTCCATAACTCTAAATCTAGCATTAATTCACCCCTCTATCGCCAAATTGGATTAGAAATAATATCCAAAGAATACGATATCACTACTCTATTAGAAATGCAATAAAGTAACACAACATATAGTGTGCAAAAAATTATTCAACACACCCTATATTGTGTTTCGGGTCAATAGGTACTTTGTTTGTCAAATCAGTAATTCTGAGAAAAAGAGAGCATGAGGGCCATATTCGGTAATTGATTGCAGTTCTTCAAATAATTTAACTATATACGGTGTTTTTCAACCGGAAAGATAATACACCCCGATGTTAAAAAATTGCGCGCTAATTCCAAACGTCAGACAAGGGCCGGGCGAGGGGGTGGCCTTGGGGTCAGCGATTTTTCTATGCATTTTAGTGAATATTATATTCATTTCTACTTAACATAATAAAAATTCGAGGAAGTTAAACCGACTAACAAACGTTGATTTAATGCGATTTCACAATCTATCGATTCAACCGTTTATACACGATTCTATACATCGTTGATCTGACGCATGTTTGAGCGCCAAGCAAAGTATGTGAATCACTATTATTTCCCGGCATACTGCATACTACAACCCCGTGAGTTCCGGCAGCCCTTCCGCCCCAGCACCCTCGTGCAGGTGTAATCACTTCCGCATTCTCTATCCGCCAACATGTAAAGGCGGTAACCTTGACGCATCCCATTACGTTGCCTTACGCAATCCCACGTTCTCCAATCCGCATAACTCTATAAATAATATCGCATACCCCACAATGTAATACCCCCTCCCCTATCGTGCTATATGAACCCTCGGTATGGCAGTATTTCGGAAGTGTTCGGAAGGCCACGCGCAAGCTCCTCCGTGCAGGTGTAGGCAATGATATAATCGCAGTAAGGAGGCGATACATATGAGCGACCATACCGACCTATTATCCGGACCCTTCACGCTAGAATTCGCCCAGGCGCACTTGTTACCGGATGAGGCTATCGTTACTTGCGATGACAGTACGTACTACATTGTGCGGATAGGTGACTGCGATAAGGTTGAACATGAGGGCTACCGCAGAGTTAAATAAATCGCAGCGAAATGGTATTGCCTATTGTAACGAAAAGGTGCTATCGGTTATAATGGCATTAATCGAAAAAGAGTGGCGGAATGAAAACGGCAGCGCATCGGGCCTCTTTCCGTTAACTTAACGTCTAATACATACGGAGACATGCGGCAACTGGCTGGCAGCCAAAAGGTCAGCGGTTCGATCCCGCTATGCTCCATACATAAAGAGGCGTCCTTATTTGTAAATAAGGACGCCTTTTTTTATGTTTTTAGATGATTGGCGGTTCATCGATTCAGTGACAATGTATGTACGACCGTCGATACTATAACACATGAAGAGATAACGTCTATATATATAAATAACATAGGGTCCGGACGTTTAATCGGAATCTTTTTTCACCATCAATAAATTGACTTTTCTGAATTCTATAAGTAACATTTTCCTTATAAGGAAAAGCTCGCCGATTACATACGCTTCCTTCTTATTATTTGCACCTGTTCCGGCAAAGGAGAAAGGAGAAGAATACCATGAATCAGTATGGAAACCATGTCCAAAATGAAATCTATCAGAGGAAGGTCCGTCCCTCCATTCCATTCCGGCTTGAAGAGCTTGAAAGAAAGGCCCGGGAAAAGCTTGAAGACGGTCCTTATTATTATGTAGCGGGAGGTGCGGGCGGTGAAGATACGATGCGCGCCAAAAGAAATGCCTTCGACCGCTGGCAGATTGTTCCCCGTATGCTGAACAACGTTGAAAACCGTGATCTGAAGGTGACTGTCTTGGGAGAAGTCTACTCCTCCCCTCTTATGCTCGCTCCCATCGGAGTCCAATCCATCGTTCACCCTGATGGGGAACTCGCGTCTGCACGTGCGGCATCATCCATGAATGTTCCGTTCATTGCAAGCTCAGCCTCTACTTACTCCATGGAGGAAATCGCTTCTGTCATGGGTAACTCCCCAAGATGGTTTCAGCTTTATTGGAGCAACGAACGTGAGATTGCAGCCAGTATGCTGAGGAGGGCTGAAGCGTCCGGATACTCCGCTATCGTCGTTACTCTTGATGCTGCGATGATGGCATGGCGTGAATCAGACCTTGAAAACGCGTATCTTCCCTTTCTGTCAGGAGAAGGAGTCGGGAATTATGTGAGCGACCCTGTCTTTCGTTCAATGCTGAAAGATCCCCCTGAAGTTGACGCGAAGGCAGCTGCCACCCTATGGGCCAAAGTGTTTGGCAATGCCAGTTTGACGTGGGATGACCTGGAGTTCCTGCGAGATCATACAAGCCTGCCAATTCTTCTTAAAGGAATTCTACACCCCGATGACGCAAAGCTTGCCATCGATCACGGAATGGATGGGATTATTGTATCCAATCAT
This sequence comes from Rossellomorea aquimaris, assembly GCF_008180865.1. Classification (GTDB taxonomy): domain Bacteria; phylum Bacillota; class Bacilli; order Bacillales; family Bacillaceae_B; genus Rossellomorea; species Rossellomorea yichunensis. The sequence continues at coordinate 59,219 of NZ_VTEX01000003.1, forward strand.
GGTGGAAGGCAGGTTGACGGGGCCGTTGGAGCTTTAGACTCATTGCCGATGATATGTCAGGTTGTGAATGGACGGATCCCTGTACTATTTGACAGTGGAATCCGACGGGGTGCGGATATAGTGAAAGCATTGGCCCTGGGAGCGAGTTCCGTTCTCTTAGGCAGACCCTATATGTATGGATTGACCCTGGCTGGTGAACAAGGGGTGAAGGATGTCATCCGGAATGTACTGGCAGATCTCGATTTGACGATGGCCCTTTCCGGTCAAGCATCCGTTTCTGAATTAGATCCATCACTCCTGACTGACGTGAAAGACGCATCAATTCCTTCAAGGATAGGAAGACCGGATTCACAATCTGCGGGAATGAAGTCATAATGAATCAGCCTCTGTCTTACACTGACAGGGGCTTTTTTGTTCAGTTCATTTGTGTCCCTAGAAATCATTCTCCATCAAAACTGCATTTATGACAAACCATCACCAATACTAAAAGATACGATGAAATTTCCCATCCTCCCCCGTTCCTGACATGGTATACTTTCATGTACAAAGGGGTTGATAATTTTGGAAAAATATCCAGTATTTGAAACGGAGAGAATATTACTAAGGCAAATCACTTTGCAAGATGTCGATTTTCTTTATGGACTCTATACTTCCGGGGACGTTCTCCGATATTTCGGAATGAGTCCGATCGATTCGAGAGAAGTGGCGGTAAGTATGGTCGACAACTACGAAAAGCACCTGGAAACAGGTGGTCCCATGCGCTGGGCCATCGAGGAGAAGCATTCGAATAAGATGATCGGGACATGTGGCTTCCACGGCATTTCGAAAGCGTATAAGCGCTGCGAAATCGGATATGACCTTAGCCCTGATCACTGGGGTAAAGGAACCATGGGTGAGGCACTCTCCCCGTTACTCAGCTACCTATTTGCAGATAAAGGAATGAATCGTGTAGGGGCAGTGATCGTTCCTTATAATAAGGCTTCATCACGAGTAGTTGAAAAACTCGGTTTCAAACAAGAAGGCTTACTAAGGGAATATATCCTTCAGGATGATCAAGTATATGATGCATATATGTACAGTTTATTGAAGAAAGAATGGCTTTCAGAGTTTTAGACGAACTTGAATAGGCAATAATGGTCAGTGCAGATGAAAAAGGAGCTGGTAGTATGGTGCAGCAAATGTTTCATGGATTCTTGCGCTGGCCTTTAGTTATACGAATATTTACAATCGCCATTACGTTGATGCTTTCATTTGGAACGATCATTCATTTCATAGAGCCCGATACCTTCCCTTCCTTATTCGATGGGATCTGGTGGGCGATTATTACGACTTCCACGGTGGGTTATGGGGATTTTGTTCCTACATCATTTGAAGGCAGATTGATTGGCATTGTTCTCATCCTTGTAGGTGCAGGCTTTCTTTCAACTTATTTTGTCACACTTGCAGCGGAAACGGTCATGACACAAAATGCCTATCTGGAAGGAAGAGCTGCCTTTAAGGGAAAAGAGCATGTCGTCATAGTAGGCTGGAATGAACGAACGCGGGAAGTGATTAACCAGCTGACTTCTCTTCAATCCCAGTGTGATATCATTCTTGTCGATGAAACCCTTCAAAAGAACCCCTATAATAATAACCATATTCATTTCGTTAGAGGAACACCTTTTAAAGATGCAATTTTGAACAAAGTGAACCTTCATGAAGCTTCGATTGCCATTATCACTGCAGACCAAAATAAAGATGAGATGACAGCAGACATGAATTCTGTCTTAACACTCCTCGCGATAAAGGGGAATCATCCTGCTTTATACACGGTCGTGGAAATCCTCCAGAAGGATCAAGTGGCCAATGCCAAACGCGCTGGAGCCGATGAAGTAATACAAACAAATATGCAAACCAGCTACGTGATGATGAACAGCATCATTTCTCAAGGGATGTCTAAGACGATTTTAAAGCTGTTGAACCACCTTAAAGGAAATAACCTGAAGCTGATCCCTGTTTCCGTTGAATACATCAATGAAAATTTCCATTCATTGAGTGCACACCTTCTGAAGAACAATATTATCTTATTAGGCATAAAAAAAGGAGAAAACACGACTGTGAATCCTCCTTTGACGACTTTGGTTGAAGAAACGGATGAACTGCTTGTGATCTCTAACTAGAGAATAAAACGTTCTCCAGCTCTTTTACAAGTTCTTTCCCGACTTCAATATATTCTTCCGGGAAGCTTGCATCGGGATCTTGTGGTTCGGAAAATTGATTGACCGAGCCTGAGAAGGTTCCGGTTGATGCGTTATCGTCCAAGCCACGCTGGTATTTATGAGAGAGAAGGAACGGTTTACCGAACTCAACCGTGGCCCCCCTTGAATCCAATTGACCGTCAACAGACGTAAACGGCACTCTCAAATATTGGTAGCCAACTTCGTCATCAATTTTGTAATCAAAATAGCCGTGATCATAATCCCAATTACCACCTATCGAATATCCAAGCGGCTTTAATAGCTGTTCAAGCTTATACAGTTGGTAATGCTGTCCTTCAATGTTAGATGAAAGCTCTATCACGTGGATCCATCCCCTTTCTTTTAGGGATAGTTTCTCCTAAAGTGAAAGAAAAATGTAAAAAGAGCACTGAGATTTCCTCAGTGCTCTTTCCTTATTTAAGGCGTTTTTCAAGCTCCGCCTTCTTCTCTTCAAAGCCTGGTTTCCCAAGAAGGGCGAACATATTTACTTTGTATGCTTCCACTCCAGGTTGGTCAAATGGATTTACACCCAGCAGGTATCCACTCATCGCACACGCTTTCTCGAAGAAGTACACGAGGTAACCGAATGTGTATGCATCCATCGCCGGAATTTCAACGATCAGGTTTGGTACGCCACCATCTGTATGGGCAAGCAGGGTCCCTTCAAACGCTTTGTTGTTTACAAAATCAACCGTTTCACCGGCTAAATAGTTTAAGCCGTCCAAATCACTGTCAGCCTTCTCGATTTTCAGCTCATGACGTGGCTCTGAAACCTTGATGACCGTTTCAAAAATGTCACGGCGTCCTTCTTGAACATATTGTCCAAGAGAATGAAGATCTGTTGAGAAGTTAGCTGAAGAAGGATAAATTCCCTTTTGGTCTTTCCCTTCACTTTCCCCAAATAGCTGCTTCCACCATTCAGAAAAGTATTGTAAACCAGGCTCATAATTAATGAGCATTTCGATCGTTTTTCCTTTATTATATAGCGCGTTACGAACAGCAGCATATTGATAAGCAGGGTTCTCTGTAAGCTCAGATTTACTGAAATCTTCACGGGCCTGTGCAGCACCGTTCATCATCGTCTCGATTTCCACTCCGCTTACAGCAATCGGAAGCAGTCCAACGGCTGTAAGGACAGAATAGCGACCGCCGATATCATCAGGAACAACGAATGTTTCATAGCCTTCGTCAGATGCCAATGTTTTAAGGGCCCCCTTCGATTTATCCGTTGTCGCATAGATGCGTTTGCGAGCTTCTTCCATCCCGTACTTTTCTTCCAGCTTTTTACGGAAGATACGGAAAGCTATCGCTGGTTCAGTCGTAGTTCCGGACTTCGAAATCACATTGATGGAGAAGTCTTTTCCGTCAAGAAGGTCCATTAAGTCCTTCATGTATGTGGAGCTGATATTTTGTCCAACAAACAGGACCTGTGGAGTGGAACGCTTTTCTTTCGGAAGAGCATTGTAGAAGCTGTGGTTCAGCATTTCAATCGCTGCACGGGCTCCCAAATAAGAACCACCAATACCGATGACAAGAAGGACATCGGAATCATTTTTAATTTTCTCTGCTGATTTTTGAATGCGGGAAAACTCTTCTTTATCGTACTCAACAGGAAGGTCGATCCATCCCAGGAAGTCGTTCCCTGCACCTGTTTGTTCGTGTAACGAATGATGAGCAACCTTCACGGCATCACTTAAGTATGTAAGTTCATGTTCTCCAAAAAACGATAACGCTTTTGAATAATCAAAACGAATGTGTGTCATAACCATCCTCCGATTAAAATATTTTCTTCTATCTCACTTTATCGAAAGCTGACCCGAGAATCAAGAAAGCCCCCTTTATGTAAGCGTGTGCATTGCAAACTTTTTTCAACTACTGTACTCACCTGCTAATATTCCCCTAATTTTTGGTGTACAAACCAATACAGAGGGACGGACCTTCACAAGGTCCGTCCCTCCCACATTTCATTATAGAGATGCTCTCAGAATCGCAAGTACGTCATCTTTGTTTAATTTATTGAAGTTACCGAATTCGCCGTTCACCATGGCTTTGTCTGCCATCAGGTCCAGTTGACTGTCGTCGATGTCATAGTCTGACAAGCGGGACGGTGCTCCGATGCTCGTCCAGAATTCACGAAGCTTTTCGATTCCTTCCAGTGCCACTTCCTCTTCTGACTTACCGGCAGGGTCTACATTGAATACTCGTTCTGCCAGTTGAGCAAATCGTGAAGGATTCACTTTCAAGTTATGCTTCATCCAGTTCGGGAATAGGATCGCGAGTCCACCTGCATGTGGGATGTCGTATACGGCTGAAACGGCATGTTCAATGTTATGACTGGCCCAGTCACCGTTGTAGCCCATTTGCAGCATTCCATTAAGGGCAATTGTTCCAGAGTACAGAATCGTCTCACGAAGCTCATAGTTTTCAAGATCATTGATCAACTTCGGAGCTGTTTCGATAACCGTAGTCAGAACGGACTCACACATACGGTCCTGAAGTGGTGTGTTGGTTGCATTATTGAAATACTGTTCAAACACGTGACTCATCATATCCACCATACCGTAGATTGTATGATCTTTCGGTACTGTGAAGGTATTTACCGGATCCAGGATAGAGAATTGCGGGAATGTCACCGGGCTGCCCCAACCATATTTCTCATTCGTTTCCCAATTCGTAATAACTGATCCTGCATTCATTTCAGAGCCGGTCGCTGCAAGAGTCAGGACTGTTCCGAATGGAAGAGCTTCTTTCGCAAAAGCTTTCTTCGTTACAAGATCCCATGCATCACCATCATACTTTGCACCAGCAGCAATTGCTTTTGTACAGTCGATGACACTTCCGCCACCCACAGCTAATATAAATTCAATATTATTTTCTTTACTTATCTCTACACCTCGTCTGACTGTGGAAAGACGTGGATTCGGTTCTACTCCGGAAAGCTCGAATACTTCGCTATCAATATCCTTCAATACAGACATTACCTGATCGTATAACCCATTACGCTTAATGCTTCCGCCACCATACACGACAAGCACTTTTTTACCATATTGAGGTACCAATTCTTTCAGCTGTTCTACTTGCCCTTTTCCAAAAATCAATTTGGTTGGATTGTAAAAAGTAAAGTCATTCATTTTTTGTTACCTCCTTGTATTTTATAAGGGCCGAACTATTTCGTTACCCAAAATGTCTTAAACACATTTCCTATTATCGAATATATCATCCCCAAAATGCAAAGAACTTGCACAAGGAAATTTTGTTGCAGTCAAATTGAATAGGAATAGAGGCAATGGGAAACTTATAAATGAGCCATTCAATAAGGAGGAAAACAACATGAGTGCAATTCAACGCATTGCTTTGGTTCTTACCATCATTGGTGCTGTGAACTGGGGACTTATCGGCTTCTTTCAATTCGATCTTGTTGCAGCCATCTTTGGTGGTCAAGATGCCGCTCTATCACGAATCATATACGGTTTAGTTGGTATTGCCGGTCTAATTAACCTTGGACTGTTATTTAAACCGACGGAAGAGCTTGAAAGAGAACCTCATACTGAGCCTACGCGCTAAAAACTGGATCTCCGTACAATCTCTAAAAGGTGACCCATCCTCTGGGTCACCTTTCTTATTTCAGTAACTTCTTAATGATCTGCATACCAAATCTTCCACTTGGATAACGGAAGCTTAAGTCAAACTTCGTCGTCTGTTTTAAGATGCTTTTGTAATGTGAGAAGGTTGAGAAGCTTGATTCTCCATGATAATTCCCAATCCCACTCTCCCCTACTCCCCCGAAAGGAAGGTACGGTGTAACGATGTGCATAAGTGTATCATTTACACAACCGCCACCGTAGGAAATCGATCCGTTTATTTTTTCTTCTGTAATTGGATTGCTCGTGAATAAATACAGGGCCAACGGCTTCGGCCGCTCTGTCACCAAATCAATGACTTCATCAAGCTCCTCATATTCTATGACTGGGAAAACCGGGCCGAATATCTCATCCTGCATCACCGGTACAGTAAAATCTCTTGGCTTCATTAAAGTGGGTTCAATTTTTAAGCTCCCAGCATCTACATTTCCCCCTAAGAGGATTTCTCCATCTTCCAAGTAGCTTGTTAAACGATTGAAATGACGCTCATTGACGATCCTACCAAATTTCTCACTCTTTAATGGTTCTGTTCCATAAAATTCAATAACCGTTTTCTTAAATTCAGTTATAAATTCATCTATCTTGCTTTTATGAATAAACAGGTAGTCAGGTGCAATACACGTTTGTCCGGCATTCGTCACTTTCCCGAATGCGATGCGCTTGGCAGCCAGAGGAATATCAGCGGTTTCATCCACGATACACGGGCTTTTCCCGCCCAATTCAAGAGTGACAGGAATCAACTGCTTTGCTGCTGCTTCCATCACTACTTTTCCGACTGGGACGCTCCCGGTAAAGAAAATATAATCGAAAGGCTGTTTCAGGAGATGCTGTGTTGTTTCCACTCCTCCTTCAATTACGAAAAGCTGTCTTGGATCAAAATGAGTATTGATCATTTGCGCTAATAAAGCTGATGTAGAAGGAGTTAATTCTGATGGTTTAATGATGGCTGTATTACCGGCTGCGATCGCTCCAATGACAGGAGCAAGTGCAAGTTGGATCGGGTAATTCCAAGGTGCTATGATCAGTGTTACCCCGTAAGGTTCCGGGACGGTATAGGCTTTCGAGCCAATATGTGTTTTCGCCGTTTTGACCTTTTTAGGTTCTGCCCATACGTCGATATTCTTGAGAACGAAACGAATTTCTTCAAGCAGGATTCCGATTTCTGTCGCATACGTTTCCATCTCGGATTTATTTAAATCTTTTTTCAATGCATCGATGATTTCTGCTTCATGATTTTTTATGACTGCTGAGAACTTCTCTAACAAGTCTTTTCTATATTGTATTGGCCGCGTAACCCCGGACTTAAAAAATTGCTTATGTTGATGAAGTGTTGATTCAACCGCTTCAATAGAAGCTTCCTCTATAATCATTTCAGTTGACACATGAATCCCTCCAGAACATTAATGTTTAATAGTTTAAACATAAGAACATAAATATCGTACGATGATTTGCATCTGTTGTCAATTTCAATGATTTTACCCATAATCGATGCTCTCTAATCATTTCGTAATTAAATAGATAAATCCTTTAAAACCGAAAAAAGAACGTATCCCCAATAAATTGAGAATACGTTCTTATCTTATGCGATCGTTACACCCAACCTCTGAATCTAGAGGCTTCAGCCATTTTGCGTGCGCCGACCATGTATGCGGCGAGTCGCATATTCACTCGACGATTCTGAGATGTTTCGTATACATTGTTGAAAGCTTCGACAAGTTTAGCATGAAGCTTCTCGTTTACTTCTTCTTCTGTCCAATAATACCCTTGGTTATTCTGAACCCATTCGAAGTATGAAACCGTTACTCCACCCGCACTTGCAAGCACGTCTGGTACTAGCAGGATTCCTCTTTCAGAAAGAATTCGTGTTGCTTCAAAGGTAGTCGGACCGTTTGCAGCTTCTACCACAATGGATGCTTTAATATCATAGACATTCTCTTCAGTGATCTGGTTTGAAATCGCAGCAGGGACAAGGATGTCACACTCCAGCTCCAGCAATTCCTTATTTGAAATCGTGTTTTCAAATAGTGTCGTTACCGTACCGAAGCTATCCCGACGGTCTAACAGATAATCAATATCCAAACCAGCCGGATCATGAAGGGCACCATGGGCATCGGAAATGGCAATGACCTTTGCACCGGCATCGTGCATGAACTTCGCTAAGAAACTGCCTGCATTTCCAAAACCTTGGATGACGACGCGTGCACCTTTGATGTCGATGCCACGTTTCTTTGCAGCTTGGTCAATACAGATGGTAACACCTTGAGCCGTTGCCTTTTCACGACCTTGGGAACCACCAAGAACAATCGGTTTTCCTGTAATGAATCCTGGTGAGTCATTTTCACGAAGACGGCTGTACTCATCCATCATCCAAGCCATGATTTGTGAGTTTGTGTACACATCAGGTGCCGGGATATCCTTTGTAGGTCCGACAATTTGACTGATGGCACGAACATAACCGCGGCTTAGCTTTTCCAGTTCAGTGAAAGACATCGTTCTCGGATCACAGATGATCCCGCCCTTTCCTCCACCGTATGGCAAATCAACAATTCCGCATTTCAAGCTCATCCACATGGATAAAGCCTTTACTTCCTCTTCATCCACTTCAGGATGGAATCGTACTCCGCCCTTGGTAGGTCCGACTGCGTCGTTATGCTGTGCACGGTAGCCCGTAAATACTTTGATACTGCCATCGTCCATTCGAACCGGGATACGAACGGTCAACATACGAATCGGCTCTTTCAGAAGTTCATACATTTCTTCCGTATATCCAAGCTTCGATAAAGCATCATTGATGACATGCTGTGTAGAAGTAAACAGATTAAGGTTTTCTCCCATTGTAAACATTCGCCTCTTTATTATGTGATCTGAAACGTTGTAATTGTAACATATTACCGTATCTTTAACCATTGACTGGGGAAAGAAATAATTTTTATTTTCATGCCTTTTCCACTCTATTTAAGAAAAAAACTTTTAACCCCAGCGGGAATTAAGACAATACTTTTTTGATTCTTTCAATTGCCCAATCCAGATCTTCTTGTGAGATGACAAGTGGTGGAGCGAAACGGATGACTGTATCATGTGTTTCTTTACAAAGCAGTCCTTCTTCCTTCAGTTGTTCACAGTATTTACGGGCTGGTTCTTTAAGTTCCACTCCGATAAATAATCCGCTGCCTCGAACTTCCTTAATCATAGGATTATCTATCTCACGAAGTTTACTCATAAAGTATTCTCCCATTTGCAGAGAACGATCTGCCAGGTTTTCATCGATCAATACATCCAGCGATGCGACAGAAACCGCACATGCCATCGGATTCCCTCCGAAAGTAGAACCGTGGGAGCCGGGGTTGAATACGCCTAATACTTCTTCATTGGCCACAACACATGAAATCGGGAACACTCCGCCTCCAAGTGCTTTTCCTAAAATGTACATGTCAGGATCAACATCTTCCCACTCACACGCGAACATTTTCCCTGAGCGGGCAAGACCTGCCTGAATTTCGTCTGCAATGAATAGAACGTTGTTTTCTTTACATAATTCATATGCTGCTTTCATGAAGCCTTTAGGAGGGAATACGATCCCTGCTTCTCCCTGGATCGGTTCGATAAGGAAAGCGGCTGTATTTGGAGTGATGGCTTCTTTTAACGCATCCAGATCACCGTAAGGAATTAAATTGATCCCTGGAAGCATCGGGCCGAAACCACGCTTGTATTCTTCTTCTGAAGAAAGGGAAACAGCTGTCATCGTTCTTCCGTGGAAGTTCCCGTTACACGCGATGATTTCCGCACTGTTTTCTGCTACACCCTTCACATCATACGCCCAGCGGCGAGCTGTCTTGATCGCCGTTTCCACTGCCTCGGCACCCGTATTCATTGGAAGGGCCATGTCTTTACCAGTCATCTTACAGATCTTCTCATACCAAGGGGCTAATTGATCGTTGTGGAACGCACGTGACGTCAGTGTCACACGGTCTGCTTGATCTTTTAACGCCTGGATGATCTTTGGATGACGATGTCCCTGGTTGACCGCTGAATAAGCGCTAAGCATATCCATATACTTATTGCCTTCCGGATCTTTGACCCATACACCCTCCGCTTCTGAAATGACGATTGGAAGTGGATGATAATTTTTCGCACCATATTTCTCCGTTTGTTCAATAATCGAATGAGTACTTACTGCCATATAGGTTCCTCCTTAGGTAATGAAAAAAATAATTGTTTATATACAGGGTTGGAGCCCATGTAGACAAAGGCCCCTTCCCGTTTTCATACTCTTAAAGTGTTTCTGATGTTGTTTTTGCTTGAAGGTGAAGCAGAAGATAATCCGGTCCGCCCGCTTTGGAGTCGGTACCTGACATGTTGAATCCACCAAATGGTTGGTAGCCAACGATACCTCCTGTACAACGACGAGGTTAGTTAACAGGCATGCAAAAAATATTTGCATTTAGAAAACCCTTACACTTATAATAATGCAAAAGATAGTTGCATTTTTCAAGAGTTTTTTTAAAATTTCTTATAATTCCACTCTTTTTGCGGATTCCATTGACACCAACTCCTGAATCTAACATCGAACGGATGGAAAATTTGCGCAAAAAGAAGACAATAGACGATACGTTTTGCAGTAAGATCTAACAAAAATGAAGAGGAGCGAGACAGCATGCTGGAATCTGAAAAGCGTTTGTATATGTACGAAAAAGTCGCTGAACATATCGAATCAGGCGTTCATGTCATCGATTCTACCGGGAAAACCATCATCTACAATCGTAAAATGCGCGAAATCGAAGGCATGGAAATTGAAGACGTCCTTGATAAAAATTTGCTGGATGTTTTCCAATTTCATTCCGAAGAGGAAAGTACACTTCTTAAAGTTCTAAGCACAAAGGAGCCTACCCTCAACGTTAAGCAAACTTACTTTAATATAAATGGAATCGAAATCACCACGATGAACGATACATTCCCTATTTTTCATGATGAGGTGTTGATTGGAGCGATTGAAATTGCCAGGGACATCACCAAACTCGAAAAGGTGATGAGGGATCATATACATAAGCGCCCGAGCAGCTTATATACCTTTGATAGCATTATCGGTAAGCATCACCGCCTGCAGGACGCAGTCGAAACTGGAAAGCGGGCGGCAAGGACTTCTTCCCCTGTGTTGATCTGTGGTGAAATCGGGACAGGCAAGGAGCTTTTCGCTCAAAGCATCCATAACGACAGCGCACGCGCCAACCGTCCCTTCATCACCCAGAACTGTTCATCATTACGCGATGATATGCTTGAAGAAATCCTATTTCATGAGGAGCGGGAAGGCAGCAACCCGGAAGATCACCGACCATCCCTCTTCCAACAAGCACAGGGAGGAACCCTCCTCCTCGACGAAATCAACTCCTTAACCCCTTCCCTTCAAAAGAAGCTATTAAACTTCTTTTCCCGTGGGACGGACCTTCCATACGATGTACGGGTGATGGCGACGGTGAACGAGGATCCCATCGACGCCATCGCAGAAGGGCGGTTATTAAAGGACCTTTATTACAGGCTGAGCATTGTTTCAATCTTCATCCCTTCTCTTCGTTCTAGAAAAGAAGATTTACCGGAGATCGTGGACTATTTCATTGACCAGTACAACCACCATTTTGCCATGAGTATCAAGGGGATTTCGAATGAAGTAAGGGAGATTTTCCAACAGTATGACTGGCCGGGCAATGTGAGGGAACTTGAGCATGTCATCGAGGGAGCGTTTAATCTCGTTGGCTTTGAAGAGGAGATGGGTTTCAATCATCTTCCATTTGGTTTCAGGCAGCGCATCCACCACACAGCTGTCGGAGGTGAAAGCCAGGATGAATCGGAGTTCCTCTACCAATCCGGAGCCGAGATCAAACCGTTGGAGCTTTTCATTGAAGAAGCAGAAACCTATTATATTCAGAAGTCATTGAAATACCATGACTTTAATATTACCAAAACGGCGAAATCACTTGGAATGAGCCGGCAGAATTTGCAATATCGGATTAGGAAATACGGGATCGAACGGAATTCATTTTGATGGTGGTGGCCACTTCTCTTTTTTGGGAGTGGCTTTTTGTTTTTGTTGGTGGTTGTGGTTGTTTGGAGATGCGATTTTTGTCGTTTTTTGAAAATGGTAGGTAAAATGAATATATGGCAGATAAAAATTATAAATGGCACGTAAATCTTGAATATGGAAGATAAAACCTGAAAATGGCAGATAATCATTGTTGATAACTATTCAATGATTAGAATCCTTCTTCTCCCGTTCCCACCCACCTAATATCTCCCCAAACATAAAAAGAGCACCAGCCCCTTCATCAGCACCACTCCACCGACAAAAAGACCAGCACTCACTCCTCCATGCTTATTCCATATGCTGCAAATAAGGAGTCAAATCCACCCCAATACTCTCCGCTAGCTTCTTACCGAGCTCTACATCTGCCCGGAAGAAATTACACACCGCGCGCAAGGCTATTCTTTCGTTGATTTGAGATAGTTCACTGGAAATATTCTTCACTACTTGCTCTTTCACCTCATCCGGGTAGCTTCTGTAAATACGTCCGGCCTGACCGAAATCATCTGTTTTCCGGATTTTCTGTCTTCCTCTTTCACCCGTCATCTGCTGATGTATTTCCGAATATCCCGCCACTTCTTTCGGTGTATCATCGAAGCTGTTCGGCTCATAGTTCACTGAGCCCGTTGGCTGCTTGAATGGCATATGTCCGTCCCTTTGATTATTCGCCACCTGAGCAAATGGACAGTTGATCGGGAGCTGGAGGTAGTTGGCACCTATCCGGTAACGCTGTGTATCAGAATAGGAGAATAGCCTTCCTTGCAGCAACTTATCTTCAGAAGGAAGCATTCCATTCACAAGCACTCCCGGATTGAAGCCCACTGATTCAGTTTCAGAAAAGATGTTTTCTGGATTTTCATTTAAAACCATCGTACCGACAAAGTGAGATGGGATGTCATCTTCTGACCAATCCTTCGTCGCATCGAGAGGATCGAAATCAAAGGAATCCATATCCATTGGGTCCAGTACCTGAACATACAGATCCCATTCAGGGAAATCTCCCTTTTCAATCGAATCATATAAATCACGGCTTGCATGGTTAAAATCTTTCCCTTGAATCTCAGCTGCTTTCTCCGCAGATAAATTCTTAATACCTTGTTTCGGCTTCCAACTAAGCTTTACGTACACTGTATTGCCAGCTGCATTCACCCATTTATACGCATGCACACTGGATCCGCGCATTTGTCTATAGTTCGCGGGGATTCCTTCATCCGTGTAGAGATGCAGGAGCATATTGGTTGATTCCGGAGTCAAGGACATGAAATCCCAATATCTCTCTGGTTCTTGGATATTCGTCTGGGGATTCGGCTTTAATGAATGAACCATATCGGGAAACTTCATGGCATCACGAATAAAGAAGACAGGGAGGTTATTCCCGACAAAATCCCAGTTCCCTTCTTCGGTATAAAATTTCACGGCAAATCCACGGGGATCCCGTAAGGTTTCAGGAGAATGCTGGCCATGGACGACAGTGGAAAAACGGGCAAATACAGGTGTTTCTTTGCCTGCTTCCTGAAAAAGTGCGGCTTTTGTATATTTTTTCATGCTGTTTTTTGTAATGAATACACCATGCGCTCCCGCTCCTCGGGCGTGAACGACTCTTTCGGGAACTCTTTCACGATCGAAGTGAGCCAATTTCTCAATTAGCTGATAATCTTCAAGCAGTGCAGGTCCTTTTTCTCCAGCTGTAATTGAGTTCTGGTTATCGCCGATCGGGGCACCTTGATTCGTTGTGAGTTTTCTTTTCTCCACTAAAAACACTCCTTTAGATTATAATTATTATTAAGTGATTATAGTTTTATTTTAACTACTTGAGAATGAAAGTCAATCACAAATTATAATTATTTTAAATTAGTAATCATTAAAAATAATTAAATCAAGCATAAAAAAGAGACAACCTATACAAAAAGTTGTCTCTAAAAAATATTATCGGGTTTGGAAGAGTAGAACCAAAACCTTCACGTTTATGGTTTGATCAATTTAGAATCCGTGATAAAGCGTACGCCTTCCGTTGATTCCAAAGAGAACACTCCTCCCCTTCCTTCTTTTACATCCAATATGATCCGGAAATGCTTCCAATACTCATATTGCTGTTCGTTCATATAAAAAGGACAGTCGGCTACAGTACCTACTAATACATCACTGTCACCGATGATCAAATCATCTTGACTTAAACACATAGGAGAACTGCCATCACAACATCCTCCAGACTGATGAAACAGGAGGGCACCATGCTTTCCTTTTAACGTTTCAATTAGATGGAGGGCTTGTTCTGTTGCCTCTAGTCGCTGTTCCATTTTAGAAGAAACCTAACGCTTTAGGGCTATAGCTAACTAGTAAATTCTTCGTTTGTTGATAGTGTGATAGCATCATTTTATGATTTTCGCGACCGATACCGGACATTTTGTATCCACCGAATGCCGCATGTGCCGGGTATTGGTGATAACAGTTAGTCCATACGCGTCCTGCTTGAACCTCTCTACCAAAACGGTAAGCCGTGTTCATGTCACGCGTCCACACACCTGCCCCAAGTCCGTAAAGAGTATCATTGGCGATTTCAAGGGCTTCTTCTTTCGTTTTGAACGTTGTAACGGAAACAACAGGGCCAAAGATTTCTTCCTGGAAAATACGCATTTTGTTGTTGCCTTTGAAGACTGTCGGCTTCACATAGAAACCTGCTTCCTGATCTCCATCCAGTGTATTTTGCTCACCACCGATGAGTAATTCCGCTCCTTCTTCTTTCCCGATTTCAATATAAGATAGAATCTTATCCAATTGTTCTTGAGAGGCTTGAGCACCCAGCATTGTATCTGAATCCAACGGGTTCCCCTGCTTGATTTGTTTCACTCGTTCGATTGCACGCTCCATGAACTTATCGTAGATCGATTCCTGGATTAGCGCCCTTGAAGGACATGTACACACTTCTCCTTGATTAAGTGCAAACATCACGAAACCTTCGACTGCTTTATCAAGGAAATCATCATCCTGATCCATTACATCTTCAAAGAAGATATTAGGTGATTTACCACCAAGTTCTAACGTAACAGGGATAATGTTTTGAGAAGCATATTGCATGATCAGGCGACCTGTTGTCGTTTCACCCGTGAAGGCTACCTTACCAACACGCTTACTTTGCGCAAGGGGTTTCCCTGCTTCCACTCCAAATCCTTGCACCACATTCAGTACACCTTTAGGCAGCAGGTCTTCAATGAGTTCAATCAGAACCATGATGGAAGCCGGTGTTTGCTCAGCAGGCTTCAAGACTACACAGTTTCCTGCAGCTAGGGCAGGTGCAATCTTCCAAACACCCATCAGAATCGGGAAATTCCAAGGAATGATTTGGGCTACAACCCCGATTGGCTCATGGAAATGATAAGAGACCGTATCATTATCGATTTCACCAAGAGATCCTTCCTGGCCTCTGATACATCCGGCGAAATAACGGAAATGGTCAATCGCAAGGGGTAAGTCTGCCGCTAATGTTTCACGAACCGGCTTACCATTATCCCATGTTTCGGCTACAGCAAGCATTTCTAGGTTTTCTTCCATACGATCCGCAATTTTATTTAAGATGATGGATCTTTCCGTAGCAGAGGTTTTACCCCATGCGTCTTTCGCTGCATGTGCAGCATCCAATGCCTTTTCTACATCCTCTTTGTTTGAACGGGCAATTTTCGTGAAAACTTTCCCCGTGACAGGCGATACATTTTCAAAGTATTCTCCACTTGCTGGCGGCACATATTCTCCACCAATAAAGTTCTCATACTTGTCCTTAAATTGTACCAATGAACCTTCAGTATTCGGATTATTATAAAGCATCTAAGATCCTCCTATATTTATGTATTTTTCTGTTAATTAAGCGCTTTCATTGTTATTATAGGTCATTTATGAGGTACGGACAAGTATATTGTTTAAAAATTCTTTATTTTTCGTTAATTTATGATAAATTTTTTAGGTGAAAAGTAGCAATAAACTTTACGAAAAGATCATAAAAAAAGACGACTCCCCCCTTTCATGGGTGGCATCGTCCTGGTCGCAGACTATTTAGTTTTACTGTATACTTTCGAGATCACGATATCTTCATCCGTCATGATGTGCCCATGACTTTTCTTTAGTGCATCTTCCAGGTGGTCAGGCATTTTCTCTGATTCGTACGCACAGACGATGGTCAGATTATGCTCATGAATAGCACGATCCGTTTCTGTTTCGAACCACTCAATGATTGATGCGGGGTCTTCCAATGTGCCCCATTCCACATTTGTCCACGAACGGAAAGAAATATCGTTCTCTAAAAATGGGGTAATGGATTTCGTTAATTGTTCATAAATGGCTGGAGGATGGTAGCTACCACTCGATTGATAGAAATCAAAGTTACTAATAACATGAATTTTCTTTAATTGGTCGCTGGTTAATTGATTATTTAACTGTTTAAGCAATACATTCAGGTTCCTCTCGTTCTCAATAAGAACAATAGAATCCCCCTTTTCGATTCCCTCGAGAACATACGCAATGGCATTTTGTAGATATCGGTTTCGATCATTATATGAATAGAGGATATGAGATTGACTTTCATTTAATAGATTCCCTATTTTTTCTTTCAATTCAACCCGCCTTTCAACTGGTTTTTCCAATTATAGTATAGTTTCTCTATGGAAGAGCAGAACTCCTCTTTTTTAAAAAATGGATTTAAAAAAAAGACCGCCCTTCAAGAAAGGCAGTCTTCTTAAAAATTGTATTATTTTTTGATTAAATCTTCACGTTCTGATTGCTCGATCCACTCTTCAAGCTTGTCTTTAAGAGTGTTGAAGCCAGCTGGTGTTGTTTCTTCGTTAGCTTGCTTTACACTTCCTTGACCTTGACGGCGAGGTTTTTTCGCTGCTGCAGGTTTTGCTTGTGGTGCTGCAGGAGCTTCTTCTGTAGCACGGATAGAAAGGCTGATTTTACCAGCTGCTTCGTCCACTGATAATACTTTAACCTTTACTTCGTCGCCTACTGAAAGGTGCTCGCTAACGTCTTTAACAAAGCCGTGAGTGATTTCAGAGATATGGACTAATCCTTGTGTTTCTTCGTCAAGTGCAACGAACGCACCGTATGGTTGAATGCCTGTAACTTTACCTGTTACAACAGTTCCTGTTTCGAATTTTGTAGTCATGGTAACACTCCTAGTATATATATTATTTTTCGTCTTTACACGCAATTGTAGATTATATCATAGAATCCGTGATTCGGCAAAAGTTTATTCTATCAGACCTCTGCAACTAAACCCATTTTCTTCGATTTTCCACCTATAATTGCTTTCTCACTAGTTATGCTTCCCAATTATTAAAATTATTAAAACAGAGTAAACTTAGCGCTCTTTATATAGTTCTTCTGTCTCTGAAGACAAAATGACCGGTGTCGTCTGAACCCAACGATCTGGCTTAACGAAATTTTCATGCCTTAACTCATCATATACCTCTTTCAGATGAAGGGATGTTGTGTAATCTGGGTACTCTTTCAGTATATATCGGTAGGTTTCTTCTACATGTGATTTCAATTTATCACTTCCATTAAAGATGGGCTGATACACATTTCCATCTGTAAAGTATTGATAGAGAAGATCGTATTCATGCTTCACTTCTACCCTGAACCTTGAGTCATCCGGCAGTTCCTTTAATATCTTTTCGTAGTCCATCAAGCGATCAGCTGCTTCTTTCCATGTCCCTGTAAATTCACCTGCTTTAATGACTGGAACAAAACGGGTAATCATATACAATTCATATCCTTCCGGTAAGGCTTCACGATTCGTGATCATCCTGAAGTACTCCACATCCAATGTAGTTTCAAGCCGGTCCGTTTCACTGTTATACGATAGCTTAACTGCATTATTGAATATTCCATCCCGTAACAACCATAGTTTGGGGGGATAGTCGTTTTTCATATGGTTGAACTCCTTCATATTGAATTCTCCGTTCTCAACATAAGGCTTCCAATATTCTCCATACTTATTCAACTCATCCTCATATAGCGGGAGGATATCTTGTTCCTTTTTAATAAAATCATCAACCCATACTTCTGCTTCTTCCTTCGTTAAAGGAGCTTTCAGATTTTTCATCATCACATCTGGAGTAGTCAATATCTGAGTCAACTCGTCACTCGCTCTCTGGACCCACTCCACTTTTCTTTCATTTGAGAAGTCCCGCTTTGGAATGGATTCGATATATGTGAGTTGCCTCCCTGCATCCCGTGCGATCCCTGTCGAATTAAATATGCCTTCCGAAAACCCGAGCCGCTCCATTGCTTGAGTTTTCCTTAAATCATATTGAGCTTTCGCATCTTCTATCTCCTTTTGAAGTCGTTGGTCTGACTCACCGGCAAAATCAGCTTGATTCCCATTCTGTCTTCCCGATCCATCCATCGTAAGCTGCAGGATGAGAACCGCACCGATCAGAAGGACACCAATGAAACTTGCGACGTACGGCCAATGAATTAGTGGTCGCTTCTTTTGGGATTTTCCTTCTTGTTTTATGGCTTGTATGATGTCTGAGGGATTGGTCTGATCCGGAATTTTCTTATACGATTGATTCAATAAATCCATGCGTTTTTCAAGCATCTTGTCATCCATTCAATCTCCCCTCCCTTTTTTCAGCCTCTTCCAATTCTTTTTTCAAGAGGTTTTTCCCTCTTAAAAGTCTTGTTTTGACAGTAGATAAATTGATTGACAGTATTTCAGCCATTTCTTCATACTTCTTTTCATGAAAATAGTAAAGGATGATCGGTAATTGATATTTACCATCCAGCTTTTGAATGCATTCGTGCAGCATGCGATCCTCTTCCTGCCTAAGGATACGTTCTTGAGGAGTAATGACGTTTTCTGAAGGTTCATTTCCGATTTTTTTCACCCGATTGTTATGCTGATTTTCTTTTCGTTTAAAGTCCCTCGACACATTCAAAGTGATTTTATAAAGCCAGGTTGTAAACTTCGCATAAGAGAACCCGTCCAGAAACCTGTATACACGAATGAATACTTCCTGGGTGATGTCTGGTATATCAGCGATGGAATTCCCCATCTGATAGGCAAACCGTTCAACGATGGGAGAATAATATGTGATTAAATGGCTATATGCCTGCAGGTCTCCTTTTTTTGCACGTTCGATCAAGTGCTCATTTTCCACTCGTACCTTCCCCCTTTCTCTTTGATGCTTTCATTTATGTAACGTTCGTAAGGTAGATTTTGTTTCATTTATTTACCATTAAATTCATTCTTTTAAAATAGTTCTTTTTGCAAAGATTGTTGTTAAATTACATAGGAACTGCTTTGGCTCTGTCAATCAGTGTGTTCTCTGATGGTGAGGGGAACTGCTTCGCTTGTAGCTAGCGTTCGGCCGAGCCTCCTCAGCTTCGCTTCCGGGGTCTCGGCACGCCCGTACTTCCGCAGGAGTCTACGCAGTTCCCCTCACCATCTTAAACAGTATTTTCATGACAGAGCTACAAGGTGTGCAAGAAAACAATGTAACTAGAATAAAATATTCCTTCCACCTTAAAATGAAATTCAATCTCTATTTACCTTAAATGAAATTGCTTGCTAAAATTCTTGTTATATTGATTTCAATTAAGGGTACATGCTTAGAAAGTTGATTCTCGCTGCAGGATGATCGACTCCTGCGGGAATAGCTGGACAGGTGAGACCCCGGAGGCGCAGCCGAGGAGGCTCACCGCCAGCCCCGCGGAAAGCGAGCATCCTGTAGCGGAAATCAACTATTACTTTCTCCTCTACAATAGCAACAAACTTTACGAATAGAACCTTTAAAACAGACAAAAAAAAAGCCTGACCCAATGAACATCGGATCAGACTAATTCTTTACAGTGATTGATTTCTTCTTTCGTTGCTTTTGGATAAATGGCAAGGCATAAAGCATGAAGGCTGCGATATGAGCGAAGGCAAGGTTGGCAACAAACAGGCTCCAAAGCGTTACATGTCCCCATCCTCCAAGTTCAGGAACCGCTACGTAATAAATAAACACTGCCCACAAGGCTATAACAAATGGGATATGAAGAACCGCCCACTTACGATGTTCTATCCAAAGAAATAGTGGAGTAGCCGTTGCGATAAATAGATATACAAGAAATACATCCATAGTAAATTCCTCCAATCTGGTAGTAAACGCTTTCAATTATGGCGAAAAAAAGAATAATTTGTGAACGTTTTGTTACAATTAGTATACTACATTTTAGAGAAAATTCCAGCCCATTCAGCATGTTTTTGACTAGTTTTCTAGAAATTAGGTTAATTGTAATGTTTACAACCGTTTTCACACATAATAAATGGAAATACATGTTGCCATAATGTTCGCTATCACTTATTTAATGGCATTTACCCCCATTTTTCTTATATATTGAAAATTTAAAAATCCGGTGTACAGGGGGTGTAAAACATAGTACGATTGAAAAATCTTATTTTTTTGAAAGGAGGATCTTAAACTTGGCCAAAAAAGAACAATGGACTTCTAAGATTGGTTTCATTCTGGCGGCGGCCGGTTCTGCTATAGGGCTCGGTGCCATTTGGAAATTCCCGTATATGGCAGGTGCAAATGGAGGAGGTGTCTTCTTCTTACTCTTTATCCTTTTCACCGTTTTGATCGGTGCGCCCATTCTTCTGGCAGAGTTTGTTATCGGAAGACGGGCGGGGGCCGACGCCGTTACTTCCTATAAAAAATTGGCCCCTCAGTCTTATTGGCACTGGATCGGCTATTTGGGAACGGTTGTTTCTTTTATCATATTATCTTTTTACAGTGTTGTAGGCGGATGGATCCTTTCTTACTTGGCCCGGAGTGTGACAGGCTCTTTAATCGGGAAATCTCAAGAGGAGTACGGAACCTTATTCGAGAGCATCATTGCAAATCCAAAAGAAGTGCTAATTGCACAATTCCTCTTTATTGTCATTACAATACTTGTCGTACAAGGCGGGATTCAAAAAGGGATCGAACGGGCTAGCCGTTATATGATGCCGGCATTATTTATCTTATTTATTATTTTAGTGATCAGGTCCCTTACCTTGGAAGGTGCGATGGAAGGTGTCCGCTTCCTGTTATTGCCGGACTGGAGCTATTTAAATGGGGAAACGGTTTTACTTGCGTTAGGACAAGCATTCTTTGCACTTACGGTCGGACTTTCTGTCATGGTGACGTACGCATCCTATCTTTCAAAAGAGGACAGCATGCCACGATCCGCCATCAGTGTATCCGGATTAAATATCTTTATTTCATTATTGGCAGGATTGGTCATTTTCCCTGCTGTGTACGCCCTTGGTTTCCAACCGGATGAAGGACCGGGAATTGCATTTGTTGTCCTGCCAGCCGTTTTTAATGAAATTGCATTCGGTGGCATTTTCTTAACAGTGTTCCTGATTTTACTGTTGTTTGCAACCCTGACATCTGCTTTCTCCATACTTGAAATCGGGGTCGCAGCCCTGTCGAAAGGGGATCAATCGAAACGAAAGCCATTTACATGGCTAATCGGAATACTGGTTTTCTTTGCAGGTATTCCAAGTGCCCTTTCATTTGGTGTATTCGGAGATTTCCTCATTCAAGGAAAGAACTTCTTTGACTTTGCCGATTATATTACGAGTAATTTTGGATTGCCGATCGGGGCATTATTGATCAGTATTTTCGTCTCCTACCGATTAAAGCGAGAAGATGTATGGAGCGAAATCCAATCTGGTTCGTCTATATCACCGGCCCTGTTCAACAGCTGGATTTTTCTATTGCGCTACATCGTACCAGTAGCCATCATACTTGTTTTCATATCTTAAATGCGAGGTCCGTCACTGAAGACGGACCTTTCATTTTTAACATTTTGTTCACGATAAGCAGGGCTATTTTTTTCCAAATGGTGATAAACTGTAGATATAAGGAAGGTATTCTATGGGGAGGGACTTTAGCATGTCACACTTTGGTGAGAATTTAAAACGGGTACGCGAAGAGCGCAAACTATCTCAACAGGAGCTTGCTTTAAGGGCCAGACTAGGCACGAAGACGATTGAAAAGTATGAATCCGATCTTCAGATTCCCGATACACCAACGATTCTTAAGCTTTCAACTGTACTTGATATACCTGCTTCCGAACTGCTGGAACGGGAAGTAAAAGATCACCCTCCAACAGGCGTTGACGCTGAAATGGAACTGCTGATCAAAGAATTGGGACCAAAACGAACAAAGCTGATACTCCGTAAGGCGAAGGAATTCTCTGAAGAAGATTTCCTTCGTGTCATGCAAATGTTGTATGAACTGAAATATGAAAAGAGCGAAAGCTAAAAACTTTTTTATGAAATGATGTATAGATAGTAAAAAAAGGGGTCATACTGAAAATAAGCTTTCTAAGTATTCCCCCTTTTGTTTTCATTTGTTGGACGATATTTTATCGTCCTATTTTTTTTGCCCAATTAAAAAAGTTGCCAGGCACAAATGTGTTCTTTTGTGCCTGGTACCCTTCATTTTCTAACTATGATTCTCAACAAAACGCTTCATCCGTTTCACGGCTTCCTGCAGCTGCTCCATACTTGAGGCATAAGAACAACGAATATATCCTTCTCCACCTTTACCGAACACATTACCGGGTACAACGGCAACTTTCTCTTCCATAAGAAGCTTTTCTGCAAATTCCTCTGAAGACATTCCTGTTTTTTTAATGGAAGGAAAGGCATAGAATGCTCCCCCAGGGGTATGGCAGGTTAATCCGAACTCATTGAGGGAGTCAACAAAATAGTGTCGTCGATGACGATAGCTTCTCTTCATTTCCATCACATCATCCATCCCTTTATCGAGTGCCTCCACAGCAGCATGCTGAGCAGGGGTGGACGCACACATCATGGCGTATTGATGAATTTTAAGTAAGGATGAAGCGATCTCTTCAGGAGCACAAATAAACCCCAGTCTCCAGCCAGTCATGGCAAACCCTTTCGAAAATCCATTGATTACAAGCGTTCTTTTTCTCATGTCCTTTAAAGAAGCAATGGACACGTGGCGATGATCATAAGCAAGCTCAGAGTAAATCTCATCTGAAAGGACAACCAGATCATGCTTTCGAACCACCTCTGCTAGCTCTTCCAGGTTCTCTCTTTCAAGGACCGTCCCCGTTGGATTATTGGGCGAACATAATAAGACGGCTTTTGTACGCGGAGTGACGGCTGCTTCAAGTTCTTCGGCTGTGACTTTGAAGTCATTTTCCGGCTTGGTTCCGACAGTTACGGCTACTCCACCTGCCAATTGAACAAGTGGTACATAGGAAACGAAGCCAGGTTCCACCACAATGACCTCATCTCCTTGATCAATGATTGCCCGCAGGCTGATATCAAGGGCTTGAGAGGCACCGACCGTCACAATGATTTCATCTTTAGGATCGTAGTCTACGGAGTAGCCCTCTTTCATATACGCGGCAATCTTCTCCCTTAGCTCCAGTAGGCCTGCGTTCGCTGTATAGGAGGTATAGCCTTGCTCCAAGGAAAGAATTGCAGCTTCCCGCACCGTCCAGGAGGTAATGAAATCCGGTTCTCCAACCCCGAGCGATATGACCCCTTCCATATTTGCTGCCAAATCAAAGAATTTCCGGATGCCGGAAGGCTTTAAATTTTTCACGGATTGAGATATGTAAGATGTCTTTGTTTTCATGGAGACACCACAATTCGTTTATCTTCACCATGATCACCAAAGATGGTGCCGTCATGCTTGTATTTCTTCAATTGAAAATGAGTTGTTGTAGATAAAACGGAATCCAGAGTAGATAGCTTTTCAGAAACGAATGTAGCAACTTCATGCATGGTCCGACCCTCCACAGTTACAGAAAGGTCATATGCCCCAGACATTAGATAAACACTTTTCACTTCTTTGTAACGATAAATACGATGGGCAACTTCATCGAATCCCACTCCTCTTTTCGGAGCGACTTTTACATCGATCATCGCCGTTACCCCTTCATGCCCTTCTATTTTGGACCAATCCACAACGGAACTATATCTGACAAGCACATTGTCTTTTTCCAGTCTTTCAATCGCATTCTCTATTTCCTCTGTTGTTACTTGAAGCATTTTCGCTATATTCTCTGAGGAAATCCTGGCATCTTTCTGTAAAATCCTTACCAAATCAAGCTCCATTTCTCTTAGTTGCATTCTGCTTCCTCCTCATCACCACTAAATGGTTTTATTATATCAGAAGTAACTGTTATGAAAAGAGGGATCCTCACTTTAAGTCTATTTTCCCCATTACATCCATAATTACAATTGGATATGAGACAACTTTCGAATTCAGGTGTTAAATGCCGAAATAGGGGTAAAATATCTGTAAACTAGTAGAGAGGAGTGACGAAGTATGCAAGAACAAGACTTTGCAAAGGTGGTTCAGGTGAATGGTGCCAATGTTTATTTTGAACATCATCAGCATCCCGAAGCCACGGAAACCTTCGTCCTTCTTCATGGATTTCTATCATCAACCTTTAGCTTTAGACGGCTTACTCCTCTTTTGAAAGAAAATTATAATGTCATTTCCATCGATCTCCCTCCCTTTGGGAACAGCGAAAAGAACAATCGATTTATCTATTCTTACGACAATCTGGCCAACACGGTCATCGCCTTATTAGACCACTTGAATGTTAGCAATGTCCACCTGACGGGTCATTCAATGGGCGGTCAGATAGCTCTGAACGTGATGAAAAAAGCACCTTCCCTAGTCGAAAAGGGCGTACTCCTGTGCAGCTCCGGCTATCTTAAGAAAATGAAGTGGCCTGTCACGATGCTGAGCCATATTCCCTTTTTCCATCTGTATGTAAAACTGTGGCTTACACGATCAGGGGTACGGAATAATCTTGAAAATGTTGTACATGATTCAAGGATGATCGATGATGAAATGATGTTTGGGTATCTGAAACCATTTCTGGAGGATGATATTTTCAAGGCATTGACGAGGATGATTCGAGATCGTGAAGGAGATTTAACGGAGAGCGATTTGCGCAACATTCAAACACCTTGCCTCCTTGTCTGGGGAGAACATGACAGAGTGGTCCCCTTATCCACGGGACATAAGCTGAAACAGGATATCCCGAACTCAAGGCTCGTGGTTTTAGAAGATACAGGACATCTCGTTCCTGAAGAGAAGCCTGAAGAAGTATTGGAGCACATCCATCAATTTGTATCAGCATCTCTTGAAGGAATTACAGAGGATTCCGAGACACAACCGCTATACAAAAAAGGACTTTCCCAAACGCTCATATCTGAAACGTAGGGAGAAGTCCCTTTTTTATGTTAAAAGTTAAATCGAACACGATCCGATAAACAAATCATTTTCATCTTTTTCGATTCCATCATATGATTATATTAATCATTACATATTCAGAAAGGGGACAAATTCGTGAGTAAATTCGAGGAAATCATCAACCGAAAAGGGTCTTCCTCCGTAAAATGGGACCTGACGAAGACAGTGTTTGGGAGTGAAGATGTTCTGCCCATGTGGGTGGCTGATATGGATTTCCTGCCGCCACAAGATGTGTTGGATGCCCTGCAGGATCGGCTGAAACACGGGATCTTTGGTTACACCTTTGTTGGAGATGAAACGGCAGCAAGCATTAAGGAATGGGTCAAAAAACGTCACAGCTGGGACATTGAAAAGACGTGGATCCAATACAGTCCTGGAGTCGTACCGGCGATTTCCACGATTATTCAGGCACTTACTGTTCCGGGAGATAAAGTGCTCGTACAATCCCCTGTCTATACACCCTTTTTCAGCCTGGTGGAGGACAATGACCGGGAAATTGTAAATGCTCAACTGGATTATGTTGACGGAAGATATTCTATCGACTTTGATGCGTTTGAAGAAGCTTTAAAAAAGGGTGTGAAGCTCTTTTTATTATGTAATCCACACAATCCGAGCGGTCGGGTATGGAAGAAAGAAGAGCTAATGAAAATTGCTCAATTATGCCATCAGTACAATGTCATGATCGTGTCGGATGAAATTCATTCAGATCTGGTCTATGAAACTCATACCCATATTCCACTGGCTTCTCTTCATGACTCGTTCAGAGATATAACGATCACGTGCATCGCACCAAGCAAAACCTTCAATCTTGCAGGATTACAGGCTTCAGCCATGATCGCTCCCAACCCGGATCTCCGGGAAAAAATCGCCGCCATTCATAAAAAACAGGGCTTCTTCACTCTCAATACGTTTGGGATTGTCGGAATGGAAACAGCCTATCGCTTTGGCGGGGCATGGCTGGAAGAAATACTTGTGTACCTGCAGGAAAACGTGAGAGTCACGAAGGAATTCATTGGGGATCACCTGCCCCAACTCCAATTGGTGGACCCTGAAGGAACTTATTTGCTCTGGATAGATTGTACAAAGATGGAACTCTCTGATGAAGAGCTGAAGGAGCGTTTATTGGACAAAGGAAAACTCGCATTGGAACCGGGAACAAAATACGGACCTGGTGGGGAAGGCTTTGTTAGAATGAATATTGCCTGTCCAAGAGGAACGTTGATGGATGGGTTGGAGAGGTTGCGAAAAGCTTTGGGCTAATCGAGGGGTTTATTTTCAACTTCTGCACTTTTATTTTCAACTTTTCAATTATATTTTCAACTTTTTGTACCTGGTACATTTCAAGTCATTTGTACCAGGTACAAACTTTGTTGCAAAACCCACGCCTTGTTCTACTTCTTCTTATCACTCACAATTTCCCCGCAGGCAATACGTTTACCGGAATCGCCTGAAGGCTGGGTCATCCCATCGTCTTTGTTTTCATCGATGATCAAAGACGTCCCATCTTTGGTGAAAAGGGACGTCTTCCCTTTCGTCAAGGTGACACCACCTGCCATAAGTTTGACTTTTGCTGTGCCATCTTCCTCGACAATGATGTTAGGAAGATCTCCTCCATGTGCTCCCTCAGGATGAAGAAGTCCATGTTTTTTATCATCAGGATTGAAGTGATTTCCTGCAGATGCAAAATCCGGTCGCTCACATACACCTTTTTCGTGGATGTGAATCCCATGTTCACCGGGGGGCAAACCTTCAAGGTCCAATCCGACTTCCACTCCATCCGACTTCTCTTGCAGGGTCGCTTTTCCAAGTGAATCCCCGTTCTCATTTTTTAATTCCACTTCTACCTTTTTAGGGTTTTCGATGGCACATGCCCCAAGTAGTACACTTATCATGATCATATATAATAGTGATGATTTTTTCATTTTGCACTTCCTCCAAATCTGCATACTCTTACACCATTGTTGACGTTTGAGGGAAAAAGTATTCCTCTTTTTCACCGGAAAAGAAGCTAATGGGCCAGAGGCGGTAATAGATGAAAGTAGTGTTGAATCAATACAACAAAAAAACACGCCTATACATTTAAGCGTGTTCCACTCTTTTTATTCTGATTCCCTGTTATGCTTCCCGGCTTCCTCTTCCATCTTCTTCGTTTTCAATTCTTCACGTTTTGAAACCTTTATAATTAAACGGAACGTCAATAAGGCAGCTATTAAGAAGATGGCCATCGTAATGCTTGCAGGGATATATTCCGACTTATCTTCAGGAAAATATAGAAATAAGTTTAATACATAATAAGAAAGCATCGTAAGCTCCTTTCAAAAAACAAACTCTTCGTCTATTATACCAACACCGTAAAGAACAAACCAACTTGAAATCGCTACGTTTTTAACGATTTAATGAACAGGCCCTGAAACAAGCCTCGACAATTTCCGAGGAAATATCAGATTACCCTAGTAGAGCCTCCACCCAAAAAAAAAGAGCCCTAAACCCTCAATAGGTTTCAAAGCTCTCTCACTACTATTTTACAACCTTAATATTTTCAATCACGATATCTTCTTTTGGAAGATCGTTCTCACCAACTTTTACATTGGCCATTTCATCGACGATGTCCATTCCTTCAACCACTTGTCCAAAGACCGTATGTTTTTGGTCAAGCCAAGGGGTTCCACCATTCTCCATATAAGCCTCGATGATTTCTGCCGGGAAACCAGCTGATTTCATTTGCTCTTCAAACTGTGGGTCGATGTCATCCTTCTGCACGATGAAGAATTGACTTCCATTTGAATCCGGTCCGGCATTGGCCATGGAAAGGGCACCACGAAGATTGAATAATTCAGGTGAAAATTCATCTTCAAAGGATTCACCATAAATACTTTCCCCACCCGTTCCATTTCCATTCGGGTCTCCCCCCTGGACCATGAAGTCTTTGATCACTCTGTGGAATTTAAGTCCGTCATAATAACCGTTCTCACTATGAGTGATGAAGTTCTCGACGGTTTTAGGTGCCTGCTCAGGGAAAAGCTTGATCTTAATCGTTCCCATCGAGGTTTTCATTTCTACCAATTTTTCGTTTTCAGCAACTTCTGTTGTAAGCTGAGGGTATGTCATTGTGTCATCTCCTTTGGAATCTTCTGCCGTATTCTTGTTTGCTTCTGTTTGTTGTGTTTCTTCTTTAGCGGAATCTTCCTTCTCTGTTTGTCCACAAGAGGCAAGTACTAAACCTAATAAACACAGGATCACGATCATCAGACGCTTCATATATGTACCTCCACATGTTACCTTTATAGTAGTTCTTTCAACATTCATTCCGCTTTCATTATAATAAAGATTGAAGTATTAGAGGAGGTTTTTTATGAAAAACATACAAATTGGTGATTATGTCACAGCTTTTTATAAAACGGGCAAGTATATCGGGGAAGTAACCGGAGAACGGCCAGGAGCCTATGTGGTGAAGATTCTCTCCGTCTTGAAGCATCCACGGCAAGGCGATCTACACAATCCCCAGGAAGTGGACGTTCCAATTTTTCACGAACGAAAAGCCCTTGCACACCGCGAGCAGGCGAATATGCCCGAGAAGATGGTGAAGCCGTTTGATGGGAACATTCCAGATTATAATGAATCATTGGTCTCTGCATACCTTACACTGAAGAAAGAGCTGGCAGAAGACCCAACCCCCCACGCCAAGAAGAGCCTGGAAACACTCGGGTCGATTCAAAGGGAATACGAATTGATGTATAGCCTGACATTTTAAACATAGATGAGGGACGGACCTCAGGAAGGTCCGTCCCTCATCTCGTTATGCAAGCTGGTTGTAAAATTTGGACAGGTCTATTCTTTCCCCGATGGTGGTTGGTTCCGCTTTATCGAGGTATTTTTTGTCTTTTTCGACCAGGTTGTAGATATGGTGGGTGGTGAGGGCATCATCTAAGGCTTTATGATGCTTTCCGACTCCTTCCCTCCCGTATTCCTGGACTGCTTTCCATAGTCCGGTTTGGTTTTGATCACCAAAGAATCGTTTATATTCCATGGATAAGTCGACGAATTGAGCTTGGAAAGGAAATGGAATGCCGGACTGTGTACAGTTATCACGCAGTACCTTCATATCCATGTTTCCCCACGTCACTACTTTGTCGATCCCTCTTGCATTCAACCCGGAAAAATAGTCAATCAAACATTGAAATGAGATTCCCGAATCGACTTCCTGCTGGTTAATCGATAAGAACCGTTTACAGCGGTTGGTCAGTTTGGGAAACGCAGTCGGTTTCACATAAGATGAAAACGAATCGGACACTTTCCCTTTCGCAACCACCACAACCCCAGCTTCAATAATCTCAGGAAAAAAACCTTTGGGGACTCTATGTCGTTCCGGCATAGAAAACTCAAAATCTATAAACACAAGCTGTTCCGGTTTCGCCACTATACTCCCTCCTCAAAATCTAGATAAGACCCCAATTTATCTATAATAAAAAGAATTCATCATAAAAATAAAATCGGTACTCACTCCAATTTTCCACACTTCTTATTCTTACATTATATCATGATGAACCTATAAATTATGACTATTTCCCGGTTTTCCCCGTGAATAAATGTTGTTCGGTAGACTGGAGCCTCAATCTTTAATAAAATGAATATTTAGGTATACGAAATAAAATCTATACAGAAGGTGTTAACCATTTCAATCAAAAAAAAGAATTTGACGATTATGCTTATGGCCAATTTTCTGGTTGCGGCAAGTGCGACGATGGTTTTGCCGTTTTTGTCTCTTTATATTGAAACCTTTGGTACGTACAGTCATGAATACGTTCAACGCTGGTCAGGATTTGTGTTCGGGGTTACATTCTTAACAGCTTTCTTTATTTCTCCTTTATGGGGACGAATCGGAGACCGCTTCGGCTATAAACCGATCCTTCTTATTACAGGGTATGGAATTGCCACATCGATTTTTCTGATGGGCTTCATGGATTCCGTTTGGGGGCTTTTCGTCCTTCGTATGATCATGGGTGCGGTGACAGGTTTCATTCCCACTTCAATGGCCCTTATTTCGGCTCAGACTCCGAAGGAAGAAGCAGGACGTACGCTTGGCACCCTGCAAATGGGAACTGTTTCAGGAGGACTATTCGGTCCAGTCATCGGTGGGTTACTCGCTGATAATGTAGGCTTTTCCTACACATTCATTTTCACCTCCATCTCCATTGCCATTGCAGCAACCGTTGTTTTACTTGGCATTGACGAGCAAAGGAGCAAAGAGCAACGGAACCAGCGAAACAAGTATTCAAGTATTGAAGTGCTTCAGCATATTTTCAGTCACAGATTATTAGTGACGGTTCTCTTATTGTCATTCCTTATCCAGGTAGCAAACTTTAGCATCCAGCCTCTTCTCGCCCTCTATGTAGATGAACTTACCTCTTCTACAAATCTGGCATTTCTGGCAGGAATTGCTTTCTCTGCAACCGGGTTTGGTAATTTACTTGCGACACGGCGATGGGGGCAGCTTGGTGATGATATTGGTTATGAAAAGGTGTTATCGATCCTCCTTGTCCTAGCCTCCATTTTCATCGTACCCCAAGCACTGGCTGTAGAACTGTGGCAGCTTGTCCTGTTCCGTTTCTTGTTCGGCATCGCGATCGGCGGGATGATACCATGTGTGACCGCTTATATCCGTCAGGAAGCCCCCATCAGTATGCAAGGGGAAGTACTCGGGTATAATCAGAGCTTTCGTTTTCTCGGAAACGTGGTCGGACCTGCTTTTGGCGGGGTCGTGTCAGGATATATTGGTATTTCTTCCGTTTTTTATGTAACAGGTGCTTTATTCTTATGCGCTTTTGGATTATTATGGTGGAGTATGCGTCATTCTGAAACAACCAGCCATGTGAAAGATTACTAGAAAAGTAGAGTGAGAAATGAGAATTTTCGCAGGTTATCTAACGGTAATTAGTGTTATGTTCATCTTTTTTACCACATTATTTTTTACGACGGATGAATGGAACAAAGTACAAAGCTTTCAAGATGAATTAGAACACTCGGTAAGGACCGATAACTTACATCTAAATCGTACCAGTTTACTGCTTGATCAGAACGGGAAGGAATTTTCGGAAGTGAACCGCCCGTTCCGAATATATATTCCTGATGAGCAGATCCCCCCTTTCATGAAGGATATTCTTGTCGCTTCAGAGGATCAGCATTTTTATGAACATGTCGGATTCGATGCAGGAGCGATTCTCCGGGCTGTCGTGAAAAACCTGGTGTTCACCCACATCCAACAGGGTGGGAGCACGATTACGCAGCAACTTGCAAGAAACCTGTATCTGGGGCAGGAAAAAACGTACAATCGTAAATTGACCGAGTTATTTTACGCCCATGAAATTGAAAAATCGTTATCAAAAGATGAAATATTAGAACTTTACCTGAATGTCATTTACTTCAGTAATGGCGTTTACGGGATTGAAACTGCGTCACAGTATTACTTCCAGAAGAGTGTACCGGAACTCAATCAGGCAGAGATGGCGTTCATTGCATCGATTCCCAATAACCCGGGAAAATATGATCCCATCGATCATTTCGATCAAACGAAAGTTCGTCAGGAACGTCTTCTGGATATTCTCGTCAGTACGGGTAAGCTATCCAAAGAAGAAGCGGAAAAAATGAAAAAAGTACCGATTAGCTTAAATGTACGTAAAAAAATCGATTTATATCCTGATTATGCTTTCTATGTGGAAAGTGAATTAAAAGAACTGATTTCGATTCACGAGGGCTACAAAGCGGAACTGGCAAATGCCTCCTCTCCAAAGGAAAAGGAGAAAGTTGCACAGAAGCTCGATGAACGTTTCCAAGAAGTGATATCCTCAGGAGTTCAAATTCAAACCGGACTGAACCCTGAGCTGCAGCAAAAAAGTGTGAACGCTTTAAATGGACAGCTTCAGAAAGAGTTACAAGGGGCCACTGTCACCATCGATAACAAGACAAGGACCATCGCGGCTTTGACCGGGGGCAGGAACTACCAGAAATATAACTTTCATCACGCATTTCAAGCTTTCAGGCAGCCTGGATCAGTGATTAAACCACTTCTCGTTTATGGTCCTTATATCGAGAGCTACCGGGCTTCCATCACTGAAAAAATAAATGCGAACCGGTACTGTATAGGTGACTATTGTCCGATAAACTATGGAGGAGCCCAGCCCGGAACCGTTACGATAAAACAATCGTTAGCACAATCGTATAACGCCGCTTCATTGCGTTTGATGGAAAAAACAGGCATAGAAGAAGCATTCAAATCCTTATCCCCTTTTTCATTTGAGAAGGTGTTAAGCGAGGATCAAACCTATGCAGCATCCGTAGGGGGATTCACTTATGGGATGAGCCCCCTTGAAATGACGGATGCTTATACGTCCTTTATTGATGGGAAGTACCAGGAAAGTCATGCGATCATTCATGTGAAGGACAATAAAGGAAACATCCTTTATCAATGGAAAAACGAGCCGAAAACGGTCTGGTCCGCAGATACAACCTCTAAAATGAGAAAGATGCTGGGCGAAGCCGCTACTTCCGGAACCGGGAGAGCCGCTTACGTATCAAAGCCCTATGTCGGGATTAAGACAGGAACCACCAATAACTATCATGACTATTGGGTCATGGGAATAACAGATACATTCACTACCGGTGTATGGGTGGGGCATGACATTCCCCGTAATATGAGTCATATTGAACAACAGCGTCCAAGTCATAAGATTTGGAAGCAAATCATGGAATGACAAAGAGTCTGCAGCACGGCTGCAGACTCTTTGTCTATAACTTCACTTTCGACATAACCGGCAAACTCGCCATCACACCATTGTATAATTTCAAACATACAAAGAATATCGTTAAAAATAAGGATGACCATGAAAACACCTGTAAACCAACGACACCGAAGATCCCCATTTTCGAGAGGGATGGACTTATTTTATAAACAAAATAAATAAAATACACGACCGAGCTCAACACAAAGATAATCAACAATCCCAGGAAGGATTTCAGACTCAGAACAGACACCAGGCCACCGATAAAATATATCATCGATCCTGTTCGAACACGGTTATACAATTCTCCATCTGAATCCATGGAGAAAAACAGCATCGAAATACCATTGATCGTCTCCGCTATCAGCTTCAAGGCAGCAAAGACCATAAAAAAAGCAACCATTAATAGTATCAATATCGCGAGCTTCAATTGCATATCCGATAAAAATTCCCTCATTCCTGGATAGACACCAATCTTCTTAAAGATGTCTACGAAAACCTCCACGCCATAAACGGAAAATGTAAGGCTAAATAATAATATAGAGAAAAGGGGCAAGTAGCTTGTTAAATATGTATTTTTCACTAATAACTCTCCCATAACGATTCTTTGACCACTCTCATCATAATCGTTTATGAGTATCTTGAAAAGGGTATAGAAATAGAAGGAACAGTGACTATATGCCTATCACTTATTTCAGGGAAAGCACAAAAAGACCGCCCTTCGATGATTGCAGAAAGGACAGTCATTTATTGCTGAGGATTGGAATGTGGCACGACACGGATATATTCTCTGGATCCAAATGGTTGTCTTTGCCGAATGGGGTCATTCGTCATTTCTTCTTCCACTTCTTCCGTTTCACCATATTGAACCGGTCTGATGTTCATACTGGTCGGGTCTTCCATTTCAATCATGCCTCTATTAAACCGATCTTGTGATTCAATTAACCACGCAAAGCCAAAAAAAGTAAAGAATATGGTCGTAACCGCTACAGTTTTCTTTTTCATAACTTCACCACCTTATGGATAGGATTCTCCAATTTGACCGAAACTATTCTGTAATCGGTTCAATTGCCCGAAAAAAACCAACAAAATTCCGATGGTATTTTCCGTCTATCTACATATTTAATACTTCATGAACAATCTGATACGAATGGAATCCTGAGTAATGCAAGCATCTATTTTTTACGTTATAATGCTCTTTGAGGTTCAGCTTCGGTCGAGGTTTTTGAAAGAAGATGCATGCTTAAAAACAGAAAAGACATTAGACCATGCTTTAGAATAAATGAATTTTACATGAGGGGGGTTTTATATGACTTTGTTACATTGGGCTATTGTATCGCCTTTTTTATTTGCCATACTCATTCCATTTCTTTATAAGGCATTTCGGAATGTACATACTGGTTGGTTCGTATTACTGCTACCAGTCGCTTTGTTTACTTATTTTTTCCAATTCATCTCCATCACTAAGAATGGAGATACCGTCAAGGAAACCTTGGAGTGGATGCCGTCCTTCGGTATCAACTTCATTGCCTACGTTGACGGACTCGGATTGCTGTTCGCCCTGCTCATCACAGGGATCGGTTCACTAGTTGTCCTGTATTCGATTTATTACTTAGATAAGAAGAAAGAACAACTACATAATTTTTATGTATACCTAATGATGTTCATGGGAGCGATGTTGGGCGTTGTCCTATCTGATAACTTGATCGTTCTTTATATGTTCTGGGAATTCACATCCATTTCCTCATTCTTATTGATCGGCTACTGGTATCACCGTGAGCGGTCAAGATATGGAGCCCAGAAATCCATGCTCATTACCGTCTTTGGTGGACTGAGCATGCTTGGGGGATTCTTACTTCTCTATCTTATGAGCGGGACCTTCAGCATTAGGGAATTAGTCATGCAATCCGATCAGTTAATGACAGAAGCACTTTTCCTTCCAGCATTACTTCTGGTCCTGTTGGGGGCTTTCACGAAGTCCGCTCAATTCCCGTTCCACATTTGGTTACCGGATGCCATGGAGGCACCGACACCGGTCAGTGCGTACCTGCATTCTGCCACAATGGTTAAAGCCGGTATTTATCTTGTTGCCCGCTTGAGTCCTGTATTCGCTGAATCAAGTGTATGGTTGTGGCTTGTTGGCGGATTCGGTATCTTTACACTATTCTGGGGTTCCTTTAATGCAGTGAAACAAACAGACCTTAAGGGAATACTTGCATTTTCAACCGTCAGTCAACTTGGTCTTATCATGTCTTTATTGGGAGTCGGGGCAGCTGCTCTTCACTACAGTCAATTAGACGAGAATATTTATATGGTTGCTACCCTTGCCGCCGTTTTCCATTTGATTAATCACGCCACCTTCAAAGGAAGCTTGTTCATGGTTGTCGGAATTATTGATCATGAAACAGGCACAAGGGATATCCGTAAGCTTGGCGGGTTGATGAATTTCATGCCGATCACCTTCACCATTGCGATCATCGGAGCCTTCTCCATGGCAGGGCTTCCTCCATTTAATGGCTTCCTTAGTAAAGAAATGTTCTTTACAGGGATGGTAAGGGTACTTGAAATGGATATATTCAACCTGGATACAGTAGGCATGATTTTCCCGATCCTTGCCTGGGTCGGTAGTGTGTTCACGTTTATTTACAGCATGATTCTTGTGTTTAAAACCTTTACAGGGAAGCATCAACCGGAGAAACTGGAAAAGAAACCACATGAAGCTCCACTTGGAATGTTAATTTCTCCAATTATCCTGGCTTCACTTGTGATTATTTTTGGTTTCTTCCCAAATATCCTTTCAGAACGAATCATCGCTCCGGCAGTAGCTTCCATCACTCCGAGCCTGATTCAGGAAGGACATGCAGTCAAAACCCATATTTCATTCTGGCATGGCTTTACGCCTGAACTGTTTATGACCTTTGGAGTCATTCTATTTGGAATTCTGTTATATCTCCTGCTTCCAAGATGGAGAAAAATATACTCTTGGATACCGGAACGTTTCACCTTGAATTCATTTTATGATGGTGGATTAATCGGAACCGAACGCGGAGCTTACAACTTTACAAAAGGCTATATGACAGGATTTATCCGTACGTATCTCGTATATATTTTCTCCTTCTTAATTGCCGTACTGTTGTTTAGCATGTGGTTCAAAGGAGCATTTGCGATCAATACGGATGATTTGGCTCCAATCGGGATCTATGAGGTGGCCATAGCGCTTCTCCTTGTTATTAGCTCTGCAACCATCTTGTTCGCCAAATCACGATTGACGTCCATCATTTCACTGGGAGCTGCCGGATATACGGTTTCTTTATTCTTCGTATTATTCCGTGCTCCAGACTTGGCTCTGACGCAGCTTGTGATCGAGACCGTCTCTGTTGCTCTATTCTTACTCTGCTTCTATCACCTGCCTCCATTAAGCAGGCATGAAGAACGAATGAGGTTTAAGCTTGGAAATGCATTGATTGCGATCGGTGTGGGTCTGGTCGTTACATTATTTGCGATTTCTGCATACAGCACAAAACTTTTCGATTCGATTTCAAGCTATTACATCGAGAATGTATATGAAGAAGCGGGCGGTAAGAATATGGTAAACGTTATACTCGTTGACTTCCGTGGATTTGATACATTGTTTGAAATTTGTGTATTGGCGATTGCCGCACTTGGAATTTTCTCCATGATAAAATTGCGTCTGACAAGGGGGAAAGAAGGATGAAAACAAAAACGAATGACGTCATCTTACAAACCGTAACGAACGTCGTCGCATTCATCATTATCCTGTTTTCTCTGAGACTTTTCTTCGCCGGGCACTATACCCCGGGTGGAGGCTTTATTGGAGGCTTGATGACTTCGGCAGCACTTGTACTACTGTTGTTGGCGTATGATATCAAAACGGTAGCTAATATCCTGCCGGTGGATTATAAAATCATAACTGCGATTGGTTTACTCCTGGCAGTGGCAACTTCTGCGGGGGCACTTCTGTTTGATGTGCCTTTCCTGACACATGCGTACGATTATTTCCATCTTCCACTGTTAGGGAAGACATCCCTGCATACAGCCGTCTTATTTGATACGGGAGTGTATCTAGTTGTTATCGGTGTCACGATGACCATTATTCAAACGATTGGGGTGAGCGAATAATGGAAATATTAATGGCCATTGTTGTCGGAATTCTTATTACGATCGCCGTTTACTTAATGTTATCCAAAAGCTTGCTCCGAATCATCATTGGAACAGCATTATTGAGTCACGGCGCACATCTTTTACTTCTTTCCATTAGTGGTCTAAAAGGAGGAGCTGCACCTCTTCTTGGAGAACACGCAAAATCTTATGTCGATCCGTTACCACAAGCATTGATTTTAACAGCGATTGTTATCAGCTTTGGAGTGACAGCTTTCTTCCTTGTTCTTGCTTATCGTGCATATCAAGAGCTTGGAACGGATAATATGGATCAAATGAGAGGAAACGAAGGAAATGACTAACTTATTAATACTACCTATTCTAATCCCGTTATTTACGGCGATTATCTTGATGTTTTTCAGCAAATATGTGAAGGTACAACGAGGAATTTCAAGCCTATCGACTCTGGCTACCATTGCAGCATCCCTTGTACTCATCAACACCATCTACAATGATGGAATACAAACGATTAACTTAGGAAGCTGGGTGGCCCCCTTTGGGATTACACTCGTTTCTGATATGCTCTCTGCTTTACTGGTGACGACGACGAGTATGATTACAATGGTTGTGTTACTCTACTCCTTTAAGTCTATCGGAGCCGACAGAGAACGTTTCTACTACTACCCTGTTGTTCAATTCCTATTGGTGGGAGTGAACGGGGCATTTACAACCGGGGATATCTTTAACCTCTTCGTCTTTTTCGAAGTGATGCTGATGAGCTCTTATGTACTACTAGTTCTCGGTGGAACAAAGGCTCAATTGCGTGAGGGGATCAAGTACATTCTCGTGAATGTCATTTCCTCTGCTTTATTCGTCATTACTGTGGCGTATTTATATTCTGTAGTCGGTACGTTGAATATGGCAGATATTTCGAGAAAGATTGCTGAAGTAAATCAACCGGGAATCCTTACAGCGATCGCTATCATGTTCCTGCTGGTCTTCGGATTAAAAGGAGCGATTTTCCCGCTTTACTTTTGGCTGCCTGGCTCTTATTATGCACCACCAACACCGGTGCTTGCTTTGTTCGGAGCCTTACTGACTAAAGTAGGGATCTATTCGATTCTACGTACGTATACATTATTTTTCTATCATGATACTGGGTTCACTCATGAAATCCTTAGCATGTTAGCCATCCTGACAATCATCCTTGGCTGTATCGGGGCCATCGCGTATTGGGATGTTAAGAAGATCATCATCTACAACATCATCATTGCAGTTGGTGTGATATTGTTCGGGGTGTCAACCATGAACCCTGAAGCATTAGAAGGGGCGGTTTACTATCTCGTTCATGACATGATTATTAAAGCGGCTCTATTCCTCCTGGTCGGAGTGATGATTGCCATAACCGGGACAACCAACCTCAAGAAAATGGGCGGACTCATTAAAGAGTACCCGTGGCTCGGCTGGACGTTCCTTGTGGCAGCCTTCTCCTTGGCAGGGATCCCTCCTTTGAGTGGATTTATAGGGAAACTATTAATTCTCAGAGGAAGCTTTGCTGCAGAAGCGTATTTAGGTGCTGGTGTCATTTTGGCATCGAGTCTAATGGTACTGTATTCTGTTATCAAAATCTTCCTGAACGGTATATGGGGAACTCCGAAAGAATACAACGGAGTTTCAAAAGGTCATGCTCGTTATTTATGGATGACTTCCGCAATACTCGTCGTGTTAGCCGTATGTTACGGCTTTGGTGCCGAGGCGGTCCGTCCTTTATTCTCACAAGCAGCAGAAGTACTGGTAAATCCGAATCTCTATATAGACGCAGTGTTAAAGGAGTAATGTAGAATGGCATTTCAAATTTTATTAAACTTTTTCCTGGCCTTTGTCTGGATGTTTCTTTCGGTATCCTTTACTTCTCAGTCATTTATTATTGGCTATTTGCTAGGATTGCTTGTGATTTTTGCATTCAGAAGATTTTTCAACTCTCGATTTTATTTATTACGCGTGGCTGCCGTGATCAATTTATTCTTCCTGTTTTTAAAAGAACTGATCCTTGCTAACATCTCGGTCTTAAAAACGATACTAAGACCCAAGCTTGATTTCCAACCGGGAATCTTCGCATTACCGACAGATTTAAAAACAGATTGGGAGATTACCTTATTAGCTAATCTCATTACCTTAACACCCGGGACACTCGTGATGGATGTATCGTATGATAATAAGATCCTATATGTCCACGCCATCGATATCCCTGATGTGGATCAAGCCATTGATGAAATTAAAAATTCCTTTGAAAAAGCCATTATGGAGGTGAGTCGCTAATGTTACACACGATTTTTCAAATCACACTGCTATGCGTCTCCCTATCCATGCTGGGACTTGTATACAGGGTTGTGAAAGGACCAACCACCCCCGACCGGGTGGTAGCCCTGGATGCAATCGGTATCAACCTGATTGCCATCATCGCCCTCGTATCCATGATGCTCGATACTTACGCCTTTTTGGAAGTTATTCTCCTTCTCGGGATTCTGGCTTTCTTAGGAACCGTTGCCTTTTCAAAGTTCTTAGAGAAAGGGGAGATCATCGAACGTGAGCGAGATCATTAGATTTTTCATCGGGTTCTTTTTAGTAGTAGGAGGGTTTCTCAGCCTGGTCACTGCCTTTGGGTTACTGAGACTCCCGGATGTTTATACAAGAAATCATGCGGCATCTAAAAGTGCGACACTCGGCGTGATGTCGATTCTTTTGGCAACATTCCTTTACTTTTATTTGGAGCATGGGCACTTTAATTCGAGACTGATTCTGACAATCGTCTTCATCTTTGTGACAGCACCGGTCGCCGGACACCTCATCTCAAGGGCTGCCTATAATTCAGGGGTTAAGCTCTGGGACAAAAGTGTCCAGGATGATCTGAAAGATAAAAAAGAATACGATCGTCAAAACAGTCAATAAGAAACATACAAAAAGGCTTGACCACCCGAGAGAGATCTCGGGTGGTCAAGCCTTTTTCCTATCGCTGATACAAGTGATTCTCAACACTTCCATCCTGCTTGTGTACAACAAGCGTGCCGGTATGATCCGTCACATAGTCCTTCGCCTTGGACAACAGCTTATCCTTCGTCTCTTCTACCAGGATGGCACGTTGTCCGTCTGCTTTCTTTAACTGCCAGCCGTCGTCATGTGGACTGACATGATATTCGGTTTTACCCGAAGTATTACCTTCTTCAGACTTATGGGCCCGGTCCGTTGCAATCGCAATCGCACGTCCCTCTTCATACCCTTCATCGAGAAGAGCATTGGCAATTTCAATGGCTTTGTTCCGAACATCCGCAGGCAGGTTTTTCAGTGAATCGGGATAATCATTTTTTGTCCAACTCATTAAATAAAAGCCTCCTAATCAATTGGTTAGTTATTGAATTCCCATTCATTCACTTTTTAAACATTCGGATATGTAAGATTTCCACTTAGCGTTTTGGCACAACTGCCATCGTACATCTTGAAACACAAATCAATTGATCGTTCTCATCCGTGATCTTAATCTCCCAAACCATTGTGGTTCTCCCTTGGTGCATCACCGTTCCTGTGGCAGTAACAAGACCTTCACGCTTTGCTTTAATATGATTGGCATTGATCTCCAATCCGAAGCAGATCTCCTTATCCAGGTCAATTAATTCCACAGCTCCGACACTCGCAACCGTTTCTGCAAGTGCCACTGATGCTCCTCCATGAAGGAATCCGAATGGCTGCCTGGTGTTTTCATTCACCGGCATCGTCGCAATTACTCTCCCTTTCCCAAGTTCCACAAACTCAATTCCTAATGTACTGATTAATGTATTTTCCAAATTCATGTGTGCATCACCTCATAATATTTTCTTCTCTACTATCTGTTCTATAACGCTTGTGAAAATCCTTTATTTTGCCTAAAAGGGCATATCCGTTCTTCCCTTCTACCTTTGTTATGAATAATTCCCCCTTCCTTTTCATACATTTCCTTAGAGCATTCCTAAGAAAGGGGTTATGTTATGTATCGATACCATCCTTTTTACCCGCCTGTTCAACGCCCCTACCCGCCTATATATTCAAGGACACAGCCTGTTTTTTCATATAATCGCAATTATCCTCCTGTTGATAGCAACACGTTTATGTCTTCAGCAGGTAAAACGCTAAGCTTGATGGATGATGCCCAAAAGGTGCTCCAACGGATTAACCACTCTAAAGATTTTTCAAAAAAGTTTATGAGTGCTGCACAGCAATCAAACCTCCCTGAAGTACATAAACTACTTCAAACCATCGACACAAAAGTACAGCCTGTCGTCTCATTCAATCCTGACGGTGTGCGTTTAGTCTTCGATGAGAAGCTTGGCCAGGTGGATTGCTGTCATTTGATTGTAATTGTCCGGTGGATGTAGTGTATGTGCCCCACCCTTTTTACCCATAACGAAAGAGCAGTGTCCAGTGATGGCACTGCTCTTCTCATTTATGCATTTCTACTTATTAATAATCAGGGTAATAACCCGGATATCCTCAATAACCTTATGTTGGATAGTGCGGAACCTAATAATCCTCCTGAAGTGACTGTGAAATAAAAAAAGCAAGGGCACATGTCCCTTGCTTTCTATAGAATAATGGCTGCAATCCAGCCGAATAGTATCAGTGGAATATTGTAGTGTAAGAATGTTGGTACACACGTGTCCCAAATGTGGTTATGCTGTCCATCCGCATTTAATCCGGCTGTCGGTCCGAGCGTACTGTCCGATGCCGGGGAACCTGCGTCACCAAGTGCCCCTGCCGTACCGACAATCGCAATCGTTGCGAGGGGACTGAATCCAAGCTCCATGGCAAGCGGTACGAAAATGGCTGCGATGATCGGAATCGTAGCGAATGAAGATCCGATACCCATCGTCACCAGAAGTCCTACGATCAACATGATAAGAGCAGCCAATGCCTGGTTTCCACCGATTACGTCAGCAGTCGCTTCAACCAATGTTTCGACATCGCCTGTTGCTTTTACCACTTCTGCAAAGCCTGATGCAGTAATCATCACAAAGCCTATGAAGGCCATCATTTTCATTCCATCATTCAGTAACCCGTCAGCCTCTTTCCATTTAACCGATCCTGTGATGTATAGAACGGCAATACCAGCTAATGCACCGAAAATCATTGATTCCAGCTGAAGTTGAACATATAGAGCGACTACGATGGAAACGAGAGCGAAAATCATCGCTCTTTTATTGTACACGACCTTTTCTTCTGCAATCACTTCTTCTCGTTCAATGTATTCCCTTGGTTTACGATAGCTCACAAATACGGCGATAAGTAACCCGATCATCATGCCACCTACTGGGATTAGCATAGCTTTCGGAATATCACCCAATGCAATTTCCATTCCGCTTGAGCCCATGTTCTGAGCAATGATTTCATGGAACTGCAAGCCGAATCCTACAGGTAAAAGAATATACGGAGCCGTTAAACCAAACGTAATCACGGATGCGATTAAACGTCTGTCAATACGTAACTCTGTCATCACCTTTAATAAAGGCGGAATCAAAATAGGAATAAAGGCAATGTGAATCGGGATCACATTTTGTGAAAAACAAGCCATGATTAAAATAGATAAAACAATAAGTGCTTTCGAAAGGGCTGTTTTTCTAGAATCACCTTTTTTCCCAACTACTTTAAGTACCCAGTCTACAAGCAGATTCGGGATTCCCGTGTAGGAAATCGCCACCGCGAATCCACCCAGTAATGCATAACTCAAGGCGATACTTGCCCCACCGCTGATTCCTTCAGTAAATATGGATATCGTCTCGTTTAATCCCAGCCCACCAGCCAATCCTCCGACTAATGCCCCAGTGATCAGAGCGAATACGACATTCACTCGTACCAAACTTAGTACGAGCATGACCAGAACCGCTATAACAACTGCGTTCATAACTACCTTCCTCCTCAAAATTCTCCATACACGATTTATCGTTTTACTTTAGTTCGCTAAATTGGTAGAGTAATAAAATCACGATTTCAACTTTAACAAGATAAAGAGAGTTTGTCAACACTTTAGCAGAGTAAAAGGGGAGTGGGAAATTTTTAGTCGTGGATGGGTTCTCTGCGGAGGATCGGACAATATCATCCACCCAGATCATGAATACTCACAAAAAAAGAGCCTTCTTTCAGTGTCATCATGCTTAAACACTGAAAAAAGACTCTCCATTCCTTCACATTATTTTTCTAATGGCACAAAACGCTCTACTAATAGTGCAAGGGTTCTTGCCATGACACCCGTTCCACCTTTAGGACCAAGTTCATAGCTTCCTTTTGTCGTAGCCGTACCGGCGATATCAAGGTGTACCCAAGGAAGTCCTTCCGCGAACTCTCCGACAAATGCCCCACCCATGATGGCATGACCTGCTCGTCCCGGCGAGTTGTTCAAGTCGGCAATATCACTTCCACGAACACGTTTCTTATCGTTTTCCGTATAAGGTAGCTGCCAGATATATTCGCCTGATTCCCCAGAAGCTTCCAGCACTTGCTCGAAGAACGCTTCATTATTCGTGAGGGCCCCTGTTTTGTCTTCACCCAGAGCGATGATGACTCCTCCCGTTAAGGTTGCAACGTCCACTAAATAGTTTGCTCCTTGATGCTTTGCATAGGTCATACCGTCAGCAAGTGCGAGACGGCCCTCAGCGTCTGTATTTAACACTTCAATGGTTTTACCGCTCATTGATGTAATCACATCGTCAGGCTTGAATGCGGAGCCGCTCACCATATTGTCTGTTGAAGGAATGACGGCAACGACGTTTTGTTCCGGTTTGATTTCACCGATGATTTCCATGGCACCCAGAACCGCAGCGGCTCCCCCCATATCTGCTTTCATTCCGACGATTCCATCTTTAGGTTTAATAGAATAACCGCCTGTATCGAAGGTGATTCCTTTTC
Organism: Rossellomorea aquimaris; assembly: GCF_008180865.1. GTDB lineage: Bacteria > Bacillota > Bacilli > Bacillales > Bacillaceae_B > Rossellomorea > Rossellomorea yichunensis. The sequence continues at coordinate 103,274 of NZ_VTEX01000003.1, forward strand.
CAACTAAACCGATGACATCTTTCCACTCATCTTTTCCATTGTACTTAAGAACGATCATTTTGGGAGGTTCAACAGATCCCTGGTTTACAGCGAGCAGTGCGCCCATTCCCAGATGCTCCATCTCTTCTTTATCCAAAATTTCAACTTCAAAGTTATATCGCTCAGCTAATTCAAGCGCGTATTCTGCTAATTTAGTAGAGGTTAATAGATTACCAGGAGTGTTCACCAGCGTACGAGCTGAATTGACTCCGTTACCAAAGGCGGATCCGATATGTAAAGCGGTCTCTACTTCTTTAGAGTCTGCGCTTGTAAAGAACTCAATCGACTCTACGTGTACTTCCGGTTGATTTGATTTTTTCTTATAGCCGTGGAATTCATATGTAGACATCGTAAAGGCTTCCATAAATGCATGAGCCGCATCTGTTGCTACCATTTCTTCAGAAACAAACGTATCCAGTGCCACTGAAAAAGAAGATATCTTCATCTGCTTTAAAGCTTTTGATGCTACACCTAACGATTCTTTTAAAGTATCAAATGTAAGATCTTTTTGTTTCCCTAGTCCGACGAACAATACTCTCTTCGTTTTGAGTTTTCCAAACGTATGTATTTTAGTTACTTTCTTTGCTTTTGAAGATATGTCTCCGTCTTTTACCAGCTGTGTAAGATAGCCCTCGAACTTGTGGTCAAGCTCTTTCAGCTTCCCTTCAAATGTTGGCTGATTGTGAACCCCAACAACCAGGCACTCCTGATTAGCAGCTGTCAATTCATTTTGATTAATCGAAAATTTCATTTATCCGACACCTCCACCCTCTATTATAGCGAAAATGTCCCATTATTTCGACTTTCTAACAAACCGCGATCCACAAAGTTAATTAAAGAGGTAAATAGGGTATGATATAATGAGAACATTATTTGTATTCAAACAATTGAAAGGGTGGCATTTCACAGCATGGAAGTATTTTTTAATTTTCCATTATGGGCATCTTTATTTTCAATCTTTTTTGCTCAGTTTGTTAAGGTTCCCATACAGTTTATCGCGACGAGGGAATTAAATTGGTCATTAATCACCTCAACAGGCGGGATGCCGAGTTCCCATTCAGCGGCCGTAACGGCATTATCTACTGGAGTAGCCTTGGAAGTAGGCGTGGATTCACCAATCTTTGCAGTTTCCGCCATGTTTGCCATCATTACGATGTTTGATGCAACGGGTGTCAGAAGACAGGCAGGAGAACAAGCCATTGTCCTGAATCGATTGATGATCGATTTCCAAAGGTTCATGTCAGAAGCAAAAGGCTGGCAGAACAAGCCTGAACAGGAAAAGCGCAAGGAATTGAAGGAATTACTCGGACACAAACCCATTGAAGTGTTCTTTGGTGGACTTTCCGGGATTATTCTGACCCTTCTTCTTCATTATTTCTTTTATGCATAGGAGTGGCACGATGAGAATTGTTTCAATCTGTCCAAGTAATACAGAAATAATCGATTACCTCGGATTAACTCCACATCTCGTTGGAGTCGATGATTACTCCGATTATCCTGAAGAGGTCCAATCACTGCCCAGGCTCGGACCGGATCTCTCCATTAATATGGATAAGCTGGAGTCCTTGAAGCCTGATTTGGTATTTTCTTCATTAAGTGTACCTGGAATGGAAAAAAACATAGAAAATCTGAATAAGCGGAACATCCCCCACATTACGTTAAATCCTCAGAGCTTTTCTGATATAGCAGAGGATCTTTTAACGGTGGGAAAAGCGTGTGGAATCGATGAATATGCCAAGAACCGTCAGAGTGAATTTCTGGAAACCGTAACACGCTTAAAAACGGTGGGTTCCGGGGTTCAACACCCTCCCTCTCTTTACTGGGAATGGTGGCCAAAGCCTGTATTCACCCCTGGTAAGATCAACTGGTTAACCGAGTTGAGCGAGATGATCGGGGCACGAAATCTATATGAAGATGTGGATCTAGCGAGTGTTCAAACGGATTGGGAAGATGTACAAAAGCGTGACCCCGACTATATCTGCCTTGCATGGGTCGGCGTTCAGCAAAAACGGGTTAACCCTGATATCGTAAAGAAGCGTCCAGGATGGAACGACATGAGAGCTATTCAACAAGATCGAATTTTTGTCCTGGAAGAAGCCCTCTATTGCAGGCCGTCCCCACTTCTATTAAAGGGAGCTGTCAAGCTTGCCGGGATGCTTCATCCAGAATTGTATAAAGAGGTCCAGTGATGTTAAAAAAGCACGCAGTTCATGATGGATGAACTGCGTGCTTTTCTTGATTATTCTTCTTTAGGCGATAAAATCTGCTGTCTAAAAACCTGCATGGATTTATTTTCATTTAGATCTACTAATTGCTGTTCGGATAACTCACCTGAACCCATCTGGATCACATACACATCCAGTGTCTGTTTCCCCCATTCATTATACACATCATCGACTGTCTCATAATAGAGATCCAGTCTATTCCCCTTAATAGCGCTCCCTTTATCGGCTACTACCCCATATCCATAATGGGGGATAAAAAGAATGGTACCAATAGGATAAACGGAAAGATCGGCTGCAATCGTAGAATATAAATCACGTTTCACTTTCACTCCTGAATATGTAATTCCGTACAGGGGATGCCCAGGATTCTTCCCGGTCGATTCAATCCCGGCTGTATAGCCTGTGGCTACGACCTTATGCTTCGTATACTGATCCCAATCAACGGACTCTTCCAACGTCCTCGGTTCAACAGGTGTACTCGCAGATATCTGAGTTTCAAAGCCTGCCAGCCTTTTAAGAAATTTGAATGACAATCCTAATCGATTTCTCTGATGCTCTTTATAATTCAAACTGGTTTGATCACGGTCACCCTTATCCATCAACCAGGTTTTAAAGGTTTGGGCCTCTACTCCGGAGACTGATTGAAAAGTGGTTCCCAGTGCCAGGATGAACAAACTGACCATAACGAATCTCTTCGTCCATGTTTTAAACAAATTCATGTATTCACTCCTCCCACCTTTAATACTTCCCAACCAGGAGGAGATATATGCATAAATTGAGAAAAAAATCGAATAGTTTCAATATTTGGAAATCATTCAGGTTAGCGTTCCCTTTAGATGAGTTTCACCGCACATCGCCGATATTACAGTGAATATAACCTATTTCCTACTTCAACTAGTATGTACAATTTTCGAAAAAAATCATAATAAAAACCCGTTCAACTTCGGGGAAATCCCTCGGTTAAACGGATGCGGTTAAAACATTCGATACCCTTTTGCTCTTAAAATTCTCATCACGACTCCTGAAAGAATCGCTCCTGCCAGCCCACTTCCTAAGATCACAAGATCGGCTACAGCCAGGTGGCTGATTTTCGTACCTAACTCAGAAAACGACTCTCCGGCATTTCGGAAATAATCTATAAAACGAACATCATCCACAATAAAAATGACGACAATAGGATAAATGATGGCCATAATCCACGTCATACGCAATAACATATTTAACAAAAAGCCTATTCCGAAAAATAGAACAAAAAATAGAAGCATCGAAATTAACATCACATGTATAGGCATTTTTCCGCTTACACCTCCATAAACACTAAAGATTAGTGTACCCCGAGTGTAATGAAAGCGTCAATATTTTCAAGAAGATTTGTAGCTTATTCACAAAATAAACATATGTTCCATATCAGGTGACCATATAAAAACAGACCCAAATCAGGATCCATACCTCCATTGGAAGTATCCACCTTCATCAGGTCTGCTTTTCATTCTATCTGTTAGGGCTTATTTCTGCTTCCCACTGCCTCCGCAGCACGGACACGTTTCAGAACCACCCAATACTAGCTGAAAGTATCCTTTTCCTGAACAATAAAGACAGTATTTCGTTTTAGTACTTGCAGTAGCTCTCATAATTCCCTCTCCCTTTTGTTTAATTTCTTAATTTTCTGATAATATATCATCTATCTCCAATAAAGAAAAGGGACATGAGAGGGGATGTACCGTTAAGAAAGCGAATACATTTGTGTTTTTCTTTCATTATCTCTTTTTTTCTTAAAATTTACAGAATTTTATAAAAATAATGTGTACTTTGTGTAGGCAAATTGGTCTCCTGGATTAATCCCTTCTATCGGGCTTAGTATATTTTGGTCAGCCGCCTGTTTGATTATCTCATGCACCATAACGGACGTTTTTTCATCTTCCAACAATTCTTGAGGAGACTTCCACCCCACATCCCACAATTCTTTTTCTTGGATTTGAATAGAAGAAGTTTCCTTACTTTCCAACAGAAAGATCAGCATGTTATCGCTGACATCATCTTGAATCACGCCTGACCGGAATCCTACAATCCCTTTGATGCTTGTTTGTAATCCTGTTTCCTCTCTTACTTCTCTCATAACTGCATCATCGACTGCTTCTCCAGCATTGACGAAACCAGCAGGCAGGGACCACATTCCTTTCAGACCACTGTATTTCTTTTTTACCACAAGCCATTTACCATTCTCATCTATGACGAGTCCGGCCACCGCAAGCCAAACTTTGCCCCTTTTCACTCTCGAACACCTCCGTAACATTTCCCCACAAGAAAAAGCAGAGCGGAAACCACCCTGCTTTTCACTATATGATTTAAGACTTAAAAGAACTTGAACTTACCTTTTTTGAAGACAAGTGATGGTCCACCAACCATGTAAAGCGCACGGTTATCGACTACTTTCTTCATGAAAGAAGCTTTTGTTCCGGTGATTTTCTTCCCATAAACGACACCGATTGCATCGTCTTCACCCAGTGAACATACTGTTCCTTTGATATCTGGAGTAAACTCTTCCATGTGATCTTTACCGTGCAGTAAAGCAGCAATGTTGCGGGCACATACTTCACCTTGCTGCATTGCGATTTGTGCAGTCGGCGGGTATGGACGCTCAGTTTCTTCATTGATCATAAGTGAACAGTCACCGATGATGAAGATGTTGTCATGACCTGGAGCTCGAAGATCTTTGTTGATTTTCACCCGGGCACGCATGTTTTCGATTCCAGCTCTTTCGATGATGGAGTTACCGCGTACACCTGCAGCCCATACGATCGTACCAGCCTTGATTTCTTCTACTTCATCTTCACCTTTAGCGATAAGGACGCTGTCAGCTTTCGCTTCTTTAAGTGGAGTTCCGATGTGGAATTCAACACCTTTTTTCTCAAGCTTGGCACGTGCGTATTTCACTAGCTCAGGATCGAATCCAGGAAGAATCATTGGTGCAGCTTCCACGCACACGATACGAACCTTCTTGCGATCGATATCATATTCATGACAAAGTTCAGGAACACGGTTACCTAATTCACCCAAGAATTCGATTCCAGTGAATCCTGCCCCACCTACAACGATTGTAAGTCGGTCATCTTTCTTTTCTTCTTCGTTTTTATACGTAGCAAATTGTAATTCAATATGCTCACGGATTTGACGGGCAGAGTTGATGTTCGAAATCATGAATGCATGCTCATGAAGACCCTGGATACCGAATGTCTCCGATTCTGCACCTAATGCAACAACCAGGTAATCGAATTCTACTTCACCGTTACTTGTGATGACTTTCTTTTCTTCTACTTTAATATCTTCAACAGTAGCTTGTAAGAAGTTTACTTTGCTTGTGTTGACAACATCTTTAATGTTGTAACGTACACGATCATGATGAAGTGTACCTGCAGAAGCTTCGTGTAACCAAGTGGTTTCGTAGTGATAATCATTTTTATTAACTAAAATAATTTCTGCTTCATTTGTACCTAATTGTTTTTGAAGACGAGTTACCGTCATTAATCCACCATAACCTGCACCTAATACAACGATTCTTGGCTTTCTCAACTGAATCACATCCACCTTTTTTGATAAATTTGCTTTGGATACTCTTAGAGTCCTCCACATCATGCTTTTTTATCCCGTTCAATCTGATGCTATTACCTTTTCCCTATAGACAAGAAACTGAAACAAATCAAACGAGAAGTTTTCCTTAATTTAAGAGGAAAGTATTGTATGAAAAATAAATAAAAACGATAAACAAGAAAGTATGTGACGTATTTCACGAACTACTACATACTTATGCGAGAATTGTCATAAATTCTTAACATTATGCCTACATTACATAATATTCTTTTTACCATGCATTTTCAAGATATATATAGGAAATTGAAAACTTAAGAATATTCCGAAAAGCGGAAGGGCTTTGCCCAGAGGCGACAAGCATAAGGCGAACCTGTCGGAAAGGCGCTTTTTTGCCTTTTTGGCAGGTTCGACTTATGACCTCGAGCCTCTAAGCCGTGGAGCTGGACACATCGAAAAACACATCAGATTAACTCATTCAAAAGTCGTAGGGGATCTCGCCAAAAAGACTGATTATTCCCAATTATAATTTCAATTATTGTGAAGAATCGATGTCTCTGTGATAGAATAAATTAAAGTGAAATACATCTTAATTGTTGGAGGGATCTAGTTGAAGGAAGATCAAAAAGTGTATGATATTACGATCATAGGCGGCGGTCCTACAGGTTTGTTTACGGCGTTCTATGGCGGCATGAGAAAAGCATCAGTTAAGATTATTGAAAGTCTACCACAACTCGGGGGCCAGCTGGCTACGCTATATCCTGAGAAATACATATATGATGTCGCAGGTTTTCCAAAAGTGAAAGCCCAGGATCTTGTAAATAATTTAAAAGAGCAGATGGCTAAATTTGAGACGACGATTTGTCTGGAGCAAGCTGTGGAAGGTGTAGAAAAACAGGCTGATGGCATGTTTAAGCTCACAACCGATAAAGAGATTCATTTTTCCAGAACGATCATCATCACAGCAGGAAACGGTGCCTTCCAGCCTCGCCGCCTCGAACTTGAGCATGCGTCTAGTTTTGAAGGTAAGAATCTTCATTACTTTATTGATAACCTGGAACATTTCAGGGACAAGAAAGTTGTCATTTGTGGTGGTGGTGATTCTGCCGTTGACTGGGCCCTTATGCTTGAGCCGATCGCAGAAAAAGTCTACCTTGTCCACAGAAGAGATAAATTCAGAGCCCATGAACATAGTGTGGAGAATCTGCACAACTCAACCGTTGAGCTTAAAACTCCGTATGTTCCGTCAGAGCTGGTTGTCGATGAGCACAAGATCAATCAGCTGATTTTGGAAGAAACAAAAGGTGATGAGAAAGAAATTCTCGATCTCGATGAACTGATCGTTAACTTTGGCTTTGTTTCATCTCTTGGCCCGATCAAGGATTGGGGACTTGAAATCGAAAAGAATTCAATCGTCGTTAACTCGAGAATGGAAACGAATATTCCCGGAATTTATGCTGCTGGTGATATCAGTACCTATGATGGGAAAGTCAAACTCATTGCCAGTGGATTTGGCGAAGCACCGACAGCGGTTAATAATGCCAAAGCTTATATGGATCCGAAAGCAAGAGTCCAACCAATGCACAGTACATCCATGTTCACAGACTAAAGTCCACTATAAGAGAGGTTCAGGAAATTTATACCTGATCCTCTTTTTAATTCGCTCTTTTCGTAAAGATTGTTGTTTTTAACATAAGTTCTGCAAGGCTCTGTCAATTAGTGTGTGCTGGATGGTGAGGGGAACTGCTCCGCTTTCCGCGGACGTTCGGCCGAGCCTCCTCAGCTTCGCTTCCGGGGTCTCGGCACGCCCGTACTTCCGCAGGAGTCTTTGCAGTTCCCCTCACCATCTTTAATAGGATCTTTGTGACAGAGCTTCAAGGTGTACCAGAAAACAAAATAACTAGAAAAAATAATTCTGCTTTATTAAGACAATGAATCTCTACTTACCTTATAAGAGATTGTTTGCTAAAAAGCTTGTTTAAATTGTTTTCGATTAAGGATTCATGCTCAGAAAGTTGATCCTCGCTGCAGGATGATCGACTCCTGCGGGAATAGCTGGACAGGTGAGACCCCGGAGGCGCAGCCGAGGAGGCTCACCGCCAGCCCCGCGGAAAGCGAGCATCCTGGAGCAGAAATCAACTATTACTTTCGTGTCTACAATAGCAACAAACTTTACGAAAAGAGCCTTTTAATTTGAATGTAAGTGAAAACATCAAAATTATTCCCGATCTTAAGAAACAGAATATCCAATCGCAGAAATAATGTGCCAAACATTGATCCTTATTACACCTAAACCATCAAATTGTTTATTTTAGCAGTGAATGGGTAGACCAATAATAGGATAAAAAACTTAGATAAAGGATGATGGATGCATGAATGTACTCGTTATTGGAGCAAACGGTCATACTGGCCGACACATAGTGAAAGAACTTTCAGGCAGCAGTCAGCATTTCGTGAGAGCCATGATTCGAAAGACAGAACAGGCAAAGGATATGGAAGACTTAGGGGCAAGACCAATTGTTGCAGACCTGGTGCAGGACTTTTCTTACGCTCTTGAAAATGTAAATGCTGTTATTTTTGCAGCTGGCAGCGGTGGTTCAACAGGAGACGATAAGACCCTTACAATTGATCAGGAAGGTGCAAAGAAAGCAGTGGATTACGCGAAGAAGATGGGAATTGAGCGCTTTGTGATGCTTAGCTCAATGGGTGCAGATAATCCGTCAAGCGGTCCGGATGCACTTCAGTTTTACTTAAAAGCGAAAGGAGCAGCGGATGCCTATTTGAAGGAAAGCGGTCTAAATTACACAATCGTCCGACCAGGCGCCCTTTCATTCGACGAAGGGAAAGGAAAGATTGAAGCTTCTACCTCCATTGAAGACAAAAGCAGAGACATATCACGTGAAGATGTCGCAAAAGTACTCGTCGACTCCTTGACCATCGAAGAAACAAACCACAAAGTATTCGAAATCCTGAGCGGTGACACACCTGTTGAAGAAGCACTAAAAAATATCCATTAATCATGAAAAAGGGGACGGACCTCCAAAATGGAGGTCCGTCCCTCTTAGTTATCAGCAATTCTCCGGCGTACCTTTATTCGTCGCCGTCACGAACGATGATCCGCATCCGCATGATGCGATGGCGTTCGGATTATCAATCGTAAATCCGCCACCCATCATGGACTGCTTGTAATCTATTTTAGTACCGTTCAAAATAGCAGCATCATTTTTGGCTACAACAAGCTTGATTCCATGCTGTTCCAGTGTTGTATCTCCATCTTGAAGCTCATGTTCAAATCCCATTCCATAAGAAAGGCCGCTACAGCCTCCCCCTTTAACCGCTACTCGCAACATGGCATCTGTTTCCTCATGTTCCTTCATCATATCTTTAATCTGAAGGGCCGCGGCTTCTGTCAGAATGACTACTTCACTCATTCATTACACCCCCAACCTTTTCATTTCTTACTTCTTAGTATACTCCTTTCTATTTTACTACTCAACCAAAGGGGCTTTGGTGAATGATTGGAAGGAAACTTTTTATTCATATCAGTAAACCGTGACTTTTTACTTATCTCCATAAAAAACACTGGTCCTTGATCCTTCCGCCAAGGTATAATAAAGGAAAATAGTCCCGATTATGAGGTGGTATTCATGACGGTAGTGTCGCCCTTTTATGATAAAAAAACACAGTGCCTTTCGTGTAAACACTCGTTCAGTACAACAAGGATCAGATCCCGTTTTGTGAAGGTAGTAGGATACGACAGTGACTTTTGTCCCCTGTATGATTCAAAGGATGTGAATCCTTTACTCTATAACGTTTCTGTATGCCCAAAGTGTGGTTTTTCGTATACAGATGATTTCACAGCATACATACCTCCTGTTCTCAAAGCTGATTTGGAAAAGAAAATCAGCCTACACTGGCAGCCACAGGATTATGGAAAACTGAGATCATATTACGATGGGATTAATACATATAAATTGGCCGCCTACTGTGCTCTAATTAAAAAGGAGAAAAAGGTGACCATAGCAGGGTTATATCTCCGGACTGCCTGGCTTTATCGAAAGACAGGAGAAAAAGAACAGGAAAGACGATTCATTAATCTTGCTACACATGAATACATTGATGCCTATTTGACAGACGGCGTATCAGGTTCTTTAATGTCCGAAACTAAACTCCTGTATATCATAGCGGAATTATTGAGAAGACAGGATAAAATCGAGGAATCCGTCGTTTATTTATCTAAAGTCATTAGTAAACAGCATCTCTCCACAGAACCGAAGATTATTGAAATGGCCAGAGAGAGCTGGTACGAAATACGGGATCGGTATAAAGAAGCAAAGTCTTTGTAAAAGAAAACTAGTGGTCTCGCCACTGTTTTTTTTTTTGCATTCCAGAACACATACACATTGTAAAAAACCAAAAAAAATAAGCCAGTCACAAGACCAGCTTTTCTTTAAAACATCGGATTATCTTCAAGAAATTGATAGATATGATCCACCAACTCTTCAGGTGTGTCCCCTGTTACGACTTCACCATTGACGAGAGCATAAAAGGATTGGGCGCATTTTCCGCAGTAACCCAGGCATCCATACTCAATAACATCGAGGTTGGGGTCCCTCTCTAATATTTCAAGCGCTTTTTGCGCACCACTAGCAAGATTACTTATACAAAATTCAATAATAGGTTTCAATTCTATCACCTCACTACTCTTTGTTATGCTACCTTTTTTTATCATTATCGTCAATCATTTGAGTTCCATGTAATGGTATAACAGATTGTGAACATTTTCGCTTATTTCTGTTGTGAAAACGCCGTTATTTCGATATACTTTTAATGTTAATAGGTTTACTAATATGATAATTGCGCGAATTATGCTTCATATTGAAAATGCTTACTTTTTCAGGACCCGTTTCGGCGTGAATGTCCTTTCAATCCCGTCCCATACAATTTATGGGATATACATCACATACAAACACACTATTTCATTCATAATGTAGAGTGCAAAAAAGGGGAAATTTTTCATGAAACAATTAGTGCTGCTTGGCGGAGGATATGGGAACATGCGCGTTCTACTTCGCTTATTACCCAACCAATTACCTGAAGATGTATCGATTACCCTGATTGATCGAAATCCTTACCACTGCCTTAAGACGGAATACTATGCTTTAGCCGCTGGTACGATTTCAGATCAACATGTACGCGTATCATTCCCGGAACATGCCCGTTTATCCTACGTGTACGGAGATATTTCCGGAGTGGACATGGAAAACAAGCTCGTAAATATGAAAGACCAAGATCCAGTTCCTTATGACGACCTTGTGATTGGACTCGGCTGTGAGGATAAATATCATAATGTACCTGGTGCTGACGAACATACTTACTCCATTCAAACAATTGAAAAATCCCGTAAGACATACCAAACCTTATGTAATCTTCCAGCTGGTTCGATCGTAGGAATCGTTGGAGCCGGATTAAGCGGGATTGAGCTTGCGAGTGAACTTCGTGAAAGCCGTTCTGATTTAAAAATAAAGCTGTTCGATCGAGGTCCGCGTATTCTTAATGCCTTCCCTGAGCGTCTAAGCTCTTATGTTCACAGTTGGTTTGACGAGAATGACGTAGACATCGTCAATGGTTCGAATATTACAAGAGTGGAACCAAATACCCTCCATAATCATGAAGAACAAATCTTTTGCGATGCAATCGTATGGACGGCAGGTATTCAGCCAAGCAAAGTCGTCCGCGATATGAATGTTGAAAAAGATGCAAGCGGTCGCGTCATTCTGACAAAGTATCATAACCTGCCTCAGGATGAAAATGTGTACGTGGTTGGTGACTGCGCAAGCCTTCCTCAAGCTCCAAGTGCCCAGCTGGCTGAGGGACAAGCAGAACAAATCGTGACAGTTTTACTTAAACGTTGGAAAAACGAAGAACTACCTGCAGAATTACCTAAGATCAAGCTTAAAGGAATTCTCGGTTCACTCGGAAAGAAACATGGCTTCGGTCTGGTAAACGAGCGCTCCATCACAGGTCGTGTCGCTCGATTGTTGAAATCCGGTGTGTTATGGATGTATAAGTATCATAATGGATGATGTAAAAAAGAACCGCGATTGATGTGCGGTTCTTTTTTTGATTCACCTCAATAATCCATCTGAAAAAGCTAGCCCAATCAGAAAAGCCTTTTTCAACCCCCACGAATTAAACCGCTTTATACCCATACTTTTCAAGCTCAGTGTAAATCGTTTTTAAACGGGGATTCCCTTCGCCGACAATATTTCCTTCTAACAGGACAATCGGATAAAACATATCCTCTTCGATGACTCTTGAAGCAAATTGCTTTACGACTTCATCTTCAGGAGGACTGTGAATATCTACATATTTAATCACGAAGGGCTGATTTGGGTACTTCCGGCTGACAGCAGCCTCAAGCCATTCGTACGTTTCTTTCGATGATGGTAAATTCACGCAGCTTGGACAAAGTATTTCTGCCCCATATACATAAAGTTCAACAGGCTTACGCTCCATTTCTCTCTCCCCTTTGCTTTCCCTCTCTTGTATATTTTACAAAAAAAGCAGCAGAGTTGGAACGATAATGTGTGAATTTCTGTACTGGAAACTGTATTTAGACTTTTTCTTAAAAAGAAATTCCCAATAGTTTGCAGGTTGATAGATTTTTTGTGAATATGTCATTATAATAGAGAGTAAGGAAAGGAGTAGATAATTATGGCTGAAAACGAAATGATTGCACCAGTTCAGGAAGTATTAGATAAATTACGTCCGTTCCTACTTCGCGATGGTGGAGACTGCGAACTAGTGGACGTCGAAGACGGAATCGTTAAATTACGCCTTCTAGGTGCTTGTGGAAGCTGCCCAAGTTCAACAATCACGCTAAAAGCAGGAATCGAACGCGCTTTAGTGGAAGAAGTTCCAGGTATCGTTGAAGTAGAGCAAGTATTCTAATTCAATCACATTAAAGCCTAAATCCTTAATCGGATTTAGGCTTTTTTTTCATTGTACTTCCGTCTTCGGTTGATCTCCCTTTATAACTGCCTGAATGTTCTCCACGCATAAGGCCATCATTTCATAACGCGTTTCTTTCGAGGAACTGCCAATATGGGGAATGGCGACAACTTGATCTAATGCAAGAAGAGGATGATCGGCATCAATCGGCTCTGCTTCGAATACATCCAATCCGGCACCTGCAATGTCACCCCTCTTCAATGCTTTTTCTAAAGCCTCTTCATTTACAATCGCACCACGGGCTGCATTGATGAAAATCCCTGTTTTTTTCATCATGGTGAATTGTTCTTCCTGGAACATGCCTTTTGTACCCGCATTCAGTGGAGCAAGCACAACAACGAAATCCGACTGGATTAAAAGATCTTCAAATGTTGAATATTGTACTCCAAGGGCTCTTTCCGCTTCATGCTTCCTGGAACGATTATGATAAAGAACATTCATATTGAATCCCTTGGATCTTCTAGCCACCGCTTCTCCTATGCTTCCCATTCCAACGATACCAATGGTTTTGTGATGAATATCCATGCCGGAAAGGAGAAGGGGTGACCAGCTTTTCCATTTTCCTTCTTTAATATAGCGATCCGCTTCAACGATTCGCCTTGCCGTCGCCATTAAAAGAGCAAATGTTAAGTCGGCAGTGGTTTCCGTTAGGACATCAGGCGTGTTGCAAATGGTTACGCCCAATTCTTTTGCCGCTTCAAGATCTATATTGTCAAAGCCCACCGCAAGATTTGCCACGACCTTCAATGAAGGAGATTTCTGTAATAGCTCCTTATCTATCCGGTCTGACAGCATAGTAAGTAAAGCAGTAGCACTCTCTGCTTTACGGAGAAGAATATCCCTTGGCACTGGAACATCCCCATGTTCCCACATGTCGACTTCAAATTCGCTCTGCAATGGTTTAATCACTGATTCAGGCAATTTTCTCGTAATGTATATGGATGGCTTCATATGTATCCCCTACCTTCACTTCACTTTCCTCCAGTTTAGCATAAAAATGAAGGTATACAGGGGGTTAAAGTCTTTGAAGACATTGATCGTTTAAAGCCATGCAACAAGGGGAATTCCCCATTTTTTCACTGGAACTTCGGACATATGATAAAAGTCAGACAGAAATGCCTCATATTGATGAGAATTTTTCAGATAGTTCTCCAGCTTCTCTTCTACTACCTTCTTCTGCTGCTCAGATTCTGAAATATAATATTCCTCGATGCATTCGAAATAATGCAGGGGAAACAGAAGTCGTGAATACAACAACCTCCATGAGAATGGTGAGAGTGGGGTAATGGATTCATACTCTCTCATAAATTCCTGAAGCTCAGGATGAAACGTTTGGCTTTTCATGAAATATCTTTCTCTCACCCACTCCGCTATGTCCCTGCTGCAGTGATCGAATACCCACTGAAATGGAAAATGAATGCACACCTCAGTCCCCCATGTCGATTGAATATAACGTTCATGGCAAATCGTGCCTGCATCCTCTTGCTTCGGGTCCTCATCAAGCTCCGTATCCACCAGATACTGAATCGCGTTTTCTGACAAAGCACTGTAATAAGGATAGCTCTCAACAAAACGACGTTCAAACTCATCAGCCGGCTGATCCTGGATAACCTGATAGTACGCTTTCTCTAACTGGTCCAGCCGCTTTTCCCACAGACTCTTCCACTGGCCCATACGATTTATTTTCTCCACCTTTTCTTCAAAGGTCCGTCCCCTGAAATGGAATTTGCTTAACTTTCTTCCCAGCTTATTATCCGGGGGGGATTGGATGCTTTCATTTCGCAGCACCACAAAGTCTTTATCTTTTTCTACAACAAGAAATCTTCCTTCGTGGTTAGGAACGAAGGTTGAAACATGGCGATCCCCCTGACTTTTAAGGTGTTCTGCCAATTTGTAGAGTTCCACTAAGGTTTCTTGTTCCATATTCGTTACGCCGACAATACTATATACTAACCCCCCAACCAAATATCGATTCATCATTCCATCAAAGAATGCCCTCTCTGGATGCAATCCAAAATGATTGATTAATATTTCTTGAGACATGTTGATCTCTCCTATCTAAAGTGACCGTCTTTTTATTTTTCGCAAGGTGATCTGTGTCAAAGGAACTCTTTTTCATATTGTCATTTTCCTTCATTTGAAGGACACAAATTATATGAATATAACCTTTAAAGACATTTATGAATATCTGAAACTGGAGATGGGCAAGAATGAGAGTAGAAGCTATTATTATGTCTATTTTTTAAATAGGAATCATATGTGTAAAACAAGGCTTCGTCTAATCGAAATAGGGGTTTTATAATCTTTCAAAGAAAAGGTGAATAGGATGAAGGATAAAGAATCAATGGATTTATTAGAGAAAACGGCACGTAAATGGCTGCATGAAAGAGGAGTGGAGATTGAAGATATCGCTCAATTGGTCATGTACCTTCAACAAAAATATCATCCTGATCTTGAACTAAAGGAATGTGTCTATAATGTTGAACGTGTGTTAACGAAGCGGGAAGTACAGAATGCAATACTGACAGGTATTCAACTAGATATATTGGCTGAAAAAAAGATGCTTGAAGAACCGCTTCAAGCGATTATTGAAGTAGATGAAGGACTATATGGTGTGGATGAAATCCTGGCCTTTTCGATTGTGAATGTATATGGATCGATCGGATTTACAAACTACGGATATATAGACAAGCAAAAACCTGGAATTCTGGAGAGGCTAAATGATAAATCATCCGGTATGTGCCATACCTTCCTTGATGATATTGTCGGAGCTATTGCAGCGGCTGCTTCCAGTCGGTTGGCACACAGGGCGAAATGCGCAGAATGAGGTTGAAGAATTATCCAAATCAGACGACATGGGTCGTCTGATTTTTTAGTGATAGAAGAAGTGGATATATACGCTAACAAAATAATCATACTATATTCCCTAAAAAATTACAGACTACAATAAATAGATCCTTTTAACTAACTTTATTATTGCACATCGATGAATAGTTTTATATAATTACAACTATAGTTGTAATTAACATCAATATAGTTGTAACAAGGCTTCTTTAGAATAAACACCAGATAAAGGCTATCACTTTTATGAGATTCGAAAGAATTTCACATACTACATACGAAGAATAATTGAGGTGAAATCCTATCCGGCTCCTAAGTGACCAAGCCCTTATTGATGCCTATAAAAAAGCAAAACAGTTAAAACTCAGTAATGAATTCATCATTCTGATCGAACAAGAAATTAAAAAGAGAAAATTAGTTCATTAAAGAATCGTTTGATTGTAGATGTCTTCGTGTTCTTCACAAGTCGGCATAATGTCTTCCCACTGAACGTCAAGAGCACATACAATGGCATTCAGCTTGTTCAGGGACGGATTCGCCTCTCCCTTTTCAATCAACGAAATATAATTAACCGTTAATCCACATTTGTGACTTAATTCTTGTATGGTGATTTCTTTTGCTCTTCTATGGTGCCTTATTTTCTTTCCGACAAGTCCTGTAACTGTAATACTCATTACCTCACTACCCTTTTAAAAATTCTTTAGAAATGACGTGGAATGTTTCGAAAATCAATTAAGAAACAGTGACTTTCATTCTTAAAGTTGCTTGCATTCGTAAAGAATAGTTAGAAATTGAAAAGGTATCAACGCTAATAGTCCCCTACTACCTTTGATGTTTACCCTAGTTGCATACCTTTACACTTTTTTTCGTAATATTTTTTAAGAAAAATCTTTAAATTCTTAATGTTTTTTTGATCCTGTCTTTCTAGTCCTTCTGAGTACTCAAATATGTGTAATGGAAAAGTTAGTTAGAGGAAAAATCACATAATACTTTAGGAGTATAATCTTCATCACTGCCATTATTATACTCACCGACTATCTACAGAGGAATAGATAGTAGTAAAAAAGACCAGTACAAAGGTCCCCCCTAGTATAAATAGTATTTTGATTACTTCTTTTAACACTAGTTCTATTTTACTTATACCAACGATTGTTGTCTATCATGAATATGTTCCTAATTCAAGAAATTTTTTCTAATTTGAGTACTCAGAAGGGTTTAGAGAAAGTGGAGGCTATAAATACAGCCCCCACTTTTTTTATTATATATCCCATTCATCTAACGTTTCGATTGTATATGTCGGCTGAATATCTTTCGAACTCAAAGCTTCTTTTGTTGTGACACCTGTATGAACAAGCAGTGTATCCAGTCCGGCGTTTATCCCTGCTAATATATCTGTATCATAATTGTCCCCAACCATTAACGTATCTTTCTTAGGCACCCCCAGTACAGATAGCGCCTGCTCCATAATGATCGATTCAGGCTTCCCGATGAAGACCGGTTCAGTTTGTGTGGAGACTGTGACAACTGACGTAAGGGAACCGTTCCCTGGAAGCAACCCTCTTTCAGTCGGAATCGCGATATCTCCATTGGTTGAAATAAACGTTGCTCCATTTCTCACGCCTAAACAAGCTAGGGATAGCTTCTCGTAATTAATATCACGATCAATTCCCACTACCACGAAATCAGGTTTCTCATCCTGAAGAGTGATGCCGTTCTCTTCCAGTGCCGAGCGGATTCCTTCTTCCCCGATGACATATGCCGTCCCATTTGGCTTTTTCTTCGCCATATACTGGGCTGTTGCCATTGACGTAGTAAATACCTGTTCCTTCGTGGCAGGGATATCAAAGGACTGCAATTTTTCTGCAACCTGTTCAGGTCTTCTCGAAGAATTATTGGTGACAAACAAATAAGGTAATCCCTTTTGTTTTAATCGTTTAACAAAATCTCCTGCTTCTTCGATTTTCTCTTTTCCTTTATACATTGTGCCATCTAAATCAATTAAGTAACCTTTATATTCCTTCATTATGTACCTCCGTATGCTTTGTGTATAGTATGTCCAAATACCTGTTGTAGAGCCTGTGCTATTTTCGGTAAAATGCATTCCATAAATAAAACAAAACGCTCCCTATATAGAAAGCGCTGTCAAATGCTGATTAATTTTTAAATGCAGACACAGGTCCCAATTCATTTTCAAGGTAGTTCTGAACCTGTTGGGGAAACTTCTCCAACGAGTGGAATACCTCGTTTAAAATCGTATGTAATTGCTCATGATGAATGGCTGTATACTCTTGAACAAGAACCTTACGCTCTGCTACAAGTCGTTTAAGATCCTCACTCATCTTGTCTCCAATGACCTTTTCATCCAGAAGAATATCTATGATATCCTCATAGCTTCCCGGATCTCTCATAATGAAACCGTCGATCATACTGTTTCCTACATCGAGTATAGATTCAATAATTGTGTGAGCCATTCGCTCCAAAGCTAATTTTTCTAATGTTCCGTCCCATTGATCATGTTCACTAACAGTCTTTAACTGCTCATTCATATACAATAATATTTCCTCTATTTTTTCTCTATCTACGAAATACATGGTGCACCCCTCTCTATGAACGATCCTCCCTTTTATTTTACCATATTCCCCTCACTGTCATACAGGAACTTCCTGCAATTCTAAGCTCAGTTTGTTATGATGAGATAAGCAAAAAAAAGAGGAGGACATCGTCATGAGTGAACGATTTTATTTATACGATGATACAGAAAATACAAAAACACGCTTTGTGAGTTTTATGGGGGAAAATCAGCGGTACGACTTGGCGATTACCCAGACAGCTCGCTATTACGGGAAATCTTTAGTATTAGACCTTCAAGGCAGTCGATTCGCGATCGTCGGCAGGGATGACCTGGATGAACCTGGATATGTAGAAAGTGTGTTCAAGCTAACGGAGGAAGAAGCCGATGAGTTGAGGGACTTTCTAGGAGAAATCATTATGTAGTCGTTCTTACAGCGGACTATTAAGAATGAAGTACACCCCACTCTCACATACTACAAGTATGAAAGGTGGGAGATATAATGAGTAAAGAACCAAGAGACAAAGAAGATGAAGTATATAGTGACTTTTCCAACGTTGAAACATACCGCAATTTTATCGTACCGGAAACACTGCCAGAAGGGCCATATGGCGCTCCCCGAGGAAAGCATACTCCCGTTGAGAACAAAAGCACTCCTTGGAGAGAAGGGCAGCGATATTACAGTGCTTTCAACTACGAAAATAAATCACTTCATCAGGATATCCCACGTCAGGAGCCTGGATCACACCCTGTTCATGCAGATCCCGATGTGAATGAAGAACCTCCATATACTGAAAATAAGTAAAATAACAAAAGGAACAAACTGTACGGTTTGTTCCTTTTTCACCATTATTTATTGACTTTTTTCACAAGAAAATAAGCGCAGCCAAAGTTACAGTATTCATATAAGTAATCCTTATGTGTACTCACCTTTGTGTCAAAAGAGGCTTTTTGATTATGATCATCAAAGAATCCTTTTAAGCGGAGCTGGCCATATCCCCAATCCCCAAGGATAAAGTCGTATTTACTTAAGATGTCGCTATACCTCTCCTTAAATGCTTCCTCGTTGAACCCGTCTCTAAATTCCTCAACGATTTCGTAGCATGTATTCTGCACACAAATCATCTTGTCCACCCACTTTCATTTCCTTATCTTAAATTATAACGGATTGTCCATTAATTACTATGAAAAATTGTCATAAGACATGGTCACCCTATCAAATAGGGGGTGTTTAACTTGAATAAATTCATTCTGGGTACAACTGTACTAAGTATTGCTATAATCGGAACCGCTTGTGATGGAATTGACACGGCCAATGAAGAAATGTTTCACGACAATGGAAATACCATTAACGTGAATGACCGGGAGGACCTGTACAACGAAAATAGCTGGACGAAAAAAGGAGCTCACCGGGGTGAGGACTTCGGCTATGTTCGCCAACAGAAAAGTCCTACAGGAGGTCAAACCATTTCCACAAAGGATATGTACAGCATCAATCGTGAACAAGTAGCCGACACGATCAGCAAAATGAGTGTTTCTCTTCCAGACGTAAAGGATTGTTCCACTCTTGTCACTGATGAAGAAGTGCTGATTTCATACGTGACGGACAAAAAGGATAAAGATGGCCGCTTTGAAGTAGCCGACCAAGTAAAGAAAACAGCCATGTCGGTTATTCCCCGTTGGTACCATGTATATGTGACCGATGACAAGAGCCTGATGCGCAGTGTAGAAAACCTTGCCAAAATGGATAGCGATAGCCGTAATGCCAACACGGCCATTGATGATACCATCAACCTCATGCTGCAGGATTCTCCTCAGGGAAGAAATGTAGACGCAGGTGAAAATCCAAATGGTGAAATGACATCTGAGAAATACGAAATGCAGGATGACGACGTCCACAAAATCAACAAAGACCGTCAAAAGCGAAAAGATAACACAGATAACGTGGTCGATTAATTAGAAGAGAGTAGAGACACGCATCTAGCCTTGCCGGATGCCATACTCTTTGCTACAAAAAGGACTGACTGTTAGAGATCTTCTCCTTCAAGTCAGTCCTTTTATATATGAAAAATTATGCCTTTTGAACTTCTTGCTCACCGGCTGCTTGTCTTGCTTTGGCAGCTGCATTAACTTGCTCATCTGCATGGTAGGAAGAGCGAACGAGCGGTCCTGCTTCACAGTGACTGAAGCCTTTTTCCATCGCCGCTTCACGTAGTTCAGCAAACTCATCAGGGTGATAATACTTCTGTACCTTCAAGTGTTTCTTCGATGGTTGCAGGTATTGACCTAATGTCACAATATCAACATGATTGGCACGCAGATCATCCATTGTTTCAAGAATTTCTTCCTTCGTTTCACCAAGACCAACCATGATACTTGATTTTGTTGGAATTTCCGGATTTAATTCTTTTGCACGACGCAGGAATTCCAATGTGCGATCGTAGGTAGCGCGGGCACGAACTCTTGGGGTCAAGCGACGAACGGTTTCGACATTGTAGTTCATGATGTCTGGCTTTGCATCCATCAATGTTTTGATATTATCAAAAACTCCACCCATATCGGAAGGTAATACTTCAATGGAAGTGAACGGACTCTTACGACGAATGGCACGAACCGTTTCAGCAAATACTTGCGATCCACCATCTTTCAGGTCATCACGTGCTACAGCTGTAATAACTACATGCTTCAGGTTCATTAATTGAACAGAATCTGCAACGCGTTCTGGTTCTTTCAGATCTAATTCAGTTGGAAGGCCTGTTTTTACTGCACAGAAACGGCATGCTCGTGTACAAATATCTCCAAGAATCATGAAGGTTGCTGTTCTTCTAGTTCCCCAACATTCATGAATATTAGGACAACGAGCCTCTTCACATACCGTGTGAAGGTTGTTTTCACGCATCATTTTCTTCAAGCCCATATAGTTATCATTCGTATTCAGCTTAATTTTAAGCCAATCCGGTTTACGAATGTGCTCATCTTTCTTACTCATACCCCTCATCTCCAATCCTAAATAATTCTGACTTAGGCAAAGAGTGAAACGCTTTCTAAATCGTTCATCTTATGTAAAAAAAGCCATCATCAATATACTTCTTTTGTCACTTTATCATACTAAAAAAGTGAAAACAAGCATGTGATACCCTATTACCATTTATTGATGATTATGAATCCCGATGAACGATACAAACTAGTAGTAGGCCCCTAAAAATGGAGGGATAATTTTGTACAAACGATTGGTCTTAGCCTTTGTGGTTTTCTGCATGTTGATAAGCCCTTGTCAAACCTTTGCTGCAGAAAAGCTGACAGACGAACAGATTCACACGAAAAGGATGGATTTATTTCAGAAAAGCTCGGCTCTGACTCATATTCCCTGGTACTATCTTGCTGCTGTTGATCAGTACGAACGCAGTCTACGGTTTGCCCGTAAAGATAGGGAAAAGCCCTCTTCACTTATATCGATCTATATGGAGCCTGAAAAATGGGTCGGCCCTCTGAATCCTAACCGGGAAGACGACAATCCAGAAACGATATCCCTATTCAACGGGATAGGCCGGGATGGTGACTTCGATGGAAAAGCCAGCCTTAAGAGTGATGAAGATATACTGGCTGCTTTGACAGATTTTATTTTACAATACGGAATTGACCGGGATAATTTCAAGCTCGCACTGTGGGACTACTACAAACGCGATAAAACGGTCAGTATCATCATGGGAAATGCCAAAATCTATAAACAATATGGGACCATCCATTTAAACCAAAAAGCCTTCCCCCTTCCCCTCAGATTCAACTACAGTTACCGAAACACTTGGGGTGACGCCCGTGGTTGGGGAGGAAGACGGATTCATGAAGGGACGGACCTCTTTGCTGATTATGGTGTACCTGTAAGAGCAACATCGTATGGAATCATCGAGATGAAAGGATGGAACCGATATGGAGGCTGGCGTATCGGCATACGTGACATTAATAATACCTATCATTATTTTGCCCACCTTAGCGGTTTCTCTAAAGATCTTCATATAGGTCAAGTGGTGGAACCAGGAATGGTTATTGGCGGTGTCGGTAGCTCAGGATACGGACCCCCAGGGACATCAGGGAAATTCCCTCCCCATCTGCACTACGGAATGTACAAGGATAACGGTTTGACGGAATGGTCCTTTGACCCTTACCCTCACTTACGAATGTGGGAACGTCAAGACAGAATCAAAAGCAAAAAACGTTAAAAAAGCAGACAATGGTTAACCCATCGTCTGCTTCATCTTTTCACTCTTTACATCTGTTTTTTGGATTTGGAAACAGCGTTCATGATACTAGCTGCTAATCCACCCCAGATGATGACCATTCCTACAACCATCATTGCAATAGCGCTA
Source organism: Rossellomorea aquimaris (assembly GCF_008180865.1). Taxonomy (GTDB): domain Bacteria; phylum Bacillota; class Bacilli; order Bacillales; family Bacillaceae_B; genus Rossellomorea; species Rossellomorea yichunensis. The sequence continues at coordinate 125,911 of NZ_VTEX01000003.1, forward strand.
CCTGTCATGTTAGCTTACCTCCTTATAGCTTTCAGCTTCAGTTTTGGCATGCCAGCGTTTGAATGAGAAGGCAACACCTGCAAGGATCGCGAATCCTGCTACAAACCATCCGCTGTAAAGGATGAAGGCATCTGAGTAACCTCCATAGTTTCCAGTTTCAGTTTCAAATTCTCTTAATAAATTCATTTTGAATAATCCGAACATCATCCATCCAAGAACGATTGGTGTGATGACGCCTAAGCATACTTTCCACCAGGCACCAAGCTGAATATCAGAGATTCCATTAGCGTGAGATTGGAATGTACCTAACTTGCGCAGGAACCAGGCAATCACTACTACTTCAACTAACCCCACGAATGCTACACCAAACTGGTTGATAAAGTAATCTGCAGCGTCCAGGAAGAGTAATCCGCCCTGAGTGGCAAATAAGATTGAGATGACCGCAGAAAGACCTCCGCCGAAAAGAACCGCTTTCGTACGGGAAATTCCGAACTTCTCAGAAACCCCTGCTACATAAGTCTCCGTAATCGAGATGAGTGATGACAGCCCGGCTAACACCAGGGAAGCAAAGAACAGGAATCCGAATAATCCGTTAAGTGCCGGGAATTCGTTAATGATTTGCGGGAATACCACAAACGCCAATCCAACTCCACCGCTTACTACTTCCTGCACCCCTACACCTTGAGATTGAGCCATGAAACCTAAAGCAGCAAATACCCCGATACCTGCAAGTAATTCAAACCCTGAGTTACTGAAACCTGTGATGAATGCATTATTTGTAATATCTGATTTCTTCGGAAGGTAACTGGAATACGTAATCATAATCGCAAATGCAATGGATAAACTGAAGAAAATTTGTCCGTATGCCGCTACCCAAACACCAGGGTCAGCTATTTTGCTGAAATCCGGTTTGAAGAAAGCATCTAACCCATCCAATGCTCCAGGCAATGTTAAAGCGCGAACAACAATTATTAAGAATAAAATAACTAGTGCCGGAATAAAGATCTTATTCGCTACTTCGATTCCCTTCTTTACACCTTTGAAAAGAATCCCTAGTGTAATCACCCATACCAATACAAGTGGAATGAATACTCCAGGAACGATACTTCCTGTCTGACCTGGATCAACCGTAAGCTTCAAATAGTCGTTGAATAAGAATGACTCTGTATCCTTCCCCCAACCTAAATTGAAAGAAAACACACTGTACGACATCGCCCATGCGATAATGACGGCATAATAGGTAGATATGACAAATGCGATTAATACTTGCCACCAGCCAAGCCACTCAAATTTCCTATTAAGACGGAAATAAGATAGTGGTGCCGACCCACGGTACTTATGACCTAACGTAAATTCAAGCACTAATAATGGAATTCCCGCTGTAAGAAGAGCGAATAAATAAGGAATAAAGAATGCTCCTCCACCATTTTCATACGCTACTGCCGGAAAACGCCAAATGTTTCCCAAACCGATTGCTGACCCGACAGCAGCAAGAATAAATCCTGCTCGTGTTCCAAACTGGGCACGTTTCTCCATGTTGGTCCCCCCTAGTTCTTTCCAACTACCATATTAAGGTATTTGAAATTTTTATATTTTCAGATTATTTATAATCTAAAGTCAGTATAGCTAGTTCCACGCCAATTGTCAAAGCTATTTTGAAGCTTTTAAAGAGATTTTTTAAAATTGGGACAGGTACTATTTCACTATAAGAATTTTGTCGAAACATGAAGGATTAATGATCGGAAAGGTTGAGGTGGGTTTTGGGATACCGTCACGGGTTTTAATAAAAGCACGAATGCATAATAAAAAACCAGAAGCCGATGAGCTCCTGGTTTTTCATTATATTATTGTTCTGAAACTGCCGGTTTTGCTTTTTCTCCAAACAGAAAAGCGAATGCGATGATTAAGATGATCACAACGCCAAGACCGAATAGTGTGCTTCCAGTGAATCCTAATACAAGATATCCAATTGAAGCAGCAACCGCTCCTATTAATGCGTATGGAAGCTGTGTAAGAACGTGATCGATATGATTGCTTCCTGCCCCTGTAGAGGAAAGGATGGTTGTATCCGAGATTGGAGAACAGTGATCTCCCAATACGGACCCGGCTAATACAGCTGCCATAGCAGGAAGTAAGATACTTACATCTGTAGCTGCAGCAATTTCCCCGGCGATCGGAAGTAAGATTCCGAAAGATCCCCATGAAGTTCCCGTCGAGAATGCCATGATTCCGGCAACTAAGAATAAAATGACTGGAAGTGCCTGCATCGGTAAGCTTGATTGTTCAACCAGACCCGCAAGATACGTACCTGTTTGCAATTGATCGATCAACGTGACGATCGTCCAGGCGAAGATAAGGATGTAAACGGCCGGCAACATGGATTTGATCCCTTCCACTACTGCTACTCCAACTGCTTTACCTTCGATTCCTTTCAAGCTGACTTGACGGATGAAGAAGATCAGCGCAACAAGGAGACCGAATAATCCACCATATAATAATGATTTCGTTACATCTGTATTTTCAAAAATCGGCAGGATGTCAAATGATCCAACGGCTTGATACCCTGTCCAGAGCATCATTCCAATTGTACCGATAACAAGTGCTACGATCGGCCAGACAAGATCACCAACTGATCCTTTCGAGCTGACAGGCAGATCATTTTTCAATTCGCCTGGAATCTCCTTTTCAGGATCATAAAGGGCTCCCGTTTCAAGGGCTCTTACTTCATGCTCTTTCATCTTTCCAAAGTCCAGGCCTTTAGCAGCAACCATGATTACAAGCAGAACAGCTGCCCAGACATAAAGGTTCATTGGAATCATTTGAACGAAGGCTGAAAATGCGGTGTACTCTGTGATACTGTGAGTAGCGAGAATCGAACCGATGATACCGATGATGTACGCTCCCCAGCTTGAGATTGGTGAAACGACACAAATCGGTGCAGATGTCGAGTCGATGATATAGGCCAGTTTGGCACGTGAAATTTTGTGACGATCCGTAATGGGTCTCGAAACCTGCCCAACAGCAAGTGCGTTAAAATAGTCATCAATAAAAATTATGATACCTAAAACGGCTGCAAGAAGCTGTGCACCTTTTCTCGTTTTCACACGTTTCATCGCCCATTCACCGAATGCGCGGCTACCGCCGGAAATATTCACAAATGCTGTGATGACACCAAGAATGAGCAAGAAGAAGATAATATAGACATTCCAGGTGTTGAGCGCTCCATCTGCGACAAAGATGCCTTTAAATGCGTCCCACATAAAGCTGAATGTTTTCGTAATTGAGAAATCTGCTAACAGAAAGGCAGACGCAACGATTCCTACTCCCAGAGAAAGTAGAACCCGTCTCGTAAGTATAACCATAAGAATGGCTAAAAGGGGTGGTAATAATGAGTAAATCGTGTTTTCCATAGTGTCCTCCTCCTATTTGATAGGGGGGAACCATCGTAGCATGACAGAGGATAATAAAAAAAGGCAACGATAGAGAAGCTATCATTACCTTAATAAGTAATTTAAGTGCTCCATCACGATCTGTAGCTCCCCATTATAGAGATTCCCTATAATGACAGTGTTATCCTTCTTCAAGATAACCCCAGCAAATACACATTCGACATGTATATTTACTTCGGCAAAAGTTCCCTTTCATCTGTTCTCTAAGTTGTCATCCTCAAACAGCTTACTCTTGAACTCTGCGCCTCTACCCCATCGGACTGATGATGTGGTGTGTTATAAAATTTTCTTTATTAATATATCAAACTATCATTCTTTTGACAACTTTTTTTCCTGACTAATTTGTGGGAATTTCAATAGAAGGACTGGATTCCCCACCTCCATTGTTATAAAACTGCGGTACATCCAGGTGGACGGTACCCATGGCAACCAGGATATCCTGCTTGATGGTTTCAGTTTTCGTTGCAAATGGAATGATGATCTGGACATTGACTTCAAGCTCGACAAACACTTTTACAACGGCATTATTTATCCCGAATTGCTCTACCGTAGTCTTAATATCAGATCGGACATCCCCGATCGAGTGAAAGCGAATCGGCACTTTTGGACCAAGGTTACCGAGTAACACGTTGTTGGTCGCTTGGCCAAGAGGGACAGAGTAAGTGATGCCCTTCGCTGCTTTTGACTTACCTTCATCGATTTCCACTTCGGTAATAAATTCAAGGTTTTCTAAATTCCCTTCCTCTGCTTCTTGCAGGTTTTGCTGAACTAAGTTGGTGATTTCTGCCTGAACCCGGTTGATGGTCTGAGTATTATATTTAAATGAAACAATATCGCCTTCTGTATTCTTCACTTCTTCCGTTATATCCGAAATATCAAGAACATCTGCAATTTTTTTGTTTATTGCTTTATTGATAACCAACGTACCGATCCTGCTGGTTTGAGTTTCAGCATAAGCAAGCAGTGTCGGTTTCAAACCTTTGTTAATGATCCACAATCCGAATCCAGTCGAAATCATAAAGAATAGAATCGTGATGATCATCACATATCGAAAAGGCAGCGGCCCTCCTCTTCGGGGTTTGTATGTTTTAAACTTTGACAAAAAAATCCCCCCTTACAAGCTATTTGTATGCAAAGTAAGAGGGGTTTAACGCAAAAAAATTATTTAATTTTAAGAGATTGTGGTTCATAATCCGGATCAAATCCGGTAATCACCTTATCTAATTCCGCACTTAAATCCATGGGATAAGGAGTTCGTATTTCCTGTCCATCTTCTTCGATGATCCGGATCACCGGTCGATCCGTTACACCTTTATTTTGATCGGTCACAATTCCTTTTCGCCCATCATTCAGCTCGACAACCATCCCATTTGGATATATGGCCACAGAAGACCTGAAGGCTTCAATTACATTTGTATCAAACAGAGTACCGCTTCCTGCATATAATACCTCCAGCGCTTGATGTGGAAGCATTGCTTTCCGATATACACGATTTGACGTCATGGCGTCGAATACATCGGCCACCGCAATGATTTTTGCAAAGGGGTGGATATCCTCACCTTTGATTCCCCTTGGATATCCGGATCCATCAAGCCGCTCATGATGCTGATACGCGCAGTGAGCAATGATCAGGGACACAGAATGAAGCTGTCGCAAAATCTCAAAACCGTGTTCTGAATGCTTCTTGATTTCACAAAATTCGTCTTCTGTCAGCTTTCCTGGCTTCAGGAGAATTTCCTCCGGCACAAGCATCTTACCGATATCATGCAAAATTGCTCCCACGCCTAACTGCTCGAGCTGTTTAGTGGACAGTTTAAGTTCCAGACCTATGGATAATGTATACAAAGTCACATTAAATGAATGATGAAAAATATAGGAGTCATATGTGAAAACATCCGTCAAAATGGTTAGGAGATCATGATTCGCCTTTACTTCAGACAAGACTACATCAATCACCTGCTTCAATTGCTTGGCACTATCTTCAATCATAAGCACACCTGGTGGCGCTTTCGATACGCTTAGTTGATTAAAGGCCATCTCAATATTGTTTACAGCTTGCTGTCTCACCTTACTCGAAACAGTTCCCTTTACATGGATTCCCTTCGAAAGGGAGTCTTCAATATAGACATACTGGATGCTAAGCTCCTGCAACCTGAAAATCATGCGTTCTGTAATCGGAACGTTATCATGAATTAAAGCTTGACCTCTCATATTATATACGGTTGTAGCTAGAACCATGCCCGGTTTCAAAGCCCTAGTTGATATAAGCCTCATAGAATTCTCCTATGTAATTCTTTCATTTTTCGACAAAATTTCCTAGTATCTCCATTATAAAGGATAAAAACGTTCTTGCAAGGTGTATTTCCTGATATATTGTTAATTATTCATGAAAGAATATAAAGCGAATGGTGATATTCACCCAACAAAAAACCAGCGCTCTCGGAAAAAGCAACTGGTCCAATTTATACTTATATCATTTTCAACAATGCATCCCGGCCGATCATGCCCGGTGTGATGCCGCGATTTTCTGCCTCATAGGTGATGGATTCCAGAGGGGCGTCCAGAAGCTGATCGATTGTTTTTACACCGACTGCTCTGCCTGCAATGATTCCTCTGTCTTTCAACTTCTCATTTAGTAACCCTACGTCCAGTGCTCCACACATTATATATCCTATATCACTCGTTACAACGAGGAGATTGGTTTTGGGCAGTTCAACAGAAATCGCTAAAAAGGTATGTCCCTGAATGGAAATCGGAGATACATTCATCATGTGCTATCGCTCCTTTCCCTCATATGTATGATACGGGATTGGAAACGGTGATACATTTACTGCTTTAATTTCCACTGGAGGACATCCCGTAAAAACTCAGGCATAAAATATTTTTTCTCCAGTCTTTGAAGGTCTGGAAAGAAGTGTCCAAACGTGAACATATCTGGTAAGGCAAGCTTGTATATCTTCTGTGGATCAATCGGTTTTTGACCGATTAAGATTTCATGGCCGTTGAATTGAATATTCCTGTATACAAACCGGCCCATCACCTTGCCTCTGAATCCTAATCCCTTTACTTGAAGATGCGGCCATTCCTCATTAAATGTCTGTTTAATGATTTCCTTCAGCTCTGCCCCCTTCATCTCGATGAGACATGGATTGATGGGGTGAGGCAGGATCCGGTGCAGATCCTGTTTCGTCACTGCCCCCTCTTCCAGTCCATCAATGAGCAGTCCTGAATTGAGAAAAGCACAATCAGCCTCACACCATTCAGCAACAGCATTACATAACACATCCGGAAGAGGAGAAAGATTAAACCAATCCACTGCCAGGGGTTCGGCGAGCTCGGTTACTTTTTCTCCTAACAATGCCTCCCCCTCCTGATACCACTCGAGGCTTTCCTGCTCTTCTTTTTCTACAGGGGGAAGTTCCTGCTGTTCATAAAGCTGTGCTTTTTTGCCGACAATCTTTTTATTGGCTATGTCAACCTCTATCATCATATGACCAACATAATGACCATACTTTCCAGCTGCGCCAAGCATCGTTTTCTTAATTTCTTTTCCTTGATGCAACACATGATGGGTATGAGCTCCAAGGATCACGTCAATTTCGGGAAATTGCGCTGCAATCAACTCATCATCCCGAATCCCCAGGTGAGATAGAAGAATCACCATATCCACCTGGGGGTGAAGCTCTTGAACCAATTTCTCAAGCTCATCCAACGGAGAAGTAATATTCCAGCCGAGGGCTTTATAAAAAGGTTTAAAATAAGCTGTCAATCCGATGACGCCAATTTTCATGCCACTATCCGTTTGATAAATATGATGGGCTTTGGCCCAGCTCGGAAGCTGCGAAGACTGGTCTAATAGATTGCCTACAATCACGTGAAAATCTGCATGGTCATACAGGCTGTTTAAATCTACATAGTCCAGTGTAATTCCTTCATTGTTCCCGATCGTTATAGCATCATAGCCTACTTCATTTAGAAAATCGACGTTTCCTTTTCCTAAAGTAGCTTCACTTAATGGATGCCAGCGGTCTACATGATCTCCGATATCAAATAGATAAACAGGTTCTCCTTCATCCAGATGCCATTGTTTTCTCTTCTTCAAAAATTCCCGAATCCTTGACCAATGCTCAAAATGACTGTGAAGGTCGTTTGTATGATAAATATGAATGGTTTCTTTCACTATTTGCTCACTCCTATTGGAGGTATATTATCCTGTAATACCTTGGTAAATCAATCGAATTCCAATTAAAATTAATATAATCCGCAAAACACTCACTAATACTTTTGATTCGAGCTTCGTATTCAAATAGGCCCCAAACTTTGCCCCTATCCAGGCACCGGGAATGAGTGCAAGTGCATATAACCACTTTACATTGCCAAACATGACATGCGTTCCTGAACTGACCAACGCCGATAGAAAAATCATGAACATGGATGTCGCGACGGCTACATGAGGTGGAAAAAGAAAAATCAAGATCATTGCAGGTACCATTAATGATCCACCGCCAATGCCAAATAATCCAGATGTAAATCCAACTGCAAAGGCAATAGCCGCCCCTAATAAAGGAGGATACCCATATCGAAAGGTGTTTCCGCCAGGATCGGTGAATTCCCGTTGAAACGATGCACTCTTGAATGTCTCAATAGGCTTTAACTTGTTTCTAATCATGAGCACTATGGCAATCAGGATCATAAATATACCAAAATATAAATTAAAGCTTTCCATGTTCAATCCCTTGTTTACCCATGCTCCAAGTATCGAACCTGGCCCACTTCCGGCAAAGAAGATCAGGCCGCTTTTATAATCAACGGTCTTATGCTTTAAATAAGCCAGGGTGGATGATAACCCTGTGAAAATCATAATGACCAATGATGTTCCTACAGCTGTCTGAGGATTCATTCCCTCTATCAAGCTTGTATATGTACCGAAATAGATAAGGGCAGGAACAATGATGACTCCTCCCCCCAGTCCTACGAGGGATCCTATCGCTCCTGCTAAAAGTCCGATTGATAGAAGCATGATCCATTCCATCTGTCTTTCATCTCCTGTCAGCTAAAATAAATCTAGTTGCTTTGGTGCAAGCCCTCCATATTCAAGATCTAATAATTCAATGAGCTCTTTCGCGTTGGCAGCAGCATCTCCACCGGAGTTATTATTGAAAAGAATGTATAGATCTTCAGAGTTTTCGTGCAACTGATGAATATGCGGAATCCATTCCTCCAGTTCAGCACGATTATAGCGATATAAATAACGAACCTCGCGCCAGTCTTCCCCATTCGGTTTATTCCAGCCGTACAGATTCCTGCCGTGAAAACGAATCAGAGTGGCATCCTTATGAGTGGTTTCCAATACCCGTGGTACAGATCCTTCCCCTGCTTGCGGTTCATCACAAATGCTATGGATCCATCCTTCCTTTTTCATAAACGTCAATGTCTTATCCCGAAACTCCGGTCTGAACCAGCTTTGATGGCGAAACTCCAACGAAAGTGGAAATCCCTCTAGCTGTCCCTTGCAGTACCGGATATAGTCAACATGCTCTTTTTTACAATCGTACCAAGGGGGAAATTGAAGCAGAACCATCGCTAATTTTCCTGCATCCACGTACGGAACAAGGGATTCCTTAAAGGCATTGAACATCTCTTCTTTTGTTTCAAAAGGGATCTCTCCCCGCTGATGCCCCGTCATTCCCTGGTAAGCCTTAACAATAAATTTAAAGTCTTCCGGTGTTTCCCTTACCCATTTTTCAGCATTCCGAAGTGGCTGGACAGCATAGAAAGTTGTGTCCACCTCTACAATGGGAAAATGTGCACCGTATTCTTTTAATTTATCTCTCTGGGAAACATTTTCATAAAGGGTATCATGATCTCCCCAGCCTGTTACTCCTATGTATATCATCTTCCATCACCTGCTTTATTATGAACATGTCCATTTTATCATAAGGGAATTGGAAATTCTTATGTTTGGATTGATTGGGGAAGAATAGCGGGATTTAGTTAATTATGAAGGCTCTTTTCTCAGAGTTTGTTACATACATTTAATCTACGGGCACTGCCAAATAGTGTGTGCATGATGGTGAGGGGAACCGCTCCGCTTGCAGCTAGCGTTCGGCCGAGCCTCCTCAGCTTAGCCGAACGGGGTCTCGGCACGCCCGTTCTTCCGCAGGAGTCTACGCAGTTCCCCTCACCATCTATTATTAATTTATATGAGGACAAGCTAAATCCTGTTGTGGCATATGAAAAGCACCTCTCTAAATTGAAACGTTGATCATCCCATGGGGGTACTGCTCTTTTATATGTGTTGTTTGAATACGGGCTTACGTGTAAGTTCACGAATAAAAATATTGTTAAGGGTAAACCTTTATATATAAAGGTTAGGAGGGGTACATGAAATGGAACCGATTAATCACCAAACTAAGATTAATGCGGCAGAATATGCATCTATTTGGTCACAATATATTAATGACAGTTTATCACATTGTGTTCTCCGCTATTTTTTGAATGATGTTAAGGACGAAAATATTAGTAGTTTAATTCAATTTGCCTTGGAATTATCGGAAACCCATTTAGAAAAAGTTAAGCAACTTTTAAATCAAGAAGGCCTTCCTATTCCAATAGGGTTTGTAGATAAAGACGTTACAATAGATGCTCCAAGTTTATTTACCGATACATTTAAGGTTGTTTATTTACATATTATGTCGATTCACGGATTAATAAGATATTCTGGGGCGACTAGTGTCAGTATTCGAGAGGACATCAGAAAATACTTCATTCAATGTACCTCACAAACATTGGATCTGTATGATAGGGTAACAAATGTTTCATTGCAAATGGGTATTATTAACAAACCTCCTACTTTAAACAATCAACAAAAGATAGATTTTGAAAAGAAGCAAACCTATTTAACTGGTTGGTTTGGGAAACGCAGACCAATAAATGCAATCGAAATCACTGGTGTACATCTTAATATGCAGAAGACAATGGTTAAAATGGTGCTGGAGTTAGGTTTCAGTCAAGTTTGTCAGTCCAAAGAGTTACGAGACTATATGGAACGTGCCCGGAAGATTTGTATAAAACACTTTGATATTCTTAGTTCTATGTTAAAAGAGGAGAATTTACATGTTTCTAAGAGTTTTGATTCAGAAGTAACAGATTCAACAGTCCCACCATTTTCTGATAAACTTATGCTCTTCCATATAGTAACACTGCTTTCTGCTGCCTTGGGATACTATAGTGAAGCTTTATCAATGAGCCAAAGAAGAGATTTATCTGCAGATTACGTACGAATGAGTACAGAAATAACCTTAATTGCCGAAGATGGAATAAATCTTTTAATAGAAAAAGGATGGATGGAACAGCCTCCGACTGCTACGGACCACGAAGGCTTGGCAAAAAAATGATAAATGTGCGTGAAATTAATGAGGATAAACAACTAGTTTATCCTTTTTTCTTTGAAAGTCAGTATTGTTACCGATTGATTGAACTCTTATTGATTTTTAGTTTGACAATAGAATAATCGCAGGTAAAGTTCATCATACTAAACATAGTTATAAATGAGTTCAAGGTTTGAGGTGAATTGCATGTTCTTCAAAAAACGGTCCGCCAGAAATAAAAGGAAAGCACAAGCAAAAAATTCTCAAGCCAGCAGCTATTCAAGTATTGAAGATTTGTTTGCTAAATCGAAAGAGTCTCATGATTTTCATCAACTGCCGGTAACCGACATCAAGGGATATTTAATCATTTCCTATTACGGTACTCTTGTCGATCATCTCCGACTGGAACAGAAAGTTCTGTGTGTCTTCAGGGGTCCATATTTTCATCCTGAAAAAGTAAAGGACATTGATGATATAAAAAAGATCATACCAATTGAAGATATAGTTATTACAGAAGACATGAACGAGATAGAATCTAAATTCCTAAAAGGATATGCCATACTGCAGATCAGAGAAAAAGATCAAAAATGTGCCTTAATAAATATAGGTGATACTAAGGCCGGGATGCGCCAGGAAAACAACGTTGAAAATGAATACAGTGTGATCGGGCCAAGAATTGGGTTTGTTGAAAATATTGTAACTAATATTAACTTGCTAAGACAGAATATAAACACTCCCAATTTAATATTTAAAGAAATACATATTGGTTCTTTCTCACATACCAAAGTAGTCATTGCCTATATTGATGGAGTGACCAATGATCAATATATTCAAACAATGACTCAACGTTTACAAGATATTGATTTTGATGTAGTGTTCGATTCATCTCAACTTCATCAAATAATAGAAGATGATTCTTTAACGCCATTTCCGCTATTCTTATCCACGGAACGCATAGACAGGGCTGCATTCGCATTAATAAAGGGACAAGTGGTTGTATTTAATCATGGTTCATCTTATGCCATTACAGGACCCTCTACACTGCTTGATTTTTTTGCATCCCCTGAGGATTACTATATGCCTTGGCTTGTTGGTTCTTTTTTTCGCATAATACGTATTTTGAGTGTTCTTTTCTCCATTTTTGCTACTCCTTTATACGTAGCCATATTAACCTTTCATTATGAAATGATACCTAGAATTTTGCTAAGTACCCTTGGCTTTTCCCGTCATAACATACCATTCACTCCAGTATTGGAAGTGCTGTTTTTGGAACTTACAATTGAACTTCTGCGAGAGGCGGGAGCCCGTCTGCCAACTAAGGTAGGTCAAACACTAGGTATTGTTGGCGGTATTGTTATCGGTCAAGCATCCGTTGAGGCAGCTCTTACCAGCAATGTACTTCTTATTATCGTTGCATTAGCAGCATTAGCTTCCTTCACGACTCCTATTTATAAAATGTCGAATACGATTCGGTTTTTGCGTTTTCCTTTAATTTTATTAGCTTTTGGATGGGGCATGCTGGGTATTGTTGTAGGAATCAGTTTTATACTTGTTCACCTTACCCGGTTAGAATCATTAGGCGTTCCTTATACCGTTCCCCTATATCCATTCAGGCCTGAAGATTATGGGGATTCCTTTGTCCGTTTACCTTTCAGTAAAACAAATAAAAGACCAGGCTATTTACGTCCTAAATCAATTCTGAGATATCAACCGCATACCGAGAAAAAAAAGAAAAACGATTTTGATGAATAGCAGTTGAGGTGAAGGAAATGCAACGATTTTTTCTTTTTTTGGTTAGTATAACTGTTTTCCTAACAGGGTGTTCCAATCAAAGAATTATTGATCGTGTTCAAATTATTCAAGTTCTTGGATACGATATTCATGATGATAAGGTGAAAGGAACTGTAATTTATCCTACTTATGAAGAACAGGGCAAAACAGTATTGCATACTCTGAACACCGAAGCGGATACTTTTGATTATATTCTAGAAAATTTGAATACCAAATCTTCGCACCCCATCGATGCAGGACAATTGCGTACAGTATTATTCAGCAAGGATTTCGCTGAACAAGGAATTGATCCTGTTATTCAGTTTATGATCAGGGATCCGATAGTGGGGAACAGAATGCAGCTTGGAATTACCGAACCATTGGCAGAAAACATCATTCAATTAAGTGTAAACCAAAAAGTTCCCTCCCACTTATACGATAAGATTAATCATAATATAAAGCATGGAAGTTTGCCGAAGATGAATCTTCATGTATTTTTGTCTGATTTTTATAGTGAAGGGAAGGATCCGTTTTTACCTTACTTCATTATCGAGGATGGCGAAGTCAAAATTGATGGATTAGCTATATTCAAAAAAAGTAAGTATATCAACCATATTAATTTGAAGCAGTCCTTTCTTTTAAAAATGTTGAAGGATGGAACAAAAGATGGGAACTATGAAGCCAAAATTAAAGAAGAAGATAGTGAAGGTCATATTTATTTGAGAAAATTGGACTCGAATGTGAACTATACCATAAATCAAATAGATCATAACCCTAACATATCAATTGATTTAACAGTGAAAGCTCAGATCAAAAGAGTTCCTGAGTGGCTTCATTTGACCAAAAATAAGGACATCGAAAAAACGGAGAAGATGTTGGAGAAACATTTTAATAAAGAGATCCAACAGTTAATTTCGGTGTTTCAAGAGTACGAAGCAGATCCCATCGGAATGGGAGATATGATGAGGGCTTCATCGAGAAAATGGAATTATGAACGTTATCTGAGTACATACCCTGATCTTAAGACCACTGTTAACACACATGTAAAAATCATCCAAACAGGTGTGGAAGAATAAGATATTCAATTTCTAAGGAGGGCAAAAGTGAAAACTGTCATCGATGAACGTTTTTTAGTATCTCCTTATTTCGCTTTCTTTCTGATCTATTCAAATATTGTAGGCATTGGGATTATGAACTTTCAAAGAGAAATAGCCAAGGATGCTGGTTACGATGCATGGATATCGGTAATCCTAACCGGATTAAGCATTCATTTATTACTTTGGATGATGTACCGGATACTTAAAATGGCAAATGATGATGTCATTTATATCAACCGATATTGCTTTGGGAAGTGGATTGGAGGATTATTAAATATTTGTTTCATCGTTTACTTTTTTGTATTAGCTCTGATTGTTTTCCGTGTCTATATTGAAGTGGTACAAGTTTGGATGTTTCCTCTAATGAAGACATGGCAGATCAGCTTCATATTTCTAATCTTGCTATACTATATTATTTCAGGTGGTTTTCGTGTCATTACCGGAATATGTTTCTGGGGAACCATTATCCCTTTTATGATTTTGACCCCAATTAGTTCATTTGCCTTGGAATTTGCAGACATTAACCGTTTATTACCGATTTTTAATCATTCATTAACAGAAATATTAGGATCGTCTAGATCCATGGTTTTTCAATTTCTTGGTGTTGAAACTTTATTCATGTTTTATCCTTTTCTAAAGAATCCTGAAAAATCACAAAAATGGGCTCATTTTGGACTTCTGTTTACAATAGTGCTCTATCTTTATGTTACAATCCTAACATTTTTGTACTTTAGTGAGGGACATCTTAAACATACCATATGGCCTTCCCTCACACTAATGAAAATAGCAGAGATTCCTGTCATTGAAAGGTTCGAATATATTACGGTTTCTTTTTGGTTTCTTTTGGTTTTGCCTAATATCAGTGTTAAATTATGGGCAGCCTGCCGCGGGGTTAAAAAGTTGATATATATCAAACAACGGACAATCTTGTTTGTTTTTCTGCTTTTGTTTTTCCTTTTTGCCAATCGTATAGAGGACGTTATACAAATAGAACGAATACAGGATATTTGTTCAAAGATTGGTTTCTCTCTTTTATATGTTTATATCCCTTTTCTCTTCCTGGTTATTCAAGTGAAACAGAAAATGACGAAAGATCTTGATAAGTCATAAAAGGGCTCACGTCCATCATTCGGGAATGCTTTGAGTCCATTTTTGCAATCCGCTTTTATCCAATTAAGAACCAGGAACTAAAAAAAATTTATATCATATATAGGTGATATCCCCGTGCGAAATTTTTAAGGAGGAGATCTTGAAACCTATGTTACCTATGGAAAAATATTTCGGTAAGTTAGAACTCGTCTATGCATTTTATGGGGCTATGCCCACAGGCGTTAGTGTATCAGAAACCGGTCGTATTTTCATTTGCTTTCCGAAATGGGGAGATGACGTTAAATTCACAGTGGGGGAAATTGTTGGGGATACTTTGCAGCCTTATCCCAGTTTAGAAGCCAATTTGGGTAGTCAAGGTAATATCGCAATGTCTTTCATCAGTGTCCAAAGTGTAGTTACGGATGGAAGGGGAACACTTTGGGTATTAGATACAGCAGCACCGAATTTTTCTGTACCAAATATAGGAGGGGCAAAATTAGTCGCTGTGGATTTAAAGACCAATACAATCAGAAAAGTATATACCTTTACCGAAGATGTTGTCCTGCCAACAACTTATCTGAATGATGTCCGATTTGATTTTCGAGTTGGAAAAGCAGGTTATGCCTATATAACGGATTCATCTTCCAAAGGACCAGGGGCTATTATCGTTGTAGATTTAGAAAGTGGAAATGCGTTCAGACGGTTAAATGGAGCAAATTCAACTTCACCCGACCCTTATTTTTTACCGAAAGTAGAAGGAGAAATTTTGATGAACCGAAACAAAGATGGTTCAACATACCCATTCAGATTGGCGTCTGACGGTATAGCGATCTCTCCAGATGGAAAGGTTTTATTTTATTGTCCACTTTCCAGCCGGCATTTGTATTCAATCTCAACAGAAGCTCTAAGAGACCGAACGATCCCGGAAACCGATTTACCTTACAGGGTCGAGTACTGGGGAGAAAAAGGTGCGTCTGATGGAATGATCACTGGGGCAAAAGGAACGATTTATGCCGGAGACTATGAAAACAACAGTATTCGAAAGATATTGCCGAATGGCATAATGGAAACCATTGCTCATGATCCGAGAATTTTATGGCCGGATACTTTTTCAATTGGGCCGGATCAATACTTATATGTCATTGTGAACCAATTACATCGGCAGGCAAGGTTTCATTATGGAAAAGACCTGCGGCAGAAACCTTATAGTTTACTTCGTATGAAAATTGATGAATTCCCTGCTTCTACCTTTTCGTAATAAAAAATAGTTGAGTAATATTTACATTACGTCAGGTGAGGTTTAATCGGTTTTTTACAGAAATTAGCTGACGATTCTACCTTCAATCTAAAACTCATATATTTCCGATCATTTCACAAAAAAATGGTTGTAGGAACAGTTTTATTGGTCAATGTTAAACTGTTCCTAAAAATTTTCAATAGATTAGGTGACTTTAATGCTGAATTAATATTATAGAGATCCAAATTGTAATTTTCATAAAAGAGGTTTTAGCTGCATCTGGAGTAAATCTTCCAATACCTCTGTTGATATACACATTGAATCCCCTCTCTTTGTCTATCCTCTATAATATCTATATAATGTCCAAAGGCATTTTTCTAGTCGGTTGCGGAAATACCTCATCAAGTCTATTTAAATCCTCTTTTGTTAATTCAATGATAGTAGCTTCCGCATTTGCTAGTACATGTTCTTCTTGAACAGCTTTTGGAATAGCTAGACAATCGTTAGAACGGATTGTCCAAGCGAGAGCGATTTGTAAGGGTTGGACAGCGTATTTTTCTGCAATCTCATTAATGGTTGAATCCGTTAACAATTGTCTTCTTAATGAGCCTCCTTGAGCCAGCGGGCTATATGCCATAATAGGAATGTGATGATCTCGCTGCCATGGTAAGAGATCATAATCTATACCCCTTGAACCAAGATGATATAACACTTGATTAGTCATACAATTTTTCCCGTTAGTGGTATTCCATAACTCTTTCATATCATCGGTATCAAAATTGGAAACTCCCCACCTTGCTATTTTCCCTTCCTTGCGTAGCTTTTCCATTCCTTCAATGGTTTCTGCTAAGGGCACACGTCCTCGCCAATGTAAAAGGTACAAATCAAGATGATCGGTTCCCAGCCTTTTTAGACTGTTTTCACACGCTTTGGCAATCATATCTAATCCTGCATGATGAGGATATACCTTTGATACTAAAAAGACGTCATCTCTACGTCCCCTAATTGCTTCACCTACTAAGCGTTCAGAATCGCCATCACCGTACATTTCCGCCGTATCTATTAGTTTCATGCCTAATTCTATTCCGAGTTGTAAAGCTTTGATTTCCCTTTCTCTCATTTGAGGATTTTCTCCCATGTACCAAGTTCCTTGTCCTATTCTTGGTAGAGAAGTTCCATCAGGCAATGTAACTACACGACTTTCAAGGGAATTTTTTATTTTTGTTAAATTATTTTCGTCCTGTACACCCATTCAAAATCAACACTTCCTTTTGTATCTTTTTATGTACGGATTGAACAAAAAAGGCGGCAATACTCTTTTGTAGTATTGCCGCCAGTAAATCACTTAATTCTTACCTTATTTCTATCACGAACCAATCCTTCAATTTATTATTCAGCTAATAATTTTAAGGATTCACGATTAAAGGCAGGAATGTCATCCGGAACACGGCTTGTTACAATATTATTGCTTACCACAACTTCTTCATCTTTGTAGTTAGCACCTGCATTTTTGAGGTCGTTCCTTATCGATTTGAAACCTGTTATGTCTACCCCTTTTAATAGGTTTGTATCAATTAATACTTGTGGGCCATGGCAAATGGCAAAAACAGGTTTGCCTTCTTGTATAAATGCTTTTGCGAATTCACCAAATCGGTCATCTTCACGTAATAAATCAGGAGAGAAGCCGCCAGGGATTAACAAAGCATCAAAGTCTTGAGGATTAACTTCCCCGATTCCCTTAGCTATTTTTACTGTTTCACCTTTTTTACCAGTAATATCTTTTCCAGCCTGTATGTCGATTGTGATCACTTGATGACCAGCATTTTTAAATGCCAGTGCTGGTTCTGTGAATTCTACATCTTCAAATAAGTCTGTAATTAGTGTGGCGATTTTTTTGCTCATCATGATAAGCCCCCTTAAATTTGTAAAAACATCGTTGGTATTATTCTCATTTAACACAATAAATACAAGTAATCTACCGTGATTAGTATTTGTTACTGCTAGATATATGAGGGTAACATTCAGTATCGCTCTGTCACGTGTTTAATGATGGTGATGCCCTTTGGAAGAATTCGTGATTTCAAATCCTGCTTGCGGCACATAGAAATACTTGATCCAGACCCCATCTAAAAACGGTTCCCTTTTATCAAGTAAAACATCAATATCTTTGTCTGTTTTCACAATTTCATCGTGTTCTGTAGGAGTATCAAGCTTTATATCATAATGGGCATGGTCCCCATGCTCTAGTGTAACGTATACACGAACCATTTTCCCTTCAGCCTCTTCAACTTCTAACATTTGTTTCAGCACTTTAGCAGCATTTCGGTTAATTTTGCAGTTCATATCATTTTCTCCTATTCTGACAACTTTTATCATTTTAATTAAGGAATCTTGTAAACAACCTCATAACCTGATCTCACGGTTTTATTCATATTCAATGCCTTAGAAAAATCACCAAAGAAGGTCTCCTTGCTGATGTCCTCCTTTTTACCTTTCGCTTTTTATAATTTCTGCCAGAAGCTCGTATGAATCCAGGCGGGCTTTGTGGTCGTAAACTTGGGCAATGGCCATGATTTCATCAGCCTGGCTCTCCTTCAAAAATGTATGCAGCTTGTCCTTTACCGTCTGCTGGCTGCCAACAATCGAGGTGCCTAATTGCTGCTCGAGAGCCTTTAATTGGTAGCCGCTGGCCACTTCGGATATGTTATCTACCGGTGGTTGAAGCTTTGTAAGGTTGCCGCTCATCAGATTCAAAAATTGCTGCTGCAGTGTTGTGAAAAGGTGTTTTGCCTCTTTATCCGTTTCTGCTGCAATGATATTCAATGCCACCATCGCATACGGCTTATCGAGAACATTCGAAGGCTTAAACGCCTTGCGATAGATCTGTAGAGCACCAAGAGTGTTAAGTGGCGAGAAATGGGAGGCAAACGCGAATGGCAAACCCAGTTCTCCGGCCAGCTGCGCACTGAAGCCGCTTGAACCCAGCAGCCAGATTGGAATATTCAAACCTTCCCCTGGAATCGCTTTTATTGGGTTCCCTTGGGCCAAGGATGGATCAAAGTAACCGCGGAGTTCCGCTAATTGCTCAGGAAAGTCATCTCCAGTACTTCTCAAGTCGCGTCTCAATGCACGAGCGGTCCCTTGATCTGTACCGGGTGCCCGCCCCAGACCAAGGTCAATTCGCCCAGGATATAAGGATTCAAGAGTGCCAAACTGCTCAGCGATGACGAGCGGAGCGTGATTCGGCAGCATGATTCCTCCTGAACCAATCCGGATTTGTGATGTAGCGGCTGCCACATGGGACATCACCACAGAAGTCGCGGAACTGGCGATAAACGGCATATTGTGGTGTTCAGCGAGCCAAATACGGTTGTAGCCAAGTTTTTCAGCATGCTGTGCGAGATCCAATGTATGGCGGAAAGAATCAGCAGGAGTACTTCCGGCAGTTATCGGTGAAAGATCCAGCACCGAGAATGGAATTTCGTTTAGTTGAATTGCATGTTTAGACATAAGTTCATCTTCTTCCCTTATCTAATTTTATTAAAAACTAATCTCATACTGGAATTTCATGAGTCTGAAAGTAAGGCCGCACAAACTCTCCAAGCTCCTGTATGACTTCCTCGGGAGGGCGCTTTGAAAAATACAATACAAATGCCAGGTGATTGACACCTATGGATTGAAATTGATATAAAATTTCTAATAACTGTTTGTGCCCTACACGAAATCCTAAAGGAATCGGAATAGGAAGTACATCGGTATTTTCCGATAAATCGATATATAAAGTCTGAGTGAAAGGCTTAAACACTCTTGGGACGTGAATTTCCGATAACTCGCGATAGTCGTTAGTCAATTGAGTTTGTTGTGAGATAACCCTCAGGTAATGGATCCAGCCGTCCCCATTCTGAGCGATCCATTCGATCGATTGATTGCTAAATCCTGTCACCATGGTCTGAATCGAAGAAGAAGGATTGGGGATCATTCTCATATCCGTTCCATCGATGACGCCTACTCATATTATTCTTTTGGTACAACCTGTTATATGCTCGAAGTTGTAATAAACTCACTTCAATTCTCCTTAAATTTTTGTACCAATATATTTTTCGAACTTTTTAATCGTCTCCTCATTACGGCGATAATACGTCCATTGTCCGATTCGCTTTATTTCAACAAGCCCGCTTTGCAGCAGAATCGATAAATACTGTGAAGTAGTGGATTGCGAAATCCCCGCCTTGCTTCGGATATCCCCTACGCAAACCCCGCCTTCAAATCCTTCATCCGCAATAATATGGGCTTGCGGTGAAAAATGACTGCCGGGATCTTTTAACATTTGAAGAATGCCCACCCTCGTCTGGTTCGACAATGCCTTAAAAATTTCAACGGCTTGTTCATCATTTAAGCGTTCCAATTCCTGCTTCAATGTCATCTGCCTCTTTCTATATCGATTATCACTATCCCAATGGAAGCTGGGTAGATGATCTGAAAGCATCATGCCATATCGGTAATTCCCGATATTAGTATATTAACCCTCTGGTCCTTCCAAATCAAATGATTTGTTTCTAAGGAGATACGGCGTAAAGCTTCCATTTTAAAAAAGACCACTAAAAACCCTTCAAATGACAGGTTTATTCGACTGTTCCCCACTCTACCTTTTAACGCTAATAGTTAAGCTCTTACGAATAACGGGTATACTAATAAGGAAAGGGTGTGGTTCATCGTGAATACTATGAAGGCGGTAGGATTAACTCGTTACCTTCCAATTGATAATCCCCAAAGTCTGGTGGACGTAGTTGTAGAAAAGCCAAAAGCAACGGGTCGTGACATTTTGGTCAAAGTTGCGGCCATATCGGTCAATCCTGTTGATACAAAGGTACGAGCTCCTAAGGAAAAAGTTGAGGAAGTTCCTAAGATTCTAGGTTGGGATGTAGCAGGAGTCGTCGAAGAGACAGGACCGGACTGTTCATTGTTTCGTCCGGGAGATGAAGTTTTTTATGCTGGCAGTATTGCACGACAAGGCGGAAACAGTGAATACCATCTGGTCGATGAACGAATCGTTGGGCGCAAACCTGTTTCCTTAAGTTTTGTGGAAGCCGCAGCTCTTCCCCTAACCTCCATTACAGCTTGGGAAGCGTTATTTACCCGAATGGCTATTTCCCAAGATCCGGGCCCTAACCAAGGAAAGGCTCTGCTAATCATTGGTGCAGCCGGGGGTGTAGGTTCCATTGCCACTCAGCTTGCAAAACAAGCGGGGCTTACTGTAATCGGGACTGCTTCCCGATCGGAAACTGTTAGCTGGGTTAAATCAATGGGAGCGGACTATACCATTAATCACCTTGACCCGCTCCTTCCACAACTTCAAGCAATTGGATTTACAAACGTTCCGTACATTTTTTGCCTGAATGCTTTGGAAAAACACTGGGCCGGTATTAGCGAAGCTATTTCTCCGCAAGGAGTTGTGTGCGCAATTGATGATCCAGCCTCTCCGCTGGACCTCAAATTGCTTAAGCAAAAAAGCGTCACCTTCGTGTGGGAGTTTATGTTTACTCGCCCTGTTTACGAAACAGATGATATGATTGAGCAGCATCTATTGCTTAATCATATTGCTGATGCTGTGGACCATCAAAAATTAATGACAACACTGGCCGAAGTCCTTGGACCGATCTCAGCAGAAAATCTCCGTCAAGCCCACAAATTTTTGGAGAGTAACAGGGCGATTGGTAAAATTGTCCTGGAAGGTTTTGTTTAAAGACCTGTTTACAGAGAGCGATAAATTGGTGATCCGATAATTGCAATTTGATATAAATACAAAGCCGGCTGCTGATCGCAACCGGCTTTAATTAAACAAAGAAACTTTCTTTTACTTATGATATGGTTTACCGTAACGAATCTAAATGAGGTTTTTTATTGTATTAAAAAGAGAAGTGGTGTTTTAAGATGTTCATGGTTTGGGAACATATGATAATTACAAAAGGATGAAATAAAGTCACCTCAGTATAAAAATTAATCTGTAATTCCTATGTACAAGTGAAATCCCGCTTACCTCCATCGCCTTTCATAATAAATCAGTTTCCCATAGTCCAAGCTGGCCTTTTGCTGGGATACGTTCATTCAAGATCTTTATGTCTTGAACCTCCCACGCATATCCTCCCACATTAAAGTCTCCTAAAAAATAATCATTTCCTGATACGATTTGTCCATTTTCCAGGACTGCTGAGGTCTGGTTTTTTTTAGTTATTTCCAGACAATTTTCAAGCCTGCCTACAGCAATGATCATTCCGGTCGGAAGTGTCTTTTCTGTATATCCATGCTTACCGAGCAGCGAACGGATGGCCACATGCCTGCAGACATCCTTATCTATTTTTTTACTTGTATGAATGGCAAGGGATCCGCGATAGTTTGTTTTCCATGACCTTGTTTCAAATTCATTCTCTCGTAGGACAAAAAGACTTGCCCAAGGCTGAATCATAGATAATACCTTCATTCTCACGGCCACCAATCTATAAAGTTTCGTTTCTCTTATCGTGTCCATAGAGAAGAATGTTATTATCAAAAAGGTTTAATTGGAATTCGGAAACCAGAATTATATTTCATAAACACAAAGATTTACTTGTTTTATTTTCCGTTTTTCATCGTTGAACTCTTTTACTTTTAAGTAAATAATTTTGGTGTCTAAAAAAGTTTTAAAAATTCTTTTGCTGCTTTTGATAAGTAACTATTCTTCCTCCAAATTACTTTGGGTTCAGATATTAAGGTCTGTTCCTTTAGCTGAATGACTCTCAATCCTCCCAATGAATGGAGGGATAATAACGAGAGCGGTAAGATCGTCGCACCAAACCCCGATGAAACGAGACCAAGTAACATTATTAAATCCTGACATTCGCACATTATATTTGGTTCTAAATCTAACCGTTGAAATTCATTGACAATTTATCCATAAGCACCTAAACCATAGTTTGGCCGCAGAAGAATCAATGGTATATCGATAATTTCCTCTAACCTGCATTGTTCTGATCCAGTCCACGTCCATTTTTTAGGTAAAACAAGCACATATGGACCCCTTTCCAAGGGCATTTGAGAGATACTTTTTTCTGTTATATTTGTCTGATAGCATAACCAGCTCATGGATCTTCGCCATATATGGAATGGGGGGACTCCTAACGCTCATCGTCTCCTTATATTATGGGCAGCCCATAGGCTATGCCTTTTCAATACCTGGAGCCATTCTTGTCGGCTCAAGCTTAACCCATTATTCTTTCAACCAAGTGGTTGGTGCTTATATTATAACCGGGATCCTTATTTTTCTTTTAGGATTATCTGGCCATGTTACAAAATTGATGAAGGTTTTGCCTATGCCGGTTATGATGGGGATGGTATCAGGCGTTTTACTCCCTTTCGGAACTGAAATGATCGGCTCGGTAGTAAAAAATCCTTTACTCAACGGAATCCCGTTACTTGTCTTTTTTGCTCTTTCTTTTTTCTTACCATTTTCAAAAAAGTTTCCACCTAGATTAGGGGCGGTCATTGCAGCAATTCTTTGTCTTAAATTTTTGCCGAATGTTTCTGCACAGCCTCTCCATATAACAATGGGCATTCCCCATTTTATCATCCCATCATTTAGTTTTTCCGTTGTAGGGGAACTTGTCATTCCATTACTCTTAACGGTTATTGCCATTCAAAATGCCCAAGGGATTGCTATGTTAGAGACCCATGGCTATCGTCCACCGATCAATGCCATGACCAATTGGAGCGGAATCGGTACCATTATAAATGCTTTTTTTTGGGGGCCACCCAGCCTGTATTGCAGGTCCCATGACGGGCTTACTTGTTAATAAGGAATCAGGCAAACTTGAACATAGGTATGTCGCTGCCATTGTATTAGGAGTATTATCCTGTCTATTAGCTCTATTTTCTCCAATGGCTTCGCAAATTCCACATGTCATTCCTGCCTCATTAATTCAATTACTAGGTGGAGTCGCCATGATTAGTGTACTGGTTGACTCTTTGAAAATGAGTTTCTCTGGTCCATTCAAATCAGGCGCCCTATTTTCCTTTATTATCACAACCTCCGGAATCTCTATTCTCCATATCGGAGCGCCATTCTGGGGTCTGGTTGGGGGTACATTAGCCACTGTATTCTTGGATAAACAAGATTTTTATAAATCCGAATCAAGTGACCCTAACAATGAAACTAACTTGAATGAAGCCCTTTTAAAGGAAAAAATTTCTTAACAGCAATTTTATAGACCTCGGATACATCTTTAGGACACAATAAAGGGACACCTAGACATAGTGCGGTCTAGGTGTCCCTTTATTTCTTTGTATAGAATAAAATCTTCATCTACTATGATACGGTTCATCACTATTAATCCTAAACTAATTTATCAATTAATAGAAATGTTAAAAAAGAATTTATGAACAGCTATCGTAAATTCACTATTCATTAGATTTCACTTCTTCTTGGCACCTGTACTGTACTACTAATTAATACAGTTCGAAAAGTCAATGAAATGGTAAGTTACTTTTATGCCGATTTTTAGTAATAGAAATTGAATTTACTTTTTTAATGCCTCAAATTCTTCGCCAATTTCCGCCAGACTCAAGCCCCATTGAGTATCATTATCAAAAAAAGAACAAAAAATAATTATTAAATTATCATGAAAGAGGTTGACCCCCTTGGCTGGCGTCAACCTTAAATTACCAGTTAAAATTCACCTAATCGACTCTTATTTTACTAAAGGATTCAAACCAGCAGTTTCCATATAATCTTTTCCCCAATTATACATAGCATCGAGAATCGGCATTAAACTTCTCCCTTGTTCAGTAAGGGAGTATTCTACTTTTGGAGGAACCACGGGATAGACTTCGCGTTTTACAATCAAGTCTTCTTCCAGTTCTCGCAATTGATTAACTAGCATTCTCTGCGTGATCCCTGGCATAAGAGCTTTCAATTCACCAAATCGCTTCGTTCCCTCTTTCCCTAGATGCCATAGTATAAGCATCTTCCATTTACCACCGATAACGGAAAGAGTTAATTCTTTTTCACAATTAAACATCTTTTCCTGCATTCGCGACATTTATAATCACCTCCATATTTATTATAGCCCATAGTATACTTTTTTCACTATATAAAATAAAAGTCTGTACTTGTAATATCCTTCCATACATAATGTATTAGCAGTGTACATATAATTCTCTATTCTGCTATTCAACGGAAGATGCATTACAGAAATAGAAGCAGAAGTTAAATAGGGAATTCATACCGTTTGAAATTCCCTATTTATCTTTTTTAAAAAACATACCCCAAATAAATTTTCTATCATTTTAATAGTTATTTTGGAAGCTAGTGAGTTCTCTCAACACGAGCACTTAAAATGTCTTCTGTTGTGATTTCAAGTAATTTCTCCAGGAACCTTATTGTTCCTTTTATATTTTTCTCCGTTTTAACGTTTTCCAATTTTTTAATATCTATCAAATCATTAAGAACTTTTCTGAAAGCATTGCTTTTTATTAGCCACTCTCCAATCAGTTCCTTTGTTGCAGATCTTTCAAATTCATTTTTCACAGCAAATAAACTTTCTTTTTTTGTTTCTATTAGAGTAATAGCATTTAAATTAGAATTCATACGCATCTTAAAATATCTCTTTTCACTATTATAATAATTTTCATTCCTTAACCGAAAATACTCTACACCAATAGTGATTTCGTAAAAAGAAGGTGTCTCTGTAACATATTGAATGTCTTTTACTTCAACATTTTTCAATAGATCTAGATAAGTTTCTATACCATACTGAGTATTTATCATTTTTGCATCCAATACATTCATGAACTTATCATCCTTTTCTACCATCATATTCATTGTTTTCATCACCATTTCACATATAATGAGCTATTTTTCTTCACCTATTTTTATTGACTTTTTTCTATTTAATATGACAGATGTAATTCTGTTAGTTTTTTTCAACAACATGTCCTCCAAATTCGTTTCTTAATGCAGCTACCACTTTACCTGTAAAAGTATCGCTGTCTAATGAACGGTAACGCATCAAAAGCGACATTGCGATAACAGGAGTGGCTGCTTGTAAATCTAAAGCTGTTTCAACTGTCCATTTCCCTTCACCAGAAGAGTGCATAATCCCTTTAATTTCATCTAGCTTTGCATCTTTTGAAAATGCACGTTCAGTCAACTCCATGAGCCATGAACGAATAACTGAGCCGTTATTCCACACTCTAGCTACTTTTTCGTAGTCAAAATCGAACTTGCTTTTTTCTAATACCTCGAATCCTTCACCAATCGCTGCCATCATACCGTATTCAATTCCATTGTGAACCATTTTTAAGAAATGACCGCTCCCTGCTTTACCAGCATAGATATATCCGTTTTCGACAGCTGTATCCTTGAAAATAGGTTCCACGATGCTCCAGGCTTCAGGGTCTCCGCCAATCATATAACATGCTCCATTACGAGCACCTTCCATTCCACCAGATGTACCGGCATCCATAAAGTGAATTCCTACTTCCTTTAGCTGGTTATATCTCCGAATGGATTCCTTATAGTGAGAATTTCCAGCTTCAATTACGATATCTCCAGTGCCTAGTAATGGTGCCATTTCATCAATTACTGAATCTACCACAGCATGCGGAACCATAATCCATACAACTCTTGGTTTTTCTAATGATTCAATAAGTTCTTTTAAATCAGATGTACCTTGAGCACCGTATTTCTTCATTTCTTCAACGGCACTTCCATTTACATCGTAAGCAACTACTTCGTGCTTGTTATCAATTACATTTTGACCTAAGTTTAATCCCATTTTTCCTAAACCTATTAATCCAACTTTCATATTCATTTCCTCCTTAATAATCTAAAAATATTGCTCATCTTTTATTACTACCACCATTTATACCCTTCTTCTTCCAACAATTGGCGGGAAGCTTCTGGTCCCATTGACCCGGATGGATATAATTGAAGGGGAATTGTATTTTCCTCAAAAGCCTCTAAGATAGGCTGTACCCATTTCCAAGACAACTTCACTTCTTTCCAGTGTGCAAAGAATGTTGAGTCGCCACGCATTGCATCGTAAATTAAAAGCTCATATGCTTCAGGAACATCTGCTTGCTTAGCAGAAAAATCAACATTGACTGGTTCGACTTTTCCATTGTTTAATGGGTTTTTACTATTTAATTGTAATGAAACACTTTCTTTTGGATTGATTTCAATCACTAAAAGATTTGGAGCAGTTTCTTCTTCTTGAGTCCTATATAAATCCTTTAAAGTATTTTTGAATTCAATCACAATTCGGGTGGATTTCTCTGTCATTCTTTTTCCTGTACGGATATAGAAAGGAACCCCTCTCCAAAAATCATCATCTACATATAGACGGGCAGCCACAAATGTGTCATTTAATGAAGAAGTAGCAACTTCAGGTTCTCCTTTATACCCAACAACTGGTTTACCTTGGATTTCACCAGGACCATATTGACCTCGAATCACATGATTCACCACATCCTCTTTCTTTAATGGACGAAGTGATTCTATTACTTTTCTCTTTTCATTTCGGATCTCTTCTGCACTAATTTGTTTTGGGAGCTGCATTGCTGTCATCATCAACATTTGCAGCATATGATTTTGAAACATGTCGCGAATAGCCCCAGCTTTATCATAATAATCAGCTCTTTCTTCAACCCCAACTGTTTCGCTTGCAGTAATTTGCACATTTGCAATGTATTGGTTGTTCCATAATGCTTGAAGAACTGGATTTGCAAATCCTAACGCTTCCAGGTTTTGTATCATCGGCTTTCCAAGATAATGGTCGATGCGAAAAATTTCTTCTTCATTAAAAGCTTTATTTAGTTTATCGTTTAATTCTTGAGCTGATTTCAAGTCATGTCCAAATGGTTTTTCGATAATTAGACGTTTCCAACCTTTAGTAGATGCTAGACCACTCTCTTTAATGTTGAAAGCAATCACATTAAAAAGCTCTGGAGCAACAGATAGGTAGAACATACGATTTTCTGGAATATTCAATTCTTCTTCACGTTGTTTAACGAGTTCAAGCAATCCTTTATATCCTTCAGCCTTGAAAGCATCTACATGGCTATACCGAAAGAAACGGATAAACACTTCAAGGTTTGAATCGTCATGTAGTGATCGTCTAGAAAATGTTTTTAAAGAATCTTTCACAAGGTTTTGAAAATCAGTATCTGATAAATCTCCTCTGCCCACCCCAATAATTGAGATGGGCAAAGGTAATTTTTTATCCAAAAATAAATTATATAGTGCCGGGAAGATTTTTCTTTTTGCTAAGTCCCCTGTCGCCCCAAATAAGACAAATGTCATTGCCTCCATATTACATACCTCCAAAATTAAAATTTCACTTATACCTTTCTAAAAAACTACTATAACTCTTGATAGCCAATCCGTGGCTTAGCCATATTTTTATTTGAACCTGCTTGGATCGTAATAATGATGTTCCTAAAATGCGAATGAACACATTTTGGACAATAACCATTATTCGCTGTGAGAGTTAGGCATCTTGAATAAGCTATGTGATGCTTTGCACCCGAACATACTATTCACCCTTTCAATGTAGGAAATTGAATGCGGAAGATCAGATGACTGATCAATAACCACAGTATTCGTGAATCCAATGTTGCAACAAGATGTAAGTATAATACCTACATTTCTAAAATGAAAGTACGCACTTTTCATTTAAATAGTGATAACAAAATCACATACTTACAAAATGTATACTATAGGAAATAAACTCATCTATTTTGGGCTAGATAAATTAAAAAGCCAGGGTGAGCATCCTCTCCCTGGCCAAAAATAAAAAGTGATATTAGTTTGTTGAGTACAGTATTCTTTATGTGTTGAAGCTTTTGGCGTAATAAGCGGATTATCTAAACGGGATGTCTCACAAACATAAGACGCCTCCATAATTGCATTAGGATCAACTTACAATATATAAACAACATCAACAATGACAATTTGGGCAATTATCGATCAACTTATACAGAAAATAAGCCATACAAAATAGCGCAGCGCATTGTTTCTTTTAAAGTTAATAGTAAGACTAATAAGCGGTTTGTCTTATAGTATACTTTTTAACACTATGTAAAATAAAAGTGCGTACTTTTATTATCGTATTATACGTTGTATACTTGCAATTGTTCAGTGAGAGGCCATTATATTCCTTATTGCCCGCAGTACAGATAAAGCACT
This sequence comes from Rossellomorea aquimaris, assembly GCF_008180865.1. Taxonomy (GTDB): domain Bacteria; phylum Bacillota; class Bacilli; order Bacillales; family Bacillaceae_B; genus Rossellomorea; species Rossellomorea yichunensis. Next base: position 155,142 of record NZ_VTEX01000003.1, read on the forward strand.
ATAAGGAATATATTACTGTAAAAGTATTATTACACTTTGGAGAAATTATCACTGTACAACAATAAAAACATTATAGGAGTGAATATAGATGGAATTACAATTAGCATTAGATTTAGTTAATATCCCAGAAGCAATAGAGTTAGTTAAAGAAGTGGAGGAGCACATTGATATCGTTGAAATCGGTACACCGGTTGTAATCAATGAAGGTCTACATGCTGTAAAAGCAGTTAAAAAAGCATTCCCTACCTTAAAGGTATTAGCAGACCTAAAAATCATGGATGCAGCTGGTTATGAAGTAATGAAAGCTTCTGAAGCAGGTGCAGATATCGTGACAATTCTTGGAACTGCTGAAGATATGTCAATCAAAGGTGCTGTTGAAGAAGCGAAAAAACAAGGTAAAAAAATCCTTGTTGATATGATTGCTGTTAAAGACCTTGCTGAACGTGCAAAAGAAGTGGACTCTTTGGGCGTGGATTATATTTGTGTTCATACTGGCTACGATCTTCAAGCAGTTGGAAAGAACTCTTTTGAAGATTTACAAACCATCAAAGGTGTTGTAAAAAATGCTAAAACTGCAATCGCAGGTGGTATTAAGTTAGACACACTTCCAGAAGTCATCAAAGTACAACCAGACCTTGTCATTGTAGGTGGCGGAATTACTGGCCAAGCTGATAAAAAAGCTGCTGCTGCCAAGATGCAACAAATGATTAATCAGGGGTAATTCAGATCATGAATACAACCCAATATCTAGCTGAAATCATAAAAGAGTTAAATCGCTCCGTAGATTTAATTTCGAATGATGAAGCTGAAAAATTAGTTAATGGGATTCTTGAATCAAAAAAAATCTTTGTTGCAGGCGCAGGTAGATCTGGATTTATGGCCAAATCATTCGCCATGCGAATGATTCACATGGGGATAGATGCCTATGTGATTGGAGAAACAGTAACCCCTACCTTTGAAAAAGATGACATCTTAATCATTGGATCAGGTTCAGGAGAAACGAAAGGTTTAGTTTCCATGGCTGAGAAGGCAAAAAGCATCGGTGGGACGATTGCAGCTGTAACCATTTTCCCTGAGTCCACTATTGGGCAATTAGCGGATATCACAATTAAGTTGCCTGGCTCACCTAAAGATCAGTCGGAGAGTGATTTTAAGACTATTCAACCAATGGGCTCATTATTTGAGCAAACACTTTTATTATTTTACGACGCTGTGATTCTTCGGTTCATGGAGAAAAAAGGCTTGGATACCAATAAAATGTACGGTAAACACGCCAACTTAGAATAAATATATGATCCCTCTAGTTCTAAATAGAAAAGACCGCAAGCTGTTACCATGGTAAGTTGCGGTCTTTCTGTTAGAAAGAACTACTTCAATTTGTAATAATTTTAGGAGTGATAAAATGATTTCTTTAAATGGAAAAACTGCAATAGTTACTGGCGCAGGAAGAGGCATTGGACGCGCTACTGCTATCGCCTTAGCAAAAGAAGGCGTTCATTTAGGACTAATTGGCTTAAATATGTCTAATCTTGAAAACGTTGCTTCTGAACTTGCACAATATGATGTAAAGGTTTCTGCTGCAACAGCAGATGTGACCGATCTTGAATCCGTTTCACAGGCGGTTGAACACATCACATCTAACTTGGGTCCAATCGATATCCTAATCAACAATGCAGGTGTTGCAAAATTTGGTGGCTTCCTTGACCTAACACCTGAAGAATGGGAGAAAATCATCCAAGTTAATTTAATGGGCGTGTATAATGTAACAAGAGCAGTGTTACCAGGTATGATTGAGAGAAAATCAGGTGATATTATCAATATATCTTCATCTGCTGGCCAAAAAGGTGCTCCAGTTACAAGTGCTTACAGTGCTTCTAAATTCGCTGTTTTAGGGCTAACAGAATCACTTATGCTAGAAGTAAGAAAACATAATGTCCGTGTTACTGCTTTAACACCTAGTACGGTGGTTACAGATTTAGCCATTGATACAAATCTTGTTAAAGGCAACGAAGAAAACGTGATGCACCCAGAAGACCTTGCAGAATTAGTCGTGGCTAGTTTAAAATTTAATCCAAGAGTTTTCGTTAAAACAGCTGGATTATGGTCAACAAATCCTTCATAAAACGAAGCAGATCCAGTGGGGTCTGCTTCTTTAGTTCGTACAAAAAACTCTTATATATATCAGTGATACAAGGACATTACTTTCTCTACCGCGATATAAGCGGGTTTGTGAAATTGTTTAGTGTTACATCTTTACCCGCTTTAAATTAGATTGCGTTAAATTAACGTTAATTTTAACATCCCTCTGGATTGTTTTTTTAAAAAAAGCTTCGATTTCGAAATTTCGCACTCAAATCTATGTAAAGGTTGTAATCGATGCAGATGAGTATCTAGATATTACAGAGAAGATTGAATTAGATGAATTAAAGAAGTTTGCTGTACACAAAAAGATAAGGAGTCGGCACGTATTAGGCACGACTCCTTATCTTTACTATTATACGTCCATAAACCCCTGTGTTAAAAAGGTTTGAATTATCCGATTGAACCTTCCATTTCGAACTTGATCAGGCGGTTCATTTCGACTGCGTATTCCATTGGAAGTTCTTTCGTGAATGGCTCGATGAAGCCCATTACGATCATTTCTGTTGCTTCTTCCTCTGAAATACCACGGCTCATAAGATAGAATAATTGTTCTTCGGAAACTTTTGATACCTTCGCTTCGTGTTCTAACGAGATGTTATCGTTTAGAATTTCGTTGTAAGGGATCGTATCGGAAGTTGATTGGTTATCCATGATCAGCGTATCACACTCGATGTTTGAACGTGCGCCTTCCGCTTTACGGCCAAAGTGTACAATTCCACGGTACGTTACTTTACCACCATGCTTGGAGATGGATTTAGAAACGATTGTAGAAGATGTATTTGGAGCCAGGTGAATCATTTTCGCTCCGGCATCCTGATGCTGGCCTTTACCTGCGAGTGCGATGGATAGTGTCATACCACGGGCACCTTCACCTTTAAGGATGACCGCCGGGTATTTCATCGTTAATTTAGAACCGATGTTTCCATCTACCCATTCCATTGTTGCGTTCGCTTCACATACAGCACGCTTCGTAACAAGGTTGAACACGTTGTTCGCCCAGTTTTGAATCGTCGTATAACGGCAGTACGCATCTTTCTTGATGATGATTTCAACGACTGCAGAGTGAAGTGAATTCGTTGTGTAAACCGGTGCTGTACAACCTTCAACATAATGTACGCTTGCACCTTCATCCACGATGATCAGTGTACGCTCGAATTGACCCATGTTTTCTGAGTTAATACGGAAATATGCTTGAAGTGGTGTATCCACCTTGATACCTTTAGGAACATAGATGAAAGATCCACCTGACCAAACCGCCGAGTTAAGGGCAGCAAACTTGTTATCCGTAGGAGGAATAACCTTCGCCCAATGCTCACGGAAAAGTTCTTCATTTTCTTTTAAAGCAGAATCTGTATCTTTGAATACAATCCCCATGTCTTCAAGATCTGATTGCATGTTGTGGTATACAACTTCTGACTCATATTGAGCAGAAACCCCTGCAAGATACTTTTGCTCTGCTTCCGGAATACCTAATTTATCAAACGTCTGCTTGATTTCTTCAGGTACTTCATCCCAGCTGCGTTCTGACTTTTCAGAAGGCTTCACATAGTAAGTGATCTCATCAAAGTTCAGTTCCTGCATGTCTCCGCCCCATTGAGGCATTGACATATTATAAAAATGTTCAAGTGACTTCAAACGGAAATCAAGCATCCATTGAGGTTCTTCTTTCATGCGGGAGATTTCTTCTACGATTTCGCGCGTCAAACCACGTTTGGAACGGAAAATTGAGACGTCTTTGTCGCTGAATCCATATTTATAATCTCCAATCTCAGGCGCTTTCTTAGCCATGTTGATTCCTCCATTCTTTGGTAGTGCCGAAGGAGAGCATCATTCCTGCTCTTCCTCTGACACTCCTTTTTCCATCGCTTTCCATGCCAATGTCGCACATTTGATACGGGCAGGAAATTTAGCGACTCCTTGTAATGCTTCAATATCTCCTAAATCCACATCGTCGTCATAGTCATTGCCTTGCATCATATCAGAGAAGATCTTGGAAAGCTTCAAAGCTTTCTCAATCTCTTTCCCTTTAACCGCCTGGGTCATCATTGAAGCAGAAGCCATGGAGATCGAACACCCTTCCCCATCGAACTTCGCATCTTGAACGATACCATCTGCAACCTTTAAAGTCAGGTGTATGCGATCTCCACAAGTAGGGTTATTCATATCGATGGTAAAGCTTCCATCCTCTAAAGAACCTTTATTTCGTGGATTCTTATAATGATCCATGATGACTTGTCGATATAACTGATCTAAATTATTAAAAGACATCGCTGAAAAACTCCTTTGTCTTCAATAGGCCTGCAACAAGTTTATCAATATCTTCTTCCGTATTATAGAGGTAGAAGCTGGCACGTGCTGTTGCGGATACGTTCAACCACTTCATAAGAGGTTGCGCACAGTGATGACCCGCGCGAACTGCAATCCCTTCAGCATCAAGTACGGTTGCCACATCATGCGGATGAACATCATCAATGTTAAATGTAACAAGGCCGGCCCGCTTTCCGGGATCACTTGGTCCAAAAATTTTCATGCCTTCGACTTCATTCATTTTCTCCAATGCATAAGCCGCCAGCTTATGTTCATGTTCTTCAATGTTATGAAGTCCTACTTCTTCAAGGAAATCAATCGCCGCTCCAAGGCCAATGGCACCTGCAATGATCGGTGTACCACCTTCAAACTTCCACGGTAGCTCTTTCCAAGTGGATTCCTGAAGCCCGACAAAGTCGATCATTTCTCCACCGAATTCTACCGGTTCCATTTTGTTCAGGTGTTTTTTCTTACCGTAAAGTACTCCGATACCTGTAGGACCTACCATTTTATGACCTGAAAATGCAAAAAAATCACAGTCAAGATCTTGTACGTCAACTTTCATATGTGGAGCGGCCTGTGCTCCGTCAACGACCATGACTGCTCCATTTTCATGCGCAATCCTGGTGATTTCTTTGATTGGATTCATTGTGCCAAGCACGTTTGAAACCATCATGATCGAAACAATTTTCGTTTGTGATGTGACAGTCGCTCGTACATCTTCAATCGCAATCGTGCCGTCTTCCTGAAGAGGAACATATTTTAATGCAGCTCCGGTTTCTTTGGCTAACTGCTGCCAAGGAATGATATTGCTATGATGCTCCATGTGAGTAATCACAATTTCGTCACCCTCGGTAAGGTTGGCGCGACCGTAGCTTGCTGCAACTGTATTGATTGCTGTTGTCGTCCCACGGGTAAAGATTACTTCTTGAGTCGAGGAAGCGTTAATGAAATTACGGACCTTTTCACGGGCACCTTCATATCCATCTGTCGCTCTCGTCCCAAGAGTATGAACACCCCGGTGAACATTCGAGTTATATCCACGATAATAGTCATTCATCGCTTCGATAACGGAAACCGGTTTTTGCGATGTTGCGGCACTGTCAAGATAAACAAGTGGATGGCCATTTACTTCCTGGTCGAGAATCGGAAATTGTTTACGAATCTCTTTTACATCCATTAGTTTACTTTCCTTTCGATAACCTCAACAAGTTGTTTCTTAACTCCTTCAATCGGCAATTGTTTTACAACAGGAGCCAAGAAGCCATGAATAACCAGACGTTCCGCTTCATGTTGCGGAATTCCACGACTCATTAGGTAGTAAAGTTGCAGCGGATCCACTCGACCTACAGACGCAGCATGTCCTGCCGTTACGTCATCTTCATCGATTAGAAGAATCGGATTCGCATCTCCACGTGCTTTTTCACTCAGCATCAATACACGGGATTCCTGCTCTGCATTCGACTTAGACGCACCGTGTTCAATTTTACCGATACCATTGAAGATGGAAGATGCTTCGTCTTTCATAACTCCATGCTTAAGGATGTATCCTTCAGAGTTTTTACCGAAGTGAACAACCTTCGTCGTGAAGTTTTGTTTCTGTTTTCCGCGTCCAACGACAACGGTTTTTGTATCACCATATGAGCCATCACCCATAAGATTCGTCACGTTTTCTGAAACGGTGTCTCCATCGTTCATTAATCCAAGAGCCCACTCGATGCGAGCATCTCTTTGTGCGATTCCACGACGGTTAACATACGTTGTTAATCCGCTTGCTAAATTATCCACAGCACCGTATTCCACTTTAGCATTATTGTTTGCCAAAACTTCCGTAACGATGTTGTATACGCCGTCTTCAACATTTGTTGTAGAAATGTAGTTTTCAACATACGTTACAGAGCTGTTGTCTTCAGCCACTACTAATACGTGGTTGAACATCGCTACTTCAGCATTGTCATGAACGTATACCGCTTGAATCGGTTGAGTCAATTCTACATTTTTTGGAATGTAAAGGAACACTCCCCCATTCATCAATGCTGCATGAAGGGCTGTAAGCTTGTGCTCATCCGTTTTCACACCTTCAGTCATGAAGTACTTCTGTACAAGCTCACCGTGGTCTTTAACAGCTGTAAAAATATCCGTAAAAATAACACCATTGTCTTTTAATTCATTTGAAAGAGAAAGAAAAGCAGGTGTATTATTTCGTTGAATATAAAGACTTTGGTCATTGCTTTCTATATCAACTAATTCTTTTGCTTCATCCGGCAGCTCACTCAATGATGAGAACGTATCACTATCCACTGTATGCTTCTGGAATTGAGTAAAATTCCAATTCGTGATTTTCGTTTTATCAGCAACTGGAAGGCTTAGATCCTTTACTTTATCAAAGGCATCTGTGCGAAGGGTTGTTAACCATTCGGGCTCTCCGAGTTGTTTTGAGTAGGAGCTGACATAGTCCTGATCTACTGGTAGTTTCGTTTCTACAGTCATTTTCATCCCCCTAACACTTACGCTTCTTGGCCAACAGTTTCGTCTTTGATTCCTAACTCTTCTTTAATCCAGTCATATCCTTCTGCTTCAAGGCGTTGCGCTAATTCTTCCCCGCCTGATTTCACAATGCGTCCTTGCATCATAACGTGGACATGATCAGGAGTGATGTAGTTAAGAAGACGCTGATAGTGAGTGATGATCAAGCAACCGAAATCCTCACCGCGCATTTTATTGATTCCTTTTGATACAACTTTAAGGGCATCGATATCAAGACCAGAGTCAATCTCGTCAAGGATGGCAATCTTTGGTTGTAACATCATTAATTGAAGGATTTCATTACGCTTCTTCTCTCCACCGGAGAACCCTTCGTTTAAGTAACGCTGTGCCATATCCGGATCCATTTCCAGGTATTCCATTTCAGAATCCATTTTGCGGATGAATTTCATAAGAGAAATCTCTTCGCCTTCTTCGCGACGGCTGTTGATTGCTGAACGTAAGAAGTCTGCATTCGTTACACCGTTGATTTCACTTGGATACTGCATTGCAAGGAATAGACCTACGCGAGCGCGCTCATCCACTTCCATTTCAAGAACATCTTCACCGTCGAAGTGAATGCTTCCTTTTGTCACTTCATACTTTGGATGACCCATAATAGCAGAAGATAAAGTAGATTTACCTGTACCATTTGGTCCCATTACTGCGTGGATTTCTCCACCTTTAATTTCAAGGTTAACCCCTTTCAGGATTTCCTTTCCTTCAATCTCAACATGAAGATCTTTAATTGTTAAAGTAGAACCTGCCATGTGTATTTACCTCCGTGACTTTATAATGAATTTAAGAATTAAATTCTTTAATCATTCTCAATTTATTCTCATTCTAATCTTATAACAAATAAAAGCTATAATCAACTTTTTCAACTATACAGATAGTGTAAACTTGACAAGATAATCCTTTTCTATTGTTAGCTTAAAATAAAGGAAAAATGTAGGGATTTCTTGTCCGGTTTCCTGTCTTGATGAACATACCGCCACTGAAATAAATTAAAGCCTATGAGACCGTCCGCTTTGTTCTTCGGTTATTAAGGCTTGCCGCTAATTGCATAACAATAAAAAAACCAGTGCATCGTCTACACTGGTTTCCTTTTTTCTTCCTTATTATATATTAGAGTGCACCTTACGATCAAGTGCCGCAATCATTCTTCTGCTTTCCTTATATTCCTGCTCTCTTCTTTTCTCTACTTGCATTCTGACATCATGCTTTCGTTTGTACACCTCATAACCAATCCCATGGGCTCCATGCATTGCCTTTTCCATTTCACTTGTGTACGAGATACTTTCAAGAGAGTCGATAATGAATCATTCCTTTCGGGTTTTTAATTACTTTACAACTATACTACCCCCTCGTTCACAAGACAAAACCAGTATAGGGTCATTTTTTCTTAAATTCATCCTTTTCATCCTAACCTAAAGGGGTTACCTTTAAGTTTTCACAAAATTCCGCCATTATACTGCCAATTAATAGCTTTATTAATAAATATTTATCATTTTGAATAAGAATTCATAATGAAATGTGCTATTATTTGCCTTTTTACTCTTGTTACATAGAAGGCTAAAAAAAAGACCACTGTCAACAGGTGTGTGTGCTTGATGGTGAGGGGATCCGCTCCGCTTTCCGCGGACGTACGGCCGAGCCTCCTCAGCTTAGCTGAACGGGGTCTCGGCACGCCCGTTCTTCCGAAGGAGTCTACGCGGTTCCCCTCACCATCTTTAATAGATTTTTTCTGACAGAGCTAAATGGTCTCATAAGAACAAACTAACAAGTAAACAGAATTCTTCTTACTAAATAGCAAATCAAACTCTACTCAGCTTAAGAAAGGTTTACCCAGTTTTTTGTTTTTATTTAAGAAAATATACTCAAAGAAGTTGATTGGAGCGGAGGGTGCTCGACTCCTGGGGGAATAGCAGGAAAGTTGAGACCCCACAGGGCAAAGCCCGAGGAGGCTCAACTCACGCCCCGCGGAAAGCGAGCACTTGGAGCGGAAATCAACCACCACTCGCTATTATAGAAATAACAATATTTACTAATACAGCCTTGTATAAAAAATGAGAAGGAATCACCCTTCTCATTTCACTTATTGCTTTAACTGATTCAAATCCTGAATCGATTGCTGGATTAAAGTGACAGCCTGACTCATGACCGCTCCGCCGCCAAATGCAGCAGTTACTCCAATTGCTTCAAGGATTTCTTCTTCTGAGCACCCTTGATCAAGGCATCCTTTTGTGTGGTAGATGATACAATATTCATCCTGGGAATAAAGACTGATTCCTAACGCGATCAACTGCTTTTCTTTTTTAGAAAGAACCCCTTCTCTAAAGCAGTGCTCAGTGAACGTATTATACTGTTCGGCCAGCTCAGGCATTTTTTCAGTGAAGATTCCAAGTCCCATTTTATAATCATGAAGGGCAGCTTCTGTTGTATTTCTTGGTTCCATCTGCATTTCAATCAGCTCCATTTCTGAAATAGATTCATCGAAAATAGTATGAACCAATAAGGAAATGATTATGTTAAAAATTTAGGGAAGACCTTGCAATGAAAAAAACCGATTCTGTACATTGACAGAATCGGGTTTGCACACTTTATTCACTTACCGGCACAACGGCTCCATCCCATTCTTCATTAATGAAGTCCTGGATTTCTTTCGAACGCAGTGCTTCCACTAGAGCTTTTACTTCCTCTTTGTTTTCATCACCTTTGTTAACTGCAATCACATTCACATAAGGAGAGTTACTATCTTCAATGGCAATTGAATCTTCAAGAGGTTTCAACCCTGCATCAATGGCATAGTTAGAATTTATGACAACCGCGTCCCCTTCTTCATTTTCATACATTTGTGGGAGAAGAGCTGCTTCGTACTCATAATCAAATTGGAGATTTCTAGGGTTTTCTTTAATGTCTTCAAGTTGGGCTTGCGTATTTTCCACCCCGTCCTTTAACGTGATGAGACCTTTTTTCTCTAACAATGTAAGGATACGTCCATGATCCGATACAGAGTTACTCATTAATATCGTAGCGCCTTCAGGAAGCTCCTCGAGAGATTTGAATTTTTTAGAATAAACACCGATCGGCTCAATATGAATCCCGCCTGCATTGACGAAATCATATTCATTTTCCTTCATTTGCAAATCCATATAAGGTGTGGTCTGGAAATAGTTTGCGTCAATATCTCCATTATCCAGATCTTTATTGGGGAGGATATAGTCTTGATACGTTTCAATTTGCAAGTCGATCCCTTTTTCTTCTAAGGCAGGCTTCACTTTTTCAAGGATTTCAGCATGTGGAATATTAGAAGCTCCTACTACCAATTCCTTTTCGTCATTTCCAGAGCCTGAACCGCTCCCACATGCTGCCAAACCAAAAATACTTGTTGCTGCTATAACTCCTGCTACCCATTTTTTCATTTTATTTCTCTCCTTTTATCGTTTATCTAATTTATTTGTAAAGAAATCACCCAGTATCTGTATCGCAAACACAATGAGTAATATCATAATGGTTGCGGCGATCGTCACGTCTTCCCTGCTTCGTTGGAAGCCGTCTAAATAAGCTAAGTTACCAAGTCCGCCTGCTCCGATGACCCCGGCCATTGCCGTGTATCCAACAAGGGCTATGGCTGTCACCGTAATCCCTGAAATCAAAGCCGGCATGGATTCCGGTATGAGTACTTTCCATATAATTGTGCTCGTCTTCGCCCCCATCGCTTTCGCTGCCTCGATGACTCCTTTGTTCACTTCTCTTAAAGCTATTTCTACCATGCGGGCGTAAAATGGAGCAGCACCGATGATCAGTGCGGGCAAAGCTGCATTCGCTCCGCGGATTGTGTCCAATAAAAACTTGGTGAACGGAATTAACAACACGATCAATATAATGAATGGAATCGATCTGAACACGTTTACGACTGCACTTGTTATCGTATAGGTCAGTTTGTTATCCCATAGATTTTCCTTAGAAGTGAGGAAGAGTAAAATCCCAAGGATCATTCCGAGTACAAAGGTAATCAATACAGACATCCCGGTCATATACAGAGTTTCGAGGGTTGCTTCCCACATCTTCTCCCAATCTACATTTGGAAATGAATTTTCAATCATCCTCTCAACACCTCCACTTGAACCAGTTGCGTATGAACATACGCCAATGCATCTATAATGGTTTGTTCATCTCCATCTAGGTGAACAAATAACGTTCCATAGGCACCTTTTTGGGTTTGGGAGATTTGTCCTTGCAGGATGTTTACGTCTAAATCAAACTTTCTTATCAGCGTGGTGATGAGCGGCTGCTCAGTTGATTCACCTACAAATGTAAATTTGAGCACTTTTCCATTGGGGTATTGTGTCAGTAGGTGTTCAATGGTTTCACCCGTTTCCTTTACTTCCGATACTTCTCTTACGAAACGCTTTGTCACTTGCTCTTGTGGATTTCGGAACACTTCCAATACATCCCCGAGTTCCACGACTTTTCCCTGTTCCATGACTGCCACACGGTGACAGATCTTCTGGATTACGTGCATTTCATGAGTGATCAGGACAATCGTCAGCCCTAAGCGTTTATTAATATCCACCAATAAATCAAGGATGGAATCGGTTGTTTGTGGATCTAAAGCGGAAGTAGCTTCATCACATAGAAGGACATCGGGATTGTTTGCAAGGGATCTCGCAATCCCCACTCGTTGTTTCTGTCCGCCGCTCAGTTGAGACGGGTAGGCATCTCCTCTGCCTTCCAAGCCTACAAGCTTCAATAATTCATTGGCTCTTTGCACTCTCTCTTTCTTAGATACTCCAGCAATTTCTAATGGGAACTGGATATTTTCTAATACAGTACGAGACCAGAGGAGATTAAAGTGTTGAAAAATCATGCCTATTGACTGTCTTGCTTCCCTCAGCTTTTTCCCCTTTACCTGGGAAACGATTTGACCATTCACGTCCACTATTCCATCTGTAGGAACTTCAAGACCATTAAGCATCCGGATCAGCGTACTCTTACCTGCCCCACTATAACCAATCACTCCAAAAATTTCTCCTTGGGCAATATCAATATTGACCCCATCAACGGCTGAGATCGGACCCGATTTGGATTGATATATTTTCTTCACATCTGAAATGGTAATCATGTTGTATCCCACCTTCTTTCGGAGTAAAACGACCTGTTTAATCAGAATAATAGTTGTACTTGCCTGATGTTTCCTGCTCCTTTTCTGAAGCAATAAAAAATGCCTTCCTGCGATAAGCAGAAAGGCATAATCATATAGGACTATCCTTTCTCTCATCTTTCAAAGCAAATGCTTTGAGTGAATTGGCACCATTTCAATTTTCATTGACGGTTGCCGGGCTTCATAGGGCACGTCCCTCCACCTCTCTAAATAAGAGTAAAGTATATTATTTAATTATTTGGATTAGTTAAAGACTCTGAAAATTTGCTACAAGAGAGATTCTATCACCGGATATAGAGTGTGTCAATTATTTTTTTCTACTTGATGTTTAAACTTCAATCGGGTCTTTTTCTCTGGATCTTGTTAGCCAAAGAACTGACTCCACAAATAATAGCGGACGATATCCTCCCCTTACTTCCAGGGATCCGTCCTCAATCAGTTGAGACAACCGTTCTTCCCCCATAAGAAGAGAAACCACTGTTTCCTCCATTCCTTCAATGACGAAATGAGCATCCCTATCCAATTCATCCAACACTGTGCATCCCTTGCTTGAAATTGAAATACCGTACAAATTTTTTCCACAATCAAACTGAAGAATAAACGGGCTATCTGGAAATAAGAGTCGTAAGTGATACCTTGAATGACATTGATCTACTAATTCCTCTAAATTTATTCGCATGAATACCCTCCCAGTGAAACTTCTATATAATAACAATTCCACTTTTAGGTATTTTCCCCTCTTATACTTTCTCGACATGTTTTGAAGAGAATCATCTAATTTGTCGAACAGTAAGAATTTGAATGATGACCAGTCAAAAAATGATGTCATTCGTAACATTTCCCGAGAAATATGTCTTCGTATGTAGAAAGAAAATCGTTCTATAATTGGATTTCATGAAGAAATAGGTGAATTTAGACAAATAAAAAAGACCTTCTCCCAAAAGGTCTCTTATCCCTCTAGCTATCCGCGGTCTTGTTTAGGGTTTCATATAAAAATGGCACGGATTGAAAGGCATAAATCCTTTCCTGTTCGACGCCATCTTTAAATAAAAGTAGACAGGGTACACTTTCGATGGATTGCTCTTCTGCAAATTGGGGCAAGTAATTCAGGTTGGCCTTCGAAAAATGATAGGATTGTGGAAGCTTCTCCACTACGTCAATCATCTTGCTTGCAACCTGACAGGTACCACACATCGGTGTATATAAATAAACAGCTTCGAACGCATGGACTTCAATCGATTGTTTTAAAGTTTCGGTACTACTTACCTCAATCAAAACTAGATCATCCTTTTTCCTAGAAATTCTTTATGAACGTCTATATTGGCTCCAATAAGAACTGATGCGAGATGATACTCCGGAGCTGCGGCCACTTCCTTGTACATTCGATCAATATACAAATGTTCAGCTTCAGGAAACTCACGTTTAAATTGCTTACGTAGTTTTTCACCTGCATCATCAGCATCTACTAATATATAGACATCCCTTTCCAATAAAGCATCAATGAGTTCGTCCATTTTCGTAATGCTAATGGTCCCGTTTGTACAAATAATTTCAATCGGTTCTTTAATGATATCCCTTACTTTTCGTTTATCAGTTGTACCTTCGACAATGATTACTTTTTCGTCAAGTTCCATCATGATCATCACCTTATCTTTCATAAATAAGATTACGATAGTATATTCAAATAACAAGAGATGATGTCCACTTTCTACTTATATTTTCTCATGTTTATAAAAAAAAGTGCAAGTGGTTTGCATAAACCAACTATTTTTTACAAATAGTGCCAGATTCGTAAATGAATCTGGCACCACGAGCATCTCTAACACCAGCCACCCTCATCACAATCTGTGTATCTTGCCTGATCGCCTTCTGTGGATGTGTAGCTTTGATATATTTTATTTTCTTTTGCTTCAAAGTTCGGCTCCATGGTTATTCCGTCAAGAGGCAAAGCCATTCTGCCGATTGGCTGATTATCCAAATATAGTTCTACTTCACCATCTTTAAGTTTTCCTGTCACTCTATTGGTTACATCTAATTTCCTAGGCTCAAGTACCATTTGTATTCATCCTCTCTATGTGAAAAAACGTCTACTCATATGGTACCCAAAATAAAAAACAAAACACCTTGAGAAATTCTCAAGGTGCATGGTAGAAATTATCCTTCATTAATCATTTCGTCATACTGTTCAGCTGTCATAAGCTTGTCTACTTCTCCAGCTTCTGTTGGTTCAACAACGATCATCCATGCTTTTTCATAAGGTGATTCGTTCACGAATTCAGGGCTATCGGATAGCTCTTCATTCACTTCTACCACCTTACCAGATACAGGTGCATATAGCTCGGAAACGGTTTTAACCGATTCAACACTACCGAATGGTTCGTCCGCTTTGATCTCATCTCCAACCTCTGGTAACTCAACGAATACGATATCGCCCAGTTCAGATTGTGCAAATGATGTGATTCCTACGCGTACATTTTCCCCTTCAACCTTGACCCACTCATGTTCTTCTGAATAACGAAGTTCTTTCGGTGTACTCATTCTCTATCCCTCCAAATGCTAGTTATACAACCTAATATTGACACACTTTTCATTGAAAAAGCAAGAAAACTAAGCGTGAATAATGAAACTTTTTCATTGTCCATGATTTGGTAATCACAGTCCTCTTTTTACTTCCACGTTTCTTCAAAGGTTTCTTCCTTGAAACCTACTGTCACCTTGTTTCCATCCGTCGTAATCGGACGCTTGATCAGCATCCCGTCTGTGGAAAGGATTTCTAATAATTCCTCATCAGAAGCAGAGTTCACTTTATCCTTCAAGCCTAGTTCACGATACTTTTTACCACTTGTATTGAAGAACTTTTTTAGAGATAAATTACTCTTTTCATATAGGCTTTTGAGCTCGTCTTTTGACGGCGGGTTTTCCACAATATGTATTTCATTCATTGCTATACCTTGATCTTCCAGCCACTTCTTTGCTTTGCGGCATGTACCACACTTGGGATAAGAATAAAAAGTCAATGACATCATTCCACCACCTTTCATTATGATCTGGATGAAGCAAGGCTCCATCCAGCATTCTGTATTGCACGAATCTATCTCTACATTCGACAATATTGATTATTATCCTTCTTTTGTGAAACATTACTCACATTGTTTTTCAACCGTCTCAACCAGTTCCTTTAGAAGGACGGTTGCATTATCCAATTCAAGAGAATAGAAGCGCTGTGTCCCCTTTTGCTCTAATGACACTAATTGCTGACCTCTCAGGATCTTTAAATGGTGAGAAACAGCCGGGCGAGATAATGTTAGATTTTCAGTTATTTGATTGACCGTAAGAGGTTCTTGTTCGGCAAGAAGTAATATTATGTCCTGACGATAAGGATCACTCAGTGCTTGAAATAATGGAATGCAAGCACGAAAGGTATCGATTGCTTTTTGACCCATAGTCTTCTCCCTTCAAACTCATTCACATTCAATTATACCCGTTCTTGTACTTTACGAACAATATTTGTGACCAATTTCCTCGGCATAAAACGAATGGACTGAGTCAGTATTCTGTTCTTAAACCCCGGGATGATAACCGTTTTATTTTTCATCATCATTTGGTTATACCCCTCTTCTACCACTTCTTCCACGCTCATCACACCCGACTGAAATAGTTTAGAAGACTGCAGGTCAGCTACATCGCTGAATCCCGTTTGGGTAGCTCCGGGACACAAAGCAGTCACTTTCACTCCGTGTGGTCCCCATTCATTAGCCAAAGCTTCTGAGAGTGAAAGGACATACGCTTTTGTAGCATAGTAAACGGCCATTAACGGACCCGGCTGAAATGCGGCTGTTGATGCGACATTTAGGATATGTCCACGTTTCTTCTTCACCATTTCTCTTCCAAAATACTTGCTTAGCTCGGTAAGGGCAGTGATATTCACTTGAATCATGTCCAGCTCTTTTGAGAGCACTGTTTGTTCGAATTCACCAAACAAACCGAAGCCTGCATTATTGATTAGGAAATCAACCTGGATCCCTTTTGCTTTGACTTCCTCATATAACGTTTCAGATGCTCCTGGCTTGGAAAGGTCTGATGGTATGACATATGCTTTCACACCGTACTTACTTTCTATTTCTTTTGATAGAATACGAAGCTTCTCTTCACTTCTTGCTACAAGAATCACATCATGACCTGAACCTGCAAATTTATGACTAAAGTGCAAGCCTATACCACTTGAAGCCCCTGTAATTAATACTGTTTTATTCATCTATGATTACCACCTTATATTATATGTTTAAACACTTAAAAGTTTAAGTGTTTAAACATATAATAATTGGTTATGATGGCTAAGTCAAGTTTGGAGGATTACTTCAAACATAAAGAGACGGACCTCCATTCAGAGGTCCGTCCCTTTAACTTCTCAATTAAACTGTATATTTTTCCGCGTCGATCAGCTTTTCTGATGCTGCACGTTTGACTGCAATCACGTTGATTGGTGTATGGCGGGTAAATTTACGCAGTGCTGACAGCATCATGCGCAGTGTGTCACCCGTTTCAGTTGCTACCAGTGTTTCTTTTGCATGCTGTTCGATTTCGTTGAATGCTTCTTGACAGAAGATTTGTGTGTAAAGAAGTTTTTGCTGAGCTTTCTCTACTCCACCTTTTTGAATCGCTTTTTCTGTTCTGAGAACAACGGACTCCATCGCGTATGCGTTTGAAACGATATCAGCAATGTTCACAAGGATTTCCTGCTCTTTTTCAAGAGCTTTACCGAATTTTTGAGCAGCTAAGCCGGATAGCATCAAGCCGATTTTCTTCGCATTTTTCACAAGGTATTTTTCCTGAGCAAGCGGCTCATCTCCTACTTCTTCAGGCATAAGCATCATCAGTTCTTCTTGAAGTGCCTGTGCTTTTTGAAGTAATGGAAGTTCACCTTTCATTGCTTTACGAAGGTACGTGCCAGGAACCAGAAGACGGTTGATTTCATTCGTCCCTTCAAAGATACGGTTGATACGGGAGTCGCGGTACATTCTTTCGATTTCGTATTCTTGCATGAAACCGTATCCACCGTGAAGTTGAACACCTTCATCGACTACATAATCCAGTACTTCTGTTGCGAAGAATTTATTCAGTGAACACTCAATCGCGTATTCTGCAATCGATTTTGCCACTTCAGTTCCGTTCTTCACTTCTTCATCCGTAAGCTTGCTCATACGATCCTCGAACAATCCTACTGTACGGTAAACGGAGCTTTCTGCTGCGTATAATTTAGACGCCATCGTTGCCAGTTTTTCCTTTGTCAGGTTGAAAGCAGAAATTGGTGTTTTGAATTGCTGACGTTGATTCGTGTATTGTACCGTTACCTCTAGTGCACGTTTACTTGCTCCGACAGCACCTACCCCTAATTTGTAACGGCCGATGTTTAAGATATTAAATGCAATGATATGGCCTTTCCCTGCATCACCAAGAAGATTTTCCACTGGAATTTCAGCATCTTCCAGGATTAATGTCCGAGTGGATGAGCTTTTGATACCCATTTTCTTCTCTTCCGGACCGGTTGAAACGCCTGGGAACTCTTTTTCTACGATGAACGCCGAGAAATGCTCCCCATCGATTTTCGCATACACAACGAATACATCAGCAAACGCAGAGTTTGTGATCCACTGCTTCTCACCATTTAAAATGTAGTGAGTACCTTCTGCATTCAATTTAGCTGTCGTTTTAGCTCCCAGCGCATCTGAACCTGAACCCGGCTCCGTTAATGCGTAGGCTGCCAGTTTTTCACCAGTCGCCAATGGAGGAAGGTATTTTTGCTTTTGCTCTTCGTTTCCGAACAGAACGATTGGAAGTGACCCGATTCCAACGTGTGCACCGTGAGAGATGGAGAATCCGCCTGCACGTGACATTTTTTCAGCAATCAGTGCCGAACTTACTTTATCCAATCCCAATCCGCCGTACTCTTCGGGAACATCTGCACCCAGAAGTCCAAGGTCCCCCGCTTCTTTTAACAGGCGGACAGAGTGGTCAAATTCATGGTTTTCCAGATTATCGATAACAGGTACCACTTCATTTAACACATAATCCTCGGTTGTTTTGGCAATCATTTTTTGTTCATCAGAGTATTCCTCCGGTGTAAAAACTTGCTCACAACTTACATCTTCAATTAAAAAACTTCCACCCTTGATTAGCTTTTCTGTTTGATTCGCCATTTCGAATCCCCCTAAAAATTTTTATTTTGAAGGAGCAGGGGGCCTCGGTATTCGAGGACCGTCCCTCCTATTAACCTATTAGTTCAAAGACGCCGGCTGCCCCCATCCCGCCGCCGATGCACATGGTGACGATACCAAATTGCTGGTTTCTGCGTTTCATTTCATGTACAAGGGAAAGGGTCAGCTTGGCACCTGTACAACCAAGTGGATGACCGAGAGCGATGGCTCCACCGTTTACGTTCACTTTTTCTTCGTCCAGGCCCAGCTGACGAATGACTTGGATGGATTGAGAAGCGAATGCTTCGTTCAGCTCAAATAGTCCGATATCCGACAGCTCCAACCCTGCCATCTTCAATGCACGTGGAATCGCTTCGACTGGACCGATTCCCATGATTTCCGGTGGCACTCCGGCTACCGCAAAGCTTCTGAACTTCGCCATTGGTTGCAGTCCTAATGAACCAGCCTTTTCTCTATCCATTACCATGACAGCTGCTGCTCCGTCACTCGTCTGGGATGAGTTCCCTGCCGTTACAGAGCCCTTCACATTGAAAGCCGGGCGTAACTTAGCCAGTACTTCCGAGCTTGTTTCAGCACGTACACCCTCATCTTTTGAAAACTGGAATGATTTCTCCACCAATTTATTTTCATTGCTTACTGAGCGATGAAGCACATCAACCGGTACGATTTCATCATCGAACTTTCCTTCAGCAATAGCTTTGGCCGCTTTTTGGTGACTTCTTACCGCAAATGCATCCTGATCTTCACGGGATACACCGAACTTTCTTGCCACCTGCTCGGCTGTATGCCCCATACTCATATAATATTGAGGCGCGTTTTCAGCGAGCTTCGCATTCGGACGGACTACGTGACCCATCATGGGAACAAGACTCATGGATTCAGCTCCACCTGCAATTGCTGTATCAGAGTGCCCAAGCATGATTTTTTCTGCAGCATAAGCAATGGATTGCAGTCCAGATGAACAATAACGGTTAATCGTGATTGCCGGTACTGAATCAGGCAGGCCCGCAAGACCACCGATATTTCTTGCCATGTTTAACCCTTGTTCTGCTTCAGGCATCGCACATCCGATGATCAGATCATCAATGTTGCCTTCATAATTCCCTGCACGTTTGAGGGTTTCTTTAACTACAAGTGCTCCGAGATCATCTGGCCGTACCTGTGCTAATGATCCTTTTCTTGATTTTCCGACTGGTGTTCTTGCACCAGCAACAATGACTGCTTCACGCATGATATTCCCCCGCTTTCTAATATGGTATAAACGCTGATTAATTGCGTAATGGTTTTCCTTTAACAAGCATGTGCTGCATTCTTTGTTGTGATTTCGGCTGTGCAACAAGACTCAGGAATGCTTCTCTTTCAAGATCCAACAAGTATTGTTCGTCTACTTCAGTGCCGTATGGAACCTTCCCGCCAGCAATGACGTAGGCAAGTTTTTTTGCGATCATCAGATCGTGTTCCGAAATAAATCCTGATTGAAGCATGGATTGAGCTCCAAGAAGAAGCGTTGCATATCCTGTTTCACCCACAACGGGTACTTTCTTACGGATCGGTGCTGAGTATCCACCTTCATACAGGCTTAGTGCAGCCTGTTTGGCATCGTATAACAGATGATCATTGTTTACACTTACTCCATCTGCTTTATTTAAGAAGTTGTTGTCTCTTGCTTCATCACCGGATGTGGAAACCTTCGCCATAGCAATCGATTCGAATACTTTATTGGCTACTTTTTGAAGATCGAATTCCACTCCATTTGGAAGGTTCGCTAAGTGCTTCATATAGAGCTCTTTGTTTCCGCCTCCACCCGGTATCAATCCGACTCCGACTTCCACTAATCCCATATAGGTTTCCATGGACGCCTGAATATGGGCTGCAGGTAAGCAGACTTCGCTCCCTCCGCCTAATGTCATGCCGAATGGTGCTGCTACAACTGGTTTCGTTGAATATTTGATCTTCATCATCGCCTGCTGGAAGTGTCTGACGACCATATCTATTTCAAATACGTTGTCATCCTGTGCTTCCATAAGAATCATGGCAAGATTTGCTCCTACACAGAAGTTCTTGCCCTGATTTCCGATGACGAGTCCTTTATAATTCTTCTCTACTTCATCAACTGCAAAATTGATCATTTGCGTAATATCCATTCCAATGGCGTTATTTGGAGAATGGAATTCAAGAAGCGCGATTCCATCACCGATATCAATCAAGCTTGCTCCAGAATTCTTTTTGATCAGCTTCCCTTGCGTCTTTAGTGCCTTTAAGTCGATTGCCTTCGGGTTTCTTTCTACAAGTTGATAGTCTCCATTGTGATAGAAGTGACGCTCGCCATCTTCATCTTTATAAAAAGTGTAGTGACCTTCAGCGAGCATCGTTTCCACCCACTCAGGTACGATGTGGCCTTCTTCCTTCATGCGAGTCACAGATTTTTCAACACCGATTGCATCCCATGTTTCAAATGGGCCCATTTCCCATCCAAAGCCCCATTTCATGGCCTGGTCGATGCCTACGATATCATCAGCGATTTCACCATGCAGCTGGGCTGAATAGTTTAACACCGGGGACACGATATTCCATAGGAGCGTACCTGCTTGATCTTTCGCATACACAAGTGATTTTATTTTATTCTTTAATCCTTTTTCATTTTTCGCCATTTCAAGAGAGGCCGTTTTCAGCTTCTGACGTGGCTGATAATCCATCGTTTCAGGATTAAGCTCCAGGATCTCTTTTCCTTGTTTCAGGAAGAAGCCCTGTCCGCTCTTGCTTCCGAGCCATCCGTTTTCAAGCATCCTCTGCATGAAGGCCGGTACTTCAAACACTTTCTGCTCTTCACCTTCCACTTGGTCGTACACATTTTTCGCTACATGTGCGAATGTATCGAGCCCGACCACATCAAGTGTACGGAAAGTGGCACTTTTCGGTCTTCCGATCGTCGGTCCCGTGATGGAATCAACTTCTCCTACAGAGTAGCCGCCTTTCAGCATTTCTTGAACAGTGATGAGCAATCCATACGTTCCGATGCGGTTTGCTATGAAGTTCGGCGTATCTTTCGCCATCACGACACCCTTACCAAGGATGTCTTCACCAAATGTCTTCATGAAACTGACCACTTGCGGATCCGTCTTCTTCGTTGGAATCACTTCAAGAAGCTTTAAGTAACGAGGCGGATTGAAAAAATGCGTGCCTAAAAAATTCTTCTGGAAATCATCGCTTCGACCTTTTGACATTGCCTCGATTGAAATCCCGGATGTATTTGAACTGATGATGCTACCCGGTTTCCGGTATCGCTCCACTTGCTCGAACACTTTCTTCTTGATATCTAAATTCTCAACGACTACCTCAATGACCCAGTCACAATCCCCGATATTCTGAAGATCATCCTCGAAGTTGCCTGCTGTTATGAGTGAAGCGTTTTGCTTTGATGTCAATGGCGCCGGTTTTTGTTTAAAGAGCTTTTTTAAAGCGTTTTCACTAAATTGATTACGAAACGCCTTGCTCTCTTCTGTCAGTCCCTTTGCTTTATGTTCGTCGGTTAATTCTCTTGGTACGATATCTAATAAAATTGTCGGGATGCCGATATTTGCAAGATGAGCGGCAATTCCTGAACCCATGACTCCTGATCCTAACACTGCGGCTTTCTGAATTCTACGAACCAATGGTATTTCCCCCTTTTACACACTTTGAATGAATACTCATTCATTTTTTACTCAAAAAAAAGACTCGAATGAGTTCCTGTTACATCTAATATATCTGATTTTCTAAAATATCGCAATATTTAAAAGACTAAAAATGATAAATTTTACAAAAACTTTGATGTTTTTACAGTGTCATGTTCTTTCCGGATAATGTACACTTGATAACAAAATAAGGTACTGAAAATTTCAAGGATATGGGGGATCGAATGAAAAAGCAAACGACATCTATCACCATTCTAGAAACCAGTGATATACATGGCCACATATTCCCTTACTTATATGGAACGAAGAAAAAGGCGACCGTTGGATTAGGTAGAATCGCTACCTTTATAAGAGAAGTACGGAGCCAAACCGGCAATGTGTTGGTCATTGATAACGGGGATCTCTATCAAGGCACCCCCCTTACTTATTATTATATGAAACAAGCTCGTCATTTGCCAAACCCTTTTGTTTCTATTTTACATGAATTGAATTATGATGCAGCCGTGATTGGCAATCATGAATTCAATTATGGAATGGAACCCTTACGTAAAGCTCATCAAGAAGCAGAGTATCCCTTTTTGGCCGCTAACATCCTCGATAAGGGGACTATGAAGCCATTGTTCGGACTCCCTTACTTTATCAAAGTGTTCCCCAATGGGGTGAAAGCCGCTGTACTTGGTGTAACGACACATTATATTCCAAACTGGGAAAATCCCTCTCACATTGTCGATTTGTCATTTGAAGATGCCTTTACCTCCACCCGGAATTGGGTGTCCTACATCCACACAGTAGAAAAACCTGACGTGATGATTGTTTCGTATCATGGGGGGTTTGAAAAGGATATTCAAACCGGGTCACCAACTGAACGACAAACTGGTGAAAACCAGGGCTATAAAATTTGCCAGGAAGTAAAAGGAGTCGATGTGCTGCTGACTGGTCATCAACACAGAAAACTTGCCGGCACCATCAATGGTGTTTCAATCGTTCAGCCGGGAATGCATGGTGAGAGCATCGGAAAAGTAACGATTGAGTTAAAACGGAACAAGCAAGGATGGACTATTATAAACAAAGAGCCTCAGGTCATTTCAATGGATGGAATTGAGGCCGATAAAATGGTCCTTTCCATCGCCGGTGACATTGAAAGCAAAACACAATCCTGGCTGGACCAGTCCATTGGTAAGATTGAAGGAAATATGCAGATAGAAGATATATTCGAGGCTCGTATTAAGGAACATCCATTCATTGAGTTCATCCAGCGCGTCCAATTGGAGGCAGCGGACGTCTCCATTTCAGCAACGGCACTATTCAGTGAATCACAGCAGGGACTGCCAAGTATAGTCACATTGAGGGACATCGTGTCTAACTATATCTATCCCAATACTTTAACCGTTCTTGAACTTACAGGTAGGGACATACGTCTTGCCCTTGAGCGCTCAGCATCTTATTTTGCTGTAAACCAAGCAGGGGTGCTTAGTGTGAACCCGGATTTCACCACTCCTAAACCTCAGCATTATAATTATGATATGTGGGAAGGCATTGACTACGTTTTGAATATCAGCCATCCAATAGGTGAACGCGTCACCTCCCTCTTCTGCAATGGTGAACCCTTAGCAGAAGAACAGAAATATCAAGTCGTCATGAACAATTATCGTGCAGGAGGCGGCGGCGAATACACCATGTTCAAAAACAAGAAGATCATCAAAGAAATACAAATCGACATGACCGAGTTGATTGCTGACTACTTCCTCAAGTACCAAACCATAAAAGCTGCCTGTAACCACAATTGGAAAGTTGTGGTCGACGGAGAGGGACGGACCTCATTTTAAGGTCCGTCCCTCTTCTTTTTCATAATTCTAAACGGATATGGGAATCTTAGTAATGGAGGTGTTCGACATGGCTAAGCATAAGAAAAATCCTTCCAAGGCTGGAGTGAGTGCAGCAAGCGTGAAGGGAGACGCTGGTCCTACCGTTGAGATGGCCGGCGGAGGGAAAAGAAACAGTCAAAACAATCAATTTAAGAAGCAACCATAGTATTTTTCAGTAAATGCAGCACCTGATCTTGTTGATCGGGTGTTTTTTTGGTTTGGTGTGGTAATGTGCTAGTGTGTGGTTGACGTTTCAATGGTAAGTTAAAAGGCTTTGGGAACTTTATCGACCGTTCTTTGGATTTATCGACTTGACTTTTATTTCGATATATCAACCGTTATCAGGATTTATCGACCGTTTTTTCATTTTATCAACCATATTTTCAATATATCAACCGTTCGACAAATTTCGCTAAACGCAAACACTATTCCTTCCCTTCCTAACCACACACACTAATCCCAAAACTTTTCCCCTCCCCATGCAAAAATTAACTTTGCCTTGTCCCCACTTTTACAGTAAACTAAGAATATAAATTTTAAGTTGTCAGACCTCCTACTTTATAAGCACCACCTAAGGTAGCTCGTCTGTTTTTTAAAGTACAGTAATGATAACGTTTACAGAGAAGGAGACTATAAAATGAAGCGCAGACTTATGTTTTTTACGATTGGACTTTTTATTTTGACGATGGGGGTTGCCTTGATTATTAAATCTGGCCTGGGTGCTTCTGCCTGGGATGCCCTGGCCGTTGGGGAATCGAATATGTTCGGTATTACGGTTGGAACAGCTGTTTTCAAAAATGGGGTTGTACTGATCGGTCTTAATGCTCTTATTATGAAGAAGAAGCCTGATGTATTGGCTGCGGGGTCCATTCTTGTGATTGGCCTTTTGATTGATTTTTGGTTACTGGTTGTCTTTAATGATTACGCTCCTGAGATGCTGATGAATCAGGTGTTCACCCTTGCTTCAGGTATTTTGACAATGGGACTTGGGATTGCGATTTACTTACAGGCAAAATTCCCGGCAAGTCCGATGGATACACTTATGGTGGCCATCCATACGCGTTTCGGTTTAAATCTTCGTAATTCGCGAATCATCAGTGAAGGATTTGCCCTGTCACTGGCATTCCTGTTTAAGGGAGATATCGGAATCGGTACGATCATTGTTACGCTCCTATTAGGATTCGTAGTTCAATATAGCTTCCCGATTTTCGAACAACTCTTTGAAAGAAAATCAATGGGTAAAGCAGCCGTTTCTGCTGAGTAATCAATAATAAAAAGCAATCTTCCTAGTGGGAGATTGCTTTTTTATTTTGTGACATAGATTTTGGCTCATCCTGAATGAGGAGCGGCTCGTGCCCGGCTACAATTGCTCTGGTTACGTTGAACTTAATCCCCCTCTAGAATTCAAGAGCTCATTGATACGCTTTCTCTGGCTTTTATTTGCAAGTACATAAAGTGTATCATTTGCTTTGATGACGGTGTCTCCCATTGGAGTGATCAGTTCATTGTTTCGGATAACCGCTGAAATCAATGTTTTCTCAGGGAGATTGATGTCTTTAATCGCCTTGTTTGTAATATAGGCATCGTCGTTAATGAGAACTTCGAGCATTTCATTGTTTGTTTTACCAATTGAAACGAGTTCTATGCTATGAGCGACAGGGGGTCTTTCTTCTCCTGCAAGCTTAAGGTAGTTGGCTAAAGGTGAGATGGTCGTTCCTTGTATCAGAGCCGATAGAAGAACAACGAAAAACACGACGTTGAAGATGACTTCATTGTTTTCGATATTGGCAACCATTGGATACGTTGCTAATACGATTGGTACCGCGCCCTTCAAACCAGCCCAAGAGATGAAGAATTTTTCTTTTATCGAGAAGTTCTTTGCCAGGGCAAGGCTTAAATACACTCCCAGTGGTCTCGCTACGACAATCAGTAGAATCGATAGGACGATTCCTTGCCACGCAATGCTTGGCAAATGCTGAGGGAAAACCAATAAACCCAGCAGGATAAACATGACGATTTGCATCATCCAGGCAAATCCTTCATTAAAGCGGACAATCGAATGTCGGTAGGTCAATTCCTGATTTCCGACTACGATCGCCATGATATAGACAGCTAATAGACCGCTCGCTTCAAGTATGCTCGTAAAAGCGTATGTGAAGATAGCCAGTGAAATGGACAGAACTGGATACAACCCGGATGAATCAAGGTTAATCCGATTGATGATCCATACAGATGCCCATCCCAGCACCAGTCCAAGTACCAGCCCCATACCCATTTGCCAAAAAAAGCTTAAAATCAAGGTAGCTGGATTTAATCCGGGAAATTGGATCAATTGCAAAAAAGCTACCGTCAAAAAGATGGCCATCGGGTCGTTACTGCCTGATTCTGCTTCCAGTGTAGATGAGATTTTAGGTTTGATGTTTTTGTTCCCTAAAACGGAGAAAACCGCTGCAGCGTCCGTTGAACCAACGATTGCCCCAAATAACATCCCTTCCAGCCAGCTTACATCGAGGATGAATTTTGCTGCCACCCCAATAGAAAGTGTAGTCACAATGACTCCAATGGTTGCCAGTGATAATGAAGGTTTATAGACACTTTTCACATTGCTCCATTTCGTCTGAAGTCCACCTTCAAACAGGATGATGATTAAAGCAAGTGTTCCGATGAATTGTGTCATGGGAGCATTATCGAAGAAGAAATATGTATTTAGTACCATACCTACGATGATAAATAATATTAGTGAGGGAACACCTAATCGTGTGGAGAACTTTGCGGTAATGACACCGACTAAAAGCAAGAGGCCAAGCAGTAAAGTCAAGTTATCAATGGTAATTTCCATTTTATCGCCTCTTATTTCATGAAGATTATACTCTTTCATTATATAATATTGTGAATAACGTAACAATTAAAAAGCCTTGCCTGTGACCGTATGGATCAAAACTTCTTAAAGTATGAGCGGGATGAACTCCATTTCCCTCATACTGTTTAGAAGTTGAGCGGAAATCAACGACTCCTGTCTTTTCTGCTTAAAGTTTTCCCCATGATGATGTATTCATGGGGGACATTCGGAAAGAAACCATCACGAAGGGTTTTCCAGTCTTGAGAATGATAAAAGTCAATGGCTGATTGATTATCCTTGCGGGTGGTAAGTACTGCTCTTTCTTCTCTTCTATTCTGCAATAATATTCCCATCAGTCGTTTAGCAATACCTTTTCCTCTGTAATCGGGATGAACGCCAAGTTCGACCAGCTCCATGCAATTCTCCATCCATTCACGATTCCGGTGTAGATGCCGGGTTAAGAGCTCGTGATAATATTGCCCTTTTACAGAAGAATATCCATATACGTACCCTGCGACTTCATCACCCACAATAGCCAAGTACCCTTCAAACTGCGGGTACGTAGAATGACGTTTAAATTGTTGTTCCATGCCGGCCGCGTCCACCTCAAAGAGCTGGCAATAAAGATTGATCATTTTCTTAAAATACTTTCCTTCCACTCGAAACGGGACAATTATCATTGTTCCTTAACCTCCTTTCCATGATTAAAATATACAAATAAGACTCCATGAACATCCATAGAGTCTTAATACTATCTACTATTATTATTTCTTTATGACCCCTTTTAGAACAAAGGCGACATTTGCCGGTCTTTCAGCAAGTCTTCTCATGAAGTATCCGTACCAATCCGTACCGTATGGAACGTATACGCGCATTTTATAGCCTTCTTTGACCAGTTCATGCTGGCGCTCTACACGAATGCCAAAAAGCATTTGAAATTCAAATTGATCACGAGGAATGTTATACTCTTCCACGAGTCTCTTCGTATATTCGATCATCTCATCATCGTGAGTGGCAATAGCCGTATAATTGCCGTTCAACAGATGAGTTTTAATAATTTTTTTGAAATTATCGTCTACATCCTTCTTCTCGGGAAACGCAACTTCATGTGATTCTTTATAGGCCCCTTTTACTAGACGCAGGTTGGGGGAATACGCATTCAAATCATCCATATCCTTTTCTGTTCTATATAAATAGGCTTGTATTACCGTGCCGATATTATCATACTCGGACTTTAACCTCTTGAAGATATCAATGGTCTTTCCACAGCGGGAATAGTCTTCCATATCAATGGTCACAAATACATTTTGCTTAGTTGCTTCATCAAGAATCAACCTCATATTCTTCATGACAACCTCTTCGGAAATATCCAACCCCATTGATGTCATCTTCAGGGATAATTGAGATTTCAGGTTTTCTCTCCCGATCGCACGAACAGCCTCTACACATTCCAGGGCCATTTCGTTTGCCTCTCGCTCATTGTCCACAAACTCACCTAAATAGTCGATCGTTACAACAAGATTCTGACTATTCAGTTCACGAATAACCTCAACTGCCTGCAGAATGGAAGATCCTGCAACGAATCGGCCGGCTCCAAAGCGCAGGCCATATTTCTTAGCCAGTTTCGTCATCGGCTTATTTTTTGAAAGGAATAAAAAGAAATTACGCATTGCTTGCTCCATGTTGCTTACCCCCTGAAAAAACATATATATCATACTATGAAACCGTTTTCTTTATTGCTAAAAAAGAAAAATTTCATACTATTATATATCTACCAACATTTTATCACCTTTTCAACGTTTTGAATATACTTTCAATACGTTCTGAGTAGAATATTATCGAAATTTGTAAACACGTGAATAATCATGTTGAGCATTAGGAAAAATAACCTTTGCCCTATGATTATAAAACTTTCTTAAGGGGTCGTATACAGGGTAATATTACCTATCGGTCATACAAAGAAAGGGTATTCAAAGATTGAAAAGGAGGAAAAGAATATGCAACAACAACCTCAACAAGGAAGCCAGCCACAAGCCTATACTGAACCACCGCAAATGCTTACAACGAAGGATTCTTTATATTTAAATGACATGCTTGCATGGAATCTTAATGCCATGAAGAAGTGCCATTTTGCAGCTGCCCACTGTCAGGATACTGAGATTAAAGCTGAGTTGGATAAATGCGGCCAGATGCATCAACGTCACTACCAACAACTACTTGCACATTTGAATACGGCTAATCAAAACCAAAACATGATGTAGGAAGGAGTCCCAATAGATGAATCAACAGAATCAGCAAAAAATTCAAAACCCGCAAACACAAGTACCGGAAACGCCACAGATGAATGATCGAGACTTCATTACTGATGTGCTGTCTCACGAGAAATACATGACTGCTTCTTACTGTACAGCTTTGAACGAAGCGAGTCATCAAGCGTTATATCAAGATCTGCTCACGATTTTTAACGAAACCCAAAATGCTCAACGCGAACTATACAATGAAATGTTCCGCAAAGGCTGGTACAAGCTTGAAGCTGCCGACAGTCAAAAGATTCAACAATCCTTTCAGCAGCACCAACAGTATTCTTCCCAATTCCCATATGGGTATGGCGGGCAGGTTCAATAATGTCAGAAGGCAGACGCTGGTCTGCCTTTTTTGTTTTGTGATGCGTGATAAGTAGACGTGTCTGTAAAATAATCTTCTGAATCCCGACTTCAGACAAAATCCAATAAAAAAAGCACCCTCTCTAAAAGGGCACTTTACTCATAAAAACCTCTTATTCTTCCTTCTTTTTCTCATTCATTTCCGCACGATGAGCTTCATTCATCTCTTTTATCTGGCCGACGATTCGTTTCATCTCATCTTTACCATCTGGATATAATGAATTCCAATGCTTCACGAGTGCAGGCATATTTTTCGCTATGAAAGAGTACAGAGCATATTGGGTGACCATTTCTTTCTTGTCCGAATCGGTATCACCTACTAATAGCTCAGTGTATTTTTCAACCAATGCATCAAATTGTTCCGGGAATTCTTTCATTATCTTAAACCTCCTTGTGAATATTGAGCTATGTCCTTTTCACTCGACAGGTTTGCGGACATGTTTTACAACGATACTTCTCCCCATTTTCCAATCTATAGGAGAAGCAACAGGTTTTACGAACACGAACCTTTTCCGGTACAGTATCTACATTTACTTTTTCACTATAGTAACGGGCCAATGGATTTTTATGATACTGTCCGAACCATGGGCTGTTTTCATCCGATAGCAGCTGGCGGAATTGTTGATCTCGTTGTGCTCTCATTCCTTCGTTTAAAAAAACATCATCACTCTCGAAAATCCAGAAAACATAGACAGCGATATTTTCCCATAGAATAAGATTTGACTGCTTTGTCGCTTTCTTTAACGACTGTATCACTCCATTAAGATGCTCCCGAAAGATCGACTGAATATATTCCTCTTTCTCCCCGGTGGAAGTGAATTCAGTAACGGTTACATCTTTCAAATAAAACTGAGGCATCCATAATCCATTCTTGTCTCCGTCCACCAGGATCAGGTTTTCAGGCTTGAGGTTTAATTTCTTATTCCAATACGTCATCGCCATTAATCCCATTGCTGCTATGAAAGCATAGCGTTTCATGAATAAGGACGCTGCTACCTTAAGATCATCTGTCCCGATTGCCGAAAGCCTGCCGGTTAGATAAGCTTTCATTTCAATCTCCCCTAAGAAACAGCTTGCCTCTTCCCCTTTAAAAGCAGGATCCCACTCTCTATGAAAACGATATTTCATAAGAGTATCCCACTGTCCCTGGGTGAGGACATTCATCATCCCGTCTCACCCACAGCATTCAGAATGCAGCGACCTTTACCAAATGGGATGCATAACGGGGTTCCAAACAAAGGATCACGTGATACCTGACAATCCATATCAAATACATTCTTCACGAGTTCACAGCTGATTACATCTTCAGGCTTCCCTTGGGCATAAATTTGCTTATCACGGATGGCGACAATATTATGGGCATAGCGACAGGCTAAATTAAGATCGTGCAGGACCATGACGATGGTTCGCTGTTCTTTCTCGTTGAGTTCAAATAATAAATCAAGAATTTCAATTTGATGGGTCATATCGAGATAGGTAGTGGGTTCATCCAACAGAATGATGTCTGTGTCTTGCGCTAGAGTCAACGCAATCCAAGCACGCTGTCTCTGTCCCCCTGAAAGTTCATCCACTTTCCGGTGCTGCAGTTCTTCCATTTTTGTTGCCTTCAGTGCGTCCTGGACAATTTCTTCATCCTTATGGGACCACTGCTTGAGCCATGTTTGGTGAGGGTACCGACCTTGCTTAACCAGCTGCAGGACGGTCAATCCCTCAGGAGCTGTTGGCGATTGAGGAAGAATGGCCATTTTACGAGCGACTTCTTTCGTTGATAAACGAGAGATGGCTTCCCCATCTAACAGAACCGATCCTTGCTTAGGCTTTAGCAATCTGGCAATGGACCGAAGAAGAGTCGATTTACCGCAGCCATTTCCGCCGATGAAGACAGAAATCTCCCCTTTTGGAATGTCAATATTCAGTTCATCAATGATCGTTCGTTCCCCGTAAGATAGAGTCAAATCCTTCGTTTGTAAAATATCACTCATTAATGGCCAACTCCTTTAAGAATTTCTTGTTTTAAATAAAAGATAGATAAAATAAGGTGCTCCAATTGCAGCTGTAAATACTCCTGCTGGAACTTCCAGCGGCAGGAATAGAGTCCTGCCTATCAGATCTGCCACCATCACGAGAATACCACCTATAAAAGCGGCAGTCGGAAGTAACGCACCGAAAGATGATCCTACCATCCTTCTTGCCATATGAGGAGCCATCAGACCTACAAAGCCGATCCCCCCTGCAAAGGCAACCGCTCCACCCACTAGAGCCGTTGACATAAGGAGAAGTAAAAAGCGTTGTCTCTGAACGTTCCCTCCAACACTTGTAGCGATTTCTTCTCCAAGTTCCTGGATATTCAATTGACGGGTAATAAAAAAGCTCAACACTATAAAAATCAGGCTCCATGGAAGCAGAATCCACACATCCTGCCAGTCGGATCCGTTAACGGTACCTGTAATCCATATATTTACTTGACTGGCTCTATATATAGGGCCGAGGATCATAAGCAATGTAGTCAATGCTTGTGTCAAAGCTGATATACCGATTCCGATCAATACGAGCCTGACAGGTGATACACCTTTTCTCCATGCCAAGAAATAGACTAAAAAGGCAATGACAGCTGCACCGATAAATGCTGCAACAGGCATCCATTTAATACTGACCATCAAGGTATTATCATCGTTACTGAAAAGTGTCAGGAAAGCGACGACCGCCGCACCCGCCCCTCCGGTGATCCCGATTATGTCCGGGGACGCCAACGGATTTCGAATCATTCCTTGCAAAATCCCGCCTGCAACGGCCAATGCCATCCCGGCGAGCAGAGCAATGATAATCCTTGGAAGGCGAAATGATGTAACAACAAGCTGTTCTAAACTTGTTCCGCCCCCAAAGAAGACGCTTACGACCTTCCATGGTGCTATTTTCAAGTCACCAATACCCGTACTCATAATAAGGACGAGTAAAGTGATGACGCCTAATATCATGATTTTCTTCATTGCTGATATATCAACGAGCATAGAAACCCGATCCTCGAGCCAGCGCTTCCCAATAAACTTATTCATCGGTTAAAACCCCTTCCTTGCAACGTACACGAAGAATGGTGCACCAATAATGGCTGTCATAACACCAACCGGCACCTCCTGGGGCATGATGATGTAACGGGCTCCGATGTCAGCGGCCAATAGTAAAATCGCTCCGAGTACCCCTGAGTAAGGAATCAACCAGCGATGATCCACCCCGATGATTTTTCTCGCAAGATGGGGGATTACAATCCCGATAAATCCTATTGGTCCTGCAATGGCTACAGAACCCCCAGCCAGGAGCACGACCACAAGTAATGCGATAAATTTAATCAAGGCTGTTTTGAGTCCCAACCCTTTGGCAACATCTTCTCCCATGGCAAGTATATTCATTTTTCCTGCCAACATGAGAGCAAGTATCCATCCTGCCACTATATAAGGAAATACTCCAGATAAAATGTCCAGGCTCCTTCCTTGAACAGATCCTGCAAGCCAGAATAAAACCTGCTCTAATGCTGCTTCATTCAGTACAAGCAAACCCTGTGTAAATGAAGAAAACATTGCCGTTATGGCAGCCCCTGCTAACGTCAGCTTCATGGGGGTCAAGCCGTTGTTCCCGACTGAGCTGATGACATACACTCCGACGGCAGCAAGTCCCGCTCCCAGAAACGCCAGCCACGTAAAGGATTGAAGATTGGTTACACCAAATAACGTAACCGCCACTACCACCATAAAGGCACCACCGGCATTGATCCCGAAAATACCGGGAGATGCTAACGGATTCTTGGTCAAGGTTTGCATCAGGACTCCTGAAATTGCGAGGGATGCCCCCACTGTCGCAGCAATAAGTGCACGTGGTAAGCGGATTGTCTGGAGCACGATATGCTCAGTCGATCCATCCGGGTTGGTAAACGCTTCAAGAGCTATTCTCCACGACGTATCCGTATACCCGTAAACAATGCTGATTCCTATACACACTATGAGAAAAAGGATGGTTCCTATAAACAGAAAAAATTGGTTTTGAGTTTTCATTATGCGGTAACCTTTCTATCCCTTATTGAAATAAGGAAAGGAAAATCTATTAAAGTTCACGTTCTTTTCTTTCATTACTATTTTAAAGAAGAATGAAACAACCGTCAATGATTTTGAAAATCATTATCATTTAAGTGTTGACAATGAAAACCTTCTCATCTAATATAAAAGTTGTAATTGATAACCATTATCAACCATATATCATTTTCAGGAGGATTCATACATATGAAATTAAGAAGTTTATTATCTTTATTCCTTATCGCTTCACTTCTATTCTTAGCAGCTTGCGGTAATAAAGAAGAAAAAGAAGGTTCTGCAGGGAGCAATGATAAAAAAGAAGAAAGCTACACAGTGGAACATGCAATGGGTACGGCTGAAATCGAAGGAACTCCTAAGAAGGTTGTCATCCTTACAAATGAAGGAACAGAGGCTCTTCTCTCAATGGGCGTAACCCCTGTTGGTGCTGTACAATCCTGGACAGGTGATCCTTGGTACGATCATATTGCCGACGATATGAAAGATGTTGAAGTGGTCGGAACTGAAAGCGAATTAAACATGGAAGCCATAGCAAAGCTTCAACCGGATCTTATTATCGGGAACAAAATGCGTCAAGAAGAGCAATACAATCAGCTGAAAGACATCGCTCCAACGGTGATGGCAGAAACATTACGCGGTAACTGGAAAGAGAACTTTGAATTATACGCTAAAGCAGTAAACAAAGAAGAAAAAGGTCAAGAAGTACTAGCCGAGTATGACCAGCGAATTGAAGATCTTAAAGGTAAACTTGGAGACAAGCTGAATCAGAAAGTTTCTATGGTCCGCTTTTTAGCAGGTGACGTACGTATCTACCATAAAGATTCATTCTCAGGTGTGATCCTGGATCAATTAGGATTTGCCCGTCCTGAAGGTCAGGATGTTGATGACTTTGCTGAAAAAGGTGTGACAAAAGAGCGCATCCCGGCAATGGATGGAGATGTATTATTCTACTTCACATATGAAACGGGTGATGGAGAAGCGAACAAGCTAGCTGAAGAGTGGCTGAACGATCCTCTATTCCAAAACCTTGAAGTAGCAAAACAAGACAAGGTATACGAGGTAAGTGATGCGATTTGGAACACTGCAGGTGGAGTCGTGGCAGCAAATGCAATGCTTGATGATATCGAGAAGTTTTTCCTGGAGCAGGAATAACCAAATGAGACTGGATAAGGGATCTCCCTCGTCCAGTCTTTTTTATTTCATTCATAACCCAAATTGATTCACTTCTAACTTATCCCCTTTTATCATTCAATAGATCTTAACGTTTTTTCCCACTTCCCCCATCAAATTTCATAATTCTCCTATTTTCGGAAATACTACAGTATAGACCATACATCGAACATGAGGGATTAGTATGTTTCCATTCTTTAGAAATAAGAAAAACACCGATAACACGAAGAATAAACAGACCTATGAAAGCTTTAAGCAGGAAGCTGAAAAATCGGCTGACTATAAACAAGCCTTTTATCAGAACCCTCATACAGGGGCCAAATTCAGTCTGCATTTCATTACCACCCTGATTGATGGGAAGATTCTGCAGGAGGATGTTCTTCCCTCCTTACTTTCAAAAGATTTTCATTCATTTGATGACTTAAAGACGTTAGTTCCTGTCCTGGATATAGAAGTATCCAAGGATGAAGCTCAAATTGAACAAAAACTTTTTAATGGATATACCTTGTTAACGATGGATGCCTCTAATCGGAAATTCGCCTTCATCGCTACGAAGAATGAAATGGGAAGAAAGGTTTCCCAACCGGAAGTGGAATTCAGTGTGGTTGGTCCGAAAGAGGCCTTTGTGGAATCTCTCAGTGACAACCTTAATCTGCTCCGAAAACGTCTTCCTATTAAAGAGCTATTAGTAGAAGAATTCAACCTCGGAAAACTGACTCACACGAGAGTCGCTTTAGTCTATCTTGATGGTTTAGTGGATGAAGCCAATGTGAATACGATGCGTCAACGTTTACGAGCCGTGGATTTTGATCAAATCATGGACAGTTCATTTATTGAACAGCTCATTGCCGATAATAGCAATTCCCCTTTCCCCCAGCTATTGGATTCAGAACGACCCGATCGTGTCGCTTCTGTACTGGTGGAAGGAAAAGTAGCGGTTATGGTAGACGGGTCTCCTCATGCCTTGATTGGACCCACGACCCTTGTCGAGTTCTTTAATGCATATGAGGATTATTTCTTAAATTTCTCGATCGCCTCATTCCTCCGTCTAGTGCGGGTTTTCGCAGTAGGGTTTTCGATTTTGATTACACCGATTTACGTTGCTGCACTGACGTATCATTATGAACTCATTCCAAAGGATTTAATGGCCACCCTTGTAACATCGAGACAAGAAATTCCTTTGCCTCCTATATTAGAGGCGTTATTTCTCGAATTAACGATTGAATTACTGCGTGAGGCAGGAGCACGCCTTCCGACCAAAGTTGGTCAAACCATCGGTATCGTTGGAGGGATCGTAATCGGGACCGCATCCGTAGAGGCGGGGATTACGAGTAATGTATTGCTCATTTTAGTTGCCCTTGCTGCGCTTGCTTCCTTTACGACTCCCGTGTACCGAATGGGTAATACTATTCGTTTGCTCCGATTCCCTTTCTTGTTGTTCGCACAACTATGGGGATTATTAGGAATCGTCTTCTGTTTCTGTTTACTTATGGGGCATTTATTACAATTAACCTCACTGGGAAGACCGTTCCTGGAGCCGCTCTATCCACCGAGAATGAAGGACCTGAAAGACGCTCTGATTCGGTTCCCATTTAATAAACAAGCTGGACGTCCAGAATATTTAAGAACGAAAAAACCTTACCGGTTCCGCCCATCTGAAGGAAAGAAAAAGCTGGATATAGATGAATAAAGGTCGGAGGTGATCAGATGCTAACCATTCCAGATAGAAGAAAAATATCCCCATTCCTTGTTTTCTTTCTTATACATTCGATTCAAGTCGGGGCAGGTGTTCTGGGGTTCCAACGAATCATTTCAATGAATGCGGGGTATGATGGTTGGATTTCTGTCATCCTGGCAGGTATTTTTACTCATATCCTCATGTTCATTATGTACTTAATTTTAGAAAAATCCGGAGGGGACCTTGTATCTGCTCATACCTTGGCTTTTGGAAAATGGGTCGGGAATATATTCAACTTATTATTTTCCCTTTATTTTAGTTTGCTCGTGATAACGATTATGAGGACGTATATCGAGGTATTGCAAGTATGGATGTATCCCCGATTAAGTACGTTTATGTTTGCGTTGTTCTTCTTAATCCTCGTCTACTATATTGTGAATGGAGGAGTCCGCACCATTGCAGGTACAGCTTTTTTTGGAACTGTACTACCCAGTTATCTGCTCTTAACCTTTGCGTTTACATTTAATTACGCAGATTTCCGAAACATTTTACCGGTATTTGATCACTCTATCAAAGACATCTTAATTTCCACTAAAAATATGTCACTTACTTACCTGGGATACGAAGCCATACTGATGCTCTATCCCTATCTTAAAGATGCGAAAAAGTCTCAGAAATATGCTCATTGGGGGCTTTTTACAACTACCATCATTTACACCTTGATTGCCATCATTTCGTTTGCTTTTTTCAGTCAAAAGCAATTAGAAAAAACTGTTTGGGCCACCCTTTCCATGTGGAAAATCGTCGAAATGCCCTTTGTTGAACGTTTTGAATATATCGGAATCGCTAATTGGTGCTTAGTGATTCTGCCCAACGTGTGTATCTCTCTCTGGTGTGCCAGCAGGACCATAAAGCGAATGACACCCTTAAGACATCGTCATGCCTTAATCATCATTTGTATTCTCTGTTTGTGCACATTAACTTTTATCACTGACCGAAAACAGGTAAATTTCTTGAACACAATTTCAGGACAAATCGGTTTTTATTTCAACTTTTTTTACATACCTGCCCTCTTGGTACTGGTGACTATCATGAAGAAGGTGAGACAAAAAAAATGAAAAAATTCTTGATCCTCTTCCTTTGTTCATTGTTCCTCACAGGATGCGTAGAGAAGGAAATTCTTGACGATTTATATGTTGAAACGGCAAAGGCCTATGATTATGTGGGAGAGAATAAAATTAGAGGGACAGCTCTGTTCCCCATTTATTTATCCGATAAATCCATCCAAAACGGCACGCTGTCCGCTGAAGCATCTTCCACACGGGAAGTGCTGGAGAAACTAGAAAGAAGGGCGCAGCAGCCCCTTGTAAGAGGAAGCTTGGATGTTGTGTTGATAGGAGAAAAACTGGCAAAGAAAGGAATCATCGATATCGGCGATTCTCTCCAAAGAGACGCCAGTATTGGCGCAAGGCTATATGTGACGATAGTAGATGGAGACGCAGGTGAACTGATCAAAGGGAATTATGGGTTAAGGGGCAATGGAACGTATATTTCTAACCTGATTACACACAACATTAAACGAAGAGAGTTACCGGAAACGAATCTACATTTATTTCTATTTAATTATTTCCAAGAAGGACAAACAGCCTATCTTCCTATACTGAAGCAGCTCTCTAATGAAAGTATAGCGATTACAGGTGTTGCCCTCTTCGATAAAGACAAAATGGTCAAAAAGATCCCTGCTGAAGATATGTTTTTCTTTAAAATATTAGTGGATAAACTTGCTGAAGGAAGCCATGTCATCAAAATGGGGAAAAAGCCTGGCGCTGCAGAAGAAACGGTTGAGGCTTCCGTAACGAGTCTGATTTCAAAGCACAAAATTATCATAAAACATAAAGCTGATCCTGTTGAAGTGACAATGAGAATCAAGGTCAGGGGAATTGTCAGAGAGTATACCGGAAAAAAATTGACACCTGATAAAGTCGGAGAAGTTGAGAAAAAAATGGAAAAAGATATAGAAGAAAAATGCTTAACCATGCTGAAGGAATTTCAGGAATTAGGCATCGACCCTGTCGGCATCGGTCAAAATCAAAAACATGGGGTACGTGGGTTTGATATTAAAGAATGGAAAGAAAGCATTTATCCCCGTGTAAAATTCAATGTGGACGCAAAGGTTCAAATCTTAGAAGCAGGTACGGTAGAATAGTATCCATAAAGAAAGGCTCCTTATTATTAGGAGCCTTTCTACACTATTTCAGTGGAATAACACGTTTGCTCTCTGCACTTTCTTTACAAGCTTCAATGATTTTGATCACCTGTAAAGCATCCTCCGGTTTCACGGCAAGAGGGATGTTTTCTCTTAAGGTTCCGTATATCCCCAGATAGAATTGAGTATAATCCCCCTTTTCAGAAGGAATGACTTCTGAGGTCACTTCTTCACCAGATAGTGTTGTAAGAATACCCCAGTTTTCCTCGTCTTCCATTCCCCACTCTTCACCAAGAGGATTTTTCCCTGCTTTTAAATCATCTTCCTGACGATCCATTCCGTGCTTCACATAGCTACCCTGTAATCCATGAACCTGATAGCGTGGTCCGGGATCAAGGACTATAGAACGGGAGTATAATTGTACTCTCAATACGTCATACCCGAGGGTAATGTGGAAATAGTCTTCCGCTTTCTCCGGATTTCGCTGCGGGAACACATCTGCCTGCACCCATTTTGGTGTTCCAAACAGTGTGAGTGCTTGATCAAGGAGGTGAGAACCCAAATCATATAAAACGCCGGCTCCCTCAATTTTATTTTCTTTCCAACGATCTTTAATAATCGGACGGAAACGGTCGAAGTGGGCTTCATATGTATAGACTTGTCCTAAAGCATCTTCTGTAAGTAATTTTTGGATGGTTAAAAAGTCGGCATCCCAACGGCGGTTATGGAATACGGAAAGATGCAAGCCTCTCTCTTTGGCTAAAGCTAACAGTTCTTCCCCTTCCACACTATTCGTCACAAATGGCTTCTCTACCACTACATGTTTATCAGCAAGTAATGACTGCTTAATCATTCTGTAGTGAAGATGGTTTGGCGTTGTGATCACAACTAATTCAATGTCTTGTTGAAGTAAATCCTCAAGGGATGAAACCACAGTCGTACCCTCAATGTCCTTCAGCACTTTCTCTTCATCAGAAGAAAGCACCGCTTCGATATGAAATTCCTCCAAGCGGGAAAGTAACGGGCGATGAAAGCTTTGTCCTGAAAAACCGTATCCTACTAATCCAACGTTAATCGGTTGCATAAATGTCACCTTTTTCTTTCAAAATGTATTCCCATATTATCATGTACAAGTTCAGACGAAAAATGATTCGTTTTACAATTGATCGATTGTTTGTATAAAATAATGAAAGGCTCTTTTCGCAAAGTTTGTAGTTATCTTAAGGGAGAAAGTAGTAGTTGATTTCCGCTCCAGGATGCTCGCTTTCCGCGGGGCTGGCGGTGAGCCTCCTCGGCTTTGCCTCCGGGGTCTCACCTGTCCAGCTACAAGGCTTAGGGGCTCGAGGTCATAAGCCCCTGGGCAAAGCCCCTCCGCTTTTCGTACAGTCCAGCTATTCCCGCAGGAGTCGAGCATCCTTCCGCTCCAATCAACTTACTGAGCATAAAACCTTATTAGTGAGAGAGAAAAACAAGAATTTTAGCGAACAACCTAATTTAAGGTAAGAAAAGTTAGTTCTCCTATTAAGGAAGAAGAATTCTGTTTTCTAGTTACATTGTTTTTCTTGCACACCTTAAGCTCTGTCACGAAAAATCTTTTAAAGATGGTGAGGGGAACTGCGTAGACCCCTGCGGAAGTACAGTCGTGCCGAGACCCCGTTCGGCTAAGCTGAGGAGCCTCGGCCGAACGCTAGCTGCAAGCGGAGCAGTTCCCCTCACCATCCAGCACATACTAATTGCAGAGCTCACAACAATCTTTACGAAATGATCCTAATGAAAGAAGGAGGTTAACAACATGCAAGCAATCAAAAACAAAGAAACCTTTGAAGATTTAATTACTTCGGCAGAGCCTGTGATCGTGAAATTCCACGCTGACTGGTGTCCTGACTGCCGTCGTATGGATATGTTCATTGATGAGATCATGGAAGAGTTCAGTCAATTTAAATGGTACGACATCAATAAAGACGAATTCCCTGAAATCGCAGAAAAATATGACGTCATGGGCATCCCAAGCCTGCTTGTCTACAAAAACGGCGAAAAAATCGCGCACCTGCACAGTGCCAACGCCAAAACACCAGAACAAGTAACAGAATTCCTCGGCGCACTATAATCCATAGGTCCGTCCCCATTTATGCAGAGGGACGGACCTTGCACTTAAGTCACCTCACACCATTAATCGATGTTCCCCTTTCCATCTACATAAACGGTTTGAATAATCGTTCTCTGAAATTTGTTTCCCTCCTGGGTTTCCCCTTCAATATCGATGGTGATGTTATGGACTCCTTCTTCAAATTCTGCAAGTGGAAAAGAAGATAGATCTTCAGTTGTAATAAAGGTGGTTTGTTTTTTGTTTCCGCTCTTCGTCGGAATATGGTGGATGGTATATGTTTTCTTTATTGGTTTGCCTTGTACATTCCCTGAAGCCATTAAAGGTTCTCCATCACCGGCCAACTGACTCCCCCCCTCACTATTACCCGTATGAAACAATACGCTTAACATGTATTTTTCACTTTGACTATTATGCGCCCTCATTTCCCACTCCCCTATAAGTGGCTTTGAAATGAGAACGTAATGATGATAAGCTCCAGGGAAAAAGCCTGTTGCATCTTCCGTAATCATGAACTGTTTATACACTTGTCCGTTCGGGCTAATGAGCTCATAGATAGCAGCCTGTTGATCACTGATCCAGTCCACCGAAATTTTTTCTACCTCTTCCTCCACTGAAAACTTCTCCACTCCAACACCTACACATACCCCTCCTCTATGGAGCACCGATGTTTCGCCCTCATTTGCAAGCTCGCTCATATCAGCATTGGATACCTCTTGCACCTCTTCTGTTAAGATTTTTTTCAAATAAGGGAAAATCTCCCCGCCTACTTTTATCGTCGTATGAGACCAGTCTTGGATACTTACCTCATCCCCATAAGGAAGGCGTGAACTTGTTACCAATACCGCTCCATCACTTTGTCCAAATCGGCTTAAGTATAATCCGCCCCAATACAATGCAGAATTCATCCCACCCCATCCTGTACCACCGAATGTATAGAATGGAATGGCTTTTGCAAGTTCAAGTTCATCCGTCTGGGAACGGAAAGATTTCATATATCCCGTTTGCAAGGAGAACACGGCATTATCTTTACTTTTTAAAGCATCGGTTAACCAGCCTGCCCATTTACTATAGGCAAGGTCTGCAAGCTCTGATCCATGATGAGGGGACGAAAGAGTGATGACCCTCTCTACATATGGTCCGGCACCATAATGAACCAATGCTGTTTGAACATCGATCCCTCCTTTACTATGGCCCACAACCACTACCTTCCTCTTAAAAAGGTCATAAATCTCACGAAGCTTTTTCTCTAATAGCTGCCCATTTTTCCACATATCTTCGTCTGGATGCAAATCAATAAAAACGGCTTGGTGTCCATATTTCCGCGAAAATTCCTGTAGATCATTTTCTCTTATCCACGTGTCTGACGAGGCATGAATCCCATGAATAAATAAAATCGGATATCCCTCCGATCCTTCTGCCATTTCATCGACAAACCACCTGCCCGGTATTCCCGACGCATTCTGAATCCCATCCATTTTCTCATGCAATTTCTTTACCTCCCTTAAGATACCCTATCTTCATTATCGTTTAGAAGAATCAAAATATCAGTAGGAATGTTAAATATAGGAATAAAGTTACAACTTCCATGTTCGTATCTTATGTTTCATAATCCGTCTTCACAAAAAGAAGACGAATGAAAAAAGCCAGGCACGTTCAAGCGCCTGGCTTTTCTCGTCTATCTATCTTCCACCGCAAATGCAGGGATCGGGTCTTTAAATTCTGTCCAATCCCCTGCCATTTCTTTTTCTGTTAACAAGCAGCTATCTAATGACTCCTCTATTTCTTTCCTGTTCATCCCAAGACCGATAAATACGATTTCGTTCATTCGGTCCCCATAAACAGGATCCCATTTCTCAGCTAATTCCACTTCTTCAGCGAGGATTTCCTTTCTCTCATTTTCAGGATAAGCAGCTACCCATTCCCCTACCCCCTGAATGATGATCGATGGACCTGCCTGAGATAATAAGCCCGTCATGTCGTTTCGGGTCGGCAGCCAAAAGAACCCCTTTGCACGCACGATGTCAACCGGCCACTCCTCCATCCATGTCATAAAACGTTCAGGGTGAAAGGGCTTGTTACGCCGATACACAAAAGAAGAGATTCCATATTCTTCAGTCTCGGGTGTGTGTTCTTCTTGTAATTCTATTATCCACCCGGCTGCCTGGCTGGCTTTCTCAAAATCAAATAATTGGGTGTTCAGTACTTGATCCAATGAAATGTTGGAATGTGAAGCTTCAATGATTCTAGCTTCCGGGTTCAACTTATGAAGGACAGCTTTTAATTCTATTACATCCACTTCTTCCACTAAGTCTACTTTATTTAAAACAATCACATTCGCAAACTCTATTTGATCAATCAGTAAATCCACTACTTCCCTTGTGTCCCCTTCGTCTGTTGCCTGCTTTCGATCCAGCAGAGTTTCACCACTTGCAAAATCATGCCAGAATCGGTTGGCATCTACAACCGTCACCATCGTATCCAGTCTTGTGTTTATCGTTAGATCAATATGCATCTCTTCATCCATATATGTGAATGTTTGAGCTACGGGAATAGGTTCCGAGATTCCGGTAGACTCAATCACAATATAATCAATATTCCCCTGATCGACCAATCGCTGTACTTCTATCATTAAATCTTCTCTCAAGGTGCAGCAAATACAGCCATTTTGAAGCTCGACTAATTTTTCTTCAGTTCTGGTAAATCCGCCACTCTTCACGAGGGACGCATCGATATTCACTTCACTCATATCATTCACAATAACCGCTATTCGCTTATCTTCCCGATTATGTAAAATATGATTTAACAACGTTGTCTTGCCTGATCCTAAATAACCGCTTAATACTGTTACTGGTACTTTCATGATAAACATTCATCCCCCTTTAAATATCGTAATCATTACGATTTAAATTGTATAATTTACTATTCTTTCTGCTGCTTTCCTTGCACCGGAAATATTACGTGAGACCGGCCCGATTTCCAACTCAGCCAGGGGCCCTGTCACAAATAAATGATTACACCATGACAAGTCTTCTTTCACTACCGGAAACCCACATTTCGCACACGTTAACTTTTCTTTTCGAATGAGTTTTTGCAGCCAGTCCACCTTCATGACCTCTTTTGAAAATCCCGTGGCAAATAGGATGGTTTTTGCTTTTACAATCGACTTTTCCTTCGTCAAATGCAG
The DNA here is from genome assembly GCF_008180865.1 of Rossellomorea aquimaris. GTDB lineage: Bacteria > Bacillota > Bacilli > Bacillales > Bacillaceae_B > Rossellomorea > Rossellomorea yichunensis. Next base: position 198,961 of record NZ_VTEX01000003.1, read on the forward strand.
TATTATATCATCACCTGTTACAGTCCATGATTGGACTTCAGCTTGGATAAAGGTGAACGAATTGTTTCGCTTCAAATTTCTCAACTTATTTGCTAGTTCACTTGGCATAGACCCTTTATGACGGGCATGGTCAATGACCTCTCTTCTTTCTTCATACCGGGTAAGCTTTTCAAAGCGGCTCATATGCTTAGGCCCAAGCCAGCCGGGATCACTATCAAAATCGTGAACTCTATAAAGCTGCTTGGCAATTTGATATGCGTTTCCAGGATATTTTTTACTCAGCTTAATCACAAGGTGAGCAGCCGAGATTCCCCCTCCAATCACGACGATTGGGGGCTCCATGATCGGAATGGACTCAGCAAATAAATGGCCGACTTGTTTTGGTCGGGCCGCAGCAAGATCACTTCCCCACGATGGATATGCTAATTGATTATTCATTCCCGTTGCAATCACAATGTTCTTTCCAAGAAAATGGTCCAAACCACTGGTTCTCACTATCCAATCGTTCTCTCGTTTCTCAACGTGTTCTACTTTTCCCTGAAACCATGCTTTAGAGATTTCAATTTCATCTAATACTGTGGAACTGTGTTGATTAAATAGAGAAAGAGCCGGCCTCTTATACGGCCCGTAGAAATTTTCTCCTTCATCCTTCTTAAAGGATTGCAGACTAAAGGGATTTGTATCCAAATGGTGGACAAAAGGTGAACGTAAGTATGGCATATCAATTAATCCTGTCAGCCTTTTCCACTTAAAGAGGGGCTCTGGGTAAGGATCGATTACACATATTTTATGAATTGGCACCTCTTTTTTCTTCACAAGATACGTAGCCACTGTACATCCATGGATACCTCCACCGATTATGATCCAATCATACATATTATCACCACCTGATTATATCTATTAAAACGAAATAATTACGATTTACTCAATATAAGAGAATCCTTACTTACATAAAAGTAAGGATTTTCATCCTTTATTCAATTTTAATATAGAACTCCTCTACATATGGATTAGCAGGCGGATCTATTACTTCGAACACGGGATTCTTTAAGACCGGCATTGCCTGACCACTGAAATCCACCTTATCGATCACGCCACTCACGTTAATCCACGTATCGGGTTCAAGTTTACTCAGTCCTGAATCCCGGGCCAACAATCCATAAACAGAGGCATCTGCTACGCAGCACGTCACGGTAAAGCGGGAAATCACCAGTTCATCTTCTGCAAATCCTTCATCTTTATACACAAAGCCTGTAAGCTGAATTTCTTTTCCAACGAAATCGTCCAGCTTTTCGTCCACAATACTTAATGTCTGAATATATTGTTCATCTCTTACGACTATTTTTTCTCTTTTATTTACAATTTCTTTCAACTTGTCGAAATCCTTTTCAACGGGAAACTCATCATATGGACCGAGGGTGGGCTCAGTTGCAAACGAACTTTTTTCAGCACCCTCATCTTGATTCAACCCTTTTTGTTCACTGGATGTCGGTGTTGAAAATAGACTATTCCCTACTTTCACCCCTCTCTTAGCCGCTACGGAACTATCTAATAAGTTATCCGGCAGCAGGAACCCAACCACAATCGGAAAAATGAACAGGGCATATACCATGCTGGACCTCATGAAGCCTTTCGGCAGTTCATGACCTTCACAATCACAATGGTGTTCTTTTGCAGAAGCTGAAGAAGTCCCCCGGATGATTTGGATCGCACCCAGGATTATGAAAACCCCCAGAGCAAAATACATGTAACCATGCATTTTGGGCGCAACAAAGTTTTGCAGATTAAACGTTAAGAATAGTTTCAATACCAATAGGGCATATCCGATTAAGATGATTCCCCGGATGAATGTATGGAACTGTATGGATGGTTTCATACCTCTCGCCTCCTTTAAACAAATAATTGGACTATCAATGTACATGTATACACAACAATCGTCACGACCCCAATAAAGATCAGTACAAATTTTTTATTAAAGTATGCAAGCATCAATAAAGTATTCTTGAAATCAATCATAGGTCCATATACTAGAAATGCCAATATGGACGAAGCAGAAAATATACTGCCGAACGACGATGCCACGAATGCATCAGCCTCCGAACATAATGAAATAATATAGGCAAACCCCATCATGACTGCCGGAGCCAGTACCTCATTCGTCCCTATCCCCACTAACAGTTCTCTATCAAGGTATGTCTGAAATCCTGCTGCAACGAATGCTCCGATGATAAGGTATTTACCCATGTCAAAAAATTCATCACTGGCATGTACAATCGTCTGCATTAGTTTATTGGAAGAGTGATCATGATGATGCCCGTGATCATGCTCTTTCTGTATAAGCGGATTTCTCTTTCCGTAAAATCTGTACAATAGTGCCCCGATGATCAATGCCGCTACTAAAGCAATTCCCATTCTTCCAAAGACAATCGTCATATTATTTTGGAACGCATAATAAGTTGATGCGAAGACAATCGGATTTAAAATAGGTGCCGTTACCATGACGACAATCGCAAGATGAGCAGGCATTCCTTTCTTAATCAGCCTTCTTGCCACAGGTACAATGGCACACTCACAAACTGGAAGCAATGCTCCCACCACAGCTGCAGGAAACAGAGCCAGGTAAGGAAACCTTTTCGGGATGATTCTTTGTAATAGACTCTCAGAAACAAAGACTTGAATAAGTGCGGATGCGAAGACACCAATTAAGATAAAAGGGATCGCTTCTAACAAGATACTCAGGAATATCGTAATGACATTCACCATCGAAGAAGTAAGAAACTCGTCAGGGATATAATCTTTTACCCAATCTCCCGCTAAAAAAAGAACAATAAATAACATGAATAATACTATCCCTGTCATCTCTTGACTAAAGTTCCTCAAAGAATTCATTCATTTACGTTTCCTTTCTAAAGTTTTAATCGTAATCATTTCGTTTTATATTATAACTTATTCTTGTCCCAAAAAACTATGCTAAATTATTTTTTAATCTTTCTTTAACATTTCTATTTGTGCATAACCTTTTGTTAATCTTCAAAAACTACTATTGAATCGAGTAGAATGGAGGAAATGAAATGACGAAAAAGAACAACAAAGGCAGCGAAAACCAAAATTCACCTAAGCGCGGAACGACGGAGTTTGCTAAAGAAATTACGAGTGGAGACAATAGTAAGGGGAATAAGCATAATAAAGACCAACGTAATAAAACGAAATGACAAAAACCTGCCCGATGGAAGATCGGGCAGGTTTTTGTTATGATTCAGCTGGTACTCTTACTCATCATCACCAGTAATCCTCACCGCGGCCGTATTATTTTGAATATAAGTGGGCGGTGCCGGATCAACTTCTTTTTCATTACTCCCATAAAATCTTTCATTCAATTCCATGTTTGCTTCTGTAGTGGATGTTCTTTCATTCTGCTTCTTCATGTCGTCACCCTTTCGCTATTAGAGTATCGGATTGCAAATGAAATATACGCTCATTATTCTCTGAAAAATGGACAAACTAACCAATGAAAATAGAATATAAGGAGGACATAAGTGATGGATTCTAATCGTGTAAAACAGATTTTATCTTCTTCAGCGGATATTGAAGTAAAATATAAAGATGCATCCGTTTGGATTGACTCTGTTCATGAAGATGGAAAAACAGCCGTTGTTCATCTTCGTGGACCTTTAGAAGAACGTTCTGAAGTAAGTGTTTCAGATTTAGAAGAAGCATAATCGGAAAAAAGACCATGCATTCCATCCCAAAAGGAGGGACAAGCATGGTCTAATCTCAATTAAGCTTATTTCTTATCTTTGATTTTCCCTTTATTCTTCAATAATTCAAAGATCATTTTCGCTTGATCTGTGTTATCGATCATGCCAGAGAATTTCTCTTTTTGAGGACCAAATGCATACACAGGAACGTCATCTCCTGTATGTCCATCCGTTGTCCAGCCAGTACCTGAACGTTTGTCGAAGATTTTTTCGATGGCATTATCGATTTCGGTTTGATCGCCTTTTTCTGCTTCTTCTTTCACAGAAGCGATTTCCTCTTCCGTCAGCTCAAGGTCGATATTTTCAGCTAATGTTTCTTCCACTGATGCACCATTTACAATTTGTTCTGCCATAAAGTCAGGAGTGCGTTTTGCAGCTTGAATCGGTGCCGGATCCCAATTGTATTCACCGTCTGCACCAATCGAGATTCCCCCTGTAGAGTGGTCTGCTGTAACAACTACCAATGTTTCACCATTTTCTTTCGCGAAATCTCTTACTTCTTCAAGTGCCATCTCAAAGTCTCTCATTTCACTCATAGCCCCGACAACATCATTATCGTGACCAGCCCAGTCAATTTGACTGCCTTCCACCATCAGGAAGAATCCGTCCTTGTCACCTTTTAAACGGTCGAGTGCAGATGTCGTCATATCCGCTAAGCTTGGCTGTTCTTCATCACGGTCGATCATCTTGTCCATTCCGACTTCAGAGAAAAGACCAAGAACTTGTTTGTTGTCATCATTTTTAAGTTCTTCAGCGGATTTCACATAGCTGTATCCATCCTCTTGGAACTGCTTGGCAAGATTTCGGTCATCACGTTCGAAGAAGTCCGTCCCTCCGCCCAGCATGACATCAATCTTATGTTCACCGTTAATCATTTCATCATAATAGTCATCCGCAATCGCATTTTCGCTTTTACGCTGCTCTTCATGGGCTCCATAAGAGGCTGGAGTCGCATGGGTGATTTCTGATGTCGCTACAATTCCTGTAGACATACCGTTTTCTTTCGCCTGTTCTAATACGGTTTTAACGTCGGTTTTATCATTATCGACTGCTATCGCATTATTATATGTCTTGACTCCACCGCTCATCGCCGTCGCAGCAGCTGCTGAGTCTGTTACGTTTTCTTTCTCATCCTCTGGATAAGTGGATTGTAATCCGACAAGGTAAGGATCAAATGCCGTTTTTTCCATTTCAACTGTTTCTGGATTGTCGTTCATATAGCGAAGAGCCGTTGTGTAAGGAACACCCATTCCATCACCGATCATAAAGATGACGTTCTTGGCTTTACCGTTCTTGGATTCCTTCGCTTGTGCTTCTGAATTATCTTGGTTCATCCCTATTGCAGTTCCTAGAGCCAACGTTGACACAACCGCTAACGGAATAATTTTCTTCATAGAATTCTTCATTTTTCCCCTACCTCCTGTAATTTCGACTACATTTGCAGGATAAAGGGGAAATATGAAGAGTCATTTGCAAAAGTACTACAGGAGTGTAAAGCTTCTGTAAAATGAAGAAAAACAGGTATTAAGTCACCTGTTTTTCATTAATAAATCTATCCAGTTCATAGTCAATAATACCTCATCTACTCTCTAATCAGAGGGAGCGTACAACAACGGAATGATCCGCCTGACTTGATGATTTCGGATAAATCAAGTTCGATTACGTCAAAACCCTTCGATCTTATTCGTTCATTCAAGTCTTGGTTTTGAGTAAGACTGATGATTTTTTCATTACCGATTGCTAATACATTGGGGCCCATTTGAAACTGTTCGTCCTCCGTGACAGTGATGATATTATAATGTTTCTTGATTGTTTCAAGATCCTCTTTAGTAAAGGCCGGTGGATATACAAGTGCCCATTCCTTTGAAATGATCGTAAATACACAATCTAAATGGAGGACACCTTCTTTTAATGGCAACTCATGAACGGTAAATTGGGGGAGCTGATTTCGTAAGGATTGGATGGCCAGTTGGTTCGTCCGTCCACTCACCCCGATCCAAATATTCTGCTCATCAACGAGCACATCCCCTCCTTCAATGGAATGGAGAAGTTCATTATAAGGCACTTCATTGGTTTCCAGCCATTTCTTCAGCGTTTTCACTTCGCCCCGCCTGACATCGGTATTCATCGATGCAACGAAGAACTGATCATGAATCGTGAACCCGATGTCCCTTGTGAAGACTTGTTCATTAAACTCTGGTGATGGCTGCAGGTGAATGACTTCTGAACCGTTTTTCTCTAACGTATCAACAAAGTTTTTATGCTGCAGAACCGCTTTTTCTATATTGATATTTTCCTTTAGGAAATGCTTTTGAGTCTCATTTATGATTTCATTTATTTGCATATTTTCAGGTGAAACAACGACCACTTTCTTTAACTTTCCATACTCATTGGCACAATGTGTTTTTGGATTTGGAACCAACGGGGAATTTAAACTCATCTTTACACCCTCCATTTATCTACTCTTAAAAACTGCTATTCCCTGTTATTATGCTGATAAAACTTCCTTTTTATAATTTATGCTGAAGAAGCCTAAACAGGCACGACGGGCATCCTGTAATTAAGAAATAAGGGCATTTGTCCAGACGAAAAAGGCATGCATCCGCACACCTCCTTCCATTAATGAACCATCCTGTCATGATCCTTCCAGTATTCTTTTCGGATCAAAACCTTTTGGATTTTTCCTGAAGCGGTCTTAGGTAACTCCTTTGCAAACGTAATACTTTTCGGAGCTTTGAAGTGGGCAAGCTTTTCTCTGCTGAATTCGATAAGCTCCTCTTCCGTTAAGCTGTGACCCTCCCTGATAACAACGACTGCATGGGGCACTTCACCCCAACGCTCATGGGGGATGGCTACGACCGCTGCTTCGAGGACACTGTCATGTTCATAGAGAGCCCCCTCTACTTCAATAGAAGAGATGTTTTCTCCGCCGCTTATTATGACGTCTTTCATCCGGTCGACAATTTCTATGAAGCCATCCCCGTCAACGGTCGCCATGTCACCTGTATGGAGCCATCCATCTCGAATGGCTTGATTGGTGGCTTCAGGGTTTTTATAATATCCTTCCATCACTGTATTCGTTCTGGTAACGATTTCTCCAATCGCTTTCCCGTTACAGGGCACTTCGTTTCCGACCTCATCCACTACTTTCACCTTGCTGCCGATCATACTGTATCCGGCTTTCGCCTTTAACCGGTACTTTTCTTCCTTTGGTCTGTCCTGTTCTGAAGATCTCAGGATGGACGTAGTGATGAGTGGAGAGATTTCTGTCATTCCGTACACCTGGATGAACTCCCATTTCAGATCCTCTTCCACCTTTCGGACAAAGGCTGGTGGAGGGGCTGAGCCCGCAATGACAACCCTTACATTTCGAGAGATAGTCCGCTCCCTGTCCGGGTAGTTTTCCAGAAGCATATTCAGAACCGTCGGCGCCATATGCATAACCGTTACCTCATGTTTCTCGACTTTATCTAAAATCGTCTCCGGTTCTACCTTTCTGAGCATCACCTGGGTCGCACCGTTGGCAGTATAGTAAAAGGGTGACCCCCATCCGTTCACATGGAACATTGGCAGCACGTGAAGCAAAGTGTCCTGATCGGAAACACGCAAATGATGCATGGAGGATAGGGCATGCAGATAATTTGAGCGGTGTGTGAGGAGCACTCCCTTCGGATCCCCTGTCGTTCCACTTGTATATAATAATGAAGCGATATCGGTTTCTTCCAGGTCTACGCGATCGAAAGCTTCGCTGCTGAATGAGCCGCGCCACTCGTCATAGCCGGGATATCCATCTCTGGAATCACCATGGATCACAATATGCTTCAAATTCGGCACCTTAGACAAAATCGGCTGCACCAGAGGATAAAGTTCCTCATCTACAAATAATGCTTTGCTCTCGCTATGTGTCAGGATAAATTGATAATCCGCAGGTTTTAAGCGCGTATTAAGCGGGGTCATGATCCCTCCTGCACCATAGACTCCATAGAACCCTTCCAGCATCTCGGTCGTATTCGGAGCCAGATACGCAACCTTGTCCCCTTTTTCAATCCCCAATTCCATTAGTCCTCTAGACAGTTGATTCACACGGGCATTCAGCTGCTTATATGTCAAACGCTTCACATCGTCAATAATCGCAACTTTTTCTCCATATTGCTCGACTGCCCGATCTAGAAAATCCGTTAACACTAAAGGTACATGCATATGTACAACCCATCCCTTCTGTTGGTTAATGACTATTTATATTCATTATTTTAGCAGATTCAGGAGTAGATTGGGAATATTCTGAAATTTTATATGGAGGTACTGATTTTATAGGGATCAGTATTTTGCTGAAAGATTTTCTAACCAAAAAGCATGATGACACATTGGTCATCATGCTTTTTGAGTTAGCGGCCTCTTCTATTTGAAGAGGATTTGCCTTGGCTGTTTCTTTTTGCGCTGGAGTCGCTTCTTCTTGATTTGCCGGAATCACTTGGTCTGGATTGTCTGCCTCTTGAGGAACTGGCTGAGTCTCCTCCACGTGGGGATGATGATTCTTCCCTTCTCGATCGACGACTGCGTGAAGAGTCACCACCTTCACTGTTACGAGACCGACCTCCCCGTGGAGACCTTGCTTTTCGCTCTTTATTCGCTTGGATATTCTTTTCACGTCTATCCTTCGCACTTTCATTTGATCCCTTATGGACATTGGCGGTTTCCTTAGAAGGAGCGACCTCCACGACACGACGAGGCAATGAACGGCCTATGCCGTTTTCAATCATTTCCAGATCCTGCTTGTCCTTTAGTGCAACAAAGGTGATGGCAAGCCCATCTTTTCCGGCACGTCCCGTACGTCCGATTCTGTGAATATAGCTTTCCACATCTTGAGGGATATCATAGTTGAATACATGAGTGACTCCTTCAACGTCAAGACCACGAGCAGCCACGTCGGTCGCGATAAGAAGCTGAAGTTTCGCTTCTCTGAACTTCTTCATTACTCCTTCTCTTTTCGCTTGAGATAAGTCACCGTGCAGTTCATCCACCAGGAATCCTCTCGTTTTCAGATCTCCCAGCAGCTTGCTGACCCTTCTTTTCGTTCTGCAGAAAATGATGCCTAAAAACGGCTGAACGTCATGAATTGTTTGACTAAGGGCATCTAATTTCCGGCGATCCGTCGTTTCCACGATTTCCTGCTGGATTTCCTGCACAATTTTTTCTTTTTCGCGAATTTGTACATTATGTGGATTGTTCATATAGCGCTTTCCGATCTTACGGATATCCTTTGACATCGTCGCAGAGAATAGCGCGGTTTGACGGGTGAACGGCGTCTCGCGAATGATTGACTCGACTTCATCAAAAAATCCGATATGGAGCATTTGATCTGCCTCATCCAACACTAAAAACGATACATTCGAAAAGTCCACAGTCTCCCGGCGAACGTGATCAAGCAATCGTCCAGGAGTTCCAATCACGATATGAATCGCTTTATTCTTCAGTCGCTTAATTTGCTTCTCGACATCCTGGCCACCGTACACAGCTAATACATGTATGTCATCTTCAGTAGAAGAAAGAATCTGATTTAATTCAGCAGTTACTTGAATCGCGAGCTCTCTCGTCGGAGTCACAATAAGAGATTGGATCTCATCTCTCGTTGGATCAATTTTGGCAAGCATAGGCAAAAGGAATGCCATCGTTTTCCCCGTTCCGGTCTGTGCCTGTCCAATCACGTCTTCACCATTTAATAGTACAGGGATGGTTTCACTCTGAATCGGTGTTGGCTCTGAAATGGATTGTTCTTTTAACGCATTCACGTACTTAGGCTCAATTCCTAAGGATGTAAAATCATTCAATGGGGTCACCTCTTTGTACCCATTATACCTTTAATCGTCTTTAGAAAATAGGGCTCTATGTTATAATGGGAAAATCGTAAATGAAATGAGGAGTAATAATGCTGACATATGAAGATAAATTAACCATAATCGAAGAGTTCCCTGAACTTTCACGTAAGGACGTTTCACTGAATCGGGTGAATTTCCACTTTGAAGAAAGTCTTTATGAAAAGACGACTGTGGTGTACCATCTTCATCCGAACGGAAACGGTTTTGTTTATACGGGAGGGCTTCCCGATTATGAAGCCAATAAAAAAGGTCTCGTGAATATCCGTGATTTTTCTGGTGAAAAACTGCGCGAAATTATCCGGGCTTCCATTGATCATTTGGCAACGGAAGAAGAAATCGTGCCTCCTGTGGAACAGATGTGGAAAGATGCTGAAGGACATTCCCTCATGTTGATCGAAGAGGATGACCGCTGGAATATTTATGCCGGCGATAACCTGGAAGACAGCTTTGGCGGGTATGATGAAGCAGCGTTGTATTTACGTGAGGAAGGGTTTCGCAGACGCTGATAAGAGGTCTATTTTCATGTGCAATACTAGAAAAAATGGCCAAGCTGTAAATTTGAATTCACTGAGGAGTGTTGATAAATGAAAGTATTAGCCCTTTTAGGAAGTACGCGAAAAAACGGCAACTCAGAATACCTTACAAAAAAAATCGTAGAAGGAACCGACCACACTGTCGTATCTCTTACGGACCTGCATATTGAACCGATCGAAGACTTAAGACACTCTGAAGGTGGATTCTCTCCTGTCGATGATGATTACGAAAAACTGGTCCAATTAATAGAAGAGCATGACGTATTACTATTTGCTACACCTCTTTATTGGTACGGAATGAGCGGTCCCATGAAAAACTTCTTTGACCGATGGAGTCAGTACCTGCGCGATGAGCGCTTTAACTTAAAAGAAGAGCTTACGAAGAAAAAAGCATATGTAGTGATAACCGGTGGAAGCTCAGCAAAGATTAAAGGCCTGCCCCTGGTACAGCAGTTCAATTATATTTTTGAATTCGTCCATATGGAATTTGCAGACTATATGATTGGTGCCGGAGTGAAGCCTGGAGAGATTGTGAATGACATAGCAGCACTTGAAAAAGCTGAGCGGTGGAATGCGTTATTTAAATGAGATGATCCCTTTTAAGGGGTCATCTTTTTTTAAATTCTACACTGATAAGGAAATATCACCATGATTCTACAATTTCCACAAAAAAAGATGACCACAGTCATCCCTTCTCTCTACTATCCTTGCAGTCTTCCCAATATCGTCGTCAATGTCTGATCCAATCTCTCCAACTCTTCCCCATCCATCTCTAATCGCTCGAGCAACCGAGCCGGAACACAAGCTGCTTTTTCTTTCATGGCTATTCCTTTTTTTGTAAGAGTTATCACAACGCTCCGTTCATCTTCAACAGACCGGTGACGCTCGACGAGTCCGTTCGATTCCATTCTTTTCAGCATCGGAGTTAACGTTCCCGAGTCCAAGAACAATTTCCGCCCCAATTCTTTTACAGATACCGTTCCATCTTCCCAAAGCACTAACAATGCAAGGTATTGCGGATAAGTCACACCGATTTCTTCAAGTAGCCCTCGATATAACTTGGTAATCTCCCGCTCTGCTGTATAGATCTTAAAACATATTTGATTCTCTAATAATAATGGATCTTTCATACATGTGTATTCCTTTCTTGAACATACTAACCTGAGATCATCATACAAAAAAAGATATCAATTATCAAATTTAATTGTGCAAAATTTAATTGTTGACAATTAAAAACAAAGCCGTTAATATTAATTTTGTAATATTGAATTTTGCACAATCAAAAAAAAAAAAAAACACACAAATGAGGAGTGAATGAAATGGAAGCATTATACACAGCAAAAGCAACAGCAACAGGTGGACGCGCAGGAAAAGTAACAAGCAGTGACGGAGTATTGGACGTCGGATTGGCGATGCCTAAATCACTTGGGGGTTCTGGAGCAGAAGGGTCAACGAATCCTGAACAATTGTTCGCAGCTGGATATGCGGCTTGCTTCGATAGCGCTCTTAACTTAGTGGCTCGTCAAGAAAAGAAAAAGATTGAATCGAAAGTGGCAGCTGAAGTTTCCCTTGGAAAAGATACAGATGGTGGATTCAAACTCGGCGTTGTGTTAACAGTAGCAGTAAAGGGTGTTGAATTAGATGAAGCGAAGCAATTAGTCGAAAAGGCACACGGAGTTTGCCCGTATTCTAAAGCAACGAGTGGGAATATCGATGTTGAATTAAATACTGAATTATTATAAATAATCGTGGGTAGGCAGTTAACTGCCTATCCTTTTTTTCTAAAAAAACGAACATTTGTTCTTGTTTCATTCCAACAGTTTGGACTATAATAAAGATGTAATAAAATTCATACGAACTGGAGTGGAGAAATGATGAAACATCAGGCTGCACCTTATTTTAGTTTTAGTGGCGAAGCGAAAGAAGCATTAGACTATTACAAAGAAGTGTTTGAAGGAGAAGTATTGGCAGTTCAGACTTTTGGCGAGGCCGATTACCCAAGTCCACCGGAAATCGCTGATCAAATCATGCATGCCCACTTTAAAAAAGGAGAGCTTTCCTTTATGATGTCAGATAGCTTTCCGGGTCATCAGCCAACGGTAGGTAACAATATATCCCTTATCCTGGAGCTGGAAAGTGAAGAGGACATCGATACTTACTATCGCCGTTTAACTGAAAAAGGAACCGTAGTTATGGAACTTCAAGACACGTTCTGGGGTGCTAAATATGCAAAGGTGAAAGATCCTTATGGAATCCATTGGGACTTGAATTACACGAAAAAATAACTCATCGGCTACTGCATCTTCAGCATACATAAACCATGCAGTAGCCGTTTTTCCACGTTTATACTGATACATTTCGATTGAATTTCTTCCGACTGAAATATCTCACTATCCTCATTCGAATTAATCCCGCTTTACTTATATGATGCTGGAACCCACTAAGACCCTGCGGTACAAAAATATATGTTTTATCCAAGACTGTTAAAGGGAATGGAATATGAACATTATTTAAATACGATACTTATTGGGGGAACCAAAATGGATTTGCATAATGGCCGCTTATATTGGCCTTCTACATTAAAAGATAAAAACAGAAGCTTCGATAAACATTATGATGTAGCGATTATCGGAGGGGGAATGTCCGGAGCATTATGTGCCTATTCACTTACCGAAGCGGGTTTGAACGTTGCAATCATTGAAAAACGGACTATGGCTTCAGGAAGTTCCGCTGCCAACACTGGTTTACTGCAATTTTCCAACGATATCATGCTCCATGATCTGATTGATCAAATCGGAGAAGAAAAAGCTGTCCGATTTTATAAGCTGTGTTTTGAAGCAATTGATAACCTTGAAAGAGTCGCTATGAATTTACCATTGTCTCCCGAATTCATCCGGAGGAAGAGCATCTACTATGCGAGCTCTACGCGGCATGTATCAAAGCTGAAAAAAGAATACAAAGTATTGAAGGAACATGGCTTTCCGGTAGAATATTGGTCCAAGAAAGAAATCAAACAGCGCTTGCCTTTTTCAAAACCGGGAGCATTGATCACCAATGGAGATGCAGAAGTAAATCCATACCGATTTGTGAACGGCATAATCGACTATTTAAAGGCAGGTCAAAAGACAACAATCTTTGAAAATCTTGAAGCTGGCCGAGTAGAAGAGGCAGCTGACGGTGTCAACATTCATACTTCTGAAGGTATTATTCAGGCATCTCACTTGGTTCATGCAACCGGATATGAAACTCCTCCGATCGATAAGAAAATAGGCACTGAAGTCAATCGATCTTATGCCATTGCCACTGAGCCCATTGAAGATTTATCTCAATGGCCTGAACGTGCCCTCATCTGGGAGACGAAACGCCCCTATTTATATATGCGCTCTACAGTGGATAATCGAATCATTGCAGGGGGCTTGGATGAAGATCCTCCCGAGGCACCTCAGAATGAGAAGAAAATTGAAAAAAGGGGAAAGCAAATTGAGAAAGAGGTTCAAAAGCTATTTCCCGACCTGGACATCAAAATGGACTATGCATGGGGGGCAAGCTTTGGAGAATCATTGGACAACCTCCCTTATATAGGAAAGCACCCTGAAAAAGAACGAACATATTACTTATTAGGCTACGGTGGAAACGGTACGGTATATAGCATGCTCGGATCTAACATCCTCCGTGACCTCATCTTAAACCGTACAAACCAAGACGCAGACATCGTTAAATTAGACAGGTGAAAATAAGGGACGGACCTTCAAAGGTCCGTCCCTCCCATCACAAGATAATGCTTATCTTTTTTTTGGATATGCCCTTCTGTTATCAGTTCTTTGGTGAGGCTGGTCACAGTTTCTCTTGTAGAGCCAATGAAGCTTGCGATGTCCTGGTGGGTTAGGGGGACCGTTAATTTCATGAATCTCCCTTGTTTTTCTCCAAAATTCTTCATTAGGAATGACATGAGGTAAAGGATTCGTTCTTTAACAGGTGCGTACATGATGCGTTCGAGGAACATGTTTCGTTGTTTCATATGTTGATTGAAGGTGTAGAAGAGCTCTGCAAGAAAAGCAGGTTGCGAAACGCTTAAGCTATCCAGTTGTTTAAGAGAGATGACTGTTAAGATCGTTTCATCGATAGCTTCTGCGTAAACTCCCTCGTCGTCTAAGCTGAAACGCGCTATATTACTGAAGAAATCTCCCCCACCCAGCATGGTGAGGATGGTTTTGCGTCCCTCCTCACTATTCTTATATAGCTTTATTTTCCCGGATTGAATCCTGTACAGATTTTGACTAAGTGAAAAAGGTTGAAAGATCACTTCTTTTTTTGAGTAGTTTGCGATCTTTCCCGGAAGATCACTGTTGGCTGAAGCAGATCGTAATGACGTTGCTGCATTCAAGACGACTCCCCCTCCACTTTTTTAAAATGAGAAACGAACTCTCCGTAGCCTTGATCTTCTAACTCATCTTTCGGGACAAATCGAAGGGCTGCTGAATTCATGCAATATCTTAAACCTGTTGGCTCAGGACCATCATCGAACACATGCCCCAGGTGGGAGTCTGCGTGTTTACTCCTTACCTCGGTCCGCACCATGAATAGTGTGCGATCTTCGACTTCCACAATGTTTTCCGCTACCAGGGGCTTCGTGAAACTCGGCCATCCGGTGCCACTTTTATATTTATCTTTTGAACTGAAGAGAGGCTCCCCTGAAACGATATCCACATAAATCCCTTCTTCTTTGTTGTCCCAATATTCATTATCAAATGCTTTCTCGGTCCCGTCTTCCTGAGTCACTTTGTACTGGATATCCGTAAGTTTTTCTTTTAACTCTTCTTCTGAATAGGTGGGGTAAAGTGGTTTCGTGTCGAGCTTGATGTTCCGGTCTTCTCCCCAAGCTTCATCAAGGAAGTCATCCCTTCCTGAGTTGTTTCGATAAAACTTATAGCTTAATTCATTTTTCTTATAATAATCCTGATGGTACTCTTCCGCTTTGTAAAAGGTGGCAGCGGGCTGGATCTCTGTGACGATTTCTTCTTCAAATCGCCCTGAGTCTGCTAACTCCTGTTTTGATTGCTGTGCTATTTCCTCCTGTTCTTCACTATGAGTGAAGATACCACTCACGTATTGAGGACCCCGGTCGACGAATTGTCCACCATTATCAGTAGGATCGATCTGTCTCCAGAAAATCTTTAATAGTTGCTCATACGTAATCACTTTAGGATTATATTCAATTTGAACGGCTTCCACATGACCCGTCTGTTTCGTGGAAACTTCATCATACGTTGGATTCTTTTCCTCGCCACCTGTGTATCCGGAAATGACGGAATATACACCATCCAATTTTTCAAAAGGTGGCTCCATGCACCAGAAGCATCCTCCTGCAAAGGTCGCAACCGCATGTTCATTATCCACCATAGCAGTCTTTACGGGCTCACTTCCCAAAGACTTCTCGGTCATACTTGCATACAGTTTAGGGCCGAAAAATACCGCCAGACTCACTACCAGCATCAGGCCGATTCCAATCATCACTTTTTTCATCATCTCTCCTCCTTACTCATTTCTAAAGGCAGTCGGAACCAAAAAGTACTGCCCGACTCACCATCACTTTCGACTCCGATCTCTCCTCCATGAAGTTCAACAATTTCTTTGCTTATGGACAGCCCCAGGCCAGATCCTCCTCCTGCTTTGTTACGGGACTTCTCTACCCGATAAAAACGCTGAAATATCGATGCCTGTTCTTCAAGGGGAACACCCTTTCCTTCGTCTGTGACTGAAAAGTTCATCATCTCTCCATCTTTTACTGCTTTAATTTCAAGTGACGTCTGATCAGGAGAAAAGGATAGGGCATTTTGTATGAAGTTCGTCATCACTCTTTTGATTTGAACAGGCATTAAAGGAACCAGAGGTAAATCTTCATCGTACTGTACAATCACTTCAACATGCTTCTCTTGTAAAACCCTTTCGAACTGCTGAATGGTTTCAATCAGGAGTTTATCGATTGGTGTCGGATGCGGAT
The DNA here is from genome assembly GCF_008180865.1 of Rossellomorea aquimaris. Taxonomy (GTDB): domain Bacteria; phylum Bacillota; class Bacilli; order Bacillales; family Bacillaceae_B; genus Rossellomorea; species Rossellomorea yichunensis. Next base: position 215,129 of record NZ_VTEX01000003.1, read on the forward strand.
TCCATGGCAGTTTCCTATTTTCCAACTGTGAAAACTCCAGTACTTCTTCAATTAATAGACCCAGTTTTTCGGTTTCTGACAAAATGGTCTCGTAATATCTCTTCCGTGCTTCAGGATCTTCAATAATGTCATCGTTCAAAGCGGCAACAAAAGAATGGATCGATGATAAAGGTGTTCTAAGGTCATGGGAAACATTGGCGATCAGTTCACTTTTGAACTTCTCTGATTCCCTTAATTCGTCGAACATCGCTTCTATTCTAGTGGACATATGATTAAAGTTAGCAGCGAGCTCTCTAATTTCCTGAGGTCCTGCTTCTGTCACCTTCACATCAAAGTCACCCTTAGCCATTCGCTCTGCTTCATGGCTCATCTGCTTTACTGACTTTAATAAAGGCGATGTAATCATCAAATTTACGGCAAAGGATAGTATTCCCGCTCCAAGCGTAATAAGGGAAAGCAGGATGATGATATTGGTTGAGATAAACATCTGAACATACGAGATTGTGAGAAATACTAAGATTACGGAGAGTGAAATCGTGTTGGCTAAAATAAGGAGTGTTCTAATTTTCATAATGCTGCTGCCCCTCAAACTTATAACCTATTCCCCACACGGTTTTTATCCATTGAGGCTCAGAAGGATCGACCTCTATCTTTTCTCTTAACCTGCGAATATGAACATTGATCGTATTCGCATCACCCAGATATTCATACCCCCATAAGGTTTCGAGCAACTGGGATTTGGAGAACACCTGTGAAGGATGCTCTGCTAACAGGGTTAATAAATCGAATTCTTTCATGGTCATGTCAATTTCTCTCCCATTAACGACTACTTTTCGTTTATCCCGATCAATGAGTAAGTCTCTCCACTTAAGAACTTCCCTTTGACCTTCCCGGTTTGGAGTGGAGTAGGTCCTTCTTATTACGTTTTTGACACGGAGCAATAATTCCCGGGGACTGAAAGGTTTGGTGACATAGTCATCAGCACCTATCGTCAACCCATAAATCCGATCCTTCTCCTGCCCCAATGCTGTCAGCATGATGATGGGTGTGTCGCTGTCTTCCCTTATCTTTTCAGCTGCCTGCCACCCATCCATTTGTGGCATCATGATATCCAGTATCACGATGTCCGGTTGGAACGTTTTGTATCGTTCGATTGCCTCATATCCATTAGAGGCAGTACTCACTTCATACCCCTCCCTCATGAGATACCGTGAGCATACATCCACAATATTTTCTTCATCATCTACTAACAGCACTTTGTTTGCCATGGCTTACTCTCCTTTACATTACCTTACCTATCTCAGCACGACCGAAATCCACATTAAATTGTTTACACCAAATCACAATTTGCATTCCTGATGATGCAGAATGATCTCCTGGAATCTCATAATTTTGATTGCCGATATTCCCCTTTAATTCACCCAGTGAAATCCCTTTTTTCGTTTCCTGACCTTCTTCTACTAAGTAAACGTATAGATCCGGTCCATTGGTCACTTCAAAATTTTCCAATCGAATATTTTTTCCTGATATACTCACTTTTCCTTTTGCATCGTGATTTTCATCTGCGCCTTGAAAAATCCCGACTAATTCATTTACCTTCATTGTATCGTTTGTCATTTCGTCTTGCGAAGATGAATCGGTTTCTTTCATAGTATTCTCTTCTTGTTCTTTCATATTTGAGCCAGAAGACGATGAAACAGGCGCTTCGTTCACCACCTTATCAAAAAATAACGGAGAAACCAGCCACCATCCCACTCCTAATACTCCTACTGCAACTATTCCAATCATCCATTTTTTCATTTGCTTCTCCCCTCGTTATGATTAACGATAGTATAATAAACAAACCTTATGGATTCTTAACGAAAATCTTAAATAATTCTTAAATGTGATACTCCTTTCATTTTGGACAGTCGCAAGCTTATCTGAGATAGTAATAGATATCGAATGAAAAGGAGCAGAATCCATGCTTATATCTATATTTTCACTTACCGCTTTGATCGTGATTGCCTTCCTGGTTATCCGGTTTTATCCTGCATTTGGTGAGAAGCCTTCCCTTGAACGTGTTCAGTCCTCTCCCCAGCATTCAAAAGGCTCATTTAAAAATCCCATCCCAACTTCTATGGATACCAGCTTTTCCACGTCTCTTACAATGATTCGGGATCTTATGAAAAGAAATGCCAACCGTAAGCCTGATACCGATATTCCAAGAGTCGGATTTCCGTCCTTTAAACATCCTCATTACGTTACGAATGTAACCTGGTTTGGGCACTCTGCATCGATGATTGAGATTGAAGGAAAAAGACTACTTCTTGACCCCATGTTTGGTCGTGCGCCATCCCCGTTTCCTTGGATAGGCGGGAAGCGGTATAGCAAAGACCTTCCTTTTCACATGGATGAACTCCCTTCTATTGATGCTGTGATCTTTTCACATGATCATTACGATCATCTGGATTATGGCACGATTCGAAAGCTTCAAGGCAAAGTGAATCAGTTCTTTGTTCCCATCGGAGTAGGGAGTCACCTTGAGAGGTGGGGAATCCATTATGATCACATTGTAGAGCTTGATTGGTGGGACGAGGTTGAGTGGAGTGGTCTTACTCTGGCGTGTACCCCGGCACGACATTTTTCCGGGAGAAGCTTACATGATCGTAATGCTACCTTATGGTGTTCATGGTGTATCATCGGGAACTCTTCCAGACTCTTCTTTAGCGGTGATAGTGGATACGGCCCTCATTTTAAAGAAATAGGCAGTGTTTATGGACCATTCGATTTGTCCCTGATGGAATGTGGTCAATATGATCCCAGATGGGCGCCGATACATATGTGTCCGGAAGAGACTGTACAAGCCCATCTTGATGTGAAGGGGAAGTGGCTTCTGCCCATTCATTGGGGTGCTTTCACGTTATCTTTTCATGAATGGACAGATCCCATAATGAGAGTGACGAAAAGCGGCGCAGAACAAGGGGTTCATGTTGTTACCCCTCGAATCGGAGAAACTTTTCCTGTAGAAGGTGATTCCTACCCCTCTTTAATATGGTGGGGATGAACCAACCATCGCCTAGTTGTATACAATATCTAAGAACCTTAAAGTAGGCGATTATACTATGAGCAATGAACAAAAACTCACGTTCGGAGCATGGGTTGCGGCAATCGGAACGGTCCTTGCCGCTATTGGCAGTACCCCTATTAAAAGCATTCCAGAAGATACTTTACAGTCGTTCAATCTCGTAGGAAATGAATTGCAAGCAACGGGAAATGCATTAGAGGCAGATGCAATAGATGATTTCACCCTGACGAAAGCAGGAAATGAAATTCAAGCAATCGGAAATGTCACTGTTATAGCCGGCATACTGATTAAGTTCAATGACATAACAAAGCAAGAGTTGAATATTAAAGGAAATCTCCTCCAGGCACTGGGTGGAGGGGCTGCCCTCGCAGATTCCTTTAATGAAGAACATACGTTAGAAGAGCTTTATTCGATTTATGGCAATCTCCTCCAGATTATCGGTAACTCCCTGCAGGCCATCTCAGGCATCCTTGAGTTAAATCAAAGAGACAGCGGGAATATCAATGTAGTGGGAAGCTGGATCCAGGCAGTGGGTTCTGTCATTTCTGCATTGGTGCAAACGAAGGAATCTTCCTCCTGAGGTTGTTATACATACTCGATATGTGAGAATGTATACAACCAGGTTAGCTGTTGCTAACCATAGGTCTAATTTCACAAAGTCTCTCCAGATGGGTTAATGCCCAATCCATTTCGAATCCGGGCGAATATTCATAACCTAGATAGAGAGGAGGTTTATGTTATGAATGACTTTCACACTTTAAATAATGAAACTTTTTTCAATTTTCATGATGTACGACGCCCGATCGGACGAGTGGGATTTGGCAGGCCTGGCTTTGGTGGGTTTGGAAGAAGACCGTTTGGATTTGGATTCAACCCGTTTTTAGGTGGCCTCGCCGGTGGACTGCTTGGAGCTGCATTATTGAGTCCATACTCATATGGATATGGATACGGATATCCCCCACCTTACTATGGTTATCCTCCTTACCCTTATTATTATTAATAAAATCATACAAAAAAAGGAGCCAGCGCCACATTCAATGTGCTTAGGGCTCCTTTTTAGATATTCCTGATATTCATCCATCAAGAGGGACGGACCTCTTCTCTTACACGCTTAGATAAATCCGGTTGCCTGACGGGTCTTCAGTCAGGATTTTTCCGTTCTGTTCGCGGATGGTCGCTCCCATGGATTGAAGCTTTTGGATGATGGTGTTTCGTTTTTCTTCGGTTGGGAAGTGAAGCGTGAACCAGTTTAAACCGACACTGTTTTCAGCTGGTGCCGGAGCCCCTTCCCCATTCCAGGTGTTCAGTCCAATATGGTGATGATATCCACCCGTTGAAATGAAAAGTGCCTGACTTCCAAATCGGCTGACTACATCAAAACCAAGTCCCTCCCCGTAAAATTCCTCTGTTGATTTCAAATCAGAAACATGCAAATGGATATGACCCATGACCGTACCGGCAGGAAGTCCTTCCCACGGTTGTCCCATTGCCTCAGCCAATATCCCCCTTGCATCGATTGGATCAACGGCCATCTTTACCTGATTGCCATTCCATGTCCATTCCGATGAAGGACGGTCCCTGTAGATCTCGATTCCATTTCCATCCGGATCAGATAAATACAGAGCTTCACTGACGAGATGATCAGAAGAGCCCAGTTGAATATTCAGCTTTATGAGATGATCTAATATTTTCCCCAGATCTGTTCTATTCGGCAGCAACAGGGCAAAATGGTACAAACCTGTCGTTCTCGGCTCCTTAGGTGAAACATTTACTGGTTGTTCCAGAGATAGCAATGGGTGGATTCCATCTGCCGTCAGAGTCGCTCTATTTTCTGTTTGTTCCATCACTTTAAATCCAATTACTTCTTGGTAATAGGAAAGAGATCGCTCTAAGTTTTCAACTTTTATATTTACTTCCCCAACGAATGTATGTGGTTCTTTATGAAAATTCATCTTTATTCCTCCATTTCAATTTTGCTGTGAAAACTTTTGATCTAATGAGAACAATGATTCCTTTGCCACGACAAAATATAAAGACATCGCAAGCAGTGCTAAGTCAAATTCGTACCCGGCCATCTGTCCATTCCCTAAGAAACCTGCAGCTAATTTTACTTTAACGATTGCTCCTATCATGATTAAGCCGAATAATCCAGCTACGACGCGAGTACCTATTCCCAGGATCATGGCTAATCCGCCAACCAATTCAATGATGGCGACCACATAAGCCGCTCCCCCTGGCAGCCCTAAGCTTTGAAAGAAACCGGCCGTATTTTCGATCCCACCCTGGAACTTAGTCAAACCGTGGATGAAGAAGGTGATTCCTAAAAATATTCTTAAAATGAGTGCTCCTATTAAGTGATTCTGTAACATTGTCTATTCTTCCTTTCTTTATGTTATTTTATTAAAGTTAGTTACTTTATGTAACTTATATTATTTTAATAACTATGAACTGTCAAGTAATTAAATTACTAAAATGGTGATGATGTGGTATACTTGTTATAAAGAAGGAGGCATTGACAGAATGAATCAGTCAGAAATTTGTCCAAGGTTCGAGAAAGCCATCGGCATCTTAAGTCAACGATGGACAGCACTCATCATTTATCAATTGCTTTCCGGACCACAACGAAACTGTACCATCAAAGACGCAATAGGCATCAGCGGCAGGCTTCTTTCAGAGCGACTGAAGGACCTTGAAGAAGAAGGCATCGTACAGAGGGACGTCTATCCGGAAACACCCGTGCGTATTGAGTATTCACTAACTAAAAAAGGGTATTCTTTAGAACCTTTAATGAAAGATATAGAGAAGTGGTCCCAGGAGTGGATTGAGAAGGAATGAAAACTCGTCAGATTGTTGGCGGGTTTTTTTGTTTGTGCTTTCGGGTCGGACTTTCATCGGATGATAGGATGTATTGTGTTCCTTTTTTGGTGCCTGTTGTGGGGAAGTTTAGGGATTGGAGGAGTCTTTTTGCAACATGAGAGGAATTGATTTTTAAAAATTTTCTTAGTTCCGCATTACTTATAGTAGGTCCTATCAAAAGTTCATAGTCCTTAAAGGCTTGGATATGAGCATTGATATTTTCACTATTACAATTCATACAAAGCCATTTTCCATGCTTTCTCACTAACGGCCGATGATTGCAAGCTTCACATATGACCCCCTTTAACAGCTCTCCTTCTGTAATGTTATATCGCTCCAAGACAGAGGGATTAGGTTCTTCATGATGTCGTTTTAATGTGCGAATTATTTTTTTCATATCTTTAGGTGTTACGTTTTCTTGTCGAATAGAAACCTCTATATACTTCACCTTGTCCAGTAGAGAATGGCGATGGATGACAATTTTATTAAGGGTTTTGTTATCTGGAGAAGTTTTAATGATAGTCCGATCGTTGCTCATGACTACGCAAGAGTAAATGGGGATGTTGGGAAATCCATGCTTCGATAACCAGCTTATAAGTTGGCTTTCCTGTCTTTTAATTTGAATCGTAGGGTCCGGTAAAGCTGATTCAATACCATCTTTTGTTTGAATAAGTTGATTGAAGATGGGGTCGAAGTAAGCAGTGCCCGCAAGGTATTTGACTTCAATATTGAGGATGAATCTGGTTGAGATGAGCAGGGTGTCTATTTGAAAAAAGCTGTCTTTGTAGGGAATTCTCAGGTCGTGGAGAATGTAATATTTTTTGGGGTCTAAAAAGCTTAAAGTGTAATCTAAAGCTGTCTCTCCTTTGAATCCGGCCGTTCTTTTACCAAGTTCCTCGGATATCATGGGCAGTTTTGGATGGTTGAGGGGAAGTCGGCGGAGTAAAGCTTGTAAAATGAGGATAATTCGAGGGATGATTCGTTCTTTTTCGATCATTTTATCACTCCAATCGGGTTTTATATTACGTGTATTCTCCTTGGACTGCAGAAAATCCTGCTTCGAGATGGCAGATATTAATTTTATCAGCGGAATTTTACTTATATCAGCGGAATTTTACTTATATCAGCGAAATTTCCGATATATCAGCGAAATTCAAATTATATCAGCGAAATCTTAATTTTATCAGCGAACTGCTTCTCTTCCAGATAACTACAAAAATCCCAACCAAAAAAATCATTCCCATTCCCCTCCCGCCATAGTATATTTAGAGAAGCGAAATAAATCGACTGCGAGGGACGGACCTATATGTGGAAAAATAAAAATGTATGGATATTATTGATAGGTGAATTTATAGCAGGTCTCGGATTGTGGTTAGGGATCATCGGTAATCTGGAGTTTATGCAGGAAAAGGTGCCTTCGGATTTTCTGAAATCGGTGATTCTCGCTTCCGGACTGCTTGCGGGTCTTGCTGTTGGACCTTTAGCCGGCAGAATTACGGATCAGGCAAATAAAAAGACGGTGATGCTCATCTCAGGCTTCACCAGGTCATTAAGTGTTATTTTCATGTTGATAGCGATTGATACCGGCTCGGTGCTATGGATGGTCGTCTTCTTAGTGAGCATCCAAATCTCTGCTGCCTTCTATTTCCCTGCTCTGCAAGCTGCCATTCCGATGGTGGTGAAAGAGAAGGATTTACTGCAGATGAATGGGGTCCATATGAATGTTGCTACCCTCTCAAGGATCCTTGGTACTGCATTAGCAGGCGTCCTATTAGTGATCATATCTTTAACGATGGTATACGTTCTCTCATTAGTGGCGTATCTGGCACTATTTGTGATGACCTGGTTCTTATCAATTGAAGAAACCGCGACTACCTCTACACAAGGTGAAAAACCAAAAGGGGCAAGCTTCAATGAAGTATTTCCTGTTATAAAAGGGCTTCCGATCGTATTTATGACTCTTGTGATGACGTTGATACCACTGCTATTTATCGGCGGGTTCAACTTAATGGTCATCAACATCAGCGAGCTTCAGGATAGCTCGGAGATTAAAGGTTGGATCTATACCGCCGAAGGGATTGCCTTTATGGCAGGTGCCTTTGCCGTCAAGAAAATGGGCGAAAAAATGTCACCGTATAAAATATTATTCTTTTTTAGCTTCATCATCGGGATTGCGCAAATGATTCTTTATTTTGCAACCAGTCCGATCTTGTCAGTGCTTGCGTTTACAGTGTTTGGATTTGCCGTGGGATGCTTCTTCCCGACTGCTGCCACGATTTTTCAAACGCGTATACCGAAAGAATTTCACGGCCGCTTCTTCTCGTTCCGTAATATGCTCGACAGACTGATTTTCCAGGTTGTGCTCCTTCTCACAGGATTGCTGCTGGATCTCGTAGGACTCCAAATCATGACGGTATTATTCGGATGTCTGTCCCTTATGATGACTGGACTGTTCTATTCAAGGTACCGACAGCTCAAAACGACCACATTATCGGAACAGGCAAGTTAACTTAAAGCTCACTTTTGTGAGCTTTTTTTGTATAAGAATGAGAATTATTATCAATACTATATAAAAAGAAGACAACCACGCCTATGGTTGCCTTCTCTTCCATTACATACCCGGATCAAATGTTTTACAATCTGTTTCTTCACTGTTGTGGGCTTTGTTTCCTTTATGACTGACAACGAAAATCTGGTCTGCAGAGCACTTCTTACCTTCACGGTTATATTTGCAGTTGCTTACTTCACATAGTACGTCTTGTGCCATCTTCAAACACCTCCCTTATTATCTTTAGAGTGTACTTTCCCACCCTTTTTCATACCTGATTCGTGGAGAGTAATCATCATATATCTGAAGCTTTCACCATATAATCAAAGAGATATGTTTGATATGAAGGGAGAATCTTCGGTATGGAGCAGAGACGACTGTATCATGTTCAAAATCTTGCATTTGAAATAATGGATCAAATGAATACCAATAACGAATGGAAGAAGCCAGATCATTTAAAGCATGTGATCGATCATTTATCCCGTGCAATTGGGAGTCTTACAGATCCATCTGGGACTTTCTCTATTGATTATGTTGAAGAAAAAATTGCCACCGCCCATTATATATTGTTTAAAAACGAGAAAAAAGTTGCTCGAATAAATTTTGATAAACAATCAGCATCCGCTTTAATTGAATGAGAAAGAGGACTTACCAAAATACGGTAAGTCCTCTTCTCCTATTTAATGCTTTTTTTGAAAAAGAAATTCTATTTCATCATTGGCACAAACCTCCACAAAAGGACAGCTCAAACATACTTCCCCATTCGGTTTGGTACTGGATGATAGTGGTGCAGACAGCATATCTTTTAATTTCTCTATGTAATGCAAACCTTTCTTCATCTCTGTCGGTGACGGGCAATGGACAAATTCTTCTCCATTTAACAAGGAAACGATTCTTATCGACGAAGGAAGTCTTCCAAAGGATCTTTCACAGAAAACCACAGTCAAATAATAATACAAGGTAATCATTTCGTGATTTGTATCCACAAGATACTTGGTGACTGTGAACGATTCTTGTTCCCATTCTGCCACTTCTATCGTGAGGGATAAGTGAGTTTCAAGTTCTTCAAAGTATTGTCGAAACTTTTCATTTATAAAAAGAGGTGGTAATGTCCCATAGTTCTGCGTTAAATCCTGCATTAAGTAATCCGTCACTTTCGCCACCACTAAGTAATAATCAATCTTCGAATCAAAGATGTTTGTTTTAATAGAGGTAAGGTGCTTCTCGATGATCTCAAGTGCTTTGATGGGAGTCCTCATTTTGACGGGAAGCATAAAGAAGTCCTTTACTACTTGGTTCACAATGAACTGCATAACCTTTTTCCATTCAACTTTACTTGCTTCTTCACGCTGGATGTAGTGATAGTAAAACTTGTGGGGACAATTGATGAATTCCTTTAGATGTATATCCGATAATGTTTTAATCGAAAGTGAATAGTTCACGAATGCCTCTCCTTTCTCTAGCCCTCTTGTTTACTGAACAAGAGCTCACTAGCAAATGTGCGCCCAAATTCTTTGCACGCTTCCACATCCTCATCCTCTGGTGTTAATTCCACTTTCAAACCATCATGAATCAAACGGGCTCCCCTTTCTTGCAATTTCTCATTTAATAAATCCACCGCTGCCCCGTACTTAGGATAAAAAGAGTCACAGGAACCGAAGCTTGCGGCAATCTTAGACGATAAGTCCACGTCGTCCATGTCATCGTAAAAATCCTCAAACTCATAAGGAAGTTCGCCATCCCCCCAGGTATACGCACCTAACAGGATCCCTGCATATTCTTCAAGGACCTGAGCATTCGGACAGTCATTTATATCAATTACATCGATTTCAGCTCCGGTTTCCTTCACACCTGTCTCGATGGCCGTCGCCATTTCTTCTGTATTTCCACTCATGCTTGCATAGATCATTATAATTTTATTGGTCATGATAAACCTCCAATGTATACCTAATTGATAATAATTATCATTATCACTATAAGTAAACCATACAAACTTTCCTTCTATTTGTCAATAATTAATTGAAAATAATTCTCAATTGGGACATAAAAAAGCATCCCCCTTATGAGAGATGCTATCTTACAAATTCATTACAACTCCAATACGCCCGCTTTCTGATTTTTATTATGATTTCCACGTTTAGTTACTACTTTATAAACCACGATCGTGACGAAGATCATTCCACTGCAAATAATATACAAAGCGGAAAATCCAAACTGGGATGAAACGACTCCCAGTACAAATGATCCAACGGCAATTCCAAGGTCATAAAAAATAAAGAATGTAGCGGTCGCATGCCCTGTTCTCCTCTTAGGGGCAGCCTGAATGGACATGGTTTGAAAACTCGGAAGCAAAGCACCGTAACCAAGTCCGATAAGCGTTCCTGCAATCAATAGTAAAAGGACTGATTGAGCGATACTCAAAAGAATCAAACCGATGGCAAAAATAATAAGGGACGGATAGATGACAGCGTTTGGTCCTGACCTGTCATATAAGCGTCCTGTATATGGTCGCGATAACAGCATAGCAGCTGCAAAGACGACGAAGAATAAGCTGACGGATTCGAATATACCGACAGACTTCGCATAGACGGATATAAACGACATGATCCCGGAGTAAGCAAATGATGTTAAGAATCCTACAAGGGAAATCGGAATCGCTTTAACTTCTATCAAATCCTTAAAGGTTAATCTCCCCGGCGTTTTTGCTTCCACCCCATCGTCCTCCGAAACCTGAATGCCGAATGAACAAAGGAATCCGATGACGATAACAAAGGAAAGACTCATAAACAATGTTGAATAAGCAACCCATTGAATCAATGCTAATGAAATAAACGGTCCGACCACCACGGCTAAGTTCATTGACATGGCAAAATAACCAAGCCCTTCCCCTTTCCGGTGGGGAGGGATCATGTCTGCGGCAATCGCGACTAAAACCGTTGTGCCAATACTAAACCAAATGCCATGAAAAAAACGGAGCCCCATTAAAAGATAAAAATCATTCACCCAGAAGTAAATGAATGATGAAATCCCGAAAAACATGACACTAATAATCAACGTCTTTTTCTTTCCCAACAGCTCAATGATTTTCCCCGAGAAAGGCCGAATAATGATAGCCGAAAGTAAAAAAATCGTTGTAGCGAGACCGGCTTCCCCTTCCGTTCCGTGAAGTTCATCGATCACATAGAGTGGCAGGACGGTTAACAACGAATAGAAAACTAAAAAGATAAAAAAATTATTCACTAATGCCATAAAAAATGGCCGTGTCCATATAGATGTTTGATTGGAATGACTCATAAAATTCTCATTCTCCTTAATTAATTGTTATACTAATTATATCTATAACATGTATATTTGTAAATATAGTTGTTGTAACAACTATATTGAATTACTTTTATCGAACTTCTCAAATCATCCTGAATTTCATGTATGATAAAGAGAAGAAATGAATGTAGTAGGTGAAAAATAATGACAATGTCCCGTGACGAATCCATTGGCTTGTATACGAGCCATACAGTAAAGAATATTATTCGATTTCTTACATTTCATCTGAAAGAATTTGATGTGACACCCGAGCAATGGACTGTGTTGAAGCGATTAGCGGAGCAGGATGGAATCAGTCAAAAAGAACTTGCGATGAAATCAGAAAAAGATCAGCCGACCGTAACGAGGATCTTAGACATTTTGGAACGGAAGGAATTGATCTACAAACAGAGAAACCTTGATGATAGAAGATCATTCCTCATTTTCATATCTGAGAAAGGAATGGCTGCCAAGGATGAGCTGTCTCCTTTTATAGAGGGGTTATATGAAGAAACGATTCTTAAAGGGATTTCAGAAGAGAACTTAGAAGTATATAAGAGTGTTCTTGCTCAAATGAATGAGAACATTACTAGAAAATAGCGTAGTGATAGGAGGATGGACATGAAACAAATACCGATTGCCCTGCAAATGTATACATTGCGCAACGAAACGGAAAAAGATTTTACCGGCACCCTTCAAAAAGTAGCCGGGTTAGGATATGCAGGTGTGGAACTTGCCGGCTATGGAGGATTATCCCCGAAAGAGCTTAAGGGTACACTCGATAGTCTGAATCTTCGTGTCGCGTCAAGTCATATTCCTCTATCTGAATTAAGAAATGATGTTCACAAAGTGATTCATGATCAACAGGAGCTGGGCAGCAGCTACATTGTCTGTCCGTATCTTCCACCTGAAGAGAGAACAGAGAAGCACTATATTCAATTGATTGATGATTTAAATTCAATTGGGGAAAAATGTTTTAATGAAGGAATCACGCTTTGCTATCACAATCATGATTTCGAATTGACGACCTTATCGAACGGGAAACAGGCACTCGAAATGATCCTGAATGAAACGAATCCTCATTGGGTGAAAGCAGAGTTCGATATTTACTGGCTGACCTTCGCAGGAGAACAGCCTGTGGAATGGCTGAAAAGATATCAGGGACGAACCCCACTTGTTCATTTGAAAGATATGACGTTGGACGGTGAACGATTTTTTGCCGAGCTGGGAACGGGTGGTGTGGAACTCACTTCTGTTCTCGACTATGGTATACACAGTGATGTGGATTGGTGGATCGTTGAGCAGGATGAGTCCAGGATCTCTCCTATTGAAAGCGTCCGGAAGAGCTTAGATTATTTACGTCTGAACAAAATTTAATGAAAAAAGGAGAGTCTGGCACAACAGACTCTCCTTTTTCATCAGCATTATTTTAATTTGGCCACGATCTTTCCTTTCACATGACGTTCTGATAAACGTATCAGTGCTTCAGGAACTTCTTCCAATCTCACTACTTCTGTTAACATTGTGTCTAAGTTCCCTTCCTCTACTAAGGAAAGCATTTGGTCCCCAATTACAGCAAAATCCTTTTGGGCAACCATGTCATTCGATTGATGGGCAGCTGCCAGGGCGATTTCATGATAGGATACAACCTTTGTGAATGGTTTAATTTTTGTAAAATCAGGAGCTCCCGCAATGTAAACCATGTGACCCATATACGCCAATGCGTCTAATGAGTCTGTAGCACTTTGTCTGCTCACCGCATCCACAACGGCGTCCACTCCACGTCCATTTGTTATTTCCATCACTCTTAAATTCACGTCTTCTTCTCGATAGTCGATTACGTAATCTGCGCCAAGTGATTTTACATATTCATGATTATGGGAAGAAGCTGTGGATATTACTGTTTTGCCGGCAAGCTTGGCAAGCTGGACACCAAATCCTCCGACGCCGCCTGCTCCCCCATGAATCAGAATCGTATCTATCTTCTCCAACGGCAGTTTACGGTGAAGCGCCTGATAGGCTGTATATCCCGCCGTTGGAAGGGCAGCAGTGTCTTCAAATGTAACTTGTTCAGGGATACGGGAAACGGTATGAGCATTGATAACCGCATATTCTGCATAGCCACCTTTTTTGGTGAAGTCTCCATGGTAAACGACACGATCACCTTTCTTCCAACCGGTCACTCCCTCTCCTGTCTCTACTACCACTCCTGCTACATCAAGACCGAGAATATGCGGGTAAGACCAGACTGGCATTCCATTGGTCGCTGTTTTATAATCAACCGGATTCAAACCGACAGCATGAACTTCTACAAGCAATTCCCCTTTTTGTGGTGAAGGTGTTTCAATTTCCTCAACCTTCATGTCCTTCCATGAACCTTTATCTTTTAAAAGCAGTGCTTCCATATACATTCATCTCCTTGGAGAGTATATAATATATACTCTAAGGAAAAAGCACAAGTAGGCACTATTTAGTATCCTAGTTACCATTTAGGAACCTGGAATGAATCTTAGTAATTTGAGTGACTCAATTCCAATAGCCATCCCACCTAAATCAAGGAGGTACCATGAAACAACTACATCCGGAATACCAATGTTCCATCGACCTGGTCATCGACGTCATCGGAGGGAAATGGAAGGTACTCATTCTTTGGAATTTAAATGAAGGAGTAAAGAGGTTTAATGAGCTGAAACGTTCCATGCCAAATATCACGCAAAAAATGCTCACTCAGCAGCTTCGGGAGCTGGAGGAACATGGACTGGTCGCCCGTAAGGTGTATCAGGAAGTTCCTCCGCGTGTAGAATATTCCACGACCGAAATGGGGAAGAAACTGCAAATGACTCTTTTTGAAATGTGTAAATGGGGAGATGAGTATGCAGAGCAAAAAGGCATAGCGATGAATCGCTGTTGGACTTCATATGATTTCATGGAGAGTTGATGAAAAGGACTTGCCAAATTGGCTAAGTCCTTTTTTGTGACTAATGGGAAAGTATATGCCGAAGGGTTTTTCCCAACGTTTCATATTTAAACTGGTACCCCTCTTCTTCCAATCTTTTCGGAACGACCCACCTGCTTTTTAGTACCAATTCGGGTTCAGTTTTAATAAAGAAAGCGCCAATTTCTAGCATCCACTTTGATGTCGACAGCCCTGCTTTCTTATTCATGACAGTACGCAAGTGTTCCATAAACTCTCGGTTGGTGACAGGATTTGGAGAAGAGCAATTGAATACACCACTTAACCCCTTCTTATATTTGAGAAATAATATGATTCTGAACAAGTCTTCGATATGAATCCAACTAAACATCTGATTCCCCGGTCCCTGCACTCCTCCCAGACCAAACTTGACCAGATTTTTGTAGGGGTTCATCACTCCTCCATCCGGACCTAATACGATGGCGATACGCAAAGCCGCTTGCCGAGTATAGGTTAAATCAAATGAAAAGAAAGCCTTCTCCCATTCCTTCGCTACTTCTACAGAAAAGCCTACCAGGGTGGCATTATACCCACTATTCCGATAAAATGGTTTCTCCTTATGATGAAGAAATCTTTGAGCAAGCGGAGAAATAACTCTAGCTTGATAATAGAACGGGACGGAATAAAGTATGTGATTTCCAAATGGTTGAAGCCATTCATGATATCAACTGACAAGGTTCAACATCTTTTCCCAGGAAATGATGTTGAGTCTTATCGTAACCACGTGAAAAAAGGAGAAAAAATCGATTTCATCAAAATCGATTTTTTCTCCTTTTCACTTATGATAGTATGGCTCCTAAAATAATGGTTGCAAGCTCCTTTGATTCATACTGAAGCCTTCATCACGACTTCATAATCTAAGCCGAATCCGGTATGCAAACGTTCTGCCGCCAGCTGGACCTGGCTTTTCTCAACGACAGCCGTTATGCTTATGGCAGACTCACCTACCAATTTCACCCTGACGGCATTTTCCAATAGAATTTTGCACATGTTCATTTTAATGATTGGCTGTGATTTAATATTTTGTCCGATTGCCGACACCTTTGACAGACCGCTTTTCCCCTCGATCCGGGAGTACACCCAATTCTCTTTATCTTTTCCTTCATTTAATATCGATAATACCTCTTGATGATCGTTTTTCTTGATCAATAAGGACAGGATATTTCTACAGCTTTGTTTATATACATCGGCCTGAATGTGACGAGATGCCAGCTCACACATCAATGCTTTCTTTAACCCTTCAATATCTTCACAATCAAACAGTTCAATTCGATTAATATCCTCTTCGAACGTGATACCAATCACAGGGGTTGATCCATTCTGCTTTGCCTTTCCATGGATCATAGTTCCCCTGCCATTTTCAAAACTGGATTTCACTATCATTGGAACTCCGAATTTTTTCGCGTGTTTGACTGCCCTTGGATGAAGTACACCCGCTCCCATGATAGCTAAATTCTGCATATCTTCATAAGAAAGGGAAGTGATTTTTGACGCTTTAGGTACAAATCTGGGATCAGAGGTATACACTCCATCCACATCGGTATAGATCTCACACCGATCTGCTTGTAACGCCGATGCAAGAGCAGCTGCCGTGATATCGGATCCCCCTCTTCCCAGAGTGGAAATATTCCCATCCTCCGTCATTCCTTGGAAACCTGCCACCACAACCACTTGCCCATTATCTAATTCGTTCCTGATTCGTTTGGTATCAATAGATTGAACATGAGCATTTCCAAGGACGGAATCCGTTTGAATACCTGCCTGCCATCCTGTGAAAGAAATTGCCTCCACCCCTTGCTGATGAAGAGCCATTGTAAGAAGGGAAATCGTAACCTGTTCTCCGGTTGACAGTAACATATCCATCTCTCGCTTACTTGGTTCACTTGTGATATCACCAACCATTTTCACAAGTGCATCGGTAGTTTTCCCCATTGCAGAAACCACTACAACGACGTCATGACCTTTTTTCTTTTCCTGTATGACTCTGTCCGCCATACGTTTTATGCGCTCGGTAGAACCAACAGATGTTCCACCGAATTTCTGCACAACAACTGTACTCAAAGGTGGTCCTCCTTTCTATTTATAAATTGACGCTATTGATTGGATTTTCAGATTGACCCAACAGTCGGGTTTATTTTAAATGCAGCCAGAGCGTTTGTTACTTTCCCGAATTCAGAAGCGTGAGGACGGTCATCGTCATCAGAGTATCCGTAATCCACCATACGGTTCCGGTTCAGGCATAATTTCGTAAGCTCTGGCTTAAAGAAATCAAATAGCTTGAAACGTTCTTGTAATTGCGGGAATCTCTTCTGATAGTTAAGTATTGAGTCAGCAAGAAGACCCCAGAAGGTTTCTTCTTCCATCATTTGATTGTTCATTAACAAGTTACTCAAGTATCTCAGGTGACAGATAAAGAGACCTGTGAAGATAAACTGTGTAAGCCCTTCAGGCGGCTCCGTTCGAAGGACCGCTTTAAATTCAGTTGACAGCCCTTGCAGCTCAGGGAAATCCTGGTCTGAAATATTGACGTCATCCACAAAATCTTTAATGGCTAATCGGTGTGGTTTCCCATCCTTCAACACGACAATTGTATTTTGGCCATGAGGAGAAAAAACCGTTCCGTATTGGTAAAGGTAATGGAGAAGAGGATCCATTGCGACTTTGAAAAATTGTTTCATCCATTCTTCTGAGTCCAGGCCTGATTGTTCAATTAAACTCACAACATACGGTTTATTGTTATGATCTTCATACAGTAAGGCGGCAAGTGTAATCGCTTGTTCTCCGTCTTCCAAATACGTATAGATGCTTTCTCTCCATATGGTTCCAAGCATCTCCAAGTATTGATAAGGTGCCTGCTTTAATTGTGTATAGTAGCGGTGATTTACATTCATACTGGCATTTTCCCCTGGCAGGATGACCCGGCATTCATCTTTTAAAAATGGGTCCTTTTCAGCCATTCCTTTAATGAACTCAGTAACCTTAGGAGCAATCAGCGTTCGTTCAGATGGCAGTCCCCGATAAACCAGCGTGTTCAAAATACTCATCGGAAGCTTCACATGATGCTTATCTTTGTTCGTTCGATTCACAAATGTGCGGATCGACTGCTGAGGAAGGTAGCGGTCTTCTCCCTCTCCCAAGGGAATGATGCGCCCCATTGCCAGCTCCTCAGGGAAATTCTGAATGAGTGTGTTTTTCCATTGCCACTCGTGCACCGGCAAGAAATAGTATTCCGATGGTTCGCTTCCATTTTGTTTTACGATCTTGTCAAAACGGATTCGGTCTTCCTCACTTAGTTCACCGGCAATCAACGTTTCATAATCCAATCCTTCCACAGATTGAAACGATGCAAGATCCTTATGAACAGCAATCCAGGAAAGCTGGACCTCCTTCTGTTGTTCAGGAGCAAAGGCAAGGTAATCATCATATCCGAACCCGATTCTTCCTTTGTTATATGTAATCCATGGGTGCCCTGTCATATAACCTTCGAGGGTTGCGTAGTCTTCATGAATTAGTTCGTCCGATGTTTTCGTTCCTTTTTCAAGAAGATGGGCATCGGCTATTAATGTGCTGTTCATTTCCTTGATTAAGTGCCCCGCCGTCTCAGATGACATCCCGATGACCCCCTGGAGATCGACCAATAGCTCTATTGCGCTATCAGCTTCCTTTCTTGCTCCATTTTCAACGATATAAACCGTCGTCCATTTGACATCGAAACTATCAAACAATCGTTTTTGTGCGATATAGTGATAGTGCTTGGAACCTGTGACCTGCAGGGAATATTCAATATCCTCTCCTTCTTCTGAGAGGGTTTCAGGCCGGATCATATCTTCATACATATACTCAGACAGCATTTTACCAATCAATTTCTTGTTTACTTTCGTCCAGCTATCACTCTTAAAAACACGGTGAATTTCTTCACTGAATAACATATTATCCCTTCTTTCACTTAGTCTATGTTTCCTCTGCATCAGAGAGGAACCGGAATGTGAGCCGCTTTCGTTCCAAAGGTTTGAAACACATTTTTGTTCTGAACCTGATA
This sequence comes from Rossellomorea aquimaris, assembly GCF_008180865.1. GTDB lineage: Bacteria > Bacillota > Bacilli > Bacillales > Bacillaceae_B > Rossellomorea > Rossellomorea yichunensis. The sequence continues at coordinate 233,913 of NZ_VTEX01000003.1, forward strand.
TACGTCTCTCCCTGTAATGGTATTGATGATGGTCGCATTACGGTGTGCACCGAGTCCAAGATCAGGTGCCCCGACTCCATGAGTATGCATTTCACCGTTCTGAACAAAAATTTCACCCGGACCTTCTACATAGGTTTCCAATCGATAATCTTCTTTCACTTTATATCTGTCGTATTCGTCCCATGCAATCCACTCTTTCATTTTTGAAAGGAATCCAGGGAATGCAGGTTTGTAGCCAGTGCCAAGAATGATGACATCTGCTTTATCTACAAAACGTTCATCCTTGATCCGGTGATAGCCATGCAGTTCAAACCCTGTTTCATTTTTTTTGATTCCGACGATCTCTGTCATGGCCTGTAAGCAAATGTCCGGCTCCTCGCTACCTACAGATCGTTCATATAAATAATCATATATATCGGCGATCGTCTCTGAACTGATGCCTTTATAAAGAAGATCTTGTTCCTTTAGGAGCTGATCCTTCTTTTCCTGCGGAAGCTGATAAAAGAAACGGGTATAATCGGGTGAAAAATACTCAAGGCCCAGTTTTGAATATTCCATCGGGAAGAATCCCTTTGAACGTGTATACCATTGCAGTGAAAACCCTTGGTTCTCCTGGTCTTTGGCTACATCGAGAAACACTTCGGCTGCACTTTGGCCGGATCCGATCACGGCAACAGATTCAGCATTTGTACAAATCTCCTTATTGGATAAATAATCGGCACTGTGAAATACGGATTTGCCCAGCATTTCCTGAAAAGCTTCAGGTACAGAAGGAACAGAACCTATTCCAAGCACGAGATGTTTCGTAAACATTGTCTCAGTTTGTAGAAGGGCATCATTCCACACGGTGACTTCATATACGCTGTCCCCACTTCCCAATTGAACCGGGACGACACTTTGGACATCCATCCCGAATCGGCATGTGTCCAACTGCTCACTCACCCACTGGCAGTAATGGTTATATTCTTTTCGCGGGATATGAAATTTTTCCAGAAAATAGAAGTGATATAAGCGGTTATGAGCCTCCAGGTAGCGGAGAAAACTGTAATCACTTCTTACATCTGCCATACTGACTAAATCCGCAAAGAACGGCACTTGTAAGGTCGTTCCGTCAATCAGCATGCCCGGATGCCAATTGAAGGCTTTCTTCTTTTCCAAAAATACGCTTTTCACTTCTGGTACCGAATCCAATAAGGCAGCTAACCCCAGATTAAACGGACCCAATCCGATCCCGATGACGTCATATAATTCATTTGATCTGTTCGTGAAGTCCATCATTCAGCCACCTCTTTTCAAATTCGCTTCTCTCACAAAACATGAGCATTCCGGTTTTGTCGGGGAGAGTAATCGGCTTAACGGGTTTAAAACCGCATTTCTCAAAAACATGAATCATTTTGTCATTTCGAATATCCGGCTCCGCTACGACTTTATTAGTCTTCTTTACTTGGAACTGATACGAAACCATCGCTCGTAATAATGGCAGGGAAAGTCCTTTACCAAGATACTCCCTCTCTCCAATTAACAGATGTATTCCCTGATCGAAAGGAGCAGGAGTATACGTTTCCTCGACCACGTCGCCCTTTACCCAATAGGCCTCCCAGTAACTCATCGCCACACCGTCAAGATACCCTGCGTACAGGGTTTGATGTGAATCAGACATTGCTTTTTTCAAATGGTCTTGGAACGTTTCAAAGGGAATATTTAAATTCCAGAATGGATGGACATGCTCCTCCATCATCCATTTGTGAATAAGCTCCGCGTCCCGGTCAAAATCAATCTTCTTAAATTGAATCGTCTTTTGGATTTCTTGATCATACACTTCGTAGTCAAAGGACATGATGGATTTCCACCTCTTTGGCAAGGGGATTCTTCACCATTGTATAGACCGATTGAGCTTCCATCGGACCGACCAGTTCATCCATGTCATAAAATCGGGTCAATAGATTCGCTTTACATGGAAGGACCGGTTGATATAATAAACTGCTCAAAAGATTGGAATCTTCCCCCCACTGCTGTTCATGGTACTCCAGACGTTCCTTTACAAGATTCATAAGTTTCTCTTCATCGATGAGACCACTTGTTCCAAAACCATTGATCAGTCCGAATAAATGGTTAAAGAAGAAGTAATAACGCAATCGTTCCTCTGCCACTTCATCGGCACAAACGGTGTCGCTTTCCTGATTTAATTCTGGAAGGAATTCTTTTAGTTTTTCTACTTTGGATTCGCTATAATAGTATCCCTGATTATCTCTGTAATAGAAGGTTTCAGGGTAACAGTTCCTCAGTTGTATCACCGAGTTCTGCTGATGGGCTTCCAGGGCGATCCCGTACGTGTGGAACAACCAGATCATAGGATCAAGCGTCAGGGATAAGTATCGATCGAACCAATCCAGGCTCACTTCTTCCAGACTTCTATTCTCTCTTTGCGCTATCCCTTTAATGATGGAATGTATTCTGGCTTTTCCTCCATAAGCATGGTCTTGGCATAGGGCTGCGATCAAGCTGGTATCACGACTGTTTTCATAGAAAGGATTTTCCCTGATGACAAGCTCAAACCCTGAAACTTCTTCTTTCAAGTCTAAGTTTAAATAAGCAGGGTCCTGGATGACCTTAAATCGTGGGAACTCTCTGTTAAGGCTTTTTCCCACTTCCGTTTCTAGTAATCTCGAAACCTCTACTCCCCTTGCCAGTTCCTTCTTTTGGTTGATGCGAAGAGAGTTTGTGATTTTGACAGGGACGGAGAATTTATACATGTATCGAGAATCTTTGCTATAGACCGTTCTGAATGATGACGTAGCCGTGAAGCGCTTCCCTAACGGACCGATGTATTCCAGTCTTCCTTCTTCCATCAGGTCTTGAACGTACACCTTTTCCAATAATGTCTTCACTTGAAGGGGGTGTACAGGAAGCAAGACGCGCCCACCCTCTTCCATCAGCATCTGTAACCATTTCTGATCTACATCAGGATCATCCTTTAACTCTTCAAGAATGATGGAAGCTGCAGATTTGTCGTCACTTGAATCCTGTTCTACCAACGATTTTTCCGCACTAAAGTAATGTAGCTGAAATTCCCCTTTATATTCAGGAGAATACAGGTGGTCTTCCTGTTCCGTCAGGCCTTGTTTACTTTTCGGGGTTGGATGAAGCATATGTCCGAATAGAAGGGACTGCTCAGCATCGATGTAGTCGAATTCTTCATCCGTAAGTGCCTCGTTGTCCTGTACCCGACTTTCAACATAGCTTTTTATACTTCGACAGCTTAAGATCACTCTTAAGAGCAGTTCGTCCTCTGCACCACTTTGACTCTTATCAAGTAAGAACTCTTTTACCACTAGTGTTGTAAGGGTAATGTAGTCGAGTGGTTTCAATTCGCATTTACCCACTCGGTAATAAAGTGGGAAGCCGAATAGATGACGATCCGTAAGAGACCAATATCTCACTGGTATAATCAATTCAATCTGCTGCAGAACCAAATGAGATACGATGACTTTCTCAAACTGTCCAAGTGACGGATCATTGTCGTAGCGGCTCTCTTGAGTGTAGTTCCCTGTTTCTCTTAAATAGCAATTCAGAAAGCTTTGCATTGTTGCATGTTCAGCAATCTCCTTAGAATTTCTCAATGTATGACCCCTCCATTTACTAATTCAGTCCCGATTTCTTCAATCTCGTGTAGAAGGGAATGAATATCTTCCGGCTTTGTTCTTGGATTTAATAACGTCAATTTCAAGAAGGTTTGACCCTTTATCACTGTTTTCGCAATAACCCCTTTCCCCTTATATAGCAGGGTTTGCTGGATCGTCCGGTTCAAATGATTGAGATCGAGATCCTTTCCTTCCATCCTTTTCGGCTGATAGCGAAAGATGACTGTATTGATTTCCGGCTCAGGGTTTTGTATCACAATGTCCTCTAACACTTCCATATAAGAAGCTGTGTATCTGGCGAGCTTCATCGTTTCATCGATCATATCCCCAAAAAGGTCGGTCCCTACTGCCTTTAAGGACAGATACAGTTTCAACGCGTCGAATCTTCTCGTCGTTTGAACCGACTTATTCACCAGGTTCAAGATGCCCTCTTCATCGTCTTTGACGGGGTTCAAGTAATCAGCATGATAGGATAGATAACGGAAATGGGCCTCATCCTTAACGAGGAAAGCTCCGCAACTGATCGGCTGGTAAAATAATTTGTGGAAATCCACCGTAATGGAGTCGGCGTTCCCCAACCCTTTCAGTTTGTCTGCATGAGAATGACTCAGCATCAGACCGCCGCCGTAAGCGGCATCGATATGGAACCATAACCCCTGCCCACGGGCTATTTCTGCCAATTCCCCCATTGGGTCGATACTTCCAAAATCGGTGGTCCCACATGTAGCAACAAGGGCAAAGGGCAATAAGTTCTCCTGATCAAGCTTCTGGAGTGTTTCATTCAATTCCCGGACGCTCATCCGATGATTTTCATCGGTCATAACCGTCACAACCGCTTGTTCTCCCAACCCTAATTGGGAAGCGGCTTTCTTCACAGTGAAATGGGCCTCTTCTGAACAAAGAATCCTTAATCGGTTAAAACCTTCGGGTAACCCATCCCGTTGTACGTTATGGTTCCATTTCGAATGACAGAAGGCATCGCGTGCCAATAGGAGTCCCATATAATTGGATTGGGTTCCACCACTTGTAAAGACTCCGCCGGATGATGCAGGAAGCTTAATTTTTTCAGTTAACCACTTCACCATTTCCGCTTCCACATAGGTGGCAGCTGTACTCTGATCCCAGGAATCCATTGATTGATTGAGCGTTGCGATGATCAATTCCGCCGCCACTCCAGGAAGAAGGGGTGGACAATGTAAATGGGCCATACTCTTCTGGTGGGAAATATGAAGACTGTTTTTTAAAATCGGTTCATTGATTTCATCCAGGACTTCTGCAAAGGATTTCCCTTCAGGAGTAATCGCCATGATCGGTTGGATTTCTTCTTTTATTGCACTGGGCATTTTTCCGATAAAAGGTTTCCCGGTACCTTCATATAGGTCTTGCAGTTTCCTGCTAACCCCATCTATCATTTTATTAAATGCACGGAGTCCTTCTCCCCCTTGATGTAGAAAGAAGGAGTCCTGGCTGGTTTCTCTTTCGATTGTTTTCATTTTCATGATTTCACTCCGCAAGAGAGGCGATTAAAGCTTCTCTGAATATCGATACCACTTCATCGACTTGCTCTTCTGTGATGATCAATGGCGGAAGGAAACGGACAACTGCCCCATGTCTTCCCCCTACCTCAAGGATCAATCCCCGTTTGAAGCATTCACGCTGGATTCCGCTTGCGACGGCAGGATTAGCCGGCTGACTTCCGCTCGCTGAATGAGGTTTAGCGGGATCAATTATTTCCACACCTACCATCAGTCCTCTGCCTCTTACATCCCCTATCTCAGGAAATTCTTGTTGAAGCTCTTTCAAGGAATGAAGGAGTCTCTGTCCCATTTCCCCGGCATGGGCAACCAAGTGATTCTCCTTAATGAACTTCAATGTTGCTGTTCCTGCTGCCATGGCCATTTGATTTCCTCTGAATGTGCCGATATGGGCCCCCGGTTCCCAGGCATCCAGGTCGCGGTCGTATATCACAACGGATAGTGGCAGACTCCCGCCGATTGCTTTTGAAAGAACAAACACATCCGGTATGATTCCTGCATGCTCAAAGGAAAATAGTTCTCCAGTGCGTCCGATTCCCGTCTGCACTTCATCGATGATGAGTGGAATTCCCCGCTCTTCAGTGATTCTTCTCATTTCCCGGATCCATTCGATCGGTGCCGGTATGGAACCACCTTCACCTTGGACCGTTTCAAAAATCATGGCAGCCGGAGGTAATATTCCGCTCTCTGGATCATCCAGGAGATTCTCGATGTATTGACTGCTGATACGATGGCTCTCTTCTCCTCCAATCCCAAATGGGCAGCGGTATGTATATGGATAAGGTAAGAAGTGAGTATCAGGCATCAGTCCTTGTACGTTCTTTTTTGGACCCAGGTTTCCACTGATCGACATCGTTCCGTGAGTGGCACCGTGGTATCCTCCTTGAAACGTAAGAATACTTTGTCTCCCGGTTGCCGTCTTCACTAATTTCAACGCAGCCTCAATCGCATCACCGCCTGTCGGTCCACAAAATTGGATCTTTGCACGATGACGAAATCCTTCCGGCAAGGAAGAGAATAATTCATTCACAAACTCCTCTTTCACAGGAGTCGTAATATCTAACGTATGTAATGGTCGTTTATCACGGATCACTTGCTCCATGGCCTCAATGACCGTTGGATGATTGTGCCCCAGCGCTAATGTTCCCGCTCCCGCTAAGCAATCCAAGTACTTATTCCCTTCCATGTCCGTGACATAGATTCCCTCTGCTTCACTGATTGCCAATGGGATTCTTCTCGGATAGGATCTCGCATTTGACTCGCGTCTCTCTTGTTGGTCCAGTAATTCTCTATTTGAAATGGCACTTTGTACATTCATAATCAAATCTTCCTTTCGTGATAGATTGGATTTTGCTTCCAACGTCATCTTAATTGATAATGATTATCAATGTCAATAGTAGTTGATAACTATTCTCAATTATTTTCATCTACTTCTAGTCATTTTGTACGGGAAAGGGTCTAATCTATCGATTGTCATCGAGTTGCTGTCATACATAGGTTTAAAGTAAAATAGTTAACAGATTTATGCGTTTACAATTTTACGTAAAGTGATATACAGGTCTTTTATCCCGACCCCATAACAGGGATAAAAGTAGTGTTAATTTAATTTAAATGAGAATGCTTGATGTCATAAAAAAAAACCGGAGAAGTAATCTCCAGTCTATTTGTCAATCAGCTCTTCATGATTCATTTCCTTTCTAAAGGCAGCGTCATGCATCTTATCCCGCCTCCACCTTTCTCAAGTTCATTCACTTCGACTTCTATCAATTTCTTCCCTCGTAATTTCGTATGCCCTTTCAATATCTTCTTATTGGCTTTGGTGCTGACTAACAGGGTCTCCGGATCCAAGTTCAGAAAATTGATATCCGCAACCGTGTGTTTTACGTCATCCGTCCAGAGAACGTCGAAGCCCTGACGTCGGATGAATTCCTCCATCATGACGTACCGGCCACCTTTCTCTGTGATGATTTGTACTGGAAAGAGCCTCATATAGCTCTTGGCTATGAGAAGGTCGGATCCGGCTACATTGCAGTTCATATCCAAATGCATGGTTTCCCCGGTTCGCGGCAAGTCGATGACCCCGATCTCCGAGAAGCCTGCCCGAAAAATCTCCTGTTGGATCTCTTCGATACTTTCAATGCTTGTCCGCATGCCTGTATTAATAAAGACAGCATCTTTATTCAGAACGAATACATCCCCATTTTCCAATGCCTTTAATCGGTTATTCTCCTTGATCGAAAACGTTTTTTCGTCAAACCATGTTTGAAACAGCTCATGACTATGTACGTATTCAGGTGCCCTCATTGTAATCCCCGCATCACCCGGAATGACAGTATTTCCATACACACATGCCAGGTCCCTTACAAATACCCTATTGATAAGCTGATGATTAAGTTCAGCCTTATCTCCCTTTAAGTACAGGGAATAATCAATAACTGTTATTCCTGCGTCTTCCATTGCCTTCTTCATACCTTCATGGTTTTCTTTCGCAATATCCTGGTTTACAGGCTTTTCCCACCCAACGTAATCCGCCGTTCTTTGGTCAGGAATGTCCAATGAAGAAGGCGTGCACACCATCACCGTCTTTAACTCTCCATGTTCGCTCCAGCAATTCGGATGAATCTTTATCATGAGCCAGCCTCCTTAATATCAGTCTCCATTACTTTCTCCTTTCTAAGGGAAATCATTCTGTGCCTTTCACATAATTCATGACCCCAAACGTCAAACTATGAGGGGTAAAGGTCAGGTGAAAAACTAATGAGTAAATGTACGAATCAAACAAATCTTACATGGTGGCAGCTTTCTTTTATAGGGGTAGGCTGTATCATTGGAACAGGTTACTTTCTGGGATCAGCCATCCCTATTCAAAGGGCGGGGTCCTCTGTATTGATTGCTTATTTAGTGGCCGGAATTGGAACATGGATAGTGTTTCAAGCCCTTGCAAAATTAACGGCCCATCATCCGGAAAAGGGGTCCTTCCGTACTTATGCAAAGCAGGCTTACGGATCATGGGCAGGGTTCAGTAACGGATGGGTCTATTGGTCGGCAGAAATGCTCATTATGGGGAGTCAACTAACCGCTCTTGCTCTATTTGCTCAATTCTGGTTTCCTTCCATTCCTCTGTGGATGTTCACTGCCGGATTTGCAAGCCTTGGATTATTGATCATTTTGATGGGCGTGCAGAAAGTGGAACAGATGGAGAATCTGTTTGGAATCATGAAAGTAGCTGCCATCGTGATGTTCGTCATCATCGCTGCTGCCGCCATGTTCGGGTGGTTAGGGACCGATGCTAAAACCCAAACGCTTCAATCTCCAATAAAAGAGATTCTGCCGGATGATGGAAAGGGCTTATGGCTCGCACTTCTTTTTGCCTTTTATGGATTCGGGGGAATTGAAGTGATGGGACTGATGGCTCAGGAGCTTAAAGACCCGAAGGATGCTCCAAAGTCAGGGAATATCATGCTCCTTATCCTGACCATCCTTTACCTTTTATCCTTTTATCTCGTATTAAAGCTCGTACCGTCAGGAAGAATTAATCCCAATGAAAGTCCATTTCTAACGGCGCTTAAACAATATGACCTTCCCTGGGTCCCACATGTATTCAACGCCATTCTGATTATTGCGGGGTTCTCCACCATGGTCGCTTCCTTATATGCAGTCTCGACGATGCTGGTGTCATTGGCTGAAGAAGGGGATGCTCCTAAGGTTTTCGCCAGAAAGGGGAAATGGAAGGTCCCCCTCCCTGCTTTCGGACTCATCACGCTTGTTGTCGCAGCTTCGATAATGATCGCCATGCTACTGCCGGACAAATTATTCGAGTATATCACTACAGCGGCGGGACTCATGCTTCTCTACACGTGGATGTTTATTCTTGCTTCCTTTCACAAGCTGATGAGCAAAGGTTGGTGGGAGCGTTCCCAAACAATCTTTGCACTCATCCTCATTTTATTGGCGATCAGCGGCACGCTTCTTGATCATGTAAGTCGCATTGGATTTTTTGTAAGCATCGGCTTCATTGTGCTGATTGCGATTGCGACAATCGTAAAAGAAAAAAGAGTTAAGCCTGAACGCTTTAACTCTTGATTTTCTTATGCATATTTAAAAATGGGCACTTCGATAGAGATGAATCATCATCACTCAGATAATACTGTTTCCATTCATAGTTGTCTTCCTGACCATACCATTTAAGGCTGGGATGGGGTTCTGCCTCATCATACTCAATGAGCCGCTTCCGAATCACTTTCTTTAATTTCTGGCCAAATGCAGTTGAAGAGTTGATTTCATCGAACACCCACCGGGGCTGGAAGGCTACAAGAAAATAAGGAAAATGACGGCTTTTCCGCACGGTATGGGCAGGTGTTGCACAGAAGGCAAAGTATGGCTCCCCGTCAAAACAAAATTCCCATGTATGATGATGGGGATCCTTCGCTATATCTTCCGGCCATGGTGATTCATCCAATTCATGAATCCGATTCAATAGCCCCCAGAAAATATCCTGATAAGAATCAATCGATTGATTCTCAGCCCCTATCCCCTCTGAATTAAAAAAGACAACAAGAGATGCATACTTTCCTGTATCCCTTGAGATTTCACCATATTGTTTGAGTAAGCAGGCAAGTTTTTCAGAAGCTGCTTGTTTTCTTGGATCATCTGCAAATCCGAAGCGTAATGTATCTGTCTGAAAGCCTTGTTTTCCAGGTACGCATGGGTAAGGTTTTTCTTCGTCGCACATTGCGGCCGAGAAATGCCCATAGGCTGCTCTTTGCCATGGAGCGAGTTCCTCCCCTAGTTGATCAATCAAACTTGTAGACCATAGCATATAGCCGATCCCTCCTAAATAGTACACATTTATCCTATTAGGAAGGAACTTAGTGGGTGTCTGTCTAACCGAATAATAAACGGCAGGCCTGGACACCGAAGTAGATCCCAAACCCCATCAAGATGAGGCCGGAAATAATGGATATGACACGCAAAACAACAGGACTGACCAGTTTCCTTGCCCCTGTCGCCACACCGGCCATCGTAAGATCCCAAAAGGTGATACCAAGAAAGATCCCCATGCTATACAGGAAGAGCTGACCTGCTTCATAGGAACCGGAAGCCTGAGCTAACATGGAACCATAGATACCAAGCCAAAATAGAATGCTTAATGGATTGGAAATGGCCATAAAAAATCCTGTGCGAAAAGCTTTTCCTTTTGTTTCATGAGGATTTTGATGGGAGGTTTTTGTAATGGATCCCGATTTCAGGATGCCTTCAATCCCTGTATAGGTCAATACAAAGAAGCCGAATACCCACAAGGACAATTTAATGACCGGTGTATCAATAAATTGAGAGACTCCGAAGTATATAAGAAGCATAAAAATGCCGTCCGCTACCATTCCCCCTACCCCCACAAGCCAGGCATGAAAAAAGCCAAAGCGGATCCCCTTGTCCAGTTGAGCGGCATTTATCGGTCCCATAGGGGCAGAAAGCGATAATCCCAAAATGATATAGCTTATGAATATACTCATCTACGACCACCTTCAAATTGACTTCTTCCTATTGTATTCGGACAGGCTGGCAAGTATTAAACCGAAATACATAATTGTGCGTAATAAGGATATTCTAATCATCGATGCTATTTTCAAGGAGGAAAAAAGATGCAAAACCAAGGACAACAATCGAATATGACACCACCAGGAACTCAGATGCCACCGAATATGATGAACACTCAGAGTAAAAACCATGGGGGCCATGAGCTCTTTGATGCCCATGAGATCATAGCAGGCATCATCAGCATGCTTGATCAGTATCAAATGTATGATCAGCACATTCAGGATCCTGAACTAACGGATATACTAAAACGCCAGTCAACATTCGTCACGACTATGTATAATACGATTGTGGGCAGCTTTTCGACAGGGCATGACCCCATCGTTCCAACTCAAGCATACAAAATGACTCAAACCAATACTACCACATACGGCATCAAACCAGGAGCACCTAAAAAACCGAATCAATCGGTCAACGATCTTTCCGATAAAGGCTTGTCTGCTTATATGCTGGGACAAACCAAGTCACTGGCCATGCTTCTTGCCATGACAGCCCTTGAGATGACAAACCCTGTATTACGGCGTGTCGTAGCTGACAGCGTCCCGAATTTCATTGAAATGAGCTATGAGATCTACCTCTATCAAAATAAACACGGATACTATCAGGTCCCTCAATTAAACGACCAGGATATGACCCTTATGCTTCAAAGCTATACAACCGTTCCACAACAAAACATGCCTCAATAACGTTGGATGGATGCCTGTCGTTTCTTTTATTTTAAGAGGCGCAGGCTATTTTATTTATTCATCTTCTTGAACGACTTTCTCTCACGCACATAGGATAGAGGGAGAGTGAAATTGGGAGGTGTTTGAGCTGATTCACACAGTCAGGGTGGGGGAAACACTCAGTCAAATTTCGAGGGATTACAGGACTCCGTTTCCTGCTATACTTAATGCCAATCCCGGTATTGATCCGGATGTGATTTATCCAGGTCAAACGATTACGATACCAGGGATTCCGGATACAACCAATAACCCTTACCGCATTCAGGTTTCTGTTAATAACCGGTGGCTGCGTTTATTCAAGGATGGGGTTCAAATCAAGCAGTATCCCATTGCAGTGGGGAGAGTGCTCTTTGAAACTCCCATTGGGGAATTTATCATCATTAACAAAGCACCAAATCCCGGCGGACCTTTTGGTACGATGTGGATGAGTTTATCGAAAGAAAGTTATGGGATTCATGGAACAAATGACCCAAGCTCGATTGGAAATGCCGTGTCCAGGGGTTGTATACGAATGTATAACAAAGACGTCGAAGAGTTAGCGGGAATCGTTCCAATCGGTACGCCTGTTTTGATCAGTCCATGAGTGAAAAAAGTGTATAGGCGCCTATACACTTTTTCCTTTTACAAAACGGCTCTCCTTGATTCCACATAATCCAAACCGAAGTGCATGTGAAGGACTCTGGCTGCTTTTTCTACATCGCATCTATCAACCAGTGCACTTAATCCTACCGGGGATTCCCAAATGGATGCCTTTCCGATATGGTAGTCATGAAAAACGTTGGTAACCTTTTCCCTCACTTCATGTGATGAGTTGATCCGACCGATCACGGATACCTTAGACAGGTCCTCCCTTTCCTCTATACGAGAGTATGCCTGGTTATATTGTCCAACGATTCTTTTCACTTCATGAAAATCCTTGTCTTTAACGATGAGAACAAGGTTTTCCTCGTATTTAATGATTTCTGTCTCGATATGATGGGAATCGAGATCATAAAGAATCAGTGACTCCCCACCATTACAGTCTATTATTGTCAGAACAGAGATATCACTCTGATAGGCCACTCCCACAATAGGGGCATTTCTCTTTGACCTTCCACTAATGACGGTCCCACTCCCCTCATTCAAACTGGAACAAACCACAAGCGGCACATGATGTTCCCTTGCATGTTTAATCGCTCTCGGATGCAGGACTCCAGCTCCCATGGTGGCTAAACGCAGCATCTCATCATAGGAAAGGGTGTCAATTTTCGCTGCCCGGGGAACGCTTCGCGGATCCGACGTATACACCCCATCTACATCCGTATAAATATCACACCTATCCGCTTTTAAAGCGGCAGCAAGAGCAGCTGCCGTCGTATCGGAACCGCCCCTCCCTAATGTAGTCACCTCTCCTTTATCCGTAATTCCTTGAAAACCGGCTACCACGACGATTCGTCCTTTGGATAACTCCGATTTTATCCGATCGGTATTGATCGAGGTAATCTTGGCATTCCCAAATACTCCATCGGTTTGAATTCCCGCCTGTCTGCCTGTCAGGGATACGGCTTCCAGCCCCTTATGCTGCAGGGCCATGGTCAAAAGGGAGATCGTCACCTGCTCCCCGGTACTTAAGAGCATATCCATTTCTCTCTTACTTGGCTTTTCGGAGAGCTCCCCTGCCAATCTTACAAGTGTATCAGTCGTTTTGTTCATAGCTGATACTACTACGACAACATCATGGCCTTTTTCTCTTTCCTTCATGACATGAAAGACCATACGTTTGATCCGATCTGTAGAACCAACAGAGGTTCCACCAAACTTTTGAACGATCATACTCAATGATACCCCTACTTTCCATCAGATCTTATTTAAGATTACTTCTAAGAAACTGCAGCTCCAGTTTTCACTTCATTTTCCAACGGAATTTCTTTTAAAATAGGAACGGCTTGAATATGTTCATGTGTCCGAAGGAGCGATTCCAGTGTCTCTTTCGTGCCTTCAACAAATACGTACAAGTTATCGCCCAAATGAATACGATCCTTTAATATGAACGAAGGGAGCCAGTTTTGATACTCATCATTTTCACGGATTCTCAAGACCCAGTTGTGGCTGCTCTCATCATGAACCTCTCCCGTATTCACGGTACTTTCCGCAGAGTCGGTATACTTTCTCTCTATCAACGACAGAAAATCCTCTACCATGGCACTGCCTGTAGGTAATTTTCCAGCGCCTGGACCAAGCAGGGTGATCCTTCCTACAAGACTACCCTTAAGGGAAATGGCATTTTCCACATCCTCCACACCGTAAAAAGGATGGGTATCATGTACAAGGATCGGCTCTACTTCACCTTGGATATGGTCCACTGAATCCCGTCTAAGAGAACCTACGTGCTTAAACCGCAATCGAAAGGATTCCGCTGCCTGGAGCCATTCTGCAGTCAGGTGGGATATCCCCTTTCGCCGGATATTTTTCCAATCGGGCTGTCTGCCAAAGGCCGTTTGACTTAAAATAAGCAATTTATAGAACGCATCATGGCCTTCGATGTCATTTGTCGGATCGGCTTCAGCGTATCCCTTCTCCTGAGAAATTTTTAAGGCTGTCTCAAAGGCAAGACCTCTTTTTCTCATTTGAGATAAGATGAAGTTTGACGTCCCATTCAGAATCCCTTGAATTTGTCTGATCTCATTCACCTTCAGAAGCTGCCGGATACTGCCGATCACAGGGATCCCTCCGGCTGTCGTCGCTTCAAATCCGACCGATACTCCCTTCCTTTTCGCCTCCTCCAATAGCTCAGGACCATATTTGGCAAACATCGCTTTATTGGCCGTGACAATATGAATCCCCTTCTCAATGGCTTGTGTTAAATACGTATAGCTCGGCTCTTCCCCCACGATCGCTTCAAAGATAACGTGTAAATCCTGTATATCCAGGATTTCCTGGAAATCCGTTGTGACGTTGATGGATGATTCAATATTTCGCTCCTTTGTGGGATCTTTAATAAGGATTGCCTTTACCTTCACCTCTTTACCCAGTACTTCCTTCAATCTGTCCTGATGAGTATCGATTGCTTCACAGACCCCTTGCCCTACCGTTCCAAACCCCAGAAGTGCCACATTAATCGCTGACATCATTCAGCCTCCTTTTATCTACTTTTCACTTTATACGTAAGAATGATTCGTTCCAGTTGAAGATCCACTTGAGGGATATGAGCGGAAAAGAAAAAGGTATACAGAAAAGCCCTCTTCTTTTAAGAAGAGGGCTAAATGAGCATGCTCCTCCCCTTATCTTCCAGATTCGTTTGGAATCTGTAGGAATTGGCACCTTTGCAGTCTGATCCTGCAGGTTGCCGGGCTTCATCGGGCCTATCCCTCCGCCGCTCTTGATAAGAGATATAATGTTTCGTTTTGGTATTACTTGCTATTTGAGTATGAATTGGATTATAAAGGGGATTTATTCTCTCGTCAATACTATTTTTAGTATTTTTTAAAAATTCTTTCAAATGTCACAGGCGATTATATTTCCTATCGGATTACTTGAAATTCTTGCATCGCCTAACAACCTATAAATCTATTTTGCAAAGAGACGTTTTAACATGTTCTGGCAGGGAAAACTAATCCATATCCCTTTATTTGAAAGGAAACAGATCAATTATGTTGAAAAAAATGCTTCCCTTATCCATCAGAAAATATGTGGTTATGTCCAAACGGCAGAGAATGCGTGAGATTCGGCTGACCATATGGTATATGCCGTTCTTTTATATTTGTTTTTCCATACTGCTTGTCGCACTCACCCTCTATTTAGATCTGTATGCCGACATCTCGCAGTATACATCCGATTTCTTAAGTATGGATGCATCTGTTACACGCATGCTTGTCAGTACACTCATCGGGGCTATCCTGACGCTCAGTGCTTTCACCTTGAATTCACTGCTCGTTGTACTCACGATGTTCAGTGGTCAATTTTCCCCCAGGATGCTCCTGGACTTCATTTCGGACAAACAAACACAGCATGCCCTCGGAATTTTTAATGGCAGTTTTGTATATGTCTTGCTCCTCTTTCTTTTTATCGGAGATTCAAAGGAAGAACTGTTCGTAGCTGCCCCGATCATGACGATCGGACTTGCATTCCTTACTGCGGTCACATTTATCTTCTTCATTAACCATGCTTCCACCTGGATGCAGGTGCACAATATTACGTACAATATGAAGCAGGTTTCTGAAGTGATGATCAATCAGACGTTAAAAAATGATTTAGAAACCCATCGAACAACAGAAAATGGCGACCTTATGGAACAAGAGAAGGGGAACATCATTCACTTACAGGCAAGGGATTCAGGGTATATTCAGTTAATCGATTTCCATGGAATAATCGAACGGGCTATGCAGGATAACCTCATCATTCAGCTTCATTACAAAGTAGGAGATTATATATTGGCCGGCAATAAAATCATGAGTATTTGGGGACCTGAGACCAACGATATTTCGGATGGTTTCTATCTCACTTTCATTGAAATGGGACATAAAGAAACCGAAATCCAGGACCTGCAAATGGGGATTCACAAGCTGGCTGAAGTTGCAATCAAAGCACTCGGGAATGATGATCCAAAAACGGCCTCTAATACGATTGATCAAATGGCTGACCTTATGCTGACGGTGGAGGATCACTTATCCTTCACTCCTTATTTGATCGACCGGGAAGGAAGAGTCCGGGTCATTCTCCAGTCCGAAGCATTTGATTATTACCTGTATCGCGGGTTTGGCTATATTCGACATTATGCTAAAGACAATCATTTAATCATTACTGACATTGTGCGGGCACTGGCGCTCATTGCAGAATCCATCCAGCCATCCAAACACAAGGACATCTGGGAATTTGCCTGTAATACCATTGATCATATTGAAAGGGAGGTCATTTATGAATTAGATAAAACGTTTCTTCTTCAAGAAGTTCATAAGCTGGCACGCTTAACTGAAAACCTTGGGGAATATAAGAAAATCGAAAGTAAATTCTACCCTTCTGCCAATGAAAATACGTAAAAGAGACTGGGCAAAACTAAAAAACCACGGTATAAAGACGAATAATAGAAGTGTCGGTTCTTATTACCGCTAATGATTTCCGTGCAAGACTACGCTTTCCGCGGGTAGCCCGTGAGCCTCCTCGGCAAGCCTGCGGGAAGAAAAGCGGAGGGGCTTTGTTCAGAGGCGGGTGGCATAAGGCGAAGCGTCCACGAAGGCGTTCTTTGCCTTCTTGGAGGGTTTGACTTAAGACATGTGCCTCTAAGCCCCGGAGCTGGACGGGTCTCACATAAGCTACTTTTCCCGCAGGAGTCTTCGTCTTGCACTCCAATCAACCGCTGGAAACAGCTAAAATCAAGTGGTCCGAAAATAAATAATAAACCCGAACAAATCTAAATACTAGGATGCAGATTTGTTCGAGTTTCACTTAGACTAAAACACTTTTGTCCAAGTCTCATTTTACTTTGAATTAAATCCATGTCTCGACAATGCTCGGATCTTCCTCTTTTGCTCTCGGAACGATCGAGAAACGTTCGGGAATTTCACTTCTGATTGCTTCTAATGTAGGTCTCATCAAAATATAATGAGTCGGTTGATTCACGTCGAATAGCCTTGCTACAAACATGCCTTGATAATCTTGCGGACTGGAATAAATACAGATGATGGGCATCTTATAATCACTTAATGTCACCTCATCAAATGAAGAAATTAAACGATCCGGGTTTTCCATCAAACCACTCCTTTACTGTAATTTCTGATCATATAACCGTCAGCTTAAAACGCATTCTTTTCCTTTTGCCTTTATCCCATCCATTTGATTATGAATGTAGAGTTTTTGAATGTAATAGTTACACTGAGCGTATTTCCCTTCTTCCTTCAATAGGGGGATGATGACATTCTCTATATATTGATAATATGCTTGCTCTCCCTCATGGACCCTGATCTCAAGCATCGTAAAGAAAGTTTCCATACAGGGATTTTTCATATCTCTCACAGATGCCTGTCCCTCTTCTACTAAACTTGCATATTTTTCATTATTTGCGGAACCGTCTACATTCATGGAACTATCAATATAACCAAAAAGGCTGTTTGCATACATTTCTTTATCGGACTCATGCTTCAATAATCCATATGCCATTTGAAATGCATCTCTTGCCTTTCTATCATCAAAGACATCTCGGTAAAGATTCCCTAAATTCAGTTGAAGAACGGCTTTTCTCCTATGATCATGGAGATTATCACAATGTTGGATCAACTCATCATATTTCTCTACCAACGAGGCCAGACTCGACTCTTCGCTTCTGCCTTCCGCTACCAACTGAATCGTAGCAGCGTCTACACATCTTGTAAAATTAAACGTTTCCTTGAAATAGTTCAGAGCCAGCTGACTATAACGCAGGGACTTGTCATACTGCCCAAGATCATGGTAGCAAACTGACATATAATAGTAGGCTTCAGGGTTTGAATAAATATCTCGATCTATTTTCTCCAAATACTTCAGGGCTGTTTGTGGATTTCCTTTTGCAAGCTCATACATGCCTTTTATATGATAGTATAACTGAAAATCGTATTCGAACATATGGAAGGACAGACGCTTATTAGAAAACTGACTTAAATAGAATGCAGCTTCTATTACCTCCCCTTTCATGATAAAGTACCTTGCTTTCAGTAGCTTAAAGGTGCCATTCAGGGTTTCAATTTTGGTTAAGGGATTTTGTTCGATGGTCTCCTTCAATAATTCAATTTTTCCGTTTACCTGCTTGATCATGACATCATGCCACAATTCCAAATCTAATTGTAATTTTTTATACGCCTTTAACTCTTTCTCAACGTTAATATTTAACCTTTGATTGAACAATTTAATTTTATCTTCCGTAATCTGTAAGTGTCCGCTTTCAATCTTACTGATATGTCCAGGGGTACAGATCCCATCTCCCACCTGCTTTTGGGTCATCCCCTTAAAGATCCTATAATACTTAATAAATGTCCCAATATGCATGCTTTAACCTCCATGGTGATGTAGTATAAGTTGGTTCATTTCATCCAAACAACGGTTCCAACGCTTTTGATTTTTTAATTTAATATAGGTTCTATTTCTATTATACTAGTAAGTGATCATGAAAAAATTGGGGTTTTCAGTGGATGTCCATCCGTCTAAACAAGTACTATTTACCTAGTTCTTTTTTCTCAACATCCTGATAATTTCACTCCACAAAATACATTTCAATGAAATTCACACACTAGTTCTTGCATATTTGAAAATTTTTCAATTATTTAGCAATAGAACGAAAACGGATGTAATTCTTAATACCTAATCTATTTTCCCGATTTCTCTCACATTTTTTATACTATTTTCCGAAAATGATTGTAGCTTTTAAAATTAGAGAAAAAAGATAACCGGCGCACCAGACTGATTCAAGGTGTGCCGGTTATCTTTTTTACATTTGATCTGAAGGTTGGATAGGAGGATCCAATTGGATTTCCTGGTTTGGATATATCTTTGAAATAACGGAAGACCCCGTTAATCTCTTAATTTCATTTGCCGGTAATTCTATTGACACCCCATTAAAGGCTGTCTTATACCTGTGTTTGATTCGATATTTTACTTCATTATCATCCAGGAAGGCATGAAGTTCCTGTTCGAAAGCCTGATGACTTTGTTCAACGTGTTCCTTGGCTTTCTCCAAGGTCATATCCACGCCTTGAGCTTCTGCTTCTAAAACGGCGATTTGTGCAGGTTTTGTCTTAAACTCAATAATAACGGAAATAACCTTCTTACTTGAAAGGTTAATCGATGGGTCAACTTTAACTGACGAATTCATAGTCTCTTTCACCGCCTCTTCCTCGTTTTGATAGGCATTTTCCCCTATGTTCTCCTGACATCCTCCCATGTACATCATAAAGAGCAGGAAAAGGACACTCCAGTAGCACTTCTTCATAAACTTTTGATCTCCTTTATTTAAGAGTAAAAAAAAAGACAATCTATCAGGATTGTCTCCTATCGATTGCCTTTTCAAACGTTATTCGCGAAGTTATTCTATTTTAGGTGTAACTTAGTTTTTTGCACCCTCATCCATTTGCTTGGCTGTTACATTCAAATTCGATGTATAAGTAACTCCTTGATACTCATTACCGGCTTTTTCATCCAGTTTGATTGCGAAAGAAAGATCAATATATTGGTCATCATTTAATTGCCAGAATTCATGCTTCTCGCCTTCTTTTGAACCATCCCCAAGTACCATCTTGGCTTTCCCACTCATGCCTTTTGCTTTTGCAGCAGGTTGAACTTCTTCTTCCTCGACAAATCCGACAACCATTTCAACTCCAGGAGCGATCGCTTTGGACATAGATTTTACTTCATTGGTTGTCCCATTGAATAACTCATCTAAGTAGATTCTTGATTCTTCCAGAATGTCGTCTGTCATTTCTTGTCCTTCAGAGAACTTATAAGCGATATACCCTACTTTATAGGAATCTAAAGGTACATCTGCACTTAGAGACTGGTTATAGGTAGCTCGAAGATATGCATCCATATCACCTGTATTTTCAATCTTTAACCATTCACCGTACTTTAATTGAGAAGGGGCAAACCCAGTAGCTTCGATGATCTTTGTTTCCATGTCTTGTGAGTTGTTGATTTCTAATGTACCGTTTGTAATCTCTCCTGTGGCATTTGTCTCGGATGTGAACCAAGAATATGTACCAAAGCTTCCAGATACTACGATTGCTCCTACTAATGCGCTTCCTAAAAATGCATTTTTCAACTTAAACATGTCAATCCCCCATTATTTTTTATGATTTGGTAAACTCCTCTTGCTTCTTCGGTTTGATTTTTTCATAAACCGTTAAACACACATACCCTGTTAATGGAACAATAATGAATAGTAAGAAACCCATCGGGCCTTTCGTATATTGAGAAAGGAAACCAAGATTTGGAATATGAAAGAGTTCCTTCCCTACGATTTCATCTGCCGTTGTGACATCTTCATCTACCGCATTGTTATTGTCACCTTGAGTATAGAAGTGCTTTACTCCGTCTTCCCCCACAATGGAGGTGATTCTGTGAGTAATCAGGTTATTCTCCTGGTTGTAATAGGAGATGATATCTCCCTCTTTAAGATCTTCTGCATCCATCTCTCGGGTAATGATCACGTCTCCAGCCTCAAAGGTAGGAGCCATACTATTCGACAATACGGTTAACGGCTTGTATCCAAAAAAGGATAGCGGTTTACTGCTGTTCAGGCTTATGAAGATGGAAACGATGATCATCATGATGAGTAAAAAGATTACGATTGGTATGGCTTTTCTGACAATTTTCACTACTTGCTCCATTTCTCACCCTCTATTCTGGTTGTGTTGTGTGTATTTTCTCATGGAAGTAAAAGAAGTTTTTTTCTAATCAGAATTTCATTAAGATTCTGATTTCTATCTTTATTATTACACAGCTCGAAGACATAGTGTATTGGGGTTTACAAGGGGAGGAACTTCTAGGGTTATAGGTATTATTACCTAATATCTTCTAGCATTGAAATTAAAGAAGTCTATATTCTCATAAGAAGAATTCTGAAATGTGACAGAATAACCAGTCTTATATCACTATTTCAATCCCCCAAATTTGTCGGTTAGAGGCATCTTTTGTAAATTTACTGTTGGTTTAGTCTACTGATTAGAAATAAAATGCTGGAGGGCTTAATGATAACGTCCACTCTTTCTGGTTTTTTAAGGGATTAGTAGAGGTTTTGCTTCAAAAAATAAAAAACCAAGGTACTTTTTTCCCGTACTCTTGGTCTGGAAAGAATTCTATTCTACCTATATAAAGATCCTCTCTAAATTGAGGATCTATTTACAAAATATTGTCTTCCGACTTGCTTAATTTTTGGGGACGAATCCAAATTTTTCGCGGTTTCATCTAACAATTTTGAACCAATCTACTCGCATACTGGAGAGCCTTCTCTTGATTTCCTTGTTCTAAATAATGCTGATACATGGTTCTTTCATATGTTTGTAATTGTTGATGTTTTCCTTTTTCCTCTAACATAGGAATGATCTTTTCTTCAATAAATTGATAGTACTGATTTTTTTTATTCTCAAATAATAAACTCAGCATTTTGAAGAATTGATAGCTGCTTTGATCGTGGATGTCCTTTGCAATTTGACTGCCTATTTCAATTAATTGCTTGAGCTGCTGTTCGTCTTGATCTCCTTCAATGTGTAAACAGCAATAAACGTACCCAATCAGATTATTAAGATAGGTAGGAGAGTTTTTATTTTTTCCCAGTAAAGATAATGTCTTCTCATAGTACTTTTTCGCATTCTCATTGTCCCCTGCATAGGAGTGTTCATAAGCCAAATTGCTTAATAAAGCCGCCTTTTTAGAGGTTTCATTGAGAATATCACATTGTGCTATTAATCGATTATATCGATCAACGAGATCTTCAAAATTCCAAAGTTCGTTTCTTCCTTCGTTTATCAACTTGATAGTTTCAGCATCAATGACTTTTTTAAAATTATTCGTTTTCCTGAAGTAATCCAGGGCGAGTTCACTATAGTAATAAGCCTTTACTTTAAAATGAAGGTTATGATAGGCAATGGCGATCTGATAGAAAAACTCATGATTTAAATATTCTTTTTCATTGATTTCAAGCAGGTACTCCAGTGCTTTCTTGAAGTCCCCTTTCAGTACTTCTGTGATTCCCAAAAGGTGATGAAGCAAATGAATTTCATATGCGTTTAATTCTTTACGGTGTTTTTTCATTTTATCCAAAAGGATTTCTGCTTGGGTTATGTTTCCTTCCAAAAGGTAGTATCTTGATTGCAATAAGAAATATTTATTTTTCACAGATTGAATAAGGAATAATGCATTCTCTTCTACCTCATTCTTTAATCTCTCAATTTCACTTTTTTGCTGTAACACCATACTATCAAGCCATTGATCAAGTAAGCGCTCATATTTCTGAAGCGATTGCATTTCTTTTTTAAGGTCAATCCCCAGTTTCTTACTTAGCAAATGTGTGATTTCAGGGGAATATTGGGTGTTTCCACGTTCAATTTTGCTAATATGTGTAACAGAACATATCCCTTTTCCCAGTTCTTCTTGTGTTAATTCTTTTTTCTCTCTATAAAACTTTATAAGGATCCCTGAACTCAACGTTATCACTCCCAACTGATTTTATTATTCAAAATTTATTGAGATCATAGGGTGTTTTCACCAACTAAAGTACTAAGAAGGGTAGTCCTTTAAAGGACTACCCTTTCTTCTGGTTGATTACGATGATCACCATGATGTTGTGGAATGTAGCTGTTAAGGATTAATTCCCAATTCATCTTTAATCGTGTCTATCGTTTTACCATTCACTTCTGATTGAGGACTTGGTGTATCAAGAACAAAGTCGTTTTCTGATAAATAATACTTTTCAAGAAGGGTAAAGTCTTGTTCATCTGTCGTACCATCAAAGTTTATATCTGTATTTCGATAGTCTGTTCCCCAATGCTCTTGCAGCAGTAATGCATCATGGATATCAATGGCATTATCTTTATTAATATCCCCTGGCTTTGATACAGCTGTTCTATAAGAAATCCATTCTCCGATATCTATACCATTCTCTTCTCGACCAACCTCAAGCGGGGTATATGTCGTATAGTGTCCTGGGATATCAATGATCATGGTATATTTCTTCTTTGTTATTGGGAGTTTATCGAAATAAATGACTCCATTTGGTTCTAATCTCGCTGGATAAATGGTCCCTTTTGTATCTTTTAATTGAACAGTTGCTCCTACAGTCGAGTAATCTCTACTGTGATCCATTCCACCTTTGTCTGTAAGCAGTCCTTCTGCACCTAAATATCCCGCATCCACCTTTGAAAACGCTGGATAAATGGGGTGAAGTCCGATTTTCGTTTGAATTCTAGGACCATGATTCACCTGCATTGTAGAGTTACTGAACAGGGGAGAATAAATATTTCTAAACTCATCTGAACTGGTATCTGCTACGACCTCAAATAAAACAACATCTCCAGAGACTCCTTCGTCAGGAATAGTAATATCGATGATCGTCTTGGTAGTTCCTGGAGTAGTCGTTGTCTCTACTAATTCTGACCCTTCTGGCAGATCAGCCCCTAATTGGAAATCAACAGAATCATCAAAGTATTTATTTTGATAATTGAAGGTCATAGATAAATGCTGGGCATTTTTCAAATTATTAGCATAGAAGGTATACTTAATTTTATCTCCCATTTGATAAGACTCTTTATCTGGTTTTGCAAATATATACTGTGATCCTTCTTTTGCATAATAAACAACCTTTGGCACCGCAGTATTTCCTGCATAATCGGCACCAAGATATTGCATTTCCCTTATGGAGCTTGTTCCAACATTCAATTCTTTTGAAAACTTTCCATTTTCATCTACTTCAAGTTGGTAATTCGGGCCAGTTGGACCGTACCATATGTTGTTACTTGCCGGAGTTAATGACATACCTGCTTTTTGGGTTTCACTCATTTCCGGATCCACCAAAGTACCTGATAATGTTACTGTATCTTGGCCTGTTGGCAGTTCAACAATTGGAAGATCTCCTTTCGGTAGTGCATTTGTCTCATCAAAACTAATTTTCGGCGCGCCATTATCAAGGCTAATAGTCGACGTTTTAGCATACTGTCTGCCATCCTTCGTCGTACCGATCATTTTGACTTCATATATGCCATCTTCTGCCCTTATTCTTGTATAGCTGATTGGCTTCTTTTCATGTCCAGTTAGCGGGTAATAATACCCTGCAAATCCATCATCAATGAAATAATCATAGTCAATCGCCGCTCCTGTTGCATTCACTCCTGTAATCCAGCCCAATTCTGCTTTCGTTTCCGGGTCAACTAATACCCAGTCCAACCTTTCCATTGGCGAGTTTAATCTGAAATCAAGATCAGTCGCCTTTCTGCTGTAAAGATTTTTCACACGGTTTGTCGAAATACTCGGTGTATATACTTCAAAGTGCCCAATTCCTTCCTCCACTACCTTTGCCCCAAATGGAATACGGTAGATTTCTTCTGGATTCTTCTGGTTCTTAATTACAATATACCCTTCATAGGTCCCTTTTTGGGCTGATTTCGGAATCGTAAGGAATGCATTGAAGCGTTCCTCTTTATTTTTCTTTACTTTAATCGAGCCGGGAACATTCAGTCTTACACCGTTTTTCTCTGCATCCAGTGACCCTGATGCTTCCGCTCCAACATTATACTCAACGGAAATAGCATATTTATTGTTTTTATCACTATTATTTGTGATTGATAGATTCGTTGTTTTGGTGATGTGTTCATCCCCCATCGGTATGAAACCGTAGCTTAGGGCACCGGTTTGTTCCGGGATGATTACTTCTTCCCCATTTTCAATAAATGGCGTTTCATCCAGAACAGAAATCATTGTATCAGAGTGGATCGCCTGCATTGGATCTACTCTTCCAGCTCCCACTTCAAATACGCTATATTGATTTTTCAAGGGATCGGCGGTATTCATTAACACAGATTTAATATCACTTGGCTTGTATCCGGGATGTGCCTGAAGTAACAATGCTGCAATACCAGCCACTTGAGGTGACGCCATTGATGTCCCAGATAATCGTTGGTAGGCATGCGAATAATCCGTAGTATCTTCTTTATTTTGAACATAAGCGGGAACGGTTGATAAAATATTCACTCCTGGTGCAGTCACTTCTGGCTTGATATCATATAACGTTCCTGAAGGGCCCTTCGAACTAAAGGAAGCCAGCTCGTCTCCACTGATTTCTGCTTTCCCTACTTCACCAAGAGTAATCCTAGGTGTACCTTCCTTAAATAGCTCTTTTACTTCTAATCCGGCATGGTTTGATAACGAAAAAGTAGGGATATTATCGTTACTTTCACCTAGATAATGTGGAATATGGCCTTCGTCTGGATTATTATTATAAATCACAACACCAACCGCGCCATTTTGTTTTGCATAGTTCATTTTTTCAATGAGGGCATAAGTACCTCTGGCAACAAAGGCCACTTTCCCATTGACATCTTTCCCGTTGTAATCAGCTGGTCCGCCTTCTCCCACTTCGACCATTTCAAAGCTTTGTCCTTGGAGGTTACTAAACTCATCCGTCCATTTGTTGGTCATTAATTGAAGGTTTCCGTCCAGCTCCTTGCCTTCTGCTGAAAACGCACCATCATAAGTGGTGACAAAAGATGGAGCAGAACTTGCGCCCACTGTCAAAGCAAGTGCGGCAGCACCAGGCGAACCTAATGTACTATTCCCAAGATCTCCTGAGTTCCCGGCAGCTACGACTGCCGTTACGCCACTTAACACGGCATTATCGACCGCTAAGCTTGAAGCATCCAAAGGATTGTTCGTTTGTGCTCCAAGTGATAGATTAATGACATCCATCCCGTCTGCAACGGCCCGGTCTATTCCGGCAATGATCGCGCTGTTCGATCCACTTCCATATGGACCTAATACACGATAAACGTTCAATTCTGCATCAGGGGCCACTCCTATGACCTTATAATCAGAATCATTTTCAGCTTGGCCAACGATTGTCCCTGATACGTGTGTCCCGTGTTCTGTGTAGTATGTGTTACCTTGGTTTACTTCCGGGTATCCAGCAGCCGCTTCCCAATCCTCATACGTTGTTTCCATCGGGTCATCATCATTGTCTACAAAGTCATATCCACCTTTATAAGCATCTTTTAAATCCGGGTGATGATAATCGATCCCTGTGTCAATAACCCCAACTTTCACTCCTTCACCTGTAAACCCTTCTTTATGTAACTTGTCGATATTCATGAAGGGAATACTATCCACTTTGGTCGTTGTCCCTTCTTCCACTGTTGATTTAGGTGGAGGAGTGAGCTGAACCTCTAATTCGCTATATATAGCTTTTACAACGTTTGAGTCTAATAGATTTTCAACCTTATTGGCTGGTAGAGTGATGGCCACTCCATTAAGCGCATTCTTATAGGAGTGTTTGAGCTCGTAGTTATCTTTCCCGGATTTTGTCTTTTTCACGAACTTCTCATCCAGGTCTTTCTTGAATTTTTCATGGGACTCTTCCACTTTTTTCTTTGCCTTTTCAAGAGAAACTTCTTCACCCTTGAGGGACTTTTGAATTTGCTCTGCCTTTGCAGGAAGCTGTTCAAATTCGACAATAACGGTTATATCTTCATCACTTTTTAAATCTATTTCCCTCGACAATTGAAGTCCTCTCAATGTTCGGTTGGCCTCTAATTTATCAAGTGCTTCACGCTGCTCTTTCGAAAGATCCGCAAGTACGTTCATGGCATTAGATCCTGATTCTGCTTGTACAACTGGGTCAAAACCGATTGGCCCCGTTGCTCCCAACAGAAGTCCCATGCTTAGAGCAACCTTAGGAAATTTGCTATTTCTCATCATTTTTTACCCCCTATTTATACTACTTATAATTATATTGTCGAATCTTCATGATGTCATTTGGGGGAATTTAGTCCATTTACAAGAGAAGATCTTAATTATTTTTCCTTCTAATGAGTAGGAGAATACTGAAAAATCGATATTTTCAGAGTATTAAACGAAAAAAACAAACCTTTGCACTAAGACCTTGTAACCATACGAATTGGGCAATATTGAAGATCCTTGACAAAACAGCTACCTAGACAAGGCACATAGAAATACCATTAATCTACTACTTTCGTTAGATCGGATAATACGAATTAACATTTGGGAAAAACAAGACTATCAAATGAACTAAATCATTTTAATAACTTTCAGCCTAAAACATGAAAATACACAAAATAATAAATCGAATTACCCAGAATTAAAGACACATCCGTTGCTCATCGTTCTCTAAATTACCCCAATACATTCCCCATTATATTTATGAGATGATTTTTATAATAGTAAGAAAATTCAATCTACTTACTAAATACCTATCAAGGAGGAGTGTATCATTTGGACAAGAGCAAGTTAGTAAAAAAAGCAGCCACAGCCGGACTGTCATTGGGAATGGTATTCAGCACAATATCCTATTCCCCTGAAAGTGCATTGGGTGAGACAGTCGAAAAAACTCTCGTTTCTCATACGGAAATGCTCAGTAAACTTACTGATACCCAAAGAATGGCCTTAAAGAACTTAGAATTAAACGACAAAACAGGGCTGCAGTTATCCCCTGATGTCAACCTTGATACCGATGAAAAGACTTCTATTATTGTGGAGTTGCATCAGAAGCCGGTCAAAGCGGCTCAACTTCAAGCAAGCTCAGAAGGAAATAAGCTGACAAAAACAGATGCTAAGAATGCTATTGACAAAGAGCAAAAGAAGTTTAAAGAAGAACTTGGGGAAATATTCAAAAAGGAAAAGGCCAAAGAGAAGTCATATAATATTAAATATCATTATACTGAGGCGTTTAATGGGGTTGCGATCACCTTACCAGCAAATAAAGTAAAATCATTATTACAAACTCAAACTGTAAAGACGATTTGGGGGAATGAAACATTTAAAATTGATCCACCTACTTCAACTGAAGTAACAAGTCTCGGTATTTCAACTAGAATGGCAGATAGCAATCCATACCTTGGAATTGACCGACTGCATGAAGAAGGATTGACAGGTAAAGGACTTAAAATTGGTGTCATAGATACTGGAATAGATTATAATCACCCTGATTTAAGAGAAGCCTATAAAGGTGGATATGACTTTGTAGATAATGATGAAGATCCAATGGAAACAACCTACCAGGACTGGGAAAATGCTAAATTCAAACCAGAATTTTCAGTGGGACATTCTTATTATACGGAACACGGTACCCATGTATCTGGAATCATTGCCGGTCAAGGTACAAATGAGAGTGACTATGCCACAAAAGGCGTAGCTCCTGATGCAGACATTTATGGGTATAGAGTGCTGGGCCCATATGGCAGCGGGACCACAGAAAATGTGCTAAAAGGAATCGACCAAGCTGTAGAAGATGGCATGGACATCATTAACCTATCATTAGGCGCTTCCATCAATGATCCCTATTTTCCGACCAGTGTCGCGGTTAACAATGCCGTCCTTAGTGGAGTAACGACAATCGTAGCTGCAGGAAATTCAGGGGATGCACCCTATACTCTTGGATCACCAGGATCTTCTGCACTGGCATTAACGGTTGGTGCAAGCGATACTCCCCTTGATATCATTACATACGAAGGTCAGCTTTCATCGCAATCTGTTACCCTACAGTTATTAGGAAAACACTATAGTAATAAAATAGAAGATTTCGAAGGCCAGGCACTGCCAATCGTAGAAGTGGGTTTAGGAAGGTCTGATGATTATTCCGGGAAAGATGTGCATGACAAAATCGTTCTTGTAAGTCGCGGGGAAATTACGTTGAATGACAAGATCAAATATGCAAAGCTAAATGGGGCTAAAGCGATCATGATCTACAACAATAACGAAGAAGAAGGGCATATCCCTTACTTCCTGGGTGAAAATAAGGATTTCATCCCAACATTCAGTTTAACAAAAAGCGATGGAGAAACATTACTTGAAAAACTCTCAAATTCTGAAGACTTCATGTTTAATAAAATCGCCACCGTTCAAACAGAGGGTGATCATCTAGCCGATTTCAGCTCAAGAGGACCTTCTAAATTTAATTATGATATCAAACCTGAAGTGACAGCTCCTGGAGTAGGTATTCAATCCACTGTTCCATCTTACATGATAAATCCTGAGGATGTGGACAACTATGAATATGCGTATCAGCGATTATCAGGGACATCCATGGCTGCTCCTCAAGTAGCCGGGATCGCTGCCCTCCTATTAGAATCCAATCCGGATTTACAGCCAGAAGACATAAAAACACTATTAATGAATACGGCTGATCCGTTAAACGGGGATTATAGCGTATTTGAAGTGGGTGCAGGGAGAGTCGACCCATATGAAGCGATTCATTCATCCATACAATTCCAGGTAATCGATGAAACAACCAACATTGCAAATGGAGAAGAAGTCATCATTGTTGAGAAAACAGGCTCCATCAGCTTTGGCCTCCAATACAACGATGGGAAACATATTCGTGATCAGCGCACAATACAAGTAAGCAATCATGGCAAGGAAAAGAAAACCTTCACAGGAAAGGTTGACTTTACAAGTCATTCCCTTGATGCAAACAAGAACGGTGTTCAGGTTGTATTGGATAAGAAGATCTCGGTTAAACCCGGAAAATCCAAGAAAACCAATGCCTTTGTCATGATTCCAAAAACAGCAGATCAAGGGTTTTACGAAGGATACATCACCTATGAAAATGAAAACGATGCAGATGAAATCTATCAAATTCCGTTTTCGATCCGTGTTGCTGGGGAAGGATTTGACTTCTTAGTATTTGATAAACAAGTATTAACCACTAATCCAGGAAGCTATTTTGGATTTTTACCTGTTGCTGCCTTTGGTTTCCAGCTAAATTCCAACGTAGAGCAAGTGGATGTTGTGTTAGCAGATGGAAAAACAGGTGAAGATATTGGATATGTCGGAAACTTCGATGGAAGTGACTTACAAATCGGTATCCCATATGGACTATACGGATATGGCGGGAATTATTATCCGTTTACAGGAGATGAGGATTATCCCGTCCACCTAAAGGAAATGTTCGCCAAACAAGGACACTATAAATTGAAATTTATTGCAACGAATGAAAATGGCAGAACCTTTACTGAAGAAGAAGACATTTTTGTCGATAATACGAAACCAGAATTTAAAACGAGTATTGATGATAACCTTGTTTATGAATTCTCGGAAGGTCAAGAATCCTACCCAGTAACCGGAACATTATTTGACAAGGAAGTAAAGGATATTCAAGATGCAGGTATTGACATTAGTCAGGCAGATAATTTCATCTATGAATATTTGTACGCGATGCTTCCTGAATATAGAATCTTCCCCGATGAAGATGGTACGTTTGAAATGGATATCCCTCTTGTCAGACAGACATATAATATAGCAGCATTGGATGCTCTTGATGCTGCGACGAACAAAACGGAAAAAAAGACGTATCATTTTCTTCCTGAAGGTACTTCCTACATGACAGGAACCTACGATAAGAAGTCCGCTAAACCTGGAGACACTGTTACATTTACGATGACAGCCAACAATGTAAAGCGATTAAAAGAAGCAAAGTTCACTTTATACTATACTGACTCGATGGAAATTCTCGATATTAAAAAAAATAATGCGTTATCCGGTTACGATGTAGATGTACAAACTGATATGTCTAGTGGTTCAGTTTCTAATGCAAAGGTGGACCTAATCCTAAACGGAGATCAGGAGATTACAGGAGAACTTCCACTGTTGGATGTGACATTTAAAGTAACCGATAAGATATGGACTGATTATGCAGGATTTAACTTTACCAGTAATCGATACATTGACACGAATGGAGATACCATCACGGCACAAGGATATATTGAAGGGTTGAAACTGCTCAATCAAACCGGTATCATCAGTGGGGGATTTGTCGGTCAAGGTTTCTTAAATCCTGACACTTCCGTTGATTTTTCCAGAGACTATACGAAAGTCGGTGCTTCCGTTGCGTTGATTAGTCCAAACGGAAAAGAATACACAGCTGGAATTACTAATAGAGCAGGCTTCCGTTTCGATAACATACCTGTAAATCCTGAACCATATACACTAAAAGTGAATATCCCGGGTCACTTCACATATTTTAAAGAGATCATGGTGAATAAAGAGGAAGATGGAGAAATTACCGGGACATTGACATCCATCACTGCGTTTACGTATTCAGGTGACGTGAATCAAGACGATGTCATTGATATATTCGATGCGCTATATTTGAAAGAAAAATGGCAGACTGATGATCGTTCTGCTGATATCAATTTAGATGGTATTGTCGATCAGAAGGATTGGAGTTATGTAGAAATGAATTATCTAATGAGAAACCATACATTGGATGAATTAAAGGATGCTGTTGAAAGTCATCAAGGTATGACACTGGAGAAAGTGAAGAAGGAATTAGGTATTACAGACTAATGTAAGAAAACCGTACCCGTGAACTAATGTTCGCGGGTACGGTTTTTGTGTAAGTGAATAATAAAGGTATTTCTTGAATCAATGATATAGTCTATTACTCTAATGAAAAAAGCCAAGAACATCCTTAATTGAAGGCTATTCTTGGCATATAAATTAATGTTAAACCGTAATTCTCTTCGAATCGGACGTTAACGATAATCCGGTCTCATTTGTACCCGTCACGGTCACTAGTAGTCTCCGTCTGGATATTCTCTTTGAACCCAGTTGCCACACTCTTACGTTTGTTCAACACTAGGTGAGACAGAATCCAGACTACAAGGAATTTTCGTTTGTTGAGGCTCAGCTCCCTCATAATTCAACGTACTCCAAGCTTCTCTCTGTTCTTTCGAAAGACTTGACAAGCTATCCTTTGCACTAGAATGAGATTGTGCATGTCCGATAGACTCGGAGCCTAAAGGTACCACTGCCCGACAAGCAGGAAGTGCTTCAGGATAACACTTATTCTGTGAAGCATCTTTACCAGATGACTCTGCCACAGCCTATGATTGATACAGTACTGAAAATCTCCACTTTCATGGAGCGTTACCCTAAGAACCCTGAAGATAGATTACCGCACCCTACAGTTGCAATTAAGATGGCTTCCGAAGCTAAGGAAAAGAGCAAGGTTGTAGGGGCCAATAAAACTCAGTGGCAAGTAACGGGAGATGTACAGCCTTTACCTTTACACGATAAAATTCCGTATTGGATTTATTACCGTATCTTTGACAGAGAGTATTTTGCTGAAGTAGAGCTTAATTTATACTTAAAAGCCAGGAATCTCCTTTTCGGGATTCCTGGCTTTTATTTTTTAGTGCTTTACTGTCATTTTCTTCGGTTCGGATGTCAGTGACAATCCATTTTCATCTGTTCCGGTAACCGTTACAAAGTAGTCTCCATTTGGATACTCTTCACCTGGGTACCACTTCAATCCGTATATTGAATGCTCATTTTCGATATCGGTATACTCAATCATATTCCCTTCTGAGTCAGAGATTTCAATATGCCAGTCCAATCGCTTGTAACCAAAGATGATCATCGAAGCTGGTTTATTTTCGTTGATGTTGCTTCCGGATACATGCAAGAAATTGATGAATGGATCTGCGTGAAGCAATTCTTTGTTGCCCCAATAGTTAACTCCAACATTCTGTACACCGTCAATTGCTTGTATCATCACGATTTCCGGTCTTTCATCAGATATATACTCCATTGCCCCCGCCTCAAGTGATTTTCTCTTACCATTCACCCAAAGCATACTTCCTTTATAACCTGTGTCTTCTTCTTTTACATTCCAGGTAATTTTATAGTTGCCGTCTTCTTGTTCTTCCACTTGGATGTTTTCTACTTGAGGTCCAGCGGCATCGATTTTAATAGGGATTTTTGTCTGCTGCGGTTCTGCACCTTCATAGTTTAAAGTACTTTCATACACATAATAATAATCACCATCAGGAAGGATGTTCCCATCATCATCCCTTCCGTCCCATAACAAGCCATCAAACCCGTAATAGAAGTTTCTGTAAGCCATGATATTTTTGCTAAAAGCGAGAGGACCGCCGTCTTCTGAGTACTCACTGAAATCCGTAATATTCGCGACGGTATCTCCGTCTTTATCTTGAACACTTAATGACATTTCCTTCAGATTTCGGAAAGCTGTAAAAGAAGGATAAATACCTGTCACAATTGAGTTCGGTGAATAACCAATCTGTTCAGGATTGAATTTGCCAGTTTTGCTATCATAGCCAATTGGCAGTTCCAGCAGATCATTCCAAAGAACAGTGTATGGAAGATAAGCATCTCCATTTATCGGACTTTCATCGATGTTGTCAAGTGAATCCCAATCTCCGTAGAAGCCCATATAAGGCATTGTTAAAGAAGGTGTCTCTTCGTTCTTAGGTACAAGTCTTACAAATCCTTCTACGAACTGATTGTCACGGAATTCCTCTGGAAGTTCTACCGAAACGTTTAATTCTACGTCTTTGTCTTTCATTGAAATGGATGTTCCGTTTTGATCGCTTACCTTCTTACCATTGACTTTAACGGATGCGTTCACTACTGGTTCGCTGGACAAAGTAAGGTACTCGTTGCTTTTGTCGACATTACCATCTTTGTTAAGATCGAATTCCTTGATCACAGTACCATCTTTTAATACATCAACATATACGTCATATTCAGTCGGTTTTGCTACTTTAACAGCAAATGGAACTTGGTATTTCTCCGTATCATCTTCTTCATTTATAAGCGTGATGTATCCTTCGTAAATACCTTCTCCAGCAGTTTTTGGTACAGATAAGAAAACATTTGTCTTCTTCGACTTTCCAGCCTTCACTTTTACCTTGTTTGAAACGGAAAACTGTACGCCATTCTTTTCCGCGTCATTGGAAAGCTCCGTATATTCAATGGATGACGTAAACGTCTTATCCTCTGAACTTGAGTTTGAAATTTCTAGTTGAGCATGTTCACGGATGTTGGACCCTTCTAAATACTTCGTCTCAAAGTTTAGATTTTCCATTGATTTATTACTCACATTGATGGAAATTTCAGAATCCTCTGGGTTTACCGATGCTTCACCATCTTTGAATACGCTGAACTCGTTGCCTTTCAATGGTTCTACATTTAACGAAAAATTAAATTTGTTCTCTACTTCTTTTAATGCAACAGAAGCTGCCTGCTCAAGCGGTGCTCCATTGTTTTTCAAGAGATAAGGCGTTTCCACTGCCTGTTTAATTTTCATAAGGCCGGATCCCTGGCGTCTTGGTGAATATGGTATGTTTTCACCATTCGGATCTTTTAAAATTTCAGACGTGTTCATTAAAGCCATTTTAGCTTTCAATACGGTTTCTTCATTTTTTGGAAGTCCCAACTCCTGATAGTATTTCTGCAGAAGTAGTGCAGCCCCTCCCGCTACTTGCGGACTGGCCATGGAGGTACCGCTCATCGCCTCATATTGATTATCCAATACGGTTGATGTAATTTTTCCGCCTGGAGCAGTGATTTCCGGTTTGAAGCTCAAGTCTGTCGGTGCCCCGTAAGAAGAGAAATATGACATTGGTTCTGTTGCCGGATTCTGTACCCACATGCCTTCATCTGAAAGCTCAACTGTAATCGTTTCACCGTTTTGAAGTGTTTCCATCAGTGTGTTTCCTGACTTCAGCTCAGTCGTGACAGCCGGAATGGAGTTGCTGGAGAAAATAAGATTAGGATAATCTGATGATTCATCTGGCGGGATTACAATAAGTGCTGCCGCTCCCTTTCCTGCAACTCTAAACTGAAAAGGTGAATAAGTAGAATAAGTATCCCCTGGTTTAACAACCGCGATCTTGCCTTCAAGATCTACCCCTTCCAATTCTTCTTTGTTAGCTTCACCCACAAAAACAAGCTCATAATCTTTACCAGCTTCCAGACCTTCGATTAATTTCTTTGAATTTGATTGGTTCTGGTAACCGAGCATGGTTCCATCGTTAAGCTCTAATGATTCGACTCTCATTAATTCATTTTCGGAAGATGCTACTTGAAGCGCAGAAGGTGTGATCCCCGGGTCACCCACTACCCCGATATCCGGATTTTTCGCCAATGGAAGTTCAGTATTCGGCAGTAAGTTCTGCTTCGTGCTGTAAGAAGAATTACCGGCGGAAGCGACCACAAGAACACCGTTATCAGTCGCATACTCGACTGCCCGCTGAACCGGATCATTCGGGTCAACAATTCCTGCATCAGATCCCAAACTCATATTAATGACATCTGCGCCGACTTCCACTGCATGATAGATTCCAGCTGCAATGTCATCGTCGTATGCGTATCCTTGAGTGTCCGAAAATACTTTTTCAGCAATCAACTGGACATCCGGTGCCACACCGACTGCTTTTTTCTGAGATTCTTCAAATGCACCTACGATACCGGCGACATGGGTTCCATGGGAACTACTTGCCGGGATGACATCGGTATCTTTGTCCGCCCAGTCATAACCTGTAGGGACTTTATCGGAATACCAGATGTCGTTTACTTCTGTTTCATTCAGTGTTGACTGGATATTTTCTTCATTATATTTCGCGTGTTCTTTCCCATTTTCGGTAAGCTGCAGAGCTTCGTGCCTGTGATCTATGCCCGAATCTACGATAGCCACGATCATTCCCTCACCTGTGTAATTGTATTTCGTCCACACATTCATCGCTTCAACAAGTTCATTGCTGTTTATATCGTGGTGCTCATAGGTTTTCGCAATGCGGATATCTTTTACACCATCAACCTTCTTGATTTTTTCCGCTTCCTCTATGGTTGTCTCCATACTGAAACCGTAAAAACCTTCAGAATATGTGTGGATAATTTCAGAACCGCCACTTCGTTTTTTCATGAAAGTGCCCTTTACTTGCTCAACCTTTTGTTCAGGCTTATCTTTTTTTTCTACATCGACTTCTACTATCAGTCTGATATTCTCTTTTGGATCAAATTTTTCTGATTTCTGCCCGTAAAGAGGATGACCTATAGCACTATCTTTCCATAGGTTATCTACCTCAGCCTTTGCCTCCTTTGACAGAGGAATTGCCTGTCCTGCATGTCCATTCTTATTTGGCAGTTCAAATTCCGCCCCGGCCGGTGTTGCGATGCTTCCGGCAATCAAAGCGGACATACCAATTGCAGATAATTTTTTCTTCATGGAACTCTTCATCCTCTCACCCTTTATTTATATTTTTTATGAAGATTCATAGATGTTTTAGAGACAGCTGTTTATCCCCCTTGAAATCCCCCCTTTGTTTTAGGCTCACTTAATTCAATTCTATTAGTATCGAAATATCCCTATTGGGGGATATTTTCTGTATATTCTGTCGAAATCCAGCCTATAGTTCAATATCAACCGGAGAGAATAGTTGATTTTAAGCCTTGGAAAGTGAAAAAAGGCGGATAATATAATTTAATAATTGGGGGGAATTACTTGATTCAGTCTTGAAATATTAGTTCG
This sequence comes from Rossellomorea aquimaris, assembly GCF_008180865.1. GTDB lineage: Bacteria > Bacillota > Bacilli > Bacillales > Bacillaceae_B > Rossellomorea > Rossellomorea yichunensis. The sequence continues at coordinate 270,403 of NZ_VTEX01000003.1, forward strand.
AAGGAAGTATACCGTGAAAAATTTGAGGAAAATTACCTATCACAGATACACTTGATGAAGGATCTTAGAAGTAGATTAGGATTATGCCAGTACAGCATAGTCCCTAGCAATCACTTAATATTGCTGTTTGAAACAAGATGCGCCAACTATCAGTATAAGATATAGTTAACAGATGTATGCTATGTGATTTGAAATCTCCGTGATACATACCGCTTATACCTTCGTGTCAACCTTCCCCCACCTTTTCTATCATTTCAGAAATAGTGAGCACCTCTTTTACACCCTCTACTGAAATCGACATTTTCCTATTGGGGGAAAATAAGAGAAAATTTAATAAATAATTGGAATTTTTATCCTTGAATGCTTCATTAAATGTTTATATTTCACCTGTTGACAATGGCAAAAGAATGAAGAAACAATAAGTTTATCGGGAAAAACCCTCGAATCGTTGAGGAAAAAGGAAAAATGATAGGATAAGGGATATAAGACGCTGGGTTTAAATCGAAGAAAAAAGAATCGTTTGAGTCGACCTTATCATACACTCGACTTTTCCTATCCACTTTACCTCTTTTCTAAAATAAAGTGCCGGTCACTAGGATCGGCACAATGAATCATTCTGTTATTTAATGGACACGTTCACTTCCTGGGCTTTTTTCTCTTTCAGTCGACTTCGAAATATTGTTTAGATTTTTTCTTTTTTCACCTTTTATTTTACCCTCAGGAAACTCCACAAAGTTTAAATTTGCTTTTACCTTGATCTCACCTTCAATATTTTAGTTAAAAAGCATAATAGCCGTATAAAAACCTTCCAAAAAGCACACCATAAGTTTGCTCTATATTTAAACTAGGGGTGGGAAATCATGGATTGGTTTGGCCACAGTCATCAATCTTTCCATTTTAGCTTGTTTTCTGTAAGTCACGTTGTTACGTTATCAATCTTTATTCTTGTTGCAGTCATCATTTTTCTATACCGAAAAAATTTGAATGATAGTAAATGGAGAAGTATTGAAAAAGGAACTGCTTATTCCTTGATTTTAATGGAGATCATGAATCATGTATGGATGTATGTACATGGAGTATGGAAATTCGGCCGTTCCATGCCTTTAGAGTTGTGTAATATCGCTGTCATTTTATGTATCTGTTTACTATTGACCAGAAAAAAAATATTCTTTGAATTATTATTTTTTATTGCTGTTTTAGGTGCGACACAAGCAATCATTACTCCCGCATTGACATATGATTTCCCTCACTTTCGATTTCTTCACTTTTTTTATTCCCATTTGTTCGCCGTATGGGTAACGTTGTATTTTACGTTGGTAAAAGGGTATCTCCCAACATTCAGGTCGTTTACAAAACTTATTGTCTTTATTAACCTCCTAATGCCGATCATCTTGTTTGTAAATAAGCAGGCAAACGGAAATTATTGGTTTTTACGCCACAAACCAAAAAGCCCAAGCCTATTTGATGTACTGGGACCGTATCCATGGTATATCTTAACTCTTGAAAGTGTCTTAATTGTAATTAGCGTGATTACATGGCTCATCTTACGAAAAATGCGGGGAACGATCTCAGCCTGAAACAAGACAATGATTCTATTTGCACAGTGCTAAAAAAGAGATCTTTGTTACTTAGATAAGCGTTAGAGGAAAGGTTCATTCATAAAAAATAGAGTGTTTAAGGAATTAATCCCTAAACACTCTAACAGATTCGTATAATATTGCTCAATTTTTTGTAACTTTATTGGACTCCAAGCTCCTCCAGAATCCTCTCCAATGATTTGCCTTTGTAGTTCTGTTTCGCTTTCGGAGCATTCTCTGCTGATGGATTTTGCAGGAGATAATTCTTCTTCACATAACCAATGTCTGCAGCATCCACGGTGCCGTCGAAGTTAATATCTGCAGCTCGGTCACTTGTTCCCCACTTCTCTTGAATGTAAACAGCATCCATTACGTCTATGACATCGTCTTTATTCACATCACCCGCTTCTAGTGTTTTAAACAAGACATCCTTGTTTCCATGAGAGCCCATTATAAACATTTTATGAAGTGTGAAATGTCCTGGGACATTCAATTCCATTTTGAGTTGTTCACCAATTACTGTTAATGGTAAATTGAAGTCAAACCCCGGACCATTGCCTATAGTTCCTTTATAAACTTTTCCATCCTCACCAGTCATTTTTGCTTCTGCACTGAGTGTTGAATAGTCAATATTCGTGGCAGGATCTCCATTATATGGGTTCATGAATGCCTCCGCTTTTATAGTACCTTTAGCCATTGTACCGGGTTTCATTCGAAATTGAGGTGTTGCATTAAACAACATGTCTTGAGTGTTTCCTTCAGCATCGGTAATGGAAGTCCTCAGACTACTTGGTGAAAGCGTTCCCCCATACCACTCATCCTTTACCTTATACGTCACGTTAACTAAAGGCAGGTCTCCCGTTAAAGGCTCCTGTCCTTCCTTCAAGGTTGCGGTTACCTCTAACTGTGAAGAATAAGGATAAGTATTATCATTGTCAACCTTCACTGAAATTTTATCACTCATGCCTGGCGCTGGTTTAACCTCTGCAATATCAACATATTGATTATTATAATTTAATGTGTAAACAGCTTCTTTTACCTTTTCCACATTATTTAAGGACAGAGTGACATCCAAATTTTCACCCATACCTGCTGCCTGTTTGTCTGGCTGTGCAAGTGCATAAGGCTCCCCTTCTCTGATAAAGTAAATGTCACTGGTTTCTCCATAGTATCCGTTAGTCGCAGGATCGATCCCATCAAACACAAGATGCATTGGTCTTGTTTCGTCCATTGGAATGTCAACAGAAAACGTTCCATCCTCATTTATCGGCAGTTCTCCTCTGTTTCGGAAGTTCAAATTATCCTGATAGAGGACTTTATTATCTCCTTGAGTAAAACTAAAGCCTTCATCTTTCATTGCCTCAATTTCTTCATCGAAAATTGAACCTGTAATATTTACTGTTTTTTCTTCAGGCTTGTATTCATATACACCGGACTCAAGGTTTAGATCAAACTTTGGTGCAGTATAGTCAATGTATAGTGTATCTTCTTTCGAGAAGGTCCTGCCTTCATCATTTGTGGCAACCACTTTTACTTTATAAAAGCCAGGCTCAGCACGTTCCGGATGATGATCAATTGGGTTATCCTGACTCCCTGTCATCGGATAGTAAACCCCATCAAAAGCATTTCTTAAAGACAAATCACCATTCGTTAAGCTCGAACCAAATCCATCAACTGATCCAATAAAGCCGATTTCTTTATTTGTTTTTCCATCTACCAGGAAGAGGTCAAGTGTCTTCATATGTGATTTTAAATTGAAAGTTGCATCTGTAAATCGAGCCATACTTGAATTAAAATAGTTAAATGGATAGGTCATTGCTTCATGGCTAAGATTGTAATAATTGATTCCTTCTTCCACAGTCTGAATTCCAAATGGCACCTGGTAGGTTTCATCCTGATTGTCTCTATTGGTATACACGACATATCCTTCATATGTGCCCAGTTCTGCTGTTTTTGGAATCGTAATGAATACATTCGTTTTCTTCTTGGCATTTCCGTTAACTTTTATTGTTGATTTGGTTGTAAGGTTTACTCCGTTTTCCGAGGCATCCTTTGAGCCTCTGCGATTCTTTTGGAACTGTACCGTTACATCAAATGTTTTGGATTTTTTACTGTTGTTGTAAAGGACAACGGAACGATCCTCTGTTAGATGTTGACCATTTGGGGCAAATGTACCGAAACTGATAGCTCCCGTGTTATTGTCTATGCTTTTTTCTTTTCCACCAACTGGATGCAACGTTTTGCCCAGCACTTCAATTCTTGTGTTTGAATGGACAGCCTCGTATGGATCGACAACACCGGCCCCTACTTCATACACACTGTAATCACCATTTAACGGATCTGCCGTATTCATTAAGGTTTCCTTAACTTCTGATGGTGATAATTCTGGATTTGATTGTAATAATAACGCTGCCACACCCGCGGCATTTGGACTTGCCATTGATGTTCCGGATAATCGGTCGTAGGCGTATTCATACTGCCCTATTTGATCCTCTCCATGCATATAGGATGGGATTGTCGAGAAGACAGAGACACCAGGAGCTGTTACTTCAGGTTTTATGTCATAGGTTGTCCTGGCTGGGCCACGTGAGCTAAAGTCTGCCAATTTGTTTCCTTCTGTCATTTCTTGTCCCATTTCATCAAAAGAGAATGTTGCTTCTCCGGCTGAGACTTCCTTTTTCAGCTCATTTCCTTGTTCGTAAGATAGATTGAATGTCGGGACAAATTGATAGCCTTCCCCTAAATAGGTAGGGATGAAGCCTTCTTCTGGAATATTATTATAGAGCAATACAGCTTTTGCGCCTTTTTTATAGGCTATTGTAATTTTATCAATGAAACTTGTAATGCCACGTTGAATTAAAACAATTTTCCCTTCCACACTCTTATTATTATAATGCGATTCATATCCGAGCGAAACATCAACAACTGGAATATTTTGTCCCTTTAGCTCATCCAAGTTGTCTTCATACCCTTTTCCAAGCAATTTCAAATCTGCAGGAAGCGGTGTATCAGCATGCAGTGCTCCTTTTGCGGTAACAATAGTTTCGGAAGTATCACTGGCACCAACCGTTATGGCTAATGGTGCAGTTCCCGGAGATCCGAGCGTATACATACCATTGCCACTGTTTCCTGCTGAAACGACAGCTGTCACGCCGGCAAGTACAGCATTATTTACTGCAATACTTGTTGCATACATTGGGTTGTTGTAGTTTGCTCCAAGTGAAAGATTGATGACATCCAGATCATCCGCTACAGCTCGATCAATTCCTGCTAATACATCTTCTGTATATCCGGAACCATAGGGGCCCAAGACTCGATAGACATATAAATCAGCATCTGGCGCTACCCCCGTTACTGCATGATCGACGCTGTTGTCCCCTGTACCGGCAATGATCCCCGAAACGTGTGATCCATGATGAGTATAATAGTATGCACCTGTAAGGGGATTCCTTTCTCCGTATCCTGAGTTCTTCCAATCTTCATACGTCGTTTCCATCGGATCATTGTCATTGTCCACAAAGTCATAACCGCCTTTATAGGCATCCTTTAAATCAGGATGGTTATAATCAACGCCGGTATCCAATACCCCTACCTTTATCCCTTCACCTGTAAGTCCTTCAGCGTGTAATTTATCCACTCCTGGAAATGTACGCATTCCTGTTTCTTTATTTTCGTCAGAGGAAACATCATTTTGAACCGGAGGCTCTACATGTACCTCATCATTTGACCAAACGGCTTTTACTTCGTTGGAGTCGAGTAATGCCTTTATTTTGTTGGCAGGCAGTTCAATCGCAACACCATTAATGGCATTTTTATACGTTCTTTTTACTTTATAGACATCTTTTTTCTTTTTTGCCTCTTCTTTATAAATCTTTCGCAAGTCTGATTTGAATGTTTTGTGCGCAGCCTCAGCTTTTTGTTTTGCTTCGTCCATTGACAGTTTCTTACCATCAGCAGCTGCTTCTAACACCGCTGTCTTGGCAGGCTTGTCCTTAAATTCTACTATGACGGATATCTCTTCTTCACTTTCTAGATTTGTTTCCGGGGATAGCTGCAATCCTTCTAAATTGTTCACTTTTAATTGATTTAATGCTTGTCGCTGCTCGGGTGTCAAGTTTGCCAGCACTTGGTCGATGGGTGATGCTGTTGATGCGGTGGCAACCTGATCAAAAGGAGTCTGTGCAACTGGATTAAGCAATAACCCCGTGCCTAACGTTAAAGTTGTTAAACTTTTTGTCAATTTGTTCTTCATTCATCTCTTCCCTTCTTCTTTTACTAAACCTCATTTCGATTATATTTGGACTTGACGGGATATCATTTTCGGAAAATTCAATCAAATCAAAAAAAAGAAAAAGAGCTCTTTTGCAGCTCTTTTCCTCAAAGTAATTATTCTATTTTTCCTGTTTGTAACAGATTAGAATATTTTTTATCATGTTGTGATGTAGCATGAACTCTATAATGCCAAAAAGCTAACAAACATTTTTTGAACCTTTCCATATTCCCAATCCTATTTGATAAATCCGCCACTTCTATAAGTTCATCCAAACCTTTTTCAAATTGACTGTTTTTACATTGAAACAAGGCATGCGCATAGCGAAAGTCTAAATTCATTTTTTCTTTCAGCCACGGTTCCTTGCTTTCGGCCATATCGTCGATTACATGTTTGAACCTTTCTATGAGTGTCTTGGCATCATTTAGACGATCTAATCGAATGTATGTCTCAAATATCCTAGGCAGTCCCACATATATATCTTCCCTGCTTTCCAGCCAGGAGAGATACTCATCTACATATTCCAACTTACCAAAATCCAACAGGGCTGCATAGCGATTACCTGCAGCAATTCCCGCATAATACTCACTTATTATTGAGTATTCATCTATTATATTCAAGACTTCTTCAAGGGAATTCCCAACCCTTGAAAGAGCAAGTCCCTTATACATTAATGCTCGTCCATAATAGTCGCCTTCTGGTGCCAGTTTCTTTAATTTTTCTGCGTAATTCAGCACCTGCCTCCATTCCTCACGCCGATAATAATCTGCCATGATCCACATGTAGGCTTCCAACATTATCTCATTCGGCATATAAGCTAATTGATCCAATACAAAAGACAGGGCATGCTGTCCTTTTTCTGTGCCTCTTACAATATAGAATCTCCTGAAATAACTTACTGCAACTTTTTCTGAAAAGCGATCCGACTCACTTTCAATAATCACCTCATAGAGCGGGAGTGCCTTCTCGCCTATTCCTCCTTGAAAAAGTTCTTCAGCAACAGTAAATATATATAATAAATTTTTCTTTCTGATCGTTTTTGACTGTTCCTCCAGCATTAAATTTATTAAGTCACTGTAAAGGTTGACATATCCTTCCGCTGCACACTTATACAAGAACTGTATACTTCTTCGTTTGTCCGCATGTTTTCCTTTATTTAAGCATTCCTCTACATAGTACTGATAGAGAGTATCTTCAGATAGACCGAATGCATTTGTTATCGCATCCAGATTTTGCAGAGAAAGAGGCTGCCTGTGATTAAAGAGGCGGCTGATCTCGCTTATATGAATACCAGATTCCTTGGAAAGCTCTGTTTTATTCCAATTCTTCATTTGCATATACTTTTGTATTTCTTGATAGAGAGCAGCATTCATTTGATTCACCTGTTCCTTTTCATAAAACGAATTGAGCTGTTGCCATGAACAAACTCCCTTGATTGATGTTGATTTGATAGAATTTTTCAAAAACATTATCCCATCAAATTCAATTATAATCAAAGGAAAATGATAGAAAAGTAACAAAAAGAGAGGACTAAACAGGCTTTGTTGATACCTTAAATGGAAGGTATTTATTCATTACTATTCTTTCAATTATGGAGTGGATGTGGCATGGATAAAGGAAAAATCATTAAATTTTATCGTCAGAAAGCCAAACTAACACAAGAACAGCTTGGATATGGGATTTGTTCAAATACTCATGTTAGTAAAATTGAACAGGGGAAAACGGATTATTCTTCAGAGATCACCTCTTTGTTTTCTAAACGGCTCGGGATTAATATTGATGAGGAATTAATGCGGTACAAAAATATCAAGAGACTTCTTCATTGTTGGCATGATGCGATGATCAGGCAACGCGATGAAGAAATCGAAACGATAAAAAACGAACTGGAGAAAGATCCATTAATAACGATCAGTGACTATCACGTTCTATATGAACTTCTGAATGCTAGATACCATCTATTACATCAAGATTTAAAACAGGCCGATAAAATCATAAAAACCATAAAAAAGAAGCATAAACATTTGCCACCATACGAAAAGAATTTACTCAAGCATCTTTCAGGAATTTACTACTTGTCAAAAAATGATGTGGTAAAAGCATTCACGATATTAGGGACAATTAACGCTGATGACTACAATAATGAAGAGTATTATTTAACGTTGGCAGCCTCTTACCTTGCTTCAGGTTCAATGGTAATGGCTTACTACTTTGCAGAAAAATCACTTCGATTCTTTATTAACAGCAATAATTTCCTTAAAATAATTGATGCAGAAATGATTATGTTAATGACTCGGGATAGTGACAGATACCGTGATTTTCAACAGAAAATTGAACAGTATGATGCGTTAATTCAAACTTGCGATTTATGTCATGCTTTTGATAAAAAGGCACAGGTGCTGCATAACTTAGCATATGAATACTATAATAAAAACGAATATGAGTCAGCCAAACGACTGTACGAACAATCGATGAGTCTGAAGAAAAAGGACTCAACATACTATTTAATCTCCCTGGAGGGGTTCATCCGGAACTGCCTTGACGGCAATCTATTGACGAATAATGAATTAGAAGAACTTGTATTTGAAGGAATGGCCACTTCAAGGAAAATTAATGACTATTTATATTCGATTAATTTTAAACTTCTCCATCTTCTAATCAATAATGAGCATACCGAATACTATAACTATCTAATCACTAACGCACTTCCATACTTTAAAAAGCGTGGTGTTGTTCCGTTAGTCCAACAATATGAAAAAGAACTCTTTCACCATTACTTAATAAAAGATGAGACCAATAAAGCTCTAGAAATGGCTACAAAAGTATTGTCAGGATAAATAGATAACCTCTTTTTCAAGAAATGCCAGGATAAGGTTCCTGGCATTTCTTGTTATGTTAGCTAATTTGTTTCAAGACCAATTGACCGGAATAACTTTTCCAATGTAACCTTGCCTTGTTTTTCTTTAGGCTTTTTATTTCCTTTGGCATCAGGTCCTTTTTCCAGGAAGTTTTTCTCAATCAAGCGAAGGTCTGATTCATCTACTACCCCGTCTTGATTAAGGTCTCCCTTGTTTACACCAAGATTTTCTTTACCATATGAGAATACAGAAACAATCGCATCATGGATATCAACCATTTTGTCGCCAGTCAAATCACCGGCCGGCGCTTTGTCCATACTTACCAACATTCTTACCCCGGCAAGATCACCATCGACGTTTTGCACTAATTTTGCCGTGGATTTGCTCGTGAGATGGCCTGGTACCTCTACATAAATTTCATATTCTTCTTCTGATAACGGAAGGTTATCGATTGTAAAGTATCCAGTCTCGAAAATCTCAGAAGCTTCATAGGTCTTACCATTTGGACCTTTTGCATATACTTTCGCTCCAAGCTTAGAGTAGTCAACAGAATTATCCAACTGTCCATTTTCTTTAAAGAAAGCTTCTGGACTGATATTTCCATTCACAACAGAGTGGCCAGCCAAAATCCTAAATGACTTATCTTTAAGTACACGAATAATGGAAGGACTGGAATCTGATGTTTTCTTATACTTAAATGAAGTTGTAGCAAATGTTAAGTTCTCTGGAGCATAGTATTCATCATTAATGACTTTAAATGTGACATCCAGGAATGGCAGATCTTTATCCATTGTTAAGTCACCTTCGTCAATTGAAGCCCCGACTTTAACATTTCCTGACGTCAATGTTGGCTCTTCCAAAGTTACATTTGCGCCTTTTTGCTCGGCATATTGTTTAAATGTTTCATTGACTTTGACATTTTTAAAATCAAGTAAATTTTTATTAAAAGGTACGCTGAAATCACCAGAGGCAATCTGCTCAACATTGTTTAAATTCAATGTCATTGTTATTTCGTCACCCAGATGGACCTTTTCTTTATCATAACTAGGAACAGCATATTCCGTTCCTGCTTTTATGAACATGTATTTATTTATACTTTCTGGATATCCTTCTGATGCTGTAGCATTGTCAAATACAAACAGGTTGGAATCTAAATAGGTCATCTGGTCAATTCTTTCCTTCGATGCAGGGAATCTGAAGTTTCCGTCCTTATCCACATTAAGGAAATAATGATTATAGAAGCTATATTCCCACCACATTACGCCATTCCTGGATTGATCAATATTCACCCCTTTTTCTTTAAGGGCATCGACAGTTGAGTCATATACATTCCCGTGTACCCATACCGCTGGACCTTCAAGCCCTTCTTCTTCTGTAAACATTGAATCATTCACTTCATAAAGGCCAGGTTCCATATCAAGTTCCACTTTCGGAGGCGTATTGTCAATCATGACAATTGCGTCTTTACTGTATGGTTTACCTTGCTCATCGTACCCAATCATTTCGAACGTATAATCTCCTTCAGACAGTTTCACCTTTTTATCAGAAACCGGGTTCGAAGGATCATTAGTGAAAGGGTACACCTCTCCCCTAAATATTTGACTCGCAAAATATTCAATACCGGTCAATAAATGACTTGCAGTAAGGGTTCCAATAAGTCCAATTGGTTCTCCGGATTTCCCATCATTCACTAACACATCAATCGTCTTTAATGGACTTGATAATTTGACGATTGCATTGGTATATGGAGTCGTATACGGATGCAACTTCGAGGTATCATTCGTAATCATCGGTCTTGTTAATACCATCTTTTCAAATCCTTTATCTGCCACACGGATTGCAAAAGGTATTTGGTAAGTCTCTTCTTCATTGTTCGAATTTACAAGGTGAATGTATCCTTCATACCTTCCGAATTCCGCACTTGCTGAAACGCGAATAGTCGGCTCAATCTCTGCAGATTCTCCTGCTTCTATAGTCACCGTACTTTGAATTTCTACATCTACTCCATTAGAGCCGGCATCTTGAATTTCTCCCTTAGCTGGTAGAAACTCTACATTTGTGGTAAATTCCTTTGCATTTTCTTCATTGAAGTTTTGGATAACAACCTTCCTGCTGTCTTCAATCTGTCCGTCATCCTCTTTAAAGTGACTTCCAAATGCAATTGAACCCGTTTCTTCATCGATTTCTACAAATTCACCATCCTGTTCATGCATCGTTTTGTCCAGAACCTTAACCAATACATCCGAATGGACTGCCTCATGGACATCAATTCTGCCTGCGCCAACTTCATTAACGGAATACTCGCCATTCATTTCATCAGCTGTATTCATTAATGCTTCCTTAACCTCAAAAGGTGTATATTCGGGGTGTGCTTGCAAGATGAGTGCTGCTGCACCTGCAACGTGAGGAGAAGCCATTGATGTTCCACTTAGTCGGCCAAATGCAGCATCATAATTTTCCCCATCTTCCGGATTATTCATAAACTCAGGAAGAGTCGATAATATCGCCACACCTGGTCCAACGACATCTGGTTTAATGTCATCATTCCCGTTAGCAGGGCCTCTGGAACTGAATTCCGCTAAATGATCTCCTTCTGTCTTAACACTGCCTAAAGAATCAAAGGTAATTTCTGATTGTAACTTTAGTTGCTCCCCTTCAGCCTTTGATATGCGAAAAGCAGGAACATAATTAGTACCTTCCCCTATATAAGCTTCGATTTCCCCATCGACATTGTTATAAACGATCGCGGCTTTAGCACCTGCATCTTTTGCATTTTGTATTTTTTCATCGAACGTAATGGCACCGCGTTCAATGATCGCTACCTTACCAGCCACATCTTTATTATTAAAATCCTCAACTTTACCTATCCCCACTTCAACAATTGGGAGGCTCATATCCTGGAGGTCTTCCAAGTTATCTGTATAATTTCGGGCTAACAACTTCATATCCATTATTTCCTGGTCTCCGGCACTGGCACTAATCGTCGGGATCGTTAATGACACATCGCTTGCACCTACTGTTATCCCAAGTGCAGCTGCTCCTGGAGATCCCAGTGTTTTTTCACCAGGGCCATTGTTTCCTGCTGCAACGACGGCAACAACACCTGAGAGCATTGCATTGTTTATCGCTATAGACGTCGGATTAAGGGGTTCATTGACATTCGACCCTAGAGACAAGTTGATCACATCCATACCATCTGTCACAGCCTTCTCAATACCTGCCATGACCGCGGCATTCGATCCACTCCCATATGGACCTAATACTCTGTACGCGTAGAGATCAACCCCAGGTGCTACCCCCTTAACAGAAGAGGCAGAGCTGTTTTCCTTTTGTCCTGCAATGGATCCTGCTACGTGAGTTCCATGGAATGTATAATAACTAGAACCATTGAATTCAGGCTTCCCGGAATCCTTCCAGTCTTTAAGAGTGGTCTCCATAGGATCTGAGTCATTATCAACAAAATCATATCCGCCTTTAAATACACCTTTTAAATCTGGATGATTATAGTCAACACCTGTATCAATAACCCCTACTTTAACTCCTGTACCAATAATATTTTCTTCATGAAGCTTGTCTGCACCGATTTGAGGAAGGCTATCATCTACCTTTGATGGAGTACCTGAGTTCATTTCTTTTACTTCTTGCGGGAGATCAACCTTTACTTCGTTATCCTTCCAAATACGTTTCACGACTCCTGTACTGAGCAGCTCTTGAACTGCCCTTCCCGGTAGTGTCATCGCTACCCCATTGAATGTCTCATGGAATTCTCTCGTAATTTTGGCATCACCCATTTTTTCATCATTTGGTCTATTTAGGCTTTTGACTTTTTTCCACTCTTTTTTAAACGACTCATGCTCGATTTTAGTTTTTTCTTTGGCAGAAGATAGAGACATTCTTTTCCCTTTGACAGCTTGCTTTGCTACCGCTACTTTTGCAGGAGCCTGATTAAATTCAACAATGACGTCAACCATTTCCGAGCTGTTTTGGTTTATCTCCGGCGAAATGGTGAAACCAGGTGAGATTTCCAGTTCTTTCAATGCCTTCCTTTGCTGATCCGTTAAGTTCATCAACATCTTCTCTACACTTTTCTGTTTATTCTGAAAATTCTCTTCAGCAATAGCTCCAGATGGAACACCTGCCGAAACTAGCAAACTAGCAATTAAAGTGCCCTTAATAATAGGATTAAGCTTTCCTTTATTCATAACGTTCCCCCTGATTGTTTTTAATGTTTAAACTACTAGTCCCCTGTTTAACGGGTGATTAAAGACATACAACCAACTAATAAATAGATCTATTCAAAACAAATGGGTACCCTAGTTAAAATTTTATATAACCTTCAATACTGCGACAATGGGGGGAATTGCTCGGGAACATCCAAGCTTTTACAATGAAATCAAACTCGTCTATAGGAAAAAAGATCTACTTTATGAACTTAATGCATTATCAATAATGAATATGCGGTCAATACGATTTAATAGTTTTTGGAAGTTCTACATGCATGTGTGAATAGCTATCTCCTTACAAGAAAGAATCCTATATGTTATTTCCTCTGAACCTGCAACTTATCAATATATCATAATAGTAACAGGCGTTAAGACCCATAAATCCAACATAAAATTCCCCCAAAAGGAACTATTAAGTAACTAAACAAATTGTGACGAGAAGTGAGCAGACAAAAAAAAGCTTGGAATAATAGGATATTCCAAGCTGCTTATATTCCTGATATCATTATCTACCAATCAGAACCTAATTTACTATTCGTTCGTTCACCTGAGCGTTTTTAATTGAAGAGCTATTAACACCTACGCTTCTTTCTGGATTAGCAAGAAGTAAGAAACAGAATCCAAAGATGAATAATAAGGCCGAAGATAATAGGATAGCATTATTAAACCCTTGGGCTGCGTGATTTCCTGCCGATTGTACAAAGTTACCGACAATAGCTGATCCAACAATACCCGCTAATGTTGCAATACCCATCATTAAGCCCGACATTAACCCTCCACGTTCAGGAAGTAAATGAGTGACAATCTGCGGTCCCATGATAAACATGAGAATCGCTGAAGCCTGAACAAAACACATTACAGCAAAAATCCAGGCTGAATAAGATAGGAGTGTGAGAGAATAAAAGAGTATTCCAGCGAATATTAAAGACAGTCCAGAGACAAGAACATGTGATTTTCTATAACTCTGATTCTTTCTGAATAAACGATCTGTCAGCCATGACAGTGTTATATATAAAACGCTTGCGATAACACCAGCTGTAGCTATAAAGTACCCCATGTTTGTTTGCGTAAAGCTTTTGACCTCAGTAAGATATGTAGGCATCCATACAAGAATGAACGCCACCATCCAGTAAGCGGCAAACCCAGCAAGACTAGTAAATATAAAGGTTCTCGATCGTAAAATGACTACGAGTTCGGACCATTTGATTTTTTCTAAAGGTTCTTTAGAATCACTTGCTATCACCTTGTTCTCCGGTTTATCACGTCCTAACCATATCCAAAGAATAAACCAAATTAAGCTTATACATCCTAATATTCCATAGGCTATACGCCAGCCGCTGCTTACGATCAAAGCAACCAAAATAGGAGCGGAGACCAACGCGCCAATTGAATTGCCGAAATTCAGGATCGAGAGCGGCAAACTGCGGGATTCTGGAGGAAACCATTTGTTCAGATGGTTGACAGCCGTCGCATAAAACGGCCCTTCCCCAATTCCTAATAGAACACGGGACAGTAGTAGTAAAGGGAGGCCCGTAATGATAAACGCACTAAATTGTACTAAAGACCAGATGAGTGCCATGATAGCCAACATTTTCTTTGTCCCCATTCTGTCAGACAATGCAGCTCCGATTACACCGGCAATCGAAAAGAACCAAAAAAAGCTGCTGCCTACCACTCCCCATTGTGAATATGTCAGATTAAGATCTTTCATAATTGGTACAGCCGCAAGCCCTGCGATGGATTTATCTGCAAAGTTGATCACTGCAAGAAAAAATAAGAACGCAAGTATCCCCCAACGCATAACATTACAATCCTCCCTTGATAACTAAATATACAATCCGTATGAAACTGATTGCATAATTCATTCCGTTTCTTTTAGTGAACGTTAAAATATTATTAAGGAGTTACGATAGCAGGAGACCAGTCGAACTCATCTAGTAGTGATAAAAATTCATTCAGTTTTGTTTGATCACCGGAAATAATTAATTTACCTGCAGCTGCAGCTTGTTCTGGTGGAAGCAGTTTAAGGCCGATTCCATAGAATGTCACTTGCTCAAGAGCCAGAGAAATATCTGGGTTAGAGTTTACTTCATCCACTTTATAAGTCAAAACTGCATTTTCTAATTTAATCGTATATTGTTGGTTAGAATCCGTTAATGTAACATTCAACGTTATTTTTCTTCCATCTGCTTTAGGCCCGTTTAGTTTAATAGCCATCAGCTTTAAAAATTCATCCACTGGCATATAGTTAATAATTCCAGAAACATCTAATGGGGAAAGATCTTTATTCATTCCATTTCTCAGTTCGGATGCCCCTACCAGATAAATATTACGCCAATTGGCTGATTCTGCCTGGTACCCTAATTGTTCGAATGCTTCGGCTAATAAAAGTTTCGCTTCTGAATTATCTGGATCTGCCATTACTACATTTTTTAGTACTTGAGCTACCCATCGGTATTCACCGTTATCAAAGTCTGCTTTTGCCTGCTTCAATACAGCATCCGCACCACCCATGTACTCTACATATTTACGACCGGCTTCCACTTGCGGCAAAGGATCTAAATCTGAAGGATGTGCACTATAATAACCTAAATAATAATTGTAAATCCCCTTTGAATTATGTTTTAAGGTACCATAATACCCGCGGTTCCCCCAATAAGTATCTAAAAATTTGGGGAGTTTGATTGTTTCAGCTATTTCATCCATCGTATATCCGTGATTGGCCAGACGCACTGTCTGGTCGTGCATATACTTATACAAGTCACGTTGCAATTGTAAGTGTTGTATAGCACGATTTTTTCCCCATACTGGCCACGCATGAATCATGAGCAACGCATCAATCTCTTCATCTTCAAATAAATCGATTGTTTTTTCGAGTGAATTAGCCCAATGGAGAGCATCCCGGGTTTTTGCCCCTCTTACCGTGTAAATTTGATGCATCAATTGATTGGCGTTCTCTGATACAAATAATGCCTTGTACTCTTGTATATAAAAATGCATTTCTGCTGGTGCTTCTGTGTTTGGAGTTAACAAAAATCGAAAGTTTATCCCATCGATTTCCATCGTTTGGACTTCATCTTCGATTTCAACAGTAGGCATTTCAAAACTCATGGTCCCAGAACTCATAGTCGGACCAAGCCCAATAGAGACAGAACCCTTACTGCCATCTGGAATGTTTTTACCAAACTGATACTCTGCCCTGCGCGCCATAATCGTACCTAAAAGTACATTTTCACTTAAAACTTCTTCTGTAAAATGTTGGGGAACGACAATAGGGATATCCGGATTTTCTGCATACTTTAGAACAGCTTGAATACCAGCAAAATGGTCCGCGTGACTTTGACTTATAATGATGGCTGAAACTGGCTTCCTTGGACGATGTTTATAATATAATTCCATCGCAGCTTCAGCAGATTCAGTACTTGCTAATGTATCACAGACAATGACTCCTTGGTTGCCTTCTATAAAGAAAGTGGTGGCAATTGATTGTCCACGAATTTGATAGACTCCTTCTACCACTTCAAACAAACCAGATATAGCCTGTAATTGTGCATTTCTCCACAGGCTTGGGTTTACAGTCTCAGGAGCAGTACCCTGTAGAAAATCCAGCTTATCGATGTCCCAGACGACTTCCCCGGAATCGTTCTTAATCATTGTAGATTCCAATGGTGCAATAAAACCTCGTTTGGCATCTTCGAAATCCTGTCGATCTTCAAAATTCAGAGAATCGTACACTTGTGAATTTGACTTTTTAGTATACGAAGTAGCGGGCATAGATTGATTTGATAGTTTGCTTATCATACAAGCCTCCAAGAATTGTTATTTTGTCATTAAGTAAAAAGGAAAACACTTTGAAATCCCTGGCACTTATGGTAGTTCCCCAACCATACATGAATAGTAGATTTTCAAGTGTTTTCCTTGTAACTGGAATGCCAGATTTTGAATATAATTAGATTGCGGCCGAAGCTAAGCCTTTATAGTCGTTTCTTCAAACACTTCGTTGGTCACTTTGGTAATAACCGTTGCTGGTATCTTATAGAAAACTCCAGCAGGGTCATTATGAACAGCTGGCACCAAATGTTGCAGCTGATCTTGATTACTTTCAAATTCAGCAAATGTGTCGGGTAAATTAACTGCTTTACGAAGATCCCTTATATAGTTGATAACATCCTCTAAACATTTTTCAGGTTGTTCTGAAAGATCCTTGATTCCTAACGCTTGGGCGAACCCAGTGATTCGGGGCAGATAGAATTCAGGCATTGATTCCATTACATTTGGCAACAGTACAGCATTTGCCAGTCCGTGAGGGATTTTAAATTTAGCCCCTATCGCATGGGCCAAGTTGTGAACCGGAATCGCATTCAGGCACAGACAGAATGCAGAAATCGCCATCGAACTTGCCATTAGCATATTCGCCCTGGCTGAAAGATTTTCTCCTTTACGAACGGCAATTTGTAAATTGTCTGCAATCATACGAACCGATTGTAGGGCATAAGCATCTGTCATTGGGTTTGCCTTTGGTGAAAAATACGCTTCTACTGCATGGGTCAAGGCATCAAATCCAGTAAATGCCGTGATTTTAGGAGGAAGCCCTACGGTTAAATCAGGGTCCAAAATGGCCATATCTGCACTGATGAACGGATGAAGCAGGTTTGTTTTTATCCCAAGCTTTTCATTAAAGATCACAGCTGCCGGTGATACTTCAGCACCTGTCCCAGCCGTTGTCGCAATGGCTACATGCGGAATCGGAATAAATTGTGCCTCCGGCCACCACTCCATCACATTTCCAGTAAGAAGCGAATCACGGATATCATCCAGTCCTTTATGTAGCATCCACTTGATCCCTTTGACTGTATCTAAGACGCTGCCCCCGCCAAGAGCAATCAAGGAATCACCGTTGCACTCTTTAAAGAAACGAGCTCCCCGATTAATGATTTCACCTTTCGCGTCCTGTTCGATTCCTTCGAAAACTCCAACGAGCTGAGGGGTACCAGGTATGAGTTCAAATAATTCTTTGATTTGATCTGTAATTCCAGCCTGAGTTAACCCTATATCTGTGTAGAGTACTGCCCGTTTACCTCCAAGCCCTTTAATCATCTCAGGAAGTAGGGTTCTGGATCCCGCCCCGCTATTAACAACAGTTCTAACAGAAAATTGAAAATATGATGTCGACATTGAATCACCTGCTTTTTTTATTTTTGTATTCTTAACGCGATCTGTATTATCCCAATAACATTTGATACCAAGGTCTTTGGCTTACTTCAGGTACGAGTGAGCAGTGAACATGCTTGACTTGAGAATATTCATCCAGCGCTTGGCGTCCCAATTCCCTTCCAAAACCGCTTTGTTTGTATCCACCGAATGGAGCATCACTTCTCATCATATGCCAATCATTAATCCATATCGTACCAGCTTTTAATTCACGTGCTATTTTCATTGCTTTATTGACATCCTTAGACCAAACTCCACCTGCTAAACCATAAATCGTATCATTCGCAATCTCAATTGCCTCCTCAACTGTGGAGTAACGAATGACTGAAAGTACAGGACCAAATATTTCCTCTCTCGCAATCTTCATGTCATTATGAACCTCTGCAAAAATGGTAGGTTCAATATAATATCCATTTTCAAATCCTTCTACGATTCTACGTTTTCCTCCGCAAACCAATCGTGCACCCTCTTGAACACCGGATTCAATATAAGAAAGAACGCTGTTCAATTGTTGTTTTGACACAAGCGGCCCCATACCCGTTCCCATATCTAATGGATTTCCAATTTTAATGGAGCTTGCAAGCTTGGATAATTGTTCGATTACTTGTTCATAAATGGAATCATGTACAAGGACACGAGTGCCTGATACACAAACTTGCCCGGAGTGTGTCAAGAATCCGAATAATATCCCTGGAATGGTGATATCCAAGTCGGCATCCGGCAATACAATGGCTGGTGATTTTCCCCCTAGCTCTAGAGTGACGCGTTTGACCGTTCCCGATGCCATTTGCATGATGCGTCTCCCGACTTCTGTAGAACCTGTAAACGCGACCTTGTCTATACTTGGATGGGTCACAAGCTCCTCACCGATGCTTGCTCCAGGACCGGATACAACATTAAATACACCTGCCGGTATACCGGCTTCAGCAGCCAATTTTGCTAATTTCAAGGTAGACAACGGCGTATTGGATGCTGGCTTGATTACAATTGAGTTCCCCATTGCCAACGCAGGAGCCAACTTCCACATAGCAAGAATCATTGGAAAATTCCAAGGTGTAACGGCCGCTACAACACCAATTGGTTCCCGCCAGATCTGGTTATTACTTGGACCAGGAAATGGTACTGTAGGAAGGGATTCGACGTAGGCATACTCTACAGTGAACTTTGCTGTTTGCTGCAGGAGATCTACAATGGATAGTATGTCTAAGTTTGAGATACGTCGAACGGTAGCTCCCGAGCTGATAGATTCTAAGTAACCTAGTTCTTCAGCATGCTCAAGAATCTTATTTCCAAATTGGACAAGTACGTCTGCACGTTCCTGAGGAGACTTTTTAGACCATACTCCCGAATCAAAAGCACGCCTGGCAGATGAAACAGCCTCCTCTACATCTTCTTTCCCGGCTTTCGCTACCTTTGCCGCCACTTCACCTGTTGCAGGGTTTACCACCTCAAACGTTTCTCCGCTTTTCGCCGGTTTCCACTCTCCGTTAATATAGAGTGGGTAATCTAGGATTTGCATCGCTGCTTCCATTTAGAAACTCCTCCTTTTTCATTCCTTTATAGACCACAAAATAAAATAATGCTCTCTATCAAACTATTCAACTTCAACTCGTTCAACTCGCAGAGCCCTTCTCAAAATTTCATCTGTACAATTATTAGATTCCTTCAAAACTTGATTGTGCCTCTGGTACATTGCAAGCTTGTTCTTACGAACGGAAGCGCTTTCAATAATATCTTTAGTTTCTTATTTATCATGCTTCCGTGTTCATAGGGACTTAATGGAGACTGTGAAAATTACCATTCTCAAATTCTCTGGTTTCTCTCTCTATTTTCAACTCTATATTTATTTCCCTCCCCTACTTTTTATTTTTCAGAATATTATCAATTGCTTGAATTTAGTATATATATAATTTACACTGAAATAAATTTACTATTAATAATGAATACATTACCTACACTTCTATATTAAAAGGGGAATCCTATGCATATCGAACAACTGGAATACATAGTAAAGGTTGCGGAAACCAAATCGATTTCATTAGCTGCACAAGACCTTCATGTTTCTCAATCCGGTATCAGCCAATCCATTACGAAATTAGAAGATGAGTTGGGCGTGAAACTATTTAAACGCTACAGACGCCTTGGTGCCATTCCAACAGAGGAAGGCAAAACATTAATTAAAAAGGCATATGAGGTGTTAATAAGACTTCAAGAATTTAAGGAAGAAGCACAATCTCTTAATACGATCGTTTCCGGAGATTTAAAACTATCATCTATCCCCGGCTTTATGCTGCTACTGTTAGAACCTTTATCTGCTTTTAAAAACGCTTATCCTAATGTGAATATAGAAATCTCTGAAAAAGGCACACAGCATATTATTGAGCTTGTCGAAAAGAATCAAATAGACATTGGCCTTATCACGATATATGAAGAATTGGAAAAAAAAAGAGAAGATTTATCATTTGACGCAATACTTGAAGGACAAGTGAAAGTATATGTTGGTAGATCGTCACCTTTGGCTTCACTTAAATCAATCACTCCTGAACAATTAATGAGTCAAAATGTTATTTTATATAACGGTGATTATGTAAAAAGGTTTGCCGATCATTTAATCAGTACATTTGGACCAATGAATATTTTATTTACTTCGGATAATACAGAAGTAATAAAAAATGCGATTATTGAAGGATTCGGAATTAGCTTCGGGCCAGACTTTGCTTTAAAAAATGACCCTTTTGTTTTAAGCGGTGAAATCGTCCCTATTGAAATAAAAGGCTATGAACAAGTAACGATCTGTTTGGGATGGGTTCGTTCAGAGAATAATCATTTTTCCATAAACACGAAGAAATTTTTAGAATATTTCAAATTCCATTCCCGGATGTAAGTAGAAAAGGCGGAAGATTAGCTTAAACACTTGATAAATTAGTATTCATCTTGGATATTATGAACCAGAAGAATAATTTAATAAAAAAAAACCCTCCAAAGAGGGACGAGTATGTTAATAAAGCGGTTGGCTGTTCTGGCAAGGTGGAAATCCATTAATATCTTGAATCATATAATAATCATACTGTTTCAGGGCGAATTGTGCTTGATACAAATATTCAATAACAAGAACCTTGGACTCCGAGACACCGCACAGAACCCCTGATGTTCCCTGCCCATTTGTTAATGAAATTCCTACAGGCTGACCTGTTAAATATCTGATTTTTTGTTGCCAAGGCATTTTCATCACTCCCTTATATTAATCATATTACATTGGAAATGATTAGTGCCTGTATAGTTTATCTGTTATCTTCTTGATGAATTTGCTTGAAAGTTGTGGTAGATACCTCACATTTGATCCGTCGTCCATTTTGCCACCAAGAAGATTTTTCTCAAAAAAAAGCAACGACCAATTGGCCGTTGCTCTTGCCTTTTCCTTACTGAATATTTAATTCCTCTAACACACTTTCTAATGTATGTCCGTTATGTGTTTTCACCGGTTCGGGAGAGTTATCCATCCAAGGATTTTGAATCAAGTAATTATTGATTACAAATTGCATATCCTTTGCATCTACTACTCCATCAAAGTTGATATCTGCTTCGCGTTTGTCTGTATTCCAGTTAGATTGAATGTAAAGTGCGTCATTCACATCAATTACATTATCTTTGTTCACATCTCCCGCATGTGCAGATTGAAAATATTGAATTCTAGTAAATGGCTTGATTTCACCATCTTCTTTCAACCCGACTGTAAAGGTTCTCTTCACAGTGAAATGTCCAGGCAGATCTACTTCTAATGTGAATGGTTTATCCGTAAGCGGCAATTCAGATCTGAAAAAATATGTTATGGCACTTTCTCCAAGGTTGTTAGCATACTCTTTTCCTGTTTCATCTGTTACTTTCACCTTTGCGCCCGCCTTTACATAATCGACATTCGATAATGGCTCATCCAACTCCGGGTAAACAGGTACCCTAAATGCTTCTCCATAAACCCATGACTTCAAAACGGAATGCGTTCGTTCCACCCGATATGGAATTGAAATACCATCTACGGATTTCACCGTATCATCTGTATTAGTATACGATGTTTTGAATTGTTCTAAATTAAGAGTACCACTGCCAGTATCCTCTTTCACTTTGTATGTGACATCTACCATCGGAGTCGTTCCGTTTACTCCTGTTTGTGGGGCATCGCCAGTTAATGTCGCGGTAATGTCTGTTTTTGTCGCCGTAGCCCCATCTATTTCTACATCCGTATCCACGGTCTGAATATCCACTTTCCCATTTAATGTCTCATGTGGTTTAATGCTTACCACCTCAGCAAATGTTGACAATGGATTTATAAATGAATACTCTGCTTGCTTCATGTTTTCCATATTGTTCATCGAAAGGGTATACGTCACAGTATCACCCGCTGTTACTTTCTTTTTATCCGGAATAGCAGTTCCGTACTGAGTACCCTCTTTCACATAATATACCTGTTTAAAACTAGAGTAGTTTTGCACTGTTGCCATATTTTCTGCATACATTTTCACTGGTAGCACTGATACACCTGGGCTCAGTGTGAGCTCTGTCGAAAAGTTTCCTTCAGCATCTAATGGAACTTCAGTGGCGAATCTACCATACTGATAAACAAATTTATTATTGGCTTGAGTCACATCCATACCAGCAGCTTTCATTTCTTCCACACCTGGATCGTAAACAGAACCGGTTAATGGGACTGTTGTTTGATCCGGACTATATTCATACACACCAGAGTCCACGTTGAGGTCGAGTGTTGGCTGCGTAACGTTAAAGTAAACCGGTGTATCTGCAGTAAAGGTTTTCCCTGTATCATTTGTACCTACCATTTTGATTTTGTATAAACCTGGTTCGACTTGTGCCGTATCATACGCAACCGGGTTTTCCGGGTCTCCCGTTAACGGATAGTAAAACCCTTCGTTCATTGCACCGCCCAGGCGATATTCAATATTCTCATTTGCACCCATACCGTCAAAAGAGCCAAGGAATCCAAATTCTTCATTCGTTTTTGGATCGACAAGGAATAGATCCAGTGAACGCATATGAGATTTTAATTGGAACATAAGAGCGACTGACCATTTTATTCCATTAAAGCCATGCTCATTCGCTACCGTAAAGGCAGGCGGACTTGCCTCAATATGATCAATGCCTTCTTCCACTGTATGAATGCCAAATGGAACGCGATACATTTCATCCGGATTGTCTTTATTTGTATACACCACATAGCCTTCATAATTTCCTAGTTCGGCCGTTTTCGGAACTAACATTGTCACCGCCGTTTTCTTTTTCTTACCTGGCTTCACTTTCAATGTATCTTTTGTCTCCAGCGTGACACCGTTGGCTACCGCATCGTTGGCTACACGAGAATAATCGCCCTCAAACCTTTCCTCAAGTGTTTGGAACTCAACTTTCACATCGAAGGTTTTCGTTTCATTGCTGTTGTTGTAGAGCGCGACAGATCGGGTCTCTCTTAAATGCTTTCCATCTGGAGCATGTGCGCCAAAGCTTAGGGCACCGGTCGTATCTTTAATCGTATGGATTCCCTCATCTGCAAGAGTCTTTGCTCCTCCATCACTTGTTTCGGTCTCGTCATTTACTTGAATGTTTGTTTGTGCATGAATCGCTTTATACGGATCTACACGTCCTGCACCCACTTCGAATACGCTATATTCACCATTTAATGGAGCTGCAGTATTCATTAGCCTCGTTTTGATCTCGGCAGGTGTCATGTCAGGATCAGTTTGTTTTAAAAGAGCCGCTACACCTGCAACATTTGGCGCAGCCATGGAGGTACCGGATAAACTTTCATAGGCATATTGATAATTGCCAATTTGATCCTCTCCATGCATATAAGATGGTACTGTCGACATGACAGATACCCCCGGTGCGGTTACTTCCGGCTTAATATCATACAATACCCGGGACGGACCGCGAGAGCTGAAGTCAGCTAATACATCCCCTCCGGTCACAACTGGATCAACAAGCTCATCAAAAGAGAACGTTGCATTGCCGGAAGTCAGTGCTTGCTTCATTGCGTTTCCTTGTTCATCGCTTAAAGAGAATACAGGGATAGAGTCAAAACCTTCTCCTAAATACACATCTTGCAGCGGAATTGCGTTGTATAAAAGTAGAGCTTTCGCCCCACCTTTCTTAGCGTTATTTATCATGGCATTAAGATCCACATATCCACGTGCCGCAAGGACAACTTTACCATCAACATCTTCAGGAAAGGAACCTGTCCCGCCATCAACAATCGACAAATTCTGCCCTTTTAATTCTTCTATATTATCGTCAAACCCTCTTGCAACCATCTTTAAATCTGCTGATACATTCGTATCTGTATGAAGAGTTCCTTTAAATGTTGGAATCGTGACAGAAGTGTCATTGGCCCCTACAGTAAGCGCCAATGGAGAGGTACCAGGTGAACCAAGCGTATACATATTGTTTCCTGAGTTTCCTGCTGACACCACTGCCGTTACGCCGGCAAGCACGGCATTGTTAACGGCAATACTCGTCACATACAACGGATCGTTGTAATTCGCACCAAGAGACATGTTAAGAACATCCATACCGTCCTCCACTGCTTGGTCGATACCGGCTAATATCGCCCCGGTGCTACCAGTACCGAATGGACCTAACACACGATACGCATAAATATCAGCATCCGGTGCGACTCCGGTCACCGCTAGGTCAGACTCGTTCGCCCCCTGCCCGGCAACGATTCCAGCCACATGAGTCCCATGCTGAGTAAAATAGTCTCGAGATCCATGTGGTTTTCCTGCTTTCACCCAATCTTCATACGTCGTTTCCATCGGGTCATTATCGTTATCCACGAAATCAAATCCGCCTTTATAGGCATCTTTTAAATCAGGATGATTATAGTCGATTCCAGTATCGAGGATCCCTACCTTCACACCTTCTCCTGTGAATCCTTCGTGATGAAGCCTTTCAATACCAGGAAACGTGGTCATCCTATTCGGTTCTGTATTTTTCTCTGATTTTTCTTGTTCTGTGACAGGAGGCTCGACGTGTACTTCCAAATCACTCCAAACAGCCTTTACCTCTTTAGAATCAAGCAACTCTTTTGCCTTGTTGGCAGGAATGGTCATCGCAACACCGTTAAAGGCATTCTTATAAGACTGCTTAATTTTGAAAGATGATTTCTTTTGTTTCAACTCATTTTTGAAAATCTTTTGAAGGTCTTTTTGAAAGGTTTCATGAGCTGCATCTACTTTTTCTTTTGCTTTTGTCCTAGACAGGTTTTTCCCTTCGAGTTCCGCTTCCAGCACCGCTGTCTTTTCCGGCTTGTCTTTAAATTGAACAATAACGGAAATGGAATCATTACTCTTTTGATCTACCTCAGGAGATAACTGCAGTCCTCCTTGGTCATTCGTTTGTAATTGTTTAATCGCTTGACGCTGTTCTGGAGTCAACTTCGACAGAACTTGATCAATGCCTGAAGAGGGCTCTGCATGAACTTGGTGTGATAGTGTGGCCGGTGCTAGACTACTGCCTACAAGACCTGCACTAAGTGCCAACATTGTGACATTTTTGGTGATTCTCTTTTTCATCCGTCTTTTCCCTTCTTTCTTATCTGGTGATATATTCATACTATTTAAATTTGATAGAATTTAACTTTTGCAAAATTTCATCAAATTCAGTTTTTATTCAAGAGAGTTTCAGTTTGTTAATTTTCTTTATCATAGATCCTTAATTACCGAGATTATTAAGAAAAAATAGATTAGCTATGGTGCTGTGTATAACTGCTTCAATATATTTCTTGGTATTCATTTATACCTAACAGTTTTATATATTTGTTTCTTTGGTCATCTGACGCATGGTTCCTGTATTTCCAGTAAATGAAAAGACATTTTTTAAATCTCTCTATATTACCTATTTGATTTGCTGTATTCGCCACATTCAATAGTTCATCCAATCCTTCCGGCAATAGTAGAGTTTCACACTGGTATAGAGCATAGGCGTACCGAAAATCTAAATTCACTTTCTGCTTCAGCCACAGTTCTCCACCAAAAGACATGTCATCAATGATATGTTGATACCAATCCAAAAGCCGTTTCGCTTCCTCAATACGGTTCAATTGAACATATGCCTCGAGCACCTTTGGCAAACCAACATACGTATCCTCTCTACCTTCTAACCAAGCAAGATACTCATCTGCATACTCCAAATGTCCAAAATCTAAATAAGCAGCAAACCGGTTGCCGGCGGCTATTTCAGCAAAATATTCGTTTTCTTGAGCATATTGAGAAGTAAGAGCCAATACTTCTTCAAGTGAACCCCCCAGGCGTACCAATGCAAAACTTTTATACATTAGAGCTCTTGCATAATACTCGCCCTCCTTGATCATGTTTTCCAATCTCTCAGCGTAATACAGGACTTCTTTCCATTGCTCACGTCGATAGTAATACGCTGTAATCCATAAATACGCTTCCATTCTAACTTCTCTTGGCAAACACATCAGATGCTCTAACACATGTGTAAGTGCCATTTGTGCGTTCTCAGTCATTCTCAGAATGTAAAATCGCCTAAAATAACTGGTTGCCAGTTGTGTTGAGAAATCATTCGATTCATTTTTAATGATCAATTCGTACAGGGGTAACGCCTTCTCCTCTTTTTTCGCTTTTAATAGCTTCTCTGCGACGGAAAAAATATAGGACAAATAGTTGGTTCGGTTCGTGTCTGACGTTTCTGCTGTCATGATAAGCAACAGATCACTCTTCTGTTTTTCATAACCAAGCGTTATACACTTATACAGGAACTGAATACTTCTACGTTTGTCCAATAATTGGTTCTCGTTAAAGCATTCCTCTACATAAAACGGATAAAGAGAACCTTCCACTAACCCTAGAGCATTTGTAATGGCATCTAGATGTTTTAGTGAAAGTGGTTGCTTGTGATTGAAAGTCCGACTAATATCACTCATATGAATCCCCGAGCGTTGTGCTAAGTCTATTTTTCTCCATCCAACCTCTTTCATAGAGTGCTGAATCTTCTGAAATAAAGTTGCATTCATTTTTCTCACCTGCTATTCGCATTCTAATTCTTTCTTTCCTCTGTGGGCACTATAAGATTTCATTTCTCACTAACCAGTTAGTTTCCATTTCATTCTATAGAGATTTGAGATGATATTATTTCTGAGGAATTTCATCAAATTTATTTAGTCTTTCATTGCTGATAAATCCATCAGTCAGAGTTATCATTCGTTCTGGTGAACTTAGCATTTTCTTTATACAAGAAAAGAGGGGCCCCATAGGACACCTCTTTTTCCATTTTTGTTATTTTTCTAATTCAAGACCAATTGAGTGAAATAATTTTTCCAGAGTCACCTTGCCATGTTTTTCTTTTGGTTTTTTATTCTTTTTGGCATCTGGACCTTTTTCTAAGAAATTCTTCTCGATCAAACGCAGATCCGTTTCATCTACTTTGCCATCTTGGTTCAGGTCACCTTTATTTACTCCAACCCCTTCTTTTCCGTAAGAGAAGACTGTGACGATGGCATCATTAATATCAATCATATGATCTCCATCGACATCACCCGCCAGATTCATCTTGGATCCTGTTGAAACGAACCTTCCATACTCTTCACCTTTCAATTCAAAACCAGGTATGAATGGCGTGTAGGTCTTTAAATGTCCTGGGACTTCCACTACGACATTGTATGTCTCACGTGAAGCAGGAACACCTTCGATTGTGTATTTCCCTCTTGAGTCGATGCTGCCTTCATATTTTTTACCAGCCGGTGATAAGGCGTATACCTTCGATCCGATATTTTGAGCAACACCAGTGGGTAAAGTAAGATTGCCACTACCACTTTTCTTCATAAATGCTTCTGGTTTAATATACCCTTCGATCCTTGTATGTTTGGACACGAAATCAAATGATGAAGTGCTGTAATAAGGAAGAGATACCGCCTCATCTTCACCGACCTTTGTGTAACTTGACTGTGTTACATCAAGTTTGTCATATCCATAAAACCAGTCATCTTTATTGACCTTGAACGTAACATCTACCATAGGCATATCACCATCCAAACCTGAGTACCCTTCTCCGTTCAATGAAGCTCCTACTTTGACGGTCTGGTAATATCCTGGACTGCCTTCAACAGGGTCTTGAAGTGATGCTTGAAGTCCGTTTTCTTCTGCATAGGCTTTAAATTCATCATTCAGCTTTGCCGATTCGAATGAGTACATTTCTCCTTTATATTGAATCGTGTACTCTCCGGAAATAAGGTCTTTTACGTTATTCAAGCTCAGAGTCATGGTCACTGTATCGTCTATCCCGACTTCTTTCTTGTTGTAGTCAGACGTTACATACTCAGTGCCCTCTTGTAAGAAGATATATCTTTGGTAATTTACATTCATTGCCATATCAGCACCAGCTAAACTTAATCTTAATGGTCCATCTGCAATATCAGAAGGTTCGATTCCAAACTGAGTATCCCCTTCTGAATCCGCTGAAGGGAAACAACAATTATAATACTCACGGGATCCCGTTGCTATCAAAAATTTGTTCGATGATTGATCATAATCCATACCTTTTAATTGTAAAACACCTACTGTTGAGTCCTGCACATTTCCATGAATCCAGAATGCATTCTTCCCAAACTCTTCTGTGTACATATCTTCACTGATTTCATACACATCAGGAGCTTTATCAAATGTCACTTGGGGTTTTGTATTGTCAACGATGACAGGAGTATCGATTGTATACGTTTTTCCTTCTTCATCATACCCTATGAACTCTAATTCATAGTCCCCTTCAGGCAAATCAACGGATTGTTCTGATATCGGATTTTGTTCGTCATTTGTAAATGGATAAACGACTCCAGCAAAAACAGAAGGAATGTAGTATCGGTAGTCAGGCTTTACATTCGCTTGTTGAAGGGAAGCAATGAATCCAATAGCTTCACCTGATTGTCCATCTTTCACCACAATGTCTATCCTCGTCAGCGGGTTTTTCATTTGAAATGCTGCTGTGATGAACGGGTTGTAGTACTGCCACTTTGGTGTATTATTTGCTAGTGTTGGCCGGTCTGTTTCAAGATAGTCGAACCCTTTTCCCGTGACTCGAATAGCAAACGGAACCTGGTACGTTTCACTCGCGTCATTTGCATTCGTCAAATGAATATACCCTTCATAACGGCCTTCTTCTGCATCTTCTGGAACTGTGATCGTTGGTGAAATCTCTTTCGAATCGCTTGCAGCAACCGATACACTCGTCGGAAAGTCTAAATGAATACCGTTTTCGGCAGAATCCTTGATGCCTGTACGTTCACCATGGTATTCGACTTCTACCTTGAATGACTTTTCTTCTCCACCATCGTTCTCGATGATCATGTTTCTGTCTGCTTTAATTCCATTGTCATCTTTGTAGTGACTTCCGAAAGAGATGGATGCCGTCTCTTCATCAATCTCTACCTCTTTGCCATTTTCATTTAGACTTTTTGTTGTATCCATCACTTTGATGGATACATCGGCATGTACCGCCTCATAGGCATCGACTCGTCCCGCTCCTTGTTCGAAAACGGATACGTCACCATTCAAGTCTTCTGCCGTGTTCATCAGGGCAGCTTTTACATCAAACGGTGTCAGTTCTGAATTTTCTTCAAGCAAGAGGGCAGCCACTCCTGCAACGTGAGGAGCTGCCATCGAAGTTCCCTGTAGACGGGCATAGGCTGAAGAGTAATCTACTCCTTCTTCTGGACTGTTGATATATTCAGGAATAGTTGAGAAGATCGCTACCCCAGGTGCCACAACATCCGGTTTTATATCATAGCTGCCACCCACAGGACCTCTTGAACTGAAGGCAGCCAAGTTGTCCCCTTCAGTTTGAACGCTTGCTAAATCCCCAAACGTGAGGGATACGTTATCTCCCAACCCTTTCAAATGCTCTCCATCAGCTTTTGTCATACGAAAGGTCGGAACGAGTTCTGAACCTTCCCCTAAATAAGAAGGAATATTTCCGTCAGCATTATTGTAGATAATAACAGCTTCTGCCCCTGCTTCTTTCGCATGTTTCACTTTATCTACAAAGGTAATTTCCCCTCGTTGAATCAGAGCGATTTTTCCTTTTAACTCTTTCCCTTCGAAATCAGCTTCATAACCAAGTCCAGCGAAAACCACTTGTTTGGACTGATTTTCTAGAGTGGTTAAATCATCGGAAAAATTCTTCCCCATTAATAAGACGTTTTCAAATGTTTCACCATTAACACTCATGAATCTGAAGGTAGGAATATCCATGGCAAAATCACTTGCCCCAACCGTAATTCCGAGCGCCGCCGCACCAGGAGCTCCAAGGGTTCCTTCATTCGGGCCACTGTTCCCGGCCGCCACAACTGTCACCACTCCCGATAGCATTGCATTGTTAACTGCTACAGAGGTTGGATATAATGGATCGTTAGTAGACGCTCCTAATGAAAGATTGATGACATCCATTCCATCAGCTATGGCTTTGTCAATTCCTGCAAGGATCCCTGCTGTCGCTCCCGATCCATATGGTCCAAGAACACGATAGCCATAAAGGTCTACGTTCGGTGCTACCCCTTTTACGGCATAATCAACCGAATTTTGTTGGTCCCCCGCGATGGTCCCTGACACATGTGTTCCATGTTCGGTATAATAAGCAGATCCCGAATTTGGATTGATTTCAGGTAGACCGGAGTTTTTCCAATCTTCATAGGTTGCTTCCATTGGATCGTTATCGTTATCAACGAAATCATATCCACCTTTATATACATCCTTTAAATCAGGGTGGTTATAATCAATTCCTGTGTCCAGTACCCCAACCTTGATGCCTTCACCTGTCACGTTTTCAGCATGAAGCTTGTCCACATTGATTTGAGGGATACTATCCATCATTTTCGATTCGGAAGCTTCCCCTTCCATATCCGGAAGATCAAGCTGAACCTCTTCATCTTTCCATACCCGTTTCACTACCCCGGAATCCAGTAAACTCTCAATCTCATTTCCCGGGATGGACATCGCTACACCATTAATGGCAGAACGATATTCTTTCTTGATTTTCGCCTCTTGTAATCCAGGGCTTGCACTCTTTTTATTTTTCATAGAATGGAAGTTTTGTTTAAATTCACTGTGAGATTTCTCTACCTTTTCAGCCGCTGCTTTAGTAGTCGTACCGGCTACCTTAGCCGCCTGCTTCATCACTTCAACTTTGGCAGGTGCCTGTTTAAATTCAACGATTACATCAACAAGCCCTTCACTTTCCGTATTGATATTCGGAGCGATTTCAAAATCCGGTTTTGCTTCAATCTGTTTCAGAGCCATTCTTTGCTCATCCGATAGACTCATCAACGTCTCTTCTACATCTTTTATCTGTGTGAACTTAGACGTACCAGGCGCATTTTCTGCCCTAACGTTAAATGGAATTCCTGATGTACCTAATAGACTTGCAGCCAGTGCAACCGTCAAGATTTTAGCTGAACGCTTCTTATTCATACTCTTCCCCCTCTGATATTCATCCGTGACGCAAATTTGTTTACAACCTAAATAGTAATCTTTTTTGATAAGTCTGTTAATTGGGAAAATTCTTTACGCATCCCGAAACTTCTCTCAAGTTCCTGTTCATTTCATGGAGTCATTAGCGTAACTTAAGAGGTCAGGGTAGGGTGAAAGTTGGGAAAGTTTCTAATGAAGAAGTAATTATACCTATATAGTTATATTCCTATCTCACAAAACAGGTATATCCTACTATTCGAGAAGGGTGTTTAACACCTATTAAATTTCATAAAAAATCAAAAACAAGCAACCATTAACAGTTGCTTGCTTAAACGTTTCATTTATATTGGTTCATTATGGTTAAAGATCAATTTTTTTAATAGTTCATTGGATAAATGAAGATATTGATTGGAAGAAATCAGGTCTCCCTTTTCTTTAAAATATACCGCTAATCGCTCCGAAAATGTTGCGGCCTTATAGAGATCATATTGTTTCATCATAGGCAGACCACGATCGATTAAAAAATCGCTAAGCCGTTTGTCATCCTTTATCGCATCTAAATACAACACCATCAATTCTACATACTTACTGGACTGCTGATCTTTAATATCTCTTAGATGTTCCTGTAATAGATTAATCGCCCGTTCATTCTCTTTCAACTCCATCAATACTTGTACCAATTCCACCAATGTGCCATAATAACTGATTGTTTGCTTCTTTTTCAATGTGAGCGACTTGGAGAAATACTCTAACGACTCTTGAAGCCTTCCTTTTTTCTTATTTAATAAACCGAAATTATGAAGAGCTGTAATCTTCGTTTCGTCATCTTTTAACATCTCTGCATCGTTTAAGGCCGTATGCAGCAGGACTTCTGCGCGTTCAAGATCGTTAATATAAATTAAATTAGCTGAAAGTCCTATTTTCACATGAAGGATCCGTAAGATATTCCCTGTGTTCTGAAAGATTCGCAAAGCCTTGTGGGAATAGTGAAGAGACAACGTAAAATGCTTCAATAGCCCATGATTGGCCGCTTTATAATAATAATAATCTGTCACTTTTTCACTATACAGATCGGCTTTACCCTCTATTTTATCAAAGATGATAATCGCCTTGGAATATTGCTGTTTCTGTCCATAATAGATCCCCTGAAAGAACTCCCAGAGATATTTTTCAAACGAAGAAAACTTGCTCATATTCTTTTTTAATCCTAGAGAAGCCTGTTCATATTCGGTCGGGTTATTTGTGAATAATAGATATCGAAGCATGTAAAGTTCATATAAGTAAACCATTTCCGTACATTGAATATAGTCTCTATGCTTTTCCAACTCATGATATAGTCTTTCGGCATGATCTCGATGAAGTCTTTCGATCGCTTCATAGAATTGCGCCAACTGCTTTTTTAAATACAGCGTTTTTGCCGTTTCCTCTTCGATCGATACACCGAGTCGTTTACAAAGTAATTCTAATGTTTCCAGGTTCCCCTCTTTAGAACTATTCTCAATCTTACTTAGGTGAGTCGTTGAACATATCCCTTTGCAAAGTTGCTCTTGTGTTTTATTTTGTTTTTTTCGATGATAGTAGATAATTCTGCCGATAGACATCGTGTCACTTCCCCCTTGTATATATCTATCATTATACAGGGGAAATAGATATCATATAAGCTATTATAGTTAAGTATCTATCCTTATAGATGTGGATTAACTATATAATTTTTATAATTATATATTTTTACCTTTTAATGTAATATGGTATATCCCAAGTAAGATTCATAAATAGAAAAAGAGAAACTCCTCTTTTAACAAAGAAGGTTTCTCTATATTTCATCGCTTATGCATATCAATGACGATCAAATAACACACGACCCGCAATCCCAGGATTCGTCATTTCATAAGGATTCAGGATCAAATCAAGCTCTTCCTCAGTCAAAACATCATATTCCAGGCAAAGTTCCCTTACAGACTTCCCTTTTAGAATAGCTTCCCTCGCAATACGTGATACAACTTCATATCCTAAGTGAGGATTGACCGCAGTAATGATTCCCACACTATTTTCCACATACTCTTTCATACGTGTCTCATTCGCTTCAATTCCCACAAGACAATTGTCCGTAAAGCTTCTGAACGCATTGTTCATGATACTGATGGATTGAAGGAGGTTGAATACGAGTACAGGCTCCATCACATTCAATTCAAGCTGGCCTGCTTCTGATGCCAAGGAGATGGTCTGATCATTTCCCATGACCTGAAAGGCTACTTGATTGATCAGTTCCGGCATGACCGGATTCACTTTACCAGGCATAATGGAAGAACCAGGCTGTCTGGATGGCAATGAAATTTCACCAAGTCCGGCGCGTGGGCCTGAAGCCATCATGCGCAGGTCATTGGCGATCTTGGACATATTGACCATACATACCTTCAATGCAGCCGAAACTTCCGTGTATGCGTCGGTATTTTGCGTAGCATCGACAAGGTGCTCAGCCCCGGTAAGTGGCAAACCACTGATATCAGCCAGATGCTTCACGACACTCTTGATATAAACAGGATCCGCGTTTAATCCAGTTCCTACTGCAGTCGCCCCCATATTTACTTCATAGAGGTGATCCCGAGTTCGTCCGATCCGTTTAATATCACGCTCCACCACCCTGCTATACGCTTCAAATTCCTGGCCAAGACGAATCGGAACAGCATCCTGCAGGTGGGTACGTCCCATTTTAATAACGTGATCAAACTCCTGAGCTTTCTTTTTAAAGGCGTTCAGCATATGTTCCATCGTGACAAGAAGCTTCTCTAATAATTTCAGCGTGGAAATATGAATCACCGTCGGGAATACGTCATTGGTTGACTGTGACATATTCACATGACTGTTCGGACTTACCTTTCCATATTCCCCTTTACGGTGGGACATGAGCTCCAGGGCACGATTGGCGATGACTTCATTAGCGTTCATGTTGATGGAAGTCCCTGCCCCTCTCTGTATGGGATCGACGATGAAGAATTCATGGAGCTTCCCTTCCAATATTTCATCAGAAGCTTGCACGATGGCTTGACCGATCCCGTCATAAAGACGTGTGGTTTCCATGTTTGCCAGTGCTGCCGCTTTCTTCACGACTGCTAAGGCATCGATCATCTCTTTATGGATTTTGTACCCCGTAACCGGAAAGTTTTCCACTGCCCGTAAGGTTTGAATTCCATAGTACACATCTTCAGGAACTTCTTTTTCTCCAAGAAAATCTTTTTCTATTCTAAATCCACTAGTGACATTTATCATTTTTTTCTCCTCATTTTCGAATTACAGTTACTCTAATTGATGATTTTATCAATTCCTGACACAGTAGGCAACGATTAATGCCAAAACCCCAATAATTTCATTACTCTCCATAAAAAAAACGCATTTCTTAAGAAATACGCTTGAATGAAAGATATTGTGGTTTAACAATATTTTATGACACCCTTTTTATCCACGAAGTGTCTCAGGATCTGAAGCAAAATCTCGCTTCCTCTTTGTAAATTTTTTTGATTATTCATTTTTTTATAACTAGTATTGATAGGATGATGATACAATTAAAAATGTAGTCATTATAATCAATAGGAGTGATAGACATGTCAGTCAATGTTTACCTGAATTTTAATGGGAATTGTCGAGAAGCTGTTGAGTATTATGCAGAGGTATTCGGTACCGAGCCACCACAGATCATGACGTTTGCAGAGGCACCTCCCCACCCTGATTATCCCCTTCCTGAAGAAGCTAAGAACCTGGTATTACATACAAGACTGACAATCGATGGCAGCAACGTCATGTTTTCAGATGTGTTTCCTGATATGCCTTTTGTAGAAGGAAACAATATCACCCTTGCTCTGGTAAGCAAAGATACTGAAGAGTTGACGACCCGCTTCCACAAATTGAAAGAAGGCGGTAAGGTGGATATGGAGCTTCAGGAAACGTTCTGGAGTAAGTTGTATGGTCAGGTTACCGATAAATTTGGCATTCAGTGGCAGTTTAACTATGAGAGTGAAGACTTGTAAATAGTTTAATAAACAAATGATTAAGGTTCCATTACCTTTAGTTAAATAAAGGTAATGGAACCTTTTTTATGCGTTCTCTTCAACAGTGTACAGCATACATTTAAGCTTTAAAGTCATTTCATCCAGGGCACGTTTGGCTTCATCCACCGTTCCTATCATATTAATGAAACTATGGACCATATCTTCATAATGCAGCAGTTCGACGTTAATCCCTGCCTTCTCCATACGGTCCCCGAAAGCTAACCCTTCCTCCCTCAGAGGATCGAATTCAGCTGTAACAAGCAGGGTTTCTGGCAAACCCTCCATTGAGTGTACTCTTAGAGGTGAAACATATACATCCGAACCTTCAGAAGGATCATTCAAATAATGTTGCCAAAACCATTTCATTTTTTCATTTGTCAGATTGTATGTATGATTTTCTCTGTAGGAAAGTGTGTCAAGGTTATAGTCCATAACCGGGGTGATGAGAACTTGAAGGGACAACTTGTATACTTCAGAACCCCTGAAGTATATGGCAGCAGCGGCCGCCAAATTGCCTCCCGAGCTTTCACCACCAACGGCGATTTTAGTTATGTCCCCTTTTAATTTTTCCCCATTCCTAAATGTCCATTTAATGGATTCAATTACATCCTGAAACGCTGAAGGATATTTATGTTCAGGGGCGAGTCGATAACCGACAGAAACGACGACGATGCCGGCATGCTTAGAAAAATACCTGCATAGGTTATCTGCGCTATCCAAATCTCCAAATACCCAGCCTCCCCCATGAGAGTAAATGAGGACAGGGTAAGGACCCTCTCCACTTGGTGTATAGATTCGAACCGGAATGTCATGGCCCTCTGATGAAGGAATGAAGGTATCTTCAACCACTAAACCATCGATGGAAATTGTCGTGAAAAATTCTCTGGCACTTTTATAGTATTCTCTGGATTGCTCTGGAGTCAGAATATCCAATGGGGGATGATTAAGTTCTTTCATTTTCTCACTAATAGTATGTAATAGTTCGCTTACTTGAGGATTAAGAGGTGCCTTCACTTTCATCAAACTAATTCATTCCTTTGCGAATTCATAGATGTCAGCCACTCTACCTGAATATTCTCATCCTTCATTTTCTCAATTACCGAATCTCTCTCTCCCACAATCAACGAAGCTTTTTTATTCTGTAGATCAATTTTGCTTATTACTTCCCCTCCCAATTTTTTTAATATCGGAATCACAATCCGATTGCGAATGTCAGGTTCTCCGATAATTCTTCTTGCTTCCTTATAGTGATCAAATAAAAAAATGATCATGGATCTAATCATTGAAAGTCCGTCTTCTCTATTTAAATATTCCCTGGGACCAATCAATAAGTGCATTCCTAAATCTCCATTCCGATACTCATAGAAATCCTTGATTGGATCTTTTTCAATGGAGTATGCAATCAGATAGCATACTGGTTTGCCGTTAAATGTTCCTAAGTAAATATCTTTATGATCTGCTTCGATAGACTGCTTTAACCATTGTTTAAACTCTGACATCGGCAAGTTCAACTTCCAAAATGGGGCAATGTGAGGTTGATGCATCCATTCATGGAGAGTGGACAAATCCCGTTCAAAATCCACCGGACGGAACAAAAAATTGTCTGCCTTGTCTCCTTTTATAATGAAGAATTCTGATTCATTAACTGTTTTAATCATGGTCAATCCCCCTGTTCATTCAACTATAGTGATAATGATTATCATTATCACGCACATTGATATTATATGAATATGAGATTACACTTGTCAACCAACCTTTTGACCTATGTATACTCTCTGACCAGACCAGACTTTGCGAAAAAAGCCAATAAAAAAAGAGGCTGCTGAAATAAAATTCAACAACCTCTTTCTATCAATCTTTAATGCATATTGCTCAATACCCAGATTGATCCAAGTACGATTACAAGGGCGATAAATGCAGCTGACATCATTTTTCCTACCTGCCATCTGCCTTCTCCTTCTGTTACGTGCATGAACATAAACAGTTGGATTGCCGCCTGGATAAAAGCAAGAACAAATACAAGAGCAACCATCACATTGTATGCCAGTCCTGCGTATAGTCCGAACCAAACGGCTAAGAATGTCAATGCAATCGATAAGACAAAACCAATGATCTGTGTCCAAGGAATACGACTATGATTCGCTGTATTGTGATCCATTATCCCACCATCCCTAGTAAGTACACGCTTGTAAACACGAAGATCCATACAAAGTCCAAGAAGTGCCAATACAAGCTGGATACAAATAGTTTTTTAGCGGTATCTGGATTTAACCCTTGTCTTTTCACCTGGAACATCACAAGTATTATCCATAGGATACCTAATGATACGTGTAGACCATGCGTACCGGTCAATAGATAGAAAGAAGACCAGTATGCATTGGTTCCCATGGCGGCTCCCTCATGGATCAGGTGAAGGAATTCCGTTATTTCCATGTAAAGGAACCCTGCGCCAAAGAGCAATGTGATGATCAGCCAGACCATCATCCCTTTGACATTTCTTCTTCTTAATTCATTTATTGATAACCCTGACGTGAAACTACTGATTAATAATAGTAACGTCATGATGATTGTATTCTTCAGATCAAACACTTCAGATGGAAGCGGACCTCCAACCGTGCCGCTTTCAAGGGCAAAGAATGTCGCGAAAATAGTGGCAAATAGAGCTACTTCCGCACCCAGGAAAACCCAGAATCCAAAAATATTCAGTTTGCCGATCTCCGATTGATATTCAAGTGGCGTATTTGGATCTACATTCGTACTATGTGCCATATTCACGCCTCCCTCTTATACGGATTTTCAGTTTTTTCTATTTCTTCCACACTTACATAATAACCAGCATCCTGTTTGTGCGAAAATAGTGAACGGTATGCCATGCAACCGAAGATACCGATAAGGGCCAGTATCGCCATCCACCACAGTTCAAACACCAAGCCAAATCCACCAACGAAGAATAACCCGGACATGATGAATGGTGTTCCTGCATTGCTAGGCATATGGATTGGTTTATACTCAACCTTTTCCGGCTTACCGGATTCTTTTCTTTCTTGCTTCATATAGTAGAATGCATCCGCACTCTTCACTTCAGGAACATGTGCGAAGTTATAATGAGGTGGAATCGCCGAACTAGTCGCCCATTCAAGCGTACGTCCATCCCAAGCATCCCCTGATAGTTCCCGTTTTGCAAAACGGTAGCTGTAGTAAACGTTATAGACGATGATCATGAACCCTACTCCCATTCCGAAAGCCCCGACAGAAGAGATGACGTTCAATGCCATCCAGCCATCTTCTGGCCCGTATGTGTACACACGTCTTGGCATACCGGAAAATCCTAATACGAATTGAGGTAAGAAACATACATTGAAACCGATAGAGAAGAACCAGAAAGCCCATTTCCCTATGCGTTCATTCATCTTATGTCCAAACATTTTTGGATACCAGTACACGAGTCCTGCGAAGCAGGCAAATACCACACCGGCAATCAGCGTGTAGTGGAAATGAGCAACCAGGAAGTAGTTGTTGTGATATTGGAAGTCAGCTGCAGCCATACCGAGCATGACCCCTGTCACTCCACCGATCAGGAAGGTCGGAATGAACGCAACCGACCACATCATGGCGACGGTAAATTCAATCCGTCCTTTATAAAGGGTACCCAACCAGTTAAATATCTTGATCCCGGTCGGTATGGCAATCGCCATCGTCGAAATCGAGAATACACTGTTAACCGCAGCGCTTCCGCCCATCGTGAAGAAATGGTGAACCCACACAACGAAGCTTAACCCTGAGATTGCAACAAGTGATATAATCATCGATTTATAACCAAACAATGTTTTTCTTGCAAATGTTGCAATGATTTCTGAGAAAATACCGAAAGCAGGCAAAATAACGATATATACTTCCGGGTGACCCCATAACCAGAATAAATTCGACCAGAGCATCGGATTCCCGCCTGCTGTCAGCGTGAAGAAATGGGTACCGAATAATCGGTCAAACGTCATCAACGCTAATGTCACCGTTAAGATCGGGAAAGCAAATACAATGATGAATGCTGTGATCAATGTCGTCCACGTGAACATCGGCATACGAAGAAGCGTCATGCCTGGTGCACGCATTTTGATGATCGTAACAACAAAGTTGATCCCCGTTAATAACGTACCAATTCCGGAAATCTGCAAGCCAAGGAGGTAATAATTAATTCCCGGTCCGGGACTCCCTTCAATCGCCAATGGTGCGTAGTTCGTCCATCCGGCATCCGGTGATCCACCGAATACGAATGACATGTTGAAAAGGATCGCCCCAAACATGAATGACCAGAAACTTAAGTTATTCAGGAATGGAAAGGCGACGTCTCTTGCCCCGATTTGCAGGGGAACGACGACGTTCATTAATCCCAATAGAAATGGCATCGCCATGAATAGAATCATGATTGTACCATGAGTCGTAAAGATTTCATTGTAGTGCTGTGATGATAAAAATTCATTGTTAGGCACCGTTAATTGCGCCCTCATTAAAAGGGCATCTACTCCTCCGCGGAAGAGCATGATCAATGCAGCAATGATATACATGATCCCGATTTTTTTATGATCAACACTCGTGATCCAGTCATTCCAAAGCCATTTCCATTTTTTAAAGTACGTAAGGGTCGCAACGATCCCAATTACGGTGAAAACGATGGAAATGTTGGCTCCAAGAATCAACGGATCATTGAGGATTAAATTATCTTTAATAAAATCAAACATCTAGAGTCCTCCTTTCTTAGTGCTCATGTCCTTCGTTATTTTGATGATCTTTATGCTCTTCTTCGTCATGGTCTTCATGATCTTTCATTCCATCATGGTCTTCATGGTTATCATGATCTTCCATGTCTCCGTGATCGCCATGATTTCCGTGACTTGATTCAGCATCTTTATCCGCACCGTGTGAAGATGCCTCCACACCGTATTTCTCACGGATCGCCATGGCATATTCAGAGTTCTTCCCATGGTCAACAAAGGCTAAATGAGTGGATGAAAAGGTCATTTTATCAACCGTGTCAGGCAGCATGAGTTTTTCATATGTTTCTTCGGTTAATTTCGGCTCATTTTCCTGAGAATCTTTAACCCACTCTCTATACTTCTCTTCTTCTAACGCAACAAAATCAAACTTTTGGTGTGTCATTCCTTCACCAGTGAAGTTTGAGTTTCTTCCATCATAAGTACCCGGCTCATCGGCCTGTAAGTATAAATCATTCACCATTCCCGGCATCCCATAAATCTGCCCGCCAAGTTGCGGCACCCAGAAAGAAGCCATGGAATCGGCAGCCGTCACTTTGAATAAAATCGGATGATCCTCGGGAACGTTGATATAATTAACGGTCTCAATCCCTTCCTCCGGATAACTGAAGATCCACTTCCAGTCAGCAGCAGTGGCATGGATCACAATCGGATCTTTATGAGCCGTTGCTTTTGGGGCTTCCCTTAATTCATATAATGCCTTTGTATTTGGGATAGACAAGGCAATTACAATCAATACTGGAATAAGCGTCCATATAATTTCTAATTTCGTACTCCCGTGCATTTCGGGCTTGTAATCACTATCCTTTTTACTGCTACGATATTTTAGGAGAATAACAGTAAAGAAGGAAAGAACGACAACCATAATGCCAAGCATGTAGTAGATTGACAGCATGATCAGATCTTTCTGCAGGGCCCCAACAGGTCCTTTAGGATCGAGAATGATCATTTCACTTCCCGAACTGAATATAATGATGAAAAATAATGAAACCAGACTGATCAACACAATCAAGTATGGCTTGAATTTATTAAACATAGGGAATTCACCTTCCTTTATGTCGGATTTATCACTGTAGACCTATACTATCAAATTCTATTAAAAGGTACCCTTGTTTCACTGCACTTTAAACAGATTTTCGAAATTTCGTCGAAGTTTATTCACAGAACGGTAACAATGTTGGAAAGAAATGCTCACAACTCAAAAAAATAACTCTCAAAATTATTTGAGAATAATTTTGAGAGCGGTTTATAGGTTGATTATTGTGAAAATTAAAAGGATGTTTATTCTAAATACTTTAGGTATATTTTGTAGATATCCCTAGAATCACTTTTGAAAAACTCGTTTCAATTCGTTAAAACTTATTATTATATAAATTCTATATTATGTATTTAATTCA
The DNA here is from genome assembly GCF_008180865.1 of Rossellomorea aquimaris. Classification (GTDB taxonomy): domain Bacteria; phylum Bacillota; class Bacilli; order Bacillales; family Bacillaceae_B; genus Rossellomorea; species Rossellomorea yichunensis. The sequence continues at coordinate 312,226 of NZ_VTEX01000003.1, forward strand.
ACCACTGTATGGGTAATCATTAATTAAGATGGAAATGAGCAATTAAGAAAAGAGTAAGGTTAAATGATAGGAGTTGAAAGGATTGAAAGATTGGGAAGCAGCTTATCTTGCTGGGATTATCGACGGGGAAGGTTCAATTACATTAACACGTATGCATGATAAAGAACATAGGAGACCTTGTATTACTATCGCCTCGACAGACCTAGAACTTTTAGAATACCTCAAAAGTCTAACAAACGGACACATTACTAAAAAGAAAAACTACCGTCCCGCTCGTCATCAGAATTCCTTTACATTAACCATTAAGACTAAAAATCAAGTTCTAGACATATTGAAATTCGTTCTGCCTTTTCTTAAAGTAGAAAAAAAGAGAAAACGTGCGGACTGGATCATTAAACATTATGATAGAGTAACAACTAGAAATGGGAAATACACTCCAGAATGTCTTAAGCAAAATTAATATTTGAAGATGAGTTTTTCAAATTATAAAAAATAAAAAACCACCAAATATGTATTTGGTGGAGACGGTGGGACGTGCACTTCCATGCTTTCGACATGGCACTGACTATATCTTGAACCTGTAGTAGAGGTCCTTTGGCGTATTATGCGAAATATAGATTTACCTGTTGAGAGATATAAATTCCGCATCCTAGTACTACCGAACTTCGGCAGCCTATAAGTCGATACACGGCTGTTGGATTGCTCCACATACCGCTCGGCATTGCCTTATCACACTGTGTGTGACTTAGGTTTCACCGATAAAGCCAAATTTTCACTTATGTGTTGCCACATAAGGCGACTATAACTAATCGAACCCACGTCCAGAAACATCGCCACTTAAGCGTCTACGAGCGTAGTCGATATATTCGCAAGTTCACTGCAGCTTCTGCCTATCGACGGGCGTCCGTGCAGCTAGTCTGATTGGTCTCTTCCTTTGTCCTCAGACGGTGGACTCCGGCGTAGCCTACTAAGAGTGAGTCCCTTACCCTACCACATAGGCGATGGAGGGAGGAACAGCTAAAGCGCTATTACGCAGCTAAAGCTAAGTTATTGTTAGTTTTGCCAGTTATTATTGGCTTTGACGTTTTATCGTGGACGATCCCCACGGCTCGCAACCTAAGCTCGAACTATCCCTGTCGAATCCGTAACGTCCCCATGATAGAAAGGGAAGAACGGGAAAGAATAAGTTCAGCGTGTAAGTCACTTATTCAATTGTTCTTACAGCCGCTTGATTACCTCGCGACATCTACTAGTATAACAAATCCTGAGATAATTGCAAATGTCAGATTCCGGAAATCTGTACAATTACATCCCTTTTTGACGCTGAGCCAGTTCTCTCTGAATAGAGCGGTTCGCTTCTTTTCGTTTCAGATCTTCACGTTTGTCATACTTCTTCTTACCACGGGCGAGACCGATCAGAAGCTTTGCTACACCATTTTTGATGTATAGCTTCAAAGGAACGATTGAGTACCCTGCTTCTTTGGAATCACCGATCAGTTTATTGATTTGCTTTTTATGAAGCAGGAGTTTACGTGTTCGGAGAGGTTCGTGATTGAATCGATTTCCTTGTTCATATGGACTGATGTGCATATTATGAACGAAAATTTCTCCATTTTGGACACGGGCAAAAGAATCCTTCAAGTTTACACGGCCACCACGGATCGCTTTGATTTCTGTTCCTTGCAGCACAAGACCCGCCTCATATGTTTCTTCTACGGCATAGTCATGACGCGCTTTTTTGTTTTGGGCAATAAGCTTGCCTTCTCCCTTTGGCATTGGAATCCCCCTAGTCATTTCCGTTGGTTTACTCATTATTATCTCATATTCTCGAGAAAAATTGTATTGTTACACTTCGAAAAGAAAAGGAGCAAAGGTTATCCCATTGCCCCTGAACCTTTATTTCTTCTTTTTGCGTTTGCTTCGAGGTGCATTTTCAAAGTGTTTCTTATTCGTCTTTTTCTTCTTGTTGTTTTTCGGTGGACGCGTTGACCATTCCCCGTCCTTTTTTTGGTCTGAAGATCGATTCGATTTCCCACGGTCCGATTTTCCTTTATCAGAGCGGATCGAGCGGACACGGTCTTCACGTTCCTTGCGATTATTCTTCATTCCTACGATTTCAAAGTCGATGGCTCGCTCATCTTTATTGACGCTCACGACACGAACTGTGATCTCGTCTCCGATCCGGAATACGTTTGCCGTTCTTTCACCGATCATGGCAAGATGACGCTCATCAAACCGGTAGTAGTCGTCCGTCATATAACTCACATGGACAAGACCTTCGATTGTGTTAGGGAGTTCGACAAACATTCCGAAGTTCGTAACGGAACTGATGATACCGTCGTACTCTTCTCCCACTTTGTCTTCCATATATTCTGCTTTTTTCAGCTCATCTGTCTCACGTTCTGCATCTACCGCTCGTCGCTCGCGGCTTGACGTGTGCTCAGCGATATGACCCATTTGCGCGCCCCATTTTTCCCTTGTTGACTGATCAATCTTGCCTTCAATCAGGTAAGTCCTGATTAAGCGATGAACAATCAAGTCAGGGTAACGACGGATCGGTGATGTGAAATGAGTATAGAACTCTGTCGCCAGTCCAAAGTGGCCTAAGCTTTCAGGATCGTATTTCGCTTGCTGCATGGACCGCAGCATCATTGTCGATACAACCATTTCTTCCGGCTGCCCTTGTACGTCCTCTACAATCTCCTGGAGAGCCCGTGGATGGATCGAATTGGCTGTACCTTTTACAATCAAGCCGAAATTTGTAATAAATTCGAAAAAGCGCTGCAGCTTATCTTCTTTCGGATCTTCATGGATACGATAGATGAACGGTACTTCCATCCAGTGGAAATGCTCAGCAACCGTCTCATTTGCCACTAACATGAACTCCTCGATCAGCTTTTCGGCTACCGAACGTTCACGCAGGACCACATCCGTCGGTTCTCCTTCTTCATCGACAAGCACTTTCGCTTCTTTGAAATCAAAGTCGATGGCTCCACGTTTCATGCGTTTCGTACGGAGAACCTGTGCCAAGTCTTCCATTTCCTCGAACATCGTTACCAAAGGCTCGTATTTTTTACGAAGTTCTTCATCTTTATCCACAAGAATCTTATTCACATCTGAATATGTCATTCGTTCGGTTGTTTTAATGACGCTTTGGAAGATTTCGTGTTTCACGACATCCCCGTCAGGTGAAATCTCCATATCACATGATAGAGTCAAACGGTCCACCTTGGGATTAAGAGAACAAATACCGTTTGATAATCGGTGCGGAATCATTGGGATGACCCGGTCGACCAAGTATACGGATGTACCTCTATCAAAAGCCTCCTGGTCAATCGGAGAGCTTTCTTTTACATAATACGTTACGTCAGCAATATGTACCCCAAGCTTATAGTTTCCATTGGCAAGCTTCGTTACAGTCACAGCATCATCCAAGTCCTTGGCGTCAGCACCATCAATCGTCACGATCGTCTGGTCACGCAGATCTTTTCGATTCGGGATTTCTGATTCATCGATTTCACTTGGCACATTATTCGCCTGATCCATGACTACTTCAGGGAATTCGATGTCAATCCCGTGTTTGTGGATGATAGAGAGGATATCGACTCCGGGATCATTTTTATGACCAAGGATTTCAATGACCTCACCCTCTGCACTCTTGCGCCCTTCAGGATAGGAAGTTAATTTCACGACGACCTTATGTCCTTCCGTTGCACCCATTTGAGCAGACTTTGGGATAAAGATATCACTCGCAAACTTCTTATCATCCGGAATGACGAATCCAAAATGTTTACTTTCCGTGAACGTCCCAACCATTTGGTCGACACCGCGCTCTACGATTCTTACAACGGTTCCTTCTCTTCTGGAACCTGAAGAAGAAGTAGACACTCTTACTAATACTATATCGCCGTGCATGGCGTTATTCGTTTCATTAGGAGGGATGAAGATATCGTCCATTCCTGATTCTTCCGGTATCACAAACGCAAATCCTTTTGCATGAGCGGATACTTTCCCTCTTACCAGATTCATTTTTTCAGGTAAGCCGTAGCGATTACTTCTTGTGCGTACGACCAGCCCTTTCTCTTCCATTACGACAAGAGCCTTTACGAATTCCTTGAAGTTCGTGGACCCTTCAATTCCGAATGCTTCTTCAAGCTCCTGTACCGTCAATGGCTTGTATGCTTCTTCCTTCATGTAGGAAAGGAGCCTATCCACATGCTCTTTAATATTTTCGTCCATGACAATCCCTCCTGATCATCGAATTCATCAAACCGTCCAGTCCAATTTCTCTAAGAAACCGTAGACGTCTTCATGAAGCTGTTCTTTTTCTTTATCTAATGTAATCACATGACCGGACTCTTCGTACCACTTAATGTCTTTGTCATCGGATTCAACGTTATCATAGATGATATTCGCAGAATCCGTATTGATCATATGGTCATGCCTTGCCTGTACCACAAACGTCGGTGAATAGATCATATCCACATTTTCACGCACGTCTGCAATCAATTCCTGCAGGGCCTTCAATGTATTCATCGGCGTTTTCTTAAACTCTTCTATTTCTTTTTCAATTTGTTCTTCAGGTTTTCCTTCAAATTTCTTAAATTCACGGGCGTAATCCACGACCCCTTTATACATGACTTCTTCACTTTTTATATACATCGGCGCACACATAGGGACAATACCCTTTACAGGTACAGTGTAACCTAATTTAAGAGAAAATACCCCTCCAAGTGAAAGGCCGGCAACCGCAATCTCTTCATACCCCTTACTCTTTAAAAGCTCATATCCGTCCATGACATCCTGCCACCAATCTTCAGGTCCTGTATGAACCAATTCTTCTGGTGGTACACCATGTCCCTTATAGTGAGGGGCATGGGATGAATAGCCTTTCTTTTCTAAGTAACGGCCCAGCATCCGGACGTCAGCGGAATTCCCAGTGAATCCGTGAAGTAATAAAACGGCACGGGGACCTGCTTCAAAGGTGAATGGTTTTGGTAATACGGTTTTCATAGCTAGTGACTCCTTTTATCTGATTTTAAACAAACGTTTGATTAGTTGATTGGAACCTTGAGTTGTAGGGCCTCAACCTGTTAAACGTTTGTTTAAATGATTTCTTTATGTAATGGGATTTTCAATTGATTTTTGTTAAACAAACGTTTGATTAGTTGTGAGAAAGCTTGATATCACAAGCTTATTTCTCTTAAACGATCGTTTAGCTCACTCTTCTTCTCTATTTTTAGCAAACATTGGTCAGACAATCCAATATTTCGCTTAAAAAAACAGTTTAGTTTTTGTTTCAAAGCTCTTTTGTAAGATTCCCGTCGAAAGAGTGAGTACTGGTTGATTTCCGCTCCAATCAATTTTCTAAGCATGAAATTATAAACTAATAAATATGTCATCATTTTTCAAAAAAAGCTTTTTTCCATCGTATGTATAAGTACATTTCAAATTATAGTAGATACACTAATTCTTTCGAGTGTTTGTTGTCTCTTCTTTGCTAAAATTGCCTTGTGTAATATGAAGTATATTTCTAATTGGATTGTTTTTCGACACTTTTAGCTCTGTCACGCACACCCCACACCAACAAGCAAGCCCTTATTGACAGAGCCTAAGCAGATCATAAGTTCATAAATTAAAAAATAATCTTTAAGAATTAATCATGTTTAAATAAAAAAACCTGACCTTAATGATCAGGTTTTTTGTACGTATTAGATAGCTACGATGGCAATGGTTAGTACGAAGAATAGTACCGATAATACGATTGTAATTCTGTGAAGTACTAAGTCAATACCACGAGCTTTTTGTTTTCCGAAAAGTTGTTCTGCACCACCAGAGATGGCCCCTGAAAGTCCAGCACTTTTACCTGACTGTAGTAATACAATGGCGATAAGTGCGATTGATACAATAATAAGTAAAGTGACTAATAAAGTGTGCATGAGTCCCACCTCCTGATACGAACATAACATTACTACTAGTTTACCATAGGGATTATGCAGTGGACAAGGTAATATTGTTTGAATTGTGGAAAGAGTTGGTTATGGGAATTAGAGTGTGCATCGGTGTGGATTGAGATTCGATGTGCGTTTCGTTTTTGGGATTATATGTTAATCGGCCGGATTTTCAAAAAAACAGCTCTATTTTCATCAGACCCCTCCTTCAACCTGAGATCATCATACGAATTCATGTCAAAAAAAGCAGCCCCATCCAAAGACGGGACTGCTTTTCAAATTGCTTGTATTAGCGATTTACGTTATAGAATGTTTTCGCTCCAAGATATTGAGCTGTGTGAGCTAATTGATCTTCGATGCGAAGAAGTTGGTTGTATTTCGCTACGCGGTCTGTACGTGATGGAGCACCTGTTTTGATTTGACCAGCGTTTGTTGCTACTGCGATGTCAGCGATTGTGCTGTCTTCTGTTTCACCAGAACGGTGAGAGATGACTGCTGTGTAACCAGCGCGCTTCGCCATTTCGATTGCGTCGAATGTTTCAGTCAGTGTACCAATTTGGTTCACTTTGATCAGGATCGAGTTACCGATACCCTGCTCGATACCTTGAGAAAGCTTAGTTGTGTTTGTAACGAATAAGTCATCCCCAACTAGCTGAACTTTCTTACCGATACGCTCAGTTAGAAGTTTGAATCCATCCCAGTCGTTTTCGTCAAGACCGTCTTCGATTGAAACGATTGGATACTTGTTACACATTTCTTCATACCAATCAACCATTTCTGCAGATGAACGAACAACCCCTTCACCTGAAAGATGGTATTTACCGTCTTCTTTGTTGTAGATTTCAGAAGCTGCAACGTCCATAGCAAGAAGAACTTCTTCCCCTGGCTTGTAACCAGCTTTTTCGATTGCTTCGATAATTGTAGAAAGTGCTTCTTCGTTTGACTTAAGGTTTGGAGCGAATCCACCTTCGTCACCTACTGCAGTATTGTAGCCTTTTCCTTTAAGGACTGATTTCAGGCTGTGGAAGATCTCTGTACCCATGCGCAGACCTTCTTTAAATGTAGAAGCTCCTACAGGCATGATCATGAATTCCTGGATGTCTACGTTATTGTCAGCGTGCTCTCCACCGTTAACGATGTTCATCATTGGTACTGGAAGCTGCTTCGCGTTGAATCCACCAAGGTATTGGTATAATTCCACTCCGAAGAAGTCAGCAGCTGCACGAGCTACAGCCATAGATACACCTAGGATTGCATTCGCACCTAGTTTGCCTTTGTTTTCTGTACCGTCAAGAGCGATCATCGCCTGGTCGATTGCTACTTGCTCAGTGATGTCATAACCGATCAGTTCTTCAGCGATTTCGTTGTTTACGTTATCAACTGCTTTTTGTACCCCTTTACCAAGGTAGCGGCCTTTTTCACCGTCACGAAGTTCAACTGCTTCGTATTCACCTGTTGAAGCTCCAGATGGAACTAGCGCGCGTCCGAAAGCACCTGATTGTGTGTAAACTTCTACTTCGATTGTTGGGTTACCGCGTGAATCCAATACTTCACGAGCATATACGTCTGTAATAAATGGCATTTAGAATCTCTCCTTATTTTTTAATTAATGATTTCCCAGTCATTTCAGCTGGTTGATTGACATTTAATAAATCTAGCATAGTTGGAGCAAGGTCTCCTAACTTTCCACCTTCACGAAGCTCGATTCCTTCTTTCGTTACGATGACAGGGACCGGGTTCGTAGTGTGTGCCGTCATAGGCCTGCCTTCTTCAGTCAGAACTTCATCTGCATTCCCGTGGTCTGCTGTGATGATGGCTGTTCCACCTTTTTCAGTGATGAGGTCAATGATTTTCCCTAGACACTCATCCACTGTTTCCACGGCTTTGATCGTCGGCTCAAGCATCCCTGAGTGTCCGACCATATCCGGGTTTGCGAAGTTCAGGATAATTGCATCCTGACGGTCTTCACGAATTTCTTCAAGTAAGGCGTCCGTCACTTCATACGCGCTCATTTCAGGCTTCAGGTCATACGTTGCCACTTTAGGGGAGTCGATTAATATTCGTTTTTCCCCCGGGAATTCATCTTCACGACCACCGCTCATAAAGAACGTGACATGAGGATACTTTTCCGTCTCGGCGATACGTAATTGCTTCAGTCCGTTTTGTGAAAGGACTTCACCAAGTGTATTATCAAGATTTGTCGGTTTGAATGCAACAAATCCATCAACTGTTTCACTGAATCGTGTTAAGCAGACAAAGTGAAGGTTCTTCGGATGCTTCTCTCCGCGCTCAAATGAGCGGAAGTCTGCATTCGCAAATGTATTCGAAATCTGGATCGCTCGGTCAGGACGGAAGTTGTAAAAGATTACAGCATCATCGTCTTTAATCGTTGCAACGGGCTCTCCGTTTTCTTTCGTCATCACAGATGGAATGACGAATTCATCGTAGATTCCATTTTCGTATGAATCGTTCACAAGTTCCATCGGATCATGATAGCTTGGGCCTTCACCGTAAACCATGGCACGGTAGGATTTCTCCACACGTTCCCAGCGCTTGTCACGGTCCATGGAATAGTAACGACCAGAAATCGTCGCAAATTGGCCAACGCCGATTTCTTTCATTTTCGCTTCTGCATCTTCAATATACTTCTTCGCCGTTTGAGGGCCGACGTCTCGGCCGTCAAGGAAGGCATGGACATAGACATCTTTCATTCCTTCTTTAGCCGCTAAACCAAGAAGGGCATAAAGATGCTCGATATGGCTGTGCACACCACCATCCGAAAGTAGTCCAAAGATATGAAGATTCGTTCCTTTTGCTTTCGCGTGATTGATCGCATCCAGGAAAGTGGCATTCGTTTCGAATTCACCTTCACGAATCGCTAAATTCACACGTGTTAAGCTTTGGTACACGATACGTCCGGCACCAATATTTAAGTGACCCACTTCGGAGTTCCCCATTTGTCCTTCAGGAAGTCCTACCGCTTCGCCACTTGCAGTTAGTTGATTATGAGGGTACTGATTCCACAAACGATCAAAGTTCGGCTTGTTCGCTTGTGCTACAGCGTTTCCTTCTTTTGTGTTACGGCAAGCAAAACCATCTAAGATGATTAACGCTACTGGTGACTTACTCATGTGTACTTGCCCCTTCTAAAAGCTGCAAGAAGCTTTGTGGTTCAAGGCTTGCTCCACCGACAAGGGCACCATCGATATCCGATTGGGCCATGTATTCTTTAATGTTGTTAGGTTTCACACTACCACCGTATTGAATTCTCACTGCGTCTGCTGCTTCTTGAGAAAATTCTCCTGCAACCACTTGACGGATATGAGCACATACTTCGTTCGCATCTTCAGCTGTAGAAGATTTACCTGTTCCGATTGCCCAGATAGGTTCATAAGCAATGACGGTATGTTTCACTTGATCTGCTGATAGGCCGGCAAGTGCTTTTTTCACTTGGTTACCAACAAGTTCTTTTGTTTCATTGTTTTCGCGTTGCTCAAGCGTCTCCCCTACACAAACGATTGGAGTTAAGCCGTGTTTGAAAGCAGCAAGAGTCTTTTTGTTCACTGACTCGTCTGTTTCATTGAACATTTCACGACGCTCTGAGTGTCCAAGGATGACATACTTTACGCCTAAATCAGAAAGCGCTACAGGACTGACTTCTCCTGTGAATGCTCCGCTTTCTTCAAAGTGCATATTTTGAGCACCAATTTCCACCTTGTATTCTTTTGAAATGTTCACTAAGCTTTCTAAAAATAGAGCTGGAGAACAAATGACAGAATCGACAACCTCTTGATCAGGAACTAATCCTTGTACTTCTTCAGTAAAAGATTTTGCTTCCGATAACGTTTTGTTCATCTTCCAGTTACCTGCAATGATCGGTTTACGCATTGTACTCATCCTTTCTGTTTTATAATCGGTTCCAAAAATTGTTGGTCTTTGAAAAGCGATTATTTATCGTTAAGAGCCACTACTCCAGGAAGTTCTTTTCCTTCCATGAACTCTAGTGAAGCTCCACCACCTGTAGAAATATGACTCATCTTATCAGCATAGCCGAATTTCTCAACGGCTGCTGCAGAGTCACCGCCACCGATAACAGAATATGTATCTGTTGCATCGGCTAACGCCTCCGCTACGGCTTTCGTTCCATTTGCAAATGTTTCTAATTCGAATACACCCATCGGTCCGTTCCAGATTACAAGCTTAGAGCTTTTGATCGTATCCTGGAATAATGCTCTAGTCTTAGGCCCGATATCAAGTGCTTCCCAATCAGAAGGAATCGAATCGATATCCACTTCCTTCGTATTTGCATCATTTGAGAAGTCATCAGCAACGACTACATCAACAGGCATAAGGAATTTGACGCCTTTTTCTTCTGCTTTTTTCATGAATTGCTTCGCTAAATCAATCTTGTCTTCTTCAAGAAGGGATTTCCCTACCTCATGGCCTTGGGCTTTCACAAATGTGTAAGCAAGTCCACCGCCGATGATCAGGTTGTCCACTTTATCTAATAGGTTGTCAATGACACCGATTTTATCTTTAACTTTTGCTCCACCAACGATCGCTGTAAATGGGCGTTCAGGGTTAGATAGAGCTTTTCCTAATACGTCCAGCTCTTTCTCCATTAGAATGCCTGCCACAGCTGGAAGGTGCTTGGCAATTCCTTCTGTAGAAGCATGAGCACGGTGAGCAGCACCAAATGCATCGTTTACATAAAGATCAGCAAGAGCTGCAAATTCTTTTGCAAGTTCAGGATCATTCTTTGTTTCTCCCGGGTAGAAGCGGACGTTTTCCAGTACAAGAACGTCGCCTTCAGCCATGTCGCTGATCTTGGATTGAACAGCTTCACCATAAGCTTCATCGGCTTTTGCTACATTTTTCCCAAGAAGTTCGGAAAGTCTTTCAGCAACCGGCGTTAAGCGCAGTTCTTCCACTGCTTCACCTTTAGGACGACCTAAGTGACTAGCCAGAATGACTTTCGCCCCGCCATCCACTAAGTACTTAATGGTAGGAAGAGCAGCTTGAATACGAGTTTCATCTGTAATCTTGCCTTCAGACATCGGTACGTTGAAGTCTACACGGCAAAATACGCGTTTTCCTCTTACATCGACATCTTTAATCGACTTTTTGTTCATCGTAAAAGGCCTCCTTTAGTTTTCAATTTCTACATCTTTTTCAAAAAAATAGAAATAGCAATAAGAAAAGGGAGAGGGGAATCTTCCCCGCTCCCCTTCATCACATCTTCATTATAGATGGTGGGACAAAATTTATCCATCAATCACCATGCTAATGATGTCAATTTACAAAACTTTATCGATTAAAGTCCTTTTGAAGCGATATAACCTGCAAGGTCAACTACACGGTTAGAGTATCCGCTCTCGTTGTCATACCAAGAGATAACTTTTACCATGTTGTCTTCCAGAACCATTGTAGATAGTGCGTCGATTGTAGAAGACGCCGGGCTGCCGTTGTAATCAGTTGATACTAAAGGCTCTTCACTGTACGCAAGGATTCCTTTAAGATCGCCTTCAGCCGCTTCTTTAAGTGCAGCATTCACATCTTCAGCTGTTACGTTTTTATCAAGTTCAGCAACTAAGTCTACTAGAGAAACATTTGGAGTCGGAACACGAACCGCTCCACCATTCAGTTTCCCTTTAAGCTCAGGAAGAACAAGAGATACAGCTTTCGCAGCACCTGTAGTTGTTGGAATCATGTTCTCAGCAGCTGCACGTGCACGACGGTAATCTTTATGTGGTAAGTCTAAGATTTGTTGGTCGTTTGTGTAAGAGTGGATAGTTGTCATCATTCCACGCTTGATTCCGAATTTATCGTTAAGAACTTTAGCGAATGGCGCTAAGCAGTTTGTTGTACAAGATGCGTTAGAGATAACATCATGGCTAGCCGCGTCATACTTGTCTTCGTTAACACCCATAACCACTGTGATATCTTCATCAGATGCAGGAGCAGAGATGATAACTTTCTTCGCACCAGCTTCGATGTGTTTCGCAGCGTCAGCACGCTTTGTGAAACGTCCAGTAGATTCAACAACGATATCTACACCAAGATCTCCCCAACCAAGTTGAGCAGGATCGCGCTCAGCGAGTACCTTTACTTTTTTACCGCCGACTACAAGGTAGTCACCGTCAACAGTTACTTTCTCTTGAAGAGTTCCGTGAACTGTATCATATTGTAAAAGGTGAGCAAGCATGTTTGCATCAGTTAAGTCATTAACCGCTACTACCTCTACGTCGTTATTTTTAAGTGCTGCACGGAATACATTACGTCCGATACGTCCAAATCCGTTAATACCAATTTTTGTTGCCATGAATAATTTCCTCCTTTAGATAGTTAAGGATGATTTTTTTATATTTCAAAAGGGCTTACCCTTTTAAAAGCTCTCTTGCGGCTCCCTCATCCGTGATGAGCACGGTTTTCGGTGGAGCACTCTTCATATACGCCCGAATCGCTTTCGCTTTCGAGTTGCCGCCTGCGACGGCGATGACGCTTTCGATGTGACTTAAATCTTCTAATTGCAGGCCGATCGTTGGCACCTTATGTACCACTTCACCCGCTTCGTTAAAATAATACCCAAATGCCTCCCCGACAGCATGACCATCTGTGATCTTCTCAAAGTCTTCATCAGTGGTCTTTCGTCTTTCAGCCATTGTGATAGCATCTCCAATCCCATGGAGAACCATGTTAGCCGATTTGATCAAATTCAAAACTTCTTTGATCATCGGTTCTTTCAAGAAGGACTTGTATACTTCTTTACTAACCTGATCCGGCACATATAAAACTCGATGTCGCGTTCTCGTATGCTCAGCCATCTTGGCACATATGGTGTTAGCCTGGTTTTTAACGTCTTCTCCAATTCCACCCCGAGCAGGAACAAACAAGGTAGAGTCAGAGAAATCCGGTGTAAGCACCTCTGCTACAGCGGCCATCGTCGAGCCTCCAGTCACAGCGATGATAGTATTTCCTTTCAGGCGATGTTTCATACTAGAAGCTGATGCACGCCCTAATTCTTCTTTTACCCAAGGAGACTCATCACTATTCCCAGGAACGATTACAATTTCATGAAGATTAAGTAAAGATTTTAATTCCTGCTCCATTACGTTGATTCCTGAAACTTCTCTCATCATACTTTCAAGGCTTTCCAAAAGCTGAATGCCATCCTCCGTCATGATCATTCCAGAGGTTTTGATATCAATGAGATCTTGGTTATTCAGGAACTCCACTTCGCTTCTCAGTACACGTTCGGTCAGGCCCATGTTCTGAGCAAGACTTCTGCGTCCGACAGGCTGCATGAACCGGATGGAACGAAGAATTTGATGCCTTTTTTGCATAACTTCAAGCAGGTCAGGTAATAATCGCTTTTGTATGTCAATTAAAGATTCCATAGATAAAAGCTCCTTCAAATGAAGTGCGTGGATGTGATGGACTATAAAAGTCCCACCTAGACATATTATGTCCCACTACCTCCAAAAAAAATTCATCCCTGCTTTCAAAATTCATTTTATCAGGGTATGAATCGTAATTCAACTAGAAACTATCGGGTTTTTTCATGTAAACGCTTGCTTAGCGTAAAATAATCAATTTGCCCATATTGAAGGATTTCACCTTCCATCTCCACGACTGGAATCATCAAACCGAAACGTTCTGTCAAATCGTCACTTTCATCAATGTCGATTTCTTTTATTTCGAATCCAAGTTCATCCTCAAGTAACTTTAATGTAATTTTTGCGTCTTGGCATAGTCCGCATTGGTTTCGTGTATAGAATAGGACTTGTTTCATGTTGGAGCCTCGCTTTTTTAATGGTTAAGAATTGGGTTTGTACCAGGTACAAGATGGTTGGAATGTACCTGGTACACCCTCTATTCATACCTCTTCCTCATCGTGGAAGAAGCAATCCCTAATTGATCGCGGTATTTCGCTATCGTTCTTCTAGAGACATCATACCCTTTATCCAATAATAGGTTCACTATTTTCTGATCAGATAGAGGCTTTTTCTTGTCTTCCTCATCAATAAGCCTTTGTAACTCATTTTTTACCGATGTGGCTGAAGCTGCTTCTGAATCATCGAGCTTGACCGATTTGATCGCCGAGGTAAAAAAGTACTTCAATTCAAAAATCCCATATGGCGTTTGCATATACTTACCCTTCACAGCACGGCTGATGGTCGATTCATGAACATCGATTTCTTCTGCCACCTGTCTCAAGGTCAATGGCTGGATTGCTGATGGTCCTTTTAAGAAGAATGCTTTCTGCTTTTCTGCAAGCATCTTACCCACTTTCAGGATGGTTTGTTTTCGCTGGCGTAAGCTTTGCAGTAGCCAGTGGAAATCCTGCTCCTTTTCCTGAAGATAGGACTGGACTTCCTTATCCGGGTGATGCTTTAGAAAATCAGTGTACTCTTCATTATATGTGACGTTTATAGTCGTACCGTCATACAACGATACGGCCACGGTATGACCATCGATCACCTTCACGACAAGCTCTGGAATAATGTATTCAGCGATATGCTGAGAATACTTTGATCCGGGTCTCGGATTGCACTGCTGGATGAAATCCGCTGCCAGCTGGATGTCTTTTAGCTCTACCTCAAGATCCTTGGCGATCGCCTTCCACTTCTTTTCTGCAAAAGCTTGAAAATGGTTATCTACAATCATCGTAACCAGTGGGGGAACATTGGCTTTTCGCTGCAGCTGAAGGACTATGCACTCCTTCAGGGATCTGGCTCCTATTCCAGCCGGTTCTAATTCCTGAAGCCTACTAATATAGTTTTCCAGTTGAGACATTTCCAGACCATGTTTTTGAACGAAGGATTCGTCGTCTATTCTCAAATAACCGTTATCATCCAAGCTAAATATTAATTCATCCAGTATCTTTCTCCCTGAAGAAGTAAGCGATTTCAAATTTAATTGAACAGATAATGCATCCGCAAGGGATCTCTTTGGCACGGATACATATTCATACCAATCCACCGCGTTTTCGTGATTGCCGGCATTTCTTGTAAATGTATGAGGTTCTCGTTGATGAAGGGGGTCTTGCTTAGGCGGTTCTAATTGTATAAGGGGATTCTCTAATTGCTTAGCTTCTAGATAAGCATTCAGTTCCATCGTAGAATATTGGAGGATGGTGATGGCTTGAGAAAGCTGCTGCGTCATTTGAAGTTTTAATTGTTGATTTTGAAAAAGTCCTGCTTTCAAATTCATGATTCTTAACCTCCCATTTATCTATTCTACAATAAAATTGGTGGTTCGTTAATGGGAATTCGTTGGTAGTATTATGTATATGATATTTTTCAATAAATTCCACATAGCGTGTGGTGGATGATTTCCGCTGCAGGTGCTCGCTTTCCGCGGGGCGTGGGTTGAGCCTCCTCGGGCTAAAGCCCTGCGGGGTCTCAACTTCCACGCGTTTCCCGCAGGAGTCGAGCACCTTCCGCTACAATCAACTGGCAGGGTGTGGGTATTCTCCACCCATCTCAACATTATACTTTTAATATATTCGGTAGAAGCTATAAAAAATGCGCCCCAAGTTGTGTTATTTAGCAGATTTACTTACTAATGAAGAGCGATAGATGCCTTCGGATATTTCTCCCGGTTTAATTCGAGTCTTATTGTAGAGAGAATCAAAGTCCGTAATCTTGTACTCTTCTGCTAGCTTTAGCATTAATTGAGCGCATGCTTTAGCATCATCTGCAGCATGATGGTGATTATCTAATTCGATTCCAAAATAAGTACATATAGATGATAGCTGATAGGCAGGAAGACCTTTCACCATTTTTCTGGACATTTGATATGTGCAGAGAAATTGGTTGTATACGGGCTCCATTTCATAACGAGCTAAATTATCCCTCAAAGCGTATCCATCGAAGGAAAGATTATGAGCAATCATCAACTTATTCTCTATTTTTCCCTTGATAGAATGATAGAAAGCATCGAACGTCATCGCACCTTTAACATCTTGAGGTTTAATTCCATGTATTCTAATATTAAAATGATCAAATTTCTCTTCTGGATCGATTAATTGATAAATTGAATCAACAATTTCTCCATTTTCTACAAATACCATTCCGACTGAGCATATACTGTGTCTTGCACGATTAGCCGTTTCAAAATCAAAAGCTACAAAATCTTTCATTCCAAGCCACCATCCCGGTTTTAGATTATTCTTCTTTTCTATACTCTAACTATTCTGGTGCAGGGCGAAACACCTTCTTGCAAAACCAATAAATCTCAACACATAAATCTTTTTTACCTTTTTGTAATTTTCCTATGTATAAAACACAAAACTGATCCGGCACTTCCTCAAAATAGATATATTATATAATTATACAATATATAGAATTAAAACACCCTTAATCTCAGAAACGAAAAAAGATGCCTCCACAAATTAAAAACTTGTAGAAACACCTTCATATCAGTATTACTGGTACGCCCTCGGAGGGAATCGAACCCCCATCTCAAGAACCGGAATCTTACGTGCTATCCGTTGCACCACGAGGGCATGAAATGAATAACCGTCACGAATATATATTATAAGCTAGAAAATACTTGTTTGCAATATTTTTATTCTTTAAGCCCTAACCTCATAAATGGTTGTTTCTTAAAGATGTGAAAGTTGATTGGAGTTCCTTTGTAAATAGTTTGATTTGCATTAGAATCTGTTTTTCTGTTTGTCTACCCTTATAATTAGTCATTCATAAAATAGAATCACAGAGTGGATTGAAGCGGAAGGCAATTGACTCCTGCGGGTAATAGAGGAAAAGTCGAGACCCCACAGGGCAGCGCCCGAGGGGGCTCGACTTCCTCCCCGCGGAAAGCAATTGCCTGCAGCGGAAAGGAACGGTCTTTGTTTTCACGCCGTAACTTATCAAAAGGTGGCTCCACTTATTTTTAAAGGAAATAAACTTCTACTGCAACCATAAACTTTACAAACACTCTCCCGTTTAAAAAAGGAATGAATGGGTATCATGTAGAAAGGATTTATATACAGGGGAATAAAGGAAGCGTTTAGTTTGACCTTTATTGACCATGGGTGTATGATTACAGTACAAAGTGAATAAGTAATTCAGAAAAATAAAAAGGATTTCTAAGGAGGAACGAGGATGAATTTAATTCCTACAGTAATTGAACAAACAAACCGCGGTGAACGTGCGTATGACATTTATTCACGTTTATTGAAAGACCGTGTAATCATGCTTGGAAGCGGCATTGATGACAATGTGGCAAACTCCATTGTAGCACAACTTCTTTTCCTTGAATCTGAAAACCCGGAGAAGGATATTTCGATCTACATAAACTCTCCTGGCGGAAGTATCACGGCGGGTATGGCAATCTACGATACGATCCAATACATCAAGCCTGATGTACAAACAATTTGTATCGGTATGGCTGCTTCAATGGGTGCGTTCCTTCTTGCAGCAGGTGCAAAAGGCAAGCGTTTGGCCCTTCCGAACGCTGAAGTGATGATTCACCAACCACTTGGTGGAGCTCAAGGTCAAGCTACAGAAATTGAAATCGCAGCGAAGCGTATTTTATTCCTTCGTGAAAAACTGAATCAGATCCTGGCTGATCGTACTGGTCAACCACTTGATGTGATTTCAAAAGATACAGATCGTGATAACTTCATGACAGCTGAAAGAGCGCTTGAATATGGATTGATCGATCGCATCATCACTCGTAACGATATGAATAATAAGTAAACTGACTGAAAGCCCCTCCCGGAATTCCGGGAGGGGCTTTTTATTATTCAATTGGGAATAGAATAATACTCTTGCCACCTGCGAACCTACACCTTATATCTTTATAACTCCTCAAAAAAAAGAGACTTCCGTCAACGAAAGCCTCTCTCCTTTATTCTTTTTCAGCTTTTTTCTCACAAACCGGAATCAGGATCTCACCGTTCATCCCTTTTTTCAATAAGAGATGCAGGATTGTTTTGGATAGCCTGCTGGGATGATACGGTTTCACCAAATAATCATTGGCTCCAAGTGTGAGTCCTTTTTCTTTCTCATCTAACGCGGAGGATACGATGATCGGGACTTGGGAAAGCTCTTCATCCGCTTTCATCTTTTCTAATACATCCCACCCGGACATGCTTCCTTCAAGCATAATATCAAGGACGATGGCATCTGGTTTCTCCTCCTGCATTTTTGTTAGGGCTTCAGCTCCTGACGGCGTGTGCTGCACCTTGAAACCACTGTCGGACAACTCAGCTTTCAAGAGGGATGCCAGATTGATATCGTCTTCAATGACGATGATATTCATTCCATCACCGCAATTCTCATCCTCTTTGAAGATTTCAATGGTCACGATTGGGAGACGTATGGTGAACACGCTCCCTCTCCCTTCTTCTGATGAAACAGTGATGTCCCCATCATGGGTTTCGATGATCTCCTTCACGATGGTCAAGCCCAAGCCGGTACCTCCAATTCTTCTTTGGTCAGAATTATCGACCCGATAGAATTTAGTGAAGAGGTTTGGAATGGCATCCTGAGGTATGCCGAGCCCTTCATCCCGGATATCGATGAGAAAGCATTCCTCTCCTTCACGGAAATGGATGGTGATGGTACCTCCTTCCGGGGAATACTTGATGGCATTGCTGATCAGATTAGTGAATGCCTGAGATAATTTGTCTTTATCGCCAAGAACGATCGTACAGTCTGTGTCCCTAGCGATATTAAAGGAATGGTGAGGTGCGTTTACCTTCTGGGTATCAATCACATGTTGCATGACGGGAACAACATCTTCATATTTCTTCTCAAAGGTTTGACGTCCGGACTCCATTCGCTGGACGTCCAGGAAATCATTGATGAGAGACGTCAATCGCTTTGCTTCTTGATAGATCGTCGTTAAATATTTCTTCGTTCTTTCCGGTTTCAGTTCTTTTGTCAGCATCAGTTCCGTAAAACCAAGCACACTTGAAAGAGGGGTGCGAAGCTCATGGCTGACCGTGCTCACAAACTCTGATTTCATTTGATCGACTTCGAATTCTTTCGTGATATTCCTGTGTACAAAGATTGTCCCTATCTGTTCGTCTCCACGATAGAGTGTTTCAGAATAAACCTGGAAAACTTCTTTACTATCCACCAGGTGATAGGTAAGGAGATGCTTACCTGTCTTCCCCTCCGTCACAATCGTTTCATAGTACTCATCCAGTTTCTCTTTATCTTCGACCCGATCAACCAATGCTTGCTTCCAGGTTTGATAGTTTGCTTGTTGAAGTTCGTCAATCTTCCCTTGAATTAATGCCGATAATTTCGTATTCATTAATAAGTTGTTGCCATCCCTATCAATGAGCTGTATCCCCTCCTGTATATTGTTGAGGATATCCTGTGTTAGTTGACGATTCGTTTCGGATTCTTCGAAAAGGTATATCTTTTGCAAAGAGATGGAGATTTGCTTCCCTAAGCTCGAATATTCCTCTAATTCCTGCTTATTAAAATCATCTCCAAATCTACTGAATACCATGATAGCTTCCACCTGTTGGTCCACAGAAAGGATAGGTAAGAATAAATCATACGAATAAAGAGTTTCTTCATGATATCCTTTTTCCAATGGACTCATCTCCCGTTTGAGTGAGAAGGGCTCTCTGGAATCAAACAATCTTTGATGAATTCCATTGTCGATATACATCAAGAACTGACTCGCACCACTTTCGGATATACCAAACGTCGCATTGGACTTCTGATCATCCATCAGAACGATCATACCCCGGGAAGCCCCCATCACATGACTCATGCTTTTGACAATGCTCTCTAAAACCTCTTGTTTATTCAGGGAACTTGATATCCCATGAATGAATTCATTTCTGCGCTCCAGCTGAGACTCACGGCTTTTCGTCATATTAAGCAAATGTTCAAGTTCTGATTGCTGGGATTCCAACTCATCCTGCTGAGCGATCAACTCTTCATTTTGGGAAAGGAGATGCTCTTCCTTTTCCTGAATTTTGTAAATCATCTTTTCGAATGCCCTGGACATCTTACCGATTTCATCTTTACGTTTGTTTTCAAAAGACCATTGCTGATAGACTTCATTTTCAGCAATTTGTTCAGCGGCTGAAGCCACCTGGTTCAGAGGCTGACCGATTTGTTTTGCAATCATTCTCATCATTCTCATAAGAACAAGGAGCATGAGAAAAATAAAGATCACAAAGGCTGTTTGACTTAAGGACTCTTTACGTTTCAATTCGTCATAGGCATTCCGCTTACTTTGTTCAATGGAGTCAGCATACCTATTGAGCTGTGTTTGAAAGGTTTCAATTGTAGCTGTTGCACCATCAGCCGATGCATCTTTCACAGCCTCGCTATTCCCCTTTTCGAAATCGCTAATGACACTGGGCACCATTTCCTTAAAATACAGAGTAGAGAATTCCTCAACATCTATAAGGAAGCGTTGATCTTCAGGTTCTGTTTCTAATCCTTTTAACTTTTTCAACGTGTCATCCACTTTTTTACCTTGATCAAAGATACTTTCTTTAAACTCTTGTCTTCCAAATGCGAGGTATCCCCTCGCATCAAAGAAAGCCTTTTGAAAGTCTCTATCCAATTGTTCAGCCACGTCTTCTTTTTTATTTAACTGATCCCTCTGAACTTGGTACCCAGTTGTTATGGATTGATCATATAGGAACAAACAGGCCGCCCCAATGAAAAAGATGATGATAAAGCCGCTCATCAATCCAATGAATTGATTACGTAAGCTCGTTTGAAATAATTCTTTAATTCTCTTCATTCAATATTCCCTCAATCCGCTGAACCAGTTCGAGTGGACTGTACGGCTTTGCAATGAAGTAATCTGCTCCTGACTTCAATACAAGATCCTTATCTGATTGCTGACTCTTAGCCGACACCATCATGATTTTCACATCACTCTTTTCAGGTATATTTCTTACTTTCCCGATTACTTCCAGTCCTGTGAAAAGAGGCATCATGTAGTCGAGAAGAATGAGGTCGTAGTCATTCTCCATGATTTGATTAATGGCTACTTGACCATCGGCGGCTTCATGCAACTCATGGCCTTCATCTTCCAGTGTATCCACCATCAACATCCGAAGCACTTCTTCATCTTCAGCAATTAATATTCTCGCCATTTTTATTCTCCTTCTTTTTCAAAAGCTTCTTTCATTTCATAGTAGGACTGTTTCAACCGTTCATGTGAGGAGGGTTGATCCCAAGGGTTCCAGGAGTAAGGATAAAATTGCTTGGAATCGATCATCCCGTCTTTCGTTTGCTTCGGAAAGGAGAAGATTTTTTCTCCATCCTTTTCATATAACCCGATATGAATGGATTCTATGGTCGTTGTACTATCCAATCCTTCATCCGACCAAATGTCTCCCATCGCTTCTTTAAGGCTGGGATCCTTCATGTTTAACAGCTGCCATGGTATTCGGATTTCGTAGCGGTTACCCGATGAGTTGACACTGATATCGGTTAACGAGTTATATTCCGGGTCACCGGGATTGGATGTTCCGATCTGAAGGGTTCCTGTTTCATAGGATTGGAAAGGGATGTTTTTCCCTTGGACGTCCAACGATTTGTTCAATGTCAATCGAATCGGATGATAGAAACCATTGTTTTTCTGCTTCGCATAAGCTTCCTCATCAATCATATTAAGATCATGACCGTAGTGATAGTTGAATGTATCATAATAGCTGTCAACCCACAGGCGGGCTTCCTTCTTACCTTGAATCTGAAGGACAAAGTCAACACCTGATGTGGTGACACCGCTTTCCTCCAAGATAGTCGATTGCCCCTGCCCCTTGATTGTATCGAATAGAAGATAGGTTTCTTTATCCTCGGAAATGATATCGGAATCAACCCGAACATATACATAACGCTCGTCGCTTGTTACATACATGCTGTGCCCATCCTTGTCAAAAGCAGGCTCTATCCTGTTAAAGGTCCAATCATCAGGTCTCCCGTCCACGTGAATCATCGAGGTCTTGTCAATCCCGGGATCAAAGCTCAGCATTCCGAACTGCTGCTCATTGGTTTGGGCATTCTGCCAGAAAGGTCGTCTGTCAGGATTGTCATAGTCCATCGTATTCCAAGTCCGTTTGAACCACTCATCCTGCCATGCGAACACCATTCCACCTGCCATTTTCTCTTCTACGATATCCTCGAATAACTGGCGGTCGATATCACCCTGTTCTTTCTCTGAATGATGGCCCTGGTCCATCCCATAGACGTTCCGGTGAGTGAGTCCGCGGGATCCCGGTACACCGAATTCTGCTACTACTAACGGCATGGAGTGGGCTTTCTTCATATCATTCAAGTAGCCGGCATAGTTGTTCTTTTGCCCGCGATGATCGATATAATTGATATACTTGGGTTCATAATTTAAGAAATCCGGATAGTAAGGATATATGTGATAGGAAGCGAACAGGCCGGTGTGTAATCGACCGGTTCCTTTCATGACGTTCGGATTCACGGAAACCATATCTTCTTTCTCTAAGGGTTCGCTTGGATGATCCAACAAATCGGTAGTGACCCAATTGGTAAAGCTTACGGGCCTTTGCCATTGATACGTATCGGTTTCATAAGCGATTCCTTCATTCATTCTTGCTGTCAGCCATATTTCAAAAGGCTGGGCACCTTCTGTTTCAATGAATTCTCCCTCGAAGTCCTGGAGACCTTTATGTTTTTCATTTGTAGCTGACACAACTTCCGGGTCCCACTCCACTCCGAATATCCACCCAAGGACGTATGGAGATATATCGTATGTGTAAGAACCGGAAGCATGTCCTTTCCGCTCTGGAATCTCTGCGTTTCCATGAACAAGATCGATGGTTTTCTTGATTTCTTCCGAAAATTCAACGGTGTTTTCCTTTGCGAAAGCATCCTCTGACTTCAGGAAGATTTCTTCATTTACCCATACTCCATGAAATAAGTACAGTGGTTTTTCCGCCATTTGATTGTACTCATAAAAGGCTTCATAAAAGGCAGGCGGATGAATGGTGTAAATCCGGAGCGAGTTGGCATTCATGGCGCCGATCTGTTTGAACCATCTCAAGTATTCCTCTTTCGAAATCGCTGTTTCGCCCGGGAATGAACCAGGCTTTGCGATTCCCATATTGACCCCCTTGAGGAGGAGGTCTTCCCATTTTCCATCCTGATTGACTTGAATGTAGTCGGATCCAACTTTTCCTGCAAGCTTCAGACCATTTTCCGAGGTGACAGGAATGGTTTCGGGCACATTATTGTCCTTCCTATTTTGAATTCTCTCAAGAATCTCCTTCATCATCAGACTGTATGCCTTCCAGTAAAATTGAGACATGTTATCCGGACTGGATGATTCCGTCCATTTTCTCCATGTTGAAAATCCGACGGTTTGATAGAGATTGGGCACATCAGCCTGATCCGCATAATCCCCACTGAAATAGTAGGTGTCGTATTGCCGGTTCTCACCATGAATGACGGCAGGGAACGTTACGGGAAGATTCAATGCTTTAAGGATGTCTTCCCCGCTTTTGGATAAAGACAATGTGTAGTTCGCCATCACCTCATCAGGATCGATCGCTTCTACGATGTCAAACCAGTACGAATATGGGACATTGATTTCTTCCCCAATGAAGTCTTCACCTCGTTCGGTCGTTGAAAAGACCACACCTTTTTTCCTGATGTCTTCCTTATCTAAAATGACCAGTTGATCATTTTCGTCCACGAGCACGTATCCCGGACCTGTGATATGATACGACTCATCATATTGATTTTCATAATTGTCCCGGACCCATTGGGGTACTTCACTATTTTCCAACTCGGAAAAATATCTTCCGATCCAGCCCGACCACTCCAGGTTGAACAGGGAATAGAATTTCTTCCTCGTTTCTTCAGTGGTAGGCTGTGCCATGGAATTGAACTCGGCAATCAACGTTTTCCCGTCGTTCATCGCCATGTCTTTTAATGCGTCCATATCATTGTCGGTCAAGCCTCCATATAGCTTTGAGGAGCGCTGCCCCGATACATTCTTATGATGGAATTCCTCTTCATACACTCCATACGTGTCTGCTATGTAAACTGCATCGTATTTTTCATAGGAGGAGGGTATATTTTTAATGTCATAGGTTTGATTGTCTTTCGGTACGAATCCAATATAGTCCTTTTGAAGATCATACGAATTCCCGTCTGACTGAACATATTTCTGTTGATTCAAAAGCCACATTAGCCCTTTATGTTCCCGGTAAGTAGTATCGGGTACCGTTTTATCGATGATGAGCAAATCCAGGTTCTGCTCTTTCTTTATTTGCCATAGCCAAAAAGGAGCAGAAACAATGAGGACAATGCTAATGATGAACAAGAGAAACGAATAGGATTTCAGCTTCGTCATTTTGACACTCCTTTTCTGGCCATTTCTCCCCAGCCCCTTTTTTTGCGGATCACGTCGAGAATTCCTTCACAACGCCATAAAACGGTTAACGGTCGGTACCATAATGTCTCGGTTAACGAATAGGCGAAAAGCCTCCCGATGTCGGATGCTTTCGGATACTTTCTGACGGACCATTCTTCCAAGAGTACGGCTGCCATGGAGAGGATCGATCCATACAGGATAGAGAGGAAGAATAATAGAATGGCAAATTCCAGATAAACCCCGCCAAGAAATAGGGATAGAATCATAATCACATACCCCATCAATTCTACAACCGGGCCAAAAAATTCTATGATCAAAAAATATGGCATGGAAACCATCCCGATCGAACCGTACTTGGGGTTGAATAGAAGGCGCCGATGAATCCAAAGGCTTTCAAACAATCCTCGATGCCACCTGCTTCGTTGACGGCGTAAGTATTTCAGAGATTCCGGTGCTTCCGTCCAGCTAACAGGATCAGGTACATACACGATTCTTTTATCTGCTTTCTGTTCCTTCACATACCGGTGGAGCCTGACGACGAGTTCCATATCTTCCCCTACTGTGTGGGAGTACCCTCCCGCGTCCACGACCCAGCGTTTCGAGAACACCCCGAAAGCACCTGATACGATCAGAAGAAGGTTGTGCCGGCTTAAGCCGATTCTTCCCATAAGAAATGCCCTTAAGTACTCTATTACCTGCATGACCACAAGAGGCGACCTGGACAGACCAACCTTCACAATTTCCCCGCTTTCTATTTCGCATCCGTTGGCGATTCGGATACTTCCCCCGGATGCAATGACCTCACCGTCGGACTCGACGATCGGTTTCATCACTTTCAGGAAGGCCGTCCGCTCCAGAACCGAGTCTCCATCTATTGAACAGAAATAAGGATAATTTGATACATTGATTCCGGCATTCAAAGCATCCGCCTTGCCCCCGTTTTCCTTATCGATCACCAATAGATTCTTGTACAGTCTGGATTGGTAAACACCCTTAACCGGCTGTGTATCCAGCTGCTCCCGAATCACCCATTTGATCTTCACCAATTGAAAGGACTCCACGAGTTTTCCCATGGAATCATCCGTTGAACCATCGTTTATGATAATGATTTCGTATTCAGGGTATTCAATACTGAGCAATGACCTCACTGTGGCCATAATGCCGACTGATTCATTGTAAGCAGGGACCAGTATGGAAACCGGCTTCGTTTGATGGAGGTGTAAGAGCTCTTCGTACGGCTCCCAATCATCCAGTCCATAGGTTTTCCTTAATTGAAAAAGGGAAATTACGAGGAGAATCGTATAAAAAGAGATGACAAGAATCATATAAATTAGAACAAACCATCCAACAGACATCAGGATACTTCCCCACTCTGCTGTTACACTCATGAAACCCTCCCCCTTTCCAACCACTGTTCTGCCATATCCCTGGCATATTCATCTTCTGCATGAACAGCTATTTCCCTTAACACACCTTCTCCGTTTTCCAGACGCAAAAGTGATTGAGCCGCTTGAGAACGAACGTAAAAGGACGGGTCACTCATAAGCTCCGTTAAGTAAGGAGTCAATTGCTTCGAACGGATGTACTCACACGCCTTAATGGCCATCAGCCGCTCCTGCCATGAATCTGCACGCAGGTGAACTGATAGTCTCTCAACATCAAGATAAAACTCCATGCCTACCACTGCCTTCAAAGCGCGGACCTTTAGTTCTGTGGAGCCGTCTTCCAATAGTCTTTGAAGGAAAGGTACGTGCTCCATTCTGTTCCTTGCCCCGATCGAATCGATAAGGGCAAACCTCATCACCTCAGGAAGTTCTTCAAAAACATGAACCAATGGCCCGAACTGCTCTTTCCTTAACGTGTGAAGCAAAAGACTGTATTCAAACTCCGTCAGTTCATGCTTCGGTTCTATTAATCTTGAAACCAGATTTTCCTCCTCAAACAGCGCAGCTATCTTCAAAAGTTGGATTTCTTCTGCCTTGCTTACATTTTTTGAAGCGTGAAGCTCCGTCAACGGTTCTTTCATACTCTTCATCTTAAAATCCTGTATCCAATAGAGGGCATTCATCCTGATACTCCATCTGCTGTGTCTAAGCTGAGAAAGGATAAACGTTTGAAAGCGTTCTTCTGCAAACCCTTGTAATCGTTCTTGAATGTCATCAGAGGCAAACATTTTTGAAAAGCCGGCCAGCAATTCCACTAATGCCCTGATCTTCAAGGGGGAACGATCATTCAAACATTCACTCTTGACACCTTCATGTAGAAATTGGAAGAGGGCTAGCTGATATTCTTCTTTATACTGCTCAATATGCGCCCGATTCTTATTGTCTATTATCTTCTTTATCAACAAGTACAGGCACACCCCTGTTAACACCACCAGCAAACCGACTAACACAACAAAAAAATAAAAAAGCTCTTGCGAGAACACTGATCTACCTCATCCTTTTCAGCATTTGTCCTAAACGTGCCTCAAGTTCGAGTAGTTTAAAAGGTTTCGTCATATAATCATCCGCACCAAGCTGGAGTGATCTCGAGATGTCCCTTTCACTCTTCCTTGAAGTAAGCATCAACACTTTGTAACGATCTGAATCACTCATCTTACGGAGCTGCTCCAGTACTTCCAGGCCATCCATCTTCGGCATAACCCCGTCCAAAATCACAAGACAAGGATCTTCCCTATGCCAGTCCGACCCTATAAACGCCGCTCCATCTTTAAATGTCTGGATATCGTACTGAATATGCTGTTCAGAAGGCAACTTCGATACAATATCCTTCATCACTGTCCGTATGATGGGATCATCATCTACAATGGCGATTTTAATACGTTTATGAGGAGTATGTTCACTTGCTTTACTGTCCATTTTCACAAGGTTCCTGCCACTGCTTTTCGCTTCATAAAGTGCATTGTCTGCAAGCTTCAGCCACGTATCAAACGGTTTCATCGGATCTGAAATTTCTGCCACCCCCGCGGAAAATGTGCAGGAGAAGGACGGATCCATCCCAAACACATACTCGCTGAACCCTTCACGTATTTCATCTACAAACGAGCAGGCTTCTTTTAGGGATGTATTAGGGAATAGAATGACAAATTCTTCACCTCCAAAGCGAAAAACGATGTCCTGAATTCTGGTTTTGAACTTTAATTGTGAAGCAAACTCCTTCAGCACCACATCCCCTACAAGATGTCCGTACCGGTCATTCACACCTTTAAAATGATCAATATCGAGAACGGCCACACAATATGAATCACCAGTACGAGACCAGTCACTCTGAACCTGGGCATACGCCTGACTCAAATATTTGCGATTATAAACAAGCGTCAATTCATCGATCAACACGAGCTCTTCCATCTGCTTCTTTCGCTCCATCTGTCTTTCCACACGCACAATAAACTCATCCAGATCGAAAGGCTTAGGGATGAAATCATCTGCTCCCATCTGATAGCACTTCATTCGGACTTCCTTGCTGTCGTCCACGCTCACCATGACCGTTGGAATAAACTGCTGCTTTAACTTCTTCTTGAAAAAATCCAGCACCTCAAATCCATTTGTCCCGTTCATATAGATATCGATAATGGCACAGTCCGGCCTTACATCGTAATAAGACATGATTGCCTTTTCCGGGTTGGCAATCGGAACCACATACCATCCGACTTTCTCCAGCTCTTCTTTCATATACATGAGGAAGGATGTATCATCATCGATTATAAGTACGACAGGCTCTTCCCCTGTTCGACTTTGTTTGCCGGGGAATACCTCAACGGATTCCTCCTCATAGTGATAACAGAATTGGATAATGTCGAAGAGCTCTTCCTTCACTTCTGCAATCGTCCACGACCGCTCTTCTTTTTCTTTGTACTGATCCATCAATTCCCGGGCACATTCCCCCATTTTATGTAATCCAAGAATCGAGGCAGAGCCCGCCATGGAATGGATGAACCGGTAAACTTCTTCATATGGGATGGCTTCTGCTGCCTCCCATTCTTCTATTTTTTTTCGAATATTATTAAAGAAATGCTTTGTGTATTTTTCCATTCGGCATCGTCTTCCTTTATCGTAAACTTCTATAATTAATAAGGGTCTATTTGCAAAAAATATTGTTTTGTAACATAAGATCAGCTAGGAGCACTGTCAACAAGCGTGTGCTTGATGGTGAGGGGAACTGCTCCGCTTTCCGCGGACGTTCGGCCGAGCCTCCTCAGCTTCGCTTCCGGGGTCTCGGCACGACCGTACTTCCGCAGGAGTCTACGCAGTTCCCCTCACCATCAATAAGAAAATTTGTGTTAGATGATCCACCGATCTATGAGTTAATATTAAATTTTCTTTTACTCCTTTGTGGATTGTCTATTTTGGAAATAAATGCACAACCTATTTACGATAGGAGTATTTTTTCGTTTTTGTATCCATACTTATAGCAGTCAGAATGTAATAGCACAGAGTGGATTGTAGCGGAAGGCACTTGACTCCTGCGGGAGATAGAGGAAAAGTCGAGACCCCACAGACGGAACGTCGAGGAGGCTCGACTTCCTCCCCGCGGAAAGCAAGTGCCTGGAGCGGAAAGGAACGGCCCACGTTTTCACACTACTACTTATCTAAAAAAGAAATTCACTTTTGGCAATTTTATACAAAACTAAAATATTTACACGAAATGAGCTTTTAATATAAAATAATTTGATGTAGTGAATTTATTCCAAACTCATTTTATTATACTCCCGCATTCTCTGGTTTAATAGGTGGGGATTGGAAATATTATATGTCTTTTTTGCTATTTCTTTTTACAGTATCCTGAAAAGAACAATGTAACAAAAAAGCGGGCAGACATCCATCCTCAATGTGAAATATATGGAAAAGAGTTCTAAAGGAGTAGTTGATCCTTCCTCGGAAAAAAGAACAAAAAAAGCTGATGACCACTCCCCGGTCATCAGCTTTTCAAAGGTATGAAGTTGATCTTATGCTTCTTTTTGGACGAATCCTTCGAGGGCAACGAGTGCTTCTTCTTCGTCGCTTCCGTCCGCTACCAACGTAATGGAAGTACCCGTGGAAATAGCTAAACTCATTAAGCCCATGATGCTTTTCGCATTTACCTTCTTCCCATCCTTTTCCAAGAAGATTTCAGATGAGAAGCGGTTCGCCTCCTGTACGAATAATGCAGCCGGTCGTGCTTGAAGACCTGTCTTCAATTTCACTTCTACTTGTTTTTCCACCATAATCATATCTCTCCCCTTTTTCCTTATTTAGGTTTGAATCTTTTCTCCCGCTCTGAGTTTCTCAGCAAGCTGGTCAATTTTACGTAAGCGGTGATTAATCCCTGATTTACTGATGGTGCCGCCTGACACCATTTCCCCTAGTTCTTTCAACGTGACATCTTGATAATTCACCCGTAATTCTGCTATCTCCCTTAGTTTATCGGGTAATATCTGTAAGCCTACATGTCTTTCAATAAACTTAATGTTTTCGACTTGTCTTAAAGCCGCACCGATGGTTTTATTCAGGTTAGCCGTCTCACAGTTCACAAGGCGGTTAACGGAATTTCTCATATCCCTGACAATCCGTACATCCTCAAATCGCAGCAGGGCATTGTGAGCACCGATGATATTCAGGAACTCCGTGATTTTCTCTGCTTCCTTCAAATACGTAATGAAACCTTTTTTTCGTTCAAGGGTTTTACTATTCAACCCGAAGGAATTCATCAGCTCGGACAACGCATCGTTGTGTTCAGAATAAAGAGAAAAGATTTCTAAATGATACGATGAGGTTTCCGGGTTGTTAACCGACCCGCCTGCAAGGAACGCTCCCCTCAAATATGAACGTCTGCAGCATTTCTTTTTGATCAAGTCTTCCGATATATTATGGATAAAGGTGAAATTTTCACCCAGGATTTTCAGTTCCTCAAGAATCTTCTTTGTATCTTCTTTGATTCGTACAATGTAGACATTGTTTTTCTTCAGCCGCATCTTTTTTCGAACCAGAAGCTCTACCGGGGTGTCGTACCCTTTTTTGATCAATGTATAGATTCTTCTGGCAATGGCGGCGTTTTCGGTTTGAATATTGACGACGAGCATTTGATTTGAGAATGACAACGAACCATTCATTCGAATCAATGCGGATAATTCTGCATTTGCGCAGCAATCTTTCACTTCAATATTGGTCAGTTCTTTTTTTGTTTCGGACGCAAACGACATCCCCATCACCTCCTAGCAAACGCTTGCACAACCTTATACAAAAGAAATTTTTGTAGTTTAGCTGGTTGATTTTTTAAGATAAGAATATATGATATCAGCGACCTTCTCCGTGTTATGACGAACAAGATGGTTGTCATAGGAGAGAATCTCTTCTGCAATCACTTCTAAGCCCATGGATTTCAATTTATCTACATCAAAGTGGACGGGACTCGCTTGTTCTTCATTATATCGGGCCTGCACCTCATCGGGTACCTGCTTTTTGTTGACCAGGATATAATCAATACTTGGCGTTTCCAAGTGATCGTATAATGCCTTAACATGGTCACTTGCTGAATAATCCAATGTTTCCCCTGCCTGGGTCATGATGTTGCAAATATACATTTTCTTCGCTTTCGCCCTGCATACTGCATCGCCAATACCCGGAACAAGAAGATTCGGTAAAATACTAGTATATAGGCTTCCCGGACCCATCACAATTAAGTCGGCTTCCTTTATGGCCCGCAAGGTTTCACCAAGCGGCTTGATGCTATCCGGCTTTAAGAAGACCCTTTTGATCTTCTTCCCGGCTTTCGGAATGGTCGATTCTCCCGTCACAATCGTTCCATCCTCCATCTCCGCCTTTAAGATGACGCTTTGATTTGCTGAAGGCAGCACCTTCCCCTTCACGTTCAATACCCTGCTCATTTCCTGAATCGCATGGACAAAATCACCTGTAATGGAAGCAAGGGCTGCAATGATCAAGTTTCCTAACGCATGACCGGAAAGTTCATTCGTTGTTTCAAATCGATGCTGAAACATTTGTTCCACCAGTGGCTCCACTTCTGAAAGAGCAGCCAGGACATTCCGTATATCTCCCGGGGGAGGAATATCCAGGCTGTCACGTAAACGACCGGAACTGCCACCATCATCAGCGACAGTGACAATGGCCGATATATCAATAGGGTGCCGTTTCAAACCCCGAAGAAGGACAGGTAATCCCGTGCCTCCTCCGATCACGACGACCTTGGGTGTATGTGTCATGTTGTTAGACCCTTTCTCTTCTGAATATCCCGATGAGAAATTTTCGTTTGATAGTCTTTTTCAAAATGATGGCCCAGATACTCTGCCAACGCAACCGATCGATGCTGCCCCCCAGTGCATCCTATCGCTACCACAAGCTGGCTCTTTCCCTCCCGCTTGTATTGAGGAAGCATGAACGACAATAAATCGGTTACTTTCTCGATGAATTTATTCGTTTCATTCCATTTCAATACGTAGGTGGACACTTCTTCATCCAATCCCGTTTTTGGTCTCATATGATCGATATAGTGAGGATTTGGAAGAAAGCGTACATCAAACACCAAATCAGCATCGATCGGGATACCATGCTTGAAACCGAAAGACACGACATTCACCGTGAAAATCGTCTTCTTGTTCACCGAGAATTCCGTTAGAATCTTTTCCCGAAGCTCTCTTGGTTTCATGGTTGAAGTTGTATATATTAACTGCGCACGTCCTTTTAGTTCTTCAAGGAGCTCTCTCTCCTGACGAATCCCTTCAAGAGGCAGACCTGAAGGAGCGAGCGGATGAGAACGGCGCGTTTCCTTGTATCGTCTGACAAGTGAGGAATCATCTGCATCAAGATATAAAACCTGCGGTGTCACCCAGGAGGTTTCCGCTAATTCATCCAATGCTTTAAATAGATGATCAAAGAATTCCCTTCCCCTAAGGTCCATCACAAGGGCGACCTTATTCATTTTATTACCGGACTCTTTCATCAGTTCCAAAAACTTTGGCAGAAGAGTCGGCGGCAGGTTGTCCACACAGAAGAATCCCAAATCCTCGAAGCTCTGAATGGCAACCGTCTTACCGGCTCCGGACATCCCTGTTATGATTACTAATTGAACATCGTTTGTAGAACCTGTACTCATACTCTTCCCCCGCTTTTATTCGTAATGTTGTATATGAAAAGTTTGTTGATCAACTTGGATCTAATCGATAAGACAATAACTTGAAATCAGGAGTATAGGTAAACGTTCCATAAATCGTATTCTTTCCGTGCAAGAGGTAGTCCAGAATATGATAATCTCCTTCAGCCATCGGAAGGTCCTTAATATCCTCGATCGGATGCCATTTAATCTTACCTTCTTCCGATTCCTGAAGGTTGACCCCATCAGCTTCGGTTGCAAAGAAAGAAAACATCATCCACTCCGATTTAATCTGATCGCCTTCTTTAATAATGAACGTAAAGACACCTTTTAAATCGGGATTCTTTAAATAGATGCCCGTTTCCTCACGATACTCACGAATGACAGCGTCCCGGATTGATTCGCCGGACTCCATTTTCCCACCTGGAGCGACCCACCAATTCCTTCTTGGCTTTTGGAGAAGGAGCACCTTGTCTCCATCCAGATATAAACAATTTGTGACACGTTGCACTGCCTTCACCTCGATCTTGATGATTAGGGAGCCAATGAATACATTAGTCCCACTTTCAGTCATTCTCATTCCTTATATTATACTATGATTGAAGACAAGCTACAATGTCTTGGCTTGTTGTTTGAAGGTTGTCGATTGAAATCGAAAGATATTGGGACATGTTTCTACAAGAAGAGGATAGGTACAGATATATGTGCGGCACTATAACAGGAAAAAAAGAAAAAAAAATAGACACAGGCGAGTCCTGTGTCGTCTACGGGATTTATTACTTAAAAGGGGGTCAATTTCTTATTATTTATATTACCCGAAAATTGTTTCACTAGTGTTACAACAGATTTAAAACGGTATTACGGAATTGTTAAAGTATCACGACGGATTTGCAAAACTTCACAGATTCTGTTGAACATTGTCATTTCAGTGTTAAAATTCATAGTTTTTCATGATTTGGTCTGCAAGTAATTCGTATCCTTTACCATTTGGATGAAGAGAATCATGGAAATAGTTTTCCTTGGACTTCCCTTTAAACAACGGATTGGTTGAAACGTACTTTACGTTCTTGTGTTTTTCGGCTTCTTTCATCATGGATTCATTCCAATCGTCCACGTATGCCTCAATTTTATCACTATCTTTATCTGGATAAGGATTGTACAAACCTAACACGATGATGTCGGCTTCTTTATTGGCGGTTCCAACGATGTTTAAGATTTTATCCAAGTGGTCGAGATAATCCTTTTTGGCATCAACAATCTCATCATGATGAAGAGGAAATAAATCTCCCCCATTGTTTTTAATCAAATCATTGGTCCCGATGTTTATAATAAACACATCTGCTTCACTTAAATCTTCTGCTACCTCTGGTTTCACAATCTGTCCCAAGAGTTGATCAGATTGCTGTCCCGGTACTCCGAGGTTTTGAAAGCTATATGATTTCTTTGTATGCTCTTTATTTACTTTCTCTTCTAAACGACCGATATAACCCGCTTCTTTTTTATCACCATATCCATAGGTGAGGGAATCTCCCAATGCGATCACCCGTTTCTTAGATGATGACTTGGTCTCATCAGCAAAAAAACTAAAATACACGATGGGGATAAGGGCAAACAGTGCTATTAAAGAAACGATTTTCCATATTTTCATTCATGATCCGACCTTCCGAAATAAACTAGGATGACTTTCATAATGTTGGTTATTCCCTTTTTAGAGGGTTGTAATCCTGTTTATTTTTGGAAGTTATGAATCAATCGAATCGGTTTAAGAGGTCCGTCCCCCTTACTTCTTCTGAACCCCGAACCGCGCATTGAGCTGACCTCTTATCATTTTCTGCTTCGCTTCTTTTCTCTCTTTTCTGGATAGTTCATGTTTGATTTCTTTCGTGGTGACCCCTTCTTCTCGCTGGTCGGCGATGTCCATTAAGCGTTCCACGTCGGAAAAGGAGTATTTGCGATATCCCCGATTGGAACGCTGTGGAAAGATCAGATTCTTCTCTTCGTAATAGCGGATCTTTCTCTCGGTTAATCCGGTCAATTCACTGACGACACCAATTGA
Organism: Rossellomorea aquimaris; assembly: GCF_008180865.1. Lineage (GTDB taxonomy): Bacteria > Bacillota > Bacilli > Bacillales > Bacillaceae_B > Rossellomorea > Rossellomorea yichunensis. The sequence goes on from NZ_VTEX01000003.1 coordinate 346,672, forward strand.
TATCACTTTTTTATCCTTATAGGAAGGTTCATTATCCACGTTCTCCTCATCCTCCTAAGCAGGGAATATATTGATTATACATGTCCCTCTAACGGATTTGGACTAATATGTTAGAAAACCTGACAAAGAATTCTAAATTGGTAGAAAACTTAACAAACTAGAAGATTTATATTCAAAATCCCCCTACACTATGGATAACAATCCAAAAGGAGTGAACCCGGATGCCATTTTTACGTGAAGCCGTTGAAAAGCAGAGGCAGCAGTTTATTCGTCGGTTAGTAGAAGCTGGTGTTTACAAGCCATGTGATGAGGGGTTGAAGAAGCTGACGCTGTCGGAGTTGGTGTATGTGTTTAATAAGCATAAGAAAAGTTGAATTCATCAAAAAAAAGCCTTACGAAGGAAATCTCCTTTCGTAAGGCTTTCTTACATTAACCGTTTTTGACCTTCTCTTTCAGCTCTTCAATATAATGCTGAGCCGTTTGAGCGGCGATACTGCCGTCACCTGTTGCTGTAACGATTTGGCGAAGTTGTTTTTCGCGGACATCACCGGCAGCAAAGATTCCTGGAACCTTTGTTTCCATTTGTTCGTTAGTTTCAATATAGCCTTCAGAGTTGATGATTCCAAGGTTAGCAAATGGCTTCGTTAGTGGAAGCATTCCGATGTAGATGAAGACACCATCAGCCTGGAAATCAGTTTCTTCTCCATTTTCAGTGGATACAAGCGTCACACTTCCCACTTTGCCATCTTTGTCGTTGATTTCTTTCACCGTATGGTTCCAGATGAAATCAACTTTTTCGTTATCAAAGGCACGCTGTTGCAGGATCTTTTGAGCACGAAGCTCATCGCGACGGTGAACGATCGTTACTTTGTTAGCGAATCTTGTCAGGTAAACCCCTTCTTCTACAGCAGAGTCTCCTCCACCTACAACAACAAGGTCTTTTCCTTTAAAGAATGCTCCGTCACATACTGCACAGTAAGAAACTCCGCGTCCGCCAAGCTCTTTTTCACCAGGTACACCGATTTTTTTGTACTCTGCACCCGTTGTGATGATCACGGCACGGGCTTTGAATTCTTTTGAACCGGTTTTGACAATTTTAAACTCTTCTCCATCAACGATCTCTTTAATGTCTCCGTATGCGTATTCCGCACCGAATTTCTTCGCATGATCGAACATTTTATTAGAAAGATCAGGTCCCAGAATATGGTCGAAGCCCGGGTAGTTCTCCACTTCTTCCGTATTCGCCATTTGTCCGCCCGGTACTCCTCTTTCAAGCATAAGCGTTGAAAGACTTGCACGTGACGTATAAACAGCTGCAGTCATTCCTGCAGGGCCTGCACCTGCAATGATTACATCATAAATTTTTTCTTCAGACATGATGACATTCTCCTTCCGAAACAGTCGTAAGCATAATCTTTATTAAAATACTATGGTTAGAGGTAGTAATGGTGCTTGAGCCTTCCACCCATAGTATTAACTTCCTACACCTATCCTATAAAAAACAAGGTCACATCGTCCAAAAATATGCTCACGGAAGGTAACTTTCAACGACTGAGATATATTTTGTCAGTGTACTTGCAGATAAATTGAATCGATCACAAAGCTGCTTCTTCGTGACCTTTTCATTTCGCAGCCGACTCCATACGAATTCTGTTGCCGCTGCAAAAGCTTTGGCATTCTTGAAGGTTTCCCGTTCTTTTATGCCTCTGTATGCGATCGTAAACCAAGTAAGGAACAATCCGGACTCCACGCTTGTGATCGGACGATGATCCCCATAAAGGTGCAGAGCCACTTGATGCATATTCTGAATCTCCTGGTTCACTTTAATCGAGCTGTTTCCGTTGCTGTTTAACACTTGTGCTAAATAAACCTTTTCGACAATGGACAGGTCCTCCACATCACAGAAGTCAGCATGAGTTAGGATTGCTCTCTGATTATCCGAAATAGACGTAAGAAACAGACCGAATAATTTCTCTTCCGTATATTCACTTTGAAGCTTCTTCAATATCGATGTGACGTGATTTTCGAATCCCTCATCCTGCTTTTTATCGTTCCAAGGCTCGAGTCCTTCTTTTTCAGGGTTGATCTCCAATACCCTCTTCCACGCATTACGGGCTGTATCCTCATGACCCGTTTCATAAGCAGAATACGACAGCCAATAATAGAAGCTCGCATCGCCCTCGAAGCCAATCTTCTGAAGGGACTTCAACCAATCATAAGCCCGCTTCGAATGACCAACAAGCGCAAACGTAGCCCCCAGCTTGTAACGATGCTCATGAAGTAAGGGACGGACCTTCTCAAGACCCTGGATCAATTCGTCCAGCTCGTCATGACGCTTCTGATAGAAATAAAAAACAGCCGTATTGCACAAGGCATGAAGATTTCCAGGGTTCTTCTCCAGTACCTCTTCCAACGTAGCAGCTGCTTGGTCCACTTCTCCTAAGTAGAAGTAGGCAAGTGCTAAATTATTGTAAGCTGACCAGAATTCCGGATAATCTTCAATTACCTTCTGTAAAGTTTCCACGGCTTTCTGAAAATGCCCGGACTCAAGAAGATCTCTTGCTTTCTCCTGTTGGACGATAAGCTCATCATGCTCGTATAAATCGTCCACAATCAGATCGGAATCAAGCTCCAGAAGCTCTAATAAGTCTTCTGCATCCTCAACGAATTCACCATATTCTTCTTTATCAAGATAAGATGAAACCTGTTCGTACGCCTCTTTAAATAAGCCTAAATGGGCATAATTGTTGGCCAGAAAATAATGACACTCTGCCATACGGGGATCCAGATCATCCAAAATTTGATGCAATAAATCATTGGAACGCTTGTATTCACCAAGCTCTGTATACACAATCGATAATTGACAGGCAATCATCGGTTCTACTGGTTCTAATTGAAATGCTCTATTTAAATATTTTAACGATTTCTTAAGCTCTCGACGTTGATAAGCCTTCATCCCTTTGTTGTAGTAATACTCGCCAGTCGGGACAAAAGACAACACTTTCGCTTGCTCACTAACTAATTTTGACCCTTTTCTCATCAAAGTCCTCCGAAACGTTCATAGTATAACTACAGTAGTATATCATACAAAACCCCTGTACTAAACTACCATATTTTGAGGGACGGACCTTTGCGCGTACGCGAAGGTCCGTCCCTCAGGGAGTTATTTATTATGACGTTCCACAAGGACTTCTAACACATCCTGGAGTGGAAGTTTTTGTTCTCTTAAAAGGACGAGGACATGGTAGAACAGGTCGGCGACTTCCCATTTCAGTTCCTCACTGTCCCTGTTTTTCGCAGCGATGATTACTTCTGACGCTTCTTCGCCTACTTTTTTAAGGATTTTATCTACACCTTCTTCAAAGAGGTAGGTAGTGTACGCTCCTTCCGGCCTCTCGATTTCACGGTTTTCAATGAGTTTCTCCAGAGTGAGAAGGATATTTTCTGTTGATGATTTCTCCTCACCATACACTCCTTCATGGAAACAGCTTTCTTCCCCTTTATGACAGGCAGGGCCTTTTTTATCGACGAGGACAAGGATGGCATCTTTATCACAATCCCACGTGATGTTTTTGACGGTTTGGGTGTTCCCGCTTGTCTCACCTTTATGCCACAGCTCCCGGCGTGAACGGGAGAAAAACCACGTTTCTCCTGTCTCAACCGTTTTCTTGAGAGACGTTTCATTCATGTAGGCCAGTGTTAAAACTTCTTTTGTCGAAGCGTCCTGGATGATTGCAGGTACCAATCCTTTATCATCATACTTCACGGATGCGATCCAATTTTCATTTGTCATCGTACATGCACCTCCTGCTCTCTTAAGTAGCTCTTTACTTCTTCAACGCTCGTTTCTTTATAGTGAAAGATGGAGGCTGCAAGGGCCGCATCCGCTTTGCCTTCGGTGAATACTTCTTTGAAGTGCCCGGCATTTCCTGCACCGCCTGAAGCAATCACCGGAATCGAAACCGCTTCGCTGACTGCCTTCGTCAGTGCCAGATTGAACCCCTGCTTCTCTCCATCGCTATCCATGCTCGTTAACAAGATTTCTCCCGCACCGAGTGATTCTACTTTCTTCGCCCATTCAACGGCATCCAGATCTTTCAGCTTTCTGCCTCCATGGGTATAAACTTTCCAACCTTTGCTCTCTTCATCAAATTTGGCATCGATGGCCACTACGATACATTGAGATCCAAAGTAATCTGCTCCTTCACGGACAAGACCAGGACGCAGGACGGCTGCTGTGTTAAGAGAAACCTTGTCAGCTCCTGCGCGAAGGATGGCTTTCATATCTTCTACTGAGTTAATCCCCCCACCTACTGTAAAAGGGATAGCCAATTCCGCAGCTACATGCTGAACGACTTCCACCATCGTTTTCCGACCTTCATGTGAGGCTGAAATATCCAGGAAGACGAGTTCATCGGCACCTTGCTCGTCGTACACTTTAGCAAGCTCAACAGGGTCTCCCGCATCTCTCAGCTCCACAAATTGGATGCCTTTTACCACTCGTCCATCCTTCACGTCCAGACACGGAACAATCCGTTTCGTTAACATGTCTTCACCTCGTTTATTGCCTCGCCCACCGTGAACTTTCCTGTATAAAGTGATTTTCCGCAAATCGCACCGGAGACGCCTTGGTTTTCGTATTGCTTTAATTTCTTCAGATCTTCAAGTGAGCTAATGCCTCCAGATGCAATCACTGATTTCCCCGTTTGTTTGGCAAGATCCACAACCGCTTCAACATTGGGACCAGATAGCATTCCGTCTGTGGCAATATCGGTGAAAATGAACGTCTCCGCGCCGGCTTCAGCCAATTCTCTTCCAAGATCCACCGCTCTAAGGGAGGAAGTTTCCAACCAGCCATGAGTTGCCACATAGCCATCCTTTGCATCGAGTCCGATGGCAATCTTATCACCATATTCCGCCAGCCATTCCTTTACTAATTCAGTATTGGAAACCGCTATACTGCCTATGATGACACGGTCGACTCCCCGGCTTAAATAGTGCTCGATATCCTCTTTGGAGCGGATACCTCCACCAATCTGCACCTTGGCATCCAGCTTTTCTGCAACGGCGATCACGAATTCATCATTGATTCGGGAGCCTTCCTTTGCCCCATCAAGATCTACCATGTGAATCCACTCGGCCCCTTCATCGGCGAATTTCTTCGCCATATCAAACGAAGAGTCTCCATAAACCGTTTCTTGATTATAGTCACCTTGAACAAGGCGAACGCACTTTCCGCCCCTCATATCGATGGCTGGATAAATCGTAAAACTCACGAGACCGCCTCCTTCACTCGTTTTGTAAAGTTTTCTAACAGTTTCATTCCAAGGTCTCCGCTTTTTTCAGGATGAAACTGCATTCCGTATATATTTCCCCGACTCACGACGGCAGGGATTTCAACTCCTGCATAGTCAGCACTTGCCGCTATCACGTCCTTGGATCCTTCGTGTACATAATAGGAGTGAACGAAATACACATAACCTTCTGATAACCCTTCTAAAAGAGGGGATTTCTTTTGGTAACGCAGAAGATTCCACCCCATGTGAGGGACTTTGAATGAGTTTCCTTGGCTGTCCTCTTTCGGGATGTGAAGCACCTCACCTGGTAGAAGAGCCAATCCTTTTGTTGACCCATTCTCTTTACTTTCTTCAAAAAGGAGCTGCATGCCCAAACAAATGCCTAAGAGCGGCTTTCCACTTTGGGCAAAAGTAAGGATGGTTTCTTTTAAATGAGTGGTTTCGAGAAGGTTCATAGCATCTTTAAATGCTCCCACTCCGGGCAATATCAACCCATCTGCGTTCAGTAATTTCTCTTGTTGATCACTGATAAAATAAGGAACGTTCAACCGTTCGAGTGCTTTACTGACGCTGAACAGATTCCCCATCCCATAATCTACAATACCGATCATGAATTATAACATTCCCTTCGTTGACGGAACCCCTTTTACCCGGGGATCGATCGTGCTTGCTTCATCCAGGGCACGTCCCAGTGCTTTAAAGATCGCTTCAATGATATGGTGGGTATTGTGGCCATAATGAACGATGACATGAAGATTCATCCGTGCTTCAAGAGCAAGCTTCCAAAGGAATTCATGAATCAGTTCCGTATCGAAGGTCCCGACTTTCTGACTTGGAAGTTCTGCACGGAACTCGAGGTGAGGACGATTACTCAGGTCCACCACGACTTGGGCAAGGGCCTCATCCATGGGAACCATGGCTGAGCCGTAACGCTTGATCCCTTTTTTGTCTCCCAGTGACTCAAGTAACGCCTGTCCCAAGCAAATGCCGATATCTTCAGTGGTGTGATGGTCATCCACTTCAATATCGCCATTGGCCTCGATCGTACAATCAAATTGTCCATGTTTTATGAACAAATCCAGCATATGACTCATGAATGGGACCCCTGTCTCTACTTTAGAGTTCCCCTCTCCATCGATTCCAAAATTCAAACGAATATCCGTTTCATTCGTCTTTCGCACAATCTCTGCCCTTCTCACCATGATGTCCTCCTTATTGGAGGGACGGACCTCTGCAGAGGTCCGTCCCTCTTCCCTATTTTTCTTTATTGAATCGAATCTCCACCGCCCTTGCATGGGCTTCAAGACCTTCCAAGCGGGCAAGTTTTGCGATTTTTTGATAATTTTGCTGCAGTGCTGTCTCACTATAGGAAATGACACTTGTCTTTTTCATAAATTCATCTACATTTAATGGACTTGAAAAACGTGCTGTCCCGTTCGTCGGGAGTACGTGATTCGGTCCTGCAAAGTAATCCCCTACAGGCTCGGAACTGTAACGGCCAAGGAAGATTGCTCCGGCATGACGGATTCTCGCCATCGTTTCAAACGGCTTCTCCGTTAATATCTCTAAATGCTCCGCTGCGAGTTGATTCACAACATCAATACCTTCTTCTATGTCTCTCGTCACATAGATGGCCCCGAAATCACTGATGGATTGACGGGCAATGTCTTCTCTTGGAAGGGAGGAAACCTGTCGTTCCACCTGTAAGGATACCTCTTCTGCCAATGCAGACGAATTCGTCACGAGAACGGCAGATGCAAACACATCATGTTCTGCCTGTGAAAGAAGGTCAGCGGCAATTTCATCTGCACGCTGATGCTCATCGGCCAGGATCACGATTTCACTCGGACCGGCGATCATATCAATATCCACATCGCCGAATACTTCGCGTTTTGCCAGGGCGACATAAATGTTCCCCGGTCCAGTTATTTTATCCACGGGAGTGATGGATTCAGTTCCATATGCAAGTGCGGCTACCGCTTGAGCACCGCCGACTTTAAAGATGTCTTCCACTCCGGCAATTTTCGCTGCAACCAACACGCCGGGAGAAAGCTTCCCATCCTTTCCAGGAGGAGAAACCATCGTGATTCGTTTGACTCCCGCGACTTTAGCAGGCAGCACATTCATCAATACAGAGGAAGGATATGCAGCCGTTCCACCCGGCACGTACACACCGACTGAATCAAGGGGAGTCAGCTTTTGGCCAAGCATGGTTCCATCCTCATTCGTTGTAAACCAGGAAGACCTTTTTTGTTTCTCATGAAAGTCACGGATATTATCCGCTGCTTCTTCAATGATGGAAATCATCTCAGAATCCAGAGAAGCGAAGGCTTCCTCGATTTCACTCTGCGAAACTTTGTAGTTCTCTAATTGAACCCTATCAAATTTCTCTGTATACTCACGGATTGCGAGGTCGCCATTTTTCTGCACCGAAGAAATAATCCCCTGAACCGCTCTTCGCTGCTCCTCTGTACCACTGTCGACCGAGCGCTTAATCGACGCCCCGCTTATATCCTTAACAATCTTCATACAATTCACCAGCCTTCGAGAGGGACGGACCTGCTTACGAAAGCAGATGTCGTAATCCCTATGTAATCTATATTTAGAGGGACGGACCTTGCCTGAATAAACAAGCTTCCGAACCTCAGAGTCTCTTTATTAGTGTTGAAATCCCTGTATTAACCTGCTCCAGGCAAGGTCCGTCCCTCTCACCCGATGATGCGTGTCAGCCGGGTGACGAGGTCTTCGATTTTTTCGTCTTTCATTCGGTAGCTGACGGGGTTGACGATGAGTCTGGAGGTGATGTTAACGATGGTTTCGTATTCAACCAGACCATTTTCCTTCAGGGTTCTTCCCGTTGAGACGATATCGACGATGCGGTCAGCAAGTCCGATTAATGGGGCAAGCTCAATGGAACCGTTTAGTTTAATGATTTCCACCTGCTCACCCTGCTCGCGGAAATAGGAAGACGCAACATTCGGATATTTAGTTGCAATTTTCGGTGCCACATCACTCATTTTTGTATCCGGCAGTCCTGCGACTGCCAAGTAACAGCCACTGATCCGCAAATCCAGGAGCTCATATACGTCCCGCTCTTCTTCCAGCATAACGTCCTTACCGGCAATCCCTAAATCAGCGACTCCATGCTCCACATACGTCGGAACATCCATGGGTTTTGCCAGGATAAATCGTAAATCTTCCTGTGGTACTTCGATGATCAGCTTCCTCGAATCATCGAATTCAGGCGGCAGATTGTAATCTGCCTTCCTTAATAGTTCCACGGCTTCTTCAAATATCCTGCCTTTAGGCATGGCAATGGTTAACGCACTCATGATGTTTCACCGCCTTTCGGATCCTGTCCCACTACGAAGTGCACATTGCTGAAGCCCTTCGTAAACTCGTCCACATCTCCTACACCCTTCCAGTTCTGCAGCACCACTTTAACTCCTTCGCTTCGCAGCTCATGGGCAAGGCCAATAGCCTCTTTCCTCCGCTCATCACTGAACAGCACACATTGCTGAAGGGTGGAAGTTAACTCAACCTGCATCGCTTCAAGCACATAATCGAGACGCAATCCAAAGCCTGTCGCACCGGAGTTCTTCCCGAATTTTTCAAGCAGCTTGTCGTAGCGGCCGCCATTTCCGATCGCAAATCCCACATTTTCTCCGTACACTTCAAATAAAATACCGGAATAATAACTCATGTGACTGACCAGACTCAAGTCGAACTTCACATACTGCTCCACTTCGTAATCTTTTAAAATACTCCACAGATCTTTCAGCTGTTTTAATGCGTTCAGTCCTTTTTCCCCTTCTAAAAGAGAGTGGGCTTCTCCCAGCACATTTTCTGAACCCCGCAATTGCAGGAAACGGAACAATCTCTGTTTATCGATGGATGAGAGAGCCAGCTCATTGACATGCTGACGATATCCAACATAATTCTTCTCATATAAATATCTTCTTAACGTATCCGCCCGTTCTTCTGTACCGACGATTTGAGTGAACAGTTCCTGAACAAATCCGATGTGGCCGATGGAAATCTTGAAATGTTCCAACCCTGCTTCTTTTAAAACCGATACCATCAGGGCAATTACCTCAGCATCGGCACTGACTGAATCATCACCGATACATTCGATTCCCACTTGTTCAAATTCTGCCGGACGCCCGCCTTCCCGCTGCTGGGCCCTGAACACAGAATTCGAGTATGCCAGTCGCAGTGGTGCTTCATCCTTTAATAATTTTGACGCGGCAATCCGGGCAATCGGTGCTGTCATATCAGGTCTTAACACAAGGGTATGACCCTGTTGATCCAGAAGCTTGAATAGCTGCTGATCTAATATCGCCGATGCCTCACCAACTGTTTCATAATATTCAAGGCTGGGAGTCTCGATGAACTTGTAACCCCACAGCTTCATCGCCTGTTCCATTTTTTTTTTCGTCTGATCTTTAATTTCATATAAATCAGGAAATGTATCTCTCATTCCCAATGGCTTCTCGAACATGAATAACTTAGTCATAAGAACCACCTTTGGCGTATTAATTCATCTATTTTTCCCCAGTTAAGGGATTGCTACTACTTCTCGATTATTCAGAAATCCTTTAGTTCGCTAATGTGCTAATAAAATAAAGTTATTTGTAGTGTAGCGTTTCTTATTTTATTCGTCAACCGTTTGATTGGTGGATTTTTTAATAAAATAAAAAAGGCAAAAATAGAACTCAGTCTATCTTTGCCTTTTCCCTTATTCTTCTCTTTTCAATCCGTAGATGGCATCTTCTCGCCAGCGTTCGGCAAGTTCCTCTTTGGTGTAGATGATCCGCATGGGATTTCCACCGACGAACGCTCCTGACGGGACGTCTTTATGTACGAGGGTACCTGCCGATACGATGGCTCCGTCGCCAATCTGAACACCCGGTAATATCGTGGTGTTGGCCCCGATCATCACTTCCGATCCGATTTCCACATCACCTAATCGGTATTCCTTGATCAGGTATTCATGGGCAAGGATCGTCGTATTGTACCCGATGACCGTATTACGCCCGACCGATATTTTCTCTGGAAACATCACGTCAAGCATCACCATGAGGGCAAATGACGTATGTTCACCGATCTTCATCCTCAAAAAAGTCTTGTACAACCAGTTTTTCATCCCCAAAAAGGGTGTGTACCTTGCCAGTTGAATCACGATGAAATTTTTGACGACCTTCCCGAAAGGAACGGTTTTGTAAACATGCCAGAGAGAATTTGCTCCTTCTACAGGGTATCGGGTCGTTCGTCTCATGCAGTCGGAACTCCAACAATCGGTAATAAGTCTTTCATATTATCCAGCATGAAATCCGGTTCGTAGTGAGCCAGATGCTCTCTTCCCTTTGCACTCCACGCGACACCTGCCGACAGCACTCCTGCATTTTTCCCGGCTAAAATGTCGTGGTGATTGTCCCCGATCATGATTGCTTCTTCAGGCGAGGACCCCAATGCCACGAGAGCTTTCTCAATCGGTTCAGGATGAGGCTTTGCGTTCTCTACTTCGTCCAGGGTGATGATGACTTCAAAGAACGGACGAAGATTCATAAGGTCCAATCCTTTTAACACAACGTCACGGACTTTCGTTGAGACAATCGCTAATTTGTATCCATTTTCGTAAAGGGCTTGAACGGTTTCATACACCCCTTCAAACTCAGTCACAAGTGAATCATGATGCTCATGATTATAAGCACGGTAATGAACACACATTTCCTCCATCCTGTCAGGATCCAGTCCTCCAAATGACTCTTCCAATGGTGGCCCCATAAAAGGATGAACGTCCTTTTCTTCGTACTGCCCTGGATAATAATGATTCAATGTATGCAAAAAGGAAGAAATGATTAAATCATTGGTATTGATCAATGTTCCGTCTAAGTCAAATAATATTGTTGTAATCCTGCTCATAATGTCTCTCCTTTTCTTTCTTTGCATCGACCCTGTTCCAAATGTAGGCAACCGCCATCGTTAACAATATCGCAGTGACCAGCCTGATGATCAGGAGGGGCAGTACAGGAATGCCGAGTGGAATAAAGATTAACGTATCCTCCACCACTGCGTGACATGCGACTAAAAAGATAAAGGCGATTGTGACATCCTTCTTACTCACTCCATCTTCTTTTACTGCCTGGATCATGACTCCTGCTCCGTATGCCAGCCCGATGACGAGTCCCGCTACCATCGTGGAAGATGTATTTGCGTTCATGCCAAGTGCCCGTGTCGCAGGGGACATCCAGCGTGAAAAAACATCCATCCATTTCAGATCTTTCATTACTTGAATAATCATCATAAGAGGAATGACGATAAGAGCTAATTGGAGGACACCAAACCCTGCTTTTTCAAGTCCCAGGAGAATGATTTCTCCCCATCCGTCCGGCTCGGCTTGTTGCGGAGGCATCATTCCGTACTTGGCGATTTCAGATCCACCCTTCCAAACGAGATTGATGACAACCGCAGATATCAGGGCCAACCCGACCCTTACAGCGACTATCAGCCAAATCTTCACGCCCACCTTTGCGGCTACCGTTGATTCAATGAACAAATTATGAGAGAAGGAAAGCATCACGGCAATGATGAATACTTCTTTCACCGTTAAATCAAGGGATAGGATTCCTCCGATACCTGCGTACAAGTTAAGAAAATTGCCCAATACAAGAGGAATGGCCGCATCACCTGAAAGCCCGATAAGCTTCATGAACGGAGAAATCTTCTCCATGACCCAAGGAAGGACAGGTGTATATTGAAGCAAAAACACGATCAGCGTGATCGGAAAGATGACTTTTCCCAGTGACCACGTTGTTTTCAAACCTGTAAGTCCGCCATTCTTCAAAGATGACATCCACATACGCCCTACTCTCCTTTTGTTAAGCGTTTACGCTATCCGTCTTTTCATCATATGCCTTCTTCGCAAGGCCGGCTTTTCTTCTGTAAAAGAACACACCGATCGCTCCAATGATAAGAACAATCGAAATCACTTGTGCGAATCGTAAAGACCCCATCATCAGACTGTCCGTTCTCAATCCTTCAACAAAGAATCGACCGATGGAATACCAAATCACATATGTTAAGAACAGTTCTCCACGACGAAGACTGCTTGCTTTTCTTCTCAGGACAAGAAGAAGAATCAATCCGGCAAAACTCCATAGAGATTCGTACAGGAATGTAGGGTGATAGTACACTCCATTAATATACATTTGATTAATGATGAAATCAGGAAGCATCAGACTTTCAAGAAACGCACGGGACACTTCTCCACCATGGGCCTCCTGGTTTACAAAGTTCCCCCAGCGACCGATTGCCTGACCTAAAATAATGCTCGGTGCCGCAATATCAACTAGCTTCCAGAACGACAGCCCTTTGATTTTGGCAAATACAATCGTGGTGAGGACAGAACCGATCAACGCACCATGGATGGCGATTCCACCATTCCAGACTTTAATGATATCCCCGGGGTGATCGGCATAATAGTTATCCCATTCAAAGATGACATAATAAGCACGGGCACAAATGATGGCGATGGGAATCGCCCAAACGAGCAAATCGATGAATGTATCGGGGTGAAGACCCAGTCTTTTGCTCTCACGAATGACTAAATAGAGTCCTAATGCGATCCCAAGTCCGATGATGACACCGTACCAATGTACTTGGATCGGACCGAGTGAAATGGCAATGGAATCTATTGGCGTAATGTTCTCGTTCATTTTGTCTCTCCTTTTTTTCCATTAAGTTGGCTTATGAATGTTATCGGATCAGATATCTTCATTCTCTCCATCTTCAATCACATCAGACAACCGGTTTGTAAATTGCTCTGCTGCATTTACGCCCATTCGTTTCAGACGGAAGTTCATGGCAGCCACCTCGATGATAACCGCGAGATTTCGTCCGGGACGAACAGGTACGGTGTATTTAGTGATATCCGTATCGATGATTTTCATCGTCTCTTCTTCCAGTCCAAGACGGTCGTACTGTTTCGTTTTATCCCATAGCTCAAGATTGATGCAAAGGGTAATGCGCTTATGGCTGCGGACCGCTCCTGCACCAAATAACGTCATGACATTGATGATCCCCAAACCGCGAATTTCCAACAGATGTTCAATCAATTCAGGAGAGCTGCCGATCAGCGTATCCATGTCTTCCTGGCGAATTTCGACACAATCATCCGCTACAAGACGATGGCCTCTTTTCACTAGTTCAAGAGCGGTTTCACTTTTACCGACACCGCTTTTTCCTGTGATCAATACTCCGACTCCATAAATATCAACTAGTACACCATGAATCGCCGTTGTTGGGGCAAGCTTACTTTCCAGATAGTTAGTCAGCCTCGAAGAGAATCGGGTAGTTTTCATGGATGAACGCATGACAGGAACATCATAACGATTCGATGCTTCCACCAGCTCAGGCGGGATCTCCAGGTCTCTGGAAATGATGATACCAGGCGTAATATCTGTACAAAGCGCTTCCATTCTGCGCTTACGTTCTGCTTCATCTAATAACTCCAGAAAAGATAACTCGGTTTTTCCCAATAGTTGTATCCGTTCTGCAGGATAGTAGTTGAAATAACCGGCCATCTCCAAGCCTGGACGGGAAATGTCACTCGTTGTAATTGGTCTATGTAAGCCTTCTTCTCCACCGACAAGCTCTAATTTAAACTTCTCGACGATATCTTTAGTGCGGACCTTTGCCACATGCAGCTCCTCCTTCACGTTACACTCGCTTCATATTTATAAACGATTCTTACTCTAACCTATTTTAGCAATTATAGAAAAAAGCGCAAGGCAGCTTACTTGGTGAAGAAGCACTGAAACAAACGAATAGAAGCGCAGCCTTGGCTACGCTTCTATAAATGCTTTGATGTTCGTCAAGATCTGTTTATGAATAGAAATGGAATCCAGGACATGAAAATCATGTTCAAGGCTGTGGTTGGCCCCTTTAATGAGATGCATGTGCAGGCGGTGGTTCGACTTTAATTCATTAAATCGAGCTTCTTCATAGTGACGGTCCGCATCCCCAATAATATAGAGACCTTCCTGCTCACTACCCAGCATCGCTTGAAATACCTCATCTTCTTTAAGTAACGGAGTTAACCAGATGAGCTTTGCATTTTGAAAAGACTTTCTTGCTAATTCATTACTTAATGCAATGGTACCGAATGACTTAGCCACCATGTGAATATGCGGATAGTTCTTTCCTCGTAAAACCTGATCAAATTTCCTTCACATCGTGCTTTAAAGCATCATCTACTTCATCTATAGAAAATCCTTCATAGTCTGGCGTGGCATATTGATAGTTAATATGTAGCACGTCATATCCTTTATGTAAGTAGATTCCCGTTGAATAGTGAAGCAAAGGTGCCTGCACGGTGTACCCCAATCCTGGCAGGATGATGGCGATTCCTTCCGCCTCTTCTCCTTGGGACATTAATAATGTGTAAGGCACTTCGATGTCGCGATACCCCTTAATTGCATCCGATGTAACTTTCATGATTCAACCCTCCCATTCCCAAGTATTTCTATATCAATATAAAAATCCCCTTTTTTCCCACAAAAAAACTCCGGCTCAACAATCAAGCCGGAGTCTTTTCCTATTTACTTCTCTTCCATCGGATCCATGACGGCTTTTTGAATCACCAGATTGGCAAGGGACAAAATGATCGATGCCAGAAAAGCCATGCCAAAACCGGATAACTCAAAGCTGCTTCCCATCAGTCCATCAGTCAGCAGTAACGTAATGGCGTTAATGACGAAGAGAAACAGCCCCAGAGATAAAATCGTCACCGGCAGAGTCAGGATAATCAAAATCGGTTTCACCAGAACATTCAGTATCGATAGAATAAAGCTGGCTCCTACCGCTGCCCCGAACCCGGATACTTCAAATCCTTCAAAAAATCCTGCCAATGCAATAAAGATTACTGCATTGATTAAAATTCCAATAATCCATCTCATTATTTGATGGCTTCCTCCTCATTTGGCAGCACGAAGGCCAATAAACCGTATACGACAGCCAGAGGGAAGAATCCCGTCGGAATGAGCAGGATGATGAAAATCACCCTTAGAATCGTTGCATCGATCCTTACATAACGGGACAAACCCCCAAGCACCCCGGCAAGCTTTCTGTCAGACCTTGATCGTGCTAATTGTTTTCTCATCGTTATTCCTTCTTTCTCATCTTATGCGTTGTCCTTATTAACATTCTTCTGTTCATGCTTTTTTATGAGGACAGATCCTGCTTTTGTTTCCGCAAAAAGATGAAGCTTATCGTCTGAATCGGTTTTACGACTGAAACGAATCGACTTTTGGACCACTTCATTTTTTTCTTCCAATACATCAATACCCTGCAGTTCAAGCTTAAAACCACCGAAGTTTGATTTTGCCTCTCCGGAAATGTTGATGTTTTCAGGAACGAATAAATCGATGTTGCCCGTTACCGTTTTTGCGTGAAGCGTGTCGGCTTTCTCCCCGGTCAAGGCACAAACCACGTTTCCGTTCAGGGATTGCACATCTGAGATTGAGATATCCCCTTCGACATGGACCTTTCCGTTTATGGATTCTGCTTCAACATGGTGGGCTTTCGCGTTCAGGATTGAAATCGCACCGTTGGATGTTTCCACTTCTGCTTTTTTCGCTGTCAGGTGATCGATATGAATCTTTCCATTAGCAGCCTTGGCACGAAGATCCTGGACATCTAAATGTTTTGCCTTTAATCCCCCATTAAATAAACGGACAGAAATCCTTTTATATTGATGTTTCGGAATGTAGAGTTTAGAGTCCACTTTCATCCACTTTAATTGCGTGGAGTAATACAGTGTATCCCCGTCTACAGCAAAGGACGTATTCTCCATGAACTGCTTTCTTGCTTCTTCATGATCTTCCGTACGATACACCTTGGCCTCACACTCCACCCGGACTTCCTCACCATCCCAGGGGATCAGTTCCACCTTTCCATTGGCCACATCTACATCGATTTTCTCGAAGTCTGTATCGGGCTGTTGAAACACATGAGACAGCTCCACCGATTGATTCCACTGAAAATCGAAATCAAAATTCTTAATCTTGTTCAAAGCGCTATTCATGAAATCAAGAAGCTTATCTTTCGGATTTCCCGAATGAGTAGAGTGCTCTTTCTCACCCTTTTTATCCTCTTGAAAGATGGACACAAATTCATCAAGGAAATCTTTTTCCTTTGGCTTTTCCTTTGATGGTTTTGGCTTTTGGTCCAATGCTTCCAATAATGCCACTGCTTCCTGTGCCGAAATCGTCCCATTTTCCAACATATCCAAAATGCGTTTGCGTTCTTCATTCATACTCTTTCATCCCCTTTGTTGATTATAAAAGTACTTTAATGCCTTTATATACATTCCAAATGACCACGACAACACTAAGTAATATGGCTAAACCGATCATGATGACGGTGAATATCGGCAATCCCGCACCGCTCGCGAAAACCCCCATATCCAAAAACAAGCCTGCAATCACAAGGGGCACCGCAACGACCGGTAATAAGTGAGATAAAAATGCTGCTTTTGCATCCTTTTTCACATAAGGATTATCTGATACAAAATAAACGATCAGCGGAAAAAGGAAGCCTGCAAAAAATATACTGAAATAGCACAGGGCTGATAATACCTTATTGGTCTCCATCTTATCTTCATCATCTCCTCTACTATTATTTACGATACGTGAAGCAAAAGGTTTCAATGCATTTGTTTGTAATCTTATTTTCACATAGTGGGAATGTTCTTCACTCCAACCTGAGGCTGATTTTAGGTAGGTATGGAGTTGTGGTTTTTGTTGAGGGATTGACGACGGGGATGGTTTTTAGTTAAAAAGAGAGATGCACTTCGCATCTCTCCCATCATCAATTCGTCACTTCTTCTTTTTCCCTAATCTTCTTCTTCATTCGTTCACGGTCGCGCTCAAGCACAGGTTTCAGGTATTTTCCTGTATAGGAACCTTGTACTTCAGCCACTTTTTCAGGGGTTCCGCTTGCAACAATCGTACCACCTTTGTCCCCACCTTCAGGACCAAGATCTACAAGGTAATCGGCTGCTTTAATGACATCGAGATTATGTTCGATGACGAGGACCGTATCTCCGTTTTCAACAAGGCGTTGAAGAACAACTAAGAGTCTCGCGATGTCATCCACATGAAGTCCGGTTGTCGGCTCATCCAGAATGTATAGAGAGCGGCCGGTAGAACGACGATGCAATTCTGAAGCAAGCTTCACACGTTGGGCTTCTCCCCCTGATAACGTAGTGGCGGGTTGACCTAATGTGATGTAGCCAAGTCCTACATCAAAGATGGTTTGCAGCTTACGTTTGATCTTCGGGATGTTTTCGAAGAATTTCACTGCGTCTTCGACTGTCATCTCAAGTACATCAGAAATATTTTTATCTTTGTATTTCACTTCAAGTGTTTCCCGGTTGTATCGTTTCCCGTGGCAAACTTCACATGGAACGTACACATCAGGAAGGAAGTGCATTTCGATCTTGATGATCCCGTCTCCGCGACATGCTTCACAACGCCCGCCTTTAACATTAAAGCTGAAACGGCCCTTTTTATAGCCACGAACTTTCGCTTCATTGGTTGTGGCAAATACATCCCGGATATCATCGAATACCCCGGTATAAGTAGCCGGGTTGGATCTTGGGGTACGACCGATTGGTGATTGATCGATATCAATGACCTTATCAAGGTGTTCCATCCCCTTCACTTCTTTATGCTCACCAGGTTTTGATTTTGCATTATGAAGCTTTTGAGCCAGTGACTTATGCAGGATTTCATTGATCAAAGTACTTTTACCGGATCCCGATACTCCAGTCACAGCTGTGAATATGCCTAATGGCAGCTTCACTTTGACGTTGTTCAGGTTATTTTCTTTCGCTCCCACAATCTCTAAGTACCGGCCATCCGGTTTACGTCTCTCCTGTGGAAGAGGGATGAACTTCTTCCCTGAAAGGTACTGACCCGTTAATGAGTTCGGGTCATCCATCACTTCCTGTGGTGTTCCAGCAGACACCACTTCTCCCCCATGAACACCCGCTCCGGGTCCGATATCGATGAGGTAGTCAGCTGCCATCATCGTATCTTCATCATGCTCTACTACGATCAAGGTGTTTCCTATTTCCCTCATGTTCTTTAAGGTGTCGATCAGTCGGTCATTGTCCCGCTGGTGCAATCCGATGGACGGCTCATCAAGAATGTAGAGGACCCCCGTCAGACGGGAACCGATTTGAGTCGCTAAACGAATCCGTTGAGCTTCTCCTCCCGATAGCGTTCCTGCTGCCCGGCTTAATGTGAGGTACTCAAGTCCGACATTGACCAGGAATCCGAGGCGCTCACGGATCTCCCTCAAAATAAGATTGGCAATCTTCATATCTTTTTCCGATAGCTCGAGCTTAAGGAAAAACTCCTCTGCTTCTTCAATCGAAAATGCCGTTACTTCCCCTATATGAAGAGAATCTACTTTTACTGCTAAACTCTCTTCTTTTAAACGGTGGCCTTTACAAGTTGGGCAATCCTGCTGCGCCATGTATTTCTCCATCTGTTCACGGATATAATCAGAGCTTGTTTCGCGGTAACGGCGCTCAACATTCGGTATGACTCCCTCGAAACGAAGATAGTTTTCACGAACCTGGCCGAAATCGTTCTCGTAACGGAAGTAAATCTCATCCTTGCCGGATCCATATAGGATCTTATCCATTTGTTGTTTCGGAATGTCCTTTACTGGCATATCCATCGGAATTTCATAGTGATCACATACAGCCTTAAGAAGAGACGGATAGTATTGGGAGCTTGTCGGTTCCCACGGAGCAATCGCATGCTCGTTCAAAGAGCGATCCCAATTCGGGATTATCAACTCCTTATCAACCTCAAGCTTCGTTCCCAATCCGTCACAGCTTGTGCAGGCACCGTATGGACTATTGAAGGAAAACATTCTTGGCTCAAGCTCTGTGATAGAGAAACCACAGTATGGACAGGCGTGATGCTCACTGAATAAAAGTTCATCTTCATCTATTACATCAATGATTACTTGACCGTCTGCCAGTCTCAGTGCAGTTTCAAGGGAGTCAGACAGACGAGCCGCCACACCATCTTTCACGACGATTCGGTCAATGATCACTTCGATGGAGTGCTTTTTATTTTTTTCCAGGGAGATTTCTTCTCCTAGGTCCTGGACTTCTCCGTTGATACGAACTCGAACAAACCCTTGCTTCTTGATTTCTTCAAGGGTCTTCACATGAGTTCCTTTACGGCCTGATACAACTGGTGCGAGTACTTGAAGCTTAGTTCTTTCCGGGTATTCAAGAATACGGTCGACCATTTGTTCAATGGTTTGGGAGGAGATTTCGATCCCGTGATTTGGACAAATCGGTTTTCCTACTCTTGCAAACAACAGTCTTAGATAGTCGTAAATTTCGGTTACCGTTCCTACAGTCGAACGTGGATTACGACTCGTTGTTTTCTGATCGATGGAAATAGCCGGGGACAATCCTTCGATGGCATCGACATCAGGCTTATCCATTTGACCTAAAAATTGACGGGCATAGGCAGAAAGGGATTCGACATAACGTCTTTGTCCTTCTGCATAAATAGTATCAAAGGCAAGGGATGACTTACCTGAACCTGAAAGCCCCGTTAAAACGACCAGTTTATCCCGGGGGATTTTAATATCTATATTCTTTAAATTGTGAGCTCTAGCTCCTTGTACGATTATTTGATCTCGCGCCATAGTTCGTTCATCCTTCCGCCTTGAGCTCAAGAATGGTATCACGAAGCTGTGCAGCTCGCTCAAAGTCCAATGCCTTGGCTGCTTCCTTCATTTCCACTTCTAAGCTAGCAATAAGTTTTTGTCGCTCCGGTTTAGACATATTCGAAACTTTTGTCTGTTCTCCTTCATAAACCCCTGCTTCTTCTGCGGCATGAGTTGCCCTGATGACATCACGGATTTCTTTTTGTATGGTCGTCGGGGTAACGCCGTGTTTTTCATTATATTCTTCCTGTATCGTCCGACGACGTTCTGTTTCATCCAGTGCTTTTTGCATAGAGTCGGTAATTTTGTCCGCGTACATGATGACCTTACCGTTACTATTACGAGCTGCACGGCCAATCGTCTGGATAAGGGAACGTTCAGAACGCAGGAACCCTTCCTTATCGGCATCCAATATGGTGACGAGCGATACTTCGGGAATGTCCAATCCTTCACGGAGCAGGTTGATTCCCACTAATACATCATATTTACCTAAACGGAGGTCGCGAATAATTTCAATCCGTTCCAAGGTTTTGATTTCTGAATGCAGATATTGAACTTTAATACCCATTTCCTTTAAGTATGCCGAGAGATCCTCAGACATTTTCTTCGTAAGGGTAGTCACAAGGACACGTTCATTTTTCTCGATACGTTCGTTGATTTCACCCAGAAGGTCATCGATTTGTCCTTCGATGGGACGTACTTCGATGATCGGATCCAGCAGTCCTGTTGGACGAATGATCTGCTCGACCATCTCAGGACTATGCTCCAACTCATATGGTCCTGGAGTTGCCGAAACATAGAGGAGCTGCTGGGTTTTCTTCTCAAACTCTTCAAAGCGCAGGGGACGATTGTCCATGGCTGAAGGCAGACGGAAGCCGTGATCCACAAGCACCTTTTTACGGGCCTGGTCCCCGTTAAACATCCCCCTGATTTGAGGTAACGTCACATGGGACTCGTCGACCACAATTAAGAAATCGTCTGGAAAATAGTCCAGAAGAGTATACGGAGTCGATCCTGACGGCCTTAGTGTCAGGTGACGGGAGTAGTTTTCAATCCCCGAGCAAAAGCCCATCTCCCTCATCATTTCTAGATCATAACGTGTCCGCTGCTCCAGACGCTGAGCCTCGAGCAGTTTATTTTCTTCTTTCATGATGACTAATTGCTCTTCAAGTTCTTTTTCAATATTTTTGATGGCTACCTGCAATTTTTCTTCACGGGTTACGAAGTGGGAAGCCGGGAAAATCGCGATATGGTCTCGTTCGCCCATGATTTCACCTGTCAGGGCATCCACTTCACGAATCCGGTCAATTTCATCTCCGAAAAACTCTACACGCATACAGTGTTCATCCCGGGAAGCCGGGAAAATTTCCACTACGTCGCCTCGCACACGGAAAGTTCCACGCTGAAAATCGATGTCGTTTCGTTCATATTGGATATCCACAAGCTTACGCAGCAATTGATTTCGTTCGATTTCCATTCCTGTACGCAGGGAAAGAACGAGCTCCCGGTATTCCTCCGGGTTACCTAAACCGTAAATACAGGATACGCTGGCAATGATGATGACATCTTTTCGCTCAAACAAGGAAGATGTGGCGGAGTGTCTGAGTTTATCGATTTCATCATTGATGCTTGCATCCTTCTCGATAAACGTATCCGTCTGAGGAACGTATGCCTCCGGCTGATAATAGTCATAGTAACTGACAAAATATTCAACGGCGTTATCAGGGAAAAACTCTTTAAATTCACTGTAGAGCTGCCCCGCCAATGTTTTATTATGAGCAATGATGAGGGTCGGCTTTTCAACCTGCTTGATCACATTGGAGACAGTGAATGTTTTTCCTGTCCCTGTAGCTCCAAGTAAGGTTTGATGACGTTTCCCTTCATTTATGCCTTGAACTAATTTTTCAATTGCCAGGGGCTGATCTCCCTCTGGTTTATATTTAGACTTGAGCTCGAATTGATCTTTCACCGTGAAACCTCCTATTATAAAGGACTGCTACCTTGTATTTACCTACTTATATCCATCTTAAACACTGTCCATTCTTCTATACACATTCTACCACATTTCCTACAGTATTAACCAACAATAAGCGAACAAAAGTTCGTTTTTTTTATTTTTGTATAGTTCACATCATCCTGCTTGTGGATAACTTTTGAAGAAGAAAACGTTTAGAGGCTTGAATCATGATTTCGACATTTTACGGGAGGGAGCAAGGAGCATATAAGAAATTTTCGACATAATCCGAGCATTTCTATACACACCCTGTGCACAACTATGTGTATAAGTCGATATCCGTTGTGGAAAATCCCTAAACTTATTCACAATTCGTCAAATTTCTTGTGCACAATGTTGATGAATGCGGATTCAATTTGTGAATAACATGTCCACCCCCTTACTTATTCACACTATTCTTTATTTATCCACAATTAAGACATTTCTATCTGAAATGATTTCTATCACCTCATTAAGCTTTTCCCGACACAATTATTCATCTAGGCATATATCTAATAATTGATTGACTATTCTGTCTTATTTCCAATAAGCTTTCTTATAAGTTCTACAAAAAAATACATATTGTTTAGGAGGAATGTATGAAAAAATCTAAATGGCTACAAGTCGCCGGTTCCCTTAGTTTAACTGGATTCCTGCTGAGTTCCACAATCACCCCGATGTCACCATCGATCGCCTCTCATGGAGTGGCACAAGCTGAAGTTGTCGATTCACTCGAGTTGCAAAAGGCGTTCCAACAAGCAGCGCGGGAATTCAATGTCCCTGTTGAAATTCTACTTGCAGTGGGTTATAACGTATCACTGTGGGAGCATCATAACGGAAAGCCAAGTGCTTCCGGAGGCTACGGATTGATGCATCTTACGGATGTTAATACTGATAGTTTAGAAGATACCCACAGCGATGAACCCGCTCATATGTTTTTATCCGGTAAAGAGGACGCAGACACTCAACCGTTGGAAAATTCAGCCCTGAAAATAGAATCTACATTAGACATCAATGATTCAAAACTTCACACTCTGAATACCGCAGCTGAACTACTCTCTCTTCAACCAGAAACGTTAAAAGAAAATAAGAAGCAAAATATCCGCGGTGCTGCAGCAATTCTGGCACAGTATGCCAAAGATACCGCTGGAGGGACACCTTCTGATGTAAATGAATGGTACGGGGCAGTCGCTAAATACAGCGGTTCATCCGACTATACGGGAGCAAAGGACTTTGCGGACCGTGTATACGAGACAATCAACGCTGGAGTAACTAAACAAACAGAGGATGGCTCCTCCTTAACTTTAGCCGCAAAACAAACCAAACCGAATAAAGAATCATTCCAATCATTAAACTTAAAGATGGACACTGAAGAATCCGAAGCCGATTGTCCGAATGGCCTCGCATGTCATTACGTTCCGGCAGCTTACAAGAAAATTGACTGGGGTGGCGGGACCTACTATGAAACTTCATACGGCAATTACGACATTGCAAACCGTCCACATGACAATCAGGAAATCAAGTACATCGTCCTCCACGACACAGAAATCAGCTATGACTTAACCAAAACTGTGTTCCAGCGGGAATGGACTCAAGCTTCCGCTCATTATGTGATCCGTTCTTCCGACGGTGATATCACCCAAATGGTGGACAATAAAGATGTAGCCTGGCATGCTGGCAACTGGTATTTCAACTCCAAGAGCATTGGTATCGAGCACGAAGGTATCGCCATTGAAGGGGCAGCCTGGTATAACGAACAGCTGTATCATGCATCAGCCCGATTAGTAAAGCATCTTTCTAAAAAGTTCAATATTCCATTGGACCGCGATCATATCATTGCCCATGATGAGATACCCGGGACGACAGCTGCAAGACAACCTGCTATGCACTGGGATCCAGGTCCATTCTGGGATTGGGCACATTATATGCAAATCCTTGGAGCTCCCCTGGAGTCAGGAAAAGGACAAAAAGGCATCGTCCAAATCCGACCGAATTTCAAAACAAACAAACCGATCCTTCAGACTCCATCAGGAGAACCTGTACCTGAACAATCGGCAAATTTTGTGTATTTGTATACAGCTCCAAGCTTTGATGCTCCGTTAATCAAAGACGCTGCCCTACCGAACGCCCACCCACTCGATGCGTCCAATTGGGGCAACAAGGCGGTTACAGGGCAAACCTTTTACAAGGCAGAAAAACAAGATGACTGGACAGCGATTTGGTACGCAGGACAAAAAGCGTGGTTTTATAACCCTAAAGGAACGAATACAACAAAAGGATCAGGCATTGTGATCACACCTAAGGAAGGAACTTCGGGCATCCCTGTTTATGGACTGGCCTATCCAGAAGAAGAAGCTTTTCCTGATGGCATCCCGGTAAGAGGAATGTCTCCTCTTCAGTACACGCTTACTTCTGATCAAAAGTATGTAGCAACCGAGAAAGTAAAAGGAAGCTACTACAGTGCACCTGTTTACACGTACAACCCAGAGACGACTCATAAAATCGTCTGGGGGAATGATGAATTCTATCTTATTCACTTAAACCACCGCCTGGCCTTTGTAAGAGCCAGCGATGTAGATGTTGTAGCTACTCCATAAAAAAAACATGGGCTGTCTTTTTAAAAAAGACAGCCCATGTTTTTCAAGAACTTCTATACACCTGTCACCAAAATCATGCACTTCTCTTCGCTTTTTTCATCATCCGGTCGCTGTACCAGAATCCGACTGTCAACGAAGCCGCGTCGACGACAATAAGGAACCATGAATCTGTATAACCCTTTGAAACCGAGGCCGCAATGAGGGCTACGGTCAAGATCAATCCGACATAGTGATTATACGTCACCCGTGTGAACAGAACGACAAGCAATCCTGGTAAAAATAAACCTAAAATGATTTTAGACACGTTCAACTCTCCTTAAAGATAAGGGAATAACACATATTCTACCGAAGTTTTCCCTATCTGGAAAGGGTTTTCCTACTCCTCACCCTGCTGAATTAACCTCTGGGTCCTTTCCTTCAACTCACTATGAGGGATGAATTTTTCAGAAAGCATATCAGGCAGGATGTATTCCAAGAAGTATTGTACACACTCCAGGTCCTTGTATTTCACAATCGTCGACAGGGCTTCTTGATAAATTTCAATAAATAGAGGTTCCGGATTCCCTTTTTGAATTTCTCCAAAGGATTCATACAGAAGATCGATTTTGTCTGCGACAGATAAGACCCTTCCTTCTAGGGTTTCGTCTTTTCCCTCTTTAAACCGTTCTCTGTACACTTCTTGAAATTGCGGGGGAAATTCTGTAGTAATGAATTTATTGACCATCTGATCTTCTACCTGACTGAAGAGCTCACGCAACTCTCCCGATGCATACTTTACAGGGGTCTTGATATCACCTGTGAAAAGTTCGGCGTAGTCATGATTCAAGGCTTTTTCATACAGTGCTTTCCAGTCAATTTCTTTCCCGTTCTGTTCTTCCACCGTTCCTAAAAACTGTGCAATTTTGGTCACCTTAAACGAGTGGCTGGCTACGTTATGCTCGTGATACTTAAATCGCCCAGGACAGCGAATGAGGGTTTCAAGGTCGGATAAGCTTTTAAAATAGTGATGAATTCCCATTGTATTCTCCTCTCATTGATCGACTTTACTTTATGAAAATAGTATCAAGTAGAAGGAATAAGAGCAAAGATAATCCATTATACCTCAGCTTCCAACCCTTCTATTTCTCCTAACAGTATATTATTTAGAGCATCGTGATAACGTGTGGGAATTTGATGAGAGGCTCCTGGTATCACATATATTTTCTTAGGATAGCAATCGTTATACAGTTTAAGATGAGAATTGATCCAATCCGATCTTTCTCCATAAATCAAGAGTAGCGGGATGGGAAGCTTCTCTACCTGCTTTATTCCATCATAATGAAGTGATTGCTCGTAGAACTTATACCAAATATGGGGGTTCGCCTTATTCATATGACCCCTGAGCTTCTCACGCTCAAGCTTGTCCTTGAAATGCGCTCTGGAAATAATCCCGGATAGGCGGGCAGGGTGGTCACGAACCATTTTCATGCCCATATGGTGCATCCATTTCAGCTTGGGATTCGTGACTTTCGGATATCCCCCAACCAGGATGAGGGAGGACACCCGATCTTCATAGGTACAGGCGAATGTTTGCCCTACTATTCCTCCTGCAGAATATCCAAGCATCACACAGTCAGAAATATTCAGGTGGTCGAGGATCGCCTTTATGTCCTCTACAAACTCAGCGATACATATATTCTGATCCAAGGTAAAGGAGTCTCCATGTCCTGTTAAGTCCGGAATGATGAGGCGGAAGTGCCTGGAAAGTACATGCTGCTTAATGAAGGTCATCCTTCCCATGCCCGGGGGATGGATCAAGACCAGGGGAGTCCCCATTCCTAAATCGTCAAAATAAAGATCTCTATCCTTTAAATGAATCATCGCCATAAAAATAAATCCTCCCTCAACCGCTTTACTACACATTGTTCTCGGGTTAAGGGAGTTCTAGTCACTTTATTTAAATGAGGCGGACGGAAACAACACCGTGTATTTCTTTCATCCTGCTTTTCACTTGATGTTGTTCTTCTTCGAGGAGTTTCTGATCCAAATCAATCATGGTATAGGCCCACGTATGTTTACTGCGGTTGATCATATCTGCGATGTTGACCGCACACCCGGAGAGAACATTGGCGATTTGACTGACCATATTCGGGATGTTTTGGTGCATGACTGTCACACGCATTTTCCCGCTATAAGGCAGCTCCACGTCAGGCAGGTTCACAGCATGCTTAATATTACCCGTTTCAAGATATGTTTTCAGCTGCTTTGTCGCCATGATGGCACAGTTTTCCTCCGATTCTACGGTAGATGCGCCCAGGTGAGGAACAGGGACGACGTTTTTCATGTTCAATACCTTTTTATTAGGGAAATCCGTCACATATTTACGGACAATTCCTGCTTCAAGGGCCTTTTCCAGAGCATCTTCTTCCACAAGCTCACCTCTTGAAAAGTTCAAGATCGTCATACCCTTTTTCATCTTCGTGAAGCCTTCTTCACTCACAAAGCTTGCCGTTTTGTCTGTTAGTGGAATGTGTAACGTCACAAAATCACACTCTGCCCATACCTCTTCAATATGATGAGCGCGCTTCACATCCTGGGATAAACGCCACGCTGCGTCCACTGATATAAATGGATCATAGGCGACCACATCCATCCCAAGGGACAGGGCATCATTTGCGACAAGGACGCCAATCGCTCCCAAGCCTACGACACCAAGCTTCTTCCCTTTAATTTCACTTCCTACGAATTCTTTTTTCTTTGCTTCTACGACACTTGGTACATCTTCCTCTGTTTCTCTTAAAGTGTTTGTCCAGCCGACAGCAGAATATAAGTTACGTGAAGAAGCGATCAAATTAGCCAGTACGAGCTCTTTCACGGCGTTTGCATTGGCACCGGGAGTATTAAAGACAACAATTCCTTTTTCCGTACAGTAATCAATCGGGATATTATTGACTCCTGCTCCTGCCCGGGCAATGGCTTTGACTGAAGCCGGAAAAGAGTAATCATGCAAATTCTTTGATCTGACCAGGATTCCATCGGGATCCCCATTCCCATTCAGATGGTAGTTCAGGTCATCCTCGATCAGTGAAAGTCCGCTTTGACTTATGGCATTGTACGTATTGATTGAAATCATGTTCATACTCCCCCTTGCTCAGACTCAAATTTTTTCATGAAACCGATCAGTGCTTCCACACCTTCAAGCGGCATGGCATTATATAAACTTGCTCGCATTCCGCCCACGGAACGATGTCCTTTTAAAAATTCAAACCCTTCTGCCTTGGCTTCTTTTAGAAACCTGGCATCCAGCTCCTCATCACGTGTTGAAAAAGGGATGTTCATTAAGGAACGATTCTTTTCCGGGACAGGGTTATGGAATAAAGATGATTCATCTATACAGGTGTATAAAAGACCTGCCTTCCTCTCATTATCAGCCTGCATCCCTTCGACTCCTCCATTTTCTTTCACCCACTCCAGTACAAGTTTTAAAACATAAATAGAGAAGGTCGGGGGCGTGTTAAAGAGTGAATCATGCTTTACATATGTTTCGTAATTCAGCATCGTTGGACATGTATTAGATGCTTGACCGACCAGGCTGTCATGAATGATCGCCACCGTTACACCCGAAGGACCCAGATTCTTCTGAGCACCTGCATAGATCATCCCAAAGGAGGAAACGTCTATTTTCTCAGAAAGGATATGAGATGACATATCGGCTATAAGTGGAATGCCTCCGGTTTCAGGCCACTTATGATAACGCGTTCCTTCAATAGTATTGTTGGAGGTAATATGTACATAGCTTGACTGTGGTGAAAAATCTTCTGGTGTATAAGCAGGTATCTCAAACTTCTCATGGGGTGATAAAGTTCGGGCATTCCCAACCTTCTCCGCTTCTTTGACAGCTTTCTTCGACCAGCTGCCGGTCAGGACATAATCAGCTTCTTGATCTGAACCCAGTAAGTTTAGTGGAATCATGGAAAACTGCAGGGATGCCCCTCCTTGCATAAATACGACATGGTAATCATCCGGGATCGAGAGCAGTTCACGCAATAAACTCTGAGCTTCTTCTATTATATTTTGGAAAGGAGCAGATCGATGACTCAATTCCATCACAGACATACCCGTTTCCTGATAGTTCAATAATTCGCCTTGAACCTTTTTCAGAACAGGCTCAGGTAACACCGCAGGACCAGCAGAAAAATTATACACACGCTTCAACAACAGCACCGCCTAAAGTTCAGAATTTTTCAACAGTATAATCGGGCACAGTGGTTTAGTCAATATCAAAAACCAATGATGAAAACGCTTAACAAAACCGTTTTTAGACTCATGCGTGGTTATGGATTGATTCTTTGTCGTTTTTGAAAAAAGCTCATTTCATAAACATTGTGGCATTACATAACTTCCCAAAAGTGAATTTTTGTTTTGGATGAGTGGTAGTGCGAAAACATGGACCGTTCCTTTCCGCTCCACTCTGTGCTTCTCCTAATGATGTATAGCCAATACAAAAAGCTCCTATTATAGGAATATTGAGCGTTTTTTTTATAAAATATCTATATAGGAGTAAAAGAAAATTTTATGTTTACTCATGAATCGAGGGATCATTAAATTATCTTTCAAATGAACTAAACAATGCTCCCACCGTAAGTAACTTCATTTAAAGAGAGTAGTAGCCGTATTCTATATTAAGCTTTGCCATGAATTTTTTTATAGATGGTAAGTGGAACTGCGAAGACTATTGCGGATTTCCGGCGTGCCCAGACCCCGTTCTGCTAAGCTTAGGAGGCTCACCCGAACGCTATCTGCAAGCTGAGCGGTTCCCCTTATCATCTAGCAAACATTTATTGACAGAGCCCTGGCAGATTCAATTTTATTTATCACAAGCTTTACGAAAAGAGCCTAAAAAAATAAAAAAACAGCTCCCCCACTTACCCGCAGAGGGCAAAATGAAGAGAGCCGGTTGGTTGAGCATTAACCTGTTAAAATATCTTCTTTTGGATAGCGGATCTTTTCTTTGTCTGGTCTGGATAGGGAGAAGGCCAGTGTGAGGGGGCCAAGTTTCCCGACAAACATCACGATGATAATGATCCATTTACCTATCGCTGTCAAGGATCCTGTAATCCCCATGGACAACCCCACCGTTCCAAAAGCTGATACCACTTCAAAGAGAATAGCCAGGAAAGAAGCATTCTTTTCCGTCATATCAAGGAAAAACAGGGCCGTAAAAACAAGGAGGACACTGATCATCGACACAGCCAAAGCTTTAAAAATATAGTTTTGATCGATCGTACGACGAAAAATACGAATTTCTCTTTTCTCCTTTAAGAAAGCAAACACACTCAATGAAATCACAACAAAGGTGGTCAGCTTGATTCCTCCACCTGTTGAAGCACTTCCGGCCCCGATGAACATCAAAAGAATCGTAAGCAGCAATGTGGAGCGTTCCATGCTGCCATAATCAAGCGAGTTAAAACCGGCCGTACGGGGGGTGACCGCTTGAAAATAGGAAGCGAATAGTTTATCAAGGAATGGTAACTGAGCCAGTGTATTCGGGTTATTATACTCCAGGATGAAAATCATCATAAAAGCGAATACATTGATGACAAATGTCCCTACTACCATGATTTTCGTATGAAGTGAAAGTTTGCGAATCGTTTTCGATTTCCATAGGTCCACTAAAACAGTGAATCCGATCCCTCCTACAATAAACAGAAACGAAATTGTGATGTTGACGATGGGATTTCCCACGTACCCCATTAAACTATCGGACCACAGAGAGAATCCTGCATTATTAAATGCGGAAATCGAATGAAATATACTGACGTAAAGCCCTCTTCTCCAACCGAATTCAGGAACCCATTCAGACGCCAGTAATAGGACGGCAAATCCTTCAACAAGGAAGGAAAAGATAAATAAATATTTTACAAGCTTGATGACCCCTCCTACAGACGTCTGATTTAATGCCTGTTGAAGAAGAAGCCGTTCTTTAAACCCGATTTTCTTACCGAGCATCATAAAGATCAAGACGGCAAAGGACATGATGCCAAGTCCCCCGATTTGGATCAGACTCATAATGACCACTTCTCCAAAGAGGGTGAAGGCATCTCCTGTATCAACGACCGCAAGCCCTGTAACCGTCATGGCGGAAGTCGTCGTGAACAAGGCATCAAGCCATGTAATCGATTCTGTGGTGGCAAACGGCAGCTTAAGCAAACCCATTCCTACTATGATGAAGAATAGAAATGTCACAACGAGAAGTTGAGGAGGGCTTAACCGGATCACCTTATGTTTCATAGGTTATACACCTTCTTTTTCAAATCGATTGATATCCCTGTTATGTCCAATGACGATCAATAGATCTTCCATTTTTATGACTTCATCGGCAGAAGGAGATACAATGACTTCCTCCCCGCGGTGAATGGCAATGATATTACAACCGAATTTCGCCCGGACATCCAGATCAATTAACGTTTTGCCCGCCACCTTTTTAGAGGCACGCACTTCAACTATACTGTGCTCTTTGGATAGTTCGATATAATCAATGATCTTTTCTGACGTAATGTGATGGGCAATTCTTCGCGCCATGTCACGTTCAGGATGAATGACTTTATCGGCCCCGATACGGTCCAATACCTTCTGATGATAAGAGTTCGAAGCTTTGACCCATACTTCTTTAACCCCTAATTCTTTTAAAAGTAAGGTGGTAAGAATACTTGCTTCTATATTATCCCCAAAGGACACGATCACGTGATCAAAGTTTCTGAGTCCAAGGGATTTCAATACAGATTCATCCATGGCATTCGCCTGCACGGCATGCGTGGCAATGTCTACATAATGCTGGACGACATCATGATGAATATCAATGGCTAACACTTCAACATCCAGATCAGCCAATTCCTGAACCAGATTCCCTCCAAATCTCCCTAATCCAATAACCGCAAATTGCTTTTTCATGATGAAATCCTCCAAAACCTTTTTAATAGCTTAACCATCTAGTACTTCTTCATTACAACAAAAGCCCAAGTGACTTCAAAAGAAGCGATAACATAAGGCGAACCTGGCGGGGCTTCCTGTGCCTTTATGGCAGGTTTGACTCATGACTTCTCGCCTCCAGCCTCCTGAGCCGGGCTTCTAAACAACGCAAAAAGACCAGCAGGAACTAAGCCTGTGGTCATCCATAATCGATCACAAGTATCATCCTCTCCCATTACGCTTACGAGGTTAGCTGACGGATTCGGGTTATGGAAGTAGCCCTACCTTTCAAAAGAAAGGATTCACCCCTTTAAAATACTCGGGTCCCCCGCTTCAAAAATGAATTAAGCGATAAAGAATATTCATTTGATGATAGATATATTACTCCTCTCCTAATTCGTTGTAAATAGGTTTTATGTAAAAATTTTTTAAATGAAAAACAGGCAAAATTATCTCAATCCATCCAGCATTTACAGTTCGTTAAAAAGGTTTCTCTTTTCTGTATCAGGGGAATAGCATACATAAGTATTACGAAAATAGAACCAGAAGGGAAGAAGTGTATATGGCCGGAGTTTCATCCATTACAACATCAAGAAGTTCATCTGTTTCATCAAATGATATAAAACCTTGGATTAGAGGGTTTGCACGGATTGGATTCATTTCAAGAGGGATTGTTTATATACTGATTGGCACATTGGCCGTTATGGCCTCACTCGGGATAGGAGGAAGCACTTCAGACTCGAGTGGTGCCTTTGCAGCAGTGGCGAGCAAACCTTTTGGGGAAGTCCTTCTATGGATATTAGGTCTCGGCCTGATCGGAATTGTTCTTTGGCACCTCATTCAAGTGGTAAAAGATCCGGAACATGTGAGAAATGACGGGAAATCAATGTTTAGAAGACTCGCTAATCTGATCACCGGGTTTGCTTACGGTTCTTTGACTTATAATGCTTTCGCTATTGCGATGCATGCCAAAAGCTCCGGTTCGGGATCGAAACAAACCTTATCTGCTAAGTTATTATCTCAGCCCTTTGGTCAATGGGTTGTAGGAATTGTCGGACTTATCATTATTGGATATGCACTCTATGAAATTCATAATGCTTATACAGAAAAATACACAAACAAATTTAAACGGCATGAAATGTCCGAGAAAGAATGGGAATTGGGAAGAAAAACCGGAAAGCTCGGGTTATATTCCCGAGGCACCGTTTTTTTTACTGATCGGTTATTTCTTTATTCAAACGGCGATCACAGCCGATCCGGATAAAACACAAGGATTGGATGGAGCACTTTCCAAGATAGCTCAACAACCTTATGGTCAATGGCTGCTGGGAATTGTAGCCGCAGGATTGATCCTTTATGGCGTGTTTCAAATTTTAACAGGTAAAAACCGTCATATGAGCATTTATTAAGAATGAAAAGGAGCAGCCAAAGGGCAGCTCCTTTTTTCTTCTGGCAACATTGTTAAAATGTAACTGGATCCATTTCTTCTGTTAAAGCCTTCATATTATATCCTTGATCAGTCAACTTCTTAAGTAAAGAATCTAAATAAGCGAGTGTCGTAGGTTTTTCATGAATAAGAATGACTTTTGGCTGGTTTTCAAATGAATAAGAAGCTAACTGATCCATGACATTCTGAACATACTCCCCACTATGATATTTCCAATCTTCACTATCCACATTCCAATCCCATAAACTAAATCCTTCTCTCTTTACTGCTTTCAAATATTCCGGCTTCATATTGGGTACGGACCCATAAGGAACGCGAATCAACTCGCTTCGAATACCTGTAATGGACTCTAACGTAAATTGGGCCGTCAGCATCTCCCCTACAACCGATTCACTAGATTGGTAGATTTCTGATACATCATGGGTGACACCATGCAACCCGACACTATGCCCTTCTTCCACTATCTGTCGAACGGCCTCACTATGTTTTTTCATATTCGGTTCCAGCATAAAGAAGCTCGCTTTTGCCCCATACTGATTTAGCACTTTAAGAATCGCTCCCGTATTTACATTCGGACCATCATCGAATGTAATGTAAACCGTCTTTTCATCCTGGAAATTCCCTTGTTCATTGGACGAATGGTCTTCTATTTCCACTTCCTCATAGTAATTGTCGTCTTTCACACTCTCCTCTTCACTGAAATTAGCTTCTTGTTCCTCTTCTTGAGTATCTCTGTCATCCCCTACTACAGGTTGTCCCGATTTGCCCTCCTCTTTTTCAGAGGGTTCTTCCTGGACTGTATTTTGTTGAGTCGTTGTTTCCTTTGAAATCTTCGCTTCCCCAATGTCCAATACCCACGAAGTTGAAAGAATGAGTAACAGTACGATCACTCCTGCCAATCCACCCAACTCAATGGGTTTGATCCATTTTCTTTTTTTCCTTTGTCTCCCCATCTCGATCACCTTTCTGCGTTCTTGTTACGTTTAATGATAGGATCATGGGCGATGAAAAGGGTTACTTCCCGGTTACAAAGTAAGGGCGACTTTTGTAACTTTTTTGTTACTTTTGTCGATTGAGTTTACACTATACTAGTGAAAGCTATAGGCAGGATGTGATGATCAATTGAAGAAGATTTTGTTCCTTATGGGTTGTCTTTTGATGTGTACGGGTTGCTCTTTATTCCAATCCAACACTTCATTACTGAAGCCGCCTGAACTTCCGGTTAAACAGCAGGAAGTGAAACAAGCGATCGGAAAATATGTTCCGTCACAGGCAGAATGGGTTTCACCGATTGAGGACAAACAAGCAAACAAAATGATTGAAGCAGATTTGGATCACGATCAAACTAACGAATTGATCGTATTTTATAGACTACCTGATCAAACCTCTCAAATGGAAGCCATTGTTCTAAAGGAAGAAAAAGGGGAATGGAAGGAAAAAATGAAATTGAAGGACCTTGGAAGGGAGCTTCATAAAGTGGAATTCCTGGACTTTAACCAGGATGGATACAAAGAAATACTGGTTGGGTTCTCTTTCTCAGAAGACGCCTCAGACAAAGCACTGATCGTGTACGACCTGACTAAAGGTAAGCCGCAGAAGCTGTTTGAATCCCAATATAGTGCGTTTTTTTCAGGGAACTTCACGAAAGATGATCAGGGGGAAATCCTCCTCGCGTCACTCGTACCAAACCAGTCTCATTCTGTTCGTCTTTATCAATTCAGCCATCATAAAATGAACGTGTTAGATGAGCTGAGATTAGATCCATATGTATACCCTTACTACCATTCCTTAGCCGGGTCCATCTCCCCTTCTTTAAAAGGAGCGATACTGGATGCAGGTGTAGGTGCTCATTCGTCTACGTCATTCATTGTTGGTGTAGAGGACGAGAAGTTGGTGAATGTTTTACCGGAAAACATGAAGGAGGAAGAGCTTTTCAGGGCATATGCCGTGAATAGTGAAGATTCGAACGGGGATGGAATCCTTGAATTCACTCTTCAAAAAGAGGCAGGCGATGATCATCTTGCCAATTCTGAGATGCCTTTCATCAATGAGTATTATCAGCTCAACGATCAAAAGCAAGCCGAGCTCATTCATCGATACTACGACAATGCAGCTTATTTATACAGGTTCGAGATCCCACAGGACTGGCCCTCTGTAAAAGTAGAGGAATCAGAAGACGGACGTTATGTGAAGTTTCTTTCCATGAAAGATGGCAGCGTGCTATTTGATGTATACGTGATTGACAAAGGTCAACCACTTCCAAAAGGGTGGAATCTATTATATGAAACCAATCAATTCACATACGTAACAAAATACTCACCGGCAATAGGTAAGCAACTCTTCCAGCCTATCTGATGAGAAAATGGAGGTGTAGTTGGATGAAGCACATTTTGATTATTGAAGATGAAGAATCCATCCGTGGCTTTATCGAGATTAACTTAATGCGATACGGATACGCTGTCTTTCAAGCTGGTAGCGCAGAGGAAGGAATCGACCTGGTCAAGAAAGCACACTCCCCAATCGATATTGTCTTACTTGATGTCATGCTCCCCGGCATGAACGGATTTGAAGCATGTAAAGAAATCAGAAATTGGAATCCATCCATTGGAATCATCATGTTAACGGCCAAAGTTCAGGAAATGGATAAGGTACACGGGTTGATGAACGGGGCAGATGATTATATTCCGAAACCATTCAGTCCGAATGAGCTCATCGCTCGAATTGAAGCGTTATTAAGAAGAATGAATGTTCATCGGGTCAAGGAGGATAGCCAATCCCCCATCACGCTAAACGAACAGAAGAGGCTACTATTCGTTCAAGGAAAGAAGATTGACCTTTCACCGATAGAGTATGAATTACTCAGCATCATTTTCAAGGCAAATGGAGAAGCGATCTCCCGCAATGATCTCTTGGATGAAGTATGGGGACTTCACTACGCAGGCGATCCGAAGATTGTGGATGTGAATATTCGACGAATCCGTCAAAAAATTGAAAAAGACCCTTCCCTTCCTCACTATATCCTGACGGTTTGGGGATATGGGTATCGCTGGAATGACGAAAATGGGAATTAAAAGAAGATTACTCATTCAGAACGTCTCCCTTATTACCTTAACCATTCTGTTATTTTTGGGCATTCTCGTTTCAGGAATCTATTCTTATTACTACAACGGTACAATAGATATGCTGAAGAATCATGCTGTCAATTCATCTCAGTTTGCCAATAAATATATGAACCTGCATTCCTTTACTCTGAGGAATGAATTGACTAATCTCCAAAATAATTTCTCCATCCCTCAAGCCGAAACACAAATTTTGAACGCGAGTGGAGACTTATTATCCTCTTCGACTGGTTTTATCCCGGATGAAAAGCCTGACTTCAAGGATATTGAGGAGGCATTTCGAAATGGTAGCGGAACTTGGATCGGCAATCACCCAATAACAGGTGAGCATATTTTGGCTGTGTCGGTACCATTAAAAGGAGAGAACAACACCATTGGTTTGATCCGGTTTATAACATCCCTGGAATCACTGGATAACAATTTCCGAACAATCTTGCTTTCTTTATTTTTAATTGGACTCGTTATTTTGCTTATCGTATTTATGGTGAGTACACTTTTTGCCCGTAATTTAACGAAACCTGTGATTGAACTGACCGAAGCATCACAGAAGCTTGCCAAAGGAGAATTGGAAACTAGAATTGTCGGACAGTATAAGGACGAATTCCAAACCTTGAGTACGTCCTTCAATGATATGGCGAGGGAACTCCTTAAAACCGAGAAAATGAAGAATGAGTTCATCTCCTCGGTTTCCCATGAACTTCGCACTCCCCTTACGAGTATTAAAGGATGGAGCGAAACTTTGCTGACGGGTGATTTACAAAATGTCCAGGAAAACAAAACGGGGTTGACCATCATTTCAAACGAAACGAATCGATTAATTGGACTGGTAGAGGAGCTATTGGACTTCTCCCGTTTTTCAAATGGATCATTTACGATTCACCCCAATACCTTTTCTTTCAATCGTACTCTCAATGAAGTCATTC
Source organism: Rossellomorea aquimaris (assembly GCF_008180865.1). Classification (GTDB taxonomy): domain Bacteria; phylum Bacillota; class Bacilli; order Bacillales; family Bacillaceae_B; genus Rossellomorea; species Rossellomorea yichunensis. The sequence continues at coordinate 383,762 of NZ_VTEX01000003.1, forward strand.
TTCAGCTGGATCAAAAACGGAAAGAAAAAGGTATATCCATTATGTTGGAAAGCGATGAGATAGTGGATCTATTCGCCGATGAAAATCGTATCCGACAAGTATTGATCAATCTCTTAGATAACGCTATTAAGTACTCGGACCCGAATTCAACGGTTTTCATTCGTAATAACCAGGCGAATTCCTATTTTACCTTTGAAATAGAAGATGAGGGGCAGGGAATCGAACCGGAACACCTGCAACATATTGCCACCTTATTCTATAAGGAGAGGGAGAATTCAGATGGGGTAGGGTTAGGATTAGCGATCTGTAAAAATATCATTGAATTGCACCATGGAAAATTGTTTGTGAAAAGTGGTAAGGGTTCAGGTACAACTGCCGGTTTTACCATTCCCTTACGTTCTTAAAGAGTTTGGATTTTGAATCCAGGCTCTTTCTTTATAATGGAATAAGCATGAATTTTGACACTCCTTTCATTCTATTGTATCTTATGACAATAAATCCTCACTAAACCCATCAGAATTATGATAAATAGTTTTTTAGATATTTGGGGAAATCTACTACTAAATAGAAGGAGTGGCTACAATGAAATCTCTTTGGAGAGGTTATCTAGATACATCGCTTATTGTGAAAATAACCGTCGCTCTCGTATTGGGAATTGCGGTCGGATTGATATTCGGCAAAGATGCATCTGTCCTTTCTCCCCTGGGCGATATATTGATTCGCTTGCTGAAATTTCTTATCATCCCTCTTATCCTGTTTACATTGATGGTCGGCGTGAACCAGACCAATGTGAGCAAACTCGGACGAATGGGAGGAAAAACGTTCTTATATTATTTATTCTCTTCAGCATTAGCGATCATGGTAGGGATTGCTGTTGCAAGTATTTTCAACCCTGGAACGGGCATGACCCTCGATACGACGGAGAAATTTGAAGTACCGGAAAATCCAGGGGTGACCAGTGTACTCCTGAACATCATTCCGGAGAATATCGTCACGGCGTTCACGGAAATGAACCTTCTTGGAATCATCTTTACCGCCATTGTGTTTGGTATTGCCATTTCCTATTTAAGGTCATCATCGGAACATCATGAAATGGGTGAACAGGTGTATAAAGTCGTAAACGGGTTAAACGAAGCGACACTAGCCATCATGAAGGTGATCCTTCAATATGTGCCGGTCGGAATCTTTGCCATCATGGCTGATACAGTCGGAAAACAGGGATTAGATACATTGTTATCATTAGGAAATATGATTTTGGTGCTTTACATTGCATTGTTTGTCCAAATTGCCATCTATATTGTCGCCTTGCTCATATTCAAAATTAGTCCCGGCAGGTTCTTTGCCCAGGCACGGACACCGATGATCACAGCATTTGTGACCCAGAGCAGCTCAGGTACCCTGCCTCTAACATTAAACGCAGCAAAAAATCTTGGTCTGCCTAAAAGCTTATATGGATTCAGCTTACCACTTGGGGCCACGATCAATATGGATGGCGCTGCGATTCGGATCGCCGTATCAGCTGTTTTCGCTGCAAACGTAATCGGCAATCCATTAAGCCTGACTGATATGCAGGTCGTTGTCCTCGTAGGAACTCTGGCTTCAATCGGAACTGCCGGCGTTCCGGGAGCAGGCATTATTATGATTGCCACTGTATTCGCCCAGCTCGGGCTACCGATGGAGACCGTTGCCCTGCTGACGGCGATTGATGCCCTGGTTGGAATGGGTTGTACGGCTCTTAATGTGACGGGGGATTTGGTTGGTACGTCGATTATTGATAAGACGGAGAATGAAGACAATCAGAAATCCGCTTCCGTATAAATATCGAATAATAAAACAAGCTTGAGTTGCCTCAAGCTTGTTTTATTTAAGGACGGGATTTCCATTCCGTTAAGGCATCCATCAATTTTTCGTGCTCTTTTTTTCCCTTAATGGCAAACCTTAACCACCTTCCATCCAACCCTTTGAAATTATGGGTATGGCGGCTCACAATACCATTCTCCAACAGAAAACGAAATAACTCGGTTTGATCGTTAAGATCTGGATCCTTTAAGAGATAAAAGTTCGTCTGACTTGGTGAATAGTCAAATCGGGATTGGTCGAAAAATGCAAACAGCTTCTCCCTCTCCCTTTTCACCATGTATTTAGTATGATAAACGAAATCTGTTTCCTCCAAGAGTATTTCTCCTACTTTTTGAGCGATTCCGTTCACACTCCAATGAACTTGATAGTTTCCCAGTTCCTTCACGACTGTCTCACCAGCCATCAGAAAACCCAAGCGGATCCCGGGAATGCTAAACATTTTCGTCATGCTTCTTAACACCATTAGATTTGAGTATTCCTTTACCAGATGAGCTACCGTCACCTCTTCCAAAGGGAAATCATAAAATGCTTCATCCACAATCACATAACAATGTTCTTTATGAGCTTCCTTAACAATCTCTTTTATCTTTGAAGCTGAATATAACACACCAGTCGGATTGGTCGGATTACATATAAAGACAGCATCCACCTTTGAAAGATACGCTGCCAACTTCTTTGAACCAAGATCCCAATCGTCCTCTTCCAGAAGTAGATGATGAATGGTGCAGTCATTGATTTGACAAGCCTTCTCGTATTCTGAAAAGGTGGGATGAATGATGAGAACATTCGAATGGGCCAACCATCTCCCAATAAGATGGATCAGTTCAGCACCACCATTCCCTATGAGAATTTCTTCTTCCAACACCCCTTCTTTACGGGCAATTTTTCTTCGTAAAGATACAGAGTGAGGATCCGGATACGTCACGATTTCCTCTAACAGATCCTGCCAGTTCTTTTTTAAACGATCTGGAGGACCGCTGGAGTTAATATTTGCACTTAAGTCGACGATTTGATCAGGCATCGAAATATCCATTGCTCTATATGTATATTGCGGATTCGATCCATGTTCTGGTAATTTCAACAAATACTCCCCCTATCCAAAGAATCATGATAAAAATGAAACACGCTTTCTGCATACGGCTAATGGTTGCAGGGATATGATTCCGTTCTAATTCAAAAACCTTTCTTCCCATTTTTTCTCGCTGGGAAACCATCCCTTTATACTTGTTGAGGCCGCCCAGTTGAACCCCTAGACTCACCGCGACTGCCGCTTCCCCCCAGCCGCTGTTAGGACTAGGGTGTTTCTTGGCATCGTTCAATAGAATTCGAAATCCTTCTATGTAAGTGAAATATACAGGACGTATACAGAAAAATAAGATGAATCCTGTGATTCTACTCGGAATCCAGTTCAGGACGTCATCCAGCTTGGCTGATGCCCACCCAAAGTCTATGTACCTCTTATTCTTGTATCCCACCATGGAATCACACGTATTCACACATCTGTACACGATGGCAAGTGGGGCACCGCCAATCAATGCCCAAAACAAAGGAGCCGTTATCCCATCACTTGTATTTTCCGCAACGGTTTCAACAGTCCCTCTTACAATTTCACTTTCATTTAAGTTTTCTGTATCTCTGCCCACGATATATGAAAGCTTTTCCCTTGCTGTTTTCAGATTGTTTTCTTCAAGTGGTTGCAATACTTCTAAAGCAGCCAATCTAAGGCTCTTTTGGGAAATGGTCGTCGTGATGACGATGGCTTCTACCAAGATCCCTAAAATTGTATGCATAGAGTAACTTGCCCAAATGAGGCAAGAGGTAAGAATAAACGCCGCCACTACCAATATCGATACCATCACTATACCTTTCCTTTTTAGAAACCCTCCTTTATTCAACCTGCGATCTAAACGAGAAATCGCCTTTCCCATCCATTTAACAGGATGGGGCCAGTAGGGCGGGTCTCCAATCCATAGGTCCAGCAAATAGGCGATTGTTATAGCTAACAAGTGATGAATCATCAGGTCCCCACCCTTTTCTTATACTTGGAAATCGCGTGGATGGTGCACTCATAAACCCCTTTACTAATCCTTTTTCCCAAGGGGGTAATCGTTCCTGCATATTCCAGAAGGACTCCCTCTTCAGTGCTCGCGATTAATATACTGTCAGTAGAGGTACCCGTTGCTCCACTCCCTGTAACAGGGTCATTTACATTATGAGCTGCAAGTGCTTTCACCTTGGCTTCTGTTGCAGTCATAATCCCTTGGATGCTTGCGGCATCCGATACTCTCCCATTGATAAACACCCAGATGTTAATCGTGCCGGGTGAATGATCAAACGAGTGACAATCACTCATACTTGCATCAACGGCATTGCCGACTCCTGCTGTAACGACAATGAATACAGAAAATGATTCCTCCTCATAAAACCCCCAGCACGCATCTTCCAATTGAACAGCCGTCATCATGCCGACCGTTTCTTCTCTTTTTACACCTATTTGCTGGAGATAACCTTGCATCTCTTCATGATGGTTATCACTATTGTAGTTTTTCGATACATGGCGATTCACAAATGTTGTATACCAGCCTGTTCCGGCATTGGTGACGCCTGAGGATATGGTTTTGAGTGGGCGTGTTGATTGGAGGATGATTTGATTCTTGGAGCAGGTTAGTAAGTGGTGGTTGATGATTTCTCTCTTCATAGGCTACCTCTCCTTTAAACTAACTATACTATTATATCAATACTGTGATTTTCCTTCTAATACCAATCTCATAATTTGGACTTAATATGTTCTCCAATGAAAAACACGACAAAAAGAGCTAACTCTTTCATTCCGGAGTTAGCTCTTTCATCATCACATTATACACCAAGGAAAAATGCTCCATATAGCAATGCAGCACCTATTACGTATGCTGGACTCACTTTCCATTTTTCAAGTAGAAAATAGCTGCACACTGCAATCAATCCAGTTTGAACAATTCCGATTCCCTCATAAGCATTGGTAAAGAAACCAATCGTCATGATCCCTAACAATACTGCAATTGTCGGACGAACCAAATTTGTCATCTTTTTCACTCTGGGGGAATCCTTATATTTCATTAATAAACCAAGTAACATAATCATCAAGATCAATGAAGGGGCAACTGTTGCAAACACACCGACTATTGCCCCGGGCACCCCGCCTTGCTGGTAACCTATGTAACCCGCCATCTTTGTAGCTATAGGTCCCGGCAAAGCATTTCCTAACGCCAAAACTTCACTGAACTCACTTACTGTCAACCACTCGTAATGATCAACCACTTCATTTTCCACCAATGGTATTGATGCCGGCCCCCCTCCATATCCCAATACCCCCGGAATGAAGAAAGCCAAGAAAATTTGAATATATATCATGATGCTTTCACCTGCTTTTCCTGACCTGGATTTCGTGACAGAAGGGCAAACCCTAGTAAAGCACCAATCACGATAGCCGGGTGAACTCCTAAGACGGAAAGTGATAGAACACTCACTGCCAGCAGAATGATGGTTATTTTCCAGCCCATACTATTTTGAGACTTTTGGACAAACCCCCACGTTAAGACACCAAGCATAACGCCGACTACAGGAACTACTGCACTGGCCATACCCTGTACCCAATTCTTATCTTTATAAGTATTTAGAACGGTCAGCAATAAAACCATCAAAACAATAGTCGGAATGATGGTGGCCAACACGGCATTAATCATCCCTAAGTAGCCACCGACCCGAAATCCGATATACCCCGCCATCTTGGTTGCAATCGGACCAGGCAATGCATTCCCAAGAGCCAAAACATCGGAGAAATCATCATCGTTCATCCATTTATATTTTTCCACTACCTCTTTGTGAACGAGTGGGATGGAGGAAGGCCCCCCTCCAAACCCCAACATACCTACTCGAAAAAAAGCGAGAAATAAATGCCATTGTTTCATGATGTCACCCCCTCTTCCATTCGATCAATCACCATTCATCACCAAGCCGAAATAGCCCCATCAGTCCGTGACTCTGTACCTCCCATTAGAACTCCTGATGCTGGATTTCTCCAAATAATCTGGCCTCTTCCGAAAGATCCTTGATCTGTCGCTACTTGAATATGATGTCCCCTCCTAGCCAATGCCTGGGCAATGTGATTGGGGAAATTGGGCTCAACCAGTACATCTTTATCCTTTATCCATTGCCATCTTGGTGCATCCAAAGCTGCTTGTGGGTTTAAATGAAAATCAATCGTATTCATCACTACTTGGAAATGTCCCTGAGGTTGCATATATCCCCCCATCACACCGAACGGACCTATTGCCTCTTCTCCTCTTGTCAGAAATCCAGGAATGATCGTATGGTATGTTTTCTTTCCGGATTTGAGTGCATTGGGATGCTCAGGATCTAAAGAGAAATCATGCCCCCTGTTCTGCATGGAAATACCGGTACCCGGAATCACAATACCAGAACCAAATCCCATATAGTTACTTTGTATGAAGGAAACCATATTCCCTTCATCGTCAGCAGCAGCCAAGTAGACTGTTCCGCCTTTTTGGGGCTGATATTCTTTTGGAGTGATCGCGTCTTCTTCAATTATTTCACGTCTCGAGCGTGCATATCCTTCAGATAACAAGTGTTCCACAGAAACCGGCATTTCTTTTTCTTCTGTGATAAATGCTTTTCCATCGGTAAAGGCAAGCTTCATGGATTCGATTTGTTTGTGATATGTATCAACAGCGTCTTTTTCTGATAAATGGAAGCCCTGCACAATATTTAGTCCCATCAAGGTTACCAGCCCTTGGCCGTTAGGAGGAATTTCCCAAACATCGTAGCCTTTGTAGTTTGTTGAGATCGGGGTCACCCATTCCGCTTTATACTCTGAAAGATCTTCCTTGGATAAATAACCACCGCACCTCTCGACATAGGAAGAAATCTTTTCTGCGAGCTCTCCCCTATAGAAACTCTCTCCATTTGACTCTGCAATCAACCTGAGAGTGTCGGCGTGACCTGGTGATGACCATATCTCGCCTATAAGAGGGGCTCTCTGATTGGGGGCAAATGTATCAAACCAGGGCTGAAATTTTTTATCATCTTTAAATAATTCCCGGAATTTCTTATAGGCCAAGCCCCAATACTTTCCAAGTACAGGACTGATTGGATACCCTTCTTCAGCATATCGGATCGCTGGAGCCAGCACCTCATTTAATGGGAGCTTCCCAAATTTGCTTGAAAGCTCTGCCCATGCTGAAGGGGCACCTGGAACGGTGATAGGGATAGCTCCATGCACAGGCATCCCTTCATGCCCTTTCCGTTTAACATCTTCAATGGAAATACCTTTTGGAGAAGGTCCGCTTGCATTCAAACCATGAAGTTTCCCCTTTACCCAAACCAGGGCGAAGGCATCACCACCAATTCCATTGGACGTGGGTTCAACTACTGTCAGCGCAGCCGCAGTGGCAATCGCAGCATCTATCGCATTTCCGCCCTTTTGTAAGATCTCCAATCCAGCCTGAGATGCAAGTGGCTGGGAAGTAGCCACCATTCCTTTCTTCGCAAAAACGGTATTACGTATTGAAGAATACGGTTGATATAAATGATCCATCTTCATAATACTTCACTTCCTTTTTCGACATGATGACACGCTACATAATGTTGATCTCCCATATCACGCCAAACCGGCTTCTTTTGCTTGCATATCTCTGTAGCAATCGGACAGCGTGTATGGAATGTACATCCCGAAGGAGGATTTGCAGGATTTGGGATTTCCCCTTCCAACCGGATTCTCTTCCGATTCCTCTCGATCGAAGGACGGGGGATCGATGACAAGAGAGCCTTCGTATAAGGGTGCAATGGGTTTTCGTAAAGCTGTTTGGCAGATGCCAATTCAGCGGTGTTTCCTAAGTACATCACCATTACCCGATTACAAAAATAACGTACCACTCCCAGATCATGAGAGATGAATAGATAGGTTAAACCGTATTTTGACTGAAGAGTCTTTAACAGTTTCAGAACTTGTGCCTGCACGGATACATCGAGTGCAGAAACTGCTTCATCACAAATAATGACTGAAGGATTCAATGCTATGGCACGAGCGATTCCTATTCTTTGGCGCTGCCCCCCGCTGAACTCATGTGGATATCGGTCATAATGTTCTTCCTTTAGACCCACCTCATTAAGCAGGTCGATTACTTTCTCTCTTCTATCTTTACTGGACAGCTTGGTATGCATGATAAAAACTTCTTCAAGGGCATCTCCTATTCGCTGTCTTGGATTCAGTGAAGCATATGGATCCTGAAAAATCATTTGCATTTGTTTCTTGAATGGAAGTCGGTTACGATCGGATAAATGCTGAAGCTCCTGTCCCCGAAAGATCACTTTTCCTTCAGTCACAGATTCCAAGCCTAGTACGGCTCTGCCTAATGTAGATTTACCACACCCGGACTCCCCGACTACACCTAAACTCTCACCCTCAAACATTTCTAAACTGACATCCTCCACTGCTTTCACATGACCTTGAACTCTTTTGAGTAATCCCCCCTTGATGGGGTAGTATTTTTTCACTCTTTCTAACTTAAGTATGGACGATTTTTTGACGGTTGTCGGCACCTTCGTCTACCTCCTGTAGCCAGCATTTCACTCTGTGGTCTCCGTGCAATTCAAAATCATCTGGAGCTTGAACGACACACTTTTCCATTGCGTAAGGACACCGGGGATGAAAACGACACCCGTTGATTTCTTCATTAATATTTGGAAGTGAACCAGGTATTGCCTCAAGTTCAAAATCGGGTTCATCCAAATTGGGTACAGAATTCAACAACCCCTTGGTATAAGGGTGCTGGGGATTTTCAAAAATGGATTCTACTGACCCCTCCTCTACTTTTTCCCCTGCATACATGACCATTACTCGATCTGCCACTTCTGCCACAACCCCCATATCATGTGTGATCATCATAACCCCCATCCCAAGCTTATCTTTCAAATCTTGGATTAAATCAAGGATTTGAGCTTGAATGGTCACGTCCAAGGCAGTAGTCGGTTCATCCGCAATGAGTAATTGGGGGTGACAGGCGAGTGAAATGGCAATCATGACTCTCTGCCTCATTCCTCCACTTAACTCATGAGGGTACTGTTTCATTCTTTTTTCAGGATATGGGATGCCTACTTGCTTCAATAGTTCAATCCCTTGTTTATGAGCATTTGATTTATTTAGCTTATGATGTAAAATGAGCGGTTCTCTCAATTGATACCCGATTGTCAAAACCGGGTTCAGCGCCGTCATAGGCTCCTGGAAAATCATTGATATATCCTTACCGCGAATCTTTCTAAGTTCCTCTGAGGAGATTTGGGTTAAATTCAGACCCTTGAAATCAATACTGCCATCCTTGATGAATCCATTGCTTGGGAGCAGACCCATCACGGATAATGATGTAATGCTTTTTCCGCACCCTGACTCCCCTACGACACATAGGGTCTCTCCTTTTTTTATAGAGAACGATACTCCCCGGACAGCCGACACATCACCGTCTGCCGTCCGAAAAGCTGTAACTAAGTTCTTTACAGATAATAGATCTGTTGTCATCTTTACCCCTACTCTCTGTAAACGTTGTATAACGACCATTGTCCAGTCGGATCTAATTTAAGACCTTTTACAGATTGATCCGTTGCAGCCGTTACCACTCCATGATTCATGACGATGACCGGTGCATCCTTAACGAGTAATTTATTCGCTTCATCCAGTTTCTCGGCACGTACATTTTGATCAACATTTTCTCTCGATTCATTAACGAGCTTATCGAATTCAGGATTACTATATCGGACTCTATTGGACGAACCTACGTTATCTGAATGAAAGTTTGGATACAATAGCTCACTTCCATCTGACGTTGTATTAGACCAGCCAAGGAACGTCATATCATATTTTCCATCACGGGCTGTATCTAAGAACGTTCCCCATTCCATCGTCTCAATGGATACTTTTAAACCAGCTTCCTGCAACTGAGATTGAGCAATCTCTGCCATCAGCATATAACTATCACGATTCGCCACTAATATCGTAAGCTCTTTTTCTTCAAAGTTATTCTTTTTCACCAGTTCTTTCGCTTTTTCAAGATCGTGTTGATACCCTTCTTCGTTTGCTGACTCATCATATCCGAATACCTTCGGGCCGATTACACTGTTTCCTTCAATGCCAAGTCCATTCAACTTTTTCACGTAGGCTTCACGATTGAGTGCATATGCCACCGCTTGTCGAAACTCGGGGTTGTTCATCGGCTCTTTTTCCATATTGAATCCCATATAGTAAACAGGGGTCCCTTCCTGCTTTGATACCTCTACATTCTTTAGAGTCTCTACACGTTGTAATTGTTCGGTGGGAATGGCATCAATAAATTGGACCTTTCCTGTTTGAAGCATAGAAATCGCTGTCGTCACTTCTGGTACCACTTTGAAAACGACTTTTTTAAGCTTAGGTGCATCCTGCCAATAATCTTCATTTTTCTCGATTACAACCTGATCTCCCGGTGTCCAACTTACGAATGTAAAGGGTCCGGTTCCTACAGGTTCCTTCATTAAATCTTGAGATTCATCCGCTGCCGGACTGACAATTGATGAATTTGTATGGGACAATGCTGCCAATAATGGTCCATATGGATATTTCGTTTTAATTTCAACCGTATAGTCATCCACCACATTCACTGACTCAATAGGCTCCAATAGCGACGCACGGGGTGCAGCTGTCTCGGGGTCCATAAATTTATCGAACGTATATTTAACTGCTTCTGCATTAAAGTCCGTTCCATCATGAAATTTAATACCTTCTTTTAGTTTAATAACCCACGTTTTATCGTCTGGTGTTTCGTATGATTCAGCGAGTAAAGGCTCCATTTCCATCGTCTCTGGATTTCTCGTAAAAAGAGTTTCATAGACTTGTTCAATGACGTTAGAGGAAACCGAATCGTTTGTTAATATAGGTGAAAGCCCCACTACATCGGAAGTTGACGCATACGTTAACTCTTGGGAGACTTCCCCGCTACTTTTGTCCCCGCCTCCACTTGAACTGCTTGAACATGCCGTCATGAAAACTACCAATAATCCTACCAATACGATAAGCCACTTCTTCATCTTACATCCCCCTCTATTTTTATTGATTCAGATCCATGTTTGGATCAAGTGCATCCCTTAAACCATCTCCGACTACATTAAAAGCAAATACGATCAGCATGATGGCGATTCCCGGTACGATCGTCATATGTGGTGACGTCCACATGAAATTCTGTCCCTGGGCAATCATTGCCCCCCATTCGGGTGTCGGTGGCTGTGCCCCTAAACCAAGATAGCTAAGGGCAGCCGTTGATAGGATGGCTGTTGCCATTCTCATGGTCGCGAATACAATGATGGGGGCTATACAGTTAGGCAGAATATGTTTCACCAAGATCCGCAGATCACTGGCTCCAAGTGATTTCATTGCTTGAATGTACTCTTGCTTCTTTACGGATAATACAGATCCTCTTACGATACGTGCGCAAGTTGGGATGGACCAAATACTAATTGCAATCGCCACATTTACTAAACTCGTTCCAAGAACAGCAATGATCAGCATTGCTAGGAGGATACCCGGGAAAGCAAAAAGTAGATCCACAATCCTCATGATGAATCCATCCAGCTTACGATAATAACCTGACAGGAGACCGAGTGTAACTCCCCCAATCAGCCCCAGACTTACAGCAGTGATCCCCACTACAAGGGAGATTCTTGCTCCAAAGACAATCCTGCTCCACATATCGCGGCCATAGTTATCCGTTCCCAGCCAGTGTCCTTCCGAGAATAGAGGTAATTCACTTGCCGCTAAATCTTGTTTAAGCGGCCCGTGGCTAGTAATCAATGGTGCTGCTATAGCCAGAAAAATTTGGATGGTTATAATAATCAAGCCAATTACGGCTAATTTATTTTTCAATAAGCGTTTTACGGTCGTTATCAGATACTTTTCCTTTTTCTTCAATTGAGCGGAGCTTCTTACAGAGTTATTTGTCACCACTTCAGCTGCCATTTTGTCTTTCCTCCCTTCTATTAATCGTAGCTAATTCGTGGATCAATAAAGACATAAATAATATCAACCAATAAATTCACAAGAACAAAGAGTGTTGCCACTAATAAAACGGAACCTTGAACCATCGGGAAGTCCCTGGCTGCTATCGCATCAATCATTAACCTTCCCACACCGTTGATGGCGAAGACCTGCTCCGTGATAATCGTTCCGCCAAGGAGGAAACCGAAGTTCAATCCAATGACAGTTATGACAGGAATCATCGAATTTTTAAGGGCATGTATCCAAATGATGGTTTTCTCTTTTAATCCTTTTGCCCTGGCTGTACGTATGTAGTCTGCCCGAATGACTTCAAGCATTGAGGAACGGCTTATCCTTGCAATCATTGCGGCCGATCCTGTGCCCAATGTGATAGCTGGAAGAATCAACTGTTTCATCCCTTCTATTGTCCAAAAAGGAGCATCCAGCCCTCCGACTGGTAAGACCTGAAAATTTACCGCAAATACCAGAATCAGAATTGTTCCAAGCCAGAAGTTCGGTATGGAAATACCCGCTAAAGCCACAACCGTGCTCGAAACATCCAACCAGGAATTTTGTTTCAATGCTGAAATAATTCCAGCGATGAGTCCGATCACAACTGCTACGATCATGCTCGCAATAGCGAGATTCAACGTATTAGGGAACCTGACTGCAATCGCTTCAGATACGGATTGTTTTGTTTGATAGGAATAACCAAAATCACCTTGAAATACCCCTTTCAGATAATCCCAATATTGTACTAAGAATGGATCATTCAGGCCGAGATTATCGCGGATGGCTGCAATATCAGATTCTGAAGCAGTGGGTCCTCCGATAATGGATGCTGGATCTCCTGGTGCGATATGCATACTGCCGAAAACCAGGAACGAAATACCGATGAGTAAAAGTATAAGCTCTAAAAATCTACGTGTTATGAGTGCTGCCAAAATGTTCAACCTCCTTTTCCTTTAACCTGAAAGAAATTTACGTTTGTTAGGAAAAAGTTGATATTAACCTAACAAACGTAGTTAATTTTATGTTATTGACGATTATATCGGATACCGAAAGGAAAATCTACACATTTTTCTAAAAAATTTATTTATTTCGAATATTTAACTTTTCTTAATGTTTTTCAAAAAAAACCAAAAAAAAGAGCTTACCAAATTGATGGTTAAGCCCTTTTTCCTATAATTTAAGTCCACTTCTACTTTTGAACCTTCTTAGCAGAATGTGACTTTCTACTCTGGAAATGCCCTCCAGAGAATACAATTCATTATTAACAAATTTCTCTAACGCTGTAAAATCTTCGACAAGTACGTGCATATGTAATGTGCTTGGCCCTGTCATTTGATAGCAACTTGCTACACTTGGATTATCTGCTAAGGTTTGAGCGACCTCCACTAAATAAGCGGGCTCACAATCTACTTCAAAGAAAGCCGATACCTGCTTTCCTACCTTTTCAGAATTAATTACTACACTAAATCGCTCTATGACCCCATTTTCCATTAACTGATGTACCCTTTCCCGGACAGATACACGTGAAAGATTCAACTCTTTCCCAATATCAGCGTAAGAAAGTCGTCCATTTTCAGTTAACAACTGTAATATTTTACGATCAATGTCATCAATCTTCATCACATCACCTCACAAATCACACTTAAAGTATTTTAACAAAGTAAATTTATTATAACGATAAACCAGTTTTGAGAAAAGGGAATATCAGAATTCTCCGAAAAGATATGAAGGTATTTCATCCTGTTCCTTTAGTCCTTAATCATTAGAAAACAACAGATTGATTTCTTCTGAATAAACAGAAGGACCCCCTACTTAAGGACGTCCTTCTAATTATAGTATTATTCTCTAAGACGGAGTTTTCTTGAAATTTTCAGGAAACCTGATGATGCTCCCAACCCGAGGATTCATCGGCAAAAATGATTCCAAGCTCGTGATGATCACCTTCGTACAACGCTCCCTGCGTAAAACGGTTTTCCCCGTTTGTCCCAAGTACCTCAAGCTTACAGTACGCCCCGTTCTTTTGAAGGGCTTCATAAAACGCTCTTTCCGTATTTACTTCGACCCCGTTCACTTTCAGGACGATTTCTCCTACTTCCAGTGTCAATTTCCTCGCTGGAGAAGCTGGCAATATTCCCAGGATCATGACTCCCTTAGGCTGTCTTTTGAAGAAATATGGTTTAGAATCCTCAGAGATTCTGTAGCGATACGCAATCCATGCCCGTCCACCAACTGCCACAACCACTGCTCCGATTGAAAACATAGGAGCCCAGAATCCTGCCACAGCGAGCGTTAATACAAATGCTCCAAGCCAGAAAACCCTATAACCTGTATGTTTAATCGCAACTTCAGGCAAGGTACTTTTAACAAGCTGCTGAAAACCAATGAGGAATGGCACACAAAGGAGAGAATACGTCTCTGTCCCCAGAGCAAACACAGGCCACCATTCAAATGGAAGCGTCAATGCCCCGGTAGGAATCGGCACAAACATCGGCACAAGCCACAGTTTCTTCCCTTGATGGGCACCTACTTTCAGTCCACGTGCACTTTTAAGTAGACGGGGTGAAGTATGCTTCCACCCGTTCAATCGAATCAAGCTTCCTTCAATCATCGTCAACACACCAAGAAGCACGACGATGGAGCTCAGCAGCCCTACATCCAAGTTTTCTACATATGTATTCACATATGGGATTTCCCACTGAAAATAATCCAACGCAACCAGGATAAAATAAGAAAACCCTACCGTCATGGTCGCAGACATGAGGTGAAAACGACTCGTCAATGCAAACAGGATGGACACCAATCCTATCAGTATGATTCCGGCGAAAGGAATCACAACCCCTGCTCCAACAGTTACGACAGAAAACAGCAATCCAAGTACAATTCCATATGATAATAAAACCCGTGTATCATGATATCCGTCCAGCAATCTCGTATTAAAGTCTCTTCGTTCACTTTTAACACGATAATAGCCCGTCATGATAGCGAAAAACACAGACAAATATAATACAGGATGAAGAAATAACTTTCCAAATCCCTTCACTACCTCCAGCAACCAAAGCTCAACCAATGATCCGTCACCACCTTTTTAAGAAAATTTGCATTATCTACTATTTTATCAAAAGACTCCCCTAAAACCTATTGCAATTTTATATGATAGTTTTACGATTCGATTTCATTTCCGACAGTATTCTGCATATTTTCCCGGGAAATGATGTCGGATAGACAGGAAAAACAAGTGATTATGTGTGATTTTCAAAATAAAAATAGAGCCAACCATCATCATGATGGTCGGCCCCTAAATTATTAACGCTGTGCTGTTCTTTCAATATATTCTAAAGCGGCCTGCAGCTGCAGGTCATTCTTCTCATTCTTTACGGCTTCAAAGATTTCCTCCTGTAATTTTTCCGCTGTTACAGTATCAATGATCCCTGTCACGTCAATGCTCTCCTGACTTTGGAAATCCTTTACAGCCTTTTCAGTTTCTTTACTGAAATATCCATCCACGCGGTCAATGGAGAATCCAAGTCCTTGAAGCATTTCCTGGGCGTTTTGAATCTGTTCATTGTTCATCCCTTCTTTAAGGGGCTTTTCGACTTGAAGCGGGTGGGCATAGAAATAGGATGGCTGTCTAACAGGGATATCCGGTTTGATCCCCTTTTTATGAATCCAGTTTCCATTCGGTGTCAGCCACTTGAACATCGTCAGCTTGATATTGCTTCCATCTCCCATCGGAACGGCTTGTTGCACGGTGCCTTTCCCAAAACTCTTCGTTCCGATAAGTGGATACCCTTCCGCTTCTTTTAGTGCTCCAGCCAGGATTTCAGAAGCTGAGGCACTTCCTTCATCTATCAACACCACAACAGGATAAGCCTTTCTTGCTTTACTGTTTGAGAAGGACTTCATCACTTCTCCACTTCGCTCTTGAATTTGCACATACGGCTTTTTCTCCGTTACAAATTCTTTGAGAATTTCTTCTACACTTGAAAGTAGACCTCCTGGATTCCCTCTCACATCAAGGACCAATCCTTCTACTTTTTTCTTTTCAAGTTCTTCTAATTGCTTTTTAAAATCAACGGCCGTATTTTCTGAGAAAGTAGTGATCTGGATGTATCCTGTTTTCTTCCCATTGACTTCCTTCACATCAGAGATGACCGTCTCGACAGGAATCTCATCACGTTTCACAGATACTTTGATCGGATCCGTCAGTCCTTCCCGCGTAATTTCCAATTGAACCTCCGTACCCTTTTTCCCTCTGATTTTCAAAGTAGCTTCGTACAGGTCAAGTCCTTCGATGCTATTTCCGTCTACTTTAATGATACGGTCATTCGGTTTCAATCCCGCTTCTTCCGCAGGAGAATTTTTAAATGGAGCAACAATGATCAGCTTTCCGTCCATGATCGTGACTTCTGCTCCAATTCCTTCGAATGAAGAATCCAATGCGTCATTGAATTGGGAGGCAGTCTCGGCATTCATGTAAACCGAGTATGGATCATCGAGGGTCTTCAACATCCCTTGAATGGCTCCTTCCACAAGCTGCCCCTTGTCCACATCCTGAAAAAACTTGTCACTGATCAGATCATAAGCCACTTCCACTTTGTGCAGCTTGTCATTGAGCTCGCCTTTTCCGTCAAACTGAGCAAGCTCTTCCCCATCCTTGCCCGTCCATTCCAAGCCGCCATACATTCCTCCGGCACCGATCAGCATACTGATGATGATTGTGATGATGAGCTTTCTGCCCGTCCACTCCATATATTCCCCTCCAGCTTGTTGTTGGTCTTTGTATAGATAAGAGTGGTGCGACTAAGGACGCCAGCCTTTCTTATCCAACGAAAAAGACACCACACAAAAACGCGCTAAGGCGGTGCGATGTCTTTGCTTATCTAACTATATGCCGGAGGGGGACGAGTTATGATAAGAGAGCTCTTATTTTGAACCTGTAAAAACTCTTTGTACGTGATGGTTTTTGAGATGAGAAGCAATGATTCCTCCCCACTTTTCAAATTCCACCAGGAATCCGTCATGACCAAAGGAAGTGGAGATAAAGTAGTGTTCACTCTTTGGTACAAGCTGAGTAAACTCCTTTAGATACCCAGGTGAATAAATTAAATCTCCTTCATAACTGATCGAAATCAGTTCGCACTGATAGTTCTTCGCTACTTCTTCTGTTCCTCCTCTTCCTCTTCCGATATCATGTGAGTTCATCGCTTTCAGCAGGATAAGGTAACTGTTAGGGTCAAACCGCTTTCCTAATTTCTTTCCTTGGTAATCGAGATAGCTTTCGACATTGAACAGTTCGTTTTGCTTTTCACGTTGGAAACGATGATCGAACAACTCCTGAGTCCGGTATGTGACCATTCCAACCATTCTGGCAATCTCCAACCCTTTCAAAATGGAGCCTGGTGGATAATGGCCTTTTTGAAAGTCGGGGTCCTCTTCAATCGCTGTGATTCCGATGTGATTAAAGGCGAGACCGTAATCATTTAAGGCAGGGGTGACGGCAAGGGCGAATACTTTATTAATATAGGCAGGATAAAGGACTCCCCATTCCAAGGCCTGCATCCCTCCCAGGGAGCCTCCAATGACCGCTTCGATGTGGTCGATTGAAAGTTGTTGGAGAGCTTTATATTGGGCATGGACCATGTCCCTTATCGTAATACCCGGGAAGTCCGGACCGTAACGCTCTCCCGTTTCTTGATTGGTGGACGCCGGTCCCGTGCTTCCTTCACATCCTCCTAATACATTAAAGGCAATCACATTAAAATGGTCGGTATCAATATACGAGCCCGGACCGATCAGTCCGTCCCACCAGCCGCGGTCTTCACTCGTCCCCTTTACGATATGGGTCCCGGTGAGGGCATGGCAAACCAGGATGGCCGGTCCTTCTTTGTTTCCTGTTCGTTCATACGTAAGATCTACATTTTTCAACGTGGTGCCTGACTCTAATGTTAGGGATGGGATGGTAATGGAGCTAACTTCATATGTGTATGGTTTCTCCACTCCTCCACCTCCTTTTTTTGGTGTTGTGGCGGGGGTGATCAGGTTCCCCCCGTGTGTAAAACAGTTGATTATGGACTCGGTTTTTGAGTATTTGGCATTATGGGCGTTGAGAATTTGTCGTTAGGGCTATCGTCAATAATTCTGATTATCATTCGAGGTGACGGCGTGCATCCTGTTTGCTGATAAAATTCCGATTTCGCTGATATATTGGGAATTTCGCTGATAAATGGTCCGTTATCGCTGATATATTCGAAATTTCGCTGATAAAATCAGATTTTCGCTGATATCTCCCCTAAGTAGACCCCGGATACCCTATAAATAGTATCCAAAATCCACTTTTTCACCCTGTAAAGTGATTTCAATTACGTTTTTAGGGTTAAATCCCCCAGTTTCCATTATACCCGTGATGTTTCCAACGCCACTTCAATGGCATGATCCAAGTCCTCGATGAGGTCCTTCGCAGACTCTAATCCAACAGAAAGTCTCACAAGATCCTCGGTTACCCCTGTCGCACGGATTTCCTGGTCGTTTAATTGCTGATGGGTCGTGGAAGCCGGGTGGATGATCAGTGATTTTGCATCCCCTACGTTGGCAACGTGAGACCAAAGGGAGATGTTATCGACAACTTTCCGTCCGGAATCTCTACCACCTTTAATCCCAAAGACGACGATGGATCCCGCTCCGTTTTTCAAATATTTCTGAGCAAGTTTATGTGACGGATGCTGAGGCAACCCAGGGTAGGATACCCAAGCGACACCATTATGCTGATCTAAATGCTCCGCAATCTTCAAAGCATTTTCCGTATGACGCTCGATGCGAAGATGCAGGGTTTCTAATCCTTGCAACAGAAGGAATGCGTTCTGTGGACTTAAGCACGCCCCTAAGTCACGAAGCAGCTGCACTCTTAATTTTGTAATAAAGGCTGCCGGTCCCACATCCTGTGCATAGCGCAGTCCGTTATAGCTCCGGTCCTCTTCCGTGAAGCCCGGGAATTTTTCATGATCCCAATCGAACTTCCCACCGTCAATGACGACTCCCCCGATTGCTGTACCATGACCGCCGATCCATTTTGTTGCAGAGTGGATGACGATATCGGCTCCATAATCGATCGGCTTACATACATATGGAGTGGCAAAGGTATTATCGATGATCAATGGGATGTGATGGTCATGAGCCACTTTTGCTACCGCTTCAATATCAAGCACATGTAGACTTGGATTTCCGATTGTCTCAGCGAATACGGCTTTCGTTTTAGGAGTGATTGCTTTGCGGAAATTTTCAGGGTCGGTCGGATCTACAAAATGAACCTTGATTCCGTATTTCGGAAGTGTGGTCGAAAATAAATTATAGGTCCCGCCGTAAAGATTGGTGGCCGCTACAATTTCATCTCCTGCTCCGGCGATATTTAAGATTGATAGAGAGATGGCAGCCATTCCGGATGAAACACCGAGTGCTCCGATTCCCCCTTCTAAAAGAGCAAGGCGTTTTTCCAACACGTCTACTGTCGGGTTCATGATACGGGTATAAATGTTTCCCGGCTCTTCAAGGGCAAATAATTTTGCTGCATGATCACTGTTATCAAAAACGTAGGATGTCGTTTGATAAATCGGCACTGCCCTTGAACCTGTGGATGGGTCGGGCTCCTGGCCGCCGTGAAGTAGTAGTGTGTCGAAATCGAATGATTTTGTCATAGAAAATTCCTCCTAAATGGTTTTGTGTTTGGGTTTCCGTTTTGCGATTGGATGTTTTGGACGTTTGCCTGTTAAAGTTTGTTGGAATTTTGACTGTTGAATTTAAGTAATAATTTGACTGTTGATTTCGGAATGATATTTGACTGTTAATATAATGCATTTTTTTAACAGTTAAATACCGACCAGGCCAAATCCCCCTGTTGAACTCAGAAACTGAAAAATCGAAGAAGTTTATTTTCCTAAGAAGATAGAAGAGGAAAAAATAAAAAACCCTCTTCCTAAGAAGAGGGTCTAATTTAATAGGGTCCTCCTCTTATCTTTCAGGCAGATCGCCTGCAGGAATTAGCACCTTTTCATGTGACGCATTACTGCGTACATGAAGGTTGCCGGGTTTCATCGGGCCTAGTCCCTCCACCTCTCTGGATAAGAGCATGTAGTTGTCAATGTGAAAATTCTTGCGTTGAGATGAATTATAAGGGGTAAACGACCTCAACGTCAAGAGTATTTTTAGAATTTTTACATTATTTAATTTTTAGCAGATGCTGCAATCGCTTCGTTAAATTGAGCGACGATGTCTTCCCCGTCTTCAATACCTATCGATATGCGGACGACATGTGTATTTATTCCGAGTTTTTCCTGCGCATCCTTCGGTAGAGCACGATGAGACGTTCCTAATGGGTAAGAAACCGTTGTCTCTACACCTGCAAGGGAAGGGATGATTTTAATCCATCCAAGTGATTTGAAGAATGTGCTTATATCACATGTGTTGGATAGCTCGATTGTTACGATTGCGCCATTCCCTTTATCCGATAAATCGGTTGGGTAATAGACTCCTTTCACATAATCATTTGATCGAAGGTCTGCCGCAAGAACTTCGGCATTTCTTGCTTGGGTTTCCATTCGAAGAGCCAGCGTTTTCGCTCCACGGCAAGTCAGCCACGCTTCAAATGGGCTTAAGTTCGAACCGATGTTGACGACTTTTTCTCTCGCTTTTTGAACAAGCTCTTCTTTTCCAACTACGACTCCTGCTGTGATATCACTGTGTCCACCGATATACTTCGTGGCACTGTGTGCGACCAGGTCTACCCCTTCTAAGAAAGGCTGGCGCAGAAAAGGTGTGGCAAACGTGTTATCAATCATTGTTTTCAGGTTGTGTTTCTCAGCAAGTTCAACCATTCTTGATATATCTTCTACTCGCATAAATGGGTTCGTCACCGTCTCACTGTATAGGAGTTTCGTTTGTGGTGTCAGTGCCTCCTCGATTTCTTCAACACTCGTAAAATCAACAAATGAAGACGAAATGCCGAATGTCTTAAGCTCTTCTTTCAACATATGAAACGTACCGCCGTATAAATCTTCTGCGGCGATGATATGATCGCCTGATTGCACTACAGCGAGGATTCCTACAAGGATGGCCGATAATCCAGAGGAAGTCGCGACACCCGCTGGAGCTCCTTCCAAGTCCGCCACCATCTTACCAAGCTCGTCTGTATTTGGATTTCCCGTTCTCGTATAGAGATAAGGGGATTTCCCTTCATAGAAACCCTCCAACTCTTCTAAAGATGTAAAAGAAAAGGCGGATGTTTGATAAATCGGAGTCGTCTTACTGCGGATTTCCTCAGTTCCTTTTAACTGACTATGTACGACCTTTGTTGTGAATTTCATCTCTGTCATCCTTCCTGAATCTATGTATTTTTAAAAGTGTATCATATTCAGAAGATTGTGAGGAGTAGGATGTATTGCAAGAAATAAAAAAACACCTGCCCAATTGCAACAGGTGCCTTCCGTTTATTGAACGTTATCTAAACATCCGATCAGACGATTTTCAATATCCAATGCCAGGCTTTTTAGTTTATCGTTATCCACCATTTCGATCAGCTTGCTTGGTTTTGCCATGCCGATCTTGGTTGTATCGCCTTCTGTGTATACCGTGACTTTACATGGGAGGAAGTAGCTTACGAGCATGCTTTCTTCCAGTACTTTTTTGGCTTCATGAGGATTACATACCTCTAATACGACTACTTCTTCATTGAAATCAAGGCCTTTGTCCTGCAGTTTCTGAGCAAGATCGAGATTCCATAGTACACCGAAGCTTTCATCTTTAAGGTTGGATTCTACCGCTTCCACAGCTTCTTTCACAGTCATCGAGACTTCTTTAGTGTAATGAAACATGTTCACATCTCCTCCTTTTTTTATCACATTCATTTAATACCTCATAGCGTATAACGTCAAACATCGATATTCAGAGGTCCGTCCCTCTCCATTATTCCATTCCTTCGACCATTTTACCCATCATGTCTTCGTTCATGGGGCCGACGATTTTGTGTTGAATGATGCCTTTGGTGTCGATCATGTAGGTGGTCGGGATGGTGAACGCCCGGTATTCGTCTCCGACTTCACCCTTTTCATCCATTGGGATGGGGAAGGTAAGTTCGTAGCCGTCGATGAATTCCTGGACAGCCTTTTCCCCATCGTCCATGGAAGTCAGGTTGACGGCGAGGATTTCAACGTTTTCTTTCTCTGCATTCTCTTCGTAGTAGCTCTGCATATGGGGCATTTCGGCTTTACATGGCGGACACCAGGTAGCCCAGAAGTTCAGGATCACTTTCTTACCTTGATAATCTGAAAGCTTTACGGCTTTATCATCTAAGGTGGTTAATTCAAAATCCGGAGCGCGGTCCCCTTTTGCAAGCCCCTGCGCTGCATTAGACAGATCCATGGATTCATTGGCTAATTGAGCGGCCTCTTCCCTAGCTTTCTTTTCCTGCTGATCCTGAAAGAAGTTCGCTAAGAAAATGCCAATCAGAAGCGCAACGATCGCCAAAGCAAAATTTCGTTTATTCATTGTGTTTCCTCCTTACGTTTAAAAGAAAGATGAGATAAGTCATCATGATCAGATACGTCCAGGCAGTGACGGTCAATTCAAATCCGCCAATGAAGGCACTTAGAAATAACTGGACTAAAGTAAACATAACCAATAATTGTCCTGCCCAGATATCGGCGCCTGGATCACTGGTTTTTTTAATAAAAAAGACAAGGATCAATAGATTGAATAGCACTTGAATACCAGCTAGAAGATAGTGGTGATGAAGCATATGAAGGACAGCTTCAAAGACAAGAACCGTGACCATCCATGAAATGATGACAGTAGCCGGATGATCTACTTTTTTAACAAATATGTAGGCAAGGGCTGCTATCAGTCCTAACCAGTACCCAATGACTCCACCGTGAAAATAGAGGATCGTAATGGGATGCTCCATAACCGTTTGAAAATCAACTACAATCAAACTCAGCTTCCAGACGAGTAAAAAAGTAAAAATACTATTCGAATACCAGTCGCTCGCCTTTCTATTCCAGAAGTAGAGGACCAGGAAAGTGAGTATGAACGAAATGATAATAGCTGCCCATGAAGCCGGAAATGTGAAGGAGCCTATAGTGTACCATTGTTCAGTCATAGGCATTCCCCTCCCTTCAGATACTTTCTGGCTTATCTAATATTTTTTCTGACAACAATGTAATAAACCGATGGATGCAAGTGACCTATAATTGTATGGAATCCGGATGATTGGAGCTGTCGATCGAGATCACTGGAAGAAATCCGATGATCTAATGGCGGTCCCATTTCTGATTCTACCTTTTCCCAATCCAGGATCAGCCATATTCCATCTTCCTTCAGCATATCGTGTAAATCCTGAAATACTTTGATCAAGTCGGGAACTTCGTGTAAGACGAATGCGGATACGATTTTATCCAAAGTACCTTTGTTGAAGCTGAGGTATTCAAGGGAAGATTTCTCATAAATAATATTATCTACACTCTCTTCAGTGGCACGGTGTTTCAAATACTCCAGCATTTCCTGTTGCAGATCTACCGCCTGAACCTTTGTTTCAACCATTTTGGCAATTGGAAGAGTCAGGTAGCCATTGCCACAGCCTAAATCAGCGACGATATCGTCTTTATTAAGTTTGAGAAGTTTGAGTACTTTGTCCACTGGCACGAGCTCTTGACGTTTTGGATCGAGGAGCTTTGAAGCTTTGTGATGTTCATATAAATCTCCGGTCATCGGGGTTCCTCCGTTCAGCGATAATACCCTATTATGTATTAGTATCTTAAATTTTAAATGTACAAGCAAGTTATTTAACTCATAGTGTAACCTATATAAAAATTATTACAGATAGCGTGGAGTAATGGGTGTCAAAAATATGAACAATAAAAGGACTCTCCTTGATGGGAGAGTCCTTTGTTCCTTCATTTGGGTTTAGGAGGATTTTTTCTCTTTTCATTAACAAAATTATAATAAAACCACTTGCTCATTGATAATCGGCATTATCACTAAGTAAGTTCTTTACAACGTAATGATTACGATTTAAACTCTATACTTCTACTTTTTATTTAGTATAAGCATGATCCATGGAGAAGAAGAAGTAGCTTGTATTTATTGCTCCTGATCCTTTCATCGACCGTATGGTGTCCGTATAATCAATCCATGTAGCGTGCTTCAGCTTCTGATCTAATTTCGTATTAATCTCTTGCTCAATATCCCTCATCCGTTTCATCAACTCTCCAAAGCTCATGTTAAAATGAGAAGCAGCCTGCTGATGAGGAGCATACCTCACAAGTAATGCCATGAATTCCTCTGAAGTCTCCGACCGGCTCGCCAATTCATCTTCAAGATCGACCACATATTGATAGATGTCCCTTTTTTCCTTTGGCAAGCCCTCAACAATATCCCTTGCGACAATTTCCATTAAGTGTTCGTTCATCATAGTCACCTCTGCATGGGTCTATACCATAAAATATTCCTACTGACAGCCACACATGCACTAATTCATGTTGTATTTTTTCAAGAAGCGTTCTGCACGGCCTCCACGATCAGAGAACTTCTGTCGTCCTGTATAAAAAGGATGCGTGTCTGAACTTACTTCCACTTTTAATAAGGGATATGTGTTCCCGTCTTCCCACTCAATCGTTTCATTGGATGTTTTAGTAGATCCTGTTAAAAAGGAAAAACCGCTGTTCGTGTCCATAAATACCACCTGTTGATATTCTGGATGAAGTTCTTTTTTCATTCTTATTCCTCCTTATCGTTTTGTGGATTACCAGCTTGATTTTTTGACACCTGGTATTTGCCCTTTATGAGCAAACTCCCTAAAAGCGATACGGGACATTTTAAATTTGCGGAGATACCCGCTCGGTCTCCCTGTCACTTCACAGCGACTGTTTAATCGTGTCGGTGAGGAATCTCTCGGCAGCTTTCTTAACTCTTCATAATCACCCTTCTCCTTTAACTCCCTGCGCAAATCTGCATATTTCTGAACAAGTTCCTGACGCTTCTTCTCTTTTACTACCTTTGATTTCTTAGCCAATATGATTCACTCCTTATGTTAATCGTAATGATTACGTTTTAAAAAGCATATGGTTATTAAACCATACTTTTTTTCTTTTTGCAACGATATTTGCCTATAACCTATGGGAGAGAACCCAATCCTTTTAAAAGATAAATAAAACCGAATGCCATTTAAGACCGGCATTCGGTTTTTATGTATTCTTATGCTGCTTTCAGTCCCTCTAAAATAAGCATAAAATATTTAACTGTATCTCCCCTGCGGCTATTGATTATATCAATATCAGCTAGAATTCTCTTAACTTCTTCAGCACCCAGATTCCGGATAAGCATTTCACTTATTTCTTCCGCTGAAAGTTCCCCAACATGCGTATACTTTAATGCGGTACGGTTCCTTCTGCAAAAACTTCTTAATTCCCTTTTTAATTCAGTCAATTCCAACATCATCATCCTTACTACAGATTCAAATCCTACTATACTGGACATATAGATTAAAAAACCCCACCAAAATGGCAGGTAAAATGATACTAATAAAACGTCCTAATTAGTATTCATTGTAATCCATTGTTTTCGGTAACCCGGCGATCATTATTTTCTTATAAAAAATAGAAGACCCGTGGTTTTGCGTCCTAATCTTTCAATTAGTTTGCCTTTTCGAAGGACTATACAAATCATTTGTTTTAATATTTAGGTAATATAGTTGTCATTATACTAGAAGGAAAAAGATAAGAAAACAGGCAGGAGAATAATATTCCATTCCATTTCCTTACATCTTAATGTAATGAAGATTAAATAATAGATTTCCAATAAAAGAAACCCCGCACATGGCGGGGTTTTCTAATTAAAAGTTGATATATTGACGCGGGTTTACAGCATTTGATTTAGATGCATTCCAAGAACCTGCATGTAATTCAAAGTGTAAATGCTGTCCGAAAGAGTATCCTGTGTTACCCATGTAACCGATTCTGTCACCTTTGTTCACTGCTTGTCCCTGACTCACTGATGAAGAAGACATGTGGGCATAAACCGTTGTGAACGTTTGACCATTGATTGAGTGAGTGATGTATACTACATTTCCATAGCTTGAGCTATAGTGGCTTTTGATGACATATCCATCAGCTGCTGCTGAGATCGGAACACTGCCTCTTGCCGCGATATCCGTACCATAGTGGAAACGTTTCTTACCG
This sequence comes from Rossellomorea aquimaris, assembly GCF_008180865.1. Taxonomy (GTDB): domain Bacteria; phylum Bacillota; class Bacilli; order Bacillales; family Bacillaceae_B; genus Rossellomorea; species Rossellomorea yichunensis. Next base: position 409,907 of record NZ_VTEX01000003.1, read on the forward strand.
TTTAATACATCCCAGCCAAAGTTCGTTGTAATCGTTCCAGAAGCTGGGGCTGTCCAAGCACCGGCACTCACTGGTGCACTTGGAGCTGTATCAGTAGGCGTCGATGAAGAACCGCCGCTGCTATTGCTGCTCGTTGTTGCTTGTTGTTGTGCTGCTGCACGTTTTGCCGCTTCAGCTTCCGCTTGACGCTTGCGTTCGATTTCACGCTGGCGTGCAAGTTCTGCTAAACGTGCTTGTTCAGCCTGGATTTCACCTTCAAGCTGGTGTTCCATTTTAGAAAGCTCATCTGATTCTTGTTGAAGGTCTTTTTTCTCCACTTCAAGAGAAGCCTGCTGTGCTTCTAATTGCTTGAATAAATCCGCTTTTTTAGCTTTTTGGCTATCAAGATCTTTTTTCAGAGACTCTAAACTTGCTTTAGTAGATTCTAAATCTGCAAGCTTGCCTTCTACTTCTTCTTGTTTCATTTCTAATTCAGCCTGATCACGTTTTTGTTCGTCCATGATCTTCTTATCTGCACTTACGATTGTATTAACTGCTGTTACACGGTTGATGAAGTCACCGAAACTGTCCGCGCCAAGTAGTACATCAAGATAATTTGCAGAGCCGCCTTTTTCCTGGATCGCACGGGCACGTTCTTTTAATAATTCGTTACGCTCTTCTATCTTTTGCTTTAGAACTTCAATTTCTTCTTTAAGTTTATTGATTTCTGCAGTTGTTTCGTCAATCTCTTTTGTTTTCTCGGTAATCTTTGTTTCAGTATCTTTTAATTTTGTACTGATTTCAGCAATTTGTGATTGGATTTCTTGTTGTTTATTGATATTTTGATTGATTTGAGATTTTTTTTCATCAATCTTGCCATTGATCTCCTCTTTTTTAGAAGAAATGTCTTCTTGCTGCTTTTGTAATTCCTCCACAGAATGGGAATGAGCGTTAGCAGTTGTTCCTAACGTTGGTAGACTCCCGATTGTTAATGCTGCTGCAATTGATAATGATACGAAATACTTCTTGTTCAAGCGGCATGCTCCTTTCAGCTTCTATCAACCTATCAAATTTTACACTTTTAAGAATTTACGAACAGACATAAAGCTTCCCCAAGCCCCGATTAAGCAACCCATTAATAGAATCAATCCGTTTACTTGATAGATAAAGGGGGTAAAATCTAATATCTGAATAAAATGGTTTTGTAGTTTTGGTTTAATAAATTCATAAGCATAGTAGTAACCTGTTGTGACAAGAGCGATCGGGATAATAGAACCTAAAATTCCAAGCCATAATCCTTCTAGAATGAATGGCCAGCGTACAAACCAGTTGGTTGCACCCACGAGTTTCATTATCTCGATTTCCCTTCTTCTGGCGACAATGGTGATTTTAATTGTATTTGAGATGAGGAACATGGCGGTAAACAATAGACCGATGATTAACACTAATCCAACGTTACGACTCATTTCCAGTACATTAAATAATCTTTCAATCTTCGCTTCACCATAAAGTGCTTCGTTCACACCTTCATACTTGCTGACTTCAGCAGCGATTTTCCCAGTATCACGGGGATCTTCCGCTTTTACGATAAATACATCGTATAATGGATTATCCTGTTCGAATAACCTGAAATCGTCTCCTAAATCCTTTACCAGATTCTGAAGTTCTTCTTCTTTAGAAGAATATTCTACGGATTCCACTCCACTTAATTGGTTAATCTTCTTATCTATTTCTTCTACTTGAGCTTTTTCAGTACCGATCTCAAGTAGTACGCGTACTTCAACGTCCTTCTCAATATCGGTTGCAACCTTGTTCATGTTTAGCATAAGTACCATAAACACACCAACAAGTAGCAGGGTTACAGTAACGGCACTCACGGATGCGAATGTCATCCAGCCATTACGTCCGATACTTTTGAAGCTTTCTCTTAGATGTCGACCATACGTCCTAGCTTTCATAACCGTAATCACCTCGCTGTTCGTCACGAACAATTCGGCCATTCTCGATGGCAATTACCCGATGCTTGATGGTATTTACGATTTCACGATTATGAGTAGCCATGATCACCGTTGTTCCACGATTGCTGATATCTTCTAAGATGTTCATGATATCCCAGGATGTTTCCGGATCGAGGTTACCCGTAGGCTCGTCGGCAATCACAAGTTTCGGCGTATTCACGATGGATCGTGCGATCGATACACGCTGCTGCTCTCCGCCTGACAATTCATTCGGAAGCATTCTTGCTTTATGCTTCAACCCTACCAGATCCAGTACTTCCATGACTCTCTTCTTTATTTGCTTTGGATGTTCTTCTATTACTTCAAGTGCAAAGGCAATGTTTTCATAGATTGTAAGAGTTGGTAACAACTTAAAATCCTGAAACACGACTCCAACGTTTCTTCTTAAGTATGGAACTCTACTATTTTTTAATTTTGCAAGATTAATACCATTTACGATGATATCACCTTTAGAAGGCTTCTCTTCACGGTACATCATCTTGATGAATGTAGATTTCCCGGCGCCACTTGGACCCACAACATACACAAACTCACCTTGCTTAATGTGGACGTTAAAGCCATTGGCAGCCATGACACCGTTGCTGTACTGCTTATACACGTCTTTCATTTCTATCATTTTAAAATCACCTAATTTGTATTATGTAGTTACCCTCTTGGCTGTTATCGACATATGTACATGGTTTGAACACAACGACGTCTTTACCATAATTAGACATGAAATGGCGAAAAACCTCGAATTGCTCTCCCGAAAATTATTATAACATCACTTTGTATGTTGTTAAGGAAAAAAATTATTACATTTACGTTTCAAAGATTGAAATAATGTGTATATTTTACCTTTTTTATTGTCAGTTATACCTATTTTCCGTTATAAACATAGGTATTTTTATCTATTACCTGGTACTATAAGCAAGTAAAAAAGTTTGATAATAAGAGGAGGGTAAACCTTAGGGGGGGGCTAATCTTAGTAAGTTACTAGGTTATAATTATTTGCGGTTCAATTGCTGATTTCTTAATATATTTATTAGATTGGCTTTTGTAACATATTTTTAAAGAAGGGAAAGGAGAAAGCTTGAAGATAAATCAAAAAAGAAGAATCCTCAGTTCCGGATTCTTCTTCCTTACTTACTTTTTATTCGCCAACCATTCTGCCACGGCTTCTGCTTCTTCACCTTTTATGAGTCCTGCAGGCATTTGACCTTTACCATTTTGAATGACTTCCAAGATTTGATCTTTGTTTAATTCAGCACCGATTTTATTAAGTGCTGGCCCCATTCCGCCTTCAAGGTTTCCACCATGACAGCTGGTGCATTTATTGTTTACGATTTTTTCAGGGTCTACTCCGCCGGAGCTTGTTTCTGTACTTTCTTCACCGCCGCCACCACCGCAGGCTGCAAGTACCAATGAAGCGCCAAATACAATACCAAGTAGCTTTTTCTTCATTTTTTATCCCCCTAGGAAAACATTTTAAGAGTAACGGGATGTATCGAGGTCCGTCCCTCTATTACTTAATTATACCAAGGTTAAACCCGTTTGAAACCTTCACCTAACACCTCTGAAGCGTCCATTGTGACGACGAAAGCAGAGGGGTCAATGGTTTTGACCAGTTGTTTCAGTTTTGTGAATTCTGTTTGATCGACCACACACATAAGGATCGGGCGCTCATCGTCCGTATAACCACCGTATGCAGATAGTTTTGTCACACCACGATCAATTTTATTCAGGATTCCTTCACGAACTTCTTCCTGTCTGTTTGTAATGATCAGTGCCATTTTTGAACGGCTGATGCCGACCTGGACTAAATCAATCGTTTTACTTGTCACATAGAGGCCGATGAGTGCATATAAACCACGTTCGATGTCAAACACGATCGCAGCAGAAAGAACAATCATTCCATCGATAAGCGCGACACATGTTCCCAGGGACAATCCGGTGAATTTGTTTACAATCTGGGCTGCAAGGTCCGTCCCTCCTGTAGATGCTTTACCTCGAAAGACGATTCCCAATCCCAGTCCTACACCAATCCCACCGAATAAAGCACCCAGCAGGGGATCTTCCGTCCACGGCTTCCAGTCTTCTGTTAAAAATACTACCAGCGGCAGGAAAACCGTACCGATGGCTGTTTTCACACCAAATTGAAGGCCCAGAAAAATTAATCCTGCAATGAACAACGGAATATTAAATGCCCACTGAACAAAGGCAGGCTTCCAATCAAACAGACCTTTCAGGATGGTTGATATCCCGCTCACCCCTCCTGAAGCCACCTCATTCGGCAGTAAAAACACATTAAACGCAAGGGCAACGATCGTTGACCCAATCACAACAAACAAATACTCTAACAACTTCTCTTTCCGCGGATTAAGTGCCTGCCCACGACGTCTCTCTTTCAAACCCATCTAGTACGACTCCTTTTACCTATGTATTTATAGTATGAGTACAACCTCTTCCATTCATGCAGAATATGCAGAGGGACAGTATGAAGAGGGACGGACCTCTAATTGGTCACGTCTTGAACCCCTGAAGATGAAAATTGTACATAAATTTCACTTGATATAGTTGTAAAGCATATGTTTGAATCAGGTTCAAATTTACTTCTCCACCCTTCAAACACGCTCTATATCAACCTTTGAGAGTATAGCATGGGTACTTGGAGGTGTAAATAACACTTCAATAACGTGGTAAAGCATTAATATGTTGGGGTGTTGTTGTGCTGAGGGACGGACCTTGATTAATGAGAGGCTTTACAACTGAATATGGGATTTCTGCAACGGCAAATTTTGATTCTGCTGCTGCAATAACTGATATTACCGGTAATCGGCGTTTGTTTGTGAGTGTTTTACATGTTCAAACCACGTTCATATTTATACATATAATGGAAGAAACTCATCTCTTTTAAGGTCCGTCCCTCAAAAAAAGCTGGATCCTCCAATTGAATGGAGGATCCAGCTTGAGTATGATTATTGAATTTTGGAACGCAGATAAGCATTGATGAATGGGTCAATGTCTCCGTCCATGACGCCTTGTACGTTTCCTGATTCTGTGTTTGTTCTGTGGTCTTTGACCATGGAGTATGGATGGAAGACGTAGGAACGGATCTGGCTTCCCCACCCGATTTCCTTTTGCTCTCCACGAATTTCGGCGAGTTCCTGTTCCTGCTCTTCGATTCGCTTTTGGTAGAGCTTCGCTTTCAACATCTTCATGGCTGACTCACGGTTCTTGATCTGAGAACGTTCAGATTGGCACGTTACCACTACATTCGTCGGTAAGTGAGTGATACGGACAGCCGAGTCCGTCGTATTGATATGCTGTCCACCGGCTCCACTTGCACGGTACGTATCAATTTTCAGGTCTTCCGTACGGATCTCAATTTCGATTTCTTCATTAAACTCAGGCATGACTTCACAGGACACGAAGGAAGTGTGACGACGTCCTGAAGAATCGAATGGTGAAATACGAACAAGACGGTGTACGCCTTTTTCAGCTTTTAAGTAACCGTACGCATTATGCCCTTTAATGGCAAGAGTCACACTCTTGATTCCCGCTTCATCGCCAGGAAGATAATCAAGGGTTTCCACCTTGAATCCACGTTTTTCACCCCAACGCGTGTACATGCGAAGAAGCATGGAACCCCAATCCTGTGACTCCGTTCCACCTGCCCCGGGATGCAGCTCAAGTATCGCATTGTTTTTATCATGTTCTTCACTTAGAAGAAGCTGTAGTTCGTAGTCATTTAATCGTGTGACCAAATCACCCAGCTCTTCTTCAAGATCTTTTTGAAGTTCTTCGTCGGGTTCTTCTTTGATAAGTTCAAGGGTAAGCTCAAGGGTTTCATGGGATTCAAGCAATGATTTGTATTCATTTACAAGATCCTTCAAACCGTTTCCTTCATTGATTAATCCTTGAGCTTTTTGCTGGTCATCCCAGAAGTCGGGTTGAACCATGATTTCGTCAAGTTCCTGGATTCTTGCCTCTTTGTTTTCTAAGTCAAAGAGACCCCCTGAAGTCCGCTAATGTTTTAGCTGATTTTTCTAACTCTGCTCTGATTTCTGATAGTTCCATGTGTGGTCACCTCTATAGTTATTTGGGTTGTTGAATTTATTTTGTATTGATGATAGCTGGAATAGAGTGGCCGTGTTTTATTAGACAGTAGTGGTTGATTTCCGCTCCAGGTGCTCGCTTTCCGCGGGGCGTGAGTTGAGCACCTTCCGCTCCAATCAAATTTAAAGTTATGCTATTACATAACATACTTTAAAAACACTATTACAAGAAAAATCCAATTATTAGTAAACCCTATTCCAGTCACCCATAAAAAACGGAAAAGTACCTGGCACTTATTTTATCAAAATAAGCACCAGGTAGCATCTCTTTATTTATCCAGTTATGCCGTGGCAGTGTTTGTACTTTTTGCCGCTTCCGCATGGGCATGGGTCGTTGCGCCCTACGTCTTCTTGCTTGCGGACAGGTTGTTTCTTAGCCTTACCGCCTTCTTCTTTCGGGTTCACCGCTTGACCTTTGGCTACTTCCTGACGTTCAAGATTGCTGCGGATTTCAGCTTTCATGACGTATTTTGCCACGTCTTCTTCGATTGCAAGTACCATGCTTTCGAACATGGCAAATCCTTCATGCTGGTATTCGCGCAGTGGGTCGGTTTGACCGTAGGCACGAAGGTGGATACCTTGACGCAATTGATCCATGGCATCGATATGGTCGATCCATTTTGTATCAACAGCGCGAAGCAGGATGACTTTTTCAAACTCGCGCATTTGCTCCGGCGTAAGCTCTTCTTCTTTTTCATTGTAACGGTGTTTCACATCTTCATAGATCAGATCCATCATTTCTTCCGGCTCTTTTCCACGAAGATCATCAACTGTTACGTCGTTTTCAGGAAGAAGATTCGCATTCACGTAATCAACGATACCTTGAAGGTTCCAGTTTTCCATGTCTTCTTCAGCAGTATGGGCTGCTACCTGACGTTCGATCGCTGATTTGATCATACCCTCAACAATTTCACGAAGGTTTTCAGAATCGATTACTTCATAACGCTGTTTATAGATGATTTCACGCTGTTGACGTAAAACATCATCGTATTGCAGAAGCTGTTTACGAGCATCGAAGTTGTTTCCTTCCACTCGTTTCTGAGCCGATTCTACAGCACGGCTAACCATTTTACTTTGGATTGGCTGAGTGTCATCCATCCCAAGGCGCTCCATCATGCTCTTCATATTGTCAGAACCAAATCGGCGCATCAATTCATCTTCCATTGAAAGATAGAACTGAGTCACACCAGGATCCCCCTGACGTCCGGAACGTCCACGAAGCTGATTATCGATACGGCGTGATTCATGACGCTCGGTACCAATAACGGCTAGACCGCCGCGTTCGATGACGCCTTCTCCAAGCTTGATATCCGTACCACGGCCGGCCATGTTTGTCGCGATGGTCACGGCACCAGGCTGACCTGCTTCCAAAATGATTTCCGCTTCGCGTCCATGGTTTTTCGCATTCAATACATTGTGGCGAACGCCTTTTTTCGTCAATAGTTTAGAGATAAGCTCTGACGTTTCAACGGCAACCGTACCAACCAGTACAGGCTGTCCTTTTTCATGACGCTCTTTGATATCCTCGACTACAGCAAGGAATTTCCCTTCTATAGAAGCATAGATCAGATCGGCGCGGTCATCACGAACGATTGGCTTATTCGTTGGGATTACGATGACGTTCATATTGTAGATGTTACGGAACTCTTCTTCTTCCGTTTTCGCCGTACCTGTCATACCGGAAAGCTTTTCGTACATACGGAAGTAGTTCTGGAACGTAATCGTTGCCATCGTCATACTTTCATTCTGGATTTCAAGACCTTCTTTTGCCTCGATTGATTGGTGAAGTCCGTCACTGTAACGGCGACCTTTCATCAGACGCCCTGTGAAAGAGTCAACGATGACGATTTCTCCTTCCTGAACCACATAATCCACATCACGGTGCATGCTGACGTGAGCCTTTAACGCTTGATTGATATGGTGGTTAAGGGTTACGTGTGAAATATCGAACAGGTTATCAATGTGGAACGCTCTTTCCACTTTGCTTATCCCATCTTCCGTTAATTGAACACCTTTTGTTTTTTCATCATATGTGTAATCTTCATCTTTTTTCAGGGTACGTACAACAGCGTTTGCCTGAATGTAAAGCTGAGGTGTACGCTGAGCGTTACCGGAAATGATCAGAGGTGTACGTGCTTCATCGATTAAAATCGAGTCAACCTCATCGATTACGGCAAAATGAAGAGGACGCTGCACCATTTGATCTTTGTACAGGACCATATTGTCACGAAGGTAGTCGAATCCGAATTCGTTATTCGTACCATACGTGATATCCGCTTTGTATGCTTCACGTTTTTCGTCTTTGGACATCGAGTTTAAGTTCAGTCCTACAGTGAGCCCAAGGAAATTGTATAGCTTGCCCATTTCCTCAGCATCACGGCTGGCCAGGTATTCGTTGACTGTGATAACGTGAACGCCTTTTCCAGTGATGGCGTTCAAGTACACAGGCATAGTCGCTGTCAGCGTTTTACCTTCACCGGTTTTCATCTCGGAGATATTACCGCCATGAAGGGAGGCACCACCCATAAGCTGAACGCGGTATGGATATAAACCAAGTACGCGGCGAGCAGCTTCCCGCACGACAGCAAAAGCCTCAATCATCATATCTTCAAGTTCTTCACCCTTTTGATAGCGCTCCTTGAATCGTTCTGTTCTTTCACGGATTTCATCATCCGTCAATCGCTCCATATCGGGGCCTAATTCTTCTATTTGATCAGCCAGTTTTTCAAGCCTCTTTAATTCTCTTTTATTCGCATCGAACACTTTGTTTAATAGACCAAGCATGTATAAACGCTCCTTTATCTGTGTTTAAATGAGAGCCGAACGTCACTAGAATAACGAAAGAAAATGAAATTCAAATGAGAAACATGAAAAATCCATGTAAAAAGTCACCTATATCCGTTTCCAATCACTCTACTTAAAATTCGCTACAAAATCCAAATATCCTCCCACAAAAACACGATATATTCCCTTCCAATCTTACCACTATCCTATATGGGTTACAACTCAAGGAGGGACGGACCTCTCAATCACAGAGCTTTCAAAGGTTGGATGCTTTACTATCACGCGGTATTCCTGGATTGCTCATGAGACGCGATATTCGTCACGTCTAGAAATAGCATCGATTCAGGTTTAGGGACGGACCTCACATAATATATTTATCAGTCTAGGTTTGGCGACTTTACAGCATTCCCTCATATATTGGGTAAAATCCGAGGTCCGTCCCTCAAAAACAAAAAAGCCGACTATGCAGACGACTTTTAGGTGTTGTGTATGTGAATGATCAGGCTTTGGTAGCTTTCAGTAGCTCGTTGACGGTGTCCTGGTAGCTTTCCCAGATTTGTTTGCTTCGTCTAGAGATGCTGTTGGCGGAGACATCGAAGTATTCAGCCAGTTCTTTTTGGACGTGGCGGATACTGATTTCGTCGATGTTTTTCGCCATGTCCACCAGTGCTCCCGAGTAGATTTTCGGATTGCGGATCGTTGGGCGCTCTGTGTAGAAGTATTTTTCCAATACGGCTACCAGCAGCTCACTTTCTTTTTTGTCTTCCCCTTTTTCAGTCAGGAAGCTTTGAAGGGAAGTGATCGCTTCACCGTATTCCGGCGTTTTCCAGATTTCTACTCCTTCGATTGCTTCTTCTGATTTCTCATCCGAATCCTTGGAAGTTTCTGTTTCATCCGTGGCTCTAGTAGATGCTGCTGCTTTTCCGGCCTTTTTCTTCTCAGCACTATAAAGGACGAATCCTACATCTGCTATTTCCAAGTACTGTCCTGATAAGTAGTCATGTAGATTTCCAAACTCACCTTGTTCAAATCGGATCTTCACCAGTTCCATCGCTGCTTTCTCAATCGCAGGGTAAATGAAGTACTGAGCGAAGGGAAGATACTTCTCCCCATTCGGGAGCAATAGCCCCAAGAAGAAACTATTCTCTTCTAATTTACCGAACTTTTCCGTTACAATCTGCACATCACCGGTGATGGCTTCTTCCACACGTAGCGTATTGTCATCCAGCTTCTCTACAGTTCCTGCCGTCACACGCACGTTTTTCCATGACTCTAATACTTCAGCTGTCTGAGGACGAGTCACCGTGCTCAACTGCTTATCAACAAAACGTTCGATCAAACGAACACCGTCAGCATCCTTTTGAGTCGCTCCGTACCAGCTGACAAATGCCATTTCATAAATATCCGGATCAGCCTGCATCAGATCCATTTTTGCTAAGTAGTGGTGATAGGATTCTTCCATCTCTGTAGACTGGGCCGTAGCAATATAATCATAGAGCTGCGCCTGAAGCACATCAAGCTCCTGACTCACCAGCGTATCTATATTCACAACATTTTCTTTTTCACAGCATTTCTTATATTTTTTCCCACTGCCGCAAGGGCATGGTTCATTTCTACCGACTGTACTCATGTTTGTATTTACCTCCAACTTCTTGAGTCCCGTACACAAATGTTCATTATATAACATTTGTGGCGTTCCTTAAACTGTTTTAGAACAAGAAAAAAGAACCAATCGCTTTTGGATTGGTTCTCATGAGATCTATCGTCCTTGCTTTTTCATATAATCCAACACGTCAAGATCAAAATAGTTCTCATCCTGCTCCCGCATTTCAAAGTTTTCTGTATGGAGATAGTCTTTCAAGCTCTGATGAAGAGACTGTCTTTCTTTTGCATAACCAAGACGGGTAAGTTCCCGCTCCACTTCTTCAAGGATTTCACCTTCCAGCAATACGACTCTACCAGGCTCTGACTCTTTAAAATAGAGCTGATGCATCAAGTAGATTCGCTTCAGTTCCTTAATGGGAGACGCGTGATCATCCACCCTGAGATCGATATACCGATCATTGAAGCCACCATATCCACCGTTTTCCTTCACTACTAGAAGTGCAGCAGACTGCATTCCCCGGGAATCACCACCAGCGTCCTGCCCGGCATCGAGTGCATGGAGTAATCGTTCAGCAAGAGATCCGGTTGTCGACTCAAATGTCTCTGCCATCGCTTTTACGGTATTTTCATCTACTAAAATATTACCTTGAGCAGCAAAGTGTTTACCAGTTTGTCCACCGGCCCAGTCATAGCATCCTTCCCCTGTAAAAGTGGCGGGATTTCCACCAGCATCAATCAATCCCACCTGTCGTAATGGACGCTCGGGATCATCCTTTGTGATGATATCCAGCGCTTCCTCTGCCGTCTTTCCTTCTTCCATTAATTGAAGTGCATGAGGCCCGTACGAGGTATTCGCGTAAGACTGAGTCGCTACGGCTCCCACTCCCGCTTTCGCAAAAGGTACGACAGAACCAACACCGAGGAATTTGGATTGTACCGCAATCCCCCACTCTTTCTCTTCCGGGTCATAACCTACAATGGAATACGTCATGATGAAGTCCTCCTTTAAATTAAAGCGTCAGGATTTAATCCTTTTAGCTCTTCTACTACAAATAACCCATCTTTCCGAATTAAAACATCATCGAAGTAAATTTCTCCTCCGCCATATTCCGGACGCTGGATGCAGACCATATCCCAATGCACATTCGAACGGTTTCCATTATCCGCCCCTTCATAGGCCTGTCCTGGCGTGAAATGGAAGCTTCCGTTTATTTTTTCGTCAAATAAGATATCGAGCATCGGTTCATTGATCTTCGGATTCACACCAAGTGCAAACTCCCCAATGAAACGGGCACCTTCATCTGTATCCAGAATATCGTTCAGTTCCTTCGTTTTATCTGCCGTTGCTTTCACGATCTTCCCGTTTTCAAACGTCAAAGAAACGTTGTCAAAAGAAAATCCGCGATACAGTGTCGGTGTATTGTATGTTATCGTCCCATTTACACTATCCTTCACGGGAGCCGTATACACTTCCCCGTCCGGAATATTTCGCTCTCCAAAGCACATGACAGAGGGAATATCTTTAATGGAGAAAGTGAGGTCCGTCCCTTCACCTGTAATCCGTACTTTATCGGTTTTATCCATCAGTTCTTTAAGATGCTTCTGGGCTTCTTCCATCTGCTTGTAGTCCACGGTACAGACTTCCAGAAGATAGTCGAAGAACGTGTCATAACTCATCTTTGCTTTCTGGGCAAGTGACGGGTTTGGATAGTTTAATAGAACCCATTTCTTATTTTGAATGAGATAGTCATTGGATTCTTTCATATGGGGCATGAGGAGCTGCCACTGTTCGGCCGGAACTTCACTCATCTCCGCATCATTTGCTTCGCTTGAAATATTGAGAAACGCGTCGATATCCTGATATTTTTCCATATTCCATTTATTTTGCAGAATCATTTGTTCCGGTTTCGCATGAGTGGCCATGATACGCAGTAACTCCTGATCGCCGAGCTCATAGTATGGAATCACCCCCATCTCATACGCTTTCTGGAGAACCTCCTTTACAAGCGGTTTAGTCGAATGCTCTCCCATTATATAGAGCTTCTCCCCTTCTATTAATTTCAAGGAATGGGTCAGCAGTACCTCTGCCAGCCTCTCTAGTCTTAGATCTCTCACTTGGTATCCCCCTAAATTTTGTCTACCTTCAAACTTCGACAAAAAATGGAAAAAACCTCCTTGGAAATTAAAAAATCCTGCGGTCACAGTGACCACAGGATTTAAGGGTATTAGTTTGTTTCGATCAAGCCATACTTCCCGTCACGACGCTTGTACACGATATTCGTCGCATTTGTCTCTGCGTCCGTGAAGATGAAGAATGTGTGACCCAGCATATTCATTTGCAGGATCGCCTCTTCGCTGTCCATCGGTTTAAGATTGAACTGCTTCGTTCTTACTACTTCCGTATCGTCCTCTTCCTCCAGTTCAACCGCAGCTGCACCATTTGGAGAAACGTGATTCAGATCTTCCTGAGCCGCGAAAAACTCCTTTGGGCTGCCCTTCTCACGCATTTTACGGTTCACTCTTGTTTTATGTTTGCGAATTTGACGCTCCAATTTATCTACAATCAGATCAATGGCCGCATACATATCCGTGTTGCGTTCCTCTGCACGTAACACTAATTGCGGCATTGGAATAGTCACTTCAGTTTTCGTATTTTTATCAGGATACACTTTTAAATTAACATGTACATTTGCATCAGGAGTTTCATTAAAGTAACGGTCTAACTTGCCAATCTTCTTCTCCACGTGTTCGCGAATCGCTGGAGTTACCTCAATGTTCTCGCCTCGAATGTTGTAATTCAACATGTAAACTCCTCCTTTTAAAAATAAAGCTATGTTTATATATTCTCCATTCCCTTAATTATTCCTTCTTAAACTTTCTAAATTTTTTGTCAATTTTTCGTAAAGTTTGTATTATGGTGTCGTGAAAGTTGATGGATCTGGGATTGGAGAATGAAAGAGTGAGGTGAGGGTTGCGAGCATGTAGGGTTCACCTTTCACTCTTTATATTATTATTTTCTCACTTTTTGAGGAGATTAAACGGTGGGAATTTGGAGGATTTGTGAATGGTTTGGGGCGGATTTGTGAAAGGGGGTTATAAGTTTAACTGTTAAAAATAGCGGTGGATTTGTCAGTTGAATTTTGTTCTTTTTTTGCCTGTTAAATATCTCAATAAGTTTGCCTGTTAAATAATATTAGAATTTCAACTGTTAAATTTCCAGTCATATTTAACAGGCAAATTAAAAGTTGTTTTCATCTGTTAAGGCCAAAACGTAGAAACACCTGCAGAACTCAGTAGGTGTTTTCTTATCCTCAGTTATTAAATTGCTTCAACCTAATTTCCACATAAAATTTATAATGATTTTTCGAACCATTATTCATAAATGAAAGTATTTTTCTTGTATCAACATGCTTATTCTCTCTATTAGTAATAAAGGATCGATAACTGGACCATTGATATTTTTCGGGTTCAGTTGCAATACCGGCTCTTACAGGATTTAAGTGAATATAGCAGCTTGTGTCAACCATTTGCTTGTTGTTCCGTATAATGACTGATTTAAAACGTCCTTGAAAAAGATGGCCTTCAAACCCATTTCTCTTATTAAAATAACGGGCATAACGGTAATGGATATATTGTATGATCTTGCCTGGAGGGTCATCGATGGTTTCAATCAGGAGATGAACGTGATTGGTCATGAGGCAATAGGAGTGAAGAATAAAGGGGAACTTTTCTTTTGCATCTTCTACAATTTCTAAATACTTTAAACGATCTTCCTTGTTACGAAAAATGGTATATCTCCGATTTCCTCTTGCCGTAATATGATAGATATAACCAGGGAACCACTCTCTTTTATTTGCCATGTCAACATCCTTTCTACTTTTGGTATCTCTTTCTTCGACATACTTATACAAAATTCCTGCTAAGCGTGGAGTTTGCCTGTTGAATTAGCTCTAAAATTTAACAGGTAAATAATCCAGAACATTTGCCTGTTAAAAAACCTGTGATATTTAACAGGCAAAATCACCTTAAACTTAACAGACAAACAAAAAAAGACCTGCTCTCTAATACAGAACAGATCCACTAAACATCCACATCCTGCCGTCCAAAAAACCACCCCGCCAATCCACCAAACCCAATCAAATACACTGCAATCACCCCAACAGAAAACAAAAACGTCATCCCTTCAAAAGGTGGAGTTCCGAAGAAATACTGCTGTAAATCGGTATTGGCAAACAACAAATACCTCCCCCATTCCATTCCCCGCTCATTCATGACAATCAATAACGTTCCTGCGGAAAACGTCAGAAAAAGAGTCGTTCCAATGGCAAAGGAACTGCTTCTCGTCAGCACAGACAGAGTGAAAGCCACAGAACAGATGGCGATCAGTTCAAGAAATCTCAGGACATAAGCGCCCGCTACCAGGAAAAAGTTTACGTTGAATTCAAAGAAGCTGTCGTAGAACCACAGAGCGCCCAGTACGGCAGAAAATAAAAAATGGGCAGAAGTAAGAATGGTTGCTATGACGATAACGGCTAAGTATTTAGAGAGCAGTATTTTCACACGGTTGACCGGACGTATGAGTAGCAGCTTGATGGTACCTGACGAAAACTCATTGGATACGATGTCACCTGCTATGATGAGGCAGAAGACTTGTAGGACGATGATAAGGTTTGAGCTGATTCGCATATACTCCCAGAAGGAGAATTGGATTCCTTCGAATAGCATGTAGACGAATAGGGATGCGATGGAGTTGATGAATACGATGATCCCAAGGGAAATCCACATGCGGGGACGGGAAAGTTGTTTTAAAAGTTCATTGGTGACTAGGTTAATCATGTGTCTTCATCCGTTTCGTACTTGATTTGCCAGTTTTTTGGGAGACACTCTCAAATAACCTTCGTGAATCAAGGCTTCAATTGCTTGCCATCCTACTTCCTCTGTCTCTACTAACACCCAGCCATGTCTTCCAATGTAGGGGGCTTTAGTGTAGCCTTGCTGCTCGAGTAAGATTTCTTGAGTGGTGGGGAGCGTTTTTATAGATAGGGAGAGATTATTCTCCTCTCCTATTATCACAAATGGCTTGTCCTTCACCCGGAAAGAAGTGTGTCCAAAGCCGTCTATATGTTCATGAACTTCAGGGTAGGTTCCGCAAAGACTTCTGATTTCATCTACCAGACTATTTTTCATCAAGTCTTCCTCCAGCATTTTTCTATTATTATAGCATGAGTGTATTTGGAAAAAGAAAAAAGCCTCGAAGATTCGAGACTTAGTGTGTTAGATAAGGATTTAGTTCTTTATCAATAGATGCTTTCCATGTGGAAAAGGCTGGTGACAGTTTTTCCTGCACGATACTTTGTTTGACCTCATTGTTATCTAGCTGTCCGTCCAGTTTCCATGCCTGATCCGTCACCGTTTCAAATTGGGTTAGAGCTTGCTGAATGCCTTCCCGCCCATCAAACATTTCTTTCAACAAGCCATTGCTTTCTGAAATCTGACCGATAGCCACGAAGACATCCGAAAGGACCCGGTCCCCTTCTGTTTTACTTAAATCTGTGAAGCTTGCTTCCACATATTTAAGTGCTTCTTCGATTGTGTCGAGCATTCCGACGTATTGGTTGACCAATTCGTACTGTTTTTCGTCTAATTTCGTTGTCAAAGAACCACCTATTTCTTTTTATCGTAGAACATTCCATCATATTGCAGGTATTCATATGGGTTTGAATACTTTTGAACGGAAGTTTTTTTCTTCGTCAACCCATTCATATCTCGCTTGATTTCCAAACGCAGTTGAGCCAACTGCCGATCAATCTGCTGGTTCCAGGCAATCATCTGCTTGCCGAGCTCCTGCTCATCCTGAGTATAAGGAGGGTTGATGGTCCCAAGTACACTCTGTCTTTTTTCTAAAAGAGATTCCACTTCCTCAATCGTAGATTCCCTGTTTTCATCAGTCGCCTGTTCCAATGCTTGTTTCAATTGCTTTGTGATCGTATAGCACAAAAGGACCGAACTCATTACGCCTGTCCACCTTGTCCGGCATGCTGCTTCTGACGATTCAGTTGAATGACTTGTTTCCATGTGTCACGAAAATCAGTGATGAGACCCTCTACTTCTTCCAAAATCGCCAAATCATTCTTGATATTGGCTTCTGTTAAGCGACGGTTGATGTAGTCGTAAAGGGACATAAGGTTTTGTGAAACTTCAAGATCGGTGTTCAACGTCACCATCAGCTCATTTACGATGGCTTGGGTCTTTTGGATATTAGTATTTTTCAGTTCAATATTCTTTTCTTCAATCGCTTTTTTAGCGATATGAATAAATTTCAGGCTTCCGTTATAGAGCATAAGGGTGAGTTCACCTGGTGATGCTGTGTTGACCGAGTTATTCTGGTATGCTGCATACGGGTTGTTGATGGCCATAGTGACACTCCTTTAGTTATGATTAGCCGCCGAATTGGTTCATGAGGAACATGGATTGTTCGTTGGAACGCTGGATGGCTTTTTCCATGGCGGTGAATTGGCGCCAGTAGCGGTCTTCGACTTGGATCAATCGGTCCTCAAAACGGTCCATTTGGCTGTCCATATTGTTTAGTAAACGGCCCAGAGTAAATGTATTATTGGTGCTCGAAGCTTTCCCTGCTTTTTGCTCAATGCTGTCCATTGTATCTTTCAACGTATCACGCAAACGTCGGGCGATTCCTTGTTCATTTGACGTCGCACCATCTTTAGCAAAAATTTCATAGATCGCGTTCGGGTCTTTTGAGATCGCTTCTTTCAGCTTGCTTTCATCAATAATCAGTTTTCCACGATCAAGGTAGTTACTTGATGTTTTGATCCCAATCTGGGCTAATTGGTCAATGCCTGATGTTCCACCTGAGATTGGTGTGTACATGTCGGTTCGCATTTTGTTTAGAGCAGAGGTTAGAACGGAATCGTTTCTCAGAGTACCATTGCGGGACTTTTCTTCCCATAAATCAATTTCTTTTTCCTCCATTGATTCTTTTTGTTCAGCAGTCAACGGCTGGAAATCACGGTATTTCTTTTCGTTTACTTCGCCGTTTACTTTTTCAATGAGTTTGTTGTATTCGTCGACGAATTTGACGATTTTTTCCAGGATTTTGTCGGTGTCGGGTTGTGAAGCGAAAGTTACATTTGTATTGGATGCGTTCTTCAGGGTCAGTTCAAAGCCGTTGATAGTAAACGTGTTGGATGACCGTTCAGTAGCCATTCCGTTGTATGTAAATTTGGCATTTTCACCAATGGAACCCCGATTATTAGCTAGGGCAACATCATTATCTGCATCCAATTTCAGGTGTGTGGTAAATAGATCACCCTGTAACTCGATCTCAGCCCCACTGGCATTACTTCCTGTATTTTTACTCATCACTGACATTTGCTTTGTATGCTGGTCATAAAACATCGTCACACCTGTTTGCGCATTGATCTTGGATATTAAACTGTCCAGTGTTTCATCTTCAGCATTAAATTTAATTTCAGTAAAATCAGACGCCATCGTTCCGTCTGCTTTGATTGCCTTTACTTTAATACTTTGCTCACCAGTCATTCCGAATGATTCACTCAATTTTTTCTTAGAATCAAATGCTCCACCGTCAGACTGAGTAATGCCTGAACTGTACATAGTAGCAGCAGTAGCCAGCTTCTCAACTTTTAATGTCCCGGTAAAATCGGTAGTTGAATTGATGTTTTTAACTGAAACTTCATTCGGATCTGAGACTGTAACTGACTTCTGCGTATACGTCCCCTGCTTCATCACCCCGTCAAAAATAAGATTACTAAAATCAAACATCATCTTATTCATATCTCGGTAATCATCACGCTGCCACTCAAGGTATTGCTTCTTTTGTTCCAGTTTATCTAAAGGGATTCTCTCCGCCTTCATTAAGTCCTTTATAATTTGATCCGTGTCCATACCACTGGCAAGGCCACCAATTCGCATATCAGCCATATGTATCTCCTTCCGTTAAACCTTCTTATCTACCATCAAACCAACAAATTCCGTCATTGCGGCATGCATATCAAGAATCTTCTTTGCTGGTATCTCTTTGACTATCTCTTGCGTACGATCATCAACAATGGTCACATAGTATTCTTTCAATTTATCATGAAATTCAAATTTGAGGTGTGTATTTGAAGTGGCCATAAACTCATTCATCCCATGAACGACATCTTCCAATTTTTCTTTGGTGACAGGTTCTTTGGTTGTGGTTTCTTCATGGTGTCGCTCCTGTGCTTGAATTTGTTTCACTTCTTCGCTTGTTTGGTTCTGTAATTTAGTAAATGATTGTATTCCTGAAACTCCGCCTGTCACTTTATCAATCATCTTTTGATCCTCCTGAGGGTTATATGGGTTATATCGGAGTTTTTTGGGGGAAGTTTAGGAAGAAAAAGTTTAAATTGTGTTATTAAAGAAGAACAAAAATATTAAAGGAAGCACGGTTCAACCCGAAAGAAATGACTTATTTTGATAGCTGTTAGATAATTCTTAGTGTCCAAACAAACATCAAAGAATCAAATCCCCCCATCTCCTAACAACTGCATTACCAATTGGTAGGCATCTTCTGGACTACGTACGCAGCTCTTCTTTTTAAGCATGCGCTATTTCTCTTCAAAAAAAGTCTTCCCTCTGGAGAGAGAAGCTCTGGTTTGATGTATATCAAGGTAATGTATGTTTAATATTATGGTATTCGCTTGTTATTCTGGTTGTTTCACCTAAACGTAGTTTCATAGATTTAGCGAAAATGGAATCTAAGAGAGATGTTAACGCCTTTTGACTGAATCCTCCAACTTTGATCCCCCCTATTTTCCAAGGACTAACAATAGCATCTACCTATTCATAATTATCTCCATCTTAGTTGCATTCTCACACCTCGCCTTTGCTTCTTCTAAAGTTTTTCCAGAACCATCAACATTGAGTGAACTAACAGCATTACCTTGTTCATACCTTACTTCTATACTTACAAGTCTACCTGATATTTCTTTATCATATTCTTCAACGATATTCATTTAATTCACCTCCTTTAAGCGGTAAAAGAGACCCTAGCAATGCCAGAGTCCCTTTCATATTTTCTAAAATTAACGAAGAAGTTGTAAAACCCCTTGTGGTTGTTGGTTCGCTTGCTTTGCGACTATGTCTTTCGATCATAGAATAGACTATATCTTCACCCTAGAAGGGGCTGGGCACTTCGAACAGGAATTCCTGCCCTACGAGATTCATAGTCATAGCTTTCGCTTTAGACCGTGTACTCTAGTCGTTGAACCTTCTCCAGAGTTTCCTCACAGGAGCTTGGCTGCTGATTATCCATTGTTTTATCTCTATCATTTTCAAACCGTTCCGCTTACCGTTTCCAGTTACGTTGTGGTTGATTGAGCTTTAGGAAGTTCCAGCAATTCACCCAGTTATACTCCAGCTCGTTACCAAACTGGACGCCCTCGAATCATTTATCTCAGAAGTTGTAAAACTCCTTGAGGCATTTGATTGGATTGAGCCAACATTGCTTGTGATGCTTGAGAAAGGATTGAATTCTTTGTTTGGTTCATCATTTCTTTTGCCATGTCTACGTCACGGATACGAGACTCAGCCGCTGTTAAGTTCTCAGAAGATGTACCTAGGTTGTTAATTGTATGCTCTAGTCTATTTTGCTTAGCACCTAGTTGAGAACGCTCATCTGATACTAATTTAATTGCTGCATCAATAGTTGCGATAGCTGTTGAAGAAGTAGAAGAATCTACACCTAAATCAATAGCATCTATTCCAAGCGCTGCCGCTTGCATGTCAGCAAAAGCTACGTCTAGTGTCTGTGAATCATTAGAACCAATTTGGAAAGTAAAAGTACCTGCTGTTCCTCCAGTAACATCCAAAAGGTTTTGACTGTTAAATTGAGTAGTTGTTGCAATACGGTCAACTTCCTCTATTAGATCTGTTATTTCTAATTGTATTTCTGCTCTATCGTCCGCAGTATTCGTATCATTAGAAGATTGAACAGCTAATTCACGCATACGTTGTAAGATAGCATGTGTTTCATTTAGAGCACCTTCACCTGTTTGGATCATAGAAATAGCATCCTGAGAGTTTCGTTGAGCTTGATCTAACCCACGAACTTGAGCACGCATCTTTTCAGAGATTGCAAGACCTGCTGCATCATCTCCAGCACGATTAATACGAAGACCAGAAGACAACTTCTCCATAGATTTCCCTTGTGCTCCATTTGCACTATTCAACTGACGATAAGTATTCAAAGCCGCAATATTATGATTAATTCTCATAACAATAATTTCCTCCTTGAAATTAAGTCCACATCCTTGTGAACTATCTAATTTTTAGTTTGCAACAAGCCACAAAGGTCGGCCGCCCTTCTCCTCATTGCTTACAATACTATTATCGGTCGTTTCTACTAGTGTTTAATAGTTTGAGAAAAATAATTAATCATTTTTCGGCAAAAGGTTAAACAGATTGTCGATTCCTTTCGAAGCTTCGGTGTTTTCTTCCTGAATTGAAAGGTAGATTTCTTTCCGATGGATATCCACGTTCTTTGGTGCGTTGATCCCCAGTTTCACCTGATCACCTTTAACAGAAATAACAGTTATCTCAATCTCATCCCCAATTTGAATGCTTTCTCCCGTCTTCCTTGTCAGCACTAACATCCCCTCACCCCTTCTTTCCTGCAGGCTGAGCAAAGATCAGATGCTTGGTTTGGTAGTCTGTGTTGGTTAAGATTACTTGTTTTCCTTTGCGATTTGCCAGGTTAAGAATGATAGGGGCCTGTAAATTAGCTGTAGATTCATTAAGCGTTTCTCGTACAGTAAGAATAGAAAGCACCTGCACATCTTTTTCAGAAGGTTTCCCTAGAGACTCCAAACTAGCCTCGTCTAACTCAAAATCATAATCTTTAAAAAATACAAACGGATCTGTCACTACAAACCCGAGCTGAGATGTTACCACCGATTGCAATATATGAAACCACTCATTTTCCGGAAGTGGCAACAGTACAAACTGTTTCTCTTCTCCAAATCCTGGGATTCCGTATTCAAATGTCAAAATGTCTTCTGACTTCACTTCGATATTTCCATGATATTTCGTATTGATTTTCATCCGTTTCATTCCTTCATTCTATATTTCTTGTTCGTAATTGAACCCTACGTGTTTTAAGTTCGCAAAATCAATTTGTAAGTCCGCATACCGTTTCAAACTGACATCCACTTGTGCAGGTGTATACTGTATATTAGGCTTTTGAGGACGAGAGTGATTCACGACTTTTTGAGGTTCAATGTTCACCTTCACACTTCCAGGGTCATAGCTGATTTTGACGCTCCCTGCAGATGGAATCCATCCTATATTGAACTCATACATCGGATCTTCACTGTTCCTTTTAGCCTGGGCAGCAATCGCACCACCGCCATTCTCGATCATCATCAGTTCATCACCGTCCTGGGCGACACGGGCAAGTCCCGCCAGCCAGTCTTCATATCCTTGTTGGGAATATTCTTCTATCCTGCGGCGCACTGATTTCAAGTCCATATCTGCCCTGGCCTCGGTTTGATCAATAGTCAGTTTGGAAGGCGTCCGCATAATGTCCATCTTTGCCTGGGGTTGCTGGATATCCAATTCTGCCGGTGGCTGTTCAATGTCCATACGGCCTGGAGTCGTCCGGATGCTCAGGGCAGCTGACGTGGACTGCAATCTTATTTGTGGAACGTTCACACATACTCACCTCCAAATAAAAAGGGACTGACCTAAGGTGACAATACACCTTAAAGGGTCAGTCCCCTTGCTTTTATCTTAGAAAATCCATTAATGTCGGCTGAATGATTCTGGCGCCAACGCTGAGTGCTGCGCGATGTACGCTTTCTTGGGTTTTCAAATCCGTGATGACACGTTCGATGTCGGCATCTTCGTTATCCGATAGGATTCGATTCGCTGTTACTTCCTGTTGCCCCAGTCGGTCGTCTACCATTTCAAGACGATTGTATCTGGCACCGAGTTCAGACCGTTCCGCTGATAATGTGTTCATTACGCTATCTAACTCCTCAAGCTGGCTGTCAAGCGCCGAATCATCTCCAGATTCCAATGCTATTTGGATATTGTGTACCGTATCAAACAGTTTCTGATTAAAGACTTTATTAGGATTAACGTTTGCTTTGAGAGAAACGCCTTGTGAAACCTCTACAGGATAAGTATCGATAGCATCGCTGCCTAAATTATCAGCGACCTGTGGAGCACTTCCATCTGCTGGATTCCCATCCTTAATCGGAGAATTCCCAACGTCCGTTCCATGAAAAATATATCTCCCCGCTACTTTCGTTTCAGCAACACTGACAAGGTCGTTTTTAATCTGTTCAATCTCAACAGCTACAGCTTTTCGGTCTTCCGGGCTTAACGTTCCATTTTTCCCTTGAAGCGTCAATTCACGTACACGCTGTAAACCTTGATTCGCCTGCTCGATTCCAGATTCGGAGTTTTCCATCCAGAGGTAAAGTTCCGATAAATTCCGCTTATACTGTTCAATCCCAGTCAGGTTCGAACGATAAAACATCCCTTTCATCGCTACAACTGGATCATCCGAAGGCTTCGTAATCTTCTTCCCTGTCGCTAACTGATCCTGCAACTGACCCATTCGTCCATATGAAGAACTAAGGTTTCTCATCGAGTTCGCTGTCAGCATACTTTGTGTTACGCGCATATTCATTCACCTACCTATCTTCCAACGGTTCCCATGCCGTTAATGATTTTATCAAGCATTTCGTCCTGTAGTGTGATCATTCTGGCAGAGGCGTTGTAGGCATGCTGGAATTTGATCATGTCTGTCATTTCTTCATCCAGTGACACACCGCTTACGGACATGCGGCGTTCGTCCACCGCTCCTCTTAATACATTAGAGTTGCTTGCGAGACGGACGGATTCTTGTGATTCTACGGCCATTTTCCCGATCACGGATTCAAAGTGCCCTTGGAATGAGGCTTCTTTTTCACCATAAGGCAGTTTAGTCGTAGTGATGATGTCGGCAAGCGCCAGAACGTTGGATGCATCTCCAAGGGTCGGATTATCTGCACCCGCTGTCGCGATGTTATCCAGGTTGCTCATTTCATCTGCCACCTGTATTCTTTGAGCGAATCCTGCTTTAGGCACACCGTCCAGATTTGCTGCGGCATTCATTGCATCCTGGAAGAACTTCTGTGTATCCGGAGTATCGTTGTCAGGATCAAAGTTTGGATCGTTCATTTGTTCAGGTGTGAAACCTTTTTGATGCTGGTCATTGAATGCTTTGGCAAATTCATACGCCATGCTGTCCAGTTCATCGAGCATGCTGATGTAGGAGCCTTCTGCTTCACCTTCTTTATTTTTGAAGCCGTATGTATCGACAAGGGCTCTCAATTTCCCTTCGCCTTGTGATAAGAAGTCTTTAATGTCGAGCGTCTGATTACCGATGGTTACGGAATCCACCGTATTTTGAGGGCCTTCATAGGTAAGCTTAAGTTCATTGACTCCACCTTGCCCGACCAGGTTGACGGCCAGGTTTCCATCCTTACCGACCAATGTGACAGTGACCGCACCTTCTGCGATAGGTGAAGACGCTCCTCCATTGGATTGGTAGCTCGTTTGAATGGAGACATGCTGTGAAAGTTCATCGATCAATCGGTCCCGTTCATCATATAGATCATTTGGAAGATAGCCATGTGGTTCAACATCATCTATTTGTTTATTGATGTTATCGATTTGTCTGGACAGGGAATTGATTTGCTTTTCACTGACAGACAGCTCATTTTTCAGGTCGCCCCTGACACTCGTTAAGGATGACGATAAGTAATTGAATGTTTCAGCAACGGCTTTTCCTCTTTCAACAACGACTGACCGTGCACCTGAGTTGGACGGATTAACGGCTAGATCCTGAAGGGACTGCCAGAACATATCCATCGTTTTAGATAAGCCTGAATCCGATGGTTCATTCATGACCTCTTCCATCTTCTTCATCGCTTCCATTTTTGTTTCCCAGTAGCCAAGCTTTTGGTTTTCACCTCTATACTGCATGTCGAGGAAAGAATCACGCACGCGTTGAATCGAACCGGCGTCAACTCCCGTTCCAATTTGACCTGGGATTTGCGGACGGTTCATGGAGGGGGCAGGATAGGGTGTCGTTTGTTCAAAATTGACTCGTTGACGGGTATATCCAGGGGTATTTGCGTTGGAGATATTGTGACCGGTTGTATAAAGGGCGCCCTGCTGGGTGTACATGCCTCGTTTCGCCGTTTCCAGGCCCATAAAAGTGGATCGCATGGTGTTGCCTCCGTTTCAATTAGTAAGTGCTATGCTTTCGAATCAAACATGGATCTTCCGGTTGGTGATTTCTTTTCACCGTTTGGTCGTGAATAAGTTGATTGATCAGGCTGCGGTTGCGTCATGGATAGATTCATATTCACGAATTGAAGAGATTGATAGACAAGCTTTTGATTCAGCTCATTTCGGACTTTCAACTCTCCGATGATGTCGACCAGTTTTTGCTGCCAATGGGCTAGCGTTTCTTGTTCATCAAGGGAACTGTACTCGATGCATTGAGATATTGTTGGCGCCTCGTTCAAATGTACTCCCCGTGATTGAAGATAGTGACTGGACTCACGTTGTCTCTCAGCTTCCACCGTATTGATGGCAGCCAAGTGCTTTTGTTCATCCTTCAGGACACGATCGAGTTCACTCATATCACCTTTTTTGATGACGTCCGTTTTATCCATTGAAAGATCGAACAAACTTTTATGCAGCTTATATAGTTTTTCAAGAGTTGTCGTTAGATTGGTTGCTGACATGTTTGTTCGCTCCTTTTTATTGTCCGTTATAGAAATTCTTCAATCCTTTAGCAATGGCTCTGGGATCAATGGTATAGTTCCCACTCTGAACCTGATCTTTTAAAGCTTCCACTCTGGCTTGGCGCTCTTTGCCGAGTTTTGAAACCTCCTGCATCTCTTTTGCAGTAGAAGAGATTTCGATTTTGTCGGATATCGTTTTCTCTGATTTGCCGACCTGGTCCATCTTGTTAAGATTGCGCTTATAAGGATTGATGTTCTGATTTCCGATATTGTTAATCTTCATCATTTTCTCCTCGCTTTCATCACGTCCATTGTTTCTACCTAGTATATCGGATAAAAACGTGGTTTGTTTAGCTTTAGGGCCTGGTTAGTTTTTCCTGATTTATGTACTGACCTTCTAGTTCTTCTCTCTCATGGTGTAATACGTTCTCTGACCGGAGTCCTTTGATTTATTCTTCCATTCCTGCTCCGTTTCGAACTTTTTCAAATCACTGGCAAGTTCAGAGGAACAATCACTGCAAATCCTACCCATCCCTATAATCTTCCCGCATTTATCACAAGGATAACCCATATTTGGAAACTGTCTCGTCTGAATGCGGCCTTTTTTCACCCATTTATATAGAAGTTCCTCATCTACACCCGTCACTTCAATGACACGCTCCATTGTCGCAGCTCGGTTATCCCGCTTTTTTAAAAATTGATAGACAGTTTCGTACATCGTTTCTTCTTTTTTATAGCATTTGTCACACACATCACGGAATTTATTTTTCATAAAAATCGCGTTACATCGTGGACAATTGATGATTTCTGACATGATTGGTTCCTCCCGATAAAGCTTCTCTTATCCGTTATATCGGCAGAAAAAGGGATTGTTTTAACCCCTGGCGAGAGTTAAGGAAGATACCTCTTCAGCCCCCGCTTCCCTCAAAAGCTTTGCCGCCTGCCTCAAGGTCGTTCCCGTCGTATAAATATCATCAAATAGTAAAATGGATTTACCATTCAGATCGGATCTAACCAACTGAAAAACCTGTTTCTGACGAAGACGGTCCTTCCTTGACTTTTTCGACTGTTTTTCAGAATGCAGTCGTGTGAGTATGTTGGAGGGACGGACCCCTGCTTCCTCCAATAGAGCGGTAGATTGGTTGAATCCTCTCTCATAAAGACGTTCATCACTTAGGGGAATGGGAATGATGAGGTCATATTCCATTTTAGTGAGATAGGTTTTAATAGTATGTGAGAAGGCTCTTGCCAACACGTAGTCCCCCCGATACTTATACTTTGCCAGATACTCTTTAAGAAAGTCATTATAACGATATAATGAAAAATTCTGATGTAAAATCCCTTTCCACTCAGGATCCACTTCCCATCGATGACAGTCCAGGCACACGTCGCCCTTAATTAATTGCGGAGCCAGATCATCTAATGACCGGGAGCACCCCAAACAACGCTTCCCTTCTATCTTCACCAGTTGTTTATCACACGCATAACACAGAAATTGAGGTTCCCTGTAAAACAACCCTCTCCAGGACATGATCTCGTCCAGTTTATCATCACAAATCAAACAGTTATTAACCATTAAGCAATCCTCTTTTCCCTGCTTCTTTATTCATCTGATCAATATGAAGAAGAGCTTTGATCATTTCACCCGTTCGACCGTAATGAAAATAGATAATGTCTCCTTTTGGATAGTCAGCACTGCGCCCTACTCTTCCAGCGATTTGCACGAGGGCGCTTTCCGTAAAAATCTTTTCTTCTGCCCCAAGGACGGCAACATCAATGTCCGGAATCGTCACACCCCGCTCTAAAATGGTGGTGGTTAATAGAATCGGAGTCTCTTTGTTTCTCATTTTCAATACCTTCTCTTTTCGGTCAGGATCTTCAGCATGGACAGACTCGATAAGAGGATTCATTTCTTGAAATAACGGCAGGGCTTTTTCCATAAGTTCGACAGTCGGGAAGAATATGAGGGCTTGTTTGGATTGCTGGAGTTTTGATAATGTCCATTTTTTCAAAGGATGTGGGATTCGATTTTTCTTCAAAGACTTTTTCCAAAGACCACACCATACAAACTTCGGGAGAGGGATGGGATGGCGGTGGAAACGGGCCGGGATCTGGATAAAGGAGCGCTTTCCTGCTGCACATTGCTTCTGTGTATTTCGATCAGGAGTAGCTGTAAGGTAGATAATCGAGGACTGAGACTTACGAGCTTTTTCCACTGCCCATTGCAGGGAAGAATCATAGGAGTAAGGAAAGGCGTCGACTTCATCAATGATCATTACATCGAAGGCGTCATGGAATCGGTACAATTGGTGGGTGGTGGATAGAACAAGCTGGCCATAGGTGTTCCGTTCTTCCGAGCCTCCATAAAGGGTTGTCACCCCAGTTTCAGGGAACACCTTTTTAATCCGTGGAGACAATTCAAGGATGACATCCGTTCGAGGTGCGGCAATGCACACCCGTTTATTCTCACTGAGAGCTTCATGAATTCCCTCAAAGAGGATCTCTGTCTTTCCAGCCCCGCACACCGCCCAAACAAGCAAGTCATTCCTCTCTTTAACAGCCAAAACCATTTGCTCTGAAGCTGTCTTTTGTGCTTCTGATAGAGTGCCGGACCAATTGAAAGTGGAAGTCACTTCTGACGCTGGCGCGGGTCCTTTCCATGTTATGAGTGGTGTGCACTCCGATACCCTGCCCATCATGATGCAGTTACGGCAGTAGGTGCACGGGGTGTGGCATCTGGAGCAGGAAAATGAAGCGAATAGATGGGGGCTGGTATTTCCACAACGGTGGCAACAGCTTTTTTCCACACCTTTTTGATAGGATACAAAGCCATTCACGTAGTGATCTTGAAGGGTGTCGATTGAAAACGGGAGCTCGTCCAGTAGCAATGAACGTCCGCTAAGAAAGGATTGAAGCTCTGGAGAAAAACGAAATGACAGGTTGAGAGGTTGAGGTGGAAGGAAAGGGAATGCTGATATCCTTTGTAGAACGGGGGTTTCATGTTCTATAAGGGGTTCTGGTATTAACCCATTATCTGCAAAAGCAAAGCGCAAAAACATCACTCCTTATCTCGGATAGTGATGTATTCTACATAAAGGGATGAAAATCCTGCCTAATAAAAATGGTGCCCGGCACAAAAACGTTGTTTTGTGCCGGGCACCGGGGAGTTAGGGATTGTACCTGATACATGATGACCAAATTGTACCTGGTACAAATCGTGGGAAATGTACCAGGTACAATCAAAACTATCGACTCATCTTCCGAGCCCATCCCATCCCCATCGATCCCTCACCTAAATGAGTACCGATCACAGGACCGAAAATACTAACATTGAACTCCACATTCGGATACTTCTCTTGAAGCTCGTTCTTCCACTCAATCGCATCTTCTTCACGATTCGCATGGATAATCGAAGCTTGAAACTCTTCTCCTGAAGCGACTGCTTCTTCAAGCAAAGACTCCACCCGCTTCAACGCTTTCTTCTTCGTACGGATTTTTTCAAACGGAACAATCACTTTATCAACAAAATGAAGCAATGGTTTCACCTGCAAAAGGCTTCCGATGATCGCCTGAGCTTGCGATAGCCTTCCTCCGCGCTGCAAGTGAGCAAGGTCATCAACCATGAAGTATGCCTGTACCGATTGCTTCATTTCATCCAATAGCGCAACGATTTCTTCAGCCGTTTTCCCTTCACGGCCAAGTTTGGCCCCTTCAATGGCATAGAAGCCCTGGATCATGCAGCTGATTTCCGAGTCATAGGGGTACACTTTAATACCCTCGACCATTTCCCCAGCTTGTACGGCACCTTGATACGTTCCGCTGATTCCACTGGATAGATGGATGGAAATGACGGCGTCGTAGTCCTTTGAAAGCTTATCGAATAGCTCGACGAACTTTCCGACTGGAGGCTGTGAAGTGGTTGGAAGCTTTTCCTGTGTGCTGACCTCTTCATAAAATTCACTTGCCGTAATATCAACTTCTTCTTGATAGGTTTCTCCTCCGAAAATGACGCTGAGAGGGATCATATGTATGTTCAGTTGATCACGCAATTCTTTCGGGATGTAGGCGGTACTATCCGTTACAATTGCCGTTTTCATAGAATTACCATCCTTATTGTTTATTTTTATAGCCCGTGCTGCGAGCTTGTCTAGTCTACCTTATGTATCCTTTTCATTTTATATGAAAACAAGTTGGTTTGCATTAGTTTCTCGGGAGTTTCGGCTCATCAAAACGAAACAAACGTTTGTTTAAGACTCTGAGCCCATATGGTACAAGGGGTCCCATGTCCTAATCAAACGTTTGTTTAAAGGTCTTACCTCGTGCCAACAGGCAATGAGGAGACAATTTTTTTCGATTTTCTTGACGATAGGAATACTCCTGCAAAAATGATGAGTAATCCTAATATCAGGTTATGCGTGACAGGTTCCCTCAGAAGAACGAACCCCCAAATCATCGCAGTACCCGGGATCAAGTACGTCACTGTCGAAGCAAATTCCGGACTTCCATTCGTCATGATATAGAAATAAAGAAGCGTTGCTACTCCTGATCCTAAACAGCCTAACCCTACTATCCCCAGGAGGACCTCTCCTGTTAACAAATCTCCAATTGAGATCGGATTGGTCAACATCATTCCCACAAAACCTACCGCTGCACCTATCAACAGTTGGAATGTAGAAATGACAACCACACTCGTTCCCGCCAGAAATTTTTTCGTGAACTGCGAAGCAAAAGCGTAGCTCATCGTCGCAAGCACCATCGTCCCCACCCCTACAAAATCAGAAGTAAAGATCCCGCTCACCTCGAAATTCATCAGGACAAGTATTCCTATAAACCCAACGACAATTCCAATCCATTGAAACCCGGTCAGTATGACAGAGAAAAATAAAAATCCTGCCAGCCCCGTCCAAATCGGTGTGGTCGCATTTAAAATGGAGGCCGTATTACTATTAATCTGTGTTTCACTTAGCGCGATCAGGGTCCAGGGTAACGCGGCATTACCAATCCCGACAACAAACAGCTTCCACATGGGGAGGGATTTCCTCTCCCCTTTTTTTCTCTGTATGAAAAAGATGGGAAGAAGCACAAGCGCCCCGGCTAAACAGCGTAAGAAGACCGTTCCCCACACACCAACTGGATCAACCAGCCACTTGATAAAAACGAACGACATCCCCCAAATGAGACTTAAGCCAATTAATGCTATATATAATCTGGCCAATTTGCTTCCTCCTCCCTAAATTGTATACTTTAATAGTTAAATAGACGTTATAGCATATTTTGTTAGTTCTATCCTAACTTACTTTGCTTAAGATGGGAACATTCTTTTTTTCATATTTTTGACCTATAATAAAGCATTCTTTTCCAATTAATGAGGTTCATTCGAAGGGGATTCACATCTGCCAACTGAAACCATTTAACTTTCATGGGTTTTCGTCATATAATGGTGGGGTAGGATTTAACTTAGAGAAGACGAAAATTACTTTATAGGACTGATATAGAATGTACAATAAGGAAAAAGTGTTTGAAGAATTATCAAAGGTGATGCATTCTGACAATATCAAACGTGATGAATTGTTACGAGAGCATCTGTACACGAAGTTAGGCGGAAGAGCTGATTTCTTCTTAACGCCAACCACTTATGAAGAAGTTCAAAATATCGTGAAGCTGTCAAATGAAGTGGATGTCCCATTTACCTTGTTAGGTAACGGATCGAATTTGATTGTAAAAGATGGTGGAATTCGTGGAATTGTTCTTCATCTGAAAAACTTTAAAGACATCAAAACGACGGATCAACTGATTGTCGCTCAAAGTGGTGCAGCCATCATTGATGTATCGAGACGCGCGTTAGCTGAGAAATTATCAGGACTTGAATTCGCCTGTGGGATTCCAGGTACCGTTGGTGGCGCACTATTCATGAATGCAGGGGCTTATGGCGGAGAAATTAAAGATGTACTGGATTATTGCCATGTCGTCGACCGGGAAGGGAACCTGGTAAAACGTACAGCCGCAGAATTAGAGCTTGATTACCGTCACAGCAATATTTCTGAAAAAGGCGATATTGTACTGGAAGCGACCTTCAGTTTAAAGCCTGGCGACTACGAAGAGATCAAGGCCGTTATGGATGATCTCACAGATAAACGGGAATCGAAGCAGCCACTAGAATACCCATCTTGCGGAAGTGTCTTCAAACGACCACCCGGATATTTCGCAGGTAAGCTTATTCAGGACAGTGAGCTTCAAGGAACGAACTTTGGCGGCGCTGAAGTCTCCACGAAGCATGCCGGTTTCATCGTGAATAAAGACAATGCGACAGCCTCTGATTATATTTCACTCATTGAACACGTTCAAAAAACAGTGAAAGAAAAATTTGATGTGGAGCTTGAACGGGAAGTTCGCATCATCGGAGAAGATCTGGAATAAAAAGTCAGGAATCATTGGATTCCTGACTTTTTTATAGGTTAATTTAAACATAAAAAAACAGTCTAAATAAATTTAGACTGAGCAGAGACTAAATTTCCATTTTTTTAAGGAACCATTAGCTATCTTTTTTTGGCAACAGGGGCGGGCTTGGTTCTGCGAAACTCTCTCAATCTTGTGATTTGGGATTGAGATACCTTCGCATCCAGTTCATAAGCTTCTCGAGCCTTAAAATAGAGTAGCGACACAACTAATGCCCTCCTTTGAAAAATATTAGTTTCTTTTTACCCGAAAAATTCTAGATAAAACCAAATTCAGTGAAAAATTTCATATTAATCATCACATTAGAAATTATAGTTCCATAGTACCCTCCATTCTCCTTCTTCTATGGCTACAAAACAGGTTTGTGTGATCATCATTTCACCAAACTGACTATCAAAATACAAGTTCACTTCCGCTTTTCGGACATTTTTAAATTGAAGCCCTTCTTCGTTAAACGTAAACTCCTTCTCCTTTTCAATACTGCCGACCTCCACCTCAAACTCATCGACCCCCATATGTCCCATGAATACATGGTTTTTCGTCTGGATATATGAGGATTTGGGGAACTTATTTTGCATTTCTGAATGGAACAACTCCCATGCGTTACCGAAGTCACCGTCTTTTTCAAAATTGTAAAATTCTTCGATCACTTCTTCGGGTGTATCAGGTTCCTTGGTTTTTCCAATAAACATAAACAGAGCCACAACAAGCAAAATGACAACAATTGCTCCGATAAATAGAGGAACCGGGCTTTTCCTTCTCATACATCCAACACTCCTCATCTATAATCATGCTTATGAAGGACATGTTAAATGTATGAAACAGAAATATTATGACAGCGTCTTGAGGTATAATTGCTCTTTCTTATCAGTCAGAAAAGTCTTATGTTCATCATTTCCAAGCATCTCAAACATCATGATTGATTTTTCTATATAAGAAAATGCTTGTTCGTAGTTCTCTTTCAGCTCGAAATTGTAGCTTAAATGATAATGTAGTTGTGCTAAACCATATAAGTGTTCCTCTTCAATGCACCACTTGATTGCTTCCCTGCAATGTTCAATCGACTCTCTGTACTTCCCTAATCTTGTCAATACCCTTGCTTTATTATAAAGCAATCGGGTTTTAATTGATTTATCGCTTAGTTGTCCAGTAGTATGGATAGCATCCCTAACTTGATCATAATATTGAAGAGCTTTGACATAATCTTCTGTCCCTACATAAAAACCTCCGATGGTTAGGAGAATCTCCATTTCCCTTTCCGAAAGCGCTTTTTTACTGTCTCCCGTAAGAGAAAAGGCTTCATTTAACAGTTGAACGGCTTCATCCTGATTATTTTCAATCTCAAATATATAGATTCCCTTGTGCCAATAAAGGAGTTGAAGGTTTTCCCTTTCTTTAAAAAGTGGATTGTTTTCTTCTGCTCTCACCAATTCGATCATTTCTTTATATCTGTGTTTTTTTCTTAAGTGACGCAATTGGCGCTCAACTTCCTTTATGTAGTCCAGACGGGGGGTTGTTCCTATCTCAAAGAAATAATTCACATCCACGCCCAGCTTTTTGGAAATTTGATAAAGTGAAGTGGCATTGGGATAGATGTCTCCCTTTTCAATCCGACTGATAAGTGCCTGTGTACATATCCCTTCTCCTAATTCTCCTTGAGTTATACCAACAACCTGACGTAGCTCCTTTATCTTTTTACCAATGATGGAGTAATCCACGAGCCCTGCCTCCCTAGAAGTACTATTAGTAAGAAAGTGATTAAGCCTGAAATTCATTTTCGATCTTTTCTTTTATTTTTTCTATATTCCCTTTGATGAAATTGGATAACTTCAGGTTGTATTGTATATCAAAAAGCATCGCTGCTTTATCTAGATAAGGCAACGCTTCCTGATATCTCTCTTGCAACTCCAGGTTATACCCAATATGATAATTTAATTGCGCGAATCCATATAAAGTTTCTTCTTGAATAATCCACCGAATACCTTCTTCACAATACTGGATAGACTCATGATAGTTTCCGAGCCTCGTCAATACCCTGGCGATGTTATATAAGAGCCTCGTTTTAATGGACTTGTCGTGAAGTTGGTCGTTATATGTTAAAGCATCATTTACACCTTGATAAATTTCTATTGCCCGATCATAATTATGACGACTGAATTCCAGTATCCCCATACTGATAAAAATATTCATTTCACGCTCAGACATGGCCTTTTTCTTATTATATGTCAGGGAGAGTGCCTTCTCTAAAATACTCAAGGCTTCCTCTTTGTTTTGATCGACCTCATTCACATATATTCCCCTATGCCAGTAGAGAAGCTGAAGGTTTGTTTCATCTTTTAGAAATAAAGGATTCTTCTCTTCTGTTTGAACGATCTCGATGATTTCATCATATTTCAATTTCACTCTTAACTTCTTTAGTTGACGTTCAACTTCTTTTACATATTCAAGGCGGGGAGTCGTACCAATCTCGAAAAAGTAATTCACATCGACACCAAGTTTCTTGGAAATTTGAAATAGAGACGTAGCACTCGGATAAATATCCCCTTTTTCTATTCGACTAATCAGGGCTTGAGTACAAATTCCGTCTGCCAGTTCACCCTGAGTCAAACCCACGACTTTCCTCAACTCTTTGATCTTTTTACCGATGACAGAATAGTCCAAAAACCCACCTCCGAAAAATATTAATATTTTTATATTTTAACAGGAAACATGCAAATTTTTTAGGTATATCCGCTTATATTTCATCTTAAGGTTAATAATCGCCAATACATGCATTTAAAATCTATGTTTTAATATATTTAACGACAAATTACAATACCTTTTGATGGCACTTCTCCTTGTGGGAAGTGCTCTTTTTTTTTAGACACTTAGCGACAAGCAAAAATATTAATATTTTTATATTAATATAGAAAAAGAAGATATTCGTAAGAAACTCCTCCATTTTTCAAGGAGAATCGTTCTACATCCATAATTCAAAGTTATTCTATTTATGTTTTAATTATCTTAACGACAAATTACAATACCTTTGGACAGCACTTCTCTTTATGGGAAGTGCTCTTTTTTTAGGGACGGACCTCTACTTTCTTTCATAGAGTTCTAAGGGGAGACCATCCGGATCTTCGAAAAAAGTGAATCGTTTATGAGTGTAAGGGTCTATTCGTATCTCCTCCGTTTCAATACCTTCTTTTTTAAGAAGTCTTACAGTCTCTTCAATATCCTCTACTTCCAATGCTAAATGACGCAACCCTCGTGCTTCTGGATAACTTGGACGTGCTGGAGCAGCGGGAAAGGAGAATAGCTCGATAACATATTCCCCATTCAACGCGAGGTCCATCTTGTAAGAATTCCTCTCTTCTCTGTAAACCTCTTGTATGACCTCAAAGCCCAGTTTGTTGACATAGAAGTTTTTTGATCTATTATAATCAGAGCAGATGATAGCAATGTGATGTATTTTTCTAAAGTTCATATGGTGACAGGCACCTCCTGTATTTTATTAAAAAGAAAAAGAAGCAGTTACATAAACTGCTTCTTTCCGACAACCAATTATTTCATCGCATCCGTCAAGACAGGTACGATCTGTTTCTTACGTGATACAACGCCTTTTAACAGCGCTGTATTGTTTTCAAGTGTAACATTAAATGCTTTTTCCACTTCAGCAGCTTTACTTCCTAGAGCCAATGCCGTTGAGTCATTTTCCAGGATGTCAGTCACAACAAGCAGGAAAAGATCAAGTCCTTTTTCTTTGATCAGCGTTTCCATGGCAGCTTCGACTTCTGCCTGACGTCCGAATACGTCATTCACATCGACGACGTTGATTTGTGCTACTTCTACCTTCGCGTTACCCATTGAGAATTCTTTCGCATCAAGGGTTACAAGCTCCGCCACTGATTTGGTGCTCATGTTCGCACCGGCTTTCAACATTTCCAATCCGTACACTTGAGCATCAACTCCAGCAATTTCAGCCAATTCGTTCGCTGCTGCTACGTCCTCGTCCGTGCAAGTTGGGGATTTGAATAATAGAGAGTCAGAAATGATTGCTGAAAGCATTAATCCAGCCATTTCCTTCGTTACCTCTACTCCCTTTTCCTTGTAGATCTTGTTTAAGATTGTCGCTGTACATCCAACCGGCTCTGCACGGTAGTATAAAGGATCTGCCGTTTCGAAGTTGGCGATACGGTGGTGGTCGATCACTTCAAGAACGCGTACTTCTTCGATATCTTCCGCACTCTGCTGGCGCTCGTTGTGGTCAACAAGGATAACCGTATCCGTTTCACCGGCAACCTTTTCAACCAAACGAGGTGCGTCAACGTTAAAATAATCAAGGGCATATTGTGTTTCACCGTTCACGTCACCTAGGCGTACTGGCTCCACGTCCATACCGATTTTTGTCTTCAAATCAGCATATACAAGTGCTGATGTAATCGTATCTGTATCTGGATTTTTGTGTCCGAAAATAAGTGTTTTACTCATCATCATTCTCCTAACTCTATGTAATGGTGATCATTGATTTCTCTCTATACATTTTCTTATATTACCATATTTAAAAGCAAAACCGTATCCGTTGGGAAAGATTTTTTCCAATGATTATGAAGGCAATATTCCCAAATTCTGTGTTATACTATGGGGACAAGGAGGTGATAAATAGTATGGATCAGGTATTACAAGCCATAAGAGAGTTGCAAGGGCAAATGACACGGTTTGAAGAAAATATGAATGCACGTATGACGAAATTAGAAACTCGGATGGATAAGCTTGAAAGCCGAATGGGTGGGCTAGAAACACGCATGGACAAGCTCGAATCCAGAATGACCCTCCTCGAAGAAAATCAGCAAGATACCCTGGATAACATCACGATTCTGGTAAAGGAAAACTGGGATCACAAAAAAGATCTCCCTAAAGTAAAACGACGGGTGGGGATGGAGCAATAACCTCAGAACCTTTCACTCCCACTCTTTCCTCATGGATAAACTCCATCATTAATCGCCAACTGTAAAAAAATATATATCGGGCACCACCATATACCTGACCACTTTTCAATCAATCTCCCTCATTAATTCCTTCCCAATTTCATCTTCATATTCCTCATACAGAGGATTAAGCTTCTTCAACCATTCTTCTTTTTCCGAATTCAACAGAATGTGGATATCCAAATCAGTATTTCTCTTTAATTCACGCATATGGTCATCGTTGATTTCAATCGAATGCCTGCGAATCCACTCCGTCGTTTGCTTCATCGCTTCTTCAATTTCTACCCGGTACTCTTCAGGTAACTCATCCCAAAATTCTTCGTTCATTAATACAACATAGCCTAAGTAAGTATGGTTGCTGACTGTAAGATACGATTGATGGTCATAAAGCTTTTTTGAGTAAATATTCGAAATGGTATTTTCCTGTCCATCTATAAATCCTACTTCTAAGTTCTCGTATGTTTTATTAAAAGGCAGGTGACTTACAGCAGCCCCCATCCTTTGATATTGATCTTTTATCACTTCACCCGGCATTGTTCGGAAGTGGATCCGATTGAAATCACCCGGTCTGATCAAAGGTCGCTGGCTATTGGTGATTTGTTTAAATCCGTTATACCAAAAGGTAATTCCTTTCACGTTTTCTTGTTTTTCTACCTTTTTAAGTAATACCTCTCCTATATTCCCCTCGAATGCCCGTTGAACATCGTCATAACTATTAAACGCAAAGGGTAAATCGAACACACTATACGCTGGAACATAGGCAGAGACTTTAGACGTGGCAGGGATAATCATTTGAACATTATTATTTTTAAGGGCATTCCATTCACTGATATCCGAATAGAGCGAGCCGTTCGGGTAGATTTCAACCTTCACTTTTCCCTTGGTATTCTTTTCTACCAGTGCTTTAAAACGCCTGATTGCTTTTCCTTTCGGTGTGTTCTCAGAAACAACATGACTGACTTTAATGACGATAGCATCTTTCAGCTTTTCTTGATCGTCATCATATTCCGGGGAAAAGCCGGCCTGAGAATGAAAGCCAACAAAATAGGCTGTAGCAATTCCTGTTAAAATGAACAACCCTATAATGAAAAATGTTCTCATTAATTGGACCTCCCCTCTCTCCGTTCTACTAAAAATGGTACAATAACTTTGAATGAAGAGGAAGGAATATTCAGAATGAATCGAAAACAAATGCCCATCCGGTGGAAAATGACGATATTGTCCTTTGGTGTAGTCCTGTTTGCGCTCATCATTGGATTTATAATATTTGTAGGAAAAGCGATTGAAATGAAGAAAGAAGAGTTAGGAAATCAGGCACTTATTACGGCCAGAACAGTAGCGAACCTGCCTACCGTTCAAAGCCATTTAGAAGAACTTCGGGGATGGGGTGAAATCCAGCCCATTGTAGAAAATATCAGGACTGTAAATGGCTCTGACTACATCGTCGTCCTCAATATGAACCGGATCCGATACTCACACCCGTCCGATGAGCAGCTTGGAACCATCTCTGCAGGAAAGGATGAAGGCCCTGCTTTTGCCGAGCATAGTTATGTGACGACAGCTAAGGGGGAAATCGGTACGGCGGTCAGGGGATTCGTTCCGATCATGAACAATCAGCACCAACAAATCGGTGTGGTCATTGTAGGCATACTGCTCCCCTCTACACTCGATATAATGAGGAATCTTCAAAATGAACTTATCATTATAGGTGCGATCACTCTCCTGTTCGGCATCATAGGTTCATGGTTATTAGCAAGACAAATAAAGAAAGATACCTTTCAGTTGGAACCTTATGAAATTGGAAAACTCCTGGTGGAAAGGACCGCTACTTTTCAAGCCATGAATGAAGGCATCATTGCCATTGATAATCAAAGAAGGATCACTGTCTTTAATGAGAAAGCCAAAGACATATTGGTGTTAAATGGAGACCCCACCGGAAAATCCATTCAAGAGGTACTTCCTTCTTCAAAATTACCGGACGTGTTACACAAGAAGGAACCGATTTATCATGAAGAAATGAGATTAGAGAACAAAATTGTACTAAGCACCAGGGTCCCCATCTTGGTAAACGGAAGCATTGTCGGGGCCGTCGCCGTGTTTCAGGATCGAACGGAGATGACTCAACTGGCAGAAGAGCTGACTGGAGTGAAGGAGTTCGTTGAGGCATTGAGGGTCCAAAACCATGAACACCAGAATAAATTACATACCGTTGCCGGTCTGATTCAATTAGAAGAAGGAGAGAAAGCCCTCAATTATATCTTTCAATCCTCTCAAGAAGAGGAACACCTTACCGCCACCCTGACCCGGCAAATCAAGCTTGATAGTTTGACAGGATTACTATTGGGCAAGATCAGGAGAGGAAATGAAATGGGGATAGAAGTAAAGATAGACCCCGACAGCTACCTTGAATCCCTCCCCCCTCTTCTCGATGAACATGATTTTGTCATCATCTTGGGTAACCTGATTGAAAATAGCTTTTATGCCCTGAAAGATTCGGGAGAATGTACCAAATTCATTCATATCTACTTAAAAGAAGACCCGGACACTTTTCATATTGAAATAGAAGATAATGGGGCAGGAATGACAGAAGAACAGCTTCCCCACTTATTTCAAAAAGGATACACTACCAAAGGAAAAGATGGCTCAGGCATCGGCCTCTACTTGATTCATAGCATTATAGAGAAAGCAGATGGTCATATTAAAGTGGATTCAACCCCGGGTGAAGGGACGATATTCCAACTCACTTTACCAATGGATGGAGGGAACATTCATGAAGGAACCGATTAACGTATTACTTATTGAAGACGATCCAATGGTTCAGGAAGTCAATCGAATGTTCATAGAACGTGTACCCGGCTTTACAGTGTGTGCCATAGCGGGGAATGGACAGGAAGGGGCGGAGAAGGTTTCTTTCTATCAGCCCGACCTTGTCCTCCTGGATAACTTTATGCCTAAACAAAATGGTCTTGAAACGTTACAAGCTTTCCGAAGTCATGATACAGACGTGGATGTGATTGTCATATCTGCTGCACAGGATAAAGAAACCATCAAAACGATGATGAGATTAGGAGTATTCGATTATATCATTAAGCCTTTTAAGTTTGAACGATTGAAACAAGCTCTTGAAAAGTACCAAATGTTCAAACAGCAAATGGCTGGAGAGGGATCCGTGGGGCAGCAGGAATTAGATCAGCTTCAGGGTGTTCCCTCTCCCATTGAATCCCCTTCAGTTAAGGAAGAATTACCTAAGGGATTGAACCAGCAAACGTTACAGCAGATCATACAATTTATAAAAGACCAGAAAAGCCCCTTATCAGCAGAAGAAACCGCTGAAGGAATCGGCATTGCCCGTGTAACAGCCCGAAGATATTTAGACTACTTACAGAAATCAGGACAGGTTCAAATCATGATTGAGTACGGCGGCATTGGACGCCCGATCAATCGATATCAATGGCAGTAAGTGAGAATGAGGACACTCCTCATTCTTTTTTTGTTTTCCTCAACTGCAATCCCGGACCAAAAAGACCAAAACGTCCTTTAAGTTCTAAATATTCTCATTTTTATATGTAAGCGTTACCATATTTAATAGGTAACTTAAAGGAGGACGAAACGATGAAAAGATTAAAATGGATTTCGATGGTAGCCATCATTTCATTACTATTGGCGGCATGTGGCAGTGATGGCGCAAACGGCGGCGATTCAAGCAGTGGCGATGATTCTTCCAGCCAATCAATCGTATTTGGTACAGGTGGGACGTCCGGAGCTTATTATGCGATTGGCGGATCATTAAAACCGATTTTCGAGGAAAGTGAATCGATCGGGAATGTAACAGTAGAATCGACAGGAGCTTCTGTAGCCAATATCCAGAACATTACAGACGGTCTTAATCAAATGGCAATTGTCATGAGCGATGTTGCATATGATGCCGTAGAAGGAAAGGGGCAGTTCGAAGCCAATAAGGTAGAGGTTCAGGCTCTTGCAGGCATGTACCAAAACGTTGTACAGGTAGTCGCTATGTCTGATAGCGGAATTAAGAGTATTGAAGATTTAAAGGGTAAGAAAGTGGGAGTCGGTCAGGTAGGTTCCGGCGTGGAACAAAGCGCGAAGAAAGTATTGGAAGCGGCCGGTTTATCGTATGATGACCTTGAAAAAGTCACCCACACAGGGTACGCGGATTCTGTTCAGGAAATGAAAAATGGCACACTTGATGCTGCATTCTTCACTTCAGGTGTACCGAACAGTAATATTACAGACCTTATGCAGCAAAATGATGTATCGTTTGTTGAAATCAAAGGAGATCTTGCTGATAAGCTAATGGAGAAATATCCCTTCTATAAAACATTTACGATTGAGTCAGGAGACGAAGCAAAATATAACCTGGATTCAAAGGTTGAAACCGTCGGGATTCAAAATATGCTGGTTGTATCGAAGGATGTAAGTGAAGACACAGTATACGACTTAACAAAACGTTATTACGACTACTTAGGAACAGACGCAGTTGCGGTTGCACCGCTTAAAGAAGTGAACCGGGATGAAATGGCGAAGGGCCTCATTGCTCCCCTGCACCCGGGGGCGAAGAAGTTTTATGAAGAAAAAGGATTACTGGAATAATAGAGAAAGGGCATCAATCCTGGTGCCCTTTTCATTCTATCTATGAGAAAAAGAATTCTGGGCTTCTCCGCCCTGCTCCTTCTTACCCTTCTCGCCATTGTCCCGATGAACACGATCGTCTTATCCTATGAGAATAAAAATATAGTAGTGCAGCCTGTTTTCAACCAAAAGGAAGTTTCCATCCGCTGGACACATTCTGTTGAAAAAGAAGATTGGGAAGAATTTTTCCACATTAAAGATAATACCATCAACTTGACCTCCACCCGTTTCAAAACGTTTGGTGCCGGTGTCCCGGATAACGCAGGCGAAGACACCTATATCAAAGATGGCTGGGTGTATATGACGAATATCCATCAACCGACTGGAACCTCATTGCGCTTCCAGACAGGTAAGAATACGAATCATCGAATTTCATTAAATGCACGAACTCTAGTACTTGATTCTCAGCGGTCCTACCAATTATCCGTGGGGTCCGTCCCTATGTATGAACTGATTTATATGATTGTTAAAGATTAAGCGAGGTGACTCATGATGAGAAAACAAAAGAACACATCTGTGGAAGAGTTGGACCGGGAGGGAAATACGAGAAGCCAGTACCCCAAGGTGATCGGTCTATTTATTTTAGTAGTGGCAGCCGGGATTGCACTCTTCCACTTATACACGTCTTATGCAGGGGCATTAGTTGATGTAAAGCAGCGAAGCATCCACTTATATGGCTTAATGGCCATTGGATTTATCCTGTACCCTTTTATTAGTAAAAAGAAAGGCCTCCCTGTTCCATTTTATGACTATATCTTAAGCGCGTTGTCCTTATTCGTTGGCATTTATATGTTATTCAGTGCGGAGCGCATCATTAAAATGGGGGGACAAATCAACGATACCGATTTCATCGTCGGAATACTCGTCATTGTTCTTCTTCTCGAACTGACAAGGCGTGTGACAGGCTGGGGCTTGACCCTCCTTGCCCTTGGATTTTTAATCTATGGCCTCTATGTAAAGCTGGCCATCTATCCGGAATTGAATTCTCAAATCACATTGACTGTGACAAAGAAAATGATTTCCCAGCTTGTTTACATCACGGAAGGGATCCTCGGTACAGCGATCGGCGTATCGGCAAGCTACATCATTCTCTTTATCTTGTTTGGAGCATTCCTTAGCCGCTCCGGCATGGGCAAATTATTTAATGACCTGGCACTGGCAGTTGCAGGACACACAAAAGGCGGTCCTGCTAAAGTTGCCGTGATCGCCAGTGGCTTTCTCGGTTCCATTAATGGTTCGGCTGTTGCCAATGTCGTGACAACCGGGGCTTTCACCATTCCATTGATGAAAAAAATCGGCTATAAGAAAGAATTTGCAGGGGCGGTCGAATCAGCGGCAAGTGTCGGCGGTCAGATCCTTCCTCCAATCATGGGCGCAGCCGCCTTCATTATGGCAGAGAATCTGAATATTCCTTATACCAAAGTGATCATGGCAGGTATCATCCCTGCACTGCTATTCTACATCGGCATCCTGCTTCAGGTGCACTTTAGAGCTTCCAAGCGCGGATTGCACGGAGTACCGAAGTCAGAGTTGCCGTCCGTGAAAGCAGTGCTTGCCGAAAGAGGACATTTAATCATCCCGATGGTGATTCTCCTGTACTTATTATTCTCAGGAAAAACACCATTCTACGCTGCTTTCTGGTCGATTTTGGCAACGATTATCATTTCCGGTTCGAAGCAGGTTCTGACGTTATCAACCGTGCTAGGAGTATTTTTCATTTTCCAACCACAGGTCAATGGCCTCCTTTCAGGAGAAGGCATCCCTCCCCTGAAAAACGGATGGTGGGAACTTCTGTTGATTGTGGTGATTCCATTAGTCATCAATCTCGTTAGGAAAACAAAAAACCTGGAAGCCGAAGAAATAGGGTTAAAGGATTGCGTACAAGCATTGGAAGAAGGAGCGAAAACGACGATTCCGGTTGCAGTCGCCTGCGGTGCTGTTGGAATTGTTGTCGGAGTTGCTTCACTGACTGGAGTTGCACTGGAGCTCGCAAACAGTATTGTCGGTATTGGTGAAATGATCGACAGCCCGCTCCTTCAGCTCGTCATTACGTTACTGCTGACAATGGTTACTTCCATCGTGCTTGGAATGGGCTTACCAAGTATCCCAACCTATATCATCACGAGCACCATGGCAGCACCGATCCTTTTACAGCTGCCACTGTTCCGTGAATTGGCCGGGTCGACGGAAACGGCCGTGTTTGTTGCTCATATGTTTGTATTCTACTTTGGAATCTTTGCGAATATCACGCCGCCTGTCGCCCTGGCAGCCTTTGCCGGAGCAGGCATCAGTGGCGGTGATCCGACTAAGACCGGATTCCAGGCGATGAGACTTGCCATTGCAGGATTTATCGTTCCGTTCATGTTTGTGTTTTCCCACGAAATGCTTATGGTGGACGCATCTGTTACTAGTATTCTTGTCCTGACCGTTACATCTGTTATCGGAGTGTTCCTGTTGTCGGTTTCCATCGAGGGCTATTTCAAGAAGAAAATCCCTGTCAGTATGCGCTTGATAAGTGCAGCAGCCGCTTTTCTCCTGATCTATCCTGGCTGGATGACGGATATCATTGGCTTCACCGTCTTCGTCTTTGTTCTGTTTTGGAATTACCAAGGAAAGGGTAAACCGATGAATAAGGAGATCGATATTCCCAATTAAACGAGGTGGATTTTAATGGATTTTGGTTTAAAAAATAA
Organism: Rossellomorea aquimaris; assembly: GCF_008180865.1. Lineage (GTDB taxonomy): Bacteria > Bacillota > Bacilli > Bacillales > Bacillaceae_B > Rossellomorea > Rossellomorea yichunensis. The sequence goes on from NZ_VTEX01000003.1 coordinate 453,966, forward strand.
AGCAGTGATCGTCACTGCTTCCAGTAAAGGATTAGGAAAAGCAACGGCACTCGAGCTTGCAAAAGAAGGAGCTCACGTGCTTATTTCCAGCCGAAATGAAGAAGAGCTTCAATCTACTGCAAAAGAGATCATTAAACTGTCAGGGAATCACCAAGTCTATTTTGCAACATGTGACATGACGAAACCAGCAGACATTCAAGCACTCGTTGAAACAGCGGTAAATAAACTCGGAGGAGTTGACATTCTCGTCAACAACACAGGAGGTCCACCTGCAGGGGGCTTCCAGCAATTCGATGATGAAGACTGGCAATATGCCTTTGAGCTTAACCTGCTTAGCTATATCCGTACCATCAGAGAGGTTATTCCCCATATGAAAAAGAATAAGGGCGGACGGATCGTCAATATCGCTTCTTCCTCCACGAAGCAGGCAATTGATGGTCTGATTCTATCCAACACCTTCAGAACGGGAATCGTCGGGTTATCAAAGAGCTTATCAAGGGAACTGGCCCAGGATCACATTCTCATCAACACGGTAGGTCCTGGTAGGATCGCAACAGAACGAGTGGCTCAGTTGGATCAATTAAACGCAGATAAACAAAATATTTCTATTGAGGAATTTAAGAAGCAAAGTGAAAAAGCTATTCCGATGGGAAGGTACGGCGAGCCTGAAGAATTTGCCCGGGCCATTACCTTCTTAGTTTCAGACGCCAACACTTATTTAACCGGTCAATCCCTTGTCGTTGATGGCGGATTGGTTACCGCACTATAAAAAACAAAGCCCCAATGGCTATTACCATTGGGGCTTTGCTTATTCTATTTATACAGTGACTTTCCCACCGTTAGGCTCGCAACCCGTCCGTATGATCATCTCAATGGTCTCATTCGACATATCCAAATGGGATACCCCGGTACCTTCCATCAGGTCTTGAGTATTGCGATCATCAAACGTCAACGCCCCTGCCAGATACACCTTGAACACATCAATCAAGCTATTAAGCTTTACTTCCTCTTCATCTAACTCATACTCACCCGTGTTTTCAACGACCGATAAGTTCTCAAATTGAAGTGCTTCTTTTAACATCTTCAAAAGCTCGATGTTCTCAGGAGGGTTCGAATTCGTAATATGATAGATTTTGTTCGCTTGGGCTTTTTCTGGTGCCAGGCTTAGAATGTCCGCCACATAATCCACGGGAACAAGATTGGAAGTACCGTTTTTCGCCGCCACGAGTCTGTAGGTCCGTTCTTCCCCCCGGCGTCTTGCAGTCTTACGTTTAAACACACCGAGAGCACGCATGAATCCGTATAGTGTGAATTGAGAGTCCGCTTCCCCCGTTTTAGAATCTCCTACAATAATAGCCGGGCGGAAAATGGACACATCCATTTTGTCTCGATAAGAAAAAACAAGATGCTCCGATTTCACTTTGCTTTCCTCGTATGGGTTATGGAATTCTCCCTCTGCCGGATAAAGCTCCTCCACCCCTTCTGCAAGCTTTCCGACCGTGTAAGCCGTACTCACATAATAAAACTTTTTCACTTGCAGAATGGAAGCCAATTCAAGGATATGCTTGGTCCCATCGTAATTAGCAGCAAACAGTTCATCACGCAATTCCAAATCAAATTTCACCAGGGCAGCGAGGTGATAAACCGCATCGATCTTCCCCGTTAACCACTCAAGATCATCCTTACTCAAGCCGGCATTTGGAATGGTGATATCCCCTTGGAAAATATGAATTCTCTTTTGCTCATCCATTTGAAAGGAGTCTCTTAATCTTTTAGCCTTCTCTACATTTCTTACTAGAATATAGACTTCGTTACGTTTATGTTGTAAAAGGTTCTTGATGAGCCTCCCACCAAGAAAACCTGTCGATCCCGTTAAAAACAAATTCAAATTGATCACTCCTGTTGAATTTCAACCTCTAGGGCCATTTTGTCTATCATAGCACATATTGAAAGCGGAATCGTGGTTAATGAGAGAGTTGGAACATGATGTCAAAATGAAACGGAGGGACGGACCTTCTATTCCAGATCCAGAGGTCCGTCCCTCTCAAATAAAAAAACGGTGAGCATATTCCTGCTCACCGTTTTTGGACTACCAGCTATCATAAAATCTTTTCGTCACTTCTACCGTATGCGTACTGCCTCCCGCTTCTTCTACGTCTTCAAGAAGCATAGCAAGCACCATTGTCGGGTCATTCTGGTCATAGGATACAAATAATCCATTTTCAGTCCCAGTTGTTCCCTGTTCGGCCTTGATCTCTGCCGTACCGGTTTTTCCGGCAATGGCTTTCCCTTTTACACTCGCTTTTCCGGCAATTCCTTCAGTGACTACTTTTCGCAGATCGGTCTTGAGCATATCTGCTTGCTCTTTCGACAGCAATTTTTCTTTCCACACTTCATGTTCCTCGTCCATTAAGAGTCTCGGCTGCATCATGTTTCCATCGTTGATGATTCCGCCATAGGCGCTGGCCAGGTGAACGATGCTCATGAGAACTTCCCCTTGACCAAAGGCTGAATCAGCCAGTTGGACTTCTTTTGAGATGGTTCCGTCGTTGGAGATTTGCGATTTATAAATTGGATAAGAAGATGGAATTTCCTCCCCAAAACCAAAGTCCTTCAAACCGGCAATAAAGGTTTCTGCCCCCATTTCCAACCCGACTCTTGCGAAATAAATATTATCCGAGAATTTCAACGCGCTTTCCAAGTCCACCTTACTCTCATTATCAAAGACACGGACGACTCGGTAATTTCCCCATGAGTCATCCTTTTGCCACTTCTTCCCCGTAATATCATAGATCTTATTGGGATCTAACTTTCCGGATTTCAATCCAACGGAAGCAGTAATGCCCTTCATGGTTGAACCAGGTGAATACGCAATGGGAAAACGATTTCGTAATGGCTTTTTAGGATCGTCCGCCAACTTTTTGTACTTTTCAGAGGACATGCCCAATACAAAATCATTCGGATCATAGGCTGGTGTACTGACCAGTGCCAATGCTTCACCGGTTTGAGGATTGAGGGCTGCCGCTGTCCCAGCTTCACTCATCATTTGTGCATAAAGCTTCTTTTGCATTTCGGCGTCGATGGTCAAAGTGATGTTTTTACCATCTTCCACCGGTTGTTCTGCAACGGTCACTACTTCCTCAGATTCTTCTTTCTTCAAGTAAATGCGCTGTCCGTCGTTTCCTTTTAATTGGTCCTCATATACTTCTTCAGCACCGCTGAGCCCCATCAATGATTGAGCTGTATAGCCTTCAGCTTTTAGTTTCTCCAGCTTTTCTGCTGTAAGTTTCCCTATATAACCAGTCAGGTGGGCGGTCGCTTCCCCATATGGGTATTCCCTTGCAGGCACCCGTTTAGAGTACAGACCTCCTAATTCAATAACTTCCAGAGCTAAAGGTCGTTCGCTGATAGCAATCTTTTTAATCGGCACAAAAAATTCCGGTTTCACCCAGCTCTGATCAAGCTTACCCTGAATCGATTCCGCTGACATATCAAGCAGGGATGAAAGCTTCTTTAAGTCACTCCCGTTAAACTCTTTCGGTACGATCCCCAATTCAAATGCTTCTCCATTCATCGCAAGGGGCTGTTGATTCCGGTCAAGTATATCCCCGCGCTTAGCGGCTATACTTTCCACTCCTACTTTATCTCCCTTTTCCATTTCCGGCAGGATAAAAGAAGGCTCCCAGTCTACAAACCAATTTTCATCTTCACCTTGTTTTTCTTTGGTTAAAGTGATTTCTTTATCATAGGACACCTTACCAGCCAAAGTGTTGAATGTGATTTTCAAAGGAAATCCCGCTTTTGTTTCCTTGTCCCAGTCCACTTCTTTTTCCGGCTTTTTAAAAGATACCTTTACATCCTTCACTTCTAAATCTTCATAGATGTCCTTGTATCTCGTGACGAAATCTTCTTTCTTAAACGACTCCTTAGTTGAAGAGTTTAGATACTCGTTGAACATACTTTCAAATTTTTCTTTATTCCAAAGATCCACGTATTCCTGCAAGCGATCATCAGGCTTTGGCTTCTCTTGACATCCGGCAACCAACAGACTGAAAGTGACAAAGAGACAAACCAGAATGACTTTTCTATACATATGTACCGACAACCCCTATATTAGACTTTTCATCTCACTTCTAATTCTTTCAAAAATAACAAATATTTTCAAATTTATTGTATCTATATGCTTGTATTTCTTAGTTATGATGATGACCTGAAAGGCAGCGGAATTTGTCGTAATTTGAATAGTGGCAGATATATTTGATATTTGGCAGATAAATTCATAAAATGGCACGCAAATCCGAAACACGGCAGATAAATCTCAAATATGGCATATTAGACTCCGCCAAAGTCGGTATGAGTACCAATCTCCCAGCCTAGAACCCAAAATCCACCACCTTTTCCTCACAATCCCCAGCTTTTCTCACCCATACATAATGCATTTCTTTAAAAATTTGTTATAATAGTACATCGTAAGAGTAATAAGGAACAGAATCCTAAGATTATATCTTGCAAATATATATCGATAGGTGGAAATAAACATGAAAAATTATCGAGTACTACTGTATTACAACTATGTAGCCATTGAGAATCCCGAGGAGGTTACGGCCCAGCATAAAGAATTGTGCGAGGAGCTTGGCCTTATGGGACGTATCCTGATTTCATCTGAAGGAATCAACGGAACATGTTCCGGCACGATTGAACAGACAGATGCTTATATGGAAGCGATGAGAAAGGATCCTCACTTCTCGGACACTGTGTTCAAAATTGACGAAACTGATGGTCATGCCTTCAAGAAATTGAAAGTGAAGCACCGTCCAGAGTTAGTGACACTTCGTCTTGAAGATGATGTAAATCCGAATGAACTCACAGGTAAATACCTTGACCCAAAGGATTTCTTTGAACAAATCCAGCAGGAAGATACGATTCTTCTTGATGCACGAAATGACTACGAATATGAATTGGGACACTTCAGAGGAGCCGTGAAGCCGGATATCAAAAACTTCCGCGATCTTCCGAATTGGGTCCGTGATAATAAAGATAAACTGGAAGGCAAGAAAATCATCACGTATTGTACGGGTGGTATCCGCTGTGAAAAATTCTCAGGCTGGTTAGTGAAAGAAGGCTTTGAGGATGTAGCACAGCTTCATGGCGGAATCGTCACTTACGGGCAAGACCCTGAAGTGAAAGGTCAGCTATGGGACGGTCAGCTTTATGTATTCGACGAGCGTATCGGCGTTCCAGTCAACCAGACAGAGCATGTCGTTGTCGGGAAAGACTACTACACAGGTGAACCTTGTGAGCGCTATGTAAACTGTGCGCACCCGCCTTGTAACCGAAAAATTCTTTGCTCTGAAGAAAACGAGCATAAGTATATGAGAAGCTGCTCTGATGAATGCCGCAAGAGCTCTGAAAACCGCTACATTAAAGAGCATGGTTTGACGGAGGAAGAAGTGGCAGAGCGTTTGGCTGTGATTGAGAACGAGAAAGAAACTGCGACGATCTAAATGTATACCTGATAAGAACTGGCTGAAATCAGCCAGTTTTTTTATTTGCATTTCATCCACTATGTGTTCTTTAGGAAAGTAACCTGATTTATTGATTGACCGCCGTATCTAAAATGAAATATTGTGAAATTTCAAGTACATCATATCTACATCAAGCAATCTGTCTTTGAGAAACAAAGTTGTGCGATTTCAGTAAAGAGCCCAAAAGCGACTGAAAGAATAATTCCACTAGAACCTTTCCAGCTAGTAAGGGGAATTATGAATGCAAGAAAGTAAAAGGCGATGCAATACCCTGACTTTTGGCATAAATAAGTTTGGCTATGAAATGGATATGATTGAAAATCAAAGAATCTCATACTATCCGTATCAGAAGAGATGGTCCCTCAACGTTAAGTTTGGTGATATTCTGAGTACAAGTCAGGATAAATACAAAACTAGAATAGATTAATGCCAATAATAGACTCAACGCTAATCACTCCTTTTGTGTTTAGCGAAGATCATCTAAATCTGTTTTTATGAAAAAGAAAAAGCCATCGGATATATCGATGGCTCTTCTCTTGATAAAATTATTTCATTAATTTTTCTGCTACTGTCTCACTTACAGCATTTTCACCGCCAAGAATATGGAAATCCTTCGCTTTTAATTCATTAATTGCATCAGAAGTGACAGAAGGCAGGTCATTAGGATGTACTAATAGCATAGAAGCATTTTCTTTTGCCGCAAGTACAGAACCGGCTAATGCATCTGCGAAATTCTTTCCAGTTGCCACGTATACTTGTGTAGATGGATTAAGGTCTGTCGCGATTTTCGCTGCCGTGCCGTAACGGTCTTGACCGAAGTAACGTGTCGCTTCAGGAAGTGATTCCAATACGTCCTTGCTTACTACAGCTTCTCCACCGACTACAATCGTACTGCCGATTCCTTTTAAAGCTTTATTTGTTTCAGCTGGAAGTTTATCAGAGTCCGTCAATAGGATCGGGTATCCATTGCTCGCTGCATAAGAAGCGATGGCGAGAGCGTCAGGGAAGTTCTTGCCGTTTGCTACTACTGCTTTCTCCGGGGATCCCCCAAGACTAGCAGCGATGTTCACAGCCGTTTCCCAGCGATCATCTCCGCCGATACGATCAACATCAAGTCCCATTCCTTCAAGCTGATATTTCACATAGTTACTCACAGCACCTTTTCCACCTAGAATAATGACATTCTTTGCACCAAGGCGCTGGATTTCTGCTTTTGCAGCTGCATTTAATGTCCCATTTTCAGTTAACAAAATCGGCGCATCATGTTTATAGGCAAGAGGTGCTCCTGCAAGGGCATCAGGGAATGAATCGCCGCGGGCAAGGATAACTGTATCTGACGTTTCCCAACCTTTTTTCGAAATTTCAACGGCTGTCTCGTATCGAGTATCACCAGTAAGACGTGTTACTTCCGGTGCTTCTTCTTGTACGATTCGATCTTCAACAGCTGGTGAAATAGGGTTGTTCTTTTCAAGGTAAGAAGTGAACACCTCAAAATCGACCACGAATAATTCTGTCATGCGGCCATCTTCTTTCGCTTCCTTGAACATTGTATAACCGTCTCCACCATCTGCAGTAAAGGCGTTTGTTGCCACAGAGTACATCATTTCAGGGTCAATCTCTTCAAATCCGTTGTCTGTCTTCACTTCTACGGACCATACTCGCTCCCCGGCAGGCTTGCTTACATCATACTTGAAGTTAATCCCTGAAACTTGAAGGAATTCACCTGGTGCGTCTTCCCCTTCAACTCTGGATACACTGTGCTCAAGGGCATCCATAATTTCTTGTCCCGTTAAATCAAGAGTGACCAGGTTGTTTCCAAATGGCATAGTGGTCAATACTTCCCCAAGAGTGATTTCACCGGCATCGATTGAAGCACGGATCCCGCCACCATTTTGAAGACCGATATGCGTTTCCACGAATTCATTCGCTTTCGCAACCATACCGTCCGCGATTAAGTTTCCTAGGTTTGTTTCTTTTCGACGTACATCGGCACGTTCTCCATCAAGAGCTACCTTCGTGTTCCCAACAACTTCTTTTTTCAAATCATCAAGAGGCGCTTTGAACTCTTCAACCTTCGCGAGTGCGTCTGCATCTTCTTCATAGCTTTCAAGGTCCAGCACTTCTCCGTCATGGCTAGTTACTACACCTTCATCATCAAATGTTACATCCAATAATCCAAGCAGGTTCAAGTATTCGCCAGCTTGAACAATCAGTGTCGGCTCTTCCTTCTCAATAACCACAGGCTCGTCAAGAACAGTATGAGAATGACCACCAACGATTACATCAATTCCCTCTACTTCCTCGGCTAACTCTAAGTCATTCGAGTATCCCAGGTGAGAAAGGACGATGATTTTATTGACTCCTTTTTCTTTAAGCATCGCAATTGTAGCCTTTGATTTTTCAACTGCATCTTCAAATACGACATTTTCACCAGGGTTAGAGATGAATTCTGTATCTGGAGTCGTTAATCCGTAGATTCCCACTTTCTCTCCATCTACTTCTTTGATCATTGCAGGGTAGACGTTACCACCATCGCCTGGCTGACCGATTTCGCCTTTGAAAAGTGGCTCTAAATCCTTGTCACCTGTAACAGTCACATTGGATGAAACCATCGGGAATTCCATATTTTTAATGAAGTCTGCAAGAGTTTTGGAATCTTTATCGAATTCATGATTACCAAGTGTCATTGCATCGTATTTAAGCTCATTCATAAAGTGAAGGTCTGCCTGTCCAAGGTATTGTCGGAAATACAGAGTCCCTGAGAATACATCACCGGCGTCTAAAAGTAAAGAGTTCGCTTTTTCAGTGCGCAGCTCATTTACTGCCGTCACTAAACGTGGATAGCCTTCCACATGAGCATGCGTATCGTTGGTATGCATAATCGTTAAATCAAACTCTTCCCCTTCTGCTGAAGCTGAAGTTGCAGGAGATACTGCAAAAATCGCAGCGGCCAGAGCTGCAGTTGATAATACACCGTATAAAGGTTTTTTAATATTCATTTTGGTTAATCCCTTCCCGTTCTTTTGTAGGTTTTTGTCGGAACCTCATCCACAAAGCCCATTATATAGTAATTTTATGAAAAAATGTGATAATTTTACTAAATATTAAAACAAATCTGGTTCTTTTTACATATGAGGGCAGGGCAGGACTCCCCCTGCCATTTTTCCATAATCTATTTCTTGAGTTGTTTTACAACTTCTTCACTAACGGCATTTTCCCCACCAATAACACGAAAGTTAGAAATATCATCCATATCAATTGCTTCCATAATATCTTCTGGTACTTCCTCTTTCTTCACAAGAAGGATTTCAGCACCTTCTTTTGCTGCAAGGACAGAACCTGCAAGAGCATCGGCAAAATTAGTCCCTGTTGCCACAATTGCCTTGTTAGTTTGAGGAGTTAAGTGTTTCGCAATTTCAGCAGATGTTTCGTAACGGTTCAAGCCACTATAACGGGTCGCTTCTTCAAAACTGTCGAAAATCTCAGTACTGATTGCATTTTCTCCTCCAACCACGATTTTTTCGTCAATGTCTTTTAATACTTTATTAGAGGCTTTTGACAACTTGTCTTGAGCAGATAGTACAATCGGATATCCATTCTGTGAGGCATAAGAAGCAACAGAAAGGGCATCGGCGAATTGGTAGGCATTTGCTACAATCGCTTTTTCAGGATCTCCATCCAATTTGGCAGCGATATTTGCCGCTGTTTCAAATCGATCGTCTCCTGTGATACGGTCTGTTTTCAAACCTAATCCTTTAAGCTGATATTGAACATACTTGGATACAGCACCTTCGCCACCAAGGATGATCGCTTTCTTCGCACCTAAACGCTTGATTTCATCTTGTACTTCAGCGTTCAAACTGCCTTGCTGCGTCAATAAGATTGGTGCATCATGTTTGTAAGCAAGTGGAGCTCCTGCAAGGGCATCCGGGAATTGATCGCCTCTGGCAATGACCACTGTGTCTGCGGACTCCCAGCCTTTTTTCGATATTTCAATAGCTGTGTGGTAACGATCGTCACCAGAAATGCGTTCTACCTTATTTTCAAACTGAATCTTAGCCAGGACAGGATCGTGATCACTCGCACGACCATCTTCTTCACTAAAATCAGAGTTGATGTTGATACTATCGATCATCGTTGTCTTTGCCAGATTATTCGTCACTAGAATATGATCAAGAACTTGAGAGTTTCCTTGATAAATATACGTGTAGCGTTCCTCTGCAGGAAGCTTTTCCATCATATTGGTCAAGACGTCCCCTTCGAGAGTATTGATTGGAGCAGAAAATTCGAAGTCGTTCAGGTCACCAAGAACCACAACGTTTGCACCTTCGACCTTTTCGTTCACATCATTCACAAAATCATTCAGTACTTCGGCTTGTTTAAGTCGCTGTACTTCACTACCAAGCACAACAGGATGATCTGCACCGAATAATGCGCCGTCTCCACCTTTGGAGTTAAAGTGGTTTGCTACGACTATTACTTTTTCACCGTTAAACATGAATTCGGCTGCAAGGGCTTTACGTGAGTCGTCAAATGCTTCATTAGTCGGATCGATTCGACCAGGGTTATGAGTAAGTCCATTTTCATCAACACCCACGGAAGTCACCGCATCCCCGGCTTCTTTATCAGTCAATTGGACACGTTCAGGGTTGTAGATGAAACCTACACGGATGTTTCCACCAGGCTGCCCGCCATCTGTTTTATCAACAGGAGCGATATCGGTGAATTCATAAGACGGTCCGCCAGCTTCTTCAATGGCCTTGATGATTGTTTCGTATGATGCACTTGCATCTGTCGTACCATCATCTGTTGGTCCATTATTATCCTGAACCTCGACCAGGCCAATAATATCAGGCGTTTTCATATTCGAAACAATTGAGTCAGCAATCTTCTCAACTTTACTTTTTTCAATTCCAGCATAAAAGTTTTCAATATTGTAAGAAGCAATCGTCAGATCTTCTTCTACCGGAGTGATCGATGTTACTTGCTGCGCTGTTCCCCCATCAACTACTGTAGGGAAAGCTCCTGTTGGACGGATCTTAAAGTTGCTATAATCATAGCTTACGTTTCCGGTAACGGAACCATCCAGCATATCACCTGTTTTCACATTGATATTCATGCCGTCCACGTCGATCAACATGCGCTCAGGGTTATAATCCTCAGGAGAAATCAATACTCCCCCCGCTCTTGTGCGAAGTTGATCTTCACTAGTGTTAACCACTACAGGGAGTTCATCATATTTTACCGGACCTGTAATCGTGGCATCCGGAATTTCAATCAGCATTCCTTCAAGACTTTCATAGAAGTCCAGTCCATCAGTTTCGGGATCGAAAGAGGTCATTTCATCATCTTCAATGATCTCAGTCGGCGGTACGCGATCTACCCCCATCATGATGGCAGCAGGTACTGTATTGTCTGAAGATTCTACAGTAACGGCTGATGCCGTGATTTGAGTTGTCAGAAGATCTTTAGCATCATCATATCCATCTTCTCTCCACTCTTTTACCTGACCAGCCACATTTACTTTGTCTCCGACCTTGACAGAATTGCCCTTTGCATAAACATAGATTCCTTCAGAAGTCGCCAGACTATCGTCCGGTGTCTCCTCCTGCATATAAAATGCATTGGAACCTGCCTTCGCTGTCACGATTCCTTGAACGTTAGAGACGGTCATATTTTCGTAAGGAGAGGTATGGGAATCTCCTTGAATATCGTGAATGCTTAAACCATCTGCAGATTTAAGGATTTTGTAAGTGAAAGTGGAAACACCGCTTGTGTCTCCCTCTTTTACAACAACTGCCTTGATTGTGACATCTGCAGTAAGTTCGATCGGTGTGGTATATTCTGGACTGGAAGCTGTCGGATCCGTTCCATCCATTGTGTAATGAATGGATCCATCTTCAGTTGCCGTTTGAAGTGTAACCATCGTTCCATCTACAACAGACCCTGAAGCTGGATCAGCGGTTACAGAGAAGGCGGTTTCAATGACATCTGAAGTATTACGGGGGACCAGTTTATATTCGTCGAAGTTATAATCAACCACCCCGCGAAGAATTTCGTACGTTTTGCCGACTTCAAGCATCGTACTATCATTTGGTTTGATAACGAACTCACCAGAGCTGTCTGTTGCAGTGAAATTACCGTTGCCGTCTTTGGATTCCACTGTCACATCCGTAAATTCAACAAACATTCCTTCGTGATCTTCACCATTTTCAGCTGAGAGGTCTGTAGAGATAAGAGAGGCTGGTGACGGAACGCCCTTGTCTTCTTCTGTAATTTCCACGTTTGAAGCAGTCGCTTCAATTTGCTGCATGCCATAATAATCGCTAAGTTTTCCTTCAGCAACTACTTCGTCACCCGGCTCGGCAGTAAGACCGCTGCCACGGACGATGACACCTGCAGTACCATCCTGGATGAACAGGTTCGTCTGTCCGCCTGCTTCAAAGGATGCAGTCGCAATACCTTGTACTTTAACAACCGTACCTTTAGGAGCTGTACGTGCTTCAGCGATGGTAGATAGTTCAATAGGTGTCGGTTCAGGAGCCGGTTCATCTGATAGATGCGTTCCGAGATCACTGAATACATCTTTGCCTTGATCAGTCCATTCTACGGATAGATCAAATGCATCGGTTACGTCTACATCTCCTGTCAAAACAGAATCATTGCGAGTAATAGAGACATCAGCTGCAAAACTGACCTTTACACCTGTCTGACCGATAGAATCAATAATGTTATCATTCTTTTTTAAGGTAATCGGATCGTCACCGTTAAAATTAATCACGTAACTATCCACAATATCAGCCTGGGCAAGAATTTCAGCATCTGCATCTTTATGGGCAATCACGAAAACTTCTCCTGCATCGAGTGTCCCGGATAACGGTAAAATCTTATCGGTGGTCGCCGCACCATTGCTATGTAATTCCAAGGAGTAATTCGATAAATCAATTGCTTCACCAGTACCGTTATATAGTTCAATGGCCTTATTGTAACTGGATCCTTCGATATATTCAGAAATGATTAAGTCCTGAAGTGCCTCGTCTGCAGCGGATACGTGCTGAGTTAGAGGAGGCGCAAACAAGCTTAAAGCCATACTGGAGGCAACTGTTACACTTAACAATTGACGCTTCATTGTTTTCCCGTTCATTTTCTTCCCCCTGTTCGTAGTTTAGTAAAGTGGTAGATTCGCCACCATCTACCAGTATACAACAGGATTTGTCATAATAGTGTAAAAATAGGGTAAATTAACTGAAATTTTGTTAGCGCTTACATTAATATTGAGTAAATTTGAACTATAAAAATTGACAAAGCCCGGTTCTGGAGCGGATTAACAGCTCTTGAACCGGGTTTATGATTATTTTTTAGTTAAATGGGAATAACCTTACTATTTTTCACAGATAAACCCCTACCCCTGGACCAAACGGAATACCTAATAACGCAAAAGTCAGAAGTAACACGATCCATACCGATAAGAACGCTATCGTATAAGGAAGCATCAGTGAAATCAAGGTTCCAAGGCCCGCTTTCTTATCGTATTCCTTCATAAAGGCGAGTATTACGATGATATACGGGTTCATCGGGGTGATGATATTCGTTGATGAATCCGCAATACGATAGGCGGCTTGTACAAACGCCGGGTTATATCCAAGTGTCGCAAACATCGGGATGAAGATCGGTGCTTCCAATGCCCATTGAGCGGATCCACTAAAGATCAGTAGATTCAATAATGCTGTCAACAGGACAAATCCGATAATGGCGGCGAGTCCCGTCATATTGATCGATTCGAGGAAATTCGCTCCGCTGACGGCTACCCATGTCCCTAGATTCGTCCAGTCAAAGTAAGCGATAAACTGTGCGGCTGCAAAGATTAATACGATATAACCGCCCATGTCTTTCATGGCTTCTGTCATATACTTGGGTACGTCTCTTGACGACTGAATTTTTTTCACTGTAACGCCGTAAGCAACCCCGATCACAATAAAGAAGAATAGTGTGATGGGAATGATTCCAGATAAGAAGGTAGAAGGGATGAGTCCCCCATCTTCATTTCGCATCGGAGAGTCCGGCCAGGCAATCGAGACGACTAACAGGACGATGAAGGCTAATCCTGCCAGGGTTGCATTTCGGAGTCCCTTTCCCTCTAAAGGACTCTCTTCTTCTAATGTTTTATCTACTTTTCCTTTGTATGTCCCTAAACGCGGCTCTACAATTTTTTCTGTTACAAAAGCGCCTACAGCTGTAAGAAGGACGACAGATGCAATCATGAAGTACCAGTTATCCACCGGTGTGACCGTTACTTCGAATGCTTTGGCAGCTTCGGTTGATATCCCTGCGAGTAGCGCATCGGTTCCGGTAATGATAAAGTTTGCCGTAAAACCTGCTCCTACTCCGGAGAATCCGGCAGCAAGTCCTGCCAGAGGATGCCTTCCCACCGTATAGAAAATCATGGCGGCGAGTGGAGGAATGATAACGAAGGCTGCGTCTGACGCCAGGTTCCCCATGATCCCTACCATAATAACGGCGTATGTAATCAATCCTTTTGGAGCGTTCAAAACCGTTTTCTTGATCGCTGTTTCCAGTAATCCTACCTTTTCCGCCAATCCAATCCCGAGCATCATCGCCAGTACGAGGCCGAGTGGAGCGAAGCCTGTAAAGTTATCGAGCATGGAGGTCAGGATGTATTGGAGTCCCTCTCCGGAGACGAGGCTCTTGATCGCTAACTCTTCTCCATTTTTCGGATGTATAACCGTCACACCCAGACTTGAAATAAACCAGGAAAATAAAACAATAAAGACAGATAAGTACACAAACAACATGAATGGGTCAGGGAGTTTATTCCCTACCTTTTCGATTCCACCTAAAATTCGAAGATATCCCTTCTCCTTTTTAGGTGAATTCGGCTCTAAATTGGGATTTGTCATGAGGTCACTCCTTCAAATAATGTTTTAAGGAATAATTCCTTTTTACTTCCGTTAATAAGTATTTCGATATCGATTGTATAAATCCTTCTTATTTTTTAATATTTATGAGAAAATTTTAAATTTACGGATTACTGGATCAATGCACAGTGCAGGTTCTTCATACCGCTAATGATTTCCGTGCAAGACTACGCTTTCCGCGGGTAGCCCGTGAGCCTCCTCGGCAAGCCTGCGGGGTCTCACATAAGCTACTCTTCCCGCAGGAGTCTTCGTCTTGCACTCCAATCAACCGCTGGAGAGAGCTAAAATCTAAAAGTACATTGAACATAGAAAAACCCGAACTAATTTGCGTAATATAATGCAAATTAGTTCGGGTTTTTCTTATACTAGAACACTTTTGTCCCAGCCTCAATTAAAGGTCCACTTATTTAAGTTGAAAACGATATAACTTCCTAGGTCTTCCTCTGCCGCCGCTTTGTTCTTCGCCGCTGATTTCCACAATCCCGATCCGTTCCATTTCAGTAAGGATTCTGCGTCCGTTCCGTTCGGTGCTTTTCAGCCAGCGGGAAAGATCCTGGGATGTGATTTCCTCTTTGTCGTAATGACGGGAAAGAGAAAGGATTTTTGAGACGATGGCTGAACTGACCGAAGCCTCTTTAAAGACTTCCTTCCATTCATTCCCCAAGTTGTTGAGAGCGTATGTAATGGACTCCGACGATGGAAGAATTTCCGTTACCGTCTTGTCTTCATTGACACTTATGACGATGGAAGATTCGTGCTTTCTCGCATGTTGAAAAGCAAGACGGACATGATGCTCAGCTTCTAACACGGTCACACCAAACCCTAACCCCACACGGATATCCAGGTCTGTATGGGCCTTCACTTCCTGAGTCAAAGTAGTGAAAACCGACTCCTTTTCATGAAGATCGAGTTCCCCCCTCGTTGTATAAACGAAGAACAATCCGTCCCCTAATTGAACCATGGAACCATTGATCTTTTGGGCGATATCAAGAAGATTGCGTTTCAGATCCAGCTCTTGATGCTTCATTTTATAAGAAAAATGGGACTCGTCCAAGGTCTGGGTGGAATAGATGACTTCGATTCCAACGATGGCAATTTGGGATTTTTGATATTTCCTCGATTGTGCCCTCTCTAATAAATACTGCAAAATCATCCGGATGGACAAATTCGTCGGTACGACACGGTAACAAGGAATGCCTGCTTCAGTGAGGCGCTTCTGAACACTTTGAATACACGTGATCGCCGTTTCAATTTCTCCTTTTTCGTAGAGTGAACGGTGATAGTCAACCAGCTCATCAGCACTCCGGTATCCTTCATATGGATAAGTTGAAATTTCTAGTTGATCAAATGAGTGAAATTGAACCGCGGTTTCAATTTCCTCTTTTGAAATTGTATCTATACTAATTTTATTTAATAGAGTCTGTTCTTTCATTTGCGCTTCTAATAATGCTCCAAAGAAACTGGATCCATGTAAGGGAGGAAAGCTCCCTTCCTTTTCCGTGATCCATCCTTTTTCAAGCGCATAGTAGAAGGGGGATTGTCCCGAAAAGAACCATTGATCTACTAGACCGCGGTTCTTCTCAAGAATTTCTTCTATTTCATTCACCCCGTGATATGGAAAATTCATAAGTTCTATATTGTCAAAATGAGTGGCCACATGATTGATCCGCTGAATCGAATCATCCGGACCGATGACACCAATTTTTATCATCAACTGTTATTCACCTGCTTCTTGCCGCAATACTTCAGCTAGAATCTCGACTCCTGCATACAAGTCTTCTAAAGAGCTATGTTCCTTTGGATGGTGACTGATCCCTTTTTCACAGGGAATGAATACTAAAGCAGAAGGCCATTTCGCTGCCATATTCATGACGTCATGCCCTGCCCCGCTATCCATTTCGAACGTGTTGTACCCCAGGGATTCCCCTGCTTGTTTGACTCTGGCTGTCAGCATTTCATCTAATAGAATAGAAGGATTATCTACAAGAGTTTCTATGTTGATTGTAACATTAAATTCATTCTCTAAGCTTCGACACTGTTCAATTATTTTATCGGCCATGGATCTCTTCAGGTCATCGTCGACGGATCGAATATCGATTCCCGCTTCTGCATGACCCGGGATGACATTCATGACGTTCGGTTTTACGTTCATCGTGCTGACGGTTGCTACTAGTGGTTTCTGGGACCGCCTTGATATCTCTTCCGCCTCTTGGGAAACAAATGTAATAAGGGGAGCAAGAGCCACAAGGGCGTCCGTCCGTTTCCCCATCGGAGTAGTTCCCGTATGACCAGCCATTCCTTCCACCTTTACCTTCAAGCGGATCGGGCAGGCTACCCCCCGGACAATTCCGAATTGAGCACCATGATCTTCGATTTGGATCCCTTGTTCAATATGAAGTTCGATGAAGGAGAGGATTTCCTCTCGGGAGCGTTCAGCTTTTTCAATGGATGACCAGTCTAGGCCCGTTGATTCCACGGCTTCTTTAATGCTGACTCCGTGGCGGTCTCTTACGTTTTCTACTGATTTATCAAGAATTCCTGCCACGCTCTTACTTCCCAGGGTAGAAACGCCGAAACGTGCTGACTCTTCAGAGGCAAAACAGGCCACTTCAATGGAGTGATGGGGTTTGAAACCACCGTCTTTTAATGCTTTCACGGCTCCCAGTCCACAAAGGACACCGGCTGCCCCGTCATAACCTCCTCCATTTTCAACCGTATCAAGATGAGATCCGGTCATGACAACTTGGTCGTTAGTCCCTTCCCACCTGGCAAATAGGTTCCCTGCCCGGTCCCTCTGTACGGATAGCCCCAATGTTTCTGCAACGCTGCGAAACACATTCATGGAAGCAGTCTCTTCCTTGGAATATCCTAATCTCGTAAATCCATCGGGCTGCTCCATGGTGTCAACCAGATTTAATGCTTCTAGAGTTGTTCTTAACCATTCTTTCAACTCGTAACCTCCTCTTTTTGGTGGGATAATTTTAAGATAAGACGTGCGAAGGCATCCACTGCCACGGTTAATACCCCTTCTTCAAAATCAAATTGATGATGATGATGTCCATTTTTCAATCCGGTTCCGAATACCATGAAGGTTGATTTGCCACCCTGATTTTGCACCTCATTCATCATATAGGTAACATCCTCTGATGCCTTTAAAGGTAAACCATCATGAATTTCGGATATAAATGGACTTTCCTCGCCCACTTCCTTTAACCACTGAATCCATTCAGGGTTACATGCTGCTTCAACCGTCTCGCCCACTACATCGATTCCGGTTTCCACACCATAAAGATTTCCCGATGCTTGAAGGATACGCAGGGCTTCTTTCTGCATGTACCGATTGATAGCAGTCGTTTCCCCTCTTGTTTCCATTTCAAGATGAGCTTCATCGGCAATAATGTTTCTGCCTGCTCCCCCTTGAAGCTTCCCGACATTGATCCTGGTCGCCCCGTCAGAATGGCGCGGGATATTGTAAAGGTGAAGACTTGCTGCAGCCGCTGCCAATAAAGCATTCTTCCCTTTTTCAGGCTCGAGACCTGCGTGGGCCGCTTTGCCTTTATAAGTGACGTTGATTTTGGAGGAAGCGAGAAAAGAATTCGTCGTGGCATACACTCGTCCAAGCTTCGTATCCCGGATTCCGATATGACCGCTTGCAAAATAATCGACATTCTCCAACCAGCCTTTTTTCACCATGGCTTTTGCTCCCCGTCCACCTTCTTCAGCTGGCTGGAAGAGGAGAGTAAACCTTCCAGAGAGCTGGTCTTTGTATGCCGACAGGAAGCTTGCCACACCCAGGCCGATGGCAGCGTGACCGTCATGACCGCAGGCATGCATGACGCTTTCATATTGGGAACGAAAGCCTTCTTTTGTCGGGAGGTGGTGATCAGGATCATCCGATTCCTTGATGGGCAGAGCATCGATATCGAATCGGAATGCCGTATGAGGACCGGGCTTACCTGTATCGAATGTGGCAGCCAATCCTGTATGTCCGCCTTTCATTTTATCTAGCCAGCTCTTTTCCACGCCTTCTTTTATGGCAAGTTCTTCTTGTTTGGTTAAATCGTTGGGTGAAGGAACCCCCATTCGTTCCGTGGACTCCAGTGCATCTTTTCCTAGGTGGATCGTGAAGCCGAGATTGATTAATTCTTTTCCGATCAGATAGGTGGTTACATATTCAGTGAATCCCAGTTCAGGCTTCTGATGGAAGGTGCGTCTGAAGGCAGTGAGTGACGGTGATATTTCATTGATAAAATGTTCAACAGTTCTCATCTTTCAAGACTCCTTTTTTTAAGCTTTTTCAAGGCATCCAGTGCAAGCTGGGCCATCACTTCAACCCCTTTAGGCAATGCACTTTCATTTAATTTAAATCTAGGATCATGGAGTGGGTATTGCGGTTCTGTATCCTTCACAGATGTTCCCAGCCAGTAGAAGGCACCTGGAAATTTCTTCAGAAAACGGGAGAAATCCTCTCCTCCAAGAGACGGTGAGACCACTGGTGCAGCTTCTTCCCCAAGTACTTTTTGGGCAGCGTTACGCACTTCATCCGCCCATCGGGGTGTGTTGACCGTCGCGGGATATCCATCTAAATAGTCGATGGTCATGCAGGCCCCGAAGCTTTTTCCGACACCCTCAATGATGGAGTGGAAACGACTTTTCACCATTTCTTTCACTTCCGGTTTGAAGGTTCGAATGGTCCCTTCAAGGGTGACTTCATCCGCGATTACGTTATAACGGTAGCCTCCTTCGATTTTCCCGATGGTGAGGACGGCTGAATCAATGGGGTCCGTATTTCGGCTCACGATTGTTTGAAGCTGAGTGATCAGGTTGTTGGCAATAATGATGGCGTCATTGGACTGATGAGGCATGCTCGCGTGTCCTCCAGAACCTTTAACAGTAATCTTAAAGCGGTCCGAAGCCCCCATGATTTCATGATGGAGAACTCCGATTTCCCCGACAGGCAGATCCGGCCAAACATGCTGCCCGAAAATGACGTCAGGCGTATATTCGTCGAATACTCCGTCGTCCATCATTTGCTGAGAACCTCCTACAGGGGCATTCTCCTCCGCCGGCTGAAAGACAAGAAGAATCGTGCCTGCGATCTCCGTTTTCAGTTGATTCAATACTTTTCCTGTACCAACGAGCATGGCTGTATGGGCATCGTGACCGCAGGCATGCATGTTGTTGTGGATGGTGGATTTGTAGGATAGATCACTTTCCTCCTGGATTGGCAGAGCGTCGATATCCGCCCTTAATGCGACCGTGCCTCCCGGCTTTTCTCCTTGTATGATGCCGAGCACTCCTGTTTTGGCATAGCCCGTTTTAAAAGGGATTCCCGCTTCTGCTAATTTTTTCTGAATCGTTTTCGATGTCTCGAATTCCTCTCCACTCACCTCAGGATATTGGTGAAGGTGTCTGCGTAATTCAATGACTTCATTCTCTACTGATTGGACAAGCTGCTTTAACTTCATGAAAAATCTCCTTTTTCGGTCGAATGATTATTTAAGGAAAAGTTCCTTAATAATACCGTTAATAGATATATTCGATATAAAGTTGGAAAATCCTATGTGGATGGGAAAGTTTTTTTATAAAGAATAGGGACGGACCTCCGCATTTTGCGGAAAGTCCGTCCCTATCACGTTTCCTATTCTGGCTTTAAGCTAGAGGTCCGTCCCTCAATTTAGTCCGTCATCTAATTTTCCAAATGTAGGTCTAAGGGTTCAATTCCATATATAACCATGAAATCACTTGCGATGATTCATTTAGATATGTAATATATAAATTGCATATTGTAATATATATATTGCATTTAACTTAATAAGGGAGGTTCTATGAACAATAAGGTGAAAGTAGCAAGAATTGAGAAAAATATGACTCAAGAGGAGTTATCCAAACAAATTAAGGTTACAAGACAAACGATTGGACTCATTGAAAAGGGAAAATATAACCCCAGCCTTCAACTGTGCATATCAATCGCTAAAACATTAGATAAAACATTGGATGAGTTATTTTGGGAGGAGGAACAACATTAATGAAATCGTGGCTATCGATTTTCTTACCAAAAGATGAGTATAAAGAGAAAAAAGTATTGTATTTCCTTGCCGAGTCCGCTGTCATTTTACTAGCAATATCATTCATTTTTTTAGCCTTGAAACGCTTCTATCCAATTAACCAAATAAGAGATGAGATCGTTGTGGCAGCCCTGTCCGGCTTAGTGATTATGTATACCATTATACGTTATATGGTTTCTGGCATTGAATATTCAAATGTATTTAACAAGACAGAATATAAAAAAGAAGTAAGAAGTATTGTTTTTCAATCACTAAAGTTTGTTGTAATATTTAGCGTCATTTATCTCCTATTTACAGGAATCCCCGAAGCCAAAGGAGGTTGGGTAGACCTACTAGGGTTATCTTTCCTTATCTGGACGTTTATGTTCTTTTTAAATTATTTCTCTCTTAAACGTTCATTTAAAAAGAATTGTGAATTAGAGGAAGATAATAAATGGTAATAATTGAGTTACACTCTCTAAGAGATATAAAGTTTAACACACCTCTTAGAGAGTAATGACCCAAGATTATTTACACTTTATTCCATACCATGCCAGACTTGCGGCAAAACCGATGACTCCACCTTTAATGGCATTTTTCCCGACTACTTTTGCAAGTTCGATTGCCACTTGCTGCCAAGCTTTTCGTTCAATCAGCTTCCATAATCCACCACTGATGAAGCCTATACCGGTCGCATCGATAATCTTGTCTCCAACGCATTCTGACCATGAACTTCTCTGTATAGTCATCTTTTTATCATTCTTGAATTCTGCAGGTGCAGGAACTCCAATTAAATCTGCCTCTGATAACTCTTCACCATTAACAAGTTTAACGAAGGCTGCAATCGAAGCCACATTTTCTTCTCCAAATTTTTCAGCAATTAAATGCTCGTCCATTATGTAGGTTCCATCTTGTAAATTAGTAGCTTCTTCAAAGAGATATTGCATATCATCTGCCAATCTATCAATATCCGCTTCCTGTTCTATAATAGAATTCGTTGTAACTAATTTTGAAGATACCACTCCAGCTGCGGATGCACTTGTAAAAGTGGCTGAAATCCCCCCTGCTAATACAACCGTAGATAAAGCACCCATTAAATACTTTCTTGTTTTCATTTTTGTCCTCTCCCTTGTAATTATCTTTAACACAAGGAAGATATTAACATATCACTCTTGTAAAATGGATTATTTTACTAAAAACAGTAATTTTTAACTAATATTGTAATCTATCGTTACTTTATTACTATAAATACATTGTTACTAGTAATTTTAAGGGACGGACCTCTAAATTGATTAAAAGTCCGATGTCATCACTTCCTTTTTTCAAGTTGACATCCCAGAGGTCCGTCCCTCTTCCTTTTTCCACTCCCACCCTTTACACTTAAAGAAAATATTATGATAAAGGATGGTTGGATGAATCGTTTTGTTGAAAGGGTTAAGCCTTATTTTTTGAGTGAGGATCCGTTTGTGCAGAGATATGCGATAGAAATGCTGGAAGGTTCCTATTTGGTTAATGGGGATACTTTTTTAACAGGGTTAAAAGCTCATGACCTTGGACCGGTTTCGAAATACTCTTCGCCTGTACTTCCTTACATAATGTACATGCCGTTGAATGAGGAAGGGATGAAGGAGATAGTCAATCGGTTGAAAAGCCTGAGTAAAAAGAATACCGACGTACTCTTCTACATTCAATTAATAGCAAATGCCGATACAGATTTACTGATTTCATACAGAAACGAAGTAAAACCTTTTATAGATGAAGGGCAACTGAAGAAAATTGCGAAGCTTCCTGCTTTAAATGATGAAGAATTATTCATGGAGCTTGCTGACATCATGTTTTACTTGGATACGAATGATTATGACCAAGTGTATTTTGACCATGGGAAAAGGGTCGTTCAGGAGCTAGTTAAGAAAGGCGAAATTAAAAGCTGGGAGGTACAGATTGAGGAAGATGAACTAGTCGGCTTCGATCTAGTCTACACAGTATATATGGCTGGGGAAATCCGCGAAGAGAGCGTGATCCCGCAATTGGTGAGCCTTTTCAAAAATGAGGAAGCAGAAGATTTGCTGTTGGAGGAAGTGGCCAATGCACTGGTGAAGATAGGAACAGATCAGGTGGTGCACGAGGTTGAAAAAGTAGCTCTCTATGGTAACACCTATTTCTATACACTGGATGTATTAGGCAGAATAAAGAGCGCCGAGGCGGAACAAGCACTGTTACGATTATTTGATCAGACAGCTAACATTACCGCTAAAACGCTGATCTCAGATTATTTATGCCAGCAGTTATCAACAGACGCGATTCCAAAAATCGAAGCGTTCATCGAAGAAGGCTATGATGAAAACATGCTTTGTCTGGAAGAATCCCTATACGTGAACTGCGTCATGAACGGGATCGTTCATCCGAAACTCACACAGTGGAAGAGTCTCATCGAAGAAGTGGAAAAGCATTCATTGGATGAACAACCACTTCTTGTTACACAACCCGTCCAAACAGAAGACAAAGTCGGACGCAACGACCCCTGCCCATGTGGCAGTGGAAAAAAATACAAGAAGTGCTGTTTATAAAATGAGGGACGGACCTCCGCATTTTCATGCTGAAGTCCGTCCCTATCACGCTCTACTCATAAAACACGTTGATTTTAGAGGTCCGTCCCTCTACTCCATCCACTCAGGCTTACCAAAGCCTTTAAATTCTTCGTCGATGATTTTCTCGAATTGGTCTGCTTCGACGACTGCTTTGATGTCTTTCGCCAGCTGTGAGTCAACGTCCTTCGTATTTACAACCACTCGGTTTCGATACTGATCAGGCATGTCCTCCAGCTGAAGTGCATCAAGTAAGTCCATGTCGGCAG
This sequence comes from Rossellomorea aquimaris, assembly GCF_008180865.1. Lineage (GTDB taxonomy): Bacteria > Bacillota > Bacilli > Bacillales > Bacillaceae_B > Rossellomorea > Rossellomorea yichunensis. Next base: position 477,328 of record NZ_VTEX01000003.1, read on the forward strand.
CAAGTGCGTAGTTCCCTGGTACCGCAGACAGATCCACACTGTCAACGGCCCTTGGAAGCTGTGCTGCTTCGATTGGTTTGAACTGCAGGTTTTTCACGTTTTCAGCAATGTCTTTTTCTGACACCGTCAATGGATCTGTATCCGGTTTTAACGTGATCAGCTTAGCATCCTCCAGAATCTGAAAGGCCCGTGCTGCGTTCGTCGGATCGTTTGGAATGGCAATGGCACTGCCTTCTTTGATGTCTTCAATCGAATCAAACTTCTGTGAGTAGATTCCCATTGGAGCCGTTGGTACGACAATCACTTCGGATAAATCCATGTTATGTTGTTTCGCAAAGGTTTCCATGTAGATTTTATGCTGGAAAAGGTTCGCATCCAGATCTCCCTGGGCCAGCGCGTTGTTCGGTTGGATGTAATCACTGAATTCTTTCACTTCCACCGTGTATCCTTTTTCTTCAAGTCCTGGCTTAATCGCTTTTGTCACCATATCACTGTATGGTCCGGATGTCGCTCCGATGGTTACCTCTTTTTTATCTTCTGCGCTTGAACTTGCTTCGTCCCCGCCGCAAGCTGCAAGAATGCTCATTGTTACCGCTAATGCTACGAGTAAAATCCACTTTTTCACTTGTTGTTCCCCCTAGAGTAGTTATCGTTTATCGACTAATCGTGCAAACACATCACCCGTATATTGGATGAGCTGAACCAAACAAATTAAAATGACGACGGTCGTGATCATCACCGTGTTGTCATATCGGTAGTACCCGAAGCGAATTGCCAGGTCCCCGACTCCCCCTCCACCGACAATGCCGGCCATGGCAGAATAGGCAACTAAACTGATCGTTGTAATCGTGATTGCTTGAATCACCGCTGGACGAGCTTCCGGTAACAGCACGTCCTTAATGATCATCCAAGGGCTTGCCCCCACCGAAACCGAGGCTTCAATGACACCTTTATCAATCTCACGCAATGATGTTTCTACCATTCTCGCAAAAAACGGAATTCCCGCAACAGAGAGTGATACGGATGCTGCCGTCGGTCCGATCGTGGTTCCGGTCAACAGTTTGGTTAATGGTAAGAGTGCGACTAATAGAATGATGAACGGAACCGACCGCACCATATTGACGACAAATCCAACGACCTTTTTGATCAAACTATTTTGTAAAAACAAGCCTTTGTCTGTTACGAAAAGAAGAATCCCGAGCGGTAATCCCACTAAAATCGCAACTCCGAGTGAAATCCCCACCATATATACCGTTTCAAAAAAGGCTTTATTCAATTCTGGTAAAATCGCAGTCAATGAATCAGGCAGCATTCTCAAGCACCTCCAAGCTCTGCGTCTTCAGCGTGATGAACCGGATCGCGGCTTCGATCTCGTCATGGGAACCGATCAGTTCCATGATAAAAATCCCCAGTGGCACTTCCTGAATATATTCAATCTTGCCGTGAAGGATATTGCCCCGTACTTTGTACTTTTGGAACACTTCGGATACGACGCTTTCCTCTGCGATCGATCCTTTAAATTGGATTTTAATCAGTTTTCCTTTTCTTGATTCCATGAGGTGCGGCGGGAGTTCAAATTGAAGGATCGTTTCAATGAATTGTTTCGTTAAAGGCTGCTTCGGTTCTGCAAACAGGTCGTAAACCGGACCTTCCTCCACGATTTTCCCGTCCTGCATCACGGCCATCCGGTCGCAGATTTCTTTCACCACTTCCATCTCGTGGGTGATGAGTACGATCGTCAAACCCAGTTCTTTGTTGATTTTTTTCAATAGCTTCAAGATCGATTTCGTCGTATTCGGATCGAGTGCCGATGTCGCTTCATCGCAAAGTAAAACCGATGGGTTATTCGCAAGGGCTCTCGCAATCCCGACTCTTTGCTTTTGTCCTCCACTGAGCTGGGCCGGATACGCGTTCGCTTTGTCCGATAGACCGACCATCTCCAGGAGCTCGACAACCCTGGGCTTTATTTTCGCTTTCGGTACACTGGCCGCTTTCAAGGCAAAGGCCAGATTGTCAAACACCGTTTTGGATTTGATCAGGTGAAAATGCTGAAAAATCATGCTCGTCTTTTGACGGGCGAGTCTAAGTTGTTTGGATGAAAGTTTTGTAAAATCCTGTCCATCAATGATGATTTCTCCTGATGTAGGGGTTTCTAATAGATTCAGGCAGCGAATGAGTGAACTCTTCCCCGCTCCACTGTATCCGACGATTCCAAAGATCTCACCCTTTTCAATCTTTACGGAAACATTATCGACACCGACCACCGTTTGCTTCTTTGTACTGTAGGTTTTAACTAGATTTCGAATCTCGATCAATGTGCACACCCCTTTTTTTGTACAATAAAAAATGCCTCTTTCAACTGAAAGAAGCATCGCCTGTTTATCTCGACTTATCTCTCAGAATGAAATCATTCTGCAGGAATTAGCACCGTTCCAATACTGGAGGTTGCCGGACGTCATAGGGCCTGATCCCTCGGTCACTCTGGATAATTGAAAGTATGTAATTTTCTAAATTTTTATCTTATAGAGGATAATACTGGGTATGCGAATGGAAGTCAATAGGGAATTTTTCAGTTGTTTTTATGTAAGCGTTATCTTTGTTGGTGCGCTAGGGTAGGGTTTTTTCTGGGTGGGGCGGACTTTGGTTTGATCCGGGGGTAGTAAGTATCCATTTTTTTACAGTTGATAATATATTCCTAAAGTTGCTCATAAAAGGTGGAAAGTCGATAATAAAACTTCTCTTATCCTATCAATCCATGTATTTCACATCGGTCTCAGTCAAAATCCTGCCTTAACACCATCTCAAAACCATACATACTATCCAAAAACATTCCTTTCCACCTCCAAATGGGACGAATCTCCATTACCAATAGAAAAAGGCACTACCTTCCATAGCAGCACCCCATTTGTCATAACAACTCACATCAAACATTCTAATCTCCCAATCAACCAATCAAAAACTAGACGCCCACTCCTTAATCCCCGTCAACACATCCAACTCCCTCAACCTCTGCTCACAATAAGACGAATTCCCTTTCAAGTATGTATCAACATAAGCCGGATGACACATAATCTCAAGCGTCTCACCTTCATCCCTGCTGTCCAATATCCTCTTCAATCCTTCAACCGACACTCCGTCACCATAAAAGTCCATCGAGAACCGATCGGTTAACACATTCATTGCGTCTAACCCATCACAGGGCACATTCCGGACCGGAACCCCAAAGCGCTCCGACAACCTCTTCACCACCGGGATCAGTGGCCGAAAGCTATGAACATGGTGATGACTGTCAATATGAGAAAGGGGCAGACCGAATGATAGGAATTTATCCATCTGAGCCTCCCACTCCATTTCAACCTCATCCACATTGATTTCTTTTTCTTCAAAAATCCTGCTGGTGTAACGGAAAAGGCCTCTCTCATCAAGAAGAGATGGTACTCCGCCAGAAACTGGTCTTCCGCATGTCAGCGTTAAATGGATCCCAACCTGTAATTCCGGATAAACCTTCGCCAATTCCACCGCATGCAGAGTTCCCGGCATATTGACCAGCATCGTTGTTGAGTTGACGATGCCAAACCGGTGACTATCAACGATGCCGTAATTCACCCCCCGGCATAAACCAAAATCATCTGCATTGATGATCACGTTCCTCATAATCCCCCATCCCCTTTTCGCTAATAGGTTCTTTCTACAAGAAAGCTCGCTTTATCTCCTCTGAAGATCGCTTTGGAAAATTCGATGACCGATCCATCCTCTACATAAGCCGTCGTCTCAATCATAAAGCAAGGTGTCCCCTCAGGCACCTCGAGCTTTTCTGCCACTCGTTCATCTGCTAAAAACAACTCGATCGTTTCGACGGTTTTTTTAATTTTTATCTCAAACTGTGTTTCCAGGAGCTTGTAAAGAGATCTTTCACATTCGTCTTTATCAAGCCCGGGCGTCTTGTACCAGGGCAGATAGGCCACCTCATATTGCAGGGGCAGACCGTCTGAATATCGGATCCTCTCTAAACGATTGACGGGATCTCCATTCTTTAATTCCAACGCTTTTTCCACTGTTGATTCTGCCGGGATGACATTCATGCTTAGTACCTTGATCTTAGGTTTCTTACCTTGTAATCGCAGTTGCTCTGTGTAGTTGTCGATCGTCGAGGACAGGATTTGACTGACTTTCTCTTCTGCGACAAAAGTTCCTCTTCCTTGCTCGCGATACACGTAACCTTCAAGTGTCAGCTGCTGGAGCGCCGTCCGGATCGTCGTACGACTGACATTGAACTTTTCGCAAAACTCCGCCTCTGTCGGCAGTTTTGTATTCGGAGCGTACTCTTTATTTTTAATCATGTGGATGATTTCTTCTTTTACATGCGAATGCAGGGCCTTTGCTTCTTGTGTCTCTTTCATTCTGTTTCTCCCTTCCACTTTCTTCCTATATTTGTTATAACACATCCACGATCAATTCTCTATTCCTCTTCATTTTATCATAAAAACAATTTGTTATTACAATTAAATAAAAATCAGTCATAAATTTCATATTTGTAATTACAATATATAGACGAGCAAAAACTTGTATGATACATTATAAAAAAATAGAAATCGCTTTCAAAATGAAGGGAGATCGACAGAATGTCATTAAAGGTGGTCATAATCGGAGGCGGATCAAGCTATACACCAGAAATTATCGAGGGGTTCATCCACCGATACAAATCTTTTCCTGTCACAGACATAACGCTTGTAGACATCGAAGCAGGGAAAGAGAAGCTTGAGATTATCGGGCAGTTTGCTCGTCGAATGATCCAAAAAGCAGGTGTGCCGATTGAATTGGAATGGACTCTTAACCGGCGGGATGCCTTGATAGGCGCTGATTTTGTGACAACACAAATCAGGGTGGGCGGTCTCTCAGCCAGGGAAAAAGATGAACGTATCCCGTTAAGTCATGGCGTCATCGGTCAGGAAACCAATGGAGCAGGCGGTATATTCAAGGCCTTGCGTACCATTCCGGTCCTAATGGAAATTTGTCATGACATCCAACAGATTTGTCCCCATGCATGGCTAATCAACTTTACCAACCCTGCAGGCATTGTTACAGAAGCCCTGCTTAAATACAGCTCATATAGTAAAGTCATCGGGGTGTGCAATATTCCTTTCAACATGAAAAACAGCGTCGCCGAGATGATGAATTGTTCTGCAAATGAAGTACAGATTGAATTTGTAGGGATGAATCATTTTGTGTTTGGAAAAAGGGTTTGGGTCAATGGTCAGGATGTCACCGATCAGGTTCTGCAAAAACTGATCCATCAAGAAGTAGATTACTCACCGGCCAACATCGTCTCCCTCGGTTGGTCGAAGGAATTTTTACAAGCACTCGGGATGCTTCCCAATCCTTATCATCAATACTATTTCCAACGGGACTCTGTGTTGGAAAAGGACCTTCAAGCTTATAGAGAAAACGGTACACGGGCAGAGGTTGTTCGAAAAGTTGAAAAAGAACTTTTCATACAATATATGAAAGAAGAGTTAAATGAAAAACCAAAAGAGCTGGAAAATCGAGGAGGTGCCTACTACAGTGATGCTGCCTGCAGCCTCATGACGAGCATTTACAACAACTCAGGAGACATCCAAACCGTCAACACACTGAACAACGGAACCATCCCGGACCTGCCCCACGACGCTGTTATTGAAGTAAACGCAGTCATTACGGGGGACGGACCTTGGCCAATCGTCATCGGACCGCTTCCTTCATCAATTAAAGGGATCATCCAACAGATGAAAGCGTTCGAAGAGCTCGTCATTCAGGCAGCAATGTCCGGTGAGTACAATCATGTCTACCAGGCCATGGTAATGAATCCGCTAGTACAGAACGAAGGGGTAGCAAGGCAACTAGTCGATGAATTATTGGAAGCTCACAAAGAGTTTTTACCGCAATTCAATTAATCTAGTAAACGGGGGAAAGAGAAATGAGTAAAGTAATGGGGTTTATGGAAAGCAAGTTTATGCCGATTGCAGGACGAATCGGGTCACAACGACATCTCGTCGCCATCCGTGATGGATTCGTTTCGATCATGCCGCTGATCATCGTCGGATCTTTGGCTGTCTTATTAAATAATCTGCCGATTGATGCCTTTCAAAATTTTATGGTCTCTGTATTCGGTGAAAGCTGGAAATCCGTCGGGGGGAATATGTGGAATGGATCATTCGCCATCCTCGGACTGCTCGTCGCTGCATCCATCAGTTATCATTTAGCCAGGTCCTATCATATCGATGGGTTATCTGCAGCATTGGTATCGATCGCTTCACTCATCATCCTTACGCCGGTAACGGAAGACTGGGGGATTTCCTATGCCTGGACCGGAGCACAAGGGATATTCGTCGCCGTGATCACGTCCCTTCTTGTCACAGAATTATTCAAAGTGTTGATTCGTTCCAAGTTTACGATCAGTATGCCCGATGGTGTGCCGGAAGGTGTGCCGGAAGGTGTCGTAAAATCATTCAAGGCCCTGATTCCTGCAACGATTATCTTGATTCTTGTTGGTCTTATTCAAGCTCTCTTAACTTCTTTTGCAGAAAAAAGTATCTTTGAAATCGTGTTCACGGTGGTTCAGGAACCACTGCAAGCTGTATCCAACTCACTGCCATCAGCCATTGTCGTTGCCTTCTTAAATCATTTTCTTTGGTTCTTCGGCTTACATGGCACGAACATATTAGGTCCGATCATCGAACCGATCTATCTACCGTTAATTGAGAAAAATCAGCAGCTCTTCGCAGACGGGATGAGTGCCTTCGACGTTCCTTACATTGTGACGAAACCATTCTTCGATGCCTACGTGTACATGGGTGGATCCGGTACGACGATCGCCTTGATCATCGCCATCTTCCTTGTGGTGAAAACGAAGCATTACCGCACAGTCGGAAAATTGTCTGCTGCACCTGGCGTCTTCAATATTAATGAACCGGTCATCTTTGGTCTGCCGATCGTGTTAAATCCGCTTATGTTTATCCCGTTTTTACTGGTACCTGTCGTATTGACCGTTACATCATACCTGGCACTGAGCTTAGGAATTGTACCTAAAACCGTCGCGATTGTTCCTTGGACGACACCACCGATCATCAGTGGTTACCTTGTAACAGGCGGATCTTGGAGTGGAATCGTGCTACAACTTGTGAACCTGACAATCGCTACACTTATGTACATCCCATTCCTGCTCGCATCTGAACGTGCCCAATTAAAGAAAACCACCGAAACGAGTGATAAAATCGCATGAATGCTGAACAACAAATGACCTTAGAAGAAATATCTTTTCATATCATTTTACACGCTGGAAACGCCCGGTCCTCTGCCATGGAAGCCCTGCAAGCCGCCAAGAAAAAACAGTTCGAAACAGCAGAGGAAAAAATGGCCGAGGCAGCGAATGAAGTTCATCAGGCCCATCACTATCAAACTCAGTTACTTCAAAAAGAAGCAAGTGGCGACACACAGAATCCTACGATTCTATTGATCCATGCCCAGGATCATCTCATGAACGCCATCACCGTCAAAGAACTGGCCCAGGAAATCATCGAAATCCATCAAACCAAGTAAGGAGTGCTTCATATGAATATCATGCTGGTCTGTTCGGCAGGAATGTCAACGAGTTTGTTAGTCCAAAAAATGCGCAAAGCCGCTGAAGAAAAAGGCCTCGAAGCCACCATTAATGCTACTTCTGAAGCTGACTTAAGCAATCACTTAGATAAACTTGATGTGATTCTCATCGGTCCCCAAGTCCGCTACCTATCATCTAAAATCATTGAAAAAGCAGAGCCCCATCATATTAAGGTCGATGTGATAGATGGGATGTCTTATGGGATGATGAATGGTGAGAAAGTGTTGGAACAGGCTGTGAGTTTATTGGGGAAGTAATATTTTCTCGATTAAGAGTGACCTGTAATGGGTTACTCTTTTTTATGTTGAAGAACATGAAGAAAGTGTCCCCCATTAAGGAGGACACTTTCATTCGATTACATCACATCATAATCCGTTACATTTCGCTCTACTACCCGTGCTCCTACCACACTCACAAACATCCCGTTCGAACTTCCAAACACATTGGTCGCGATCAGGTTATCCATCGCTGCTTTCACCGCCACTGTATCAATCGGTTCGATCGGGTCATTGATGGATAGTTTAGCTGACTTCCCCGTTTCGGTCGTAAATTCCAGTTCTAATACTTTTGCCATGCTGCCTCCTCCTTTCTATGGAACTATCGATTGTCCTTACTCGTTAATGTCAAAGGTTTCGACCTTCTCGATGTTGTTTAATCCTTTTGATGAAAGACTTGCCACGGATAAAGCTGCGCTGTTCATCTCATCTGCCGTTGCCAGTGCATTGATGTAGCTGTACGATTTGTACGCAATCTTAGGATTCCCCTTCTCATCCAGACCATCATTGTAAGCCAGTCGTATTCTCGTAGATTTTAAATCCGCTGTTGCCATGTGCCTCACCTCCTTTCACCCTTTATATAGGGGATAGGGAGAGTGAAGGACACCCCCGTTTGAAAAAAGAGGGACGGACCTCGACTCCTAGTACCAGCTCCTAGGAATGGAGGTCCGTCCCTCGTTCTTAATAAAGTTTCCCTTGTCTGTATAGAACCGTGGATAGTTTCATGACGGAGTGGATGTAGCAGTTTTGGCGCAGTGGGAATGGGTCGCCGAAGAATAGCGGCAGGACGGTGTCCATGGTTGATTTCATTTTGTCGTAGAGGAGGTTGAATACTTCTTCCTCTGTGTAGAACTGTGTTTCCCGTCCTTGCAGCCATTCGAAGTAGGAGACGATGACCCCTCCGGCATTCGCCAGGATATCAGGGATGATAATGACTCCTTTATCACTTAAATATTCATCAGCTTCCGTTGTGATTGGAGCATTGGCCCCTTCCACGATAATTCTTGCTTTCACCTTTTCTGCATTATCCTTGTGCACCTGATCCTCTAACGCCGCCAGCATCAGAACGTCAACATCCAGGTACAGAACCTCTTCACGACCACGGATTTCAGCCTTCACACCGATTTCCTTCAACTGTTCATCTTTCGTGGGAAGATCTCCTTTATTCTTCATCGTAAACTCAACCAAAGCCGGAATATCAAGACCATCCGAATTGAACAACGTCACATTCCGGTCACTCACCGCCACCACTTTATTCTGTATATGAGTGGATTGATAGGCTTCAAGTGCCGCAACCGACCCTACATTCCCGAACCCCTGCACTGAAATCGTCAAGGGACGGTCCTCGAAATCGAGTGCCGTTTTCGCAAAGACATTATCCGTCTTCGTTAATAGACTCTTCTGTTCCCTTACAAAATCATGAACGAGGTAGCGGAACGTAAAGAAGACGCCCTTTCCCGTCGCCTCTCTCCGGCCCAACGATCCCCCGTTCACAACACTCTTCCCCGTAAAGCTCCCTCTATAAGGCATCCCCGGCCGGATACTCTTGTACTCCGCCATCATCCAGTCCATTTCACGTTCCCCTGATCCCATATCGGGAGCCGGAATATCTTTATCGGGGCCAAGGACATCGCTGAAATACTGGACATACTTCCTCGCGATCAGATGAAGCTCCTTTTCCGTATACTCACGGGGATTCAGAATGATCCCGCCTTTTCCTCCACCGAATGGAACGTCATGAAGGGCATTCTTCAACGTCATCAAGGAAGCGAGATTCACGACCTCTTCCTCATTCACCGTCTCATGAAAACGTATCCCTCCCTTATATGGCCCCAGGGCATTATTATGCTGGACACGAAAAGCCGGGATCCTGACCACCTTTTCATCCTCCAACGGAATCCTCAAATACGATTTATGTACGTGGTTCGGTGTCGACAAAATGGAAGTCAGCGACGTAAACGCTTTCTTTCTTGTCTCACCCTTCACTTCGGGTAAAAAAGCCTCGTCCTCTAATAAAGCATCCAATGACTTCTGAACAATATCTCTCGTTTGGCTGATCAAATCTGGTCCCTCCTATTGGTTTGAAGAAAATAATGGTATTTATTATAGTGTTACCCTGTCACCCCTGGTTAAAAACGACTATTCATGAACTCTCAAATCGGGACCAACCGCCAAGCAGAAAAAACCACACCTTATCCCAAAAGGTGTGGTTCTCAATATCACGATTTAATGACTGCTTTTTCTGATGACAAGTTCGGATGAAACCAACACTTTTTGAGTCACTTTCTGCTTTTGTTCAAGACGCTTCATCATGAAGTCAACAGCCGTTTCCCCCATGATTTCGGTTTGGACTTTGACAGAGCTAAGTGGTGGATACACATATTTCGCAACACTTATATCATTGACGCCGATAATATTCACCCGGTCAGGTACGCTGATCCCCTCTTCATGAAGAGCGCGCAGGGCACCGATGGCAAGGGAATCATTGCCGCAGAAGAATGCTGTCGGCAGCTTGTCACCGTGCTCTGCGATCGCTTTTTTCATTAAGTCGAAGCCATCGTCCACCGTAAAGGAACCGACATACATGGCTGATTCTGACAACATCCCTTTTTCGCCCAGGTAAGCCTTGAAGGTAGCTTCCCTCGAATCGGGTATGTGCCTTCCACCATTTTCTTTAAACGTTTCACGGCCACCGATATAACCTATCTCCGTGTGCCCTTTTTCAACAAAGTGGTTCAACACCTTCATAGTAGCAATGGAGAAATCAGTGAGAACAGAATCAAAATCTTCACCTTCTGGACTAAAGTCGACGAATACGATGTTCTCCGTTATGCTGCGTAGCTCCTGTACCTGATTGGGACTGAACTTTCCGATCGCCACCACACCATCGAATTCTTCTTTCTTCATTTCCTCGAAATCATTTTGAAAGTACTTCACCAAATTCAGCCCATATTGCTGACAGCGCTGCTCGGCACCGAGGCGGATCGACATATAATACAAGTCGTCCAGTTCCTCTTTTTCCGTGTACCAGTTAAAAATCGCAATGCTGGATTCCATTGATTTCCGCGGTGCTTTCTTTTTCTTATATTCTAATTCCTCGGCAATTTCAAAGATCTTTTGTTTTGTTTTATCCGGTACAGATAAACTCTTGTCGTAATTCAGCACCCTTGAAACCGTCGAGATCGAGACACCCGCCTTTAATGCAATATCTTTAATGGTTGCCATTTCAAAATCTACCCCTGTTCGTTTAATACATGAAAACTATAAGTGGTGGAAGCTTTGTACACTTCCCCTTTTTTGACCATGACCGATGGGAAATGCGGGTGATTTACGGCATCCGGGTATCCTTGTGTTTCAAGGCAAATACCGAGGTGCTCACGTCCTTTGACACCGCCCCACAAGAGGTCGTCGCTCAGATGATTTCCTGTATATAGGACGACCGCCTCCTGATCCGTATCCACCGTCATCGCTCTGCCACTTTCTTCGTGTGAGAGGACAATTCCCTGCTCCCCTTTATTTAAAATAAAGGCATGGTCATATCCTTCTTTCTGGCCTGACTGCATTCCTTCATGAATGGTTTGTCCGTCATGAAAATCGAAGGCTGTCCCCTCTGAAGGAATCAACCTTCCTGTCGGCACTTTATCATCGGAAAGCTCCAGGACACGATCCGCCTTCATTTGCAATCTGTGAGACAGTATATCTTCCTTGTAAGCACCGCTCAAGTTGAAGTAACTGTGGCTCGTCATGTTGATGGGAGTGTCACGCTCCGGTTCTGCCCTATACTCAATGAGAAGTTCATTGCTGTTCGTCAGAGTATAGGTTACATCCACCTTAACGTTTCCCGGATATCCCTCTTCTCCGTCACGACTCAAATAGGACAGGCGGACACTGACTTTTTCCTTTTCAACGGACACTTCCCCGACCGCCCATATCACTCTGTTAAATCCTATTTTACCACCATGCAAGTGGTTGCCGCTATCATTAGAGGTCAGTTCAACTTTTTTCCCCTGGGAGGGGTAGCTTGCCTGCCCGATTCTGCCGGCAACTCTTCCTATCAGGGCACCATAATAGTGTACGTGCTGAACGTATTGCTCTAACGTATCGAAACCAAGGACAATATTCTCAAGAACCCCATTCTTGTCAGGGGTCACAATTTTCGTGATTGCCCCTCCGAACGTAATAAACGTCATTTCCATTCCGGAATCATTTTTTAACGTGTACGACTCGACCACTTTTCCGTACATTTCGCCAAATGGCTTTTTAATCACATCCATGTTCATTCACAATCCTTTTCTCCGTTCATGATCTCCGCTACAGCTCGTTTATCACGCAGTCATAAGGCTGTAAAACCACTTCACCAAACGTTTCTTCGTAGCCATTGTGGTTAATGATCATCTGATACGTTTTAGTTCCGACTGTTCTCGTAACAACCTCGACCCCCTGATTTGTTTCCACCGTTTCAATGTTTGAGTCATCTGTGATTTTCCTTGCAATTACGTTCATGATTTCTTTTTCGATCCCCGCACCGATATAATACGCTTTCCCAGAGCCGAATGTATTTCCCGTTACACAGGCGTATTCATTGTAAAATGGGTCGTCGTAGCGATAAAGGGTTTCGGCCGTAATCGGGTTCACCAGATCACGCCAGTATTCAGCTATAGTGGTACGACCTGAATCCGATGACACAACAGGAACAGCTTGTCCTTCATGTAGAGATTCGGATTCCTCCACTTCAATACCCAGCAATGGAGACAACCCTCCCGGAATCATTTTTCCAAATACCAGATTGTTATCTTTATCCTTCACTCCTGCACGGTACGACACAATGACAGTCCCTCCGTTCTTGGTGAACTCTTCAAGTCTCGCCGTCAATCTGTCATCCATCAGCTGAGGCACCGGTACAAGTACCACCTTGTATTGTGAAAAATCCTGATCGTATTTCAACACATCGATCATCGTATTTTGTTTATGAAAAGGTTCATACAAACGAAGAACTTCTTCCGTAAAATCAATGCTCGGATTTTGCTGTTGAATTCTCCATGACCACACATTATCGAAGTCGTATAGAAGAGCGACATCCGCTTTTACCGGTGAATCAAAAAGTGTCTGATATTCTTTGACTTCACTGAAAAATTGCTTCACTTCATTGAATTTACGTGTCGTGCGGTTATTGGCATCAAGGATTCCAAGACAATACTGCTCGGCTCCGCGATTCATTCCACGCCAGCGGAAGAACAACATATTGGAACATCCATGAGCAAAAGCATGCCACGCCCATACCTTCGCCTGGTTCGGTCTAGGTAAGTACCCGATCACATCATGGCCTTGAGCTCCCATTAATTCTTCTACGATCCAGAAATTTTGTTTCTTTAATCCCCGCACAAAATCAAGTGTCATGGAAAGGTGGGCGGGGGAAATCGGTTCCTTCAAGCCACCCCAAACTGGATAATTGTCGTAGGAAACAAAATCGAGATCTCTCGAAAATTCATTATGATCAAACCACTTTCCAAAGAAACCGCCTGGGAGGTTCGTTGTCACGGTCTGATGAGCACCTTTCAAACGTCTGGAAAGCTCCACATGTTTAAGGGCAAATCCGCTTAAAGAAGCTGAACGAAAACGGGACCAATCCAGCATCATGGCCGGGTTATGAACCGTTATCGTTTGTTTGGGTACGGGAATTTCAGAGAACCCGTTATACGTCTGTCCCCAAAAAATCGTTCCCCAGCGCTCGTTCAATTCGTCGATCGATTCATATTTCTTCTGGAGGAACGCCTGAAAACCACGTTGACAGCTGGAGCAGTAACACATATCACTATCTTCGTGACCGAATTCATTATCGATTTGCCATGACACAATCGCTTCTTCATCGCGATAATGATTGATCAGCTTTTCAGCGATTCGCAGGGAGTAGGTTTGGTACGTTTCAGAGTTATAGCAATATTGCCTTCTGCCCCCGAACGACTTTTTCACCCCATTGATATCTTCAATGAATATATCGGGATGTTTGGCAGCAAGCCACGCAGGAAACGTCGCAGTCGGTGTCCCGAACATCACTTTCATATCGTACGCCTTCACACGCTCGATGACATGATCAAAAAAGGAAAAATCAAAGCCGCCTTCTTCCTTCTCCATCAAGTGCCAGGCGAATTCGCCGATTCTGACCATGTTGACACCCATGTCTTTCATCCGTGAAAGGTCTTCGTCTATTAAATCGATATCCCAATGTTCCGGATAGTAATCAACGCCTAAATACATATCTATCACCTGTTTTGTTTAGTATAGAGAAAATAAGAAACCGGATCTTCATTGGTTTCTTATTTCACTTGGAGATTTATTTCGTTTAGATGGTATTTATCGATATCATCTGATGATACATGTCCAAAAGTATCTTACAATTTTCTTCAAACGGCTCATAAAGAAGTAAAAGCGGATCAAATATTCTTGATTTCGCCGTTATATCTGAGATTTCGCCGATAAAATCAATATTCCGCCGATATATTTGAAATTTCGCTGATAAAATCAAATTTACACTGATATAATCTGAAATGCCGGATCATATATTTGATTTCCGGCTCAAAAAGTGCGAAAACCGGATCTTAAGTCTCGAAATCGAGCTCATAAAATCACAGAATGTATGTTTTTTTAACATTCCCACATAAAAACGACTCTGTTTAGCCCAAGAAAAGTCATTTCCTTCCGAAAATCCAACAATATAAATCATGATAGCAGCAAATCCGTTCTAAACGTCGCTAAACTACCACAAAGGTTCTATCAAAACCCAGCAACGAACCTCATAAACGCCTTCTGTCCTTTTTCATCCCTCTTAAATACACCGGCATCTTCGAGTACACGGGAGAATTTCTTACCTAATTCTTCTCTGACGATGCCAGCGACATTGTCAAGGGTCAACTCACCTTCGTAACGATCCTTCATCTTTTCCACCCACGACATGTGATAGTCTGCCACTTGGTGATATTCACCCAGCAGGAACTTTTCCACTTCTTGAAGTTCATCCTTTAAACGCGCAGGCAGAACGGCAAGGCCCATCACTTCGATCAAGCCGATGTTTTCTTTTTTGATATGATGGACATCTTCATGAGGATGGAATATCCCCATTGGATGTTCATCATTCGTTCGATTGTTCCTTAGAACAAGATCCATTTCATACTTCCCGTTTCGCATGCGGGCGATGGGTGTAATCGTGTTATGAGGTGTGTCCCCGGTAAAAGCAAGGACCTCAACTTCAGGGTCACTGTACCCTCTCCACCCTGATAAAATATCCTCCGCTGCATCTAATAGTGCTTCCATGTTTTCACTGTTCAACCGGATCACCGACATCGGCCACTTCACAATCGCAGCTTCCACTTCAGGATGATGACTCATAGAAAAGGTGTATTCTTTTTCCGCCTTCGCCATGGCAAAGTCATAATGTCCACCCTGATAATGATCGTGAGAAAGGATCGATCCACCGACAATCGGAAGGTCTGCATTCGAGCCGGCAAAATAATGAGGGAACTGATCAACGAAATGAAGCAGCCGCTCGAAACCGGCACGATTGATTTCCATCGGACGATGGGTTTCCGATAACACAATACAGTGTTCGTTGTAATAGACATAAGGTGAATACTGCAGCATCCATCCTTCATCGGCAAGATTCAAACGGATCATCCGGTGATTTGCCCGTGCAGGATGACCGATTCTCCCCTGGTACCCTTCATTTTCAACGCATAATAAACACTGTGGATACGTCTGATCCTTTGTCGACAAGGACTTTTCCAGGGCAATTTGCTTGGGATCTTTTTCAGGCTTGGACAGATTGATCGTAATATCGAGTTCCCCGTATTCGGTATCCACCTTGTAGCTGATGTTTTGACTGATCCGTTTCGTCTGGATGTAATTGCTATCCTGACTGAGCTGGTAAAAGTAATCAGTTGCCTGTTTGGGATCTCTATTATAATGGTCAGCAAACGTTTGATTGATGACAGATGGCCTTGCCACAAAACAGTCCATCACACTAGCCGAAAACATTTCTTTTTCATCAAACAGATCTTCGATGATTCCTTTTTCCACCGCATATGCTGTTAAGGTTTCAAGCAGGTCTGGAATGGAAATCCGGGCAAAAGAATCTGCCTCTTCAACCTTATACTCTTCCATTTTCAAAAGGGCAAGGAGTCGGTTCCGAACATAGACTTCATCTTCTTTCCCGATCAGTTCCGCCCCTATCGCCTTTTCTACAATCGCATCAATGGTCAAGAAAATGCTCATCCTAAAGTCACTCTCCCTTTCTATCGTCGTATCCATACGGATGGTTTCCGTGCCATTCCCAAGCATCCCCGATCATTTTGGTTATCGAGGTACGGGATGGATTCCAGCCCAGCATTTCTTTTGCTTTTTCTGAAGAAGCGATCAATTTGCTCGGGTCGCCTGCTCTTCTTTTGCCGATTTTCTCAGGGATGGGATGTCCGGTCACTTCTCTTGCAGCGTGGATCATTTCCTTTACCGAAAATCCCTGGCTGCTTCCCAGGTTGAAAATATTGCTTTCGTCTGTTCGCTTCAAGTAATCAAGAGCAAGGATATGGGCTTCGATCAAATCATCGACATGAATGTAATCACGGATGCATGTTCCGTCGGGAGTGTCATAGTCATCTCCAAAGATCGTGATATATTCACGTTGTTCGAGGGCCACCTGAAGAATGATCGGAATCAAATGAGTCTCAGGGGTATGATCCTCTCCGATTTCCCCGCGCGCTCCTGCCACATTGAAATAGCGGAGAGAAACGAACTTGATCCCATATGCCTCATCACACCATCTCATCATTTTTTCCATGGCGAGCTTTGTTTCCCCGTACGCGTTGGTCGGCATGGTCGGCATCTTTTCTGTAATCGGCACCTGCTCAGGCTCTCCGTACGTTGCAGCCGTAGATGAAAACACGATATGCTTCACACCGAATTCATTCATCACTTCCAGGGTTACCTGGGTACCGTACACATTGTTATCAAAGTACTTCAATGGATTCTCCATCGATTCTCCGACAAGGGAATTTGCGGCAAAATGGATCACTCCATCAATGTTTTCTTTTTCGAACACAGATCGCAGAAAGTCTTTATCCCTAATATCTCCATTGTAAAAAACCGCATCCTCATGAATCGCCCCTCTGTGACCCGTTTCCAAATTATCCACTACGATGGTTCTGTATCCTCGCTCTACAAGCTGAAATACCGCATGAGAACCGACATAACCTGCACCGCCCAACACTAACACGTTCATACGATCACCTCTTTGTCTAATTCTGTTGCACCATTTCCTATACTTGCTACATAGAAGGTTGCTTCAATCCCTGCTGCATCTTTATATTTCTTTCCTACTCCGTTAATGAAACTCTCCACATAATCCTTTTCCACGATCGCAATCGCGCAGCCGCCGAAACCGGCTCCGGTCATCCTCGCTCCGACTACACCCTGTTGATTCCATGCTGCTTCTACAAGAGCATCCAGTTCTTTCCCAGTTACTTCATAATCGTCACGGAGCGATACATGGGATTCATTCATCAACTTCCCGAACTCATGAAGCTGTCCTTTTTGTAAAAATTGAAGAGCTTTAAGCGTACGGCGATTTTCATACACAGCATGCTTGGCTCGTTTTTGTTCGATTTCATTTGGTATCACATGCTTATGGAGCTGGAATTCTTCTTCGGTCAATTCACCCAGGGAACCGATATCCTTCACAGATTGCAGTCTTTCCAGAGCAGATTCGCATTCCGTTCTTCGCTCATTGTATTTTGATCCGGCTAGCTCCCGTCGTTTATTGGAGTTCATGATGATAATATTGTGATGCGCAAGATCAATCGGAGCGTATTGATAGTGGAGAGTGTTGGTATCCAGTAATATGCCGGATCCCTCTTTCCCCATTCCAATTGCAAATTGATCCATGATCCCGCTATTAACGCCGATGAACTCGTTTTCCACCTTTTGACCCGTCTTGACGAGATTGATCCGATCTACATCCAGTTCGAATAGTCCTTCAAGCATGACACCTGTCGCCAATTCAATGGAAGCCGATGAAGATAAACCTGCTCCGTTCGGAATATTCCCGTAAAAAAGAACGTCCATTCCAGTGTTAATAGTATAGTTTGCATCCTTCAAATAACGGATCATTCCTTTAGGGTAATTCGCCCAATCATGATATTTATCATAATCCAGGCTGTCGAGATCAAATTCTATGATGCCAGTATGTTCAAAATTCAAGGAATAAAGGCGCACCAGACTGTCTTCTCTTTTTCTAGTTACTGCATAGGTGCCGAACGTGATTGCACAAGGAAATACATGCCCTCCGTTATAATCCGTGTGTTCCCCAATTAAGTTGATACGTCCAGGGGCAAAAAAGGCACGGTTTGCTTCACTGACGAAAATCTCTTTAAAGCTCCTGAAAAGTTGCTGAACATCCATTTTGATTCCTCCTACTATTTATACCGATCTTTCCGTTTGTCATCGTTCATGTCACTAGTGTTCTGTAATGAATTTCCTGTCAACAACCCCTATTACAGAAACCGCTTTCACCCCATGATAAATCAAGCAGGGAAAAAGGTCAATAAAATTTTAGTAAAAGTTTTACTAAGTTATTATTTTAGTTTTCCTTTATTTCAAATAAGGTGTAAAAAATACATCAGACCTCATTCAATCAAGGCCTGATGTTTATAAAATGTTTTCAGTCTACCTCAGATACAATAAAGATCTCAGAGGTAAAGTCACCCGACTCTTCAATACCGCCAAGTTGCGTGCCCGAATAGCCGCTATCCAGCTGAATCCCTACATGCATCAGTTCATCTCCGAAATAGGTTCCATCTCGTCCATTAATACGATATTCCTTATCCGGATGGAGCCCCTTCAATAAAAGCCGTTCATATCCATGATTCGGTTTAGAAAGCACTTGATAATATCCTGCAATCGCTTCTTTTCGATCAGAGGAGACCGTCATCCAGGACGTCACGTTTCCATCCCCCTCAAACGGACTGATAAGACGATAAAAATCTCCGTACTGAAGGGTAATTCGATGCTTTTTATAAAAATCGACCTGGGCTTTCACCTGTTCTTTCTCCCCGTCAGTCATTTTTGTCACATCAAGTTCATACCCGAAAACACCAAAGAAAGCAGTATTCCCTCTTGTATTCAGGGAGGTGACACGTCTCACCTGATGGTTCGGAACCTCAGATACGTGAGCCCCCATTGAGCTGAGCGGATACACCAGTGATGTACCATATTGGATTTTCAGCCTTTCCACTGCATCTGTATCGTCACTGGTCCAAGCTTGAGGAGCATAGTACAGCATGCCCGGATCAAACCGTGCCCCACCGCTTGCACAGGATTCAAATAATATATGAGGGAAAGCGGAAGTCAGCCTTTCATACAAATCATACACACCGAGGATATACCGGTGGGGGACCTCCCGCTGACGTTCTGACGGAAGTGCCGCTGAACCAACCTCAGTCATATAACGATTCATATCCCATTTAACATACGAAATAGGGGCTTTATCCAATACATCCGCCATCATGTCATAAATATGGTCCACCACTTCTTTTCTCGAAAAATCGAGTACATATTGGTGGCGTCCGTGTGAAGAAGATCTGCCCGGGACATGAATGATCCAGTCCGGATGCTTCTTATAAAGTTCACTGACCTTCGAGACCATCTCAGGCTCGAACCATAAACCGAACTCCATGCCCAATTGCTTGATTTTCTCCGCAAGGGGCGGGATGCCTTCTGGAAGCTTATCACCATCGACAAACCAGTCCCCCAGTGAGGTAGTATCGTCATTTCTTTTCCCAAACCAGCCATCATCCAGGACAAACAACTCCACTCCCATGTCTTTGGCCGTGCGTGCGATCGTTAAAATCTTCTCTTCATCAAAATCAAAGTAGGTGGCTTCCCAGTTGTTGATCAGAACCGGACGTGCTTTGTCACGCCACATGCCGCGAGCAAGTCTGCTTCTGAATAAATCGTGATACTCCCTGCTGAGTCCATTCAATCCGGCATCTGAATAAGCCATGACCACTTCCGGGGTTTGGAAACTCTCGCCACTCTCCAGGAGCCAGCTGAAATCAAAGGGATTGATTCCCATAGAAACCCTTGTAACATCATACTGATCTACTTCAGCCTGTGCTAAGAAGTTCCCGCTGTATATGAGACTGAAGCCATAAACCACCCCTTGATGCTCTGTCGTTTCAGGACGTTTAAGAGCGAGGAACGGGTTTTGCTGACTGCTGCTCGTCCCACGGGTACTTGAAATACTTTGAATCCCTGACTGTAACGATCTGGTTTTCACATGACGTTCTCTTGACCAGCCTCCGGATAACTGAACAAGATCAAAAGCAGAATCAGGTAAATCAACCGAACAGCTTAATGAACGATCCAGTTGAAGCTTTTGATTTCCGTCATTCACGAATTTCGATGAACGTACGATCACGTCACGGTCGTGATAGCAGGAATATAAAAGAATGATCCTTGCATTGATTAGCTCGTCTCTTAGTGTAATTTCCAGGGTCTCTGCTTCAAAGTCGTTTTCTGTATAGGTGGCAGGGAGCCCGTCCAGATCCGGCTTTCCGGGAATGATCCGATAGCCGTCATAACGAAAATCCGTGATCCGGCTCCCGTTTTCCTGGAGGATTTGAAAAGCAGGCTCACGGTAATCGGTTGTCCCGTAGCCCGGGTATTCCTGACGAAGGAAGTCCAGGGAAAAAGATAAATCTCCTTCGAATACGCATGAAGAAGTTGCTCGATGCTCCTCTTTGTAAAGGTGGGAAAAATCGTCACGATGACGAACTTTCTTCCCATAATGAAGATGTCCAAGCTGTCCATTCCTCAGGACATTGAAAATATAGCTGATATTTTTCCCTTGAAGGTGAAATTCTTTGTTGGATTCGTTAACGTGAATGCGTGTATTCATTTTCAATTGAGGGACCTCCCATTTGGTTTAATATTAAAGAAAACAGCCAGGTAATAACCTGACTGTTTTTTTGTAAGCCTTGCCTTACGCTCCAATCCCGACAGGAGAGAAGACCATATAGATGATGATCATTGCAATAGTACAAGCAATCCCGATCGGGTAGACAATTTTCCATGGAGTCATGTCCACCTTATGAGATTCCTGCAGAGTATACTCCGTGTCTCTCGGTTTGAACTTCCCGATAACGAGCATAAGTGCGGAACATAGAACGAAAAGAATCCCCAAGATGTGCAGGAAGTGAAGGCCTGTATCCCAGAATAACTGTGTAATCGCATACAATGTAATGAACACAAATAGCGAAATTTTCGCTGCAATCGCCGGTACCCGTTTCGTCATGTATCCAATAATGATGATCGTAAAGATCGGTACATTGTAGAAACCGTTTACAATCTGAAGATACTGGAAGAACCCTTGTGGCGCCTTTTCAATGAGCGGTGCCAATACCATAGCGAATACAGCGAGTAAGACCCCGAAGTACTTCCCATTTTTAACAAGCTGCTTATCAGATGCCCCAGGTTTAACGTATGGCTTATAAATATTTAATGTAAATAGTGTAACAGAAGAGTTCAGCGCTGAGTTAAAGGACGATAAGATCGCCCCGAACAACACAGCTGCAAAGAACCCTACAAGAGGCGTCGGCAAAATTTCATTCACTAGTCGTGGATACGCATCCGTCGGTTCAAGATTTTCCCCAAACATGTTAAACGCGATGATCCCAGGCAGAATCAAGAAAAATGGTCCGATCAATTTCAAAGCTGCTGCAATCAGAACCCCTTTCTGACCTTCCTTCAGATTCTTCGCGGCAAGTGCACGCTGCATAATATGCTGAGCTGTTCCCCAATAGAAAAGATTCACCAAAAGCATTCCCGTAAACATCGTACTGAACGGAACGGGATCCTCAGGCTTCCCGATCGCATTTAATTTCTCAGGCGTATTTTCCATAATGGTGCTGAACCCTGTAAAAAGGGATCCGTCCCCCAGAACAAACAAACCTATGACCGGAATCATCAATCCACCAATCAAAAGCCCGACCCCGTTGATGGTATCGGAAACAGCAACCGCTTTTAATCCACCGAAAATGGCATACAAGGAACCAATGATCCCAATCGACCAAACCGTGATCCAAAGTGCTGTTGTACGGTCCACTCCCAACATTTCAGGAACATTGAAGATCCCACTCAGTGCCACTGCTCCTGAGTAAAGAATTGGTGGCAGTAAGTTGAACACATACCCGAACAAGAATAGAATCGTAACGATTTGCTTCGTACCAGAGTCAAATCGTTCTTCAAGAAAATCAGGTATCGTCGTAATACCCCCTTTTAAATAACGGGGAAGTAAATAAAATGCTACAAGAACAAGAGCGATGGCCGATCCCACTTCCCAGCCCATCACCGACATATTATCGGTGTAACCTTGGGCATTCAGGCCGATCAACTGCTCCGTCGATAAATTCGTCAGCATAAGTGATCCCCCGATCACCCATCCGGTCAAACTTCTTCCTGCAAGAAAATACCCTTCCTGCGTCCCCAGATCCTCGTCCTTTGTTTTCCAATACGAAATCAATGCAACAAGAAGCGTGAAAAACAAGAAGGAAACAATTGTGAATACCATAGTTGAAACTCCTCTCTATCAATCTCTCTTTTTAGCTACTTTGTATAAGCTGAATGAAGACTTTTCTAAATCTTTAAAAACAGTATAACGTGAAAGCGCTATTATAGTAAACATTTTAGTAAATAAAATAATTAAATTTTACTATTATTTTTTACCAAAGAGGTTGAAAGCTTCAATTTTCGGAAAAGAAGATTGCTTAAAAAGCCCACCCTTGTGGAATTTTCTTAAGAAGGTTGGCTTATGGGAAAAGTGATGAGAGAATTTAAATTTTCATGAAAGCTGTTCCAAGTGAAGATGTTTTGGAGTGGATTCCTGTCACCTGAAGGATTTGCACTTGGAACCCTGTAAAGGAATCAAAAAAAGACACCCCATAAACGAAAGGATGTCTCTTCTGATTTTTCACTCAATCAATTGAGTATAACTGGCATTAGTTTCTCTACCATCCATGATAAACCAACATTTCATTTTTCACCGAGAGTAATTCCCCCGAGTCCCCTTCCTCAACTTTATAAGGCTCACCACTCTGAATGACTGTATCTACAATGGATGCGAATTGATCCCTTGTATATTTTCTTGATCGAAGTGACAACAAATCGATAAAGAGGTCCTTATATTCCACATCAGCTGCAGACACGAGGGAAACGGTCGCTATGATCTTTCTGTCAATAAATACATAGGACATATCTGAGTTTGGAGTGTAATAGAAACGTCCTCCGTATTTTTTCGCTATTTCATCATATCCCTTACCGAATTTATGGATATCGAAATCACGACTTAGTTTAAACGTATGTCCATTAGAGTCAGTCATGGTAAATTCCATCGGATAAAGTTCGTCTTCAGGGCTGTCTTCGTTTGTACCATCATTCGCTTTATCACCTGAAGAAGCACTTCTCATTTCGTCCTGTTCCTTTTCAAGACTCGCTTCTTCTTCAAGACGCTTTTTTTCTTCCACCTCTCTTTTCACCTGATAGAACGTATCTTTTGCCGACTGTATTTCTTCTTTCATATCAGCAGTTGTCTGATTATCCGGCAAAAGGTTAACCTGTTTCACCACTCTCTCTGCTTGTTGTTTGAAATCCTGTTCGTTTAAAGATTGTTCTTCTGCAATATCTTTTAGGTTTTGGATTTCTTCTTGTACTTCTTGATATTGATTGAAAGTTTGATCAATACGATTCACCTGTGTGGAATATTGTTTAGTAAAAAACGCTCTAAGGGATGAACTTTCAAGTTTTTGGAATGCCTTTAATTTTTCTGCCAGTTCTCTTTTTATGGAAGCTACCTTTTCTGTCATTTTTTCTTCTAAAGGACTTTTCTCCAGGAGACTGCTCACATCATTAATGTTCTGTTGAAGCCCATTGGCCACGGGAACGGTTTGGTTATAATCCTCTATTTCTTTCATCATGGGGATTAAATGTTGACGAAGATCCCCTTCCTTCTCTTCGCTACTTTCTAAAATTTCCTTCTCAGCATTTCGGAGTGAAACTTGAGCCGACTTTAGTTCTGAAGGTTCAATCGTTTTTAGTAATCCGCCTTCTTCCGTTTCTTGCAGGTTCAATTCCATTTCTTCATAAACCGCTTGAATGTTTTTCTCAGCGTCAGCAAATAACTGATTTGCTTTATCTTTGTCTGTTTCGGAAATGATATATACCGTCAAGATTGAAAAAACCAGCAACCCTACAGCTGCAGCGGCAAAGCTTTTAAACCTGCCCTCTTTCCAACCTTTCTTCCGTGAAGACGGAGAAGGTTCATGATGAAGTATGGCTGTATGAATCCGTTCTTTCGACTCGTCATTTAATTGAAGCCGGGGAAGCTTTTTTGATAGATTGTTTTCATTTTGATTCTTCATTTGTATATCCTCCTGTTATGGATTGCAGCTTTTTACACGCACGGTGATAGGTGATCCGTACTTTGTTCTCCGTCCAATTTAGAATAGTGGCCGTTTCTTTTACATCAATGCCATTTATTCCTCTTAAAACCAATACATCCCGATAATTAGATTTAAGTTTCTGAATAGTGGTTAGAAGTTCGCGACTTCCTTCATTTAGAAAATAAAGAGATTCTGGTGTTTCTAAAGAAGCGGCTTCATGATCTTTTTGGGAAAAAGAAGTAATGGACCATTTAATCCTCTTCTGCTTTCTAAGTTCATCGAGGGCAAGATTCCTGGCAATGGAATATAACCATGTTTTCGGATTCGCTTTTCCTTCAAACGAATCCACGGAATTCAATGCCCGAATGAATACTTCCTGAACAAGATCTTCCACATCAGTGGAACCCATTCGATATACCAAGAATGTATATATAGGATCACTGTAAAGCCGAAACCAATCTGCGACCAATCTATTGTTGGACATCTCATTCCCCCGCTTTTTTCTTTTTATATATTAGACGATAGTGATCCACCATATATTTCACTTTTTTGAATATTTTTTCATTTTATTTACAAAATGCTCTTGAGGGTTGACAAGCTCGTCATTTATCCTTCTCCTCCAAAATAAAGGAAACCTTGACAACCATCCCCAATATACTATAATTGTATTATTTATATTCCGACTAAACTAATATGAATTATAAGATAAGGGTGATGACATGTTTATACAGATCAACCATCTCAATAAGCAATACCTCGATAAGTCAGGAGAACCAACCGATGTACTGAAGGAGATTACTCTCGGGATAGATAAGGGTGAGTTTGTTTCAATCCTGGGACCTTCAGGATGCGGTAAATCCACTCTCCTCTCCATCGTGGCAGGACTGACCTCCTTGACTTCGGGAGAGATTCTTGTAGATGGAAATCCGATCAAAAAACCCGGAAAAGACCGGGGGATGGTTTTCCAGCAAGCGGCACTTTTTCCATGGTTGAATGTGCGTGACAATGTGACCTTCCCTCTGAAAAAAGAAATGTCTAAGAAAGAGGCAAGACAACAAGCCGCAAAATACTTACATATGGTCCAGCTGGGAAACTATCAGGATCATTACCCTCATGAGCTTTCAGGGGGAATGCAGCAGCGGGTGGCCATTGCACGTGCTCTCTCCATGAACCCGGAAATCCTTCTCATGGATGAACCATTCGGCGCACTGGATGAACAAACGCGCTCCCGCCTTCACCATCAGCTTGAAACGATCTGGATGGAAACAAAGAAAACCGTCCTGTTCGTCACTCACAGTATCTCGGAATCTATTAAGCTTTCAGACCGGATCATCGTCATGGGTACCCGCCCCGGTACGATCTTGGCAGATATCAAAGTGGATATCCCCCGTCCACGGGATGCCCATAAAGAAGAAATGGTGAAAATCGAAGAACATATCATGACCTATTTAAAGAAGGAAATCGATAAAGTGATAAGTGAGGAATTGGCCTATGAACACAGCTCTTAAACGCATCATCTTTTTTGCCCTCATAATTGGCCTATGGGAATCGGGATCACGATTCGGATTATGGACGGAAGTTGTCCTCCCCTCTCCTACTTCCGTTTTCCAGGCCCTATTTACTGGGATTGCCGATCAAACCTTGATCATTGACCTTATTGCAAGCTTCAAGCGTTTATTCATCGGATTGGGGATTTCGCTCGTTATCGGAACCAGCATCGGCGTTCTTCTCGCCAAATCCAAAACGGCCGACGAAACCCTGGGATCTTTACTGCTGGCATTCCAGAGTGTACCGAGCATTGTGTGGCTGCCACTAGCCATCATGTGGTTCGGCCTCAATGAAAAAGCCGTCATTTTCGTCGTCATTCTCGGTGGAACATTTGTCATGGCCCTCAACATTCGAATGGGCATAAAAAACGTCTCTCCCCTCTTTTTGAAAGCGGCTCAAACGATGGGATCGAGAGGTTTGGACTTATTCATTCGAGTCATCTTCCCGGCATCGATCCCTTATGTGGTCACCGGTTCACGCCTTGCATGGGCCTTCGCCTGGAGAGCTTTAATGGCCGGAGAACTATTAAGTACCGGTCCCGGACTCGGCTACACTCTCCGATACGCATCAGACTTTGGTGACATGAGCCTGGTCATTGCCGTCATGATCATCATTGGAGTCATCGGAGCGATCGTGGATCAACTGATCTTCCAGCGCATTGAAAAATCAGTGATAAAGCGTTGGGGATTGGAGTCTTAAGCATAGACGAAAAAATTGCGGCAGGTGATGATCAACTGCCTCATTAATAAAAACAGGAGGTTACAAAATGAAAAAATCATTTCTACTCATGACGATTTTCTTTACATTCCTAGGTGTTTTGGCAGGCTGCGGTACTGAAAAAAGCTCAGGCGGAGACGTAAGCGAGAAGGTCGTCATCGGTTACTTCCCTAATATTAACCACGTTCCCGCTATGGTTGCGAAGGACAAAGGATTTTATGAAGAGAAGTTGAGTGACGGTACAAAGATTGAATATAAAACCTTCCCGGATGGCTCATCGTTTATGACCGCTTTGAAAACAGGCGAAATTGATGCGGGTCTTGTCGGACCTGGTCCAGCCATGAACAACTACATGACAGGGGCTGACGTGAAAATCATCGGTGGGGGATCTACTGGTGGAACGGTGGTTCTGGCAAGTAAGGAAAGCGGCGTGAAGACCGTGGACGATTTCGCAGGTAAATCCTTCATCACCCCCGCAGTCGGTTGCACACATGATGTTCAGGTCGAAACCTTCTTGAAAGAACATGGCATTGAATCTCAGCGTATCGGTGGGACCATGAAACACGTAACAGGAAACCCGGCACAATATGCCAACATGCTAAAATCAGGGAGAGTCGATATTGCCGTAGCGCCGGAACCTTGGGCAGCTGTGATTCAACAGGAAACAGGTGCCAACATCATCATCGATCATGACGAAATTTCATTCGGTGAAACACTTCCTGCTTCAGTACTTGTAGCCTCTGGAAAATCCGTGAAAGAAAACCCGGATACCATTCAAAAAATCGTAGACGCTCATAAAGAAGCAACTTCTTTCATCGCAGAAAATCCGGAAGAAGCAAAAGAAATCACAATTAAAGATGTGAAAGACGTAACCGGCCAAGAACTAAGCAAAGAAGTCGTCGACCAGGCATGGGAACGAATCGGTTTCACTTACAAAGTGGACTCAGATGCCGTTCAAGCATTTGCCGACTCATCCTATGAACTGAAGTTCCTGAAAGAAAAACCGGAATTCACTGATTTGATTGACAAACAATTCATAGACTAACCTGACAAGGTCCGTCCCTCTTCTGGCGTGAGGGACGGACCTCTGTTTCAGAAGGAGGAAGTGGAGTGGGATTTAAATGTATGATTGCTACGGTTGCCTTGTCTCTTTTCTTCTTGGCTGGCTGCCAGGGTGAAAATGTTGAAGAGTCTTTTCCTATGAAAGTAGAGGTTGGTGATTTGGCTGCCGTGGATCAGAATGGGGAGACTACGTCTTTAGGTGAGCTCAATAGGGGAAAGATTGTGATTGCTGATTTCATCTTTACGAATTGTGATACCGTTTGTCTTCCGATGACAGCGAATATGTCAAAGCTTCAACAGAAGATAAGGGTAGCGGGATTGGATGGGGAAGTCCAGCTGGTATCGATTAGTGTGGATCCCGAACATGACTCTCCTATAGTGTTGAAGGAATATAGTGGCCGATATGAAATGGATGATGAGAATTGGAGTTTTTTAACGGGATACTCCCGTGACGAGATTGAATCCTTCGCCAATATCTCCTTTAAAACTCCTGCTGCCCAAGTGGAAGGCTCTGATCAGTTTGTTCATGGAACTTCATTTTATTTAGTGAGTGAAAATGGGGTTCTGCTGAAGCAATATGAAGGGGTGTCCAATCCTCCATATGAAGAGATCATTGAGGATATTGAGAAGTTGAAGTAACCTTTTCGAGTTAAATCGAGAAGGTTTTTATATGGAATGACGTATTTAAGTTGGTTTCTTATGTAATTAAACACTATTTTCGGAGAAAACTGTCTGAACTAGAAGGATAATTCCACATATCCATAAGGATTAATCCACTTTCACGGTAGATTAATCCTTATCTGGTTTTTTCAATCCTTATTTCATATAATTGATCTGGAATTGGGAATAATTGATCCGTTTATCGAATAATTGATCCTTCATGTCGATTAATCTTTATTCTTGATGCTTCCCTACCTCCTCCCTCAACCCAAATTCCACCAAAACCCATGCCATACCACTCATTTAAGTTTCACCACTACGCCCAAAGCAGGAAAAACACCTCACCCTACCAAATACTAGTTATAAAGGGATTTTTAAAAGGAGGGGTTCCCCATGCACACAGGGGAAATTATTCGATTTTATAGGGAGAAAGCAGGTCTCACCCAGTCTCAATTGGGGGAAGGGATATGCACAACGACGCATGTCAGTAAGATCGAGAGGGGTAAAACGGCTTATTCTGACGATATTATTTCACTCTTTTCAGAACGGCTGGGAATCGATATTCATCACGAAATCACCTCTTTTCACCAAGTCGAAAAGCAGCTTCAACTCTGGCATAATAGCATCATCATGAGGAGAATGAATCTTGTGGAACAAATGAAATCCGAACTTGAAAAGTCTCCGTTTCTTGAGTCCTCGAAATATGGAGTCTATTATCACTTACTTAGGGCGAGGTACTATATTCTACATAATAAAGATGACCTTTCTTCGAACATTCTGGATTCCATCCAAAGGGGTTCAAGCCCTCTCACAGCCTATGAGACCAATCTGCTCCATCACGTTCAAGGCATTATTTATATTAAAGACAGTACGGAAGAAAATCAGCAAAAAGCCGTGCAAATTTTAAAGAAGATAGATATGGATGAATACAAAAATGAAGAATGCCATTATCACATATCGATTGCTTATCACTGTATCGGAAATAAAGTAATGTCCTACTTTCACGCCGGTAAATCCCTCAGTTATTTTAAAAAGACGAATAATTACTCCGGTGCAATCAAGGCTGAGTCCTTAATGCTCCTTCAGCTCAGCAGTGAGATGTATCTCGAATTTGAAGATCTGGTGGAAAGGTATCAGAGCCTGATTCAGGACAGTGATTCACTTGGGTATTCAGATCAAAAAGGGACTCTCTTAAATAACTTAGGGTATGAGTATTACAATCGTGAAGAATATGCCCTTGCCAAAAAATGCTTTAAAGAAGCTTTGGATCTGGCTGAAAAAGGGTCTATGCCTTATTTGCGGCGATTATGTAATTATACGGATGCCTGCATCGAAGGAAATCTTGTACATTCAAAATTGATAAAGAAACACATCCAGCACGGTTTATCAGAAAGCAAAAGCGCAAACAGCACCCTATTCATTACCTTATTTGAACTTTTTTCTCTCCGTATGGACAATAAGAGCGATGACTACTTTTCTTATCTCGAAAACAAAGCACTGCCCTATTTTTTTGAAACGAAGAATGTGTTGTTGATTGAAAGATTCGGGAAGGTACTCTATGAATATTACGTAGAATCCGAGGAGTTTAAAAAAGCGGTTCAATTATCGAATCTATTAATGAGATAGCGGCGCCAAGCACACATGTCATAACAAGTGTACCAGGTACAACTTGCTGGATTTACACCTGGAACACTAAAAATAAAACCCTGGAATCCCTCCCAGGGTTTTAGATTACTTATTCATGAAGCGTCCCTTCTCCTTGCTCCGCATTGAACGTCCAATTCACTTGCAGGGCGTCTCCCTGGAATTCATTTTGGTCTTCTCCGTTATCCACGAATTCGAACAGGACCATGATTTTCTCTTTGCCACCCGCCGGAATACCATCAGGAACGACTTCACTGCCTACGAATGTATTCATGGCCGTAAGATCCGGTGTTTGATCTTTCAGTTCATATAGGGAGGTTTCCACTACCGGTGAATACGCGCTTCCCTGATTGTACATGATGGTGACTTTGATATGCTTGGCCATGTCATCTGCGTTTGCAGCTCCATTCAGCATGGCATCGTCAACTGTATAGCTCGTCCCCAGTAGCACTTTGTAGATATCCAATGTTCCATTGTTTTCTAATGTGAATTCACGCTGGATTTCATCACCAGGCTTGATGTTTTCCACATTGACGACGACTTCCGGGTTCACGGCCAGATCCAATGTACCCGCTGCGAACGTATTCTGAGTCTCAACTGTATCGCTAAAATATGCGTATGTACCTCCACCCATTAATGAAAATCCTAATGCTGCCGTTAATACTCCCTTGCTTACCTTCTTTGCAAAACTCATGTTTTTCTTCCTCCCTTTGCGGTGTCTATTTATTAATCTACTATTTGCCTCTGTCAACAAATAATAGGATCAACCAGTGGTCTTCATTTCGACTTCCTTTAATGTCACAAAGATGGACCTTGCCGCTGATAAGACCAGCAGTAACCCCGGGATAAAAAGCAAAAGGGCAGATCCGATTTTGGATGAAGCATAGTTTACCATGTAGCCTAAGTATGGAATGGTAAAATCCTTGTAGCTTCCTACGATGTTTTGAGATAGCACATAATCCCGATCCGGGGCGTCATTGTTGTCCCCTTTTGTGATATACAGGGTTTGCCCGTTACTCTCTTTCGTATCGATGATTCTATGGGTGATTAACTTATCCTCGGATTGAAAGGTGATGATCTGATTTTTTTTATAGGCAGCATTGTTCTTGGCTTTCTCAATTACAATGATGGATCCTGTCTGAAAGGTTGGCTCCATGGAACCTGATAGAACGACTTTAAATTGATGGTTTAAGATGGTAGGCTCACCACCTGATGCTTTTGATGATAGAACGATGAAAGCAAGTGAACAGAATAGGAAAAATGATATGCCGACCATTATTTTTCTGAGTATTAAGAATACTTTCTTCATAGTGACCCGCCTCCTGGTTCATGGTTGTTTTCGATAGTAGTTTCAGAGTTTTCAATAGTTGATTCTACTCCTTCTTCGGTTGTGTCAGTCTTCGGTTCGGATTCAGTTTCAATGACTGCCGGCTCAGACTCTCCTTCACCAGTAAAATCCTGATCAACTTCGGCCTCGGGTTCAGGAGGCTCAACCTTCTCTTCCTCAACTTGCTTGGGAGGCTCTTGTTGAGATTCCTCTTTCAAACTCTCTATATATGATTGTAGTTGGGACAATCTTTTTGAAGAATCCAATTCCACTATCAGCTTGTCCACCCGACCAAATCCTTTTATTGCATAATTGAACTCTTCCGGGTCCTTTAAAGCTTGTTGATAATAACCATCTAACTCCCTATAGAGCCTTTGTAACTCTTGATCAAGAGAAACCAATGTTTCTTTTAAAAGAAGGGCCTCATCCTGGTTCAACTCCTGATATCCCCTATAAAGTTTCTCAATCTCACTGACATGGTATCTTGCATTTTTCTCGAGCTGCTTAATAGTTGAAGGAAACACGAATGCCGCAGAAAACGTCATGGTTTCAGGCGACTTCTGACTCGAAAAGGAAGCTTCCGTTTCTCCCATTAAGTGAACGGTTAGTGATAGATTCAATATTAATAGACCTGGAATGATGATCTTACTGAAACGTCCTTTCATTTCGCCGACGCCTCCTTGACTGCTTCATTGGTACTAATCGTATAAGAGCCTGCGAGGATTGTAAATCGGGTCATTTTCTTGTCGAATCGGGGTCGTTTTTTCAGTAAGAATGTCAGATCCCATCTAAAGACCCCTCTATAGAGCCAATCCCATTAACCCAATTGACCAAGATTTGATTATTCTGAATAATTGAAGGTGTTCTACATTACTTTTTCGGAGAGGTGATTGGTTTGAAACAAAAGAAGATGAAGAAGAGAGCACTGCCAGTGTTGATTGCGACTTCCATTGCATTTGGAAGTCTTGCAGCACCAGGCTACAACGTGCTTGCGAATGATCAAGTGAAGAGCAGTCCTTCCTACATAGTAGAGGCGTGGGATGCCCCTGAAGGATTATCGAAAGAAGATGTGCTGTATCAATTCCTACAAGCGAAGGTCGTCAATCCACAAGCGAAAACCATCGTATCCCTTGATGCGGTGAAGGATCAATTCAAGATCATCCAACAAGAAGCCGACAAACAAACAGGTTCCTATCATTTTAGAACAGTCGAGCAGTTGGGCGGGGTTCCTGTATATGGTTCTGAACAAACAATCGCACTTGATTTAAACAATGATGTGAAAGCGTTCTTCGGTAAAATTTCTAAAAATCTATCAAAGTCGGCAGTCTCAACAGAAGCAGCCATCTCTAAAGAAGAAGCACTGGCAACAGTGAAGGCAAGCATTGATGGTGAAATCGGCAAAGTCGATGCCTATGATGGAATCGAGTCGGAATTGATCATCTACCCCCATGAAGGAAAATATGTTCTATCTTATTTAGTAAAAGCATCGACATCCGTACCGGCTCCCGGCTATTTCCACTACTTTGTGGATGCGACCACCGGCGAAGTCATCAATCACTTCAATAAAATTCAAGAAGCAACAAAAGACTTTAAAGCGAGCCCAACAGTTGCAGCAACAAGTTCTGTTAAAGCTTCAGCGAGAGCACTTCCTCCTGTCGCAGAACCGGCTCAAGCGAGAGGGATGGACATCTTTGGAAACCTTCATACGTTCAATGCTGTAAAGGATCTGTCGAATGGATCCCATTATCTATTCGACGGCACTCGCGCCAATGGTGTTCACACATTTAAAGCAAATCAGATGCCACCGACTACATTCATCCTCCTTTCAGCTTTATTAGGATTAACAGGGTTTGAAGTAACAAGTCCAAGAAACTTCTTCTATGATCCGGCTGCCGTTTCTGCCCATGTGAATGCAGGGAAAGTATATGATTACTACAAGACTAAATTTCAACGTAATTCGTTGGATAACAATGGGATGAAGCTTGTTTCCACCGTTCACATCGGGGAAAAATGGAGCAATGCTGCCTGGAATGGGAAGCAAATGCTTTACGGTGATGGCGACGGTGAGCGCATGATCTCCCTTTCAGGCGGACTGGATGTCATCGGACATGAAATGACTCACGGTGTCATCGATAAAACAGCTGATCTCATATATGAAAACGAATCCGGTGCAATCAACGAATCGATCGCAGATATTCTTGGAGCATTCGTAGAAAACAAAACAGGCGACGACCTGTGGCTGCTCGGAGAAGATATTTGGACGCCGAACACACCAGGTGACGGCCTTCGTGACATGAAGGATCCCGCTTCTGTTTACATCGGTGGATATACAGAGTCAGGCTACTATCCTGATCACTATGACGATCGCTATTTAGGGGAACTGGATAAAGGCGGCGTTCATATCAACAGCTCCATCAACAATAAAGCTGCTTACTTGTTAACCGATGGTGGAACACACCATGGTGTAACGGTGACGGGAGTCGGCAAAGCGAAGGCAGAGAAAATCTACTACCGAGCTTTGACTCTTTATTTGACAGCTTCATCAGGCTTCAGTGAAATGAGACAAGCCGCTGTGCAGGCTGCGAGAGACCTGTATCCTGACCGAAATGGTGAGTCTTCTGCAGAGGTTAAGGCTGTTGAAGCGGCTTATGATGCGGTGGGTGTGGAGTAAGTAAGAGTGGAATTTAGAGCTGATCTGGCGGGACTTGATTCTGCCGGTTCAGTTTTTTTAACTTTAATACAAAAATGGTGCCAGGCCCAAAAACAATCTTTTGAGCCTGGCACCGTTAACCGGTACACGATTATATAACTACATTAAATTCCACAGGTATCCCGATCGTAAACGTCGTCCACTCATCGTTCGACTGACAGCGGATATCCCCGTCATGCTTTTCAATCAGCTTTTTACAAATATAGAGACCGATTCCCGTTCCGAGGTCTTTTGTCGTGTAAAAAGGTTCGAAAATGGCTTCTATTGTTTCTTCTTTAATCCGGGGACCATTATTGGAGATTTGAAGTTTTGTCTTACCTGCTTCCACTTCGCATGAAATCGTGATTTGACGTTGTCCCTCCACTTCCTGAAGAGCGTCGATGGAGTTCATGATGAGGTTAAGAAAAACCTGTCTAAGCTCATCCCTGTTCCCCAGTACCTTTATGGCTGCATCGCATTGAAAGTCGATGGATACATCACCATCCAGTAGGCTCGGATACAGAAATTCAATGGTCTCTTCCAGATGATCTGTCAGGATGATCTCTTCCCTTGTACTCTCAATCAAATCCTTTCTCGATACATGGAGGAATTGGGAGATCCGGTAATTCAATTGCTCCAGCTCATGCTGCATAATATCGAGATACGGTAGGTCGGGATAGCCGTTCTGCAAAAGCTTAGTAAACCCAATAATAGAAGTGAGCGGGTTTCTGAATTCATGGACGAAGCTTGAGCTCATCTGGCCCAGGATCGTCAACCGTTCTTTATGGGTTTGATCGATATACAACTCCTTTTCCTGGAGCTGCTGCTCTTTAATTTCCGTGTATTTTCTAACGGCCAAGTAGGAGAAGCGGTCGAAAAGCGCGTTGATTTCTTCAATGATGGGCTGCAAGTCCCGAAGTTCAATTCCGGAATTACTCACCCACTTGATAATGATACTTTTCCCGACATTCACGTTATAAACAAACTCACTTATATTCACATTCGCATTCACCCGCTCCAGGGCAGTCTTATAGGCGAGATAGGTGATTTCCTCTTCACTGAGGGGCGTTTCGATCGCACGTTTCACTAACTGAAACATTTTCACCCCGTTATTCAACACTTCTTCTTTATACAAATCATTATCTGAAATGACGATACTCTTTCGCCAATTATGTAAAAATTCGTCTGAATGATTTTCAAGAAATTCTATTAGCATGGCAGAAGCACTTGTCATTGAATGGCAGTCCCTTCATTCCGGTTATTGTCGAAATATTCGTTGATATCATCATAACAGAAAAAGAAGGACAGGATGATAGTCATTTGGTATTTAATACAGTTGCAGACTCCTGAAATGGATAAAAAATAAGACCAATGACCGCCCTAGGCGTGATCATTGGTCTTGCTGATATAACCTATAAACCGCTGAGCTCCTCTACAACTTTTTGAGAAACGGCACCTTCCCCTCCGAGAACAGTGTAGTACCACGTTCCATTATCTGAAATATACTTTCGAACCGGGTCGGGAACTTTATTTTTTTCTACAAGGATGATAGGTTCGTAGTATTTAGCAGCAAGTACGGACCCAGTCAATGCATCGGCAAAGTTTTGACCTGTCGCAACCGTGATGATGTCTCCTGGCATTTCAAGCTGTGTAGCGATGTTGACCGATGTTTCATAACGATTGGTACCAGCAATCCGTACAGGATTCGTATTAGCGAGTTGTTTTTGGACTCCATCGGAAATGGCTGATTTCCCTCCGACAATTATCGTGTCAGTCACAGACTTCAGAGCTTCCTTCGTTTCATTCGCTAATTCATCAGTAGGACTTAACAGAATTGGTATTCCATTGGAGGCAGCATAAGGCGCGATGGATAAGGCATCAGGAAAATTGCCACCGTATGCAATGACTGCCTGATCGTAATACCCTAATTCTTTTGCAATGTTTGCCGCAGTCTCATATCGTGATTTTCCTCCGATTCGACGGACATCCAATCCGTTATTCTTTAGGTCCTTTGCAACTTTAGCTGATATTGCACCCTCTCCACCTAGGATAACAACTTCCTTAGCACCTAATTCTTTTATTCGTTCTTTCACCTTGCCATTTAAGCTATCCTTTGGATTTAATAGGATCGGAGCATCTTTTTGATAAGCGAATGGGGCACCTGCCAAAGCGTCAGGGAATGTGGTGTCTCTTGCCAACACAACCGTTTCGGCCCCGTCAGGCCATCCAACCTTTGAGATTTCAATGGCGGTTTCGTGCCGGTCTTTTCCGTAGATCCGATACACATTATCTACGGTTTCTTCCCCAGTGAATGCGGTTAACCCATATACTCCGTCCCCGCCAAACATATTAAGATCCGTGGCTGCAAGATAATACGAGCCTGGAGGCAGAGAATAATAAATCTGGAGATTATCGCTTCCATCTTCCAGCCATTCATCAGGATAAACCGGCTCGCCTTCCAGGGTGAAAAGCAAATATCCCAGATCATTGAAAGTTGTCAATGTCGTTCCGTAAATATACATATCTTGCGTTTCATCAATATCTAAGCTATAAAAATCCAAGTCTTCAGCCCACCCAAAGGTGCCATATACGATGTCGTCGAGGCGGATATAGTCAGCCTGGTAAGGATAATCATTGGGTTCCTGTTCATACACCTCTCCCATTAATCTCATTTCATCGGACTTCTTTAATCCTGTCATCTTTTCTTTCAGTCTAGTGAAGGTTGAGTTATTAAGTATCGTTGAAGATTGTTTCTTGGAGAGAGATTGAATTTCTTCCTTTATTGTTGGGTGATCAAACGAACCTGCGGCAAGAGAAGGTGAAACACTAAAGCAGAAGATCAATAGAAATACAATTAAACCGATACTGATTTTCTTCATAATCCCGGCCCCCTTCGAATTAAAAATTTATGTAACGCTCCAACAATATGTCGGTTTACATACCTATATTATTTTGGAAAGGTGAATTGTAAAGTGAAAATATCGTTCTATCTGCTTTTTTATTTTCTGGAAAATTGGAAGAGTTATAATAGAAATGGTGAGGTGAAGATAAAGATATTTAAGAATGTGTTTGAATGGGAAAGTAGAGTATGCTTGGAAAGAATCGTAAATAACGAATTAATTTAATCAGGTGCGTACACGGTAGCTGGCTGGCATCGTATCCCGGATTAAAGCCCTATAGCTTTGCGTCGCCATTTTTCAATGGGTTTGCCTTTATCATACGCGTTTTTAGAAGTATTTGTAATACTAGTTTTAGAAAATACGTTTTCTTGGTTTTTGGAGGACCTTCATAAAGATACCATTTTCTTCAGATCTAAAAATCTTGATGCCTAGTATCTTTAACGGTGTCCATACTTCCTTCATATAATATCCTGGCATTCGCAACCCCCCTTGTAATCACTCAATTTTAAATATTAACAAATATTACTTATATTTACATTATAATAGAAAAGTCAGAATAATCTATAATATAGATAGAAATACTTATCGACAACTTTCTCACTTCAGGACTATTATCACCTTAATTCATGGTTTCTCTTTCTGTGGGGGGTGTGGAATAAATTTCAAATTTCAGGTTTGTGAAGCATGAAGCACCACTCCTCATGCTTCTTTTGTATACTTCCAGCTTCAACCCCATTGATCACCGGGCAAAATCAAACCGCTCCTCAAAATCAAAAGATATCTGGAATTGATCGCGCCCCCCTGTTAAATACGCCACATCAAAATACGTTTTCTGCGGCCTCGGAAGTTTATCCACCCACGGGGAATAGGTCTTAAACGAAATCATCTTGTCTCCTTCATCGAATTCTGCAAACCTCATCCACCCATTACCCCCGTGATAGCTTGACTGGTAGTCGACAAGCATTTGTAAAACGGGATTACCTGCTGCATTTTGTTTCATTCTGTGAGTGGAGCCATGGTGATGGCCATTGACCGTCATAAATACCTGGTTAAAAGGATGGACCAGTTCATCCCAGGCAAGTAGCCCCCTCTCTGTCTCTATGGGAGTGGCCCCCTCTATGTTGAGGATTTGATGAGAAAGAAGGATGGTGGGTGTTTTTGGATGTGCTTTTAGAACCTTTTTTGCCCAGGGAATATCCTCCTTCATATGTTCCATGTCGAGGGATAGGAATAAGTAATGATAGCTTCCCGCTTTAATGATGGAATACGAACTATAACCAGTTGGGGAAGAATGTTTATAATACGATTTGTCCGAAAAACGCCCTGACCCATAATATTTAAGATAAGGATCTCCTTTACCATAGTCATGATTTCCTGCAATCGTCACATACGGTGCCTTTCTCTGGTCGAGGATCCCGACGCTTGTAGAAGAGTGGACCCATTCCTCCAACGAGTCGCTTTGATCGACCATGTCTCCCAGGAAAGCGGTCATAGCGATGTTTAACCTTTCATATCTCTTTGAAATCCATCTCATTTGTTCTTTGAAAATTTCTGGTTTATAACGCACCGTTTTTTGTGGATCCGGAACAAAAAGAAAGGAATAATTTTTCTTTTTCATTCGTAATGATTGATATTGATTGGACCCATTTTTGACGTGGTCACCGGACTTATGCTGGATAAGCCAGTCTTGTTTGGGAAGAGATCGATCGGCTATGCGGATTTCCTGTAAATTCCCTGCAAACAAAGCGTCTGCTTTTTCTGATGCCCCGATATTCCATCCCTTTCCTTTTGCCAAATCAATCCCGATCATTTCAGCAGTTGAGTGCCGGAAGTCGGCCACTCCATTTATATAGATGCTGGTATTCTTCCCATCATTGACGACCGCTACATGATACCAGTCTTCTTCACTATCAAGGGCAAGAGACCATTCTGTCTCGCTGCGTTGAAGATTTAAGGGATGGCTTTCCCACTGGACTTGTCTAAAGTCGGATACTGATAAGTTGGAGCGCTCTCCACCCCTTGACATAATGCCCATTCCACCGTGGTCTTTCGGAGAGAACTGTTTCGGCAGTTTGAATAAGACCTCGATCGTATATCCGTTTTTAAAGCGATTATGATTCAAAGGGGCATCCTTGCCCGTTTGAAAGTATTGACCACCAGCTTCACTTTTTTTGTGAGTAAATTGCAAGGTCTGAACCGCATCCTTTTGTTCGTAATCTTCTTCCGACCAGCGGATGAAAGAAAGCTTTTGATTGGAGCCTTCAAGGTTAATTAACCGGAGATGATTGGTGTTGCCACTTACGTCTTTCATCACCAGATCCTTCCCGGTGATGGTTCCGGATTGAATATGATCCTTCGAGAAGATCCAATGGGCGGCGATGGTTGTAGAAGGACCTCTCTCTTCCATGTCCCGTCCGGAAATGACAGGAGGGAACAACACCCAAAGTAGAACCATCAAACCAGCCAGTCCCGTTATGAATAGCATGTGTTTCTTGTCTAATCTCAATGTCGTCCCTCCTTTACAAGCGTTTTTTAATTAGTATGGACCGTGTCGAAAAGAAGATGTATCCTATTGAAACAAAAAAAAATCTTCTAATGAACAAATCATTAGAAGATTTTTTATACAAGTATTTCACAGACTGAGGTCCGTCCCTCTTACCAACCGGATCTTTTGACCAGGCTCCAATAATTCCAATAGATCAAGGTCTTCATCACGAATTCTGCCGACTGTGTTCACAGCAGGGTTTTTCTCCAGATCATTTCGGACAATCTGCATTTCCCCTTTATAGCGTCCATACAGATTATTGTCCCGGGTGATGGTGCCACGTGGTCTTTCTACGGTATTTGAAGGAGGAACATCGCCATTCGTCCTTGTTTCGAGTAGTCGATACACATCTCTTCCCGGATCGGGTCTGAGTTGATATTCCCCCTCGATTTCACCGCTGCCCTCATACGAAAGCTCCATTACATTTTCTTGATCATACTCCACTAGCTTACACATTAGTTCCTGGGAACAACCGGGGTCGCCTATGAATACACCTTGGATGCCGCAGTGCCTCAATTGTATGGCACTCATATAAGGGTTTTGATCTCGATGATCCTCCAAAGTTGGGAGACCTTTGTATAACGGCCCTCTTTTTTCCCCGTCCCCCGGGATAAAGGCATAAACCGGGATGTCTAGAGCTTCAAACAGTTTTTGCTGTTTCATAAAGTAAGCCTGATCCAATCCCGTTTCTGGCTTAGGGTAAAAATTATGCCACGCAATCATGCTTCCTGTTTCCAGTCCGCATGAGATCCACTCTTGAACCTCCCTTGCCCCAACCGTACTGGCATTGATGGCAATCTGAAAATGTCGGGATAACTCCATCATTTCATCCGTGGTAAATCCATCATCCAGCCGAAGAGCCGTCACACCCAATTCCTTTAACTCTTCAAAATGGCTCAATCCTAAAAAAGAGGGAGTGTTCTTCGATACGTCAGCAAACACTTCAAACCCTTCCCTTTTGAAAATGGATAAAAGATGACTGACATGCTCTTTGCTATACGCCGACTCTTCAGGAATGTGAAGAGAGGTAAACGCAAGCTTCATACCTGATGAAGAAGCGCGAAGAATTCTCTCTTCGGCTCCTTCGTCGGATAAATAGACGGAGATTCCGATCATTCGAACTCACTCGCCATCTCGTCTTTAAAGCCAACCAGATACGTGATAGCAAAGCCCGCTGCATAGGCAATTAAAAGTCCGATAGTATAGTAAAGAATTTCTCCTGCATTCACAAGGAAAATAAGCGGCAATCCTGATACCCCGATCGCAAATGTCGCGACATCAAAGTATGCTTGGAAAGCTCCACCGAATCCGGCACCTAAACAAGCCGTCAGGAATGGTCTTCCGAGCGGTAACGTCACACCGAAGATAAGCGGTTCACCAATTCCAAGCATCCCTGCAGGAAGAGCTCCGCCAATCGCTCCCTTCAACTTCTTCTTCTTTGTTTTCATAAAGATGGCGAAAGCTGCTCCGACCTGCCCTGCTCCACCCATTGCAAGGATCGGAAGAAGCGGATCGTCCCCGATTGTGTTGATCAGTTCCAGATGAACCGGTGTCAATCCTTGATGCAGTCCTGTTACGACGAGTGGCAGGAAGGTGGCGCCAAGTACAAATCCAGCGACTAATCCACCCATTTCAATCAATGAAAGGAGTCCGTTCGTAATTAAATCTGAAATAAATCCACCTACAGGCATGAATACCGTGTATGTTAATAATCCTGTGACAAGTAACGCAATGGTCGGTGTAACGATAATGTCCACGGCCTGCGGAATAACTTTGCGTACATTTTTCTCCACGAACGCCATGAAAGTTGCTGCAATCAATACCCCGATCAGTCCGCCACGGCCTGGAAGCAGATTTTCTCCAAATAACGTCACATCACCAATGGCCGGGTTGATGATCAAAATACCGGCCAACCCGCCAAGTGCCGCTGACCCGCCAAATTCTTTCGCAGCATTCATCCCGACAAGGATACCCAGGTAACCAAATAATCCGCTACCTATAATGGAGAGCATCATCACAAGCTGTGACTCACCATTTAACCAGCCGGCTTGAACGAAGAACTTCGTAAACCCTGTGATCAATCCTGACGCAATCAACGCAGGAATCAGCGGGATGAAGATATTTGCCACTCGTCTCAGGAGTAATTTAAATGGAGTGCTGTTCTTCTTTTTCAAATCCGCTTTTTGTTCCGCAGCACGAGCTTTCAGGTCAACATCACCTGATCCTGCTGATACCAGCTTGCCAAACTCTTCTGTCACTTTGTTAACCTTACCCGGTCCCAAAATCACCTGATACGTTTCGTCTTCTACAAATCCTAATACTCCTTCGATCTTCTTGATGTCTGCTTTTTGTACCAGATCTTCGTTATATACTTTCACTCTCAGTCTGGTCATACAATTTTCATAGCTTGCTATATTATCAGCACCGCCAAACCGCTCTAAAATAAGGCCAGCCAATTCTTTATTCGTCATTTTTCACCTTCCCCTTTCAAGTTTGCTTTGTATTCCGTTTCCCCTTCTATTTCTATGAAAAGTCCTGGACAAGTACCCCTATACAAAAAGCCTATTTTTCAATAGCTAATCGAACATAACCATTGGCATCTTCCAATCGGCTCTTTGCTTCTTCATAGCCACAGCCAAGAGTGATCATCACAATGGAAGGTTTCACTTCGTTGTTCGCTTTCTTTAAAGTTGCTGCTGCCGTTTCTCTGTCAGCACCTGTGATACTCTCGATGATTCCGATCGCTCGCTGTTCAAGCTTGTAATTACTGATATTCACATCGACCATCAGGTTCCCATAAGCCTTACCCAGCTTGATCATCGCCGCTGTCGAAATCATATTGAGGACCATTTTCTGTGCAGTTCCGGCTTTTAATCGAGTGGAACCGGTCAAGGCTTCCGGTCCGGCATCTACTTCAATCGCATGCTTCGCTTCAGCAGAAATTTTCGAGCCTGTATTACAAGACAGGGCAACCGTTGTAGCACCCAGTTCCCTTGCATACCTTAAACCGCCGATGACATACGGGGTACGTCCGCTCGCTGCAATCCCTACGACCGTGTCCGCCTGCGTCAGCCCGATTTCTTTCAGGTCCGAT
The DNA here is from genome assembly GCF_008180865.1 of Rossellomorea aquimaris. Taxonomy (GTDB): domain Bacteria; phylum Bacillota; class Bacilli; order Bacillales; family Bacillaceae_B; genus Rossellomorea; species Rossellomorea yichunensis. Next base: position 519,906 of record NZ_VTEX01000003.1, read on the forward strand.
ACGCCTGACTCTTCATCATCCTCTGCTCCCTCAACCGCCTTCACGAATGCTTTCTCCCCGCCGGCGATCAATCCGACGACGACGTCACTGCTCACACTGAAGGTCGGAGGACATTCCACCGCGTCCAGCACACCCAGCCTGCCGCTCGTACCTGCACCGATATAGATCAATCTCCCGCCTTGAGAGATGGATTTCACAACATCATCTACTACTTTTTCAACTTGGGGAATCACTTCTTGAACAACTGAAGCGACCTTTTGATCTTCCTCATTCATCATGCGGAGAATCTCACCTGTACTCGCTGTATCGATTCCAAGCGTATTCTGATTAACCTTCTCTGTTGATAATTCAAAAAATTGATCTTTCATAAGTTATTCCTCCCAGAAATCTGTATGCGTTTTCATTAATTCTATTATAATCATGTTTGAAATTAAATTTCAATTGTATTTTTTATTGTATGAAATTTTATTTTAGAATAGACCAATAATGTTTATGGTAATAGAGGAGAAGTTTTCAAGAAAGGGGCAAAGGTAAAAGAAAATGACAAATAGGAGTTGGTATAATCACCCTACTCCTGTTTTTGATTATTTAATGATTTCGTTTTTTATACTCAGAGGTCCGCCCCTCAAAAATCGATTTGTGAATCATTTGATATGTCTGTGGAATCAAGCATACCTGGGTGAAATCCTGGAAGATATAGTTCGCTTTCGGTCCTTCTTATAGCTCTGCGGGATGGTAAGGTTGCGAAGTGATTCATGGTGGCAGCCGCCCGTTCACGTTGTTTGGTGATCACTTTTTCCGAACAGTTGATTTCCAACTGCTCGCCATTCGTAAACCGGATGTATGTTTTTCCTTCTGAAGTGGAAATGGACTCAATATGCTGGCAGAATAACCAGATACAATCATAGTCGGTTGGAGCCATTGTGGGTATCGCATAGATGTATTCCTGCGGGCAGATCATAAGAGGTGTCTTTCGTAAATACTTGGTAGCATGGCGGACGGCTTTGATCCTGCCGTCATATGTAGACCGGTAAGCCATACAGGAATCGTCTAAAATCTCCATTACTGACTTTTTGCTGAACGTCTTTCTCCCCGAGAAGTCATACATAATTGACCGATGAATCCCATCATAAGCAGGACAAATCGCCACAGTCCTTCGAGTAACCAGCACTTCTAAATCTTTCAATCAAAACACCTTCCTTTTCCTTTTTAATAAAGTCTCATTTATCAGAATCTTCTTATATATGAGACTTTATTACTATTATATACTAATGACAGAAAATTTCCATTTATATTTGTATATTTTCGAGAAAAATCTCATAATTTGAGGAAATGGATTATTTCCTGGGAGATAGTGTCGAAACCCGTTCCTTTAAATATTAAAAAAATGATCGGCCTGTTCATTCATTTCTGTCGTTTTGTCATTAACTCTAAATGCATTACCTAAAACTAAAAAAACACGATATTAAAACGAACAATAGAAGTGTAAGTTCTTAATACCGCTAATGATTTCCGTGCAAGACTACGCTTTCCGCGGGTAGCCCGTGAGCCTCCTCGGCAAGCCTGCGGGCAGAAAAGAGGAGGGGCTTCGCTCAGAGGCGGTTGGCATAAGGCGGATCGGCCTTGAAGGCGTTCTTTGCCTTCATGGACGATCTGACTTATGACATTTGCCTCTAAGCCCTATAGCTGGACAAGTCTCACATAAGCTACTTTTCCCGCAGGAGTCTTCGTCTTGCACTCCAATCAACCGCTGGAAATAGCTAAAATCAAATGTACCGAAAACAAATAATAAACACGAACAAATCTGCCTAAAAGCAAGCAGGTTTGTTCGTGCTTTACTTAGACTAAAACACTTTTGTCCCAGCCTCTTAACAAATAAACATCAGCCATGAGTTTTACACATTCCAATATTACTCTCTTTGTGCTCTTTAAACCGCATAACTTCCATGATCACTTCTTCCACAAAAATAGGAGTCTTCACAAACGCACTTTCCACATGCAAACGCTCTGTACGTTTGTGGGCATCTTTTCCGAATGGCCCTACGTTGAGAACAGGACCCTCTAACTTATTCATTTCCTTAAATGGAATGCTATATGTGGTATTCCAAACAGGGGTATTTTCTTCAAATACAGCCCAGCCTTTATTATTATCCTGATAGTTCACATAGCTAAGGTCCGATATTCCATTAAAATAATGTGCTTGTTCGACAGGCAGATCAAATTGCTCCTTAGCTGCTTCCGTTACTTTTTCTATACATTTTAACACCAAAGGATTCTCAGACGTATTGACAGCAGGATAATAAGGTGGCGTAAACATCAGTACAATGGCAGGTGTCAGCTCCTGACAATTAATAAGGAGAGTATCGGCAATTCGAAAGGATTTCTCACGATCATCCCCTTGGTTTATCCCTATATCATGTTTCAGAGCCTCGATATAATCATTCCCCAGCTTCTTTTCAGCATATTCAACCAGCTCGGAATAACGAAGGACTGAAACCTTTCCTATAGAAGGAATCCCCTCCCGTTCACATAATTGACGATACCATTCATTGCATTCCTCCGCTGCCGACACTGCAACCTGCTCAAATAAGTTCATGATATCTGCGGCTGTTCGTTTCATTGTAAAGACATTATATAGAGCGACAGTTCCATATGGAGTTTGTGCAGAATAATTAAGCCTTAAATCTTCTTGCTGAAGTGTAATGGGAAGAGGAGCATTCTCTCCGTATTCTGTTTCTCTGAATAGAGGATTCCATTCCATTTTCCGAGTGAGAAATGATGCAATAAAAGATGAAGTCATCCCACTTAAAGGTTCACCAACATGAGTCTCTCTTCCATAAAAGAGTGCGGATGGCATGATTTTACCGATTGATCCCGAATACACGTGATATGCCGTATCAGTAGGTTTCTGGGAAAATACCGGTTCACCATTTAGAAACAGAGTATAGTCAAGGTCATATTCTTCTTTCAATTCATTTAATACAGCGACTGCTGAACGCATTCCGGATGAATTGACCTCTTCATCCGGTACTGTTAATAAGACAAGATTGATCGGCCAGTCTTCATGGGCTGCCTTTTCAAAGATGGCCATATGAATGGCTAATCCAGCTTTCATATCCATGATCCCACGTCCCCATAGGTAGTCCCCGGAACGCAAATCATTTTGGGCTTCGGGATGCAGTTCATCAATATACTGTTTCAGTTCCCTGGTTAAGCTCTCCGGATTGAAAGCGAGTGCTTCCAGCTCTCCGTATTCTTCTGTACTAACCGTATCGAAGTGACTGATTAACACAATCGTTTTGTCCGCTTTTTCATGCTTGTATAAAGCGGTTAAAAACTGGCGTCCAAAATCTGCAGCTCCCAGCTTAAGCAACTCGGGATTAGAATGGAAATAAGGGATGTTTTTCATTTTTTCATTCAACCTAACGGGGAAATCCAACTCTCCTTCTGTTAGGGTTCGACTATGCCAACTCACCAGCTCACACAATAATGCCCGTAAAGACTCAGGCGTCCCCCACTGTCTCATGATATAACCTCCTTCTTATGCTGCTGATTCAACCAGTTCTCTAAACGAATCAGTCCTTTTTCCAATACTTCCATGCTATAGGCAAAAGAAATGCGAATGTACCCTTCTCCATATTGCGTGAAGGTGCTACCGGGAACGACGGCTACCCCGCCTTCCGTCAATAGGCGATTAGCAAATTCCAGGGAAGAAAGTTTGTACTGTTTAATGGAAGGAAAAATATAGAAGGCACCCCTGGGAAGTATCACATCAAATCCCATTTCCACCAAACGTTTGTAGACAAAATCCCGTCGCTTTTTGTAGGCCAAATTCATTTCAGCTGGGACATGGCGATTATTCGATAATGCTTCGATTGCAGCAAATTGGCCAGGCACCGATGCACAAACGACATTGTAGATATGCACCTTCACAACATGTTCCATAACAGGTCGTGGTCCCAGCACAAATCCAATCCGCCAGCCTGTCATCGAATGAGATTTCGACAACCCATGGATAAGAAATAATCGATCTTTCAAGTTTGTATAAGACGCGAAGGAGTGATGCTCTCCTTCAAAAGCATTCTCGCTATAGATTTCATCTGAAATAATGAACAGATCATGCTTCTCTATCACTTTTACCAGTTCATCCATTTCTTCCTTACACAAGGTGACACCTGTTGGATTGGATGGATAGTTAAACAAGATGGCTTTCGTTTTATCCGTGATTAAAGCTTCCAAGTTTCCTGGAGAAGGCCTGAATTGAGTGACTGATGTATCTAAATAAACGGCTTTTGCTCCACACATCGTGATAATCGGTTCGTAACCAGAGTAGAGAGGTGCCGGTAAGATAACCTCGTCCCCTTCCTCCAGTATCGTTCTGAAAACAGAATCGATTGCTTCACTTGCCCCGTTTGTTACAACCACTTCCGTTTCCGGATCATAGTCCAACCCATACTGATCCGCGAAGAAGTCCCTGATTGCGGTTCGCAATTCAAGTAAGCCGGCATTATGGGAATAACCGGTTTGATCTGAGAGAATGGCCCTGATTCCTGCATTTTTTACCGCTTCTGGCGTAGGAAAATCAGGTTGTCCAACAGTAAGGTTGATAGCATCAGGGTAAAATACCAACTGATTAGAAAACTGGCGAATTCCTGGTATAACCAATCCTCGAGCTCGCGCATTTATAGTGATTGACATATGCTTCTACACCTTTCTCTTTTCCACACTACTTCGTAAATCCTGGTAACCAGAGAGATAACGGCGGGAAAAATGTAATAACGAGTAAACAAATGAACATGGAAACAAGAAATGGCACTATCGCCCAGGCAATTTTTTCAAATCGCACCCCTCCTACACTCGAAGCTACGAATAGATTCACACCTAGAGGTGGCGTGATAAACCCGATTGCTAAGTTCGCTACCAGGATGACTCCAAAGTGTACAGGATCTACTCCTACTGCTGTAACGATGGGCAATAGTATCGGTGTAAGGACTACTAAAGCAGAAATCGTATCAATGAACATCCCTACAATTAACAGAAGGATATTGATTGCAATGAGTATGATAAGCGGGTTCGTCGAAAGATCCGTTAAAAATACAGAAATATCATTTGGAATTTGTTCTAAAGTCATAAAATACGCAAAGGAAACAGATAAACCAATAATGATCATGGTGGTAGCGTTAATCACGACTGCCTCACGGAAGCTCTCGAATACTGACTTCCACGTTAATTCTTTATAGACAAATAAACCAACGATTAATGAGTACACGACAGCTACCACGGCAGCTTCAGTCGGAGAGAATACCCCTCCATATATCCCACCTAAGATGATGACAGGAATAAGCAGCGCCCATTTCGCATCATTGGTTGCTTTCACAACATCTTTAAAATGGAATGAAATTTGTTCTTCCGGAGCATATCCCCTTTTCTTTGCAATCACATAGGCAGTAAACATCAGTCCAATACCTATGAGAAATCCGGGAAGGATTCCAGCTAAGAACATACTTCCAACAGATACTCCTCCGATGACGCCGTACAATACAAAAGGAATACTTGGAGGTATGATGACTCCTATTGATCCTGCTGCAGCTGCCACGGCTGAGGCAAATCCCCCTCCGTAGTTACGTGCTTTCATAGCTGGAATCATGAATCCTCCTATGGCAGCAACAGTAGCCGGTCCAGATCCTGAAATGGCTGCAAAGAACATACAGGCTACGATGGTAACCATGGAGAGCCCTCCAACCATCCATCCAACCATGGCAGTAGCGAGGTTTAAAAGCCGTTGTGAAACTCCTCCTTTTCCCATTAAAATGCCTGCAAGCATAAAGAACGGAATCGCCAATAAAGGGAAGGAATCCAGGGACGTAAATGCTTTCTGAGTAATGATGGCAAGGGGCAATGTAGACCCGAAGTAAATGGCTACAAGAGCCGAAACCCCAAGTGAGATGGCAATCGGAACACCAATGAGTAAACAAAGCGCAAGGGACCCAAAGAGTAAAGCAATGGTCATACTTGTACCTCCTCAGAAGGTACGTCATCATTCGTGCGCCAAATCATGATGAACTGTTGAACAAGACGCAGAGCCATTCCTGCCCCGCCTATAGGAATCGCAAGGAATGGCAGCCACATCGGAATTTGCATGGCCGGGGTAATTTGTCCATTTTGAAAACTGGCGAGTACGAGTTGCGTTCCAAAGAATGCAAGGAATACGGCTAGTCCAAACCAAATGATCAACGCGAATGTTTCAAGTATTTTTCTTGATGTTCCTCTAAATAAATCAATAAATGCCTCGATTCGGATATGCTGCCTTTTTTTCACGGCATAGCTGGCACCTATCCACACTTGGAAAATATGAATATATCGAGCCATTTCCTCAGTCCAGCTTGGTGCTGAAGAAAAGACGTACCTTCCGACCACTTGAGCAAAAATAAGGGCAACCATAATGGCTAAAGTGAGGACTAGAATCAACTCTTCGAAGTACTCGAATTTCTTTTTCATGTGTGCTGCTCCTTTCAAAAAACGAAGAATCAAGGAGGTGAACCTTGATTCTTATTTTCGTTATTGGTTGTTTGCCTCTAACGCCTTGTCGACTAAATCCTCACCGATCTTCGGTACGTATTGGTCATAAACAGACGATGCCGCTTCACGGAAAGCATCTCTTTGTTCATCCGTTAAGTCATTCACCTGCATACCGTTTTCCTTCAGCTTATTTAAGAATTCCACATCTTGTTCCTGAGCTAACCCACGTTGCTCATCGCGGTATTCTTCAGATGCTTCTGTTATTAATTTTTGCAAATCTTCAGGTAATTCATTGTAGAAATCATTATTCATTAACAAAGCAGTTGCCGCATACACATGTCCTGTCAGAGATAGATAGTCCTGAACTTCATAAAACTTATTCGTGTAATAAAGTGAAACCGGGCATTCCATGGCATCATATGTCCCCTGTTGCAATGCAGTATATAATTCACCAAATGCGAATGGTGATGCGTTAGCTCCGAATGCTTTGAACGTATCTGTGTGAAGGGGATTTTCTAGAGTCCTGAACTTCAATCCTTTCAATTCTTCAGGGTTTTCAATCGGCCCATTATTGTTTGACATGTGTCGGAAACCATTTTCTCCAAACACCAAGCCTTTAAGGTCATTCTTTTCTAAATCGGCCATCAGTTCTTGACCAAGTTCACCATCAAGGGCTCTATAGGCTGCTTCATTACTATTGAAGAGGAAAGGTAAATCGAACACTAAGAACTTTTCATTAAATGAGGCAAGGGGGGCAACGGCGGGAATCGTCATTTCAATATTCCCTAATTGAACAGCTTCAATTGCTTCGCGATCTGATCCATAAAGCTGACCATTAGGGTAAAGCTCCACTTTAATTCGACCGTCCGATTCTTTTTCCAGTTTTTCTTTAAACGTTACCGCAGCAACATGTGAAGACTGTTCCTCTGGTACTAAGTGAGCAATCCGGATCGTGTAGGTATCTTTATCACCTTCACTGGAAGAACCACTGGGACGTCCGCATGCTGATATAAACAGTATGGCAATCAATAATAATGGAATGAATTTTTTCAATTTGCTTCCTCCTCTTGATAATATCCTTGAATTCTGCGTTCAATGTTTTTCATATGTGCCGACATCTCTTTTTTTGCTGTTTCGACATGCTTTGATTGAAGTGCTGTGAAGATGCGATTATGCTCTTCATAAGCCTCTTTGGCACTTAACCGGAGAGTGTTTGAAAGAACAAGAAATGCACGGTTTACTCCGGTGTTTGATGTATGTATCATATCTCTAAGCTTCGGGTTTGGATTTTCTTTTGCTAACAGAAGGTGAAATTCACGATCAAGCTCAATAAACTCCTCATAACAATCTTCTTTAATCGCCTGCCATTGAGATTCCAAGTTTTCCTTTAATTCTTCCAGTAATCGATCTTGAAATGTATCTGCAATGATTTCAAGATTATATACTTCTAATAATTCGCGAATTTCAAGGAACTGCAAGGCGTCTTCTTCGGTAAATGAAGCGACCGTTGCCATCTTAGAATCTGAAATCATAATGAGTCCTTCTGCTGCAAGTCTCTTCAACGCTTCCCGAATCGGGGTTCGACTGATTCCTAATTCCTCAGCAAGCTTTTTCTCCGGCAGTTCTTCATCGGGTGCCAACTTACCAGAAATAATGTCTTTTTTGATTAAATTGAAGGCTTGCTCAGCTAACGTTTCCTTCTTAATGATTCTCTGCAAGTCACTCCCTCCCATCTATTTATTTTTATTTTCTCTTCATGATGACTAGGTGATTTAGTGGTATACCGCATACTTAACGAGGAGGTATACCGTATACAATTATGATAATTTATGCTAGTCTATTTGTAAATATAAATTTTAGAATATTATAAATATTAGGAAGGTGACTTAGATTGACCATAGATTGGATGACAGAATTAACCGCTATTCTTACGAAAGAAAAAATAAGCACAAGTGCAGGTGACCGATACCGCCATAGTAAAGATGAATCATTTCATCCTCCTTCTGAACCGGAAGTTGTGGTGTTTCCCGAAACGAGGGACGATATTACCGCTGTCTTGCAGGTAGCTAATCGATATGACATCCCGGTAACTCCCTATGGGGCCGGCTCAGGATTAGATGGGCAGTCCATACCTGTAAAGCGTGGAATTTCAATGAACTTTGAACGAATGAAAAGAATAATTTCCTTTAACCCCGAAAACTTAACGGTTACGGTGCAACCCGGAATCACCCGTTTGGAGCTCAATAAAGAAATAAATCGGCATGGACTATATTTCCCGATCGATCCCGGTGCTGATGCGAGCATCGGGGGGATGACTGCAACGAATGCCAGTGGCACAACAGCCGTCCGGTATGGCTCGATGAGAGATCAGGTGTTGAACCTGGAGGTGATCTTATCAGACGGCAGAATCATAAAAACAGGTAGTGAAGCAAAAAAATCCTCAAGCGGTTATCATTTAAACAGCCTTTTTGTAGGATCAGAGGGAACTTTGGGGATTATTTCAGAAATCACCTTAAAACTGCACGGCATCCCGGAACACATCATCGCTGCCCGCTGCACCTTCCCTTCACCTAAAGCATGTGCGGAGGCTGCTCATGCAGTATTAATGAGCGGCATCCCTATCGTAAGAATGGAGCTTGTTGATGCCAGCAGTATCAAGCAAGTAAATGCCTATGGAGACTATCAATTTCCAGAAGAGCATTCCCTCTTTTTCGAATTCTCAGGTACCAAAGGTTCAGCAGAGGAAGAATCTTCTCTTGTACAAGAATTAATGGATGAATCGGGATGCGGGAATTGGGCGCGTGCAAGCGGGTCAAAAGAACGTACTGAATTATGGCGGGCACGGCATGAGCTGGCCTATGCCTACCGTCATATCAAAGGAATGGCCGTAGCGGGTTCAGACGTATGTGTTCCGATTTCTAAACTGGCAGACTTAGTCGTCTATGCCCGTGAACATATAGAAGAAAGCGGCCTTGCCGGAGGTGTCTTCGGACATGTGGGAGATGGGAATTTCCATACGATCATCGTATATAACCCTGATGTTCCCTGTGAAGTGAAACAGGCAGAAACGATTAATGAGAAACTCGTATTGAAAGCAATAGAAGTTGGCGGTACCTGTACGGGCGAACATGGTGTCGGCCTCGGGAAGATGAAGTATCAAGAAAGGGAACATGGAGGGGCTGTTGAAGTGATGAAATCTTTTAAAACACTCCTGGATCCCAAAAATAGATTGAACCCAGGTAAGATATTCTATTAACTCATACCTATTAAAAAGCCTCCATTCGATACACTAAGGCATCAAATGGAGGCTTAATATTATTCATTATTGTGCCAAAAGTGATTCAACCACCGAATCAGAGATGGCTCCTTCTCCACCAAGAATGTAATACATGTCGGTAACCGGAGCAAACATAGCAAGAGTATCCATCGTTGTAAACTGTGCCTCTTTAGGATGGGTCAGCACCACGGGATTTCCTTCTACCGCTGCCAGTGCAGAACCAGCCAGGGCATCAGGATAGTTCTTGCCTGTTGCGATGAACGGTGTGGACATGTTCAATTCACCAGCGAAATAGCTTATGATGCTGCTATTCGTTTCGTAACGGTCACTTCCGCTTAATCGCTCATAGTTCATGAACTCCTCAACAACCGTTTCCGGAATAGCTGATTCTCCGCCGATAACGTAGAACTGCTCAAACATGCTCTCTTCCATATAACTGCGAACAGAATCCGGTGTTCCACTTTTCTTTGTTAATAAAATCGGCATTTCCAAGGAAGCCGCTATCGGGGCTATGGAAAGGGCGTCCGCAAAGCTTTGCCCGGTTGCTACGACTGCTCGATCTGTAAAACCTAACTGTTCTGCGATCTTCACGGATGTTTCATAACGATCGGCTCCGCTGATGCGTGAAATCGTCTTGATTCCTAAATCCTTTACTTCTTTCTCGACGTTGGCTGTAATAACCGATTTACCCCCAACCAGAATCACCTTTTTCACTTTCAGGCGATTCAATTCGTCCTTCACCGACTCAGGAAGGGTTGTCGTATTGGTTAACAATAATGGTGCGTTGTGGTGATAAGCAAGAGGTGTGGCGCTTAATGCATCAGGGTAATTACGCCCCGTTGCGATGACCGCTACATCAGATTGCTCCCAGCCGTTACTTGAAACCTTCACTGCCGTTTCATAACGATCAGTTCCAAAGATTCTCTCCTTGCCTATATCCGCTTGATCGATTCCTGTAACGGCACCTAAGGCATCCAACCTTCCCCAGCCGGATACAGTATCATAACCCGGAAGAATCAATTCTGCAGGATATGGATACTCATCTTCGTAATAATAGCCGTTACCTGGGTTATCTTCTTCGTCGAATGTAATATCGACAGATGTTCTTGTTAATACTCTCTCTACTTGAGCGGGAGTTAACGCAGCATCATGGGATAGCAATAAACCCGCTACGGCAGCCACATGTGGTGTCGCCATAGAGGTTCCACTCATATAGGTCACGTTTCCATCTGGTACCAGACTTGGAATATCTGTTCCCGGTGCCACAAGATCAATCCCATTTCCAAAGTTTGAGTAATCTGAAACAAGATCCATATTGTTCGTCGCTCCAACAGAAACAACATATTTGGATGAACCAGGGTACGAAATTTCTTCCATTCCGTCATTACCTGTTGCGGCAACCACGGTCACTCCATGGTCATGAGCGTATTTCAATGCGTATTCAATGACACGGCTGTAAGAACCGCCAAGACTTAAATTAATGACCTGGGCTCCGTGATCGACTGCATACTTGATTCCATAAGCGATTTGTTCTGTATCACCGCTTCCGGAAGCATCAAGTACTTTAACAGGAAGAATCTTCGTGTGAGGATTGATTCCTGCCATCGAATAGTGATTATTCGCTTCTGCTGCAATGATTCCGGATACATGGGTTCCATGACCGTGGTCATCCATCGCGTCTGAGCTGCGGCTGACAAAATTATAGCCATCGTTCTTTAGCACTTGATCGCTCAGATCTGCCAGCGTGTGGTCTACACCCGTATCCACTACAGCAATGATTGTATCTTCAAGATTTTTTTCTTTCAGAAGCTCCTGAAGCTGCTCGTACTGAATATCGGCATCGGGGTTCCCACCATTGTCTCCGTTATTTTGTAGAGACCATTGATAAGGATATTGAGCATCGGATGACAGTGCTTTGTATTGTTGGACAGGCTCAACAAACTCGACTTCAGGCAGCTTTGCAATCTCTTTTGAAGTAGCTTTTAATGAGGCGGTAGATACTTTATCGGAACCGTCGCCATCGACTTCTACAACATATAGATTGGAGAAGAATGAATCCTTCGCCTTTAACGGGGTAATGGATTCAACACCCATTGATTTTGTTTTCCCCTGGATACTTGCTACATCTTTTTTATCTTTTAATTTTACGAGTAAACGAGTATCATCACTCGCAGCTTTAATAGGAGAAAGACCTGCTTCAGCCAGAATAGTAGAAACCGTTGAATTTGTCAGGTTTGAAATCCCGACGTTCTTACCTGTGTTCTCTATTTTCTCCTGGATGAACCCAGGTGTCGATTCAATTGCATTATTGTACAGGTTATTGATGGCTTTTTGGTCTTCTTTTGTGATTTTATATGAACTTGCACTGCCATTAGCCGCAACATCGGCAAACAAGTCCTTTAATTGAACAAGATCATGGTAGACGTTATCTCGCAGTGTTTTACTGAAGACCATTTTCGAGCTGATAAAGGGAGCCGCTTTGTAATAAAGAGCCGACAAATCCTGACCTTTTTCCGTTTTCGCTAAGACCGTTTCACGAACGGTACGTAAATCTCTTAAAATACTTTTTCCATTTTCTCTTTCTTTCGTGCTTAACTCCGCTGGACACTCCTCAGCAATGGCTTCATCAGAAGGAGGTAACGTAATGCCATCGTAACTGATCGTGTATGGAATCACCATATCTTCAAACTCTTCTTCGAACTCTGCATACTCTTCTTCTGTTCCATAGGACTCAATCTTAATATAGTAAGGACCGACCCAGGAAATTGGGAAGTCAATGATCGCTGGTTCATTCTGATAAGAATAACCCATATATCGATCAAAGGCTCGATTATCGATAGCATTTTCCAGACTGGAATAAACCGTCACATTTAATTCCAGTTCTGATTGAAGCTTCATTCGTAAATGGGTATAATCTGTCATTTCACTTTCAGAAGGATCAACCTTATACCAATGAACGTTTTCAGAGACATCGAATTCCCCATCGACCGGTGTCCCAATCGCCAACGTTCCTTCCTCATTCGGTACACCAGACTCTTCCGCCTTGGTTTCCATCACAGAAAACTGGCTGAAAATTAACGAAAAAACGAAAACCAAAGCTACTAAACTACGAATCCTCTTTTTCATGTAGAACCTCCACCAATGTAAAATTAAACTACAGAATCTATTAAACCACAGAAATCATTAAATGGAAATATTTTATATTTTAAGGAAAAATATGTCGTGCACGTCCGGTTTTTAATATCTACTCCATTTAACCCATCATTTTATTTCCGCCACACCAAATGGAGGCACAACCTTCAAAAAAAAGAGCCAGCCACTGTTCATGATGAACAATGGCTGGCTCTATCAATAATAGAGGTCCGTCCCTCCTTATAACTGGGTCAGGAACATGGACAATGCCGGGAAGTAAGTGATGAGTAATAGGTCTAATACCATGACAATAATGAAAGGTGTGACTGCCCGGATTAATTTATCATAGGAGACATCTGCGATCCCTTTGACGATAAAGAGGTCTAATCCTACTGGAGGTGTGATTAAGCCGATGGAAAGATTCACAACCATTACGACTCCGAAAAAGACAGGATCGATTCCTACTCCCATGGCGATCGGCAGAAGCAGCGGTGTCAAGATCGTAATCGCAGCAGAAGCGTTTAAGAAGCAGCCTGCGATAAAGAATATAATATTGAACATGAGTAATATGAGTACCTTATTGTCCGAGATGCTTGTCACTAGTTGGGTTAGTTGTTGCGGAATCTGTTCTGCTGTCAAGAGCCACCCGAATAAGTTGGCCGCTGCGATAATAAATACGACCATCGCCGTCATTTTACCCGCCCTAAGGAATGATTCGGGTATGTCCTTCCAATCCATATCTTTATAAACGAACTTGTTAATAAAGAACGCATACGCCGCGGCTGCAGCACCCGCTTCGGTCGGAGTGAAGATCCCTCCACGAATCCCGAAAATGATGATCAGCGGCAGGACGAGAGCAAGTGCCCCTTCGAATAATGTACGCCTAAACGTAGTGAATTCAAACTTTCCTGCTTCTTCGGAGTAGTTATTCTTCCTTGTAATCCAATAATTTAACATCATGATGGAAAGACCGATAATGATTCCCGGGACAATCCCTGCCGTAAATAGATCCCCGATTGATACACCAGCTGTAACTCCATACACGATCATGGGAATGGAAGGGGGAATGACCACTGCGATCGTACCTGCACTCGCTACCGTAGCAGCAGCGAAGCCTTTGTCATATCCCTTTTGCTCCATCATGGGGATCATCATCTTCCCGACTGCTGCCGTGTCAGCAGCCCCTGAACCTGAAATTCCTGCAAAAAACATACTCGTTAACGTGGATACCTGTGCCAAGCCTGCACGGATCCAGCCAACCGTTGCAAAGGCAAAAGCCGCAATCCTCCGTCCCATGCTTCCCGACATCATGAATTCTCCTGTCAGCATAAAGAACGGGATGGCCAGTAGTGGAAATGAATCCGTAGATGTGATCAACCTCTGAGGAATGACTTCCAGTGGTACATAATAAATGCTTGCCAGAAATCCGGCTACGGAAGCCCAGATGAGAGATATGGCGATCGGGACTCCTATCAGCATCAAAAGAAACAAAATACCAAGAGCTACTACGGCAACGGTCATACTATCTCCCCCTTTTCATTAACTTATATTTGTTTGCTGCTGAACTTCTTCTACCTTCATCGCATCTTGGACGTCAACTTTTCCCTGTCTCACATCATATATATTGTTTACAGAATGGAGAAGGCAGATAATTGAGCTGAACAGTACTGTAACGTAGATGAGTGTCATGTTGATCCCCATTGCCGGAGAGATTTGCAGATTCGTATATTGCAGGATTCTGGCGCCAAAAAATATGAGGAAAAGAAACAGAGCTGAGTTTATCGCTTCCATAAAATAATGAAGATACTTCTTGGGCTTTTCAGATAAATAATGATGCAGGATTTCCACTTGGGCATGACCTTTTGCTTTGTATACAATACCTATACCTAAAAATACAATCCACACAAATAAATAACGAATGAGTTCTTCCGCCCATGTCAAGTTAAATACTGAAAAGTCAACCATGGGCAAAGCTTCATTTAAGATTGTGCTTTGAAGAACAAAACGGGAAAAAACCTGATATACCGTGATAACGAATGCAACCATAAAGAACCCTATCATAACCCATCGACTGATCCGATCTACCCTATTACTCAATTGAGAGATGAACTGTTTCAACATATAGCCCCCTTTTATTCCCTTAGACTTTCTATCTTTTCAAATAACTCTTTTCCAATAGATTCTTCAAACTCCTTGTATACAGGCTCAACTGCTTTTCTGAATGACTCTCTGTCAGGATTTTCCTCAATCTGAATGTCTGTCTTCTTTAAATCCTCGAGTAGTTTCTTTTCATCTTCAAGAGCTGCCTGTCGTTCATATTGGACGGCTTCCTTTGCAGCGTCATCGACTACTTCTTGTAGATTTTCCGGGAGGGTGTCAAAGGTTGTTTTACTCATGATGAATACGGCGGCATCGTAGTTGTGGGCGGTTAAGGATAAGTATTGTTGGACTTCATTGAATTTATTAAGGTAGATCTGAGCCAGTGGATTTTCTTGGCCGTCTACCACATGCTGCTCTAAAGCAGTATACAGTTCCCCGAACGGAATGGGGACAGGAGTTGAATCCAGTGATTTGATGAATGAGATATAGGGTGGTGATTCTTGAACACGGAGCTTTAAATTCGCTGCATCAGCGCTCGTTTTAATGGCCTTCTTGTTATTTGTCATATGTCTCCAGCCGTTTTCCATATAACCTAGATTAATGAGTCCTCTATTCTCCAAATCGGAGGCAATTTCGTTTCCAATCTCACCATCCAGCACTTTGAAAGCATGTTCCCTGCTTTCAAATAGGTATGGAAGATTAAGAAGATTGAACTTCGGTGCAAAGTTGGTGACAGGAGCGACAGAACCTATGTGGAAATGAATGGATCCAATCTGGGCACCTTCAATTTGATCACGGCCGTTCCCTAACTGACTGCTCGGAAAAATATCAATTTGAATCTTTCCGTCCGATCTTTCTTCTACCAGCTCTTTAAACTTTAACGCCCCTTTGTGATAAGGATGCGTTTCCGTCTGCAGATGACCAAGCCTCAGCACATATTCTGCAGGTCGTTCATTTCCTTTTGCCATGTTTGAACATCCACTTACCAGGATCATCATGATGATGGTTAGAAATGCCACGTACTTTTTCATGTAACACCCTCCTACTAACAAAATGTAAACCCTTACAATTTTCTGTAGATGAAATGATTACATTCTAGATGTTAAAAAACCCTCAGCATAAAGTCATGACATAGCCATCATCATGACTTCTTCAAGTCCAAAGGGTGACAAAGATTAACCTAATAAAGGAATTCCATGCTATGTATTCTTGACTGTCCATTTCAAGTCCTTCAAATTTAAAAACAATGGGACTTAGGGAACACTTTAGCATTTTCCACACTTAGGTACAGTCACCCAACCACTACCACTTATTTTATTTTCAATTTTCTAAAAAATCAATACTTTTTCATGATTTACAAAAAAATAATCGTTGAATGAACAAGTTAAAAGTGGTTTAATTAAAATATATTGGTTGGGTCACTGTACCATTCGCGTATTTTATAAGTCTATAAGGGGGTTTTGAAGTGAGTCCGATTGGAGCTGCCAAGACGAAAGAATCGTCTGTTTCCTTGGAATCCAGAAAGATGCGTAAATCATTACGTTTGAAAAAGGGTTGGATGAAAGGAGTTATCTTAACATTAGTGCTTGCTTTACTTGCGGGGATTATAGCCGATTATCCCATCTTCTCAGTCATGGGAGTGATGATTCTTTCCATTCTTCTCGGGATGAGCTGGAAGGGATTGATGGAAGTACCTGCAGATGCAGCCTCAGGGATCACCTTCAGCAGCAAAATTCTATTAAGGGCCGGTATAATCCTGATGGGATTACGATTAAACTTTGAACAAATCCTTTCCGCCGGCTTCTCCATTGTAATCATTGATGTTGTAGTCATTGTGTTCACTTTGGTTTTTATGATGTATCTGGGAAAGCTTCTGTCCATTGATCGTCATCTCTCTACTTTGATTGCGGTCGGAACGGCCGTTTGTGGAGCTGCAGCCATAGTCGCGGTTGCGCCGCTGATAGGAGCAAAAAAGGAACTGACTGCTATTTCAGTGGCATTCATTGCCATTATGGGAACGATTGTAACGATATTCTATACGTTTTTATACCCAGTACTCGGCTTCAATCCGTATGAATACGGTGTTTTGACAGGTGCTACCCTGCATGAATTGGCCCACGTGATCGCAGCTGCTGCACCTGGTGGAGACGTCAGCAGTGATACAGCCATTCTGGTTAAGCTTGGGAGAGTTGCCCTTCTTATTCCTGTTGCCATAGTGTTAGGCTCCATCTTTTCCAAAAAAAGCGGGAAAACTCCTGCACAAAAGCGGACATTCAAGGACTTACCCGTTCCTTGGTTCATTTTCGGATTCCTGTTCATGTGCTTAATCAATACCGTGGGAATCCTTCCTGACGCATTTACACAAATGCTTATCGCATTAAGTATTTTACTCTTATCCATGGCAATGGCCGGTTTGGGCCTTAGCGTCAATTTCTCGGAATTCAAGAAACTAAGCTCCAAGGTGCTGGTCACAGGTGTCCTAGGATCTTTTGCTTTAATACTATTGGGGATTCTCCTTACTAAGTTGTAAAAGGGAAAGTGCCAAATGTTTCACTAGAGGTTGAGCCACTCGACATGGTACACTGAATATACAGAATAATACCTGTCATGACATGTATCTATTCATATGAGAATCAAAACATTTTCAAATCTAAGAGGGTTTAGTCAACCTGATAAAAGCTACCATTTCACAGATGGATAGGGGCGATTGTATGCAATTAAATCGAAAAGGCATATCTGAACAAGTGGCAGATAGCATAAAGAAGAAAATACAAGATGGGGAATTTAAAGTCGGGGACAAAATTCCCGGAGAACGGGAAATGGGGATCGAGCTTTCCGTCAGCCGGAATACGGTGAGAGAAGCATATAAGATCCTGGAAGCTTACGGTTATATAACAGCGAAACACGGAACAGGTGTATTCGTTGCAACACCTGAACATCAGATACAAAAAATGACAGAAGCCTTTTTTGTATCTTCTGATCAAATTAATGATTTTTTCTCTGTGCGTAAGATTCTCGAAGAATGGACGGTAAAATGGTCCATTGAAAACTCCAACGAAGAGCAATTCCGTGAACTAGAACACATCCTGGAAGAAGCCAATGAGATCCTGAGAGCTGGCGAAGTGAACTATGAAAGACTGGCAGAGCTTGACCATAAATTTCATTTAACATTAGCGAACAATTCAAATAACATTGTTCTCATCCGAATCATGAATTTCCTTATTGATCTATTATCAGAATCACGTACCAAGTCGATCCAAATTCCCGGCAGAGCCTTACAGTCGGTCCAAGAGCATGCCAAGATACTGGAAGCCATGAAACAAAACAATATTAATCTGGCACAGAAATATATGAAAGAACATATAGAGAGCGTGGAACATTCCATTAAGGAAAATATAGATTCCCTTTAACCTCACATTGAAAGAGCCGGCTTCCCCACCTGGGAAGCCGGCTCTTTTGGGTTATCTGTTGATGGGTTGTTGAGAAGACAATGGGGCAGGGAGTTCAACTCCAAATTGGCTGCCTAATGAGCACAATTCTTCCACTACACTTTCGGATAACTGCACTCCTTCCCGTTGACGTTTATCCCATTCCCTTTTTCTTCTTTCCCCCGGGTAACGGATTTCATCGTTTCCTGTGACTTTCGGGACAGCTTTCATTTCTTCTAATAAGTTTTTAATAGAATCAAAGAATACATTCAGGTTGATGAACTTTTCTATATCCATGAGAATGAAAAAGTGACCCACATTTGCGTTTTCCTTTTCCTCATCCTCATAAATACTCTTCACATGCGGACCAAATGCCGCCCCCGTTAAGAGACCAGTCAATATTTCGACAGCCAGTGCCAGGGCTGACCCCTTTGCTCCCCCTAGAGGCAGGACAGAACCATTCAACGCCGCTTTCGGATCATTAGTCGGTTCCCCTTTTTCATCGATTGCCCATCCTTCTGGAATCGTCTGTCCCTGTTTTTCTGCTAAAATGATTTTCCCTCTTGCTACAACGCTCGTGGATAAATCAATAATGACAGGTTGATCATCCCCCGTAGGAAAACCGAATGCCATAGGGTTCGTGCCAAAGAAAGCTTCCCTTCCTCCCCACGGAGCTATACCCGGGGGTGAATTGGTGAAACCGATACAAGCAAGATTTTGTTCACAAGCCAGTTGACAAAAATATGAGGCTGTCCCGAAGTGATTGCTATTTTTAATCGCGATAGCTGTTACACCGCTCTGTTTTGCCATCTCGATTCCTTTTTTTATCGCCTTATAGCTGATGACATGACCAAGCCCATTATCACCGTTCACTACGAGAACAGAAGGACTTTTTTGCTCCATCTGAATGGTTGGATTCAGGTTGATCCTTTGATCGCTGAACCGTTTTGCATAGATGGAAAGCCTGCTGATACCATGACTATCCACCCCTTCTAGATTAGCCCTTAAAAGGGATTCTGCCACGACTGCAGCATGATCCTCCATCATCCCCATTTCCTCTAACAGCTTTTTGCAAAATTGACGTAAATCAGATTCAGCATACGTAGTCATTTTCTGCTCCTTCTCATCATAATGTTTTCTCCATAAACATGGACTCCCCACACATAAAATGTGCAGGGAGTAAGAAATCAAGCACTGCGATATAACTTCGTCATGACGAATTCTTTATGACCTAATGCTTCTGCACAAGTGAGTCGTCCATTCACCGTACGGCAAATCATTTCCATTAATTGATCTCCCGCTTGCTCCAAGGAAATTTGACGAGAAAGGAGTCCTTGCACATCCACATCAATATGTTCGCTCATCGTACCCGCCGTAATAGGGTTCGCCGTAATTTTCACAACCGGTTCGATCGGGTTGCCGATGATATTTCCCTGGCCTGTCGGGAAAAGGTGCAGGACCGCTCCACCGGCTGCCATGAGAGTAATGCATTCTGCCGCTGCAGAGGACGTATCCATGAAATAAAGCCCGTTTCCATTAGCCGGTGCTTCAGCAGGATCCAATACGCCAATAACCTCTTTCGTTCCGGTCTTGGCAATGTTACCAAGTGCTTTCTCTTCAATGGTAGAAAGTCCTCCGGCAATATTACCTTGAGTAGGCTGAGATCCTAATAAATCGACTCCCTTGGAATCAATTTCACCTACATAGTCATTGTAGACCGCCATGAATTTCTCGTGTAACTCAGGCGTCGCCATCCGACCGCGGATGAGATGTTCGCCACCTGTCAATTCGGATGTTTCTCCAAAGAATACAGTAGCGCCGGCTTCTACCAAACGATCGACCGCCTGGGCCACTGTAGGACAGGATCCAAGACCAGTCGTTGTATCAGACTCACCGCACTTGATACTGACGGTTAAGTCCTTTAGTTCTACCGGTTCTTTCTGAAGCTCCGAAGCCCACTGAACATACTCCTTCGCTTTCCATGAAGCAGCCCGGATCGTTTCTAAATCCCCGTTTCCTTCAATGGAGAAGTACGAAACAGGCTTTCCGGTTTCAGCAATTCCATCAGCAATTTTCTTCGACCAGTTCTCTTCAATTCCAATCACGACCACAGCTGCCACGTTAGGGTTGGAACCTGTTCCGATCATTGTCCTGAAGTGCAGATCAAGATCAGGTCCATACTGAAGTCTTCCGTACGCGTGAGGCAAAGCCATTGTACCTTGGACCTGTCTCGCTACCGCTTCACAAGCAGCATTTGAAATGTCATCCACCGGTAATATAATGACGTGATTACGAATTCCAACTTTACCATTTTCTCTGCGATAACCATATAATGTTTGTTCCATCCTTACCACCTCGCCGTTTTAATGTTATGAGTGTGGACGTAGTCGCCTACTTCCCATTTTTCCGTTGTAATACCGATTTGAACGCCATATTTTAACACTGGCTCATCCTTCTCTAAAGAAACCAATGAGATCTTGTGGCCTAATGGAACATCCCCTTTTGAGGTGACTTCTACTTCTGAATTGTCATCCATGAAAATCCCTATCACCTTTTCCCCTGCTGCAATCGGTGACGTGGCAACTCCTACATGATCACCATTGTGATGGATTAGAAACTTATGAGTGCTCACCGCTTTTGAATCTTGTGCATTTCTTTCTGTAACCGTACCTGCCTGACTATTGTGACTCATTATGGTGCCTCCTTTTATATTGGTTGAGTGACCCAACCACTTAATATATCTTTATTAAACCACCTATCAATCTGTTAGTCAATGAGATTATTTAAATTTTCAGAATTTAATTTCGACAATTTACACAGTGCATAGAGAACGCTCGCCTTTTAATACTTTCCCAATTTCCTTTGCCACTAAAAAGGACGTACGGACTTGGGACTCTTCTGTCAATCCTGCGATATGAGGAGTGATGGTGACGTTTTCACAAAGAAGGAGAGGATGTGAGCCCAGTATCGGTTCACGTTCTAGTACATCCAGGTAAGCTCCTGCTATTTGTTGATTCTGCAAGGCTGAAGCCAGGGCTTGTTCATCAATGATGCCACCTCTTGAAGTATTAATAACATAAGAAGATGGCTTCATTCTATTTAATTCAGCTGTTGAAAGGAGATGCTGCGTTGATGGCGAAAGAGGGACATGGAGGGAAATGAAATCTGATTCCACCAACAATTCTTGAAGGGTTTCTTTTACATCTACACCGGTTTCAGAAACCACATGATCATACTCTGTGATGAACGGATCATACCCGATGATGTTCATGCCAAATGCATTGGCGCGCTTCGCTACACGGTGAGAAATTTCCCCAAGACCGATCAATCCAAGGGTTTTCTGATAAAGCTCCCCACCTGTATATTTCTTTCGATTCCACTGTCCGTTGCGAACATCGGAACTTGCCAAATGGAGGGGTCTTGATGAGCTTAGAATCGCTGTGAGTACATATTCCGCTACAGAAGTTGCGTTGGCATGACGGGCAAACACTACCGGAATATCTTTCTCTTTCGCCCGTTTAACATCAATATTATCCAACCCGACCCCGAGCCTGCCGATTGCCTTAATGCGGGTGCCTGCTTCCATTAATTCTTCGTCAACGATTGTCTGGTTTCTTACAATCACCGCATCGTATAAAGGAAGAACTTGAAGCAACCTTTCTCTATCGTTCCAAAGGGTTTCATCATAGTCGACCTCAAACCCTTGATTCTTCAGCTCTTCAATTCCTTCTCTCCAGATTAACTCTGTGATCAATGCTTTCATTTAGAATCCTCCCTTTTGATAGTCACCACATTATGGTTTGGTCACCCAACCAATATCTACTTATCATTTAATCACTTCGCGTTTGCCTGGTCAATTATTTTTTGAATATTCTTTATGTTCCCGACCGGTTCTACCTAAATACAAAACCCCTCCTATAAATGCACCTTTACTTTTCCTCCCAATTATTTTTAAACAAACGTTTGATTAATCAAATCCACCCCTCTCACAGCAATGTTAGGACAGTTAAGCGATCGTTTAACATACAAGAGAAAGTCCTGGACTATGTGAAAATAGCACAGGACCCTTTCGAATCGATTCAATCATCTTTATACTCCACTAACTTTTCTACAACTCCACTCTCATCTCAACTGCACCTTCTCCACCAAATACCATGAAGTGCTTCTTGATGGGACCTTCACTTCAGCAAATGCTATCATTTCTACCATCAATAATGCATTGTCAGTGCTCCGGTTAACACTTTCAAAGAATGTTTCAGAATTTTTTCAAGTTCGTTCACCTCTCTATTTTGGCAATCCAATTATAGGTGTTTACTAAGATTTCAGGATATTCCTCCTACTTTCAATCGACAAAACCCGTAATCTCATCCTTTTGGAGTGGTTTTGTCAGTTCCGGTCGTTACACCTGCAAATTTTGTAATAAAAATAAATAACAATCCCTATATATTCGAGATCTTTTATAGTGGAAAATAAAATAAAAAAGCATAAGGGGAGTGAAGATCATAATGAAGATGATCCATAAGTTTCTCGCCACTTACTATTACACCCTGATACAGGACTGTCTTGATGAAAAAATGAAAGAACACCTGCTCCGGAAACTACACTATCATGAATCAAAATTAAGTACGTAGAAAGATCTCGCTTGTTTCGTCTACTTTTTAATTCTTATAATGACCTTTTTTCAATCAATAAAAAAGCCCTCAACCGCAATGGATTGAAGACCTCGGAGAGCTATCCCCTTATAAAATACTTCATTAAATAATCGAGCCAGACCTTATTTCCTTTTTCGTTAGGTATATTTTCCTCTGTTAAATAGTCCTTTAATTCTTTACTATTGTAATCCGGCCATGCATCCCAATGATTAAGATAAACGTATTTTTCCCCTCTGGAATGCTTTTCTAAATCAGTTTCTTCCTGAGGGTAGTAATAAGCACCTGCAATTGGATTGGCCGGTTGGATGATGAATGTGATTTCAGGATTCTGTTTCTTGAAATCTCCAAGGATCGTCTCAAGGTTGTTTATGCGGTTCGACATTCTTATTTCCCCGTTGTCATTCAGTAGAAATGGTTCCAGCAAGAGAATATCCGGCTTCATATCAGCCAGTGGTTTATGTAATTCCTCCTTCACAACCTGTTGGGAAGTTTTTTCGGCGATTTCTTTCAATGTCACTTTTATTAAATCGTGGCCGTACCTGTCGAGCAGTGCCTTTTCTAGTTCTTTCGGCCACGCCCCTTCCTTCCCAGAAGTAGAAGAAGAGCCAAGAAGCATCAGGTGGACTGGTTCGTCTCCCTCAATCTTTTTCTTAAACGTTTCTTTTAATTCTGGCGGAAGATAATTCAACTTGTCTAATTTCACCAGTCTATTCTTCACTTCTTCAGCCGCAACTTTTTCCTCATCCTCTTCTTTCTTCTCTTCCATATTCATACCTGTTCGATAACCCGATACTTTTTCCGTATGACCTTTCACCTGAACAGCCGAAACCCTTTGATCCCAATGGTACTTACCACCCGCTAATGTAGATAATGTGACAATGGCCAGAACACCCAACCAAAACTTCCTCATACTCATCCCCCATAACGTAAAGTCTATGAATCATATGATAGAGGAGATAGAGTACAGAATTTGTATATACGTGTAGATGGAGGTTCGAAAAGTTACGACAAAATAATTGGTTTTATTTGGGTTTTAAATAAACATATTAGACTAGTAGCCGATATTAAACAGGAATACATTATGAATATCAGGAGCTAGTAAGATGACAATAATGAAGAATATAACCAAAGGGCTGATTACCTTCTTCTTCCTTGGACTCGTTATGCTTAAAGCACTGGAATGGTCGCTCTATCTCTTTGTGGCAAAACCCGCTGCTGAAGAAGTTGCTTATGATGTGGCATCCTATGTTGAAGCGAATGATCGATTCTTTAGCGAAGACACTTTGAACGAATACCTGGCCGATTATAAGAAAAAGGATATGCAGATAAGAGTTCTCTTTAATCAACATCCTGATGACAAAAGGTTCGTGGTGAAAGTAGATGTAACGGCAAATTGGGATAGTATTTATTCCCCTACTGCCTATTTTCAAACGAGAGGTGTTAACTTCGGAGAATCTCCCATTCAATCTATATTCGCAAGATTTGATAGTCAATCCGATAACTTTTCTAACCATATAACCCCGATGTCCGAGGCACCCATTCAATCAGAAACAGTCTCTGCTCAAGAAGAAAAGAAAACCGTTAAGCCCGTCAAAGCTAAACCAATGGAGGAAAATACGGCAGCCCCACCTGTTAAAGATGAGGACATAAGGGAACTAGTGGAAAATTATGTTGTATTAGGTATGGAGGCAATCAGAAAGGAAGACTTTTCATCCATCGAACCTTTATTAGATCCTTACGGAAAAATGTATAAAGAAAGCCAGGAATCGATTAAGACGATTAATCGAAGGGGTTTGAAAGAAGAAGTGCTCACCGTTCAAGTTCAACGTATCACGGAAAATACCCCGTCCGAATTCACTGCCGATACATATGAAGAATTCAAGATCACTTATCAAGACGGCACAGAAATGATCAAAGGATTTACTAGTTCCTATCGGATTATAGCCTTAGAGAACAATCGCTTAGTCATGAATGAAACCATCAGTGTAAAAGAAGTGTTCTCTGAAGAAGTCCAGGCACAGAGAGAAAGATTGCCAATTGAGATAATAAAAGATACGTGTATCAGTTGTCACGGAAGCTACTTGGAAGGCGGAGCAGGTCCTGGCTTGGTCGGGTTAAGTCAAAGGATGTCAGAAGAAAACATTATCACCATTTTGGAAAATGGGAATGATAATATGCCTGCTGGACTTGTATCTCCTGACGAAGCGAGGCTATTGGCTGATTTCCTAATAAACTTAGAAGAATACGGACATGATTAATCCAGTGTATGGATAAAAAAGCCAATCCATTGTCTAATACACAATGGATTGGCTTTTTAATTCACAGGCACCAATTCAAACTGACCATTCTCACGTTTTACCCGGTACACACCTTCCGAAATTTCATGGTCTGTATACGGAGATAACCCATCTTTCAAATAAGCATCACTTTCCAGCACCATCAAGAAATCCGATTTCATCAATACTTCCAATAAGTAAGCGAGCTGATCTTCTTTTTCAACCCCTTTGATGAAAGAATAGTTCATCGACAATTGTTCATACCTGATCAAATAGCTGAAATATCCCCCGTCCTCGGCACTTCCCGGACTATAATACGTAATCATAGGTTCTGATACCCCTGATGTTTTAATCAGAGAAGAGAACTCTTTCACGTCCCTCCGAAGTTCAACATGTGCTTCCGGACGTGTCACCAGGACTCCCAGGTGTCCGATGTAGGGCAATAAGAAGCAGGCCGCCAACAAGATACCCGTCACCCGTCTGAAGGACTTCGCATATTTGGACCACACATACACAATCGATGTCATGAGCAATCCGCCTACATACACGGTAATGGTCGACTGATAACGGTTAAATCCTGCAAGTCTGGACGCTTCGTTTTCCGGCATCAGATATACATACATATAATATAAAGAACAAGTATAAAGTAGGTAGAAGAGATTAAATTGGACAACAGAATATACAAGTTCCTTCGGTAATTTACGCTTCATACTGACAATTAATATAAGAGCGGTCAGATTCATCACCAATAATGACATCACATGAGGAGAAGACAAGGGGTTCAATGCAGCATTCATCATCATCCCATCAAAACTTGCCAGGAACTCATCCGATTTTTGGATATCCTTCAGTTTATCCTCCGTAATTGCAAACTTATTATCCCCATAACTCTCGCTATAAGCATTTATCGTATAAGTATGCCAAAGTATATTCATCACTAAAGGAAGAACCATCAATAAAGCCAATGAAGCATATGGCATGACCTTATCGATTCTCTTTTCAATCCCTTCCCGGTGTGATGCAATCAATATTCCTGACATAGCAATGCCGTTAAACAGGAGGAAGACCTTCCCGCTATCCTTTAATAGAATCAAAAAGAGTACGATTGGAAGATTCACCAGCAACATTCTTTTCCAATCTTTCCGGTAAAAATATGCCATAATAGGAACAGCTAAAGCGACTGATCCCAAGATGATATCAACCAATAAACTGTAGAAGATCTTTGCATTCACTAACAGGAGTGTTAAGGAAATGACCCAAGGCAGAATAACCGTCCACGGTTTCTTCCAGGAACTCCACGTGAAAAGAACAGTGAATCCAGCCATCGTCATGAACCCCTGCGCCATCAACGCCAAACTCTCATGGAATCCTAATCGTTCAAGAAAATAATAAATAAATACAGCGCTTCCAGGTGGATAGTTCTGAAAAGTCACCAACGTACTGGCATCCGGCAGACCATCAAGCCTTACAATCTCCTTCACCACTAACCCCCAGTGGCTGAAGTCATCATAGTTTAAAAAGAGGCTCCCCCTCATGTAAACCATCACAAACAAAACAGCCAAAGAGAAAAACACCAGCGAAGGATGCGCCAAAGGTTTAAATGATAACTTATTTATAAGGAATAATAGCAGATAAATCAAACATAAAAGTAAACCGGAATAATAGACGAAGTTTGCCGCCGATGGCATACCATTCATCAACCCGGCTCCAAAAAGTACTGTCGTAACACTTGAAAAAAGAAATAACGGTATAAAGGCAGGATGAATCTTCACCTTATATAGGAAAAACAATCCCCATCCGGCTAGGGATAGAAACAATAAGAGTAAGAAAAACATAGAAGTAAACATGAGGCCCCCTGATACGCATAAAACGTTTAATAGATTCACTTATTATACCATTCTTCATTGGCACAACCCATCATACAAACAAGGAAACTCCTTGTTTAAGCTTCTTCCATTTTTCTTCTTTTGTTACTAAACTTTTCAAAGTGATGAAGGCAGAGAAAGACATGGTAGTAAATGAGTGTAGCTGGAACACTATAAATGGCAAAAACCATAGTCAATCCTAACCCATCTGACGTGACGCCAAGGAACAATCCAGGAAAAACAGCTACTATTATATACAACATGAGTTGGAACAAATATACTCTACGCTTAATTCTCAGAGCATCCGTCACCTTATCAATCAGATAACCCCCTAATAGTCCAAACACAAGATAGATGGGAATTGAAGGCATGATCGTCATGACAAAACCATCAATAAAATTCATATAACAACATTCATATTCTCTTTCTTCCATAGGGGTATACATTGCCCACCCCATAAACAGAGCAAAAAACAATGGCGATATGAAAGCCGCCAATGCTTTGTTGTAAAGATCTTTCATTAGACATCACCTGAGATTGTTTTTATATTGTTTATATTACCATATCCACTTGTGAAACGAATCACATATCCAACTAAAAAAAGAACCCTTTACCATTCGTTTGATAAAAGAGTTCCTTTTCGTTATTGCTCAATTACTCCGACCATACTTCTCGCAAGCAAAACAGATTATGATCATCATAGTCCAAACTGTACTCCATGCTACGGTAGAGCATTCCACCTTTTAATGGCCAATTGATTCCTCAGGTTTGCCACTTCCAATCAAATCATCGTCAGCAATCCTTTGAAAACGTTCTTCGGATCGCATTTTCAAATTCTGCTTCAGGTACCTGTGACCTTGCATATTTCTTTGTTACATTAATATCTCTATGACCGGCAAGCCTTGATACCACTTCAAGACTGACACCTTGATCGATAAGATGCTGGCAAAATGTATGGCGCAGCTTTTGCGCATTTATATGGAACTTCTTAAGCATATATTGGACCGATCTCTCCGTTAATCGCTCATTCGATTTAGAAACGAACAATGCTTCCTGTGGTTGGATAGCTTCCATATAGTCAGAAAGAGAATGCACTGCTTCTTCCGACAGAGGGATAATCCGTTGATCCCCATGAGTATCCGAAACGCTTACTTGTTTCTTTTGCAGATCCATATCCGCTATATTAAGGGCACAAAGCTCTGATACCCGTATCCCCGTATGAAGCAGCATATACACAATCGCTATATTTCTTTCATTTTCACTTTCCCTTACTTCTGATAAAAGCGCTTCACATTCATACTTAGACAGCGTTTCGATCTCATCCTTTTTGCTTCCTTGTTTAATCTTTATATCAAACGTAATGTCAGGTTTTTTTAAATATTTTGCAAAAGTACGTATCACTCCCAAGATTTTATCCGTCGTGATCGGACTCTTACCCTTTTCTTCTAAAAATAGAATGTAATCCTGAACTTCACGATGAGTAATGTCTTTTAACTCTCTGTGATTCTGTTGAAGCCACTTCTCAAATTTCTTAAGCTCCTGATGGTAAGTCGAGATGGTATTTGATGATTTTCCTTCATGTTCAAGCCATGTTAAAAACTGATCAATTGTAGTACTAGAAGATCCTTGCAAGAGTACCACCCTTTCGAATCAAGCCTTTGTTTACTATTATCGTAGAACTTATAGATGAAGAAGTCAACTTCTCCGAACGTAGAAGGGTATAATGAGGGAGGAATAATCCTTTTTTTGAAATTAGAATTTAACCAAGCCACAAAAAAAGAGTAACTCCTAAGAGCTACTCTTTCTTCACATTTGCCTGGCGACGTCCTACTCTCACAGGGGGAGATCCCCCAACTACCATCGGCGCTGAAGAGCTTAACTTCCGTGTTCGGCATGGGAACGGGTGTGACCTCTTCGCCATTATCACCAGACGAATATTCAATTGAAGGATTGTTCCTTCAAAACTAGATAAAGAATTGATGTCAAGAAAGCCGAATATCGACCAATTGTTGTTCATTTAAAAAATGACTCTTTGTGGTTAAGTCCTCGATCGATTAGTATCAGTCAACTCCACATGTCGCCATGCTTCCATCTCTGACCTATCTACCTAGTCATCTTCTAGGGATCTTACTCACATACGTGATGGGAAATCTCATCTCGAGGGGGGCTTCATGCTTAGATGCTTTCAGCACTTATCCCTTC
>NZ_VTEX01000004.1 GCF_008180865.1 Rossellomorea aquimaris
CTTACCTTCTATTAGAAAAAGGAGGAAATATATAGTTTCTTTAGCTCAAAAATCGTCTCATCTCATCCCATAGCTGTCAAGAAAACCATTTGACAGCTATGGGATGAGATGAGAAGGGGTCAGTAAGCTAAAGAAGGAGAAAGTCTAGCCAGTAACGGCTTTAACGCAAAATAAAAGAAGGAGCTAAAAAGGCTTCTTTTATTAAAGTTGCCTTTAAATCGATGTGCATAATGAGTATTGACAGTTTCGTTCATATCAGGAGGCTCGACTTCCTCCCCGGGGAATCTTGTGCCTGGAGCGAAAAGGAACGGTCCCTGTTTTCACACTAACACTTATGATAAAAATAATTTTTTGAAGTTTGCAAAGTCAGTGGTTGAGACCCCGCAAGCGAATAAAAAAGCTCGAATGAAGAGATGTACCTTTCTCTTCATTCGAGCTTTTAGCTTAAGCTATTCAATTCTTTGGTTAATTTCTTGAAGGATTTTTCATCACCGGTATCAAGAGCCTGATCTATGGCCTTTAGCAATCGATCACGTTGAAAGGTTTGCAAACTGTCTTTGAGGAATTGTTCGGCAACAATCCTGTCTTTTTCATTAATCAAAAGATACTTCGGCATAAAAGGGTTTTCTTCAAGTACTGCTGCAAATTGATAACTTGAATTTGCCTTACTGAAGTTCAATTGAATATAAATATCTTCGTCCTTATTTAAACGAATATCGTGAAATGACTTCTCCGCATCAGTTGTCATGATGTTCTCTTTATAGAATCGGAATGGCACATCCTCAACACAATGTGTGGACATTACAAGACCTCTTGGACAGTACTGAGATTCTTCAACAAAATGAACTTTTTTCATTAATTGATCATGACTCATCAGGTAATTCAGTATCCACACACATTCTCTTCTTTTTAATTGATATCGGTTTAAAAACCAGCGAATAAATTCTTTCTTCTCGTTGACAGAAACAGGGGTGGTCATGGTTTTCCCTCCTCTGCAGAATCTTTTTTAGTTTAGGTCCGTTTTCCTTTTGACATACAGCTTAAAAACGTTAGCAACTCTAAGGTGATCTCATGTTTACACACCAGCCAAATCCCTTTGTACCACCGACGTCGTTTCGTTTAGTCTTGTAATCTTTCAATCAGGTCCTGCCACTCGTCATTTGAAGGATCCATTTCAATCAGGTGTTTATATACTTCTACCGCTTCGCCTCTGAGTCCTTCTTCTACTAGAAATTGTCCGTACTCTAGTAAAAACTCTTGATGATTCTTAAAGTAAGTATATGCAATACGGTATTGTTTTAATGCATGATTAAATTGTTCAAGCCCCTCATAGGCCTTTGCCAGATCCCAGTTGATTTGAGGCTCTTCTTCCCCTTCAACCTTAAGCATCTGGGCGATCTCCAATACATCCTCAAACCGATCTTGCGTAAAGAACAATTTATTTATGACTAAAGCTGCTTCGACATAACCTGGATCTAAGGCTAAAGCTTCCCTAAAAAATGTCTCTGCCTCTTTTTCCAGCCCAAGCTTTAAGGAAACTTTCCCACCAAACAAATTCAGCTCCTTGTTGTATTCATCCTGTTTTACGCCCTCTTGAATGGTTTCCAGGCTTTCCTGCAGCTTTTCTTCATGTTCATAGGATCTGGCTAATAATAAATACACCGAATGATATTCAGGATCCAGCTCTTTAACCGAAATAAGCTTTTCTATGGCTTTTTCATAGAATCCAGCCTGATATGCAGTAACGGCATATCCGAATAGTGTATTGATTTCCAGGTGATCCTGAAGAGCTTTTTCGTAATGTGTCAATGCTTCTTCAAAGGCTCCCCCTACACTATAAGCTTCGGCTAACCTTTGATGGACATTGGTTCCACCCAGCTCAGTCGTGCCTTTCTGAATGAGGGCATGATAATGTCTTATCGCTTCCAGGAACCTGCCTGTTTCAGAGTATAATTCCCCCAGGCCGAAATCAATGACAGGCTCATCTGGTAATAACTTCTTGGCTTGTAAAAGCTTCTGTTCACTAACTTCAAATAAACCTTGCATTTGATACAGATCTGCCAAAAGGAGCAATGCTCTTGGATAGGTGGGGTCTTCTTCATCCAATTGTGCGAGTTTGTCTATCGCCTCTTCTTCATTATCCATCTCCACCATCACTTCTGCGAGCTCAATCAGGAGTTCTCCCTCTCCCGGGTAATACTCCAGCAGATTTTCATACAACTCTTTGGATTCCTCAAGAAACCCTAAATGGTGTAATTCTTCAGCCAGGCTGAATTTTTCTTCATGACTTCCAAACTTCAATGCTTGCTTATACTGTTTCTTTGCTTCGTCCAATTTCCCTTCTTCTAATGAAGATAACATTCGTTCAGCGTATGACATGGTCAATCCCTTTCTATAAAAAAGCTAAATAGTCTTTAAATAAAGTACCCGGGTGTTTGAATGACTAGTTCTTCACCAGCACCAGGATAATAATAGCCTCTATTATTTAAGTAAAAACATTTTCCTTTATTCATTGTACATTTTAGCACATGTTGGTCAGTTTTAAATGCAGAGGGCTCAGCACCAGTCTCACCTTCGATATTCATATAGAGGTTATAACTTATTTCTCCACCCACCAAAAAATTTCCTCTAAGGGGATATATTCCAATTTTCTTCAGTTCTTTAAGCCTCAATGGTTCTTTTTGCGGGATTTCATTTGAAAGATGAGGAATTTTCTCGTTTTCCATCGTATTTTGCCATATTTTAAGATGCTTCATTTTTGTTTTTATGTCTATATTTGTCGTAAAAAAAGGGACAAAAGTAATAGGATAATCATATAAAAATCCTTTGATCCATCCCCAGCGAATTTCCTTGAATAGATCTATTTCATCAATGTCAATCCAGACAACGGGAACCTTATGTCTTTTACACGACCGAATGACTGTAGGAGTAATAAGATTTGCAGATGTTTTTAACCCAATCGTGTAATCAAGAGGACTATTTAACAAGGAGGTTTTGCGTTCATTCCATTTAGCTAAGAATTCGTATTCGTACCCTAATGTAAATGCCGTCAGGACAGTAGTACAACCTTTGTGGATAAATTCATCCAGGTAATAATTCTTTATTGAAAGAAAATCAGTTCCTTCAGGCACCTCTAAGTCACACATTACATGTCCGGGGGTCATCATGAAAGATGAAACATCCATCCTCATGTACCGATAATAAGAAAACCTGTCTCTTATGGCCGATATTTTATCGTCTTTAACGAGTAAAGAAGTTTGAGTGACTTTGGAATCTTTAATCCAATTCGCATTTTCAATAATATACGTACTCAAATCACCATCACCTTCCTTTATAGACAAGCTATGAAAGAAGGGATGAAATCATGCTATGCATTCATATAAAAGGAGAGGTGTAAGGACTATAGTATAGTCCTTACACCTCCCTAAAGGAATTCACGTACATTATTTCTGTAAAAGTTTGTTTATATGCTCAAAGAAAGTTGGATACGAAATGTTCACTGCATCCGCACCTTCAAGATAGACGTCAGAATCTGTTATTAAAGAAGCGACAGCCAATGTCATTCCGATCCGATGATCTCCCCAGGAATGAACCTCACCACCGTGTAATGGCGTTTTCCCTTGAATGATCATGCCGTCCTCAGTACCCTGAATGTCAGCACCTAGATGTCCAAGCTCTTGTACGATGGCATCGATTCGATTAGTTTCCTTGACCTTTAATTCTTCTGCATCTTTAATGATGGTCCTACCCCTTGCCTGGGAAGCCAACAGGGCGATAACAGGGATTTCATCAATTAACGATGGGATCAGTTCTCCTCCAATTTCTATTCCTGTGAGATTTGAAGACTCCACCAGTATGTCACCTATCGGTTCTCCACTTTTTGAACTCTCCATTATTTCTATGGATGCCCCCATCTTTTTCATCACTTCAACAATTCCCACACGGGTTTCATTAAGGCCGACATTTTTCAGGAGCACTCGACTATTCGGTACAATCGCAGCAGCTACCATGAAGAAGGCTGCAGAGGAAATATCCCCGGGGACATAGACTTCAGTTCCTTTTAACACCTGACCGCCCTTTACCTTGATTGTATCTCCATGTCTTTCGATATGGCCACCAAATTCGATAATCATTTTCTCAGTGTGATTTCTTGTCTTTTCAGGTTCTTGAATTTCAGTAGTACCTTCTGCCTGAAGTCCTGCCAACAAGAGAGCAGACTTCACTTGTGCACTCGCTACAGGCAACGTGTATGTAATTCCTTTCAGGTCACCCCCGCGGATTGATAAAGGAGTATAGTTGCCTTCTGAACGACCGTCGATTTTAGTCCCGAACTCTTTTAATGGTTCTGTCACTCTTTTCATTGGGCGTTTAGCAATCGAGTCATCCCCAATAAGGATTGAATGAAAAGGCCTCCCTGCCAATATCCCCATAATAAGACGAGTAGTGGTACCCGAATTACCAACATCGAGTATGTCCTGTGGTTCTTTTAAATGATTCCAGCCACCGCCTGAAACGATCACTTCCCCATCACTTACTTGGATATCAACACCTAACTTACGGAAGCATTCGATTGTGCTTAAACAATCCTCACCCATAAGAAAATTATGTATAACGGTTATCCCTTCAGCAACCGAACCAAACATAACAGCCCGGTGTGAAATCGATTTATCCCCGGGAACATGCAGTTCTCCATTAAGACCTTTTTGGGGGTTTATTAATTTCTTTTTTCCTTCCATCCTTATCACCCTTTACCCTAAGAATAATTCATAATCCGTATTTTCTTTTAAGCAGTTTAATGCTCTTTCCCTATCTTCGAGTGTTTGAAAGCTGATGACTAATACTCCGTAAATATCTTCTCTCGTTTCCAGGATTCTTATGTTTGTTAAACTTATGTTTTCCCCGGCAAGGTAAGCAGTAACTTCAGAAATCACCCCTGGATAGTCAGGAACATCAACAAATAAGTCATAGAACGAAGGTATGGCCCCTTTTTCTAGGATTGGAAGATCATCGCGAAAAGTTTTCGCTTCTGTAAAGTAATCAAAGATTCCCTGGGAGTCCTTCTCTTCAATAATGGTGATGACTTCATCCATTTCTGATTTCCACTGTCTGAGAAGTGAAAGCAAAACAGCACTGTTCTGAAGCGTGATATCCTTCCACATCGTCGGGTTAGAAGAGGCAATCCGCGTAATGTCACGGAACCCTCCAGCAGCGAGCCTCCGCAAATAAGGATGCTGTACAGATGATTCTTTCGCTTGATGAACAAGAGATGCCGCTACAATATGTGGAAAATGACTGATCGTACCTGTTAGTTCATCGTGCTCCCTGGGTTCGACGATCAGAAATTTGGCATGCGTTCCTTTCAGCCATCCCTGAAGTTCTTCTACTTTTTGACCAGTAGCACCAGAACCTGGAGTCAGCATATAGAAAGCATTTTCAAATAAGATTTTTTTAGCTGCTGCTACACCGCTTTTGTGAGAACCTGCCATCGGGTGTCCACCAATGAACTGAATCCCTTTAGCAGTCAGTTCCTCGGAACACTTCATAATTTGTTCTTTTGTGCTCCCCGTATCGGTGATTATCGCCGTTTCTTTTAAAGCGAATGATTGAAACTGCGCAATAATCTTTTCAGTTTGAAAAACTGGTGTGGAAATGATGATGAGATCCGCTCTTTCAGCAACAGGTTGTAAAGATAATGACATTTCATCGATAATTCCGAGTGACCTCGCCAATCTTAACTCTTTATGGTTAATATCATGTCCAATGATTGTAGCATCGGGGTGTTCACTCTTTATACAGAGTGCCAATGAGCCTCCGATTAATCCCATCCCGATGACCAATACTGTCCCTTTCATGATTGCCCCCCTCAGTTGATTTGAAAAAAGTCGGAATGGGCTCACATTTCGGAGCCGTTCCGACCATCCATTCCTTTTCACACTTGTTTTTGAAGGGCTAGAAATTCCTTCATTTTCTCAATAACCTCTTCATTTTGTTCATATGAGCCTACCGTTACCCGTACAGAATGAGGATATCCCAGAGCCTCTCCGGATCGTACAATGAATCCCTTACTCATCAAGAATTGAAACACATCATCACCGCTAACACCGAAATCGATTAACACGAAGTTTGCTTGTGATGGTATATAATGCAGGCTGCGTTCCTTGCAGAATTGGTAATACTGCTCCAGTCCTTTACGATTATGCTCCCTGCATTCTCTTATAAACTTCTGGTCTTCAACGGCTGCTGCTGCGGCTCCCTGCCCTAAAGCATTATTATTGAACGGTTCCCGGATTGGTTCTAATTTTCCTATCACATCTTCATTTGCAATTCCAAACCCTACTCGAAAGCCTGCTAATCCGTATGCCTTTGAAAAAGTACGTGTGATCAATAATTGAGGGTATGATTTTAATAATTCCAATGAATTATAGTAGTCCCCGGCCACCACATATTCATAATAAGCTTCATCCAATACGACTAACACATGCGCAGGAACAGCATCCAGGAAGGAGATGAGTTCCTCACTGCGAATATATTCCCCTGTTGGGTTATTCGGTGAGCAAAGCCAAACGACCGAGGTCGTTTCATCAATTTCAGCAAGCATCTTGGTTAATTGATGTCTGCCAGCTGAGTCAAGGGGAACTTCTCTTATTTCTGCTCCTTCAACAATGGCATTGTGCTTATACTGAGGGAAAGTCGGCGTAGCCATAACCGTGCTCTTATCACCGTCTAGTAATGCTCTTGAAATCATCTGAATCACTTCATCTGATCCATTCCCGAAAAGTAACTGTCCAGGGTCAACAGATAGCTGCTCTGCCACCTTCATTCGCAGTTCCTTTGCATAACCGTCGGGATAAATCGCATGTGAAACCGCGTTCGTCTTGAGAAAGGTTTCAACGTTCTTTGAACAGCCGAATGGATTTTCATTCGAAGCAAGCTTCACTACCTTGTCGAGATTGAATAGTTCTTTCACATCATCCATCGTTTTCCCCGGCTGGTATGCTTTAAGATTTTGAATCTGAGATCTCCACTTCATGCTTACCTTCCTTTCAATCGTTTTCATTCGAAATAGACGCGGTATCCTTCAAGTCAGGACGTAGGCTGACTGCATTTTTCATATAAATATGTTGGATGTCTTTCTGAGGTGTAGATGTATTTAAATGAATCATCACTCTAATACAATTCGGCAATGCATCAGGGAGATCCAACTCCTGCATACACATGACAGGAACATATTTCCAGTCTTCAATCCTTCTTAATGCTTTTGCCGGAAATACACTCCTGATGTCACTGGTGGCAGAAATAAATACAGATGCAACATCCTCTGCCATAATATCATTATGTAAAATCATTTCCCTTAAGAGACTTTCAGTTGAAAGGAGAACTTCCTTTTCATTGTCACAATCCGTTGTAGTGGCGCCTCGAACTCCCCTGATCATTCTTCCACTCTCCCTTTATTCCGGCTAATGAGCTCTATTTTTACTTACGTGATTCATTAAGACCAGATTTCTAATTAAACTCTCGAATAAATTGATCTGCCCGTCTTAAGTCCTCAACAGATACTTTCATCATCAATGGTTTCCCAATATCCTTCAATAAGACAAAAACAGGATTTCCATGTTGGGATTTCTTATCAAGTTTCATTCCTTCATATAAATTGTCAAAAGTGATATGAGATGGAATGTTCAGATTGTACCCAAGTGAAGCGACCCAATCAATAAATCCTTGTAGATCGAATGTAAGATCGCAGTATTGTTCACTAAGATAGAGAGCAAAAATCATCCCGATCATCACCGATTCACCATGCGTTCGATTTCCGTATCCACTGGCACTTTCAACGGCATGGCCATACGTATGCCCAAAATTTAAAAACGCCCGGATATTCGATTCTCTCTCGTCCTTCGCAACAATATTTCCTTTAACACGGATCCCTTTCATCAGACAATCGGTTAGAAATACATGATCCAACCGTTCCGGGGAATGAAAATTATCCATCAACTCCTGTAAAAAAGCTCGATCGGATAAAAAGGCGTGCTTAATCACTTCTGAGAATCCGGATAGAACTTCCGTTTTCGGTAAAGTCGTCATATAATCCAAATCAAAAAACACACCTTCAGGCTGATAAAATTGCCCTACCATGTTTTTGCCAAGGGGGTGGTTAATCGCTACCTTTCCTCCAACAGAACTATCATGTGCGAGAATCGTTGTAGGGACACCTATGAAGGGGATCCCCCTCATATAGGTGGAAGCCACGAAACCTGCAAGATCTCCAATGGCTCCGCCTCCGAAGGCTATCACCAGGGCACTACGATCGATATGATTTGCAAGACCGTGGGTGATGGCATCTTCATAAATAGCGAAACTTTTGGCCTGTTCTCCTTTGGGAGCAAGATAAGTCGTTACGTCATATGTTCGACTAAAAATCTCTGAAAAAGCTGTTCCATGAAGGTTGTAGACCTCTTTATCAGCGATGATCCACAATTTAGATACTTGCGGGAAGCTCTTTTTGATAAAAGAAACAATTTCATTCGTCATTTCCACTCCAATTTTCACGTCATACGTTTTGGAAGCAGTGTGAATGGTTATCTGTTTCATTCATTAATACTCCTTGGACTCTTGACGTTGTCTATTGATATCTTCATGAAGCTTATCGAATTGATCACTATGAAATTGTTCCACGATAGCAGAAGCAAGTTCCCACGCAACTACGGCTTCTGCCACTACGCTTGCAGCAGGTACGGCACAGCTATCGGACCTCTCGATACTTGCTTTAAACGGTTCCTTTGTTTCGATATCCACACTTTGTAATGGTTTATACAGGGTGGGAATAGGCTTCATGACCCCTTTAACCCGAATGGGCATTCCTGTCGTCATACCGCCTTCGAAGCCGCCTAGACGATTCGTTTTACGGTAATAACCATGTTCTTCACTCCAGGCAATCTCATCGTGAACTTCACTACCCGGTTTTCGAGCCATTTCAAATCCCAAGCCGAATTCGACCCCTTTGAATGCATTAATACTCATGACAGCCATGGCAATCTTCGCATCAAGCTTACGATCATAATGGACATAGCTCCCGACTCCTGAAGGCATCCCTTCAACGATGACCTCAACCACACCACCTATGGAATCTCCATTTTTCTTCGCTTCATCTATTAAGTCCATCATTTTCTGTGCAGCTTCTTTATCCAGGCACCGGACCGGAGAATCTTCAGTAATATCTCTAAGATCTTTTATAGAATCATAGTGTAGGTTCTCTGCTTTAATTCCACCAATTTCAAGAACATGACCGACAACCTCGATACCTAACAACTTTAATAACTTCTTCGCAACGGCACCTGCAGCCACTCTTACAGTGGTTTCCCTGGCTGATGACCTTTCTAACACATTCCTCAGGTCCCTATGTCCATATTTCATACCACCAACAAGGTCTGCATGTCCTGGTCTTGGCCTTGAAATCTTTCTCTTTACCTCTTCTTCTGCTCCAGGCTCCAGAGGTTCGATACCCATCACTTTCGTCCAGTGAGTCCAGTCTCTATTCTCCACAACCAGTCCTAAAGGAGATCCCAGAGTATATCCATGCCTCACTCCTCCAACGATCGATGCCTGATCTTTCTCGATTTGCATCCTCCGGCCACGGCCATAGCCTTTTTGCCTTCTTGCCAGGTTTTCATTGATATCCATAGCTTCTAATGGCATTCCTGCAGGCAGCCCTTCAATGATGGTCGTTAATTGTGGTCCATGTGATTCTCCAGATGTTAAGTACCTCATTTCACTTTCCCCCTTCAACTCGTTAAAGAATTATGTACCAATATAACATAGAATTCAGATCATTTCCTAGCCCTTAAGTTTAAAAAATTTTCTAAAAACCTCTCTAACACAGAAAAAAACGATGCGACCTAACATTTTTAACTTTTAAACTGTAGCATTCGCCAGAAGCAAGCGTACAGCCGTCCAGTAAATGCAGGATCGACATCGTAAATTTCAGATTTTTTTATAGAAGAATGTGTCTTCTGTCTCGAACCCGTATTGGGATGGGTTGAAAATTTGTTCGGTACTCCCGACAAAGAGTACACCGCCTGGTCTCAGTGATGCATTGAATTTTTTATATAATAGGTTTTTCGCTTCCTCAGTGAAATAAATTAACACATTTCTGCAAACAATCAAGTCGTATTTCCCCTCAAATGGGTCTGACAGCAGGTTCTGCTGCTTGAAAGTCACGTTTCTCCTGATCACTTCATTCAATTTGAACAAGGCGCCTTCCCGGGTGAAATAACGGGCTTTCATTGCGGAGGGGACCTCATTCAGTGATCGTTCAGGGTAGAGACCATTCCTTGCACGTTGAATGGCATTTTTATCGATATCAGTCGCGGTGATGGTCCGTCCAGAAAGAGTCATGTGTTCCGACAGCATCATGGCGATCGTGTACGGCTCTTCCCCCGTAGAACAAGCTGCACTCCAAACTTTAAGCGATTTGTTTTCGTGTAGAAGTCTGGGAAGGATTTTAGTCTCGAGAACTTCCCACCGTTTGTAGTTTCGATAAAATTCTGAAACATTGATCGTCATTCGATCAAGAAACTCTTCCATTTCTTCAGTGTCACGGTTCAGCTTACTGAAAAACTCTTGAAAGCTCCCGCAGCCTTTTTTTTCATACAAGGCCGTTAATCTCCTTTTCATTTGAGCTTCTTTGTAAAGGGAAAGATCGATACCCGTTTTTCTTTTTATCCCTTGAATAAATTCAAGATAATCATTTGACATAAGGACCCACTCACTTTGCTACATAAAAGGTATAAGACTATATGTATTATATCGAACGTCATTCAGAAAAGTTAAACACTATTCCATAAAAAAAGGCAAGTCGCCTTAACACGACTTGCCTAAAAACATTATGATATATCAGATATTAATAAACCCACTCGTTCATTAATTTAGAATACTCTACCAGTTCTTCCTCTTTGAAGAATAAGCCGATTTCTCTAACAGCGCTTTCAGCAGAGTCAGATCCGTGGATGATATTCTTTCCGACTGTCAAGCCGAAATCACCGCGGATTGTTCCAAGGGCAGCATCCTTAGGGTTTGTTGCTCCCATCATTCCACGAGCTGTCGAGATGACGTTTTCACCTTGCCAAACCATTGCAAATACTGGCCCAGAAGTGATAAAGTCAACAAGTTCTCCAAAGAATGGTCTTTCCTTGTGCTCTCCGTAATGCTCTTCAGCAAGCTCATTTGAGATGCTCATTAGCTTCGCCCCTACCAATTGAAAGCCCTTTTTTTCAAAACGTGATACGATATCACCGATTAACCCTCTTTGTACGCCGTCCGGCTTTACCATTAAAAATGTCTTTTCCATTTTCCCCACTCCTAAATATGTATGTATAGAAGTCCTAAGGACATCCCACGAAAATAGTAACACTGATTGGGGTTTTTGGCAACGTTTCCATTTTAAATTTTCTTAATATTTTCTCTTACCAATATAGTTTGCGATATTCTTCAAAGTTTTCTTCACGCGGTTGTATGGGAGATGATTCAGATCTTCCAACGCTCTGTCTAAGTACATTCTGCTAAGCTGATGGGATCGATCTATGGCATCGGTCGCCAAGATGGACGAAATGATATCTTTCATCTCTTCAGG
Organism: Rossellomorea aquimaris; assembly: GCF_008180865.1. GTDB lineage: Bacteria > Bacillota > Bacilli > Bacillales > Bacillaceae_B > Rossellomorea > Rossellomorea yichunensis. The sequence goes on from NZ_VTEX01000004.1 coordinate 11,627, forward strand.
AGAAGTATATTCAGTCACTCTTTCTATCTTCGTTTTAAGAGCAGGGTTTTCCATTGCATATAAAATCGGAAGGGTGATATTACCTTGCCACAAGTCACTGCCTGCAGGCTTACCCAGTTCTTCCTCACTTGCTGTCAGGTCTAATATATCATCTGTAATTTGAAAGCTCATCCCAACATTATACCCAAACCGGTATAATCGTCGATGTATTTCTTCAGGTGCCCCGGAAGAAATGGCACCGATCTGGCAGCTTACAGCAATTAGCAGGGCTGTTTTCCGCTTGATTCTTAGAAGATAATCCCTCAGATTTTGGTCAAATCGATATTTATCTTTTATTTGAGCGATTTCACCTTTACATACTTCAACAATGGTGTGAGAAAGTATTTGATGTGCTTCAGGGGCTTTAATATTCGTCATATACTCGAGAGCTCGTGCAAAGATGTAATCTCCGGTGTACATGGCAATACGATTGTCCCATTGAGCTTTAATCGTTGGCTTTCCTCTTCTTAACTCTGCATCATCGATCACGTCATCGTGAACAAGGGATGCCATATGAATTAACTCCAAAGCCACTGCTACATTTTTCACAATGTTAATATCATATTGTCCGTATTTTGCAGAGAGCAAGACAAAAACAGGACGGATTCTTTTACCACCTGCTTGTAGTAGGTGAAGGGACGCCTCTTGTAAAAGTTGTGATTCTGACTCAATCGCAACTTCCAGTTCCTTTTCAATTTCATCAATATCCGTTTTTAAAAACGAATACATCCTGTTTAGCTTCATAGTTTATCCACCTAATTTACAAATTTCTTACTTTCTGCCTGAATGCATGGCAGCCACTCCGCCACTATATGGTTTTACATGTATATCTTTAAAGCCGGCTTCTTCAAACATTTTCGCAAGCTCCTTCATCCCTGGGAAATCTCTAGCTGACTCCTGAAGCCATGAATATTCATTAAAGCTCTTGGCAAAGATTTTTCCGAACAGTGGCATCACGAAACGAAAGTATGCATAATACATCTGTTTGAATCCGAGCATGGTAGGTTGGGAGGTTTCAAGGCAAACAGCCATCCCTCCTGGTTTCACCACACGATTCATTTCTTTTAAGACGTGGAGGTAGTCAGGAACATTCCGTAAGCCAAAGCCAATCGTGACATAATCAAAGGTATTATCGTCAAAAGGCAGCTCCATTGCATTTCCATGGATCAATTCAATGTTATCCAAGGGGGATTTTTTCACTTTCTCTTCTCCAATTGACAGCATATTTTGGCTGAAATCCAGCCCTACTACATGGCCCGTTTCTCCGACTTTTTCTCCTATCGCTAACGTCCAATCCGCAGTTCCGCAGCATACGTCCAGCGCCTTTGTGCCTGGCTTCACATCCATATGCTTCATGGTATCTTTTCTCCACTTTTTATGCTGTTGGAAACTGATTACCGAATTCATCTTATCATAATTCGAGTATATTTTTTCAAATACTCCGTGGACTTTTTGTTCTTTGGACTGCTGCATTTCGATTTACCCTTCTTCCGCATATAGTTTGGTCATAGGTTCAGGCTCAGCATAAGGTAATAACTCTACAATCAGCTTTTTAAAATATGGTGTTACCGGTTCTATGTTCTCTAACTGAGTTTGAATGGTTTTCTTCGTAGAGGAAATTAATTTATCCACACTTGAAAGCAAATGTCTGGACTCTTCTTTCGTTAGCTTTAAAGATGGTGTTTCACTGGCCGATTCGAACGTTAAAGTCGACAACGCTTTTATAAAACTCGTATTCTGCGAGTGCTCTATACAAATTCTCTCTTGAACGAGCTTCTTGTATAAAAGGGCTTGCTCAACAATCCGGATCCATTTGTCATCTTCAAAAAAACGAAAGAATTTTGAAACGATCGCTGATTCTCTTGTCTTTAAGCTTGACATTAGCCCATCCAGGTTTTGATGTTCCTCTTTATATATGGATATTTTGCTTTCGTTGATTTCTTTAATCGCCTTGGCTAATACTGCGATAAGGTCCACATCATCTGTGTCGGCAAGGATTTTATAGTAAAGGCTGCTGAAGTATACTCCTGCAAGTACCGTAAGCTGCCTCTCTTTCAATGGATCAAGCTCAGAGATTGTAACCTTTTCATGGGTATCAAGGGCTATCTGCAATAACATGGCAGTCGAAATCCACTGTACAACTTCTTTGTTCAACGTCCGTCCCTCATTGACAAAAGGAAGGAGCAAGAAATAAATCCGATCCCGATCAATATAAGGTTGATCGATATATTCCTTTAAGTAAGAGTGATGCAACTGCTCTTCTATGTATTGATGAATGATATTCGCTTGATGGTTACAATCAATGAATTTCATACCCTTTAATCCCCATTTCTACTATGTATCGGTCTAAAAATTTCAGCAATAGATATTATACCATAAAATCCTCAACAATAGGGAATCAGTCTTGCCCCCATATCTAGCTTTAGTATAACAAAGGGGACGACTAAGAAGTTCAGCTATTCATAGTCAGTCCCACCTGTATCTTCTCTGGAACGGAAATTCTCAGAGTATTATTTCTTGTTATCACTTTCGACTTCGCCGTAGCTTGTAACGATTGTTGCTTTTCCTCTAACTTTAATCGCAGATGTATGGTCTGTAAATTGAGCAATCATGACTTCACCTTTATCAAGCTTTTCTGAATGATGAAATCGGGTATCTGTCCCTCTTGTCAGCCCGATCACGTTCACACCATCTTCAATCGCCTTAATCACAATATAATCATTTGAATTCATCCTTGGCTCACTCCTAATTCTTTATAAAAGAAAGAACTTCGCTTCGTGCTTGAGAGTCTTCTTTAAACGAGCCTCTTACCGCAGTCGTCACTGTACTTGAACCAGGCTTCTTTACACCTCTCATTGTCATGCACATATGCTCAGCTTCAACCACTACCATTGCACCATAAGGCTCAAGGGTTTCCATGATCGTATCAGCCACTGTGGAGGTGATTCTTTCTTGCAGCTGAGGTCGTTTAGCAACAGATTCAACTGCCCTTGCCAGTTTACTAAGTCCAGCCACTCTTCCGTTTCTAGGAATATATGCTACATGAGCTTTTCCGTAGAAAGGTACCAAGTGGTGTTCACACATCGAATAGAATGGAATATCCTTCACAAGCACCAATTCCTCATGCTCTTCACTGAATATGGTTTCAAAGTATTCTTTCGGATCGTGACCGATCCCCGAAAATACTTCTGCATACATCTTCGCCACACGTTTTGGTGTGTCTAATAAACCTTCTCTATTAGGATTCTCTCCAATAGCTTCTAATATTAATCGAACTGCTTCTTCTATTTGGCCATGATTGACTTGTGCCATTATGTTGTCCTCCTAAAATAACTTAAAGAAATAGTAACATTGTTAATATTAGCACAAGCCTATAATGTCATCAAAGACTAGTGCTTTAGAAGTTTTATAATAATATAAAACTTCCTTTAAAGGAATAAAACTTCGTACATATTTTAAGAAGAAACAACCATACTATAAATGAATAGCAAAAAAGGCCGCATAAATATGCGACCTTTTCTTTACGCTCAAAGTATGTAATTATTTTACAGCTTCTTTAAGCGCTTTACCTGGTTTAAAAGCAGGTACTTTGCTAGCTGAGATTTCGATCTCTTCACCTGTTTGTGGGTTGCGACCTTTACGGGCTGCACGCTCACGTACTTCGAAGTTACCGAATCCGATTAATTGTACTTTATCACCGTTTGCAAGTGAATTTTGAATTGTATCGAAAACAGCGTCAACCGCTTTAGTAGCGTCCTTCTTAGATAGCTCAGCAGCTTCTGCAACAGCATTGATTAGTTCTGTCTTATTCATGCCATTCACCTCCTCCCAAGGAAATGTCTCAGTCATGATTCATTTACTTTAATATCATTAGTAAACAACTTTAGCGAATTCTATACATAAAGTGTAGAAAAAACGCTTGAAAACGTTGCTGAATCAATATTCAACAACAATTCTGTTAAAAGATTATCACAATAGATTAACCTTAGCAAGAACAAATCAAGAAATAATGGGAATCTTTTCTTATTTGAAACACAAATGTAATAGAATCCCCTCAAAGCCCTTTATTCTTGAACTCTATTCAACCTATCACTTCTTTTCGATGACTGCAACTTATACCTCCATCGCCAGGTACTCTATCTTACTTCCCAACCTTGGAATTCCTTAAACATCGACAACCTATTTTTATCTGTGATGAATATCCACAGTGATGTATGGGTTCTATTACAAAAACCTATATATATCAAGGTTTCATAGCCTTCCACAGTGTTTTCAAACTCTATTCGCCCCAGCTATAAATTTATAAATATACAAGAGGGAAATCTGCAAAATAATGTAGGTATTTCCTAAGAAAAATTCAGATCTGTTTGATAAAAATAAATGATTTTAAATAAACCAAACAAAAAAAGACCCTCCTAAGAAGGTCCAAAGACATTTATAATATGATGGCGATCAATCCACCTGATCCCTCGTTGATGATTCTTTCCAACGTATCTTTGAGTTTATATCTTGCATTCTCAGGCATTAAGGAAAGTTTCGCTTGGATTCCCTCTCTTACAATGGAACTTAAGCTTCTGCCGAAGATATCGGAATTCCAGATGGAGAGCGGGTCATCTTCGAAATCCTGCATTAAATAGCGCACTAGTTCTTCGCTCTGTTTTTCTGTACCGATAATTGGTTCGAACTTGGATTGTACATCCACTTTGATCATGTGGATGGATGGTGCCACTGCTTTCAAACTGACTCCGAATCTGGAACCCTGTCTGATGATTTCCGGTTCATCCAGACTCATATCATTTAACGAAGGTGCTGCGATGCCATACCCCGTCTGCTTCACCATTCTCAATGCATCTGAAATCTGGTCGTATTCCGCTTTTGCATGAGCGAAGTCCTGCATTAACTCCAGGAGATGATCTTTCCCGCGAATTTCCACCCCTACAATCTCCTTCAGTACTTCATCATACAGTTCGTCAGGGGCGTACAGGTCAATTTCTGCAATCCCTTGCCCCATATCAATGCCGGCAAGTCCTGCCCGTTCAATATGGTCAAATTCACTGAAGTAATGAACCACACGATCCACATCCCGCAGCCGTTTAATATCCTTAACAGTTTCTTTGACGGCTTCCTGATAGTTCTGTCTTAGCCAGTGCTCTTCTTTCAGAACCATTACCCAGCTTGGAAGATTAACATTCACTTCAAGTACCGGGAATTCGAATAGTGCTTCTCTCAGCACGTTGAGGACGTCTGAGTCTCTCATGCTCTCTACACTCATGGCTAGAACTGGGATGTCATACTTATCTTGAAGTTTCACTCTTAGGTCTTCTGTCTCAGGAGCATGAGGTCTCGCCGAGTTGATGACCATGATAAATGGTTTACCTACTTCTTTCAGTTCCTCAATGACTCTCTCTTCCGCTTGGATGTAATCGCCTCTGCCAATTTCACCGATGGAACCGTCGGTTGTCACCACAACTCCGATCGTGGAGTGTTCCTGGATGACTTTACGCGTACCGATCTCGGCCGCTTCATGGAATGGAATAGGTTCTTCATACCATGGTGTATTGATCATTCTAGGCCCATTTTCATCTTCATATCCTTTAGCACCCGGTACCGTATATCCCACACAATCTACCAATCTAATATTCACTTCGAGGCCTTCATCGACATGAACAGAGATGGCTTGATTCGGAACAAACTTCGGTTCAGTCGTCATGATGGTCCTGCCTGCCGCACTTTGAGGTAACTCATCCTGCGCTCTTGCTCGTTCTGATTCACTTGCGATGTTAGGAAGGACGACAAGTTCCATGAACTTCTTGATGAATGTTGATTTTCCTGTTCTAACTGCTCCTACCACACCTAAATAGATATCTCCGCCTGTTCTTTCGGCAATGTCCTTAAATAGATCGACTCTTTCCAAGAGATTCCCTCCCATCTTATATTCCAGGGATGTTTCATCCGTGTATTCTGTCTCACATTCTATATTTATGATGTTGTCCCAATGACTTATGACTATTAATATGCTTTTTTTCCCCCCTTATGATTAAAAGTATAAAAATTTATTATGTCTTTAGCATTTATGATCATTAGTTTTGATGAAATTTCCCTATAAAGGATGACATAAAAATAATAACCCTTCCCTTACAATATATTTTGCAAGGAAAGGGTTATGCCTATTTTGTCATAAAGACAGGATCGTTATTTTCATCCACCGTATAAGGTAAAGAATAAGCTGGAACAAAAAAAGTGTCCTCGACTAGTAAATTCCGGATATCTGTACCGGGTTCCAGTTCTTTATCAGTCGATTTGATCTGTTCAAATAAGTCCATTGAGTAATCTACAAATATGTCACCGTCACCATTTATGACAAGGGGTAGATTCTTGTTTGAGTATGGGCTATGTACGTACACTTCACCATCATACCCCAGTTCTTTATAATTTAATGTATATACATTATTGGCTACTTCCTCTTTAAATGGCGGGTAACCTTGAGCTTCTATTCTGATTTTCAATTCCCTTATTTGTTCCGCCAACCGTAGATCAAAAATCTTGACTTGAGGATCTTCCTCCACGTCAGTCAAAACATATTGAAAAATCCCACCGTTTTCAAAAGCATTCCCTGGAATCTCTGCTAAGTACTGAGGTGAAAGCTTTCTGAAATCAATCGGATACTTCTGATAAATGGGTGTATCCTGGTCTCGGGTCTTAATTGGAAGCAACCCATTATTGTCCTTCTGATAGGTTACGACCGCATCTTGTACAGCTTTCACCTGCGTTTCATAAGGGATCTGATTCTGACTAAGCTTTTCCTCAGGGTACATACATCCAGAAAGAATACTCATAGTTAAAATAAGAAGAAATGCAATTAAACCTAAGCGTTTCAATCCAAAAACGTCCTTTCAATCGGACAGCAACCTAATTGGTCGGTCCACTAAATACAATATAGATCATCATAAGTCCACCGGCAATCATCATTATATATGCCATGAATGCAGTAATAAAGCGCAAGAATTTCTGTTTGATCTTATACCTGCTAAAATAGATCGTTAATATGGCAAAAAACATGAATCCCATCGATGCAAACGAAATCCACATCTTCATCATTGAATCCAACATACATCCCTCCTGTTATCGAATGTATTATATCATAAGATTTTTACAAAAGAATAGAAAAGAATCGTTGTTCAAGAATCTGTTACAAACCTCAAGATGTACCTTTACGGACTTCCCCTCGGGAGAGATTATCAAAAAAAAGAGCTTCCCAAGTATTTAAACATCATTTGAATGATGTCAAAATACTTGAGCTGCTCTAAACAAAGCGAGACCTACCCATCCATAGGCAAAGCTGTATATATTCATGACAGTGTATGCAACAGGGGCGCACTTCGCATCCTCGAATGCCTATTCTTCCAAGATTAATTCATTGTTTCGAAAGATTCATTAGTGAAAGTTGTGATGCATTCTACCGTAAATGAATCAACTTAATTTAATCGCTCACCAAGAATGTTCACGAGGTCTTCCATCTCGTTTGTCTTTACACGTCCCATTAAGTGGTCTACCGCTTCTTTCGCTTCTACTTTATTGAATAGCACATCATACAAAGCGTCGGTAATGGGCATATTCACTTCATACTTGTCTGCTAACTGATGAGCAGCTTTCGTTGTGCGTACGCCCTCAACGACCATCCCCATATTGTCCAGGACCTCATCAAGGTTATGACCTTTACCAAGCATATTTCCCGCTCTCCAGTTTCTTGAATGTACACTTGTACATGTAACGATCAGATCACCGATGCCTGTTAAACCAGAAAATGTTAATGGGTTTGCTCCCATCTTGGTTCCCAAACGGGCTATTTCTGCAAGACCCCTCGTTATAAGCGCGGCTTTTGCATTATCTCCATAACCCAATCCGTCTGTAATTCCGGCTGCAAGGGCTATGATATTCTTTAAGGCTCCACCGATCTCAACCCCCAGCATATCGGGATTCGTATATACACGGAAATTCATGTTCATGAATAAGTCCTGAATCTCTTCAGCAGCCTTCATATCCTTAGAGGATACGGTCACAGTCGTTGGGTGCCTCAGACTCACTTCTTCAGCGTGACTAGGTCCGGACAATACCACCACTGTATGTAAGTTATCAGGTTTCATTTCATCTTCAATCATTTCTGAAATTCTCAGAAGTGAATCAGGTTCAATCCCCTTACTCACATGAACAACGGTTAATGGTGCACGTTGAACCTCTTGAATTTGACCCAATACTCCGCGGATCGCTTTCGTCGGTACAGCCAGAATGATTGTATCAACGCCATCTAAAGACTCACCAAGATCATGATAACCCTTGATGGTTTCCGGGAGCTTGACCTCTTTCAGGTACTTTTCGTTGGTATGTTGAGTATTAATTTCATCAATCTGCTCTTTTTTGTGTCCCCATAGTCTTACTTCCAGTCCATTATCAGCCAATACCATCGCAAGTGCCGTCCCCCAGCTTCCTGCGCCAACAACCGTTATATTCTTTGAACTTTTCATTTTTACACCCACCTTATTATTTTCTTGCGCGAGCAATAATACGAATAGGAGTTCCTTCAAATCCAAATGCATCACGTATTCTATTTTCCAAGAATCGTTCGTATGAGAAGTGCATTAATTCCGGATCATTCACAAATACCACGAATGTTGGCGGCTTCACAGCCACTTGAGTCGCGTAGTAGATTCTGAGTCGCTTCCCATTATCTGTAGGAGTCGGATTCATTGCTACTGCATCCATGACCACTTCATTCAACACGCTCGATTGAACTCGCAGGGCATGATTTTCACTTGCCATATTGATGATCGGCAGTAATGTATGAATGCGCTTCTTTGTTTTGGCAGATAGAAAAACGATCGGAGCGTAATCAAGGAATTGAAAATGTTCGCGGATATTCTTTTCCCATTTGTTCATGGTTTTCTCGTCTTTATCAACGGCGTCCCATTTGTTCACAACGATTACGATTGCTCGACCTGCATCATGTGCATACCCGGCAATTTTTTTATCTTGCTCGATAATCCCTTCTTCTCCATCAATGACAGATAAGACGACATCGGAACGTTCAATCGCTCTAAGAGCTCTTAACACACTGTATTTTTCAGTGGTCTCATACACTTTACCTTTTTTCCTCATGCCTGCAGTATCAATGATGACATAATCCTGTCCATCATACGTGTAAGAGGAATCAATGGCATCCCGCGTCGTTCCTGCAACATTACTCACAATCACACGCTCTTCTCCTAATAAGGCGTTAACCAGGGAGGATTTCCCGACATTCGGTCGACCAATTAATGAAAATTTGATCACATCTTCTGCATAGTCCTCTTCTTCCTCTTGGTTAAAGTGTTTCACAACATCATCAAGTAGGTCTCCTAACCCAAGACCATGAGAACCTGAAATTGGATATGGTTCCCCAAATCCAAGGGAGTAAAAATCATAAATCATTTCCCTCATTTCTGGGTTATCAATTTTATTAATACCCAGTACGACCGGTTTCTTAGAGCGATAAAGGATTTTGGCTACAATTTCATCTGCAGCTGTCACACCTTCACGGCCATTCGTCAAAAAGACAATCACATCTGCCTCATCAATGGCAATTTCAGCCTGCTGCCTGATTTGATCTAGGAATGGTTCATTCCCAAGTTCAATCCCACCTGTATCTATAATGTTAAATTCATGAGTCAGCCACTCAGCAGAACTATATATACGGTCTCTTGTTACACCAGGCACATCTTCAACAATGGAGATTCTTTCACCAACAATTCTATTAAAGATCGTGGACTTCCCAACGTTTGGACGCCCTACGATTGCTACTACTGGTTTTGTCACGTTATTCACCCTTTCTGTAAGAAGGTTGTCCTATTCTTACATTTCCTCTTTTTATACCTTTTCAATCATCAATCGGAGTTATGCATAAGAAGGACCGGCCCTTAAGGTATTGTTTCCTTATGGGACAGTCCCCCCTAACTTAATTATTTTATCAATAAAAGAATAAACTAGCAATCAATGTTTTACAATGATAAATAGTCCTTCATCCAGTTCATGGGCAATGCCATCGAGAATCGCCTCTAAATTCGCACAGATCTTTTGCAATTCCTCATCTGTTTTACAATAAAAGACGCTTGTTCCACTTGGAACTTTTTCAGGTGATGTCGTAACCGTCGCGAGAATAAACTTTTGGATCGTTGTACTCATTCTAATTTACCACCCTCCTGATTCGCTTTCGATTCTGACGGCATTCTTATCGCATTTTCCAATGTCGGCACCTGTCCAAGAATGGCAATGGCTTTCTCTACATCCTTTCGCTGCGGAAGGACGAAGACACCTATTCGACCATCGTCTAAATCCCTCTTGGCCAGTGGCGTCAATGCGGGAGTTCCTGAATCTTTAAATATCCCCAACGAAGTAGACATATCATGAAGAATGGCCTGCCTTTGACCAAGGTTCGCTACCGTAGATCTGGCATCGAATGATTTGGGAGAAAGGACAAACCCCATTCCATACTTTAAAATTTCTTCTTGTCTTACCTTTAATCCAATATTCATGATGTAAATATTATCAACGTAAAGTCCGGCCCCATCAAAATGAGGCTTCACATATTCAATAGTTACGATATCCTTCAATCTGCCTCCAGCCATTAGTTTATGTGCAATCACCATACATATCGCACTGATCACCAGCGCTACATAGAAGTTAAAGACAATATAAGCTAAAGTGGCTAAGAGAGACGTGAAAATGACCAAATAATTACGGCTTTCAAATGCTACGGCAATCCCTTCGATGTATGTAGCCCCTCTAGGGACAAGTTCATATGCATCTAGCTCTGTCAATGTGTTCCTCTCCATATTTCGCACATCCCGAAATTGAGACGCAGCAACGGTTAAGAAAGTAATCGCCGTGAAGTTCTCCTCTAGTAAAGCAGGAATCGCGATAGTGCCTAAACCAGCAGCAATAAATCCAAGAGCAATATGTATAATCTTCCCATGCAAATAAGTGGGATATTGGCGATAGTCTGTACGCAGCATATAGATTCTGGTTAATGTCCCAACTACTACTCCGAAGATGACAGGATACACATACTCATTCATAGATTTTTCATTTCCCCTTTGTTTGTTTGAACTTTGATGTTGAATAACTGATTTATTTCTTCAAATAACTTAACAGCTAATAGAATTCCAATGGAAATAGCCAGGACATCGAGGTAAACAGGTCCACCGATGGGATATAAAAATCCTACATTATTTAATGGGATACTCATAAACACTTCCCCCACTATACTGCTCCCGGCAACAGCGATCATCCGGAACATATACGAAGACGAGCTATAGAAGAAAATACTCAGGAGAGAAAGCGATAGAGCCATTATTAGGTTTCGATCAATGAACAATAGAACAGGATCATATATAGCCACTAACCCAATGCCCGCATAAAGCATCCCCATCGCCAGAATCGCTACAAGCATATATAATTTTTCTTTCAAACTATAAATTCTTATGTAAAGGATACAAATAAGTCCTAAAACAAAAACCGGTACCGCAACCTCCACAGAACCTACTTTCAAACCATACGGAAAGACGCATAATAACACTAAACAAATGAAGGAATAATGGAAACGATATGGGTGTGCCTTATTCATCATAAACGTCGTAAAAATCCAAATTCCCCAAATCAGCCATAAATACAGAATCCCATCCACAATACTCACTCCCTCCTATTATCTACATTATGGAAAATCTTTATGTATCTCATTCATGTATGAATCATTTTTTCAAAGAAAAAATAAGAAAGGGAGGTGTTTATGATGGGTAAAGATCGTCAAGAAAAGAAACTAAAACAAAGCAAACGAGTCGAATCAGACAGAGACCAGGCCCTGCACTACAACGGAGCAACAAGCCTGCAAGGACCGGAAGAAGCCAAAAAGGGACAGAGATAACAAGAAAAGCGGAAGGGGCTCGCACTGGGGCGACAAGCATAAGGCGAGTCACCCGGAAAGGCGTCCTTTGCCTTTATGGGTGACTTGGCTTATGACCTCGAGACCCAAGCCCCTGTAGCTGGACATCAAGAAAAGCGAAGGCGGCTTGGGTAGAGGCGACAAGCATATTTGGCTGGATGTCTTGTAAACAAACTATAATTCAGCCGTTTTATGGGTTAATTCTGCCACTTTACAAAAATACCCGAAAAAGCAACAACTAAAATCAAGCAACAAAAAAAGAACGAATTCTCAAAAGAGAATTCGTTCTTTTTACTTATTAAACGTTCTATTGCTATAACTTCCTGGATTCAATCCTCTAACGTCCAGCCAATGAAACACGTCGCCTGATAAAACGAGTGGAACTCTGTGAAGATCTTCTAAACGCCTGCACCCCAGCGCACTCATCAGGAATTTAATATCCGTATGAATTTGATTCACTTCTTCAATGGTGTCCATAAGCCCCGAGTCTAATAGCTGCTTGAGGATGATGCCGGCCATCCCTACACCAGATGCTCCTAAGCCTAGCGACTTAACGATGTCTAAGCTATTTTGGACACCACCAGAAGCAAGAATGGGCTTCCTGGATGTTGCATGATTTTCAGCAATCGAAATGGCAGTAGGTATACCCCAATCATCGAAGAATTCCAACATTCGTTTTCTGCGTTGATTTTCGATTTTAGAGAAGTTCGTACCACCGAATCCCCCCACATCAATGGCTGAAATGTTCGAGTGGGACAATGATTCTGCAGTCTCTTTACTGATACCAAAACCCGTTTCTTTCACTATGACAGGTACTGGAATACTTTCAGCAATCTCCTGAATCCTGTCCATCGCCCCTCTGAAGTCCCTGTCACCTTCTGGCATGGTTAATTCTTGTATGACATTTAAGTGGATTTGCAACGCATTGGCACTAATCATCTCTACGGCATCTCTTGCCTGTTGAACGGTTGCTTCACTTCCCAAATTCCCAAAAACGATGCCATTTGGATTATGTTTGCGAACGATTTCGTACGTTTTTCGTTCAGATGGGTCTTTTAGCGCGGACATTTGAGATCCGACAGCAATGGCCAGACCTGTTTCACGTGCAAGAATCGCTAATTCTTCATTGATTTTAGAAGTTGATTCACCACCGCCGCCTGTCATAGCATTTATGAAAATTGGCGAACTCCAAATAAGTTCGCCAATTTCTGCCTGTAGATGAATTTCATCTACTGCTATATTCGGTAAGCTTTGGTGGACAAAAGCAACTTCATCAAAACCTGTTCTTCGTTGTTGGCCAGTTGATAAAGCGTAATTAATGTGGTCTTGCTTTCTTTGAGCTCTTGTCACTATTCATCACCATTACTTAAGATCTTTTAATTTGTCACCAATCATTTCACCTAATTGGAAGCCGGTATTTTCTTCGGGCATTTCGTAGTCAGTCACTTCTTCCTCTTTTTCTTCAAGAGATTTGATGCTTAAAGATAAACGTTGATCATTCTCATTTACATCCAATACTTTCACTTGTACTTCTTGGTTTTCCTGAAGGACTTCGTGCGGCGTACCGATATGCTTATGTGAAATTTGAGAGATGTGAACAAGACCTTCAACACCAGGCAACACTTCTACAAATGCTCCATATGACACTAAGCGCTTAACCACTCCGTCCAGAACACTGCCTTTAGGTGCCTTTTCTGAAATATCACTCCAAGGTCCTGGCAGGGTTTCTTTAATGGATAAAGAAATACGTTCATTGTCACGATCGACACTTAGAACTTTGACCTGGACTTTTTGTCCTTCAGTTACTACGTCAGAAGGCTTTTCAACGTGCTCGTGTGAAAGTTGGGAGATATGAACCAATCCATCTACTCCACCAATGTCTACGAACGCTCCGAAATCTGTGATACGCTGAACTGTACCTTCAAGAACAGCACCAGATTCAATATCCGTAAGAAGCTGCTTCTTCTGGTGTTGCTTTTCCGCTTCTACAACAGCCCGGTGCGAAAGGATCAAACGATTCTTATCCTGATCCAATTCAACAATCTTGAACGTCAAAGTTTTGTCCTTATAGTCCGAGAAATCCTCAACAAAATAGTCTTCAACTAATGATGCAGGAACAAATCCTCTGACACCAAGATCAACTACAAGTCCGCCCTTCACGACATCTTTGACTTCTGCTTCAAAGATGTCGCCATTTTCAAAGCGAACCTTCATTTCTTCCCATGCTTTTTCAGCATCTACTTTTCGTTTGGAAAGAACAAGAAGTTCTTCTTCAACTTTTGTCACGATTAACTCAAGTACATCCCCTTCACTGACTACATCAGAAGCTTTTTCGATATGAAGGCTTGAGAGTTCACTAATTGGAATGATGCCATCCACTTTGCTATCTTGAACGTCGACTAAGACCTGTTTCTCTTCAACCTTAGTGACTGTCCCTTTAACTTTTTCACCGATTTCAAGATTTTTCACTTCAATTCCATTCATGTCTTCCATTATGTACTCCTCCTTAATCCATGACTGCAAAGATTTTTGATAATTGCGAGACTTCGCAATTTAAAATATTCTTTCTACTAACTTCTAATAAATACTACTTTTTGTCAAGCGAGAAAGCTCATATTATTCATGCTCATGTATTAGTTTTTCGATGTGCTGCATAATAATTTCAGTTGTTTTCTCTGCATTCAGTTTTTGTTCTCGAATGCCCTCCATAGCAATAGGCGGTCCGAATACGACCTTTAATTTCCTGAAAGGCTTATAGGGTCCAATGATTGCACATGGTACAACGTAAGCCTCGGAACGAAGAGCAAAGAAACCCGCTCCTGCCAATCCCTTACCTATTTTACCTGTCTTACTTCTAGTACCCTCTGGGAACAGTCCTAAAACATCTCCTTGTTTAAGGACCTGCAAACCTTTCCTTAGTGCTTCCCGGTCGCTCATTCCCCTTTTCACCGGGAATGCCCGTAAATCCGGTAATAGCTTACCTAATACCGGGACACTGAAAAGCTCTTCTTTAGCCATGAAAGAAACAGGTCTGGGAGCTGAAATCCCCACCACCGGGGGGTCCAGGTTATCAATATGGTTGGTGCATAATAAGACTCCCCCCTCTTCAGGGAAATGCTCCAAACCTTTGACCTCAATGCGATAGAGAGGGGAAAGAATCGATTTTACGAGACCTTTAGCAAAGGAATATAAGTTCACATTAACCTTTCCTTTCTACTAACAGCATAATTTGATCCACGACTTCAGGGATGGATAGTGAAGTTGTATCTATTTCAGTTGCGTCGTCCGCTTTCTTAAGTGGAGCTACTTCTCTTTCTGAATCGATCTTATCACGGCGGGCAATTTCAACTTTTAATTGTTCCAGATCAGAAGGGAACCCTTTCGAAATGTTTTCCTCATGTCTTCTTTGGGCTCTTTCATCTACGCTTGCCAGTAGAAATACTTTTATTTCAGCGTCAGGAATAACATGGGTCCCGATATCTCTTCCGTCCATTACAACAGCACCTTGTTTAGCCAACTGCTGCTGCCTGTTCACCATCTCTTCTCTAACTTCAGAATGAACGGCCACATGAGATACTGAATTGGTAACTGTGGCTTGACGAATTTCATCTGTCACATTTTCCCCGTCTACATATACAATTTGTCCATCTTCAGTCGGTTCTAGCGTGATTTTTGTTTGAGCTAATAATTCCTTCAGCTCATTTTCATCATGCAAGTCTATATTCTGTTTCAAAGCTTTATATGTTAATGAGCGGTACATCGCCCCAGTATCAATATAAAGATAAGATAATTTCCCTGCTACAATTTTCGCCACAGTACTTTTCCCTGCAGCTGCAGGACCATCGATCGCAATTCTTAATTTCTTCAACTAATCCACCTACTTAATTTCCTAATAATTTTCTTACCTATTTTAACATAAATCTCACACCACGTTGAAAGAATCTTTATTCAAAAAAAAGAGCAGGCAATCAATTACCTGCTTTACCGGATAAGGTTTCGACTATTTCGCTGTACTCCATTTTTTCGACGCCTTCATAAAAAACGATCTTATTGAGCTCCGGAAGGATATTTAATTCATGGATGACAAATTGGACCGCTATTAATAAAATGAAATGTATAATGACTAATTTGATTAATATTCGCTCAACGGATTTAATTGTATTCACCCTTTTCCTATTCATTATTATAGAAAAAGTATGTGTAAATTATGGGATTTTATTCAAGTAACCCTTTTTTTCTTAAATTCAACTGTCTTTCAAAACAATATCTTAAAATAAGCTGACGTTGATTTTCAGTTAAATGTACAAATTCAACGCTTGCAACTTTTTTGTGACCTTTTTCCCAGACGCGGATAACTTTACCTTCTATTTCTACATACTGGTTCTCACCCGTTTGCATAGGCAAAACGATGGTGGTTGATATGTTAGAACCACTTTTCAGGTCCATTCCTTTCCTCACCAATACCGCGCATCCTCCTGCACTGATATCCTCAGTAACCGTAGGAAAATAATCCTCATTTATTTTTATTGAGATATCTGTGTTCGCTTCTACTCGCACAAACTGTCTTCTTTGGACCTTCTCTAAACCTTCCTCTCCTGGATAATGAATGTGGATCATCGGTATTTTGGATAGTTTGCGGCCCTTCACTTCTGTTTCAAACATAAGTACCGTCTGTTCATTAACGATGAAACTTGCTTTAAGTTGTGTACCATCTATTAAGAAAACGGCTTTCTCTGTTTTTGTATGAATAGGGTAATCGATAAAGAGCCCTTCTTCCCCGATCTCAACGACCCGGCACCTATACCGTTCAAATGTATCATTATGTATGGGTTCCAACTGTAATGTGGTACCTGCTTTTATCATAGTACAATACTCCCACTTTCCCATTTTATGTATCTATATTATGGCATGACATTCCTCACCTTTCCATACCTTTTTGAATCTCTATTCTGAATTTTTCTACATCTAAAGAAAAGGGACGGACCTCCATATCGAAGGTCCGTCCCTCTAAAAGCTTAGACGACTTCTTCATAAATCGGTTCTGCTTTTCTGAGCTTCTCTACTTTTTCTTCTTCTCCTGTGTTTGCATTGATAAATATTCTAAAGGTATCTTTACCCAGCATACCTAAGAATTCGTAGCATAGCACTTCTTCATTAAGATCATTCACAATTACCGCTTTACGCTCTTCCATTACTTTTAGATTAGGGTTTGTCGTTTCTTTAGCTTCTGCTTGTGTAATGGACGGTTGTCCGATTTCCCTGTCATGATTATTCTTCAAATATTCTTCCGCAGCAAATCCGACGATGTGTCCATTATCCAATGCTACCTTTATTTTAACAGAGTCCGGATATATCCTTACACCATCCAATACTGTCACATAAGTGAAAATACCAATGTTGTCATACTGTGCACTTTCAAATAGTTCTAATTTCTCAAAGTCGTTATCCTTCAGGAAGGCAGTCGCTTTCTCTGCCGCTTTATTTAAGCTGATTTTTGCTTTCTGGACTTCCCGATTGTTGATATACCAGATTGGATATCCACCTTTTTGAGTAATGTCCATACTTGCATGGGTTTTACCCTTTTCAACCGTAACACTATAAAATTTATAGTCAGAGCCTTTTCCGCTCTTCGTTACTTTTGCATCAATCTTTTCACTTATCCCGGAGTATTTTCTTAAGATCGAAACAGCCTCATCCTTTGAAATCTCTTTCCCTTTAATCTTCTGAAAATTTTGGTCTTTCTTCTCAGTATTCACAAATGTTGTAGAACCAAAGTTTGCTTCATCATATCCGGATACATTCTTTTCAACGGTTTTAAAACCATCGATAATGGTGTTATCAACCTGTTCATTCCCTGACGCCAAAGCAAGCTCCACATCCATCCATCTCAGGTTGTTCTCCATAACCAGATGTTGAACCTTTCTTAACTGATTCTGAATATCTGCACTTTGCTCATACAAATTTTCAAGTGATTTATATTCTTTATCCGTTAAAGGATTCTTATCTAAATCCCTCACTGCTACTCGGTAGCTGAAATCTCCAATATTACTTAAGAACTCTTCTGTTTTATTAAACGGCAGCAGCGTTAACGGAAGCTGCCCTACATCACTGTGCGCCTGAGAAGTTAATCTCCATATATCGGCAAGTGCCGGAGACAATGATTTCCTTGAATTCATGGCAAGAGTCGAACCTATTTTATCGTGTACCAGATCCACTTGGTAAGTTAACTCATGGAACGCTCTTTGATAGTTATTTTCAGCATTGATTAATATCGCATTTTTTTCCTGATGCTCTTGGTATCCCCAGAATGCGGTACCTGCAACACCAAGGACGAGCACCGTTATTAAAATGACACGTAGCAATGTACTTCACCTCTTTAACTACAGAATATGTGCTTTCCAATTTTCTTGATTTGTGGACGTGACCAAATCCACTTGCTTGTTGCTGTCACAGGGTTAAAGTAATAGAGAGCACTTGAAGAAGGATCCCAGCCGTTTATGGCATCTAAAACCGCTTCTTTCGCTTTTTCATTTGGCGTTAACCATATTTGCCCATCTGCTACGGCTGTAAAGGCACCAGGCTCAAAGATAACCCCCGCCGCTGTGTTCGGGAATGCTGAGCTGTCAATTCGATTGAGAATGACGGCCGCTACTGCAACTTGTCCCTCATAAGGCTCACCACGGGCTTCTCCATATACGGCATTTGCCATAAGTTGAATGTCGTTTTGTGAAAATCCATTAGGCGTGTTCACTGCCGTTGGCTTGGATGGAGTGGGTGTTGGTTTTGGAGCAGGCTTCTTTTCAGGAGCTGCTTTTCCACCGGATGTTCCGCCTTTAGCCCCGCCACCTCCAGGACCTTTTTGTTTATTTAAATCTGTTCCGCCATAGTGACTGAAATTGTTACCTTTTTCTATTTGTTCTTTTACGAATTGCTTATTATACTTTGAAGCTTTCACTAGTTTTTCTTTTGTTTCGGCACCAGCCAGGCCGTCGATGGGAAGACCGAACTCATATTGAAAGTTTCTCAGTGCCCAATATGTGCCCCACCCGAACACTCCATCAATATCGCCGTTATAATATCCGATATATTGAAGTCTGGACTGAAGCTCGATTACATCCTCACCTGTTGCGCCATGTTGTATCACTTGATTCGTAAATGCGTCTGCCTTCTCTCCTTCAGACGAAATCATAAAAAGAGAACACATAAGCACCATGACGACTGAAGTAGAAATCAATTTGAAACGACTATTCATAATGCTTTAACCTCCATATCTTCAATTAACATTAACTCTAGTTTTTGTAGAGGCTCCCATTTTATACAAGTGAATAATAAAATTTAGAAAGCAACAATGATAAGACTCTGTAATGTCCCAGCAAAAGCCATGTAAACAATCTGAGTTAAAATAGAATGAGGATTACTTCAAACAAATCCGCAATAAGAGGGGGAGGTCATGATGGAAGACTATTTAGCGAAGTCATTAGATGAGTGGAAAGAAGATATTTCAGAGGTGTTGGATCAGATTAATACTGACTACGAAGAGATAAAGAAGGAACTGAAGGTGTATTCCTATAAGTACGGAATTACAAAGCAAGTCATTCAATCAACAGTGAATGAGGAAATCATCGAAAATATCAGGGAAATGTATCATAAGCCTTTTGAAGAAAAGTACAATGAACTGAAGGAATACATACGCGAATTGGACGAAAAAAGAAAAGTGTTTCAAATGTTCGTGAATAAAATTGATGAAGTGAAACGGAAAGAGGCTCCTAAAACCGACCTTGCTGCTGCGTATAAGTAGATATTTTATTAAACCGTCTTTCATTGGGCGGTTTTTTTATGGGAGTTTATACGGATCTGAAAATGCAAAAAAGGACGCTTTAAATAGCAAGCGTCCTTTTAAATAATTTCTTTTTCGAAATCAGTACCCGTGTATTTCTTTTCAGTTAATCGATGAGCACTTTTCACTTTCTTCAAACCAAGCCACCATAAGAAAAACATAAACGGCACCATATAATAGATCCAGTTCTTCTCGGCTAAAAAGATGTAATTATATGTTCCGTGTAACAACAGGGGCACAGAAATCGCAATGAAAAGCCACTTATGCCTTTCTTCACTGGAGGAAAATTTTGCTTTTCCTAAGTAATATCCCATAATGACACCGAACAACGCATGACTTGAAACAGGCAGGATCGCTCTTCCAAATGCATGTTCAACACCGTTTGCAACCAAATACAAAATATTTTCAATAGTAGCGAATCCAAGTGACACACTTGCACCATAAATAATGCCGTCGTATGGTTCATTAAAATCAACATGTTGGAAAATCGCAAACATTAAAATAAACCATTTGAAGAATTCTTCTAAAAGCCCGGAAGAAATGAATGCCGTCGACCAATTGGAATCAATGATTCCTTCAACTTCTAACACATATTGTAAGAACATAATAGGAAAGGTGATAAGGGCCCCATACATAAAGGTTTTGAACACTAGCGTAATGGGTTCTGCGTCATATTCATCCCGCAAATAAAAGTAACTTAGCAATGCTAATCCTGGTGCTATACCCGCTGATAAAATCACCAGCATAAAAAAGTCCTCTTTTCTTTCTGTTTTCTTAATCGTATCATGTTAATGTAGGAATGGAAACAGGAATTTATTTGGTTGGAGGAATGAACTTTGAAGAAAGATATTTTGGTCATACATACAGGCGGTACCATCTCTATGATGGAAGACGAACAGACTGGAGCAGTCACTCCCGGGAAGGAAAATCCCCTTTCGGTACAAACGTCTATCGTATCGAATTTAGCAAATCTGACGGTCTTAGAAGCATTTCATTTGCCTTCCCCCCATATTACACCAGAACATATGCAGCAATTAAAAGAGATAATCGAAACGAAATATAGGGAAAAATCATTTGACGGAGTCGTCATTACCCACGGAACAGATACGCTCGAAGAAACTGCCTACTTCCTGGATTTAACCCTTTCTCTTCCAGTCTCCCTTGTCGTTACAGGGGCAATGAGATCAAGTAATGAGATTGGAGCGGACGGTCTTTATAACCTCATTTCATCCGTTCGGGTAGCTGCTGATGACAAATCCAAGAACAAAGGAGTTTTAGTCGTACTGAATGACGAAATCCACTCTGCTAAGAACGTGACCAAAACTCACACAAGCAATGTATCTACCTTTCAAAGTCCACAGTATGGCCCAATCGGGATTGTGACTAAAAGAGGCGTTCTTTTTCATCATCAGCCTACATCAAATGAGCATTATCAGGTTTGTGACATATCCAAGAGGGTTACCCTGATCAAAGCATATGCTGGAATGGATTCAGGCTTATTAGTTGCCATAAAAGATTTACAGTACGATGGGGTTGTAATTGAAGCATTAGGGCAAGGAAATCTACCTCCTGATACGGTAGATGGAATTAATGGACTGTTAGCAGCTAATATCCCGGTTGTATTGGTTTCAAGATGCTTTAATGGGATTGTTCAGGATATATACGGCTATTCAGGAGGAGGGAAACAACTGAAAGAAAAAGGAGTGATCTTCTCGAATGGCCTAAACGGACAAAAGGCAAGAATCAAGTTAATGGTGGCTCTGTCCCAAACCGATGACATTAAAGAACTAGAAACGATTTTCAAAAATTAAGATTGTCTCATTGGTTGAAAAGTAACCATAATATAAGAAAGAGGCTCACAGCAGAGCCTCTTTCTTTGTCATTTTTCTTTTTGTGTAATGGATTTAGCGATCAATCCGCCATGCATTCGACCATTTTCAATAAAGATCTCATTCGCATTGTTTCCCGCAGCAATGACACCTGCAATATAGATTCCTTCTACATTGGTTTCCATCGTTTCTTGATGAAAAGCAGGCCGACCTGTATCCTTGTCAATGTTTATTCCCATTTTCGTCAGGAAGCTATGATCAGGGTGATAACCTGTCATTGCAAACACAAAGTCATTTTTGATTTCTTTCTTCTCACCATTTACCTTGTAGGTGACAGAGTCGTCTGTGATCTCCTCTACACACGCGTTGAATTCCATCGCTACCTCACCATTTCTGACAAGCGCATCAAAGTTAGGAAGTATCCAGGGCTTAACACTTTTCGAGTACTCGCTTCCCCGGTATAAGACGGTGACTCTTGATCCCGCTTTATTCAATTCAAGTGCTGCATCAACCGCTGAGTTCTTCCCTCCGATCACAACCACATCTGTGTCAAAAAAGGGATGTGCTTCTTTAAAATAATGAAAGACTTTCTCTAATTTCTCTCCTGGGATTTTTAAATAATTGGGATGATCATAGTAACCGGTCGCAATGACGATATTTTTACTTTCATACGTTCTCTTTGAGGTGGAAACGGAAAAACGTCCATCTTGCTTCTCCACCTTTTGAACTGTTTCGAATCGATTGATTCTTAATTCTTTCCGCTTCGCTACTTCACGATAATACACGAGTGCTTGATTCCGTCTTGGTTTGTGTTCTTCAATAACAAAAGGAACGTCACCAATTTCCAGCTTTTCACTTGATGAGAAAAACGTTTGATGAGTGGGATAGTGGTAAATGGCATTCACGATATTCCCTTTTTCAATGATTAAAGGATCGATACCCTTTTCTTTTAGACTAATAGCAGCTGACAACCCACATGGTCCCCCGCCTACAATAATGCATTCTTCCATTTTCAAATTCAGACACTCCTTCAATTCCTCTATCTGAATGGTAATTTACGTTCGTTCATTTCAGATGTTAAAATAATTACTACCCAATTATTATGGAATAAGTTTGCGATTTGGTCAAAAGGAAGCACTCGAAGCTCATGGCCACGTCAGTAGTATGATTTCTAATTTCTGCTGAAATTATTGTAATGCGCCATTATTTAGAATTGAAAAAGGATGAGATGTCATTCATCTCATCCTTTACTGGGATTAAATCCAACCTCTGAACCGGCATGCTTCGGCCATTTTTCTGACTCCTACCATATAGGCGGCAAGTCTCATATCGACTCTTCTGGACTGGGAAGTTTCGTATACATTATTAAAGGAGCTGACCAAGATCTTCTCCAATTTTTCTTCCACTTCTTCTTCAGACCAGTAATAACCCTGATTATTTTGTACCCATTCAAAGTAAGAAACCGTCACCCCACCCGATGATGCTAACACATCAGGCACCAGTAGGATTCCACGCTCGGTGAGGATTTTCGTTGCTTCCAACGTTGTCGGTCCGTTCGCTGCCTCTACCACAATGCTTGCTCTTATGTTGTGAGCATTTTTCTCCGTGATTTGGTTCTCGATGGCTGCAGGCACGAGAATGTCACAGTCCAGCTCTAATAGTTCTTCATTTGTTATCGTATTATTAAATAATTTCGTAACCGTTCCAAAACTATCCCGACGATCCAGCAAATAATCAATATCCAGCCCATCTTCGTCATGAAGTCCACCGTAGGCATCAGAAATCCCAATCACCTTTGCTCCTGCATCATGCATAAACTTTGCAAGGAAGCTTCCGGCATTACCAAAGCCTTGAACGACTACTCTCGCTCCTTTAAGCTTAATTCCTTTTTTCTTGGCTGCTTCATGAATACAAATCGTGACGCCCTTCGCGGTTGCCGTTTCACGACCATGGGATCCCCCAAGCACCAATGGTTTCCCTGTAATAAATCCTGGCGAATTATACTCATCGATTCGGCTGTATTCGTCCATCATCCACGCCATGATTTGCGAGTTTGTAAAAACATCGGGAGCCGGAATATCTTTAGATGGTCCGACAATTTGGCTGATTGCGCGTACATAACCACGACTTAATCGCTCGAGCTCTCTAAATGACATATCCCGGGGATCACAGATGATGCCCCCTTTACCTCCACCGTATGGAAGGTCTACAATTCCACATTTCAAGCTCATCCATATGGAAAGCGCTTTAACTTCTTTTTCAGTAACGTTCGGGTGAAATCGAATCCCACCCTTTGTTGGTCCAACTGCATCATTATGTTGAGCACGGTATCCCGTGAAAACCTTTACTTTCCCATCATCCATCCGGACTGGTATTTTAACCGTTAACATTCGTACAGGTTCTTTTAATAATTCATATACTTCTTGTGAATACCCCAATTTATCAAGAGCAAGATGAATAACCGTTTGTGTAGATTTCAATACATCGTGTCGATCAGATGCTTGGTGATTTTCTTTCCCCTTATCGGCTACCATTTATGTAAACCTCCCAGTATACTTCACTGTTTAACGGAACCTCGTCCGCTTTCATGACATAGTATACACGTTTGAATTCTACTTGCAAAGAAGGAAAATCAAAAAAAGAAGATTTTTTTGAAAACGCTATCATAAACGAAAAGCGGAGGCGGCTTGGGCAGGCCCGACAAGCATAAGGCGAGACCAGCGGAAAGGCGCACTTTGCCTTTTTGGTGGTCTTGACTTATGACCTCGAGGGGCTAGCCGCCGGAGCTGGACATTTCGAAAAGCGGAAGGGCTTTGCCCAGAGGCGACAAGCATAAGGCGGCCCCACCAGAAAGGCGCTCTTTGCCTTTGTGGTGTTCTTGACTTATGACCTCGAGCCCCAAGCCCCTGGAGCTGGACATCGCGAAAAGCGGAGGCGGCTTGGCCAGGCATACAAAAAATCACAACAACCATCACCATAACAAAAAACACTTCCAGGAATCACCCTAAAAGTGCAAAATAATGTCGATATTTTCTATAAATCATAGTAAAACATATATCTAAAGGGGGGGAAGATTGGGTGCCAAATAACATAATCAGAAATAAAACAGAATTTTATCAATGGAATCCTTTATTAAAACAGCACGGCCGTACTCCATCAGGATATGTTTCGTAATCTTTGATTGTTGACCGTATTCAGCGCAAATAGCCTCCATGACCAAGCTATCGTATTCCAATAGATTTTCAATAAGTAAGTAGTAGTTTTTTTCATAATAATAAATGCTTAATTGTATAAGGCGATTGTTCACTTTGTTCAATTCGTTGATACGTTTAAGGAGGTCCAGTACATCCTCGAAATCCTCAAAGTAAACGAGCACATCATGATCATTCATGGACTTCATGATTCCACTTTCGTCTTCCCAATCAGAAAAGTCATCTTCTGACTCTAATGTGAGGATCATGCAGATTTCCTGATCATCAAATGACTCAATCTCAACGGTGATTTCCATCTGTGTTTCAATGCCGAACTTCCCTTGAACTTCATCTAACATGTCTTCAAAAAGATCATGCCACATATAGGAATCTTTCCATTGGTCTTGTTCAAATAAGCCTTTTTGCTCTAATTCTTCCACACTAATGGAAAATTTTATTTTGTTGTCAGAAATTCTTTCAAGCTTCATCTTCGTACCCCCTAGAGTGTGACGATTTATCACCATACTATGTAAGGGGCAGAAAACAGTGCATAATCCAATTATAATTTACTTTTCAGCCATAGTTCCCAATCAGGTTTGGATTGTCCGACAATGTGTTCCTGAAATTCCTCTTTCTTTTCTTTTGGGAGATGGTCTACTGCAAAACCGCCAATTCCAATTTCCAGGCCATCCCGCTCACTCTTTAATGAAGTAACGAGTGACAACAGGTTATCTACATTTTCCCTTAAGGTGCAGGAGAAGAACAGAAACTTAGGGTCGACTTCGTCAAGAACGACGTCGATATCATTTTCTTTAATACTCGAGCCTAAATAGATTACTTCAAATCCCTTTCTTCTTACATAGAGAGTAAAGATTAACAATCCCAACTCATGCCATTCGTCCGGTCCGCAAACTGCTACTACTTTAGGCAAGATTCCGTTGTGAGGAAAAGAGTGCATGATGATTCCGATACGGGATCTCAGTATCGATGTTGCAAAATGCTCGTGAGCCGTCGTAATTTTCCCGTTCTCCCACAGGTCTCCGATTTTAACCAGCAAGCTGCCCAGGATATCGATCACCACTTTATCTATCGTGTAAACAGCAAACGACTGGTTGATTAATTCATGGGCTTTTGTTTCATCAAAGCTTAAGAGTGCTTTTAACAAATCATCCGAGATGCTCTGAGTGCGGTCCTTTCGTTCAGAGGATGCAATCTCATTTTCTTCCAGCTCTTGTTTATCAAGTAACGCAACTGCCTGACTGATCGTAAATCCCTGATTGACCTTTTCAACCAGCCATTTCAATATATTTAAATGTTGTTCTGTGTACAATCGATGACCTGATTCATTACGTACAGGAGCAATTATCTGATATCTTCTCTCCCATGCCCTTAATGTACCTGGTTGTATTCCTAAGATTGTGGACACAGCTTTTATATTGTATTTGCCTTCTAACTTCTTGTCATTGCTCATAAATAGTCCCCCAAAGTAATTCTCTTCTCTCTAAAATTATAATCGAGAAACCGCACTGTGTAAAATTTGTACAGGTAATGAACAACAAATGTTCATTTCATTCCTTTTCGATTTTCAGTAAATGGGTCTCTGCAGGAGCTCCCAAGCGTAATGGGAGCGCAGTTGTCCCATAGCCGTTACTTACTAATAGGGTGGTCTGTGGGAGCTTTTCAAGTCTTCCTTTTTTATACAGTCCCCAACCAAACAATCGAATTTGTCCACCGTGTGTATGGCCACTCAACATCAGGTCAATCCCCTCTTCTTTTCGTACCTGCCTTACAAGTCTCGGGTCATGACTGATTAATATATTAAATTCATACGGTGTTGTTTTTTTAAGGGAAGAAGAGTAAGAAGCTTTCTGCGTACTCGCATCGTCCACTCCGATCAGGTTAACCTTCCCGTTTTGAATAGGCACCTTAACTGAATCATTTACAATTTCAATGATTCCCTTTTGTTTAAATATATCCTTCAGCCTGTTCGTATTCACTTCATGATCATTATTGCCCCATACGAAATAAACCGTTCCCAGTGTCAATAGTTTATCTAAGTTTTGCTCAACTCTTGAGTAGGGCACTCCTTTTTCCAACAGATCCCCGCCAATGATGACAAAATCGACTTTCCCTTTCACTTCATCAATAATTCCGTCTGACACTTCCCTCTTATGTATATCAGATATAAAAAAGATGGAAATCGCGCTCATATGATGAGGAAGGGCAAGAAGCTTGACCTTCTCCATTTTCACAACATTTCTACGTGCTTCATATAACATAAAAAAGAGGAGACTGACTCCCCCTACTAATAAAAATATACTAAATTCAAGCATTGTGGCCTCCTTGTCGGTGGAAATCTATAGAAATAATACCATAAAAGATGGATAAGAAGGAAAAAATCATTGTTTGCCACATTCCAAAAGTGCTCAACAAATAGATGATGCCTATATGAAATGGGATGAAGACTAATTCTTTATGTAGTTTACCATTCATTAATCTTAGAATAGAAAACAGTTCGAATTTCAATAAATTCCCTTGGACGATTAACCCGACCATAAAGGCCATCATTGCCGCAAAGAATGGCACGGGATTTAAGAGTAGCTCCACAATAAACTCAGAGCTGTTCAGCAGTTCACCCGCCGGAAACCATTTAATGAATAGATACCCTAATAGAAACGTGATAAGCAGTTTAACAGTATGATTGATCAAAAAAATCCCTCCCATAAATCTTATGAGAGGGATTTCTTTTCATACAGGGTTTCAGTCAATTATTCATCTTCATGAATATCAAGAATGCGGAATCCTGATTTCTCCAACTTATTGAGAAATTTATCCATATTGTCCTTCTTTTCGACCTTTAGTACGATACGTCTTAATAATTTATCGGTTTCATCAAAGGTAACCAGGGAGATGACCGATTCCGAATACTGCTGGACGATATCTCCAAGACGGGCAATCCTTCCTTCTGTTTCCACAGAAGAAAAGGCGATTCTCACTCCCTTTTGATCCATCCCGAATGCACTTCTGAATTGATCAAGTACATCAAAGCGGGTGATCAATCCAAGGAACTTTTTATCTGGCCCTACGACTGGAAGAATCGGAGAATCCTTCAATTCGACCAATGCATTTTCAAATACATCTTTGTCAGTTATATATTTGTCGGTATCGGCAATAATATCACGAACCTTTTTCTCCTTGAGAAAGGCTTCTTTATCCATTCCTGAAAGGAAGAAGCTCTGATAAATATTGTAGCGTGTTGCCACCCCTTTATATTCTTCATTCGAGAGTACCGGCACCCCATCAATTTTATGGTGCTCCAATACATTAAGGGTCTTTTCGATCGAGTCATTTTCATCAACCACATAGCATTTGTGTTTCGGTATCATGGCACTTTTTACAAACATTTGACCACCTCATCATTAATATCCTACATCTGTAGTATTCAACATTTTCACAAAGTTTCCCTTCATATTTATGAATTTAAATTAATTAACATGTTCTATTTAACCTTTTCATATGTTGTTACGAAGGATTTTCTTTAAAGGAGGGATTATCGTGCACGAATTTTACAAAGCTTATTACCCATATGTAAGCCCATTCGATCCGTGTAAGCCTATTACCCGGAAAGTCTATTCAACGCCCCCTAATCTTTACTTAGGGTTTCAACCTCCCAACCTGGAGCAATATTCGCCTAAAGAAGCGTTACAAAAAGGTACTCTATGGAAAGTGTTTTATGATCCCTACTATAGCCCGTATGAAAAGATGAAGGGAGAATAGACTGACATGAAACAGCTTCCCCCCCATTATTATGAAGTGCTGGAAGAGTTACAAGCTGTAGATTTCGTGATTCTTGACCTTACCCTTTACCTTGATACACACCCTGAAGATTATGATGCAATCTCTCAATATAATATGTACATCAAAACGCGAAAACAAATTAAGAAGAAATTCGAAAAAGAATTTGGTCCTTTGACAAACTTTGGATATAGCTACTCCAATTACCCATGGGATTGGAAGGATGCTCCATGGCCATGGCAAGTTTAATATTTCGGGAGGTGCATGACAATGTGGGTTTACGAGAAAAAACTTCAATATCCGGTCAGAGTAAGTACATGCAATCCTAAACTGGCAAAATTTCTGATTGAACAATACGGCGGTGCTGACGGAGAACTTGCAGCTGCCTTAAGGTATCTCAACCAACGCTATACCATCCCTGACAAAGTCATCGGATTGTTAACGGATATTGGTACGGAGGAGTTTGCTCACTTGGAAATGATCGCGACAATGGTTTATAAATTAATTAAAGATGCAACTCCCCAGCAGATGAAGGACGCCGGACTCGACCCTCATTATGTTAATCATGATGGAGCGATCTTCTATCACAATGCTGCAGGTGTGCCGTTTACTACAGCGTATATAGCGGCTAAAGGTGATCCGATAGCTGATTTATATGAAGATATAGCAGCTGAAGAGAAAGCAAGGGCTACCTATCAGTGGATCATTAATATGAGTGACGATCCTGATCTGAATGATGGTTTGCGGTTTTTAAGGGAGCGTGAAATCGTCCACTCCCAACGCTTCCGTGAAGCAGTTGAAATACTTAAGGACGAAAGAGATAAAAAGGTATTCTTTTAAGCATGGAAAATTGGCTCATTTCTTCGAAAGAAGAAATGAGCCTATTCTTTTACTATAAAATAAATATGAGCTCGTTTTTTAGTACTAACATTTACTCTCACTTACTACCATGAAATAAATTAATATCCCATTCTTTTTTCATTTTTTCGTACACATGATGCCTTTTTTTCCACGCTTCCTCTTTCCATAAATCTTTACTTCGATCGATGATCTCACACCTTAATGCATGATATTCTTTTTCCTTTTTCTCCTTTTTTTCATATAAGATTCTTGTAGCACCGAAAAGTCCGACAAGAAGCATAGTGATAATTAGATGAAAAGAGCTGGATACAAATACAGAAAACATCGCTGCAAAAGAATAAGAATATGGTCCAAGCACGAATTTCGTCACATAATAGAGAAAAAAGAAGGAAGCAAACATGGTTGCCCATAAGGTATAGAGGTGTACCGCTTTGGCTTTATCAAATTTTTGTTTTTTGTCTATTAAATTATGTAGCATCTGTCCAGTGGCTTGATCTGTCCACTCTCCAAATTTCATCCCCATTCACTCCTTTCCTTCCTTTATAGTTTATGAACTTGTCCATAAAGTTAGAATAGTAGAATAAAAAAAGGACCTCTTCAGATCCTTTACGAATATCAGGAAGGCGGGTTTAGGTTTCTTCACCCTGACATCTGATTCCGACTATTAAGAAAACTAACTTCATGAAATTCCGTTATGAGTTGATCAAAGATGCAATCCCAGGACTGTTTTTCAGCCATTTGAAGAGCATTTTTTTTCATTTCAGTTAGGAGATCTCTATTTAATATCTCTTCAATATGATGAATAAACGAAGAGTAGCGATGAGCTTTCGCCATCCTTCCTGTTTGATTATGCACTACGATGTTCGTCACACCGCCTTTATCAGCCACTACCGCTGGCAATCCGGAGGCAAATGCTTCTAATACTACATTTCCAAACGTCTCTGAAGCAGATGGGAAGACAAATAGGTCAGAGGATGCATACACTTCCGCTAATTCGTTTCCTGTTACATAACCCGTAAAGAGTACATTTTCGTTTTTGGTTTTTTCCATAAGCTCATTCCTCATCGGTCCATCGCCGACTATCACCCATTGAACTTGATCTTTTAATGTTTGAGGAAGATATTTAATCGTCTTTTCGAGTGTGTCCAAGTCCTTTTCAGGAGCTAAACGCCCCACATAAAGAAGAGTGTATTTCTTGTTTTTATTAAATTTCCTCCTTAGTTCAGGGCTTCGCTTTTCCGGAGAATAGGTTTGACAATCCACTCCCCTGCTCCATATGGATAAGTCGGTAAAACCTTGGTTTTCTAAGTGAAGCTTCGTTTCAATTGAGGGGACAAAAATTCGATCTGCCTGTGAATAAAACCATTTCATGTATTTCCATAATAATGGTGCCACCCACATCATTTTGTAATAATTCAAATACAGATCAAAATGGGTATGATAAGAGGCAACCAATGGGATATTCATTTTCTTTGCACCCCGGACCCCATATAATCCCATTGTAAGAGGTGTGGTTACATGAATCAGTGTAGGTGAAAAATCTTTCAGCTGTTTTTCAATGGTTTTCGGGTTGGCAATAGCCGTTCTGCATTCAGGATAGAAGAAAAAAGGAAAACTTGTAAAGGAATGTACATTTGGATAGGACTCTTTTTTCTCTTGAAGATCAGGAGCAAATACTTTGTACTCAATTCCCCTTTTCTCATAGTGATTCGTCAATCTCTTTAACGTTCTTGCGACCCCGTTCACTTGAGGATAGTAAGTATCTGAAAACAATGCCACTCGCATGTACCCTTCCCCCTTTATGATTGCCTTTCAATTCTTAGATTTTATACGTTTATCCCATAAACAAAAGGACCATTAAAGTCGTAGCAAATGCAAGAAATGCTCCCGCCAATACATCTGAAGGATAATGGACTCCGAGCACCACTCGGGAGTATCCCACTAACCAACTTAAAGGAAAAAGGATAAGTATCGTGTATGGATACTGAATCATAAAAGGAATCGATATGGAAAAAATGGCGGTTGAATGACCAGACGGAAATGAATGATCCTTAAATTCATAGCCGTGTATCATTGCATCGGGTAATGTTAGATAAGGTCTGATACGTTTAACCAATTTCTTGGTGATTGACATAATAATATGACTGATACATAACGTTATCATGGCAGCCATTACCGTTCTTTGCATCTGTGAATAATATTGACTCAAGAAAAACAAGATCAGGACGGAGGCTACAGTAATCCTCGCTCCACCCAAATGAGTGACATAGCCGAAGAATGAACGATACAGCCGCTTGCTTCCATTGATTCTGTAAAACAACAGGTCATCTACTTTTCGAAAGCGCGTAAGCATTCTGTCCATGAAACCAACTCCTCTTCTTTTAGTGATGTCACCTCCATTATATTTTAGGTTTGTAATGCTTCTTATAAATGAATGTAAATTTTATCGTGAATATTTGTAAAAAAAAAAAAAATAGCACCCCCCAAAATCGACTTGGGGGGAGTGCCTTTTATTGATCTAATGGGATTTCCAGTACTTGCCCTGTCTGAATTTCATTATTTTGAATATTATTCCATTCCTTAATTCGTTCAACTCCTGATTGGGAATTGTAGTATTTCATAGCAATCCTGAAAAGGGTTTCCTTGGAGGCGACCGTGTGATACACGATCTTGTTTGTTGGCTGCTCTTCCACAGGCTCTTCATTTTCCTCTTCTGTCGGCTTTTCCTCTGCTGATTCTTGTTCAGCAGGTGGAGAAGCAGGTTCAGTGGATGCTGGTTGTTCTTTTCCAGTCACTGAGGGAGCAACTTCATTCAGGGATTCTTCACTTTTGTCATTCCCGGCAACCTCTTCTTCTTTGGAATCAGCCTCTCCAATGCTCTCCTCATTATCATTATCGGATTGGTCGTAGCGAACTTCTTCCACATCATCCACATCTTCTGACATGACCACCAGGGGGCCATTCCTGCTATCAAAATATGAATAAATGCTAAAAACCGTCAAGGGCAAAAGAATAAAAAATAAGAGCAGCATACTGATCAATGGATATTTCATTCTCCATTTGTTTTTCTTCTTTTTCTCTCTATGTAACTCACTTCTCGCTGGAAGAGGCTCTCTTTTTTTAAATGATGCTTCCTCTGGGACTCGTTCAATCTTTTGCTTTAATTTCGCTGCTTGATCTCGATATGGGTCTTTACTCATGAGACATCCCTTCTTTACTTCCTTGTCTTCCTTTCTTACGCATATGTATACCCAGTAAGAAATCGATGACAAAGTGCATGATGATTGTTACCAATAAATTCTCTGTTTGTTCATAAATGAAACCGATCCAAAAGCTAAGCAGTACAATATTGACAATTAAAAACCAGTGAGCCCAGTATCTAAAATGTATCAGTGCAAATATAATACTTGAAATGATTATACCAAAGTGAAATTGCAACACGCCTCTAAATAATATTTCTTCACTGATGCTGATGAAAAATGCAAGCAGTGCAATTTCACCAATGCTTCTATCCGTAAATATCCTTGCATTCACCCCGCCATCGTCATAGTATTTACTGGGTAAACGCTTCATTAATACGATGTCGATGATCACAATCATCACACCGCTTGTTAATCCAATTGTCAAAATGGTCGGGGAAATGTAAAACTGTTTCCAAAAACCGGACCATGTGTCAAATAAAAATATACCTAATCCTAAGGCAATCGTTAATAGTAAGAATTGAGTGAAATACAAATGAAATGTTAACTGGTTCTTAGAAAGCTGTTCTATGACTTCCCCTTGTTTCTGCATGAATACCACTTATCCTAATAATAATTTTTCCAACCTTTTTTCCCATCTTGTTTCAATCGGGTTTTGAGTGTCAGTTGGCCGACACTTGAAATCCTTAAGGGAATAACCGCATTGATCGCAACAGAAGTTGTTCTCCTGTTCTAACACTTCATCAAAATAGTGAAGGAGCTTCTCTCTCCTACAGGAATCAACCTGTAACCACTCGATCATGGAGAGCAGTTTGTCCTTCTTGTATTGTAAACGATTGTTGCGAATTTGTTTCATCTTTTCTATTAATCTATCATGACTAAGTGTCCGTCCTCGAGTCAGCTCATCTGAATAATACGTAAGAAATCGATATTGAATCTCCGACAGTTGCAACAGATCGATTATCTCATTCGCCTGGCCCTGTCTGGCTTCCTTTACATACCTTTGTATTTGTAAATCTTCAGGCAATTCACTTTGAATAAGCTGCAGTGGGATCGAAAGGTCTTGTTCAGAGTATAACACGACAGACACACTGCTTTCCCCATCTCGTCCCGCTCTTCCGATTTCTTGTGAGAATGATTCTATGTTTGAAGAGAAATGAAAATGAATGACAAATCGAATATTTTCCTTGTTTACACCCATACCAAAAGCAGAAGTGGCACATATGATTCTTAGCTTATTGGATAGAAATTGTTGTTGAATGAGTATCCTATCCTCTTGTTCCATTCCCCCATGATAGTGAGCAACACCTGATACACCATTTTCCCCAAGCCATAAAGAAACGTCTTCTGCCATACGCTTACTTGAGAAATAGATAATGCCCGGTCCGCCCCAGGTTGTCACATATTCTAAAAGCTTATCCAGTTTATCGCTATGATTCGTGACTTTCTCAACGAATAGACCAATATTTTCACGATTAATTGAATAGACTTTTTCCACAGCACCTTCCATTTGGAGCACTCGTTTAATGTCTTTTCTCACTTCACCTGTGGCAGTCGCCGTTAATGCCAAGGTCGTTGGATTGCCAATCTTCTCTTTCATCTCCCCCAATTTTAAGTAATCAGGTCTGAAGTCAGGACCCCACTGAGATATACAATGTGCTTCATCAATGACAAATAAAGAAATGTGTAAAGTTTGTAGTAAGGGAATAATAACCGGACTCATTAACATTTCCGGGGATATGAATATAAATTTATAAACGTGTAATTGCTCAAGGGCCGATCTTCTTTCCATATAAGGTAAAAACGAATTCAGTGCAATCACCCGTTTTTCACCCATAACTTTCATCTGCTCCACTTGATCCTGCATTAAAGAGAGAAGGGGAGAAACGATTAATACTTGTCCTTTCTTTAGATACCCGGGTAATTGATAGCACAGCGACTTACCTGTTCCTGTAGGGAGCATCGCCACCGTATCCCGTTGATTTAGAACAGATAGAATGATTTCCTCCTGACCTTCTCTGAAGGAAGAATAGCCAAATCTCTCTTTAAGTTCTTTTTGCAAATTCACGGTTCTCACCTGCCTTCGCAATCGCTACTCTAATTTGAAAATAAGATAAATGAGGAATCTTCTCTTTTATCGGTTTTAGCCTTTTAGTTTGAGCGTCGTTCATAACTAAAAGCACATTCTCATATTCCTCTTGAGAAATGAACGGATCTATTGCAAACTCTTCCTGAGTTAAGATTAGTTCAATCACATGGTCTTCAATAGTATTTATTTTTAAATCACGTATACGCGCGATTTCTTCGATTGAATGACCCCTTTGATACAACTCATATGTTTTGCTTGTTGAAATGGTCAGATTTTGAAGCTGATCATTTTTTAAGCTGATTGAATATAATAAGGGATAAGTCGAAGGATCTTTTTCTAATTCAGATAATATGCTATGAATTAAATCAAGAAACTGAAAGCGGAATTCTTCTTCATGCATATTCAATTTTTCAGCAACTTGCAATTCTGTCCATCCATAATCCTTGAAGCCCGTTAACCGGAATACGAGAACGTCTGGATTTAAGGATTGTGTTAGACTGGTCAACAGGGTATACAGCTCCTTATACAAATCGGAAGACATTTTTTCAATATTAGGGTTCGCCCGTAAACAGCTCTTTACCCAATCTTGTATGCTCTTGTTACGTTGTACAGGAAAATAGAGCGTTTCCTGCTGTTTCCCGTTCGATAGAACCTGAACAAGGAGGCTTAATCTTTTCCAAAACAGAAACGTTTGATCACCGTAGACAAGGCCATTCATATTTGATGGAAAGGAGTCACCTTGAAAATCTTTTTTTACAGATTCAGTACCAGCAGTTGTCACAATCGCTTTCCCACTATCATCGACAATGACATACCCCAATTTCTCTAATTCCTTTACCTTCTGGTTAAAGTACGCTCGTTTAAGCTTAGGTAAAGAAAGGAAAAATGGCTGCAAATAAAAGAGGTGAGCATCCTGAATCGACTGGGAAGACTTTTTTCCTTTTAAGATATGAAAAACAGAGTAAATCGATCGCTCTCCATTTATTTGTATGAAGCAATATAAAATCACATAATTAAGATAGGTCAATTCTCTACTCCTTAACATGTAGGTTATTGTCAAATATTGTACCATGAATTTGTTGTTTAACCATGTTTTGTTTTTCATATATAGGATAAAAATAAAAAGAAACCACCTAACTATTGAAAAGTTATACAATCCTCTATAAAATAAACATTAAGTGATTTTTCACAAACTTACATTGTGTATAATGATGAATTATATAGAATTATTTATTCGGGAGGTTTTTTCTTTGCCAAAATATACAATCGTCGACAAGGATACATGCATTGCATGTGGAGCGTGTGGGGCTGCTGCTCCAGATATTTACGACTATGATGATGAAGGTATCGCATTTGTAACATTAGACGATAACCAGGGGACGGTCGAAGTTCCTGACGTATTAGAAGATGATATGATTGATGCATTCGAAGGTTGTCCTACAGATTCAATAAAAGTAGCTGACGAGCCATTCGATGGAGATGCACTAAAATTTGAATAGTAGTTCCGAAGCTAAGGGAGAATTTCCCCTTAGCTTTTTCTTTTTGTGCTGATGACATTAGAAAACCCCTCAAATGTAATTGAGGGGTTTATGATTTATATTTGCACTATGCCGCTTTCTTTAGGGCTGTCTGTCTTGCCAACCAGCCTTGAAGACGAACAAATAGTAAGATAAAGACTGATGTTACAAGGATTCCTTTTAAAATGTTGAAAGGAACAATTCCTGTAATGATAATCTCAGCAGGAAGCTCAAAATTCATGAAGTATTTATATGCGGGAAGGAACACAAAATAATTAAGAATTCCCATACTGATACTCATGACCACAGTTCCTGTGATAAGTCCGATCAACAAACCTTTTTTAGATTGAAAACGTGAATAAATATAATATGTCGGTAGAATCAAAAGCACTCCCGCCATAAAGTTTGCAACATGACCAATCGGAACGCCGGTATCGCTTCCTGTCATGATGTAATCAATCACGTTCTTGAATAATTCAACTAATATTCCTGCAAGAGGACCTAATGTTACTGTCGCAATCAATGCAGGCACATCACTGAAATCTACCATTAAAAACTTTGGAAATGGTGGAATCGGGAAGTTAAAAAGCATTAACACATAGGATATGGCACTTAACATACCAACCGTTACAAACGTGCGTGTATTCATTTTTCTCATAAACCTCTCTCCTTTAGGAGATTCATCTCATATCGAAGATAGCTCAAGCCAAAGGTAGCATTAAAAAACCCCTAGATACGTATATCTAGGAGAACGATAAGGCATACCCTAATAAACGTTCAGCTTCCCTTTTTCTAAACGTTCTGGCATAAACCTTCATCTTCTCCCATCCAGACTATACTGTCGGCTTTGGAATCGCACCAAATCCTGCCCGTGAAGGCTCGCGGGCTTAGAGACAAATGTCTCATCACCGCCGGTAGGGAATTTCACCCTGCCCCGAAGACGAATCTTTATTTTTTTATACATTTTCATTATACATAATGACAGGAGTTATGTGAAGGAAAACAGTTTGAATTCGAAATATTTTTGTTTACTAATGGAATATTCAGGTTTACGATTCCATTATTGTATGTTTAATACTTGTTGAGGATATATAGGTGTCTTAAGATCCAGGTCATTCCAAGCCACCAAGTCATTCACATCGACTCCTTGTGCGACTGAAATGGAGTATAAGGTGTCCCCTTGTTTCACTACATACCCACTTCCAGCTGACAGAGGGATGGCTAACGATTGATTAATTACCAAATTATTGGTTTCATTTAACCCATTGGCCCTCTTAATATCCTCTACGGATATATTGTATTGCTGAGAAATCCCCCAGAGGGTTTCTCCCTTATGTACGACATGATTTACCATGTTTTCATTATTATGAACTTTTTTCGTACTTACATCATGAGTGATATCAGCTGTTCCAGAAACACCCACTGCCTGATAGGGATCCCGCTCCTGAGCAAACACAAGCTGCCCGACCTCACCTTGTCCAAATACCATATAGGGATCGATTGCATTTTCCTTATCAATCGTCCATTCACCCCTGTGCACTTCAAAATGCAGGTGAGCTCCTGTGGATCTGCCTGTATTTCCTAAATTTCCAAGCTGTTGACCTTGATCCACTTCTTGATTTTCTTCAACAAGCCGGTTCTTAAGATGAGCATAAACGGTTTCATACCCATTTTCATGCCTAATGAATACTACATGTCCGTAGCTTGGAGATAGATATGATCTAATCACCTTACCTTTGGCAACAGAATAAACAGGAGAGCCTATGTCTCCTCCTATGTCCATTCCTTTATGAGTACCAGACCTTGTCCCATATGAATCCGTTATCATCCCTTCAACAGGAAATGTCCAGGATACCGTTTCCTCCACGATCTTATTCGTCTCTGCTTTCGCTATCTTTCCTGTAAAGAACATAATGCTCACACACAATGCTAACAGGAATACAATTAAGAGCCTTCTTACATAATCCAAAATCATGCTTGTCCTCCTTACCCATTTAACGCAATACCTTATTTCTTCCCTACTGAAGCTTCACGTCCGCTACCTTTTCATCTATTAACCCATTCTTACCTTCTCACCATCATTTCATGCACTCCCCACTATATGTAGACCCTCCATTCAATATTCACAAGTGAATGAGATAATTTTCCTTTGAGTAGTTTGTCTAAGTCTAAGATAAATATACACCCAAAAGCGGAGGCGGCTTGTTCAGAGGCGACAAGCATAAGACGAACAGGCCGGAAAGGCGTTCTTTGCCTTTTTGGCCTGTTTGACTTATGACCTCGAGGGGCTAGCCGCTGGAGCTGGATGACACCCAAAAGCGGAGGCGGCTCGTTCAGAGGCGACAAGCATAAGATGAATTGGCCGGGAAGGCGTCCTTTGCCTTCTTGGCCAATTTAGCTTATGACCTCGAGGGGCTAGCCGCCGGAGCTGGATGACACCCAAAAGCGGAGGCGGCTCGTTCAGAGGCGACAAGCATAAGATGAATTGGCCGGGAAGGCGTCCTTTGCCTTCTTGACCAATTTAGCTTATGACCTCGAGGGGCTAGCCGCCGGAGCTGGACGACACCAAAAGCGGAGGCGGCTCGTTCAGAGGCGACAAGCATAAGACGAACAGGCCGGAAAGGCGTTCTTTGCCTTTTGGGTCTGTTTGACTTATGACCTCGAGCCTCTAGCCGCCGGAGCTGGATGACACCCAAAAGCGGAGGCGGCTTGTTCAGCCCTGACAAGCATAAGATGAATTGGCCGGGAAAGCGTCCTTTGCCTTCTTGGCCAATTTAGCTTAGGACCTCGAGGGGCTAGCCGCCGGAGCTGGACGACACCAAAAGCGGAGGCCGCTCGTTCAGCCCCGACAAGCATGCCCTTCACACAAAAAAAGACCGGAAACGGATTCCTTTCCCGCTTCCAGTCTTTCTGTGATAACTAATTTTCGAATGTTTTCTTATTCGGGCTGATAGGAGTCTCAATGGGTTCGTTGAACATGAATCCATTCCAGCTTTCCTGTTTAATGTTTTCGAATTGAACTCTTTCATACCCGGAGCTTTTGCTTGTCAGTAAAATGCCTTCAATCATTTCCATGGCTGTTTCGTTGTCTAATATTTCTATGTCCAGTTCATTTAAGAAATTGATGGTTAGATATTCATCTGATTCCTTTACACTGATATTGATGTTTTTAGGAATCACACTTTGGAACAGGCTCGTCTCTGAGCTTTTCATTGCCTGAATGGACTCTTTGACATTTCCTCTATTTATATTATCCGGTACGAGGAAGCGTTCCCTTCCATTTGGCGAGTAAAGGTAATAAGCCGTATGAGCATCTTCATTAAGGTCGATTTTTGAGAATTCCCCGGTGGAGCTGAATTCCGGGACTGAGCCGTCTTGTTCTTGAAGAACCACTTCATTTAACCCCTTATGCTGAAATGAGTATAATAGAGTATGGTAAAAAGCGTATTCCACTGCACTACCGCCACTATAAGAATGCTCAGGATCCAAAGTGAAAATGACTTTGTTTTCACCCATTGTAAATTTGCCTTTTAAAGGGAGAAAGTCTTCCATCCCCCACTCACCTTCAGGCAACTCACCTGCAATTTCTTCATAACGGGTCAACCAGCCTTCTTCCCCTTCTGCAGGGCGATCGACAATTGAAATAGGTACAGGTACCGCTTCAGGTGAAACGAGTCCATAAGAATAGTAGTCCTGCCCTTCCAAGTCTTCTTCATATAAAGATAATCTTTCTGCCGTAGTTGGTTGAATGTCTTTTTCAGTCTCAGCCATACTAAGCTCGCTATTATCCTTTTCAACTGTCATTTGGTCTTTATCGGCGTCATCATGTATCATTTCTGATTTATCACTTGATTTCGCCAGGGAATCTTGTGCTGAATTCGGTGCTGAATCCCCACCTGAAGATTCCGTTGATTTCATTTCTGATTTTTCCATAGTATTTTCATTGAATTGATTTAATACGGTTGGAGCAAGCATGACCATGATGAAAATGGCTGCCAGCGCTGCGACTGTTGGAATAAAACGGTTAAATGCAATAAACTTCTTTTTGTTCTGGCGTTCTATTTTTGCATATATCGATTGAGGAGTTCGAACATCTTTGATTTGAGGAAGCTTTTTGACGAGGTCCTCTATATCACGATCTTTCCATTCTGACTGTTTCAATGTCTCTTTCCTCCTTTGGTAGCCGTTGATTCATTTCAATTCTTAACCACTTTATGGCTCTATGCTGGGTCGTTTTCACTTTACTTTCAGACCAGCCGAGGACTTCAGATGTTTCAACAATTGAAAGTTCTTGTAAGTAACGCATAATAATGACCATCCGATAATCCGTCGAACAGTTTTTCAAACATTCGTACAATACCTGAACTTCTTCCTTCGCAACAGTAATTTCTTCCGGAAGCGCCCCATCGTCTGTCACATCATTCCGGCTCCAATCGAATTTATCCAATATCCGATGCTTCCAGTTCTTCTGTTTTCTAAAATGATCTATGGCTACATTTTTTGCAATCGAAAAAAGCCACGTTTTTTCAGAGCTTTTCCCTTCAAAACGCTCATGCGATTTAAGCACCCGTATATATACTTCCTGCACCAGATCTTCAGCCTGCTGCTTATTCTGTACCATGTATATAAGGAATTGAAAGACGTCCTGATGATACTCAGTGTATAATTTCTCAAAAACGG
Organism: Rossellomorea aquimaris; assembly: GCF_008180865.1. GTDB lineage: Bacteria > Bacillota > Bacilli > Bacillales > Bacillaceae_B > Rossellomorea > Rossellomorea yichunensis. The sequence goes on from NZ_VTEX01000004.1 coordinate 52,636, forward strand.
AGTTCACTTGCTTCCCTCCCCGTCAATTTATTAGTCGTTTTTTCTGTAAAAAAGTTACACACTATCAATATAGTATTTTTCTGGTAAAAAGGAAAGACTTATATTAAATTCAGGTTTCACCTCAAATTCACTTCAAATAAAAAGTCAACAAGGTACTTATCCCCTGTTGACTTCTCATATTCTCATCATTTTTTCAACATCATTTTCTACTCACAGAGAAAAAATAAAGAATGTTTCCCATGTAACAAGAAAAAACGTCAAGTTTCTATGGATATCATCGATTCTTGGCTAAATGGGAAGAAAGAAAGTGAAGGTTGTCCCTTGATCGACTTTACTTTGTACTTGGATATGACCTTTATGGGACTCAATGATGTTCTTTGCGATCGCGAGGCCCAGACCAGTACCGGACTTCCCTCTTGTTCTGGCTTTATCCGCTTTATAGAAGCGCTCGAATACAAAAGGAAGATCTTCTTCAGGAATCCCGGAACCCGTGTCTTTTACGTGGAATAAATAACCACCCTTGCTTTCCGTCAGGGAGACGGTTACTTCTCCATCTGTAGGAGTATGTCTTAAAGCATTATCAATAAGATTGGTTAATACTTGTTCAATCCGGTCCGGATCCATGTGAATTTCATTTTTGATTCCTACGTCACTTTCAAAGTAAACGGATACCTTTTTTTCTTTGGCCAGTCCAATAAATTTATTCGTCACTCTTTCGGTGAAAGGCATGACACCAATGACGTCTTTATTTAGTGTGATATGCCCCGCTTCCATACGGGCCAAATCCAGAAGGTCGTTGACCAGACGCCCCATCCGCAATGACTCATCATAAATAATTCGGGCTATCTCTTTCTTTTCTTCTTCTGTTTCCGCAATATCATCAACGATCGCTTCACTATATCCTTGAAGCATAGAGATTGGGGTACGGAGTTCATGTGAGACATTGGCGATAAAGTCTTTCCGAAGCTTATCCAATCTTCTCTCTTCTGTCATATCGCGCACCACCGCCACGGCTCCCCTGATGTTGTTGTTATTGTAGAGAGGACTGATAATCACCACATACGAACGCCCCTGCAGACTCAATTCACCTGTCTGCTCCATTTCTGTAACGACCACGCTCTGCAATAATTCTTTTACAGTAGTTGGGATGGCTTCCTCACTGTTTTCACTTTGCTCATAATACCAATGCTGAAGGAAGCGATCGGCAGGTGGATTAGTGATCAAGATCGTGCCGTCTCTATTAAAGGTGATAACTCCATCGGCCATACTGCTCAAAATAGAGGAGAGCTGCTCCTTCTCCTGGCTCAATGCGTTAATGTGAAACTTAAGCTGCCTGCCCATTTGGTTAAATCCTGTTGCGAGTTCACCGATTTCATCCTTCGTCAAAATCGGAACCTTTGTATCAAACTTACCCTTTGCTACCTCAAAGGCTGCTTCCCTCATTTTCCTTAGTGGTGCAGTGATACGTGTGGAAAGGAAGAAAGCAAAGATGGTCGTTAGAATAATGGCAATCCCGGCAGCAAGCAAGATCAGTTTCGTTGTTTGACGTGTTGTATCTTTAATAACACCAAGAGACTGATAGAGATATACCGCTCCATCTTCTTCATCAATATGAAGAGGAGTCCCTACAATGATGATATTTTCATATCGGTTAGACGACATTTCCGAAGATAATTCAATCTCTTTCTTGATGGTGATTTCTTTTGTTTTCACCGATTGAAGTTGTTTATCATCAGAAATATACTCATGAATATTGTTTTGAAATGCTGTAGAATCCTGGGAATAAAGTGATTCATTCTGGTCTAATGAAATAATGATATTGACTGGATCATCGATGATTTCTTTCCCCAGTTCCATCCCCAGCTCCAGGTCTTTATGATTTTCAATGACTCTCGCCACTTTTTCAGCCGTTTGGGTTAGTTCTTTTTCGACCACATCGACGTGATAGTTTTGAAAGAATTCCAGTAAAAGAATCGTAAGGATAAATAACACAAAGGAAACTAAGAGGAGAATCGTTAGCCACAGCTTCCCTACAACACTACGCCATAGCCTCATTCATTTGTTACCTCGAACTTGTAGCCTACTCCCCATACGGTAACAATCATCTTTGCAGCCATCTCGGATACTTTATTCAGTTTTTCTCTTAATCGTTTCACATGTGTATCGACCGTACGCAGGTCCCCGAAGAATTCATAATGCCACACTTCCTTAAGCAGGTGCTCACGGTCAAATACTTTGTCAGGAGCTTTTGCAAGGAAATATAGGAGCTCGTATTCTTTTGGTGTTAAGTTCACATCTTTACCGTCAGCGGTTACCCGATGGGCATCATTATCGATTGTAAGATGAGGATAGACAATAAGGTCCTTCGCCTTGGCATCTGTTTGAATAAAGCTAGTCTTTGAAGAGCGTCTTAATAACGCTTTCACTCTCAGTACCACTTCGCGAGGGGAAAAAGGTTTCACTATGTAATCATCGGTTCCCACTTCGAACCCTTGCACTCTGTTCACTTCTTCTCCTTTAGCAGTAAGCATGATCACAGGCGTCGCTTTCTTTTCACGAAGGTACTTACATACTTCGATCCCGTCCATTCCCGGCATCATGATATCCAGTAAGATACAGTCGTAATTATTCTCCAGAGCAAGCGCCAAAGCTTCCTCTCCATTTTCGGCTTCATCGATTTCATAGTTTTCTCTTTCAAGATACATTTTTAACAGTCTGCGAATCCGGTCTTCATCATCTACAACTAAAATTCGAATATTTTCCTCCATGGGTACATCCCCCTTTTGTATAATTACACCATATTATCCTATATTTTATATGAAAAAAGAAGCTGACTCAAAGAGAATATCACTCTCGTTATAGCCAGCTCCTTCCCCGTTCGTCATTTAAGCGTATGAATGCAGTCCTGCGATAATGAGGTTTACAGCCACCAGGTTGAATAGAATAATGGCGACCCCGATGACGGCTAACCATGCAGACTTCTCACCGTGCCATCCTTTAGAGAGGCGTAGATGCAGAAATGCCGCATAGAATAAGAATGTAATTAATGCCCATACTTCTTTGGGATCCCATCCCCAGAATCGAGTCCAGGCAATTTGAGCCCAGATCATTGCGAAGATGAGCCCTCCCAGTGTAAATACTGGAAAGCCGATTAATACTGAGCGGTAACCGATTTCGTCCATCAGGTCCAGATTCACATTTTTCACGAGTGGCTGTAATTTCGCAGCTATTCGCTTTCTGAAGATTAAGCGTAATAGAAGATAAATTCCAGTTCCAATCAGAAACGACCAAATAACGGTATTAAGTTTCTTAGCATTGATGAGGGCTGGCATTTCTACCAGCGGCTCCATTACATTGTCAGTTAATAATTGTCCTTCATTCGGTCCGACAAGGGCCGGCAGTGTGTATTCAGAAATCGCTTCGGCCCCTTCTTGATCGACATACTGAAAATTCGCTTCATAATTTCCCAGGGTAAAAGCAGTTGATGCAACTACAAACCCTAATACGACCACTAAAGAATACATGACGGTTTCTAGCCAAAACGATTGTTTGCTTCCTTTTGTATGTTGCACTGATTTCAATAAGTAGATTAACCCTGCCACAAAACTGATGGATAAAATCGCTTCCCCCGCTGAAACAGTTGTGACGTGGATTTTCAACCAATCACTTTGAAGAGCAGGAATCAGTGGACTAATGTCTTTAGGGAACATACTGGCATAGGCGATCACCAAAAGTGCAAATGGTAATGCAATGACACCCAGTATCGTTGTTTTATACATAAAGTAAAGTATGATAAAGGCTCCGACAAGCATCATTCCGAAAAAGGTTGTAAATTCAAATAAATTACTTACTGGAGCGTGTCCTGCTGCCCCCCATCTTAAAAAGAAGTAGCCTAATTGAGCGGCAAATCCGATAAGGGTTAAAACAATTCCAATTAATCCCCACTTTTGCTGATTCGTTTCAGTTGTATTCTTTTGGCGGATGCTTCCACCAAAAAACAACGTAGCAATCAAATACATCATGAAGGATACATAGAGTAAATTACTACTCCACTCTGCCATTGTTATCGTTGACATCTTCATTCCTCCTTGCTTCGTCTTTTTGTTGTTGATCTTCAGGTTCCTGTATACCGGTACCTTCCAAAACGAAGTTGATTTCATTTTTTAATCCATGCCAGTTTTTATTCGAATGACCGGCTACGATGACTCCATCTTCACTTCGCCTGATCCAGATTCTTCGGTGATGCCAATATGCACCTTGTACGACACCTATCATAAAGATGGCTCCACCAACGGCTAAAATCCAAAGAGTGAGATCCTTATGAACGGTTAAAGCAGATACATCTCTCGTCTCAACACCTGCAAATGACAATTTATATTCATTGTCACCAAGCGGTTCCAGATTTTGCTGGATTCCTACAAAGCTCACTTCACCATCGGGCTTTTCAGGAGAGAACAACTTGAATAGGAATGCAGGATTATTCGGTAAAGGAGACTTTGTTTGCGGCTCTCCTTGTTCATTAAATCCAGAGAAATCAGGATAATATCCCATCAATTCTACTTTATAACCTTCTTCAAATGCATAGGTATCCTGAGGATCAAATAGGTCGACGGTGAATTTACCGAAACTGTCCCCTGACTCTTTATTATCGAATGTAAAGGACATTGATTTAAATTCGTCCAACTTGTAACTGGTTTGATAGACAGCGAAATTCCCGAATTTAAGGGGATGATTCACTTTAATGGAGTCCTCTTTTTCCACTTCACGGTCAGCCGTTTGTCCTGGAAGTTTATCTCCGGATTCTTTATACAGTACCACGTCAGACTGGAAATTCTTTGCGATGGTTCCATTCTTATCAATGGCTTCCCCAAATACTTCTTTGTCTTTATCTTTATCGTATGTCTCTAACGTAAACCCTTTATTTTCTAAGTAATATTCTTGTTTCGTACCAGGAACCGCCCTTGTTTCACCTTCACGGATCCACACGGTTTCATCAATATACATTCCGGGAACGAATCGCAGCATGCCCCCGAAAAGGAAAATGATAAGACCAATATGATTGACATAGGGACCCCATCTCGAGAAACGATTTTTCTCTGCAAGAATGTTTCCGTCTTCTTCCCGGATCTTGTATTTTTTTTGAGTTAACTTTTCCTTGATCTTACTTATTGAATCATTGACTTCTACCATTTCTGTTTTCCCATAGATTCGTTGACGCTTCAGGAAACCAACATGTCTGGAAACACGTTGATTCTTGAGGGCACGATAGAGGGGAATCACCCGATCCAGACTGCAGATCACGAGGGAAACTCCAATCGATGCGATTAATAATAGATACCACCATGAACTATATAAATCATGGAACCCTAACGTATAATATAACTCTCCAAAAAAGCCGTATACATCTTCATAGTATTCATTTGCCGGCTGTCCATTCGGAATATACTGTTCCTGGGGCAAAATCGTACCGACTGCAGAGGCGATAAGTGTGATGACAATTAACCATACGCCAACCTTAACAGATGAAAAGAAATTCCAAATCTTATCGACTATCGATTTGTTATACGTTTGGGAACGTCTAGCACTACCCTCGTATCGCATGTCATGAAGCTTCTCGTTCTTCGCTTCATCCGTTAAAGCACGTCCGCAGGATTCGCAGAGAACGGTACCATTCGGGTTTACATGACCGCATACACATTTGATCTCTTTCATGTTAAAACTCCTTATATCAAGTTAAACTGCTGAACTAAGGCTTAATGCTCTCTAAATCTTCAATGATATCGTTTTCTGACATCGTTCCTGTAATGATCTTTTCGATTTTACCTTGAGGGTTAATGAGGAAGGTTGTTGGTAACGGATCAATGCCGTATGCATTTTGAACTTCTTCTTCCTCGTCCACTACAATCGGGAACTCTAACCCGTGTTTCGATACGAAACGATTGATAAGAAAATCCGATTCCCCCACATTAACAGCCAATATCTCTACACCTTGATCTTTATATTTCGAATATTGATTATTCATATAAGGCATTTCTCTTTCACATGGTTTGCACCATGTTCCCCAGAAATTCAGGAATACCCCTTGACCCTCATAGTCGGACAAACGATGTTTATTCCCTTCCATATCCTCCAAAACAAAGTCAGGCGCTTGATCCCCCACCTTCAACTTCCCTCTTTCATCCTTCGTAAAGTTTGCATACAAGGTATATGCAACCGCAGAAGTCAGTACAATGAGGATTATGGTCCGGATGAGTAATCTGCGTTTTTTCTTATCCATGTACGTGTGCCTCCCATATTGAAATCGTTCTCAAAAAATGGAAAAGTTTTTTTCTCTCTTTACAGTAGCAAAGGGCCTGATGTCATAAGAATTCACTTATGAGACCAGTCCCTGCCATAATGTAATGTTCCATTCCTTCATAATAAGCAGGGAAATATCCCTTATATTTCAGGGTAAAATTCCTTTCTCATTATATCATTTATCACTTTATAGATAGTGTAAATTATATGAAGGATATGTGACACTTTCCATGCTATTTTCTATCGGATGCTTCCCGTTTCAGCCAGTGTTCTTAGCTGCTTCACTTCATGGGGAGTAAGTTCCCTTCCTTCTCCTGCGTTCAAACCATGAAGAGTAAGGAATGCATATCTTTCTCGTTTCAGCTTCTGAACCGGATATCCAAGGGCTTCGAACATTCTGCGCACTTGGCGGTTTCTGCCCTCATGAATGGTAATTTCGACGATGGATTTCCCTTGTTTCTTATCAATGCTTAATACTTTCACTTTTGCTGGAGCCGTCATGCCGTCCTCCAGTTTAACCCCTTTTTCAAGTTCTCTGATTTTGAACTTAGGTGGGATGCCTTTTAATCTCGCTACATACGTTTTTTCAATTTCGTTACTTGGATGCATCAGGGAGTTAGCGAAATCCCCATCATTGGTTAGAAGAAGAATACCTGACGTTTCATAGTCCAGTCTTCCTACCGGATAGATTCTTTCTTCTATTTCAGGGAAGAAATCGGTTACGACTTGACGGTCTTTATCGTCAGTCACAGCTGAGATGACCCCTCTTGGTTTATAGAGCATATAATATACTTTATTTTCTCTTTCAATCTGAATACCTGTCACTTCAACTCTATCGGAATTAGAAACCTTTGTTCCTAATTCTTTTACTACTGTACCATTGACCTTTACTTTGCCTTCTATAATTAATTGCTCAGCTTTTCTTCGTGACGCTACGCCACTATGAGCAATAACCTTTTGTAATCGTTCCACGGTATTTCACCTCATTTAATTTTCAATACATTTGTCTTCATGAATTATTACACAATCCAGACAAAATAGAAAGGTATAAAGAAAAATCGACTTTTTCAGTCGATTTCTTTATACCTTATTATTTCCTTTATTAATAGATGTCAACCATTATTAAAACATGACCGTGACGATGAAGATTGCAGCTACGATTCCTACGACATCGGCTAGTAATCCAACTTTGAGGGCGTCCCCCATCTTCCGGATGCCTACTGCCCCGAAGTACACGGTCAGTACGTAAAGGGTCGTATCGGTACTTCCCTGTAAGGTTGATGCAAGTCTTCCTATAAAGGAATCTGGCCCGTGGGTAGCGACTATATCGCTCATCATACCCAGGGCAGCTGTTCCTGAAATGGGCCTGATAATGGCAAGTGGTACAATTTCAGGGGGAATACCGAGTGCAAGTAATCCCGGACGGATGAGGTTTACGAAGAACTCAAGTGCCCCTGATTCTCTGAAAATGGTAATGGCTACAAGCATCCCAATGAGAAAAGGAATGATTGACACGGCTATTTTAATGCCTTCTTTTCCCCCATCGACGAACACTTCATACGTAGGTACCTTTTTGAGTGTTCCATAGATTAAAATGAAGCCGATCATAATGGGGATCAACCATAATGAAATCGTGGATATCCATTGCATCTACTTCACCTCTCTACGAGTACGTCTATAATGAAAATATCGGTCTATCAATATGGCTCCTATGGTGGAGAGCATGGTCGCGATCAAGGTTGGTCCCACAATTTCAGTCGGGGAAGCAGAATCATATTTCATCCGGATCGCAATGACAGTTGTTGGTATGATGGTAAGGCTCGACGTATTAATGGCTAAGAAGGTAATCATCGATCTGCTGGCATAGTCTCTTCCGCCGTTCAATTCCTTTAATTGCTCCATCGCTTTAATCCCAAGAGGTGTTGCTGCGTTTCCAAGACCGAACATATTGGCCATCATATTCGATAATATATACCCCATCGCGGGATGATTATCAGGCACCTCTGGAAACAACCGGGTGACAAAGGGTCTGAACAGCCTTGCCAGTTTATCCAATAATCCCGCTTCCTGGGCAATCCTCATGATTCCCAACCAAAACACCAATACACTGACCAACCCTATACAAAGAGTAACGGCTTCATTTGCTGAAGTGAAAATGGCTTCGTTTACTTCTTTCATCTTGCCATTGATAATGGCGAATACTAAACCTATGATGGTCATCCCCACCCAAATGAGATTAACCATGATCCCTGACCCCTATAAAGGACTCAAAGGAATAGGCCCAGAATTTCCACCAGCTCTTTTCTTCTTCAGCTTCATCCGTTGTTTTAAAGTAAATGGGAAGAGTATCTACTTCTTCGTCTTCTAAATACACGACAGCCTTCCCTACTACTTCAGGTACATTTTTATTCTTTAACCATTCCTCTTTAGGCTTTAACATTTTGTACTCTACCTTCACATCATCCACTTCATCATCTTTAAGGGTTAGGACGGATTCTCGTTTAAGATAGGCATGATCCTTATATATTTCGTCATCCATTTTTTCAATCATGCCTTCTTCCAGGACGATCTTATAATCATATTGCTTAAACCCGTATTCAAACATCCCTATATGATCATTCCAATCATCAGGTCCATTGAGTGTAACGGCAATCAGGTTCTCCCCGTCCTTGGAAGCTGTGGACACAAGCGTTCTTTTGGCTAGTTTTGTATATCCCGTTTTCCCACCCGTACTATGCTTATACAATTCTGTTAATAATCTATTTTTGTTCTTCCACTTCCGGTCCCACTTTTCTTCAGGATTTGGTGCTGTATGCACTTTTGTCCCTGCAATCTCCTTATATACTTCATTCTCCATTGAATATCTAGTCAGAACTGCCATATCGTAAGCAGTGGAATAGTGGTCTTCATGATCATCGAGACCATGTGGATTGGAAAAATGCGTATTTTTCATTCCGATTTCATTCGCTTTTTCATTCATCATATAAGCAAACCCGTCAAGACTTCCTCCCACAGATTCTGCAATAGCGACTGCCGCATCATTCCCGGACCTCAACATAAGCCCGTAAACGAGATCTTCCAGCTTGATTTTCTCCCCCGCTTTCAGGTAAAGGGACGATCCTTCTGTCCCCGCTGCATTCGAAGATACCGTTACTTCCTTATCCATCATTCCGGATTCAACCGCAAGAATCGCCGTCATGATTTTTGTGATGCTTGCTATCCGACTTTGACTGTGGGCATCCTTTTCATACAGAATCCGCCCCGTCTCCTGATCCATTAAAATCGCCCGCTGTGAACTAACAGAAGGTGCGGCCTGAACTTCATTGGAAACCACTACAAATAGCAAGGTGAGGATAAGAATATAATATATGTAATATTTCACTCTCTTTCGATTCACACCCATCTACTCCTTTAATTCTAACGTGTTTGTACAAGTTTATGCAGGACAAGGGGTAATATGAATGAAAATCCGGAATTCACATTTAGGTTCAATTTCTGGTATTTGACCCACGAAAAAGACACAGCAGAGAAACTTTGCTGTGTCTTTTCGTGATTCTATTCTTTTGGATCCGGACCCCTGCCAGTCCATTTATATTTCATTCTGCCCTACTCTTTCGATTCCATCGTTTCTTGAAATTTCTCAAAAAACAAGTCCGCTTCATCCTGCATGAATTCATCCTCGATATTTTCAGGTAGGGGAGGAAGTTCTTCTATTCTCTTCAAGCCGAAATAGTCCAGAAATTCTTTTGTCGTACCGAATAAGTAGGCACGACCTGTCCCTTCTGCTCTTCCAACTTCCTTCACGAGCCCTTTTGACGTAAGGGTCTGAATGGGACGCTCGGTTTTGACGCCTCTGATTTGTTCAATTTCCATCCTCGTGATCGGTTGCTTATAAGCGACTATCGCAAGTGTTTCAAGAGCTGCTTGTGATAAAAAGCTTACATTTGGTGACTCAACCAATTTCTTTAAGTAATCGGCGTTGCTTTTTTTTGTCACCAATTGAAAAGTGTCTGCTATCTCAATCATATAGATCCCCCGATCGGGATCATTTTCGTAATCCGCCTTTAGCTCCTCGATCACAGCCATCGCTTCCTGATCCCCGATTTCCAATACAGAACAAACTTGCTTTAGTGAAAGACCTTCATCACCAGCTGCAAACAATAAGCTTTCGAGGATCCCTTTCCAATTACTACTGTTCAACTAGACCTACCTCCTCTCCTGCTTCAACAAATATTTCCGTGAAGTTTTTTTCTTGATTGACAATGATCTGCTTTCTCTTCATCAATTCAAGCACGGCAAGGAAAGTAACAACGAGATGTTCTTTATTATCAGACGGGAAAAGACTTGTAAAGGGTGTTCGCTCTTTGATATTTCGCAGACTATGAAGAATATCATTCATTCTTTTTTCAATGGATATTTCCTGTCTGGTTATTCTGGTTTGCACTGGCCGTTGCAGCTTCTTGCGCCTCAATAATTTATGAAAAGCTCCTAACATGTCATATAGAGACACTTGAACCTCGCTATTCTTTAAATCCGCCTCTTCCGTAAATTCCGAGAGATCACTAGGAGGTTTCGTATACACCTGTCCCCGTTCTTCCTCACGGTGCTTCAGCTCATTGGCAGCTTCTTTAAACTTGCGATACTCAATCAACCGCTCAACCAATTCATCACGGGGATCTTCCTCTTCGAATTCAATTTCATCGTTTAAAAGGCCGTCATCATGTTTAGGGAGGAGCATTTTACTTTTAATCGCCAATAATGTAGCGGCCATCACTAAGTACTCACTGGCAACATCAAGTTGCAAATTCTTCATCGTATGTACATATAACATATACTGCTCAGTAATTTGAGCCATAGGAATATCATATATATCAATTTCCAACGAATTAATCAGATGCAAAAGAAGATCTAACGGACCTTCAAAAGCGTCAATCTTCACATTGTATTCCACTTTATCACCAAATTTCTAATTACAGTCATTCCTGATCGCTACTTAATAGTATAGTAGATTGACCACTATTCTCCAATAGAAAGTTTTTGCATAAAGAGGATGTACTTGTCGTTTTGGCAAAGATGGAGAATATGCTACACTTTAAATACTCAGACGTTATTTCATAATATAGGAGGGACTCACATGGTTTATCCTAAACCTTACTTAGAATTTTTAATGTATTTCCATGGAAATCGTGATTACTTCGAGTGCCATGAGGTGTTGGAAGAACATTGGAAATATGCAGATCCTAAGAACCGTTCTTCCCATTGGGTTGGATTAATCCAGATTGCTGTGGGTTTGTATCATTACAGAAGAGGTAATCTCTCAGGAGCAGCCCGGACACTTAGGAAAGCCGTTCAAAATATCAAACTGAATCAGGATGAACTTTCCCGATTAGGGATCCATCCTGGTAAACTTCAGGAAAAACTCGTTGATATCACCCATGGACTAAGTACCAACCAGCCCTATAACAGCATCAATATCCCCCTGACGGATTCATCTCTACAAAAGCAGGTCCAATCACTGTGTGAGGACAATGGATACTCCTGGTGTTCTCCAAGTGATTTAAACAATATCGAGCTCATTCATCGTCATTCCCTGCGTGACCGTTCGGAAGTGATTTTAGAACGAAAAAATGCTTTACAACGAAAAAAAAGAGGCTGACCACCTACAGATCCGGTGGCCGTCCTCTTTATTGATCTTCGTCTATTACTTTATCTTGATCGATTTCGTCACACTTCTCAAAGAATGAAGCGGTCTCTGAATTCGGCTTCACTTCATGCTCAGAATGCATGTCTCTAAGATGCTTCACCATTGATTTCCCAATTCCTTCGTGCCGATGGGATGGATTAACGGATATATGCTGAATTTCTAAAGTACTATCTGTCTTGAATACTCCAATTAAACCTACTATGTCCTCTTCTTTCCATAAAAAGAGCTGCCAATTATCTTCAGTTTCGTATTGCTTCATCGTCTGTTGAAGCTTCTTCAAATCCTTTTCATTTGGCATGAAAGATAATAATCCCATTGCGATCTTTTCAAACGCCTTTTTATACCGAATTAACATATTTACCCCTCGTTATGTTTTATGTCTAATCTATTTATTTCCTATTATAGACAAAAACTAGAAATTTAATTGATATGAACGTTTATTTATCTTACTAAATTTACTTTTATTAATCAACTTTAACCAATCAGTTTCCAGCCAGGAACAGCCAGTAGATGACTCCCCATACTATGCCTGATACTAATAAAAACAAGAACAATCCCTTATTGCTGATCTTCATAAATGACTCCTTTGTCTACACTATATTCATCTATATATGTCATTGCTATTGTATAGTAAAATCACTATTTGTTAAAGTATGTAATTAGATATGAAAAAAAAGTAGTCTTTAAGTACGATATACTTAAAGACTATGTTTCCAGCTTATTTAAATCTTATATCGAGTGAAATCATATCCTCATATGTCTCTCTTTGAACAGCTAATCTTGCTTCTCCATTCTCGACAAATACGACAGCGGGACGGGGAATACGATTGTAGTTATTCGCCATAGAATATCCATATGCACCAGTACAGAACACAGCAAGAGTGTCACCAGCTTCTGATTGCGGGAGGGGTAAATCCCAAATCAACATATCTCCGGATTCACAGCATTTACCAGCGATTGACACGGTTTCTTCAGGGGGATGATCCGCTTTATTTGCAATCACCGCTTCATATTTTGCCTTGTAGAGAGCCGGTCTTATATTATCACTCATTCCCCCATCAATGGCTAAGTACTTTCGGATGTTGGGCACTTCTTTTCTTGACCCCAATGTATATAGGCTGGTCCCTGCATCTCCAACAAGGGAACGTCCCGGCTCGATCCAAATCTCCGGCATTTCAAGGTTGTACCTCTCCACTTCCTGTTTTACAGCCGCAATCATTTCCTTCACATATTGTGCAGGTGGAATCGGGTCATCATCCTTCGTATAGCGAATTCCAAATCCACCGCCTAAGTTGATCACTCTCGGATCGTAATCATATTGAGATTTCCATTTTGCCACCTTCTCAATGATTTTTTTTGCAGCAAGAATGAAGCCTGTCGTCTCGAATATTTGAGATCCGATATGGCAATGAAGACCTAACAATTCAATACCTTCATAGCTCATCGCCATTTTCATAGCATCCCGGGCTTGACCATTCCCCAAATCGAATCCGAATTTGGAATCCTCTTGTCCGGTTAAAATATAATCATGAGTATGGGCTTCTATCCCAGGTGTCACTCTTAATAAAACCTTCGTCACTCTTTCAGTGGATTGTGAGATGGCATTCACAAGTTGCAGCTCGTAGAAATTATCGACGACAATGCAGCCTATATTGTTTTCAATGGCCATCATCAGTTCTTCTTCAGATTTATTATTTCCATTAAAATGGATGCGTTCAGGAGGGAATCCTGCCTTTAAGGCAGTGTACAACTCCCCTCCTGAAACCACATCCAGAGATAATCCCTCTTCTTTCATCAATTGAAAGACCGCGATACATGAAAATGCCTTACTGGCATAGGCAACTTCCGCTTTCACTCCAAGGGAATCAAATGTTTCTTTAAAGCCTCTTGCCCGTTCTCTAATGAGTGCAGTGTCATAAACATAAAGGGGTGTACCGTATTGTTTGGCTAGTTCTAAGGTGCTCACCCCTCCTATCGTTAAATGACCATTTTTTATTTCTGCTGATCCATGAAGATGCATGAAACGTCTCATTCCCCTCTTTAATGCTCTGCTAATTAAACGTAATTTACCACAGAATGAGAGTTGTTGCAATATTTCTAAGATTTCGCCGGCTGCTTATACTTATTTCTCGGCTGCACGATGCTAGGCCGAATTTTGGATCCCGGCACGGCTTTTCTTATCAGAATCTGCATAAACGCCTTTGGACTGAACGGAAGTAAAGGCCATAAGTAAGGTGTATTGAGTGATTTAATATTCACTACAAATAGTATAAATAGCGTGCTGCCGATCATAAGGCCGGGAATATGGAAGAATGCGACTAATACAAGAAGTAGAAGTCTTGCCATCTTATTCGCTACACTTAGTTCATAACTAGGAGTCGCAAATGTACCGATTGAAGCAACCGCTACATAAAGGATGACCTCTGGTTGAAAGAGACCGACGTCAATCGCAATTTGTCCAATTAATACAGCCGCTATTAAACCCATAGCTGTGGAAAGCGGGGTCGGGGTATGAATGGCGGCAATCCTGAACATCTCGACTCCCATATCTGCTATAAACAATTGAACGATGACAGGTATATTTGTCTGTTCATTCGGTCCTACATATTTTATGACCTCAGGTAATAATGAAGGATCCAGAACGAATAAATACCACAACGGAAGTAAGAACAAGGATGCGAGTACACCCATGAATCTTGTCCATCTTACAAATGTTCCGACAGCAGGCGATTGCCTGTACTCTTCAGCATGCTGCAGATGATGGAAGAAGGTAGTCGGTGTGATGATCACACTTGGTGAAGTATCCACGAAAATAAGAACATGTCCTTCTAATAGGTGAGTGGCAGCTACGTCCGCCCTTTCCGTGTATCGTACTAATGGATATGGATTATACCCCTGCTTCACCAGAAATTCCTCTACGGTTTTATCCGCCATCGTGAGACCATCAATTTTGATGCTTTTCAACTCTTTCTTGATCACTTCGACTAAGCTTGGATTTGCAACATCATCTATATAGCAAATGGAAATGTCTGTTTTTGATCGTTCTCCGATACGAAATATTTCAAACCTCAATCGTGGATCCCGAATTCTTCGTCTTGTTAAAGCGGTATTCACAATAATATTCTCTACATATCCATCTCGGGAACCACGTACTACCTTTTCAGTATCAGGCTCTGAAGGCTGTCGCCCGGGATAACTACGAACATCAACAATGATTGCCTCTTGGTAGCCTTCGACAAAGACTGCTATTAATCCTGATAGCACTTCGTCAACTGCTTCTTCAATCGTTTTTACCGGCTCAACCGATTGATGAACAAGGCGATTATGTACAATCTCATATAATCGGCTCGTTGCACGCTCATGATCATTGATCTCAACGAGTTCCTCCACTATTTGAATAATGTAGGAAGCATCAGTCAACCCGTTAATATAATAGATGTGCACTCCTTTTTTCAAAATCATGAGTTTACGTACACCTAAATCAAAGCTTTTGTTTAATCCTACATGATTCTTCATGTACTCTTCTATAACAGCTAAGTCTTTTGATATTGGTGTTTCTTTCGTTTTCTCAGGCATGATATCCGCTCCTTTCCAAGATGATTTCAACTGCCTTTTTCGTAATGGGCGAACCTTGTGAGTAGTGATCCCTTTTGGCCATTTTGCCTATGTCACCAATCCCGACAATAACGGGAACATCCAGCTCATCAAGGCAATAAACCGTATCACCCGTTAATCTTCCCAAATCCATTTCAGGTACACCAAATTTATCTACCCCATATGGAGTCAATTCACCAAATTTATCAATACATACATCCACTCTTGTCCATTCTGCCTGCCTGGTTTTACTTGCTACCGCAATGATGCCGAGCACGTCTATGCCAGGGTGTTTCGCAACATACTTTAGTGCCCTTTCGCCTGCTCCTTCTCCAATAAATCCACTATCATCAAACATCACAAAGACGGGGTCATTCTTTGCACTTCTGATTAATTTCACAATCTCTGGTCCTGATAATAAAGAAGGATTTCCTTTAGAGCTTGAGATACATCGTCCTCCATACTCTTTTGCCACGCACTCGATTGCCCGCTTGGCATATTCATCTCCATCTGTAATCAGGATCACTTTTCTTTTGTCGTCCATATGAACCCCTGCCTCTTGCTGTTTATTGATGAACCAAGTAGAGCCAATGAAAAAGTGAGCCGACAATTTTCCCAAATACAATCGCCATAATGAGAATGACGATTTGACCTTCAATCCCAATCCGCTTTGCAAGGATCGGGAACACATTCAATACTTCTGTTAATGCAGCCGCCAACAGCCCGATGAACACTCCGCTCGCTAATCCGATGGGCATAAGAACGAATGGGGAAAAGTGCAGCGTATAATTATTTAAGCTGACAAACCCTCCTGCCAGTGCACCTGTAATGACAGCCAATTCATAGTGGTGTATCATTTTCATTGTTTTTGTTAACTGAGTTAACCTTGGGATGATTCCTAATACGGTTAGAAAAGCTACGAACCCGGAACCGACTGCCAGTCCACCAGCAAAACCAATAAATACTGTAATCAATACGTTAATGGTCATCTAATTTTTTCTGACTTTCTTTATTTTCATGCATGATGACATACTGATCTAAATCCTGCTGGTAATTAAACATTTCAACTTCTAGTGGACTAGGCTCTTCATTAAGTCTCTTTCGGAACACATGGTTGAAAAATAAAATCATCCCAAGGCCTAAACCGAATGAATAGGGAACTTGAAACAGTAATGGATGGGGATCCTCATCCCCAGTTACAAAATGATACAGCCTTTGATGAACTTCCCTCATACTTACATCTTCATGAAAATTCATAATTGCCAGGGCTGCACCGATGAATAATAGTAACCAAACGCCAATGAAGAGCGGAAGAGAGACTTTCTTTTTCTCATAGATCACTTCAATAATACTTTGTGTGGGTCCAATCGTTTGGATATCAAGATCCGAGAAGTTCTTGCATATTTCTCTTATCACCCTCATCACATCGACCACAATGATATTCTTATCAGATGCTGTCACTTGATGAATCGGGATTTCCCTTAATTCTTCCAGAATATTTTCAGGTGCTATGATTTGAGCAAGCTGTCCAAGCTTGACCGTACTCTCTTCCCTTACCTGCACTCGATGACGTAAGCGTATATACAAAATACCTTCCATGCAGTTCACTTCCTGAAAACATGATTTTCCCTTCGTACCAATAGTATGGATTAACGGAAATAATTTATGTAATGGCTGGATGTGGTCTTTTGAGATTCATGGAGGAGGAAGTGAACAATAGTGTAGATTCTGAAGGTTCGGAGCATAGGAAATGGCAACAATTTCAAAGGGAACTGTGGGGCATTCCAGAATCGACTGTTGTATAAATTCCATAAATAAAAATAACCTTGTCGTTTCAACATGATTCGTTGAAACAACAAGGTTATTTTGCCTAAGATTCTGTATGCATATGATCTTTCATTGTTTGTAATATCTTCTTTTCCAATCTCGATACCTGGACCTGGGATATACCCAGTCGATCTGCTACTTCCGATTGGGTTTGGTCTTTGTAATACCTTAAATACACAATCAGCCGTTCCCGATCATCCAGTTCCCTAATGGCTTCTTTTAAGGCAATTTTGTCAAACCATTTATTATCGCTATTATCTGCAATCTGATCCAAAAGGGTAATGGGATCTCCATCATTTTCATAAACGGTTTCATGAATGGAAGAAGGGGCACGACTTGCTTCCTGTGCCATGATCACCTCTTCAACCGAATACTCCAGATGCTCGGCAAGCTCACTCACCGTCGGAACCCGCCCAAATTTCTTGGAAAGTTCATCCTTGGCTTTACGAATCTTGTTTCCCATCTCTTTCAGGGAACGACTTACTTTTACTGTTCCGTCATCCCGGATGAACCGCTGGATTTCACCAATGATCATCGGAACTGCATATGTGGAAAACTTGACGTCGTAGCTTAAATCAAACTTATCGACTGATTTCAGCAACCCGATACTGCCTATCTGAAAGAGGTCATCAGGCTCATATCCCCGATTGAGGAAGCGCTGGACGACGGACCATACCAGCCGCATGTTCTTCTGGACGATCAAGTCCCGGGCACTTTGGTCACCGTCCTGGCTCTGCTTTATGAGCTCTTTCACCTCATGATCCTTCAGAAAGGACTGTTCCTTTTCTTTCTTAACTTCGACATCCATGGGCACGACTCCTTAATTGCATAGCGCTTTACTATTGGTCAAGTGCTTCTTTAGTCTTACCGTGGTGCCTGTACCTGGGTGTGATGACACTTCTATTTCATCCATGAAATTCTCCATGATGGTAAAGCCCATGCCAGAACGCTCAAGCTCAGGCTTGGACGTGAACAATGGTTGACGGGCTTCCTCTACATCACCAATTCCGACTCCTTCATCGCGGATGGTCATATCGATGTACCCATCTTCTTCCATAATGACAGAAATATAGACGATACCATTCGGTCTGTTGTCATATCCGTGAATGATGGCATTTGTAACGGCTTCAGATATGACTGTCTTGATTTCAGTCAACTCATCCATCGTTGGGTCCAGCTGTGCAATAAATGAAGCAACGGTAACTCTGGCAAAGGACTCATTTTGGCTTAAAGAACTGAATTGAATGTTCATTTCATTTCTCATGTCAGGCGACCCCCAATCTTTGTAATGCGTTTTCTTCAGACGGCTCAAGACGGATAATCTTAAACAATCCGGACATTTCAAATAATCGGTTTACAGAAGGGGAGATCGCACACACAACCATTTCTCCATGCTTTTGTTTAATCTGCTTGTATCGACCCAAAATCACACCTAATCCTGAACTATCCATAAAGCTCAGTTCCTCTAAATTCAAAATGATATGCTTCACATTCTCACTTTCAATCAGATTCGAAGCTTTTTCCCTAAGCTCATCAGCAGTATGATGATCCAGCTCACCACTTAAACGAATACACAAAACATCTTTTTTGACTTCTAAGTTAATAGCAAGACTCACTATCAGAAAGCCTCCTTCTCTGTCGTATAGTGAGTCATTTCGCTATTCTTTTAGTAAATTCCTTCTCCATGACAAAACTAGAAGGAATTCGTCATAATTAGAGGTTATTTTTATCAAAAATCATTAAGACAGTTTTACTTTCCAACCTTCGTGAAAAGTCCAAAGGATTTTTTGTACAGCTCCCACCAGCTTGCGTCATTTACATTTTTCTTAGCGACGAGAGTGCTTTCCAATACTTTTTCTCCTTTGTTCATGATGACAATGGTCCCGACTTTATCTCCTTTTTTGATAGGAGCCTTCAGGTTTTCAGAGAGTGTTATCTTCTGTTCTATTTTATCCTGTTTTTCACCCTTTTGAGTTAACAGGGAGATGGGCTCTTCCGTCACTGCATCCACTTTGTTTTGTTTCCCTTTCGATACTTTCACCTGTGCCAGGGAGTCTCCCTTTTTAAAGAGAGGTTTGGTGGAATACTGATTGAAGGCATAATCCAGCATTTTACTTACCTCGTTGTTTCGTTCTTTAGGAGTCGGTGCTCCGAACACGACAGCAATGACTCTCATATTATCTTTCTTCGCCGTTGCCGTTAAGCAGTATTTCGCTTCATTTGTGAATCCGGTTTTCAATCCATCCACACCGTCATAGAAACGAACCAATTTGTTTGTATTTACCAACCAGAATTTTTTTTCCGTATCTTCACGTAAGTACGATTCATAGCTGCCTGTGAAATTGGTGATTCCTTCATATTTTAGAAGTTCCTTGGCCATCATGGACATGTCATGTGCCGAACTATAATGATCTTTGGACGGTAAGCCTGTCGGATTTTTGAATCGAGTGTTATTTAACCCAAGCTCTTCTACCTTTTTGTTCATTTTCTCAACAAATGCTTCTTCACTTCCTGATATATGTTCTGCCATGGCCACTGATGCATCATTGGCCGAACCAATCGCAATACCCTTGAGCATTTCTTCAACCGTCATGCTTTCACCGGGCTCCAGGAAGATTTGTGATCCCCCCATCGATGCGGCATATTCACTCGCTCGAACACTGTCTTCCCACTTTATTTGACCTTTTTCAAGGGCTTCCATGATCAACAGCATTGTCATAATCTTAGTCATGGATGCTGGTGCCAGCTTTTCATGGCTATTCTTCTCATATAATACCGTTCCAGTATCCCGCTCAATCAAAACAGCTGATTTCGCTACTTCAGCTAATTCCGATTTCTTCTCCTGGGCAAACCCCATTGAAGGAAACAAAAAAGCTGCTAAAACAAATGTAATCACTATATACGCAAAACGTTTCATCCAACTGTCCTCCAATCAAATCTCGTTTTAAATCAATACTCATAGACCCATTTTTTCCAACTGCACCATTTTTATACAAACATTGGTAAAAAAGTGAGGTTGGTTCATGGATGATAGGTTATAAGTGGGTTGAAAGACGGCTAAATTTAAAGGGGGATTCTTCAAATAGGGGATGAAATGATGTGTTTCTCAACAAGATCACTGAGATGCAGCATTTTGTCGGGTGAAATGAGCTCTTTTGAGTGTGAGAGAGCGCTATTGAACGGTTTAATTGCGCCAAAATTCAATTTATTGCGTCTGTTTTGGGGGAATTGCGTCAATTTGAACGTTAATTGCGTCTTCCACATCTGGAATTGCTTATTTTCCCATAATAAGGTATTCGCATTTCCAGACAAAAATATAAAAAAGGCCCCTGCCAAAGAGAAATTATCCTCTTGGCAAAGGCCACGATCAAAATTTTAAATCAACCCGTGATTTCAGTATGAATCAACGTAGGTGCTTTCACATGTTCAGGTGTTACTTTAATGCTTTCGTATAATTTTTCTTTTACATTTTCGATATTCTCATCATTGCTATAGATCGTTACAAGAGAATCTCCCGTTTTGACAGAATCACCGATCTTCTTGCGCAACTCAAGACCAACTGCTAAATCGATAACAGAATCTTTTGTTGCACGGCCTGCTCCTAACCACATGGCAGCCGTTCCTACTGCATCGGCCACGATTTCTGATACATAGCCATCTTCTTTCGCTTCAAGCTCAACCTTATATTGCGCCTGTGGAAGTTTTGATGGATCATCTACAACGGATGGATCTCCACCTTGTGATTCCAGGAATACTTTAAAGTTCTCAAGAGCCGATCCATCTTCAATCGCTTTTTGTAATAGTTCTCTCGCTTCTTCCAATGTCGAAGCTTTTTCAGCGAGATACACCATATGACTTCCTAGCGTTAAGCATAATTCCGTTAAGTCTTCTGGACCTTCACCTTTTAATGTATCGATGGCTTCTTTCACTTCAAGTGCGTTTCCGATCGCGAAGCCCAGTGGCTGACTCATATCCGAAATGACCGCCATTGTTTTTCTGCCGACGTTGTTTCCGATGTTCACCATTGCTTTGGCAAGGTCTTTTGAATCGTCCAGTGTTTTCATGAAAGCTCCGGCACCCGTTTTCACGTCAAGTACGATAGCATCCGCACCAGCAGCTATTTTTTTACTCATGATGGAACTTGCGATCAGAGGAATGCTATTGACCGTTGCCGTCACATCACGTAAGGAATAAAGCTTTTTATCAGCCGGTGTTAAATTACCACTTTGTCCGATAACGGCTAACTTATTCTTGTTCACCAATCGGATGAATTCATCGTTTTCAATTTCCACATGGAAACCTTCGACGGATTCAAGCTTATCGATGGTTCCTCCAGTGTGTCCAAGTCCTCGTCCACTCATCTTCGCTACAGGTACTCCAACAGAAGCCACCAGTGGTCCAAGAACAAGGGTCGTTGTATCTCCAACACCGCCTGTAGAGTGCTTGTCTACTTTAATTCCTTCAATTGCAGACAGATCGATTTGATCTCCTGATTCGACCATTGCCATCGTCAGGTCCGCTCTTTCTCTATCGCTCATGTCTTTGAAGAAGATGGCCATTGTCAGGGCACTTACCTGATAATCAGGGATGCTTCCATCTGTATATCCTTCAACGATAAATTTTATTTCTTCTGTAGAGAGTTCTTTACCTTCACGCTTCTTCTCTATTAAGTCAACCATTCTCATTGTATTCACCCGCTCTTCTAGTATTGTCAAAGGGAAGTCCCTTTAGTTTTCAAATTGAATCGTACGACTCTTAGATTGATTTGACGATCTCTTTTACATATGCCAGGAAGTTTGCACGAACCATTTCGGTTGTTTCAATCACTTCATCATGGGATAGGGGTTGGTCAAGGATACCTGCCGCCATATTTGAGATGCATGAGATTCCAAGCACTTTCATTCCCCCGTGTCGGGCTACGATTACTTCTGGCACAGTCGACATTCCCACTGCGTCTCCTCCAAGGGTACGGGCAAGACGAACTTCAGCTGGAGTTTCGTATGTAGGACCTGTATTCCCCACATATACACCTTCTTGCACTTCAATTGAAAGCTTCCCTGCGATTTCTTTCGCTTTTTGACGCAGTTCTTTACAATATGCTTCTGACATATCCGGGAATCTAGGTCCTAAGCGGGAATCGTTTGCCCCAATTAGTGGATTGCCACCCATATTATTAATATGATCCGTGATCAGCATCAAGTCACCAGCCTGAAAGCTTTCATTCACTCCACCGGCTGCATTTGTGACGATTAAGACTTCGACGCCTAGTTCTTTCATAACACGGACGGGAAATGTGACTTTATCGAATCCGTACCCCTCGTAATAATGAAAGCGCCCTTGCATGGCCACGACTTCCTGACCCGCCAATTGACCGAACACAAGCTGCCCTGCGTGTCCTGCCACTGTCGAAACAGGAAAATCAGGGATTTCTTTATAAGGTATTTTCACTGAATTTTGGATTTCATCAGCTAACACACCCAACCCTGAACCAAGGATGAGTCCGATCTTCGGTTGGCCTGTGTATTGATTTTTTAGATGGTTTGCTGCATTTTGGATGTTTTCGTAATTCATATTCATTACTCCTTTTTTTATCATTCAACGTAAAGAGGAGGAAATGGGCTGATGTAACTGCACCTTCATCCCTCTCCCTTTCAATTTTTTCCAGAAACACCTATTTCAATTGTGATAAGAAACTGCGACCAAACTTCGGCATGGTCACATTAAAGTTGTCTGCCACGGTAGCGCCGATATCTGCGAATGTTTCAGAGATAGGCAGCTCTTTCCCTCCGTCAAAGCGTTTTGAATAAACGAGAAGTGGAACATATTCTCTTGTATGGTCTGTTCCTGGAGCGGTCGGATCGTTCCCGTGATCGGCTGTAATGATAAGAAGATCATCTTCCGTCATTTTCTCGAACACTTCAGGCAGCCGTGCATCAAATTCTTCTAACGCCTTTCCATAGCCTTCTGGATCGCGACGATGTCCGAATAAAGCATCGAAATCGACAAGATTCAGGAAGCTCAAGCCTGTAAAGTCTTGATCGAATGATTGAATGAGTCCGTCCATCCCGTGCATATTATGCTTCGTACGGATCGATTCAGTCACTCCCTCGCCATTAAAAATATCTGAAATTTTACCAATGGCGACCACGTCAAACCCCGAATCCTTCAGTTCATTCATTACGGTACGGTTAAAAGGTTTTAACGCATAGTCATGACGATTGGATGTACGTTTGAACCCGCCTGGTTCGCCAACGAATGGACGAGCAATCACACGACCTACGAGGTATTCCTCTTCTTTCGTGATTTCACGGGCGATTTCACAAATTTTGTACTGCTCTTCAATTGGAATGATGCCTTCATGAGCTGCAATTTGAAGGACAGGATCTGCAGAAGTATAAACAATAAGAGCTCCTGTTTCCATATGTTCTTTTCCTAACTCTTCAATAATCTCAGTTCCGCTTGCAGGCTTATTTCCAATGATCTTTCTGCCTGTCTCAGCTTCAAGTTTTTGAATTAATTTTTCAGGGAAACCGTCTGGATACGTTTTGAACGGTTTATCAATATTAAGGCCCATTATTTCCCAATGACCAGTCATCGTGTCTTTCCCAACAGACGCTTCCTGCATTTTCGTGAAGTATGCTAACGGCTTGTCAGCTTTTTCAATTCCCTTCACTTCTTTAATATTCGAAAGTCCAAGTTTTCCCATATTGGGCATATTCAGTCCATTCATATGTTCAGCAATGTGACCAATCGTATCCGATCCTACATCATTGAATAGGTCGGCATCAGGCGCCTCACCGATGCCCACTGAGTCCATGACGACCAGGTGAACTCTTTTGTATGTATAGTTACTCATTCAAATAAACCTCCTATATGTAGCTTCTTATTAAAAAAAGCGGTTACATTTTTAATCTTTAATCGTATCTTACCCTTAACTGCATTATAGCAATCGACAGGATTTAACGTCAGAAGTCTGACATCTACATTCTACTTTTTCCTTTCTAAAAAAACAAGAGAGATCCCTTAAAGAATACTATTTTCTTTAAGGGATCTCTCTTCATCTTTTAAGCCCGCGGATGAAATTGTGAATATACATCCTTTAAGCGTGTTTTCGTTACATGTGTATAAATTTGGGTGGTGGAAATGTCTGCATGACCGAGCATTTCCTGTACTGCCCGGAGATCTGCCCCATTCTCCAATAAATGGGTTGCGAATGAGTGCCTGAGTGTATGAGGAGTCAGATCCTTTTCGATATTAGCTTTTTTTGCAAGAGCTTTTAAGTTCTTCCAGAAACCTTGTCTTGTCAGGCCTTTACCATGATGATTCAAAAACAAGTGATCATCCCGGTGCTTCTTACTTCTTAATTTCAACCGGGCATCTTCTAAGTATTTCTCAAGAACATTCATTGCCGTTTGTCCGATGGGGATAATCCGTTCTTTATTCCCTTTTCCTATACATCGGACAAATCCCATGGTCAAGTGGACATCATCCAGTTTTAGTTGAATGAGTTCACTTACCCTGATACCAGTCGCATAAAGGATTTCAAGCATCGCTTTATCTCTCATCCCAAGTGGTGTAGATTCCTCAGGGGCTTCGAGTAAAGCTTCCACTTCAGCTATGCTTAAGATCTTCGGAAGCGTCCGCTCTGTTTTTGGTGTTTCGATATGCACAGTCGGATCTTGTTCCGTCGCTTTTTCTCTTAGCAAAAATTGATGGAAGGAACGGATAGATGCAACATGACGTGCAACTGTCTTTGAAGATTTCCCCTGACTCTTTAAGTGGCCGAGAAATTGGACTATGTTCATTCTCGAAACGGCGTTCAGTTCCGATATTTCTTCCACCTTCGCTAAGTATAGTGCATAATTCTTTAAGTCACGCTGGTACGACTCTATCGTGTTTTTGGCCAGTCCTTTTTCTACTATTAAAAAGTGCATGAAATCTTGAATATGGTCTTCCACACTGCATTACTCCCCGTTCATATAAAAAAATAATAGCCGATCATACCAATGGCTTTCTTCATCCGTCACAGAAGAATACACCTTGACTGCTGCTCCCTCGGGTTCATCATATCTGTGATACCCTTCGTATTCTTCACTGATCCACATAATACCATAGTAAAACAAAATCGTTGATCCAGTAAACAAAATAAAAACCTTAATGGTTTGCCATACCATTTGAATTCCTTTTATCATCCTGTCGTCCTCCATATTCATCGGTACTAACGTCTATTAATACAAGCTATGACGTTTTTAATCTGTTTTATACCTTATGGAGTTAAAACGGTGAAAATTTCTGTCCGTGTATATAAAAAAGCCTTAAAGAGTATGTATGGGATGTTTCAAATGAGAAACAACGACAGGAATCTTTAAGGCTTTTCGGCATCATATTATTCTTCTGGGTCCTCTTCTTTATCCTGGCATCTGGAACAAATACCATGAAAGGTAAGGCGGTGATCTTTTATTTTAAATTTCCAATCTCGTTCAACAATCGCTTCCACGTCTTCTAAGAGATCTTCTTGTATTTCATCAACCGCTCCACATTCAATACATACTAAATGATGATGAAAGTGGGCTGCCCCTTCTTGTCTGAGATCATAACGCGATACACCATCGCCAAAATTGATTTTATCCACAATTTTCAGTTCAGATAGCAATTCCAACGTACGATATACGGTTGCCAGTCCAATTTCCGGAGATTTTTCCTTAACGAGGAGGTATACATCTTCGGCGCTGAGGTGATCTTCTTCATGTTCCAATAAAACGCGTACCGTTGCTTCGCGCTGGGGCGTAAGCTTGTAGCTGGCAGAATGAAGTTGCTTTTTGATTCTTTCAATACGGCTTTCCATAGTCCTCTCCTCCCTCGTCAATGTCCTTACTATTATATCAAAAAGGGAGGAATAAGCAAAATAAAATTATTATAATTAAACAAATAAAACGATTCTTATATAAGAATCGTTTTATTTTATTTTTGAAATAACCGCTTCCATTAAGTTAGGAGAAAGATACGCTTCTATACTGGCTGCAATCGTGACGATCCCTATAGCCACCACCAAGAAAATCACGTATCTGGATAAGAACGGAATCATTTGAAACTGCATGGATGAAGTCTGCCTCATGAATATCTTCCGAATAAGTGTAAGGGAGAAACTGGCGCTGATCGCTCCGATGAAAATAAACGCCGGAATAATGATGATATTTTGCGGTAAGACGCTGACAAAGGATAATAAAAACCCGCTCCATCCCATTTGATTCACAAGGAAACCTACTGAAAACCCAACCACTACACCCTTCATAAATAATAGAACGAAGATGAGGGGGAGTCCAATAATCGAGATTCCCAGTAACCACATCAATCCTAGATACTTTACGTTATGAAGGAAGCTCTGACGGAACAGCTCTTCTGCTGACGTCATACTGCCATCTTCCATTTCGCTGAAGAATTTACTTAAATAGAAATACAGGTCTTCCTTTTGGGCAAAAGACAATGAATTGACCACGATGGCCCCAAAAATGATCCCCATTAAAAATAGCGTAATGATAAATAAATAGATCGAGGAATGTGCTTGTACATGTTGAACGAGTGGATTTGAATTTGATATTTTTTTGCGCATCACAGTGCTCCTCCTAGATATACGA
This sequence comes from Rossellomorea aquimaris, assembly GCF_008180865.1. GTDB lineage: Bacteria > Bacillota > Bacilli > Bacillales > Bacillaceae_B > Rossellomorea > Rossellomorea yichunensis. The sequence goes on from NZ_VTEX01000004.1 coordinate 79,693, forward strand.
TTACTAATCTATATGTAGGCAGGGACAGGTTTATTCTTGTCTCTTCTATTCTATTGAACTTCCGTGGGGATAACCGTATAATCATAGAAACCTTATGGTGGAAGTGGAGGAAAATAATATGAACAATCCAAGTTTAATCGAGTTTCCCGATAAGATTGAAACTCCACGCCTTTATATTAGACCTTGCCTGCCCGGTGACGGATCTGAAGTCTTTATTGCCATCTCTGAATCAAGAAATGAATTAATACCCTGGCTTCCCTTCGCCCGTAAAGAACAATCCCTGGATGAAGTGGAGGCGGGAGTCCGGGAGTCCTATGCAGCGTTTATTAAAAAGACCGACATTCGACTACATATTTACCTGAAAGGAACAGATGAATTTATTGGATCTACAGGGCTGCACCGCATCGATTGGAATGTGCCAAAAGTGGAGATCGGATATTGGCTTCATACGAAGCACACGAAAAAAGGGTATATCGTTGAAGCGGTAAACGCGTTGACACATTTCGCCTTAAATGACCTCTCCTGCCAGCGGGTGGAAATTCGCTGTGATGAGAGAAATGCAGGTTCCAAAAGAGTACCTGAAAAACTGGGATTTAAGCTTGAAGGCATCCTTCGTCATGATCATCTTGATGAAAACGGGAAAGATGCACGTAATACGTGTGTTTATTCTCTGATTCCAGGGGACTCAGTCATTTGATATTCGTGGGAAATGATTGGGTTACAAAGATTGTGAATTCATAAACATTAATCTACTGGATATTTAATCTTTCATTTTCAGTCCATTTAGAGTTAAAAGCCATTTACCTTTTGAGTTTTTCAGCTAAAAAATGACTTCATTGAGGGAGACAGGGGATGGGCGCTTCGAATACAGGAAAGTGAAGCCCCGATTTCGTCATTCTGGCGTTTATTGCGTCAAAAACAGAGGTTATTGCGTCGTTTCATTTATTTATTGCGTCAATTCTTCATTATATGCGTAATTCACCATCATTTATCAAGAACAAGAAAGCTGGACTCCTTTTCCTAAGGAGTCCAGCTTTCTTTCAAATTCTACTCTTATTTTGTAAGCTTCTGCAGTTGCAGATATTGAACGGCATAAGCCGTTTTTGCATCGTAAATCCGCTGTTCCTTTATAAGCTGCTCCGCTTCCTCGACTGTTACTTCAATCAACTCTACAAATTCATCTTCATCCGTTTCTTTCGATTCCTGAATGGGATAAAGGTCGTGAGCGATATACAAGTGAACCAGCTCATCGGCAAATCCGGGAGACGTGTAAAACGAAATCAAATGCTCCAGGTTCCCACATCCGTAGCCCGTTTCTTCTTCCAATTCACGAAGGGCTGTTTTACCGGGTTCTTCCCCGGGCTCTAGCTTCCCTGCAGGAATTTCGATGATGGATTTCTCCAACGCTTTGCGATATTGCTCTACCATGACAAGTTTCCCCTCTGGTGTTAACGCAATAACAGCAACAGCCCCAGGATGCTTAATCAGTTCCCTCTTGGAAGTCTTTCCATTGGGAAGCTCTACTTCATCCACCTGAAGATCAATGATTTTCCCTTGATAGATGGTTTCTGTTTTAATCGTCTTTTCTTCAAATTTTTTCATCCGCTCAACTCTCCTTGTTCTGTCATTGACCTTGTCCTCATACATTTTACCATATCCTATTCGAGGATCGAGGTGAAACCCCTTGAAGGTGATTGCTGAAAAAGACCGGATCATCCTGGTAGGTAAAGCATGGGAAATCAGGGAGAAGCTGAAGCAATATAATCAAACCTATTCCACGGTGAAGGAATGGATCGAAGCCAATCGTTGAAACCAACCGTATCTTTTGTTTAATCGCCCCGACTTTCGTTAAGATAATAGAGAGTGCTAATGTCGAAAGGACGGATACAATGGAAAAAAGACCAATAGGAAGTTCCGATTTATTTGTATCAAAGATGGGACTCGGTTGTATGTCGCTTGGAACCGAAGAGAAAGCTGCCAAGGAAATTGTGCAACATGCTTTAGAGAATGGGATCAATTATCTTGATACCGCTGATTTATATGATTTTGGTCAAAATGAAGAAATTGTGGGTAACGCCATCCGTGAGGTCCGAGATGACATCATTCTTGCCACAAAGGTAGGAAATCGCTGGGATGACGTGGAAGATGGCTGGCGCTGGGATCCTTCCAAATCCTATATCAAGTCTGCCGTCAAGGATAGCTTAGCCCGCCTGAAAGTGGACTATATCGATCTTTATCAGCTTCATGGCGGGACGATTGAAGATCATTTTGAAGAAACGATCGAGGCATTTGAAGAATTAAAGAGTGAAGGTTTGATCCGCCATTATGGAATCTCGTCCATCCGCCCGAATGTCATTAAGCGATTCCTGAAGAGTTCTTCCTTAGAGAGCGTGATGATGCAGTACAGCTTACTGGATCGCCGCCCGGAAGAATGGATGGACCTATTGGATGAGAATAAGGTGAGTATCGTGGCCCGGGGGCCATTGGCAAAAGGACTTCTTTCTGAGAAAATGCTCTCCAAAGCTTCTGCGAAAATGAAAGAGAGTGGGTATCTGGACTATTCTTATCAAGAGCTTCAAGAAACAATCGAGTCCATTCATAGTAAAATGGGAGACCAACGCAACATGAATGAGCTTGCCCTCCAATATATTCTTTCCCACCAATCGGTTGCAGCCGTTGTTCCGGGAGCCAGTTCTGTTCAGCAGCTTCAGGAGAATATTGATGCGGTCAATGCGAGCCCTTTATCTACTGAGGCGCTGAATATGCTTAAACACTTAACTAAATTATCACGGTATGAGCAACATAGGGATTGAGTAACAAAAAAATAAGCGGGGCAGGGTTCTTAATTCCCTTCCCGCTTATTTTTTTCATACCAATTTACCGCCTTTTTCTCCAAGACCTTCACAAATTGGTCTTTCCCTTGAATGTAGCCTTCCATATCATGTGGGAATTTCTTTGCAAGTCTTGATTTCAGTTCACCATATCGATTTGCTTCCGCACTGTATTCCTTTAAATAATCACGAAATGCTAAGTGCCTGATCACATGATCGATTCCATAAGGGAAAACGTGAAGATGTACGGCTCTCTCATTTCCTTCTCCCTTATAGAAGTAGCGACGGTTTGGGATACCATTCTCCCCTTTCCCCACAAAATCCAGTTGACTGAATTCTTCTGTCCGGTCATCAACGCCCTCAAGGTCAGGGACTTCTATTAGAATATCGATAATCGGTTTAGCGGCCAACCCAGGCACCGACGTCGAGCCGATATGATGGATGGTTGCATCCGGGAGAATCTTTTCCAGTGATCGCTTTTCTGTTTCGAATTTTTCTTTCCATTCCGATTGATGTGGTACTACTTTCACATCCCTCATCAATCCTTGTAACTCTTCCAATCCATGCTGCTTTCATTCAACAGCTCTTCAAAACTCTTATTCTTTTCCCGCTGCTTTTTCTCTTCTATTTTTTTAAGACGCTCTTCTTCCTTCTTCACAGACTCTACTTTTTCAAGCTCTTTCTTCTTCTGCTTTAATTGTTCGAATAGATCCTGGTTGATCGAATTCTTTAACGTCAGTTCTGCTTCCTGTTTCTTTTTCTTAGACATGTGCTGGTTCCCCCTATCTGTCATAGTTATAAATCTTTTTTTGGTTTTAGTCAAAAGTCAGGCTAAAAAAAAGCCGGTCAAAAGGGGGACATGCCCCTTATAACCGACTCTCTCCATCAATAGGCTTCCAATTTCACATCTTCTCCTACAATCAACGTCGCATCCGTTGATGATTGGATATCCTCCACAGAGAAGCCGTTCGCAACTTCACGAAGAAGCAAGCCTTCTGCAGTTACATCCATCACGGCTCGATCGGTGATGATCCGGTGCACGACACCTTTCCCTGTCAGAGGCAAGGTGCATTCCTTCAGGATTTTGCTCTCACCGGCTTTATTCACGTGCTCCATGATGACGATGATGCGCTGGGCTCCGTGGACGAGATCCATCGCTCCACCCATACCTTTGATCATCTTTCCAGGTATCATCCAGTTGGCAAGATCACCATTTTCGGCTACTTCCATTCCACCGAGGATGGCAATATTGATGTGGCCTCCGCGGATCATCCCGAATGATTCCGAGCTATCAAAGTAAGAGGAGCCTGGAATCGCCGTAACGGTTTCTTTCCCGGCGTTGATGAGGTCTGCATCGACTTCTTCTTCTGCCGGATATGGTCCGATTCCGAGTAATCCATTTTCAGATTGAAGGACAACCTGTTTGTTTTCTGTTATATAGTTGGCTACCAGTGTAGGCATCCCGATTCCTAAGTTGACATAGAAACCATCTTCTATTTCCTTTTCCGCCCTTCTTGCTATTCTTTCACGCATTTTGGCACGATCCATCCCGTTCCACTCTCCCTTCTATGCTTGCTTCACTGTTCTTCTTTCAATGCGTTTTTCCTGATCCGCCTGAATCAGTCGCTGCACGTAGATGCTTGGGGTATGCACTTCATTCGGATTGATTTCCCCGATTTCAACAAGCTCTTCTACTTCGGCAATCGTCACTTTTCCAGCTGCCGCGATCATCGGGTTAAAGTTTTGAGCCGTTTTGTTGTAGATCAGATTCCCCATCTTATCGGCCTTCCACGCCCGTACAAGTGAGAAGTCTGCCGTATAGGCTTCTTCCAGCAAATATTCTTTTCCATTAAATGTGCGGGTTTCTTTTCCTTCGGCTACCGGTGTCCCGACTCCTGCCGGTGTGTAGAATGCAGGAATCCCTGCGCCACCTGCGCGGATTTTCTCTGCAAGCGTACCTTGAGGAACCAATTCCACTTCCAGTTCACCAGATAAGACCTGTCTTTCAAATTCTTTGTTTTCCCCGACATAGGAGCCTATCATTTTATCAATCTGTTTATTTTTCAATAATAAACCTAAGCCCCAGTCGTCTACACCACAATTATTTGAAATGACGGTCAGGTTTTTCACACCTTTTTCTACAAGGGCAAGAATGAGTTTTTCAGGGATACCGCACAGACCGAATCCGCCAACCATTAAAGTGGCTCCATCGTGGATGTCTGCCACCGCTTCGTCATATGAAGTGTATACTTCTTTCATTGTATTCCCTCCTTGAATCTGGATTTTTTCTATTGCTTATTTATGAAGTTCAACGACTGTTGCTACTCCCTGTCCACCACCGATACAAAGGGTAGCCAGTCCGTTTTGTACGCCTCTTTTCTTCATCTCATGAATCAGCGTCACCAGAATCCGCGTTCCACTGGCTCCGATCGGGTGACCTAATGCAATGGCTCCTCCGTTTACGTTTAAGGCATCCTTTTTGAATTGAAGTTCTTTATCCACCGCTAATGATTGAGCGGCAAACGCTTCATTTGCTTCAATTAATTCCATATCTTCAATCGTCAGCTTTGTTTTTTCCAATACTTTTTTAACGGCAGCAACAGGGCCGATCCCCATAACGCTTGGATCAACACCGGCATTGGCGTTACCTTTAATCGTCACTAGAGGGGTGATGCCCAGTTCGTCTGCTTTCTTCTTCGACATGACGACAACCGCAGCGGCTCCATCATTGATACCGGATGCGTTTCCTGCTGTTACACTGCCATCTTTTTTGAATGCAGCCCGAAGACCTGATAACTTCTCGGCAGTCGACCCTTTACGAGGGAATTCATCCTGCTTGAATACAACTGGGTCTCCTTTTCGCTGAGGAATATGTACCGGAACGATTTCATCTTCAAATCGGCCTGATTCAATCGCAGCAGCTGCCTTTTGCTGGCTCCAGGCCGCAAATTCGTCCTGCTCTTCACGTGTAAGGGAATAGCGGTCGCAAAGGTTCTCTGCCGTTACTCCCATATGATAATCATTAAAGGCACACCATAAGCCGTCGGAAATCATGCTGTCGACTACTTTCTGGTCTCCCATTTTGTATCCTTCTCTTGCTCCTTTTAGTAAATATGGAGCCTGACTCATATTTTCCATTCCACCTGCAACGATGATATCCGCATCTCCGGCAAGGATGGCCTGCGTTGCGAGATGAACCGTTTTTAATCCTGATCCACACACTTTATTTATCGTCATGGCAGGTACATGCTCAGGCAGTTCCGCTTTGATGGATGCTTGGCGGGCCGGATTTTGACCTAATCCTGCCTGCAATACATTCCCCATGATCACTTCATCTACATCACTTGCATTTAAACCAGCCTTTTCTAGGGCATCTTTAATGACAATCGCTCCAAGTTCCGGAGCTGAAATGCCTTTTAAAGATCCGTTAAAGCTTCCGATGGCTGTGCGCACTGCGCTCACAATGACGACTTCATTCGACATCTTTCTTCATCCCTTTCTCTTCTGACTGATTGGTTTGCCTATGACTAACCTTTAAAAACAGTTCCACTTTAACTCATTCTATGTAAGCGGTTAAATTCCTCTAAATTTGTCAAAAAATTTTTATATTGATTTATATGTCGAAATTTTCTTAAAATGAAAGAGGGAGGGAAATTATGAATTTACCTAAAAAAGCAACGATTATTGAAGTAGGTCCGAGAGACGGATTACAAAACGAGAAGAACTTTGTTCCGACTGATGTAAAGAAAGAGTTTATCCTTCGGCTGAAACAATCAGGAATCAGGGAAATGGAGCTGACTTCGTTTGTATCTCCCAAATGGGTTCCCCAGATGAAGGATGCGAGTGATATTGTCGACTCCTGCATGACGATTGATTCAAGAGATATCGTTCTCGCTCCCAATAAACGGGGAATCGAGCGGGTATATGAAACGGGCTGTCGATCAGTGGCCGTATTTGTAGGGGTAAGCAATACGTTTAATCAGAAAAACATTAATAAAACGACAGATGAAGCTCTTGAAGGCTTATCCCCTCTAATTTCAGAATTAAAAGAGCGGGGTTACTTCGTGAGAGCCTGTATCTCCACCGCTTTCTACTGTCCATATGAAGGGAAGGTCTTACCAGAGGATACTCTTTCTCTTTGTCAGGAATTTGTTTCATTGGGCGTGGATGAATTGAGCGTCGCCGATACGATAGGAAGGGCTAACCCATCTGAAGCATATCATCTCTTTGCGTTACTGAAACAGGAATTGCCCGATACATTACTGACAGCGCATTTCCATGACACCCGTAAGATGGCACTTGCTAATATCCTTGCTTCGCTTCAAGCGGGAGTTGACCGCTTTGACACCTCTGCAGGCGGACTTGGAGGCTGTCCTTTCGCCCCTGGTGCAACAGGGAATGTAGCAACTGAGGATGTTGTATATATGTTAGAAGAAATGGGAGTCTCCACAGGAATAGATTTAGGGAAACTGGCTCATGCCATCGAGCTGGTGAAGCCCCATGTCAGCCGCCCCATTGAAAGTGGTTACTACCGCCTGTATGAATTGAATCAATCATGAATACCTTCCTTCTCCTTCGAGCATTCTAAACTAGATAAAACTTGAAGGAGATGAGTTCAATGAGTCAAAAACGTGATAAAGGCTTCAGCCAAAAGGGCAAACCTAACTCAGATACGGTTTCTAATCCAATGGCTAAGGAAGAACTTGAAAAAGCCATTCATCCTACTAAAGGGCAAAATGCTAAATCTTAAATACCCATTCAGGAAAGTGTCTCTTCTCTAGGGACACTTTTTCTTTGTATTTCCTTGTTCGAAATTCCTCTTTTTTCCTCCTTTTGCTACAATATGAGTAAGAATGATATTGCTTTGAGGTGATGAAGATGAGAAAAAAACTTGCCATCCTTGGCGGTACCCTTTCGTCCATAGGTCTGCTTGGGATTTATATTACGAATCGTTTTATGTACTTACCGAAAAAGGGAGATGACTTTATCCGGTCTCGTGAAACAGGATCGACCAGGCTGATAGAAGAGGATTATGACTCACTTCCTAAAGAAGAGGTGCTGATCCGTTCCCAATACGGATATGACATTAAAGCGATATTCGTGAAGCCTCACCCCCATAAAAAATTCATGATCTTTTCCCACGGGGTTACAGAAAACAAATGGAACTCGATCAAGTATATGAATCTTTTCATCAAACAGGGATTCAATGCCGTGATTTATGATCATCGCCGGCACGGAGAGTCCGGAGGGAAGACGACAAGTTACGGATACTTTGAAAAATATGATTTAAAGGCTGTTGTGGATGAGTTGATCCGTCGTGAAGGGGACGACGTGTTCTTTGGAATCCATGGTGAATCCATGGGGGCTGCGACCCTGCTTCTATACGCCGGCAGCGTGGAAGACCGGGCCGATTTTTATATTGCCGATTGCCCTTTTTCCGATTTTGGCGAACAGCTCGCCTATCGTATGAGCGTAGAAGTGAAAATGCCGGCAAAATTTCTCCTTCCCCTCGTCGGCGGCACACTAAAGCTGCGACAAGGGTACACATTAAAGGATTTATCACCTATATCGGTTGTTCAAAACATCAGGAAACCCGTGTTATTTATCCACAGCACAAATGATGACTTTATCCTGCCCCAAATGACGAAGGATTTATTTGAAAAAAAACAGGGACCAAAAGAGCTGTTTCTCGATTTCCGTGGCACTCATGCTCAATCGTATAATGACAACCCTGAGGAATATGAACAATTGATTCAACGGTTTCTTCATCAATTTGTATTAAATGAAAGGGATGATGTTTCTTGATTCCAACTGATTTCAGGTCAAAAATGCAAACCATGTACGGCGAATCGGGTGAAGGATGGATTTCAAACGTGGAAGAACTTATGGTGACTTTGCAAGATAGGCTGTGCTTAACCTATGGCGAGCCCTTTTCATTAAGCTACAATTTTGTGGTTCCTGTCCGAATTGATCATGAACGGGATGCAGTTCTAAAGATCGGATACCCTAACAACGACTTCTCAAATGAGTTTCATGCTCTTCAAGATTTTCAAGGAAGGGGCATGGTGGAAGTTCTTGATATCAATAAGGATGAGGGATGGATTCTTTTAGATCGTCTGTCACCTGGTTCATCCCTTCATTCCATTGAGGATGAAGAAGAGGTCCTGCATGTGTTTGCCCACGTTGCTCACCGTTTATGGCATAAACCTGTCAGCCATCATTCCTACCCTGCCGTTCAATCCTGGTCAAAAGGGGTCGGTCGCTTGCGTGAACAGTTCAACGGAGGCACTGGTCCCCTGCCTGAAGAAATCGTCTCAAAAGCTGAGATGCTCTATCCCGAGTTACTTAGTTCTGCTCACAATCTTTTTCTTCTACACGGTGATTTGCACCACGGCAATATTCTATTCTCTAAATCCTCCGGCTGGACGGCCATTGATCCCAAGGGGCTTATCGGTGAGAGAGAATATGACTGCATCCAATTTACATTAAATGAATGGAGTAAATGGGATGTTCCAATAGAGCTGCTTCGATACAGAATCAAAACAATGGCCTCTCTTCTCTCCCTCTCTTATGAACGGTTGATTCGTTACGGGTTCTGTCATTCGGTTTTATCTGCGTGCTGGTCTGTAGAGGACGGGATGGACGAATGGAAGACAGGGGTTTCAGTGGCCCGCCTGTTTGAGGAATTGATGAATGAACTAGATTAGTATCTAAAGAATGATTTACCCCTGCAATATCATAAATTATTTAATATTATAAAAAGCCTCGGATCTTCGATGTTCTCTCTCAGATCTGAGGCTTTTATTTTCATTCTCCCGGAAACATCAAAAAGTTCATTCTCCCATTTATGATCTGGCCGGGACTCTTTAACTGAAACGTGTTGCTTTGTGAAGAAAAATCAATTTTTAACTCTTCGTCTAGGAATACCCTCTTTGATTTTTCCACTAGAATCGGATAGCTGTTCGTTTCTATCTTTATATCTTCACCTTCAACGGGATGATGGACAAACCATAAAGTAGGAATACCGCTGACAACACAGCCGCAGCCTTCTGTATCATATTTCAATTTCAGGTGACCATTTTGGGCCCCGACTTTATCTTGAATCTTTTTGGTTGCTTCGTTCGTTAGTTCAATTTTCATCCGACGACGACCTCCTCTATCCCTTATCCTATCACATTTTATTTGTTTCCTTTAGAATATTGCTTTTTTACTGTTTTCACTTTACTATCGATAGTGGGGATTCTTTTGTATTTTCTAGAAAGGGTGGTTTTTCATGGCAAAAGCTCAAATTAAAGTGAACGATAATGGTTCTTTTCGTGTAAGCGGGGACGTGGAACTTATTGATGCTGACGGAAATGTATTTCCAACGAAACAAGTGTTTACTCTTTGCCGTTGTGGTTTGTCTACAAACATGCCGTTTTGTGACGCGTCTCATAAAGGAAAATTCGAATCATGTGTGCGCGCAGAAAAAGTATTGGACGAAGAGTAAATGGAATGAAAAGAGAGACTTCACCAGGGTGAAGTCTCTCTTTTCATTGGGCTGTCAATCGAAAAAACGAATGTCCACAATGCTTGCAAGTGGAATATAGTGTACGTCTTCAAACCTGTCTACGACGTGCAGCTTCCCTTCCAGTGAGTCGACATGGTGAACGGTTCCAATCGATAATTGATGACGGTGCTTTACATAGTGAGTAATCGACACCGATTTACCAAACTCCATCGCCTCTGCGACGACTTCATTCATCCTGTCCAGTTCCTGCTCGTCAAGTTCGATCCTCTTCTCGTGCGTATCTTCCTTTGCCCAATCCCTGAGTAATTTCACGTGCTCCGGCAGCATCATAGATGTCCACTTGATTCTTCCTCGATCGCGGATCAATCCTCTCACCTCCTATATTTACGATTTATGTCCACCCACCAGGCGGGCACGATGCCTTGCTGTTCCTGCTTCTGTATAGGATACGGCCCGGAGAAGGGCTGCTGATCCATATTTATTTCGGATTCGGTCCACTACATACCCCAGCTCCCGCTTCTCCCACCGATTCGGCTCGAACAAAGAAATCTGCAAGGCCCCATCATCTACAATATTTGAAAGAGCGATGTTGATTTTCCGTACAGTTTTCCCGTTGTAATTCTCTTCAAATAACTCCAGACATACACGATATAAATCCATGGTGATATTGGTCGGCTCCTCGATGGTCCGCGACCGGTGAAACCCTCCACCAAATTCTTCGTGACTGTAACCGACGCCAAAGCTTATTGTTCTCCCCGCCTTGCGATGGGTGCGGGCGCGCCTGGCGACTTCTTCACACATTTCTAAAATGACACGTTTGATTTCCTCTTTCTCCTTATAATCGCGCAACAGGATCTGCCCCTTGCCAAAGCTGATTTGACCATCCATGATCGGTGCTCCTATTTCAGATAAATCAACTCCCCATGCGTGGTAATAAAGTTGATTTCCCATAACGCCGAACTTGGCCTCCAGCTTCTCAAGGTCATACTGCGCCAATTGCCCGACAGAGAAAATGCCCATGCGATTGAGCGTTTTTTCTAAGCGTCCGCCAATCCCCCACATTTTTCGTAAAGGCGATAACGGCCACAGCTTTTCCGGAACGTCTTCATAGGTCCATTCGGCGACCCCCTCTTTTTTTGCTTCGAGATCCAGGCAAAGCTTAGATAACAGCATATTGGGACCGATCCCTATGGCGCACGGCAGCTGAAACTCCCTTTCCATATCATCCTTGATTTTGCGGGCAATGGTCGTGGCATCCCCCCAAAGATTCGTCGCTCCATCAATCTTGATAAAACTTTCGTCCACGCTATACGTATGAATGGCATCTTTCGGTACGTAGCGATGGAACAATCGCGTCAATTCAGTCGATATCCTGACATACGTAGCCATTTTTGGCTCTACAAGCCGGATGCGCGGGTCCTTTGGGATTTCAAACATCCGCGAGCCCGTTTTGATCCCAAAGTCCTTCTTCAGCCTGGGTGATGCCGCTAACACAATACTTCCTTGGCGGTCCCTATCCCCTACTACGGCCAAATGGCATTCAAGAGGATCGAGACCCAGCATGACAGCCGAACAGCTAGCATAAAAGCTCTTCATATCGATGCACAGAATCTTATGGTGTGGCAGCACACTGTAATCGACAGTCATATATTCGCCCTCCATTTTACCTAAAATAGAACAAACGTTCTTATATAGTGTAATTATGATTCTAACCGAATATACGTTCCCTTTCAACAAAAATTAATGGAAATAGAGAGAATAACAAGAAAAGCGGAGGCGGCTTGATCAGGTCCGACAAGCATAAGACGAATCCTCATAAAAGGCGCTCTTTGCCTTTTTTGTGGATTTGACTTATGACCTCGAGGGCCTAGCCGCCGGAGCTGGACATCAAGAAAAGCGGAGGCGGCTTGATCAGGCCCGACAAGCATAAGATGAATTGACCGGAAAGGCGTTCTTTGCCTTTTTGGTCAATTTAGCTTATGACCTCGAGGGACTAGCCCCTGGAGCTGGACATCAAGAAAAGCGGAGGCGGCTTGGTCAGGCGGATCATCACTATAATGCATTAAGAATACTTCAACTCATAACACAATAAAAAGACCAACATCATATTATGATGTTGGCCTACTCCTATACATACATCAGCCTCTCCCGGCTTGGAATCCTGGATATTTCGTCATGCCCCCATCAGCGATGAGGGTGGTTCCTGTAACATAACTTGCCTGCTCTGAAGCCAAAAAGGCTGCACAGGAAGCAATTTGCTCCGGTTCCCCGATATAGCCCATTGGAATGAGCTTTTCCACACCTTTTTTCTTTTCGGGATCGGAAAATTTCTCGGCATTGATGGGAGTATCAATGGCTCCGGGAGCAATATTGTTTACCCGGATTCCATCGGGTGCGAATTCTAATGCAAGACTCTCCATTAATAATTTCACACCACCCTTACTGGCCGCATAATGAGCAAAGTGAGGCCACGGTATGATTTCATGAACGGAAGAAACGTTGATGATCGACCCTTTGATATTATTATCAAGCATGTATTTCGCTGCTTCGCGGCACCCGAGAAAGGTCCCCGTCAGATTTGTGTTGATGACTCTCTGCCAATCTTCGAGTGAAAGATTCTCAGAGGGTACCTCATTCTCGATTCCTGCGTTGTTCACATAGATATCAAGGCGACCATATGTATCATGGGCCAATTTAACAAAGCCCTGAACATCTGCTTCTTTTGACACATCACCTTGAATGATGGAGGCTGTTCCCCCTGCTTCTTCGATTTCCCTTACTAGTTCTTCAGGATTTTCTTCTTCTTTAAAATAATTAATGACCACTTTACAGCCTTCACTGGCAAATCTTTTGGCAATCGCCTTTCCTATTCCAGTAGCAGCTCCGGTTATAACGACAACCTTCCCTGTTAGATCTGAATACATATCCATTCCTCCTTAATCTTTCGTAAAGCCTAATAGAACACCGCCAATAATGATAAGAACACACCCTGCAATGACGAGAAGGATTTGCTTCCTGGATTTCTTTTCACCTAAGAAAAACAAACCTCCAAGGGTAGAAATGACGATCCCTGTTTGAGATAGGGAGAAGCTCGTTGCCACCCCGATGCGTGGAAGCGCAAGCAGCAAGCCTAGATTCCCCGATGCCCACATCAGACCGGTCAAGATATTTCGTACCGTATATTTTGTAAAGGGCTTATGCCTGAACGTAATGACAACCGCCCCGATAAACATTCCAATCGCCTGGGGCAAAATCGCTTCCCATCCATTAATATCAAACCATCTTAAAATGACGACATAGGCTATGTATCCACAACTGGATAATAATAAAGTGAGTAGACCCTTTTTCAGTTGAGACCCTTCGTCTCCCTCGGATTTTTGTGTGAATGATGTTAATACCACACCAATGATCAGAGCTAAAACGGCACCGCTACCAAGGAGGATCGTTTCTGTCGTTTTCCATTCCTTAAACACTAAAACGCCAAAGAGAGTCGTTCCGATCAGCTGCATTCCCGTTGAAATCGGAACGGTTTTCGCAACTCCGATGAACTTTACACTCGCTAATTGATTGACTTGACCGACTGCCCAGAAGACGCCGGAAATGAAACCGATTCCCCATACAAATAACGTCAATTCCGGGGATTTGATAAAGAATACCCCTACCGCAAACAACAGTGACCCAATGGTGATCCCAACCGTTTGACTGTAGGCATTCCCTCCAAGCTTTACACTTACAAACACAAGGCTTCCCCATGCTACTGCGGGGATCAGGGCTAAAAGAATCCCTATCATACATCCACATCCTTTTTCCAACAATAATCATAGTTTTCCTCTGAAACGAACATTCTAGCCATTCATGACAGGAAAACCTACTTTTTCCACTCTCTGATGCATACCCTTATTTTGTCCGGTATAATCTCTGGGGTGAGGTGGAAATATGGATAATCAGCATGCGAGGAGAGAAGCACATGGGCAAATGAATACAATATGGCATTTCGTCCTTAATCAAAAATAGAGAAATTAGAGGTCTTAAAACAAAAATAAGAAAGCGCTGATTTATAATCAACGCTTTCTTATTTCTCATTTTGTAGAGGTATGTATCGGCACAATCACTCTTTCATTCTCGACATTCACAATGACGTGTACATCTCTGTCGATGGAAAGATCCTTGAATCGTAATGAATATAAACCGGTGGGATTTTTTTCAATGGACTGGATGACGACCTGTGAAAACCGGGGGTCTTTTACGACTAATCTGACGACGCTTCCCTCGGTTTTACTTTGTTGATCCGTCAGAAAAACCAATTGATCAGCGTCAGCTCTGCGGGGGTAGGACTCCTGGAGCTCACCGTCAAACGTCACATTCACTTTTTTACCCATCTCTATATCATCTTTATGCAATTTTTTATCTTTATCTGTCTTCAAGACGGTTTGGTCACTGAATGAAAACCACACATCATTAATAAGCACTTGATTGCCTTCAAGCTGGGTAACAAAGCCTATGAAATTTGCGCTGGCTTTTGATGAATTTACAGAGGTTGAAGGTCCACAACCGGTAAACAGAAAACAGAAACAAAGGATCAGAACAGTCAAACACTTCTTCATAGACTCCCCCCTTATTAGATTAGACGAATGAGAGCATGATTTGGTTTCACTATTTTTTGAAAAAAAGGTTATTTCCTACTTTTTCGACAAAAGATGGAAATATTTGATAGATAACGCTCCCCATATTCATCCATCGCGGCAGATTGATTTCCCTCCTATTTGTAAAAAGGGCTTCCACGACTTTTTGAGCGACATATGCCGGATTAAGCATAAACTTTTCTACATTCTTCACATACGTCCCGGATTCATCGGCAATGGAGAAAAAGTCTGTGGCGATCGGCCCGGGATTCACCGCAGTCACCCTCACACCGTACCTTTTCGCTTCCATCCTTAAACTGTTCGTATACCCCAGTACAGCATGCTTAGAGGCAGAGTACGCACTGGACTTTGGTGAAGCGAACTTACCTGCCTGAGAGGCAATGTTGATGATATGACCAGAACCTTGTTGGCGCATATAAGGAAGGACTTCCCCCGTACATGCCATAAGTCCAAGAACATTCACATCCATCATTCCCTTTACATCCTGGAATGACGTTTCGTGTGCTTCCTGGAATATTCCATAGCCTGCATTATTGATCAATGCATGAATCGCTCCGAAGTCCTCAAGGATGGTGTTGAAGGTGCGTGGGATTTCGTCGTAATCCGTTACATTTAACGGATACACTTCCACCTTACAAGTGTATTCGGTCATGAGCTTTTCTTTTAATGCTTCAAGGAGATGCACGCGACGTGCAATCAAGGCAAGATTGCCGCCGTTTTCTGCTACTTTAATGGCCATCTGTTCCCCGATTCCTCCAGAGGCACCGGTAATGACGATGGTTTTTCCTTGTATTCTTCTGTTCATGTCTGGTCCCATCTTTCTAGGCAAAATAATAATAGATTCCTTCATGCATTTCTTTCTTTATGTGATGAAGTGATTCAAGATAATCCAATTGTCCGATTGTTTCAGAGAGTGTCAGGCCAAGTTCCTTTTGATAGACGGAAGGAAATAGTGTCTTACAGATGTCGAATACGGTCAGACGGTTACCTTTGATCATTTCGAGTACACCGCGTGCTCTTTCATCCTGTTTCCCTAATCTCCTGGGAATTAATCCATGAACATCCGTAATATTGTCCCCATGACCGGTGTAGGCAAGGGAAATGGGAACATCCAATAACTTTTTCAAAGACACATTGTATTGCAGCAATGGCTTTGAACGTTCCAGCTCCCCTTCAAAAGGTGGTTCAATGAGAGGATTAGGGGAAATATTCGCAAGTATATGATCTCCAGCTATCAGAACACCATCACTCTCCCTGTAAAAAGACAAGTGACTCTGAGCATGCCCTAACGTTTCAATGATCGTCCAGTCTTCCATCCCGGGAATGAGGCCCCCTTCCTTAATTTGAATATCCAGTTTTCGGTTCCCCATATATTTCAGGGGACTCTTGAACTTATGGATTACTCGAAGATACTCTTGAGGTAAACCAGATTCAATACCCAATTGAAGGAAAAAGCGATCATACACTTCATGAAAATGGTCGTTGCGATCCAACCAAAACTTGTTATAGCGATGCCCATATATTTTGACCGTCGAAGAGAACCGATCAAGTAACCCTGCGTGATCGGGATGATGATGGGTCAGAACGATTTGTTCTATATCTTGAGGTGCATACCCCAAAAGGGATAATTGCTCGGTCAACTGTCCCCAGGCTGTGTCTGTAAGCGGCCCTGCATCCACCAATGTCAAAGCGTCCCCTTTCACCAAATAAATATTCACATCTCCAACGGCAAATGGAGTTGATAAAGTAATTTTTGCAATATCATTCACTAAGGTTGTCATAAATTCACCACATTCTTCATAATAAAAGGGTAGGCAGCCAAAACGACATGCCCTTCCCTTTCAGGCATTCATTTCTTTGATATTAATAAAAAATGAATGACCCTTCATTTAATAGTGTACATTTTTTCCTAACAAATGTCATTTTTAAAATGATTGAATATACTGAAATAAACACTTGACAGATAAGCAGTCTTTCTATGATAATCACCTATAATATACGTTTACTATTAAAAAGTCACCTTACATAACAATAATTGAAAAAGCGATGATAAAGAATAGTAATGAATAGATGATGTTAGAGATCGGTGCTCACCGGCTGAAAGGCACCGTCATCCCCTCTATTTGTGAACCTGCCTTTTGAGCGTCTTAAAGCAGAACGTTTTTCCAGCGTTACTTGGAAGTGAAGTGTGTTCATTTCAACCATTAAGGAATGAACAAAACAAGGTGGTACCACGGAAGCAGACCCTTTCGTCCTTTATGGATGAGAGGGTCTGCTATTTTTTTCAAAAAAATGGAGGAGGAATGAACGAATGAAGACATTGTTTATAGGAGCAGGGTCGATGGCTTACGCTTTAATGAGTGGAGCACTGAAAGCCGGGGTCCTGAAGAATGAAAACGTGCATGTAACCAATCGGTCCAACCAAGAGCGCTTAAACGAAATCGTGCACAAGTTCGGTGTGCGTCATGTGGAACATGATTCCCCATACGATGTCGTCATTCTGGCCATGAAGCCAAAAGACTTTCATGAAGCAGCAGATTCTATTAGGACCCACCTTACAAGGGATACGTTGGTCATTTCTGTTTTAGCAGGGATCACCATGGAACATATTAGCGACAAACTCTCCTTTAACGGAGCCATTGCAAGAGCCATGCCCAATACAAGTGCGGCCATGGGAAAATCAGCTACGGCAGTATCGTTCAACCGGTACCTTTCTGACTCCCAGAAAGAATGGACGACAACACTATTTCAATCCGTCGGAACAGCAGTTGAAGTAGAGGAAGAAAAATTAGACCTTATAACGGCTTTATCGGGCAGCGGCCCTGCTTATATTTATTATGTAGCTGAATTACTTAAGAACGCGGCAGTAGAGTTAGGTCTGCAGGAGGAACTCGCTAAAAGCCTCGTTACCCAAACGATAGCAGGGGCAAGTGCAATGCTTGAAGAATCCGGTTTGGAAGCCCGGGAATTAAGGAGAAACGTGACCAGTCCAGGTGGAACGACTGAGGCGGGGATCACCACATTAGAAGATTACCAGGTTAGAGATGCGTTTTTCCAATGTGTCTCATCTGCGAAAAGCCGTTCTGAAGTTCTTGGGAAGGAATTAAAAAAACAATCTTTAAAGAAATAAGGTGAAAACCCATCATCATTCGCAAATTTAAATTTCCATTGATACAATCAAAGCAAAAAAGAAGGTCGGCACAATGATTTTCCTACTCATTCTACTTTTCACTGTACTTGCAGTCTGGCTGGTTCTTACCATTGATGTGTGGAGGGGGGTATCAAAGCTATCTTCCATTCAAGACTTCTCCCATACAAATCAAGGACCACTCCTGTCTGTCATCGTACCGGCGAGAAACGAAGAAGAAACGATAACAGATAGCATACTGTCGCAGCTGAAACAGAACTATCACCAAATTGAATGGATCGTAGTCAATGATCGTTCATCAGATGGAACTCCTGAAAAGCTTGAAGCTTTGGCCAAACTGGATAAACGAATCAGTGTCCTTCATATCGACTCACTGGAACAGGGATGGCTGGGAAAAAATCAGGCATTATATAAAGGGTATCAAATGGCAAAAGGAGATCTCATCCTTTTCACCGATGCCGACGTCATCTTTAAAGACCCCACCATCTCATCCAGGGCGGTGTCCTTTCTACAATCTCAGCAACTGGACCACGTTACCCTGGCTCCTTATATTCGATCGGGTTCCTTTTGGCTAAAAAGCTTTGTGGCTTTTTTCTTATTCGGTTTCTCTTTTTATAAGAGACCCTGGAAAGCGAACGACCCCTCCTCTAAGACAGGTATGGGCATCGGAGCCTTCAACCTCATCACCCGGACGGCTTATGAGGAAATCGGTACTCACGAAGCAATTAAGCATATGCCCGATGATGATCTGCAGCTGGGGGTCCAGATAAAAAAACACCATAAGAGACAATTCTTCCTCACGGCCCTTCAGTCTCTGGAAGTGGAATGGTATCGATCCTTGAAAGAAGCCTTCAACGGATTGGAAAAAAATACATTTGCAGGCCTCCATTATTCCTTGCTTCTCGTTGTGTTTGCCATGTTTGGAGTCTTCTGCTCTACGGTACTCCCTTTTATCACGATTTTTTCAGCGTCACCCCCAATTCGAATCGTGAGTATGTTAATCATTTTATTCATTGGCATCACGTATTTCAAAGTCATAAAGCAGATGACAAATGAGTCTCCCCTTCTATTTCTTGCATTACCTGTAACATCCCTATTATTTATCTATTCCATCGGACGAGCTACGTTTTTAACCTTTAAACGAGGCGGAATCGAGTGGCGTGGAACGGTTTATTCATATAAGGAACTGAAGCAGAAAAGAAAGTAAAGCACATTTCTTTTCTAACAAAAAAGGTGTTGTTATAATTCATGTGCAGCACTGTTTAGCAACCCGAAATAAATACAACGTCATGGAAGGTGATCGGAAATGAACGCAAAGCTATTTCAACCATATTCACTTAAAGATGTAGAATTGAAGAACAGAATTGTAATGGCACCTATGTGCATGTATTCTTCTCATAACGAAGATGGAAAAGTCGAGAACTGGCATCGTACTCACTATACAAGCCGTGCAGTGGGTGGCGTCGGGCTCATCATTCAGGAAGCTACAGCTGTCACTCCCCAAGGAAGAATCTCCCCGCAAGATTTAGGGA
This sequence comes from Rossellomorea aquimaris, assembly GCF_008180865.1. GTDB lineage: Bacteria > Bacillota > Bacilli > Bacillales > Bacillaceae_B > Rossellomorea > Rossellomorea yichunensis. The sequence goes on from NZ_VTEX01000004.1 coordinate 99,357, forward strand.
TTTGGGATGACGGGCATATTGAGGGATTAAGAGAATTAGTGGGATTAATCAAAGAACACGGTGCGAAGACAGGCATTCAGCTTGCTCATGCAGGAAGAAAGGCCGTTCTCGAAGGAGACATTCTTGCTCCATCTGCAATCCCGTTCAACGATGAGATGAAAACACCCGTCGAAATGACGGCGAATGATATTAAAGAGACCATCACTGCCTTCATCAAAGGAGCCGAAAGAGCGAAGAAAGCGGGCTTTGATGTGATTGAAATTCACGGGGCACATGGGTATCTCATCAACGAATTCCTGTCCCCGCTTTCTAATAAACGTACGGACGAATATGGCGGATCTGCTGAGAACCGCTACCGATTCCTTCGTGAAGTCATTGATGGGATTCAACAAATATGGGACGGACCTCTCCTTGTACGTGTTTCTGCGAAAGACTATAACGAAGAAGGATTGGACGTTGAAGACTATGTTGTGTTCGCCCAATGGATGAAGGAACAAGGAGTCGATTTGATCGATGTAAGCTCCGGTGCCGTCGTACCAGCACGGATTCCGGTGTTCCCTGGTTATCAGGTGAAGCTTGCTGAAACCATTAAAAAAGAAGCGAAGATTGATACAGGTGCAGTCGGGCTGATTACGACAGGTATACAAGCAGAAGAAATTCTGCGAAACGAGCGTGCCGACCTCGTCTTACTCGCACGTGAATTACTTCGTGACCCATACTGGCCAAGAACGGCGGCCAAGGAGCTTGGTGTAGAGATCGAAGCGCCTAAGCAGTACGATCGCGCCTGGTAAGAAATGTTTTGACAGACTTAAAGAGAGTTGCATGCCAACAGGCATGCAACTCTTATTTATTCATACACTTTTTGAACTTCATACCTGAACCCTAAACAACGGTAGTTTTGTTTTTGATACATCAATCTCGGTGTACCCTCTCCATCCGCTACCAGTATCACGGTTTTTTCTGGGAATTGTCTCATGACGAACTGTTGCAGTCTGCTCCCAATCCCCTTCTTTTGAAACGATTCATGAACCATGAGTCCATCGATTTCTGCTGTCTCGTCTTCAACGATCACATCGACGGATCCGGCCGGGGTCCCTTTATTGAAAGCGAGGACCTGCATCAAACGGGGATTTTGAAAATTCTTCTTATGCATGCCGACCTTTTGATTTGCAAAGGCTTCACCGTACTCTAAATCCTGCCTATATTGAAAAGACAGGTACGCATCCAATTCCCTGTCGGTCACCGCTTTCACTTCAATATCAGAATTATCGTCTATAGTAGGAAATTGACCAGGTTCTATACTGTATAGTTCATTAAATCCTGATTCATACCCTTCACTTGTAAAATAATCCATCAATTCCTCTGTTAGTTTTGTATCTTGGGGAAAATAAAATTTCACATGCTTTTGCCCTTTTGATTGATGATATTCTCTTAAAAAGTGAGCAGCATCTTTAAATTCAGCCAGGGTTGGATGTTTTTTGAATTCAAGAAAATTACTATCATACCTTGTTAACATTTCTGGAAAATGAATATGTTTATAGTGATCATTCTCACTTATTTCTTGTCCTGGATTATAAATATGGTCAAATGTGATTTCCTTCATTTTACTCCCCTTTTCCTCTATGAACTTACTCCCATACCCGTTGAACAGATGCAGCATCTTCTTCGACTTTTACTACAAATACATCAGGATTGGAAAGTGCAAACAGCTCATCATATCCGTATTTCTCATCAAACAATCTCAAAAGCAGCGTCGTTAAGTTTCCATGACTCACACACACCACATGACCTTCTTCTTTTTCTAAAATGTCTTCTATAAAAGACCTTGCTCTCCCCATTGCCTGGTCATTCGATTCTCCACCAGGTAAAACAAGTGAAAAGTCATCAAAGCTCTCCTTTAACTTTTCCATCCAATCAGGAAGTTCCCGATCACTTAACACTCTTTCTCCCAAGCGATCGTCTTCTTGAATCGTTAATCCGGACTGTTTGGCAAAGGGTGCTATCGTATCTATGGCTCTAACAAAAGGACTGGAATAAATCGCCTCAATCGATCGGTTTTCCAAAAATGCAGCCAATTCGACCGCTTGCTGTTTCCCTACTTCCGTTAACGGCGAATGAAAAGGCTGCCCCTCGGCTTTCGCATGGCGCACCAAATAAATTGTCTTCATTTGCTTCCCCTCACTTCTTTAAAGGTATTACATACTCCATGAAGTCTTTTGCGATATATGATTCTGGAAAAACGTCCCTTGCTTCCCCCTCCAATTCTTCCCATGACTCTTTTGCATATCGGGAGGAAATATGGGTTAAAAACAGCAATTTAGCCCCTGCTTCTAAAGCTGTCTCTGCTGCTTGCTTTGTCGTCGAATGGAAATACTCACGAGCCATTTCCTCCTGATCCCGATTGAAAGTCGCTTCATGAATGAGTACATCTGCTGACCTTCCTAAATCGACAGCATTTGAACAAACCCTGGTGTCTCCAAGAATCGTGACAACCCGTCCTGAAATCGAAGGTCCAAGAAAATCCTCTCCATTAACCTCTCGGCCGTCTTCCAGCTGGACGGTTTCCCCCAATTTTAATTTCTTATAGACCGGTCCTGGTTGAATACCTCTTTCCTGTAATTGATCAACTTGAAGGACACCCGGTTTATCTTTTTCAACCACACGGTATCCGAAAGTAGGCAGAGCATGATCCAGCTCCCTCGCCTCTACAATAAATCCTTCATCTTCAAAGATGGCCCCTTCCTCGATCTCAATCACTTCAAGGGGATATTGAAGATGCGTCCGGCTGACAGATAGAGACACGTGGATATACTCTTTGATTCCCTTAGGTCCATATACCGTAAGCCGGGACTCTCCACCTTGGAAGGAGCGGCTGCCTAATAATCCTGGCAGCCCATAAATATGATCCCCGTGTAAGTGGGTGATGAAAATCTTCTCTATTCTTCTCGGTTTCAAGCTAGTATGTAAAATTTGATGCTGCGTTGCTTCCCCACAATCAAAAAGCCAAACCGCACCGCGTTCTTCTAATAATTTCAAAGCAATACTGGTTACATTCCGGAGTTTAGCGGGTACTCCTGCCCCGGTTCCCAAAAATAATAATTCCAACTTATTCACTCCTATGATGAGCCATACTGCCATTATTTTAGCACATCCAACGATAATTTACCTTTCTCTCCCATCGTTCATACCGCGTTATCTCTCCCTGAAATACAAATGAGTAATAAGAAAGTGATTTAAAGCCAATATAATGACGTAGAGATTTTGAATAAAACGTTTTCATGTTTTTAATAAAGAAAGTCATCAGCATATAATTTGCTAATTGAACCATAAGTCTTTAAAATTAAGTAATTGTATAGGATATTAAATAAGAAGACATACATCAAACAAGCTAGCAACAAGATAAAGTGAGGTCATGACATTGAATAATTCAACTACACCATCATCTCTCATTACGATTTTTGGAGCCACTGGTGATTTAGCAAAAAGAAAGCTTTATCCATCTCTTTATCACTTGTTCCGTAAAGGGAAAATTTCGAAGCGTTTTGCCGTTGTAGGGGTAGCACGCCGTGAATGGTCGAATGAAGAGTTCCAGGAACACGTCAAAACATCGGTACATAAAGCGTTAGGCAGCAACGAAAACATAGATGAGTTTGTCTCTCATTTCTACTATCAGCCGAATGATGTTTCAAACAGTGACTCGTATAAAGAGTTGAAAAACCTTTCTGATGAACTGGATGCAGCATATGAATTAGAAGGAAATCGCATTTTCTACCTGGCGATGGCTCCTGAATTCTTCGGAACGATTACAGAGCAGTTGAAGAATCAAGGTGTAACCGATACAAACGGTTTCCAAAGACTGGTCATCGAAAAACCATTCGGTCACGACCTGCCTTCAGCCGAAAAACTGAATAGCCAGATCCGCGAATCGTTCTCTGAGGATCAAATTTACCGTATCGACCACTATCTCGGGAAAGAAATGGTTCAAAACATCGAAGTCATCCGCTTCGCGAATGCGATGTTTGAACCCTTATGGAACAACCGTTACATCTCCAATATCCAGGTCACTTCCTCTGAAGAGCTGGGTGTCGAAGATCGTGGGCGCTATTACGAAAAAAGTGGAGCTCTTCGCGATATGGTTCAAAACCATCTGCTTCAAATGGTTGCACTACTTGCCATGGAGCCCCCAATCAAATTGACGACAGACGAAATCCGCAGCGAGAAAGTTCGTGTATTACGATCCCTGCGTCCGTTTGAACATGAAGAAGTGAAAGATTATTTCGTGCGAGGTCAATATGGATCTGGTACATCCGGTAATCAGGATCTGCCGGGTTATCGCGAAGCAGACAACGTTGATGATCAATCCAATACCGAGACTTATGTTGCAGGAAAACTGATGATCGATAACTTCCGTTGGGCTGGGGTTCCGTTCTATATCCGCACAGGAAAGAGAATGGAAACAAAGTCAACGAAAATCGTCATCCAATTCAAAGATATTCCAATGAACCTGTATTACAATCCGGATAAGCCGCTTGCACCGAATTTATTGGTGATTCACATTCAGCCTGAAGAAGGAATTACCCTTCACTTAAACGTGAAAAAATCCGGACAAAACATTGAAACGACTCCAGTAAAGTTAAACTTTGCTAACACCAGTGTAGATGGGATGAACACGCCGGAAGCATACGAAAAGCTTCTATTCGATTGCCTGCGCGGGGATGCAACCAACTTCACTCATTGGGATGAAGTGAAGTTATCCTGGGCATTCGTCGATAAGATTTCTGAAGTATGGGAACATACACGTGACGGAGAATTCCCGAACTACGAAGCAGGATCAATGGGTCCGAAAGCAGCCGACAACCTGCTGGCTAAAGATGGCTTCTACTGGTGGCCAATTGCGAATCTAGACGTAGACCAATGCTAAGGAAGGTGTGGAAACAATGAAAATTTATGATGTAACAGCCCCAATCTTTAACGGAATGCCGGTTTATAAGAACAAACCGGAAAAACAACCTACCATCGACACAAATACGAATGGTCATGTAACAGAGTCGCGCATCTCAATGGATGTTCATACAGGAACACATGTTGATGCTCCACTTCACATGATCAACGACGGTGAAACAATCGAAACCATCGATATCGAACAGCTCGTTCGTCCCGTTAAAGTATTCGATCTGACAAAAGTAGATGAGAAAATCAGCCTGAAAGATATTGACGGATTAGAAATCGAAGAGAATGATTTCATCCTCTTTAAAACAAAAAATTCATGGGATACCGAATTCAACTTTGAATTCGTCTATGTAGCAGAAGATGCAGCAGCGTACCTTGCAGACAAGAAAATCTCAGGGGTTGGAATCGATGCACTTGGTATTGAAAGAGCCCAGGAAGGACACCCTACTCACCGCAGTTTAATGGGAAGTGGAGTCATCATCATGGAGGGACTTCAACTGAAAGACATTGAAGCTGGCCAATACTTCATGGTTGCCGCTCCACTAAAGATTGAAAACACCGATGCATCACCTGCTCGTGTGTTGTTGTTTGATGAATTGATAGGGTAAAATCCTAAAAGGACTCTCCAGTTTCCTGGAGAGTCCTTTTTCATATTTAGAGGTCTACCCATCTAACACAAAGGATCAAGCATTTCGAAGATAGAACGGTCATCTCTAAACTTCCCTAACGTAAGGCCAAAAACAGTCTTTTAATTCTAAGAATGATGCCTAACAGCTTGAGGGATTCATCCCTCAAGCTGTTGTGTTATTCCGTAATGTAGGTTTGGTGAGCTTACAATCCGGATAGTGAATGAAAGGAGCATAATACGAGAGCTTCTTCATGAAATAACATGCTTCAGGGAAATGATGCTCAAGAAACCGGAGTGTAGAATTATTCAGCACTTCGTCCTTCACATACATTTGAAGAACTTCCTCGACCAGCTTTATGAAAGCTACAACCTGTATTGAAACATCTTCCTCAAATCGGATTTGAGCCGGGAAACCAGGTTGTGTAAAGTGTAAATAACCTTTGAACATATCATTTTTCACCATGAATTGTGAAAACTGGACCATTAAAGCTCTCGCCCTTTCAATAAGATCAATTTCGGCGCTATCGAGTATATCAATTAACAAAGCCGCATGTCCCCGCTGGTCATCAAGCCACAAATCCAATAAATTCACAAGGGAAAGTGACTGATACTCATTCCCTTTCATGTAGCTCTTCAAAATTCGTAAGTATTCCCTATTCTCTGCCAATGTCCCATTCAAGTAGCTCGGGGACAAATTTAAGTTCACCTGATTGAATAGGCGTAAATGTAGAAGATGGCCTTCGAACGTATAATATTGGTAGGAGACATCCTGTGCCCATTCTGAAAGCTGAATCATTTCAGAAGCTGAAGGAGGCAAATTCCTTGGGAGTTTCTTCATTTCCTCCTCAACATTTCCAAACCACTCAATGTAATATTCCGCATGCTTGACCCATTTATCTTCTGTGGGGCTTAAATAATCACGAATAAAATAGGCATGATCTTTTAATATCCCCAACCAAAATTCATGTTCTGCCAGGGTGTAATCTTCTCAAATCCCATAGAACCTACCCCTTTCTTCCTATACTTAACTTTATTAAGTGAAAGAGGCCTTCATGCTTACAATAAAATGCATTGTTTATTAATTCCATCAATAGTTGAAGAACCATGCTTTTCTAAGTCTTATCATTCCAAGAGTCATATTCTATGCGCTACATCAATTATTTTCCCAATGACATTCTGCACTTCATCCGAATGTCTGATGATATATAGATGATCAGCTTCTCCCTTCACAGGCGCCGCTACATCCTTGAAGTAAGCGTCAGTCTGTTGCCGGCTCAGGACTTCTTCAAAGGTGGTAGCATTCCTGAAAATGGCTGTACTCCGCTCACTGTTTACTACTCTGGCTTGAAGAATCCGGTCGGGGATATCCAAATGGATGAGGATGGTGGTAAATCCCTTCCCTTTGAAGTGCTCCAACAGCTTCAACCGTCCACTGCGGCTCAGATTCGAATTGCAAAGGATGAGGTGAAAAGAAGTCTCATTCATGGCATAGTCAACAATGGTTTGACTGACGGCATATTTAAGGGTATTTGGCCCTTCCATTGGAAGCAGACTTCTATAAAAGGTGTTGATGAATTCAGCATGGGCATCCTGGTCGATCACAATGGAATTCAACAATTGCTCTTCCAGGCTCCTGGCGAAGGTTGATTTTCCGCTATGGGTTTTACCAACAGTCATGATTACTAGTCTTGTCATGAATGGACCTCCAATTCATAGTTTAAACTCAATGTTTAGATTCCATAAAGAAGGCTCCCATTTTTAAGAGAGCCCACTCTCGATAATTTTCATGTGCCTTATCCGTGTACCCTGATTTCCATTTTTCTCGCCTGTGTCTTCATTCCCATTGCTTCATAAAACTGAATAGCCGTATCATTAAATTCCCAGACACCGAGCTCCAGGCTTTCGGCTCCTGTGTCCTTTGTAAATTCTACTGCTTTAGTAAACAATTGTTTTCCTAATCCTTTTTCTTTATATTTTTCTGTTACTCCGAAGTCCTCTATGAAGACATATTCTTTTTTCACTATAGTTTCTCGGTCAGGGGTTTCGTTCTTCCTTAAAAATGTAAAGGCGATGATTTCATCGTAAAGATCGATTACAAACACTCCCGCATCATCGTTCATAATCAACCCCTTATAGTAACCCATATCCAACGTATGTTCAGTCGGTTTGTAACGATCAGGTCTTCCTGAAACATGGAGATCGTGAACCTCTTTATGGATTAGTTTTATTTTTTCGTAATCGTCTAAGGTCGCTTCTCTTAAGACAAACTTCAATTTGATTCCCCCTTTTGTGTTAATCAATCATGAAAAAAGCCTTGTACACGTCACCAATGATCCCTTCTAATTGATGAACACCTAAGTCTGTATTGGTCATGATGACCAAACCCCTTTCCAATTGAGGATAGGCCACCATCATACATTGAAAACCGACGCCCCACCCAAGTGATGATATTTCGATCCCCTTGTCGTTTTGATCCAGGAAAACCCCCAGTCCGGTCCATGCCTTACCACCTTGTGGATGGATCATTTCGGCTGCGTTACTTGACGAAAGATTGAGTTTGCTTTCCCCTTTTAACGCATGCATGAGTTCAATCACTACAAGTGCTAAATCTGAAGGCGTTGTCCAAAGTCCCGAAGCAGCAGGATACGGATAAATTGGATATTTGTCATTCACAACGTTTCCTTCATTCGTATGACCACATGAGACATTTTGAGAAGGAGGATCAAATGTGCTATTTTCCATATGTAATGGCTGAAAAAGATGTTCGCTCATGACTTTCGAAAAAGGGTTCCCAGTAACATCTTCTATCAACAGTTGTATGATACAAAAGCCTGCATCGGAATAATGAAAGGCGTCTTCAGGTTGATATTTCAATTCAATCGGGACCTTACAATAAGGGGATTTTCCTTCTAACAGGTCCACCACCGTCGGCGTTCCGAACTCCGATTTGAGTTCAATGAAGCTACCTTCAGGATCGGAAACCCCCGATTGGTGACTAAGTAATTGTCTTAAGGTAACGTTTCCATTATATCCATGTATTGGGACCTTCCATGATGTTAGCAATTTATTAATATCCTCATCTAAAGCCAGAATGCCTTGTTCCGCAAGAGTCATGACCAACATGGAGGTAAGAAATTTACTGATTGAACAAGCACTGAAAGTCGAATCACTTTCCACCCGTTTATCTGTTCCTGTCTCGAGTAAACCGAAGCATACTGTGCTGTTTATGCTACCACTCTCAATGGTTGCCATGCTTAATCCCGTTACACCAAATTCTTTCATGCATTTTTGTATGTTGATTATTTGTGGTTTCATCATAACCTCCATCGTTCTATTAAAATATGTTCCAGCTCTAGTAAACTCACCATCTAAAGTTGATGGAAACATCATACATCGATTTCTTCCAGATCATATGATCAGCCCCATCACCCCAATAATCCTTCAGCCAATAATGGGGTTCACCAAATTTCCGCTTCCATATCTTCTGGGCATTGGCGTACCCGCTGTCCAAACAGAACTCCTGGATCCCCCTGTTTAGAAAAGTAAGGAACATGACGTTTAGGAGTAATGTAGCTACACCACGTCCTTGATAATCGGGATGCACAAACACTGTTCCAATCTCATACATCTCTTTTATTTCTCCATCTGTGCAGGTGGTAATCAGTTCACTGGCTGGACCGTATTCAATCGTTCCGATGACTTCAGCATTGTTCTTATCAAAAGCGATTAGAAAGTATCGGTTCGTCCCATTGGTGTCCAAGTCACTTTTTAAGTATTGTTTCTTGATCTCTATTTCATTTTCGATGTCATCAAGCAGCTCTTCTAAACCTTCTTTGGAAAAGGTATGTTTAATGACTTTAGAAAAAAATTGAATCAGTTCTTCTTGGTCTTCAATGCGTGGTCTTCTTATTTCAATGGCGGGCACTGGAAATCACTCCTTGACTAACCTAAAATTCATTCCTTTGTTTTCTTTTATATCTTAAGCATTTTCCAAGCCTATCGTTTATGCAATATTATGGTAACACATCCTATCTCTTACATACGATAAAATTCAGATAATTTAATATCTTTTAATGTTCTCTATGGATTTTTTCAAAAGCTCTTTTAGTAAACATTTCTTCTCGTCTCTCCTTTAGGGTCTCTTCCTCTGATTTATGCGCAGATTCCAAAAAAGTAAATTTATCTCTTTTGAATGAATGGTATTGTGAAAACAGGGTCGTTCCTTTCCGCTACAATCTACTCTGTGCTACTACATTCTTACTCCTTATAAGTATTGATAGACACACAAAGAAATCTCCTAATGTTAATCCAAATATGGAGCCCTTAGGCATATGGATCAAAATGTTTATCGTTTATCGTCATGATCGCCTATATCCTTTCCTTGAATGACTAAAAATAAGATTGAATAACAACCTTATCTAGAAAACCTTTTTTTCTCCCACGGTATATTGCCTCTTGTAAAGAGTGCAGGGATCGGTTTTCTATAGATTGTATTTGTCAGTTTTAAGCTCTGTCACGAAATTTATAGATGGTGAGGGGAACTGCGTAGACTCCTGCGGTAGTACGGTCGTGCCGAGACCCCGTTCGGCTAAGCTGAGGAGGCTCGGCCGAACGCTAGCTGCAAGCGAAGCAGTTCCCCTCACCATCCAGCACATACTAATTGACAGAGCCGGAGCAGACTTTTTTTGAAAACAACAATCTTTGTGAAAAAGAGCATTTCAAAAATAAAAACCCCTCTCCTAAAAGGAAAGGGGCTTTACTCATTCGATTATTTCATCCACTCAGTATGGAAAGTACCTTCTTTGTCCACGCGCTCGTACGTATGGGCACCGAAGTAATCACGCTGAGCCTGGATCAGGTTTGCAGGCAGGGTTTCTGTACGGTAGCTATCGTAGTAAGACAGTGCCGCAGAGAAGCCGGGTACCGGTACACCATTTTGGACGGCTACGCTGATGACTTCGCGGAGTGCGTATTGGTAACTTTCTACGATCTCTTTGAAATAAGGATCTAATAGAAGGTTTGAAAGATTCGATTCACGGTCGTAAGCTTCTTTAATCTTTTGCAGGAATTGAGCGCGGATGATGCATCCTCCCCGGAAGATCATTGCGATATCCCCGTATTGAAGATCCCATTTGTACTCATCAGATGCAGAGCGCATTTGCGCGAAGCCTTGAGCATAAGAACAAATCTTGCTCATGTAAAGAGCTTTACGGATTGATTCAACCAACGCTTTTTTATCGCCTTGGAATGATATCGTGTCAGGTCCTTTTAGCATTTTGCTTGCCTTCACTCGCTCATCTTTAATGGATGAAATAAAACGGGCAAAGACCGACTCAGTTATGATCGGTAAGGAAACACCAAGATCTAACGCACTCTGGCTTGTCCATTTTCCTGTACCCTTTTGTCCGGCTTTGTCCAGGATGACATCCACCATGGGCTTTCCTGTATCTTCGTCATTCTTCGTGAAGATATCTGCTGTGATTTCGATGAGATAGCTATCAAGCTCGCCTTTATTCCAGTCTGCAAACACTTCATGCAGTTCCTTGGCACTTAAGCCCAGGACATTTTTCATCAGGAAGTACGATTCTGCAATCAGCTGCATATCCCCGTACTCGATGCCGTTGTGCACCATTTTCACATAGTGACCTGCGCCATCAGGACCAATATACGTCGTACAAGGGTCTCCATCGACTTTCGCTGCAATGTCTTTCAGGATAGGGGCGACAAGGTCGTACGCTTCCTTCTGTCCACCAGGCATGATGGAAGGACCAGTAAGGGCACCTTCTTCTCCACCGGAGACACCCGTTCCGATGAAATGAATGCCTAATTCGCTTAATTCGTGATTGCGGCGGCGCGTATCTTCGAAGAACGTATTTCCTCCGTCAATCAGAATGTCCCCTTTTTCCAGGAACGGCTTTAATTGTTCAATGGTTGCATCAGTTGGATTTCCTGCTTTCACCATCAAAAGGATCTTTCTAGGCTTTTCTAGGGAATTAACGAATTCTTCAATCGTATATGTAGGAACGACATTCTTTCCTTTAGATTCGCTTACCATTTCATCTGTTTTTTCACGGGAACGATTATATACAGAAACAGAGTACCCTCTGCTCTCAATATTCCAAGCTAAGTTTTTGCCCATTACGGCTAGACCGATAACACCAATTTCTTGAGACATGCCATTAACATCCTTTCGTTTATAGAATACTGGGTTTTTTCTTTGTAAACTATCAACATTATGTAGGAAAACCTAGTTGACCAATTTTTTAAAGCCTGTTTTCGAACTCTATTTCAATCTAACAAGAATAGTGTGGTGATGCAAATAATCCGTTTGAAGTGTTCGCTATCTACCTTAAGGTGTCCTCCTTCTTCCTGGGTCATTCCCTTAGAAAATCTTTGTTGAAGCTTGTGTCCTGTTTGGAGTCAAAGGTTTTCTTCTTGTTCTTCCCTTTAATTCCCTGGGAGATTGAATCTTTCCCGAACTTTTCCTGAAGCTGTGATAAAACGTTGTAAAGTGGTTCCTTTTCTGCAACCTTTCTATAAGAGAACAGGTCCAGTTGTTCGGTTGCTTCACTTTTTTCCACTATATCCTGGGCGGTGACACCCAAAAGTCTTACGGGATCTCCATCCCAGTGCTTCAACAATATGTCTTTGGCATAATGAAATAGATCTTCTTTTTTATATATCGGATTTTCCAGCTTCTTGCTTCTCGTAATGGTTTTTCTGAATTTATCCCTGATCATGAGCTGGATGGTCATCCCCAGAACGTCTTTCTGCTGCAGGCGTGATGACACTTTTGCACATAGTTTCTCTACAACCATTAATAGCTCGTGTTGGTTCGTTGTATCCTTTGGTAAAGTAGTGGAGTTTCCAACGCTTTTATAATCATAGATCGAATCAGGGTCCACGCTTCGCCTATCGATCCCGTTGGCGCGTTCTTTGAGACGAAGACCATTGATTCCAAGCAGTGATTTCAGCTGTATATCATTGGCATGAGCGAGATCATGGCAGGTATGAATACCAAACGAATTGAGCTTTTCTGCGGTCTTCTGTCCAATGCCGTGCATTTCGATGACAGGAAGGGGCCAGAGCTTTTCAGGGATATCTCGCTTTCTTAATACGGTGATTCCCATAGGCTTTTTCATATCTGAGGCGGTTTTGGCCAGGAATTTGTTGGGGGCCACCCCGATGCTGCAGGGAAGATCGAGTTGACTTTTAATTTGGGATTGAATGTCTGACGCAATTTGTAAAGGGGTGCCTTTTTCATAGGAGGCCGTGATATCCAGATATCCCTCATCAATCGAGACGGGCTCCACTAATTCTGAATATTGTCTGAGGATATCAAATATTCCTTTCGAGGCTGCACGGTAACGGTCAAAGTTAGGCGTCATGATAATGAGCCCAGGGCACAGTTTTTTGGCTTCCCAAAGAGGCATTGTCGTTTTCACTCCGAAGCTTCTCGCTTCGTAGCTGCATGTCACGATAATGCCTCTTCTCTCCTGGGGATTCCCGGCAATAGCTAATGGTTTGCCCCTCAATGTTGGGTCAAAAGCCATTTCAACAGAGGCATAGAAGCTATTCATATCAACATGAAGGATCACTCGTCCGTTTTTTGGATAATGTGAGTTCATTTAAATCGCGGCTTTCTTTGTCTAATTTTGATGGGTTTTTTGCTCGTTCACGTAATCCTTTATCTCTCTAATACCTTCTAGACTCTCTACTAAAACATCGGGGTCTATCTGGGTGATGAACGAATCTTCAAGATTGATGATTCCTGAGAAATAGTTTGTTTTTGAATACGCAAGTAAACCTACGTTTGTAAAGGAGTCATTCGGTACTTGGAGAATTTCTTTCGCTTCCTTTACGACCAAACCGATCTGCATTGTTTCTGTGTGAACGACGAGAAGAAACATTCCTGTTTCTTCACCTGCATTCGTGTCATAAAGGATATTTGCTAAATCAAGGACAGGGATCAGCTCTCCCCTGACCTTTACAAGTCCCAGGACAAATGAAGGCAGATGAGGGATGGCTCTCACTTCTTCCACTTTTTCAATCGAAACTACGTTCTCAATCGGTAGAGCATATTCTTCTTTTCCAGCATGAAAAACAACTACTTTCGGCATTGTATAACGTCCCCTCTTAAAACTTCTGATATGTATACTTCTAATGTACCATATTTTAGAAAGGTTGAGTGCTGGTTTTGAAAGAAGAAAATGTCCACGAACGAAGGATGAACTTCGGTTCATGGACATTTGGATGATTAGATGATCTGTCTGGCTCCGGCGGCTAGAGGCTCGAGGTCATAAGTCAAACCTGCCAAAAAGGCAAAGTACGCCTTTCCGGCAGGTTCGTCTTATGCTTGTCGCCTCTGAGCAAGCCGCCTTCGCTTTTCTATTTGTCAGCTCCGGCGGCTATTCCCCCGCTACTTCCTGAATGATCGCTACAACCATTTCAGAGAGCTTGTTCAGTTCTTCAACAGGCATTCTTTCGCTCTTCGTATGAATTTCTTCATATCCTACTGCCAAGTTGACTGTCGGCACTCCGAAACCTGCGATGACGTTGGCGTCACTTCCACCTCCGCTTGTAAGAAGCTCGCTTGGACGACCGATTTTCTTCGCTGCGCGTTTTGCCACTTCGACTACTTCGTCACCGTCTTTGAACTTGAAGCCTGGATACATCACCTGTACTTCAACTTCTGCTTTTCCACCCATTTCTTCTGCTACGGATTCGAATGCAGATTTCATCTTCTCTACTTGAGCTTCCATTTTTTCAGGGACGAGTGAGCGTGCTTCTGCAAGAATATCCGCTTGTTCACATACGATATTCGTTGCTTTCCCACCTTCGAAGCGTCCGATGTTTGCTGTCGTTTCTTCATCGATGCGGCCGAGTGGCATTTTGGAAATCGCTTTAGCCGCTATCGTGATGGCAGATACGCCTTTTTCAGGAGCTACACCGGCATGTGCTGTTTTCCCATATATCGTTGCTTTCACTTTCGCTTGTGTAGGAGCGGCAACGATGATATTACCGACTTTCCCATCACTATCAAGGGCGAAACCGTATTTCGCTTTTACTAGAGAAGAATCCAGTGCTTTCGCTCCGACTAATCCTGATTCTTCCCCTACCGTAATGATGAACTGAATATCACCGTGAGAGATATTGTTCTCTTTAAGTACCCGAACAGATTCAAGCATCGTTGCAAGTCCCGCTTTATCATCGGCTCCAAGAATGGTCGTGCCGTCAGAGTAAATATAGCCATCATCTTTAAGCGTCGGCTTAACCCCTTTTGCAGGGACAACTGTATCCATATGAGAAGTGAAGTAGATGGTATCTACGCCTTCTTTATTCCCTTTCAGCGTACAGATCAGGTTTCCGGCACCATGGCCCGTTTCCCCCATCGTGTCATCTTCAAATACCTCTACGCCAAGATCAGAGAATTTTTGTGTTAATACTTTGGCGATTTCTGCTTCTTCTCTCGTTTCAGAATCGATTTGGACCAATTCCAGGAATTCATTCAATAAACGTTCATGATTAATCATTTAGTCGACCTCCACAATTATGTATTCACTTCTATAGTATAGCGTGAATAGGCCGGTTCAACAAATGGTATCGCTTCTACAACGGAATATTTCCGTGCTTTTTCTTTGGCCTTTCTTCCCGTTTATTTCTCATCATTTCCAATCCTTGAATCAATTTGATCCGGGTTTCACGGGGATCTATGACGTCATCAACCATTCCACGGGAGGCTGCTACATATGGATTAGCGAATTTCTCTCGGTACTCTTCAATCTTCTGCTCCCGAAGCTGTTCAGGATTGTCACTACCTGCAATTTCCCTTGCAAAAATAATATTTGCTGCTCCCTGTGGACCCATGACGGCAATTTCTGCATTAGGCCATGCAAAAACTAAATCAGCACCGATGGACTTACTGTTTAGTGCAACATAAGCACCTCCATAGGCTTTTCGTAAAATCACCGTCATTTTTGGAACCGTAGCTTCTGAATAGGCATAGAGGATTTTCGCACCGTGACGGATGATCCCGCCATGTTCCTGCTTGATTCCAGGGAAGAAGCCAGTTACATCTTCAAAGGTGATCAATGGGATATTGAAGGAATCACAGAAACGGATAAAACGGGCTGCTTTGTCAGAGGAATCAATGTCGAGCCCTCCTGCCATGAATTTTGGCTGATTACATACAAGGCCAACGACTTCTCCTTTGATACGGGCCAGTCCAACGACGATATTTTTCGCAAATTCTTTCTGGACCTCCATAAAGCTGTCTTCATCCACAATTTCATTGATGACCGTGCGGACGTCGTAAGGACGGATAGCATCGAATGGAATCAGGTCCGTTAAATTCCCACGATAATCATCTTCTTCATCCACTTCCAAACGAGGAGGCTTATCCTCATTATTTTGTGGTAAATACGCTAATAGTCTACGAACCTCGAGAAGGACCTCTTCTTCAGTTTTCCCTCTGAAATGAGCATTCCCGCTGATGGAGTTATGGACCTTCGCACCGCCTAAATCTTCTGAACTGATTTTCTCACCGGTGACTGTTTCAATTACTTTGGGTCCTGTGATGAACATTTGACTTGTATCATCCACCATAAACACAAAATCCGTGATGGCAGGGGAATAAACCGCTCCTCCTGCGCAAGGTCCCATGATCACGGAGATTTGTGGAATCACTCCGGAATAAATAGAGTTTCGATAGAAGATATGTCCGTATCCATCTAAAGAAACGACGCCTTCTTGAATTCTTGCACCACCTGAATCATTTAATCCAATGAAAGGTGCACCATTTTTGACCGCCAGATCCATGACATGTGAAATCTTTTTCGCATGCATTTCCCCCAATGCGCCGCCAAATACCGTGAAATCCTGAGAAAATAAGTAGATGGGTTTTCCATTTACTTTTCCATAACCTGTAACGACTCCATCTCCGGGGCCCTGAACCCCGTCCAGTCCAAAGTCTGAACAGCGATGCTCAATGAATGGATTAAGCTCGACAAAGCTGCCCGGATCCACTAAAATATCGATTCGTTCTCTGGCAGTCAGTTTTCCTTTTTCGTGCTGCTTATCTATTTTTTCATCTCCGCCGCCTAATTCTACTTCTCTTCTGCGATCATACAATTCATTAATTTTTTCATAGATATCCATTATGTTACTCCCCCTTGATGTTTGATTTATCACATAGTTCATATAGTACACCGTGCGCTGACTTTGGATGCATGAAGGCAACTGCAGCTCCGCCAGCCCCCGTTTTTGGAGTTTCGTTGATCATCTGGACTCCACTCACTTGCAGTTCCTTGATCCGTTTTTCAATTCCTTCGACACCAAAGGCAATATGGTGAATGCCTTCTCCCTTTTTCTCAATGAACTTGGCAATCGGACTTTCTTTATGTAGTGGTTCAAGTAACTCAAGCTTAATATTTCCACCATCAATAAATGCTACTTTCACACCTTGATTTCCCACTTCTTCGACCTTGACGAGTGAAAGTCCAAGAGTATCTTCATAAAATGGAAGAACATTGTCTATTGATGATACTGCTATTCCGATATGGTCTACCTTTTTCATCCCTATCATCCCCCTGTTGTTTACATGTTCCACCCGTATAGTATTCGATAAACGGTGTCGAATTCCCTCCTAATCCGGCGAATAATTAAAGCGTTTTCTTTTATGCCAATGGTTGTTTTCTCTCACTATTCACGATAAAATAGAGTTGAAAATCGCCTCTTTAAGGTGAGATGAAGAATGGAGAGATACAATGGGTAATAAAAAATTACAAAAAATAATTGTATTTGTCATGTTGTTTGCCATGATTGCATCGACAATCATGGCGGGACTGACTTTCTTATTATAATAGAAAACAAAGGATCTGCTTTTCGACTGGGTCGATTAGCAGATCCTTTTTATTTTATCGCACCGTGATCTTTTCCCAGCTGATGGAAGCTTTTGTTCGTTTTGACGACTAGAACCTTTGTTCCGACTGGCACCTGATCAAACAGATATTCGACATGTTTGTTGTGCATTCGGATGCATCCATTTGAGATATATTTGCCTATGCTTGAAGGTTGATTCGTTCCGTGAATTCCATAAATCCTTCCATCTGTCCCCTTGGCGTCAAATCCGATCCACCTTGAACCCAATGGATTCCGGGGGTCTCCACCGGGAATGTTCTTCTTACGATAATAAGGGTTCTTGGCTTTAACGGTAACATTAAATAGTCCTTCCGGGGTGAGGGTCGTCGTTTTCCCTGTTGCTACCGGGAATGTGTGCTGAACCTTCCCGTCGTCGATGAAGGCTAATTGATTACTTTCCTTGTTCACGATAATAAATGGATCCCCGGGAAGTGGATTCCTCCCAAGCGGCCATATGGGAGAAGCGAACAAGATAATGGCAAGAAGTATACGCATCCTATCACCTTTTTTCGTGTTTTAGGTGTAGTTTACTTCCTTTTGATCATTTTCATCCTTCTTTATTCCTTTAAACGAACTTTTCAGAAGAAGATACTGCTCCATCTCTTGAACAAATTGATAGAGAGCGGCGCGGGTTTCAAATTCTTCCCTCGTCTTAGGTAAATCCATCCGTTCAAACTCCACTTTCATATCATACAGTTTTTTCAAATAAAACAGGGCCGTGTTTCCTGGATGTATGTGATCACTAAGCTCATCCAGAAATTCGGCAATCCGATGTCCCTGCTCTATCGTCAATGAGATCGATGTCGCTATCGGTAAGATACGTTGTAGGATTTCGAACTGTTTTTCCCTCATTTTAAAATACAAATAATATAAGTTCTCATGACGTAAAAAGTGATTTTCAACATCTTTGAATGCTATTGTCTTCGCTTCTTTAAGTAATTGTTCTGTTTCAGTGATTTCTTTTCCATCCCATTGGCTGTCATTTGTTCGCAGGTAGTTGATCATTTCACAAAAGATTTTATAGAAATTGGCTTCGATCTTTTCTTGATATTCGATCATCTTTTTATCAACGCTTGGCATATACAAATTCATAACCAGAGCGATCCCGATCCCAATAACGATGATCCCTAATTCATTCTGAAAAAGGCCCGGGGTCACCTTACCTGCAGAATAAATATGTAAAATGATAACGGAACTGGTGACGATTCCTTCTTTGATATTCAGGGCTACCGTTATTGGAATGAACACAAGTAATAACAAGCCGATTACGGCAGGATGATAGGCCATGAACTCAAAGAACGCAGCCGAAATCACCATGGCAATCACACAGGCCAGGAAACGGCTCCATGAAGCGTTAACCGATTTCTTCTTCGTGTTTTGAATGCACAGTATCGTCAAAATTCCGGCTGATACAAAGTTATCCAGCTGAAACCACTGTGCAATGCTGATCGCAACCGCTGTGCCGATCCCAGTCTTAAGTGTTCGATACCCGATTCGAAACATTCATTTTTCTCCTAACTCTTTCTTTTTTAGCTACTTTAGAATACCATATTTCCCCTTGAACATAAAAAGGAGGATTAACGAAACTGTTCGCTAATCCTTCCATCGTTTAAAGTATTTTCTCTAAGAATTCTTTTCCACGTTCGCTTTGCGGGTTCGAGAAAAAAGGAAGAGGCTCTCCTTCTTCGACGATCTTACCATCATCCATGAATAAGACTCTGTCTGCCACCTCTCTGGCAAAGCCCATTTCATGGGTTACAATGATCATCGTCATCCCTGAATGAGCAAGTGATTTCATGACTTCCAGCACCTCTTTGACCATTTCCGGGTCCAGTGCAGATGTCGGTTCGTCAAAAAGCATCACTTTCGGTTCCATGGCCAGTGCCCTTGCAATCGCTACACGCTGTTTTTGGCCTCCTGATAAACGGTTTGGGTACTCAACACTTTTTTCTTTCAAACCAACCTTGGTTAGAAGGTCCGTCCCTAATTTTTTAGCATCTGATCTGTTTAGCCCCTTCACTTTCACTGGGGCGTAGATCACGTTTTCCAACGCCGTCATATGCGGAAAGAGGTGAAAGTGTTGAAATACCATGCCTATGTCTTGTCTCACTTTGCTTATATTTTTGACTTTCACAATAGCTTCTTCAAAGTATATCGATCCTGAAGTTGGTTCCTCTAAATAATTCAGGCAGCGGAGCAGAGTGGATTTTCCGGAACCGGAAGGACCGATCAATGCGACAACCTCCCCTTTTTCTACGGAGAAATCTATACCTTTCAATACTTGAAGCTTACCGAACGATTTGGTGATTTTTTCTGCTTTAATCATTCCCACGTAGTCTCCCTTCCAGCGCTTTCCCTAATAAGGTTAGAATCATGACAAGCACATAATAGATCAGTCCTGCAAATAGTAGTGGTTCGAAAAAGGAATACAAATCACTGCCTACCATATACGAACGCCTCATCACATCGGCGGCTCCGATAACAGTGACGATGGCAGATTCCTTCGTAAGGGTGATAAATTCGTTCATTAAGGCAGGCAAAATGTTTTTAATGGCCTGAGGCAGGATCACATCTTTCATCATCAAACGATATGGAACCCCAAGAGCCATGGCCGCTTCCTTTTGCCCTTTATCCACTGCATTGATCCCCGCACGGATGATTTCGGAAATATAGGCAGCTGAATTAAGGGAAAAAGAAAGAATCGCTGCTGTATACGGTTCGATCTGAGTTCCAAAAAGCTGAGGCGAGCCATAAAAGATGATCATTAATTGCAGAACTAAAGGAGTCCCCCGAAAAACCGATGTATAAATATCTGCAAGTAATGTTAAAGGTTTGATGGAACTTATTTTACAAAGAGCAAGCAGAATACCGAAGGCAAATCCAAGTATTCCTGCTAACCCGACAATTTTAAGAGTGACCTTCAATCCTTCCAAAATAAAAGGAATCGAAGGGATCAGTTGTTGAAAATCAAGTGGCATTGTATTCTCCTCCAATCGTGCTGTTAAATAGGAAGGACTAACCTATGATGGGTTAGCCCTTCTATCAATCTACTGTTCTCCGTCAAACCACTTTTCAGCCAGTTTATTCAATTCTCCATTTTCTTTGAGCTTTTTCAATGCATCGTTGAATTCGCTTGTAAGCTCACTATCCTTTGGAAGTGCAACGGCAGAACCCGCCTCTTCTTCGTTCACGTCCATTGTATTTCCTAGAAGTTCTTTATTTTTATCCAAATAACCATTTGCTACTGTATTTTCGATGATTATGGCATCAAAACGTCCATTTTGCAGATCCTGTATCAGCTCAGGAATACGGTCACGGGTCTCTACTTTTAATGGGATGGAGGTGGAAAGTTCTTCTGCAGCATCCTGTTGGATGGAACCTAACTGAACGCCAACCGTTTTACCATCAAGATCCTTTTCGCTTTGAATTCCGCTCTCTTTTGTTGAGATGATCATATCTTTTGCTGTGTAGTAGACATCACTGAAGTCAACGTTCTTTTGTCGTTCCGGCGTAGGGGTCATAGCTGAAAGTACAAAGTCCACCTGCCCGGTTTTAAGTGCTGAAATTAATCCGCTGAACTCCATATCTTTAATCTCGATTTCATAACCAAGTTCATCTGCCAGCATATGAGCCAAGTCAATGTCGTACCCGATAAATTCATCACTGTTTGCCGTATCGACATATTCAAATGGTTTATAGTCAGCCGACGTACCCATAATCAGTTTCTTTGATTCCCCTGAAGCGGTTCCTGCATTCTCTTCTCCTGCACCACACGCAGCAAGAGTAGTAGAAACGATTAATACTACTATAAGAGATAATATCTTTTTCATTGTAATTCCTCCCCAATAATAATGTATAAATATAATATATAATGTATATTAATTACTATATTCGTATTGTATCAGAGATAAATATTTATGCAATAGTTTTTATAGTTACTCATAAAAATTTATATATTCTGAAAATATAATAGTTGGTTTATTAATTAAGAACACTAGTCCGTGTAATTAGCGAACTTATCTTATTCAAAAAATATTCATTTTTAATGAGGGGACCACGACAAAACGAAAGAGAAAGGAGAGTAGTAGTTTTTATAAAATAGAGTGAATTTACGTTGATTAGAAACTAAAAAATGCAGATCTGGCTGTAGATTTTATGAAAAATTAGGATATTCATCTTTTTATATGGGGAATTAACTATGAATTGCGTCATTTCGGGAGATAATTGCGTCGTTTTCATTAAATATTGCGTCGTTCTTAAAGAGAATTGCGTCTCTCTAGAATTTATTGCGCCGCATTTAAAAGGAATTGCGTATTTTAGTAAATCAGGAATTATCAGCCTGTTTACTCTGCTTCCCACCCTGCAAATAAAAGAAGATCAATCGTATAAACGTGAAAGGCAAAAAAAAACCCGTCAAGTTCCTCACACAAACATCCACCTAAAGCAGATATTCATGTAAGGAACCTGACGGGCCACACTCTCTTACTTACACTTCTTCACAATACTGATCGAAGTACGATTGAATTTTGTTCACAACCGACATTGGGTCGTGACCTTCAATTTCATGTCTTTCTACCATCGTCAATAACTTTCCATCTTTTAATAGAGCAAATGACGGTGAAGATGGTGGATAGCCGGTAAAGTAGCTGCGCGCTTTCGCAGTGGCTTCTTTATCCTGGCCGGCGAAAACGGTTACCAATTGATCTGGTCGTTTATCGTAATGAATGGAATGAGCTGCTGCTGGACGTGCAATTCCTCCGGCGCAACCACAAACGGAGTTAATCATCACGAGTGTTGTACCTTCTTTAGCGAAAGCTTGATCTACTTCTTCTTCTGTTGTTAACTGGGTATAACCGGCTTGTTCGATTTCTTGACGAGCCTGGCGAACAACATCATTCATAAATAAATTGAAATCTATATCCATGCTTGAACTCTCCTTTTAATCGCTGACTTAATCATTCTCCATAAGAACATGAATTTTGATGTACCCCTATCATAACAATTTCAAACCCTATGTTTCAATTAAAATTAACTAAACCCGTTAATGAATTACACCCTTATATCGCTTTAGCAATTCTTCTACTGCTTGAGAAGTGGTATAGTCCCCTTCCTTCACACGCCCTTCCATGTGTGGAAGGGCAGACTTTATATCCTTATGAAAAAAGAAATCTGACAAGACTCTTTCTTTCAACATCGTATGGAACCATTCCTGCTTTTGGAGAAGTCGCTTTTCTTCAAAGACTCCCTGTTCTTTTGATTGCTTCTCAAACTGTCGGATCACATTCCACATCTCTTTTAACCCCTCATTTTTCAAAGCAGAACAGGTATAAGCCTTTGAGCTCCAACCTTTAGTTGCGGGAGTCAAGAAGTGGAGGATTTGGTTCAGCTCTCTTCTTGTTTTCTCAGCGAGAGGTTTATTTTCTCCATCCGCTTTGTTGACAAGTAATGCATCGGCAAGCTCCATGATCCCCTTTTTCATTCCTTGAAGCTCGTCCCCGGCTCCAGTGATGACGAGCAGGAGGAAGAAATCCACCATTTGCCTCACCATCACTTCACTTTGACCGACTCCAACGGTTTCAATGATCATCAGATCATATCCGGCCGCTTCGCATAAGAGAAGTGTTTCACTCGTTTTCCGGTGTACTCCACCAAGTGTTCCTGCAGTGGGGGAAGGTCTTACAAAAGCACGGGGGTTTTTCGATAATTGTTCCATTCTTGTTTTATCCCCCAGAATACTGCCACCGGAAATGGAAGAGCTGGGATCAATCGCAAGGACGGCAACCCGGTGGCCCTGCTCACATAACATTTCCCCGAACGCTTCTATAAATGTACTTTTACCAGCTCCAGGCACACCTGTAATGCCGATCCGAAAGCTTTTACCCGTATAGGGCAGGAGCTCCTGCAACAGTTCCTGTCCCTTTGCATAATGCTGTTCTGCATTGCTTTCAATCAGAGTGATGGCCTTCGCCAAGGAGCTACGGTCACCATTCAAGACCCCGTCCTTTAATTCGGTAATCGATACAGAATCCTTTTTCTTCTTCACAAAACGCTTCTTTCGCCCTGAATCATGCTCTCCCATTATTCAGCCACTTCCTCATAGCCCAGCACTTCATAAATTTCTTTGATGACTTTTTGTGCAGCAACGGGTATGATCGTCCCTGGTCCAAAAACGGCAGAAGCTCCGTTATTCAATAGGAAGTCATAATCCTTAGCCGGGATCACTCCACCAATGACAACGAGAATGTCTTCTCTTCCTAATTTCTTTAGTTCTGCTACCAATTGAGGCAGGAGTGTTTTATGTCCTGCGGCCAGAGAACTTACACCGATGACATGCACGTCATTTTCGACTGCTTGCAGAGCCGTTTCTGCAGGCGTCTGGAACAATGGCCCGATATCCACATCAAAGCCAAGGTCTGCGAACGCCGTGCTAATCACTTTAGCTCCTCTGTCATGCCCGTCCTGTCCCATCTTTGCAATCAGGATACGCGGTCTTCTTCCTTCGTTTTCCAAAAATTCTTCTGTCATCTCTTTCACGACGTTGATTTCTTGTTCATTTGAAAAGTTCGAGCTGTACACCCCACTTATACTCCGGATTGTTGCTTTATGTCGTCCTGATACTTTTTCAATGGCGTCAGATATTTCTCCGAGTGTCGCCCGGGCCCGCGCTGCCTCTACCGCTTTTTCAAGTAGATTCCCTTCTCCTGTTTCTGCTACAAGCGTTAATGCCTCGAGCGTTTCGGTTACTCTATTCTCATTTCGTTCTTCTTTAAGCATTTGAATTCGCTCAATTTGCTTTTGTCTCACAACTGTATTATCAATGTCCAGCGTTTCAATCGGATCTTCCTTGTCCAGGCGATATTTATTTACCCCGACTATCGCTTCATCCCCCGAATCAATCATTGCCTGTCTTCTCGCAGCCGCTTCCTCTATCCGCATCTTCGGCAATCCGGTTTCAATCGCCTTGGTCATTCCGCCAAGCTCTTCGATTTCTTCGATATGATCCCAGGCCTTCTCCATCAACTGATCGGTCAAGGATTCAACATAATGTGAACCTGCCCATGGATCAATCACTTTTGTAATAGCGGTTTCCTCTTGAAGGTATAGCTGTGTATTACGTGCGATCCGCGCAGAGAAGTCTGTCGGCAGGGCAATCGCTTCGTCCAATGCATTGGTATGAAGCGATTGCGTATGACCCATAGCAGCCGCGTGGGCCTCAAGTAATGTACGAATGACATTATTATACGGATCCTGCTCCGTTAAGCTCCAACCGGACGTTTGGGAGTGGGTTCTGAGCGCCAACGATTTCGGATTACCAGGACCGAATGTTTTCATCATTTTCGCCCAAATTCTCCGCGCCGCCCTCATTTTGGCGACTTCCATGAAATAATTCATGCCAATCGCCCAGAAGAATGATAGTCTTGGTGCAAAGGAGTCGATATCGATCCCTGCCTGGAGACCTGTACGAACATACTCAAGACCATCTGCCAGCGTATAAGCAAGCTCAATATCGGCAGGCGCTCCCGCTTCTTGCATATGATACCCGGAGATACTGATGCTATTAAACTTCGGCATATGTTTGGACGTATACTCAAAGATGTCTGCAATTATCTTCATGGATGTTTCAGGAGGATAAATATAGGTGTTCCTCACCATATACTCTTTTAAAATATCATTTTGAATCGTACCGGACAGCTTCTCCTGCGAAACTCCCTGTTCTTCTGCCGTGACGATATAAAATGCAAGGATGGGCAGCACCGCTCCGTTCATCGTCATGGAAACAGACATTTGATCAAGAGGTATTCCATCAAACAGAATCTTCATATCCAGGATCGAATCGATGGCGACTCCCGCTTTTCCTACATCCCCTACCACCCGGGGATGATCGGAATCATAGCCACGATGAGTAGCTAAATCAAAAGCGACAGACAGACCTTTCTGCCCCATACTTAGGTTTCTTCTATAAAAGGCATTGCTTTCTTCTGCTGTTGAAAATCCTGCATACTGCCTTACCGTCCAAGGACGATTCACATACATGGTCGGGTACGGTCCCCTTGTATAAGGAGCCAAGCCTGGGAGGTCTTCTCCATGGGATATATCCTTTGAGTCCTCTTCTGAATAAAGAGATTTAATGACGATCTTCTCATTTGTTTCATAGGTGCTGCCTGTTAGAGAACCATCATTCGTTCTCACTTCTTTCGAATAAGGGTTGATTTCTTGCCAATCAGGCTTTGTCATTGTCAGTTCCCTCCTCCCAGATGGTTAATAGGTCATCTACTTTTTTCAGTATGTTTTGCTTGTTGTAAATGGATCCATTCAGTCCTAAACGAACCCACTCATGCTCATCAGGTATTTTCCCTGCTGCGTCAATCACAATGGTCGAATCAATATGATGAATGGACTCAATCAGCATAGGCAGTTTGTCTTGATATTCTTCCTCTGTTCCACAAACACAATAGTATGGATAACGGGTTTCTTCCACAAATTGAAGTATATCTTCCTTAGAGAAGCACTCTTTACTTTGATTCGCATGAATGCCCCCCGTCGCTAAAAATCCTTTTACAAAATCAGCCCTGGGCTTATGGGTTTTCAGCTTTCCTAACCCTATTAAACCTGCCACCGGTTTACTTCTCAGCTTATGTGTCCTTTCTCTTAATCTTTCAAAAGGAAGAGACAATCGCTCACCCACATTATTAGATGATGGAGTTTGATATGTCTCCTCAAGATTTGAATAGATGTTTGTCCCGATCATCGAGTTTTTTCTTGTGGCTAAATCATGAATACGTGACTCTCTCACTCTATTTATTTTTTCATTAATGGAACCATTTTTCAGACAGACAAGAATTCCCCCATCTCCATCGACCTGTTGAAATTCCTTCCATGCAAGCTTACCTACCTCTTCTGATAACCATTCCACATAATAAGAACCGCCCCCAGGGTCGACCACTTTATCCAAATGAGCTTCTTCCCCAAGGATCAGTTGCGTATTCCGGGCAATTCTCTCAGAAAACCCGTTCACTTCCCCACTCACTTCATTGAATGGAGCAACAAGAAGATAATCCACCCCTGCAAGAATGGCAGAAAACGCTTCTCCTCCCCCGCGAAGCATATTGACATACGGATCGAGTGTGGATTTGTTCAATTGAGACGTTTCCGCACTGCAGCTGACCGAATGAGCGATCGCTTGTTCTGAAAGTCCATAAGACGATAATACTTCTTGCCACAATTTCTTAAAGGCTCTGATTTTGGCTATTTCCATAAAGAAATGGCTGCCTACTGAAAAGTGAAAATGCATTTTCCCAGCAATCTTTTCTATAGTCCATCCTTTTTCCTGAAGTGTTTCAATATAAGCGACCCCTTCACTCAGGCCGTATGCCAATTCCTGCGTGGCACTTCCTCCACTATTATGATACTGGGCAGAATTAATGATTATGGTCTTCAGATTAGGCAGATGCTCATCTACGTCTTTTACAACCTCCAACCAATCTACAAACTGCTCCCGATTTTCATTTATTGGATCAAAGCCCATTACACCTTTGATTTCCCTCAGTTCAGGAATTTCCATCATTCGCTGAATAGAGAGTGCTGTCTTTTTTTCAATGGAAAAGACAGGAGTCTCTAACCCAACGACTTCTTTTATAAATTGGTGGAAGCCTTCTCTTATGTCTAAGTCACCTACTTGAAATGAAACACAGTTCTGTCCCCGGGATAATGCATCCTTCATTGCAGAAGTGAGTTCTTCCCAAGTGCCCCTTTTGACCGGTTGAGCGATGAACCATTTTGGAGCACTCTCCAATTTCCCTTGAACATTAGGGATATAAGCATTCACCCTATCCACTCCAGGTAAATCTTCTTTCGTGTATAACGGTTTAAGTTCAATATTTTCATAGGTTTTCGTATGTAAGGAACGAATCCCTTTCCCTTTTAACGCTATCTCAGCTGCTTCTTGCCATTCGGTAAGTGTTCGTCGACTGAATGATTGTTCTTTCATATCATTAAGCTTCATAGTACCCCTCTTTCGACCTGCATGATTGTAATCGTTTACATTTACATCTGAAGAACTTCACTTAACTAGCATGAGTGCACATTGAACATTCGAAATGTTTATACTAATACTATTTTAGTATATAAAAGAAAACGTATTTCTTCAATCTCTCTGGTAAATGAATCAAAAAAGAAAGAAGAGTCGACGGGGTCGACTCTTCCTCCCTTAAGCTTTATTTCTTTGTATTGATATACAATTTACCTTCTGCACGTTTCGTTGTGACATTTCCATAATCATCGGAAATCTTCACTTCAATAAGTGCTCCAGGTGCCTTTACATTGGAAGTGGCTGTGTAGTAACCGACGTAGTGACCTTCTGATGTTTCCATCATTGGAAGCTCATTTGCGTTTGTTACTTGGGATCGTGCATTTGTCAGTGGCATTTGGATGACAAATGTGGCATCTAATCCAGGCTCACTGTCAAATTCGATTTTAACCGATTCACCTTTCTTCAGCTCTTTATCTTCAGAAGGAAGAAGATTTTCAACTGCGATGTCACCAAATTTAGCAAAGACTGTCACGCTTTGTTTCTTTTTGTTTCCAGCTTTATCTTTCGCTACTACCTGTATGACATTTTCTCCTTCATCCAGAAGCAGTCTATGACTGAACTGTCCATCACTTACAGAAGCTTTCTCGCCATTAACTTTTACCCAGGCAAGGTTTTCATCGACAATCGTTCCTTCTACGGTGATGGCTTCACGATTCGTTTTCATGCCTTCTTTCGGAGACGTGATGGCAAGCTCAGGCTTCACTTGATCAAGGGTGATGGTTACAGGCTCAGATGGTCCCGTCATCCCTTGCTCGGTTGCTGCTTTCGCTGTAATCGAATTCTCTCCATCATGTAATGAAACATCTGCAGAGAAGGTACCATCTTCCATCGTTTCTGCTGTTGCCACTTCTTCGTCTCCATTAAAGAGGTGGACCGTTGTGGTCGGGGCAGAAGTCCCTTCAACGGTAACCGACTCCTTATTTGTAAATGATTTATCTTTCGGTGATGTGATGACTGGTGCAGTGACTTCATAATTCACTGTTGCACGAATCATATAGTTCCCTTCATCTTCTGGTGCTAGTGACCATGCACCTCCGACGAATTGCCAGCTTCTTGCGGCATATTCGCCATCTTCATCTGTTCCAAGCCCTGGTGCATTCGGATTTGGAGCTGATTGAATGTAAACCATGTAGAAATCGCCGTCTACCATGATGCCATGCTGGCTTAGGTCTACATGTGTCCATTCCCCGTTACGTAAAGCAGTTCCATCAAACGGACCGGCTACTTTCTTACCAGGAGCGCCATCTGGACCAGATGCATCATAAACGGCAACTTGGAATTCTGTTCCACCCGGTACTGGCCATTCTGTATCCCAGAAGCGGAATAACCCGCCTGTAACCAATGCTGTTTCATTGCCTTCTTCAAGAGACATTTTCACAGCCCAGCCATTACCTGCATCATAGAATGCACGTGCGTTTTCAGCTGTTCCATCATCGTAACCAATTTCACCGGGATATCCGATGAAAGGCTCTAATGAAACATCGGCATTTGTTGCTTCTCCACCTTCAACTGTTACAGTCATTTCCTTACTATAGTAGTAAGGTGCAACTACTTTAAGGGTGTACTCACCTTCATATGCCTCCAGCTCATATTCACCATTTTCATTCGTTTCTACCGGCTCTACAACAGCATCTTCAAGTAAGAAGACAGTAGCTCCCTCAACCGGTTCTCCAGAAATTTCATTTGTGACTGTTCCCGTAATATTCCCTTGAGGAATTTCTTCAAGGGTAAAATTGGCGTTAGATGTCTGATCTGCTTCAATCGTTACACTTTGTGTTTCAGATCTGAATCCATAGGTTGATGCTTGCAGCGTAAACTCACCGGCTGCATGAGTCATTTCGTACGATCCATCGGCAGGGTTCGTATATACCGAACGTCCCGTTTCCAGTACGCTTACTTCCGCTTGCAATGGAAGCAGCACCGGCCCTGGTACGTTTCCTTCTACCGGAGTTTCTTTGCTTACATGTTTCGCCATTTTGATTTTATTCGGATTTACACTCGGTTTCTTTGAAACAGATGATGACTTCTCATCCTTCGATTTCAATCCAAGGTTCATCTTTTTAGCTGGAAGAATCGATTCTCCACTTAGCTTAACGTCATCGATATACCAGCCTTGTTTCACGACACTACCATCAGTTGTAACATTAAATGCGATGTAGATGCGCTGACCGGCATATTGACTCAGATCCACTTCTCCGTCGACCCAGCCATCCGTATTCCCGTTGACACGAAGGGCCTGCGTCCACTCTTCACCATCTGTGGATACAAACACATGACCATAATCATAGTTTCTTTCAAGCTCATGCCACTGCTTGAATTGTAAGAAGCTATTCCCTTCAGGTAAATCGATCGGAGGCATTTGTAAGGACATGTTGGCACTGTTGTCATACGTACCATCCAGACTTGTTGCATATACCTTTTCTCCTGAAGTAGCGGCACCTGGACCATTAACCGGTACACCCCACTCCCAGCTGTTTCCTGGGCCGTAAGAATTCCAGCCACTTGGAGAAGACTCAAAGTCCTGCTCATATCCGACTGTGATTCCCGGAAGAAGAGTGACAGAATAGGCATCCGTTTCTACTTCATTTCCGCCAAAGTCCATTGCCGACCATTTATAAGTAACACTTTCTCCTGTCAGTGCTTCTCCAGGAATGATCGCCTCATAAGTTCCTGATTTATAGTCACCTGAAGATCTTGTTGCTTCAACAGATTCCCAAGCGCCATCCTGATTTTGATAATGTAATGAAACATTCGTTACACTCACATTATCATTTGCTTCCGCTTGTAGTGGCAGATTCATTCCTTCAAATGCTTCACCAGGGGCTTCATGACTGATTACTGGAGCTTCAGAGTCATCCCCTTCTTTTGAAACTTGCCCTTCTACTTTTCCAATACCGCTCATTACGGATGAAACGGCATCGAATGCGTTAACCAAGCCATGACCATATCCATTATTAGGTGTTTCAGGGAAGGTACCGTCTGTCAATGGAACAGCCGTTGACATTAAGATTTCTTCCATTTCATCAACCGTCAAACTTGCATCCGCTTGTCTCAATAATGCTGCAACTGCAGAGACGTGAGGACCCGCCATTGATGTACCATTCCATCCGCCTTCGTAGTTACTTCCCGGTACTGAAGAGCGAATATTCACTCCCGGTGCGGAAATTTCAGGTTTAACTTCCTCGTAAGGAGAAGGACCCTGCAGCGAGAAACTTCCAAGGTTGTCATTAATATCCGTTGCACCCGTTGCAAATGACTCAGGGTAATTTGCAGGTGTAGCAATTGAACCCGGGCCTCCAGGATTAAATAATGTTGTATTACCAGCAGAGAACTCAGGGAATATTTCTGCCGCTCTCCATGCGTTCACCATATCCCGGTACCACTCATCAAGACCGGGACCCCCACCCCATGAGTTATTGACAACATCTGGAGCCATCTCGGGATGCGGGTTGCCCTCAGCATCCTTAGGAGCAAGAATCCATTCTCCCGCTTCCAACAAATCAACATCTGTTCCTCCATCTGCCGTGAATGCTTTTACAGCAATCCATTTTGCTCCCGGAGCGACGCCGATCTGATTGCTGCCGGCAGGTTCTGAACCAACCATTGTTCCTGTAACATGCGTACCGTGTCCTTGATCATCATAAGGTGCACTTTGCCCTGCTGTTGCATCAAACCAGCTGAATTCATGATCAGGGGCATCAGGATTTTGAGGATCATATCCTCTGTATTTTTCCTGTAAAGCCGGATGATTCCATTGAACACCTGTATCAATCGATGCTACAACGGTTCCAGCTCCATCAATTCCCATATCCCAAACCGCCGGTGCACCAACTCTGTCAATATTCCATTCAATCGATGCCGGACTGTTTTGGACTTCTTTTTCTGCAACGCTAGCTGAATCTTCAACTTTTGCCGGTTGAATGAGCTGACGCGTTTCATTCGGCAAGATTTTCTCAACTTCAGCAAATGTTGAAATTTTATCCATTACCTCTTTTGTGGAAGTAACGGCCATTCCGTTTACAACGTAGAAATCTTTTATTTCCTTTACTGCACCGGACTTTTTTTGTTTCGTTAAGTATTCTTTCACTTCTGCTTGAGATTCAAGGGCCGTGGCACGAAGCTCGGAAACGACCATATTTCGCTTCAGTAATTTTTTGCTGTTAGCAGACAGCTTCTGTTTTTTCGCTTTTTCAGCCGCGCTCTTAGCTACAGCCTTCGTATCAAGCTGCTCCTTGAACTTCACTAAGTATGTGACGTGCTTATCTTTCTTGAATTGATCATGTAGTTTCGATGTGATCTTTGATTGTGGACTTACCTTTGCGCTATCGCTTGCTGAAGTGGATGGTTTTTCTTTAGCCAAAGCTGATTGTGAGGTATTCGCTGCCCCTGCATTGAATGGAAATAATAATGGGACAAACATTACTAAGGTGAGTACAATGGATAACCATCTTGCTTTACGCTTTCTACGTGTCATCTAATTCCCTCCCAGTAATTTTAGATTCCTTCAGTAAACCCGACACCTCCCTGATTCACTACTTGGAAAAAAGTAGGTTCTAAACCAAAGATAACCAAGTGGTAATGTAAAATTTGTAAGTTTATGTCGGATTAAATCTGAATATTCGGAAATTAATAAAAAAGTCACCTTCTCGCATATTTCATGTATGCATATAGTCACACAGATAATATAACTACAGGAATATTTTGGATTGCGATGCACATCTCATAGGTTAAAAGGAGGGAGTACCCCCAACATTTCGTACTAAGCAGGAAATAAATGAGAAAGAAGACATAGGAGGGAATTTAATCTTGTAAGTACTCGGAAAACGACCTATAAATCGTAAAAAAATTATTTACGGGATATTCTTCCAGTTATAATTTTCCTTTTTTTCCTGAATTCTTGGGCCTACCATTTTGTTTTATAATCCTTTCTATCCAGAAGCAGAAAAAAACAAGGACCAACCACCCAGGGTCAGTCCTTGTCACTATTTAATAGACAGATGTATTTTCTTTTGATGTATTTTCTAAGATTTCTTTCACCCGCTGCAAGAATCTTCCGCATACCAATCCGTCAAGAACACGGTGATCAAGTGACATACACAGGTTCACCATATCACGAACTGCGATCATCCCGTTGTTCATGACAACTGGACGCTTCACAATCGACTCCACTTGAAGGATCGCTGCTTGAGGATAATTTATGATACCCATCGATTGTACTGAACCAAATGACCCGGTATTGTTAACTGTAAATGTGCCTCCCTGCATATCTTGAGAAGTTAATTTACCGCTGCGGACTTTTCCGGCAAGCTCAGTAATTTCTCTTGCAATTCCTTTGATCGTCTTTTCGTCTGCATTTTTGATCACAGGCACATAAAGTGCATCATCAGTGGCCACTGCAATGGAAAGATTGATGTCTTTCTTTTGAACAATTTTGTCGCCTGCCCACATAGAGTTGATTTGCGGATACTCTTTAAGAGCTTGCGCTACAGCTTTCACAAAGAATGCGAAGAATGTCAGATTAAAACCTTCACGCTGCTTGAATTCCGTTTTTAGTGAGTTTCTATAATCAACAAGATTTGTAACATCCACTTCCATCATCGTCCATGCGTGAGGAGCTTCATGCTTGCTTCGAACCATGTTGGATGCGATGGCTTTACGAATTCCCGAAACCGGGATTTCAATATCACCAGGTACAACAGGAACGTTCGCTGCAGGTGCGGATTGCTTGGCAGGTTGTTGAACAGCTTGCTCTTTCACTGGCGCTTGCTGAGGAGCCTGATCTTCGGCCTTAGGCGCCTGAGCCTCTCCTGCTTTTGGAATATTACCTGACTCAATGACCTTCTTAAGATCTTTACGAGTGATACGTCCGCCGTTTCCAGTGCCTTCCACTTGATTCAGGTCAATATCGTGCTCTTGAGATAGCTTTAATACTGCCGGAGAATACCTTGCTTTATTCCCACTATCTTTACTTGGAGCATTCCTTTTAGTTGCTGATTGAGTTGTTTCATCCGCATCTTCCATAGGCTCTTCTTTCGGAGTTTCTTCAACAGGTGCAGAACCTTCACCTTCCACTTCAATCGAACAAATGATTTCTCCGACTTCAAGAGTGTCTCCTTCATCAGCAATTAAATCTTTAATGGTACCCGTAAAGGATGATGGTACCTCTGCATTTACTTTATCCGTTTGAACTTCCGCAATCGGGTCATATTTATTGACGGTATCACCAGGTGAAACCAACCATTTACTTATTGTACCTTCTGTAACACTTTCCCCTAGCTGAGGCATTTTCATATTTTCTATACCCAATGAGGAACCCTCCTTACTGTTGAGTTTAATTGGTTTTTCTGATTAAAATTCTGCAAGTTCACGCATTGCTTTTTCTACTTTATCCGGGTTGATCATAAAGTATTTTTCCATTGTTGGCGCATACGGCATTGAAGGAACGTCAGGACCAGCAAGTCGTTTGATTGGAGCATCAAGCTCGAATAAACAATTTTCAGCGATAATCGCAGAAACCTCACCCATGATGCTTCCTTCTTTATTGTCTTCTGTCACGAGCAGAACTTTCCCTGTTTTAGAAGCTGCTTCAATGATCGCTTCTTTATCTAATGGATAGATTGTACGTAAATCCAGGATGTGCGCCTCAATTCCGTCTTGGGCAAGCTTTTCTGCTGCCTGAAGAGCAAAGTGAACACACAAGCCATATGTGATGACTGTGATGTCTTCCCCTTCACGCTTCACGTCTGCTTTTCCGATTGGAAGAGTATAATCATCATCAGGTACTTCTCCTTTAATTAGACGGTAAGCACGTTTGTGTTCGAAGAATAATACTGGATCTTCGTCACGGATCGCCGCTTTCAGCAAGCCTTTCACATCATAAGGAGTAGAAGGCATGACTATTTTCAATCCAGGCTGATTAGCGAAAACCGCCTCAACGGATTGAGAGTGATAAAGTGCTCCGTGAACTCCACCACCGTATGGAGCACGAATAACCATCGGACAGCTCCAATCATTATTCGAGCGATAACGAATACGTGATGCTTCAGAAATGATTTGGTTCACAGCAGGCATGATAAAATCAGCAAACTGCATTTCTGCAATCGGTCTCATACCATACATGGCAGCTCCGATTCCAACTCCGGCAATAGCTGATTCTGCAAGTGGTGTATCGATGACGCGGTCTTCTCCAAATTGATCATACAATCCGTGAGTCGCTTTGAAAACTCCACCTTTTTTCCCTACGTCTTCTCCAAGAACGAATACTTTCTCATCACGTTCCATTTCTTCTCTAATGGCCATTGTTACGGCATCAATGTATGAAATTACTGGCATGATTGAATTCCCCCTTACTTCTCTTCTGCATAAACATACTTCATTGCTGATTCTGCTTCAGCATATGGAGCGTTTTCTGCATAATCCGTTGCTTCGTTCACGAGCTTCATAATACGATCATTGATTTCTTTTTCAATGTCATCGTTCATAACGCCTGTTTCTTTCAGATAAGCACCAAACGTGATGATTGGATCATTTGTTTTCGCTTTTGCCACTTCGTCCGGAGAACGATAGCTTCGATCGTCATCATCAGAGGAGTGAGGAGTTAAACGATAAGAAACTGTTTCAACAAGGGTTGGACCTTCCCCGCGACGGCCGCGATCCGCTGCTTCTTTGACCGCTTTATATACTTCGATAGGGTCATTTCCATCAACCGTGATTCCAGGCATTCCATATCCAATGGCACGATCGGACACTTTTTCACAAGCTAATTGCTTTTCAATCGGAACCGAAATCGCATATTTATTGTTTTCACACATAAAAATGACAGGAAGTTTATGTACACCTGCAAAGTTTGCGCCTTCATGGAAATCTCCCTGGTTGGAAGACCCTTCACCGAACGTTACAAACGTCACAACATCCTTCTTCTCCATTTTTCCGGCAAGAGCGATACCAACGGCATGTGGTACTTGAGTCGTTACAGGAGATGAACCCGTTACGATATTATTTTTCTTTTGACCAAAGTGACCAGGCATTTGACGTCCACCTGAGTTTGGATCTTCTGCTTTTGCAAAACCTGATAGCATTAATTCCTGGGCCGTCATCCCGAATGTTAAGACAACACCCATGTCACGATAGTACGGAAGTACATAATCCTTTTCGCGGTCTAAAGCAAATGCAGCACCAACTTGAGCCGCTTCTTGACCTTGACATGAAATAACAAATGGGATTTTACCCGACCGGTTCAGTAACCACATGCGCTCATCGATTTTTCTGGCAAGCAGCATTGTTTCATACATTTCTAATACTTTCTCATTGGAAAGTCCTAACTCTTCATGACGATTCTCTGCCATTTTATTTACCTCCTACACAATCTAATGGTTGGAAAGGTAGAGAAGATCTCTACCTTATAAATTTTTTGTTGATGGCGGCCCCAAAAGCCATCTACGCTCTACTATTTGTCCAGCTGCCCCTCCTTGTCCCTCGAGGTCACAATGGATAAATCCCATAAGGCCAAGTACGCCTTCTGGGATTTCCCCCTTGTGCTTGTCGGGCCAGAACAGTCGGCTTCGCTTTTCTATTTGTCCAGCTGCGCCTCCTTGTCCCTCGAGGTCACAATGGATAAATCCCATAAGGCCAAGTACGCCTTCTGGGATTTCCCCCTTGTGCTTGTCGGGCCAGAACAGTCGGCTTCGCTTTTCTATGAATGAATAGCTTTTCCATCTACAGCAAGTGCCGCTTCTCCGATCGCTTCTGACAGGGATGGATGAGGGTGGATTGTGTGCGCGATTTCCCATGGGGTTGCGTCCAATACTTTAGCAAGTCCCGCTTCTGAAATCATGTCGGTTACATGCGGACCAATCATGTGCACACCCAGAATGTCATCGGTATCTTTGTCTGCAATGATCTTGACGAATCCATCCGATTCACCATAAACAAGTGCTTTCCCGATCGCTCTGAAACTGAATTTTCCGGTCTTCAGGTTATATCCCTTTTCTTTCGCTTCCTGCTCCGTAATCCCTACGCTTGCAATTTCAGGATTACTGTAGATGCATTTTGAAATGAGGGAATAGTCAATAGGATGAGGCTTCTCATTCGCCATATGTTCCACTGCTGTGATTCCT
Source organism: Rossellomorea aquimaris (assembly GCF_008180865.1). Classification (GTDB taxonomy): domain Bacteria; phylum Bacillota; class Bacilli; order Bacillales; family Bacillaceae_B; genus Rossellomorea; species Rossellomorea yichunensis. Next base: position 136,060 of record NZ_VTEX01000004.1, read on the forward strand.
TCGTGAGATGCTACATGAGCTAATTGAAGTCCACCGATGACATCTCCAATCGCGTAAATATGAGATTCCTTTGTTTGAAAGAATTCATTCACTTCAATAAAACCTTTTTCCACTTTAATATCTGTGTTCTCTAAGCCAATACCTACAACATTCGCTTGTCTGCCTACAGATACAAGGATCTTCTCTGCTATAAAGGCTTTTTCTTCTCCTTTATGCTCAGCTTTAATGGTGACCTCTCCATCCCCTTTTTCTAGGGATTCAGGAAGCACCTTTGCACTTGTCACGATTTTGACGCCTTTTTTCTTCATTAAGCGCTGCATTTCTTTAGAAATCTCATGGTCTTCGGTTGGTACGATTTTATCAGCGTATTCCACCACAGTTACCTCTACATCAAAGTCAGACAGCATGGAAGCCCACTCAATACCGATGACCCCTCCGCCAACGATGATGATCGATTTAGGAAGAACTTCAAGTGAAAGCGCTTCATCTGAGGATAATACGTATTCTCCATCAATATCAAGACCCGGTAAAGAACGAGGTCTGGAACCTGTTGCAACGATCACATTCTTAGGGATCAACATAGCATTATCTTCCCCGTTATTCATTTCAACCGAAATCGTCCCAGGCATCGGCGAGAAAATAGAAGGTCCTAATATACGTCCAAGTCCTTCGAAGACATCGATCTTACCTTGTTTCATCAAGTGTTGAACTCCTTTGTGAAGCTGTTCAACGATCCCGTCTTTTCTAGATTGAACTTTTGTGAAATCTAACTCTACTCCATTGATCTTCACACCAAAGTCTTCACCGTGTTTAGCTGTAGCATATACTTCAGCACTCCGAAGAAGAGCTTTACTAGGTATACATCCTTTGTGTAAGCATGTCCCCCCCAGTTTTCCCTTTTCAACGATTGCTGTTTTTAATCCAAGTTGAGAAGCACGAATGGCGGCTACATAGCCACCTGTGCCTCCCCCTAGAATGACTAAATCATATTCTTCTGCCAATCTTGAGTCCTCCTTGCTCTTATACTCTTGCTTCTTCTTTTACATTTCCAGGGTACACCTTATAGTCTTCTTCACTTCGTAAGACCCTTAATGCCCCTTCCGCAAGAGCTTGCAGTTCATTTTCTCCTGGTTGAATCACGACATCCGCTATCCAATTGATTCGATTGCTTATCGCTTTTACAAACTCTTTACCATAAGCAAGACCACCCGTTAACACAATGGCGTCAACTTTACCATTAAGGACGGCACTTGCTGACCCAATTTCTTTCGCAATTTGATACGCCATCGCATCGTACACGGCTTTGGCATTTTCATCGCCATTTTCAATCATCTTCTCTACTTTTACCGCATCGTTTGTTCCAAGGTAACCGACTAAGCCACCTTGACCAACGAGTTTCTTCATGATTTCATCTCGGTAATAATCACCTGAGAAGCATAGGTCAACTAAATCACCCGCCGGAACAGTACCTGCTCTTTCAGGACTGAATGGGCCATCGCCATGTAAACCATTATTCACATCCACAACTTTCCCATTGCGGTGGGCACCGACGGTAATTCCACCACCCATATGAGTGATGATCAGATTTAGGTCCTCATATTTCTTTCCGAGTTCCTTTGCGACTCTTCTTGCTACCGCTTTCTGATTTAACGCATGGAAAATACTCTTTCTTTCAATGAGTGAAAACCCTGAAACCCGGGCAAGTGATTGCAGCTCGTCCACTACAACAGGGTCGACAATATAAGACGGGATGTTTAATCCAGAGGCAATTTCAAATGCCAAAATCCCACCAAGGTTTGAAGCATGCTGACCTGAGAATCCTTCTTTAAGATCCTTCAGCATGTCATCATTCACTAAGTAGGTGCCGCCTTCTATCGGTCTAAGAAGGCCCCCACGGCCACAAACAGCACTTAGTTTTGAAATGTTGATCCCTTCTTCATCTAACGTTTGAAGAATGGTATCCTTTCTGAATTCATACTGATCAATGATAGTTGGAAATTCATTAATCTTTCCTGTATCATGACGAATTGTCTTTTCAAAGATAGATCGATCATCATCGAAAACACCAATCTTGGTTGATGTCGATCCAGGGTTAATGACTAATATCCGATGTTTGTTTTCTTGCACTGTTGTTACCTCCATTTGGGTAGCTATTATTGTAATGTTTGTTCGTAGAATTTTTCCCCTATGATAGATAACCCCTTAATCTGTTCGATGTTCGCATTAACAGGGAAGAAACGCTCTACTCTTGTTAGAAGTAAAGCGTTTTTTCTTCTAATTATCCACGTCTGCTTAAAATATGTTGACCGTTTTGTAAGAACTGGCTTCTTGAACGGCGCATTTTCTCGATTCTCTCTTCCGCCATACGATCAGCAGCTACGTAAGTAGGAACATTATCACGTTTAGCGATTTCAATAACCCGCTCAACGTTGTTGTACACTTGCTCCACTTTTTTCATCGCTCTTTCACTATTGTAACCGTATAATTCATCCGCTACGTTGATGACTCCACCTGCATTGATGACATAGTCAGGTGCATAAACGATACCCATTTCATGAATCGCGTCACCATGACGAGTTTCTTTTAATTGGTTATTCGCAGCCCCTGCAATGACTTTTGCTTTTAGCTGAGGAATGGTTTCGTCGTTGATGATCGCTCCCAGGGCACATGGTGCAAAGATGTCACAGTCAACTCCATAAATTTCGTTGATATCAACAGCTTTTGCCCCGAATTCATCTACAGCACGTTGAACAGCTTCCTTATTGATATCTGTAACGATCAGATTTGCTCCTTCTTCGTGAAGATGGCGGCACATATTGTACGCAACATTACCGATTCCTTGAACGGCGATTGTTTTCCCTTCCAGTGAATCTGTTCCAAAGGCTTCTTTCGCTGCAGCTTTAATTCCACGGTATACTCCATAAGCCGTAACAGGAGATGGGTTACCAGAAGATCCAAAGGCAGGAGAAATACCTGTAACATAATCTGTTTCTTCATGAATCAAGTCCATATCAGCAACTGTAGTACCAACATCTTCTGCAGTAATATAACGACCGTTTAATCCTTGGATGTAGCGACCAAACGCACGGAACATTTCTTCATTCTTATCTTTGCGAGGGTCACCGATGATAACCGTTTTCCCCCCACCTAAGTTAAGTCCGGCAGCAGCATTCTTGTACGTCATACCTTTTGCAAGACGCAGAGCATCTTCAATCGCTGCTTCTTCAGATTCGTATGTCCACATACGAGTTCCTCCAAGTGCAGGTCCAAGAGTTGTATCATGGATCGCGATGATCGCTTTCAACCCTGATGCTTCATCTTGACAAAATACCAATTGCTCATAATCATATTGTTCCATATAGCTGAAAATTTTCATTTTTATTTCCCCCTAAAGTCTAATTTTATGTTTGATGTATCTATTATTTATTTGAAGCAGAGCATATAGCCAGTGCCAGTGAATATAACTTACTTTCTGCACTGTCTGCCCTGGATGTTAACACGATTGGTGCTTTTGCTCCCGCAATCACAGCCCCAACTTTCGCTTTCGCAAAGTAGATCAGGGACTTGTAAAGAGCATTACCCGTCTCGATATTCGGAACGAGCAAGATATCTGCTTGTCCTGCGACGTCACTTTCAATCCCTTTATGCTCCGCAGCATGATGAGAAACTGCATTATCAAGGGCTAATGGCCCATCGACAGCACAATTACGAATCTGCCCCCTTTGATTCATCATCGTAAGGGAAGCGGCATCCACTGTTGCCTGCATGGCCGGATTCACTACTTCAACCGCGGCTATCGGGGCAACTTTCGGATGGTTGACACCGATTGATTGGGCAATCCCAACGGCATTTTCAATAATTTGCGCTTTTTGCTGCAAATCAGGTGCAATGTTCATAGCTGCATCCGTAATAAATGTCAATCTATCGAACCCAGCCACCTCAAAAGCTGCAACATGTGATAATACATTTCCTGTACGGAGTCCCCACTCTTTATTTAACACTGCCTTTAAAATGACAGCAGTGGGAACATTCCCTTTCATTAAAGCACTTGCTTCATTTTCCTTTACAGCCTTCACAGCAAGTTCCGCTGCTTTCTGCGGAGAAAAAGCATGCTTTATCTTAATATTGCCGTGTGATCGAAGCTGTGGCGCAACCTCTTCTAAAAGAGAGATAATTTCTTCTTTATCACCAAACAATAAAAATTTGGCCATATTTTTTTCAACTGCCATTGCGACAGCACCAAGGACTTCTTTATCTTCTGCAGCTGCAACCGCTACAGTGGAATTTTCTATCTGGGTTGCTTTTTCCACCAAAGATTGTAGATTCATGTATGTCGTTTCAACCCCTTTTTTCTGTTATTATGTTCCCATTAAACTATATGCAAGAACCGTGCCAACTTTTATAGTGTTGAAAACGCTTCATTTCCATACATCCAACCATGCAATTCTTTTCATACCATGCAAATTATTTCATGCTAGTTATTTCAATGTCATATTTTTCAATTTTGTAATACAAATTTCGCACTGAAACACTTAATGCTTTGGCTGCTGCCGTTTTGTTACCATTATTCTGCTCTAAAACGTTCTGGATTATATTTTTTTCATATTGTTCTACTTGAGTAGCCAAATCTTTGTGGGTTCCTGATGCATCAGCAGCAAGCTCTTTAACTTGGCTCTTAGATGTATTCTCCAGTTGAGGTAAATGTTTGCTATCTATCTTTACTTCGTTGTAGTTCATAAAGATAATCGCTCTTCCCAATACATTCTCGAGCTCTCTGACATTCCCAGGCCAATGGTAATTCATTAACTTGTTCATCGCTTCCTTTGTAACCCCTTCAACATTTCTGCCATAATCCTGGTTGATCTTTGTAATCAAGGTTTCAGAAATGAACGGAATATCTGATTTACGATGCCGCAGAGGAGGTATTTGAATGGGCATTCGGTTGAGCCGGTAGTAAAGATCTTCTCTGAAAGAACCATCGGCAATTCCTTTTTCCAAGTTCACATTCGTCGCCGCAATGACCCGGACATTAATCTGGATGGATTTCGTCCCACCAACTCGAACAATTTCATTCTCCTGCAGGACCCTCAGTAGCTTGGCTTGAGTGTTGGCGCTTAACTCCCCAATTTCATCCAGGAATATACTTCCATTATTAGCTTCTTCAAATAATCCTCGTTTACCTCCCCGCTTTGCTCCAGAAAAGGCACCTTCTTCATATCCGAATAATTCACTTTCCAATAGATTCTCCGATAATGCAGCACAATTGACCCGCAGGAATTTGTTGAACTTTCGATCACTCGCATTATGTATCGCGTGTGCAAATAATTCTTTTCCCGTACCGGATTCACCCCGAAGAAGAACAGTTGCTGGCGTTTTCGCCCCTAATTTAGCTTGTTCTACGGCAATCATCATTTCCTCTGAGTCCCCGATGATGTCTTCAAACATATACTTCGCTTCTAGAGTACGGATGATTCTTCTTGCACGATCCAACTCCTGAGTGAGTGACTGAATCTCAGACATATCATGGATGACACCGACACTCCCCTTGAGCTTATTGTTCACAATAATTGGAGCTACGTTAACGATAACCTCTTTACGTTTCGGACCAACCCGCATTCTTGTTCCCCTGATGGCTCTTCGAGTCTGCAGGACTTTCAAGTGAATACTCTCCCCTTCGGAAATATCTGCAGTTGCGGGTTTTCCGATTACTTCTTCCTGGGTGAGTCCCGTGATTCGTGTATAGGCAGGATTTATCAGAATCCCTTTCCCCTCTTCGTCGACTACAGATATTGCATCATCGCTGGAATGAATGATAGCTTCAAGCATGGTCTGTATTTCTTTGAGGTTCGTTATTTCTTCTGCAAGATTTACGACCTCCGTAATGTCTTTAAACACAGAAAAGGCACCGATGATTTCATCATTGTCGGTAATCATCGGAATTCGGTTGGAGATGATCTTCAGCCCATTATCTAACACCACTTCTTGATTGGTTTCAGTACGACGTGTTTCCATCGTGGTAGTTAACTTACTCTCAGGAATCACGTCAGAGATATGCATCCCGATAACGTCTTCCTGATCCTTCCCAATCATCCGCTCTGCACTTTTATTGTAGAGCATCACATTTCCTTGATCATCGATCCCGACCATACCATCGTCAGTCGAGTTAAAAATAAGATCCCTTTTAAACGACTCACTTGTCAACTGATGAATGAGATCTTCCTTTTCTTCCAAAAGCTTCGAGATAAGAAAGGCAACACTGCCTGGGATAATGACTGTATTCTTTCCCCGTTTATCTCTTATATTTTCAAACACTTTTTGTTCACCGGTCACTTCAATGACGATATCAACAGAATCATTCAGGAATTGTCGCCAATCATTACCAACCGGTATCCCCAGTTCTTTAGCCAACAAAATACCTGAAGCGTTTTCATTTAGGTCTACAACTGCAATCACTTTCATGACGGAAGCTTCGTGGAGGATTCTTAATATGGCTGTCCCACCTTTACCCCCACCGACAATTAGAACCTCTTGCAACATTTTTCACCCCGACTATCAATACCTGCAATTTTTTTCACAAACATAATGTTACACTACTTTTCTAAACTTGACAATTTTCTAGTTGGAGTTAGAATTTTAGTATGGAAACGAAAAAGGAGTTATACACCTAATGGTCCGACTAATAGCCCTTATTATAATGTTGATACCTGGCGCGCTTGCTGCACTGGGAATTAAATTGATGAGAGATATGTTATTTGGTATTCTGCAGTCACCCATTCCTTATTTATGGCTGCAATTCGTCATCGGGTTGCTATTCTTTGTATGCGGTCTCGGTTTCATTGCGGGATTTGTTCTGCACCGTGACCGAAAACGGAATAAAGTACAGTCCCGGTTCACGAAAAAAAGCTAGCGTAATTTTCTACGCTAGCTTTTTTTATGATTTCTTAACTTCAATGCTCTTTCAGGAAAGTCCGTCACGATTGCTGAACAGTCAATACTCAGAAGTCTCTCCATCTGATCTATCTTATTTACCGTATAGGGTCTGACAGCTATCCCGTTTTTCATGGCTTCCACAATGATCTCATCGGGTGCAGCCTTTAAATTGGGATGTATCGCTTTCGCCCTGATGGACCTGGCATAAATCCAGGGCATATATAGACCCGATGAGTAGAGCGGAGCAATTTCGACTGCAGGCTCCAATCGGTAACAGGCCACGATCGAATAGTGATTAAATGAAGAAATGATGATTCGATCCTCAAACCCAAACTCCCTTATCAATCCGATCACTTTTGCTTCCAAGCCCTGATAGTCCATAATGCTGTTCTTCAACTCAATATTACAAAGCATATCATTGCCCTTTAACCATTGAAATACCTCTCTCAATGAAGGCACACGATTTTTTTTAAACAGCTTACTTTTAAATTTGAATTTCGCCTGCAGCTTTTGAATTTCCTTAAGCCTATAGTCTTTGACAAACCCTTTCCCATTGGTTGTGCGATCAACCGTTTCATCATGAATCACGACGATTTCTCCATCTTTTGTCAGCTGAACATCTAATTCAATCCCGTCCGCCCCTACTCTTTCAGCTTCAAAGAAAGCGTCCATCGTATTTTCCGGGTGTGTCCCGGCTGAACCACGGTGTGCAAAGATTAGCGTCATGAGCGCACTCCCTTTTCTTAAGTTAATCTAACCCTGTATGTACATTCTATATCGAGCTTTATGAATGTTTGTCTATTCATATTATATACTTATTTAGATTCTTCTCAAAGGATGAAACCTTTATAAAAAAATCCTGAGAATCTCAGGATTTTTTTGTTTCAATGCAACTAATTAAAACCAGCAGCATCTTCTTCTGCGGCGACGGTCTTCAATACCTCTTACATCGTCTCTGTCACAACGGCGTACAGCTCTGCAGAAATCCTCTCCTCTAATAAAAGCTCTCACAGGAACTCTAAAGTCGTCTCTGTCTCTGTCAAAAGCACCAGCAACATCATCTCTATCACGGAAGCATCCCATTGTCTCACCTCCCTTTAGTTGTTTTTGTATTACATTGTATCTTATGTAAGAATGGACAAGCCGTAAGGGCGTACTCCTACTTTTGAAAAAAGAGGCGATTTCTACTTTAGAAAACGGAAATGTATAGATTTCTTCAAACCAAAAAACCCCACGAATCCACCTGGGCTCATAGGGTTTTAAATCGTTCTATTCAGTTAAGAAATGATCGCACTATTCCTTACCCTTTCATGAAGCCATATGTTCCAGACGAAGCTTATCAGCAACCATCGCAATGAACTCTGAGTTTGTCGGCTTTGCTTTTGACATACTCACTGTGTATCCGTTGGTATATCAGCTTTTTGAACGTACTGTATGTTTGTTTATATCATTTATTTATTGGTATGTATTGTAGTGGTTAGTTGGTAACTACTCACTAACTATTTCCAGTATATTAGTACGTTTTCTACAAGTCAACACTTATATAACTGGTGTCTTACTGAAACATACGTTATTTGATAGATATAGCTGAAAGTTGTGCTTCTCACGGGACCTACAAGCGATTTAACCTTTTCTCTGTCTATCATCATACATCTAATATTAATTCCTTCATTATATAGACATAAAAAAGGCACTGTCCACTTTGGTCAGCACCCATCACTTAATTTCTTTATTCAAGTCCACTGTCCGGAAATGAAAGTTTCAATAGCATCTTACCGTAATTGATTAAACTTGACATTGTTTCAATTGCATCATTTGTGTCTTGTGCCTTGCTTACTACTTTTTTAATAACAGATTCTGCTTCTTCTACAGTTTGTGCTTTTGTGACATTCATCATTTCCTTATAGAGTTCAAGAATTTCTTCATTTACTTCATTACCCTTTCTTATTAACCCTACCATGTCAGGTAAATGAGAAGTATTTTCTGCGATTTGTTTAGTCATTTCATGCATCTCAATTTCACGTTGTTCAGCTTCTTGTTCTTTTAATAATTTGTTCCGTTGCATTTCTCTCATATACTTTTCAGCTTCTGCCATTCCTTTGTAACTTGCACTTAAACCATCCATTTTAAGAACTGGTTTATCTTCTCCTATATCCATTTTAGGTAATGGTTTTACTCCCCCTATATCCATTTTTAGTTTTGGAATATTAAACTTATCCATCATCAACACCACCACTGTAAAATTTTTCTTGTTATTATTATATCAGGTCTTAAATAACTCTGAATACTATATTTTCACATAAAAAAATCACCCTGAAAGAGAAGGTAGTTTCACCAACTCAATCAGGGTTTCTTCATGTGTATTTAATATAGCTTTCTTCCGGTCAATAGTTCTGTAATCCGTTCTTCATTCAAAGCTAAAGCTTCCAGTGTAACAGGGTTTTCTTTAGTAAGTTCAGTATATTCTTCTACAATGGTTTCACTGGTGTTAAAGCCGTAATAACGCATGTAATCATTTATCATGTTTTCACTAGTAACAACAGAACGGTATTCTTCAGCCAATGCTACCACCTTCTGCATGTAATCAGCTTTAAGTTCCTGAATCTCTTTAGCCTTTACAGAAGAAGCTTCTGCAACTGCCTTCACGTACTTATGTTTAATACTGTTCATTTCACCAGTGATTCTAATAATTTCAGCTTTTTCAAGGTCCTTCAGCTTGTCCTGTTCTCCATTAGCTTCTTCCAGTGCTTTTTTTAGTGGTTCCAGGGCTTCTTTCTTGGCTTGTAATTCTTCCATAGATACCTTTCCTTGTACTTGCCTTCTGTATGTATCATCATACTCTTTAAAAGCCTTCTCAAAAGAATCTGAAGCATTTAACACTTTTATATCAGCTTCATTTTTACGCTTATCAATAGCTTCCAGTGTTCTCTTCAGGTCAAACTGTAATGATTCCATACGTGAAATATTCCGGTTCTTATTAGCCGGTTTTGGTGAACGCTGCTTAAACATATTTTTAAAGTAAGATGTAATTTTCTCCACTAATTTCTTCATTGATAAAATCCCCTTTTCAGTTCTGATTATTGAATATTAATTTTCAAAAATGACTACAAAAAAAGAAGGTGGAATCTGAAGTGAATCAGAACCACCTATTAATTATTAAAATTTGTAATAGTCCTTAAAGTAAGCTTTCATTACTTCATCTGGTGTTACGTCTAAACCATTCTTAATGCTATGATAAGTAGAAATATTAGTTTCCACTTCGGCTTTCCTTGATGCGTAACTAAAATCCTTTTCACCTACTTCAACTTTCAGACGGTCAAGCATTACTTCAAATTTAGAAGATTCACCAACTTCCTTCTGAATCTGATTCAATGTCGCAAGATACTGTTCTTTAGCTTCTAATATCTTTTTAACCCCATCAGCTTTATTCTTAATATTTACCTTTGCAAAGTCTGGTGCGTGTTCTCGTAATTCAGCAAGTACCCCTTGCAATTCTTCGGTCAACAATCCACCAATATCTTTAATTTTCATATCTGTTACATGAAGAATATCTTTCTTATCCTGAAGAAGCTTCTGTTCAGTTTGGTAAGCATCTAATGAAACATCACCCAATACATAAGCTTTATACAACTCATGAAGGTGTGCTTCACCGTCCTGAATAGCTTGTACCAGTTCACCCTGTTCTTCTTTAGCTTTATCCAGTGCTGAAGCATATGATTCTTTAATCTGTTCAGCCTTTTCAAAAATACCTTTATATGTTTTAATTACGGTTGCTTTATTCATTATTCATCTTCCCCTTCTAGTTTAATTTCTTCAGTTTCAGCTTTAACTTCATTTGTTACAGTTGGTCCAGTTTGCCGTTCAGCACGTTCTTTCTCAATACGGGCACTTTCTCTCACTTCACGTTCTTCAGCTAATCTTTTAGTGCCTTCAACGATGTCCAAAATTGCACTCATTAATCATTTATCCTTTCAGTCTCTGTAATAATAACTGCTTCTTCTCGTCAACCGATTTAGGTGCAGAAGTACCAGTTCCATCTTTACTTATTCCAAGCTTCTGGGCTTGTATGCGATTATCAGCTTCAACCACATAACCGAATACATCCATAAACATCTTCATTTCTGCTGAAGAAACACTTTGTTTATCAGCAAAAGCCATAACTTTTTTCTTCATCTTCTGCACGGCTTGTAACTCATCTTCAGGTAATAGAATGTGTGCCATTTCATTGATATATTTCTGATAGGCTTCATTTTCCATCCATTTGTAAAAGGTTTTCGATGACATACTAAAGTGCTTGAACATCTTCTCTTTTGTGAATCCGTTTTTCAGCTTGTTGGTGACATAAAATTTGGCTACTGCAACCTGTTCACCAGTAACCCCGTAAGGTACTTCTATATCATGAATACTTTTTTCTTGTGCCATTCCTTCCGGTTCCCCTTTCTATTTCACTGAAATTACTTCAGGCTTGTAATGATGCGAAAGCGATTTCCATTTGCCAATTAAAGATTCTGTATAGCTTTTATAGAGATTCGTTTGAAGTATCTTATTCAGCATCTTCGGAACCCTGTTCACATTTGTATTTCTCTTTCCTAGTTCTTGGTGAATTTCTTGTAAATCAGAAATAAGCAATGCCTTGTATTTCTTACCACGGGCTTCAAAATGCTTCCAGTGTAAGGTATTATCTTTATGTGTGAATTTGACTTCATAAGAAAAAGAAGCTTCCCTTACTTCTGCAACGGTTTCAGAAATCATTACTGCAAGGATTCCTTTACTCTCAATCTGTTCCCCTTCAAGTGCTTTCATTACTGTTTGAAGGTTCCCTTTAATATCTTCAATTCGTTGTATGTTCGACTTCCTAGCCATTTCATTTATCCCCTTTTTGATTATGATTGTTCATAACTTTATACAAAAAAATTTGGTCTGATTCATCTAATCCCATTTCAGTAAAAGCTTTTCTGATAATCCTTTCAGCATCAGGTGATACTTTAAGAATCCCAGCTTCGTATTTACTTAAAGTAGATTGAGAAATACCAACCTTTTCAGCCAGTGCTTCCTGTGTTAGTTGTTCAGTAAAGTGTCGTAGTAGTTTGATAAACATTCCGTTCATACCTTCCATTCATCCCTTTCAATTAGTAGTTATAGAGAATAATTTATTCGTCATTGACAAAATAAAAAGGGGATGGAATATTCCAACCTCCTTAAGTGAGTTGATATTGATAAATAAAATAACAGTACAAAATTTAAACCATTTATAATTTTGTCTACTACTAAGTACGCCAGAATGATAAAAAGTAAGACAGGCACAATAATACATTCCATTATTTTCAAACAGAAAGTATAATAAAATAAGAATATTCAAAAAGGGGATGTTGAATTGACCATAAAGATAACTAATTGCACTATCATTAATAGTGGTACTGGAGTGCATTTAGAAGGCGATAATGTTGATGTGGAAATTAAGGGGATTAGAACTATTAACAATAAAAAAGATATTTATGCGAATGTTGGCAAAAGGAGTACAGTTATAATAGAAGATTTATCTTCTGATGGATGTAAAACTGAATCAATTACTATCAAAGAATATAATCACACGATTGAGGAGTTAAAAGAATTTGTATCATCAAAAGAAAACTATTTTAGTTCTGAAGAAATTAAAGAAATTAATCAAAAGTTGGACGAATTAAAAGAAGTAAAAAACGAACCTGCCAAAGTAAAAAAAATCATAAATGAAATCTATGGGGTAGGAAAGGATATAAGTTCAAAACTTCTATTTGAGTATATAAAAATAAAAACAGGTTGGTTTTCAGAATAACAGCAACATATTTCGTCTACTACTCTTTCCCTATAAGCTTACTATATAGAAACATTATTATAGTTGGCTTTAAGGGAAAGGTTTAGGTCAAAAAATATAGCGTATTTGTCCGATAGAGTTACTATTGACAGTAAGCCCCCCGGTCCCCCTTGTACCCCCCCTTCCAAACATCTATATATAAATTGATTATTAATATTCAACTTTATCAGCACCAACTGAAGAACATCATTAATTACAATTAATCTTTAAAGTTTCACTGAATAACATAGATAACATTCACTAACTATTGATACATCCACCTTCACAAGTGCCTTCAGTTCCTTTCAGTTTGTGCTGAATCACCACCTGAATAGAATAAGGAAGCAAAGATTGGTTAAAGCTTATCAGAAGCTAACAGAACTAACTGGAATATAACACTGTATCTACACCAGCAAACCCTGAATGTATCCAGCTTATCTTCACCTTCTGTAATACAACTGCTTCCACTATAAAAAACTACAGGTGTATCTAGTAACCAAGGTACACACCAGCCTGTTATAGAAAATCAGCATCCCTTTATTTAGTCAGTACCCCACCATATTAAAAATAAGGATGGACCCTTGTTAAATTTCAGAAGGTACACCCCTATTACTTGACAATAACAATATACATAAATTTGAATATTAAATACACTCACAACTTCCGATAACAATCGTTATGTAAACTTCATATTATCTTAACCCTTGTTATTACTGCATTCTTGAATGGAAGGAAACACTTAGAAAATAATAGTATACACGATTTTATACATTGCCTTTATATCAACGTTTTCAGTACCGAAAACAAAGAGTTATACAAAGGTGTACAAGTGTTGGTCCAATGCAAAATGAATAAATTGAAATTTCAACATATTCCTAATAAAGTTCCACGAATTAGGATAAAAGTCTCATTAAAGGTATTCCCATCCCCACTAACATATAATATAATTGGAATTACCAACCATTAGGAGGTGATTACATGCATAAAGTTCATTTTGTGGATTTTGATAATAAAAAAGTATTAAGAGAAGAAACAGTGGAGAAATATAATGAAGTGCTTGAAATGGCTGAATCAATGTCCAAGATAAAAGGACAAGAAATACTTCTATTTGATAGCTTATTCAGAACACTGAAAGCAGAATTCTCCCATTATACAACGGTTAGAAAAGGAACATCTACTCTGTATTTTCTCAACTTCAAGAATGTTACCTTATCTGATATTCAAGTACCCGTCCAATTAACACCATGATATCAACTACATAGGAACGACTTTGAGGTGAACAGTCTATACTGGTTCACTTTTTTATTTGCCCTGAAAACTAGTGATACTGAAGATATCGTAAATAAACTAATTACCTTTTCCTTCCCTGTCTCCCACGTTCATTTCATGGGTAAAATCAGCACCTCTAAACACGAACTACCCCCACCAATATCCTTATTTCGTTCACAATTTAGACATATTATTGCACTGTAACCGTACTTAACCCTAACCAGCCACACATTCTGTATATCTCCATTTACGCACTGTTCAGATACTTGTTTAAGCCACTTGTATAAAAGAAGTAAACAGAGATTCATAACCACCCTATACAAATTCAGGGAAATGACGGTAAGACAAAGATGTGTACAAATGTGTCCCTAATATCGACAATTGTGTGACAAATAGACACAATCTGTCTTACTTCATGCCATTTTCAAGACCCTATTAGTAGGAAATAAGAGATAACGGTAACACTGAAATAACTGCTAAACTTCTTTAAAAGTTTCCATTAATAACTCTGTATAATAAAGCATTAACCGTTTAGAGTTTCCTTCACTACGTTCAGAAAACATATAAATAAAAAATAACTAATTTAATTCTTTTCATATTTTGCTGAAGAATGAAGCAAAATTCATAACGCTATATCTGTTATTACTCTCTATATTCAGAAATAAAGGATAAGTATATTCTTAATCTCAATTAACCAATTACATACAATACCCTGAAGCTTTTACTGGTCTCTGTATCACTTACCAGTAATAACTTCAGGGTACTTTTTTTATGCCTACTTTCATCATCTAAAGCATCTTATTTTATTGTTATGGAGTTCTAAGCTGTCATCTAAGATTGGAGTTTCCTGAATAACCCATCTTCTAGCTTGTCAATATTAATAGTAATAAAATTCATCATCATACTTCAAAGTAGAAAGTAAACTATCTTGATTTACCATACTCCCTTGTGAGTAATTTTTAAAATCTGGGTGAGTTACTTTATCCCACCAAACTAAAACTTTTAATCCTTCTGGTAAGTAGCTATCTATTTTTTCTACAAGCTTCTTACAAGTATCTAATGCATCTACTAGCTGATTTATGTTGGTTGTCAATAAAGGTAATAGTTCCGATGTTTTAGACTTACTTTCGAACGCTGAAGGATGTATAAACCTATTTCGTGTTTCATTAATTATCTTGTATTCTTTCACCAGTTTATTTAGTTCATTTGAGTTACTAGTCACAAATTCTGGAATGATTAATCTTTTAATTATTTCATCATCTTCAACTTTATGATTGTCTATTATACCTTTTGCAGAATCAGTTATAAGTTGGTATGTAGAATGCTTTACATTATAAAAAATGTAATATAAATAAGATTCTACAAATGTAACTGAAGATACCCAAAGAGTTCTCATTAGCGTATCAATTTCATATTTTAGCTTTCTATTTTCTACGAAATTTTGCTTTTCAATAATAGGAATCTGTTGATTGGCAGCCATACGTATTTTAAACGTCTCTAACTTATCCACAAATATATTCCAATTATTTATGATATCTGAGTATGTAAAGAATTCTGGAACAGTTAAAATTAATCCGGACATCAAATCAATGTTTACCCAATGATGCGATTGTACGTTATTATGAATTCTTTTATATAACTTTTTCAAGTCTAGAATTTCTTCTATTATGCCCACAGGTTTTACATAAGTTCCATGTTTTTTGGTTTCATCTACAATATCTCTAAATAATTCAATAATCTTATCTATAGTTTTGTATTCAGCATGATTGTAAAACCCACTTGCTTTTAAACTTGTCTCCACTTGAAATTGAAAGAATTCAAGTATCTCGTTATTATTATATTTCTTGGGGTTTTTTTTAATATCGTAAACCCATTGAAAATTTTCTTCCTGACCTTTTGTAAGTTGTCTCCCACTACATATATTAATAAAAATGGCGGTTAATCCATACTTATAGCATTTTTTAGGTTTGCCACTTAAGGGTTTCATTGATTTTCCACTTAGAAGCATTTGCAACTCTTTTACTAAATCCTGTTTCTGCATCTGCATTGTATTCCCCTTTATCTTAAAATGATGTATGTAATAATTCATCGTTGTTAGTACAGTCGCAACCTATCTTTTGTCCAAGGCATTTTGGACAAACTTCCATATCACAACCACTAACATGGTAGTGCCCTTTTCTTATCGCACAATCCCCACAAAAATCATAAGAATAGTCGTAGGCTTCTTCACCAAACACTATTCTTTTATACTCTACTCCGTTGATAATGCAAAACGTGTAAAGTTGAGATTCAGCGACCTCTAATAAATACTCGCTTGAATTATTCGCTTCCTTATGAAGTACATCGGGATTACTAAATTTTTCTAAAATCAACTCATTTTCTTCTTCCCAATATTCATTATCAATGAATTCATGTAAATCACTTTTTAAAAATCTATAGTGAAATGACTTAAGAAAAGAAAAAATGACTACATAAGTATTTGATAAATCTTTAACGTCTAATTCCACTTCAAAATGGATTATATTGTTTCTAATCTCAATTGCTTTATTGATTATTCTTTCATCTTGTTCTTTTAAGTCAATTTTAATTATATTTTTTAGTCTATATATAGCCTTAGTTATAGATACTGTATTTTTAGGTTTATCAATATTATCGTATAAGAATATTTCGTTCTCTCTCCGCAATACTTCTTTAAAAACTAATTCTAATGATTGTACGATATTTACAATAGAAAACATCCAGTATCTCTTGTATTCCTTAGGGTAATCTTCATGGGTTGCTAGATGATAAAAGTATAAGGAATTATTTAGAAAGTCATAGGAATTATCTAATAAGCTTGATTTTATTGTATTAATATATAACACCTCCATATAACTAATCGTATTTATGCTTTAAAGCTTAAACCATTCACGCACTTCCTTAACTCCTCTATAAGTCTTCGCCCAACTACTATTACTTTCTAAGAATTCAATGCCCTTTAATGTTATCTTTGCAGAAGAAAGTATTACTGCGTATGCTATATCATCAGCATAGAAAACAGATATTCCTTTTGCTAATCCTTCATCTTTTAGTAATTGTGCAAGTTCCCCCCATTGTTCATCTGTTAATTCATAATCATCCTGTTTAGGTTCGTTATCCTGATTTATTTCCATAAGTACACTATATAACAGCTTTTTCCGGTTCATATTACTCCCCCTTTAATCCTATATTTCGACAAAATACACTTATAATCCTTTATATGGAAATGTTTTTTGTGTCTGAAGACTTACATGTTGTTATAAAGACAACTATACTTAAGAATGAAAAAAACTCCTTTTGTTAATTAAGGAGTTTTTTTATTGTCTAAAAATGTTAAATACATCAACTAGTTTATTTCTTCATATTGACCTATACTTAATTCTTTAATAATTTGATTTTTAACTCTTTCAATCGAATGTTCAAGATTTTTAATATCATCATCCAGTTTATTAAGTCTTTCTTTAAACACATTTTCTTCAGTTTTCAAATCTAATTCAACTGATTCCTTAGCCAAGGATTGTACTGAAATTAGTTTACCTATTTCTTCAAGTGTAGGTAAAATGGAAACCACTAGTTCATTAATTTCTTCAGAGTAATATAACTCATTTTCTTTAAAATACTCTTCAAACTCATTAATTGTAATGAAGGTTTTTTTAAGTTTGTATCCCTTGATAGCAGTTTTTAATAAAGAAACATCTCTATACCTTTCGAAGTCAGACAATGTTTTTGTTACTGTATATTCATCAGATACTTCAGACCTAACATACACTTCAACTTCCCCAAAGGTTATTTTATCAAAATTCGGCCATACTTCTTCCCTTTGAGATTTTTTTAAACTTCTTAGTGATGATAAAGCTAATTTATATAATTCCTTATAAGATTCATGCCTTTTAGACCTATACAAATTAAAATCATGAAGTTTCCTTTGATAATCGAATTTCTGTTCTTCAGTGTAAAGATTTAATTCATGCTTGTAGCTTTCAATTTCCTTTTTAAAAATCTGCCCGATAAATCCTTTAAAGTATGTTTTTAATAAAAAAGTTATGATTGCAATTACAATTGAAACTTGACCTAAGAACTTCCACATTTCATTTATGTATTCCATTATATCCCCCATTTTAATTCTAAAATTGCCTACCAGGAAATTATACCCATCACTTATTATGATATCAACTAGTTTCAATGAGTAACCAGTGAAGTTAAAAACTTAAAAATTCATGTCTGTATTCATAACCGTTGTTGTTTATGGGTTGTAAGATACAAAAATGATAAAGGTGGAAATTAGAATGAATGCAACCCTTACAAAAAAAATCGAATTAAATTTAGACTCTACGCTACACAGTACTATGATTAAGTACATTGTTGAAAAATCAATCAGTGGTATTACTCAGGGTGAACTTATTGAGTTGAGAGATATGTTTATGTATGATAAAAGTCTATATTGTGCATCCATCAAGAAAAGATATACACCACTTCTCGGCTTATTAGAATTTCAGTATCATATCACTGAAGATGTTGAACATAGCTTATTAGCACTAACACATGATTCTATTCACAAAGTCAAATTCAACTTTTTTGATGAACCAAATACAGTTATTGAAATTAGTGTCACTTAAAACCTTAGGGGAATGGATAAACACCATTCTCCTTTTTTACTTTTCCCACAATGTATTGAAGGCTTCCATAAGGCTTACTGTTCTAAGCTTCTTGTTAAGAATACCCCAGTAGAAGCCAAATGGATTGCATACCCTACCAAGTTTCATTCTCCTTATCAGCATTTTGAAAGCTTGAATACTGGTTTCCACAACATCACTTGTTACATTGTGTTTACTTGCTGATATCTGTACTATCTTCCAGTATTCTTCAATGGTCTTAGCATCATCAAAGAAGCACTTAACAAACTTTGTAAAGTTAGAAGGTACATGTTCACCAACAAAGGAAGCACCTAATTTCTCATTGGCTGATTGTTGAATATAGTTTTCATTAGTGACTTGATTAATTTCATCATCAGTACGTATATCTTTAATATGATTAATGGTTTTAGAAAGGTTGTCTGTTTGTGGTTGGTTCAATTTATCAACTTCAGATGGTTCAGAACCTGTCGAATAAGAATTAAATACATAAACATTGCTTGATTTACTGCCGTTTTTCCTTTCAGTTTCATGTACCGTGAGTAAGCCAAATTGCTTTGCTTTTGTCACCATGCGTTTAAATGTGCTTCTGCTGATTCCAGGACCATCTAATTCATGTGTAGCTTTAGTTAAAGTTCCAATCTTAGCATTACAAACACCAAATACCTTTGCAGAAAAACGTACTAAACGCTTAAGTGCTACTAATTCTGATTTAGTGAACTCTTTCTTAACGTCAAGCATCCACTGTTCAAAGTGATTGTTAAAGTCCTTTATATCACTGAATTGAGAAAGGTGTTTAAAGTTGTTTATGTTCCCTGATTTGTATGTAGATTCCATTATGAATTGTTCTCCTGTCTCCAACTGGAACAAGGTACACAACCAACACACTAAAGAAGGCATCACTAAAGACACCTTGCAATCCTGTAATTTTTTTATTAGAATGAAGGTTGAAGTACGTTGTACCGTATTTATTTTGTGGTAAAGCGTCGTATAGCGTATATGTGTTACTTAGTCACCTACTGCAATAGGTGACTTTTTCTTTTTTGTAGTAACCTTAGTTCCTTACTTTCTTATCGTGTGACATAAATTCAGTAAAGTCAGTGCAAAACGTTCTGCTTCTTCAACTCCGATTGATAAAGTTGCTTCAACTTCTTTTTCTCCACTTCTTGCTAATTCAAGGAATATGGAATCATCAACTTTTTCACTGTCCACCAGTGAATCCTTATAAACCTTCTTGGCATCAGATACTTTCCAGTAATGGCTTTCCACTCCCAAATATAACTTTTCATCTTCAGTGTCAAAAACTTGATATCTGTTCTCCATTCCTATCACTCCTACTTAAATTTTTAGATTTGTTAAAGGTGAATGCTTCTGATATTTCTGTCCTATTTCCTTATCCGTAAAATCAAGATAAGCCTTTTGAGTAACTTCAACACTGGAATGCCCTAAGATACGTGATAACGAAACCCAATCACCACCATGAAGCAAATAATACTTTGCAAAGTTGTTCCTTAATTGATGTGGATGTATTCCCACACCTACTTTCCTTCCAGCATCCCTTAATGACTTTTCAAAGTTCCTTACCTCCAGTTGAGTTCCACGAATAGTTGGAAACAAGAAATCACTATTAGAGAACCTATCATGGTAAAGCAACCAACGTTTAATATCACTCGACATTCTGAAGGAAAAGTACACGTATCTTTGCTGATGGTTCTTTGGATTTTCTATCAATATTGCCTTGTTTTTGAAATCAAAGTGGTCTGCCTTTAACGTTAGACATTCTGAAATTCTCATGCCTGTATCTAAAAGCAACCTTGTTACTATCCAGTTCCGATAACCATGAAATGTAGTTGTGTCAAACTGCCTAAGCACTTTAACGATATCTTCACTACTCAATAAAGGTTTCTGTTTCCGGACAGGCTTTATGTTATTTATGCTTTCTACAGGATTAACCTTTATTTCACGTTCTACAGTGTGTAAATAGTTAAAGAATACTTTGATATTCCTTAAGTAATTTGCAACCGTTGTATCGCTTATAGGCTTGTTGTAATCGTTTCTAAGGTCAGGGTGATTCACTTTCATTGAAGCAGTATCAGAAACTACAGTGTATTTACCACGTTCACGCAAATACTTGATGTAATGCCTGATATGTGCCGATTTAACCTTACTCACTTCATTTACCTGAAACTGTTCTTCCATGTAATGAACAAATAGCCTTAATGTCTGTTCATAGCTGCGTAACGTTTTTTGAGTTAAATTCTTACTGGAACAATACAACATGAAGTTGTCCATTTGCAGTTCCATATCAGACAACAACAAAAAAGACACCATCCTTTACTGGTAAATTTACATACCAATAAAAAATGATGTCTTTCGGTAAACATACTGTTTATTTATAGGTTCAAAAAGAAGTTAGTTGGTCACCATGCACTGAATAGCGATAATTTAGTGTTGTGGATAAAAACCAGTGATACCAACCCTACTTACCCTTTCATGAAGCCATATGTTCCAGACGAAGCTTATCAGCAACCATCGCAATGAACTCTGAGTTTGTCGGCTTTGCTTTTGACATACTCACTGTGTATCCAAACAAAGAAGAAATGGAATCGATATTCCCTCTGCTCCATGCTACTTCAATTGCATGTCGAATGGCACGCTCTACTCTCGATGCTGTTGTGTTGTATTTTTTTGCAATATCAGGGTAAAGGACCTTTGTAATTGAACCAAGTAATTCGATATCGTTATAAACCATAGAAATCGCTTCTCTTAAATATAAGTAACCTTTAATATGTGCCGGAACGCCAATTTCGTGGATGATGCTTGTAATACTTGCATCTAAGTTTCTAGGTTTCTGCTCTGTATGCATTCTGGGTGAGGAAGGTTTTTTGATGATTGGGTTTGATTTACCGCTTACTTGTCTAATGTGACTCACTAGATTTTCCATATCAAATGGCTTTAGGATAAAGTAAGAAGCTCCAAGGTCGACGGCTTTCTTCGTAACATCTTCTTGACCGAAAGCTGTCAGCATGATGACATTAGGAATGCTCTTCTTTTCACGAAGTCGTTCGAGCACAGCGAGCCCGTCCAAATGAGGCATAATAATATCCAATACCAGGACATCAGGCTCCACTTCTTCTAACAAATCTAAACAATCTTGGCCATTATGAGCAATTCCTACTACTTCCATATCATTTTGTGAAGCAATGTAGTCTTCCAATAATGACGTAAGTTCACGGTTATCATCCACAACACATACTTTAATCGATTTCACTACAGGTTTCCTCCTCAATCCTAATTAATTCTTCTCTGTAATTTTATTCTAAATTACTTTTTCGACAATGCAACCTAAATTCCTTTTATTTTTGAAAAAAACTTGAAAAATATTATATTTTCTTTGATTTTCTAAAGATTTCTTTATATTTCGACCCTATTCGATATTCACTCATCGATTTGTCGAATAATCTTTATTTTAACAAGTTTATCGTGCTTTTGGCAAACCTTCCTTATTTTCTATGTCCTTTTCTTGAATCATGTCTTACAAATTCTTGTAATGGTTAATTTCACAAAAAAAAAGAACCCTTATAAGCACCCACGATCGGGACTTTAGTAAGGGTTTTCCATTTTTAGCTTGCTCGGTCATGATTTTTCTTGTAAATATCGATTCCCGCTTCACTCAGCATCCATTCAATATGAACGCCATAGCCACTTGTAGGATCATTTACAAACACATGTGTGACGGCTCCGATGACTTTGCCATTTTGAATAATCGGACTTCCACTCATGCCTTGGACAATTCCACCGGTTTTATCCAACAGCCTGGGATCTGTTACTTTCAATACCATTCCTTTTGTTGCCGGATATTTCTGTGGGATGGTGCTGACGATTTCAATATCGTACATTTCTACATCTTTTCCATCTACTACAGTCAATATCTGGGCAGGTCCTTCTTTCACTTGATGGGAAAGAGCGATAGGCATTGGTTTATCCATGAGATCGTTATCTATGGATTGATTTAATTCACCAAAAATCCCGAATGGACTGTTCCTGGTAATATTTCCAATTACGTTCCGATCAGAAGAAAAACGGGCTAGTTTTTCACCAGGTTTTCCGTCTGTCCCTTTTTGAATGGACGTTACTTCTGAATGAACAATTTCACCGTTTTCAACGACAATCGGTTTTTTTGTATCCATATCAGAAATGACATGGCCAAGCGCCCCATACTTCTTGGACTTCGGGTCAAAGAACGTCATTGTTCCGATTCCAGCTGCAGAATCACGAATATACAACCCTAATTTATAGTTTTTTTCCCCTTTTTCTTTTAACGGGAGCAATTGAGTTTTTACGGTCTTCTGTTCACGTTTGATCACAACGTCTAAAGATCGTGATTCTTCACCTGCCTTCTGAACAAAAGGAGCAACATCCGCAAGTTCTTCAATTTTGGTTCCGTTTATTTCTGTAATCATATCCCCTACCTGAATTCCGGCTTTTTCGCCTGGAGACATCTTACCTGCATCTGTTTCAACCAGATGATGACCTACGACTAACACCCCGACAGTATTTAATTTCACCCCGATGGATTGACCACCCGGGATCACCTTGAAATCTTTCAGTACTTCTACATCGACTTTTTTAATGGGTAACCCAGCTAACTCAAATACCACTTCATCCTTGCCTACAGAACTTCCTTGGATTGAGAGCTGACCTTCCTCTTCTTTCAATTGAACATGTTGATTATCAGACGAACCCATCGTCGTAACGGATGCAGCCTTAGGGAGAGCAACTTGATCCCCTTCCATCACCCTTACAGAGTTCGGAGTATTGATAAACTGTTGAACAGGTTTGTAGAAACCAATAAGGCAAAGCGAAACAAGGAGAATTCCACCTATACATTTTCTTAACCAATCTAAACTCAATATATTCACTCTCCTCGCTTCTAATCCACACACACTAACTATTGGCTACAGTTTTAATTTTGCCTTTAACAGCCACATTTATAACTGGTAATCATGAAAAAAAAGCTACCCGAATTGGATAGCTTTTCATGTTTCTTTAATGGAACCTGCTAACTGCAACAATTCCTTTGCATGTTCCAATGTTAAATCTGTAATTTCCACTCCTGAAATCATTCTGGAGATTTCTTTGATCTTTTCCTTTTCTTGAAGGCGTTTAACCATTGTGCTCGTTCTGCCGCCTGAAAGTTTTTTTGAAATAAACAAGTGACAATCCGCCATCGCAGCTACTTGTGGCAAGTGAGATATACACATCACCTGGGAATGAATGGCTACTTGGTAAATTTTTTCAGCGATGGCTTGTGCCACTCTACCACTCACTCCCGTATCCACCTCATCAAAAATGATGGAGGTAATTCCCTGGTGCTTGGAAAAGATCGTCTTCATGGCTAACATAATGCGGGAGAGTTCTCCACCTGAAGCCACTTTGGATAGCGGCTTTAAAGGCTCACCTGGATTGGTGGATATGTAAAACTCCACTGTATCCCAACCATCCTTTTTAAAATGATGGAAGGAAAACGATTCTTTTTCCCCACTTTTCACAAAACGGACTTCAAATTTCGTTTTATCCATGTAAAGTTGCTTTAATTGCTCATGAATACTTGCAGTTAATTTTTTCGCCCACTGCTTTCTCGTTTGCGACAGATTTCTCGCCTCTAATGATAAGTCTTTCTCAAGTGATTGTAATTTACTTTGTAAATGTTCGACATGAGAATCTTTGTTCATGATGGTTTCAATTTCTTCTTCAATCTTTGAACTGTATGCGAGAATTTCTTCCACAGAGGATCCATACTTTCTCTTTAAACCGTTAATCTCGTTCAGTCTCGTCTCGATGAGATCCAAACGATTCGGTTCAAATTCAAGTTGATCTAATTCCCCTCTTACTTGTTGAGCAGCATCTTCAAGCATATAAAAAGCATTCGAAACAGATTCCAGAGTCTTATCATATTGAGAATCCACCTCTGCAGCTGTCTCGAGATGACTCATGGCAAGGCCTGTCCAGTCCAGCCCTTTTCTCTCGCCTTGTATGCTGTCATAAGAAGTCTGCAGCGCTTCAAAAAGTTTTTCAAAGTTCATAAGCTTCCGCTTCTCTTCCATAAGCTCATCATCTTCGTTTAATTGCAGATCCGCATCATGAATTTCTTTCAGCTGAAACTGAATGAGATCCAATCGATGAGCCATCTCCTGCTCGTTCTCATTAAGCCTTTTTAGCTGCTTATAAATGGAAAGGTACTCTTTGTATACTTCTCCGTAACTCGAGAGACCTGAAGCAATCTCTTTTCCGCCGAATTGATCCAATAAGGAAAGATGCAGGCTTTCATTAATCAGCTCTTGATGCTCATGCTGTCCATGAATATCAATAAGTGAAGCCCCGAGTTCCCTCATGATCGCAATCGTCACGAGCTTACCATTGATCCTGCAAACACTTTTCCCTGTACTCGAGATATCTCTACGAAGGATGATCATGCCTTCTTCGATCTCTATCCCGAAGCTCGCCGCTTTCTCAAAGCAAGGATGCGTTTCATTATCAAGAATAAATAACCCTTCAATTTCAGCCTTCTTCTCCCCATGCCGAACATATTCCGAGGATCCTCTTCCACCAACCAATAAGTGAATGGCATCAATGATAATCGACTTCCCAGCCCCAGTCTCCCCTGATAGAACGGTCAGACCTTCTTCAAAAGAAAGAGAGAGGGATTCAATTATGGCGAAATTTTTGATTGATAGTTCTTGTAGCAAAACATTCACCTCAAATAAAAAGGAACTTTTCCCTCAAACAATTTAAAAGAAAAGCTTCCTATTGGATTTTGTATGAAGGGCTGCAAATACCCCGCCCATTAAATTAGAATTGATCCTACAATTTATAGCATGTCTAAAAAACGTTCTGAAACAATCTTCGTCTCTTCTTCAGTGCGGCAGATGATCAAACATGTGTCATCTCCACAAATCGTTCCCAGTATCTCTTCCCAGTCCAAGTTATCAATTAAAGCACCGATAGCATTAGCATTACCAGGTAGAGTCTTCATGACCAGCATATGCCCGGCCTGGTCCACTTTGACAAACGCATCCGTCAGGGTACGCTTAAGTTTTTGCAGAGGATTAAAGCGCTGATCAGCAGGCAAACTATATTTGTATCTCCCATCCATCAACGGCACTTTAACTAAATGCAATTCTTTAATATCCCTCGACACGGTAGCCTGGGTCACATTAAAGCCAGCATTCTTAAGACTTTCCACTAGCTCATCCTGTGTTTCCACATCTCTATTCGTAATGATTTCTCTGATCTTTATATGTCTTTGCCCTTTGTTCATCATAGAACATACACCTCTTACATTTGATTAAAACCTGTATAAATATACCTCTACGCTTATGTTAGCCTATTTTGTATGGAAGTACAATAAAAAAGAAAAGCGGAGGCGGCTTGGTAGGCCCGACAAGCATAAGGCGAACATGCCTGAAAGGCGCTTTTGCATTTTGGGCATGTTCGCCTTATGACCTCGAGCCTCTAAGCCCTGGAGCTGGACAAAAAGAAAAGCCGCTCTTCCATGAAGAGCAGCCCATTCCTTATTGCGTATTCGCTTTTAACTGATTATGAGCTTCTTCAATAACCTCATCCGGTGTAGTGCTTAAGAAAGATTCGCCACTCTCTGCATCCCCGGACCATTTCAGATGGATCAGGAATTCAATATTCCCATCTCCTCCTGTAATAGGGGAATAGGACAAACCGGCAATATGATAGCCTTCTTTAATAGCCAGGGTCATAATTTTCTCGATTACCATTTTGTGCACGGCCGGATCCCTTACAATTCCTTTTTTCCCGACTTGATTCTTACCTGCTTCGAACTGTGGCTTAATCAAAGCGATACAGTCCCCACCAGGAACCAATAGGGTTTTAAGGACAGGTAATATGAGTGAAAGGGAAATAAAGGACACATCAATGGATGCAAAACTCGGCATTTCACCTTGTAAATCCGTCGGCGTTACGTAGCGGAAGTTGGTTCTTTCCATCACGACGACCCTCTCATCCTGTCTAAGCTTCCAGGCAAGCTGGTTATACCCTACATCAAGTGCATAGGACATCTTTGCCCCGTTTTGCAAAGCACAATCGGTAAATCCTCCAGTAGACGCCCCGATATCTATCATCACTTTATCGTTGACGTCTACATCAAAGACTTGTAAAGCTTTTTCCAGCTTTAAGCCTCCACGGCTGACATATGGGATCACTTTCCCTTTCATCGTCAGCGGGATATCTTCACTCACTTTTTCCCCAGGCTTGTCCAGTCTCACTTCATTTGAGTAAACAAGTCCTGCCATGACAGCTCGTTTTGCTTTTTCTCTTGTATCGATTAATCCCCGTTCTACCAGGAGTACATCTACGCGTTGTTTTTTTACTTTCATCATTAAGCCCTTTTTTGTTTTTTTGGTGTTATGGTTAAAATACGGTCTACGACATTTTCTTTAGTCATGCCGATTTCGTTCAGCAATTCCTTCACGCTTCCATGCTCGATGAAGTAATCAGGAATTCCAATGCGGTCAATCACGGCGTTATGGTAACCCTGTTCTTGTGCGAACTCAAGAACACCGCTTCCGAATCCTCCTTGGAGAACCGCCTCTTCTATCGTTAAAATAGGCATTTCTTCTCCAAGGATACTCTTTAACATCGCTTCGTCCATTGGTTTAATGAATCTCGCATTCACGACCCGGACGGAAAGCCCTTGTTTCTCAAGCTCCGCCGCCGCTTCCATCGCCATTGGGATTGTTGTACCAAACGTCAGGATAGCAGCATCTTTCCCTTGCTTTAATACTTCCCATGTCCCGATTGGAATGTTTTTCAGCTCTGAATCCATGGGCACTCCATATCCGTTTCCACGAGGATAGCGTAACGCTATTGGACCATCATTATACTGTAAAGCTGTATTGACAAGGTGTTGACCTTCATTTTCGTCCTTCGGCATCATGATCACCATATTCGGTAAATGTCTTAAAAAGGCGATGTCAAATACACCTTGATGCGTTTCACCATCGGCACCTACTAATCCGGCACGGTCAATCCCGATGAAGACATTTAAGTTTTGTCGGCAAATATCGTGAACCACTTGGTCGTACGCCCTTTGCAGGAAGGTTGAATAAATGGCCAGGAATGGCTTCATATCCTGGGTAGCCAGACCCGCTGCAACAGTAGTGGCATGCTGTTCGGCAATCCCTACATCAAACATTCGATCGGGGAATTCTTCAGCAAATCCAAGCAGTTTGGACCCCACAGGCATGGCTGGAGTGATTGCGACAATTCGTTCATCCTCACGGGCAATCTTTCTGACGGTTTCACTTACAAGCCCACTCCAGGAAGGTGGTGCATTTATAGGCTTAATCAGGTCTCCTGTGTCAATCTTGTATGGTCCTGTACCATGCCATGTGCCCTGCTTGTCTGATTCAGCAGGATGAAACCCTTTCCCTTTTTTCGTTATGACGTGTAAAAGGACAGGACCTTTTGTTTTCTTCGCATACTGGATGTTTTCAGATAAATCATTATAATCATGACCATCGATTGGCCCAAGATAGGTAAAACCTAATTCTTCAAAGAACATTCCTGAAACGAATAGATACTTTAAACTGTCTTTTACCCGCTCAGCCGTACTTGCTAATTTTCCGCCGACAGCAGGGATTCGTTTAAGAATGTATTCCATTTCATCTTTAACCCAGTTGTACTTCCCGGCAGTGCGCAATCGGCCAAGGACACTGTGAAGGGCTCCAACGTTTGGGGCGATGGACATTTCATTATCATTTAAGACGACGATCATATCTTTCTTTTCATGACCGATGTGGTTAAGTGCCTCGAGTGCCATACCGCCCGTTAAGGCGCCATCTCCGATCACAGGGATGATGTATGAATCTTCTTTTTTGACATCCCTTGCGATTGCCATACCCATGGCTGCGGATAGTGAAGTAGAGCTATGCCCCGTTTCCCAAACATCATGATCGCTTTCATTGCGTTTAGGGAAACCACATAACCCTTTGTATTGTCGCAACGTATCAAACTGACAAGCACGGCCAGTCAAGATCTTATGTACATACGACTGATGACCAACATCCCAAAGGATTTTATCTTTTGGACTTGAGAAATGCTTATGAAGGGCAACTGTTAATTCAACCACCCCTAAGTTTGGACCAATATGACCGCCAGTCTTAGATAGATTCTTTATTAAGAAATGGCGAATCTCTTGACTGAGCTCTTCTAATTGTTCATTCGACATATTTTTAAGAAAAGAAGGCTCCTTTATTGATAATAAATCCATGAGGTCCCACTCACTTTCCATCACTAAATATTTTGTTTCGCACGCTTGTAACGTTTTTTCTTGTTTTTATCTTTTTTATCTTTAATCACTACGATGTGAAATCGATCTTCAAAAAATTGTAGAACTTTACCAACTCTGAATATTATATCCTTAGAATAAGTGATAGCAAACGTTTTTCCAAGCGCTTTGCCTCCAACGGTCAAGGAAGCTATGATACTTGTCAATGTTACGCTTACAATATATTCTCTCAAAGAACCGCCTTCAAGCTGAAAAGATACGGCTAATTGTATAATGACAATCGCTGACGCAGTACCACTTATAATCCCTGAAATATCGCCGATTACATCGTTACAGAAGCTCGCGAACCGGTCTGCGTTCCTGACGATTTTGATTGAATAACGTGCACCATACACTTTTTTGGCCGCCATAGCATGAAAAGGTGTTTCATCAGCGGCCGTTGCAGCAATCCCCAGCATATCAAAGAAGATTCCGATAAAGACGATGATTAACACAACAACCAGTCCTGTATACCAAGCGACACCATTTAAAACCATATTGGATGTAACTGAAAAAATAGCCGCTAACACAAATGTGATAACGGCAATGCTGACACTCCACTTTATTGAGTTTTTCATTGTTTCATTCATTATCGTTTAAACACACCGTTTCTATTGTGTAGATATATATTATCAATGCTATGTAATTGGATGGTCATATAAAGAGTAAAAATTGCAGCTTAGGTCCAGTAGGTTTTCCCAATCGGATACCGGATGTTGCCATACCGGCGGTTTCCCTTTAAACCCGACTTAGCCGCGTCACCACAAGCTAGACTGGATTACCACTTAGTCCGCACTATAATCCTCTTTATATGTCCGAATATGAACAGTCTAGGAGTTTTCCTCAACAGTCCTTAACGCAATCCTTAGCCTCTTTTGCAAAGAGGATTTCATATGGGCGAAAAAGCACATATCAATGGCCAACTGATGTGTACCTTGTAACCATAATCCCCTCTCTCTTCACTCAAGGCAGGCTACGCTGCTAGTGAATCATCACATCGCAGGTTCATACTTTGTCCTTATTGCATATGCTTATGCCAGCATAAGAAACAAAGCCTCCGCGGCTTGCGGGTCAACGCCCACATGCCATTGTGGATCGCCCTCAAGCCTTACTCCCAGATATGACCCAAGGCTGGGCGCCTCAAGCCAATTCCAGGAACTTCATCGATGTGCCCTTTAGTGGATTTTTAGGCCCACCTTCAGGATTGGTGGACTGACTAGAATACTGCACCACCCAAATTTTCATTCTAGAGATATTATAACATATGTTAAATAATTTGCTCAAACATAGAATGGTTTTAATGATTCCGGGCAACGATTAATTGGGCAATTTCGGTAAGGAGACTGGAATCGATTGTGATTTGATCCAGTGAGGATAACGCTTCGTTCAAGTGGAAGTGAAGCTTGTCCTTAGCTCCTCCTAACGTCAAGAGACTTGGATATGTACTCTTATGTTTCGATTCGTCGCTCCCCACTGGCTTTCCAATAATTTCTTCGGAGCCTTCAATATCAAGAATGTCATCCTGAATTTGAAAGGCAAGGCCAATATGATATGCAAATTGCTTTAGTAATTCAAGTTGCTCTTCCGACGCATCGGA
Organism: Rossellomorea aquimaris; assembly: GCF_008180865.1. Lineage (GTDB taxonomy): Bacteria > Bacillota > Bacilli > Bacillales > Bacillaceae_B > Rossellomorea > Rossellomorea yichunensis. Next base: position 166,695 of record NZ_VTEX01000004.1, read on the forward strand.
GATAATTCCGCCTGCCAATACACTAAACGTCAGTAACTTACCTGTTTTATGCTCATGAATGCTTTCGAGTCCTTTTACAGTAAGCTTCTTATTTTCCCCTTCAATATCGGCTACTTGTCCACCAACCATGCCTTCGGGTCCCGCACACTTTGCTAAAAGACCGATGAGCCTTACCTTGTGATCACTTGTAAGGCCCTTGTCCTCTGCGATCATTTGAAAACTGTAGGTTAGTAAAGCGTCACCGGCTAAAATTGCCATCGCTTCACCAAACATTTTATGATTGGTCGGCTTCCCTCTTCTCAAATCATCATCATCCATGGCAGGAAGGTCGTCATGAATCAAAGAATAGGTATGAATCATTTCAAGGGCAGAAGCAGTGCTTAACCCGAGTAAAGGGTCCTTGTTAAAGGCTTTGATCGTTGCTAAAAGGAGGATGGGACGAATTCTCTTTCCACCTGCTTGCAAAGAATAGATCATTGCCTTATTCAAGTTAGAGGGCATAGAAAGGCTCTCTACCGTCTCGACCATTTGGTTGGTAATCATTTCTCCATGCTGTTGTTGAAATTCTTTCAGATCAATGTGAGGATTCACCCTTTATTCCTCCCCATCCAGATCGAAGGCTTTTTCCCCTTCATCTGTCATCATTTTCGTTAATTGGTTTTCTGCTTTTTGCAACGTATCATGACAGTATTTCGAAAGATCCATTCCTTTTTGATAGAACTCTAGCGCTTTCTCCAAAGGAACTTCTCCCTCTTCTAATTTCTCAACAATTTCTTCCAGTTGTTCCATAGCTGTTTCAAATGATAATTCTTCTTTAGACTTTGCCATTATTTTCACGCTCCTCAACGGATTCAACTTCGCAATGGATTTTTCCATCCCTTACATTTATCTCCAGACGGTCACCAGCTTTGACTTGCTTGGACGATTTGATCAATGTATCATCATCCTGATAAACCAGGCTGTACCCCCTGTCCATGATCTTTAATGGACTGAGGGCATGCAAGGTAGACAGGGAAGAACTGAAACGGTTGTTCTTTTCTTTCAGTACCTGCTTAAATTGCTTTTCTACCCTCGACTTCATAAATAAGACTCTCTCGTTTTGAATGGTGATGAGTTGTGAAGGATGCACACGTTGAAGTCTTGAGTGAAGCCTCGTTAATTGGTCGCGGTTTTGTCTCACATGCAAGCTTATGTTTTTCTGCAGCTGGTCGGTCAGCCGGTCGACGGTTTCAATTTTTTGTTGATACAGATTACGCGGATTTCTTAACGCGTAGGACTTAGTTAAACTATTTAAGCGGCTGCGCTCATTTTGAAGCTTAGTCTTGAACGCTTTGATCAGTCGTAATTTACGATTCATGATTCTTTCCAGCAAATCATCAATGTGAGGAACCGCTAATTCTCCCGCAGCTGTTGGTGTAGGGGCTCTAAGATCGGCTACAAAGTCAGCGATCGTAAAGTCTGTTTCATGTCCGACAGCAGAAATGACTGGAACTTTTGATTCAACGATGGCTTTGGCCACGATTTCTTCGTTAAACGCCCATAATTCTTCAATCGAACCACCGCCACGGCCGATAATCAATACGTCAATATCGCCTAGATTATTTACCTTTTTCATTGCCCCGGCAATCGACCCTGCCGCCTGCTCTCCTTGAACCAAAGCAGGAAAAATAAGGATTTCACCTATTGGATATCGTCTTTTTATGGTTGTAATAATGTCTCTTATTGCAGCACCTGTTGGAGATGTCACAACGGCAATTCGCTTCGGAAACTTAGGGATCACACGTTTCCGGCTTTGATCAAAATAGCCTGCTTTCTCGAGCTTCTCTTTCAACTGTTCATAGGCCAAATACAGCTCACCGATTCCGTCAGGCTGCATTTCTTTTACATAGATCTGATATTGCCCGCCTGATTCGTAAACGGAAATATCTCCCCGGATCAACACATTCATTCCATTTTCAGGTCTGAATTTCAGTGATTGATTGTTACTTGAAAACATGACAGACAAGATACGGGCTTTTTCGTCTTTCAAGGTAAAGTACATATGGCCGCTTGAATGTCTTTTAAAATTAGAAATCTCCCCCCGTACGAATAGATTGGATAAATGGGGATCTCTATCGAATTTGCGCTTTATGTATTTTGTCAGAGCTTGTACCGTTAAATAACGTGATTGATCGAGTTCCATGCTCAAGTGACTCCTTTGTTTCTTGCAATTTGTAAAGGCTTTTATATGTATGAATACGGAAAGGGACAAGCGATTAGCTGTCCCTTTCCGATTTATGTTACCTATAGTGTACTATTTTTTATCCGTTTTGGCGATTGGCAAGAGCCCATTCCGCAGATTTCACTGTATTGTACAGTAACATCGTAATCGTCATAGGTCCGACACCACCAGGGACCGGTGTGATTTTCCCGGCTTTTTCCTTTACTTCTGAGAAATTCACATCACCACATAGTGCACCGTTTTCATCACGATTCATTCCGACGTCAATGACTACGGCTCCCGGTTTAATATCTTCTGCTCCGATTAAATTCGCTTTCCCTACCGCAGATACAATAATATCTGCCTGTTTTGTGTAGAAAGACATATTCTTCGTTTTCGAATGGCAATACGTAACCGTCGCATTTCGATTCAAGAATAAGTGACCTGCCGGCTTTCCGACAATATTACTTCTTCCTAAAATCACGACGTGTTTACCTTCTACAGAAATGTTTTCATATTCAAGTATCTTCATGATTCCAAGCGGCGTACAGGAATAGAAGGTTTCTTGATTGGTCACCATTTTCCCAATCGACACGGGATGAAACCCGTCCACATCTTTAGATGGAGAAATCGTTTCGATCACGGTTATTGGATTGATATGCTCAGGGAGAGGCAGTTGTACAAGAATTCCATGGATATGGCTCTGTTCATTTAATTCTTCAATTTTATTCAGCAGTTCATCTTGAGTCAAACTGGATTCATATTGATAAAGCTCTGAATGAATGCCAAGATTACTGCACGCTTTTCTCTTCATTTTGACATATGAATGAGAAGCATGGTTATCACCTACCAGGATGACAGCCAAGCCTGGAGTGACATCCTTTACCTTTAGCTCCTCGATCTTACTTATTAATTGTTCACGATAATGACCTGCAATGAGTTTGCCATCAATTATAGAAGCTGACATTCCAATCGCCCCCTAACATTGTTAAGATTGACTCACCTTTGAAAGAACACCATTGATAAACTTGCTTGATTGATCATCTCCAAAGATCTTTGCAATTTCAACTGCTTCGTTAATGACTACTTTATTCGGAACATCTTCCACAAACAGTAGTTCATACACTCCTAAACGCAAAATGTTACGATCTACTTTTGCCAGACGGTCAAATGACCATTTCTCAAGGTTTTCACGAATGTGCCCATCGATACGTTCCTGATTCTCGATAAACCCGAGAACAAGCTGTTGAAGATACGCATCCATCTTCTCCTCTTCCTCCAGCACATTGGTTAACGCAACATCCGGCTCAATCCCACTCATATCTATTTGAAATAACGCTTGTAAGGCCTTTTCACGAGCAACTCTTCTCTTCATCTTATATTTACTCCTTTTAATCCATCAATTTTCATACCTTTGATAATAGCACAAACTAAGGGTAATACGCACGTCTATGTAAAAAAATCAATATTCTGACAGAAAGGCGGAGGCGGGTTGGTCAGGCCCGACAAGCATTTCTTGAGAATCCCTGAAGGCGTTCTTTGCCTTTGGGGATTCTCAAGAAATGACCTCGAGGGACTACCCGCCGGAGCTGGACAACCGAAAAGCGGAGGGGCTTTGTCCAGAGGCGACAAGCATAAGACGAACCTGCCGGAAAGGCGTTCTTTGCCTTTTTGGCAGGTTTGCCTTATGACCTCGAGCCTCTAAGCCCCGGAGCTGGACAACCGAAAAGCGGAGGGGCTTTGCCCAGAGGCGACAAGCATAAGACGAACCTGCCGGAAAGGCGTTCTTTGCCTTTTTGGCAGGTTTGACTTATGACCTCGAGCCTCTAAGCCCCGGAGCTGGACAATCAGAAAAGCGGAGGCGGGTTGGTCAGGCCCGACAAGCACTTTAAGAGTGCAACTGAATGAAAAATAAGGATTTTGTCTCTATATTCAATCCTATTATTAAATAGGACATGAAAATTGGATCCGATTGTCCGAGCAACTTCTGAAATGGTACTTTTCAGATGAATTATATAGCTGCTATACCAGGATATTATCAACTTTCCACTACTTATTATCGACTTTCATACATATATTATCGACTTCCCGACTTTTATTATCGACTTTTACATTACTAAGCAAATGTACATAGCCTTTCGAGAGTTCTTTACAAAAAAAAGAACGGCCCCCTTAAGGACCGTCCTTCTCTTACATTTCGTCTTCAATTTCAGCTTCAAATTTCTGATTCTCAAATTGAATGCCTACGATATGAACATTTACTTCATCCGCTTCAAGAGCAGTCATGTTAAGCAGGGCTTGACGAATGTTATCCTGGATTTTTTGAGCCACTGTCGGGATGGCTACACCGAATTTCATGATGCAGTATACATCCACGATGATTCCTTCCTCGGCAAGCTCCACTTTGACACCTTTACCGTGGTTTTTCTTTCCGAGACGCTCGACGACACCTGTTGCGAAGTTACCACGCATTTGTGATACGCCTTCTACTTCTGAAGCAGCGATACCTGCAATTACTTCAATCACTTCAGGTGCGATTTCAATCTTCCCAAGGCCGTCTTTACCGTGAGACATTTGTAAAAGGTTTTGATTTTCCGCCATGTAAGGCACCTCCTGAATTCACACTAGGATTTCATTACTTCGTATTTCTCCAAGAACTTCGTATTAAATTCTCCACCAACAAAGGTTTCATGATCTAATAGTTTCAAATGGAACGGAATGGTTGTGTGTATACCCTCAACCACAAATTCACTCAAGGCACGTTTCATTCTTGAGATCGCTTCTTCACGAGTCGCTCCATAGGTGATCACTTTGGCAATCATACTATCGTAGTATGGAGGGATCATATAACCAGGATATGCGGCAGAATCGATTCTTACGCCAATGCCGCCTGGTGGAAGATACATTTCTATCCGTCCTGCTGACGGCATGAAATTCTTCTCAGGATTCTCTGCATTAATACGACACTCAATTGCCCAACCAGTGAACGTTACTTCTTCCTGTGTAAGGGAAAGCTTTTCTCCTGATGCCACGAGAATTTGTTCTTTAATCAAATCGACTCCTGTTACCTGTTCCGTTACAGGATGCTCTACTTGAATACGGGTATTCATTTCCATAAAGTAGAAGGATTGATTAACATAGTCATATATAAATTCTACCGTGCCGGCACCAATATAATCAACCGCTTTGGCTGCTTTTACTGCTGCTTCCCCCATTTTAACACGAATTTCTTCTGTTAAAGCTGGAGATGGCGTTTCTTCGATCAATTTTTGAAGGCGGCGCTGAATCGTACAGTCACGTTCCCCAAGATGGATCACGTTCCCGAAATTATCAGCCAGCACCTGGATTTCCACATGCCTGAAGTCCTCGATGAACTTTTCAATGTAAACACCAGGGTTACCGAATGCAGTCATGGCTTCTTGCTGAGTGATCGTTACTCCTTTAACAAGCTCTTCCTGGCTTTTCGCTACACGGATCCCTTTTCCTCCACCACCTGCAGTGGCTTTGATGATGACAGGATAACCCATGGATTCTGCAAGCTGAACCGCATCTTCTGCGTCCTTCACAATACCCTTTGAACCCGGTACAATCGGAACGCCTGCTTCTCTCATGGTTTCACGAGCCACGTCCTTTGTACCCATCTTCGAAATCGCTTCTGGTGAAGGTCCTATGAAGATGATGTTGCAATCGCGGCACAGGTCTGCAAAGTCAGAGTTCTCGGCTAAAAATCCGTAACCCGGGTGAATGGCATCACAATCTGTCAGTTTTGCCACGCTAATGATGTTTGTGAAATTCAGGTAGCTGTCTTTCGATGCAGTCGGTCCGATGCAATAAGCTTCATCCGCTAATTGAACATGGAGTGCTTCTTTATCTGCTTCCGAATAAACGGCTACACTTTCGATGCCTAAATCTCGGCATGCACGAATAATACGTACCGCAATTTCTCCTCGATTGGCGATTAATACCTTTTTTATCATATCTATTTTCGCTCCTTATTCAGGTTTGACCAAGAATAACGGCTGTCCATATTCAACCAATTGACCGTCTTTTACTAAGATTTCTGTAATTTCACCTTTTACTTCCGCTTCAATCTCATTAAATAATTTCATCGCTTCTACGATACATACGACAGAGCTTTCATCGACTTTATCTCCAACCTTCACATATGGACCTGATTCCGGGGAAGAAGATTGATAGAACGTCCCTACCATAGGAGACGTGATTTTATGTAAGTTTGAATCGTCTGCTTTTGCTTGTGGAGCTTCTTTTTCTTCTGTATTTACAGAAGGAGCTGCTTCCTGCACTGGCGCTGGAGCCTGCTGTACTGCTTGAGCTGCAGGTTTTACTTCCTCTACTGCCTGAACGACTTGTGGTTGCCCGGAAACTGTTACACCATTATTCTTTTTAAGTTTAATTTTCGAACCATCATGCTCGTATGTAAACTCATCAACACTAGAATGATCTACGAGTTTGATTATTTCACGAATTTCTTGAATTTTTAACACGGTTGACACCCCTCTTATAGTTTAAAAAATTATGACTAGCTACTAATATCATACGATAATACCTCGTATAAATTCAATATGCGATTCCTACCAATCTGTAAAGCGCATACAACCCTATTCTCTATTCTAGACCTTTTTAGAAAAAAAATAAAATAATAGAAGAATTTTTTTGATATCTGTTGATTCGTTTATATGGGTGCAAGTCATTGCACTTCTTTTTTAAACAAAAAAATAGCCACCTGAAGGTTCCCCTTCGGCGGCATTCGTGTTTTACACATTAATTTGTTGGCTGGAATTCTACTGCTACCGGTTTCATCTGCCCAACTTCACTCATCACGAGGCGGATGATTTCATTCGCATCGGCTGTTGAGTGCTCCTTGTCGGATTTCACTGTAATACGGATATTCTCACCGTTAGCTCTGACCAACGCATCCTCATAACCCATTGTTTTAATCATTGTTTCCAATACTGATTCTGTCATGGCCAACTCTCTTAAGTTCTCCATCTCCTCATAGGCAGCGCTTTTTTCCTCTGCTGATACATCGGCGTTCGCTACTTTCGCTTCCAGTTCTTCGCGAAGCTGTTCGCGTTGATCCAACACTTCAATTCTTAAAGCTTCGAACATTTCATTTCCAGCTGCGTCTGTTACGACTTCCATGTCAGACATGGTTTCCTTCCCATCTTCTTTCGCTTGCTCCTTTCCGTCCTTTTCCTCATATGCCATATCTGTCACTTGCTGTGTTGGAGAAGTAATGTAATAAACTGAAAGCACGATCACAAGACTCAACATCGTTAATAACCAAACTGTTTGTTTTTTAAGTAACATCTATCATTTCCCCCTTATTTTTTGGGCAGAACCGAAACCCTGTGACTTGGTACGTCTAATCCACGGGTAACAGCTTCTATGATCCATTTTTTGATTTGTATATTATCGGCCCCTTTTGCTACAACAAGGACACCGCTGACTTTAGGTTTTTTAGTTTCTTTCACAATGGGAACTTCTTTTTCTCCATCCCTGACGATGACCATTTCTTCCTCTTGTGATTTATCTTCTATCGATCGTTTTCCACCTTGCTTATCTTCTTCAGAGGTTGTTTGTGACTGTGTGGATTCATTCTTTTCATACACTTTTGACTCTGTTGCCTCTACATTGACAACAACATGCACTTCACTCACCCCGACAATCTGATCCAGGGCTTCTTTCAGTTGGTTTTCGTATTGATCTTCGTACCCTCTCATGGAGCCATCCGATTCCTTATGGCTTGAGCCGAATGTTGCGACCTCTTCAGGAGCTTCTTGGTCTACTGAATTAGATACTTCCATGCTGCTATCCCCGCTCCAAAGATTACTGATCAGCATAAAGGCGACACCTATCAATAGCACAATGAGAAAGTATTGAAACTTATACCCTTTTTTTTCCTTTGGCGGTGAATTCGCATTCTCCTTTGACAGCCATTCCTTCAATACGTTAAGCGGACCTTTATTAAAGTTCATCTGCTTCCCCAGTCCCCCCTTCAACTGTAATGATTATTTTGTCTGGTGTAAGATTCCATTGCTCGGCAAGTAAGGAGGCCATTTGGGACGTACTTTCTTCAGGCGTTTTCTTTCTCGGCTCAGCTCCCGTATCGATCTCCACGTTTTGAACAGTTTCAATCGTAGTGTTTTCCTGTTTTTCTTTAACTACCACTGTCACTTCTGTGATACTATCCGGGACATTCTCCAAATCATCTGCTTTAACTTCAACCCTTTCAATGACCTTACCGTGTTCATCCATCATCTCCTTTTCAGCTTGTTGTTTCATTTGGACAGCCATCTGTTCTAAAATATATGCACGTTGTGAGGCTTGTATTTCTTTTTTCTTCATTTCTATTAAATTTTCTACTGAATTATTCTGAGAATCTCCATTTATATCAATTGACTCCATCACCGTATCAAAGTCGGTGGCCATTAATTTAAACAAAGGTGTAAGGATAATGGTGATCAACAATAAGCCAGTCACGATTTTCGCATATTTTTGCATGTTGGAACTGGGAAGAAGCATGTCAATGACGGTGGCTAAGAGAACAAAGATTATAATATTTGTAATCCAATCGGTGAGAAATGACATGACGGTACTCCTTCCTCTTTATCGCATCATCATCGTGATATTTCCTGCCGCAATGATGACGGTAAGACTCAAAAAGAACATAAAGGACACAATGGCAAGGGCCGCAAAGACATAAATCACACTTTTGGCAATGATATCGAGACATTCGATCACGGGTCCGCCCCCGAGTGGTTGCAGGAGAGCCGCTGCTAATTTATAAATAAACGCAATCATGAGGATCTTGATTGCGGGAAAAGCTGCAATGATCAGAACAATGGCCACACCAGCGATTCCCACCGTGTTCTTTAAAAGAACGGAAGCGCTGATCACTGTATCCGTCGCATCCGTGAACATCCTTCCGATCACAGGGACAAAATTTCCTGTAACAAATTTCGCTGTTCGAATCGTAATCCCATCTGTCACCGCTGCCGTGGCTCCCTGCACGGATATAACACCAAGGAAAACGGTCATAAAGGCTCCTAATAACCCGATGCTCCATGTTCGCAATAACTTGGCCAGCTGCGTCACTTTATAATGAGTGGAAAGTGTACTTACAATACTTAATAACGCCGCCAGAAATAACAGGGGCAGCACGACATTTTGGATCAACAAACCGCTTGTGTTCATTAAAAAGATAATCACAGGATGAAAAAATGCTGCGGATACAACTCCCCCGGAAGCTGCAATAAGGGCTAACATCAGGGGTATGAGGGCAATGATGAAGTGGATCATGGTGGAGATGGCATCCCTGGTGTAATCAATCGCCACGTGAAAACTATTAAGGGCGATGATGATCAGGACCATGAACACAATGCTGTATGCAACCTTGCTGACACTCCCTCCTTCAAATGCATTCTGCAGGGATTGAAGGAACATACTGAAAATCGTTAGCATAATCAGTGTTCCTAATAGCTTCCCATTCATCACAAGCTCCTGGAAGGCGAACTTGAAGATTCCACTAAACCATGCCTTAAAAGAAAACTCTTTTTCCCCTTTGATAAAATCAACCAAACTCCCCTTTTGGCTTTCGGGAAGATAGCCACCGTATTGATCCACGATACTGTTCCAGAATCCTTTTAACTCTTCAATTCCTAATTGATCTAACTGCTGATTGATCATCTGCTGTTGAATCGTCGAATCGGGCGGACTCTGTTCCTCCCCTTCTTCAGCTTGTCCACTGGAGGCTCCTACGAAAAAAATCACGAGTGCTATGACGAGTATTCGATATATTTGCAACAATTTTTTCCACCTCTTAACGTTTCGCTTATCCAGTTGGGATCATGTTGATAATCGTTTCGATAATCACTGTCAGAATAGGTACCGCCATTGCTAAAATCAAGATTTTACCTGCAAGCTCCACTTTCGCCGCAAGAGCGCCTTGTCCGGCATCCTTTGTAATGTGAGAAGCGAATTCCGCTATGTAGGCGATGCCGATAATTTTGAGAATGGTTTCTACATACACCATATTCACATTTGCATTCGCAGCAAGCTTCTCGATCATATGAATGATGGAGTAAATTTGATCGATCAGAAATAAAAAGATCGAACAACCTACAAACACAATAAGCAAAAAAGCAAAATTCGGTTTCTGCTCTTTCACAATCAAAGCCAGAAAGGTCGCAACCAGTGCTATGCCAACAATTTGAATGATTTCAATCGCGGACGCCCCCTCTAACCTTGATATAAGAAGACCGATTTAATCTTCTGGAACAGATCATCGACAATCGAGGCCACCATGAACAGGATATAGATGAACCCAAACAATGTAACCCACTGTGCATATTCTTTCTTCCCGACCTGATCTAAAATCGTATGCAAAAAGGCCACTACTATCCCCACCCCTGCGATTTTGAAAATAATATCCACATCAATTCCCATATTCATTTCCCTCCCGGTTTCTAAAAGCTGTTCTCGCAAGCGATTGGCATGTTTAAAAGTATTGACCTTTATGCATCGTTAAAGTAATAGGATGATCAATAATAAACCTGACAAAAAACCCAAGCTCTTCGTCATCTTTTCATATTTTCTCTGCTTTTCTATCGCCTCTGATTCTTCTCTTTCGAGATGTTTTAACGCTAACTGTATATGTTTCTGCTGGGTCATCATGTCATGTTTGCCCAGGTTTTCTCCAAATTGTTTCAGGATCTCGTACTCACCTGTTTTAAAAGCCGTTAATTTCCATATATCATTCAGGCTTTCTTCCCACGCTTTCTTCACTGAAATCTCCTGCTCCGTTATTTTTTTTGAAAACGTTTCAAAGAACCATGAAACAGGTTTTTGCAGCTGCTTGGAAATCTTTCTGGTCGCTTCATGCAATGGGGTATGACTGTAGGTGATTTCTGCTTCCAATGACTGGAGGGCCACCTTCAACAACCGAAGCTGCCGCGGTCTTTCGGTTAAATATTTAGACGCTTCGAAACCAGCCCAGGAAGTAGAAAGCAGGATGAAAACAGCACCGATTAGTTTAATCATTTATGTCACACTCACTTTTTTCAGAAGAGATTGACCGTGTTCATTCCACACTTCATGAACCTTACCAGGCTCATCCCCTCTCCTTAGTTCAACAAAACGCTCAATAGTTTGGAGACTCACAATGTCCTTGATAACTGGTCTTTTCGCAACTTCACCAAATGTAGATCCATGAGTCGTCATCACAAGGGTAATACCGGCATTGACGGCTTCCTGGATAGCTTGACCATCTTCCACACGGCCAATCTCATCCACAATCAGGACGTCGGGACTCATCGAGCGGATCAGCATCATCATCCCTTCAGCCTTCGGACATGCATCCAGCACGTCCACTCTCGGTCCAAACATAAGTTGAGGAATTCCGTTTACACAGCCGGCAATTTCAGACCTTTCATCGACAATCCCTACTTTGAAAGGGGGGATATTTTTTTCAGGGATGCCCGTCGAAATCATGCGTGCAAGATCTCTTAGCAATGTCGTCTTACCTGTCTGAGGCGAGCCGATAATCATCGTATGCTTCCAGCCACTCGCATAAACATATGGAAAAATTGATTGAGCTATGCCAAGCTTTTGTCTCGCAATCCTGATGTTAAAGGAAGACAGATTCCGAATTCCTTTCACCACACCGCCCTCTAGAATGACTTTTCCAGCAAGACCGACCCGATGTCCGCCTTCAATCGTGATATATCCTCTCTTCAGTTCTTCTTCCAATGTATAAAATGAATGACGGGATAGTTTGTTAATGAGCTGTTCGCTATCTTCCTCGGTAACGGTATAAGAGAGAAAATATGGCTTCCCCCTGGCCGTGACCTCCAACACACGGTTGGTACGAACCCTAATTTCTTCAATTCGGTCAATAAGATCTTGTGGAAGGGTCAGGACTTTGTCAGAAATAGTGCTGGGTAGTAAGGCTAGAACTTCTTGCATATAGGTACCTCCTAATCTTGTTCCACTTCGGATGGTATGAAGACATAACGAACCTTCGTACATGCTTCCCGATAATACAATGTATTCTAGTGGATTGAGATTATGACAGTAGAGTTGGGAGATTTGGTTTGGAGCGCGGGGGATGAAGGGGAATGGATGTCGAATTTTAACCAATGGCAGATATATCAAAATTTTGGCAGATGAAATTTGAAAAAGGCAGATAAAATAAAAATATGGAAGATAAACCAATACAAAACGCGACAAAGACCCCATCGCCCAATAAAAAAAACCTGAACGGGAGTACTCCCGTTCAGGCTTTACACATTATTTATCCACGTGACACGTAAGATCCGTCCGTTGTATTAATGATCAATGTATCTCCTTCGTTGACGAAGAACGGTACGTTAACCACTAATCCTGTTTCCACTGTTGCAGGCTTTGAACCACCGGAAGCCGTGTCGCCTTTGATGCCCGGTTCTGTTTCAGTTACTTTCAATTCAACTGAGTTTGGAAGCTCTACTCCAAGAGTTTCTCCACCGTACATCATGATGTGCACTTCCATGTTTTCTTTCAGGTATTTCAATTCATATTCGATGGAAGAAGCAGGAAGTTCGATTTGATCGTAACTCTCATTGTCCATGAATACATGCATGTCACCATTAGCATACAAGTATTGCATTTTACGATTATCGATTTGAGCTTTTCCTACTTTTTCTCCTGCACGGAACGTTTTTTCCTGGATGGCACCTGTGCGCAGGTTACGAAGCTTGGAGCGGACGAATGCTGCCCCTTTACCCGGTTTAACATGTTGGAAGTCGATTACTCGCCAAATCCCGTTGTCGACTTCAATTGTCAAACCTGTACGAAAATCATTTACTGAAATCATATTTATTTCCTCCTATTGTCTAGTAGACCTGTCTTTAGGGCTACAATGGTAGAATGATTAGATCTTTTGTGGAATGTGTCAGTGTTTCATTGGAATCTTCTGTTATGAGTGTATCATCTTCAATACGAACACCGCCAACACCTGGTACATAGACTCCCGGTTCAACCGTTACGATCATCCCAGGCTCCAGTATCACATCGGAACGGGAGGACAATCCTGGTCCCTCATGGACTTCAAGTCCGATTCCGTGTCCCAATGAATGTCCGAAATACTCACCATAACCCTTTTCTGTTATGTAGTCACGTGCAATAGCATCCGCTTCTTTACCTGTCATACCAGGCTTGATTTTTTCCATAGCGAGAAACTGTGATTGTAGAACGACGTCATAGATTTCTTTCAATTTCTCACTTGGTTCTCCTACAGATAAGGTACGTGTCATATCGGAGCAATATCCTTTATAGTATGCACCATAATCCAACGTTACAAAATCACCTTTTTCAATGACTTTATCACTGGCAACCCCATGAGGAAGTGCAGAACGATTACCTGAAGCAACGATGATATCAAAAGATGAAGATGTCGCTCCCGCTTTTCTCATGAAGAATTCTAATTCATTGGAAACTTCTAACTCTGTCACACCCGGTTTAATAAAATCTAATATATGCTTAAATGCTGCATCGGCAATATCCGCCGCATCCTTAATTATCTTAAGCTCTTCAGGTGTCTTAATCAAGCGTAACTTTTCTACCAGCCCTGATACCGGTACTAGTTCTGATTCCAACACTTCACGATAGCTATCATACGCACTATAAGTCATGTAGTTCTTTTCGAAGCCCAATTTATTAATCCCCAGGTTTTTCACTTGTTTCGCTACTTCCTCATGGATGGGCCCAGTGTGCTGGACGATTTCAAAATCGGCAGCCTGTTCGGTTGCTTGCTCGATGTAGCGGAAATCTGTTATGAATAACGCTTTCTCTTTAGAAATCAGAACAACTCCTGATGACCCCGTAAAGTTTGTCATGTACCGACGGTTGTAGGTACTTGTAAGTAAGATCCCGTCAAGTTCGTTTTCTGAAAAAGTCTCTCTTAATCGTTCAATTTTCATCATATTCCACTCCCTTAATGTTCTTTATGATCGCCTGTAAAGCCAACTCGTAACCAAACAGTCCCAAGCCGACGATCTGACCAATCGTTTCAGCGGCCACGACAGATTGATGCCTAAACGCTTCACGGGCATGTATGTTAGATATATGCACTTCCACTACCGGTACTGAAACCGAAGCCACTGCATCTCTTATCGCATAGCTGTAATGTGTGAAAGCACCGGGATTCAGGATGATTCCCCCATACCCTTCATCCTCTGCCTTGTGTATGTAATCAATCAGTTCCCCTTCATGGTTCGATTGAGCTGAAACGAGTTGAAAGCCTTCATCTTCTGCTTGTTTCACAAGCTTCCCCTCAAGTTGCGGCAAGGTGACGTGCCCATAAATATCGGGTTCACGTTTTCCGAGCCTATTTAGGTTAGGACCATTTAAAAGCAAGATTTTCATCATATGTAAACCCCTAAAAAAATAGAATGTTCATCATGAACATTCTAACACAAACCTTATACCTATACCTACATAATTGTCTGATAATGAGGATTTGTTAGTGTGAAACTTCCCCTGATTTTTCTTTCTCATTCTGATGTCTCAATTCATTTTCTTCATAAGAAATCGAATAGCCGATAAATACGCCATATAAAATATACAGACAGAAGGTTGTGATCAAAGTGTGATAATCAATGGAAGTAAAGGATTCAATGCTCGGGAAGAGCGGATTGAGCAGTAAAAAGAACGCTAAGTATAACGCTACACCGTAGGCAACCCCTACCCACATAGACTTGAATTTTCGTAATAAACCATAATAAATGAGGGCCACACCTATAGAAATCACTCCATACGCCACAATGGAAAGAACGATACCAATCCATTTGTCCACCCAGTCACCAACCGCCCACGGCTCAAAAATAATATTCGGCTCGATTTTCGTAAACGAAAAAAAGTAACAAATGTAGGCAATTGAACTCCATAACATCCCACCTATAAAGCCTGTAACTACGACCATGGCCATGAAGGAGAGTGGTTTTTCACCCTGATTCTGCTCTAAACGTGGATTCTCCTTGCTTTCCTCTGTTCCATCCTGAATCTTTTCATGTTGTCCCTTTTGTTCAGCCATCTGTAACACCTCCATTCGTAGTATGTCCCATTGATTTAAACATTTGCATGGTTTTACTTATTTTTCATTTGTGGATGATGAGGAAATATGGATGTTAAAATTCTATCTCTAGTCCTTTGAATCATTTTTTAGTAAAATAGATAATATCTTTCCAAGTTTCAGAAAAATAGCTTTAGTAATATTTACAGAAAATCGATAACTAATATGGTTAAATAACAAGGAGATTGTCTAGAATAATAGTATAAATATGTATAATGGATTGAATTGTAAGGAGGTGGCTTTGTTGAACGCTCGTAATATCTTTGTTATCACATTAATATTGTTAGCTATTGTAGGGCTCTTAACTTCCCTAATCGGAAATCCTTTGGGGCTAGTGAAACAATTACTTGTTACTGCAGCTGTGATTGGAATTATCTACTTCATTTACCGAAGATGGTTCAGCGGAAGGCGGGCTGGTAATAGTAATGAACAGAGAGCGTTTCTTAAAGCAGCCAAACAATCAAAGAGGCGGCATAAGAAAAAATCTCCAAGTAAGCCTCAAGTATCAAACGCCTCAAAGAAACGTTCGATACGAAAGAAATCCAATGCCAACCTTACCGTAATTGAAGGAAAAAAGAATAAGAAAAACAATCGAGCCTCATTTTAGGAGCTCGATTGTTTTATTAATACGGCCATTTTTGTAGAAATGCTTCCGCTTTTGATTTTCCGTATTGAATGAGTTCTGCTCTTTTTTCCGGTGTTAATCCGAATTCGGTTGTGAGCACACCTTCAGTCGGAATAAAGATGATGTTTTTTTCAAGTTTCCTGGAAATGTATCTTGAATCATGTGCATCTTTCATCGTAGTAAAGAGTGCTTCATACATATCAATCGCATTTTTGATTTGTTTTTTTGGCTTTCCGACTAGATCGTGACTCAACTTCACCCCGATGACCGGTCTTACCTTTTTCACATTTTCCCGATCGAACAGCCACATTGGAAAGTTACTGAGCACCCCACCATCCACCATGAAACTTATTCCTTCTAAAGAACGCAGCTTTACAGGTTCAAAGAAGTAAGGAAGACTCGCACTCATTCGTATCGCCCTGGCCACAGGAAAGGTTTCTTTCGCTATGCCGTACTTCTCTAGATCATCTGGAAGAACCAATAATCTGCCATTCGATAAATCCGAAGCGATGACCCGGAGAGACTGGGGTGGTAAATCGGCAAACGTATAAATCCCTCTTGCTTTCAGCTTCTCTTCTACCCAGCTTTCAAGCGCCACTCCTTTATATAAACCTAAACGATAGTAAACCCGAAACCATTTTATAATAGGGAGAGAGATGATTGCGTTTGAGTCCAGCAATTTACTAATTTCAATATCATCCATGATTTTGAGGAGCTCCCTGCTCGAATAACCGGCCGCAATAAATGCTGCAATCACCGCTCCGGCACTTGTTCCTGCGAGCCTTTTAAATTTGTAGCCCTTCTCCTCTAATGCTTGATAGGCCCCAATCAACGCGAGCCCCTTTATGCCTCCACCTGAAAAAACACCATCGATGTCCAAAGGCCTCACTCCTTCAATGTCTATTACTACATCTTTAATTCACAATGAAGGGTTTTAGACTAAAAAAATAGGAAGGGAACAAGTCCCCTCCTATTTTTCTTCATTTATTATAGACCGCATTTCAGCTGGGCCCCGCAGTTTGTACAAGTATTACAGCCACCCATATCTTTTACCGTCCCTTTACGGCAGACTGGACACGTATTCCCAACTTCAGAACCAATGGTCACGTCAGTTGAACGTACGTCCTGAATCGTATCAAGTAATACGATCGGCTTTTTCGATGTAGGAATGTCTTTTTGTTCCTGTTCGTCCTCGTCATCAAAGCTGTTTTCTTCTGCCTTAAGGGTAAGAACCTGTGAATCACGGCTTCCGTCAACGTAGACGGTTCCACCTTTTGCTCCACCTTTATACAGTCGCTCATACACTTTTTCTACTTGCTCGACTGTATAACCACGAGGGGCATTAACCGTTTTTGAAATTGAGCTGTCGATCCAATTCTGAATCACACATTGGACATCGGCATGTGCTTGTGGCGCCAGGCTCATGGAAGAAACAAACCATTCTGGAAGATTGTCAGCATCTGCATCTGGATTTCTCTTCAAGTAATCCTCTACAATATCCGCTTTCACTTCAATGAACTTACCAAGACGTCCACTTCTGTAATATGTGAAGGAGAAATAAGGTTCAAGACCAGTAGATACTCCAACCATCGTACCTGTTGAGCCTGTTGGGGCAACGGTCAATAGATGAGAGTTTCGAATCCCGAACTGTTGAATGTCTTCCCGAACATCCTCAGGCATTTTCTTCATAAAACCTGTTTCCACAAACGCTTTACGTAAAGCTTTCGTTTCTTCGTCGGTACTTCCTGTAAGGAATGGGAAGCTTCCCTTTTCCTTGGATAATTCAACGGATGCACGATAAGCGGTTGTTGCGATGACTTCAAATACTTCATCCACAAGTCTGTTGCCTTCTTCAGAACCATATTCTTTTTCACAGTAGATCAACAAATCTGCAAGACCCATTACCCCAAGACCAACACGGCGCTCACCAAGTGCCTGCTTTTTGTTTTCTTCAAGGAAGTACGGAGTCGCATCGATGACATTGTCCTGCATGCGCACACCCACTTCAACGGTACGCTTCAATTTTTCAAAATCCACGGTTTTCGTCTCTTTATTGGCAAACTGAGCAAGGTTGACAGCTGCCAGGTTACACACGGAATATGGAGCAAGAGGCTGTTCACCACACGGGTTCGTAGCAACTACCTTTTGACCATATGCCTTCGCATTCGTCATGTCATTCGCGTTATCAATGAAGAAGATTCCGGGTTCCGCTGAGTAAGTTGCACAAACGTTGATAAGATTCCAAAGCTCTTTCGCCTTGATCTTACGGTAAGTACGCACTTTGTAGCCAAGCTTTTCCCACTCACGGACATCACCAACGTTGTGCCATTCTTCATTATAGTATTTCATTTGCTCTTCATTATAAGTTTCCACATCAGGGAAGCGCAGTTCATATTCACGATCGTTTTCAACGGCTTCCATAAAGTCGCTTGTCAGGCAAACCGAGATATTCGCACCTGTCAGGAATTCTGAATTATGGACGCTGTACGTTCCGCCTGTACGGAGCTTTTCTTCTGCATTCTTAAGGATTTTCGCATCAAATCCACCGTAGCCAGGGATTTGTCTATAATTAAGGATTCCTTGATACATCGCTTCCTCTTGTTCTGTCAGAGGTGTGAATTTCAATTTATCCTGTGCTGCTTTTTTAATGGTTTCATCTTCTGTATTTTCAAGAAGATAACGCAGAATACGCGGGTTTTGCATTTTGGATATGATGAATTCGATAATATCGGGATGCCAATCTGAAAGCATGATCATTTGTGCTCCACGTCTTGATCCGCCCTGCTCAACCAAGTGAGTCAATTTAGCGATGTCATCCAGCCAGGAAACCGACCCGGAGGATTTACCGTTCACGCCTTTGGCCAGAGTATTTCGCGGACGAAGAGTTGAACCGTTCGTTCCTACACCCCCGCCTCGGCTCATGATCTCCATCACCTGCTTGCGATGTTCCGAAATTCCTTCACGAGAATCCTGTACGAAAGGCATCACGTAGCAGTTAAAATACGTTACGTCCGTTCCGGCACCCGCTCCGTAAAGCACCCGGCCAGCAGGGACAAAATGCAAATTCACTAATTCATGATAGAACTTTTCAAACCAAACTTGTCTCTTTTCAGGAGTTTCTTCCACTTCTGCCAAGCCTGTTGCGTTACGCTTCGCAATTTGTTCATAGTAGACTTCCAGTGGCTTCTCGATTACATCAAGTGTTCTTGAGACGATACCGGTTTCCATTTCTTCCGGCTTGTCGATGGCACTTCTGTACTCTTCTTCGATCCAAACATCTGCTTTCTTTGTTTCCCAGTCGATGCTCGAAATGTAACCTAATCCTCTTGCAGGGAATTTAGGATCTTCTTTGATGGTGAGGACCACGAAATCCCCTTCAGAAAGAGTGATCTTTTCCGTGTCTTTGAAAGAATAGCGATCAATCATGACAAGACGGGATACACCTTTGTGTGTAGTATTCATATCTGGGGTTATGGGATGTACTTGAGGAAATAATCCGATATCCTGATTTAATCTTTCGATGTTTAATTTCATTGTGTTTTTCGACGCAACAGTCATAAAGACAACTCCTTCTATCTCAAATCTTTCATTTGTATGTTGATTACTTTGATGTCTAATATCAAGTAATACGATATCATAGCTCTAATAGAAAAGCAATAAATAAACACAACATATAGTGTGTTAAAAATTATTCTACACACCACATATTGTGTTTCAGGTCAATAGGTCATTTGTTTGTCAAACGGTTAATAAGCCAATAAAAATAGAAAACAGGAGGAAATAATAGAAAATCATATAATACTCCCACCATTTCTATTAATTTAGAACTTGATATAAATCCAAGTCGCGTAATAGTTGGTAAAATAGGAAAAAAGCGACAAGCATCGCTTTTTTTCTACAAAAAAATTTTTATCGCTTAAAATTCCAGTCATCTGATTCGTACCGGGTCCCGGCAAGGTCCACAACATATTGTGTTTCCTCTTCAGAAAGTTCATACGGTTCCAGGTGGATATTCAATCCTTCTTCAAAACCTTTTTTGAACGCTTCCTTCGCCATATCCATGGTAATAGATTCAGAACTGATTTCGTTCATCGCGACGGCCTTGCTTTTAAATGCCCGCTGCATACGCTCTTTTACCCGGTCCGATGGATACTTAAACAGGCTGAACAGCTTATCCTCGTCAAGATCCAATAGTATGGAACCGTGTTGAAGGATGACGCCTTTCTGCCGGGTCTGGGCACTTCCAGCCACTTTTCTGCCTTCAACGACTAACTCGTACCAGCTTGGCGCATCAAAACAAACAGCCGAACGTGGATTTTTTAATCCTTCCCGCTCTTCTGCTGTTTTCGGAACAGCAAAGTAGGCTTCGAGTCCAAGTCCTTGAAATCCTTTTAAGATCCCTTCAGAAATCACTCGATATGCTTCCGTAACCGTTTTAGGCATCTCTGGGTGTTCCTCGGAAACAATGACACTGTACGTCAATTCATGCTCATGCAGAACCCCTCTGCCTCCCGTCGGTCTTCTGACAAAGCCAAGTCCGTGCTCTTTCACTGCTTCAAGATTGATTTCCTTTTCTACCTTTTGAAAGTATCCAATCGAGAGCGTTGCGGGATCCCAGCCGTAAAACCTGATCGTGGGAGGAATCTTCCCCTCGCTATGCCAATCCAATAGCGCCTCATCAAGTGCCATATTAAAAGAAGGAGAACAATTCCCTGAGTCAATGAATCTCCATGTTTCTTTTTTCATGCAACATACCTCATTTACGTCTTCTCTTTATTATTTTGTTATGTAAAAAATCAACTTCATTTAAGTCCGTTACTAGTCTATCAAATTCAAAAGAAAAAACAAAGAAAAACAGATTGGAAAGTGTTTGCTGTAAAATAATAAATTTGTTTTGATTCTCGAGGCTTTCATGAATATAATAGAAGTTAGCGCATTTGTAGAAAGGAGCATGAATGATGGAAGGAATATATATTCTTTTAGTCGTACTTGGTGGAATCATTGTTTATTCACTCTTTACGTTCTTCTATCAAAAGAGAATTGTGAATACTTTGACTGAAGAAGAATTTAGAGCAGGATATCGGAAAGCTCAGTTGATAGATGTTCGTGAAGCGAATGAATTTGATAACGGTCACGTACTTGGCGCACGAAATATCCCCCTCTCTCAAATTAAAATGAGACAAAAGGAAATCCGTGCCGATCAGCCCGTTTACCTTTATTGCCAAAGCGGACTCCGCAGCGGAAGAGCAGCTCAAATGCTTCACCGCAAAGGGTACCGAGATCTTCACCAATTGCAGGGCGGCTTTAAAAAGTGGACAGGTAAAGTAAAGCATAAAAAATAATGTGAAAGGATTGCCTTTGGGTGATCCTTTTTTTGATTGGTGGAAGTAGTGGGCTGGGCTCCCGGGTAGAGTTGGTTTTATATTACATAGGTCCGTCCCTCAAAAAAAATCCCCGCAGCGATTGGCTGCGGGGATTTCCAATTTATATTCTTTAGTTTTCTTTTGTATAACGCAGTACCGGTTTTCTCGCTGCGAGTGTTTCGTCCATACGTTTGACGATGGTTGTATGAGGTGCTTCCTGGACGATTTCCGGCGTTTCTTCTGCTTCTTTGGCAATCTGGATCATGGCATCAATGAAGGAATCGAGTGTTTCTTTAGATTCTGTTTCAGTTGGCTCGATCATCATGCATTCTTCCACATTTAATGGGAAGTAAATCGTTGGCGGATGATATCCGAAGTCGAGTAGACGCTTCGCAATATCCAATGTCCGGACGCCCAGCTTCTTTTGACGTTTTCCGCTGATGACAAATTCATGCTTACAATGACGATCGTATGGAAGGTCAAAGTGAGGAGCCAGTCGGCGCATCATGTAATTTGCATTCAGGACTGCGTTTTCTGTAACGGCTCTCAGCCCGTCTGGACCCATCGTTCTGATGTACGTATAGGCACGAACGTTGATTCCAAAGTTCCCATAGTAAGGTTTTACACGGCCAATGGAATCAGGACGGTTGTAATCGAATTCGAACTTATCGCCATTTTTCACCAGGACCGGTTTAGGAAGGTATTTAATCAAGTCTTCCTTCACTCCGACAGGACCGCTTCCCGGACCACCGCCTCCGTGAGGTCCCGTAAACGTCTTATGAAGATTTAAATGCACGACATCAAATCCCATGTCCCCCGGTCTGGCTTTTGATAATACGGCATTTAAATTGGCACCATCATAATACAGCTTACCGCCTGCTTCATGAATGATTGCAGCCATTTCCAGAATGTTTTCTTCAAATAATCCAAGTGTGTTCGGATTGGTCAGCATCAGGGCTGCTGTATCATCTCCTACTACACGCTTCAGATCTTCCAAATCAACTAATCCATTCTCGTTTGATTTTACCGTTACCGTTTCAAAACCTGCTACAGTCGCACTGGCAGGATTTGTTCCATGAGCAGAATCCGGTACGATGACCTTCGTACGGTGAGTGTCGCCATTTGCTTCATGGTAAGCCCGGATCATCATAAGACCCGTCCACTCTCCATGAGCACCGGCAGCAGGTTGAAGGGTCACTTCATCCATGCCCGTGATCTCTTTCAAATGCTCCTGAAGATCATACATCAGTTCAAGGGCACCTTGAACGCTTTCTGCTTCTTGCAGAGGATTGATATGAGCAAATCCATTTAAGCGTGCAACGTTTTCATTCACCTTCGGATTGTACTTCATCGTACAAGATCCTAATGGATAGAAACCGGAATCCACACCATGATTACGTTTTGATAATGCCGTATAATGACGCATGATATCCAGTTCGGATACTTCTGGAAGCTCTGGATCTTCCGAACGGATATAATCCGATGGGATGAGATCCGATAATTCAACCTGTGGTACATCCATTTCAGGTAAGCTATAGCCTACACGGCCTTCTTTAGATAATTCAAAAATAAGAGGTTGATCTTGCTTATTCATGACAATCCCCCAATTCTGCTACGAATGCGTCGATTTCTTCTTTGCTGCGAAGTTCAGTAACAGCCACTAGCATGTGCTGAGATAACCCGTCATCCATTAATCCTAAATCGTATCCACCAATCATTTCTTTTCCTAATAGCTTTTGATTGATTTCTTTAACCGGCATATTTACCTTTACGACAAACTCATTGAATGATGGTCCTTCAAATGCAATGGAGAACCCTTTTGCTTTAAGGGCTTCTTTTGCATAATGTGCTTTTTGGATATTTTGAAGCGCCATCTCTTTAACGCCTTGTTTTCCAAGCGCCGTCATGGCTACAGATGCAGCGAGTGCATTTAATGCCTGGTTTGAACAAATATTCGACGTGGCTTTATCTCGACGGATATGCTGTTCACGTGCTTGAAGAGTCAGAACAAACCCTCTGATTCCATCTTCATCAACTGTTTGACCAACAAGACGGCCTGGAACTTTACGCATAAGCTTTTTGTTAACGGCGAAGTATCCACAGTGCGGTCCACCGAATGCACTTGGAATACCAAATGGCTGTGCATCACCAATGACGATATCAGCGCCTAGTTGTCCAGGTGGAGTAAGTGCCCCTAATGCAAGGGGATTTGAAGAAACCACGAACATCGCTTTTTCAGCATAAGTCACTTCTTCGATGGCTTTTAGTTCTTCTACCCGGCCGAAGAAGTTAGGATATTGAACGACTACCGCTGCAATTTCATTACTCATTAATTTCTTAAGTTCTTCCACATCCGTAACACCGTTATTGTGCGGGATTTCTACGACTTCTATATACTGACCTTTTGCATAAGATCGTAAAACATCACGTGATTCCGGATGCACAGTGCTTGAAACCAGGACCTTTTTCCGACGGGTCTGCCCTGCACTAAGCATAGCTGCTTCGGCAAGAGCCGTTCCTCCATCGTACATGGAAGAATTGGCTACATCCATGCCGGTCAGCTCACAAATCATCGTTTGGAATTCAAAAATGGCTTGAAGTTCTCCTTGCGAGATTTCCGGCTGATATGGTGTATAAGCTGTATAAAATTCAGAGCGTGATAATACATGATCCACGATGATCGGCATGTAGTGGTCGTATACTCCAGCCCCTAAAAAGGATGAATGACTTTTCAGGTCAGCATTCTTCGCTGCCATTTTGGTCAGTTCCTTTACCAATTCCGTTTCTGACTTCGCTTCTTTGATTTTGTAATCCCCTTTGAAACGAACCTTCTCAGGAATATCTTCAAATAGATCGTTAACGCTGTCTACTCCTATGCTGTCTAACATTTCCCTTTGATCCTGCTCTGTCATCGGTAAATAACGATGCTTCATGACCGTCATTCCTCCCCTATTTCTTTGGTCTTTTATAGAATGGTGTGGCTACTACTTTCGCTTTTAACTTTTTCCCTCTGATTTCAACCAGCACTTCCGTATCTAAAGAAGTAAACTTTTTATCAAGTAATGCTAATCCTACATTTTTCTTTAATGTTGGCGATTGTGTACCGGTCGTGACTTCCCCTATTTCTTCTTCACCGGAATACACCTTATATCCATGACGTGGAATTCCGCGATCGATCATTTCAATCCCGACGATTTTTCTTGGGGCGCCTTCATCCTTTTGTTGTTTCAGCACTTCCTGACCATTAAATGGAACCTCTTTATTCACTTTTACGGCGAATCCAATCCCTGCTTCGATCGGCGTGATCGATTGAGATAATTCTTGTCCGTAAAGGGCAAGGTTCGCTTCAAAACGCAATGTATCACGTGCACCAAGTCCGCATGGAAGTACACCATGCTCCTTCCCTGCATCCAGGATGGCTTTCCATATTGCGGCCGCATCACCTGCATCACAGTAAATCTCAAATCCATCTTCCCCTGTGTAACCGGTACGTGAAACAAGTGCATGCTTACCGTCTATATTCACTTCGGTCTGGAATTTAAAAAATCCGATATCGCTTAGTGAATGTTCGTTTGTAAGTATTTGTAAAACCTGTTCAGCAAGTGGACCTTGAAGTGCCAATTGCGCCATATGTTCAGAGATGTTGTTGATTTCAACCCCATCGACTTCATGTTCTTTCAGCCACTGAAAATCTTTATCTATATTTGCCGCATTTACAACGAGCAAATAATCATTATCTTTTATTTTATAAACTAATAAGTCATCGACCGTCCCACCGTTTTCGTAGCACATAGCCGTATACTGAGCTCCTCCATCTTTTACTTTGGAGACATCATTTGTCATCATTCTTTGTAAATAGTCAAGAGCCCCTTCACCCTTCACTTCAATTTCTCCCATATGAGAAACGTCGAATAGTCCAGCTCGGGATCTTACCGCTTCATGTTCTTCTTTAATGCTTGAGAATTGCACTGGTAAAGCCCAGCCACCGAAGTCGATGGTCTTTCCTCCATACTCTTTGTACACTTCGTATAAAGGTGTTTGTTTTAACTCTGACATGACTTTTCCCCCTTTATCTTCCTTACATGCATAATCCTTAACCAAGTTTTATCCCATGAAAAAAGGACAGAAAAACCCCTTTTCATAAAGAAGTTTTCTCTGTCCTTGCACCTGAAAGTTTACCGAAGAACGGCTTTCCCCTTTGGTGGTTTCCCATACGGAAACACTCTCCAGAGTTGCGTCCAACAAGAGTCTTTTTGCCTGAGAGATTCACACTTAAATGTGCTTGCTCCTTCGGCGCTGAATGCACAGTCTCTCCCCTTGTTATCATTCGCCAATATTCCTTGAAACATTTGGTCATACTAGAAATATACAGAAGAAATGTTGTAAATGTGAATGTTCGGATTTTCGAGTTTTTTAAACATTAGAAAATCTATTTTCATCCTACCATTAAATACGAGGATTGAGCAATCATTTTTATTAGAATTAAGGAGATGTTTTTCAGATGAATGTTGAGGTTTTATTTGATGAAGAATGGGGCGAGGGTCTCGAGAATTTAATTGATAACGATGGCCCATGGGGAAATTGGGAGCTTTATAAGCTGGCCATCGAATTTGAACATCATCTTGCAATTCCGAACTTTGAAGGCCTGCAAGCACCAAAACATTTGGCAAACGTCACTCCGCTCCCCCATCAGCTTGAAGCAGCAAAGCAGGTTGTCGAAACGATGAACGGAAAAGCGATCCTTGCAGATGAGGTTGGATTAGGTAAAACCATTGAAGCCGGATTGATATTAAAAGAATACATGATTAGAGGATTAGTGAAGAAAGTATTAATATTGGTTCCCGCTTCCCTGGTCTCTCAATGGGCCTATGAATTAAACAGTAAGTTTTTCATTCCGGCTGTTCCGCAACGAAAAAGTTACGTATGGGATCAGTGCGATATTGTCGTTTCATCCATGGATACGGCTAAGCGGAGCCCTCATCGGGAAAAAGTGTATGAACAGGACTATGATTTGGTGATTATCGATGAAGCTCACAAACTAAAAAATCATAAAACAAAAAACTATGAATTTGTCCAGAATCTAAAAAAGAAGTTCTGCCTTCTTCTGACAGCGACACCTATCCAAAATCGTGTTGAAGAAATCTTTCACCTAGTTTCTCTCCTTAAGCCTGGACATCTCGGAAATGAATCCGGGTTTTCTGACAGATATAAAAAAGGGGACCGTACTCTTCAAGAGGACGAACATTTAAAAAGTCTCATTAACAAAGTGATGATTCGTAACAGACGCAGCGATACGGGAATTGAATGGACAAAACGGCACGTAAAGACTGTCTTAATCGATTTTAACGAAGCCGAAAGAGATTTATATAACAGCATCGATCTGCTCAGGGGGAACTATGATGACTGGGCTAATTCAAGCTCCTTCTCGCTGATGACACTTCAAAGAGAAGCATGCAGCTCTCGTGAAGCAGTATTTTACACTCTCAAAAACATGCTTGAGAAGAAGGAAGCTCCCACGGTTGGTTTTGAGAATACTATTGGCACCCTGATGAAAAAAGTAGAAAACGTGACAATGAACTCCAAGGCTCAGAAAGCATTGGAAATCGTTCAATCGATCAATGATAAAGTGATAATATTTACAGAGTACCGTGCGACACAGCTCTATCTGCAATGGTTCTTAAAACAGCATGGAATAAGCTCCGTACCTTTCCGAGGTGGATTTAAACGGGGAAAAAAGGACTGGATGCGTGAACTCTTTCAAAAGCATGCACAGGTGCTAATTGCTACTGAGGCCGGAGGGGAAGGAATCAACCTCCAATTCTGCCATCACGTGATCAACTTTGACCTGCCCTGGAATCCTATGAGGTTAGAGCAACGGATCGGTCGTGTCCATCGTCTCGGACAGACAGAGGATGTTCACATCTACAATTTCGCTACCAGAGACACGGTCGAAGAACATATATTAAAACTTCTTTATGAAAAGATCAATCTCTTTGAACGAGTGATCGGACAATTGGATGAAATCCTTACCCGCCTGGATTTCCGTGACTTCGAAGAGCATGTAACCGATATTCTTTCTTCATCCAGGACGGAAGGGGAAATGAAGATAAAAATGGAGAATTTAACGAGTATGATTCAATTTGCCGAACAATTAAAGGAGGAGAAATCAAATGCAGCAGCACGAAATTCATCAATTTCTTGAGAGATACTTCGTGGCTAATGGATGTGACCTGGTTGCGAACGGAAACGGCCATATGACCGTCCAACTCACGATTGATTTGGATAAGGAGCTGATGAACCGTCCTTTCTATTGGCATTACCTTGAGAAAACGGGAGGTATTCCAAATCCTATGACATTGTCCCTTATAACGAATCCGGATAAAGCACCTGAAGACTTAAAAGGAGAACCTATTCACTTTGGTTCTCCACGGTTACACCAAATCTTCCATTCAACACGAAATTTAGCAGGGTATATTCGCTTATACGAAAACGGGCACACACCGAGTGGTCAGCAAACCCCTCTTCATCCCTGGCTCGGACTGAATATCAAAATTTCGTATCAATCCAACCGAAAGAAAGACAGCATTCGAAGCATCGGATTAAATCTGATCAATGGCGTACTTCTGGAAAACTTTCATTCGTCATTGATGTCCAGAAATCTGACACCTAAGATTCCTGATTTCTCGTTCACATTGACACCGATCATCAAACCGAGAAGCGGAGTGAACCGCATTCAAACGTACCTGTATGAAGAGATCAAAAAGGAACCTGTTGAATGGGCTGAGCAGGCACGAAAGACGTGGGAGGAAGATTTACAATTATTGAATCACTTTTATGGAGATCAAGAGGAAAAACCCGAATCCTATTTCCTGGAACAACAAGCCTTAAAAGAACAATATGAACCTAAGATTTCTATTGATATTATTAACGGCGGGATTTTTTATTTACAGAACAACAATTGATTGTTAAACGGAGTAAGTGCTTTTAGACGCTTACTCTGTTTAACTCCAAAAAAAAGACTGCCAAAAGGCAGCCGTTGATTATTTATTTTTCTTAAACATGATCATGAAAGCATATGGTATGATCCCGAACCAGCGAAATAGGAATGGTTCTCGCTCATTCTTCCGCTGCTTCTTTATACTTTTACGTTCATGAGGTGATTTTTCATAATGTTGGACAAATGTTTGTGTTATGAATTTAACATAATCATTCACTGACATAAAAGCACCACCTCCTGCTTTTATCAGTATGCCCGGCTATAAGTAATTTTATTCAGCTTGCCCATCTAGATAAGGAAGTATTTCTTCAATAACCTCTTCTATGGTTTTATTGTCTGTATGAATCGTTATGGAGCTCCCGCTCTCATACATTGGGAAGCGAAGGTTGAATAAACTCGATAATCGTTCCTTTGAATTATTTTGTACGAGTGGACGATTTTCATCGCCTTCTAAACGGGACCATAATGAAGCAAAAGGACAAGTCAGGTGGAATACAAATTCCTGTTGTCGCAAGATCTCCCGGTTCTCTTCCCTTTCAATCACTCCACCACCAGTAGTGATAACCGCTTGCTTGTTTGCCAACTCAAGGAGCACTTTGTTCTCCAGATTTCTGAAATGTTGTTCCCCCTGCTGATTGAAGATCTCTTTAATGGACTTTTTCTCTTTGTTTTCAATGTAACTGTCCATATCAATGACCGGTAGATTCAGTAATTCACCAAGATGTTTCCCAATCGTCGTTTTTCCTACCCCCATAAATCCAATAAAGAAAATCGGTTTCATATTCTACTCCCAACTTATTATGTGTTTTGTTTCCCTATTATACACAACCGTCGTCGGAAGAAAAAGCTTCTCATCCCGTTTGAACGTCACTTCCAATCGTATTTCATCCGGGGTGACCATTTCGCTGTGGGTCACGATTTCACCATAATTCCCTTTCAATTGTTTGGAAGTAAGCATCCCACTCTCCATCTCCAACAGAATCGCATGGGATACACTCACGTTTCTTTCATAAATGTTTTTCATATTTGTTAAGTATAGATATTTACTTATAAAAAGATCCTTTGCAGCAAACCCTACAGATAAAATAACCATCAGAAGGAACAAAGTATATGGCAATATGAACCCCTTATTGTTAAGGCTTTCCTTCTCCTTGTTCGGTTGAAAAGTAAAAGAATTCCCCCTCCACTTTTTCTCCACCCACAAACTCCAAATCCATATGCACTCCCTGGATAATGGATGCAAAGCTAAATGAATCCACTGACTGTAGTACCACTTCATGCCCTTGATTATTTACCCTCCTTCGAATGGATTGATTATACTTTTCATACGAAATGGATTCACCACTCACTAGGAAAGAAATCTTATCAGGCGTGATCACTATACTTTCCCCTCTCCATATTTCATTTCTCAAACTCTCATTGAATAAATTCCATTCATAATAATGCGGTGGAACCATATCATTTTTTATCGTAGAGAAGCCCTTCATGATGAGTGGAATGCATAGTGAAATCATGCAGAATACTGTAAAGCTTAACAGAACCTCGATTAATGTAAACCCATTGTTATTCAGCCTTTGAGATACAGACTTCATGGGGATCCGCACCTCTCTTATGATAGTGGACACATGCTTCTTCATTGAATCCGCCTTTCCAATCGAATTCGTATCTGACACCTTTATACATTCTTGAATGATTCACATACTCGTGCCTGACGATTGCCTTCTCCACCCCTTCTTCAAGAAATTTCAAAGCCTCCACTTCATGCTGAAGTCGTTGAAGTTGAGAAGCATATTGGATCAGAAAAGGTATAAATACGCCTGCTATCATAAGGATGCAACTGAAGGCAATAAGGGTTTCCGGAAGTGAGAAACCTTTAGTATTCCTGTACATAAAACCTCCCTTGCCCAATTTGAAACATGAGCTGAATCATGGTATCTCCCATTTTAAAGTTCAACTTGCCAAATCGATTTGTATTTCCATCCGGATAGAATGTGATGTCTGTTAAGCTGTTAATGGATGTAATCTGAATGGAAGATGAAATCTCTCTTGAGACAATCGTTTGTCTAGTAGCGGTTTTCGCAACGTATTTATTGGTTACAGGGTAAAAGGTCACTGTGATGGGAACTTGATGTCTGATGCTGTAGCTTTGGATCTGGTAGAGGTCTGATTGGAGCTGGGAAAGAAATAAGTCCTTTTCATTCCCAGCTTTCATAGGAAAGATGGAAAAGCTGACCCAAGTCAGAAGGGTCGTGAAAATCAATAAGACGACAAGCATCTCAATAAGGGTATACCCTCCTTCCCCATTTCTTACTTCATTAATTAGAGGTTACCATCCCTTCAGCATCAATTGTGATGGCACTTCCGTCAGGGCAGGCTTTATAATTCTCATTTAAATACCCATCTGTAACGAGGGTATCTATGGTGACGGGAAGCGCATTCCCATCCATTTTGTACGCCTCAATCTGGCCTTCCACCATGTGAACAAATGCTTCGCAGCCTTTGGAGTTAATTGAATTACTTTGGTTGGTGACGTTGGGTATCGTAATAAAAAGCAATACAGAAATGACTAATAGAACAATCATCATTTCGATTAGGGTGAAGCCTTTTTCGTTTTTAAGCATGGTGTTCCTCCTTCGGTTTTGTGAATTTTTTACTAATGAGAATGCGGTGACTCGACGAAATTCATTTCATTTTCTGTTGTGTCGAGGCATTGCTACATTTCTAAATACCCTGCATCATCTGAAATAACGGCATCATAATGGAGAAGTAGATCGTCATGATGAAAAGACCTACAAAAGTAAAGATCATCGGCTGAATATATTTAAGCAATGCATTGGTATTCTCCTCTAATTCTTGGAAACACATTTCGCTATAAAGTCCCAGTTCTTCTGCTAATCGTCCATTGGATTGCCCGTGATGGACAACAAAGGGTAACTCTTTTTGAAAAAACGGAAGCGATGAAAAACATTCATGAAATGGTTTCCCTTCTTTTAATCCTTTGATCAATTTTTTTGAAACGTATTGTAACGTTGGTCGGAAGGATTGACTTTCAATGATGAGGAGTGACTCTGTAATGGATACCCCGCTTGTGAGAAGGAAGCTTAGTTCTCTGGCAAAAAAGTGTGAGTGACCAAGCCTTAAATAATTTGACAGATAAGGAATTTTGCATAGGGCGACTGAGATTTTAATTGGAGAAATTCTTTTTTGGAACAGGGAGAATACTATGGTGCAGATAATGAGTGATAGTAAAACTATACTGAAAATTAATGGGAAGCTTTCAATGAAGTGTAAGAGGTACTTTAGATTTGCTGAAGGTTCATATCCGATAGAAGTATACAAAGATTGAAATCTTGGGAAAAGCACGTTTTGAAGCAAGACCATCATTAAAATCGATACAACGATGAGCATGAATGGATACTGAATGACTTGTTGGATTTTCTGCTGATTTTTTCTTCTTTTTATCAGATAGTTTCCCGCCTCTGATAGAGTCTGGCCCATTTGACCATGATGCTCGGCAAAATAAATTTGTGCACTGACGTGGCTCGGGATGTTCAGCTGTTTGTTGATGACCGAAGAGACGGACTCTCCTTTTTGCAATGATATAATCATTCTCTCTTTTAATTTGAGGGTATTCTTTTCTTTAGGGAGCAGGAGAAAATCGATGGCTTCTGAAAAACTATAACCCTTTTGGAGGAGGTCTCCAAGTCTTTTAAGAAACTTACCTTGATCATCGCTTCTCTTCATGTATCCATTTCCTATATTCAAGTTCTGAAACAAACCCCAGTGCCACCCCCTTATTGATCAAGGTTTGGAGTGTATGATATTGATATTGGACCGACTCCCCTTTCGCCTCTTTTATTACTTCTTTCAAAGCACTTCCTGTTACAATTTCATAGACAGAAGCTCTATTAACCTTTTTACCTCGAAGACAATTCCCCCCACACTCCGTTTTGCAAATCGGGCAAACTAACTTTAGTAACCTCTGTGCTGATACGGCTAACAGTGTTTGTTGAATATCATGCCATTCAATTCCTAATTCCATTAAACGGTAAATAGCACCTTTTGCATCCCTCGTATGCATGGTCGTGATTACTAAATGACCAGTAATAATAATAGGACTATGCAATAAAAAAACCCCTTCATTATTAAAAGGGG
This sequence comes from Rossellomorea aquimaris, assembly GCF_008180865.1. Lineage (GTDB taxonomy): Bacteria > Bacillota > Bacilli > Bacillales > Bacillaceae_B > Rossellomorea > Rossellomorea yichunensis. The sequence goes on from NZ_VTEX01000004.1 coordinate 199,164, forward strand.
GAAATACTGTGTTTTCTGGAACATTACCAACACTCTAGATCTCATATTGAGCTCAGCAATTTATGACATTTACTAATTCGTGTCATCAATGTGCTCAGATTTTGAAACTCCAGGTTCATAATCCATAAAACCAATGATGTCATCGAATATCGCTATTGTGTCTTTATCTTTATCTGCAATATGTAAATTATATTTCTCTAAATTATTCGTAATATCATTTATCTCTTGTGTACTTAAATCTGATCCAACTTTTTGTTTAATTATGACTTGGTAATTCATTTTATTATTCATCGGTTCTTCTGATTTTACTAATGTAGAGAAAGGTGTTTCATAAATTGTATGCACATTTTCAGGATATTCTAATGAAAAATACATTTCTTGATTCCCTTTTGTCATACTCTCATAAATATCTAAATCCATTAAATAATCTACTAAATATTTTACTTCTTTTTTTGAAGCGTCATAAGCAATCTCAAAATTTGTAATAATAAATTTAGGTGGTAATAGTTTTTTTTCTAATGTGTATCTGTTATCCAGATGAGCTTGTGCTAAATCCTGTTTTGGCTGTGCTTCTTGTTGACTTACTGCTTTATCTTGATTTGTGGCTGTGGCTGTCGCTGTCGTTTCTTTTTTTGTTTCGTTATCAGAAGATGAAGATTTTTCTATAGTTGAACATCCTAGTAAGGAAAACATGACCATAAGAATAACCACAAACATATTAGTGTTTTTTAGCATTTGTGTATTTCCCCCGTTATTTTAAAGATTTATATATGTATTTAATTTAGTTCATAAATAATCCGACCCTAAAATGATCATTTCCTTTAAAAAGAAAACCCAATGAATGTACTTCTTCATCGAGTTTTCTAAATTTATTTTCTTATTGCTCAGTTTTAGAACTCCATGTTGCATAAGTATAGTTTGCAGTGGTTGTTTGTCCATTAGTTAGGTTACATGGTGGGGAGATGTAGTAACGTGTCCCAGTAGACTTAACCCATTTACTTCCAGCAGTTAACTTCCAACTTCCTTTTGGAATTGACCAAGTCTTAGTTATTGTTTTGGTATTGTTATATCCATACCCAACGTTTGCAGTAATTTCAGCTCCTGCTACCAAAGCATCAAAAGATGCCTTTCCACCTAGTGATACTGTTGCCTGATGGGAAATTGCAACTGAATGACTGACTGAGTCATTACTAGAACTACCATTATATGCATAATGTGTGAAATCTGTTTTAGTTGAAGTTGTTTTACTTCTATATGAAGTAGTATATGAACCTACTTCCGGACAAGCGTTGGGTTGATCAGAAATTTTTAGATCCGGGTTTTTTTGTGCACTTACCGAGCTTAGAGAGAAACTTGAAAGTGATAATGCAAGACCTAGTGATAATAATATTTTCGATGATTTCAAACTGAACATCCTTTCACTGATAGTATTATATTCGCTCAAATTCTAATAAAAAGTTACTTTACTTCATATATGAAATAAAACTGCGTAAATTTAATCAAAAATGAACTTACATAGAGGTATTTAGGCCTAAATAGTCTCTAAAGCGATTATAATCCATTAGTTTCTTGAATTGTATAAATATTCCTAAAAGAATAATTATTCTTACGGGAATAATTATTGTAATACTTAAAAAATTCATGTAAGATTTAGAAAAATTAGCAGTTTAGAAATAATAATTCTTACTAAAGTGCATTTTTTCACATCACATTTATTTATCTTGGAGGGCAACCATGAGTAAGAATCTAATGTATTTATCTATTTGTTTTTTAGGAGTTTGTATCCTTTTAGGTTCCTGGCTAATTTCGAATTCATTACAGAAAGATTCTGTTGCAAAAGACGAATCTAGATATGAACTAGTTCCAGTGAACGAACAAAATATCATTCTTTATGATAAACAAACTGGTGAGTATTGGAGAAAATTCATTGAACCAAACGAGGGTCCAACTAATTGGGAAAAACAACCTTCTCCTATTGCTTCAGAATAAGATTAAAACCTGAACATCACTTTGTGTGATGTTCTTTTTAACGCTCCTACACGTAAAATAGTAAATTTTACATATATATTTGTAATTTATGCAGGAAAATAGTATCACTTCCTTGAATATTTTATTAATAAAGTAAAGGAGGAAGTATATTGAAGAATAAAATTAGGTGTGTGCACTGTAAGGAATATTATCAACCACAAGATCAAGTCGCTCTAAATTATGCCAACAGCATTTTACACTTTGATTGCCCAGACAATGAGAACCTTCCAATAGTTGATGAAGGAACCTTTGAAGAAATCGTAAAGAGGTATTCTTTTTTTAGTGACAGTTTGCTTGACTAAGACTTCTATTGAGAATCGTTGTTGAGTTTTATCTTGGAGAACATATAGATGAAATGTAAAAAGCCCAACTCAATTGAGTTGGGCTCTCTTGTTTATTTACTCTTTTTGATAAGTTTTTGTAGTAAATCATTAGCTTTTTGCTTAGCAGCTGTAGTTTCTTTAGCTAACACCTTAGTTGACAGTATTTTGTTAGTCTCTGAAAAAGTAACCTCAAGAATATCCCCTTCCTCTGCAGGAAGTACTATATCCTTATCAACGATTAATTCCTCTGATTCATTTGATCTCAAAAGGAGTGTTGCTTTGTTTCCTTCTATTTGATCCAATGTGTATTTTTTAATATTCACTTACTAACTCTCCTTGAGAATTGTATAGTTTAGCAGTATCTCCCGCATTATTCCAGATATAAGCTCCAGTCCATTTTAAGTAGGTAGGAGGATTGTTAATTGCATTCGCTCCAGAAGTAATATGCACTGAGCTCCCTGATTTAAGGATGAAGTTTGCTGGAAAATTAAAGGTTTGATTACCTTCAACACTTACTAAAGTCCATCCTGTCATGTTAGTGTCATTGCTGCCATTATTTTTCACTGTTACAACCTCTGTGCTCAGATTAACACCTGTTAGTGAAACATCAGCAGTTGGTTCTGGAGTCGGCTCTGGCGTTGGCTCTGGATTGGGATTGGTAGGTTGTTGGCCAATATAAATATAATCCCCATCGTCAGACATTTCTATTGTACCATTAACTGTAGAGATTAAATCTACACCATAGTCCATTAATCTATTGTAAACTTCACTGTGGGGGTGACCGTACTGATTCCCTTCACCGTAAGATAGAATCCCAAAAATAGGGTCTACTGCTTCAACAAAGGCTTGTGATGTGCTTGTGTAAGAGCCGTGATGACCTACTTTCAGTACTTCGGCATCTAAGTCATATTCTTGAATTAAACGTTCTTCTACGTCTACTCCAGCATCACCGGTTAACAAGTAATCAACTTCTTCATGAGATACCATAAGTACGACACTAGCATCGTTGTTATCTGTATTATTAGCACCGCTATTCAGCACTTCTACGTTTACAGCCTGATCTAATTCAATATAGTCGCCTTCTGCTGCAACCTTAAAGGGAATATTCTTCTGATCGATCAATGATAAATATTCTAGATAAGTCTCTGAAGTATGCGGTTTTCCACTATCGATTACTTTACCTACTGGAAACTCATTAAGAACATCAATTAATCCTCCAATGTGATCAGCATCTGGATGAGTCGCGACCATTACATCAATCTTATTAACTCCTTGTGACTTTAGGTGACTTACAACCTCATCACCTGCTGATTTCTTACCTCCATCAACAAGCATCGTCTTACCATTAGGCATTTCAATGAAGATACTATCACCTTGTCCTACATCAATGAAATGCACCAATAGTCTCCCTGGAGAATCATAGCCTAATTCATTTAGGGCATTTGTTGAAATCGCATTTTCTCCTCCTAATACATATGTATTAAGAGTTTTATCGCTTAAATATTGTTTTGTTTCACTGGCTGAATGTTCTGGGTGAATCAAGAGTATTCTTGCATTCATTTTATTAGCTAAACCAGAAGCAGCAACTGCATCAGGATAATCTTGTTTTGTAGAAGATGAAGACGTTCCACGAACTAAAATTATGTTATCTGAATTAATGTTCAAATTTTCTGCTGCAGCTACGCTTGTTGCGTAACGATTGATTCCTGAAATTCGTTTTACTGAAATCCCTTTTGCCTTTAATTCTTTTTCAACATTAGTTGAAATAACACCTACTCCTCCATATACATCTACTTGTTTAATAGAAGAAGGTAAATTCACACTAAGTTGATTTTTTTCTGTTAGGTAAATAGGAACTTGATTAATAGAGGATGCTGCGGAAGCAGATAGGGCATCGGCAACAGTGTATCCATTAGCAAGAATTGCTTTGGTACCTTTCGAAGTCCCTGCCACTTTATTTATCTCAGAAGCAGTTTCGAATCTACTTTTTCCTGCTACACGTTGTACATTATATCCCTTTGATCTTAGAGAGTTTTCTACATTAGCAGAGATAGCAGCAGCTCCACCAAGCAAATAAACCTTTTTAGTACCTAAACGTTTTAATTCGTCTACTACAGATTGATCTAATTTTGTTGGATATGTAAGTAGAATGGAAGCGTCCTTCACTCCAGCTAAACTCGCTGAAGCTAATGCATCAGCCGGATTGTCAGCTCTTGCTAACACAACCGCTTTTTCAGAAGATGTAAGTCCATTTGGCCACCCTTCTTTTGAAACTTCAATAGCAGTGTCTAACCTAGTGCTTCCAGAGAGTCTTGTGTAATCACTTGCTGCTTCACTAGAAAACGGATAAACAATGATACTACTAATCACTAAAATAATTGAAAATAATACAAACGATACTTTTTTCATATGATACCTCCTTAAAATGGAAAATGCTATATAATTCTACCATACTGGTAGATTCAGGGAAAGTACATTTGAATCATATGGTTATAGGAAAGTTGGAGTAGTTAGTGAAAATTTGAGTAGTATGAGGATAATACCAAGAGGATAAATTTACCCTCTTCAATGGGAAGAGGGCTTAACTTATGAGCCATGCTATTTCTTGATGGTGTAATTTTATTATTCACTAAGTACTTTTCCTTTATTCACATTACCTTCCTAAATAATGAATAACTTTCTTACGAGTATCCCATCGATCAGTTCCAGAAAGATCGATGACACGATTTGTTTTCTTCTTCAGTCCATCAGTCGGTCCACCAACCACCATGAGCTCATTGATCTTTAGCGATTCATTTGCCAAGGACTTTCGGTTATAGAGTCCGCATTTCTTCTCATTCGCCAAATCATACCCCACGCTTACATCTGCATCTGAATAGACTACTACTGCCATATTAATCATTTCTTCTTCCTCCTTTTGTTGTGGTTTCGCTACAGTATCCTTTAATGGTTTGTATTTTAGTCCAAAGTATTCTAGTACTCCTTGAGCTGTCTCACTAGCCACTTCCTTTTGATAATCTTTGTTTAGCATAAGATCGGCTTCTTCTGGATGATCCATGAACCCGTTCTCAGTCAAAATTCCTACACCTTGAAATTCTCTAGTGATATGAAGATTCTGCTCAACAATTCCCCTCCATACCTGCTTAGTACCTTTGCGGAGGTATTTACCTACGCATTCAGCTAACTTTCTAGCATGATTACTTCCAGGTTGAATATGAACGGAAATACCACTTGGATTCGAACCATAAAAAGAACCATCAAAGGCATTAAAGTGAAAGCTTACTAATACCACTCTTACATTGGATGCTCCGTATTTACGAATGTAGTGATTGAGCAATCGATTGGCCTCATTTGTTCTTTTTGTGAGTGGAGTGTCATTTGTTCCTGGAGAAATATCATGGACAATGACCCCGTGCCTTTTCAGTTCATCTTCAAAGTACTGAGCTGTAGGTTCATTGAACTCATTTTCGCGAATCGCTCTTCCTAATGACATAATGTATGGTGTACGCTTTCCCGGTGTATCCCACAACCCATGCCCTGCGTCTCTTAATACTACATAAATCATATTTATCCTCCTTTCAAATTTAAAAGAGCCACCTCTTTGGCAGCTCTTATTTCTTGGTCAATTCCTGCTTCTTGAGTGCATTCTTTTTTAACCGATTGCGCACATGAGTGTTTTTCCAGACTGCATATAGGTTTAGCACTAATGATCCTGCTGCAGCTGCCATGAACACAAACGCATCAATGCTCGTCTGCGTGAACCAGTCAAAGCTGACTCCTATTGTTCCTAAAAATAAAAAGACGGAGGTAAGAAAGCCCCCTAGCAATGTAAAAATGTCTTTTTTCATTTTTAAAATCTCCCCTCTATTTCTGAATAAACCCATAAAAAATAGCAATTGCTCCTCCTATAACTCCAGAGCTAATTGCCGTAATAATCGCGCCAGTAATTTTCCTTTTGATCCAAGTTGTATTTTCATCAATTTTGTTAAGTGTTTTGTTGAGTGTGGTGATCTGTTCCTCATGCCTTGTAGTTGTGCTTTTAAGGTCGCTGACTTCTTTTTCAAGTATTTTAATGTCGCTCTTCATTTCAACAATGTCTTTTTCATAGTGGTTCATTTCATACTGTACCTCCGCCGTGTTTGACATTTCTACTGCTCCCTTCTCTATTTGTCATGAGTGGGATCACCTCCTGCCATCCCTTGAATACTTACAAGGTCATTGGGAAATCTAAATTTATATCGATTCAACAAAGGAGAAAGCCACATGAAGAAAACATTACCTTCATTACTATTAATGATGTTCTGTACACTCGTTCACTTTTATTTCACCCATTTAGGTCAAGAACTAAATAGAAAACGTTTCATTGTAAGTGGAATAATATTGACTTTCTTAGGATTGCTTTATTCAACTTTACAAACCACCATCATTATTAAATCTGTCAATTCATCAAAGAAACCACGATTTGAAAAATAAAAAACCCTTTTATGAAAAGACTTTAAACTAGGTCTTTATTTTCTTTAGAATTCGTTCTCCCTTGATACTTAGCAACCTCTTGGGATAAGGCAGCATTCTTCTGATGAAATTCTTGTAATTCAGCTCTTGAAAAAGCTAAATCACCTTCTAGTTGGCCAATCTTGGCTTGCAGCTGTAGAATCACCTTTTCCTCTAGTGTAAATGTTTTTTGTTCCATAAGAACTTCCTTTCTAATTCATGTGGCTATGCCACCCCTGTTTCAACATATTGATTTCTTTTACGGCTTCCTGTAAGACTTTCCAGAGGTAAGTATTCATGGCATATAAGTCAATACCTAACTCATCCCCAAAATCACTTCTGACCTCTTCTGGAGCTTCTTGGGCAGATAATCCAATCCTCATTGTATGGGTTTCATCTGTGATGAGACTATATTGTTTCGGTGTGATGTTTAAAAACTCTTGAAGAATCTCATTTTTCTCGAACTCAATTATGTTCTCTTTCAATCGCTCATCTGATACAGTCCTAAAATCTGATGCATCAATACGTGCGTATGCAGTGTTTGCTCTATTTCGTATTTGTGCTGCAGGTGTTGAACCGTTTAAGCCTTGGATGGTTGTTTCGCCAAGTACAAAAGCCATGTGACCATAATCTTCAAATTTCTTATAGATCTCAACACCAATGATGTCGTCAAAGTAGAAATACATTGAACCTCTTCTATTACCGGTTGACGATCCGTTTTGATAAATATAGTTTCCATTACCGGCTTTCCACCTTGCATGTCCACTAGATGGATCTATCTCGACACCATTAGGGAAAACTAAAGATCCTGCGTATAGTTTTGAATTTCCATTAGCTTTATAACTCGAATCGGAAACAAAATGCCAAGCGTTTGCCCCATCATCGTGCCATAAATGGTCAGTATTTGTACCACTTCCTGAAGCAATTAAAGCATTGTTATTAAAATAGATGTCACTTCCCGATACAACCCTTTCTAACGCCTCAATATTTCCTCTAGAAATAATACTGTCAGCAGAAAATGGACCACCTTTTAAATCCATTGACCTAGCACTTACATTAAATCTTGTTAAATAATCTACTCCTCCACCGTCTTTACGATGATAGATTGTTAACCCTCCGGCCCATCCTTCAAAAGCCATAATACCGTCCGTGTAAAAAGTATTTCCACCATCGGCTGTATTGTTATATTGAAGTCCAAAAATAGTTGGGGACCCTGACTCATTGTTTAATGGACCAACCTCCATTTGAGAGGAGTTTAGCTTTCCTGAGAAGCTTCCTGTTGCTCCGTTTAGATGTCCTGAAAATGATACATTACCAGAACCATCAACCTCGAACTGATTATTTATGTTTAAACCATTCAAAGATTTGATCATATTTGCTTCTAGCCAATCAACACCAAACGTGGTGTGTTCATCCACCACATTAGGACCTCTTGAACCAGAAGGAGAAAAGAATATGTCATATATCTGATAACTTGATTTACTTGAGGAACCAGAAAACATCGCTGAGAAACTAATATCTGGACTCTTACTTATAGTTCTTTTAAGGTTTCCATTATGATAATACTTAACGGTTTCTCCATCATAAATAATGACGAAACTGTCGCCTGCCGAGTAAGATCCGTGATCAATGGAATTTCCACCATTATATCTGGTCTCAAATGTCCCACCATTTTTTAGATAAAACATATGATCCATGTTGTAATAGTAATAGTTTGCTGTATCCGCTGAGGAATCGATCCCAAACATAATTGAATTATTTGTTTGGGCAGGTTTAAAGCTTAAGAAACACCCACCAACATAACTTTCAATTGAATAAGCACCTTCATACCAGGATGTTCCACCTTCTTTATAAATCCTTCCTTGAGCATCGACTTTTCCATACGCTGAAGTTACCCAATTCAACTTCAATCCTGGCTCCCCCTGCTCTCCCCCAGGTCCTGTCGGTCCAGTAGGACCACGATCCCCTGTATCTCCTTTGTCCCCTTTAATTAGTACCCATGTATACCTTGAAGGGTCTGTTGAATCAGCAGAAGTAAAATCTGTATAGGTGCCTATATATTGTCTACCTGAAGCACTTGTGGTAGAAAATCCACTTGTTCCAGTAGAATTATTCGCCCAAGCTGTATGAAAGTATGGGGTCTGTCCATTTGAGCCTGGTGGTCCTTGAATGCCTTGTGATCCGTCAGCTCCTTTAATTAAGGACCATTTATAGATTGAAGGATTCACGCTATCGGTAGATGAAAAGTCAGTGTACATACCAATATAGGTTTTACCATTAGATTCACTTACTGAGAATCCACTTGTACCCGTGGAATTATTCGCATAAGCTATGTGAGTGTAAGACGTTCTCCCGTCAGCTCCTGTGGCTCCTTTAATCCCCTGGTCTCCCTTAGGTCCTTGGATGCCTTGCAGTCCAGTAGGTCCTTGAGGTCCAATTTCACCTTTATCCCCCTTTTCACCTTTGACTAGAACCCATTTATAGTCTGTAGGATCATTACTCTCCACTTCAGTCGATTGATTAGGAGATAGACCAACATACTTTTTGCCAGTGGGATTGTTACTCATACCATTTCCACTAGCATCATCAGCATACTTAATCCATGTATATGTCGGTTGCCCCTCTTCGCCCGGCGGTCCCGGAACACCTTGGTCTCCTTTTAGCAACATCCATTCATAATCCGTCGGATCCATAGAAGGGGTCTCTTCCGTTTTATTGTAGGCAAAACCAACATACGCTTTCCCTAGCGGAGAAGGTGAGATTCCTTCACCATTTTGATTATCCGCATACATGACCCATGTATATAAGCTTCCTCCTGTAGGAACCCACTTCCTCATTTCAGGATTCCATGTATGCGCAATTTCCACAGTTCCTCCTGTTTTTATCCAAATAATATTGCTCTTCCCTTCTGGGGGAGTTGGTGATTTAAAGACCTTTGTCGCATAAAGATCCTGCAAGTCTCTCCAAACGCGAAATACATCTTCTTTTTTATACTCAATGACTTCACCCAATTTATATTTCTTCTTGGACTTATCAAAGATAGACCGGTCAACAAAAATAACCCTCGAATCTAAATACATCGGAGGGTTGAACTTCTCATCTTTAATTTTGGCTGAATCGCCTAAATGGACCACTTCGTGATCGTAACCAAAAATATGATCTAGGGAAGCTCCTTCTGCTTCATACTCGACAGCTGCAGTGATTCTCTTTTTAAGTTCCGCTTCGCCGAGTTGCGTAAGACGTTCCTCCGTCATTTCTGTGTCAGTAGATTGAGGTTCATATACTTCTACAAGATGCTGCCCCTGCCAATTCCAGTTCTGAAAGGCTGCCGCATCAGTGACAGTAACCTTTAATTGGGTGCCGTCTTCCCTTTCAGGTCCTAAGCAAATCAGTGCAGTGACTACTCGCTTGGCCAATAGTCTACGTTTAATACCAAGAAGATCTTTACCCTCCACGATTTCTTTTCCAGAGTCTTGGCCAACCCTTTTAACAATATCTACATATCTACCTGTTACCTTATTTCCTGATATCGTGACTCTGAACCGAATCTCACAATCAAATAAAGAAGCAATGGCTTTTAACGCATCGTAAGCATCCAGGTCTTTATCAATGATCCACTTACGAATGCCACTATATTCGGTAATTCCTAATTCCCACCCCTTTATTCCCTCAAGGACAAATTCACCGGCAGATTCTACAGTTTGGCCATCCCTTACTTGTGGATGAATGGTTTTTAGTTTTCGAAGGTCGTAGTATGAAGCGTCTGAATATATTTCTACCTCTCCCTGTTTAGTTAAGTCGATTTTCTCATATACAATGAATTCTCTGTAATCCCCTTCGTCAGCCGGGATGAGGAGTCGGGATCTCCCTTGTATCTTATCAAGATCTTCTTCTGTTACCGGTGCAATAAATTCGTATTTCTCATCATTATCAAGAGAACTCTGATGGCTGTCATAGGAGACACTAGTAATCCAACCCACAATTTCACTGTTTTGATGATCGAGTATGTGTATGATACTCATTGAAAAGCATCCCTCCATATTGCCTGGACTTCCGAAACCACATTAGAAGGATTAATCACAAAAACGTTATCACCTTCCTGCAGATGAAAGAAACGCGCTCCAAAATCTTTACCGGTGAATGGATCACCATTTTTATAAATCTTAGATTCTTTATGATTAAACTCAAATACATCCCCAGCTTCTCCAATGTATGGGATTCCTTCAGGCTCAGTATTAATCTTGTACACTTCAATTAAGCGAATTCTTGCTTTTGACGGTGCAGGAAAATTACTATGTGTTCCTATGTGCATTCCAACCGCAGCTAAGTCCTGTTGAAACTCGTTGTTCAAATCGTTAAAACTGAATGTTTGTTTATGCCTGGTGTAATTTGAACCGTCTTCACGTAACCCTTGCTGCGCAATAGAGAATTTAAAATCGGTCCCCTCTTTCTCTAAGTCCATATATCCAAAGAAGTCTGAATAGGTCCAATCCATTGAGACGATGTATTTTGAGTTTGCTCCATTCCTTAGGTTGATTTCCACATCAACACCGCCAGTGGACTTCCGAAGGACGACCGATACCTTCCCTATTACCTGACTGGAGGCATTCAGTAAATAGACTTCCGTACGGGCTCGCTGGGAAGGATTATTACCCACATTAAAAAATGCCCTGATCAGATAATCAGAAGCAGTTTCTAATGTGGAACGAGACTTGGTAGGTCCATGCCAAGAAGTACCTGACCCATATGCTGAAGCGTAATAATCAAGACCGTCCGCATTCATGGTGCCTGAATTGGTTCCTCCGTCAGGTGCAAACAATGCATTGGCCCAGCCTGTCATATTTTCTCCATTTGTTTTTAATATCTTAGTGTACTTTTGAAATGGTGTTTGATCCACACTCACAGGACGACCAATCCGCATGTAGTTTTCATCTCCAATGATGTCAAGGTAAGTTGTTGACTGAGAAAGAACAAATCGAAATGTTGGTGGAGTAGGCACTGTACCCCCATTATGCAGCGTAATCGGACTGGCTAAGTTTGTGAAAATGGGATCTTTTAATCTGCCATATTTATTTGGATCAGAGCAGAAGAAAGTGATACTCCCAATTAATATATTTGAATTCTCTTCTGGTACATCGTTTGAGGATAGGGTTGCATTGAAAGTAGCATCTTCATCTGTAAATAGTAGCTCTTTTTTTGAACCTTTTAGCAAGGCATTTAATCGGTTATACCTTTGACGGAATCCTTCATTTGTAGTGTCAGAAATCTTATATTTAATCGTGATTTCTTTTTCTTTACTAGTCACTTCACTCGATTCCATAAGCCCTTCTCTTCCAGGGATTTCAAACGCATTGATCCGATTACTCAGGTTACTTCTTCCCGAGACTGTTAGAGTTGTAAAACTACCTAAATGATCTGATAAAACTTCATCAAGATTGGTTCCATTAAAAATAGTCTGGATGGATAGAGAGGTACTTAAAGTACCAGGCTCTGAAAAATCTACAAACTCATACATAAAGTACCTCCTTTAACTTTGAAAATGTACGTTTCTATCTTGCACTTCTGTAATATCTTCTACAAAAGCTTTGAATGCTTTCCTACCTAACTGCAGGTTTATTTGAGCAGGTTGTTTATTTGTGACTTGAACTTCTGCATTTATTGCGCTTTTCACCTGAGTAGTGCTATTCTTTTTCAGTCCTCTTAAACCTGTTCTGATTCGTGAGCGATTGACAGATAGACTAGGGTTAAAAGCTTCTTTCACACCACCTGCAAGTTTTGTCGTTGCTCTTACAAGTGGAGCTTTCGCTTTTTCAATGGATGTTTTAATGGGCCCTTTAAAATCCATTCTATGAATATCACTCAAAGGTCCTCTTTTTGCAGGAGAAAATGGCCAGAAATCACGGACAGCACCAACTATATTTTCAACTGTTCCCAGGATCTTTCCCTTCATTGCTGACAAGCCATCAATAGCACTTTGAATGATCGCTTTACCAGATTCATAGAGGTCAATGCTATTAAAATAGCTTAATATGTTACTCCAAATAGCTTTAATAATCGTCCAAGTTGCAGACATTTTTTCATTCACTGTATTTTTCAAAGCTCCAAACTTATCTGACACCCAATTTTTGATTTTACTTGATATGTCTTTAATCCAATTCCAAACTGCAGACCAAATTTTCACTGTCCATTTTTTGACTTTATCCCAGTTTGCAATGATTAACACCACTAACCCGACTACCGCAGCAATCACCCATCCAACCGGTCCTAAGGCAATAAACCAGGCTGCAGCCATCCTGGCAGCATGAAATAATGCTTGAATTCCCATCCATGCCCACTTTGCAACGAAGATAGCTGAAGTTGCTACCACCTTAGACAATGCAATCACCATGTTTTTACCTGTTGCAAGTAGCCAAGCCGCTGCTATTCTAGCACCTTGTATTAGTGCCTGTGCCCCCATCAAGGTCCACCTGGCAATAAAGATGGCTGATTGAACAATAAACTGAGCGACAGTAGTGACTACTGATAAAATGAATTGAGCTAAAGACTTTATCATCATCTGAATGCCTGTAACTAAACCGGCTCGCATCATTCCTGTTTTAAGCCATATAAATGTAGCCATACCACCGAAAGCTGTTCTAACTAGTATGATAAGAGGTGTTAAAGATAACAAAACTCCACTTAGTGACAAGATCATGGTAATGACTTTAGCAATCAATGGATTAGCCTTCATCATTTCTGAAGACCAACTTAAAAACCCGTTAACTATATCAAGGATTTTTGAACCTAGAGGGGCCATACCAATTCCCAGCTGTACTAAAAAGTTAGTGATATTACCTATTAGTGCCATTACCTTTGGTCCGTTTTCTCTGACATACTGAATAAAGTTCTGAAATCCTTTTGATTCGTCTAATGTAGCAGACCACCTAGCAAACTTATCTGTTAAGCCGACCAGTCCACCCTGCATATCAATAGATAATGGTGTAAATGCAACCATTAGATTCATAATTCCTCGCATAGTATTCCCGAATGATTTTCCTAGAGCTACCATCGCTGGACCTGCATTTTTGTTTAAAAAGCTAATGAATTCCTTAAACTCTTTTGTTTCTATTGATTGCCCCAGACTTTTAGATAATATGTCCACTCCGCTAATGGCTTCGTCAAATGCAGGTTTTAATTTTTGAAGTAACGACTGTACCTGATTTAAGCTCCGGATAAAAATGTCCATTACAGGCTTTTCAAATTGCTTCGTAAACTTCCCCCAAAACTTACTGAAAGATTGGAGTGCTTTTAAGCCTCTTTGTTGCTCATTTGATAAACTCGCCTGGGCTCTCTCAATCTCTTTTAGTATTTCGGCTCTTTTTTCTAAATCAGTGGTGTTAGCTAGCTCGTTTCGTAAATCTTTAATCGTCTTGTTAACTTCGAATACATCATTTAAAGCTGAAGTAGCCACAGTCCCAAATAAAATAGCACCAGTTCCAGCTGCCGCAAATGAAGTAGTCAAGCCTCCAAGAGCACCAGCCAAACTTGTAATTAGAGGTACTAATGCAGGAAGTGCAGCTAGAGATCCACCTCTAAAGAAATTACCTGTAACGGTTCCAACAGAATTAATCGTCTTTGCTATACGATCTATTCTTTGTTGGAATTTATCTACACGAGCCTCCACTCGGATGATGATTTTATCTCGAGCAATTGCTTTTGCCTTTGCCTGTAAATTGCTGATCTTCTTAAAGAAGCTAACTGTATTCGCGTCCACTTCTTTTTTCACTTTGCCTTTAGTGAATCTATCCATCATTTTCTTTGCATTTTTTATGTTACGTTTCAGTGGCTGAATATCAGCATCTAATGTGGTATCTTCTACACTCTCTGAATCTCTTTTGAACTTTTCAGTTATGTCTCTTGCCTTCTGAATAGCCTTCCTGAACTTCGTAACATTCGCTTTTAATTCAGCTTCTACAGAGTAGTTAGACATATATTCACCCCTTTCTAGAATTTCGTTGAAGAGCAATTTGCGCAGGGGATAATTTTTTTGTAGGCTTATTGGTACTTTGTACAATAAATCCTTGATCAACAGTTTTTAATGCTTCCTCATAGTCAAAAAAGTCGTTGAAATCTTTGAATGCATATTCTTCTTTTGGTTTCTTCTCGGTCCCTTTATTGACTTTCGCTTCAGCGTTCCGAATGAGAAAAGCAAGTTTATGCAGTTTGTATTCCTCATCTATTTCTTTATACTCTTGGGCATACCTTTTAAAATGGAACTCACTTAATGTCATCTCTTCAACATCAACTAATCGCTCTATACCAAGTTTTCGAAGTGCATATATAACTACTTCGTTATAGGTTAGCCCTCTGTCGTTTTGCTCACTTTTTTCACTGCTTGATACTTTTCTGGAACCAGCTTTCGGGTCATAGGTTGCTTTCCCAGTTCATACATGACACGTTGAGCAAATTCATCTAGGCCTTCACTGTCTGCGATATCATTCAAGATCGTTTCAAAGTCCTCGTCAGTAGTAGGTTTTTTCTTGTCATGTGCAGTTGCTGCTTGAATCAGCTTATAAAGACAAATGACATTACCTGATTGAAGACCTGGAACCAACATTGTTTCTAATCCTTGACCCAGGCTCACACTCTCCACCTCTAAACCCAAGGATCGGTCAATCGTCGTAAGGGTTCGAAGTCCAAATGAAAGTTCAATATCTCTACCGTTAAAGTTAATATGCAAAGTTTTTTCCTCCTAAAAAATCAAAATTAAAAGAGGGGTTAGCCCCCCTCCGAATTCCCATTATGCTTCTGGTGGTGTTCCAAGTCCGTCGTCGGCTGGATCAGTAGCTAAGACGTCATGAAATACATAGCCTAATGTTTCGATATCATTTGAAGGCAGTGTCACTCTTCCCTTTTGCCGTTTAAATTGAGTTACAAAGGTCCCACTCACCTCAGGATCGTCTTCTGATGGGTTCGTAGTTTCCCATTCAGTTATATAACCCTGGCGATATTCTGCAGCAAAGGTAGTAACCATATCAGGTTCGGTCCCTGTTTCTTCTCTATCAGCTAAGTCCACTTCCCACATCTCTACTGGATAATCATCAACAATAGAATCACTGAGCATTGTAAATGTTGGGTCTGTTTCTGCCTGGAGGGCTGAAATGCTTACTTCATCCTCAAGTGCCCCTGAACCTGAAACACTTCCATCCTTGGTCTCAGTTGATTCTCGATCACGGGAATAGGACTTTGAGTGTTCAGTTTGAAATACTAGCTTTGCTCCTTCAGCAGCCTCACCAAGTTTTCGAAAATAGAGTACCTTGTGTACTCCTTTTGCAATGTTTCCCATGCCTCTACCTCCTTATTAGGTAATTCTGTATTCTGCCTGAATAACTCCATGCAACAGATTGTCATTCGTTGTATTATCAAATATTTCATTTGAATCAAGTGAAACCAGTCTCACGTAGTAATTATCAAGATTCGTTAGCCTTCGCAATGCCATTTCGAGATTATAGATCATTTCGGCAAAATGCGATCGGTTATTTGCAATCTCCCAAACATGAATGGTTTGTGATAGATTACCGGTAATCACTTCTTTGTTGTTAATGACATCAGATCCTATCGAACCTGCTAAATGAACAAACGGATAAGGAATTCCCTCATCTTTTTCTGGAAGATAATCGTATGTGTCGTATCCCAATGAAATAGATTTATTGAATACTTCATTAAACAGTTGGATCTTTGGTGACTTCATCTACTCACCTACTTTACAAGTCTATTTATGTCATCGAGAAACTGCTTTTTCTGGTTGTAGAATCCAGGAAAGATGAATGGTTGAGCATCCATGAACCGTGTTCCGAATTCAAGGTAACCAGAGTGTTCGGATTTACTGATTGTCTTTCCGGCAAGTTTACTTACCATCTTTGTTTCAATATTTCTTTTTGTGTAGCCCGTTTGGTACCCTTGGGTAAATTCAGCATTCTTAACTACCTTTTCGGTCATTTCAATGGTATTGCTCTTCACGATTTTTCCGACATCGTCTTCAATGTCCCTATTCATTCGGTCAAGCTTTGCAAGCAGAGCATCCAGTCCATCTAAGTCCAATCGCTCACCCCTTCCAAAAACAAAACGCTCTCCGACCTATGTGGAACATGTCGGAGAACGTTATATTTCTTTCCGTTGATGACAGCTTTATCTACTTTGAGTCTATATGGTCGCTGTAGTCTAACTGTGGTGATTTGCTTGTCTAAGGAACCGAATAACACCTTCACTCTTTCCAGGCTGATAGGGGACGTGTCACAGGGGAATGTGACACCTTCATCCACCCTAACAACTGTCTTACCGACAGAAGGATCATATGCCCTGCCTATAACTTTATGGAGTGTGATCCGATTGGAGTATCTCATCAAAAGAACATTACCTTTCCTGAAGTCTCTGTTTTAGGAATATACGTTCCTAAGATGGAATGATAGGGCTTAAAATCATCTTCTGTAAATGTAACAGACCTGCCTTCGATGGATTCTGACTTCATCCCTTCGCTACCGATTTTGTTATACCGGTTCACCACCAACTCCTCAACAATGAACATTAACTCTTCAGGTATTCCTGGCAGGCCAGCATTTTGCATTAACCAGACTTTCAATCTAGCTTCTACATTTGTGATTAGTCTATCAATCTGGCTGTCTTGAAGATCATCTTGAATTCCCACAATGATTTTGACATTATCTTTGATGGTCATTCAATCACTTCAATTCTGCTTCTGCAGCAAGAGCTTCTTCTTTACCCTGAATCTTTTCTCCATTAGACAATACATACCAAGGACCGCCTGTATGCTTTGGAAACTCACTATCTTCAGAAGATTCGTTTGAGTTCTCAGGCTCAAGGTCGGCTACTTCTGTCTCCACTCCCAATTGCTCAATCAACGGCTTACCTACTCTATTTTCTGAGCTTAATAATTGCGCGACCCGTTCTTTACTTACTTTACCCTTTGCAGGAAAGGGATCTCCCTTACGATAAACACGGTGATTATCTTCTATATCTCTGAAAACTCGTATCACTTTGTAAGGCATTCTTAATCATCCTCTCTTTAATAAGTGGTTATTACGCTGCTGGGGCAGGACCTGGGACTAATTTAGCAAAGGCTTCATCTTTAATGATCATTAAACCTACATCCATAGTGGCACGAAGAGCAACCATTTCCTGCTCAAACAAGTTTATAGGTGACCCGTCTGCATTTGTAATAGTAGACAGTTGTGCTTCCTCTGAAATTGCATAATCAATATTAAAAGGAATACCGTAACGTAATTGATCAAAATCACCAGCGTAAAGATTTCCTTTTGCAAGATTTGCAGTTTTTAAATCCACTGCTGGCAACCCATCAATCGTATTGTTTGAACGATCATACAATGATTGTAATGTTCCATTTTCAGCTTTTTGAGCATTGCGTAAGGCAGTATGATTTTGCACTTTTGAAATCCATGCGTTTGGCTCTACATCATTCTCGAAAAGCTCATCTTCTACAGCCAGGATATTGTCGTAAGTGATCCCGTCATAAACGATATTTTCTGCAGCTGTTACTGATTGTTCAATCGATTGAGTGAATGGGTTAGCTACATTCAGAATTCCTGCTTCATCAAACTTTTTGTAGAAGGCCTCTGCAATTTTAGGTCGCATAATTTCAAAGAAATTCGAAACCCTGTATTGTAGATACTCCCGGGAAACTGGTAGAATGACACCCAGCTTCTTGGCCGTCATCTTTACTTGCAGCAAGGTTGGTTTTGAAGTTTGGATCTTCTCAGTCTCTCCTACCCAGTAAGCCCCAGGTCCTTCGGCAAAGTATTCGAATGTCTTTTCTTTATCCGTCATTTCCTCGTATACACCAAGCTGCATGATCTTGGAATTTTCCATTACATCATTTAAGATCATTGTGTTGTATTTATCCGGGATCGTACCATCTTTCGCTTCGTGAACCATTACGTTGTCTGGGCTAAATGTTTGTGCAAAGTACTGTAGATCAAGTTTTAATAGGTTTGTTCCCATATGATTTCTCTCCTCTTATTTAATGATTCTATTCTTCCTTGCCATTTCTGCTTTTGTAGTATGAATGCTGTTGTTTAGTTTTGAACCGCCCGTTTCAGGGGGATCCTGACGAAGCTTTTCCTTTACTGCGTTATTAACTGCAGCATCGAATTCCTGTTTAATACTGGTCACTGCTTCTTTGATTTTCTCGTTGTCCTCAAGCTTAATAAGAGAATCCGCAAAAGCTGCCGGCAGTCCCTCATCTTTCAAGTCTATTTCTACTTCAGACCGAAGCTGCTTAGTATTTAATTCACGCTCTCGCTTATCAAGTGCTTCTAGGCGCTTCTTGTACTCAGCATCTTCTCTTTCTTTCTGAGTCATTTTTGCGTATTGTTCTGCATCCTTCTTAGCATCAGCAATTCTTTGATCAAGCTGAGACTCCCATTCCTTCTGCTTCTTCTCAAGAGCTTTTGCAAGCTTACGATCTGACTCAGCTTCAATCTTCTTTTGAAGTTCCTCTGCCGAAAGCTCAACCTTTGCGGGTGGATCGTTTGGTGGATCATCTGGATTCGGTGGATCCGCAGGCGGGACATTCGGCTCGGAAAAATACTGAAGATCTAGTTTTAAAGGTGCAAGCTGTTTCTTAAAAGCTGCTGGATTAAACACATTTATTGGTTTTTTCACTTTCATTTCCTCCTAACCCATGAACACGCAACGACACGCATATACCCATCATTAACGTCCTCACACGTTTATTAACAAAACAAATAAGCCTGTTTATAACGTCTGGTGCTCAAAGACGCGCTCGAACAAATTCTTATAAGGTATATTTCTCTTTCGTACTCGCAAAAAAATCCTTTCTCCAGTCTCCCAAAACAAGTGCCGTTGAACTCCTACAAAAAGGATGCATGGGAGGAGCATTGATTCCTGGCTTCATTTCCTTCACTTTGAATTTTTTCTTATTCAAAAGTTCACATCTCTTTGTGGTCTTCCCGTCCATTACAGCTACATACTCATATTCAACTTCTTCATCGTTTGAGACAGACTGATATGATAACTTTTGGGCTTCCACTTGTACTCTGGCAGTTTCAGTGATTAATAACCTTTTTGCTTCAAATGAACTGACTTCAAATCGCTCTCGAATTTTCCTTATATACTTGCTAGGATGTACACCACGAACGATTGCACTATTGATAATATCGTCCAATTCTTCTCTGAGGGCTTTCATATCTCTCCATATCCTTGAAGACCACTTGGCTCCGTAAAACGAGGCTCCTACAATTGATTTAAGAGTTGGAGTGGTGATTGCCATGTTGACTCCTAATATCCCGGCTTGCCTTAACACTTCAGATATTCCTGCTTGTTCCAAATACTCTTGGAAGGTCTTTTCCTGCTCATTTGTCATCGATACCAAGTGAGCATTCAAATACATCATCAGAAGCTCCTGCCGGTTAATCCTCATCTTTGTATTGTAGGTGTATAACTCCTTATTCGCTTTCGGAGAGAAGTCCTTCTCCCGCACATATCGTGCTGCTGTTCTTTCATATGATTGAACATCGAATTCTGAAACTCTCTTCTTTGCTTCAGCTAACGATATCGTATTTTTTTCTGCGTAACGGGAATAAAAAGCATTGATTTCTTTTTCTACCTCGCGAAGAGCATGATCAATAATCTCTTTTAATTTTCTTGATACCTCTTCATCTTTCATTTGCTCACGCTTGATATTGTCTCTTTCACGCTTTATCCAGTAGGATTCTTCATCAGCCATCTACCACACCTCAATTCCTCATATACTCGGAGGACATCGATTGTCTTTGTTCGGCCCTTTCACCTGATATCTTTTTTTCTTCCTCTTCTGGGTTTTCTACAATCATTGGAATGATCTTCAGCTTCGTTTCCTGGGACAACTCCCCTCCAAGTGCATTGAACATCTCCACTGCCTCTTTCGTGCTCTTAGGAAGGTTTGGAGTAAACTTATAGGTTAACCCTTCAAACTCCCCTTTGCCCGCTTCGCTCGCCAGGTGCATGACATTGTTGATGAGCCTATAACGTCTGTTTAAGGATCTCTTGAAGAGACGCTCCTTATTTATTCGAATCTGTTCAAGACCAAACAGTTTATACTTCATCGCTTCTCCTGTTTGTTGGCCACTGAAATTCTCATCATTTAGATCCGGTGTATTTGTGAACTTATGAATATCCGTTTGAAGCCTTCCTTTATACGCTTCACTTCCAGATACATCGTATTGTTTATAGATATAATCAGCTTCAATATGGCCCTCTCTGCCATCTGCATTTTGAGTTGGCTTAAGGAAGATGATATTCGCCTCTTTCATCTTCTTTGCTTCTGTAGGATCTAAATCTACGTTCCCCAGTATCTTCAGCATGGCATCATTCAAATCAGTCATGTAGTTTGCCGTATCAGATTGTGCTGCATCGTATAAATCAATCAAGTTCAGTACATTCTCAAAATCCCCCTGACGGAATCGATTGTTACTGTGTTCATTAATCGGGACTTCCGCAAACGGATGATCAACCTGACTATCAATCGTCAAATTATAGTCACCCATATTCGAAGTGAAATACGTGTAGATCTTCTTGTCTGTATAAAGAATGACTTTAATTTTTCTTTGTCCTCCATACCCAACTGTGAAGTATCTGACCCCAGCAATAACGTTCTTCTCTATAGTAGTGTCATAGATCAAGAAGGTTTCTAATGGTGAAGATAGATATACCTTGGTTTGATCCAGTTGATTCCGGTGTATCAGTTCATATGCCCGACCGTAGATAGATAAATCAAGAACTATATCTGCATTAAGTGCTGCACCTTCTATCGTCTCGTTGATTTCATTAATTTTCTCTTGAGTGGTTTCATCCTTATGGCGGACTGAAACAGGCACACCTACAAAGAATCCCTGCATGAAATTAGATACATACTTCGCGTAATTGTGCTTGGCCCGGTGATCTGCCTTATCATCTTCTTTGCGCCGTTTGGAGACTGAGATTGTCGTGTTCTCCCCAAGATAATAATTGTCCAAGACATTGAGCCTTGGACGTTGGTGTTCGATATGATGTTTTAGAATGGCAGAAAGTTCACTTGTATCTTGGACCAGCGAATTAGCTGATTCAAACGTATATTGAATATTTGCCTCTTTACTGAACCGCCTCTTCTTCGTCCTGCTGTATTTATCTTCTCCAAGCTCAAAATTATTAACGTGATTCATGTTCCACCTCCTATAAACCTAATCCTTTTAAAGCATTATAAGTATCATCTTTCTTGGACACTCCCAAATGGTATTGTTCTAGGCTATATCTCAATGCATCGATAATATGGTTATTTGCATCAATCGGTGTATTCAACCACTTACCATCTTTGTCCTGATCAAACGTGTACGTATTAAATTCTTCAATGGTATGTTCACATGTAGGATGAATGAACACCTTGAATCCTTGAATGAATAGGATTCCTTGATTCACGCTGCCTTTCCCCTTGACTGAAGCTCTCATCCTTTTAACACCTTTGTTGATTAACTCCTGAATCAATCGTCGTTCTGCAGAGTCAGCTGTGATGACTGATTTAAGAAGTCCTTTTCTAATAATCATCTTGTAGATGTCATCAGTCAGCATCGCTTTCTCATAATGCTCATCATATATCCAAAGCTCTTTATTTTTCAGGTCCACTACTGAACTTGGTAAGGTAGTAGGATCATTCGTAAAACCAAAGTCCATACCATGTGCAGTTTCCTGAATCTCTTTGATTTTCTGCTGAATATCAAAATCCCTGACATGGAAGTTATCAAATACCAAGCCTTCAGCTACTCCCCATTCACCATCACAAACAATCCTGGCACGTCTAGGGTTAGTTCTATATAAGTCCTCATACCTTGCTCGGTCAACATCATCAAGCCACTCATTAACTCGAAAGGTCGTTGTAATCGCAAACGTATCTTTTTCCCGGGTCTCTTCATCAAAGAAGACTTTCTTAAGCCAGTGTCGTTCAGACCAGGGATTAAAAGTAACTGTTATCTGTTTAAAGAAGTTCGGATCATCATATTTTCCCCGGATTGATTCAACAACAGTTCGAAATTTAGCTTCAGTTTCAATTTGATAAGCTTCTTCAAACCATGCCCAACTCAATATCCCAACATCAACGGTAATCGAGGTAATTTTCAATTCATCATCAAGACCTCTGAACAAGATCTTCTGGCCAGTAGGCATGTACGTTATCTCTGGCATTGATTCATTGAACTTAAATAAATGGGCAACCCCTAATTGAGTGGCTGCCCATTTTAAATCAGTATAAGTGGATTGTTTGTTAGTGTTTGAATATCGCCGGACTACTAATAGATTCGCCCAGGAGTATTTCATAATTCTGTGAATGAAATTTAATGCAGTGTTCTTTGATTTCTTACTACCACGCGAACCTTTTACTACCCTATAAAATTGCTTGTTGTTCCAAAACCGGTTGTACCCTCCACCAATCTTCTTTTTGATGGATATTTTATGTTGCTTAGTCATCATCAGGTACATCCTCAACAAATACAGGGGTTAAGGTCTCGACTTGCTGCTTTTCGGTCCACATGACATATCGCTTTCCTAAGAGCTCTGCTGCTTTAACACGATCTTTAAGAAAAGGATCCTTGTCTTCCAGCTGCTGGGCACCTTCTCCAATACCAACTGGAATTTGTTCAGTATGATCTCCCCTCATCACTGCTGTGAGAAATTGAAGAATCTCATCTTGTTCAGCAATTGATTTCTTTTTCAATTCTTTTAACCGCTCATCGATATAAGATCTCACGTTAGCCTTTGTTAGCAGCCTACTTCCTGATGCTCTAGCTGCTGTATCTTTTTTTACACTTGGATATGCGATTTTATAAGAACCTGAGATGTTTCCTGTTTTAACATATTCGTCAGCAAATCGTCTTTGTTTCTCTGTAAGTCTCATTGCATCTCACCTGCCACCTCCGAAGTATTCAGCATGATTTTTAAAGAAGAAAAGCACCCATTGGATGCTTTTAAGTTTACTTTATTGAGTATTTTTCCATTTTACTTGGGAATTCGTAAACAAAGCGAAGCAACATAGCAGTAAATTCAAGCAACTCAATTGCATCCACTCGTGAAATACTTGGTAACTCATGTGTAGCTTCATTTCCTTTTCGCCTAATATGATCCACCCATTCTCGGCTATTTGGGGGGATAAAGTGATTATCTTCCAAAAATGAAACATACCAGGCAAATTTCTTTCCTTCTTCTGCACCTTTTGAAACAGAAATATTCATTAATAGTTTCCTACAAGACAAAACTGCAGACGTATAGGCATTCACAGAAATGCAAGCTCTAGCCTCATTATATAACTCGGAAATCCCATCTGGTAAGTGACTAACTTCTTCACCAAGTACGGGTCCAGGATATTGTTCTTTTTTATTAGAATCAATAAAGGTTGGCTTATTACAAGCAGGACATATATATATATTACCTGTAGTTTTCTTACTTCCAGTTCCTAACTGCTGTATACACGTAAAGCCCTTCGAAGGTCCTGCATTTGTTCCGCAATATCCACAAACATACGATTCCTTAGTTACATTACTAATACTATGGTTCCAAGCGCCATGTAAGACATTTTTCAACAATATCATCTCCTCATGAATACTCATTCAACAAGAGGAGACATTTTCCTTTAAAATTTTTTTACATTTAAACTTCTCTCAATAATTATTGGCATTCCTACGACAAATTCACCAATTTTATTCTCTCCAACGCTTCAACGAACCAAAACTCATCCTTCTCTATCCCAATAAATTTTCTATCCGTATTTAAACAAGCAACTGCAGTTGTCCCACTGCCCATGCAGTTATCCAAAACCACTTCACCTTTGTGGGTATATGTCTTTATTAAATACTCAAATAGAGCAACCGGCTTTTGTGTTGGATGTTTCGTTTTTGAATCTCTAGAATAGTCCAGAATGCTTCTTGGGTAGTTCTTATGAGTTGTAACATACTCACGTTTCAAGGAATCGGTATTAGCCATCAGATCAGAAACCTTTTTCCGTTTCCTTCTCTTTGTCTGCATCAAAGGAATGATCCCCTGAGGATTATATGTAGGTAGTCTCTTATAAAACACACAAATATTTTCATGGTTTTTCATGGGCATTCTCTTAGCATTTGGAAAACCAGTAACATGCTTTCCCTTCTTCCAGATCCATTCATACCTAAATAATTTCATGTTGCTGCTTATCAGTTTAGTAGTAAAAGGCTGAGAAGCAGTTAAGACTATCGCTCCGTTATCTTTTATGACTCGTTCATATTGGTCCCAAAGTTTATCGAAAGGAATAATTTCGTCCCATGAGCACCGAGTCGTACCATAAGGCAAATCACACAAGATCATATCAATGCTTTTATCTTCAATTAAATTCATTTGTTCCAAACAATCTCCCAAAATAATTGTGTTATGTAAGTCCTTCGTCCTCATAAACCTCAACTCCATTCTCACTTCAATTAATATAACAGAACGTACGTTCGTTTAACAATGTAAAAAAATAGGCTCAACTGCTTAAGCAGAAGAGACTATCATATCTTCTTTTGGCAATTTTCTTTTCAGATCGTTCAATCATTGTTTGAACACTACTCGAGCTAATGCACAAGTAATTTGCAATTTGACTATATGATAAGCAGTGACCACGGGACATCAGATATACTTCTTTCTCTTTTGCAGTAAGAACAGATAAAGCATCTTCTATCATTTCTTGTTCTGCAGAAGAGATTACACTTTCACTTTCAGCTTCATCCCAGGCATAAGTCTCTTCTTGGCTTCTAAAAAACCTTTGCATTAACAAAGGATCAAAAGGTCTTTCCCGTTGATATGCTGCTAACCTTTCAACCCCTCTTTTATTCCCTGGCTGCCTCCCTGTTTCCATCCACTCAATGGCAAACTGCAGGTCTCTTATCATTCCATTAAGCAGTGACTTATCCCGATCAGAAGCTTCTTTAATCATCTTTTTGGCTTTTGATAAATTTTCTTTATAGCTCCACAAAAGATTTTCCATATAGTCACCTCATTTAGTAAATAAAAAGGACACCAATCAATTACACCGGTTAAATGGTGAATGATTAGTGTCCTCCAGTTGGCTGGTAGAACTATAAATATTTTTTTCTTTTTTATAGACTCTTAATTTCGTTCTGACCGTATCATAAGAGCTAACCCTAAACTAAGGATAGCAACGTAGGACGATAGCTTAGAATACACTTCTTGATAGTTAACAAATAATTCCCTAACTATCAAGGGAATTCCCATGGATAGTGGAATAGATATAGCAATAAAAAAACCTTGAAAAAATTTATAATAATCATATATGAAACTTTTATTAATATTGGAATCATTGGGAAGTCTGAAAAAATCTGAGCACGTTATACAAAATGCAAAGAGTGATAAACCTAACATAATCCCCTGACTTATATCAAACATTAATCCTAAAATTGCTGAAAAGATGAAACCTGTTCCTAATAACCATATAAACCTGTCTTCACTCAAAACTCTTCCCCCTCATCAAACTTAA
Source organism: Rossellomorea aquimaris (assembly GCF_008180865.1). Classification (GTDB taxonomy): domain Bacteria; phylum Bacillota; class Bacilli; order Bacillales; family Bacillaceae_B; genus Rossellomorea; species Rossellomorea yichunensis. The sequence goes on from NZ_VTEX01000004.1 coordinate 225,549, forward strand.
CCCGTTTCACCTTCCCCTGGTGAGTAACAATCTTCGTCTCTCCATGAGTCGGCAACACAGCAACCTTCGCCTTCCCATCACAAACCACCACAGCAAAACTTCCTTCTTTATCCATTATATCAATTTCTAGTTTCAAAGTACTAGGATTAATTTCTATATCTGATAACCTCACCAGAACCCCTCCTATGTTATAATTAAGTTGGATGGCCGGGAGAAATCCTAGCTTTTTTATTCATTTCCAAAATTAATAATTTCATCTACACCAGAATTCGAAAACAGCATAGGATAATATGGGAAATGTCTTTAACCTCTTTGCAAGGAATCGAGCTAGTCACTCGGTTCCTTATTTCATTTCTTTTTCCAAATATAAATTATTCCTAGATGAATATCTAATTTTGATCTATAGAGAATTCATACAAAAATGTGTTAAACGGTTATCAATTAAAGGAATTCCCTAAATTCCGCCAAACTCCTTTCGTGGTATTATATACCTAGTTTTCAGTAGAGGAGTTATTATATGATTTTTAATATTGGAGATAAAGTATTGTATAAGGATGAAGAGTATTATGTGTTTTGGATATATAATAGTGAATATATAGAGCTATCAAAGGATAATCGATATCATTGTGAACTAGCTCACGTATCTGAACTCACATTGGTTAAATCTAAAAGATAAAAGCTTGTTATAGATTTAAGAATTAATGAATTGGTACTGTGCCTTAAGTAACTTAAATAGTGGTTTTTTATATGTTAAAATTAGCCATAACAAGACAAATTCTATCCTTTTTAGAGAAAGGAGACAGAGAAAATGTCAAAACATAAAGAATTAATAAATGTATTAAACACCTTACAAACATACGCCGAATGTGATATTACTCAGTCTTTTTCTAAAAACGACTCCGAGATATTGGTCTATTACTGTAAGGAAACTGAATCATTTATGATCACCCAAAATGAAAGAGTAGAAGCTTATGATGACATAAATTCCGCTTTATCAATATTAGAAAATTTATTACAAACAAGTTAGAAACACCACTTATTATTTTAGTGGTGTTTTTAATTTTACTCTTCCATTATTAAGTAATTAACGGTAAAATTATCCTAGACATTTATTTCGATAATCGTAAGAAAGGTGATTTTATTGAATTCATTAATTGTTTTATCAGAAGAAAAGCTTCAGGATATACTAGTAGATTCAAAAAGAGTTGGAACTTCCATAGACTTCATAAGATTGGTTGAAGATGCACTTCAACTTAAAATAGATTTAAAAGAAATGAATACGTTCCTAAACTAATCATTACTTAGAAATCTTAGAACTTCTAATTCTACAAACAGGAGAAACGATGCACATAGTCGTTTCTCCTGTTTGTTTATTGTTCAATGGGTACCACCATAATCTCAATCCTAGGCTTCTCGCTATACCACTTACTAGCTAATAGCTCCACTACCTGGCTATCATCCTTCCAGAGGATCTGGTTACAAGCGTCTTTGATTCCTTTCACATAGTTGTCTACATCAGGTTTTGTCACTGGTCTTAATTCACCACTCTCAGCTGCAGCTAACTTCTTTTTGCTGAAGTTCTTTAACGTTGGCTTATATACCCTGATAAACAACTGAAGTGGTCCTTCAAGCAGTTTCTTAGGGCGGTGCTCGGCAGCGACCAACTTTACATACTTCTTAAAGTCCTTAGACTTCTTAGGATCATAAGCCCTGGTAAATCCTCCTTGAGAGCTAAACCTTGGTCTCCCCTGGGCTATGGGAGTTCCATAGACCGTAAACTGAATCATCTTCATTACTCAAAACCACCCATTCTCAGAACTCTCGACATTCCTGTTTCTAAATTTAGCGATGGCTAATTCTTGCCTTAGATCATAATAATTAAGGTCATAAATGCTTGTCCCACTCTTCGTTTCAGTTACACCTATGGTAAGTAGCTCACTAATCATCCCCTGTGACTTTGTTTCCTGACTAATCTTAATAGAATCAAATAAAACACCCATTTCATTACCCCCTTTTAAATGCTAAAAGCTCTGCTTCAAGCTTTGCCTTTTCTTTCTCAAAGTCATAGTCACTAGACTCACTGCGTTGATTCTGTGTATAAGTCTTATTCTCCTCAAACCAATCTGGTAATCTCTCAGTACGAATGGGCCTGACCTTTCCAGAAGACCTCGCAGGTGTTCGCTTAGTTCTCTGCTCCTTAAATTGTTGTTGCTCAGCTCGAGACTGCTCCAAAGTTCTAATCCCTTTCTGAGACCAGTTCTTAAGAATCGCCTCAACATATCCCCATTTCTTAGTACCTTGCTCTACAGCAATCTTCATGGCCTCCAGTACCAATTCCTCACAGAGATCATCACTCCAAGACACAATCTTTTGCGGTATATAACCTCCCAAGATCCCAAACCCCTCTTGCTCGTAAAACTGAAACGGATTGAGAGATGCAGGCGCATCATCTACTACATCTTCTTTTAGTTTCGTTTTGTTTTGTTTATGTTTAGGTATGGTCAACTGTTGGTCATCGGATTGGTATCCATATTGGTATACGGATTGGGTATCGGATTGGTATAGCGATTGGTCAACTGAGTTGACCAATGACTTTACCTTATAGATGGGAGCCTTCCCCTTCTTGCCTTTTTCGTACTCAATCAATTCATTTTCGATAAGCTTTATTCGAGCATTAACCAGCCCTTGCTTTGAAAGACCCGTTAATTTCTCTACTGTGGAGTTGGGCGCATTGAATCGTTCTTTCCAGCCAGCCATATTGTTTATAGCCATCAGTGTGTGCCATAACGCAATTGCGCTGGTATTAAGATCGTTCAGTAGCAACCAATCCTTAAAAGCTTTGAGTTCCTTTAGATAATTCAAGTCATCACCTCTATGCTTGTCTTACGTATGAAATAGCTGCTGAAATAGATTCCCTGTCTTCCTGATTCGTTGCGTCTGACAAAGCATTCTCAAGCCATGTAAGTGTATTGTTCTTCGTTATATCCGTTTGATAAGGTCTGAAGACAATACCTCCATGATCTAAAAACATTTCTAACGGGGTGCCACTATTCAATCCCTGTGTCTTTCTAATCTCCTTTGGAATAACCACTCTACCTAATTCATCAATCTTTCTCACGATTCCAGTTGCCTTCATAACTCCTCTTCCTTCCTTTCACATATCGCTTTCCCCTCTTTAATACCTTTTACGTGATAGTGGGGATATCGCTTCATATAGTCCAATACGAGACATTTAAGCTCTTCCTTACTCTGAGCCTTCTCCCAAATCCATTTTGGAAGAAGGACTCTGTAAGGTACTTCATGGTTAATCAAACTTTATGTCCATCGTGTCTTGTGCTGATTCTTTTTTGTTTTTCTTTGATTTAGATTCTTTTGCCAGTTCTTCCGTTTGTTCTTCCTGGACCTCATATTCGATTGTGTTGTCATCCTCTTCAGGTGTGATATCTTTCATTTCACGATCCTCATTATCTTCAATAACAGCCTTTTGCATTTCGACTGAAAGAATACCCCATTTAGATAAGAGATTCTTAAGTACCGTTTTCATAGCCATAGCATCCCAGTCATTCTTCCAACCAAAATCTGATTTACTGAATTTCTTCCGATGCTTTTCTACTTGTTCTCGGGTCCAGTAGACGGTTTTTCTAAATCCATTCAGTAGTTCAAAATAAGCTGCATAACCAATGACGGCTTCTGATTCTCTTTGCTCAAAATCGATATCGATTTCCTCTGTTAGGGGATTCCATTTAATCAATTCCCCTTCATGAATCGGTGTGACGTTTATATACCGGTATTGTCCAGTTCTAAGAGCTAATTGAATATAACCTTTATATCCAAGTTGAAATTGTGCCTTGCCCCCATATGGAACAATCCAGGCGTACCCTAAATTCTTATCTACTGGAAGATCTAATGTTGCTGCAATCATCGCTGATGAGATAACTGACATTGGCTCAGCTTTTTGAAGCATCTTTTCATTGTTGTAAAGGCTAAGGATAGAGGCGGTAAACTGTGTTGCTCGTTTACCTAATACCTCTTCAAAGCGCTTAATCACACTAGGACTAGCTAGTAACCCTTTCATAGTGGATCCTTGTGTAGAAGGAGCTTGTCCGTTCTTGTTAGCTAGTTGAGTTTTAAGAGATTGATTGGTGGCCATTATTTAGCCTCCTTGATGTCAAATCTTCTATAAGCACTCTTTTTGGTTACTTCTTTATATATATTCGGAAACTTCTCTTTTAAGAGCTTTGAATCTATTCTATTTGACTCTATCGGCTTCCAGGCTACTTGGTAATTCGAGCAGAACCCTAATTCAGCTTCTTTTAATTCATGCTGCAGGTCATGTTGAATGTGTTTTTTCTGTTTTTCTAATTCGCTAATTGTCTTTTTCAAATCGAAGTACTCAAGGATACGATCTTTATTGGTACTCTGTAGCTCGATAGACTTACCTTTTTCAGCTTTTGCGTACTTTTCTTTTAAGTACCTTTCAGCAGCACTCGATCCGTCCAGGGCTGGGGGATTCCCTCCAATAACGTGATACTCCCAGAAATGTTTTTCAGCTTCGAAAATAATACTGATTAATTCTTCGTCGCGGTCTACTTCTTTACATATAAATTTGTTACCGCCTATTAAGACAGCGATGTATGCTTTGGGATATCCGAGTACCCCTAAGTAATGCTGCACCTGTACCAAATACGATTCAGGTATTTCTTCGCTCTCCCAATCTTTCGCAAGGAACTGATTTGCTGTTTTACACTCAAGTAGCGCTTCTTCTCCCACAACATTACGATCAATGTTAGCGATAATGTACTCATGATCAGGGTGTTGAAGGATGGCATTTCTTTTTCGTACCTTCTTCCCCATACGTACTTCAAATTCTTTTGCGACCATATCCTCAAAGAGATTTCCAAAGTAGGCAGCTTCACTGGATGATTCTTCAATAAGTACCTGACCTGTTTTCTCAAGCCATAATTCAAAAGGTGTTTTATATTTATTAAGTCCGAGGATAATGGAAGCGTCTGACCCTCCAATTCCTTTTCTTCTCATTTCTAACCATTCATGACGATCCATATCATTGGTAGTTGCTAATATCGCTGGCATAAATTCCCCTCCATTTGATTTTGTTTTCAATGTACAGTAGAATGTAAAAAACCCTTTAAAGAGGTTTCAACCCCTCTTTCCAACTAGACCTGTGTGCCAGCACAGGTCTTTACTCTGCTATTGAGAAATGAAACTTACATTTCTCTATCAAGTAATCCTCTAAATTTTCTTCCAAGATGACTTCCCCATTATCTGGATCCGTTATAATTGAATCTCCAACCAATATCTCGTTCCCAAAATAATCAATTCCGTTATGTTCCGGCTGAGAGACCATATTGGTATAGCCATATTTCTCTAACCTTGTGATATCCGGATGTTCAAGCATTTGTTTCACCTCCTAAAATTGGTAATGCATGAAATTTGCTTTCGTATTCATTCACGTTATATAATTCTTTTTGCGCATAAAATAGTGAGATGCAGTAAGCTTTGGTGCCAGCCTTAGCTTGCTGCCTTTTTTGTTTTGTTTCTAAGTAAAAGTGTTTTTTCAAATGAAGAAAGCTTTAACCATTCACCTGCTTTGATTTTCAAATCCTTCACCCCTTCCTAGCATCGATTCATCATGACGTTCACAAATGTTTGAGTAATATGATGTAATTCATCCTGCTTTACTTTCTTCTCTGCCAATCTATCAAGCTCTTTAATCGAATTAAGTAGATCAACCGCTGATAACATGGCATCTTTATATTTTCCTTCTTCCATTCTTTCCTCAATTGCCTGAATTGAATTCCATGAGCCTCTTTGATGTTGAACTGCCTTACGTAAATCTTCTTTCTTAAACGTTTGCGATATCACTTTTGTAACCTCCGAGCTTTTAGTGTTAACCTCCATTGTTTGAATATCTTTATCATGGAGAATTGATATTCTTTGGATATTAGAGCGACAAGATTGATCATGCTGGCTGCAGCATCTAGTACTTCAAAGGCAACCTTTTTCATTTCCTCTCGCTCTGTATCACTTTGAGATCTTACTGGCTTGTACCAACATGCTTTTTCAAGATGTTCTAAAGCTTCAAGTGATTCTTTCTTGACCAGGAGCATCATGGCTGTTGGATGATGTTCAATGAATTCTCCGTTTAGATATGGTATTGATACATCTCCAGCTGATTCGTTCCACCTAACAAAGTAATATTCTTCGTCGTCGATCGCTTCAGCTGTTAGAGCTCTTAAATCTTTAGGGAAACGTTGTCTCCCCGTTTCGTACTTTGCAATGCTTTCTCTTGAAATCGGAAGCTTTAACGATAGTTGTTGCTGTGTTATACCTTTGCGCCTTCTCGCACTAGCAAGCTCCTCCCCTTCCATAACTTTCATAAGGGTTGCTCCTTCCTTTACCTATATATGGATTTCAATGTTCATGCTTTGTTCATATAATGAAGTTAACTTGCTTTTTCAGATTTTTGTTTGCGTTCTTCAATGATTCTTGGGACAGATGTTTTTAAGAAATAGCTTAGGATTTTTTTTATTGTTTCATCCGATGGTTGATTCAATTAGATCACCTCCTTATTGATTGATACATTTTGTATCAAAATTAATTAAAAAAATATCAGGAAACAACTCGGTTAACTCATATCGATAAAACTGCTGAAATTTCACCATTGTTTCTCTACCAGGATCAGAATCTCCTTTTTCAATTTTTCTTACGTATACTTCTGAAATTCCTAATGACTCAGCCACTTGTCTTTGAGTTAGATTTCTTTGTTTTCGTAGCTCAATTAATTTTCTTCTTTTCATTTCTTCACCTCCCTAATTGATACGTTTTGTATCAATAACTATATATTAATGGATATTTTATGTATCGTCAACGATTTTTGATACATTTCTTATCATTTATTTATTCTGATAAAATTTGTATCTATAATAAAGTTAATACGTATATCTACGTACTTAAATCAGTATTAAGGAAGGGTTGCTTATGCTAACAAAAAGGCTGAAGAATTTAAGAGGTAAAACAACCCAAGAAGAAGTAGCAGGACGAATTGGTATTTCAAGGGCACGCTACTCCCATTACGAAAATGGACGAAGTGAACCTGATACTGAAACACTTAATAAATTAGCTGATTTTTACGATGTGAGTGTTGACTATTTACTTGGAAGAACTGATGACCCAAATGAAACACTTAATAATAAAGGTAATAACTCCAGTTCACTAGATGAGATAAACAAACTCGTAAAAGAGTACGGCATAGAGCAATTTGGTTTCTTTGATATTGAAAAGTGGAAGGATCTTTCTTCTGAAGATATTGAGGAGATTAAGAAGCATTTTGAGTATGTGGTGTTTCAGGCAAAACAAAGGAATAAAGAGGACTAAAATAATGACAAAAAAGCTCAGAGAAGATTCTCGGAGCTTTTTTCATTAGAATGCTGAAGAAACAAAAATAATCTTTACTGAAGTTTATCGCCGAAAATGAGAAATAAAATCCCTAAAAATGTATATCCTCTTCAATGCGAACGTTTATTCGTGTATATTTAAGATATGATCTTCAAAGGAGGATATTATGAACTCAATTAATTTAATTATTTTAAACTTCAACGAAGTTAGAAGAAGAAGTATTAAGGTCTGGACATCCATTCCTCAAGAAAAACTAAAATGGAAGCCAGATGATAAAGCAATGACATGCCTAGAAATGATTAGGCATGTGCTAGAAAGCGAACATTATTATCACCTAGCAATTAAAAATAGAGGGAGTTTATCTAATTTCGATTCTCCATTCGAAATTCGACCTTTTACTTCTGTAAATGCAGAATTGGATTTTGCAGAACCTTATCGAAAGCAATTCTTAGATACGATTAAGTCATTTTCAGAAGAAGACTTGAAAAATATTAAAATTGATCGTTCTGATTCAGGGTACATACGAGATCTAGGTGACATGCTATTACGTGTTGCCTACCACGAATCTGTTCATACCGGTCAGTTATTGGATTATTTAAGGTCAGCAGGTATACCTCGAATCCGTATATGGGATTAAGTCCTCATTGGTGCTGTCACATAAGTGATGCACCTTTTTTACTGAGCTCTTTTAGTCAAAAATTCTGTCGGTGAGGTTGCTACAATACAAGAGGAGATTAAGAAGCATTTTGAGTATGTGGTGTTTCAGGCTAAACAGAGGAATGAAGAGGACTAGTCAAACGCACAAAAAAGCTCAGAGAAGATTCTCCGAGCTTTTTTATAATTCCGTTAAAGCCCCCTTTACTTTAATAAGCAAAACAGTCAAGCTATGGTAAAATTAGTGTGCATTATATTATTTTTTTAGGTTGTGATACAGAATGAATTTATTCGAAAAACTATATACTCTTATTATTTTCTTAGCAGTAATTATTGGTATAGGTATAGGACAAGTAGAACTGATAAGAGAAAATGCAGAAAGCTTTATTGTTCCTTTATTAGTAGCAATGCTTTATATTACTTTCTTACAAATCCCTATTGAAGAAATAAAAAAAGCTTTTAAAAACATCAAGTTTACATACACTTCGGTCATCATAAACTTCGTCTGGACACCTATGCTAGCATGGCTGCTAGCAATGGCATTTTTAGGCGATAACCCAGCGTTGTATATTGGCTTTATTATGCTCATGGTTACACCATGTACTGACTGGTATTTGATATTTACAGGGATAGCAAAAGGGAATGTTGCGTTATCAACTGCAATCTTACCTCTCAATTTAATCCTACAAGTCATTTTGCTACCTATTTATCTTCTTATTTTTGGTGGAACAACTGGTGTAATAGAGCTTTCGTTTCTAGTGGAGAGTATCTTAATTGTACTATTCATACCATTAGTTTTAGCGTTTCTAACAAAAATGTTCTTGAGAAACAGGCAGCAGTTAAGAGAAAATCTTATATCCAATCTCAGCGTGATGCCGATAATTTTTCTCAGTCTTGCAATTGTTGCTATGTTTGCTTCACAAGGTCAATTACTACTAGATAATTTAGATTTAATGTGGCAAATTACCATCCCTATTCTTTTGTACTTTATTATAAATTTCTTCGTTGGTCAGAAAATTGGACAGCTTATGAGGTTTCCCAAATCCGACAGAACAAGTTTAAGCTTAACGACTTTAGCAAGAAACTCTCCAATCGCTTTAGCAATTGCTATGACTGCATTTCCAGACCAACCTTTAATAGCTTTAACATTAGTTATTGGACCATTATTGGAATTACCTATTCTGGCTATCATTACACAGATTTTATTATTTATTTCAAAAAACAAAAGTACATAACCAACTCAAAAGCACACATCTTTAAATAAAATTGATGTGTGCTTTCATATTGCATTAACCTGCCCGTTAACAGAAGAAGCATATAAAATCTCCTATTTTCTGTTAGCTCCTGGTGTACCTTATTTTGATTATATAGACCTAGGGGTTACTCCCCTACCATACCGTCGTTATCATTATCGCGCATATAAGGATATAACCAATGATCACTCATTATTGGCATACTATACCCTGCGTCTTCTGCTTCTTTAATCGTCACCTGACCATTACCGTTTGTATCAACGCTTGAAATATCACCGCTAGTGTCTGAACTAGTTGAAGTTGAATCGGAAGGCTCACTATCCGTTAACCCGAGTGATTCGTTTACCTCATCAGGGTTTACATTATCAAATGTATCAACAACCTCTTCACCCATTAAAGTATAGGTATATTGATAACTTGAAGGAATCTGCGTTTCCGTATCTGGATATGTGATAATAGCTTCAAAATTAGTGACCCCTCCAGCTTTACGGATCGCGTCCTCCATATAAGCTTGATCACCATGTCGGTTGAGTGTACTTTCTTGGGGCGTAATATTATAAGCGTTTGATACTCCCCCGAGAGAATCAGCAATGATATGTCCTTCATCTAAAACGTCACTTTCGACTCCGGGAACTTTTGCTTCATCTGAGTAGTATCTACCTGAAGATAAGACAGGTTCTGTACTGTCATCTTGTACAATGATTTCATCAGCAATGACACGTATTAGCTGTCCGTATTCATTAGTAAATGCCCAATATTCTCGGTCCCCAAAACCAATGTCAACGACGACGTTAGGTTCACGGTATCCAGACAGATCACCGCCATCAACTTCAATAAGTTCATATCCTGGAAACAGGTCATCATTTGTTTCAGTTGAAGTTTCTTCTGCTACTGGTTCCTCTTCTACTGGTTCTTCATCAACCGTAGTAGTGGTTTCTTCTTTCGCACTATTATCATTTGTATCTGTTCCGGTTACCTCTTGGGAATCTGTTTTTTCTTCTGTAGTGGATACATCTTCTACGTTGGTACAACCAACCATAAAGATGGTCGTTAAGAGAATTATTAAATAATTCATTTTCGTTTGCATTTTAAGACTCTCCTATATCAGTTTCATATTGTTCATTCTGAAGGGGGAAATGAGTTAATTATTTTAATACAGCATATTGAGAAGTAACTATTAAGAATAAAAAAGTCGCACTTAAGTGCCAGATTTTTTTAATAACCGTTGCTATTTTCGTTCTCGTAAATAGCTTTTATCATTTCCCTAAAGGAGTCTTCCTTTAATGTTTCATATATTTCTCTTTTAGCATCACCAATAGTTGGATCATAAAAAGAAATTCCATTATGATACAGTTGCCCAAAGAATTCATCATCTAATATATACCCGGGTGATACAAATTCGTTTAAGCCGCCGTAATAAGATAGCAACCAATTCTCCCCATATAACTCCTCTTTATTTAATTTCGTAAATATTCTCTTAAAATCAGGTTTAATTAAGAACGAGCTCATTGTATACATGTCTAGTAAAATAATTGAGCATAAAGGATCTTCATAATTAAATAACTTATTAATCAATTTATCATCCAATAGCTTTATGTCCATTGATTTAATTATTGATAAAGCCCATAAAACTTCATAATTATTATTTAGATTTATATTGTCAGTTATAAACTTTTGTAGGAATGAGCTTATTTTATTTCTGTCCAATTCGTATTTATAATGCCAGTCATATGTATGAAAAATGATTTTTATTAAGGGAAGTGAGCTTGCATCCAAGGAAACTACATTTAATAAAAATGATTCAAACACATCCCAATTTTCCGGGAAAATTTTCTCTTCTGATAACTTTTTTATGCAATACTTTAATACACCATCCTTTGGGAATTCTTTTGAATATATAAAAGCTTTATTAAAAAAACTTATTAAATCATAATACTGCTCTAAAGGGCTATTTTTTCTAATATGATATAATTTCAAATCGGAAATCCATCTTGGTTCTAAATCATCAGGAATTTTTATTAAATAATATTTATTAGGATTTAGGTCAAGTTGATAGGATTTTATTATTCTCTCTAGCTTAGAAAATGCATTAAGAGCATCTTGTTCAGTTTCAAAGTAGAGTTCATAATCATCAATATACCTAGTTCCAATAATGTTAGGTAACTCACTTTGAAGTTCTAAATCTATTGCTGTACCTAATATTTCAGCTAATAAAAGAGAAGTATCTGGACCTACAGGTATACCCATTGACTGTTTATCTTGTGTATTTCTTAGACAAGTATCTAGTCTATTTCCTAGTAATGAAGAACTAAAATTGCTTTTGGCAACATCTTTCCCATGCAAACCCCAAGGAATACTATGAGTATATATTGAAGGGTAGTATCTTGAAATATCTGTTTTCAAAACATAATTTTTCCCAATAGAATTATGAATTTTAAATTTCACCCTATCCTTTAAACTATGCTTTCTTTCTAATGCATTTTTCCCATTCTGACTTATTATTGGAGTCGTTAATGATAACTTTGATTGGCCGATAAATGCCTCTAAATCATACCAATTATCTTCAATCTCTTTACTTAATCTATATTGATGTAAGGGATTGGGTATGTTTAATATTCTTCTAGAGTGAGATACTTTAGGAATTGAGTACGTAATACTTTTACTGGATTTAACCTTACTTTTCTTAAAGTCTATTTTTTCTATTTTTGTTGAAAGTGAATTCATTGTGAACTCAGGTATTAATTCATTGGGTAATAGACCTTTATCGATTAAGCTCAGAGCGTCAATTATTGTCTTTGTTTTTTTAACCATACTAGAATCATCCTTAATTTTTCTTTATTTATTAACGTCACCTATAAATAATTGTTTTAGCCCCTTTAAAATCAGTTTCAATCGCACTCGGGAAAGCTGTTTTCCATAACTCGAATACTTTTAAATTGGCAGCCTTACCCCCACTATGTAACCTTACTACATGAAATCCATATTCATCCCCACACCTCTTAAGTGTTCGTTTTGAATGATGTGAAAACACTTTCCCAGTTTCGGAGATTTCATATAGTCCTTCATAACCTATAATCGGTTTATATATTTCCTTTTTCATAATTCTCTTCCAGCATCTTAGTTTAGAAAAGCCCCTATTCTCCATTGATTCCATTGATTTTTCTTCTTGCTTCTACCCGGAACAACACAGTAGTCATTAATAATTGTTTCTTGTCCAATAAACTCTATCGGCATCTCATTATAGTTACTTAAGACATATGAGGCGATAAACCTACGTGCTTCTTGTATTCCATTTAATGATTGGTTCAACTGGATCGTTTCTCCGTTATAAACTTTATCTACAGAATAATTCTTCGATAATTTACTTCCGGTAATAATGAAATGTAACTCGATTTCCTTGTTGATATGACTAATAATCTGTTTTGGCATACCTGAGGACCGTCTTTTTGATTTAAAGGTAGGGATTACTTCAATAAAGGCATTGACTAAAAAGAAGAGTACCGGGTCATTTAACTCGATTTTTTGCAAACTAACCTTAACGTCATTCCAGTTGTATTCGAGGACTTCAGTATCTTTGCTGAATAATAATTTCTTATGTGCTGATATTTGCCTCTTATCCAACATTCCTCTTATTTTAAATTCAAATAGTAAATTAAAATTCTCACCGCAAATCCATGCATCAGGTATAGATCCTGAGTTATCTTCTAAATCAGAGGAAGAAAAGCAGTTTTTATATGGTGCGATTCCAATTACATACTCTAGTGATTTTGAGTCTTGAGGGCAAAATTTCTTTCTTACCTTGGTAAAGGTATTATTGAAATTAAAGCTATTGGATTCATCCTTCAGGAGATTTTTCAAAAAAGGCTCTATGATTTGATAGTTATTGTAACTGAGAATGCTCATTAAAATATGAGTATAATGATCTTCTTCTTGTCCTTGGTATTTAAAAAGATTCATGTACTCCTCCGTGTTAAATCAGATATACGTTAAATATAGCACAAAATAACTACTAATCTAATATTTCCCTGTAAAATTATAGGTAGAATTGTAGAAACACATAGAAAAACCTCCCTCTAGATTGAGAGAGGTTTATGTTTAATTACTTACTATACCAAACCTTATTATACTGAATCTGTGTATTGTGAGCTGGGTGCCAATAATCTACTGAATAAGAATAATCATAGTTCATTAAAATTAATGGAAATTTATTTTTTTTCCTCATCGTGTTTTCTTGGTATTATATCAGTCCAATTAATCTCTAAAGCACAAATAATAGGTTCTAGCTTCATGAGAGTAGCATTTGCTTGCCCCTTCTCAATCATTGATAAATAATTTACCGTTAGACCAGAGACACTACTTAATTCCTCTAATGTTTTCCTCTTATTTTTTCTATAGTATCTTATTTTTTTTCCAACAAATTCAGTGATACTCAATATCTCACAACCTTTTTTAGTAATTTGAAAAATCAATAATATTTCAGGTTAAACCTTTATAAACAGACTCTTATACTTACCATTCCATAATTTACTAATGTTTTCCTCTATAGATACGTCATAAAATATAATTTAATAATTAATATTATTCGGAGGTTTAAATTGCTTTTCCCTGTAATCGAAGGACCTGTGTCTGACAAAAAACATGCTATTAAAGATTCTAAAATGACCGAGTGTGGTATTCCTTATCCTGATTTTTATGAAGATGATAAACATGCAATGAAGTTAATTTATTTTAGAGAGGTTAAAGAGATTTCTTGTCAGAAGTGTAAAGAAAACATCGAACCATTTATGGATAATTGAATTTTTTCAGTACTAACAAACTAATTCATCACCCCTTGCCATATTGGAAGGGGTTTAAAATCGTTGAAAATACGAACGCATGTTTGTATAATGTTACCGAGGTGAGCAAAATGTACCAAATAACATACAGGACCACCGGATTAGAGGATTGGGTTTCTCGACTCTATTCTAAGATTGGGATAACAACTCCAAATTCAATTAGTGAGGAACTAATATCTAGGTTCCTTGGTATCTATGTGAAGAAGAAACCTATACCAAGTAGCTTTCACGTGTTTGGTAGATACCAAGACATTGTAATTGATAGTAGAGAACCGATAGAAAAACACAGGGAGATTTTCTTTCATGAGTTATGCCATATCCTTAGACATTCAGGCGTTCAAACAATTATGCCTGCTTCGTTTAGAGAGCTCCAGGAATGGGATGCACATCATTTTACTCAGTATGCAGCTATCCCCTATCACATGATTAAATACATTCCTATCAATGATCGAGATGTGATTAAACAAATGTCTGATATGTTCTTGGTATCTCCAGAACTATGTGAAGAACGATTAGAACAAATTATTCGAAGGAATCAAATTCAAAGAAGCATTTACTAAATTACCAATCTCTCTATTTTATTGTTCTTAATTTACAAGTATTTTAGTTTTTGAAGGAAGTGGTTATATGAAAGCAGCAGTGTATGTCCGTGTTAGTACCACTGAACAAGCCTCTGAAGGCTACTCTATTCGAGCACAGACAGACCGTTTAAAAGCTTACTGTGTGTCCCAGGGATGGGATATATTCGAAATCTACATTGATGATGGTTATAGTGCAAAAGACACCAACAGACCTAATCTGGAAAGGATGATGAAACATATTGAGCAAAATTTGGTTGATTGTGTCTTGGTTTATCGCCTAGACCGTTTGACTAGGTCAGTAAGGGATCTTTATAACATTTTGGAAACGTTCGACAAATACGATTGTAAGTTTAAATCAGCTACAGAAGTATATGATACGACCACAGCAATGGGTAGGATGTTCATAACGATAGTAGCTGCTCTAGCTCAATGGGAGAGAGAAAATACAGGTGAGCGCATTCGCATGGGGATGGAACAAAAAGCACGTGAGGGCAATTGGGTAATTAACCAGGCTCCCTATGGATACGAATTAGATAAAGAAAACAAGACGCTTAAAATTAATGAAGAGGAAGCTCTAGCTGTAAAAAGAATTTTTGAATACTACCTCCAAGGGAAGGGAGTAAATAGCATTGCTGTAGAATTAAATCGATTGCAAATTCGTACAAAAACAAATGCCACATGGAATGATTTCAAGGTAAGATACATCCTCACTAACCCGACCTATATTGGGAACATGAGATATAACTTTAGAGTGAACAAAGAAAATTACTTTGAAGTAGAAAATACCCATCCTCCAATTATCTCTAAAGAAACTTATAACAGTATACAAAGAATTAGGGAAAGTAGGTCTGTTAATCATCCAAGAGCAACTACAAGTAAATTTATCTTTTCTGGAACCGCGAGATGTGCACGATGTGGCAGTCCTCTTGCTGGGAAATACGGATATTCTAAAAGAGGAGAAAATGTCTATAAGCCTAGAGCCTATTATTGTTCTAGTAGTAGATTGGGTCAATGCGATCAGAGAAACATGTCAGAGCGTTATTTAGAAACTCAGTTTATTAAGTATTTGGATACTTTTGATATTAATCCAGACATCGTTGAAGACCTTACTCAAATGGATGAAAATGATGAATCTAAAGATAGAATAGATATACTTACTAAAGAACTAAAGGAGATAGATAAACGTAGGAAAAAATGGCAGTACGCCTGGGTAAATGACTTGATAAATGATGAAGATTTCTCTGTTCGAATGGAAGAGGAAAAAAGTAAAGAAGAAGATGTAAATAAGCAGCTCTCTTCTCTTCAGCCTTCAAGGGAAAAAACGAACACTGAAGATCTTTCAGATATTCTATTGGATATAAAATCAAACTGGAACCATCTTGATGCATTGGAGAAAAAGATGTTGCTTCAGATGTTCACTAAAAAAATTGTGGTTGATCGGGTTAGTGATCAGTTGAAACCTGATTGTTTGGAGATTAAAGAGGTTGAATTTTATTAAATTTTAATTTTTTATTTTCCTTCTCCAGTATACTTTAGCCGAAGAACTAAAATTAAACTCTACTGAAGTTTTTCATCGAACTATACATTAACTTTGTAAGCTCACACTTTGAAATCCTTATGCATATATTATATTGGGAAATGTCAAAACACTCTTTAGGGTATAGGAGTCAACCTTGTCCGTTGATTCCTTTTTATTCTGTCAAAAAAATAAAACTTTTGTCGTAATACTTTCCAATCACCTCCATATTCAGGCATAATGTTACATGAGGTGATTAATTTGGTAGAAGAGTTTGAACTTTTTTTGTTTATAAAACATTTAGGTGAATTATTTGAAGAATACCTTATATGTGAGTCACCTGACTTAAGAGATATCATCTTAGATGAAATTCAATTTTTCGTTGAAATAATTAATTCATGAATCTGTTTTATTTTATATTCAAAGGAAGAAGAACCTCTTGCAGAATATTTGTCATATCCGCAAATATACAGGCAAATAAAGAATAAAACATATTATAATATTACCATAAGGAAATATCCAAAATGTTTCTTCCATTCCGTGTTATAAATTTGTGGCGGTCCAGGGGATCGATCCTTTTTTATAATTTTGAATTTATGATGCACTCCTAATATATTTGTCGACTTTAATCACTTACGACTATTCATTTGAGAAAAAAATAAAGACTAGGTTGCAAAAAAGTGGGTAAAATCTACTTTGTGAGAGTCAAAGAGGTCATCCACCTACCTTTTTGATCTTCCAATATATTTTTGTACTCCACTGAAACATGTTCACTAAAACGATTAGCTGAACATGTTTCTTTGATTTCATCCTTTAAGAAGGGAAATGTGACCCCAGTTCGGCAAAAGTGACCTCTCTCAAGTGAGAATATTAATCCATTCCTATATTTTCAAAAAATAAAATATCATTTTGAATGATGCCTTTAAAGAAAAAACACTCAGGTTACTGTTGCTTCTTCAGTCAACCTGAGTGTTTTTATAGGTCTATAAACAGAATTATTTCATCATTGGAGGCATCGGAACGGTGGCATGTACATATTTAGGAGCAGGAGCCAGTTTGGGTTTCGATCCGAATGGACCAGGCTCACTGATATATTGGAAATTCGCTTTCCCGTCCATGCTAGGTCCGCTCGCCCATCGTCCTTCGGCACTCGCTTCTCCTCTGGATAGATTATAAAGATCATATGAAACAGCCTGCTTTTCAAGCTCTCTCGGGAACGTAGTCGGTACGACAATATCCCCTTCACGCTCTTCAAGTTCTGCAATGGCTGCCGCCCATTGATTCTGATGCGCCGTGTCACGGGCGATCAAGAAAGAAAGCGTATCGCGAACACCCGGGTCATCACTCAGTTCATACAGTCTCACTGCCTGCAATCGGCCCATTGATTCTGCCGTTAGGTTGGCACGGAAATCGGCCAGGAGGTTCCCGCTTGCCCCGATATATGACGCTGTCCAGCGATTTCCCACACTATCCACCGGCATCGCACCTAACCCGCTCACAATCACATGCTGTGGATTCATTCCACCCATTGCTGCCGCGAGCACCGGATTACTCTTATACATCGCTTCCTGTTCAGATACGGGGGCACCATCCAGCAGGCGGGCAATAAGTGTGGCCAGTAATTCTACATGAGCGATTTCCTCCGTCCCGATGTCCAGGCACAAATCACGAAATTTTTTGTCCGCCCGTCCGTTGAAACCCTGGAATAAATATTGCATCATCACCGAAATTTCTCCGTATTGTCCACCAAGAATTTCTTGTAGCTGGTTTGCATAAGCCGGGTTTGGCCGGCTCGGTTTCGCTTCATACTGAAGCTCCTTTATGTGATAGAACACAGTCTCATCACCTCTGCCTTTTTGTTTATTAACACCAATCTACTTTATGTAAAAGTGTGGTTTCATGTGAACAAAAAATAGCAGGGAAGCTAAACGACTTAATTATGTCTAATTGTTGATTCCTATTCAGAACACAATCCATTAAATATCTGCATGGTTCTTTTAATATGACTGGGTGACCTGTTAAAGCAGCCCTCACCGCAATTTCCGCTGTTTCCCGATCCCGTATCTCCCCCACCATAATAATATCGGGATCATGCCTCAATATCGCTTTTAAACCAGCGGAATACGTAATCCCCGCTTTTTCATTCACTTGAATTTGCACCATTTCTTCATGAAGCTTCTCTACGGGATCTTCAAGAGTGATCACATTACGGTTCAGGGCAACGGAACAATGGTGGACAAGGGAATACAAAGTTGTCGTTTTCCCACTGCCAGTTGGACCTGTAAATATAATGAGACCATGAGAATACATAAGTAGAGCGAGTAATTTTTTTGCAGATGAAGGATACAGGGACATTTTATCGATTGGGATTTGATACTTTTGGGGGAGTATTCGAATGACTAGACTTTCTTTTAAATGAGTGGTTGGTAAGGTAGAAATTCTGAGTGATAGAGGTGTACCTCGAACGGTAAGACTGAAGGAGCCACTTTGAGGTTTTCGTTTTTCTCCAATGTCCATGGAAGCCATGAACTTTAAATGGGCTATCAATCGTTCTGCCTGATCCGAATCAACGGTGTGGAACGGTACTAATACCCCGAGCTTTCTAAACTGAATCAAGTAATCTTTCGTTCTTGGTATGACATGAACATCTGTCGCATCACCGCTGAAAGCTTCTCCAATCATTACTTCCGATAAGGATTCTACTGAGTGAAATATATAGGCACCACCTTTCTGTTTTCTTAACTTAAGATATACGACATTAACTTACAAAATCCTTCTTTTTCCTTAAATTTTTTTCTCACCAAATACTTAAGGATAACTGAAATTATTTCTTCATTGCTCAAACCCGACCACAGTCATTCACACATTCACCCCTCGCCCATATACATAAAAAGAATAATAATCATAAAACGAAAGTGGTGACAATATCCCATGAGTAAATACATGGATTACACCTCTCCGGAAGCTCAATTCTTTTTTGATGTTAATAAAAGTCCCTTATTTAAAAAAGACAATCAAAATTTAATAAATATCTTAGGGGTAAATCAGTTGAATACGTTGGATAACTCTTCCCTGCTTGATATCTATTTAAGTAAACATAATTTTGTGGAACCACATTACCACCAGAATGCAGCTGAACTGGTCTATTGCATTTCTGGTGGAGCTGTTGTTTCCATGCTCAATCCATATACTAAGGAAGTCTTAAATTTCCGTATTTCACCTGGACAGGTGGCAAATGTTCCACAAGGCTGGTGGCATTATGAAGAAGCAACCCAGGATCAAACTCACCTATTGGCCATTTTTAATGCCCCTACACCGGAAGTGATATTAGGTTCGGATATCTTAAAGTTCACCCCTTCAAGTGTCATGGCGTACAATTATTGCATGGATGAAGGTGCTTGGATCAAATCGACAGAAAAGGTGAAACCAAGTACTTACATCGGTCCTGCTTGCTTAGATCCAGATAGGCATTTATCTCAACGACAATCCCATTTCGCCTATTCCCCATATCACTATCACTATCAGCCAAACCCTTATCATCATCGTCAGTGCATTCCAAAAACCTTTTAAAAAGCGGAGAGAACTTTTATTAAAAACTAATGAATAGAATATCAAAATACAACCATACTATATTTTGTAAAGACGACAATGGGCTATAGCCAAGCGGTAAGGCATCGCACTTTGACTGCGACATGCGTTGGTTCGAATCCAGCTAGCCCAGTACTAAAAGCAGAGGCGGCTCGTTCAGAGGCGACAAGCATAAGATGAGGCACCCGGAAAGGCGCTCTTTGTCTTTTTGGGTGAGCTTATGACCTCGAGCCTCTAGCCGCCGGAGCTGGATAATCTAAAAGCAGCGGCGGCTCGTTCAGCCCCACTACCACATTGAAAACGGCAGGCACTTTGTGAAAAGTGCCTGCCGTTTTCAATCCAACTTATTTTTAATTATTACATTCAACTGCTTTTCTTCAACGATCTGTTCTTGTTCGCAAGGCTTTGTAATCCCTCTGGATTGTATCCGACCACCAGCTTTTTACCGTCTGTTAATAAGGGTCTGCGAAGAAGTTTTGGCTCTTCAATAATTAATTTAATCACTTCTGATAGAGGTAAATCGTTCACATCTTTACCTAAGTCTTTGAAGGTTTGGCTTCTTGTAGCCAATATTTCATCAAGTCCATCGGTGGTCAGGGATAGTAGCTCCATTAGCTCTCTATGGGTAGGTGTCTCTCTGAATAGATGTCTTTCATCAAAATCGACGGAATGGGCAGTTAACCATTTTTTGGCTTTTCGGCAAGAGGTACAGCTTGGATAAGTAAAAAATGTCAGGTTATTCACTTTCATGACCTCCTTAAATTTGAGCTTGCATGTTTATGATATGTTAAACATATTGTACATTAATTGTATAACTTTTGTATAGTAATATCCCTTAGGAATTTGTGAACTTTTTATAAACAATGAATGAAGCAAGCTATAATAGGCTTTCCCTTCATATCCATTCTTTTTCTTGAGGCTTATAATAGAGCTATTAACTACAAAATTGGGGTGTTTTTTGAATGGATATGACACTGAAGGTTACAAGCGTACTTTCAGACCCGACCCGGTATTCCATTTACTTGTACATTAGTGAGAGAAAACATGAGCTTTCAGTTCAAGACATCGCTGAGAAGTTTCATATTCACCCGAATGTTGCCCGTCTACACCTATCAAAGCTTGAGGAAATAGGAGTGTTGCAATCAGAATATGTAAAGACCGGCAAAGGTGGCAGGCCAGGCAAACGATATATTCCATCTGAAGAACTCGTTCAGTTATCCTTTCCTCCTCGAAACTTCCGCTTACTTAGCGACCTCACCATTGCCTCATTAGCTAAGCTCGGAGAAGAGGGTTTTAAGGTGCTGGTGGACACAGGATATGAGTACGGTAAAAGCTTGGTGGACCACTATCTTGAAAGCCGTAACTTATCCTTAGTTGGGGTAACTCATGCTGAAAAGCTGCATGTATTATCAGAAATTGCCAAATCGATCGGTTTTACTTTAGATGAGTCAATCGGTGATTCATATCAAATCAAGTTCCACTATGATCATTGCCCTTTTCATGAGAATGCTCAGCTGGAACCGGTGTTCATATGTGGTTTACACAACGCATTATTAAAAGGGATGTTTGAAACTCTATACTCTGTGGAAGAATTTAAACAAGAAGAAAATATGATAAATGACTGTTCCACGTGTAGATATCACGTAATCGTCACAAACTAAAAGCAAACGGATATTTACTTTTATGGTAGTATTCATTTATAATATTGAATGATGGACTTAGGGTGCAAAGGAGGGTTACATATGGATCGTATGTTTAGAGTTCTTGGATTTTGGACTGGTATTTTTGCTGTAATGTTCTATCTTGGTGATATGACCACGACATCATTAATCTTTTTAGGCCAAACAGGATTCTTCATTATGCTTAGCTATTTAAAACTGTCCGAACGTATGTATATTTACATTTTCGGTGCTTACTTAACAGTGTTCTTTGCTGGATTTACTTATTGGACGACCTTTATGATGACTCCGGGTGCAGGAGGACACTAAAAAAATTCCCTTTAGCTTATGGCTAAAGGGAATTTTTTTTGTGAATGTTAAAATCCATTCAAAAATGGATTTGAATCCATCTCTCCTTCGATCGATGTTTCCGGTCCGTGACCAGGTAGAACCGTTGTAGTCTCAGGCAGCGTTAATAACTTTTCATGAATGCTTGCCAGGAGCTCTTTATGATTTCCTCCAGGTAAATCGGATCGTCCGATACTGCCCATAAATAATGTATCTCCCGCTAATACGATTCCACTTTCTTGTACATAATAAGAAATACTACCTGGTGAATGACCAGGCGTTTCAAATAGTTCTAGCTGAAAATCGCCAATGTTCAGGTGTTTTTCATTTGTTAATATGTAATCAGCAGGCTTAAGTCGGATCAGATCACCCATCATGAATAATTGAGATCCGTTTAAAGCAGGATCCAGTAACCACATAGCTTCTTTCTCGTGAATATATACTGGAATGCTATAGTTGTCACGTACTTGATCAACTGCTCCAATATGATCAAAATGAGCATGAGTAAGGAGAATGGCTAACGGAGTTAACGAATGATTCTCTAACCACTGAATCAGTTTCTCCCCTTCTCCTCCCGGATCCACGACCAGGCATTCATTTTTTGTGTTCCATAGAATATAGCAGTTGGTTTGTAACGGGCCTAACGGAATTTGTTTCCACTGCAACGTATCCACCTCCAAATGTGATACTATTATTGTAGCAGAACTTATCACATCATAAAAACATGGTGGCAAGAGCGCCATAGAAGTGTCAAATTTTTGACCTCGACAAACAGAGGAAAAAAATATAAAATGTTAATGAGTGCATTTATGTACATATGGTTATCAGGTAGTAAAACGCATTTTAATGAAAGGGGTCATATAAATGGGTCTTGTAATTATTACAGCATTGGTTACATTATTAGCTTTGTTTGCGGTAGTAAGCACTTTCAAAAACAAGAACGCTATGGGAATTCTTTTCTCCCTGGCAACATTAGGTGTTTTTGGTTGGTTTACAATTATGACTGTCCTTCACTCTGGTTACCCAGGTGGGCATTAATTAAACAATGAATACTCATAAAAAAGCCTTCCGTTTCATAACGGAAGGCTTTTTTACTTTCGATTAGGGTACTTGAAAGTTATGTAGGCACTAAAAAGTACCCTATAGACCTTTACGATGGGTACGTTATAATAGAAATATATTTAAGCCTGTCAGGATAATAGCGAGTGTAACAGTCTATCCTATATGGAAAGATATCGTCAGGGAACGGAGGTTTACTAATGAAGAAATATAATATACCTGTTGAGGCCTCCTTAGAAGTCATCGGGGGCAAGTGGAAAGTGGTGATTCTCTGTCATTTGATTAAAAGCAAGCGACGAACAAGTGAATTGAAGAAACTAATGCCTGGAATCACTCAGAAAATGCTGACCCAGCAGCTAAGAGAGCTCGAAGCTGATGGAGTCATCAATAGAATTATTTACAATCAAGTTCCCCCAAAAGTAGAATACGAATTAACTGAGTATGGATGGTCGTTAAAAGGACCTTTAGATATGCTATGTGAATGGGGAGAACACCATATTGAGAAAACCTATCCTGACAAAAGCGAAGTGTTGGTGGATAGTGAGGAAGCATAGTTCAGGAAACTAAAGGAGTGAGTATCTTTAAGATACCCACCCCTTATTTGGTGCTTATTGTTCTAGTCGACGCTGTACAGAAGATAGTTTTCCTTCCATTGTCGAATTCTTATCACGGCGATCATCGATTCGAATATTTGTTGCTACCCGTTTGATCCCCTGTTGGAAAGGCGATTCATGAATGTCTTGTATGACCTGAAACAAAACAGGAAGATCCCCCTCGATGATGGTATTCATCGGAGTTAATTGAAAACGGATTTCCCCTTTTTCCTCATACTCTTTAAGTATTCTATGTAAGTCCGCTACATAGGAACTTACACTTGGTGATTCCGTCCCGATTGGAATGACTGTAACATCAACGATTGCCATTATAAATCTGCCCCTTCTTTCAGTAGTTGAATGATGGTTGAGTTAGCCAAATCGATTACTTTCTCAAGTTGATTTCCATATAAACAATAATTCCCATTGGGGGAACACTGAATAGGTTCTAAAGGAAGATCCTCAAAAAGAATACTGTCTTTTCCAGAAACCGTGTCCCATTTTTCTAATGAGAATGTACCAGAGTAAGTATCAAAGGAACCTGGTTCATTTGCCACGAAAGTAATCAACTGACCCTTCCCTTCTATCATATCATAATGAGGTATTAACCAATCAGAATAACGACTCAACAGATCTACTGTAAATTCTGACTGAATCTCACCATTTGAAGTAATGAATTGATACGCAAAAGGTCCTTCTTCTTCACGAGAAGAGATAGATAAAAGAGAATTGTTAAATTGATTGAAGTGGATGCTTGTATCCACAATCATTTCCTCCCCACCCCCCTGAATATTCTGGGATATAAGTGGAGCCGCAACGCTTATTTCTTCCGTATTCCAATCTTGAAAAAGAATGGAATACTTCGATTGCCACTGCACAAATGGCTGCTCTACTTCAATAGGATCCATTGTCCCCTCTTCTACATCAATATGAAAGACTTGAAAGCTCCAATCTTCGCTGAAGCTGGTCATGAGCAATGCATTGTCATCAAACTTGTTCCAGGAATGAGTCAGTTCGTAGGATGGAATATCTTCTTGAAATAGCACTTCTCCTGCTCTGTCTATAATCGTCACCCGGGCTGAATAAGACGCTGGTGCAGAGTGGATGAGTATTTTATTCTTATCGGGTGAAATGCTTGCACTCACAAAAGAGGAAGGAATATCATAGATTTTCTTAGTGCTTCCATCATAGAGATTATATATATATAAAGAGGATAGATCATCATTATTTTGTACGGATAGAATCTCTGAATCTGAAAGCCAGCCTATGTTTTCTACAAAACTGTCTTGAGTAAGAATTCCTGAAACGACTTCCTTGTTTTCAGATTTCTCTTTCTCGGGGGGAGAAGTTTGAGTTTGTTCGGTTTGACAAGCTGACAGCCACAGTATACTTAATAGCAAAAACAGCAAAACACTTACCTTTTTCTTATTCAATATCCTTCTCCCTCCCTCAATTCATTCCATAATAATTAGTACGTTTCAAAGCAGAAAATGTTTCAAAATTATTAAAAAAACATTGCAAAATCCAAAAAAGTGATGACCAGATGTTCACTCACACACCATTTGGGTCACCACGATCGGTTATTCTTTAAATAGGATGATGATTTATTTTACTCCTGATTTTCACTTTCTACAATAGTTATTTATGGAACATGTCAAAAGATTTTTCGAGTCATTTATTATAATAAGTCGAAATTCATACAGTCTTGTCGGGGCTGATCGAGCCGCCTGCGCTTTTGTTTCGTCCAGCTCCGGCGGCTAGCCCCTCGAGGTCATAAGCTAAATTGGCCAAGAAGGCAAAGAACGCCTTCCCGGCCAATTCATCTTATGCTTGTCGGGGCTGATCGAGCCGCCTGCGCTTTTGTTTCATCCAGCTCCGGCGGCTAGCCCCTCGAGGTCATAAGCTAAATTGGCCAAGAAGGCAAAGAACGCCTTCCCGGCCAATTCAACTTATGCTTGTCGGGGCTGATCGAGCCGCCTGCGCTTTTGTTAGTACCAGCGATAGATGGATACGAGGAAGATTCCGAGCATGTCTTGGTAGATTTCGTTGAATTGAGAGAGGGGCAGAGGATTTATTCCTTTTCCTAACTCTATGGTAAACCCCGCTTGCTTGAATTCTTTAATAAACCAATCCTTGTAACCCGCGTAGCTATCTATATATCTGACAGATTCATATCCGCTTACTCTGTTAAAATCTTCTGAAAGCCTTGAAGCTTCCGGCGGCTCTAAACCCTCATAACCCCAGTAGAATTCCTTCCCTTGAGTGTGGAGGGCAAGCAGCCGGTCGAACTTTTCCTGTCGAGCCAGTTTTGCCATAGCAACTGTTTCAGGTTCTGAAAGAGGCTTATATCCTGGGAAATCTCTCGGAGCTGGTGCTTTTTCTTCCTTTCTTTCTTTTTCCAGCTCCCATTTGGCAGGGAATTGGTTATTCAGGTCTACTCCTTTTATATTTGCTTTCCAACCTGTAAAGTCGGAACTTCCCCGATTGATTTCGATCAATTCTTTTCGTTTGTCTTTCGGCGGACCATTCAAGACGAGATCTACTCCATCCGGATTAACCATAGGTACAAACGATATTGTCACCACATCATATAAAGGGAGGGTTTGAATTCCTCTCATGAGATTTCCATTCGTTAATGATAATAAATAATCATTAATGAACGTCATTAAGATGGAAGTGGTAATCCATTCATTTGCATGAAAAGAAGCATCTATGTGAACCTTTTTCTTTCCAGTTCCAACTCTCATTTCAATGAGATCTTTTCCAAGGACACTTTCGCCGACCGAGTTTAATTTGATGAACGGATAGACCTCTTTTAATTTTTTCACATCTTCTTCAAATGTTTCGGAGCTATAGGCTTGTTTCCCATTGACTAGCGGATATACCACTCTTGATGGCAGAAAAATGCTTGACCCTATTTGTAAACGGTTAGGATTAACTCCTTCGTTCAGCAGGAGTAAGGAATCAACTCCAATATTCCACTGTTCGGCAAGCGTCCAGAAGGAATCTCCACTTTTAATTGTATGGCTTTTTTTTCTGAATCCAGGGAGTTCTATCTCTGTACCAATCTTCAATCCATTCGGATCAACTAAGGGGTTCGAATCAATGATTAATTGGATTGGAATATAAAACAGCTGGCTATAGTACCAAAAAGAATCGCCACTACGAACTTTCACTTTCATGAAGGAACCTCCCTATACATACGTCCTTACTTACATGTATGAATGGTTCTATAATTCATGACAAAAAAAGCTTGCGAATCTCTTCGCAAGCTCTCTCTTACTTATTCATCATCTTCTTCGTTTTCACCATAAAAGCGAAGGAGGTCTCCATTAATGATCTTATCGGAGTATTCCAGCTCCTCATTTACACGCTCTTTGTATGGCTCACAGTATTTCATATCCGTTGTCTCTTCGGATTCCTTATTCCAGCACTTTTCACCTGCAAAAACATAGTCTTCAGTGATGAAGCGACCGTCACGCAGAATGGCCAGATCTTCATGCTGACTGGAGAATATATCAGAACCAAACTGGATATCTTCCTTCGTATCGATTCCTAAAAGATGCATAATCGTTGGTTTTAAGTCAATTTGACCGGAAACCTTGGAAATGGTCTTCCCTTCCTGTCCAGGAACATGAATGATTAAAGGAACCTCTTGAAGCTGTGTACTTACAACTGGTGTAACTTCTTTGCCAAGATATTGACTCATGGCCTTATTATGATTTTCGGAAATGCCGTAGTGATCTCCGTACATCACGATAACGGAGTTCTCATATAAACCTGATTCCTTTAAGTCTGTAATGAAGTTCTTTACAGCTTCATCCATGTAACGGACAGTTTGGAAATAACGATTGACCGTACCGTCATTGGATGTGTAAGGATCGATAAGCTTATCTTCTTCATCTAGAGTGAAGGGATAATGGTTCGTCAGTGTGATCATCTTCGTACTGAAAGGTTGAGGCATCTCTTTCATATGCTCAACTGATTGCTCAAAGAACGGAATATCCTTCATACCCCAGTTAACAGAATTCTCTTCCGTTACCTCATAGTCAGGTAAAGAATAGAAACGTTCGTATCCTAGGGAATCATACATAATGTCACGATTCCAGAAGCTTTTATTGTTAGCATGCATAGCGGTTGTATAGTATCCATTTTCACCAAGCTTTTCAGTCATGGATTCAAACTCATTTCCTGAATGAGTGAAGAATACTGCTCCCCTGTTCAATGGGTAAAGAGAGTTATCGAGTAAAAACTCTGAGTCTGACGTTTTCCCTTGCTGAGTTTGATGGTAGAAATTATCGAAGTAATAGCTTTCTCCAATAAAGTCATTCAGAAAAGGTGTAATTTCCTGACCGTTCATTTCGCTGTTAATGACAAAATTCTGTAGTGATTCAAGTGATACCATGATCAAGTTCTTATCCTTTGCTACACCAAACATTTCTTTATCAGGTTCGATGTAACTTGCGCGAACATAATTATCAATATCCGCTAATTCACTGCCGTCTGCCATTGCTCGTTGAGCGGAAGACTTTGATTGTAAGAAAATATCATACACATGGTAATTATACGTTCCAATATTCTTTACTAACATTTCACGATCAAACGTTCTTGTCAGAAGTTGTGGTCGTTCCGATTCTGCCAAGCCAAGGTTAAAGAAAACAAGGGCCGTGGCAACCAGGAAATACGCTCGTCGATTGGCTCTGCTATAGTTTTGCAGAGAGAACCATGTTGGCTTTAACTTGATGATAAGAATTAACACAATGACATCTGTAAAATAGAATAAATCCTTCCAGCTCATAATTGCGCTCGCACTTGTACCTAAATCAGAGAAATTGCTTGTTTGAAACAGGACTGGGAGTGTCAAGAAGTCATCAAAGAAGCGATAGAAAACAACATTTCCATATAGGATAAACGAAAGGACGAAGCTTGCAGCGATAATATAGCGGGTGCGAGACTTATCCTTCTTAAGAAGCAATCCTACTCCGAAGATAAAAAGTAAGAAACTTAGTGGATTGATGAAGAGTATAAGTTCTTGGAGTGTATTTTCTATCTTTATATCAAAACTAGTTTTATAGACAATGTACGTTTTAACCCAAAGGAGCAATGCAGCGATGATAATAAGAGAAGCCTTTGGTGTTTTTTTCAATTTCATTTAATCAACCTCCTTGCTACAAACGGTTCATGCGTATGTAACAAATTCATGTAATATTTGTAATGGTAAAAACAGGTAATATCAGACAGCAACCTTGACCTATCTTAATACTTTTTTTACAAAACGTCAAACTCCATTTCACATCAATCATGTATAATAATTATTTAAGTCTTATTCTCTTACCCATACTATTAGACGATTGAAACCGTTGAAAGTTTCAAAATAACTATATTTTTTCAAAACGGTTCCTTCGTCCCTATGTCAAAAAGACTAGTTTCAACCTTTTAGTAGAATCAAAGAAAATAGAGCCCTCCCTTACAGGAAAGCTCTTTCTAAGAAATAATTATGCAACTTATCTCATCAGATCTTATTCTTAACTAGCCAGGCTGCACCAATCACACCGGCGTCATTTCCAAGTGTAGCAATACTCAAGTTTGTTGAAGTACGGACGGTAGGGAATGAAAATTGCTTGAAATATTTCACGACCGGGGTTAATAAGATCTCACCCGCTTTAGATACTCCTCCACCAATGACGATCTTTTCAGGATTCAGTCCATTTCCTAAATTTGCTAGGGACAACCCTAAATAGAAGGATAATTGATCAATGACTTCAAGGGCAAGTTCATCATGTTCTCTTGCTGCATCAAAAATATCCTTTGCACTGACAGTTCCATGGGCCTCTCTTATTCCTCGCAGAACAGACATTTTCGTTGTCGCATCCAGTTTTTCATTTGCGAGACGAACGACTCCAGTCGCAGAAGCAACCGTTTCCAAACAACCTGTCTTCCCACAGTTACACTGGTATCCACCTTCAGGAACAACGGTAATATGTCCAATTTCACCACCTGCACCTTTCACACCGTGCACGATATCTCCATTTGTTATGACTCCCCCGCCAACACCTGTTCCAAGTGTCACACAGACAATATCCTTTGCACCGTCTCCTGCACCTTTCCACATTTCACCCAGTGCCGCGCAGTTTGCGTCATTGTCAATAACGGCTGATAAACCTGTTTCCATTTCAAGTAAATCTTTTAATGGCGTATTTTTGTCCCAGCCTAAATTAACGGCTTCGTAAATAATCCCTTTCGCCATATCCACAGGTCCCGGCGCACCCATTCCGATGCCGACCAGTTTATCTTTTGATTGATCTAGGTCTTCAAGCTTCTTATCAATCGCTTTTGCAATATCTACAATAATATTTTTACCATTCTCTGATTTATCAGTAGGGATTTCCCATTTATGTAAGAGCTCACCGTACTTATTCAAGAACGCGATTTTTGTCGTCGTTCCTCCTAAGTCTACACCAACCAACCATTTTTCTGTCATCTTTATCACCTGTCCTGTTTTTCTTTTTCAATTTCTATTTCATGTCGCAACAAAAACAAAGCTGTTTGAAAATCCCGCGTGTCGATCAGCTGGGATTGATAAAGTTCTATTAGTTCGCCTTCCATTAATTGCAGTTCAGAAAGACGATGCCCAACGTAGATAATGGTTCCATAACTTTTTAATAACTGCTGGATATCATATATCGTTTTCATATCATACACCCTGCTTTCCATCATTCACATTAAAGTATAAGTGAAAACCACTATCTTCTCAATATGCAGCTACCAAATATCCATTATAGGTTCTTTCACGAAGATTGTTTTATAAGAAGTCTCTTTTCGTAAAGGCTGTTGCTGTCTTAGAGAAGAGAGTAATAGTTGATTTCCGCTACAGGATGCTCGCTTTCCGCGGGGCTGGCGGTGAGCCTCCTTCCGCTCCAATCAACTTTTTAAGTATGTATCCTTAAAAAATCCAGTAAATACAAGAACTTTAGCAAACAACTTGAAATGGTTAAAGGAAAATATCCCAATTGAGGAAGAACTTTTTAATTAGTTGGTTAATGACAACTCCCCTCACCATCGTAAATAGATTTTTCGTTATAGAGTTTAATAGTGACGATAACAAAAATAGTGAGTCAGAATGTAGTACAGCGTGGATTGTAGCGGAAGGCACTTGACCCCTGCGGGAAATAGAGGAAAGGTCGAGACCCCACAGACTGAACGTCGAGGAGGCTCGACTTCCTCCCCGGGGAATCTTGTGCCTGGAGCGGAAAGGAACGGTCAACATTTTGTTCGAAAATCACTAATCGAGGAAACAAATTATGAAAAGAGCCTTTCTGTAAACAAAAAAGATCTCCTTAATGGAATAACCAATAAGAAAATCTCTTCAACTTATATTAACGATCTGGATCTTTCGGGTGTAAGAATCGTGGCCGTCTGTTTTTTAAGGGCATAGGCGAACGCAGGAAGACGTCGCGGAATGCTCTCAGGTTAAACGGAATGAATGGCCACATATATGGAATATCAAAGGAGTTCATTCTTGAGAGCATAATAATCCATAGCAGTATACCCACAACAAAACCGTACACTCCAAATAATGCAGTACAGATCAATAAGAAGATCCTGACCAACCGGTTGGCTAAGCTCATCTCATAGCTTGGCGTTGCAAAGGTACCGATTGCTGCAATGGCGAGGTAAAGAATGACTTCGTTAATTAAGAGACCCACTTCCACCGCCACTTGACCAATCATTAACGCAGCAACGAGACCAAGAGCCGTAGCTAACGAAGAAGGGGTATGGATGGCAGCCATCCTTAGAATATCGATTCCGACTTCAATGATTAAAAATTGAAGGAATAATGGTACTTCCCCTACATCATTTGGCCCCACATAACTCAATGCTTCCGGCAATAGCTCGGGATGAATGGCAAATAAATAATAAAACGGCAGTAAGAAAATCGAACACCACACAGCGATAAATCTGACGAAGCGCAAGTAGGCTCCAACTGAGGGCTTGTTCCTATATTCCTCTGCATGCTGGAGGTGATGCCAAAAAGTTGTCGGCGTAATCAAGACACTCGGTGAGCCGTCCACCATAATAATGACGTGTCCTTCATATAAGTGTGCTGCGGCTGTATCCGGCCTTTCCGTATAACGGACCATGGGATATGGATTCCAGTGGCGCCCGGCAATAAACTCTTCCAGTGTCTTCTCTCCCATGGGAAGACCATCTGTGTCGATCTTAGATAGGGCATCTTTGATTTTATGGACCAAATTTGGATCGGCAATGTCTTCTATATAGCTGACGACTATATCCGTTTTGGATCTTCTTCCGATTTGCATATATTCCATTCGAAGCGAAGGATCGCGAACTCTCCTTCTTGTCAAAGCTGTATTAAACACTATCGTCTCGACATACCCGTCCCTTGAACCTCTCACCACCCGTTCGATATCGGGTTCCTGAGGTCCTCTGACTGGATACGTTCTTGCATCGATCATAATGACCTTGTCAATACCATCCACCACAAGGGCTGTGGGACCTGCCAATACTAAATCAATCACTTGGTTCAAATCATCCACTTGCTCGATCTCTATGTAAGGAATGTACGTCTTTAATAATTTTTCTAACGTATCTTCTTCTAATTGTTCAGGACTAAGTCCTGACAAAAGCTTCATCAGATAATGCATAATATCATCTTTAACAAAGCCATCCACTAAAAACATCGCCATTTTTCTCTCAGCATACTCCAAATCCAATTGAATGACATCAAAGCTTTTGTCTACTGCTAAGGTATCCCTTAGATAATTGGTGTTTTCTTCAATCTGAGTAGAGACAGGCTTTTTCTTTTGATTTGTCATTAGCCTTCACTCCCAATAACTTTACATGAATTTCCATCTTTACCATCCTAGACAAAGCAGCTAGAAAACATACATCCTATCATATTGATATCATGAGCTTCATACTATTTACTAAATGGACATACTACTGGAGTGAACGAAATGAAACAACGACTAAAAGAAGCCATGCCCTTTCTTGTCATCATGTGCATTGTTGCTCTTGGGATTCAATTTGTTTACATGCCCCAAACGGAGGAAAGCATTATTTTTTTCCCGATAAATGAACATGTTTCCTATGAATCTGCCACTACAATTCTGATGCTTCAACCCGAGAAGAAAAATGAGCATTATGAGGTAAACTGGAAGGTATCTTCAAAACTTGATACACCTGCCTATTTACGTCAGGATGTCGGCTTTTTATTTATGAACGGGAGACTAAAAGGGCTCATGAACGAATGGGAACAGGACACCGATCAAATTGTTGAGGAGTCAACCATAAAGGGAAAAGAAAGCAGCCTCCTTCAAGCTGTGTCTTTCCATTATTCTGAAATTCATGAAACGGAAACAGATTTTACGAGTGCCCAGAAAATGTCTGAAGATACATTGTATGTAATTGATTCAAATTTCAGCCCTTTAAACGCCTTCCGACAACCAGGTACAGATGCAGAAAAAGAATGGAAGAACATACTGGACAAAGTGACCTCTCAACAACTTGACTATCTTTGGGAAAAGGCAATTGCATCCATGCAAATCCCTATGGAAGACTATACATCCTTTCCGTTAACTCAACTCCCTAAATTAGAAAATAAACCTTTGGAAGTATTCACCGAGCAAGAATGGGAACGTGTAATAGGAAACCTATGGGAAGGACTTTACAAAAATTATTATTTAGGAATTAAAAAAGAGGATGGCTCTGTCATTGAGTCAATAGACAGTGCCATCCCACTTATATTAGTGAAAGAAGATCGAAAGGAAGTTCTCGTGTTACTGATTGATAAAAACGGAGAAGCTTCTCTACTTAAACAACAGATATCCTTTTAAGTGTTCCCCTGCAACTCTTTATAAAGTTTTTCATAATTTTCATCCTGCCTATTTAATTCATAGGCTTTTTTTGCATGAACAATAGCTTCCTTTCTGTCACCTGAGTCGATCAGGATTAACGCAAGATTGTAGTGAGCTTCATGAAACTCACCATTTTCTTCGATCGCAGCTCTCAAATGATCTTTTGCTTGTGTTAATTTGTTCATCTTGATTTCAGCGTATGATAAGTAGAAGTATGTCTGTGCATTTGGCGAGCCTTCTTCAACCACCGGGAGAAGAATATTTTCCGCTTCCTCCCACTGTTGATTGGAAATCTTTTCTTGAGCCACGCCATTCACAGTATTAACATCCCAAGAGGTTGGATCTGCACCAATACCCCTCGAAACAAAAACTCCAACAAGCAGGATACTTCCCACCAGAAAAAGCAATTGACGCAGTGGGCGGTGACTATTCGGCAAGCTGACAATTCCCGCTGCGAGAAAACCTCCCACCAATCCTCCGATATGGCCAGCATTATCAATTCCCGGGATGGTAAACCCCAGGACTAAATTCAACAGGATCACCGCTATGATATTGGTACCGATCGTTCTAAAGAAAATCTTCGGATATAATACGCCGAAATACAGCAGTGCACCGAAACAGCCGAAGATTGCGCCACTGGCTCCTGCAGAGAGATTAGATGTGAAAAGGAAGCTGGCCAGAGATCCCGTGATTCCCGATATCATATAAATGAAGATGAATCTGAGACGTCCGAACATTTTCTCCACTGCCATTCCCAGATAAAATAGGGCAAGTGTGTTCATAAGTAAATGAAGTATTCCTATATGCAGAAAGATCGGGGTTACAAGGCGCCACCACTCTCCTTCAATCATGAGGGGGTTATACTTAGCACCGAACTCAATCAATGTTTGTGGGTCCTTACTTCCACCATTAAGTTCAAGAATTAAGAACATGATCAATTGGAGTGCAATGAATAAATAGGTAAAGAGCGGCTTTCCTCTTTCAAACAGCTGTCTTTCCTTCTGTAGCTGTTTAGAAGAAGAAGTCATGGTCATGCTTTTAATCCACTCTACATTGGCATCCAATACTTCAGGGGGGAGCTCCCATTCCCCTTCATTGAAAAAAGGGTCATTCCTGAGGGTTTCTATACTTTGATCACCATGAAGAAGAAGAGGCTGAACGGATGTCTTTTGATTGTTCAGGGGTTCCTGGAATAAATCCGGATCTGCATCTACAGGCGGATAAGTGGAGACATAGATATTCTTCATTTGAAGATGCCTTTTCCCAAGGGATTTTCTGATTTTCTCCCCATTCACCGAGGTCAATTCCATATCCCGCTTGACCCAGTTTCCCCAATCGAGATCTTTCCGTACCATTCGAATGACGTTCGCTTCTTTCTTACCGGTGTTCTCAAGCCATATTTCATCTTGATTGGGTGAGAGATTAAGAATTCTATAGTGTTTATTCTCAACCAAATGGTAAGCTATCTTCCAAAACAAATAATGATAACGTAAATCCACATCATCCACTACTTTCTTTTTGGCTCTTTTCTTAAATATTGTTGTTTATAACATATGGTCTGCTTGGGCTCTGTCAATTAGTTTATGCTGGATCGTGAGGAGAACTACTCCGCTTGCAGCTAGCGTTTTACCGAGCCTCCTCAGCTTAGCCGAACGGGGTCTCGGCACGACCAAAATCCGCCGGAGTCTGCGCAGTTCCCCTCACCATCTTTAAGAGAAATTTCGTGACAGAGCTTTAAGGTGTGCAAAAAAGACAATGTAACTAGAAACCAGAAATCTTATCCTTAATAAGAAATCAATTTCTACTTACCTTAATAGAGGTTGTTTGATAAAAGATTTTGTTTTTTATTACTTTCTTAAAAGAAACATGCTCCGAAAGTTGATTCTCGCTGAAGGATGCTCGACTCCTGGGGGAATGGCTGGACAGGTGAGAACCTGGAGGCTTGCCGAGTAGGCTCACCGCCAGCCCCGCGGAAAGCGAGCATCCTGGAGCGGAAATCAACTACTACTTTCTCCTTTAAGCTTGCCACAAACTTTTCTCTATTTAAGAAATCCTATTCTCCCCCTACTATACCGAACCTTTTCTTAAACTGTAAAACAAAAAGACTGTAAGAGAGATTTTCCCCCTTACAGTCTTTTTGACTGTTATCCTCTGAATGCACCTTGAATGAATTTAGAGCGGATACCAGGTATCCCCATCGCTGCTTTCACAGCAAATTTTCTAATGAGAAAGTTCCCTAGAAGTACATTTAACAGTCGATATCGATTCGGAATCAGAAAAAGAACCAAACCGCCCAGCACTAACCATTTTGTCCATCCGTTCATAATGATCCCTCCTGCTAGTAGTTTGGATCATTATAGAGAAGCTTATCCCACTAAATTACACGGAAACGATACTTTCTTTCGTTACCGTCAATAGAAAATGAGCATAAGCACTCCTGCAAAAAGACTTGAAAGCGCATTCACTGTCTCATTGTTCATGAGCGGGACCCCTTTCGTCCTTTCTGTGTGATGGTCACAATGAACGGATGACTCTGTTCGAAGATCGCAGACCGTACACCGGTACTCAAGCTGTATGAACGCGCCCAGTACTGTATCCAGAATGTTTCCTAAAAATCCGGAAAGGAGAAGGAGTACCAAGAGAGATACATCCATGACATTCAATAAAATCAATGATGCTAGTGAGATAAGGGCAGCTCCAAAGAAGGCCGCTACCGTTCCGAGGACGGAAACAGCACCAGATGTGCCTTTAGGAACTCTCCTGAAGGTTCTTATGGAAAACGGCATTTTATGACTGAGAGGACCGATTTCAGAGGCCCATGTATCAGCGTTTGCCCCCGCGATTGATGCAATGAAGGCCAGTGTCCAGACTTCGTTTCCCGTCACACTGAAGAATAAGGCAAAGAGGGCTGCAGGACCTCCATTCGCCAGCACTTGCTGCCAGTCCCTTATGGACGTCTTCGCTAAGCGCTCCTCAATTCCTATCTTACTTTTCTTAAAAAGGCGAGACCATATACTGGATGAAAGGAAGAACACGCCTAATATAAACAGTCCCTCAAACCCATATGACCATCCAATAGCCATGCCTACCATTATGGCCATTACAGCGCCTGAGAGACTTAAATTACTGGTTTTCCATCCTGCTATGGCGATAGAGAAAATAATTAGGAGAAGAAAGAAATACTCATTAATCACAATCGATTCGTCCCTTTTCCGTCAAGATCGTTCCTACGGGTATATCGAAAGATTCGATTGGCAATGTATCGACCATTTGCTCCGCAAAGGCAAGGGACATCGTCAGACCCGAATAGCTTGAGAGCAACCTGTCATAAAATCCGCCGCCAAACCCCAGACGATAGCCCTTATCTGTATAAGCTAAACCTGGAACGATCATCAATTCAATAGCATCATTATGTACAACGGTCGACTTGTCGGGGTCCGGTTCATACAAATCAAAATAGGATTGTTCGAGCTGGTGGAAATCATGAAGCTCAAAGAAGACCAATTCACGGTTTTTCGGAAAACATTTCGGGACTACTACCGTTTTCCCTTCCTCCCAGCCCCGTTTGATTATATTCCACGTATTGACTTCCGGAGGCTTTGAAATGGTCACCGCAACGGTGTTGCACTTCTTCCACTCGGGAGATTCAAAGAGTAACTGTTCTATTCTAAAACACTTTTGTTGAAACGCTATATGATCGATTAATTTTAATGATTGAAGCTGAAGATTCCGTAATTCTTTTTTAGACATAATATCCCTCCATACTATTCAGATATTATTTTAATGGATTCTCTATGTAAATGCGATGTTGTAACTGTTATGAGCATAAAAAAAAGCAGCGGATAAAATCCGGCTGCTTATTTCGTTTCGCGGTGAAGAGTCACACGCTTTAATTTCGGGCAATATTTTTTTAGCTCAAGACGGTCTGGGTTGTTACGCTTGTTCTTGGTTGTAATATAGTTACGCTCACCAGTTTCTGTGCAAGCCAAAGTAATGTTTACACGCATTATTATTTCCCTCCAAACATATACATCTTCTACTATTCATACGACTTTTCTATAATATCACTTTTCTTTCGGAAATGCTAGTCCGTTTTTTATTCTATCGCTTAAATTTGAAACCTCTTCTTCTAATGCTCCTTCAATGGCATACACTTTGCCTTGTTTCACTTCAAAAGGCTTGAATGAGAAGTCTAACATATAAACCATCATATTAAGGCCATTGGTGATCGGATAGTAGTAAAGGCTTCCGTTACTCAGGGACTTCTTCCATAATTGTAAGCCTTTCAAGTTAAGGGGATAGATGGATTTCTTAACAGAGCCCGCGCAGGAAACGATGTTCGTGATGGCAACAAGTTTACCACTATAATTCCAGAACGTATCCTTGGATAGTGATAATACTCCAACTCCATCTTCTTTACAGGCGAGCCATTCAATAAGAAAGAAAACCTTAAGATGCCTGCTTTCCTTTGTGGTATTTACCATTTCAAAGGCCAAGGACTCCCCCCACCCTTCAATATGTTCGTGAATTTTCACAGTTATGCCGGTAAGAGAGGTTAGTTTCTCTGAGTAAAGGGGTACATATTCATTATTCCTGTTCCAGGCTATTCCTTGGATATGGAATTTCCCATTCGGATTCTCCTTCATTAGCCTCTACACCTTTTGCCAGATTTTTATTTTCTTTCCATAATATCTGGCAAGCTCCCTTGCCAGATTTCGTCTGTCAGCTTTGGAATAAAT
Organism: Rossellomorea aquimaris; assembly: GCF_008180865.1. GTDB lineage: Bacteria > Bacillota > Bacilli > Bacillales > Bacillaceae_B > Rossellomorea > Rossellomorea yichunensis. The sequence goes on from NZ_VTEX01000004.1 coordinate 263,667, forward strand.
GATGAATCCTCTTTTTGGGTCACTGATGATTTTCGTTCGGCCACCATCTCTATGGTCAAAAACGATTTCTTTCTGACTGGAGGAAGACGGAACGGTTTCCAGTAATTTAGCAAGGACGATGGGTTTCTTGCCATTTGGACACGCTACTTGAAGTCTGGTGATGAAAGGTTCAATAAAGTCTTTAGAGTGGTGGAAGCCTTTTTTTAAGGAGGGGGGAGAATATTGCCCCCTCATGAGGTCATCACGTGCGCATTTATATTCTTCCGGGTTTCCAATATCTCTCCAATAAGCACTTGTTTTAAAAACATATACTTCCTCATTGTTTGTAAGAAGCTGAGGAATGAAATCCTGACCGAAATCCCTCGCTCCTAAATGAGCATAGCGATCAAGCAGTCGTGGATCTAACATATATACCCCGGTGTTCACCTCATTTCCTACCCACTCTTCCGGCTTTTCAGTAAAATTAACCAATTTACGATTTTCGTCTGTATGACAAATCCCATATTCTTTTGGATTCTCTACTTCTTTTGAGACAACGGTCATTACTGCTCTTTTCTCGTAATGGAATTCAATGACTTTATCTATTGGAATATTCGTGAATGCATCACCACTTAACACCAGGAACGGTTCACGAAGTCTGTGCCTGGCGAGGAAGACCCCTCCTGCTGTTCCAAGGGGGGATTTTTCCTCCAGGTAAGTAGTGTTTACATTGAATCGTTTCCCATCACCAAAATAGTCTTTAATCGTTTCACTTTTGTAACAGGTCGTGATGAGAATATCTTTAATTCCATATGACCTGAGGAGGTTGATGCTGTATTCCAGAATTGGCTTATTCAAAATCGGAACCATCGGCTTTGCAATCGACATTGTATAGGGTCTTAATCGCTTGCCTTCTCCACCTGCCAATATCACAGCCTTCATCTTTTTATGCCTTCTACTATTGATTGAAGAAGCACATCATCGTATACGTGGATGGTTTGTTCAGCGATCCGATCCCAACTAAACATGGATTGAGCCATTTTGAAACCAAGATTCCCTAATTGCTCCGATTTTGAAGGATTTTCAATTAATGAGACCAATTGTCCATAAAGGCTTTGTTCATGATTGGGCTCGAATAATAAGCCGGTTTGTTCATGTTTCACGATTGATTTTAGTCCTCCTGTATTAGACGCAACCACTCCTTTACGGAAAGCCATCGCCTCCAGGGCAACAATGCCGAATGGCTCATAAAGGCTTGGGAAAATAACCGCTAAACAATTTTTCAAATAGTCATTCCGATCCCTATCGGAAATGTATCCGATGAAGGACACACAATCACTCAGGTCTTCATGGGCTACCATTTGACGATAATGCTCTAACATCGGCCCTTTTCCTGCTATGATAAATGAGATGTTGAATCCTTCTCTCTTTAACTGTGAGGCTACCCTTATAATCGTGTCGAACCCTTTCTCATGAACCATGCGCCCGATTGAAAAGAAATACGGGGTGGATGGCCGTTCTATGCTATAAGGAGAAGATTTATCGAGCTTCTCTAATTCCACGCCATTTGGTATCACAGCGACTGGTGCTTCGATAGTAAATAAGCTCTTGATTTCGTCTTTCATATGCTCACTGCATACAATAAGGTGGTCAGATGCACTAATGAGAAGCTGTTCTTCCCGGTGAATCTTGTGTTGTAAATCGGTATATATTCCTTGATTGCGTCCATGCTCAGTAGCATGAATGGTTGTGATGAGAGGAATTGAATAGTACTCTTTCAGCTTCATCGCTGAAGTGGACACAATCCAATCATGGGCATGAATATGAGTGATTCTTTCATCTCTAATCAGATCATGAGCGTAATGAATGAACGCCTGATTTAAATCAAATACCCATTTAAAGAAGTCTTCTTCATATGGATGCAGGGGATGCACACGGTGAATCGTCACACCTTCCATTCTTTCAATAGCCAGTGCATCATTGGCTTTCGTTGTAAGTACATGCACCTGTTTCCCTTTTTTCACAAGATTATTTGCCAGATCATACACATGCCTCGAGAGTCCCCCCACGATATTCGGCGGGTATTCCCATGAGAGGATCAGAACGGAATCCTGTTTCATTGCTTTTTCTTCTACATTACCTGCGAAAAGCTTTTCAAGGATTTCATCAGATGGAAATGGTACGACCCTATTACGATGAAGGAATAAATGTTCATCAACCTTACCTTCCGTTACCATACCTAGTAAGCTGTCAAAATGAATAGTCGTCAAGCCAGTCTCGATATTCGTCCCTTCCAGGCTCGCGATCCATTCCCTCATTAGTTGATGTGCGACCTCTGTCTGTCCAGCAGATGAATAGAGATCGTCAAGTTTCTCTTCCATACGATGAACGATTCGAATATTCTTCATGGCAGCGTCAGAAAGAATAGGGGTTTGCTTCTCCATCCCAAGATATCCGAAACCTACTCTGGAAAGAGCAGTAGAAGATTCCATCTTCTCCTCTAATGAGTGCATGAACTCCCCTTTTATCAATTCATCGTAGCTTGAATGATCCTCGATGAAAACAACGGAGAGTGAATGAACGTTCTCTTCTGATACTCCAATCCTTCCTTCTGAAACAGGTATTAACTTTAACCCCCTAGGTGTTCTAATGACACCGCTATCCTTCTCTTTTTCACTATGTTCATACGAGTAGTAGGAAATAAATGTGAATTCGATTCCTTGTTTGGTAAGGTATAAGTCAATTCCAGGAACATACGCTGCCCGCGGTAACCAAAACGACTTAGGAATCATTTGGAAATACTGCTTATACAATAATGTACTCATACGCACTTGAGATTCAATCGCCCTCGGTGTCCTGTAATGTGTCAGTGGAAATGAGCTTACAGTCGTAGGAATCACGGTAGCTTTACCTTCTACCACCAGACTCTTATAGGCTTGTACGAAATTCATGTCATAGGTCGACCACTGTGAATAGACCAGCTGCCATTTACTCTTTTCATGCGGCTCTGCTTGCAGAAGGTTGGATTGAATGATCGAGTGAGCTTTCTCCTTAAACTCTTCACTCATAAAAAGTGAGAAGAGGGTAGGGTTCATCACGACTGGTATAGAGGATGCTCCGTTACGCTGCAGAAGATCTAACAATGCACTATTTTCTAGAAGGATAGAAGTGAGTAAATCTTCCCGTTCGTTCCATTGTGAAAAAGCCAGTTCGTTAAATTGTGGATATATCATCACTGCCGAAAGTCCTTTCATGCCTTTTCCTCCTGATTCATAACATAATACGAATAGGTGCTCACATGCTCCACCCATTTCGGTTCTTTAATTAATCCTTGCTCATATTCAAATAACTCTTTCATACTGTGATACTCCTGCTGATGGGACGTTCTTGGGGTGTGGAGTACATTGGAACGGGTGAATGCAACAAAGTCACCGGACGGTAAACGTAATCCAATTTCCATACAATAGCTTCTGTTTTCCTTTAGGCCATTTACAAACCAATCACTCTCCGTATGGGGAACATATGAATCGGAGTATGCGTGATGATTATGTCCGTTAAAGGAAATCGATGTAATATCATATAAACGCAGGACAAATGGTTGAGGGTCAGCATTCATTTTAAAATGGCTCTTCACATGGCGAATCCATTCTTGAGTAATGTTCCAATAGCAATAGATTCTCGATGACGTAGAGAACATGATCGATAATTCAGTGGCTCGCGGGTTTTTCGCATGAAGCTTAGGCATCTTTCTTCCAAAGGAAGCTCTACCTACCCGTTTTTTGGGTATTTCCTGCTCAATCACTTCTACAGGCGCACTCTCATTTACAGTAGTGTTTCCCTGAGCTTTCTGATACTTCACCCATTGATATTGAACTTTCCCAACGGTGGTATTCAGCTCTTTGGCAATTTTCCTGAATGACACTCCTTGTTCTTTTAACCGAATGATTTCTGTGATCAAAACAATTCCTCCTAAAGAGTAACCAAATATTATATAAATTCAATCTAAAAATTATGACAATTATCTATAATTTCATCGTAACACCCTATTCAAAAACCTACAATAAACGCATTTTGTCGTATCTTGTTATACGTGGAGATAGTGGGGTTTATCATGCATTTTTTTTGCAAATCATTATGCTGAAATGATATTAAAGCGATTACATTATCGGAACGACAAGATTCTTTCATAATTGCCCAGTGACATTCGACAAAATATTGGTTCTTTCCACAAATTTATCCTTCCACCTTATAGAGATAAGCCATTATCTATGCTATAACTAAAGGAGAATAATACTGCATGGGGTGATATAGTGGATTTACTATTCATTGGATTAGTAAGCTTCTCTATCCTATTACTAGTCATTTCGTTTTTCCAACGGGATCGGTATCGTGATATTGAAAAAGACATAGAAGAATTGTCAATGAATGTTCTTCAAGAGCATTATCAATTAAAGAAGAGAATACGGGTACTGGAAGAAGAGTTGATGGTGAATGGCGATGCTCCTATACAAAGAACAGCACCTGTAAGGAAACCCATTCATGAGGTTGTGAAAAATCAAGTCATTGCACTGTATCAACAAGGGATACCTGTCGAACAAATCGCAAAGCAATCTGCACTTTCTAAATCTGAAGTTCAGCAACTTATTTCGAAGCTTCAACACTAAATTCATTGAGTAAAATACTCAACTACTCAATAGAATGCACAGAAAAAGCTGTCCTTGTGCGGGACAGCTTTTTTCTGATAGTGTCTATTCATTCAAGTCGTAACGACGACCTTTCACTAAATAGAATACACCTTCTGCAATGTTTGTTGAATGATCCGCAGCTCTTTCAAGATAACGGCAGATGAATGAGAGCTGAGTGATCTGAGCCGTAAATTCAGGCTTTTCTTTATTGAGAGTCAGAAGCTCTACAATCGTTTCACCATATAAGTCATCCACCTTATCATCCATATCAGCGATTCTCTTTGCTTTCGCCACATCTTCTTCGACAAATGACTCTAATGTAAGCTGAATCATTTCGGATGTGATGGCATGCATTTCTTTAATATGATGAATCGGTTTAATCAGAGGTTCATTACCAATACGGATCGTTGATTTCGCTACGTTCACAGCGAAATCTGCGATTCTTTCCAAGTCTGACGCAATTTTGATGGCAACGATGATTCTTCTTAAATCAGTTGCCACTGGTTGTTGCTTAGCTATAGTCAGAATGGCTAAATCATTGATCTCCTCTTCCAGATCATCGGCTTTTTGGTCGCCTTCGATAATAGCAAGCGCCGTATCAACATCCTTCTCTTCTAACGCCACAATACTTCTCTCAAGTGCAATCTTTGCAATATTGCCCAAATCCATTAGTTTGGTTTGTAACTCTTTCAAATTCGCATCAAATTGTCCTCTTACTGCCATGATTATACCCCTTCCTCTTTCAACACTTAAGCTTCTCAATAGTAGGAATTAAACACCCGGTGATATTTATCCTTCTTCTAATGTGAATTAACCGAAACGGCCTGAGATATAGTCTTCTGTTCGCTTATCAGATGGAGTAGAGAAGATTTTATCTGTTTTGTCAAATTCAACTACTTCCCCATTCAGGAAGAAGGCTGTGCGGTCAGAAATACGTGCAGCCTGTTGCATATTATGAGTTACAATAATAATACTGTATTCTGTTTTTAACTCTTGAACCAGTTCTTCAATCTTTAATGTAGAAATCGGATCCAGAGCAGATGTGGGTTCATCCATCAAAATGACGTCCGGCTCAATAGCAAGACATCTTGCTATACAGATACGCTGCTGTTGTCCACCCGATAGACCATATGCATTTTGATTCAGGCGATCTTTCACTTCATCCCAAATCGCTGCACCGCGTAAGCTTTTTTCAACAATTTCATCCAGGATTTTTTTGTTTTTGATTCCGTGAATGCGTGGTCCATATGCAATGTTGTCGTAAATCGATTTCGGAAATGGATTTGGCTTTTGGAATACCATTCCTACTTTTGTACGTAATTCCTCAACGCGGTATTTACTGTCAAAAATGTTGCGATCACGATAGATGATATCTCCAGAAGTTTTTACGCTTGGAATCAATTCGATCATTCGGTTCAATGTTTTAATATACGTTGACTTACCACAACCTGAAGGTCCAATAATTGCCGTAACTTCATTTTCCATGATATCCAGGTCGATATTCTTTAACGCATGATTCGTACCGTACCATAAGTTCAATTGTTTCGTTTGGTATACCGCTTCTTTTGTTTCTTTATGATCAACCATGTTACTTTCTTTTGCTTTAATCGTTTGCATTTCGAAAGCCTCCTTCATCCAATAAAAAACATAATAAATTATTAATATCTCTTCTGAAACTTATTACGAATTAACACTGCAATCGAGTTCATTATTAATAGTAGTCCCAATAGGATGATGATTCCTGCAGCTGCCACATCATGGAAATCCGCTTGTGGTCGTCTTGTCCAATCGTAAATTTGCATTGGAAGTGCTGTGAATGTATCCAAAATGGAACCTGGTGTAAAGAGTAATATCGTTGGTACACCGATAACAACCAGGGGCGCTGTTTCTCCGATTGCACGGGAAAACGCTAAAATGCTTCCTGTCAATATTCCGGGTATTGCGGCTGGTAAAACGACTCTGGTAATTGTCTGCCACTTTGTAGCACCCATACCATAGGATGCGTCCCTTAACTCTCTTGGTACTGAACGAATCGCTTCCTGTGCCGCAACAATGATAACAGGCAGAATGAGCAAACTCATTGTCAAACCGGCTGCCAGTACACTTTGCCCAAGGGCAAAGGCCCGGGCAAAGATCGTTAAACCTAATAGACCAAATACAACGGAAGGAACACCTGCAAGGTTTGAAATATTTACTTTGATAAATTTATTGATTTTGTTTTGTTTCGCATATTCTTCTAAATAAATCGCCGTCCCCACTGCTAATATGAACGAAACGATAACAACAACGAACATCAGCCAGATCGTTCCCATAAAGGCGGCATAAATCCCTGCTTTTTCAGGGAACCTCGATCCCACATTTTGTAAAAATTGCAGATCCAAGTATCCAATTCCTTGAGTGAATACCCGATATAATAATACACTTAACACGACTAAGCCAAATAAAGTTGCCAGTAAGAAAAGCCCTTTAAAGATGCTATTCACCATTAGTCTGGATGACATCTTTTTCAAGACGTTTTCCTGATTGATATACTTCATGATTAATACTCCTCTCTGAATCGCTTAGAGATGTATTGAGCAAGCAGGTTCATACCTAATGTGAATAAGAATAGTGTGAAACCTACTGCATAAATACTATAGTAAATCGTCGTTCCATATCCTGCATCTCCTGTACTTACCTGAACGATGTAGGCTGTCATCGTTTGGATGGAATCAGTAACATCCCAAGAAAGATTTGGAGAAGCACCTGCAGCAACCGTTACAATCATGGTTTCTCCAATTGCACGGGAGATGGCAAGAACAATCGATGCAACGATGCCTGATACAGCAGCAGGCAAAACAACCTTAAGTGCCACTTCTAATTTGGTTGCCCCTAATGCCTGTGCACCTTCACGTATGGAATTCGGAACAGACGACATCGCGTCTTCAGATAGAGAAGCAATCATGGGAATAATCATGATCCCAACTACAATTCCAGGACTCAATGCATTAAATATACTTAACTCAGGTATAAATGACTTCAATAAAGGAGTAACAAATGTTAGAGCAAAGAACCCAAATACAATCGTTGGAATCCCCGCTAACACTTCTAATATCGGTTTGATGAACCGTCTTGAACGATCCGTTGCGTACTCACTCAAATAAATGGCGGAAGCAAGTCCTATCGGTACTGCTACCACTACAGCTATTCCGGTAATCTTCAATGTTCCCGAGATTAAAGGAATGATTCCGTAACTTGGATTCTGAATGGAAAAAGGAAACCATTCTGTTCCTGTTATGAACTCAAATACCGATACTCTTGAAAAGAATGTAAATGTTTCAAAGATAAGAGTAAATACGATACCTATGGTTGTTAATACTGAAACCCCGGCTAATGCAAACAAGATCCATGGTATAGACTTTTCCACAGAACGATTTAAGCCTTTACCACTTTTTTGTGCAATCATCTCTGAAACAGAGTATGAAGATCCTTTTGAATTTGTAGCCATATAATGTAAACCCCTTTCATCCACATGACAAGATGAGAAGCAAGTATTAGTCGCTTCTCATCTGTTTTTTTGACTTAACAACGATACTTGATTATTTCAGACCCTCTAAAGCATCTGTAGCTTCCTTGATTTTTTCTTCTGGAAGACTTACATAGCCAACTGCTTCTGCCATTTCAGCAGAGTTATCAAGGGTGAATTTCATGAAATCATATACAGCTTCATTATCTTTAACAGAAGCGTTTTTAGCATATACGAACAATGGACGTGATAGTGGAGTGTATTCCCCGCTCTCGATTGTTTCATTATTCGGCTCAACTCCGCCGATTTTTACTGCTTTAAGTTCTTCCTTATTTGCAAGGTAATAAGCATAACCGAAGAATCCGATCCCGTTTTTATCACCCGTTACACCTTGTACAAGAACGTTATCATCTTCAGAAAGCTGAATGTTTTGTTTCACCATATCTTTTTCTTCTAAAACTACTTCATTGAAATAATCATATGTTCCTGAGTCAGTACCAGGAGAGTAGAATTTAACTTCTTCATCTGGCCATTCCGGATTGATATCAGACCATTTCTTAGTCTTTCCATCTTCAATCCAAAGCTTTTGAAGATCTTCGACTGTTATGTCTTCTGCCCAGTCGTTTTCTTTGTTAACTACGATTGTAAGACCATCTTTTGCAACTTCGAATTCAGTGAAATCAATACCAGCTTCTTCTAGCTTTTGCTTTTCTTCGTCTTTGATTGGACGGGAAGCGTTTGAAAGATCCGTTTCACCTGCGATAAATTTTTCAAATCCACCACCAGAACCGGAAACACCGATAGATACTTTTACATCAGGTTGTGTAGCTGCATATTCTTCGTTAACAGCTTCCATGATTGGAGCTACTGTTGATGAACCATCCATTTTTACGCTACCGGATAGTTGTTCACCTGAACCACCATTTTCTGCTCCACCTTGAGCACCACATGCACCCAATACAAGAGCTGATCCGATCATTGCTGACATTGCCAGATACTTAAAGCTTTTCATTCCTAAATTCCCCCTAAGAAACTTGGTTGTTTTGTCCTACGAGTAATAGATTAATAGATGAGTGTTAATGCGGTTTTAACCATTTGTAAAGGTTTTGTAAATTCGACATTTTTCTTCATCTTCAGACCCTTTCAATAACCTGAAAAACCCCGTCAAACCCCCATTAAACATAGTATTAGACAAGGATTTGTAAATTATGTAGTTCCCAGATGAATATATCAAATATTTATTTCGACTTTATCTTGATTTTCGTTTTCATTATAGAAATGTTCTATTGATTTTGAGTAAAAAGACTTAAAAATCATAAAAAAAAGCTGATTCCCAGAAAGTTATTTCGTGGAAAACAGCTTACGTTTGCTTAGTTATTCTGTTCTCTTTCCTCTTGCATTTGTTCCTCTGCCTCTTCAGCGTTTTCTACCTTCTTGTTAACTGAAGTGGGATCTTTCTCATCTTCTACTCGTTTCTTCTTTAGTTCAAAGTACTTATCCATCACTCGTTTAGAAATGTATTTATTGACGTAAGGATCGGCTACTCCGCTTGCTTGGATATGAGAAGCAGGAACCATTGTGGCATACGCCACTTCAGGGTTATCAAATGGGGCGTACCCGATAAGAGTCGTGTTGTAGTTCAGATCTCCATCCACATACGTCTCAGCGGTACCCGACTTACCTGCCGCATTATACGGTGCATTCTTAAATTGATCATACGCCGTACCATCAGGGGAGTGGTACACCCTGTAGAAACCTTTTTGAACATGCTCGATTTGAGCTTGTGTCGCATCGATTCGATTCAGCACATTCGTCTCTTTTTCAAACAGGATTGGTCCCAGGCTTTCCTGATCATTTGTCGGCTCTCTAATTTCTTTCATGATATGTGGTTGCACACGATAACCATCATTGGCAATCGTAGAGATGTACTGAGCTAATTGCATCGTTGTATACGTATCGAACTGACCAATTACTAAATCAAGTAAGAAACCAGGAGTGGTGTCATTACCAGTCAGTCCAGAAGACTCACCAGGTAAGTCGATTCCAGTCGGCACACCTAATCCGAATTGTGCGTAATGGTTCCGAAAGATGTCAAAGGCTTCTGGATTATTCACAATCGGCTCATTCGGTACATACTGACCTCCGGCTACTTTAAGGGCAACCTTCCACATATATGAATTAGAAGACTTCTCCAGAGCAAACAAGTCTGACATGGGAATTCGTTGGTATCTATTGAACCATGAAGATTTGGGCTTTGTCCCTTTTATTTTTAATGGTTCATCGATCAACACTTCTCCCGGTTTTAAATCCCCGGTCATGTATCCTGTTAAAACAGTGGCCCCTTTAACAACCGATCCAACTTCATAAGAAGACGTAAAGGTTCCTAACGCAGCATCCCTCATCTCATATTTTCCTGTTTCAGAGTTTTTCACATACTGTTTTCCGGCCATGGCCAATATCTCCCCAGTATTAGGGTCGATCATGACCACGTAAGCCCGATCCAGGTTAGGAGATTCACCGCGATTCACAATCTGTTTTTGTAATTCTTCTTCTATAATCTTTTCGACTTCACGTTGAAGCTCCATATCGATTGTCAGAACAATATCTTTTCCCCGTTGACCTTCTTGAACGAGTACAGATTCCAACACGCTACCGCCTTTGGTGACGTTTTTGATTTGTTCCTTTTGACCTTGCAGGACATCTTCATATTCTAATTCAACGTAACTCTTCCCAACTCGATCATTCCGGTTGTAGTCTTTCGCTAAATAGGAATCAACCAGGTTCTTGGGCAAACCTTCCCTTGAGGAAGAAACGTTCCCAAGAATCGTCCTCAACGTATCATCAAATACGTACGATCGCTTCCAGTCTGTAGTGGTATTGATGCCGGGAAGTTCACTGAGGTGTTCACTGACGACTGCAAATTCTTCCGGGGTGACCCCTTCGTTCTTCACAACTTGCGGATTTAATGCATATCCGCTGGAGAATTCACGATAAATCGCAATGATTTCTAAATCTTTTTCAGTCAGTGATGCTAACTCGTCTTCTGTGATTCGATCTAGTCTCATTTGGTACACTTTCGCGTTTACATCGTCTTCAGATAGATCTTCATTGCCTTGAAGCTTTTTAATTTCCGCTTCTGACACCTTTTTGTCTGCTTGTTCTTTATTATTTAATAACCAATAATCTTTCTTGTCTCTTTCTGTCACTTCTTTGGTGTCTTTTTCAATGTACTCAGAAAGCTTGGCAGCAACCTCCATCATCTCTTCGATCTTTGTGTTGTTTGCACGTGTATACGTAATCGCATTTAACGGTACATTATCGACGATCACATTACCATAACGGTCATACATTTTCCCTCGTGGCACACCTGTATTGACGACAACATCCTCTGTTCTTTCTACTTCCTTCTTGTAGCTTTCTCCGTTCACTATTTGAACGAGTCCCAGTCTAAGAACCAGAAGAGAGAATAATAAGAACACGGCAAAGAACAGCAGATTCATCCGAACGGGAACATGCGTCTTTCTTTTTCTCTTATTTCTTTTCAATCTTTCCAACCCTTCCTCTATGTAAAAATATCTTTATATCGTTACCATCCCTTCTTATTTTATAGAAAAATACAAGGATAATCTAGACATAAGCAAAGAGAGGAAATCTTTCCCTCTCTTTGCTTAAATATCCTAAATGGGTAAGTCCACTTTTCGCACGAAGAAATATATGAGGGTATGACCCGCTCCGAGCATTAATAGGAGGATTGGGATACTCTCTTCATGGTTAAAAAATGTGACGGCAATGATGAAAGCCAGGACTGACACAATTCTTCCTGAATTCAAGAAAATCTCCCTCACGACAATATACTCGATTCTCATTTCAGCGGCGTTCCATCCCGTTCCGATTACATCATATGTCATTGAAATATAAGGTACCAGAAGGATGGGGTATGCAATGGCAATCATCCCGGCATAGAGCAATAACTTCGTGTAAGTGACATCAAAAACAATCAAGAATATTGCCAGGTAGAGAAGGATTCCACCTAATAAAATGGCCTTTTTTCGAAACTTTTTTTTAATCACCCGCGATGCAATGTAATAGCCTACGAATGCGATCCCTGAGTTTATGAGTCCGAATGTACCGATGGCAAACTCACTTCCTGTGCTGATGAACACAAACACAGAAATAATGAAGATAAACGTTCCTTCTCTTAAACCCTGGAAGAAGTGGGCGTTCGTAATGAAGCGCCAGTTAGCATTGTTTTTCCTTTCTTCCAGTATTCTGAGGAATAGGTACCGCCCCGATGCAGGTCGCCTTTTTAGAAAGAAGCTCAAAAGCACGGCTACAGCAAATAACAGGAGAGATAAACCAAATACAATGGTATAGCCCTTATACGAAGCAAACCTGGAGATGATATAACCTGCGAGAATTGGTCCGATCATTCCTCCAGCTGATGTTAACGTACCGAGAAAACCATTGAAGAAATCTCTCGTTTCAGGTTCCGTAATTTCAAAGGTCAGTACATTAAACGCTAACCAATAGAAGCCGTAGCCGATACCGAGCAACGCTCCTAACACAACCAGGTAATTTTCGGCCGACTCCCCGAAAGCCAGTACAGATATGTAAAATAGAGCCAAAAAAATAACCCCGAAGCGTAATACAATTACCCGGTCTACTTTCTTTGCCCATCTTCCAGCTAATATAAAAGTTAATGGCTGAAAGATGACAACGGTTAAATTATAGATGCCTAAATCAATAAATTCACCTGATTGCTTCCACAAGTAGATGTTTACAAATGTGTTTGAGAGCGCAATACTCAAAGAATATAATCCGCCAATCAACAGCAGCAGAGTAAGGTCTCTCGTTAAATCAATATCGCCTAATAACTTTTTATAGCTACTCATTTGAAAAACTCCCCTTTAACGTACCCCTATCTTGTGAAAAAGGGAGGGAAGTTATACAAAAAAAAGAGAGGTTCTTGAAAGAACCTCTCTCCTCGTACGATTAAATTATTTAGCAGCTGAATAACGCTTCGCTACTTCATCCCAGTTTACAACGTTCCAAAACGCACCGATGTAGTCAGGGCGACGGTTTTGATAATTCAGGTAGTATGCATGCTCCCAAACGTCAAGACCTAAAACAGGAGTTTTACCTTCCATTAGTGGGCTATCTTGGTTTGGTGTGCTTGTTACTTCTAATTCACCGTTGTTTACCACTAGCCAAGCCCAACCTGAGCCAAAGCGGGTAGCAGCAGCGTTAGCAAATTCTTCTTTAAATGAATCGAAGCTACCGAACTTGGAAGAGATGGCATCTGCAAGCTCTCCAGATGGAGCGCCTCCACCATTCGGAGATAATACTGTCCAGAATAGAGAGTGATTAGCGTGGCCGCCACCATTGTTGCGTACTGCAGTACGAGCACCTTCAGGAACAGCGTCTAAGTTAGAAACAAGATCTTCAATGGATTTGCTTAGTAAATCATCGTGACCTTGAAGTGCATCATTTACTTTCGTTACATATGCGTTATGGTGTTTCGTGTGGTGAATGTTCATTGTTTCCTTGTCGATATGAGGTTCTAATGCATCATATGCGTAAGGTAATTGCGGTAATTCGTAAGCCATTATAAATTCCTCCCTATGTATAGTTTCCTGAACAATGAATTCAGGCCGTTTCAGTATAAGATTACCAAAACTACTATATCTGTTCAAATATTTTGCCTTCTATTTCTCACTTTTCTCATACAAGAATAAAATTCCCTATATTTTCATTACTAGTCATAAGAATATATTTCCCCTTCAAATAACAAAAAAGAAATATACAGCCATGACAATCTGGATGATTCCTTTTGTCACTACACTGGAGATGAATCCAACGACGGATCCAACACCCACTTTTACGGCGGTCTTTAGATTGGATCTATGCACGACCCATTCACCTATGATCGCACCTATAAACGGGCCGATCAGAATCCCGATGACAGGAATGACAAAAGGGCCGACAAGCAAACCGATCGTACTTCCCCAGATTCCGGCTTTCGTGCCGCCAAATTTCTTTACCCCTATAAGGTTCGCCATGTAATCAGCTCCGAAAAGGAGAATCACAAACAATACCTGCACAGTCCAGAATAACCAGCTAAAGGGTTCAAAGCTGAAAAACACGCCATATAAAATAAAGCTTCCAATCAGAAAGACGACACTCGGCAAGATCGGATATATTAAACCCACAAAGGATAAAATCATGAATACGATGATAATCGTCCAATAAATAAATTCCATCTTTTAACACCTCCTAAAGTATAAAAAAAATGACCCATTTGACAAATTTCAAATGAGCCAGCACTTGTATTATTCTACACCCAATACTGCTTCAGCGATATTGACAGCATGATCACCGATACGTTCTAGGTTACTGACGATATCAACAAACACGATTCCTGCTTGTCCAGAGCATTTTCCTTCGTTCATACGAAGAATATGCTGTTTGCGAAGCTTTCTTTCCATCTTATCGATCTGATCTTCTTTTTCAGCTACTTCCCTTGCAATCTCAGTATCGTTCAAGTCTAAAGATTTCAACGCTTTTTCCACTGTTTCAATTGTTAGATTAAACATTACTTCAAGGTCGTTCATTGCATCATCCGTAATCTTAACCTTGTTGGTCTGTTGGTATTCAATCAGTTCAACAATATTCTCAAAATGATCTCCTACACGTTCGATGTCGCGTACGGTATCCATTAAGATTGAATGTCTTTCTGATTCATTCTCTGATAACGAAGCTGAAGAGAGGTCCACTAAATAATTCGTAATTTTCTTATCGAGGTTGTTAATAGCACCTTCGATTTGGTAGGCTGTTTCTGCATTTTTTGAACTTTTCGTTCTTAAAAATTCATTTGTCTCTTCTAATCCTTTAATTGCAAACTGCCCCATACGAAGAACCTCTTCTTTGGCTTGTCCTATTGCAATAGAAGGAGATTGTTCAATAAACATTGGATCTAAGTGCTTAGAGTTATAATCCACTATTGAATCCTTACCAGGAATTAGTTTTGTTACTATAACCGCTAAGATCGCAATGAACGGGAATTGAATAATCGTGTTTGTTACATTGAATGTCCCGTGAGCAAACGCAATCGTCATTGGTTCATTTAAGTTTAACTGAGCTTGAAGAAATAAAACGAATTTCTCAAACACAGGTAATATGATTAAGAAAAGGGTTGTACCGATTAAATTAAATAACACATGGACCGCTGCTGTTCTTCTTGCTGCAACAGATGCGCCCAAGGCAGCCAACACTGCAGTAATGGTTGTACCTATATTATCACCGAACAATACAGGTAAAGCTGCATTGATATCAATCAGATCTGAAGCATAGAGTTCCTGAAGGATACCAATTGTGGCAGATGAACTTTGAACAATAACAGTAAATAGAGTTCCAATTACTACACCAAGAATAGGGTTTGAACTCATGCTAACCGTTAAATCATGAAAAGCTTCTAGAGAACGTAAAGGTTTCATTCCCCCACCCATTAATTCCAATCCATAGAATAATGCACCGAAACCAAAAATCATTTGTCCAAAATTGTGTACTTTTTTATTCTTAAAGAAGAATAACATAATGGTTCCTACTGCAATGATTGGTAATGCATATTCACCAATATCGATTCCAATAATAAATGCGGTTACTGTAGTACCAATGTTGGCACCCATTATAACCCCGATAGCTTGCTTTAGGGTCATAAAACCTGCGCTTACCAGACCTACAACAATAACCGTCGTACCACTACTTGTTTGCAGCAGGACTGTTACAAAAATACCAGCAAGTACACCCATAAACGGGTTGGTCGTGAACTTGTCAAGAATCTCTTTCAAACGTTCACCAGCTGTTTTTTGAAGTCCGTCCCCCATATACTTTATACCAAAGAGGAAAATCCCGAGTCCTCCAAAAAACTGAAACAACATCTCTTGCCAATTTAATTCCATTTTTTCAACCCCTACTTAAATTTTCGACATTAAACAACAAAAACCCCATATCATTTTTAATATATTATAGAGCAAAGGTAAATACTTTTTACTCTAAATTTACAATAGGTTAATAAAACTCGCTTTTTATTACAAATTCGTTACAGAATATAATCATTCTAAATTGATTATATTCTCTATACTTGATGCAAAAGAAAGACAAGCATAAAATAGAAAGGGTATGCACGAAAGGAGAAAGAGTATAAATGAATGTATTTCAACAATTGTATAAAAGTATCTATTCCCCAAAAGACATTGCAACATTCCGCTTTCAGGGAATTGGCAAGACGATACGTTACGTTTTCTTACTGGCACTAATATCTATTTTACCAGTGGCTGTACAGTTTATTTCGTTTGCAACCAGTGCCATCGACAATGTAAGAGAATCAGTTGAAGCTGAATTTCCATCCTTTACAATCGAAAATGGTTCGTTATCTTCCGATCAATCAGAACCGATCACATTAGAAAAGGATGGCATTACTATCATCTTCGACAGTACAGGCGAACTCAAGGAAGAAAATCTTGACGCAAACGATGCGATAGCCTTTTTGGAAAAGAGTTTCGTAGTCATCAATCAAGGGAATGTCCAATCTTCTTCCTATAGTTTATTCGGCGATACAGCTCTTACAAAGGATGGCTTAATTGATCTATTAGATTCGTTAATAGATATGAAATGGATTCTCCTTCCCGTAGCGTTATTTTTTCTCTACTTATTCACTTCCGGAATGACGTTCTTGAAGATCACGCTCTTCGCCATAATCGGTGTTACGTTTGCCAATGTTCTTAAGCGAAATGTTAACTACCGGCAAAGCTTTCGGATCACCGCCTATTCAGCGACGGTTTCCACGTTATTTTTTACCCTAATGGAAATGCTGCAAACCTATATTCCTGCAGCCCCGATATTGGATTGGTTTGTAATCACCGTCATTCTTTACTTAGTCGTGAAAGAGATCCCCCAAAAGAGGATCCGGGCATAATTAAAATCCCTGTCTCACCCGGAGACAGGGATTTCCCTTTTACGTCATTTTTTATAGGAACTATTCAGCTCCATCCCTATAACTTGAATTGCCTGCTTAATTCCTTTAGTTGGTTAGAAGCATTCAATAGCTTTTCTCCTACTTCATGGGTATTCCTAACCTTTTCGTGCTGCTCTTCAAAGGCAGCAAGCATCTGCTCCGTTCCCGCTAACGTTTCTTGTGAAACGGAAGAAAACGCCTCTGTTGAAGCCTCAACCTTAGGGAGAGATATTTCTAAATAGCCCAAATCCGCCTTCATATTTTGTAAATCCGTCGTAACACCATCTATTTCATTTTTCAACAGATCAAACGATTCTCGTGTATCAGTGGCTTCTGATACGTAGTACTGAAACTCTTTGAAAAATTGATCGAATTGCCTTGAAGCTTTTAACGTGATTGACTCCATAATATGAATGGTTTCACTTATATTCTTCGTAGCAACTGATGATTGATCTGCAAGCTTCTTCACTTCATTGGCGACAACTGCAAATCCACGACCGGATTCACCGGCCCTTGCGGCTTCAATCGCAGCATTGAGGGCGAGGAGTTTCGTTTGTTCAGCAATTTGATTAATCAAGGAAATCACTGTGACGATGGAGGATGATTGATCATGGACTTCTTGAATGATCTTATTCATTTGCTTGAAGTCTCCGGATACCCTGTTCAACCCCCCAACCATTTTATCAACCTTGTACTCTCCGTCACCCGCAGATTCATTCATATCCTTTGTTTTCTCAAAGACAGAATTCATTTTCATAAATATGGATTTTACGGTCATATTCATTTCTTGGAAGTGGTTGACACTTACTTCGGAAGTACCTGCCGTTTCTTCTGCCCCCCCTTTCACCATTCGTACCGTTTCTACCATATACTCATTTTCTTTCAATAATTCAGATGAAGAGGTTTGAAGCTGTATACCTGTAGATGCTAAACTGTCTGTTGTTTGATGAATATTATGTATTAAGTCTTTCATTTTCACTACCATCGAATCAAAACTCTTTTGAAGGGAAACGATTTCCGGCATCGTCGTTTCGACAGGTATGTTGGAAGCCAGATCACCATCCCTTATTTTTTTCATCGATTCGCGCAATTGAGCGATCGGGGAGGTCAACCGGTTCACAAATAATAAGACAATGATAAAGGCAACCCCCACGCTAAGACCAATCATAACCAGTGTATAGGCAGCCATCGACCGAATGTCTTGCATATACTCTTCCTGAGGGACTACGATCACATATTCACCTTGCAGCTCTTGAATCGAATGAAAAGCCATCGTATAGGTTTCCCCCTCGATGGTTGTTTCGATGGTCCCCTTTTCAAGTTCTTCGATTTCTTCTATAAGAGGTTTCCCAAATTGCAATCCAGAATCTTTACTAACTGAAAATGGTACAGCTTCAGAATCTTTAATAAAATAGAATTGTGCTTCAATATTATCTTGGATCAACGCTGTATCCTGTTTCTTGATCACATCATTCAGTTTTTTCTCAAATTGTTCCTGTTTACCGACATAAATGAGCATCAAGCTTTGTGCAATATCACTCATCGAGGTCACTTCACGATCCAAACGCTGTTCCATTAGATGAATCGTAGCCTGTTTTGACTTTAAATAAGATATCCCTCCAATCGTAGAGCCAGTAATGACAACCAGGAGTAAAATGACGATCAATAATCGATTCTTTAATGTCAAACTCTTGGAAAAAGGAACAGTCATTTTCCTTTTTAGAACCCTTTTAATCCGCTGAGGCCATTCTCTTAAGAGGTTCAATATTTTCGACAAATTCATACACCCTTCCCTAATCTTTCCACATTTCATTTTCTCAAAGAAAGATGAAGGAAGTGTAAAGCTTGTGTAAAGGATTATTGAATTTTAGGCCGAAAGACCCCCTCCCTACGCTTGGACACAAGTATAAATAACATCAAGTTAAGAAGGGAAAATGCAAAGGTGATCAAATACATTTCCAACACATCGTCTTTCCAAAGGTTGTAAGCAATAGGTCCAAGTGCAACCCCACCGAACCTCACAGCTCCATAAATACTGACAATAAATCCCCTTTCATTCTCTGATACACTTCCAGTAATAAAGGTATTAATGACCGGCAGCATCAAGCCCAATCCCCCAAAGCTTACTGTAATAAAGAACATCAAAAACCCCAATGATGAAAAAAAGATCAGAAAGCCTAATGGGACCGACATCATTAACAACCCACATTTCATATACGTCCACCCCAGTTCCTCATCCGCCTTTAACCTCCCCCCACACCAGTAAGAGCTAATGGTCATCGCACCAAGTGGAAAGATAAATGTAAATCCCTTGAAAAAGCCATCAATATGAAAAGTATTTTCAATATGGTAGGAAAGGAAGAAGAGAATGCCGAATAATAAAAATAAGCCTATCCCTCCAATCGCATATAGTGGAAATAATAAGCGTCCCTTTGAAATAAAGATGGAGTACAGGTTCTTTTTATCAGCCTTGTGATAACCCTCTTTCGTTTCAACCGTTTCTCTGAGTCCTATTAATATCACCACGCACAAAACAGGAAACACCCAAAATGCATGATTCCAATGGACCAGGATAGCGAGTGTAGCACCAGTAAGTGGTGCGACTACCTTACCTATCCCATTAAACACTTCTAACGAGCCTAACATCCTTGAGCGCTCCTGTCCCTGAAATATGTCACCGATCAACGCCATGGCCAGAGGTGTCGTTCCAGCGGCACCCACACCTTGTAATCCTCGGCCGATCATGAAGAGACTAACAGGTTCATTCACTTCTCCGCTCACAACACAAAGTACACTTCCCAGAATCATTATCCATAGTGAAACAATGATTAATCGTATACGACCAAAGCGATCCGACAACATCCCCACAAACGGAATCACCACTGCTGCAGGTATGGTGAATGAGCTTAAGATAAAACCAGACCAGCTGCTATTCAAATGTAAATCCGCTTCAATACTCGGGAGAATGGGAATAAGCATAGAATTTCCCAGTACCATTAATATGGGCAGTAATCCGATTACCAGTTGGAGAAGCTTATTCGTCATGATTCGTAACCCCTTTATAGTCATATTCATTCTAAAAACCCGGGAGGAAAGTATATATGAAAAGAATGGCTATTTTCTTTGGTATTATCATTCTACTTTATAGTGTCTATTATGATTTAAATAAGGGAACCTTAAGTCTGCTTTATAAAGAATCCACTGCCGCAACCGCCCAGCCACAGGTTAATCAATCGTCTCCGACCGCACCACAGGAAACTGCTGGGGAAGCCTCCTCATCCATACCTTACGTGGAAATGGAGGTAAAGCCCGGTGATACAGTCTTAAGTCTTGTAGAAGATCTTCTTGATGATTCTATACCTGTTCCCATCGAACGTGTGATAACTGATTTCGAGGAATTAAATGATGTGCCGCCTGCAAAGATTCAAATTGGGAAAACCTACAAGATACCGAATTATCAATGATCCAGGCATGCAAAATACACCTATTTCTTGTCATTTTACACAAAACACTGTTACAATAGCTTCGTATTACTTTATAATGAATGTTTTTAGAACCTTTCTAAAGGAGCGAATTACACTTGAGTGAAATTATACATCGTTCAAAGACACGTCCGGTCAAAGTCGGAGATTTAACTATTGGCGGTAACAATGAACTTGTTATTCAAAGTATGACTACTACAAAGACACATGATGTTGAAGCAACGGTTAAAGAGATTCACCGTCTAGAAGAAGCAGGTTGTCAGGTTGTCCGTGTAGCTTGTCCAGATGAACGTGCAGCAGACGCGATAGCTGATATTAAGAAACAGATTAATATTCCACTTGTTGTCGATATACATTTTGACTATAAACTAGCCTTAAAAGCCATTGAAGGCGGAGCCGATAAAATCCGGATCAATCCAGGAAATATCGGTCGCCGTGAAAAAGTGGAAGCAGTTGTCAAAGCAGCGAAAGAAAAAGGGATCCCCATTCGAATCGGGGTAAATGCCGGAAGTTTGGAAAGAAAAATTCTTGAAAAGTACGGATACCCAACTGCTGACGGTATGGTAGAAAGTGCCCTCCATCACATCAAGATCCTGGAAGATTTAGATTTTCATGACATAATCGTTTCCATGAAGGCATCTGATGTAAACTTGGCCATCGAAGCATACACGAAAGCGGCTAAAGCATTTGATTACCCGCTTCACCTTGGAATCACTGAATCAGGTACATTATTTGCAGGAACAGTAAAGAGTGCAGCAGGGCTAGGGGCGATTCTAAGTCTTGGCATTGGTAATACACTGCGTATTTCCTTAAGTGCTGACCCTGTTGAAGAAGTGAAGGTAGCAAGAGAACTATTAAAGTCGTTTGGATTAGCTTCAAACGCTGCTACTTTAATCTCATGTCCGACATGCGGACGTATTGAAATCGACTTAATTTCAATAGCCAATGAAGTGGAAGAATACATTTCCACCATTAAAGCACCAATCAAAGTCGCTGTCCTTGGATGTGCAGTAAATGGACCAGGTGAAGCCAGAGAAGCCGATATCGGCATTGCCGGGGCTCGTGGTGAAGGACTGTTATTCCGAAAAGGTAAGACTGTCCGGAAAGTTCCTGAAGAGACGATGGTTGAGGAATTAAAGAAAGAAATCGACAAGATCGCAGAAGAATATTTTGCACAGCAAGAAGCAGAAAAGAAAGAACAAGAAGTCTAAATGCATGTAAAGAGGACTGATCTTTGATCAGTCCTCTTTTTTTATTTCTTGAAATGCTCCCAATTTCAAGAAAAAGCAATATTCTTAAAAGAACGGCAGTACAAATAATCCGATAATTATCGATACGGCCCCAATTCCGATTGCCCAGGCACCGAGCATTTCTGCTCCTCGTCTTCTTGCCACAAATCCAAGTACAATCCCCGCAGCACCCATGATTACAGGGAGAATAAATAAGGAAAGAATGGATAGAGCAAGTGCAGAGTAACCCAATACACGACCTGATGTTGTCGTATCTTCGGCGGTATCCTCTTCAAAGTCGCGGCTTACACTCATTGGAGCAGCAATTTCTGCTGCTGTTTCTTCACGGTATTCTTTACTCACATCTGTTTCCGGATTGTCGTAATACACGTCGATATCTTGTAGATTTCGATCAACGCTGTTTAATTCGCGTCGTTCATCATTCATACAGCAATCCCTCACTTTCTGTGTTTGGGAGCCTTCTTATTGTGTGTCACTCCGCTTTTTTTACTATGCTAATGTTTGTCATTTTTGTTAGCTTATTTTCACTTTTAAAACCATTTATTGCTTTTGAAAGGCTACTTTTCATAAAGTTTGTTGCGATTTTAAGGAAGAAAGTAGTAGTTGATTTCCGCTCCAGGATGCTCGCTTTCCGCGGGGCTGGAGTCGAGCCTCCTTCCGCTTCAATCAACTTTCTAAGCGGGTTTCTTTTAAAAGAAATAAATAAAATCAAAACCTTTTAGCAAACAATCTCTTTTGAGGTGAGTAGAATTTATCTCCTATTGGAGAAGAAACCTTTTTACTAATTAGATCGTTTTTTAACACCTTTAGCTCTGTCACGAAAACCTCTTAAAGATGGTGAGGGGAACTGCGTAGACTCCTGCGGAAGTACGGGCGTGCCGAGACCCCGGAAGCGAAGCTGAGGAGGCTTGGCCACACGCTAGCTACAAGCGAAGCAGTTCCCCTCACCATCCATCACACACTAATGGACAGAGCCAAATCAGAAATTATGTTAAAAGACAACAATCTTTTCGAAAAGAGTCTTTTGAAAACATCGTTTATCTACTGGTCAGAAATGTGATAAACTTGAAGGAGTTTTTATAAAGAGGAGCATGATAAAGAATGAAACGTTTTGGAATCGATATTGATGGGACAGTTACGTCACCTGAATCTTTACTGCCTCACATAAATGATTATTTTAAGTTAAATTTAACCTTACAAGACATCACCCAATACGAACTGACGGAAGTCCTGAATATTTCACCTCAAACGTTCGGGAAGTGGTTTAAGGAAGCGGAACCAACCATTTACAAAGAATCTCCCCTTGCTCCTGGCGCAAAGAAAATATTGGATCAATGGAAAGAAATACATGAGCTTTATTTCATAAGTGCAAGAAGATCCGATCTCATCCAATTAACTAAAGAATGGTTCAACACCCAGGATTTGATGTATCATCACATCGAATTAATTGGCTCACATGACAAAATTTCAACAGCAAAAAAACACGGTGTCGATATTTTCTTTGAGGATAAACATGATAATGCAGTAGCGATTTCTGAAGAACTATCGATTCCCGTTCTGTTATTTAACACACCATACAATCAACAACCGATCCCTAATGGAGTCATTCGCGTAAATGACTGGCAGGAAGCGAACTCCTGGGTTCAAACCTGGCTTCGAAATGAATCATAAGAATAAGCCTCTAATCAAAAGAGGCTTTCCCATTACTTATTAAATATTAAATACATCTTTAAATTGTTCCACCCGCTTCCGATTCACTTTAAAATCATAATATCCGAGTCGTGAACCTGACTTGATATGTAGAAGATGTGTACTTTCATCAATATAGAGTTCCAGGTCATCCTTGAATTTCAACCATTTTGATGTGAAAACCACATGCACATAATGTGACTTCTCTTCCTTGATCTCTACATGATTGAACTTGCTTAGGGTACTACGTATTCTCTCCTTCGTATCCTCTGTGCTTCCACTGATGGGAAGCGGTGCTATTCGATGATATGATGTGAGATCAATTGTGCTCACACAGTTTTTTTTATTCGTCGGGCAGTGAGTAAAAGGCACTGTTTCCATGGCTGCATCTCCTCTCAATTTCTTCCGTATAATGCATTTTTCCCCTCTTTTACCTTTACTTAAACTTTGGACATTTTAGTAAAAGAAAAAGACTTCCAAGAAAAACAAATTTATCATGAGTGGTAGTGTGAAAACATTGACCGTTCCTTTCCGCTCCAGGCACTTGCTTTCCGCGGGGAGGAAGTCGAGCCTCCTCGACGTTCCGTCTGTGGGGTCTCGACCTTTCCTCTATTTCCCGCAGGAGTCAAGTGCCTTCCGCTACAATCCACTCTGTGCTAATACAAAAAATAATTATTTCAATTATCAATCAAGCCTCAGGGTTCTATAAAGGCGTAAAATTTATTTAAAAAGGCTGTTTTCCAATTTAGTTAGTTTTTTGACACCTTTTAGCTCTGTCACGAAAACCTCTTAAAGATGGTGAGGGGAACTGCGTAGACTCCTGCGGAAGTAAGGGCGTGCCGAGACCCCGGAAGCGAAGCTGAGGAGGCTCGGCCGAACGTCCGCGGAAAGCGAAGCGGTTCCCCTCACCATCTAAGCACTCACTTGTTGACAGAGCAACAAGCAGATCTTAGTAATAAAACAACAAACTTTTCGAAAGGAGCCAAGAAAAAAGAGACCCTAAAAAGGATCTCTCTATTGACATTGAGGACATTTGCCATAAATTTCGAATTTATGACCGGATATATTATATCCTGTGTCCGTTAAATTTTCTTGTAATGCTTCCATTGGACATGTATGAATTTCTTTCGTTTTACCACAATCCATACAAATGAAGTGATGATGATGGTGATGACTTTCGCATGTAAATCGAAAATGTCTTTCCCCTGAGAGTTCAGTCTCTTCCAAGATTTCAAGTTCAACAAACAAGCTCAAATTACGGTAGATTGTATCAAAACTGAGCCCCGGGTAATCAGCTTTCATATTTTCCAAAACATCCCTGGCCGTCAAATATTTATTAGAGCTGGAGAACAATTCTAATAATTGCTCCCGTTTTCCTGTATGCTTATATCCTTTTGATTTTAACAGGTCCATTGCTTCCGTTACATTCATTTTCTACACCTCAACTTTAGAAGAATGACTCGATGATCTGATTTTTTTAATCACAATTGTAATGAGAAGGATTAAAATAGCCGTCATGACAATCGTACCACCTGGTGCAAGATTCAAATAGAAGGCACTGATCAATCCAACAATAACAGAAATTTCACCGAATAACAGTGAAAACCCTATCGTTTGTTTAAATCCATTGGCAATTCTTATACTTGCAGCAACCGGTAATGTCATCAGAGACGAAACGAGCAGGATCCCGACGATGCGCATGGAAGCGGCAATCACAAGTGCCACCATGACCATAAAGATAAAGTGTATCGCCTTAGCAGGGATACCTGATGCCTTTGCATGGTCTTCATCAAAGGATAGAAGAAACAATTCTTTATAAAGCAGGAAAATCACGCCTATGACAAGAACGCTGATTCCTCCAATCAGATACAAATCTCCTCTGCTGACTGCGCTGACACTTCCAAACAAATAACTAAATAAATCTGTATTAAAACCGTCTGCCAGCGAAATGAAGATGACCCCTATCCCGATTCCTCCAGATAGGATGATCGGTATCGCAAGCTCCTGATAATGCTTGTATAACATACGCAAACGTTCTATGAACAATGAGCCCATGACAGAGAATACCATTCCAAAGTAGAGTGGATTCAATCCCGAAAAAGCAGGCATTGTTTTACTTAAATACAGGCTCGCTGCAATACCTGACAGAGTGACGTGACTCAAGGCATCCGCAATTAAAGAAAGCCTCCTTACGACGATGAATGCTCCTAATAAGGGGGCGATGATTCCAATGAGAATCCCCGTTAGAAAAGCATTTTGTAGAAATTCATATTGAAAAATAGCTTGTAGCATTGTCTTCCCTCCAATCGATCATGAATGATGATGTTCATGTTCATGATTTAAAAAATGTACATCATGACCATAAAAAGAGGAAAGCTGATTTTCCTTTAGCTTCTCAAACTCTTCTGTTTTGCCATGGAAATGTAAATGTTTATTTAAACAAGCGACATGAGTCACTTTGTTCGAAATCGATCCTATATCATGAGTGACAAGTACGAGAGTAATCCCTAAATCTTTATTTAAGGTTTCTAACATATCATAGAAGTTTTGGACGTTTTGACTGTCCACCCCAACTGTCGGCTCATCTAGAATCAATACATCAGGCTGGCTGACGAGGGCCCGGGCAATGAACACCCTTTGCTGTTGTCCACCTGATAATTCTCCAATGTTACGTTTAGCGAATTGACTCATTCCAACTGATTCTATGGCACTATAAACATCTTGTTTGTATTTAGATGAAATCCTCTTGAACAAGCCTGCTTTTTTCGCTAATCCGCTCGCCACCACCTCATATACCGTGGCTGGAAAGCCTGTATTGAAGCTATTGGCCTTCTGGGAAACAAACCCTATGCGATCCCATTGTTTGAATTTATGCTGGGGGATCCCAAATAGCTCAATATTTCCTTGTTTTACTCGTAAAAGGCCAAGAACAAGCTTTAGTAATGTGGATTTACCTGAACCGTTAGGTCCGACAATCCCAAGGAATGCCCCTCTCGGAATGCTTAGGTTAATATCTTCGAGCACTCTTTCCCGCTCATATCTGAAATTCACATCTTCTATTTTTATAATGGGATTTGTAGTATCCATTTTAATCATCTCTCTTTATAAGAATCATTACGATTTAAAAGTACATAGGGTAGTATACATGATGAGTGCACAATTGTAAATCATTCATGCCCCAATACCATATAAAAGGACTGCTCAATTTGAGTGAGCAGTCCTTTATTGGTATGCTGCATCAATGAATCGC
This sequence comes from Rossellomorea aquimaris, assembly GCF_008180865.1. GTDB lineage: Bacteria > Bacillota > Bacilli > Bacillales > Bacillaceae_B > Rossellomorea > Rossellomorea yichunensis. The sequence continues at coordinate 290,520 of NZ_VTEX01000004.1, forward strand.
AGACTTAAATCGTGCACCCTTTGTTTCCTGTGTACTCATAATCGTAATGAAGGCATTGGGATCCACATCAGAAACGATGGATTTCAACTTTGTTACTTCAAGTCTGGTGACCACGACATAAATGACCTCTTTATCATTATCGGTGTATCCTCCACGACCCTTTAACATCGTTGTTCCCCTGCCAAGTCTCTTTAGGATTGCGTCGGATACATCAAGGTAATGGTCAGAAACAATGATTACAGCCTTCGTCTCATCCATTCCCTGAATCACCGTATCAATCGTCTTAAAGGCTATATAGTAGGTCATAACGGAATACATTGCTTCTTCAAGTCCGAAGACAAATGCTGCCCAGCCGAAAATGAAAATATTGATGAACATAACAAACTCCCCCACTGAAAACGGAAGCTTCTTCGTTAAAAGGATACCCAGGATTTCAGTTCCATCCAGAGATCCACCATGGCGTATCACCAGGCCGACCCCAACTCCAAGAGTCAATCCTCCAAAGACAGTGGCTAACACTTTCTCTGTTACAAACGGATCAATATGGTGTAAAAGGCTTTCAATACCTGCCAGTGCGATAATGGCAAACAGAGAAGAAACGACAAAGGTTTTCCCGATATGTTTATACCCGTAATACATGAATGGGAGATTAAGGAGAACAAGCAGGGTCGCAAAGTTTACAAATGGAATGGTGTCTGAAACTAGATAATCCAATATCAGCGAAACACCAATTATTCCACCATCGATGATATTATTTGGAACAAGGAACAACTCAATGGATATTGCAGCTAAGGCTGCTCCAATCGTTATAAAGATCAATCGGTAAATAAAATGAAGGGGACTTTCTTTTTTATGTACTCTTTGGGTCATCGGCAATTCCTTTCCTTTCACTTTATTTTCTTATAAAAATGTCACTTTCTGAACACGAGTTACATATGTATCTGTTGAGGAGTGATAAACATGAAGTTATTACAAAACGTGATTAATCACAAAATCAACAATATCACAAATGAAGAATTATTAAAGTACGCCAATCAATATAACATTTCTTTGACGTCCCAGCAGGCAACAAGCATCGTCGCCAGTGTTAAAGGAAAGAACATCAATATTTTTGATGACAAGAAACGCAGTAAATTGGTGAAGGACTTAGCCAGGATCATAGGTCCTTCCAAGGCAAAGGAAATCAACCAACTCTTTTTGCAGCTCATCAGATAGTAAAAGAAGAGGAGGCGTCCCTATTGATGAGAGATGACCTCCTCTATTGCCTTTTTTTATTGATTCAGTATTTTGGTTAATACATCTTCATCGAATGTTTGACTACGCAGCATATCAATTTCGAACTTGTAAGGAGGTTTTTTATTTTTCTTATCTTCCCCTACATATGGTGTTTCCAGAATCTTAGGTACCTCTTTCAGTTGTGGATGATGAACAATATAGTTCAGTGCTTTAAATCCGATATGTCCGAATCCAAGATTTTCATGGCGATCTTTACTGGCTCCACGTTCATTCTTACTATCGTTAATGTGTAGAACCTTTAAGCGATCAATTCCGACAATCTTATCGAATTCTTCCAAGACTCCATCGAAATCTTCCACAATATTATATCCTGCATCATGGGTATGACAAGTATCGAAGCAAACAGAAAGGCGGTCATTCAGTTCTACTCCATTGATGATTTGAGCTAATTCCTCAAAAGATCTTCCACATTCAGAACCCTTCCCTGCCATTGTTTCCAATGCAATTTGCACTTTATGGTCTTTTGTTAACACTTCATTCAGACCTTCTATGATCTTATCGATTCCCTTATCAGCTCCTGCACCTACGTGAGCACCCGGGTGAAGCACAATCTGCCCCGCTCCCAGAGCTTCTGTGCGCTCGATTTCAGAACGGAGGAAATTGACACCCAATTCAAATGTAGCAGGGTTCGTCGTATTTCCTATGTTGATGATATAGGGAGCATGAACAACTATGTCCTCTATCCCATTTTCTTTCATGTGAGCGATACCCGCTTCAATATTTAAGTCTTCGATCTTTTTTCTTCTCGTATTTTGAGGTGCACCTGTATAAATCATAAATGTATTCGCTCCATAAGAAACGGCTTCCTCACTGGAAGCTAATAGCATTTTTTTACCACTCATTGAAACATGGGATCCAATCTTAACCATTCTTCTCAACTCCTAAGAAAATCTCTCTATATTGTATCGAATGTGTACAAATGAATCACGTTAGAACATTTATTTATTTCTGTTTTTGATTCTTCTTTCCCGCTTTTTGATTTGATCCATTTTGTATTTCATTTTCTTCTTATAGCCCGGCTTAACTGTTTTTGGTTTTCGAACCATTGATTTTGCTTTTTCATCAATCTCATCAACATTCGTTTTTTGACGGTTCTTACGTTTGTTAAGGGGTGGTAACTCAGACCATTCCCCTTTTTTAATGTCATGATGAGCAAAGCTGATTCCGAGTTTCTCCAGACGATTCAATGCATCTTCATCGGATGGTGTATAAATGGTGTATGCAATACCACTGTTTCCTGCACGTGCCGTCCGCCCGGAGCGATGAACATAGAAATCGAGATCTTGTGGCAGTTCGAAGTTAATGATATGACTCACACCTTCAATATCAATCCCTCTTGCCGCTAAATCTGTCGCTACGATGTACTGATAATCCAGGTTTCTGATTTGTTTCATCATTTTCTTACGTTCACGTGGAGAAAGATCTCCGTGAATCCGTCCAACCTTTAATCCTTTTGCAATTAGAGCATCCGCTACTTCATCTGCTTTTTGTTTTGTATTGGTGAAGACAATACCTAAATATGGATTAATTTCCACTAAGATATTGTACAGCAGGTTGATTTTATCGCGACTCTTCAGAGGGACGATCACATGTTGGATATTCTTTGCCGATAGCTGCTCGGGCTCAACATGTGCATATTGTGGATTTTCCATATACTTTTTCAAGAATGGCTTCAGTTTCTCTGGAATCGTCGCAGAGAATACAAGCATTTGTAATTTTTCTGGCATCTTAGCTGCAATCTGATCCACGTCTTCAATGAATCCCATATCAAGCATCAGATCCGCTTCATCAATCACCAGTAAACTGGCAGTATGAACAAATAAGGCTTGATCCTTCACTAAATCATTGATCCGGCCGGGAGTACCAACCACAATATGAGGCTGGTGTTTTAATTTCTCAATCGTTCTCTGCTTGTCCGTTCCACCAATAAAGCAGCGGGAAACAATGTTGCTATCCTTCGTGATCTTTAGTACTTCTTGATAAATCTGTTGTGCAAGTTCTCGGGTCGGTGCGGTAATAACTGCCTGTACCTGTTCAGAATCTGCAGTCACCTTCTCAATGATCGGCAATAGATATGAATGTGTTTTTCCCGTTCCTGTCTGGGATTGACCTATCGCACTCTGACCTTTTAAAATCAGTGGGATCATTTTTTTTTGAATTTCTGTTGGTTCATAGAAACCCAGTTCTTCTACAGCTTCATTAATGAAAGACTGGAATCCGAATTGTAGAAATAAATTCTTTTTCATTCTTTACATCTCCTTTTATCAAAATATCCTTTTATTTACGCTGTCATCGGGATGGATGTCTCTCGTACACATCATCACCATAGATATATATAAAATTTACGGATCACTTTATCAACACGAGTGATTTTATCTTAACGTAACAGTTTAGTAAGCGTCATATTTAAAGAACATCTAACCATTATAATATTTTTTTGGCAAAACATCTAGTTCATACTTATTTTAATTTGAGATGATATTGTATGAATACCCTTTTTTCACCTATTGCATACTCTATACTGACGAGGAATTTATTCGAATGAAAGGAGGCTGTCATTATGCCGCCTAGAAGAATGAGGAATCAAGGTCAGGATATGCGAAATCCTTTCGGGATGAGACAGCAGCAGGGATTCAATGGGTTCGGAATGCAGCAGCCTAGAAGGAATGGCTTTGGACTGAGGCAGACGCAGGGGCAGACGCAGGGGCAGACGCAGCCACCTCCGTTTCAATTTGGAGGACAACGACAAAATCAAGGTTTCAATATAGGGATGAACCAGAGAGGAAGAAGCAGAGGGACAGGTAAAGGTGGTTTATTGTCTAAGCTTCTTAAAAAGGGAGATAATCAGAATACAGGCGGAGGATTATTACAACAATTTTCCAGAGGGGACTCATCTTCCAACACGACCGGCTTTGAACGATCTCCCCAGGCAGCCGGCGGAATCCTCCAGAGCTTATTGAACCCCGGTAATGTGAATTCATTTTTATCCAATACACAGCAAATGCTCCAGACCGCTCAACAGCTGGGTCCGATGTTCCAACAATATGGACCTATGGTGAAAAATATCCCGGCACTATGGAAGTTATATCGTGGATTCAAAGATATGTCTGCTGATGATGCGTCCGACGACGGGAATAGCGAAGAAAAAAATGCGGATATCGACATCCCTGAAGTCGAATCCACCGTAAAGAAAAAAAAGAAGAAGAAACAACCCGTAGAAATCTCAGAGGATATTGAAGGTCTTGAAGATATCCAGGCACCATCTAAGTCTAAATCAGGATCAAAACCCAAACTGTATATTTAAGGCCGGGATCCCTAAAGGTACTGAATCACCTGTTTAGGGATTTTTTTATTTGGCTCTTTTCGCAAAGATTGATGTTTTCTAACATAGAATCTCCCTCACCATCTTTAATGGAATTTTCATGACAGAGCTTCAAGGTGTGCAACAAAACAATGTAACTAGAAAATAAATTCTTCTTTCTTAAAAGGAAAATCAATTTCTACTTATCTTTAATAAGATTGTTTGCTAAAATTCTTGTTTTAATTGTTTTCTATTAAGGATACATGCTCAGAAAGTTGTTTGGAGCGGAAGGAGGCTCGACTCCTGCGGGAATAGCTGGACAGTACGAAAAGCGGAGGGGCTTTGCCTAGGGGCGACAAGCATAAGTCGAGTCTGCCGGAAAGGCGCTCTTTGTCTTTTTGGCAGACTCGGCTTATGACCTCGAGCCCCTAAGCCCCGTAGCTGGTCAGCTGAGACCCCGGAGGCGCAGCCGAGGAGGCTCACCGCCAGCCCCGCGGAAAGCGAGCATCCTGTAGCGGAAATCAACTATAACTTTCTCCTCTACAATAGCAACAAACTTTACGAAAAGAGCCTTTTATTAAAGGCCGCTAAGAAGGCAGTTCGATAGGGAAAGGTTCATATGATTATCGTTCTCTTTGTCAGGAAGACCATTCTCCTTTATAATGAAGACAAAACCTTTTCTCATGTAGGAGGATATTCATAGATGGAAATTATTAAGATTACACCGAGAGGCTATTGTTACGGGGTTGTAGATGCAATGGTCATTGCAAGAAACGCCGCATTAGACAAATCGCTTCCTCGTCCAATTTATATTTTAGGCATGATCGTTCACAACAAGCACGTCACTGACGCATTCGAAGAAGACGGGATCATTACCCTGGATGGCAGCAACAGAAAAGAAATCATCGAACAAGTAAATGAAGGAACGGTGATCTTCACCGCTCATGGAGTCTCTCCTGAAGTGAAAGAAATAGCCAAACAAAAAGGACTTGTCACACTGGACGCAACTTGTCCTGATGTAACGAAAACACATGATCTGATTCGCGCTAAAGAAGCGGAAGGTTACGACGTGATCTATATCGGTAAAAAAGGACATCCAGAGCCTGAAGGAGCTGTCGGGGTTGCACCTGAGATCGTTCATCTCGTGGAAACAGCTGAAGATGTAGAAAAACTTTCTATTGATAACGAAAAAATCATTGTGACCAACCAAACGACGATGAGTCAATGGGACGTATTGGATACGATGGATAAAGTAAAGGAAATGTATCCTCACGTTGAACTGCATAAAGAAATTTGCCTGGCTACCCAGGTTCGTCAAGAAGCAGTTGCTGAACAAGCTGGAGATGCAGATGTTCTCATCGTCGTAGGAGATCCAAAAAGTAATAACTCCAACCGCCTTGCTCAAGTATCAAAGGATATCGCAGGTACTCCTGCACATCGCATCTCAGACATTGGTGAATTGGATATAGAATGGATTAAAGATGCGGGCGTCGTTGCGGTAACAGCCGGTGCATCCACTCCTACTCCAATCGTAAAAGAAGTCATTAAATTCCTTGAAGCTTTTAATCCAAATGATGAATCCACTTGGACAAGAGAGCGAAATGTTCCATTAAATAAAATTCTCCCTAAAGTACGAAAAGCTAAGTTGGGAACAAAATAAAGTGAAAGGCCCCTTAGAATTTCTAAGGGGCCTTTCATCTTTACATATAAGTAAATGGGTTGGTTTCAGCTTTTGACGCGAATATATTGACGATATACCCTTTTTCAGAGGATTTTTTCGCTAAATAACTGGCCACTCCATCCTTCATGACCTTTTCGATGTGATGACCTGCATCAACTACATTCAGCCCCATCATCATGGCATCGTGGGCGGTGTGGTAATAGATATCTCCTGAAACGAATACATCCGCTCCCTGTCTTTTCGCTTTTCCGATAAACTTATTTCCATCTCCGCCAAGCACCGCTACTTTCTTCACTTTCGCTTCTCCATCCCCGATGACTCTGATTCCGTCCATACCAAATGTTTCTTTCACAACTAAGGCAAATTCCTTAAGACTCATCTCATCTTGTAAATGTCCGATTCTACCTAAACCTAAAGCGGGTGATCCGTTTTTGAGGGAATAGATATCATAGGCAACTTCTTCATAAGGATGATGGGTAAACATGGCTTTCAACACTTTTCTCTCTGAAGAAGCAGGATAAACCGTCTCCACTTTCTCTTCTGCTACTTCCTCAAGGGAGCCTTGCTTCCCGATTTGAGGGTTCGTGCCTTCCTCAGGGAAGAATCTCCCCTTTCCTTCAGTCGAAAAGCTGCAATGTGAGTAGTTACCGATGTGCCCGGCTCCCGCATTACCGAGGGCCGTTCGAAGTTCCTTTGCATTTTCTTTTGGCACATAAACGACCAATTTACGGAGCTCCTCTTGGTGAGTAGGGACGAGTACAGACGTATCCTGCAAATGCAGCATGTCGGACAGAAGGTCATTCACTCCCCCTGTCGCCACATCAAGATTCGTATGGGCCGCATACACGGCAATATCATGCTTGATTAACTTCTCGATCATCCGTCCTTGATACGTGTCAGTTTGCAGGGACTTTAGTGGACGAAAAAGCGGTGGGTGGTGAGCAATGATTAATTTCACGTTGTTTTTGATTGCTTCATCCACCACATTCTCCAATACATCCAGGGTGATCATCACATTTTCAACCTTTTCGTTCAACTTACCAATTTGAAGACCAATCGGATCCCCTTCTTCTGCTAAATATTTTGGTGAAAATTGCTCAAACAGCTGAATGATCTCATGGCCGTTTACTGTCTTCATAGGATAAGAACCTCCTCCACCATTTTTATTTTTTGAATGAGTTCCCGTTTTCGTTCTTCCAACGCATCCGTCTTTTCTGCTTTTTCCATGTTATTCAATATATTCTTCCATTGATGAAGCTCCTGATTCCATTTTTTCAAAAATGCATCGTTACGCTCCTTCATCAAAAGTGGACCGAGGAGCAACTCTTTTTCAAGCTCACCAGAGTAGTGGCGTCTCGGGTTTCCTTTCTCCGCCACTAGAATTTCATATACCTTATCATCTTCTTCAAGAATTTCTTCCCCTATTAAGTCCCATTCATTGTCCATAAGCCACGTCCGGATGGACCTTGCACTCACATTAGGCTGAAGGACCAACCTGGGTTGATTGATCAGCTTTGCTTTACCCGCCTCCAGGATAGAGGCAATCAATGTGCCCCCCATTCCGGCAATCGTAATACAATCCACTTCACCTGGAGAAATCACTTCCAGGCCATTCCCTAATCTTACTTCGACCTCTTGAGTTAATTCGGCATCTTCCACTTGTTTCTTGGCAGAAAGATATGGCCCTTTCACTACTTCTCCTGCGATGGCAGAGGCCGCAATGCCTTTATTGACGGCATAGCACGGTAAGTATGCATGATCCGAACCGATATCAGCGATTTTCGATTGCTTGGGTATGTATGAAACAACTGTTTCTAGTCGTTTTGATAACTGTTGAATATTCATTCGTTCACCTTTAATCATTTTTATTGGGTAAATCATATACGATAATCATTCTAACCAACTTTACACGATAAAAAAAGTCCTTTGCCCAAAAGACAAAGAACCTTTTTCAATCATTGATTATTTAAGTGATTTAATCCAGTCTGCCATAGCATCCAGATTTCCTTCTTCTACTAGACCAGCCGGCATCATACCTTTACCGTTTTTGATCGTTTCTTTAATTTCGTCTTTAGATAGCTTTGTTCCTTTTAGAGCAGGACCGGCGCCACCTTCATAGTTTCCACCATGACAAGATACACAAGACTCTTTGTACTTAGCTTCCGGATCGAATTCTCCGCTTGAAGCCTGTTCGCCTTCTTTACCTTCCATTTCTCCGTGACCTTCTTCTTTTGCTTTTTCATCAGCGTTATTAAGGCCTTCTAAAGATAAGAAGAAAACAAGACCAATTCCAAGAGCCATGATAAGTACGAATGGAATAATTGGATTACGATTCATGATTTTAACCTCCTTTATGTACAACATCCAAAAATAGTGCTCTTTTCAACACTTTATATTTTACTGTAAAAAACGACAAAGTAAAAGTACTATCAATTAACTTTTCCATCTTTCTCACAAATTAGACACATTTCGTGTGAAATAAGGAAAGTTTTCATTAAAAGAGGGAGAGCTCTACTGCCCCAGAACGGACCAATAGAGCTCCTTATTGCTGTTATGATGTTTTCACCTTATTGACAGCCTATCAGCCTTGAAATGACCATTCTCTGAACTTCTGAGGTACCTTCCCCGATTTCAAGGAGCTTGGCATCCCGTAGATATCTTTCCACATGGTATTCTTTCATGTAACCGTATCCACCATGTATCTGAATGGCTTCATCCGCTACTTCCATACTGATTTCTGAAGCGTAAAGCTTACACATGGATGCTTCCTTCGAAAATGGTCTTCCTTGATCTTTCAGCCATGCTGCCTTATGAACCATATTCCTTGCCAGTTCGATCTTCATTGCCATGTCAGCAAGCTTAAATTGAGTGACTTGAAACTGTGATAAGGTTTTGCCGAATTGCTTTCTTTCCTTGGAATACTGCAGTGCTTTATCAAAGGCAGCCTGTGCCACACCAACAGCCATGGCACCGATTCCAATCCTTCCGCCGTCCAGGGTGACAAGGAACTGCTTGAAACCTTCTCCTTGCTTTCCTAACAGGTTTTCTTTAGGCACTTCCACATCCTCAAGAACCAACTCAGTCGTATTTGATGAATGAAGTCCCATTTTTTCATAATTATCGATTACCGTAAATCCTTTTGCTTTAGTCGGAACGATAATCGCACTAATTTCTTTGTTCCCATTGTTTCTACCAGTAATCGCTGTTAAAGCGAGATGATTCGCATAGCTTGCATTGGTAATATAGCATTTATTACCATTAATGACCCATTTATCCCCTTTATCTTCTGCAGTGGTTTGGGTGCCGCCTGCATCGGAACCTGCATTAGGTTCCGTCAGGCCAAAAGCGCCAAATGACTCCCCTGTACAGATTGGCGTTAAGTATTCCTGCTTTTGTTCATGAGAACCAAATAAGTTAATGGGTGCTCCACCCAGAGAAATATGAGCAGAGTACGTAATACCTGTCGACGCACAAGCTCTGCTAAGCTCTTCGGTTACAATGGCGAAACTGACCGTATCGGCGCCTGCCCCCCCATATTCCTCGGGAAACGGAAGTCCCATCATCCCCAGATCAGAAAGCTTCTTGAAAATTTCTTTAGGAAACTCCTTTGTGCGGTCCCGATCCAATGCACCAGGAGCCACTTCTTCCTCAGCAAATTCCCTGATTGTCTTTTTAATCATTGTTTGTTCTTGTGTTAAGTCAAAATTCATCCTTATCCCCCTTGTCTAACTTTGATGACTGAAAGCCCTAACTCCATTTCCATAACAGCGCTTTCAAACATAATCACTGCACTCTATGAATGCGCTCTCATTCTTATTATAAAAGGGAATAGTGAATTTTCTCAACTTTAAAAAACTTTTAAATTTTCAGAAGTTATAGTAATATAAAAATAATTAGTAGGCCCCCCCTGCCATACCTGAAAGGGAAAGATAGCCCAGCTTCCATTTCAAACCTGCACCTATCCAAAGGAAACAGTTCAGAAATAAGGTTATGTACATTCCGAAAGAACTCCTACCGAATAACTCTTCTGTTATTTCTATGGAGGACAGAAGAAGTATACATGCGGCAGCCATATACAAGAGTAATGGCGATAATTGTTTTTTAGTATAATAAATTCCTATCGCTACTAATAATCCGACAAAACTTGCCAAAATCGTTGTTTGCAAAACGATTGACAATTCAGTAAAATAAATGACAAATAATGAAATTAATATCGCACAAATTGATAATAAGAAGTCTTTGAGCATTATCTTCTTTTGGGCATTCTTTTGATCACTGTGTTCCATACCGTCTCCTTCGGTATATAATGCAAGGAGATAGTTACAATAGTGCTCTGGCAGCATATTAGCTTGCTTCCAAAGCTGTATTTCATTCGCAATCAATTCTTTTCTTGAATTTTTTATTGTTTTCACAGTAGATGTCACACCTTTATCTCTTAAATCTTTTAGCTACATTCGTCAAAGGGGTTGAAAAAACCTTTATTTAGAGCAAAAAAAACTACCTCTATTCAAAATAGAGGCAGTAAAAGGTTTTTTCTATTCTAAAAAGTCCTTTAACCGTTTGCTTCTGCTTGGATGACGCAGTTTTCTAAGAGCTTTTGCTTCAATCTGACGAATACGTTCCCTTGTTACACCGAAGACTTTTCCTACTTCTTCAAGTGTGCGGGTTCTGCCATCGTCCAGACCAAAGCGTAAACGAAGAACATTTTCTTCACGATCTGTTAAAGTATCCAGTACATCTTCAAGCTGTTCTTTTAAAAGTTCGTAAGCAGCATGTTCTGAAGGAGATTGAGCTTCTGCATCTTCAATGAAGTCACCAAGATGAGAATCGTCTTCTTCACCAATTGGCGTTTCAAGGGATACAGGCTCTTGAGCGATCTTAAGAATTTCCCGGACCTTTTCAGGGGTCAAATCCATTTCTTCTGCAATTTCTTCCGGTGCCGGTTCACGCCCTAAGTCTTGCAATAACTGTCTTTGTACACGAATAAGCTTGTTAATGGTTTCCACCATATGAACCGGGATACGAATCGTTCTGGCCTGGTCAGCGATCGCACGGGTGATGGCTTGGCGAATCCACCAGGTTGCATACGTACTGAATTTGTACCCTTTACGATAATCAAACTTTTCTACCGCTTTAATCAGACCCATATTTCCTTCCTGGATAAGATCCAAGAATAACATCCCACGACCAACGTAACGCTTGGCAATACTGACAACAAGTCGTAAGTTCGCTTCAGCAAGACGTCGCTTAGCTTCCTCATCGCCTTCTTCAATCCTCTTGGCAAGATTTATCTCTTCCTCAGCAGATAAGAGATCAACTCTTCCAATTTCTTTCAGATACATACGGACAGGATCATTTATTTTAACTCCTGGAGGAACGCTTAAATCATTCAGATTGAATTCTTCTTCCTCTTCTTTTTCTAACTCCGTAGCACCCGGATCATCATCTTCGTCATTTTCATTGATAATTTCTACACCTTGTTCACCTAATTGTTCGTAGAATTCATCCATTTGATCGGAATCTAACTCAAACCCTGATAATTTATCAGCAATATCTTCGTATGTGAGGACTCCTCTTTTCTTACCTTGGTTAACTAAAAATTCTTTCACCTGATCAACTGTTAATTCTGATGCTATTTGTTTGGAACGCGCTGACTTTTCAGCCATTTGTTCCCCTCCTTCCAACTTCCTTACAAAACTTTATAGAGACTTACGCAGCTGTAAGATTTCCATTGCTATTTGTGCTTCTTTTCGGTAATCCTTTAGTCGTTCTGCTTCTTTTCTTTCCACTTCTTTTTCTTTTATTCTCAACATCTTTTGATGTTTTAACACCTGATTTACATAATCCACTAATTCCTGGTCCGTACTTTCCTCGCTTATTGACATCATTTCAATGTCCGTTACGATCCTTCTTAGCCTCTCATCGGGAAGGTACCCGATAAAGGCACTGGCACTTGGAGGTAGACCTTCTTCATAATAACCCAATAAATAAGTAATAATAGCCTGATGTTCATCAATATTAAGGTGAGTACCTGCAAGCCACTCCTGAATCTTATAAGCGATGTTCGGGTCCTTAAGCATATAGGCAATCAATCTTCTCTCAGCCGTTTGATAAGCGGGTAATAGTTTTGACTGAGTCTTCCTGGAGAAATTGCCTTGCATACCTACCTGTTTAGGAGGTTTGGAATTCCGTTTGTCAGGGCCTTCCAGTTCAAAGAGCTGCTGTTGAAGAGCATCAAGAGATAATTGGAACTCATCTGCTAAATACCTTAAATAATAATCCTTTTCAACCGCTTTACTCAGTTGGGTAATTTCCTTAAGTATGTCTTCTATATACTTAAGGCGATCTCCTTCATCATTTAAGTTTTTATTCAGCTTATAGTACCGAAGCTTAAATGCCATGAACGTTAAGCTTGCCCCTATTACATCCTGTTGAAACTTTGTTGGACCATATTTTGAAATGTAGTCATCAGGGTCTAATTGTTCCGGTATTGTTGCGACACGAATGTTCAGCTGATGATTGTGCAGAAGATTTCCAGCCCGGAATGCGGCTTCCACTCCAGCAGAATCACCGTCATAACATATGATCACGGAATCAGTCAGGCGTTTAAGCAGTCCGATTTGCTGCTCTGTTAATGATGTACCCATAGTGGCTACGCCATTTTCCACCTCTGCTTCACTGGCTGATATGACGTCGGCAAATCCTTCAAACAGAATAGCCTGCTGTTTTCTTCTAATCATTGAACGTGCGCCGTGATAATTATAAAGAATGCTGCTTTTGTTAAAAATTTTCGTTTCCGGACTGTTTAAGTACTTCGGTTCATCATTCGCATCGATGCTTCTTCCTGAAAAAGCGACCGTGTTCCCTTTCGTATCAACTATAGGAAACATGATTCTTCCCCTGAAGCGATCCAAGAAGGAATTGTCTCTTTCCCTTCTAACGAGTAAACCCGCCGCTTCCATCAGCTCCAGGGAATAGCCTCGCTTCTGAAGGAACTTAACCGTGAAATCCCAGCTTGGAAGTGACCATCCAATCTGAAATTTAGTAATGCTTTCAGTCGTAAACCCCCGAGCCAATAAATATTCGAGGGCTTCCTGACCTTCTTTTGTATTTAGAAGGAGATGATGGTAAAATTTACTTAATAACCCATGAGCTTCCATCATTTGCTTTTCATCTTCTTGAGGGGGAAGCTCCCTTTCAGACGAAGATGCCTGTATGGAGATTTCTTCTCCTACTTTAGATCCAAGCTTTTGCGCTGCTTCCAGGAAGCTTAAACCATCCACATCCATTAGAAACGTAAACGCATTTCCCCCGGCCCCACATCCGAAACAGTGAAATATCTGTTTGTCAGGGGAAACAGAAAAAGATGGAGTATTCTCTCCATGAAACGGACACAAACCAAAATAATTGCGTCCCTGCTTTTTCAGTTGTACATAATCACTGACGACATCTACGATATCGGTTGACGATAATATTTTATTTAACTTATCTTCAGGGATTCTTTCAGACACGATTTATCACCTGTTTTTATTTACCCTCTTAATCCATTCTGTATTTATTCCGATTCTCCTGCAATTTCCGACAAGATTTTATCGAAGGAAATACAAAAAGTTTCTCTGTCTTCATTTGTAAAAGGTTTAGGACCTTTACCATAGTTTCCTCTACGGCGTTCTTTTGCTGCGACGTATCGATAATCGAGTGCCGTGACTATACTCTCTTCCCTGTAGGCTTTTCCCCTGGGAGAGATGGCATAAACTTTTTTCGGTAAAACCAGTGACGCCAATCCAATATCCTGGGTAACCAGTACGTCATGTGGTTTAACATGGTTCATGATGTATAAGTCAGCCGCTTCTTTCGAACTATCGACATATACCCACCTGCCTTGATCAGGTGTGTTCTTTCTATGGGCATGAGAAGCAACAAAAACAACTTCAAAGCCATATCCCCTGGTAATTTTAATGATTTCCTGTTTTACCGGGCAAGCATCTGCATCTACATATACGGTAGACTTATGTTCGCTAATACTAACTATTCTACATCACTCCGTATTATCCTTCTCTTTTTATGAATATTCCTAGAGAATTGATTAAAATTGTCGAATTTTAATTAAGACGAGACTTGACATATCACAATAATTAGTTTATTCCTTAAGAGTTTAGTCTAAACCTATTTTAAATATTTTTATCACAATTTTTTATTATAGTATAATCGGACAAGTTTGACCACTATAAAAACTCAATTTATAAAACCTTTAGTTGTTTCCGTTTGGATTCAACAAAAAAGAATGATCCCTTCCCATTCAATTCAGGGAGAGAATCATTCTTTTATACAAGTTAATTGCTTGAGTGTTGATAGATATTCGTAATGACATTGGCTGTTTCTTCTACAGCTTTGTTTGTTACGTCAATCACATGGCAACCGATGCGATTCGTTATTTTCTCGAAATATTTCAGCTCATCTTCAATGCGTTGAATATTTGCATAGCTTGCCTGATCATTCAATCCTAATGACTTTAATCTTTCCCTGCGAATCGTATTCAACTTCTCAGGACTGATCTTCAATCCGAAGCACTTCTTCGGAGAAACCATAAACAATTCTTCTGGTGGATCGACTTCCGGTACTAGTGGTACGTTAGCCACCTTAATTCTCTTCAGGGCAAGATATTGTGATAACGGCGTCTTTGAAGTTCTGGAAACACCTACAAGCACAATATCTGCTCTAAGGATGCCACGGGGGTCCCGCCCATCATCGTACTTGACGGCAAACTCTATCGCTTCCACTTTCTTGAAGTAATCATCATCCAGCTTTCTTACCGTTCCCGGTTCGAACAATGGTTCCTTTTGGTAAGCTGATTGATATTTATCCATTAATGGACCGATAATATCAAATGCATACAACTCTTCTCTTTCAGCTTCTTTTTTAATATAAGCACGCATATCCGGCTTTACGAGTGTGTACACGATCAGGCCCTGGTTTAATTTCGCCAGGGAAATCACTTCATCGATATGCTCTAAGTCCTCTACATACGGAAAGCGTTTAATGACCGTATTGGAACCATTGAATTGGCTAATCGCCGCTTTTGTGACTAGTTCAGCAGTTTCACCCACCGAGTCGGATACAACATAGATGATCGGTTCTTTCACGATCGTTCACCACCTTCTAATATTCATCTGCTAACGCTACAAATGCTTTTGTGATATTGGTTTTCGTAATTCTGCCTATGACCTCTAAATCGCCTTTATCTGTTTTCTTAATCACCGGAACAGAGTCGATTTGCTTATGAATCAAGTCTTTGGCCACACCTATTAGCTGGTCATCCTTTTCACAGACCGTAATATTAGGCATTCTCGTCATAATGATATTCACCGGCAAGGTACTTAGTTCCTGCTTCCCGATGCTCGCCCTTAACAGATCCTTACGGGACAGGACGCCAACTAAGTACGTATTGGCATCCACTACAAACAATGTTCCTACGTCCTCCAGGAACATTGTAACAATGGCATCATACACAGAAACATTTTCGTTTACCACTACAGGAATCGATTGATAATCTTTAACATATATTTTGTTAAGGTTTTCTGTCAACAGCTGCGTTCCTGTTTTCCCTGTATAGAAATATCCCACTCTGGGACGGGCATCGAGGTAACCCGCCATGGTCAGAATGGCTAAATCAGGTCTGAGAGTCGCCCTGGTCAAGTTTAATTGATCGGCGATTTGTTCACCAGTGATAGGTCCGTTGTCTTTAACTATTTGTAAGATATGTTCTTGACGCTTATTAAGTTCGATTGTTACTCACCACCTAACGGACAAACGATTTATGTTATACTTTATATGAAATATTATATACTATTTAAAAAAAATGAAAAGAGCATATTATCATTCAATTGTGTCAACACTATATTTTAAATTTCACCTAACACAGATTATCTTTTTTTGATACAAACTTCAAATCTTTTCCCTTCTACTGATCAGTAGTTGTTTTTATTTCTTTATCATGATAAAATGTCTTCATCTTATAATCAATAATGCTATGACGGATCAATAAGTACTTGCTGCACTCAAGCGACCAGGGACGGTGAAAGCCTGGAAAGCAGGGAAACGGCAATCCCGAGCTATTTTACATTTAAAAGTGGGTATACATAACGTATATCAACTAGGGTGGAACCGCGAGTATCAAGCTCGTCCCTAGGCTATATGCCTAGGGACGAGCTTTTTTATTTTATTACATACATGATGAAAAGGAGTGACTTTTATGTCAATGGAACAAGTAGTGAATTTAGCGAAGCATCGCGGATTTGTTTTCCCGGGTTCTGAAATTTACGGAGGACTTGCTAACACGTGGGATTACGGTCCACTAGGTGTAGAATTAAAAAATAATATAAAAAAAGCATGGTGGAAAAAATTCGTTCAGGAATCCCCTTACAATGTGGGTCTTGATGCAAGTATCTTAATGAATCCGCAAACTTGGGTAGCTTCTGGTCACGTTGGAAACTTCAACGATCCAATGATCGACTGCAAGCAGTGTAAAACACGTCATCGTGCAGACAAAATCATCGAAAATGCCCTTGAAGAAAAAGGCATCGAGATGATAGTGGATGGACTTTCATTTGAAAAAATGGAAGAAATCATCAAGGAACACAGTATCGTTTGCCCTGATTGCGGAAGCCAGGATTTCACCGATATCCGTCAATTCGATTTAATGTTTAAGACTCATCAGGGTGTGACAGAATCTTCTACAAACGAAATCTATTTGCGCCCGGAAACAGCTCAAGGTATATTTGTTAACTTCAAGAATGTTCAGCGCTCAATGCGCAAGAAAATGCCTTTCGGTATTGCTCAAGTCGGAAAAAGCTTCCGTAATGAAATTACACCTGGTAACTTCACATTCAGAACACGTGAATTTGAACAAATGGAACTGGAATTCTTCTGTAAACCAGGAGAAGACCTAGAATGGTTCTCTTACTGGCGTGAATTCTGTAAAAACTGGTTGCTTAACCTGGGAATGAATGAAGATAACATGCGTCTCCGCGATCATGATCAAGATGAATTATCACATTACAGTAATGCAACTACGGATATTGAGTACAAATTCCCATTCGGTTGGGGAGAGCTTTGGGGTGTAGCAGATCGAACTGACTTTGACCTGAAGCGTCATATGGAACATTCGAATGAGGACTTCCACTACATGGATCCTCAAACAAATGAAAAGTATGTACCATACTGTATTGAACCGTCCCTTGGTGCAGACCGTGTCACTCTAGCATTCCTGTGTGACGCATTTGAAGAAGAGGAGCTTGAAAATGATTCACGTACAGTGCTCCGCTTCCATCCGGCACTGGCTCCATTCAAAGCAGCGGTCCTGCCCCTTTCGAAGAAATTATCTGATGATGCATTCAAGGTGTATGAAGAATTATCACAGGACCTTATGATTGACTTCGACGAAACAGCATCAATCGGTAAACGCTACCGTCGTCAAGATGAAATCGGTACGCCATTCTGTATCACATTTGACTTTGACTCGGTTGAAGATGGCCAAGTGACAGTCCGTGACCGTGACACAATGGATCAGGTCAGAATGCCGATCAGTGAAGTAAAGGCGTTCCTGCAGGAGAAAATTAAATTTTAAAACCTAAAGCGGAGGCGGCTCGTTCAGAGGCGACAAGCATAAGACAGCCCTGCCGGAAAGGCGTTCTTTGCCTTTTTGGCAGGGTTGACTTATGACCTCGAGCCTCTAGCCGCCGGAGCTAGCAGACACCTAAAGCGGAGGGGCTTTGCCCAGAGGCGACAAGCATAAGACGAACATACCGGAAAGGCGTTCTTTGCCTTTTTGGTATGTTTGACTTATGACCTCGAGCCTCTAAGCCCCGGAGCTAGCAGACACCTAAAGCGGAGGGGCTTTGCCCAGAGGCGACAAGCATAAGACGAACATACCGGAAAGGCGTTCTTTGCCTTTTTGGTATGTTTGACTTATGACCTCGAGCCTCTAAGCCCCGGAGCTAGCAGACACCCAAAGCGGAGGGGCTTTGCCTAGAGGCGACAAGCATAAGACGAACATACCGGAAAGGCGTTCTTGGCCTTTTTGGTATGTTTGACTTATGACCTCGAGCTTCTAAGCCCCGGAGCTAGCAGACACATAAAAAACAGGCCCATTCACCATAGTGAATGGGCCCTTTCTATATAATCACAAGCAGCATTATAAGCTAGAATAAATCCTTCATGTTATCCATTTGGTCTAGGAACCTTCTGGATTTTAATGTTAGACCTGAATTTTCATCGTAATAAGTCCTGATTACCCGCTTTAATTGACGTTTTGTTTCATCTTTCACCGATATATTTCCCAATCGATTGATATCGAAATAGTAAAATACCCTCAGAAGCTTAACAGTGCTCTGCGAGATCGGAAAATGATGAGGATCTTCACTTAAACAACGATGACAGATGAATCCATTTTCTTTAAATGAGAAAGCGAACTCACCATCCGCCTCCCCGCATACACTACATCCATTCAAATGAGGGTACAACCCTAATACAGGGAGCATCTTCATTTCAAATATGTGCATAAGAATTTCGGGATCATAGTCTTCATTCAAATAGTGAATGGTCTTATAAAGCAATTCAAATAGAAATGGGTTCGGTTTCCGGTCTTCTGTCGCTTTGTCGAGAAGGTCTACGATGTAAGTGGCATAAGCCGTTTTAAACAGATCTTCCCTCACATGCCTTAACGATTCAACCATCTCTCCCTGTTGGAGTGTACCCAGCCCACTTCCTTTAATAAAAAGGAAATAACCATATGTAAACAATTGTGAAATGGCGGATAGACGGCTATTAGGTTTCTTTGCCCCTCTAGCCATCAATCCTATCTTTCCGAATTCTCGTGTGTATATGGTAACAATCTTGTTCGACTCACCGTAATGATTCGTTCTGATAACGATTCCTTCACACTTCTGCAGCATATAGCCACCTCCCGACATCAATGCATCCGGGTGATGACAAGTTTATCACGTTAAAGGAAAATCAACTTCCGCTGTTTCTTCTTCAAAGCTGTAAGGATCCTCGATCGTCTCCTTTTCAAGCTCCTTAAAAAGTAAATAGGTGTCTATACTTCCTGTCTGCGAAAAAAATTTCCATGTTAAGTCTAACATAAAAAACCCACCTTTCTGGATTTAAACTAGCAAGACTTCATAAGCTTTCTTGTGATTAGAATGAGCTTTTTCTCTCTAAAAGATGCGGCCTAAATATTGTTAATTCAGCTATCAATATTCGTCGTCGCTGAATCCAAAGTCACGCAGGGTAGAAGATCGGTTTCTCCAATCCTTCTGTACCTTCACCCATAGTTCAAGATAAACCTTTGACCCCAACAGGTTCTCAATGTCGACACGGGAGCGCTTCCCTACTTCCTTTAGCATCGACCCCTGTTTTCCGATGACAATCCCTTTTTGCGAGTCTCTCTCCACAATAATGGTTGCGATCACGTCAATAAGGTCCTTCTCTTGCTTTCGCTCCATTTTATCGATCACGACTGCAATGCTGTGTGGAATCTCTTCCCTTGTCAGATGCAGGACCTTCTCACGTATGAGTTCTGAAACGATAAAACGTTCAGGATGGTCTGTAATCTGATCAGCAGGATAAAATTGAGGACCTTCTGGCAGTTGATCCTTTAATAATTGTAGAAGGTTATCTACATTATTACCTTCAAGTGCTGAAATCGGAACAGTCGCTGCGAAAGGAAACAGGTCATTGTATTGTTGAATCATCGGCAATAAAGCATCCGGGTGAATTTGATCAATCTTATTAAGAATAAGGAAAACAGGTGTTTTAACCCCTTTTAACTTCTCGATGATGAAGTGATCCCCTTTTCCCAAACCTTCTTCTACGTTGACCATAAACAAAATGACGTCCACTTCTTTTAAAGTGTTCTGAGCAATCTTCATCATGAAGTCTCCCAGTTTATGTTTCGGTTTGTGTATCCCTGGAGTATCGATGAATATCATTTGTGCATCATCTGTCGTGAAAACTCCCTGAACTTTGTTTCGTGTTGTTTGAGGCTTATCACTCATAATCGCAATCTTTTGACCGATTACACGGTTCAAGAAAGTGGACTTCCCTACGTTTGGCCGTCCGATAATGGAGATAAAGCCTGATTTGTATTCTGTATTACTGCCTATATTACTCATTTAAATCCTCCGGTGAAAAAGCTCCTGGTAATAGTTCTGCAACGGTTAGTTCTTCCACATCGCCTTTAAGGTTTGTCAGTACGACTTTCATCTCTTTCGGACATAACTCTGAAATGACCTGACGACAGGCTCCACATGGCGGCACCGGTCTTGCCGTGTCTGCTACAACCGCAATCATTGAATAGTCTGTATCGCCTTCTGAGTATGCTTTGAATAGAGCTGTTCTTTCAGCACAATTACACATACTGTAGGCTGCATTCTCGATATTACAACCGTGATATACCTTACCATCCTTAGACAGAAGGGCCGCTCCCACCTTAAATTTACTATAGGGTACGTATGCTTTTTCTCTTGCTAGTTTAGCTTCTTGTATCAATTGTTCTGCATTCATTGGTTTAACTCTCCTTTTAACCCTTACAAATTCATTTTACTACAATTTTCATAAAAGAAAATGGGCTGTTATCATTTTGTAATAAAATAGTTAGATAATTCAAACTATTTATCAATTTTGTCCTTTGCTCCACTTATTCTATACAAGTACAAGAACGTTTTCAAATGAATTAAAGGCTGCGGGAAAGAAATCGTTCAATTTCTCTCCTGCAGCCTTTGTTTTTCAACTATTTGTGCCTCTTTGCATCCCATTAAAGTGTAGTGACGAGTTCAAGCAGCTTTGGGATGAATATAATAGCACCAACAACCGCTGTACACACGGCAAAGAGTAAGACGGCAGCCGAAGCAAGATCTTTCGCCGCTTTCGCCAAGGGATGATAGTCTGAAACTGAAAGGTCCACTGCCTTTTCGATTGCCGTATTCATGGTTTCAAGTGCCAGTACGGAAAACACCAATATAATCAGGATGATCCATTCCATGGCAGATACGGAAAGGAGATATGCTAAGATAAAGACAATGATCCCTACACATGAGTGAATCCTGAAATTCTGCTCCGTTGACCATACAGATTTAATCCCATCTGCCGCATATCCAAAAGACTTCAAGAACCTGAATAGGCCGAACTTAGTCCCTTGTGAGTCCATACTCATTTAAAATATCCTTTTGTCTTTGAAACATTTTCTTTTCATCCATTTCTTCCATATGATCATAGCCTAATAAATGCAGGAATCCGTGAAGGGCAAGAAAACCAAGTTCACGGGAAAATGAATGATTGTATTCTTCAGCCTGCTCTTTGGCTCGCTCGATGGATATGATGATATCACCGAGAACCCGGGGAATTTGACCGCCTACTATTTCGACTTCGTCCTCTCCCAGTTCTTCAAGAGCAAAGGAAATGACATCCGTCGGCTGGTCCTTATGGCGGTACTCCCGGTTGATTTCCTGTATTCTTTCGTTCGTCACAAACGTAACCGACACTTCGCTGTCATCTTCGACCTCTTCTTCTTTTGCAGCAAAGTTCAAGATGTTTTGCACCAAACTTGTTTCCTCTTCGGATAATTTTTCAGTTTCATCAATAAAGTCGATCAATAATGTCATGCTTTTTCTCCTTTTGCTTTAAGTTCCGGATATTCTATTCTCGGATGAAAGATTCCATTCAGTGTCTCACAAAGAGACTTCTTGACAGTTTCTAATTGCTTTAATGAAATATCGCATTCGTTAAACTGACCGTCCTGCAGGCGGTCTTGTACTATGGAATGAACAAGCTGTTGAATCTCTCCTTGCGTGGGAGATTTCTTCGATCTGACAGCCGCTTCCACACTATCCGCTATGCTGATAATGGCCGCTTCCCTTGTTTGTGGTTTAGGACCGGGATATCGATAATCTTCTTCCTTAACATCTTTCCCTTGTTCCTGTGCCTTATAATAAAAAAATTTCAACAAGGTTGTCCCATGATGCTGCTCGGCAATATCGACGATTTCCTTTGGCAGCTTATGCTTCCGCAGCATGTCGGCACCATCTGAAGCATGACTTATAATAACATCCCTGCTCGTCTCAGGCGAGACCCGATCATGAGGATTTTCCATATTTAGCTGATTTTCAATAAAAAAATGTGGCCTTTTTGATTTACCGACATCATGATAGTAACAGCCGACTCTCGCTAATAGGCCGTTTGCACCAATGGATTCACATGCAGATTCTGCAAGATTCGCTACCATGACACTGTGATGATATGTACCAGGTGCATCGGTCAGCAGCTTCTTCAATAATGGTTGTGTAGGGCTTGAAAGCTCCACCAGCCTCATGGAGGAAAGTATGCCAAACCCGGCCTCGAAAAACGGCAGAAAGCCGATTGTTAATATAGAGGAACTGATTCCTGATACCAGGGCAAACACGAGATAATACACATATTCACTGTTCGAATATGAGGTTCCGCTTAATAGAATCAAGAACCCAAGGATCAAAATATTCACAAGAGCTACGTAAATCCCCGCCCTTAATATATTGGAGCGCTGATTACGGCTCACCAGGAAAAGAATCCCGGATACGCCACTGAATAACGTATAAATCGCAATTTCAATATCGATTGATCCTGAGAACTGTTGATGAAATACGATACTCGAGCACGCAGAAAGGATAAACACCATCATCATAGCGATCCGTTCATTCAGGAGGATTCTAAGTATCATCCCGGTGAACGCTGCAGGGAATATGAAGGCTATATCATTGATTTCCAGTTGCTCTATGAGTCCCACGATCTTCATGATCAAGAGTGATATCACAAATACAATGCTCGTGAGGATTAAATAATTTTGTTTCCTTTCTTCGGTTACTTCCAATGTGTAGAAGAAATAATACAATGAACTGATCACCACAAGCACAAAGAGTGCCAATCCGATGTACGGGCGGAAGGAGAACGTATTTTCCACCATACCTAAGGACTTCAGGATACTGTATTTTTTAGAGGTGATCAGTTCCCCATCTTCCACGATGACTCCACCTTCGATAATTTCAACCTTTTGCACATTTGCCTCGGCAAGTTTCTTTAACTCATCCGTTTTTTCAGCATCATAGTAAAGTGTCGGCTCCAAAGCGACTTTCCCCAATTTGACGGCGGCAGTGGATAAATCACCTTCGAAGGAATAGTTGGTGATCCGCTGTTCTAAGTTCAATTTTGCTTCGTTTAATTCTTCCTCTTTCACCCCGTTTTCCATGATGATCTTCATCTGTGTGGAAACGATGGTTTCTAGCCGCGACAAGTCATCCTCTGAAGCCACCAGGAGTATCTTTAACACGTCATCACTTAAACTGTTGGTTATATTATTATTTTTATCCTTAGGCAATTTTGCTTTCAGAAGTTTCAACTGATCATTAATATCGGTATTTTGGGAAGGCTTTAGATCATCTTCTTCACCTGCCTGTGCTGAAGATTCTTTCTTCACTTCATTTACACTTTCAATCAGTGAGCGAAGAAGGGATATGGAGTTGTCTACCGCTCCTTCTTTCGTGGTATAGACATTCGCTACTTCAGCCTTTGCTTCTTCCTTCTTCTTCTCGGTAGCCTCATCATCAACGAATTTCTTAGGAGCCCTTATCGTAGTAGGAGCTTCTTCATACAAATTGATATCAAGGGTTTTCGGTTTTACATTTCCAAATAAAACCCCAAAAACAATAATGCCAAGTAACACAAATAAGAGATTAGTAAAGAGTCGGTAGCTAAGAAAGCTCCTTATCTTGAGTAAAAATGGGTGCGTTTGCATAAAGAACCCCCTGTTATGTAAGTACAATTTTAACCAGTTCAAGGTATAGAGCTCACAGAAAGCATAATAAAAAACGATCTAGCAATTATGTAAAATGATAACAGTTTTTCTCTTAATTATCCATGTTAAACCCGATAAAAAAAGATTGATCCCTGCATGCGCCGCCTCTATTAACAGGGACATGAACACATTGGATCAATCTCTTTATCGTTTTATTTTTCAATTGTTTCATAGGCATTGATGATTTTAGCGACTAATGGGTGACGAACCACATCCGCTTGATCAAGATAAATAAAAGATACGCCTTTTACATCTTTTAATATTTTTTCAGAAGAAATCAGTCCTGACTCGCTTCCTCTCGGTAAGTCCACTTGAGAGCGATCTCCTGTAATAATCATCTTCGAATCAAAGCCAAGTCTGGTTAAAAACATTTTCATTTGTGCTTTCGTTGTGTTTTGTGCCTCATCGAGGATGACAAACGCATCATCCAGTGTACGGCCTCTCATATAAGCAAGAGGAGCGATTTCAATGGTTCCTCTTTCTATCAACCGGGCTGTATGCTCAGCCCCAAACACATCATGCAGAGCGTCATATAAGGGACGTAGATAAGGGTCCACTTTTTCCTTCAGGTCCCCCGGAAGGAAGCCAAGACTCTCTCCCGCTTCAACAGCAGGCCTTGTGAGAATTATTTTCTTTACTTGCCCATTTTTCAACGCATGTACCGCCATCACTACAGCAAGATAGGTTTTCCCCGTACCTGCCGGACCAATCCCAAACACCATATCGTGTTTTTTGATAGCCTGAATGTATTGGCGCTGCCCAAGGGTTTTCACCCTGATGGATTTACCTTTTGCATTTTTCGTGATTTCTTCATTGTACAAGTCTGTAAAGTATTCAAGTGTCCCTTGCTTGCCCATTTCCAGTGCATAGTGGACATCTCTTTGGCCAATATTGATTCCTTTACGTATTACAGCTACGAGTCGATCTGAAACATCTAGAGCGAGACTTACATCTTCTTCCTTACCTGAAACCAGCAATTCTTCGCCTCTTGTTACGATTGAAACGTGTAATTCCTGTTCTATTAATTTAAGGTGAGAATCTGAAACACCAAACAAAGCGATGGCTTCATTAGGGTTTTCAAGTTGTAATTTCATTAAGATTTCATCTGACATTCGTTAGTCTCCTTGAATAATTGGTTGTCCTACTGCAATATTTTCTAATACTTTGAAGTGAATTGTTACCCTAACTTTACCATTCTCAACCTTTTCTTGCAAAATTTTTTCACCTATGACTTCTGCATCTTCCGGGAGGGTGGACTCCAAATTACTTTTGGCCAGCTTCTTCGCCGCATCGATGGCTTCTGATTTCGTATAAGTTCTCTCAACATCTTCTTTCTCTTTAAAGCTTTTATCAATATAATATATTGGCAGCTCCCATTTCAAGAAACGAAGGTTCTTTTTGTTCTCTTCCACGATGGACTCTTTATACTCAACTTTCCCGAATCCCCACACCGGAATATTGAAAGAGCCGACTCCTACATATCGCTTTCTCTTTTCATCGCCGCTAAAAACCACAAACTGGGATTTCAACGGTAGATCAACGTTAGATTTATACCATGTTTCCCCCAGGATTTTCGCCTTGGCCGGGACCCCTTTAGGATCTTTTTCATTCCCGATCAAACCGGATACAAGGAGCTGACCTTTATTCACATAATCATTTACGTTCACCTGGGGATCTCCTTCTTCTACGAACATCTGAGTGATGATCGCTTTCTTCTTCGCTACAATATGCTGCAGACCGGAGGATTCAGAAGGCTCAGGGGCGTTCTTCTCAACCACTTGGAAGTGAAAGGTTGTCCCTTGCAATTCCACCCCTACCCATGTAATATTGTTCATCCTGTAGGATAGCTCTCTTTGAATATTTTCTACATCCGGGAGTGAGAATTGCAGTTTCCCTTTTGATACTCCCATTTCTTCCAGCTCTTTTCTTATACTGTGCTCCGTTTGCGGTGACGCCCCCTTAATTTGGATGCCCCACACCATATTGGAGAGCAGGAACACGATGATGAAGAAAGCAAGTCCACCAATCATGAACCCTGAGTTATTCAGGGAGCGCTTGAACAAAAATGGAACTCCCTGACCTCTTAGAAATGTCACTTTACACTCGGATGTTCGAACAGCTCTTCTGAAGTTATGTACATCCTCTAAGGATAAGTAAAAGGTGATGGTTTCTGTTCCAGCTCTCTTCACATTCCAAATCGTGATACCCGCCCGAAGCAATTGATTGATGACCCTCTCGACTAGCCTGCCTTCCATTTTCACAAATACCTTTCCCCTTAGAAAGGTGAACCATTGATTCTTCAAATCCGTCCCTCCTATTGTTCTAAATAGATCACTTCTACGATCTTCCCCTGAAGAAGAATTTCTTCAGGAAGAATCATCTTGATGACAAATTGTTCACCTTTTATTAAAAGTTGACCTTGTTTTAGCAGAAGTCGTACCTCTCGATCTGTGAACGTTAACAGACCACGATGGTTCTCTATATAGATATGAATTTGTCCGATCATTGTGACGCGAGGAAGGTCCATCATGACATCTTCAGGTAAATCCATTTTCTGGGTCATCCATTTACGCATGTGTTGTAAAAAGCTTTTTGCCATAAAAAAAGAACCCCCTTTCATCTCATATTTATGAAATGAAAAGGGGTTTCATCACTCTTATTTTTGATGATGCCGCTTTTTTGATCTCGGAGGTCCGAATACCTCTGAAAAAATAAATCCTTTTACGATATCATCTTCCTTGTTGAAATCAATGTTGAGAGTTGAATTTTTTTCCCGTATCTTCCTTGCCCTTGTCTGATGAGCTCCAAGTCTGCGGGAATATCGCTCCTCTTTCTTTTGCAAGTCTGCATAAGTTGATTCCGCTTCCTTCTTCTTTTCTTCAAATCTGGTTTGAATGGAGGAGGCTGCGTCTTTCAATGGTTCTTTATAATCTTTCGGCACTCTGCTCCGTGCCGGTCTCTCTCTCTCCCTTTCTCTCTCTCTTGCATGAGGTTCGGAAGGAGGGGCAGATGCCGTTTGAATCGGTTTTTGCCTTACCGGTTTATTTGAAGGCGACTCTTTCACTTTATTGAAAATCGACGTGATAAGCCCGATCAGGATGGCAATGATTAAAGGTTCCATGGAGAAAACTCCTTTCTCACAAGGGGATATTACTTATCTTTAGAATTTTTCGGATCATTTTTATCCCCGGTTAGTTTGCCAATCGAGTCTCTCATTTCCGTATCGGCGTCGATATTCTTTATGTTCATATAGTCCATCACACCGATATTGCCTGATCGAAGTGCTTCAGCCATGGCAAGAGGTACTTCTGCTTCTGCTTCCACAACCTTCGCTCTCATCTCTTCTACTCTTGCTTTCATTTCCTGCTCATTGGCAACGGCCATTGCTCTTCTTTCTTCCGCTTTAGCTTGAGCAATGTTCTTATCAGCTTCCGCTTGTTCTGTTTGCAGTTCTGCTCCGATATTCTTGCCAATATCAACGTCCGCAATATCAATCGAGAGAATTTCAAATGCCGTACCTGCATCCAGGCCTTTTGAAAGGACCGTTTGAGAAATCAGATCCGGATTTTCCAATACCTTCTTGTGATTGTCGGATGAACCTATTGTAGATACAATCCCTTCCCCTACACGGGCAACGATCGTCTCTTCCCCGGCACCCCCGACAAGGCGGTCGATATTCGCACGGACCGTAATACGCGCTTTCGCTTTCACTTCAATTCCATCCATTGCCACACCGGCAATGAATGGTGTTTCGATCACTTTAGGGTTAACACTCATTTGAACCGCTTCAAGTACGTCACGACCTGCAAGGTCAATCGCCGCAGCACGCTCAAAGGTCAATTCAATATTTGCACGATGAGCTGCAATCAATGCATTCACCACTCTGTCCACGTTACCACCAGCTAAATAGTGACTCTCCAGCTGATTGATCGTTACCGTGATTCCTGCTTTATGGGCTTTAATCAATGGATTGATCACACGACTCGGGATAACACGTCTCAACCTCATTCCCACTAGTGTGAAAATACTGATTCTTACTCCAGCTGCAATCGCTGAAATCCACAGCATGACTGGTACAAATGTAAATAAAACTGCTAATACAATCACTCCCACCACAATGGCAACGAGCAATAAAATCGTACTTGGTCCTATAACCATATTCTTTTCCTCCTAAGTAATTATGAAATGTCTCTTACAACAATCCGTGAACCTTCTACTTTCACAATCTTAACTCTTTCGCCAGCTTTAATAAAGCCGCCCTCTGTCACTGCATCAATTCTTTCATCATCCACGATCACGGTACCGGAAGGTCTTAGAGGAGTTTTCGTTACTCCTTCTTTACCGATCAACTCTAATCGATTGATGTTTGATACATATCCACTTTCTGTGCTTGTTGAATCTTTTAAAATGATTTTGTTGAAAAATTTCATTTTTTTACCAAACACCTTTACAAATATAATCATTGTAGCAACGGCAATAAGTAAAGCGATAAGAAGAGAAATTCCCATTTGCACTACATCGCCCCCTGCCAACATAATACTTGCGAGTATTGCCCCGATGCCAAGTCCCCCTGCGATTCCCCCAGGGAGGAAAAATTCCGCAACGACAAGCGCGATTCCAACGATAAAGAGGATTATCGTTTCGTAACCGGCAAGTCCCGCCACTAAGTGTCCATAAAAGAATAATACAAGTGAAATCAATCCGATAGAACCGGCAATGCCAAAGCCTGGTGAATACAATTCGACAATCAACCCAAGGCTTGCCAACGAAAGAAGGATTGGTACCACGACCGGATTTGTTATAAATCGTGCCAGTTTCTCTGCAAATGTCTCTTCAACATTTACAACAGAAGATTCATCGACACCAAGGGTTTCGTATAACTCATCCAGATTCGCAACAGTTCCTTCAGAGTAGCCGACTTGTTTGGCTTCTTTTGAACCCAGGGTTAATAATTCCCCTTTTTCAATCCCCAATTCTTCGATTACTACCGATTCATCCGCCATGGCTAAAGCAACTTGAGGATCTCTCCCATTTGATTCAGCGGCACTCTTCATGGCAGAAAGCCAGTAACTCTGAGCTTTCTTATCAGCGGCATTTCCAGCTTGATCGATCACAGCCGCAGAACCGATTTGACCATTTGGGACCATATAGATCTCATCTGCATGAAGGGAGATGAAGGCACCTGCCGATAAAGCATGATTATTCACAAAGGCAACCGTCTTTGTTTCTACTCCGTCAAGGAGCTGACCAATATCACCAGCTGCAGTGACCAGACCTCCAGGCGTATCAATATCAAAAACAATCAGTTCAGCATTGTTTTCCTCTGCATCACTTATCGCTCTCTCCAAAAATGCATGAAGGCCTTTTTCAACTTCTTTGTGAATAGGAATAACGTATACTTTTTTTGTATTCTCAGCAGAGCTTAACAAGGGCTGTAGAAAACTGAACCCAAGAATCATCATGAAAAATATAAGTAGACCTTTTTTCAACGCAACCCCCTCGTTTCAGGTAATATTCCTTGATACTCTATGTACGATTGACCTATTAAAATAGTTTCAACTTTTTTAAAAATATTATGATGTTTGCGTGGAATTTATTAATATAGTAAAAAAACTCGAAAGAGAAGGATGTTTTTGATGGGCTGTTCTTGTTTATAACGATTCTTTACTCTTTATTATCAACCTGCTCAAGTTTATTTTCAACCTTCAATCTTTAATTTTACCTTTCCCCAACTTAATTTCAAACCTCCCTCTCATGGTAACCCCCACTTTTATAACGTGCATAAAAAAACCGGAAAGCATGATGGCTTTCCGGTTTCTTTAATCTTATGATAAATGTTGAAGAACAAGTTTGTTGACGAGAGCTCCATCGGCTTTCCCTTTTAATTTAGGCATGATTGCTCCCATCACTTTGCCCATGTCGGCTTTAGAAGTAGCACCTACCTCCGCTACTGTCTGTTGGACAATAGCAGAGACCTCTTCTTCTGAAAGCTGCTTAGGCATATATATTTCGACGTAAGTCAGTTCTGTTTGAATTTTTTCAACGAGGTCTTCGCGACCAGCGTTTTGAAATTCTTGGAGGGAGTCTTTCCGTTGCTTCACTTCTCGAGAAAGGACAGTCAACTCTTCGTCTTCAGAGAGTTCCTGTTTCCCATGTTTAATCGCTTCATTTTGAAGTGAGGCTTTTAGCATGCGAATCACAGAAAGCTTCTCTTTTTCTTTATTTTTCATCGCTTGTTTCATATCATCATTTAAACGATTGAGAAGACTCATGCTTACACCCTCTCTTAGAACTTACGCTTTCTTGCAGCTTCTGATTTCTTTTTGCGTTTTACGCTTGGCTTTTCATAAAATTCGCGCTTTCTAAACTCTTGTAAAGTTCCTGTTTTAGAAACTGAGCGTTTGAAGCGACGAAGAGCATCTTCAAGCGATTCGTTTTTACGAACAACTGTTTTTGACATCTCTCTTTCCCTCCCTCCGAACACACTACACTTACATGTTCAAGTCAAGAAATGGTTTGTACCAATTTCTTAAGACGCAAAATTTTCCCGCGTCCTTTACTTCACCAATAGGTTATGGCTTTGCCCTTGGATCATTGTCACAAGGGGACAGAAAGTGTATGTCTTTCTTGGATGAATTCTTTATTAACATAAAGAAATCCATGTACTTTGCCATTATAATATATGATATGTAATAGGTCAACAATTTATCATAAAACAGGTCACATAAATAGGCATGTCTCACTCTTTTCTTCCATACATTTGTATAAAGCAGGCTGGTGTGTGGGAGGAATATAATGATTTTACATGGAATCGCCTTTATTTTTTTCATTTTATGTTTTTTGCTGGGGATGACTTGGCTGAGGACAGGGCTCTTTAATATTGCCAATCAGAAAATAAAGAAATGGCTTCATTATTTAACAAGCACTCCCGCTAAAGGTGTTCTTACAGGAACGATAGTGACAGCCTTTATCCATAGCAGTTCTGCCGTTATGGTTCTCACAGTGGGACTGGCCTCATCCGGCTTGATACCGTTCAGACAGACTATCGGAATCATGCTTGGAGCGAATATCGGGACAACGTTCACTCTTGAAATGTTCACACTGGATATGAATTATCTTATTGTCCCATCCATGGTCATCGGATGCATTCTGTATTTCTTCCGCTCACCTTCCATCCGAAGTGCTGGAATGATATTTATCGGGTTTGGATTAATCTTTACGTCGATCCGCGCGATTCAGTGGTTAGCTACTCCATTAACGACTCACGAATCCTTGCGCACGTATATCATAGAAGTGAACGAGCATGTTGTACTCGCCCTACTTGTTGGTTGTGTATTAACGGCGATCATCCAATCCAGCACCGTTGTCACAGGGGTAACGATGGGATTTCTGGCAGCAGGTTCCATTGACCTTCATGCAGGAATCGCCATCATGCTCGGCGCAAACGTCGGGACGTGTATTACAGCCTTTATTGCAAGCATCGGTGGAGGAATTCAAGCTAAACTGACGGCGTACGCTCATATTTGGCTTAACGTTATTGGGGTCGCTCTTTTCATCCCCTTCATTCCACTACTCGGATCGGTTGTTCGATCTTTAGCAGGCTCACCCGATTTACAATTGGCACATGCCAGTGTCATATTTAACATTTTATGCTCGATCCTTGTGTTGCCATTTGCGAATCAATTCGCCCGATTTATCGAAAGAATTCACCAGCCAAAAAAAAGCTGAACAAGGATTGAGATCCCCGTTCAGCTTTTTTTCTCATTAATAATCAGAGTCGCTTGTCAAGCCTTGTACGATTTTTACACCTGAGCTTGCTCCCAGGCGAGTAGCTCCAGCATCAATCATTGCTTGAGCATCTTCAGAAGAACGAACGCCTCCTGAAGCTTTCACACCGATATCTGGTCCGACTGTTTTTCTCATAAGAGCGATATCTTCGACTGTCGCTCCTCCAGTAGAGAATCCTGTAGATGTTTTCACATAGTCTGCTCCAGCTTCTACAGCTAATTGGCAAGCTTTCACTTTTTCTTCATCCGTCAGCAGACATGTTTCAATGATCACTTTTGAAAGTGCCTTACCTTTAGATGCTGCCACAACAGCTTCAATGTCGCGTTTAACCAACTCATGATCGCCACTTTTTAAAGCGCCGATATTGATTACCATATCAACTTCTGTAGCACCTTTTTCGATTGCATCCTTTGTTTCGAATGCTTTCGTTTCAGGCGTAGAAGCTCCCAGCGGGAACCCGATAACCGTACACACTTTCACTTCAGTGCCGCTTAATAGTTCGCTTGAATATTTTACCCATGTCGGGTTAACGCATACAGAAGCAAACTTAAATTCTTTCGCTTCCTGGCAAAGTACTTCTACTTGGTCTTTCGTTGATTCAGGTTTAAGTAAAGTATGATCAATCATACTAGCAATGTTCGTAGTCATTCATTATCTCTCCTTTAACAGTTGTCCGTACCTCTCTTATCATAACAAAACAAAGAGAAAAAGACGAGCATTTCTTATTAGCATCTCCAAAAAAAGAAAACCTTTTCATTTTTTATAAGAAAATGAAAACAACCCCGGCAATCTTTGCCAGGGTTGTGAATTTATCATTTTAAACGGTACACTCTCGCCTCGTATGGCTTAAGCGTTATCTTGCTTACAATTTCATGGCTGTTTACATCATAGTTATTCAACAGAAGATTTGAAGAGGAGACTTCCAATTCACCAAGGTCACAAACGGCATCATCAGTGGAAAGGTTTGTGATCACGATCATGGATTGATCTTCTCCTGTGCGGGTATACGCATAGATTTGCTTGTCTTTTTCAAGAAGCAGGTCATAGATCCCGTACGTGAAGACATCTTCTTTTTTCTTTAGTTGAATCATTTTTTTATAGAAGTTCAGAATGGAGCTTTCATCCTTCTCCTGAGCTTTTACATTAATTGTTTTATAGTTTGGGTTCACTTTCATCCAAGGCTTGCCGTTTGTGAATCCACTGTTTACCTCGTCAGTCCATTGCATCGGTGTTCTGCTGTTGTCACGGGAAGAAGCCCAGATGATGTCCATGATGTCTTGGTGAGGTACCCCTTCTTCACGCTTCAGACGATACAGATTCTTGACCGCTACATCATCATAATCTTCAATGGATGGGAATTGGACATTTGTCATACCGATTTCCTGACCTTGATAAATAAAAGGAGTCCCCTGCATCAAGAAGTACATGGTCGCCATGGCAGTGGCACTTTCTCTCCAATATTCTTTATCATTACCCCAAGTGGAAACAACTCTTGCTTTATCATGATTTTCGATGAATAGAGCATTCCACCCATTGCCTTCAAGGCCTTTCTGCCAGCGAGTGAGCACCTTTTTCAATTCGACAATATCAAGGTCAGGGTTGGTTTCTGCGTCCCAGAGACCAAGATGTTCGAATTGGAAAATCATATCCATCTTACCATTTTCTTTTCCGACCCACAGTTCCGCTTCATCGGCTTTTACACCATTCGCTTCCCCAACGGACATGACATCATAGTTTGCATACGTCCGATCCTTGAATTCTTGCAGAAACGTATGAATCCCTTTTTGATTCATATGCATATCGAAAGAAGAAACATACTTTTCCTTTTTCGGATTTGGCATATCAGGTAGACCCGGACGTTTCTTAATATGGCTGATGGCATCGATTCTGAAGCCATCAATCCCTTTATCTAGCCACCAGTTGACTGTGTCATAAAGAGCGTCGCGGACTTCTTCATTTTCCCAGTTCAAATCCGGCTGCTTCGTAGAGAATACGTGAAGGAAATATTGATCTGTTTCATCGTCATACTCCCATGCCGATCCTCCAAAGATGCTTTCCCAGTTATTTGGCTCCTTGCCTTTTACGCCATCTCTCCAGATATACCAGTCACGCTTTGGATTTTCTTTAGAGCTCTTAGATTCAATGAACCAAGGGTGCTCATCACTTGTATGATTAAGTACTAGGTCAATGATCAGTTTCATATCTCTCTTATGAACCTCATTAAGTAATTGAT
This sequence comes from Rossellomorea aquimaris, assembly GCF_008180865.1. Classification (GTDB taxonomy): domain Bacteria; phylum Bacillota; class Bacilli; order Bacillales; family Bacillaceae_B; genus Rossellomorea; species Rossellomorea yichunensis. The sequence goes on from NZ_VTEX01000004.1 coordinate 324,703, forward strand.
CGAAGTCCTCCATCGTACCGAAGTCTTCCATAATATCCTGATAATCAGAAATATCATATCCATTATCATCATTAGGTGATTTATACATTGGACAAATCCAAATCACATCGATACCTAATTCTTTAATATAATCCAACCGTTGAATCACGCCCTGCAAATCACCAATTCCGTCGCCGTTTGAATCCTGAAAACTCCTTGGATAGATTTGATAGCCTACCGCTTCTTTACGCCATGCCTTTTTCATCGTAACACCTCATTAAAGTATAGTAAGATACAAACGCTTACATTAATGCAATCGTTTGCACTATTAGTTTAAAAAAAAGACCTGTTTCATTTATTATGTTGACATTAATAGTTTACAACCTTCTTCTTCACATATCAATAGATAAATTGTTTCTAAGAAAAAAAAGAAAGTGGTTACAAAGAATTATTGTGCAAAAACAAAAAGCTCTTTACACAGATTGTTGTATTCAATATAAGGTAACCCTGGGCTCTGTCAATCAGCGTGTGTAGGATGGTGAGGGGAACCGCTCCGCTTTCCGCGGAATAAAAAAAGCACCTAACCATTGTCAGGTGCCTTGATCTATTAAATTTAAATTGCGGCTTTTTCTTCTGTTTCTTCAAGGACACGTACGAATTGGCCTTCATTTAGAGGATAACCTGCTTTTGTGATCTTAACTTTCACAAGCTTTCCTACCATATCTTCTGTTGCAGGGAATACCACTTTCAAGTAATTATCCGTATATCCAACATAAAGATCATCTTGGTAAATTTCTTCAGGGATAACTTCTAATACTTCATTTTCAAACTGAGAAGAGTATTCTTTCGCTAATTGATTAGAAAGTTCAATTAAACGATGAACTCGTTCATTCTTGATATCTTCATCGATTTGGTCGTCCATACGTGCTGCAGGAGTACCTGTTCGCTTTGAATAAGGGAACACGTGAAGCTCCGAGAATTTATGTTCATTGATGAAATTAAATGTTTCCATAAATTCTTCTTCCGTTTCACCAGGGAAACCGACAATGACATCAGATGTAACGGCAAGTCCCGGTAAAGCCTTTTTAAGCTTTTCCAAGCGCTCTGCAAAGAATTCCATCGTATATTTTCTGCGCATTCTCTTAAGAACCGTATTGGACCCTGATTGAAGTGGAATGTGTAAGTGTCTGACAACAATATTTGATTGATCAATCACTTCAATGACTTCATCCGTAAGTTGACTGGCTTCGATGGAAGAGATACGAATTCTCTTCAGACCCTTCACTTTTTGCTCCAGGTCTTTAAGAAGCATGGCAAGGTTGTAGTCTTTCATGTCCTCTCCGTATCCACCTGTGTGAATTCCTGTCAGGACAATCTCTTTATAGCCGGCATCCACTAGCTGCTGAGCTTGATGAATGACTTCTTCAGGATCACGGGATCTCATCAGTCCACGGGCCCATGGAATAATGCAGAATGTACAGAAGTTATTGCACCCTTCCTGGATTTTAAGAGAGGCACGTGTACGATCCGTAAATGCCGGAACATCCAGCTCTTCGTAGACACGATTCTTCATAATGTTTGTAACGCCATTGATTGGTTGGCGTTCTTGTTTATATTCTTCAATGTATGTTAGCATTTTTCTTCGATCCTGCGTCCCAACCACAACGTCAACGCCCGGTATCGCCATAATTTCAGCAGGGGATGTTTGAGCGTAGCATCCTGTTACACAAATCACTCCGTCAGGATTCTTACGGATGGCACGACGAATGACCTGTCTGCTTTTCTTATCTCCCGTATTCGTTACCGTGCACGTGTTAATGACATACACATCTGCAATCGAATCATATTCTACACGTTCATATCCTTCTTCTTTAAATAGTTGCCAGATGGCTTCTGTTTCGTAGTGGTTCACTTTACACCCTAGAGTGTGAAACGCTACTGATGGCATTACAATCACCTCATAAGTTCTAATTGATAGCTGATGGCTGAGAGGACATACAATGGAGCAGTCTCCGTCCGTAAGATTCTTGGGCCCAGTCCACATGGAATAAAGCCCTCGCTCTTACACATCTCTACTTCTTTTTCTGTCAATCCACCTTCAGGGCCGAATACGACAAGGACACTTTGTCCATTTTCAATCGTCGATAACACCTTTGATAGATTTCCTTTTTCTCCGGCTCGTGCTTCTTCTTCATATGCGATCAGTTTGTAATCAAACTGTGCCTGTATTAATTGTTTCAATGAAATGGGGGCAGATACGTCGGGAACAAGGAGTCTATGAGACTGCTCCGCTGCTTCCTTAACGATTTTCTCCCATCGTTCCACCTTTTTCTTGGCTTTTTTATCGTCCCACTTCACAATGGAGCGATCCGCATTAAAAGGGATAAATTGAGTGGCTCCAAGCTCTGTTCCCTTTTGGAAAATCAACTCCAATTTATCCCCTTTCGGCAGTCCGCTCGCAATGGTTACTTTAATTGGCAATTCTTTCGTCGTTGTTTCCCATTTTACTATTGATAGTTCTATTGAGTCACTGGAAATCGTTTCAATACGGGCAATTCCTGATGCTTGATCCTTAAATACAGCATAGACTTCATCATCTTCCTTCATTCTCATGACACGAACGATATGATGATAGTCATCCCCTGTTATCGTAATCGGATCATTTTCTCGATATATGTCATTTATAAAATATCGTTGCATACAGTTTCAACTCCACCGTTTTTACTTAAATTCACATAGGCTTCTTGGCAATAATAGCGACCCAGTCTTCCATGACCATAATTTCTTCTATAATAAATCCGGCAGACTCCAATGCATCACGTACTTCTTGCTTCTTAGGCTGGATAATCCCAGAGGTGATAAAAAATCCGCCAGGTTTCACAAGTTCGAAGGCATCAAGTGTAAAGCGTAAAATGATCTCAGCCAAGATATTCGCTACAATCACATCCGCTTGCCCTGAAACATCATTCAATAAATTATTCGCGTCAACCGTTACAGTTTGCTGGACTTTGTTCAGCTTCACATTCAGTCTCGCTGAACGAACAGCCACTTCATCTAGGTCATACGCTCTTACATTGTCTGCAGCTAACTGTGCAGCAGCAATGGATAATACACCTGAACCTGTTCCTACATCGATGACCGTATCGTGTTTTTTAACGATTCGCTCTAGGGCCTGTATACACATGACTGTTGTAGGATGCGTCCCTGTCCCGAACGCCATGCCTGGGTCCAGTTCAATGATGAGTTCGTCACTATGAACCGGTGTGTAGTCTTCCCAAGTTGGTACGATCGTAAATTTATCGGAGATCTTCACAGGATGGTAGTATTTCTTCCACGCCGTTGCCCATTCTTCCTCGTTCACTTCTGAAATCTCCACTTTGTTTACACCAATGTCGATATCATAGGTTACCAGGTTCGAAATGCCCTGCTTGATCTCGTCAACGGTTTCACCAAGAAAGCTATTTACGGGCAAGTACGCTTTGACTAAGACACCTTCACTAGGATAATCATCAGGATTGAGTTGGTAGATCTCTCCAAACATATCTTCTCTTTCCTTAATTAATTCGGCCGGGTCTTCAATGACCACACCGCTTGCTCCAGATTCATGAAGAATGTTTGAAATAGGTTCAATCGCTTCATTCGTAGTAAGAATACTGATTTCTGACCATTTCATTGATCTACCAACTCCGTTCTTTAGTTATTCGCCTTTAAAGGCTTTTTTTACTTTATCAAAAAAGCTTTCATGCTGTTCGTCTGGAACCTGTCCGCTAATATCAGCAAATTCTCTTAATAGTTGCTTTTGCTTATCCGTTAACTTAGAAGGGGTAACCACCTTCACCTGAACATGCTGATCACCTGTACCGTATCCACGGACATTCGGTACTCCTTTACCTTTCAAACGGAATCTCGTGCTTGTTTGAGTTCCTGCAGGCACTTTCAGCTTTACTTTTCCGTGCAGGGTCGGCACTTCAATCTCATCACCTAATGCCGCTTGTGCAAACGTCACTGGCATTTCACAATAGATATCATCTCCGTTACGCTCAAAGAAATCATGTGAGCGAACGTGGAATACAACATACAAGTCACCGGCAGGTCCGCCATTTATACCCGGTTCACCTTGACCAGTCACACGCAGCTGCTGTCCATCATCGATACCAGCCGGGATTTTAACAGAAATTTTACGGCGCTTCTGTACTTTTCCGGCCCCGCCACAAGTTGAACATTTTTCCTTGATTTGTTTACCTGTACCGTTACAGTAGTGACAAACGCGTCTGTTCACAATGCGGCCGAACGGTGTATTCTGTTCTACATTCAATTGACCCGATCCATTACAGTGAGAACATGTATTGACCTTTGTTCCCGGCTTTGCACCTGAGCCATGGCAGGTGTCACATTCTTCTTCTCTCGGAATCTCGATTTCTGTGTCTTTCCCAAAGACCGCTTCTTCAAATGTCAGTGACATCGTGTACTGAAGATCGGCACCTTGCCTAGGTGCATTCGGATCTCTTCTGCGGCCTCCGCCGCCACCGAAGAATGTATTGAAGATGTCTTCGAAACCACCGAAACCTCCACCGCCAAAGTCAGCACCGCCGCCAAATCCCTGGTTAGGGTCAGTATGTCCGAAACGATCATATTGAGCACGCTTTTGATCATCACTCAATACTTCATAAGCTTCCGATATTTCTTTGAATTTTTCATCCGCATCCGCTTCTTTATTAATATCCGGATGATATTTTTTGGAGAGCTTGCGGTATGCTTTCTTCATTTCGTCTTTTGAGGCATCTTTTCCGACACCAAGAACCTCATAATAGTCCCGTTTACTCATTAAAACACCACTCCCGAATCCTTTGCATAAAGGTTATTTTAACATTGAGCTTTGACTATTATCAATAAAAACTCAACATTCCTTTTAATTGATTGTGTCAGTCAGATGAATGAATCACCTTCTGTTTCTTTCAATCATAGAAAAAGTCAAAGCCAAGAACCGCCCTGACTTTGACTTTTTCGTTCATACTAAATTATTTCTTATCATCATTTACTTCTTCGTATTCAGCATCGACTACATCGTCGTCTTTCGAAGCTTCGCCTTCTGCTCCTTGAGCTGCTTGAGCTTCCGCTTGAGCCTGCTCATAAAGCTTCATTGTTAAGCTTTGAACGATTTCCTGTAATGCATCTTTCTTTTCACGGATAAGATCTAAATCATCTTTCTCGATTGCTTCTTTTAATTCAGCTTTCGCATCTTCCGCTTTTTTCACTTCGTCTTCTTCAACTTTGCCTTCAAGGTCTTTTAACGTTTTTTCCGTTTGGAAAACAAGTTGGTCGGCTTCGTTGCGAAGTTCGACTTCCTCTTTACGTTGTTTATCCGCTTCGGCATTTTCTTCTGCTTCCTTCACCATACGTTCTACTTCATCATCTGAAAGACCAGTAGAAGACTTAATTGTGATGTTTTGCTCTTTACCTGTTCCAAGGTCCTTCGCACTTACATTCACGATACCGTTCTTATCAATATCGAATTTCACTTCGATTTGTGGTACTCCGCGTGGCGCTGGCGGAATGTCAGATAATTGGAAGCGTCCAAGCGTTTTGTTATCAGCAGCCATTGGGCGCTCACCTTGTAATACATGGATATCTACAGCAGTCTGGTTATCAGCGGCAGTTGAGAATGTTTGAGATTTAGATGTCGGAATCGTCGTGTTACGCTCGATCAGCTTTGTTGATACCCCACCCATTGTTTCGATACCAAGTGAAAGTGGTGTAACGTCAAGTAAGACAACATCTTTAACGTCCCCAGTAAGAACTCCACCTTGAATCGCAGCACCCATCGCTACAACTTCGTCAGGGTTAACACCTTTAGATGGCTCTTTACCAGTTTCTTTTCTGATCGCTTCTTGTACAGCCGGGATACGAGTTGATCCACCAACAAGAATGATTTTATCGATTTCACTTGCAGAAAGACCAGCATCTTTCATTGCTTGACGAGTTGGTCCCATTGTACGTTCTACAAGACCTGAAGAGATTTCATCGAATTTCGCTCTTGAAAGAGTCACTTCCAAGTGAAGTGGACCTGCTTCTCCAGCCGTGATGAATGGAAGTGAGATCTGAGTTGAAGTCACTCCTGAAAGATCTTTTTTCGCTTTCTCAGCAGCGTCTTTAAGACGTTGAAGAGCCATTTTATCTTTAGAGAGGTCGATGCCGTTCTCTTTTTTGAATTCAGCTACAAGATAATCGATGATCACTTGGTCAAAGTCGTCTCCACCTAGACGGTTGTCGCCGGCAGTAGAACGTACTTCGAATACACCGTCACCAAGTTCAAGGATGGATACGTCAAATGTACCGCCACCAAGGTCATAAACAAGGATCGTTTGATCTTGATCCATCTTGTCTAAGCCGTATGCTAGTGCAGCAGCCGTTGGTTCGTTGATGATACGCTCAACTTCAAGACCTGCGATTTTACCGGCATCCTTCGTTGCTTGACGTTCTGCATCATTGAAGTAAGCAGGTACCGTGATGACTGCTTTTTCAACTTTTTCACCAAGATAGTCTTCTGCATATGATTTTAAGTGTTGAAGAATCATAGCTGAAATCTCTTGTGGAGTGTATTCTTTTCCTTCTGCTTCTACTTTGTGATCTGTTCCCATATGACGTTTCACTGAGATGATCGTGTTCGGGTTTGTGATCGCTTGACGCTTCGCTACTTCCCCAACCTGCTTTTCTCCATTTTTGAACGCAACAACTGATGGTGTTGTGCGGTTTCCTTCTGCATTTGCAATAACCTTTGGCTCTCCGCCTTCAAGTACTGATACACATGAGTTTGTTGTACCTAAGTCAATACCGATAATTTTACTCATAGTAAGAAACCTCCCTATTTTGTATATGTAATGTCTTTATTATTGATTGACCTTCACCATGGAAGGACGAATTACTCTGTCTTTCAGTTTGTATCCCTTTTGAAATTCTTCAACAACTACATTGCTATCGAAATTTTCATCTTCTGTTTGCATAACTGCTTGATGCAAATGTGGATCGAACTCTTGACCTACCGCTTCAATTGGCTCTACTCCCTCTTTCTTAAGGGCTTCAACAATACTTCTATGAACCATTTCCATTCCTTGAAGAAGTGTTTTTGTTTGATCATTATCAGCATCTATATTTAAAGCACGCTCGAAATTATCAAGTGCCGGCAATAGTTCAGTGATCAGTCCTTGAGCACGATATTTCTCCTTCGCTTCGTTTTCTACATTGACGCGGCGGCGGAAGTTATCGAAATCAGCTCTTAAACGGAGATAACGATTCTCAGACTCATTCAGCTTATCTTCCAATTGTGAAAGCTCATCTGATTCTTGTTGTCCTTCTGCTACTTCCTCTGCTTGAGGTTCTTCAGCGAATACTTCTTCTACCGCATCGCTGTTTTCTTCTTTCGCATCATGCTGTTCTTGTTTTGTTTCTTCAGACATAACATTCACCTCCTTAAAAATCTGCGACCATTACAAGGCGCCAGAAGGCCATTAGACCTGCTTCCTGGCCCTATTTTCCTTTATACAATATGTCCACTAATCTTCACTTTGATACAGTTTCGTCAGAACCTTGGACATATCATTTGAAAAGAAATTAAGTAAACTCACGACACGGGAATACTCCATTCGGGTAGGTCCGATAATCGCGATGGATCCTAATTGTTCTTTACCAATAGAATAAGTAGCGGTTATGAGACTGCAATTCTCCATAGCAAGATGATCATTTTCTTTCCCGATTTTAATGGTCAATCCAGTAGCGGATGGACGAATCAAGTTGTAGACGCTCTCCTCTTGTTCAATCATCTCAAGGAGCATGCGAACTTTATGGACGTCATTAAACTCAGGTTGGTTGAGTATATTGGTTTTCCCACCAAAGAACAGCTTATCCGTGACCGTTGGATTAAAGGAATCCGTAATCGAGTGAAGGATAAAATCATAGTTCTGAATATGCTCTCTTAGTAAAAGAGCGACTTCCTTGAAAATTTTATCGTTTAACTCACTGATAGGAACACCCGATAAACGGTCATTCAAGATGTGCACAAGCTTCTCAAGCTCCGCAGCATCCATTGTAGGAGGGATATGGAACAGTTTATTTTCAACATGTCCGTTATCCGTCACGATGATGGCAATCGCTGTATCTTTGTTCAGAGGAATAAGTTGAATCTTTTTCAGCTTATTTTCCTTCAAATCGGGACCTAATACGATGGTCGTGTAATTCGTCAGCTCGGAAAGAATCTTTGCCGACTTCTGGACCACTTTCTCCAATTCATATATTCGCTCAGTGAAGATGGAACGAATTGCATGCACGTCATTCTTCTTTAATTTCTGTGGAGAAAGCAAGTGATCCACATAATAACGATAACCCTTTTCAGAAGGAATACGTCCTGAAGAAGTATGCGTTTTTTCGATAAAACCCAAATCCTCCAAATCAGCCATTTCATTTCGAATCGTAGCCGAGCTGAAGGAAATTTCATCCTTCTTGGATAAGCTCCTCGAACCGACAGGCTGAGCTGACAGGATAAAATCATCAATAATCACTTGAAGAATTAGAAGTTGTCGATCTGTTAACAACATTCATCACCCCTGTTAGCACTCTATCAAGATGAGTGCTAAATCTAATTAATAAATTATCAAATCAGAAAAGGGATGTCAATATATTAGATTGGCTCTTTTCGTAAAGTCAGTTGTTTTTGAATAAGCGAGTAGTGGTTGATTTCCGCTCCAGGTACTCGCTTTCCGCGGGGCGTGAGTTGAGCCTCCTCGGGCATTGCCCTGTGGGGTCTCAACTGTCTAGCTCCGGCGGCTAGCCCCTCGAGGTCATAAGCTAAATGGCCCAAGAAGGCAAAAAACGCCTTCCCGGTCCATTCATCTTATGCTTGTCGGAGCTGGTCGAGACGCCTCCGCTTTTAGTACTTTCCCGCTATTCCCGCAGGAGTCGAGCACCTTCCGCTCCACTCAACTTTCTAAGCATGAGTTACTCCCTGTAGAATACATCCATTAAATTACACCAAGGAAAGATTGAAATACTTCGTTTCCCAGAAAACGGCCCTGCTTCGTAAGTGCCACACGCTCTTCATCTACTAAAAGCAGTTCTCGTTTCTCCATTTCCTTAATGGAGGTACCAAAGACGGACTCCACGCTGCAATCAAATTTCTGTTGGAATATGGATTTACTCACGCCATCTACCTTACGTAATCCGAGGAACATTTCCTCTTCCATCATTTCGGCTTTGGTGACTTCATGCTGCTGGATGGTAGGCAGGGAACCTTCTGCAATCGGGTCCATATATTTTTTCAGGGGACCGTAATTGGAATAACGTACTCCGTTTATATATCCGTGGGCACCTGCTCCTAAACCATAATATTCATTATTGTCCCAATAAACGAGATTATGTTTGCTTTCGTATCCCCGTTTAGCAAAATTACTGATTTCATATTGATTGATCCCATATTTCTCCATCGTTTCGATCAGAATCTCGTACATAGCCGCTTCCTGATCTTGAGAAGGCAATGACAGCTTCCCTTTCCTCATCAGGTTGTAGAAGACCGTTTTCGGCTCTACTATGAGTGAATAAGCCGAGTAATGAGGAAGATCAAGATCAAGTGCTTTCTTCAATGTATCTTGAAAATCTTCCTCAGTTTGCTTAGGCAGGCTATAAATCAGATCAATGCTGATATTGGAGAATCCTACTTTCTGAGCCGTTTCCACAGACGTATACACATCTTTGCTTCTATGTGTCCGACCAATTCCTTTTAGGAGCTCATCATTGAATGACTGAACACCAAAACTCAATCGATTCACACCGTGGTCCTTTAACACTTGAAGTTTGTCTTCTGTCAAATCGCCAGGGTTTGCTTCAAATGTGAATTCCCCCTGATCAAAGGGAAGGTGATTGTTGATCGATTCACATAATACATCGAGCTGGCCCGCATTCAATGACGTCGGAGTGCCGCCACCGACAAAAATCGTATCAAGCTTGTCAGGTGACATGACTCTTCGCTTCATTTCATCACCCAGGCTGATTAAATATTCATTTACAGGCTGTCCTTCTAAAAAGACTTTATTGAAATCACAATAGTGACAGATATGTTCACAGAAAGGTATATGAATATAAGCTGATTTTACCAAGAATATCCCTCCTTTTGGGGCAGTCATAGAGAAAAGGGGGTAAGCAGTGCTTGTTTTGTACAAGCCACTTTCCCCCTTTATCATCAAGACAATTATTTTTTATCCGTGTCATCCATCTTCAAGACGGCCATGAAGGCTTCTTGTGGAACTTCTACATTACCTACGGACTTCATACGTTTTTTACCTTCTTTTTGTTTATCAAGAAGTTTACGTTTACGTGAAATATCTCCACCGTAACATTTTGCCAGAACGTTCTTCCGAATGGCTTTAATGGTCGATCTTGCGACAATCTTCTGTCCGATCGCTGCCTGGACGGGTACTTCGAATTGTTGTCTCGGAATTAATTCCTTCAATTTCTCAACAATCAACTTCCCGCGTTCATAAGCGAAGTCACGATGAACGATAAAGCTAAGGGCATCGACATTTTCAGCGTTCAACAGGATATCCATCTTCACAAGCTTGGATTCCTTATATCCGATCAGCTCATAATCAAATGAAGCGTACCCTTTCGTGTTCGATTTCAATTGATCGAAGAAGTCATACACGATTTCAGCAAGCGGGATTTCATAGACGATGTTCACTCGTGTATCATCCATATACTGCATGTCGATAAAGTTCCCGCGTTTTCCTTGGCAAAGCTCCATTACGGCACCAACGTAGTCGTTAGGAACCATGATTGTTGCTTTAACATAAGGCTCTTCAACATGATCCACTTTTTGCGGATCAGGCATCATGGACGGGTTATCCACTTTCACTTCTTGACCATCCGTCAATTTGACATGATAGATAACACTTGGTGCAGTCGTAATAAGGTCGATTTTGAATTCGCGCTCAATACGTTCCTGAATGATCTCCATATGAAGGAGTCCGAGGAATCCACAACGGAACCCGAACCCTAACGCTTGAGATGTTTCAGGCTCATATTGAAGTGCCGAGTCATTCAATTCAAGTTTCTCAAGTGCTTCCCTAAGATCGTTGTAGCGATTTGAATCGATTGGATATAAACCGCAATATACCATCGGGTTTAAGCGGCGGTAACCTGGTAATGCTTTTTCAGCAGGATTTTTGGCAAGAGTGATGGTATCTCCCACCCGGGTGTCCCCAACATTCTTGATCGCTGCTGTTAAGTACCCAACATCCCCGACCGTTAATTCTTTTTGTCCCGTCGGTTTCGGAGTGAAGACACCGATTTCCGTTACTTCAAACTCTTTCCCCGTCGCCATCATACGGACTTTATCTCCGACTTTGACACTTCCTTCCATCACACGGATGTAGGCAACGACTCCTCTATATGCGTCATATAAAGAGTCAAAGATAAGGGCTTTTAGTGGGGCATCTGGATCTCCCTGCGGAGCGGGTACTTTTTCAACCACCTGCTCGAGGATCTCTTCAATCCCGATCCCTGCTTTGGCTGATGCCAGGACTGCTTCCGATGCATCCAGACCGATGACATCTTCCACTTCCTGTCGAACCCTTTCAGGATCTGCTGCAGGAAGGTCGATTTTGTTGATGACCGGCAGGATTTCCAGGTCATTATCCAAGGCAAGATACACGTTTGCCAATGTTTGCGCTTCAATACCTTGAGCTGCATCCACCACAAGGACGGCTCCTTCACAAGCAGCTAAACTACGAGATACTTCGTATGTAAAGTCTACGTGCCCTGGTGTATCAATCAGATGAAAGATGTATTCTTCCCCATCCTTTGCTTGATACTTTAATTGCACAGAATTTAATTTGATTGTGATTCCACGTTCTCTCTCAAGATCCATTGAATCCAGTAATTGCTCTTTCATTTCACGCGCCGTCAGTGCTTTCGTTTTCTCCAAAATACGATCGGCAAGGGTAGATTTCCCATGATCTATATGAGCAATGATTGAAAAGTTTCTAATTCTCGATTGTCTTTCTAATTTCTCTTCACGGTTCATTATACGTTCAACTCCTGTTATTTCCACACATGTACACTATTTTGAATTATAGCAGTAGACTATATATTATTCAATGTAAACTAAAGGGCTATACGGGAATTGTCGATTTTAGAAAGGAATCAATCGAGTTCTTAGAGATAAATCTCCAAAAAAAAGAGAAGGCTGGAACATTTCCAAAAGCCCTCTCTTAAATTAACGAAGCAATAAAGTTCACTATTTCATTGGTGATACTTTCAATTATATTCGCCAGCGCCTTTCCGATTGAGGAAAACGCATTAAAGGCTTTCATATCCTCTAATTTCTCTTTCTTTTCGCTTAACGTTTTCGATTCTACTTCATTCCCAAGGAACGACGCTTCCACGTTTCCTTCTCCGTCCTGACTCACTCCCACCGGCGATGTGAATTTTTGTTGTTCATGTCCCTTCATTTCCACGATGCCTTCATTCGCATACTGCATTCCGATCAGTACCCCGATAAATAATGCAGATATAAGTAATGCACATTTAAAAAAGAATTTTGTCATTGGTTCCTTCATCCTTTTACTACTGACTTGAAGCAGGAGTGACAGGTGTATGATTCACCTTTTCAGCCTGCCAATAATATTCAGCGAATACTTCAGCGAAAGCCTGTGCAGATCGTTCCAATTCCTCGAATGTATTATCGACTCCACCAAACTCCAGTAACATGGCATTGCTTGAAAGATCCTGGTTGAACTTCCCGTTGGTCCCGCTTCCCTTCTTCGCAATCACTCCACGTGAAATCCCTTTATAGTTCGCTTCCAATAATTTATGAAGCTCTGTTGCCACCTTTAAATTCTGCTCGTAATTCGGATGCTCTTCCCCAACGACAAATGCAAGCTTAGCATAAGATTTTCCTTTGATCGTTCCCGTCGTGACAGCCCTTCTTTGAGAATCACGATGGATATCAACGAGATACAGCAAGTCTTTATTACTTGTCATGGCAGCCTGCACTAAAGGTCTCGACTCCTGGTAAGCAGCCCAATAATCCAATCCTTTTTTGTTTAAGGTCTGAATCACGTCGGTTTTATCTATGCTCGTTCCGATACCCTGGTCCTCTAAGTTCCTCTTCACCATGTCCCCCACCTTGGTGACATTGACTTCTGAGTGCATGGCTGAATCGGGATTGGTCACACCATCCAAATAAGGGAGATAGGATTCTCGGGTATGAGTGAAATAAAGATGAACGGTTTTTTTATTCCCTGTGGATAATGGAGGTGCCACATCCCCACTCTTTTGATCCGGGTCTTTAAGATTCTCAACATTCTTGAGTGGTGCCTCATTCCCTGCTTCGAGTGCTTCAGGAGGCGGGACCGACTCAATCGGCATATTCGTAAAATCCGTTCCTTCCCCTGCCACAAGGATATCCCCGTCAAAAATCGAGAATCCCGGAAGCTCTCTCCCCAGGAAACTTCGGGGATCTTCTAAGCTCACATTGGTAGCCACCTGAAAAAGGAGGGATGACACATTCGGTAAAGCCTGCTCTTCTTCAGTTAAAATTTGATTAAAAGACCGGTTTTCTAATGCCAAGATCTTATATAATGCATCACCCTTCACATTGGAAGCCGCTTGATTCAATGAATTCGATGTAATTCTATACTCAGGGTTCAAGGAAGTGAGGATGCCCGTTATCGAAAAAATCGAGAGCAATCCTACAACGAAGATCAACATCCCTTTCAGTATCGTTGACATATTAATCGCTACTACATAATTAGGCGCTTTATACGACCTCATTCTCCCACCCTTTCCTTTAATCTACTCTAGTACAACGTATGTCATTACTAGAGATAGTAGAACTATATTTAGTAGTCATTATGAGGTTATTGGTGGAAAGTTAAACGGGGGAATCTATTATTTTTAGTGGATCAGAAGTAGATGGGGGTTGGGAATTGAAAGCTGGAGTGAAATTAGATGGGTAGGAAATTTCTTTTTAAAGTGATAATCACGATTTTTGAGGCGGGGGAATAACCCCTTTTACGTAAAAATCTAATATTTTCGGTTTCAGAGGTAAAATAAGCTCCAATTTTTACAGAAAAATGCTTTCCTCTTTTTGGATATCAGCGAATTTTTCATTTTATCAGCGAAATACTGATTTTATCAGCGAAATCGTCACTTTTATCAGCGAAATTTCAAATATATCAGCGAAACGATCATTTCTTCTAAACTTTAGAGCACACTGATTCCCGAACCGGGAGATTCGAGAGCTGACAAATTCCCTCAAGACCCGATCACTCTATTCCCAATTCATCAAAGAACGCCTCAAGGGTCAATACCTACCCCTAAGGCGCTGCTTTCATCTGCAATCTATCTCGTCTGATATCCCGTATTCTCCTGGTCAACCGCATCATGCAGTGCAGCATTCAAGCCGCTTGCGATAAGGTTGGCCATATCTTCCATGAACACGTCGACTTCTTTAGGTGTGACCATCAGATTATGCCCGATGGGAGCCAATACTTCATGAATCAATTTTCGTTTTTCATGATCCTCGAGTGTACCTACAATCCCCATGTAGGCTTGACGGTGTTGTTCTTCCGGAAGATCTTCTTCTGTTAATTTCCTTCTCTCACCGAAGCTCAACCCTGCCGGGGCAAGGGATCTGGATGGACGGTCCCCTTCTCTCATTTCCTTTCCAAAATGCTTTAAAAGAAAATCAACTGTATCGCTTACGATTGTGACAGCATCAAGTACGGTCGGAACACCGATGGCAATAACCGGAACCCCTAACGTTTCCTGATCCAATCCTTTTCGCTTGTTCCCTACTCCTGACCCAGGATGGATGCCTGTATCCGAGATCTGGATGGTTGAATTGACACGCTCAATGGAACGGGATGCCAGGGCATCGATGGCGATGATGAAGTCTGGTTTGGATTTCTCCACTACTCCGAAAATGATATCGCTCGTTTCAATACCCGTGAGCCCCATCACACCAGGTACGAGGGCACTGACCGGCCGATAGCCCTCCTCCACAGATTCCGGCTGCAGTTCAAATAGATGTCTCGTCACAATGATGTCTTCACAGACGCGG
The DNA here is from genome assembly GCF_008180865.1 of Rossellomorea aquimaris. Classification (GTDB taxonomy): domain Bacteria; phylum Bacillota; class Bacilli; order Bacillales; family Bacillaceae_B; genus Rossellomorea; species Rossellomorea yichunensis. Next base: position 339,791 of record NZ_VTEX01000004.1, read on the forward strand.
GGTCCTAATGAATCGGGGGTTACATTCCAGTTACCGAGACCAACGATTAAGCAGCTTGCATTTTTACTGATTTTTTTATTAATCAAAAATTGATTAAATTCGTTCGCAAAAACTTTTTCAACTCTTTGTTGCAGTTCTGCATCTTCCTGGCGAATTCCATGAGCCTCGATGGTTAAGTAATTACCAGGTTTTTTACCGATTTTCTCTTCTCCTTCTGGTGTAACGGTGACAAGGGAAACTTTTATCCCATCCTCTTCTTTCTCTTTAATCATGACTCCTTGAATGGATGAAGTATCTTCCGCTTTATCAGTGACGACCATTTCTCTTGCTTCAACGGCAAGATCGGTACGAATGGAATATTTACTGTAATCGATTTCTTCTTTTTTCATTTCGACTCTACCTCCAGGCTTGGGATGATATCTACTATTTTTTTATGTTTACCTTTTTCGTATGGGTTCATTCACTCGTTTAATTTCACTACATAGTATTGCAATATCACTGTTCGTTTGATAAAATATCATTTGTTCTTATTGTTTAGGAATTTAAATCGAGTCACATAGAATCTCGATCCTTTTATAGGAGGTGACAGGAATGCCAAATATCAAATCAGCTATCAAGCGTGTAAAAACTAGCAACGAGCGTAACGCTCAAAACGCTGCCGTGAAATCTACAATGCGTACTGCTATCAAGAAAGCAGAAGCTGCAGCTGCAAACAGCGCAGATAACGCTAAAGAATTAGCAACAGAAGCGGTTCGTCAATTAGACAAAGCAGCTCAAAAAGGTCTTATCCACAAAAACGCTGCGGATCGTCAAAAGTCTCGCCTTATGAAAAAAGCGAACTAATTGAAAAAAAACCACCTCGCCCATGGCCAGGTGGTTTTTCTTTTGCTTATTATTCACTGATCACATAAAGCTCTGATCATGAAGTTTAAAAAGAAACATTTCAATCATTAATTCCTTTTTGATTCTCCCTGTTTTGATTTCATAATCTCCTTGAGATAGCAATTCGATGATATGGGCGAGTTGTTTATCGTTGAAGTGCTTTGCCTGTCCTGCTGCAAGTTTCACTCTGAAAGGGTGTACTTTTAGGTAGGAAGCAATTTTTTGCTGCCCGTAACCTCTTCGTGATAGTTCCTTCGTTCCATATATCAATCTGAACTGCCCTGCCAGGATCGATAGAATCTTCAACGGTTCTTCGTTTTGTTTGAGAAGGTCATAATAAATTCTCAATGCCTCATCGATTCTTCTGTGAACGACCTTGTCCACTAATGTGAAAATATTTTGTTCCAGGGACCGGGCTGTTAATCGTTCCACCACTTCTACGTCGATTCTGTTTGTATCGCTTGCATATAAAGAAAGTTTGTCCAGCTCCTGTGTGAGCATCATTAAATTTGTTCCAGCGAGGGTCAGTAATAGTTCAATCGCATCTTCATCTATCTGAACACTATTAGAGGCAGCACGTTCTCTTACCCAGGACTTTAATTCATGCTCGTTCAGCTTTTTGGCCTCTACCACTTCTGCCAGTTTCTTCAAGGACTTTGTGATTTTCTTACGCTCGTCCAGTTTTTCGTAATTGGCTGTAATGACCAAAATCGTATAGGGAGCAGGAGATTGTATGTATTGTTCCAGTCTTTTAATATTGTGCTCTACCTTCTCTTTTGTTTTTTCTGCTGTCAAAAAAACAGGGTTTTGTAGGATGACGACCCTTCTCTCCCCCATAAATGGAAAGGTTTCTGCATCTTCTATCGCCACTTCCACAGGGGTTTCCTCCAGATCATAACTGGAAAAATTAAAATCCATTTCTTCTTCTGAAAGGGCACTTGAAACAATTCTTTGTTTCGTTTCATTAATAATAAATGACTCATTTCCGTAAACTAAATACATAGCTCCAAATTGAGATTTCTCTATTTTTTTCCATATATCAATAACCAAGTCAGCACTCTCCATTAAGTCTTTTCTCTACTCTATGGTAAAAAAGCTTTTTGGTTTTGGCAAGTGGTAAAGGGGACATCCGTCATATGGGACACCCCCTATATCTATATTAACGTTAACGGAGAAGACCTAGGAACCATCTCCGTCAAGCGGTATTTCCTTTGTATTGATTAGTGTCACCTGAGCTCGGGAAACTTATAGGTGACAACTCTTGTCAGTAAAGGAAAAAGTAAAGGGAAGTATAGATTTTTCATTAGCGATGTTCTATACTAGAATAGAAATAGGAGGGGTAGTTGTGAACCAATTTGAAAAGAATGTACAATCAAAAAGAAATGATGCAGTAGATTCAGGCGTTGGATTTATTGTTTCTTTTGGATTCTTTGCGACAATGTTCGTTATTGCAACTGTTATTAAGTTAATCGGCTCTTAATGAATATAGGAGGCAGACCTTACAGAATCCGGTTTCTTCAACTTCCATATATGGTACTGGTGTATCATACAGATGGCTTGAAGGTGCCTGACTCCTTGTGATAGGTCTGCCCCTTTTTCATTAGCGCTTAATTTGTTTTGTCATACATCCTATGGCAGGTGGGCTGAAAACGTTCCTTTTTTATCCCAAAAACGATAGGTGATCGCCCCATTTTCTCCCGTGCTATATATAGTTATTCCTCTTATCTCCAATCGTTCCACTACCTCAGGATGAGGATGCCCAAAGCGATTGGTTTCACCCGCAGAGATCACCGCCACAGACGGATTCGTCTCAACGAGGAACTCTTCGGTTGTACTCGTATTACTCCCATGGTGACCTACTTTCAACACATCAATAGGCAGATCGAAGTTTCTGATGAACTCTTTTTCCCCTTGCTCTTCTAAATCTCCAGTAAATAACCATTTCAATGAACCGATTTCTCCATATAATACAATGGAATCATTATTTCCTTCATACTCTTCATCCTGCGGGGAAACAATATGCAATCCATCATTATCACCTGCCCATCTGTATGGATAATGTGCTTCTTTAACAGGAACTTTCTTTTTTCTGGCGATTTTCATGATTTTCCTCATTTCGCCTTTCTCTTCACTGTTAGGGCTGATCAAGACTTCCTTCACTTTCATTTCCTCAAGAACCGCCTCTGATCCGCCAATATGATCGAGATCCCCGTGTGTTAAGATCAGGGCGTCAATGGACGTGACCCCTTTACTTTTCAAAAAAGGAACGACGATGTCTTCCCCTACAGAAAAACGATTCTTCCTCTCTTCCCATTCTTCTTTCGGAAACTGCACTTCCCCACCTGTATCGATAAGATAGGTCCCCCGATTGTACGGCAGCATGATCAGTGTAGCATCACCCTGCCCAACATCCAGGAATACAACCTCTCCATAAGGATTATAAGTGTTGATTAGCATGTGAATGGATGCCCAGAAAATCAAGAGCAGCATGGAAAGTATGTACTTTTTCTTTTCAAACCAAACAAACACAACATAAATAGCGATGAGGTAACCAATCAAGAATAGAAATGGAGGCTTTCCCATCACAATTGTACTGAATGGAAAAGAAGCGATAATGGTAGATACCCACTGTATTCCATCCATAAGATATTTATGGAGCAGGATCAACCATTCAACTGACAGAATATAGACGAGGATGGTCAAGGGAAGAACAATGACTGAGAATAGGGGTACATAAAGAAGATTCGTAAAAAAGCCTATCAAAGAAAATTCATAAAAATGATAGATGATGATGGGTAACGAAGACAGTTGGGCAACAAGTGTTACTTTCACCAATTGTGAAATGGATGAGGAAGTATTTAGAATAATGCTTGAAGATACTACAAGAGAAAAACTCACCATAAATGACAGCTGAAATCCAACATTGAATACATAATATGGGTCATATAAAACTAACATCACAAATACAATGGACAAACTCTCGATTGTACTTAACTTATTTGCCACTTTCCTACTGAGCAGAATCACGATCAGCATGGAAGATGCCCTCGTAACGGAAGGAGATGCGCCCGTCAGTACGATATAACATAGAAGAAAAACAATACATATCCATGTCACCGATTCTTTTGTGACACCGATCCTCAATAGGCAGTAGTAAAGAATCGCAAAGATCAGCCCAACGTGCAGGCCTGAAATTGCCAATAAATGAACGACACCCAGCTCTCTGAACGCCTTCATTGTGTCTTCTGCGATCATCCCTGTTTCTCCAAACAGTAACGCTTGGGTCACTCCTACTGTTGAAGATGGGAAATCCCTCTCTATTTTTTTCAATCCATCAAACCTTAGATGTAAGAGGGCGTGTTTCCATTTGCTTTCATCCACGCATCCCCCGAATGCTTGTACGTCAAGTATCCAATAAACTCCTCGATGAGCCAAATAATTTTTATAATGAAACAAGTTTGGATTTTTATTCGGTTTGGGTTCTGTAAGCTCCCCCTTCACTTCACACAGAAAACCAGGTTTCATATGTTGGAATTTTCGTTTTTCTTTCTCTGAAGAGAAATAATAGCGCATGAGGACCTTCTCATTCTTTATTTGAGCGAGGGAAACAAAGGAATCCCCATCGATGGATGGAATGTCATTGATCACAATTTGTAAGTCGACCGGTTCAGGTTCTGATGACAGGACGGTTTTCTGTCTCTTTTCCTGAATAGTGCTGTTGAGAAAGGAAATAAAGAGAAATAGGAGGCACAGAAATAGGATGGTGGTGGTCTTTTTTCTGAGGAAAAGGGATAGAAGGAGCAGAGCAAGAACGACTGCACCCCAATGAAATTGAAGTGCAAGTAGCGTCCCCGAAAGTACTGAAAATGCCAGGTAAAGGAAAATCCCCCTATTCATTGAATAGTTTTATGTATTCTTGTTCATAGTAAGCAAGCTTCTCGGCTTCAGCACCTTGATTTCTCAAGTCATCGATTAATTGAAGCATCATGGAGGCTTTTTCATTGTGTTTTACGTCGATGCTGCTCTCTTGAAAGGGTACTTTCTCTACATGGACGTTTGCCTTTTGGAATAGTTCGATGGCATAAGGATGATTTTTATAATCTTTTGCATAATAAACCGTTTTGATTCCTGCCTGGATAAGAGCCTTACAGCATTGAAGACAGGGGAAGTGAGTAACATAAATATCCGCATTTTCCGTTCCGACCCCGAACTTTGAACATTGCAGCAGGGCATTCATTTCGGCATGAATGGTCCTCACACAGTGATTGTCAATCACATAGCACCCCTCATCTATACAATGATCCCCTCCTGCAATGGAGCCGTTATAGCCTCCTGCAATGATTCGTTTTTCACGAACGATGGTTGCCCCAACCGCCAGTCTTGTACACGTACTGCGCAGGGCAAGGAGCTGACTTTGGGCCATAAAATATTGATGCCAAGCGATTCTTTCCATCACCATTCCCCCTTCTATATTTTTAGGTGAATTTTCATTTGCTTGTTTAAGTGTATAAAGACTTCCTATGTTTCGTCAATTCATTGGACATAAATATATTCTTTTAATTTCTCAAACGTTTTTTCTCCGACTCCAGAGATGTTTTGAATCTCTTCTATAGTCTCAAACGGACCATGTTCTTCGCGATATTGGATAAAGGTTGAAGCTTTCGCAGGGCCGATTCCTGGCAGTGTTTCGAATTCCTGTTGAGTGGCTGTATTAATGTTGATACGATCCTTTCCCGGATCGTTCCCAGGCATTGGAGAAGCCAACAGGGGCGGTTCTATTTCCCCGATTTTAGGGACATAAATCATCATTTCGTCTGATACCTTTACCGCTAAATTGATCACTTTTTTATCTGCTTCTGCGGTGAAACCACCGGCTCGATCGATCACAAACTTCAACCTGTCACCCTGCCTGACCTCATATAATCCAGGTTTCACAACCTCTCCCTTTACGTCTACAAATACTTTTTCGACAATTTTCAATTCTTCAGGCTCCGTTTCTTTTTTTACGGGAGCGGCAGTAAAAGAAGCCTCTTTCACAGGAGGGGCGGTTGCATTCTTTAATATATATGCAATCAGGACAATGGCACAAATCGCAAGAATCACAAGAACCGTTCTATATTTTTCAATTAAGGATTGCACGGGAAATCACCTCTGGTGGAATATTCGTTGAAAGGGATTCATAAGTTTTAGGAGAGAGTGTGATAGAAGGAGGGCTGCACATGAAAGTGGGTATCATTGGAACGGGGAACATGGGGAAAATCATTATTGAAGCTCTCATTGAATCAAAGGCGATTTCTCCTTCACATCTTCATATTACGAATCGTTCATTAAAAAAAGCAGAAGGTATAAAAGAAAAATGGAATAAAGTGAATGTAAGCCATTCAAATGAAGAAGTGATCAAGTCAGCTGACTTAATCTTCATTTGTGTGAAACCTCATGATGTGTATGATGTGATTCAGGAGAATAAAAAAAGCTTCACCAGGGATAAATGCGTTGTTTCAATAACCAGTCCGGTAAGCGTGGAACAATTAGAATCGATCTTGACCAGTTCCTGTGCCCGATTCATTCCTAGCATTACGAATCGTGCATTAAGCGGAGTGTCACTTTTAACTTATGGAAGTCATTGTTCAGATAAATGGAGGCAGGATTTAATGACACTGGTTGAACATATCTCCACACCGGTAGTCATTGATGAAAATGTGACGCGAGTGGCTTCTGACATTGTGAGCTGTGGACCTGCTTTTTTCAGTTATGTTACGCAAAGGTTTATTAACGCTGCTGCAGAAGTAACAGAAATAGACAGGGAAACAGCTACTGTTTTGGCATCTGAAATGCTTGTTGGTCTTGGGGACTTATTGAAGAAAAATATTTATACATTACCGACACTTCAAGAAAAAGTCTGTGTAAAAGGCGGAGTGACTGGAATAGGGATTTCCGTAATGGAAAGAGAACTGGGAGATGTTTTCGAGAAATTATTTGAAGCCACACAGGAAAAGTTCGTGGATGACATTGAAGGAACGAAGTCACAATTTGGAGTCTAGACAGGCTCCTTTTTTATATTTCGACACAAATTGATATTTTCCTTCTTTTTTAAAAAATCTTTTTCATAAAAAAGCCGGATCAATCTCTTTTCAAGAGACGATCCGGCTTTTATCATTTCTTCTTACACGTAAAGAAAATTCTTTCGCTATGGTCTGTAGGGGCTTCCTGTGTGAAGTCTGCGGAGACGTTCAACACTTCGAAACCTGCATCCTCCAACCATTCTTTCATGGTCAGGATGGGGTATGTGCGCTGTTTATGCAGCTCTTCTACTCTTTCGTACTGATTCGTTTCCTCATCTTTCACGAAAAAGGTCAGTTCATGCTCTACACTATTGGGAACTTCTCCAGGGAAGCAATCCCAAATGTATGAGACGTGGTCATCCGAAAGGGTAAATGTCTGGTTAATAAATATTTGCGTCATTTTATAAATGGAATGCACATCAAATAGGAATAAGCCATCATGCTTAAGATGAGCATATACACTTTTAAACGTATTTTTCACATCTTTTTCGTCTTCCAGGTAATTCAGGGAATCACAAAAAATCGTAATAAGATCGTATTCACCAAGGGAATCAAGCTTTGACATATCCTGTTGAAACAGATTTATCTTTACGTTCATTTCAAAAGCCTTTTCCTGAGCTACCATAAGCATATCCTGAGAGAGATCGACACCTGTCACATCGTAGCCGTCCCGGACAAGGCGCAGTGATAATTCCCCGGTGCCACAAGCGATGTCAAGGACTTTTCCCCCTTGGATTGAATAAGCTTTAGCTTGCTTATTGACAAACTCCAACCAGCCGTCGTATGGGACGTCCTGCATTAAATAATCGTACACATAAGCAAAACGTTCATAACTCATTTAGTGACTCTCACCTTGTCCAACTTCGACGAAGGATGCATCTCCCCATAAACGCTCTAGATTATAGTAGCCTCTTTCCTCTTTATGGAACACGTGAGCGACGACATCACCTAAGTCGACTAAGATCCAGCGTGCTTGATCAAAGCCTTCCAACCGTTTGACTGTATAGCCGTTTTCTTCTGCTCTGTCCTTTAATTCCCGTGCAATGGCCTGCACCTGTTTGTCTGAGTTACCGTGACAGATCAAAAAATAATCCGCAATTAAAGAAACACCTTTCATATCTAATACAACAATATCTTCAGCACGTTTATCATCAGCGGCATTAAACGCTAATTCTACTAAATTTTGTTCCATTCCTTCATCTCCTCTTGTTTAAAATTAATCCGTTATAAAAGCGAAATGTATCTGGGTAGATCGCTTGATTTTTTTTCATAAGAAACGTCATTGTATTTTGAAGTGCCTTCAACAACCCTTGGTCCAATGACTCTTTTGCGAGTTCCCTGACTTCTTCCACCCCGGGAAATTGTCGATTCGGTTCGATATAATCAGCTAAATAGATCACTTTGTCCAGCTTGGTCATCTCTTCTTTACCCGAAGTATGGTATCGGATGGCATTTAATATATCTTCATCCTGTATACCCACTTCACGCTCAACAAGAAACGCTCCTACCGGTGCATGCCAAAGCTCGCTATTGTACAGTAAAAGATCCTGATCCAGCTTCTCTTCTACAATGATCGTTTGCATTTCCTCTTTATCCCGGAACTTCGCATAGTCATGGAAAATCGCCGCTATTTCTGCCTTTTTCTCATCGGCTCCATATCGCTTTGCAAGCTCTATGCTTGTTTCCATGACTCCACAAGTGTGTATATAACGATGTTCCGTTAAATGTTCTTTCACGATTTCCAAGGCTTTTTCCCTATTCATACAATTTCTCCTCCTTTATGAATCGATACACATCGTCGGGGACTAAGTAGCGTACCGATCGCCCCAGTTTCACTGTGTTGCGAATGTAGGAAGAAGAAATATCAATGGCCGGTACTTCCACCAATTGAACATTAAACGAAGTATCATGTGAATAGGAAGGACGATTAACACCAATGAACCTGACCATTTCCTGAAGTTCCTCTATCCGGTACCACTTCGGGAGATATTCGATCATATCCCCGCCTATTATAAATGAAAACTCGGTCTCCTTTTCCCTCTCGGTTAACAGCTTAATGGTGTCGTAAGTGTATGAGGCACCCTCTCTTTCAAGTTCAATCCGTTCGATGGAAAAGTGAGGGTTGCTCTTAATCACTTTTTGAAGCATGAAGAGACGCTGTTCTACTGATACACTTTCATCCGCCTGTTTATGAGGAGGAACGTGATTCGGTAGAAATCGTATTTCATCCAAATTCGCCTTCTCTAAAACTTGTTCCGCAATAACCAAATGGCCCATATGAGGAGGATTGAATGTCCCTCCAAGGAGTCCAACCTTTTTCATCATTCTATCAATCCTTATCGTGGGAGGATTAATTGCTTGTTTTCTTTCGATTCCTTGTATAGAACAATTGTATTTCCAATGATTTGGACGATTTCCGCCCCTACACCTTTGGATAACTCGTCAGCAACCTCGGACTTATCCATATCACAGTTTTGAAGAATGCTGATTTTCATCAATTCTCTTACTTCAATCGCTTCTCCGATTGTTTTGATCATATTCTCATTGACTCCGCCTTTTCCTACTTGAAAAACCGGATTTAAATGATGTGCTTCTGAACGTAAATATCTTTTTTGTTTACCTGTTAACATGTTGACCTCCTAGTTGTTGTAAAACGGTGTTTTTCATAATCGAATATGGTGGAAAGATTCCCGTCCATTTTTCAAATGAAAGGGCTCCCTGGTACACAAACATATCAAGACCATTTTGAGTACGGGCACCTTTCTGATTCGCTTGTTTCAACAATGCTGTTTCCAAAGGATTATAGATAATGTCACTGACGATGCATCCCTCTTTTAACTCTTTGATCGTTAATGGACTGTCTTCAATATGAGGAAACATTCCTATAGATGTTGTTTGGATGATCACATCATATTGGTCCAATGAGTTTTCAGCAGCCTCTAAAGATATGAACCCTGAGTTCAAATCGAAAGGGCACGCTTCGATCATCTTTTCAGCTCTCAGTGGCGTCCGGTTGGTCACATCGATTCTCTTCACCCCTAGAGAAGCAAGGGAATAATAAATGGCTTTTGCAGCACCACCGGCACCGATAATCAGCATCGATTTATCTTCAAGTTGTTCATCCGCTATATTTTTCAAGCCTTCCACAAACCCAAGACCGTCTGTATTATAACCGATCAGCTTGCCATTTTCATTGACAATCGTATTCACTGCCCCGATTGCCTCTGCCAATGGATCGATTTCTTCTAAAAGAGGCATGACATTTTCCTTATGGGGAACTGTCACATTCACTCCTTGAATTCCCAACGCCTTTATTCCATCAATGGCTTGGGAAAGCTGCTCTTTTCTCACGTGAAATTTCACATAAGCAGAATCCATTCCACATTCTTGAAACGCAGCATTATGCATCTCGGGAGACATAGAATGGGCAATTGGATCTCCTATAACACCATATAGAGCCACAGAATCCCTCCTAGATTAATGATTTTCTCAAGAAAACACTAACGCCTTTAGGAACATGGGCAGCAATGGTAGCCCCTCTGTCATTCACTGTAATCCATCCTAAACCTGAGAAGACGATATCCGTTTTTGCTTCTTTAATTCTGAACTCATGCCTCACAAGTGGAGGGAATGTGTCCATATCATCTTTTCTTGGCGGCTGCAACATTTCTCCTGCATGATTCTTATAGAGCTCATCGGCTTTCTCAATCTTTGTGCGATGAATGGATAGCTCATTTGAGAAATAACAGGTAAATGCCTGACGCTCACCAGCCATGAAGTCAAATCGTGCCAATCCCCCGAAGAAAAGGGTTTGTTCTGGATTTAACTGGAAGGTTCTCGGCTTAATCTCTTTCTTAGGAGTAATGATTTTCAGATCCTGTTTATCAACAAAATGGGCCATCTGATGGTGATTAATAATTCCCGGCGTGTCTATGAGTGACTCTTCGTTATCAAGTGGAATTTGAATCATATCGAGAGTGGTGCCAGGGAAGTGAGAAGTCGTAATGACATCTTGTTCACCTGATACATGCTTGATAATACGGTTTATAAACGTTGATTTCCCTACGTTTGTACACCCTACTACATACACGTCTTTTCCATTTCGATAATGTTCAATCGCTTCGATTGCATCAGTAATTCCCTGACCTTTCGCAGCACTCACTAACTGAACATCAATAGGCTTTAACCCTAATTGACTTGCTTCATGTTTCATCCAATGAATCAGCTTGGTGGGTTTTACAGACTTGGGAAGCAGATCCACTTTGTTACCAATGAGCAGAATCGGGTTAGATCCTACGAAACGATGCAATCCAGGCAGCCAGCTCCCATTGAAATCAAATATATCGACAATCTTGACAATCAACCCTTCTGAATTACCAAGTTCATTTAATATTTTCAAGAAGTCATCATCCGTTAAGGGGACATCCTGGACTTCATTATAATGTTTTAATCTAAAGCAACGTTGACAAATGATCTCTTCTTTCTGAAGAGAAGAAGGTGGTGCATACCCCATTCCTTCCTTATTCTCCGTCTGGATTTCAACGCCACATCCTATACATACAACTTGACTCACTTTTTATCCTCCCACTCAAGCATGCCTTTACGCTTGAAAAACTTCATTATTCTTCGTTCTACACGGCGATTGAACTTTGTGATGAACCCATCTGATTGTGCCACGGGAACAACCAGTATCGTATGGAAGCCGTTTCGATTCCCGCCTAAAACATCCGTCAACAGCTGGTCTCCAATGACTACCGACTCTTCCTTCTTCACACCCATTTCCTGAATCGCCCTTTTGAAAGCACGTCCCATTGGCTTACGTGCCTGGAATATAAACGGAACGCCCAAAGGCTCTGCAAATGCTCCCACCCGGTTTTTGTTATTATTGGACACAATGGTCACAAGGATTCCATGCTCCTGCATTTCTTTAAACCACTGGATTAACTTAGGGGTGGCATTGGGACGATCCCATTCCACTAACGTATTATCTAAATCTGTAATGATCGCTTTAATTCCTTTTTCTTTTAAATACTCCGGTCTGATACTGAAAATATCTTGAACCTGTTCATCGGGTAAAAATTGCTTTATCACTTGCAGCACCTCAAATTTCATAATCATTTATATACTTTAATGTTTACTTTTCTTCTTTGTCGTATAGCTCAAACGTCCATTGTTTCTGCGGATATCGATTCTCTCTATAGTACCTTTTAACGTATAACAGATTAATGATAACCAATTTTTCCTGCAGATTCAAAATAAATCACATATATTCCTGGAATTCCATAAATATTCCCAAGGAGAATAAATATTTTTCGACAAATTTCCAGATGCTTTCATGGTTGTGGATAACCTTATTCACATTATACAAGACATAAACATCGCTTATTTACCAGTTATATACAAGTTAGTCACAACTTATCCACCGTGAACTGTGGATAACGGAACGCTTGTTCTGAAAAAACAAATTTGGTAAAGTTTAATTACTACTTAAAAACGTACTAACATTATGTTTCGAAATACAAAAAAGTTGATGGTTATTGGAGGTGGCATTAATGAGGAAATTATCGGACGAACTGTTGATTGATTCATATTTCAAAGCGTTGGAGTTGAAACTCAATACAGAATTCATTCGCCTCATCGAAATGGAAATTCACCGTCGATCTCTTACTAATAAAATAAAAGCTTCATCGTAGAATACTAACATGAAATGGGACGGATTTGTTTAAAATCCGTCCTCTTTTTTATATAAGGATGTTTTCGTAACGATGTGACTGAGGAAGCAGTGCCTGATTTCCGCTTCAATCTTTAGAAAGCAGCGTTATTTAATGAAATCTCCAATCGTTTCCCCTACCGTCACATTTCTAGGTACTTCTTTATTCGGCGACAATCGGAACGTATTTTTTTCAAAAAGGAGAATGACGGTGGAGCCGAAGCTGAAGTATGCGACCTCTTCGCCTTGTGTCCATTCTTTTTCCTCATGAATATAATCAATGCTGTTGACAAACATGGCCCCTACTTTTACGACAGCTACTTTCCCTCTTACATGCTTCAGCTCCGTAATAGAGCGGAAGTTTTTTGAAAGGGCTTCTTTTCCGTATAACAATCCCAGTTCATTGACCGGGTAGGAATGCTGTCCTAGTGACCACCTGCTTAAAATCGTGCCTGATACCGGGCTGTGAATACGGTGATAATTCGCAGGGCTCAAATAAAATACTGCGAATCCCCCCCCACTATAATCAGAAGCTTTCCCTTCACTGCCAAGCATATCAAGAACGGAGTAGGGCTTTCCTTTGACTTCAATTACAAGGTCATCGGAAATGCTGCCGGTATCGGCCAGTAATCCATCAACTGGACTGACCGCTTGTTCCTCACTATAGTTCACGACCCTTGCATCCTCTTTCAGATTTCTTATAAAGAAATCATGCAGCGTTTCATAATCAGCTACACGGCCTTCTATTTCATCCACATTTATTTTGTACGTTTTTATAAATGATGAAATAAATGGCCGACTCAATGAAGACTGTACAAATTTCCTGATCATATAAGAGGACCATTTTTTATTTGTTAGTTCGATAAATAGACGATAAATGGATTGCTTCATTAATATCCCTCACAAATTTCTAAAAAACGATTAACTTTAACAGTTTAATAAGTATATAATAAAATATTATTATATACTATATTTATAAGAATCTTTTTTCACTGCGGGATTTAACATATATTGTGGTTACCATTCCAATTGTTTCTGCAAACGTATGTAGAGTGAATATGTTAGCCAGAAAACATGTTCAGTAGTGAACAAACTTATTCAAAGGGAGTGAGTGATGTTTGTTTCTCTCCGAAGTCGTCGACCAAACATTTAAAAAGCTAAAAAGTCAAACGGCCAACCTCATTACTTTGTCCAACTTATCATTAGGCGGATTTGCTATTATTTCAATACTTCATAATCAATTAAACCTAAGCTTGTTATTGATTTTCATCGCTGCCTTAACAGACCGCTTCGATGGGATGGTTGCGAGGAAAATGAACATTGAGTCAGAGTTAGGAAAACAGCTGGATTCCATGAGTGATATCATATCATTTGGCATTGCTCCTGCCCTGCTCCTGTATATAGCCGTTCTTAATCAGTATGACTTTCCGGGGATGTTTTTCACCATATTTTATATTGGATGTGGAGCTTTTCGGTTAGCCCGCTTCAATATTTCAGAAAACGATGGCTACTTTACAGGATTGCCGATCACCGTAGCCGGATGTTTACTGACTCTGTGCTACCTGGCTATCCCTTTTGTTTCAGGTGTGCTGATTTTATGTATGACAATTACTCTAGCTGTATTAATGGTAAGTCCTTTTACATTGAAGAAGATGTAAGGAGGTATGACTAGCCCTGTTCACCTTGTGAACAGGGCTCTGTCAGGTTATAAATGTTGTGCTTGTCAGGCTAACAGTTATTGTAGTACCACCATCCACCAAATAGGAAAAGTAAGATTAGTAATACAACGACTAGAGCGAAGTAAAATCCGCCACCACCATAATAACCTGGATAGACTGGTCCATAACAAGGGTATCCATACGGCATTGCAATACCTCCTCACCTACTTTTACTACTAGTATATGTACATAGGGAAATAGCGTATAGGCAGTTTCCAACTTTATTACCCGAATTCTCCGGAAAGAAAGTTTACGATTTCTTTGATTACTTTCCAGGGACATGCAAGGACATCCCTTTCTTATCATATGAATGAGTATAGGCTTAAGTCCTCATGGAGGTGTGAATATGTCTGGAGTTCTAACGGCACTGGGGTATTTCATTAAAGAGTTAATTTTCCTCGTTTCTTACGTAAAGAACAATGCATTCCCTCAACCTCTATCTGCAGCAGATGAACGAAAATATTTAAGGCTGATGGCAGAAGGAGATGAGCATGCCCGTAATATGCTCATTGAACATAACCTGCGATTGGTTGCTCACATCGTCAAGAAGTTATGAACATGATATGATGTCGCTTAATTTGAACTATAAAATTTTTAGTATGTTTCGTTTAGATCGAAAAGGCTCCAAACAATCTAAATCAATAAAGGAAATGGACAAGCCTCTATTATCAATTTACTAAAAAAAATAAACTTCAACATTATTGTGCTAATAACTTAGAGAAGAAGACTTCTCATTATAAATCCCCTTAATTTCACATATGTTTTTCTGGGTAAGAAATCTAAATTTATTTTATAAATCCCATTGTATTACGGATTGTGTTTTTCAGTCGATTATAGAGTTTAAATAAGAATTATTTGCATTTAATTAAACAATTGGGAATATACTTTCAAAATCTTACAGTAAGAAGAGGAATATAATATGCATCTTGGTTATTTAACAAATAACCAAGGTGCGTTTTGCACAGTACTGTTATTTTATCGTTTCTCAAGTTTAAACTATCTTAAACGCTCTTTAAAGAATTTCTATATCAATCGCAATATGCCCCCCAGTTTCTAATTTTGAAGGTATGAATCTTACTCTCTTCTCATGAAATAAGACTTTTTCCCTGTCGTCTATAATTACAAATGACTGTTCAAAGAAATAGTCAATATCGTCATCACCTTTGATGAAACCTTTATCTTCTCTAACCCACACAACTCGTCCTTCGATTTTTCCTGGGAATGATGTATGTTCTAAAAGGACATCAGAAATCTTAGTTACTTTCTTTATCCATTCTCCATTCTTCCTACTTCGTGTTCTATCTATTCTCTCAGAGCCAGATAAGTAGTGCGTTGGAATATCAAAATAAAGACAATATGCGTAATCAAACGCATAAGTTGTTCCTTTACGGCCTGTGCCATTATCTATAATGTTGAGGACATTATACTCTTCAGATTTATTAACGTATTTTGACAAAGGTAAGGACTTACTTGGATATTGAAATCTATATGTGCCCCTACTTTTACAAGTTTTAGCTAGGTTATTCAGAAAATCCTTATCAACTTCACTAAATAATGACTCCATAGATTTAGCATGCTCTCTAAGTGCAATTTTCACATGAGCTATTTTCACTTCTTCTGAGCCTTTATTCAAATTATAAGCAACATTTAATGATTGATCTAACAACTGAACAAACCTTCTTGCATTACCATTAGAAGCATTAATTAATTGTTCAAACAAGTCTCCTTCTTCACTTGATAAGCTAAATAAAAAGTCATACTTAAGTTCTTCATCCATTGAACTAGATATGTACCTTTCAACAAGTTCTAATGTCTTTTCCCTAAAAGAATTGTATCCCACATTACTTGTAATATCTTCTTGTAACCACACAATATCACCATATCTGGTTTCATTTAATATATCTGCAGTTGAGTGTGGATACACAGCTACTTTTGTTCTTACATAGTCTAAAGTCCTTAATTGATTCATAAGCACTTCAAAAAGTGATGGTTCCCCCTCTTCTTGCTTAAAGAAAGCTTTGTTCACTGAACCAGCTTCGTCAATAAGGAGAAGGATTTTCCCGTTTACATCTTTAAGTAAAGTATTATATACATGATTTACGTCAGCTATTCCAGGATGTCTATTTTGTTTAAGTTCAACTACTTTTCCTTCCTTGTATTGAGCAGAAAGCTCAAAAAAGTTGGGCTTTGCTTTACCAGAATAATTTATATCCTTTTGTATCTTCTCAACGTACTCATCAGCGTTTAACTTTCTTAGTTCGTTCAATATTTTCGCTAATTTGTGGTCACTTCCTACAGTAGATAATGGTAAAGTTGTTATTCCATTATGTAAATTTGCAAGTTTTTCACCGTCCTGAAGGTGCAAAAACACTGAAGATATTTCTTCTATAAGTTTTATGATAAATGCATTATAAATGTCAGTAGGATTATTTATATGCTGAAAGTCACTTAACTTTATATAGACAGGCAGTATTATTTCTTCAGATCTCAATAATGATGGAACTAAGGAATATAAGTAACAAGCATGATTTGCCCTAAGATACATGGTTTTACCTGTTCCCATACGTCCCTTTACTATCACATTTTCATAATCAAATGGGCTTGATAACCCATTTGTGGGATCAATAAAAAAATCTAAGATTTGTTCTAAATTAAATTCATCAGCATTTCTAACTTTAAACGGTCTCTTTATATACAAATTTCTAAGTTTATCTAAATCTGATACGTGTAGTTTTTCCACTTATAACTTTCCCCTTTTATCCTTACTCTTTTCCTATGAATAAAATTATATCAAATTACACTATTTTGAAAAGAAAAAAATAACAGTAACTAACAACCCAAAATCATACAACTTTCAAAATTAAGTTTATTTACAATCAAGGAAACAAGGAAAATAATTAAATATCGCTGACATTCACCGTCTTCTTTTTGTTTAGTGTAATGAACATTATGTGGGTAGTCAGCATGATCAAATAATTCATCCGCTCCAATTGATCTTGCTTCATTGTACTAAACAATTTCTGGACCTCTACAAGAGAATCACGTGAGTATGCCTATGAATATCGACACCATCTATTGCTGTAACTCCTTTAGGCATTAATTCTTTAATTTTCTCTAATGTAGAATCATATTGAAATTGAGCAGCTGTTGCCAATGGGTAATCCGATATCCCATTCATAACGTGGCACTTTTAGCCTACGTTAATTTTGATTTGATGTGTTCTCAAGCAACAAAGCTAATGGTTGAAGACTTACTCTCTTTGCGTCTTCCCACTCACCAAATTCCAGGATAAATTTTTTAAATTTTGAGTAATTTTGTGTATATTTGTCTCAATATACTCCCTTTGAAACTGTTTCCAATAAAATGAAGAGTAAAGTTTTCTTGTGATTATTTATGAACCTCTCTCCTAGAAGCTTATTTATTTTAATCTAGAATGTTTTCATAACTCTTACGTATGAATCAAAATCATTTTGTCTACTCATTAGATACCTCCATATAATTCCAAATAAAAAATCCTTCCATGGTTTGAACCATGAAAAGACCTTCACTTTAAAGATGTTCCATCTTTGCTATTTCAAATTGTTTTCTTGCTTTAAGGCTTGTACCTCCCTTAAATTCTTCTTCTGAAAGTAAATCATAATCAAAAAGTATCTTTGACACTTCCACATGTTCTTCCCAACATTGATTTTCAGTGCTTAGAGTTCCTAAATAATAAAGTTCCAATTAACCTCCTCCTTTTATCCTGTAAATTCGACAAATGGTAGTCTTTTACCTTTTTCATCCAAAAAGAAAAAACAAAATAAAATTAGAATGATTAGTATGATCTTGTAACGATATTCTTGTAATATTCTTTTACCTTATATGGATAAGGTTACTTTATTAAAGAACCGAGAATAACTTTACTTACGTAGCCAAAAAACCGAGAACGAAGAATTGCACTTGAAACTTTTTTTCAAAATAGAGGGGATGTCCCTTATTCCTTTAGTACCGCCGCTTTTTTTCTCGGTAATAGGGTAGGAAAGCGATCGCTTTCCTACCCTATTACCGAGATTATTTAAAAAAATATCCTTAAAACCGAAGTATTAAAGGTTGTCCATTTTTCTTCCATAGTATATGAACAAACATAACTGTAATTTTTTTACTATGCCTCCTCTTTAAAATGGTATATTAGATTTATCAAATTATAAAAAGAAGGGATATAGATATATGTCAGAAATAAACAAAATTTTTTCTAATGGTGAAAAGATGAAAGAAGTAGGAGCATCAGTTACTGAAGTCGGTAAAGCTTTTGGGGATGCTATTAGAAAACACCCTGAAAAGGCAATAGGAATAGGAGGGGTATTAGGGGGTATTTATATCCTAAAAAATAAAAAAATCAAATTCAAACTTAAAAGGCAAGATTTAGACATTGAATTTGAAGCAGAATAAATTCATGAAAAACCTCAATATAACCTCAGCTATGAGAAGTAATTTCTTATAGAACTAAAAACCTTATCGAATTATGAAGTTAAAAAGATCAAAAACTCAGAACAATTTAAATCTGGGTTTTTTGATCTTTTATTCAAGGTTTGTAATAACGTTTTGTCTCCCTAAACGGAACCCCATATTAGGCTTAGCTATATGTTACTTAAGTCTATCTTTAATTTACATTCAAACTTATTTGGAGGATCGACTTTTACATACTCAACAAAATAGAGGAATAATTTTCTTACCTTCACATTAGATAAACCTGGAAGGCTACGGAGGTCTAAGATAAGACCTTCGATATATTGTTCATCTGCATCAATTTCTTGCAATTTAGCAATTTTGCTTTGCAATTCCACTATCTGTTTGTCTCTTTGGTTTACAGATTGAGTTAGAATTTCTTTTCCTATATTTAAGTATTTGATAATGGATTTATCCGCTTCTGAAGAAAATAACTGGGCAATCCTACTTTTTACTGTTAGGATTTTTAAGTTTTCTTCTCCATTACTCTTCTCAAGAATTGCCTTTTCCTCTTGTAAACTTGAGAGTTGTTTCTTCACCTTTTCCTTAATAGCTTTCATTACTTTTTCTGGACTTTCACTTTGAATTTTTTGAAACAAGGAAAACATTTCTTTATGAAGACTGTCTACACATATCTTATAATCACATGGATAGCATACATAAAATTTCCCTCCATAGCCTTTTGAACGTTGGTCTTTACCCTTTAAAGGTTGGTTACATACCTTACAAACAATCAAATTGTTAAGATAGAAACTTGTTTTGTAGTAATTGGGTGGATGCTTTTTCTCTTTCCTCTGAGTATATTGAAAGAAACATTCTTCCCACTCCTTTTGAGTAATTACGGGGTCAATAAGTGGGCTCTTCTTCATTACCCAGTCCTCCCTGGGGTTTAGAGAATTATGAGAAGTAGTGTTTGTCTTCTTTATTGTCATGAATCCAGCATAGAATGGATTCAGAACTATTTGTTTCACTTTTTGCTTCTCCCAATTTCCCCCTTTATAACTTCCTGCTGGGAGCTTAGTGGCAATTTGATTAAAGCCGTATCCGCTTTTGTAGAGATTAAAAATCTCTTTAACATGAACGAGCTCTTCATCACATTTTTCAAACTTGCCTTTCTCTATTGCAATGACTTGGTCAATAGAAAGTTCTTTCTTTATTGATTCAATTACCTGTTGGTTATCATGCTTACCTGTCTTCCGTAGCTTTTTATGATACTTATAACCAAATGGTGCCTTTCCCCCTGTCCAAAGCCCTTGGTTTAACAGAGATTTTAAAGCATCTTTTGTAGTAACTCTTATCTTATCAAGTTCATATTTAGCTAGGGCATCCTTTATAGACGAATAGACAATGTCTCCGTAACTGTAAAGAGTTTCAGTGCTGCTTTCCACGATGTGAATACCCAGCATATTCATAGTAAGACGAAGTGCATCGTGTTCTTCTGGTAATCGAGCTAGTCTAGAGTGCGAATAAACAATGATAAAATCAAAACTTTTTTCGTTAGCTCTTTTAATTAGATATTCCAGTCCCTCTCTGACCTTTTTCCTTGATGAAACTCCTTCATCTGAAATTTCATCAATGATCTCACATTGGTACTTTTCTGCAAAATCATAAGCACTTCTTAATTGTGTATCCATATTCTGCTTATCTGTGGAATGCCTACCGTAGAAAACAGCCCTCATGCCAGGCTGAATAATATTAGATAAACTCAATGGTTTCATTTCCTCCTAATGCATCCACATGGGGATGCTTAAAAATAACTTGTACCTCAGTCTTGCTAACTGCGTATATAACTCCAATAATGTCAAGAAGTAAACTCATTGTTTCTTCCTCTTTTAACCCTGCATGAATTATTTCATAAGGAGGCTTAAACTCTTTATGAAATTTTTTCAATTGTTCAAGAGTGGCTTGTTTTTCATACCACTTATCCTTACAACTTAAATATTGTTCATTCACCTCATTTAATTGATCATTAAGACCAATTAATTCATTAGACAATTGCTCTGCTTTATCTGCTGCTAAGATAGCATCAAGCTGTTCGGCAATTTTGGTTTTAATTTCATCTTCAATTTTCTTTGACAATAATTCTAGGTCTTTATAAGTTTTGGAATCTTCTCGTATCATTTTCTCTAAAAACACACCTACATTTGGTGAAAGGATATCTTCAAAGAAATCATTAGCTTTTCTGATAATTTCTTTTTCAATAATGTTTTTTTCATACCTAATATCCTTATGATTGTTACACTGGTAAACAGCCTTACCTTTTAGCTTTTTAGTATTTAAACTTTCTTTGCAGTCCAAACACTTTATTATATCTTTTAATAAAAAGGTAATTGAAGTATTATCACCCGCTTCTCGATAATATCCTTGTAGTTTCTTTTGAGCCGAATTCCATTCTTGGTCGCTAATTATTCTAAGATGCGGGACTTCCCTTGTTATTACAGTATCATTGTCACTATACGTCCTCTTTCCTATATATACTTTGTTTTTCAAGAGGTTTTTCAAGTTACCATATGACCATTGGAGCCCCTTATATAAATAACCTTTTTCGTTTACTAACCTTACAAACTGATTGAAACTTTTAAATTCGTTACTCAAAAATAAGTTATAAATTTGCTTTATGTCTTGAGCTTCTTCTTGCACTACATTCCAGTCACCGTCTTTCAAAGGGTTTTTTTCATAACCTATATTTATTGGCCCTACGGCATGAAGGCCCCCTTTGGCTTTAGTAATCTTTGCATCCCTTAACTTTTTTACAAGGTTATCAGCTTCATGTTGGTTAAAAGATGCCATGATACGTTCAATTAATTCTCCTTCAATTGAAAAAAGCATTGGAAATTCATGCTTCCCTGCGAATAAAACCTGTATTTGATGCTCCTTAAATATCCTATATATCTCCATGTATTGATAAACTTTTCTTGCAATTCGGCATCTGCTATACACGAGTAATGTTTTAACGTTTCCTTTTTGGATTTCTTTTAACAACTTAGACATTTCTGGTCTGTCCTTTGTATTTGTTTTTCTAGCTGAAGTTTCATCGTCACTGAATTCTTCATCAATAATTAACTTGTTTGAATTGGCTAACTCATGAACGTGATCACGTTGCATGAGTATAGATAGCTTCTGCTTTTCTTTCGTGATGGAATTTCTATAATAAGCAACAACCTTCAAGTAAACTCCTCCTTTAACCATTCATTCTTCATCATATGCTGGTGTATTCTCAATTTTGTTACTCTCTAATAAAAGATCTATATAGATTTCAAACCATCTGTCTGCAGCTTGCTCATCATGTATATAACCTATTTCAGACACTCTAATATCATATTTCTTCATAATTACCACCTTATCTTTTTGATATTTAAAAGAAGGAATTGCTTAACTCTTATAGAATGTAGAAATTAACATTATATTGATCGGAGTGGTGACCACTATGCTCCAAGATATTGGAGAAAGAATTAGAATATTGCGTACTAGCAAAGGTATCTCTTTAAATTCATTTGCTGAAAAATTAGATATTTCCACTGGTTATCTTAGTAATTTGGAAACTGGTAAAACAGACACAATACAACTTTCTCTTTTACAAGCTTTACAAGAGGAATTGCACCTCTTCTCCTTTTACAAAGATGAAGTTGACGAGTTAGAATCAAGGTTGCTTAATTTAAAAGACAAGTTAAAACAATTAGAGGAAACTAACCCCCAAGCAGCCAACTTTCTGATATCAACAATTGAAAAAGGAATAGAAGTTTATTTACCAAAGAATTAGTATCAAAATTATTTTAGCCACTATCTACACAATTATTCATAAAAATGAATATAACGTTCATTTAAATGAATATTGTAGTGAAATTTAAGAGTCCCTTTGCTTGTTTTAGTTGGGACTCCTTTTTTGCCTCAAAATGGTGTTAGGTGTTAATCTTCAACAATGGTTAACTCCACCTGTCCTGCAGTTGACTTTTCTATGTTCTTCAAAGAATTTCTTATCAAATTTTTATAATACGCTTTGGGACTTTTATATTCCCGATGTGTATATGGACATATAAATATCTTTTCTTTTAGGTAATTTCCATTGATACAGCCATTCACATCAAATATTTTTTGATATACTTCTTTAAGGTTACTTATTACTTCATCTTCCTCCAAGTTTTTATTCATTTTCTTTATCAAAGATAAACCCAGATTTTCGAATTCATTGTATGAAAGTGATTTCATTTTTAAATCCGTTCTCTCTCCATTGTTTGACTTATTTTTAAATTTTTTGATACTATTACTGTTAATTTGGGTTTTAAGCTTTAAATTTTCATCATCTACAAGCCCATAAAGTTCATTACATATTTGATTCTCAATTGTTAATAATTCATTGGTTTTTATTAATTCATTTATTTGTTCTTTCAATTCTAGAACATCAAATTCAAGTATTTGCTTTTCTTCTTGTAATTCAGAAATCATTTTTTCCTGTTCTGCTACATTGTCTTTAACTTTATTGGTACCTGTATTTTCTATTGATTCACAATTTTGCTTTGGCTGTATTGGCGTTATTTTTTTTACATGTTCCTGATATACTTCCATAATAAACGGTAACCCAGGTCGTTGTTCCTCAATAAATTCGAATAGATCTTCGTCAAGTATTTTATAACCTTCTTTTCGATTTTCACCTCGTACAGCAGGAATTTTCCCTTCTCGTATCCATCTAGTGATCATTTGAATTGAATCAGTTATAAAGTACTCTTGAAGGATTGATAGTGCCTCATGCACATTATATTCTTTCATAAGAAAACCCCTCCCATAAGGTTACTAAGGTAACTATATGAAAAAATACGAAAATAAGAATTTTAATAATCATTTTAGTTTTTCAATCTAGAGTTCAAAGATGAAAACACACTTAAAGAAACAAGCTAGTGCCGATTAATGAGCACTAGCTTGTTTTAATACTTCGTAAATATGTTCCCCTATATGACCTTCAAGTTGATCACGGAAAAAATCATCTTCTAATACTTTCCCAAAAAAACCTTGGTTCTTGTCATAACCATCTACAACATAGTCCATAAATCGTTTTCTAAACCCGAGAATGAAATCTTCATATGAATTGTTCTGTGCTTGTGATCGAAGAGTTTCATCACCTGCAGCTATATCAACTATTTGCTGGATGTTTAGTTTTTCATGTTCTCCAAACTCCGTACCATTCTTAGAGTTAAGTCGCTCTAATATCGCTGTAAGAGGATCTTTAGGCGGGTCTTCATTTGCACGGCCACCACTGATATCAATGCCAACAGTATAATCTTCCTCGTCTTCTCCAAGGGAAATGCTACCCTGTTCTTTCTTTTTTAGAGAGTAGTATTCTAATACCACCTTGTCCTCTAAATCAACTTTTGTGCCAGGTTTCAATGCAATTTTCTTTAACAGGTAACGAAGGTAAACAAACAGTTTATGCAGATCTACATCCTTAAATGGAGTAATTTGTAAGACGAACATATAAATGCTATTGAACTTCTTAGCTTTACTTACAAAGTCTCGTTGTTCTTCTTCCGTTAAATTATCATAACGACGCTTTGCCGAATCGATGTAATTGTTTGAAAGCTCAGTATCACGCTTGGTTTGTTTATCCTTATAGAGAATATCCATGAATTTATCAATTTCTTCATCATTTAAGACCATGTAATCCTGCAACTCTTGTTGGATGCTATAAAGCTCATTAGGGTCAATATCACCCTCAAGAACCGTATCTTCGTAATAAGGTTCAAAAGCTTTACGGATGTCATCAGGGTCGTTTACAAAGTCGAGAATGAACGTATCTTCTTTCCCTGGATACGTTCGATTTAAGCGTGAGAGCGTTTGAACGGCTTTCAGACCAGAGAGTTTTTTATCAACAAACATTGTATGTAGCTTAGGTTGGTCAAAACCAGTTTGGTACTTTTCTGCTACCAGCAGCACTTGATACTCATCGCTATCGAACTTTTTTGGGAGCTGTTTTTCGGCAAATCCGTTCATCTCGGTTTCTGTATAGTCCTCGCCGCTATCTTTTACTGTCCCTGAGAACGCCACCAGAGCCTTCATATCCTTATAATTCTTGTGTTTAATGTATCGATCAAATGCTATCTTATAACGTACAGCATGAAGTCTCGAGGAGGTTACAACCATCGCTTTTGCCTGACCGTTTAATTTTTTACTAGTAATCCTTCTGAAGTGCTCGATGATGATTTCAGTTTTCTGATCAATGTTATGAGGGTGCAGACTCACAAAACGTGATATTGCCTTCGTTGCCTTGGCACTTTCAAACTCAGGGTCCTCTTCAATTTTCTTTGCCACACGATAATACATTTTGTACGTGGTGTAGTTTTTCAGCACATCAATGATGAATCCTTCTTGAATCGCTTGCTTCATACTGTAAAGGTGGAACGGGTGCGGTTTCCCTTGTGCATCTTCTGTTCCAAACATCTTTAATGTGCTTCCTTTTGGCGTTGCCGTAAAAGCAAAGAAACTGATATTAGACTGTTTTCCAACACGATTGATTTCATCGAGAATTTTCTCTTCTGTATCACGTTCGTTCGCTTCCGCTTCCTCATCCAACTTTTGAGCCTCTTCAAGCGTCAAACTCGTAGTGAGTGCTGCCATGTTTTTCCCGCTAGTGGAAGAGTGAGCTTCATCGATAATAATGGCATATCTCATATTTTTCAGTGTTCCGAGTTTATCTAAGATATAAGGGAACTTCTGAATTGTTGTAATGATGATTTTTACACCCTTATTCAATGCGTCTGCAAGCTGCGTAGAATCCTCCTCAATCTTTTCCACCATGCCTGCTTTATGCTCCAATTGATACACTGCCTTTTGAAGCTGCTTATCCAAGACTTTACGGTCAGTGACCACAATCGCACCATCAAATACGGATTCGTTGTTATCGTTATGTAAGGTAGCTAGTCGATGAGAGAGCCATGAGATGGAATTGGTTTTACCGCTCCCAGCACTGTGCTGGATAAGATAAGACTGTCCTGGACCGAATGATTTTGCATGAGTGATGACTTTTTTTACAGCGTCTCGCTGATGATAACGAGGGAAGATAAGCGTTTCTTTTGTGATGATATTACCATCATCATCTTCGTCTTCATCTACGATGAGATAAACAAATTTGTCTAGTACCTCAAGTAAGTTCTCCTGAGACAACAAATCTTCCCATATGTAATGTGTACTCAGTTTTCCTTTCACAATCGGGTTGCCTTTGCCGCCGTTAAATCCCCTGTTGAAGGGGAGGAAGAACGTTTTCGTGCCGTTTAGCTTCGTTGTCATGAATGCTTCATTTGTATCAACGGCAAAGCAGGCAAGAGTACGCTGCTTGAAACGAAATAGAAGGTCTTTTCCGCTTCGGTCATGCATCCACTGATGCTTGGCATCGCTTACATCCTGACCTGTAAATTCATTCTTCAACTCGAATGCAAGAACAGGAAGACCGTTCAGGAAGATAACGAGATCGATTCGTTCTCCTTCTTTATGGATCAATTCCTCCGTTACAGACAATCTGTTTTTTTGATACAAGTCCATCAGCTCTTGATTCAAGGAAGTCGGTGGCTTAAAATAGGCGAAATTCAATTGTACTCCGTAATCTTTAATCCCTTTTCGTAGTACATCAATCATCCCGCGACGTTTCAGTTCTGTATCTATTCTTGACAAAATCTTTTGTTTATATTGACCCTTATAAATATCTTTTAACCTTTCTAGGGCTTTGTCTTGTGTTTCCTCTAGAAAAGTAAATAATTGCATTTCATCGACTGCATATTGCATATTATAGTCTTTGTTCGTTCCTTCGATATAGCCATTTTCAGTGGTCAAGTATTCCTTGACCACTGTTTGAAATGCCTTTTCTTTTAAGATATCAGGTGTAACAATCATATTTTCACCTCCAAATCACTTTGTTTATAATTGCGAACATCGGTTTTGCCAGTTACCGCTTCATAGATAAGGGATTGGCGATACTTCTCTAACGTATTAATTTGACAAGAAAGTTTATTGATTGTATTTTCTATTTCATTAGTTTTTTCAACTAAGTAATTCGATATTTTTGTTTGTTCTTTAATGGGAGGTAAACATAACACCATATTTCCGAAATCTCGAAACGAAATCGGTTTCCCATCTCTTAAGCTCAAAGACAAAGTTGATAATACATTAATGAAAGTCTTACTATAAAACATATATTTAAAGTATTCAGAAACAACATCATATCTGTTTTTAAATACTGTATATGCAGGACTAACAATACCCCTAATTTTAGAATATTCGAAGCCGCTCTGAAAACTTCTTAAATGTATTACAAATTCTTTCGGTTCAACTAATTTGAAGTTTTGTAAATCTTTAAATGCCATTACCACTCCAGATTCGATATCTTTTCTGGGAACTAGTCCCCGCCCTTTCATTACTGAAAGCAATTCCTCTTTTGGAAAGTTCTTTTTACTGATCTCTTTAAAAATATATTTTGCTTTTTTTAACTCCCAGTGTTCAGGAATTAAACCTATCCACTCTGTCCCACTATCTTTCATTTTTACGTCAGGATCTAACCCACGAGTTACAGTTTCACTTATAAGAGAATCGCGATATTCTTGAAGAGTTTCAATTTGTTTTCTTCTTAAAATAATAGCTTTGTTTATACCTTCGTCTGCCTCTCTAATAAATTCTATAATTTTTTTGATTTCTTGTTCCGAGGGAATAGGAATGATAATATCACCAACGGTTTGAGTATTTAAGTTAAGTTGGGTCCCTAATTTCCCTAGTCCCTTATAAGGTTGACCAGATTCAAAAACATAAAATAAATATTCTCGGAATTCTTCAGCTAGTTTTGGAAAATAAACAAAACCGTCATGGATGCAACAGTTTATATTCGTTATACATGGCTTTCCAACAGTGCCAGCTATGCTCAAAAATAATTCGCCTGGATATAATTTTACACTTAGACTGGAACCGAGTCTTGACATTGCTTGTGTGGTATTAATTAAATATTTACCCGAAGCTGATACGTCAGCAATTCTAACCCAAGCAAATTTTCCTTCTTGTTCGAAATATTTAGGATCATCTATAGGTCTCGGAGAGGCACCTCTTTTTACAGGTGAGAGGTATTTAATTTTTTTAGAATCCCAATTGCTTGGTATTTGTCCAATCCATTCTACCTTAGTATCTTTGTAGGAATTGTATGTTCTTAGTTTCATCAGACTAGCACCTTCTTTAGTAACGCCTGTATGCTTTCTTCTAGATTCACTATCTGTTGTTTCAAAACTTTTGAGTCCTCTAACCCTTCATATTTATAAAAATGGCGAGTAATAGGCAGTTCATAGCCAATTTTTGTTTTACTCTCATCAATCCATGCATTTGGCACATGAGGTAAAACATTACTCTTGAAATATTCGTGAATTGTCGCTGTAAGCGGTATGTACTCTATATCTCGAAGTGTCGGATCTGGTTCAATATTCCCCTTTTTGTCTTTGCAAACATCTGCTGTTTCATCACGCTCTGAAAGTCCCATGTAAATGGCTTTCCACAGTCCCGATTTAACCTCTGGAACATTGTTAAAAAGTGGTTTAAGTGTGGCGATAAACTCTTCACGATCCTTATAAAGTTGGTCAGAAAAATTCTCTTGAAGGATAGCGATTATTTTCTCTTGGAGCTTTTTACCCTCTTTCAACTTCGAAAGTTTTTTAATATCAGTAGTCTTTTTATCTTTCTTACGTTGAAAATCAAGGTAAACTTGTTCATCAAATAATTTATTAAAAGCTGACTCATTGTATAGATTTTCAATTCGTTCGGGGGTTATCATGAAATTCAATTGCAATGGTCGTTCAACAATAACTTTTTTATATCCAAATTCTTCTTTATCAAATATCTTACTGAATTCGTTTTCTTTAAATTCCCCATAAATTCGTGAAATTTCAGAGATTTGTTCATTTGTGATTTCGTTTCTCTTGTTACCCATACTTCTTGACATTTTTACATAAAAGCTTGTTCCGTTAATCAATTGAATCTTTCCTTTTCGTACTGCACCTTTTTCAATGTCCTCGTTCTTCCTGTTAGATAGTACCCAAATATATGTGGTAATACCAGTATTATAAAAAAGTTGGTCAGGAAGAGCGATAATACCTTCCAGTAAATCATTTTCAATAATCCAACGTCGAATCTCACTCTCGCCGCTACCAGCATCACCAGTAAATAAAGGAGAACCGTTCAATATGATTGCCATACGGCTACCTTTTTCGTCCTGTTTCATCTTAGAAACCATGTGTTGCAAGAAGAGTAGAGAACCATCCGATGTACGAGGGAGACCTGCTCCATAGCGTCCATCGAAGCCTTTTTCTTCGTGTTCTTCTTTGATTTTATCTCCATAATGTTTCCAGTCAACGCCAAAAGGAGGGTTCATAAGTGCATATCGAACCTTAAGGTCTTTATGTCCGTCATTGTCATTTAAAGAGTTTCCGAACGCAATATGCCCTGCGTCTTGACCTTTAATCAATAAATCGGCACATGCAATCGCATAAGACTTCGGATTGAGCTCTTGTCCAAATACTTCTACTTGGGTGCTCGGGTTTAATTCTTTGATAAACTCTGTTGCTTCAGATAACATTCCGCCTGTTCCGCATGCAAAATCTCCTACCTGAATTATCTTACCTTCTTGCATAAGTTCAGATTGATCTTCATTAAGTATAAGGTTTACCATAAGCTTGATTACTTCACGAGGAGTATAGTGATCCCCAGCTTCAGCATTTTCAGAAAAACGCCGAATTAGTTCTTCAAATATGTATCCCATTTGCATGTTTGATACCTTTTCTACGCTAAGATCCATGGCTGCAAACAGTTGGATAACGCTATAAAGCAGGTTATGCTCATCCATTTTTTTTATTTCGTCTTCAAAATCAAAGCGTTCGAAAATCACACGCACATTGGAAGAGAAACCTTGTATGTAGTTCCGAAGATTAGCTGCGATGTTATCAGGGTCACGAAGCAAAGTTTGGAAGTCGAATGGACTCGTGTTGTTAAAATCGTACCCAGTGATTCTGTTCAAAATCGCATCATGCTTTACAGTTTTAACCTTTTCCAGCACTTTTGCTTTCGTAGGCACTAATAAGGAATCAAAACGACGTAATACGCTGAGTGGCAGGATTACATCACGGTATTCTTCTTTTTTATATGGCCCACGAAGAATTTCTGCGTTCTTCCATATGAAGTTAACAAATTCACTGTTTTTTATAATTTGCATAAGTTCTACACCTCAATTTAAAATACTTTTATTCAATTTGTTGTCGGTTACGTTTTTTATTCTACATTAAGGTTGTCGAACATTTTGTCTAACTTTGTCGAATGAGGGGATTTCTAGCCATATCAAGGCTACAGAGTTCTAAAAAGTATGTTTTTTTAAAATGTGATAGGACAAACCTCTCGCTTCATACATTGTGATGAGGTGATGCAGCTTGGCAAAGCAGATTGAATTCGTCAATCACCCCTCCACAGATATAGAATTAGATGAGGAAAAGGCAAGAAGGGTACAAATGCTGATTGCAGAGTTCCTTGTCAAAAAAGCATTAGAAAAAGCCGCGAGCAGTTAGCGGCTTTTTTGTATTTACTCATTTGTTTTACTGTCGATGTAGTAAAGAAGTACCCTTGATAAGTTAATGATAAATTTTGCTTCATTTTCTTCAATGATGTCTTCGTTTGGGTGGGAGAAACCATGGCGATTCCTAATGTCATTCATGTTCTCAAGAAACTTACCAATTGCATTTACTGTTTGATTGATGGGTCTTTGATGCTCTCTAACCTCTATGTTAAAACTCGGATGATCTGTTTTGAGTTTACTCCACATATCCTGGATCTTTACGTTTTGCTCACTAAAAGTGATGTTTTGTTCGTCGCAAAGTGCTTTCAGATAGCCGTGAATTGCTGTGTGGGAACGGTCCACTGCACTGCTATACGAATGTTTTGATATCAATGTGTCCGCTTGCTGGAGAACTTCTTTTACAAACTCGATATCATGCTTTAGTTCTCCTTGTTCGATTACTTCGCCACGAAGCTGATTAATCCACTGTTCGATTTTTTCATGTAGCCTTTCTTTATTTTGAAATTCACTTGGTTTGATAATCTCATCCTGCAACATATCTTCAAAAAGGTGAAGTGGATATTTCTCCAAAATACCTAATAAAATTTTTGATTGATCAGATGCTGTTGCACCAGTCAGTATTTGAATAAAACGTTCTCTCGTGGTTCCATTATAATCATACGGATTAATATCTAACCCACAATAACTCGGGTAGAAATCCGCATGTGTAGAATAAGAAAAATCTCCTAAATAACCTCCACTGACACCTATGTAGGAAACCACACTATTTACTTCTACTCTTCCTAACTTCCCCATATTCACACTCCTAACAAATATTTGAAACTATATTCATTATACCGATTGAGTTCTTCCCTGTAATCCATAAATCAGGAGAGATGTGCTGATTCTGAATTGTTTCAAAATCGGTCAGTAATGAGAAAAAATCATTTTGCATGCCAACCAGTTATTTTGGTTGGTTTTTTTGTCTCAAAACTCATTCTCAATATCATCGAATCATTATGTATGAAAAAAAGGTTTTTGACACTATACTACAAGACTAAAATAAGGTGATTAGAATGGGAAGGAAATTGGGATACGCACGGGTTTCGACAAAGGATCAAAAACTGGAACTGAAGATCGATTCCCTGATAGAAGCTGGTGTAGAAGAACGGGATATTTTCAAGGAAAAAATAACGGGAAGTAAAAAAGAAAGACCCGCACTAGAACAGTTGATGGAATACGTGGAGCCTGGCGATACCATTGTCGTATGGAAACTCGATCGAATGGGAAGAAGCATCAGGCACTTAATTGAACTCATGGAGCACTTCAAGGAACAGAACATCGCCTTTGTATCTCTGCAAGAAAACATCGACACATCATCTACTACGGGTAAATTGATCTTCAATATCTTCGCGTCATTCTCTGAATTTGAACGGGATATGATCATCCAACGAACGAAAGCTGGATTAGAAGCGGCTCGTGCAAGAGGTAATAAAGGTGGGCGTCCAAAGAAAGACGAAGCTGCCATTAAACGGGCTTTGAAATTGTATCATTCTAAAGAATATTCGATTAAAGAAATCGCCGAGATGACTGGCGTTAGTAAAGCAACACTGTTCGGAATATCGAGAAAAAAGCTGCGAAATAACTCGCAGCTTATTTAAAGAATATATTATAGCCTTACTGATATATTATTGATAAGACATAAAAAAGGGTAAATGCATTATTAAAGAAATCAATTATCATATACTATAAAAAGCGTGGTGGTTTATTTATGTTCACAAATTTTAAAATCTTCGAGCCATATATGAATCCTAACGAATTTGAGGAAATGAATAAGCTATATGATACAATTCAATCACGCGAATC
Source organism: Rossellomorea aquimaris (assembly GCF_008180865.1). Classification (GTDB taxonomy): domain Bacteria; phylum Bacillota; class Bacilli; order Bacillales; family Bacillaceae_B; genus Rossellomorea; species Rossellomorea yichunensis. The sequence goes on from NZ_VTEX01000004.1 coordinate 372,068, forward strand.
ATCGTTAGAAAGTAAATTGATTTCATATCGTGCACTAAATAATTTGATTGAATTGGTACGTTATCGAATCAAGCAAGATAATAAAATAAATTATCCCCCCTCTTCTAAAAAAGTAACGTCTATATGGTATAATAGAAAAAAATGACATTAAATAGGCGGGGTACTAAACGTGGATTTATTAATGCACTTAAAAGCGTTTTTTACAAGCGAATTGTTCTTATTGTTCTTCACTATTATCGCTACAGGTATTGGAGCGGCAGAAACAAGGATGGCGTTAGAATTACTACATATTCATCAAAAATTCAACTTGCACCTTCTCGATGAAGAAGATAGAAAATGGATTTTAAAAAGTCAATTTCGACTACAAAGGTATAAAGTCGGAATTGCAACATCGTTTTTGGCAATCATCTCCTTAGCAAGGGAACTCGATCACTTGAATCAGTCAATCATAGGTTTAATTGCTTCATTAAGTGGTATAAATTTCTTATCAAAACAAATTGATGGGAATTTTGAAACTGCAATAGATGCCTATTTACAAGGTAAAGTGGATGAAAAGTTATTTAATCTCCAAAATGATTTAGATGAAATTGCCAAAGAAGCTAAGGATGAAGAAAAACCAGATCAAAAAGAGAAAGAAACTGCTTAAAAAGGAGTGTTTCAAATGAGAGTTAATTTAGAATCTCTGCAAAGAAACGCACAAAGGTACTTATCGGAATATGAATACGATCAATTTATGAGATACCTTGAGGAACGTAACAGTACCAATATCGCAATACGAGTTCATGCAAATATGGAAGTATCTCGTATGGTAAATACAATTAAAAGAAATGCCCGACGACGAGTTAATACGGGTGTAAGAAGCTAAAACGAAACCGCTGAAAATAGCGGTTTTTTTTATTAAATTCACTTAGGTGCTCAATGTGATTTTGGTAAGTAATTCCGAGACCTGTTTAAACTCCAGAAAAACTCCTATACTTTTAATGATGAAGATGAATGATGAATATACATAGCATTAAAAGAATAAAAGGAGTTTATTCTATGATAGGAATATATTGTCGTGTCAGTACGCAAACACAGGCTGACGAAGGATACAGCTTGGAAACACAGGAAGAACTCTGCATGAAGCGTGCAAAAGATCTCGGATATCCCCCCTCTCAAGTCAAATTGTACCGAGAAGAAGGTCGTAGCGGTGAAGATATCGATCGACCTGTGATGAATGAGCTGCGTGAAGATACCGCAAATGGTGTGACTACGAAAGTCATCATCACGGATCCTGACCGATTAACAAGGGACCTGACAGATAAGCTGATTGTATGTAAAGAATGGGACAGACAAGGCGTAGAAATCGTATTTATCGACACTGAATACCAAAACACCCCTGAAGGGCAAATGTTCTTTAACATGCGTTCTGTATTCGCTCAATATGAACTCTCGCAAATCCGAAAACGAACCATCCGAGGAAGGCTCCGTGCAGTCGAGAAGGATAAAAAAATCATGCCGATGAGAGTAGCTCCTTATGGATATGACTACAAGGACGGAGAACTGCTTGTAAATGACCAAGAAGCGGTCTTTGTAAAGAAGATATACAAATGGTACTTAGATGGCTCTACGCTTCGAGAAATCGGTAATAAGCTGTTTAAAGCGGGTGCTGTTCCAAAACGTGCGGAAAGTAAAAATTTCGGAGCAACTTCCATCCGTCGTATTTTAACTTCAGAGATATACTTAGGAAAATACGTTTACAACAAACGTGAAACGAAAAAGGTATGGGGCGAGCGAACGTCCTCTGGGAAGCAAAAGAAAACATACACCATACGGGATGAAGCGGATTGGATTACAGTAGATGTCCCTCAGCTCATTGATCAAAAAACCTTTGACTTAGCACAAAAGCAAAAAGAAAAGAACATAAAAAAACGTGGTAACGTGAAATTTAACTACCTTTTTAAAGGCATGATTCGATGCAAGCACTGCGGACGTATATGGGAGTGTACATCCTACAGCGGGCGATTGGATAAAAAGACTGGCGAGAGAAAGAAATACGCCGTGTACAGATGTCCGAATCTAAACCCTAAGCGATACGGTGATGGCGTTGAAAAATGTGAAAGCAAAAGTATTCGAATTGATTTGTTAGATGATTACATTATGAATATGATTCGTGAGTGTTTAACGAGTAGAGAGTTGTTTGAAGAAGCGATCAAAGCCCAGATGACAGATAAAGATGATGGCTTGGATGTTGAGATCGCGGATCTGGAGAAACAGCTTAAAAAGAAAACAGATGAGCGTGAACGTGTGAAACGCATGTTTGTCGTGGCTCAAGTGATTACAGAAGATGAAATGTTACGTGATATGAAAAAGATCAATGGTGATATCAGTAAACTAACGGATGAGATTGATGTATTGAATAGACGGAAAGAAAACCAAGAGAAAAGTGAATTAAGTGATGAAGATGTGGATGTAATTATCTCGAATGTGGAGAAGATGTTCGATGGTGAGATGGAGTTCCAGGATAAGCGAGAACTGATGGAATTGCTGATTGAGGAAATTGTTATTGATGCGAAAACTGAGAAGATCGGCATTACAGTAAAGGGATTATTAGAACATTGCTTTATGTTTACATCGTCAAGAAATTCGAAAACACAGGGGAAGATCCAGAAGATCTAATTTCCATCGGGACCATCGGATTGATTAAAGCAATTGAAAGTTATTCAGAAGGCAAAGGTACGAAACTTGCAACCTATGCGGCACGTTGTATCGAGAATGAGATTCTTATGCATCTTCGTGCACTCAAGAAAACGAAAAAAGATGTCTCTCTTCACGATCCTATCGGTCAAGATAAAGAAGGAAACGAAATCAGCTTAATTGATATCTTAAAGTCTGAAAGTGATGATGTCATCGATACGATTCAATTAAGTATGGAACTTGAAAAAGTAAGAAAATACATTTGTGTGCTGGACGAAAGGGAAAAAGAAGTGATCGTCGGGCGATTCGGATTAGACTTGAAAGAGGAAAAAACCCAACGGGAAATTGCCAAGGAATTAGGAATCTCAAGAAGCTATGTATCACGAATCGAGAAAAGGGCACTCATGAAGATGTTTCATGAATTTTATCGTGAGGAAAAAGAAAAGCGAAACAAATCATGAAAAAGCGATCCAAACTCGGATCGCTTTTTTTCATTCTCTATTCTACACTGACTTCAGCGGCAATAATCAGACCAATCACAGATGTTACGACAAGACCCATTATCATTGAAAACATCGTAATATCACTCCCTCTTTAACAGTCATTACTACCTGCACTTCTTACTATTAATGTATCACGAAAAGCCGGATTCTTCCCTTTCATTCGTGAACAACTTATTACTAAAGATTGACAGAACTGTGTCTGTGTTACGTCTCTCGTAACCCCAATAAAAACAAAGAAGGACACCCTCATAGAAAGGCATCCTCCTCATTCATTCTTATTTCTTATCCTGCTTCTTCTTTTTATGGAAGAAAGCCGACCAAAAAACAATATTTAAAAACATCGTTCCACCCACCTTTTGTTTCGTTAGGCAGTATCCTTCTCTACCCATAGCGCATTAAGCATTTTCTCCTGTACATAAATCATATTTTATTCTCCTCTCCATTTTCAGATATCCTTAGAACAATTGCGACATGTATTGGTTCTTGGTTTTCGTTTCTTCATAGGATTTTGAAACCGTTTCATTGTGCGTCGCTTCTTCAAACGTTTCTTGTTTCTTATTGAACGTTACCGTTATAAATAAAAGATTAAGTGTCATACGTATCACCCCTTTCAAAGTGCCTCGTGAGTTGCCAGGCATACTAAAAAACCACAAAGAGACCGATCCTTGTGGCACAAAAAAGCCACAGGAACCTTCATTCTCCCTGTGGCTATCATTTAATGGATTTAAAATTAAGCGTAAAGCATCCCACAAGTGGTCGAATGATTAAAACAATATGAAGTTGTGTCTTTTTTTCCATTAAGCACGAACATTTTCTTCGACCTCCCTCTTGTGATTTTTTTCTTACATTGGTTAGTATATCCAATTTTCACAGTAAAGTAAACCACTTTCCTCATTATTTTTTCTACAAATTTCCACATGGTTCTAGAATGTTCTTTTTTCAGGTTTATGATTTTAAAACATCTGGTCTGCCGGTGCTCTGTCAATGAGTATTGTGCTTGATGGTGAGGGGAACTGCTTCGCTTGCAGCTAGTGTTCGGCCGAGCCTCCTCAGCTACGCTTCCGGGGTCTCGGCACGACCGTTCTTCCCTAGGAGTCTACGCAGTTCTCCCCACCATCTATAATAGATTTTCGTGACAGAGCTTAAAGATCAGAATAACAAATATAGAATGTATAGGATATCAATTCCAATGATTCAATGTGGCAATAAGAAGAGTAAACATTGATTAATGACCGGTTTATGAGTTACCAATAGATGTTTTGTGCTTTCTTTCCAGATAGTTTTTTTTAGAAACAAATTTTCTACAATGGGAACTATTTTTGATTACAAAAAATAAATAGCACAGAGTGGATTGGAGCGAAAGGCACTTGACTCCTGCGGGAAATAGAGGAAAGGTCGAGACCTCACAGACGCGACGTCGAGGAGGCTCGACTTCCTCCCCTGGGAATCTTGTGACTGGAGGGGAAAGTACGGTCCGGGTTTTCGCACTTCACTCATATAAAAAATGAATTTACCTTTTGGGAATCTATTCAAAACTCACCGCCAGCACCCTTTGAAAACGACATGAAAAAACGAGTCCTCAATGAGAACCCGCTTTACATGATCTATTCATCTATAGATTGCATATCTCTTTTGTATTTGATCGCTTTTGTAAAAAATATAAGTGACAATCCGAGTAAAACAACGGTGCCTGTCATGAGGGTGATCGTTTTACTTGGTGTGACGGTTTCTGTTGGAATAATAACCCCTAAATACATAAAGACACTAAGTGCAAGTAACGTAAAACCAAATCGTTTGAAGTCGTTCATTTTTTGTTGAATGGTTCTTTTTTTTGCGTTCTTCATGCGCATTCACCTACTTTAGAACTAGTAAACTCTCATTCTATGGTAACATACTGAAGCATATCATCTACCATGTAATTGATACCAGTTCTGCCAATAGTCGAATTACTTGGAAAGGGCATTTTCAATATCTTCAATCAGGTCCTCTACGTCTTCAAGACCGACAGAGATACGTACCAAACCATCGGTGATCCCTAACTCATTTCGGCGATCTGCCGGAATGGACGCGTGAGTCATGCGGGCAGGTACCGAGATTAAACTTTCTACAGCGCCAAGACTTTCTGCCAATGTGAAGTATTTCGTGTTCGTGAGCAGACGATCTGCATTTTCTTCACTTCCTACATCAAATGAAACCATTCCCCCAAAGCCGGATGCCTGTTTCTTGGCAATGGCATGGTTCGGATGCGTTTCTAATCCTGGATAGTAAACCTTTGATACTTTCGGGTGTGATGTAAGATACTCGACTATTTTCTTCGTGTTTTCTTCATGCTCTTCCATTCTCAGACCTAAGGTTTTAATGCCTCGAATCAGTAACCATGAATCCTGTGGTCCAAGAACCCCGCCGGTTGAATTCTGTACAAAGAATAATTCTTCAGCAAGCTCTTCAGAATTCACAACAACCAGTCCTGCCACCACGTCACTGTGTCCGCCGATGTATTTCGTTGCGCTGTGAAGAACGATGTCTGCTCCCAGGCTGATTGGGTTTTGCCAGTATGGCGTGCTGAACGTATTATCCACGATCGTCAATAGATTGTGCTTCTTGGCCAAGGAAGCCGCTGCCTCGATATTGGTAATTTTCAGCAGTGGATTCGTTGGTGTTTCAATGTATACAGCCTTTGTATTCGGCTGAATGGCACGTTCAATATTGCCGATATCACTCGAATCAACGAAAGTGGACTCGATGCCGATGCGGTTTAAGACCTTGGTCATGACACGATACGTTCCGCCATAAACGTCGTCGGTCATTACTATATGATCGCCGCTATTGAACATCATCATAACTGCCGTAATAGCTGCCATTCCCGATCCGAATGCAAAGCCTCTTTCTCCGCCTTCCAGATCTTTAATCAACTCTTCAAGCGCATGTCTTGTCGGGTTTCCTGAACGTGAATATTCAAAACCTTTATGCTTTCCTACTTCATCCTGCTTATACGTACTCACCTGGTAGATGGGAGTGGATACAGCACCTGTTTGAGGATCTGTAGGGATACCGCCGTGAATTAGTTGTGTTTTCTTTTTCATGTTTAGAGTCCTCCTTCATATATTTTCTTACTTAAATAGCGCTCACTCGAGTCCGGGAAAATCGTGACAATATGACTTCCCGGCTCTGCTTCTTCCGCTTCCTGTAATGCTGCATGCAGCACTGCACCTGAAGAACTTCCGACCAGCAAGCCCTCCATCAGCGCAAGCTCTTTTACTCGTTTATAAGCATTGTCATCAGTCACGGTATGGATGCTATTAAAATAGCTTGGATCCATATAGTGAGGTAAGAATTCCATGCCGATCCCCTCTGTTTTATGAGGTCCTGATGGTCCACCGTTCAAGATGGAGCCTTCAGGTTCAACAATGACTGTTTTGATGTCCTTATTTCTTTCCTTCAGGTACTGAGCAGTCCCCATGAAGGTACCCCCTGTCCCTGCCCCTGCGACAAATGTTTGAATGTTGCCATCCATCTGATTCCATAGTTCAGGTCCCAACGTTTTGTAATACGTTTCCGGATTGGCCGCATTCCCAAATTGCTGCGGAGAATAAGAGTTCGGGATTTCCTTTACAAGTTCATTTGCTTTTGCAATGGCCCCCTTCATTCCTTCCTCGGTTGGGGTATGAATGATCTTGGCGCCTAATGCTTTCATAAGCTCCTGCTTTTCTATGCTGAATTTTTCTGGTACGCAGAACATGACATTGTATCCGGAATTCACAGCTGCAAGCGCCAGGCCGATTCCCGTGTTCCCTGCAGTCGGTTCGATTATGGTGCCTCCCGGTTCTATTTTACCGTTACGGATGGCATCATCTAATAATTCCCTGCCCAGGCGATCCTTCACACTACCTCCAGGATTGAAAAATTCCAGCTTAGCAAAGAGGCGAATTCCCTTCTTTAACGGGAAGTTTGTAAGCTCGACAATCGGTGTATTCCCAATCAGGTCATGTACGCTGTTATACACGTCCATGTATTCAATCCCCCTTCATAAAAAAAGCTGACCCCATGCACTTCCCCTGTCCTCAAATGCATACGATTGGAGGGCTCGACTGAACACATCCGTTCCGTATGTTTTGATGAGAAAGTTGGTACCCGGGTCAGCCGTAATTTCCTCGTATTAAACAGACTTTACAATGCTCATAACCATTTTGGCAGAGTGGAGGGCTGCCTTTTCTAAATATTGTTCGAAGGAAACATCTGATTCCTTGCCTGCAATATCAGAAAGTGAGCGAATGATGACAAATGGTACGTTGAATTGATGAGCCACTTGCGCAATGGCGGCTGCTTCCATTTCAACTGCCTGTAACCCGGTGAATTTGTCACGGATCGCTTCTACACGCTTTGGATCATTCATAAATGAATCTCCCGTGGCAATCAACCCGGACACCACTTGTGCATCTCCAAGTTCCCTCACGCTATCGATGGCTGTCTGCATTAATTTCTCGTCTGCTGTAAATGCGGCAGGAAGCTGCGGTACCTGACCGTATTCATATCCAAAAGCCGTCACGTCCACATCGTGATGTCTTACCTCTGTTGAGATGACAACATCACCAACATCTAGTGAAGGATCGAATCCTCCAGCTGACCCTGTATTGATGATGCAATCCGGTTTAAAATGCTGCAGAAGAACGGCTGTTGACATCGCTGCATTCACCTTGCCGATCCCTGAGCGAAGTAAGATCACATCTTTGTCTTTCATCGTTCCACTTGTATATTCACACCCTGCGATTGTTTCCACTTTCGGGTTTGAAATATTTTCTCTAAGTAAGGCTACTTCTTCTTCCATTGCTCCAATGATGGCGATTTTCATTACTAAAACCTCTTTCTACTGTTTAGTCGCCTCCATAATCCACACAAAGGTATTTACTTGCTTAAAAGTGACTGAAAACCCATTTTGGTCCAATAATTCCTTTAGAACATCCAAGGTAGTGTAATATTCCCGTTTTAAATCTTCAGCAAGGTTGTAATACTCTTTTTTGATTGCTTGTGATATGGCGGCTTTATAGTGCTGATCCGTTTCAAACATCGTATCTGCAAATACTATTTTACCACCATGTGCTAGGAGCTTTCCATATATGCGAAAAGCTTTTCCCTTTTCTTCATCTGTTAAGTGATGAAATGCATAGGAGCTAACGATGGAATCTGCCTTTCCTTCTAAAGAAAAGTCGAGAAAATCTCCATCCATGAACGTTACCTCTTTTCCAAGCTTCTGCATTCCAATGGCCCTCATTTCAGGGGAAGGTTCAAAAGGAACCACTTCAAGTCCTCCGTCCAGTAATCTTCTGGTCAGATTCCCTGTCCCCGGGCCAAATTCAACTACTCTTCCCTTTGACCGGGAAACTACTTCGTCAAGAATGGATTCATAGTCCTCGAAAACCGCTTGATATTCAACGTCTTTCCCCGTTACTGTATCATCATAAGAATCTGCCCAATCCTGGAACAAATCCAAAAATTCTCTACCCATGGTTATGCACCTCAGCTACATTAAGTTTATAATTCCTATAAACATACTATGAATTAAAATAAAAACTGTTATTAAATTATCATATTCTTTGAATGAATTCAACAATTAATAATTGTAAAATCCGTTTTCCGGCTCTAAAATAAGGGAGATAACCTGTCTGTAAAGGGATCACAGTAAAAGAGGAGGATAAACATATGAATATTTCATTTGACTTAATAGAAGATAAAGTAGAGTTTTTTGAAGCAGATAGCTTACGAACATTGGAAAAGAAGGTGGATGAACAAATCCAGCATAATAAAGCGATCATGCTGAGCGTTCATCATGTAGATCACGCCGTTTCCATTGATGAAAATGGCAGAAGATTGTATAGCGCGGCGGTTCATTTTAAAGTGAAAAACTGATTCAAAAAAGGCTCTCCCTATTAAAAGGGAGAGCCTTTTCATCACATATTAATCTTTATCATTTTCAACTAATTCCTGTACTTTCGTAGGCTGCCATCCTTTGCCTTCCACCCATTGGAGATAAACTCTGTATGGGGTTTTTGTATCTTTAGCCGTCACGGTAGCCATGGACTTCTGAGGTCCGCCATTCCCTTCCATCCACCAAACGGTCATGTTTTCTTCGGGAATGCCTGTTGCATAAGAAGTAGCCTTGATTTTTTCCTGCCAGTCTACAGTGCCTTCATCATATACAGACACGTGTTCACCGGTTTGCTCAGTCCCAACCGGCTTCCAGTCAGGATGCACCATTGTTTTCTTCACATTGGGTTCGTCACTATCTTCCACTTTTAATTCGCTTTGGTCTTCCCCCTCTAATGCAACAGTGTCCTCTTCATCAGAAGCTTTGTCTTTTTGTTTTTCTTCATCGCTCTTCTTTTCTTCTTCTTTTTTATCTTCATTATCTTTTTCCTCAGATTTTTTATCCTCATCTAGAGAAACAGATTTGTCTTCTTTTTCAGCATCCTTATCGCTTGAGCCTTTTGTTTCTGTATCAGGAACGTTAGATGATGCCTTCTCATCGCCGCCTCCCATCACTATTGTCGCTCCGACAACGACAATCAATAAGAGTACGACTGCGATCATTATGTTCAAAATTTTATTAGAATTCTTCTTGGATCGTTTATCTAATCGAGATTGGTATTTCGCCATTACGTTCCCTCCCTATTATCCTAAACATTTTAACATGATTTGAGGAAAAGAATAAAGCGAAACATTATCCATCTCAGCTGGTTTTAGTTACTTTCATAAGAAAGGGAAAAAGGTCGCAGGACCATTGTACATCAGGGCTAATTATTCTCAAGATTATATATGGCATCTACGCTATCTTTGAAAATCGGATAGATCCCTCCCTCATCGATCTTCACATCCATGTTGACGGCAACGAGGGAGTATTTGGGATTTTCAAAGGGAAAATATCCGGCGAACCATTTATTGTATAATTCATTTTCCTTCGTTTCTGCTCCCCGATAATTCCCTGTTTGGGCCGTTCCCGTTTTCCCGGCAATCGTGTAGGCAGCTGTTTGCAGGTATGGAGCTGTTCCTTCAGGGGAGTTCACCACTCCCCTTAAATACTGCTGAAGCTTCATGGCCGTAAATGGAGTGATCGTTTCACCCTCAGCCTCCTGTATTGGGAAGGAAAACATCTTCGTTCCGTTTTGGTACTCGACTGCGGATACGGCACTAACCTGATATTTTTCCCCTCCCCTTGCGATGGTGGCCATCATATTGGCCATACCAAGGGGGGTGACTCGTACTTCCTGTTGTCCAATGCCTGTTTGAGAAACAAGTTTTGGTTCATTTCTGTGTTCTTCATTCGCGAAAATCCTTCCTTCACTCACTTGAATCTGAGGAAAACTTTCATAATGAAAGACGTTCCCTTTCCAGGCAATGTCTCCAAGCAAGCCGATCTTTTCAGCATACTCATCAAGAAGACGGTCATCCTTCTCCGTTAGTTCATTCGCCAAATCCGCAAACGTTCGGTTACAGCTGACAGCGATACTCGTTTTAATATTAATGTTCCCATGGGGTTTTTCCGCAGGACCACCTAGAATATCTTCATCACATGCAAACAGCCTGCTTTCATCCACAATCCCTTCGTCCATGGCTGCAGCGGCGACAACGGTCTTAAACACGGAGCCGGGGATCAACGCTTTCAGCATATAGTTCGTTGCCCCGCCACTAAACGGGTCACGGCTGCTCATGGAAGGTCTTGATACACTGGCTACGATTTCACTTTTTTCAATATCAAGAAGCAGTAATCCACCCTTTTGAATGTTATACGTATCGGCGACTTCTTCCAATGCTTGCTGCATCCTTGCATCGATTGTCGTTTTCACATTAAGGGGGTAGAAGGGATTGGCAGGGGCAAGGTATTTCACGTCTACACCGAAAAGGGGACCACCGATGGCATCCACATGATAGATCAGCTTTGCTTCTTCCTCTGCGACCAGCCACTCGTCAAAGCTTTCTTGAAGGCCTGACACGCCAATTTTCTGATTCGCTCCTTTTACTTTATCAGGATAGCGTTCATGAAAAACCTCTGTATTTTCTCCTGTTACGCCGATCAACTGAGAAGCAGGGACTTCGGTGCTTTTGAACTTTTTAGTGAGTGCAAACACTCCCTGAATTTCAAGGGCATTAATGTCACTCATTTGGCTTTCCGTCAGCTGTAACGGTTCTCTTCCGCCAAAGATGATCGGTCCTTTCGCTTCCGCAAGCTTTGATAGGATTGTTTGAGGTGGTACATGGAGAATATCTGCCACTTTTTCTGCAGGCCAGTCCATTTTCTTCAGGAAAGGAAAAAGAACAAGAACATTTTTCTCCGTATAAGTAAGTGGTTCCCCGTTCCGATCGAGAAATTCGCCCCTGCCTTCATCAATCACCAATTGTTGCGTTCGTTGAGAGACACTTTCTTCGAGAAGATTGATTTTATGTTTCGAATAAGATTCTGTTTGGAATAATTGCAATTGCATCAGTCTAGCTGCTAGCCCAAAAAGAGCAAGTAATAAAAAGATACTGAGTAACCTGATTCGTTTTCGTTTCATTTTGTCACCTCGTCCCCATTGTTGACGAGTTTCATGTGAAATAATCTTATTCACAGCATAAAAAAAGAAGGGACTCGCTTATGAGTCCCTTCTACATGATCAGCTTACTTCTACAATCTTCACATTCATTTCTCCACCTGGAGTTTGAACGCTTACTTTCGCTCCTACCTTATGACCAAGAAGGCTTTTCGCGATTGGTGAATCATTTGAAATTTTCCCTTCAAATGGATCCGCTTCTGCACTACCAACGATTGTGTATGTTTCTTTGTCTCCGTCCGGCAATTCAACGAACGTCACTTTTTTACCTAATTGTACTGTATCTGAGTTCATATCATCTTCTTGAATGATTTTCGCATTGCGAATCATGTTCTCTAAAGTAGATATACGACCTTCAACAAATGCTTGTTCATCTTTCGCTGCGTCGTACTCTGAGTTCTCGGATAAATCTCCAAAGCTGCGGGCGATTTTAATACGCTCAACAACTTCTTTACGTTTAACCGTTTTCAAATTCTCCAGTTCTTTTTCTAACTTCTCTTTACCTTCTGCTGTCATCGGAAATACTTTATCTGTACTCATGACCCTCTTCACTCCTTTTCTATCTAAGAGTTTCCCCATACTCTTTATGTAAATGTTCATTTGCAGGTTATGTAAAGGTAGGGAATGGAGAGAGAATTTATTCTCTCTCCATTCCCTGCTTCTTTACAATGTGGGAAAATGTAAAATCTACCTATATGTCTTTATCTATGCTATCGTATTACAAAAATGACTTTTGTTCAAGAATTGTTTGAATTTTTGTTACCATTAAATCGATTGCCACGTGATTATGCCCGCCTTCAGGAATGATCACATCGGCATATCGCTTTGTTGGTTCAATGAATTGATTATGCATAGGACGAACGACTGTGATGTATTGATCGATGACGGAATCGATGGAACGGCCGCGCTCTTTAATATCGCGAAGCATTCTTCTGATGATGCGAAGATCGGCATCTGTATCTACATATAGCTTAATATCCATTAAGTTACGCAATCTTTCATCTTCTAATACTAAAATTCCTTCTAAAATAATAACATCTTTCGGTTCAACGAGAATCGTATCCTCAGAACGGGTGTGCATTTTATAATCATAGACCGGTTTATTTACAGGCTGATGATCAATTAGACCGTTCAAATGTTGAATTAATAGATCATTATCAAATGCCAATGGATGATCATAATTCGTTTTAAGACGTTCCTCAAAAGGGAGATTCGATTGATCTTTATAATAATAATCCTGCTGCAGCATTAGAATCGAATGACCTTGAAATTGTTCATATATGGCTTTGGTAACACTTGTTTTACCTGAGCCGGATCCTCCTGCTACACCAATCACAACGGGTTTATGCTTCATAAGTATTAGGTGTTCTCCTTTCGCATCATGTTATCAGGATATACTCTCTGATGAACCTTAAATTTAACAATTTGTAATGGGTGACGTGCAACATCAAGCTCATTTCCTTTTTCATCCCACATCTTCTCGACAACTTGTGTAAAGTTGGAGATCTCAGGACCAAAAAATTCTACTTCCTGTCCTATTTTAAAATGGTTTCTTTGTTGCAGGGTGACGATTTGAGTTTCTTCGTCGTAATCTAGCACAAGTCCGACAAATTCATAATTTGTGTTTTTCTTATTATGAACACCAAACATTTGCTCCTTGAAGCCTGGAACTCCCTCAAAGAACGCTGGAGCTGTTTCACGATTTGCACATTTATCTAGCTCTTCCAGCCATTCTTCTCGAATCGTAAAGTTATCGGGATCTTTACAGTACTCGTCAATCACTTTACGGTATACACTTACGACAGTGGATACGTAGTGAATGGATTTCATGCGTCCCTCGATTTTTAAGCTGTCAATGCCCAATTCAATCATTCTCGGTATCGATTCAACCAGCTTTAAATCTTTAGGGCTCATGGCAAATGGTGCATCACCATCGCCGTAAAGAGGATTTTCATTTTCTCCGTCGACTTCATATAAATCGTAATCCCAACGGCATGATTGACAGCAACCGCCACGATTTGAGTCACGGGCCGTCATATGGTTACTTAAAGTGCATCTGCCGGAATAGGCAATACACATGGCACCATGGATAAAGGTCTCGATTTCAATATCTACCTTTTCTTTCATTTCACGGATTTCGTCGCCGCTTGCTTCACGTGCCAATACCACTCGGTCAAGTCCTTCTTCCTTCCAGAACTGGACTGCTTTCCAGTTTGAAAGGGACTGTTGGGTACTTAAATGCACTTCCACATTTGGTGCGACTCTTCTGCATGTTTCTATGATGAGTGGATCAGCGACAATAATCCCAGCGACTCCCGCCTCCTGAAGTCCACGTAAGTAGTCTTCCAGGCCATCCATATTCTCATTATGGGCATAGATGTTGGTTGTTACATAAATCTTCGCGCCATAACCTCTAGCAAAATCCACGCCCTCTTTCATTTGTTCGAAGGTGAAATTCCCGGCGTTTGAGCGCAGACCGTATTCCTGCCCGCCAATATAAACTGCATCTGCACCGTAATGGACAGCTATCTTCAATTTCTCCAGATTACCGGCAGGAGCCAGTAACTCAGGTTTCTTCACAATGACACGTCTTCCATCTACTATCTTGGATATTGGTTTTTTCTCAACCGTGGCCATCGTAACTCCTCCGTTCTGATCAAACTTCATTTCGTTCTTAATACACCGTTTCTTTAAAGAAAAATCCAGTATCCAATGGACGATTTTCTGGTTGCAATCTTTTCGCTTCTTCTAAAAATCCGTCTTTCTGCTCGTCATATTGAACTTCGTCCTCTATACATAGATCAATGGCTTTTCGATATAGTTTCGTCACCCCAAGTATATAGTCTGATGATTTCAGGACACCATCGATTTTGAAGGAATCAATTCCGGCTTCAATCATTTCACCCAATTCATCGACTATGCACATATCATTCGGACTCATAATATGAGTGCCATTCTCATCTTCATATATTGGGTATTTATTATGACGTTCTTCATCGTGAAGGAACATATTACGTTGTTCTTTACGGTTTTCAATCTCCATCGCCTTGCCTCTATACTCAAAATAGTTACCAAGTAAAGAGCGTTTTGATTGAAACATGCAGGTCATTCCGTGGACCTGGACCTCGATTTCAACTTCTGCATTCTCTTTCATCTCCACAATGGTATCCATGCTTAATTCCCTGGCCAGAACAGCGCGTTTTGCCCCTTTTCTACCCCAATAATTACATGTATACCAATTGGTGGCAGTCGTTTCCGTGTTCCAATGAAGAGACATATCCGGTGCCACTTCCCGGGCTGCCATCAACACAGCAGGATCCCCGAACACAATCGCATCCGCGCCGGCTTCTTGAAGAAATGCAATATAGTCCTCAAGTTCAGAAATTTTTTCATTATGGAAGAGGGCGTTCATGGCTACATACACTTTTTTACCGTGTTTGTGTGCCACTTTGATCGCTTCTGCTACATCTTCTCTTGAATACTCTCCTGCAAGCCTTAAGCCATACCTTTGTTCGCCAATCATAAACGCATCCGCTCCCGCCAATGCTAACGTTTCGATATGAGAAACAGAGACAGGGGTCACGAGTAATTCTGGTTTTTTCATGAGCGATCACCTCTTTTTTTACTGATGGCAATGCCGTCTCCAACGGGTAAAATACTCGTATCAAATTGCCCATGATTCATGAGCCATTCATTATAATTCTTCAATTTTTTGACCATGTTCCGAATTCTTTTCTGTTCTACCTCTTCTTGTGCGACAAGTCCCTTAAACAGGACATTATCCGAATAGACGACCCCTTCTCCTGAAAGCATTTCTGAGTAGAGTTCAAAGAATTTAAGGTATTGACCCTTGGCGGCATCTATAAATATGGCATCAAAAGGACCGTGCTTTTCCACTTCTTCGCCGAGCTCCAATGCATCACCGAATAAAGTTACGACCCTCTTTCCAAACTCAGAACGAGACAGATAGCCCTCGGCTGCGTCGAATCTTTCTTCGTCACGTTCAAGGGTAACGATTGTCGAGTGAGGAAGAGCCTCCGCCATTCTGAGAGCGGAATACCCAATCGCAGTCCCAATTTCCAAGATGCGTTTCGGTTGTTGTATACGTAACATCCCCAGCAATGCTTCAATCCCTACCAGTTCCATAATCGGAACGTTATGAGCTTCTGCGTACTGTTCCATCTCAGCAAGTAAAGGGGAACGTTCTTTTACGATTGATTCTATATAGTGAATAACCTGTTCGTTCATAAATAAGCCTCACGATCATGTTCATAAGTGGTCTCGGGTAACGATCCATTCTTTAGACAACATGAAAAGAAGAAAGCTACAATGAGCTTTCTACTTCACACACATCTTCATAAAGATATCGCCCGTATATAAAAATAACTTGTACTATTTTATCACATAGAGAAGAGGAAAGCGAATATTTCTTTCCTCTTCTCACCGCTCTATTCTTCTTTGTTTGTAATGTACTTCGCCTTTTTCTCGTTATGTTCTTCTAATGTTTCAGAATAATAGACGGATCCATTGGCAGAAGCCAGGAAATAGTAATACTCTGTATCCTCCGGTTCCAAAGCCGCTTCAATCGAAGACACCCCTGCATTCGCGATCGGACCTGGCGGTAACCCCTTCACTTTATAAGTGTTATAGGGTGAATCCACTTCAAGATCTTTGTAGACGGTTCTTTTTTTATGTTTACCTAACGCATAAAGCACTGTCGGATCGGTTTGAAGAGGCATACCTTCTTCAATACGATTGTAAAAGACACTTGAGATTTTTCCTCTGTCTGCTTTTTCTGTTGCTTCTTCTTCAATGAGGGAAGATAACGTAAGAAGCTCATGGGCCGTGTATTCCCTGTCTGCCATTGCTCCCTCATATTGAGCGAGGACTTCGTTCGTTTGGGCAATCATCTTCATTAATATCGCTTCTAACGAAGGCTTTTTCTCATAGAAAGGGTACGTCGCAGGATATAGATATCCTTCCAAAGGACGTTTAATTTCTTTCTTCAATATTTCATCAGTTATCAATGCCGGATATTCCTGTTTTAATTGCTCGAGCCATTTCTTGTCATTTAATTTATCTACAATTTCTTCTTTTTTGTATGGCGACTTATCAGCAATAAGCTCAGCGATTTGATCTAATTGCAGTCCCTCAGGTATGGTAATCTTAAATTCTGCTTTTCTCATTACCTTACCGGTTTTTAAGCTATTAACAATTTCATTTAATGTCATGGAAGGTGTCAAGTCATAAGAACCTGCTTGAAAACCGGATTCATTGTTAAATTTCACATAGTATTTAAAGATTGTAGAATTCTTAACGATTCCTTCTTCCTCCAGAATGTTCCCGATGGATGTCACTCCAGAGCCTATAGGTATTTCGACTTTTACGGGTTTCGTATTGTCCGGATCGACGGGTTTTAATGCTGAATTCACGTAAAGGTACCCACCAATGGCCGTTCCTCCAATAATGATGACAAGACAAAGAATGACAAGTCCTACTATTTTTCTAATGACCTTTGCCTCCTCTTGTCTTTCCAGCAATTTTTTCATGAGTGTCTCTTTTATATTTTTGTTCTTTTCCAAAGCTATATTTCCCCCTTTCGAGCAAAAAAGCGGGATATCCGTTAAAGGTAATTCGACATCATCTCCACTATTATACAATATTTTGCACAAAGTGAAACAGGGACCTGCAAAAAGGTGAATTTTTTGTCCCTTTTTGCGGTCCCTGTTTCTTATGAAACTATAGCTTACTGCTTATTCTGCGTCTTCTTCTTCGTCTAAGAAAGTGTTTAACATTTCCTCGATCATGTCCCACTCTTCTTCAGTTTCAATCGGCTTTAATTCGCCTTCTTGACCTTCGTCTCCAGGAAGGAAAGCAGAAGCATGAATTTCAATTTCTTCTTCGTCGTTCTCATCTGCTCCCAGTGGATAGTAAAGGACATATGATTTATTGAATTTATCTGATTCAAACGTGAAAAGAACCTCGCATAATTGTTCATTTCCTTGTTCGTCAACTACTGTAATTTGTTTTTCTCCGTGTTCCATGAACATTCACCTCATTATTTTTGGCTGTCAAGATATCCTTGGAGGATCATCATTGCAGCCATTTTATCAATTACTTTCTTACGTTTCTTCCTACTTACATCGGCTT
This sequence comes from Rossellomorea aquimaris, assembly GCF_008180865.1. GTDB lineage: Bacteria > Bacillota > Bacilli > Bacillales > Bacillaceae_B > Rossellomorea > Rossellomorea yichunensis. Next base: position 389,979 of record NZ_VTEX01000004.1, read on the forward strand.
CTAAAAGAACTCGTTCCGCAGCCATTGTACTCAGTCGTTCATCCCAGTATTTAACGGGAAGGGATAACTCTTGCTGAATTAATTCACCATAAGCTTTAGACGCTTCTCCCCGGGGACCAATTGAGTTGTTCATATTTTTAGGCAATCCGACTACAACTGTGTCCACCTGGTACTCTTCGGCAAGTTCCTTTAATCTGTCGATCCGGAACACACCTTGATCTTCGTCAATCTTAATCGTTTCAATTCCTTGAGCGGTCCAACCAAGCTCATCGCTAATTGCGACTCCCACTGTCTTAGAGCCGACGTCTAAACCCATTACACGCATGTATTATCCCTCTTTGTGCTGTTTCAAATACGATTTGACTAATTCTTCGATGATCTCATCACGTTCTAAACGGCGGATGATATTTCTGGCATCTTGATGTCTAGGAATGTAAGCAGGATCTCCAGATAATAAGTACCCTACGATTTGATTGATTGGGTTGTACCCTTTTTCTTGAAGAGCATCATGAACTTGCAGGAGTACTTCCTTCACGTCATGTTCGAACGGCTCCTCTGAAAAATCAAATCGCATCGTTTTGTCAAAAGAACTCATTTTTAGCACCTCTCTTTAGGCTTGTCTTTTTGACAACCGAATTGTTAATCGTTACCTACATTGTACACCACTTTCACACGGAGTTAAATGGATTTGACCCATTCTTCTACAATTTGCAGGGCTTCTTCTACTTTTTCCGGGTGTTTACCCCCAGCTTGAGCCATGTCCGGACGGCCACCGCCTCCTCCACCACAGCGTGAAGCCACTTCTTTAACAAGTTTTCCAGCATGATATCCTTTTTCGACTAAGTCCTTCGTAACTCCTGCAATGATCGTAACTTTATCGTCTCCAGTTGTTGCCAATACAATAACCCCTGAGCCCAATTTCAGTTTAAGATCATCCATCATTGTACGTAATCCATTGCTATCCCCAGCAGCCACTTTCGCGGAAAGAACATTCACCCCGTCAATGACTTTGACTTGATCCGTTAAGCTACCTGCTTCTATGTTAGACAACTTTGCGGATAATGATTCATTTTCTCTCTGAAGCTCTTTCATTTCTACTAATAAAGAGTCCACTCGGTTGACGACTTCTTTAGGATTCGCTTTAAGTTTGCCTGCTACTTCCTTCAGTTGAGAAACTTGATCATTCAACACTTTATAAGCATTCTCTGCTGTAACAGCTTCAATCCTTCTCGTGCCTGCTCCGATTCCACTTTCAGAAAGGATCTTAAATAACCCGATTTCAGACGTGTTTGATACATGACAGCCACCACAAAGTTCTAAGCTATATTCTCCAATCGATACGACGCGAACTTCTTCGCCGTATTTTTCACCGAATAAAGCCATAGCCCCCATCGCTTTTGCCTCTGATAATGATTTAAGGGCTGTGTTCACTGAAATAGCCTTCCAAACCTTCTCATTGACGATGGTTTCGATTCGCTCAATCTCTTCCTGGGAAACAGAACCGAAATGAGAGAAGTCGAATCGCAGGCGATCTGGTTCCACTAATGAACCTGCCTGGTTTACATGATCTCCAAGAACATCTTTCAATGCCTGATGAAGGATGTGAGTAGCTGTGTGATTTTTCTCCACTCTTGTTCTGGATTCACGGGACACTTTCGCAAGAACTTGTGCTTTTTGCTCTAACGTACCCACTTCAACGATGGCAGAGTGAAGGTTTTGGCCATTAGGAGCTTTTTTGACGTTTGTTACCAAAACTTTCACACCCATAGCTTCAATGTATCCTTTATCGCCGATTTGTCCTCCGCTCTCTGCGTAGAATGGTGTCTGGTCCAGAATGAATTGACATTCCTGTCCTTTATCTACTTTCGGCTGGCGTTCATTGTCAACCAACAGTTCAAGAATAGTAGCAGTCGTTTCTAACGTGTCATAACCTACAAAGTGACTTTCTACCGTGATGTCACTAAGGACTCCACCCTGCACTTGCATGCTTCCTACATCCTGGCGAGCCGATCTCGCTCTTTCACGCTGAGCTTCCATTTCTTTTTCAAAACCATCATGATCAACTGTTAATCCTTCTTCTTCTGCATATTCTTCCGTTAATTCAACCGGGAATCCGTACGTATCATACAAACGGAAGACATCCTCACCAGGAACGATCTTGTTACCTGCAGATTTTTGTACCTTGATGATGGAAGAAAGAATAGCAAGCCCCTCGTTCAATGTTTCGTGGAAACGATCTTCTTCATTTTTCACTACTTTTTGGATGAATTCCGCTTTTTGTTTCACTTCCGGATAGAAATCCACCATGATTTCAGAAACAACCGGAACCAACTCATACATGAATGGACGGTTGATTTCAATTTGTTTCGCAAATCGAACCGCACGGCGAAGCAGTCTTCTTAATACATAGCCACGGCCTTCATTGGATGGAAGTGCTCCGTCACCGATAGCGAAGGAAACCGTTCTGATATGATCAGCGATGACCTTGAACGCTACGTCTATGTCACTGTCTTTTCCGTAAGACTTACCGGAAATTTCTTCTGTCGCCTTTATGATCGGAATGAATAAATCGGTATCAAAGTTTGTAGGTACTTCTTGTACGACACATGCCATACGTTCAAGTCCCATACCGGTATCGATATTCTTCTTAGGGAGCGGAGTGTACGTTCCGTCAGGGTTATGATTGAATTGTGAGAACACAAGATTCCATACCTCAAGGTAACGATCATTCTCTCCACCCGGATATAATTCAGGGTCTTCAGGATTGTCCCCATATTCCGGCCCGCGATCGTAGAAAATTTCTGTATTCGGGCCACTTGGACCTTCTCCGATATCCCAGAAGTTCCCTTCAATTCGGATGATTCGTTCAGCTGGTACGCCTACTTTTTTGTTCCAGATGTCAAATGCTTCATGATCTTCGGGGTGAATGGTAACGGAAAGCTTCTCGGGATCAAAGCCGACCCATTTCGCGTCGGTCAAAAATTCCCAAGCCCATTCAATTGCTTCTACTTTAAAATATTCTCCGATCGAGAAGTTTCCAAGCATTTCGAAAAAAGTGTGATGACGTGCTGTTTTCCCTACATTTTCAATATCATTTGTACGAATCGACTTTTGGGCATTCACGATTCTTGGATTTTGAGGGATGACACGTCCATCAAAATATTTCTTTAATGTCGCTACCCCACTATTGATCCATAAAAGGGACGGATCCTCATGCGGAACCAATGATGCACTTGGTTCCACCCCGTGTCCTTTTTCTTGAAAGAAATCTAAAAACTTCTGACGAATTTCTGCGCCTGTTAATTTGTTCATTTTCAAGCTTCCTCCTTTATATGTATGGTTAAAAAAGAATACAAAAAAGCCCTCATCCCTAAAACAGGGACGAGAGCTGTTTCTCGCGGTACCACCCTGGTTATGAATAAAGGAAAGCCCTTCCGCTTTTCTTTTATTCATCCCTCAAAACACCTTAACGCGGATATACGGCAGGCTTTACCTGCACTCAGGATTAGCATTCGGTTATCCTTCATCTAAAATCCCTTACAGCCTGGGGGATTCCTCTCTGGTAGATGGACTATAACGTACTCGATCCTTCATAGCTTTCATTTTATACGAATACTTGTATATGTTGGATTATAGAAATATTCACTGTATTTGTCAATGTTGATTCTTAATTTTTCAGCTAATCTTCCCCTGCTGCATGAATGAAATGGGTTCGTCCATGTAAAATCGCTACTTTTACCACAGCTAAAAAAGGTACTGCAACAATCATTCCGATCACACCCCCTACTTCACCACCAATGATAAGGGCAGCCATAATAAACAGAGGATGCATATGAAGGCTTTTTCCCACAATGAGGGGCGATAAGATATTGCCCTCCAGGAATTGGAGAACTACGACCATGATGACGACATATATCATCATATTGACAGAGATCGTACTTGCCACAATGGCTGCTGGAACCGCTCCGATAATCGGTCCGAAATAGGGGATTACATTGGTTACTCCAATGATCAATCCGAGGATCAAGGGATACTTCATACCGATCAACCAGAGTGTTAATGCTGAAAGTCCCCCAATGATCAAACAAACTAAAAGCTGTCCCCGGATATAGCCTCCCAGCGATTCATCCACATCCTTTGAAAATGAAATCGCGCTGTTCCTCCATTTTTTTGGTGTAAGCTGCCACAGGAATTTTTTCACTTTCGTAATATCCTTTAATAAATAAAAGGATACAAAGGGAATTATCGCAACAAGCAGCAAGCTGTTCATAAACTTCATCACAGTGGCCAGAACGACTGCGACAAGCCCCGTCAACCAGGCTTCGATCCCGTCAATTCTTTCCTCTAATTGAGATTGTATTCCATCAGGCCAAGTGGAGGTCTCGCTTTGCACATAGTCCAGCCACCTCTGGTATTGTTTTGTAAAAAGTGGCGCATTCTCTGATAAATCTTTCAGCTGATGTATGATGATTGGAGTCCCCTTATAGACCGCATACCCTAATCCTCCGAAGAAAAGGATGTAGATGAGCATGATTGCTATCCCCCTATGAATGCCCGCCTCATGGATTTTTTCTACTATTGGATGAAGCAAATAGGCAATGAATCCCCCTATCAAAAAGGGTAGGAGCGAAAAGAACAATACTTCCAGGACCGGATGCCATACAGGCTTTAATAAGTAGAGAATATATAGGAATATAGCAAGAATAAGAGCTATTGAAAGTCGGTACAACCATTTGGCATAGGGTCTCTTTTCCATCATCTACACTCCCTTCTCTTCTATATTGTTGGAAGATAGAAGGGTATTTTATTCATTGGACTTAAACAAAACGTGATGGGCGGCTTGGGCATACCCGACAATAAATCGTGGGGATGTAAGGAGCGAGAGCCTTTTCGCTGATATATTTAAAATTCCGCTGATAAAGCTGGGATTTCGCTGATATATCGGAAATTTCGCTGATAAAAGTGAGATTCCGCTGATATCCAAATAGCAGCTGCTATATCAATAAAGAATTAGTGATTTTTTCTTCTGATCTAAGTTCTCTTCATATAAAACACCAGGAAATAAAAAAAGACTGACCCGAAAGTCAGCCTTTTTAGCTGTTAAAAAAGTTTCTTTACTTGTTTACGAATTCGTTTCATTTGTCTTTGGTTCATCATATTGGATCTTTGTGAATAGATAGAAGCAGCGATTCCTGCTCCAAAACCAACGATGGATGCAAATGTTTTGTTCAAGAAAGACACCTCTTCCTAGCTTAGTCGGCGTTCTTCCTCATCAAACAAGTCGTCTAAGGAGCTCAGTGATCCATCCTCTTCCACTTGATGAGTATGAATGACTCCCTTTGACAATGAAAGCTCTATATAGCAACCCCAGCAATAATATTGGTTGATGCCGATCTTTCCGATATCTTTGCTCTGACAATTTGGACACTTCATCGGTAAGGTTCACCTCTATTACACCAAACCTGGTGTGTATTCCCTACCATCATGACCAATCCGAGCTCTTTTTATACTTGTTCAATGAGAATATCCGCCCAAACGATGTTTAATCACCGTTCTTATATAGTGTGGGATATTTTCTTGATTTCATAAGGAGTAACCTTTTCCAAAGCACCCACCTAAATTTATTTATTATGTTGTCTGCTCACTTACTTCCTTCACATAATCAACCTCAAACCCCAGATCTTCAAGCATTTGGTGATCGGCTGTACCTTCCTGGCCGGCTGTCGTTAAGTAATCACCAACGAAAATCGAGTTTGCCGGATAAAGGCCCAGTGGCTGCAAACTGCGCAGATTCACTTCCCGTCCCCCTGAAATACGGATCTCTTTTGTCGGGTTGATGAAGCGCATTAAACAAAGAACCTTCAAACAATATCTCGGATCGAGGTCGTTTGTTCCTTCAAGAGGTGTACCATCTATAGCATGTAAAAAATTCACTGGAATGGAGTCGGCATCCAACACCTTTAAGCTGCGGGACATATCAACCACATCCTGCAATGTCTCTTTCATGCCGACAATGATTCCCGAACAGGGAGAAATCCCTTGTGCTTTCGCTTGTTCAACGGTGTTCACCCTGTCTTCATATGTATGGGAAGTGGTGATATTTTCATGATGGTTCTCTGAAGTATTGATGTTATGGTTATAACGGTCGACCCCTGCTTCCTTTAACCGTTTCGCCTGATCGTCTTTTAATAAGCCTAAACATGCACATACTTTTAAGTTATACTGCTCTTTGATTTCCTTTACTGCCGAAACCACATGATCGACTTCACGATTGCTCGGGCCTCTTCCACTCGCCACAATACAATATGTTCCCACATTTAGCTGGTGAGCATTTTGGGCTCCTTTTAATATTGTCTCTTTATCCACCATGCGATATTTCTCGATCGGAGCATTTGAAACAATGGACTGTGAACAATATCCGCAGTTTTCAGGGCATAAACCTGATTTCGTATTGATGATCATATTCAATTTCACTTTGTTCCCATAATAATGTTTTCGAATCAGGTAAGCGCTATGCAATAATTCCAGAAACTCATCATCAGGACTTTGTAAAATCGATAAAGCCTCTTCGTTTGTGATTTCTTCTCCCTCGATCACTCCAAGTGCCAGTTCCTTCCACGTTTTCATGTGAAATTCCTCCCCTTTTATGCCGCTCTTTTTATATTCTTAAATGTACTCTTTGACAGGACCGATTTCTCCAGGCGATGAGCCATAATTCCTGCACACACGGCTAATATGATATCCTTCGGTAAAGGAACCACCATCCAGGCCCATGCAAGTTTATATGTAAATCCTTCAGGAGCTGCAGCCCAAAGCTTGTATGCTGCATACATCCAGTTCGTACCAACCACATAATTGACAGTCATCCCGACTAGCGCCGCGAAAATGTAGACCTTGATTCCTTTATGTTTTTCTACGATTTTACCTGTAATGTATGCTGTGAAAATAAACGAAACGATAAATCCGAATGTCGGGCTCACAATAGAGGATAATCCTGCTCCAAATCGTGCAAATACCGGAACACCCACGAGTCCCACCAGTGCGTATACTGTCATGGAAATCGCCCCGACCCTGCTTCCAAGGATCGCCCCTGCTAAAATGGCGAAGAACGTTTGTAACGTAATGGGAACGCCGCCCACTACCATAAAAGGTACGAATGTCGTGATGTTGGCACCTATCGCCATAAGTGCAACAAACATCCCTGCCAGTGTAAGATCGATTGTCCTTAATTTTCTGTTCATCTGTCTTCCCCCATCTGTCTTTTTTCTACAAGATAAGGATATCGCTTTCTTTAAATATATGTCAACTTAAATTTATTTATAGTTAACAATAATTGTTACTAATAAGTCCAATTCGTAAAGATTGATCTTTTTAACAGAAGATCTGCTTGGTTCTGTCCATTAGTGTGTGAAGGATGGTGAGGGGAACCGCTCCGCTTTCCGCGGACGTTCGGCCGAGCCTCCTCAGCTTAGCCGAACGGGGTCTCGGCACGCCCGTACTTCCGCAGGTGTCTACGCAGTTCCCCTCACCATCTATAAGAAAATCGCGTGACAGAGATTAAAAGTGACAAAAACAATCTATAGAAAACAGAATTTCATTACACTATTGAAGGCGACCACTGCCCTTCACTAGAGGTAATTTAACGCGGAGCAAAAAAGATTATGTACAGATAAGATTATTTTTCGATCCTATTTTTTTGTCATTCAAGGAAAGGATATAGCTAATCCTGCAGTTAACATTTGGTACCATACACAGACGAATTAAAGGAATTGATTAACCAATTGAAAGTAAGTCCACTGTTCTTCCAAATTATGAGTTAACATAATATTTTTACTCTTTTGTATATAATTTGTTTATCTATACTTGCACAGAGTGGATTGTAGCGGAAGGCACTTGACTCCTGCGGGAAATAGAGGAAAGGTCGAGACCCCGCAGGGCAAAAGCCCGAGGAGGCTTGACTTCCTCCCCGAGGAAAGCAAGTGCCTGGAGCGGAAAGGAACGGTCTATGTTTTCCTATGTTTTTGACTAACATTCATTCAAAAGATAAATTTACTTCTCCTGACCTGACTCAGCATAATCAGTGGAAGAGATTCCAAAAGAGTGTATAGAAAAAGGTCAACGAATGAATAATTTCTCCAGGAGAAATATTCATTCGTTGACCTTATGCTTTCATGAAATCATAGGGGCTGATGCCTTCCATTCCAATCATTGGATCCTCATTCAGCAAGATTTCTTCTATGGGTAAGTCTTCTTCAGAAGAAATTGCCGTGTTCTTTGCAGCGGTTAAACCGTTCAGTTTTTCGCTTAGGGTTGTTTTGCGGAGAAAATCATCTTCTCTCTCAACTCCAAGCGTAAAAGCATCAAGCTCCCCACAAAGAATGAGGAATTGCTTGCTCCTGGTAATGGCAGTGTAAAGAAGATTCCTTCTCAGCATCCGATAATAGCTTTTCACGACAGGTAAGATCACAATGGGAAACTCACTTCCTTGTGACTTATGAATCGAGCAGCAATACGCATGGGTAATTTGCATGAGATCTTGTCTCGTATAGGTGACCTCATTTCCTTCATATGAAACAATGATCATATCTTGCTTCTCAGTGTTTTCCTTCGCATAAAAGATCGAGACGATTTCACCGATATCCCCGTTGAAAACATTGTTTTCAGGTTGATTGACAAGTTGAAGAACCTTATCCCCAATACGATATTTCACATCTCCAAATGCGATCTCTTTCCGGGTACCGTCATTGCTATTGAAGATTTCCTGAAGGAGTTCATTCAATCGATCGATACCTGCAGGGCCGCGATACATAGGAGCAAGGACCTGTATATCTCTCGGGGAGTACCCTTTTTTCTTGGCGTTCTCAACGACTTTTTGAACGACTTCGGATATTTGATTGGTTCTGCATGGAAAGAAGGATCGATCTTTTTGCTGTTTGGTCAGATCTGCAGGAACCTGTCCCCTTTTCATATAGTGAGCAAGTTCAATAATGGAAGAGCCCTCTTCCTGTCTATAAATATCCGTTAACCTGACTGTCGGCACCACTTCCGATTTCAATAGATCCTTTAGTACCTGGCCGGGACCTACAGACGGTAATTGATCCTCATCCCCGACAAATATCACTTGAATATCTTCAGGCAGGGCCTTCAATAATTGATGGGCAAGCCATGTGTCGACCATGGACACTTCATCCACAATTAACAACTTCCCTTCAATAGCACGTTCTTCATCACTCTGAAATCCTTCTTGACCGTTCCAGCCTAGAAGACGGTGAATCGTCATGGCAGGGAGGCCCGTGGATTCTGTCATTCTCTTCGCCGCTCGACCAGTCGGGGCTGTCAGTAAGACAGGGAAGGGTTCATCTTTGTAATCCTTGGGATCCAAGGAGCAGCCATGGAGATCAGCAAACAGCTCGACAATCCCCTGAATGACGGTCGTCTTACCTGTTCCGGGTCCACCGGTCAACAGGAGCATGGGAGACATCAACGCTGTTTCGATGGCTTGTTTTTGGGAAGGTGCGTATTGAACTCCCAGTCGGTCCTCCAGTGCTCCAAGTGACAGAAGAAATTCGGATTGAGGAAATTGATCTTCATATTGGGTTTGAGACAAAATCTTTTCGATGTTTGTCACGATCCCTTTTTCCGAGAAGTAAAGAGAAGGAACATACACTTTTGTGCCTTCTCCAATGACTTTCCCCTCTTCCTCCAAAGAAACCAGTTGACTGGATATTTCAGTGTAATCGACCTTTTCGGGCTGACTTTTCTCAAGGAGCTCCTTCACCGTTACAATGAGTTCTTCTGCCTCGAGATACACATGGCCCTGCTTTACACATGTTTGTTCAAGGGTGTACAAACAGCCTGCTTTGATCCGGTCGGGATGACTGCCTGTCAAACCAATCTTAGAACCAATCTCATCGGCCCGGGTAAAGCCGATTCCTTCAATATCTTCCACGAGCTTATAGGGGTTATTTTGAATGATCTCAAGCGCCTGCTCTTTATAGGCTTGATAGACCTTCATGGAAATTTGAGGTCCAAACCCCAGATCATTCAGCATGATCATGACCCGCTCCAAGCCTTGATGCTCGGAAAGCGTATCATAAATACTTTTCGCCTTTTCCTTTGGAAGCTTTGGAATTTCATCAAGGAGGCTTGGATTTTCGAGTATTTTGGTAATGGCATTTTCCCCGATATGTTCCACAATTTTCTCAGCTGTTTTCTTCCCGATTCCTTTAAATAAATCACTTGATAAATAATGGACGACACCTTGTGTGGTTTGTGGGATTTCTTTCTTGAAATGCTTTGCATGAAACTGCATGCCAAACTTTGGGTGCTCTTGAAACCTCCCGTAAAACACGTAGGTCTCATCTTCATGAATCTTAGGAAAATTCCCGGTTACGACCGCTTCTTTGTCTTCATAAGTATCATTCGTTTCATCTACCCGGATACGGACGACGGTATAGAGATTTTCCTCATTATGAAAAATCGTGACAAGGTGCCTTCCTTTTATATAGATTTCTTCCTCACCAAACAGCTTTAAAGAATCTTGCTGGCTCAAATCAGTGAACCTCCTAACTATTCACTTTGTTCATTTTTCAGCTTTTCGATCATCTTGATGCCATAGCCCGCCAGCATATGATCTGGTTGAACTTCGATTGCTTTGTTGAAATACATCAGCGCCGTATTTGCATCATCCTTATGGCCAGCATAGGCAACCCCTAAGTTGTAGTAAGCATCTGCGTGAGTTGGGTCTGCTTCCACTACTTGAGATAATTGCACAATCGCTTCTTCGTATGCTTCAACCTTCGCTAAGCATAGACCTAACTGGAAGCGTGCCTCTGTGTCCTCTTCATTCAGTTCGACACTTCGTTGTAAGTAAGGAAGAGCGAGCCTCGGCTGCTCTAATTGGAACAAACTGACTCCAAGCATGAAGTAAACGTCGGCATTTTCCATACCTTTTGAAACAGCTTTTTCAAACTGATCCTTTGCTTCATCAAAGTTATTTTCATTAAAGTACAGGTTCCCCAGGGAATAGTATGCTGCCCCTGCATTGTCGTCGATCGAGATCGCCCGTTCGAAAAACTTCTTCGCCTTTTCATTGTCTCCAACTGACATTAATACGTTCCCGAAATTAATATATCCGACAGGATCCTTAGGGTTTTCTTCGATGGCTTCTGTAAAAAGCTTCACAGCCTCTTCTACTTTTCCTTCTTGTAATAACTCAATTCCTTTTAAATTCTTATCCAATTCAAACACCTCTATATTGTTATGATTTATGTATGCAAGTTGAGTAAGGTACTTTCCCGCGTATCGCCTTCTAGTATAACATAAGGTACTCTCAATATTGATATCCATCAATGATGAAAAAAGGACTGAGAGAAGAGAGTTTGTACATCTCTTCTTCTCAGTCCTTTTCGTGGGTAGCCTTAACCTACGTACGTAAGTTTTTTCTCATCTTTATAAATGGTATCGATGGTTCCTCCACCCAGACACTCATCACCGTTGTAGAAAACAACGGCTTGTCCTGGTGTAACAGCACGTATAGGCTCGTCAAAGATGACTTTCACCTTACCATCTTCTAAAGGAATGACCGTTACGTTGTTATCATCCTGACGGTAACGGAATTTTGCCGTACAGGCGAATTCAGCTGGTTTCTCTCCATTTGAAGTCCAGTGGACATCCGTTGCTAGAATGGAATCGGAATAAAGGGCAGGATGCTCAAAGCTTTGACCTACATAGAGCACGTTTCTTTCAAGGTCCTTACCGATGGCGAACCAAGGCTCACCTGCTCCACCTATACCCAGTCCATGACGTTGGCCAATCGTATAGTACATCAATCCATCGTGCTTTCCCATCACTTTACCATCTAATGTTTCCATCGTTCCCGGTTGGGCAGGTAAGTAATTGCTTAGGAAATCTTTGAAGTTGCGTTCACCGATGAAGCAAATCCCCGTACTGTCTTTCTTGGCAGCAGTTGCAAGGCCCGCTTCCTTAGCAATTTCCCTAACCTTTTTCTTGTCGATGCCGCCTAGGGGAAACATCACTTTTTCAAGTTGCTCCTGCCCTAACTGATTGAGGAAGTACGTTTGATCCTTATTGTTGTCGACACCGCGGAGCATCTTGTATTCTCCATCACGGTATTCAACCTGTGCATAGTGGCCGGTTGCGAGATAATCTGCACCAAGTTTCAGTGCATGATCAAGGAATGCTTTGAACTTAATTTCTTTATTACACATCACATCCGGGTTTGGTGTTCTTCCTGCTTTATATTCATCCAGGAAATACGTAAACACTTTATCCCAGTATTGTTTTTCAAAATTCACAGCGTAGTAAGGAATACCAATTTGGTTACATACCCGAATCACGTCGTTGTAATCTTCTGTTGCGGTACAAAACCCATTTTCATCGGTATCATCCCAGTTTTTCATGAAAATCCCGATGACTTCATAGCCTTGTTGCTTTAATAATAATGCGGCTACGGAAGAATCTACTCCACCAGACATCCCAACGACCACTCTCGTATCCTTTGGTTCTTTTTTCACTAACGCCACCTCCTTATTCGTTCAATCGCCCTTTTCAGACGACTTTCTTAAGTTGTTAATCGCTTCACGATTTTTGCGACTTCATGGGCAGTCCAGACAATCTGCTCATCCGTGTTCCCCTGACCAAAGCTGAAACGGATGGAGTTCCTTGAATTCCCTGACTGTTTGCCAAACATCGCGACCAATACATGTGAAGGCTCTATAGATCCAGCCGTACAAGCAGAACCGCTTGATACAGCGATACCTGACATATCTAGATTCACCAGCATGGACTCTACATCCGTGCCGGGAAAGCTTAAGTTTAGCACATGGGGCAATCCATGCTCAAGAGATCCGTTCTCTTCAAAATCAATGCCTTCTCCGGCTAAGGTCTCTTTCAGTAAAACCTTGAAACGAGGGTATTGAGAATTCTTCTCTTCAATGGTTTTTTGAGCAATTTCTACAGCCTTTCCAAGACCAACAATGGCAGGGACGTTTTCTGTACCTGCTCGGCGCTTTCTTTCCTGTTCTCCACCATATAATCCAGGCTGAAGTTCCACGTTTTTGTGTGAATAAAGAAAGCCTATTCCTTTAGGACCATTTATTTTATGACCCGAAACCGAAAGCAAATCGATTCCAAGCTCCTTCACGTCAATGTGTGTCAAGCCAAACGCTTGTACAGCATCTGTATGAAAATAAGCCTGATGATTTCGAAGGAGCTGTCCAATTTCTTTAATCGGCTGAATCGTTCCTACCTCATTATTCCCAAACATAATCGTAACAAGTATCGTATCATCTCGAAGTTCCCTTTGCAGTTCCTCCACTGATATTCTGCCAGTACGGTCAACCGGTAGATAGGTCACTTCAAATCCTTGGGATTCAAGAAATTCACACGCATGTAAAACCGCATGATGCTCGGTTTGTGTCGTAATGATATGATTTCCTTTTCCTTTATTCGCCCCGGCTGAACCGATAATTGCTAAATTATCCGCTTCAGTTCCTCCGCTGGTAAAAATGATTTCATTGTAATCTGCATGAATGCTTTGAGCGATGATGGTACGTGCAGAGTCGACAAGATGACGTGATGCACGGCCAAATGAATGAATGCTCGATGGATTACCAAAGTACTCCTTCATCACTGAAGTCATTTCTTCAATTACTTCATGATGCATGGGAGACGTTGCAGCATGATCCAGGTACACTCTTTCCATTTTTCGTTACCTCCTAGATATAGAACATGTATGCATCTGATTCACCGTCATCTGAATGACTGGCTAAATCTTCTATCGTTGTATTATCGAGTACTTCTTTAACGGCATCACGGATCCGGATCCATAGCTCACGTTTTGCCGGTTCTTCATCTTCAATTCCTTCTACAGGACTAATGGGCCCTTCAAGGATCCGGATAATATCTCCCGCTGTGATTTCAGATGGCTCATGTCCCAACACATACCCACCGTAAGCCCCCCGGATACTTCTAACAAGACCGCCATTACGCAGTGGCGCAACCAGCTGTTCAAGATAATGTTCCGACAGCTCATGCTGCTGTGCGATTGTTTTCAGTGAAGTCGGCCCTTCACCATGGCGTTTAGCTAATTCAATCATAATCGTTAAACCGTATCGGCCTTTAGTTGATATCTTCATGTCCAGCACCTCTACTATATTTAATAACATCTCGTTTATCGGGACGTATTTTTCTACTATATTGACTTTTGTTATTATAGCATATCCGTCCTCTCACTGTGAAAGGGGCAGCTTCATACACTCCCCCCCTTTTTTCCCAGCCACAATATTTCCTTAAGAGAACCTCCTATGATAAAGTGAATTTAACTAGAACGTCAGTTTGGAGAGATGTTTCATGTCGATTAAACCACTTGCATTTAAGATGAGACCGAGGACTATTGATGAGATCATCGGGCAGCAGCATTTAGTTGGAGAAGGAAAAATCATAGACAGGATGGTAAAAGCGAAGCAGCTGTCATCCATGATATTATACGGTCCACCGGGTATCGGAAAAACATCCATCGCGAGCGCCATTGCCGGAAGTACGAAATACCGTTTTAAAACACTGAATGCCGTAACCAATAATAAAAAAGATATTCAAATTGTAGCAGAAGAAGCCAAAATGTCCGGGAAAGTGATCCTTCTTTTGGATGAGGTGCATCGCTTGGATAAAGGGAAGCAGGATTTTCTCCTTCCTTATTTGGAAAACGGTATGATCACATTGATAGGTGCAACGACGAGCAACCCGTACCATGCCATTAATCCGGCGATCAGAAGCAGATGCCAAATTTTCGAGTTAAAGCCGCTGACGATCGATGAAATGAAAATCGCCTTGCATCGGGCCATCGGAGATGAAGAACGTGGATTAGGTGGATATTCACTTAATGTAACCGCCGAAGCGATTGACCACTTTGCAAGCAGCAGCTTTGGAGATGTGAGGAGTTCGCTGAATGCCTTGGAACTGGCTGTCTTGTCCACTTCACCGGATGAAGACGGTGTGATTCATATTGATGTCAGCATCGCAGAAGAGTGTCTGCAAAAGAAAAGTTTTTCACACGATAAAGATGGAGACGCTCATTACGATGTCGTAAGCGCGTTTCAGAAATCGATCCGCGGGAGTGACGTGAATGCCGCTCTTCATTATTTAGGCAGACTCGTTGAAGCCGGGGACCTTCCGAGCATCGCCCGCAGACTATTGGTGATTGCCTATGAAGATATCGGACTTGCCAACCCCCAAGCGGGACCAAGAACACTGGCGGCAGTCGAAACAGCTGAGAAAATCGGGTTTCCGGAAGCGAGAATTCCTTTAGCCAACGCGATTATAGAGCTTTGTCTCTCACCTAAATCGAACTCGGCGATCACGGCCATCGACCTTGCACTCGGTGATATCCGTAAGGGAAAAAGCGGCGAGGTTCCGGATCACTTGAAAGACGCCCATTATCAAGGGGCAAAAGAACTTGGTAGAGGGATCGAATACAAGTATCCACACAGCTATGAATCAGGGTGGGTACCCCAAACCTATTTACCAGAAAAACTTAAGAACGCTCAATACTATACTCCTAAATCGACAGGCAAGTTTGAACAGGCGATTGCTCAGGTGTATGAGAAGATTAATAAGCAGATGAAATAACAAAAGCGGAGGCGGCTCGTTCAGAGGCGACAAGCATAAGGCGAACCTGCCGGAAAGGCGCGTTCTTTGCCTTTTTGGCAGGTTTGACTTATGACCTCGAGCCTCTAGCCGCCGGAGCTGGATGACACAAAAGCGGAGGCGGCTCGTTCAGCCCCGACAAGCATAAGATGAATTGGCCGGGAAGGCGTTCTTTGCCTTCTTGGCCAATTTAGCTTATGACCTCGAGCCTCTAGCCGCCGGAGCTGGATGTCACAAAAGCGGAGGCGGCTCGTTCAGAGGCGACAAGCATAAGGCGAACCTGCCGGAAAGGCGCGTTCTTTGCCTTTTTGGCAGGTTTGACTTATGACCTCGAGCCTCTAGCCGCCGGAGCTGGATGACACAAAAGCGGAGGCGGCTCGTTCAGCCCCGACAAGCATAAGGCGAACCTGCCGGAAAGGCGTTCTTTGCCTTTTTGGCAGGTTTATTTTAGGGATAAGCTCTTTTTTTAACGTGTCAATGCCATATCTCTCCACCCAATCATACATTAGTAAAAAGGCCTGGAGGTGTATGGATTGATTATCATTGAAAATGGATTGTCAAGTATTGGGCAGCAGAATCTATCACCTGTAGAAGAAAGAATCGTTAAAGCGCTGGAAAGCAGTCCTACTGAGTATCGCTACCGTAACTTAGGAGAGCTAAGATTTGAGTTGAGGATGCGGGAACGATTCATTGTCAATGCAAGGAGCATGGATGAGGGTGACGCCAAATTCGCTGCTTTTGAATACTCCTATTTTAACTCTACTTTTTGGATTAAGACTCCCTACGGATATAGACTTCGCGACTCGAAGCTTCCATCAGAGGCCATTGAAGATATATTCACAAATAGCTCTGCCTATAGCTTCGAATGCGTCACCAGCATTGTCCTCATATACTATAAATCGATTCTTGATACGATCAGGACTTCTTATTTTAATCAACTGTTCTCTCCCCTTTTAGTCTGGGGTCACAATTATGACGATGATATGAGCATGGTCACCTATGAAGGCGTGGACTATATTCCAGGGGATGTTTACTATTTCTCTAACCCTGACTATGACGATCCGATATGGATGGGGGAAAATTCTGTGTTCTTAGAAGAGGATCAGTATTTTGGTCACGGTGTGGGAATCATGACTCATGATGAAATGATAGAAGCTTTAAATACTCTTCGAAAAAAAGATGCTACTGAATCAGCCTTTCTCCTTCAACAAGTCACACGTTTGAAGTTTTCAGATTTATACCGGTATGCATAAAAGTGACGAACTCTGATGAGTCCGTCACTTTTTTGTTAATTTTTAGTTGTCCAGCTGCTGCGACCCTCGAGGTCATAAGTCAAACTTCCCATAAAGGCAATGGACGCCTTTCCGGGAACTTCGCCTTATGCTTGTCGGGCCTGACCAAGCCGCCTACGCTTTTCTATGCCGCCACATCTCTCTTATTAAAGACGATGAATGCAAGAAGCTGGAAGATGATGAAGTAGATGATGAGCATGGTGATCGAGAAGCCCATGGTCATGCCGTCCACTAGCGGTGGAGTGAAACCTGTGTATTGAGTCAGATCTGTGTTCGCGAACAAACTGAATTTCGCCCAGTCGAATCGAAGAGCGAGCAGGCTCGTTGCATTGCCTCCCACAAATAATAGAAACAGGGAAATCCCGATAGCCAGTGAGCTGCTTCTGAACACAGTTGAAATCATGAAGGCCATTGTAGCCATCATCACGACATCAATGGTTTTCAATAAGTAGGTTTTGAGCAAATACCCGACAATGTTCTGTTCGACTACCTTCCCATCCACATACGCCAGGTGGGTGGACTGATCTGTACCGCCAAATAATAGAAGCCCGATCAGGAACGATACGACGAATAATACTAGTAGCATGCTCATTCCGTATAAGATGACGGTGAAATACTTCGATAGAAGGATCTTTGTCCTTGAGATAGGACGAATGAGTAAAAGCTTGATCGTACCCCAGCTGAACTCACTTGCGACAATTCCCGCTGCCACAATGATGGCAAACAGACCTACAACAAGTACGGAAAAGGCATTCGTTTCAACAAACGTCCAAACCGTTTCTTTCACTTTCGGCTGAATGTCATTTTCAATGCGATATTCATTTAACGCAATTCTTCGTTCCGTGTCTTTCTCTATGAATTTGTTCATATTTGGATTTTCCGACAACATTTGTTTATCTGCTTCCACTTGCGCTGTGAGTTCCTGCTTCCAGTTTTCCGATTCCTTCGCTTTCCCGTCATCATACTTCGTAAAAGCTGCCGTCACTCCGATAATGAGAATAAGCAATCCGAGCATGACATATGTTCCGACCCTTTTAAATATTTTTGTCCATTCATTTCTAATGAGACTAAGCATGCACGACCTCTCCTTTTTCATTCGTGATTTCCAAGAATCTATCTTCCAATGTCTTGGCAATTGGCATGACACTATAGATTTGAACATCTGCTTCCACAAATGCCCGTATGACATTCGGTACTTGTTCCTTCGTTAAAGCGACCTGTACTTCCGAACCCTTCGTTTCATATTTGATTCCAGGATCGAACTTCTTTAGTACAGCTTTGACCTTTTCTACCTCATTCACCTCAAAATGGTAAACCTGTTCGGAACCTTCAACGAAATCACGTACCTGCTGAACATCCACAAGCTTTCCGGATTGGATGATCCCGATTCGATCGCACATCATTTCCATTTCAGATAATAAGTGACTAGATACGATTACCGCCATACCCTCTTCCTGTGCAAGCTTTCTTATATACGCACGAATTTCACGGATACCGGCAGGATCCAAGCCATTTGTAGGCTCATCGAGTATGAGAAGCTTTGGTTTATGGAGCAGGCATTGCGCCAGACCCAAGCGCTGTCTCATTCCAAGTGAATAGGTTTTCACTTTATCATTGATGCG
The DNA here is from genome assembly GCF_008180865.1 of Rossellomorea aquimaris. Lineage (GTDB taxonomy): Bacteria > Bacillota > Bacilli > Bacillales > Bacillaceae_B > Rossellomorea > Rossellomorea yichunensis. The sequence continues at coordinate 408,559 of NZ_VTEX01000004.1, forward strand.
GTCTGTTAAACCTACCAGTTCGATGACTTCCTTCATTCTTTCTTCGGTGATTCCATTTTGCATGCGGGCAAAATGTTTTAAGTTTTGATATCCCGACATGAACTTATAGAGCTCCGGGTTTTCAACGATGGCACCAACATCCTTAATGGCACCTTCGAAATCTTTTTTGATGCTTTTCCCAGAAATCAGAACGTCTCCTTTTGAAATATTCATTAATCCTACTATCATTCGGATCGTCGTCGTTTTTCCTGCTCCATTCGGGCCCAGAAAACCGAATACTTCCCCTTCATACACATCAAAGGATAAATTATCGATAATGGTCTTGCCTTTAATAACTTTTGAGACACCCTGTAATTGCACAACCGTCTTCATCATTTCATCTTCCCTTCTTTTTTCGATGTTTGCTTCAACCACTGCAGGACAGACAATCCTTCTATTTCTCTAAGCTCTTCTACCTGACAGTGCCCTTTAATTTCTCCATCATTGATGATAAACGCTTCATCAAGTATCCCTTCAATTTCATCGATTTCATGGGTTGCTATGATCACTGTCTGATTCCCGAAATCGATATAGGATAAGAGGCCTTTCACGATGGAGTCCCTTACCATGGGATCCAACCCTGAAAATGGTTCATCCAGGAGCAGGACCTCCGTATTTCGGGACAGGGCAAGAACAAGCTTCAGTCTGCCGCGATTCCCTTTTGATAAATGCTTGATTTTTTTCTTACTGTCCAGTTCCATGAATTCCACTAGCTCATGTGCCCGCTGTATATCAAAGTCCGAAAACTGAGAAGAGTAAAACCGGATCATCCCATCAACGGTAAATGCTTCATAAAACATATCCAACTCTGTTAAATACGCCACTTCACCGGCTCGTTTCCGGGTGATCGGCTTACCGTTCATGGTCACTGAACCAGCACTTGGAAGAACCAATCCCGCGATCATCTTTAAAGTGGTCGATTTCCCGCTGCCATTTGGGCCTAGCAGACCATAAATCTTCCCTTTTTCGAAGTGAAACGACGTATTCTTCAAGGCCAATTCATTTCCATATTTTTTGGTGACAGCTTCAAATTTCACAACCACCCCTATTCCCCCCCTCTTTCGGCAAGATATCTCTCGACGCTTTTTATCATTTGTTCTTTTGATAACCCCAGTTCTTTCATGTTTTTAATGAACAACTCGATTACTTCCTCTTGGAGCTTTTCGTTCAAAACCGAAAGAACCTCTTCCTTTTCCGTGACAAATGTTCCCTGCCCTCTCCTCGTCTCCACAATGTCCATCCTCTCTAATTCGCTATACGTACGCTGAATGGTATTTGGATTCACCCCGGATTGAACGGCCATTTCCCGGACAGAAGGCAGTTTGTCACCGGGAGATAATTCTTTTCTTACAATCTCACGTATGATCCGATCAGCTATTTGGAGGTATATCGGCTTGGAGGCTGTATATTCTTCTGTCATGTATTACACCTCAACCTTACGATCTAATAGCCAGCAGGAAATGATAAATACGATTATCATGATCATTCCTTCAAACACAAACGGCAGCAAGGGCAGCTGGATCATTTCAGGCTCAAAACCGGCATTCGCCTCATTAGAACCAATCGAGAGAAAGACACCCGAACTCACTTCAACTGTAAAAGCATTGAAGAGTATTTTTTCCACCCATTTAATGCTCATAAGAAATGCAACAACACTTTGATACACAATGATAAAACCAGCTACAAAAATCCATCGTATATTCTTGATGGATGGAAACTTTGAAAGTGAGTGGTAGAAGGTCCACAAGAAAATCGTCCATCCGGAAAAATATAGGCCAACTACTGTTACTCCTAAATTAAATAGGATTCCTTCTTTGATTGGCCAATAGGAAAAAAGAGAGTCTTCAGGGAAGACAGCCAAGGTGATAACACCTAAAAGATCCACTAATAGAAGTGACGCCGTAGAATAAATAATGGCAATAATCAGTTTCGGCAATAAAAGAATGAATCCACTATACGGACTATGGAGCCAAAGCTGCGTCTTTCCTTCCAATCGAAGCATGGACAGAACAATGCCCGGTAGAAATGCAAAGTGAAATACACCGATCATGATAATGAATATTTGAACGATTATTGGCTCGTTGACAAAGTTTCCGATCACCATTCCTATGATGTAAATCAGAAAAATTATGCCAATCCATCCATAGAACCAAACCTTGGAGGTTTTAAAGTCTTTCCAAAGAAGACCTTTAAATGCCTTCATACTTGCACTCCTTCATAACGCGTTTTAGTGTTCTAGTTAGATAGTACACTATGACACATTATACCGTCAATACCTTATTCACCTAATTAATGGAATTATTTTTTTGCTGGTGTGTTTAGTGATAAGAGGAGAAGAGGAGGGGAAATGAAAAAGAAAAAATAACTTCGGATTGAGGAAGAAGATCAACTAATATTGGAAGTCTGCTATTATTCATTGATCCTTCTCAACAAAAAAGGACTGAATCCGAAAATGGATCCAGTCCTTACAATTACATGACCATTATTTGTCTTTTACTCTTTTGATTTCAATATGCTTTAACAGCTGGTTCATCACATGACTTGCTGCAATAAGACCTGCAACCGATGGGACAAATGCGTTTGAAGAAGGGGGAAGCTGGGCTTTACGAATCTTTGCATCATCTTTCCCTACTTCTTTTCTGATATCTTCACGGATGACGATGGGACTCTCATCAGAGAAAACAACCGTTACACCTTTTTTAATGCCCTCTTTCTTCAGGCGGGTCCGGATCACCTTTGCGATTGGATCCGTATGAGTCTTGCTGATATCGGCAATCTTGAAGCGTGTCGGATCGGTTTTATTCGCCGCTCCCATGCTCGCAATCAATGGGATATCGCGCTTTAAACATTCTTTCATTAAGTGTATTTTATACGAAATCGTATCAGAAGCATCTATTACGTAATCCAATCCTTGATTGAAGAATTCTTCGTAGGTTTCTTCCGTATAGAACATCTTCAAGGCGATGACTTCACAGTCCGGATTAATATCCATGATGCGGTCTCTCATCAGATCGACTTTCGGCTGACCTACTGTAGAAAGCAATGCATGAACTTGACGGTTCACGTTTGTAATATCCACATCATCTTTATCCACTAATACAAGACGGCCTACACCTGACCTGGCTAAAGCTTCAGCTGCAAAGGATCCCACTCCCCCGATTCCGAGTACTGCCACCGTGCTATTCTTAAGGGTTTGAAGACCTTCCTTACCGATCGCTAGTTCATTTCTTGAAAACTGGTGTAGCAAAATAATCAACTCCATTATAAGTATTCAACTAGGTTTATACTGAATTAGAATAAAGGATAGAGAAACGAAAATCAATATGAAATGTTGTCCTCCTCTATCGTTTACCCTATTAAGAGAAGGTTTAGACTCAACAAAAAAAGCCAGGCTACTTTGAGCCTGACTCTTCATTTATAGGATCTTCAATTAAAATCGTATTTGGACGAGTCCCAATCGTGCCGCCGCCATCATTTCCTTCGTTTTGAACCCGCTCTCGGCAGGTGGGTGCTTTATTCCACTATTTGTTAGTCCTCGGCATGAGGCATGAACTCCTAGCAGAAACGTCAAGCTCCCAAAGTTTGAAGTGTTCGGTCAAAACTGTTAGGTAAAAACGTCGCACACATCAGGACTCGTTTGTGATTGTTTAAATAATATCATATCACCTTGATGATTTCAACGAATGTCCCCCGGAACTTATTTACATTATTCTACATCCAGCGACAAAGATAACTCTTTTAATTGAGCTTCACTCACTTCACCAGGAGCATCCGTCAATACACAGCTTGCACTCGCCGTTTTGGGGAAGGCAATCGTATCGCGGAGATTTGTGCGTCCTGCAAGAAGCATGACTAAACGGTCGAGACCAAGTGCAATTCCACCATGTGGAGGTGTTCCATATTCAAAGGCTTCCAATAGGAACCCAAACTGCTTTTTTGCTTCTTCTTTTGAGAAACCAAGAACTTTAAACATCTTTTCTTGAATATCACGCTCATAAATCCGAAGGGATCCCCCTCCAAGTTCGTACCCATTCAATACAAGGTCATATGCTTCGGCACGGACAGAAGAAGGATCCGTCTCGAAACGTTCCAGGTCTTCTCTCACCGGCATTGTGAAAGGATGGTGGGCAGCATAATAACGATTCTCGCCTTCATCAAATTCAAACAACGGCCAGTCGGTCACCCACAAGAAATTGAATTTTGTTTCATCGATAAGTTTCAACTCTTTTCCTAATTTCAGGCGAAGAGCACCGAGGGCATCTGCCACTACTGATTTTTTATCCGCAACGAATAGCAATAAGTCTCCCGATTCTGCATTTGCTGAAGCAGAGATTTGCGATGCATCCTCTTCTGTTACAAATTTGGAAATAGGTCCTTTTAAGCCTTCTTCTTCTACCTTTAACCAGGCAAGTCCTTTTGCACCGTATCGGGAAACAAACTCTGTTAACCCATCGATGTCTTTACGGGAATACTGGGAAGCACCGCCTTTTACGTTGATCAGTTTCACCTGACCACCGCTTGCTACTGCGCCTGCGAATACTTTAAATCCGGATTCCTTCACGATTTCCGATACATCGATCAGTTCCATTTTAAAACGAGTATCCGGTTTGTCAGAGCCGTATCGACTCATGGCATCATCATACGTCATTCTTTGGAATGGTAATTGAACATTGTGATCCTTCACATCGTTCATCAGTTTCTTCATCATATCTTCTACAAGGGTAATGATTTGCTCTGTATCCATGAAACTCATTTCCATATCAATCTGAGTGAATTCCGGCTGACGATCTGCTCGAAGATCTTCGTCACGGAAACAGCGGGCAATTTGGTAATAACGGTCGAAGCCGGATACCATCAGCAATTGTTTGAAGATTTGCGGTGATTGTGGCAGCGCGTAAAATTCACCTTGATGAACACGGCTTGGCACTAAGTAATCACGGGCACCTTCTGGCGTACTCTTTGTTAAAATCGGTGTTTCTACATCCAGGAACCCATTTTCGTTCAAGAAGGTACGGAACGATGTCGTCACATTATGACGCATTCTCAACGTTTCCATCATCGCTGGGCGGCGAAGGTCTACGTAACGATATTTCAAGCGGACATCTTCCGACACTTCCATTTGATCATCAACCATGAAAGGAGGGGTCTTCGCTTCATTTATGATTTGAACCTCTTCTACATGAATTTCAACTTTCCCGGTTCTCAGGTTAGGATTGACGGTTCCTTCTCCTCTTGCCACGACAGTACCTGTCACACTAAGTACATACTCATTACGAATTTTCTCCGCAAGGGCGAGGGCTTCTTCTGATAAATCCGGATTAAAGACGACTTGTACGATTCCTTCTCTGTCACGAAGGTCGATGAAGATTAATCCACCCAGATCCCTTCTCTTTTGTACCCAGCCTTTAATCGTTATTTTTTCACCGATGTATGATTCTGTGATGTCTCCGCAATATGCTGTTCTTTTTGTCATCATGTTCTCCTCCTTGTCAAAATCAACGGGTTCTATTTACCAAGTTTGCTTTTCACATTCTCTACAAAACGATCAAGACTTACTTCTTCCTGCTCACCAGTAGACATATCTTTCAGGTTGATTTTATTTTCCTGTAATTCATTGTCGCCAATGACGGCTACATATTTCGCTTCATAACGGTCCGCTGCTTTAAATTGACCTTTTACCTTGCGATCCAGGTAATCCTTTTCTGATGAAATTCCCACCTGTCTTAAATTGTGAAGAAGCTTTACTGCATAGTCCTTCGCTTCTTCTCCCAGTGAAACGATAAAACAATCGACGCCTTGCTCGATTGGAAGTTCAACGTTTTCAGCTTCCAGTGCGGAAAGTAGTCTTTCAATACTAAAGGCAAAACCGATTCCTGGAGTTTCCGGACCACCGATCATTTCCACCAATCCATTGTAACGTCCTCCACCACAAAGGGTCGTGATGGCTCCAAATCCTTCTGCGTCACTCATGATTTCAAAAGCTGTGTGATTATAATAATCAAGGCCGCGAACAAGAGTCGGATCGACCACGAATTCAACATCCATCCCTGTTAGGTACGTTTGGACTTTTTCAAAATATGCTTTTGATTCGTCGTTTAAGTAATCGAGAATCGAGGGTGCTGTAGACATTAATTCATGGTCACGGTCTTTTTTACAATCCAGAATGCGTAATGGATTCTTCTCTAAACGATTCTGACAGTCTCCGCAGAATTCACCGATTCTTGGTTTAAAGTGATTGATGAGGGCTTCTCTGTGAGCATTTCGACTACCCGTATCGCCAAGACTATTAATGACTAACTTTAATTGAGTAAGTCCCAGTTTCTGATAAATCCCCATTGCCAATGAAATCACTTCTGCATCAATCGCCGGGTCTTCACTTCCCAATGCCTCAACCCCGAACTGTACAAATTGGCGGTAGCGGCCGGCTTGTGGTCTTTCGTACCTGAACATTGGACCGGAGTAAAAGAGCTTCGTTGGTTGATTTGGATGCCCGAACATCTTATTTCCTACAAAGGAGCGAACAACAGAAGCGGTTCCTTCAGGTCGGAGCGCCAAGCTTCTGCCTCCGCGATCTTCAAACATATACATTTCTTTTTGCACGATATCCGTCGTATCCCCTACTCCTCTGGTAAACAACTCGCTCGCCTCAAAGATTGGTGTGCGGATTTCTTTATACTGATAGGCGTGGCAAAGATTCTTCGCCACTTCCTCTACATACTGCCATTTTTCTACTTCACCTGGTAGAATGTCCTGTGTACCTCGTGGAATCTGAATGGACAAGTTGATTTCCTCCTTTTATCTAGCACATTGATATTTATGTAAATAAAAAAAGCCCTCAATCCCTTGTATATCATACAAGGGACGAGAGCTGTTATTCCCGTGGTGCCACCCTAATTGAAGCCTATAAAGACCTCCACTTAGCCAGTTAACGCCTGGTACGTTCATCTCCTACTAAAGATACTTTTTCAGAGAGAAACCTCCTGAGTGTTCATTCACTAAGTCACATTGTAGAAATGCTCTCAGCCAAGGCATTTCCTCTCTTTACACGTGGGTATCAGCTACTATGCTCGATCAACGGTTTTTGTAAATGTTATTTTATTTCTATAATGATACGGATGCCGTTAGTTCATGTCAAGAGGTTAAAGAAAATTTCGTTACGATCTCTCCATTTTCTTTTTCAGTAGCTTAACTTCTTTCAACGATAATCCGAACTCGGAAGCAAGTTCCACGTTTAAGGCATCTTTCTCACGTTCTAGAAACTGATGAAAATCTACACCGAACAGCTGGTTATCACCATTTGCATTCATAAACCCTTTTTCACTTGACCTCATTTCCATCACCCTTTCAAAACAATCCTTAACTCTATCATTTCCAATTACCTATTTTTATTTCGTTTTAGAGGAATTTAATTTTTTTTATCGTATTAAACCCTTAAGGGATTTTTTCGATAAATCGTCGAAATTTTGATCAATATCTAAGTGAAAAGATCCGATATTACTATGGGTGTTTGTATTTCTAACAGGAGGTGAAGATGATTAAGAAAATAATTGCATCAATGCTGATTGTGCTCATGATCATTCCTTTTCAGTCACTCGAAGCTGATTATGCACATGCAGAAACAGGCACGGCCACGATCAGTGTTTCGACTCTGAATGTCCGTACGGGGCCAGGACTCAGTTACCCGGTTCTGACGAAGGTACATAGAGGGGAAGAGTACAGTATAGTAGACACACAAAATGATTGGTATAAGGTCAGGACCGATAGTGGTGAGGGCTGGGTAGCCGAATGGTTAGTATCAGTAGAATCTGCCGCTTCCGATGTTTCTCCCAAACAGGAAGGACGGGTTAACACCGATGGGTTACGCGTCAGAAAAGGGCCAAGCACCTCTGAAGGAGTCGTGACGGTTTTAAACACGGGTGATAGAATATCCGTTTCCGACGAAGAGGGTGAATGGCTACTCATCGAATGGGGAAATGAAAGCGGCTGGGTGCATGAGGAATACGTGTCGGAAAACAACACAACTTCTTCCCCATCGAAAAAAAGTGAGAATAAACAAGGTATCATCACCGACAACTCCCTTAATGTTCGAACCTCCCCTTCTCTTCAAAGTTCCGTCCTGGGAGTATTAAATAAGGGTGATCACGTAGATGTAACAGGAAGTGTCAGCGGGTGGTACGAGATTCAATTTGGCAGCGACAAGGCATGGGTGAACGATGCATATGTAGAATTCTCTTCGAGGGCTGATGAAGAGGAGCCTTCTTCCCCGTCCACAGATCTTATTGGAATCATTACGGTTCACGGTTTAAATGTCCGTGATGAAACCTCTTTAAACGGGAGTGTCGTTGGAAAGGTCTCAAAAGGGGAGAAATATTCCTTATTAAAAGAGAAAAACAATTGGTATCAGATTGAGCTCTCAAATGGGAAAAAGGGCTGGATTGCCGGTTGGTATGTCCAAAAAACCGTTACTGCCTCCGCTTATGAGAGTGAACCATCTTCAGAAAATGAAAACGTCACAATCCTTTACAACGGTACAAATATCAGAAGTGAAGCAAACGCCCGGGCAAGCGTCATCGAACGGGGCTCAAGTGGTGACACCTTCCCCGTTATCAGCAAAAACGGAGATTGGTATGAAATTGAATTAGAGGACGGCAGTGCAGGTTTTGTTGCCGGCTGGGTGGTGTCCATCCGATCCAGCACCGGGGAAAACACTACTCCTTCACGCAAGCGGAGCGGCGGCTTACAAGATAAAGTCGTGGTGATTGATCCGGGGCATGGAGGCAGGGACAGCGGAACGACGGGAGCAAGTGGGACATTGGAAAAGCTCCTTACCATGAGAACCGGGGAACTCCTTGCCGAAAAGCTAAAGAGCGCTGGAGCCAAAGTGGTCTTAACAAGGAAAAACGATGAATATCTTTCATTACCATCAAGGGTATCATTATCTCATTATTATCAGGCTGATGCCTTTATCAGCCTCCATTTTGACAGCATTCTAGATTCCTCTATCGTCGGACATACTACCTACTATTATCAAGGTCACCAGGAAGAACTGGCAGAGGAAATTCATGGAAGCCTTGCAGATCGGTTACCGACGAAAGACCGGGGTGTACGGGTAGGAGATTATCACGTTGTTCGTGAAAACAATCAGCCGGCTGTCCTTTTGGAGCTTGGATTCTTAAGTAATCCGGCAGAGGAAGCCAATGTCAATACACAGTACTTTCAAGACCTGGCGGCAACGGCAATCTATCATGGATTAGGGGATTATTTCTCCGACTGATGCTGCGATGTGAACAACATGCTATATGAATAAAATAAAGAAAAGCTGATCCTGCAAATTGCAGGATCAGCTTTTCTTTATTTACTTTCTATAATTAACGTAACAGGACCATCATTCGTTAAATTCACGTCCATCATGGCTCCAAATACGCCCGTTTCAACTTTGATACTTTTTTCTTTTAATACCTTATTAAAGTAGTCGTAAACAGACTCTGCGTGATCGGGCTTCGCTGCATTCATGAAGTTTGGCCTTCTTCCCTTACGAGAGTCCCCGTAAAGAGTGAATTGAGAGATGGAGAGAATCTCGCCTTCTACATCCAGCAAAGAATGATTCATCTTCCCCTCTTCATCTTCAAAAATACGCAGGTTCACTACTTTGTCTGCAACATAACGAGCATCTTCTTCCGTATCTTCATGGGTGATCCCCACGAGCAATACAGCACCTGAACGAATGGCTCCCTTTACTTCTCCATCAACAGTGACGGAGGCTTCTTTACTTCTTTGCAGTACAACCTTCATAAAGAAATCTCCTTTAGTTCATGATTCTTCTTACAGCATAAATATCTGAAATTTGTTTAATTCTTTCCACGACTTTGTGTAAGTGGGATATATTGTGAATCGAAATGGACATATTGATGGTTGCCACTTTATTTCGATCGGATTTTCCACTTACGGCCGATATATTCGTCTTCGTCTCGTTTACCGCCTGAAGCACTTCATTCAAAAGGCCTCTGCGATCGTAACCGGAGATTTCAATATCCACATTGTATTCTTTACGGTCATTTCTATCACTTTCCCATGACACTGGAATAAGACGCTGCTCTACTTCATCAGCCATAACGTTTGTACAGTCAGCACGATGCACAGAAACCCCACGGCCTTTCGTGATAAAACCTACGATCTCATCCCCTGGAACAGGGCTGCAGCAACGGGATAAACGAATAAGAAGATTGTCAATGCCCTCTACCTGGACACCGGCATCTTTTTTACGTTTGACCGGTTGGGCATTCAATTCCTTCATCGTTTCTTCCAGGCTGTCTTCCTGTTCACGTTTTTTCCGGTCTCTCTCCGTTAAGCGGTTGGCGATTTGAGCTGCCGTAATCCCGTTATAGCCAACGGCTGCATACATATCTTCTTCATTTGAAAAGTTAAACTTCTCAGATACACGTTTAATATTTTCAGGAGTAAGGATTTCTTTCACATCGAAATCTTGATTCTTGATTTCTTTTTCTACTAAATCCCGGCCTTTTTCAATATTTTCTTCTCTTCGCTGTTTTTTGAAGAATTGCTTGATCTTATTCTTCGCTTGGGATGTTTGCGCAAGCTTCAACCAGTCCTGACTGGGGCCGTAAGAATGCTTGGACGTGAGAATTTCAATGATATCCCCCGTTTTCAACTTATAGTCAAGAGTGACCATCTTACCATTTACCTTGGCACCGATCGTTTTGTTACCGATTTCAGAGTGAATACGATAAGAAAAGTCTATCGGAACAGATCCCGATGGAAGCTCAAGTACATCTCCTTTAGGTGTGAACACAAAGACCATATCAGAGAAGAGATCAATCTTAAGAGACTCCATGAACTCTTCCGCATTGGCAGATTCGTTTTGGAACTCTAATATCTCCCTGAACCATGAGAGCTTCTTCTCGAAGGATACCGTTTCGTTCGCTTCTTTTCCTTCTTTATATGCCCAGTGTGCCGCCACACCGTACTCAGCGATTTGGTGCATTTCAAGCGTTCTGATTTGCACTTCAAGAGGATCCCCTTTTGGACCGATGACAGTTGTATGAAGAGATTGGTACATATTAGGTTTTGGCATGGCAATATAGTCTTTAAACCTGCCAGGCATTGGCTTCCAACACGTGTGGACGATTCCCAAAACGGCATAGCAATCCTTAATGCTATCTACTACCACACGTACTGCCAATAGATCATATATTTCATTGAACTGCTTGTTTTGAAGGGCCATTTTACGATAAATGCTGTAAATATGCTTAGGTCGTCCAGAAATTTCCGCCACGATTTTCACGTCGCCTAACTTATCCTTAACCTCATTGACAACGTCCTCTAAATACTCTTCACGCTCCGCACGCTTTTTCTTCATAAGATTGACTATGCGGTAATACTGTTGAGGATTTAAATACCTCAACGACGTATCCTCTAATTCCCACTTAATCTTCGAAATCCCTAATCGATGTGCCAATGGAGCGAAGATTTCAAGTGTCTCATTTGCAATTCTTCGCTGCTTCTCTTGTGGCAAATGTTTCAACGTTCTCATATTATGCAGACGATCTGCCAATTTAATCAGGATGACACGGATATCCTGGGCCATCGCCACAAACATTTTCCGGTGATTTTCAGCCTGCTGCTCTTCCTGTGACTTGTATTTAATCTTTCCAAGTTTTGTGACCCCATCTACAAGCATGGCCACTTCAGCATTGAATGCTTCCTCGATTTCCCCAAGAGAAACACCGGTATCCTCCACTACATCATGAAGAAAACCGGCAGCGACGGTTGACGGATCCATTTCCAGATCCGCGAGTATTCCCGCTACCTGGATGGGATGAATGATATAGGGTTCCCCAGACTTACGATACTGCTCACTATGTGCATCCCTTGCATACTCATAGGCTTTCTGAACCATCTCTACATGCTCATCATTTAAATATTCTCTTGTTTTATCAATAACCTGTTCAGGGGTTAGTACTTGATCTTTAGCCATGATCAAAATCACCTTTGTATTTTAATATATTTCACTAGTGTTCGATTTTAATGATTGTTACTATTATCAAAAAAAAATAGGGTTATGTAAAGGGGTTAGAATAAAATTCTCAGATTTCATCTATTTTTGTCGATAATTGTCGATGAGAAAAATTTCACATCTATCATCGATTTGACCCTTCCAAATAAAAAATAAGGGCTGACATTCAAAACCAGATGTCAGTCCCTTAAGTTAACAGTATATCACATATTATATACGTGTATGAGAATTGATAAACAATATTAGTATTGCATTAATGTAAGAATATCATAGTTGTCGAGCTTGTCGCGTCCATCCAGGTACGTTAATTCGATTAAGAATGCTGTACCGGCAACAATTCCACCTAACTCTTCTACAAGCTTGATGGTAGCTTCGATCGTGCCACCCGTTGCAAGCAAGTCGTCCGTGATAAGAACTCGTTGTCCAGGCTTGATTGCGTCTTTATGAATCGTCAGAGCGTCTTTACCGTACTCTAATCCGTATTCTTTTTGAATCGTTTCACGCGGTAACTTACCAGGTTTACGTACAGGAGCAAAACCCACTCCCAAGGCATACGCCACTGGGCATCCAATGATGAAGCCTCGTGCTTCCGGCCCCACAACCAGGTCGATCTGTTTCTCTTTTGCATACTCTACGATTTGATCTGTCGCGTATCTATATGCATCACCATTATCCATTAATGTAGTGATGTCTTTAAACTTAATTCCTTCTTTAGGCCAATCCTCAACGATCGTAACATATTGTTTTAAGTCCATGCTTTTACTTCCTCCTCAATTGTAACAGACTCTTCTATCCTTTCATTAAACCAAGTCTTCAACTCTTGATAGGAAGAATATAACAATTCGTTTTCAAGCTCGTATTGTTGTTGTTTCTTCTGATATGTTAGAGATTCAGAAAGATCTTTCTTGGTTTTCTCAGGATTGAGAGAAATAAATCCATTCACTATTGTAACAAACTTCAAATCAAAAAACACCTGTGACATGAAATCTATTGTTTCTTTTGACCAGCCTTTGTATTTCGCCAGGTCATCACCATGTTTATTTAAATCAAATGAACCACGCTTTGTTAAAAATCCATAGTACCATTTGAAATGATCACGGGTTGGCATCGTACTGAAAAAATGATCTTCTTCCTGGAAGAAATGAGCATAGATCCGATGTGGATGACCTTTCTTCAATAGCTCTTCAAGTATTGGTTTGGAAGTGGGCAGATCCAGAAGAACCAGGCTTGCCTTATCGGTTGCAAGTCCTTCAAGTGATGAACCATCCTCAAGAAGCGTCACTTCATCTTTTTCCAGACTCAGCTTTTCTATAGTAGCCGGATTAAAACAAATAATTATTTTTTTTTCTTCAGGGATAAGCCCATTCCATTTATGCACTTGTTTAATCCCGCGAACATCAAATAATTGCCAATGATCAATTTTCACATCTTGTAAAAACACCTGAGGCTTTTTGCGATTATTCCATTCATTAATCGATAATTCACCTATAACAGAGGCATTCGAAAATGGGGTCATATGATCGGCCAGTTCTCCCAATCCAAACCCGACACCGTCCAATTGTACACCTTTGTCTTCTAAGACCAGCTTCAGATGATTTTGTGCAGATCCGATTTTTTTATAGTGTTCGATGCTTACATTGTCTATGATCCACTTCGGTTTTGGGTTATGCATCCCAAAAGGGGCCAGAAGCTGAAGCTTTTCAATCGACTCTACGGAGATTTCGTCCACTGTAACAGAAGCATCAAGCTGTGTGACCGGTATAAAGTCATCTTCCGTTAATTCAGTCGAAGCCAACTCATTTAATCGATTTCTGAACTGGGCTACATCGTCTAACTGTAAGGTCATACCTGCAGCCATCGGATGTCCTCCAAAATGGGGCAGAATATCACGGCAGGTTGATAAATTCTTGAACAGATCAAACCCTGCGATACTTCTTGCCGATCCCTTTGCTGTTCCCTTTTCAGAGTCAAAGCTGAGCACGATGGTCGGACGGTAAAACCTGTCGACTAAGCGTGAAGCTACAATACCGACTACTCCAGGGTTCCAGCCTTCTTTCCCGATTACAAGTACAGCGTTATCCTTCAGGGGAAAATCATTCTCCACCATCTCAACCGCTTCTTCGGTCATTTGAGACACGATCGCCTGTCTTTCTTTATTCAAGCTGTCAATTTCTTCAGCCAGGGCCTTTGCTTCCTCGGCATCTTCTGTAAGCATAAGATCAACGGCAGGATCTGCATCCCCTAACCGGCCGACAGCATTTATACGGGGAGCAATCATGAACCCAATGGATTCTTCCGTAATTTCCTGCTGTTGGGCATTTGCAATCCTGCATAATGCTTTGATTCCCAATCGGTTTGAAACCCGTAGCTGGGCAATCCCACGCTTGGCCAGAAGGCGATTTTCTCCTCTTAATGGTACTAAATCGGCAATGGTCCCAATCGCAGCAAGGTCAAGCAGGTGGACAGGGAGTTCCCCGTAAAGGGCATGAGCCAGTTTGAATGCCACCCCTACTCCTGCCAGTTCTCCAAATGGATAGGTGGTACCTTCGACCTTTGGATGAATCAAAGCAAACGCCGGAGGTAATTCCGGTCCGGGTTCATGGTGATCTGTAATGATCAAATCTATATCCAGTTCTTTAGCCAATTTTGCTTCATTCACAGCGGATATTCCCGTATCTACTGTTATGATGAGTGTGAATTCCTCTTCCTTTGCCCAGCGAAAGGCACCTTCATTAGGGCCATATCCTTCGCTGAACCGATTTGGGATATAGAATTCCACCTCTGCACCAAGGTCCCTTAACACTGTCATCAATACTGATGTACTGCTTACTCCATCAGCATCGTAGTCACCATAAACAAGAATCCTTTCCCCATTTTCAATGGCTTTATGGATTCTTTCCGTTGCTTTTTTCATATCTTCAAATAGAAATGGATCGTGAAATGAATCGCCTGTATCAAATAGAAAATTCCGGGCTTCTTCTACGTCGTCCAGGTCCCGGTTGATTAATAATTTCGCCACAAGCGAAGGTACTTTTAATTCATTTTCAAGTTCTGATATTTTATGTTGATCTGATTCTGTCATCATCCAACGTGTTTTTGAGTTTAACATACGTTCACCCCTCAGCCTTACTCATTATACAAAAAGGAAGGTGTGGTTTCAATCTTAATAGAAGGAGGGGTTTTTTCTTATTCAATAAAAAAACAGCCTGGTGGCAAATCCACCAAGCTGTTTACTCCCCTGTTTCCCCTACTGAGCCGGGAGCACTCTTTTTCAAAGGGACTTTTTCTGCCTTTTCTTTATGCATACTTTCAGCCTGTTCTTTTAACAGTAAATTTTCTTTCTCTAAAGCCTTTACTTTTCGTTGGACGACGAATAATCGAAACAATCCAACCGACCCGATAATGATTCCCCCCATGAATACAGATCCAAGTATAACTAATATAAGAGGCCAATCAGCTTCACCAAAGAAATAATTGACGGTGACAGGATCTACATTGATGACAGCGAAAACGGAAACAACCAATGCAAAGAAAATACCTAATAATAATGTCCACTGAAATTTCATCGGATTCCCCTCCTTATGATAAGTCTATTTGTTCATCCCTTTCTTCAGAAGCCGGATTGTACGGATTAATATGAATGAATACATCATTCACATTGGACTCCTCCAGAAGTTTCTTCTTTACCTGCTTCCCGACGCGATGACCATCCTCGACAGTCTTATGCGGATCTACACTGATTTTCAAATCAATGATGACGTAATGCCCATGTTCCCTGGCATGGAGTTCATTGATTTCCTTCACTTCAGGTACAGAGTCCACTATTTTACAAAAGGGTACGAT
The DNA here is from genome assembly GCF_008180865.1 of Rossellomorea aquimaris. Classification (GTDB taxonomy): domain Bacteria; phylum Bacillota; class Bacilli; order Bacillales; family Bacillaceae_B; genus Rossellomorea; species Rossellomorea yichunensis. Next base: position 424,475 of record NZ_VTEX01000004.1, read on the forward strand.
ATCCTCCTCGTGCATGACGTGATCCAGCGTATTATGTATGGATTCAGCTCCCAAGTGCCAAGCCATCCTGAGGACAAGGAGTGAAACAAAGATACCGGCTACCGGATCGGCGTATACAAGAAAGCCTACATCGAATTTCCCCCCGAGGATGGATGCGGAAATCCCGACAAGTGCGGCAATGGATGAAAAGACATCTGAACGATGCTCATATGCATTGACGATCAAAGCATCACTCTTTATTCTTTTACCCAATCGATATTTGTATTGAAACATTGCTTCCTTTACAATAATGGAAAAGATGACGGCATAGATAGCAATCGCTGTTGGAGGTGTTAAAGGATGAAAGAAAGATTCTATGGACGATTTTCCAATCTCAATCCCGACTAAGAACAATAAGACTGCCACAATGATTGCTGCTATCGACTCGGCCTTCCCGTGTCCATATGGATGATCCTGATCAGGAGGCTGCTTAGCTGCACGTAATCCGATAAAGACGGCGAGAGACCCTGCAACATCCGAGGCAGAGTGAACGGCATCTGCAATCAACGCTCTACTATTCCCTAATATACCGGCTCCCCACTTAATAACCGCCAGTACAATATTCCCTATAACACCAATCATTGCAGCTATTTCAGCTTTCCTAAAACGGTCTTCATGATTCAAGCGGTGTCGCCTCCTTTCAACTATTAGTATTGTAACCCAATACCGTAAAAAAACAAAAAAAGACAGGTCCGGGGAGAAGCTCTCCCCGGACCCATTCATACTCTTATACTTGCGGTTCGTCTGACCACGTCTTCTTTTCTTTTACGGTTTTGATCGTACCTGTTTTCTTCAGTTCTCTCTTCTTCAACACAAGCCAAACCTGAGAGGCAATGAATACAGAAGAATACGTACCTGAAATCAACCCGACCAATAAGGCAATGGAGAAGTTACGGATGGACTCACTACCAAAGAACATGAGAGCAAGAACTGTAAACACCACGGTTAATACGGTATTCACCGAACGGCCCATCGTTTGTCTGATACTTTGGTTCACGACATCTTCTATATCTTTATCCGTTTTCAGCCTGCGCTTCTTATGAAGGTTTTCCCTCAGCCGGTCAAAGGTAACGATCGTATCATTTATCGAGTAACCGACAATGGTTAAGACTGCTGCGATAAATGTAAGATCTACCTCGAGTCTTGTTAAACTGAAGAAGGCAATGATAAAGAATGCATCATGCAGGAGTGCAAGGATCGCACCGGCTGCCATTCTCCATTCAAAGCGGAACGTCACATAGATGACAATCCCGATCGATGCAATCGCTACAGCGATCATCGCATTCTTAGCAAGCTCTTTCCCGATAACTGGTGAAACGGTGCTGATGCTTGGTTCCGCACCGTACAGTTCGTTAAATCGGTCCTTTAATGCCGCAATCTCATCTTTGTTTAAATCTTCCGTATAGCGAACGACGGCGATATTCCCATCGTCCCCTGAAATCACTACATCTTCAGAAGGCAATTTCATTTCTTTCAATTCATCTTGAATCTCTTCTGTCTTTAAGCTTTGATCAGCAAGGATTTCCATACGTGAACCACTCACGAAGTCAATCCCTAAATTCAATCTGAAAATGGCCAGGATGATGATTCCTGCCGTGATCAGGATAGCTGATAATCCGAAGAATTTTTTGCGCTGTGCAGCAAAATCAAAGCGATCGAAACGAGTTGGCAGATCCAGCGTATCGTAATTTTCCGCCAGGTCTTTGATTTCGTTTTTGTTCACGCCGAACCAGCCTGGTTTTTTATTAAAGAAGCGACTGTTTACCCACAGTCCCAGTAATAAACGTGAACCCCATACAGCAGTTACGAAGCTTGTCAGGATACTGACAATCAACATCGTTGCAAATCCTTTTACAGAGCTTGTTCCATATAAGAAAAGTACCGTTGCTGCAAGTATCGTTGTTACGTTAGCATCCAATATCGTTAAGAACGAAGATTTATTACCCGCTTGGAAGGCTGAACGAATAGGCTTTCCAACGCGCATTTCTTCTTTGATCCGTTCATAGGTAATGATATTGGCATCGACGGCCATACCGACCCCAAGGATGAGGGCTGCAATTCCAGGCAGTGTCAGGACCCCATTCATTAAATCGAAAATCAATAGAATTAAGTAAATATAAACTGAAAGTGTAATCGTAGCAATCAGACCCGGGAAACGGTAATACGCAATCATGAATAAGAAGATGATCGCAATCCCGATGATCCCTGCAGTGACTGTTTTATCAAGTGCCTGCTGACCGAACTTTGCCCCCACAGAAGTTGAATATTTTTCATCCAGCTTTACAGGGAGTGCTCCTGCATTCAATAAGGAAGCAAGATTCTGAGCACGCTCAACGGTGAAATTCCCTTCAATGATGACTTCATCGGAGTTGATCGGCTGTCTTACAGCGGGATCCGACAAGAATTTCGGATCTTCTTTCCCCACTTCCGCTTGATAAGAATCTTTTCCTTCCTCGAAATCAAGCCAGATCACCAGCTGATTTTGCGGAGCCATTGCAGATATCTCCTTCGTCAATTCATAGAATTTTTCACGATCTTTTAATTTCAAGGAAACGATTGGATTGTTCTTGTCATCAAAGGTTTGCTTCGCAGAACCGGATGCAAGATCCGAACCATCCAACCGGACTTTATCATTTACGTCGCGGAACGACAGGTTGGCTTGAGTGGACAAGATTTCTCTTGCTTCGTTTTGATCTTCCACCCCCGCTAATTGAACACGGATCCGGTTTCCATCTTCAATTTGGATATTAGGCTCACTGACACCCAATACGTTAATACGCTTGTCCAATGCATCGGCTGTATTGGACACCGTTTCTTTCGTAATTTCCTGCCCCTTCTTAATCGGTTGAACTTCATATAGAACTTCAAATCCGCCTTGCAGGTCCAAACCTAATTTAATGTTATCGACAATACTCTTCGTTGTTCCTCCCATAGTACCTGCAAGTAATACCACAAGTATAAAGAAGGCAATTATTCGGCCACGCTTTACCATTATGTATAGATCCTCCTTGCCGTTTTAAAAACCATACGAACTATGTGCTTCAAAAAGTAATATAATTCCTAAAAACTTCAGGCATTCTCATTATCTATGAGAAAGAAAAAGGTGTCAATTTCTTTTCGGGCTATTTTCCGTGCTTATTCGGACGAAGAAGTTCGTTCAATTCATCTTCATTCACATCTGCAAACCAATTGGGAGACCTGTATGCTTCAATCGTTTCAAAGCTCATATACTCCCCGGGTTTAACCGTTAACACATCACTCACTAGCTGAAAGAATTTCACATCCGTTTCGGGTTTCTTCCATTTCTTCTTCGTTAAGTAGGACCAAAGTCGGCCGACGTCTGCTTTTCCATAGCCAAGAATTTCAAATTCTTCTACTTTGCTTATTAGTGCTGGTTCTAACGATTCATAGAAACGATCATAAGGATGCTGATTATTCTTCATTCCCCGTTCACCCCATCTGGGCTAAATATAGCCGGAATTGTTCACTACTTGTCATGCTTTGTCCACCCTTGTGCATATACATCATTGTATACGATAATACCAATTTTGAGAAGGCAGGGAATTTTATGTCAAAATTTCTTAAGGGCACTATGATCTTAATGATGGCAGCCTTTATTACTAGAATATTAGGGTTTGTAAACCGGATCGTCGTCGCAAGATTCATCGGTGAAGAAGGCGTCGGTCTTTTTATGATGGCTTTTCCGACCCTGATCCTTGTCATCACCATCACTCAACTGGGCCTTCCCGTAGCCATCTCAAAAAATGTGGCTGAAGCTGAATCCAGGGGGGATATCCGGAAGGTAAAAAAAATATTGGTGGTTTCCTTATCGATCACACTCGGGCTTTCCATCATTTTCACACCGGCTCTCATTCTGCTTGCTCCGTACTTGACCGAAGCTTTATTTACAGATGATCGAATCTATTATCCTTTAGTTGCCATCGCTCCAATCATTCCGATTGTAGCAATTTCCTCTGTCATCAGAGGGTATTTCCAGGGAAGACAGAACATGAAGCCTTCTGCTTATTCCCAGGTCATTGAGCAAGTGGTCCGGATTACGTTGATTGCCGTATTAACGAAAACTTTCCTTCCATATGGGATTGAATATGCAGCCGCTGCTGCCATGGTGGCGTCAGTATTAGGAGAACTCGCATCCCTTCTTTACCTTTTCACCAGCTTCAAATTAAAGAAAAAGTTCAAAATCAGACGAAATTTCTTCACCTCGATCCGAAACGGCCGTGAGACGTTTAACGAATTGATGAGTGTGGCCTTGCCTACGACCGGGAGTAGAATGATCGGGTCGATTGCCTGGTTTTTCGAACCGATCGTCGTTGTCAACAGCTTAGCCCTTGCTGGAGTGGCGGCCGGGATGGCAACGAAGCAGTATGGATCCCTTACAGGGTATGCGCTGCCTCTCTTGTTCCTCCCGTCATTCATTACACTCTCATTATCTCAATCTCTTGTACCAGCCATAAGCGAAGCCAATTCTCAAAAAAACTTCACATTAATCGAGCACAGGCTCCAACAGGCGCTGAGATTCTGCTTGATTACGGGAGGCATATCCGTTGTCATCCTTTATGTTTATGCCAAGCCTCTCATGCAGGTGATGTACGGGAGCGAGAGTGGTGCAGGTTTCTTAATGATTATGGCCCCATTCTTTATATTTTATTACTATCAAGGGCCCCTGCAAGCTGTTCTCCAAGCTCTGAACCTTGCAAGAGCCGCTATGATCAACAGTTTGATAGGAGCTGTGGTGAAAACCGGGGTCATCTTCATTCTTGCCTCTCAACCCGCATTTGGCATCAATGGCGCTGCTCTCGGTATTGTAACAGGATTTATGCTCGTTACCTTGCTTCACTTCATGACCATCCTTAAATATATCCCGATGACGATTTACTTAAGGGATTACTTAAAGACCGGATTCGTACTGATTGCCACAGGATTATGGGCTCATTATTCGTATCTATACTTATTCAGCAGTGACGGCCTCGTGTTCCGCTTATTGTTTGGAGTCATGTCTTCAACGATTGTATACCTTCTCCTCTCCATCGGCCTTAAGCTTATCGTTAAAAATGACCTTGCACGCATTCCATTCATCCGCCGATTTATTACGGTATAACCATCACACAAAAACTCCTCAACATGTTGTTGAGGAGTTTTTGTGTGAACGTTGACAAATAAGACTAATGATTTTTTTCGTCAATATAGAATTGCCCATTCTGAAAGCTGCAGAATGAAATTTCTTGTATATTTTTAAAGCCTCTATCCCTCATTTCCTTTCGTAACCAGAAAACCGTTTTCCCGATCATATCCAAATGAGTGGTTTGGACCTCGCCATCTAATATCAACGGCAAAGTCATGGACTGAGAACCTTCCTCCCCATCTTCTTTCTTTAATACCGATAATTTCCCGGAAGGTTCCAAGATTGCAAACTCCACATCTGCCAGATTGAAGATATCCTTTTCTCTTAATTGCAGGAGTAAATCATCATAGTTATACCTCTGTTTTTTCATCATTTTATCGTCGATTTTTCCGTTATGGATGATAACGGATGGTTTCCCATCCAACAGTTCACGAAACGGTTTGGACCTTAGGGAAACCCATGCAAATACGATTTGTATCAATACAATGACCCCCATTGGAAGCAACGTGTGGATGATGGGGTCCTTAGGTTGTTCAATGGCCATGACAGCCATCTCGGCAATCATGATAAAGACCACTAAATCGAGTATGCTCAGTTCACCGATCTCTCTTTTTCCCATGATTCGAAAAATAAAGATGATCAAAAAATAAAGAAAAAGAGTGCGTATAATAATTAGGAAATATTCCTCCACTACTTTTCCCCCTCATACATTCGTCTTTTGTAGTATCGACAGATAGAGAAAATTAATGGGAGGAATATTTATCCACCTAAAAATGGCTGAATATATTTGAAATACACATATATCGTTGAAACAGCAAGGGAGATCAACGTCACGGGTACACCAATAAGTAAATATTGATAGAACTTGATATGTACATCTTCTTTCGATGCCAGTCCTGCAATCACAAGATTTGATGAAGAACCAAGCAATGTACCGTTCCCGCCTAAACAAGCACCCAGAGCCAACGACCACCATAATGGATCCATATTGACCATACCGAATTCACCAAATTCCTGGATGACCGGAATCATGGCAGCTACAAATGGAATGTTATCTACAATGGCAGACAATATACCGGTTCCCCACAAAATGACGAATGCCGTTTTCTTCATATCTCCATCTGTTAACCGCAAAATTTCCCGGGCGATTTCATCTATGAATCCCGCTTCTTCGATCCCTCCCACAAGAAGGAATAAGCCCATAAAGAAAAACAGCGTTCCCCACTCCACCTCTTTTAATATCGATTCCGGAGGATAAATCTTTTCGAGAAGCAGCATTAACAGGACAGCCCCGGCAAGGGAAACGGTCGTCACATCGAGATGAAACATCGGATATAAAGAAAATCCGACCAACACCAGGCCAAGCACAAACAGAGACTGAAGGAGCCCCCTGTCTTTCTTTAAATACTCCTCTGCCTTAATTCCTTTCAGGAGTAACTTTCTGTCTTCCTTTACAAGGAGGACTTCTTTGTAAAGGACACACATGATAAGTAAAGTAACGACGTAAACCATCAAAACGACGGGTAATAAATTTTCAATAAATGCATTAAACGTAAAGTGTTTTACCGCTTGACCGATCATCATATTAGGCGGGTCGCCAATTAAAGTCGCCGTTCCGCCAATATTACAAGCGAGGATCGTCATGATGAGAAAAGGGATGGGAGGAAGTTCAAGAAGCTTCGTCAGTTTAAAAAGGATCGGAACTAATAACATGGCAATCGTTACGTTAGCCAAAAAGGCAGAGCCAACCGCAGCCAATAAGGAAAATAGGGTAAGAAGAGCCAGTCCATTCCCATTCACCCATTGTGCGAACCGGATGGCGATATATTCAAAGAACCCCGTTTTACTCGTCAACGTTACAATTAACATCATGGAAAAAAGCAGAGTGATGGTTTTCCAATCTATATACGTAAACAACGCCTTCTCAATGGGAAAAGCCCCAATTAAAAGCATGGCAACACCGCCTGCCATGGCAGCGAGTACCCGGTTCCATTTCTCAGTTATCAGCAGGATGTATACAGAAACAAACACAATCAACACGATCATCGGAGACATGGTCACACCCCCTCCTTCTCCAGGAAGTTTCATACTAGTCTATGAGGCTTGACCATGAAAAATTTCTAGTCTTTTTCATGGGATGGATGAATATGCTTGTACTATCACATGAATAAAATTTAATGAGTTAGAAGGGAGAGGACCATCATCGAGGCGAAAAAAATGGGAGGTGCCGTTCTATACGGGACAACAACCATATTTGTCATAGCGATTGTCGCAAGCTTATTATTCTCTTTGCTGCTTCGGTTTACGGAACTGACTGAAAGCTCCATCACATTATTTGTCACCATCATATCGTTTCTGTCTTTATTTGTTGGCGGATTTATGTCTGGTGGGAAAGGAAAGACAAAAGGATGGGTTCTCGGAGGATCAACAGGGCTCATTTACACCCTGGTCATCTTCTTATTTCAATACCTCGGGTACGATAGTCTATTTTCAATGGAGCAGCTCATCTATCATGGCTGCTATATCCTCACAGCCATGATGGGAGGGATCCTCGGGGTGAATATGAGTGGTGGAAACAGGGAGAACTAGTTCCCTCACCAAATAAAAAAGGGTCCCTCCCAAAGTGCCTTGGCACAATGATGAGGAACCCTTTTTTATTATACTTGATCTGCTCTCACTACTTCTCTGATCGCATTACGATCATATGTAAGACGGCTGCCGTCACCACATAGAATGACTACTTTTCCTTCTTCGATGGCATCGATCGCACCATGCAATCCACCGATCGTGATGATTCTATCACCCTTAGCAAGTTCATTTTGCATTTTTGAAATAGCTTTTTGACGCTTTTGCTGAGGACGGATCAGTAAAAAGTAAAACAGAACGAACATTAATACTAAAGGTAGAATTGTTCCTAAACTTCCTCCCATTCTTTTCCCCTCCTTTCATCTATCTATTTATGGTTTAGCTTTTAGAAGTTTTTCGCATCAGGCCGGTTGAATCCGTATTGCTCGAAAAATTCTTCTCTAAAGTCTCCTAGACGATCTTCGCGAATCGCTTGTCTGACTTGCTCCATTAATTTTAACAGAAAATGAAGGTTATGATAAGTCGTAAGGCGAATTCCGAACGTTTCGTCACATTTAATTAAATGACGGATATACGCACGGCTGTAATTTTTACATGTATAGCAATCGCAATTCTCATCGATCGGTCTGAAATCCCTTGCAAATTTAGCGTTTTTCACAACCAGGCGGCCTTCGCTTGTCATAAGGGTACCGTTACGGGCGATACGGGTTGGGAGGACACAATCAAACATGTCAATTCCGCGCATCGAACCATCGATCAGTGAATCCGGAGATCCAACCCCCATCAGGTAACGAGGTTTATCTGAAGGAAGATGTGGCGTCGTGAAATCAAGTACGCGGTTCATGACGTCCTTCGGTTCGCCGACAGAAAGGCCACCTACGGCATAACCGGGGAAATCCATGGATACAAGGTCACGGGCACTTTGCTTCCGAAGCTCTTCGTACTCCCCACCTTGGACGATTCCGAATAACCCTTGATCCTGCGGTCGCTGGTGAGCTTCCAGACAGCGCTCTGCCCAACGTGTCGTACGCTCTACAGAACTCTTCATATAGTCGTATTCAGCAGGATACGGTGGACATTCATCGAAAGCCATCATGATATCAGAGCCCAATGCGTTCTGAATCTCCATCGCTTTCTCCGGACTGAGGAAGAGCTTATCCCCATTTAGATGATGACGGAAATGGACCCCTTCTTCTTCAATCTGGCGAAGCTTACTCAAACTGAACACTTGGAATCCGCCTGAATCAGTAAGGATGGCACGGTCCCAGTTCATGAATTTATGAAGGCCGCCAGCTTCCCTGATGATTTCATGACCGGGACGTAACCATAGATGATAGGTATTACTAAGAATGATGCCGGATTCCATGGATTTCAAATCCTCCGGTGACATGGTTTTTACAGTGGCCATGGTTCCTACAGGCATGAAGGCTGGCGTTTCGAATGAACCGTGTGGCGTATGGACGCGGCCCAGTCTTGCACCGGTTTGTTTACATGTTTTAATCAATTCATATTTTATTGCAGTCAACGTGTGAAATCTCCTTCCACTTTCCATAAAGGGGTAAATAGTTTGTTCAATCAGCGTATTACTTAATAAACATCGCATCTCCAAAGCTGAAGAAGCGGTACTTCTCTTTAACTGCCGTTTCATAGGCATGCATCACGTTTTCCTGTCCCGCAAAGGCACTGACAAGCATGATCAGGGTAGACTTCGGTAAATGGAAATTCGTGATGAGACCATCGATCCCCTTGAACTCATATCCCGGATAAATGAAAATATTCGTCCAGCCATTCTCTTCCACGAAAGTCCCGTGCTTTGAAGCAATGGTTTCCAGAGTCCGGGTGGATGTGGTTCCGACTGTAATGATGCGCCCGCCATTTGCCCTTACTTCATTCAATAGACGGGCGGTCCCTTCGGATACCTGATAGAACTCGGCATGCATATCATGTTCCTCGATCGTATCGACGGAAACCGGTCTGAACGTCCCCAGTCCCACATGAAGGGTAATGAATGCAATATGTACACCCTTTTCCCTCAGCTCATCCAACAGCTCTTCCGTAAAATGGAGACCTGCAGTCGGAGCTGCCGCTGAACCTCTTTCCCTGGCAAATACAGTCTGGTAGCGGTCCTGTTCTTCCAAACGCTCACGGATATATGGAGGCAAAGGCATTTCCCCTAGTTCATCGAGCACTTCGTAGAATATCCCCTCATATTGAAATTCAAGGATTCTCCCACCATGGTCTTTCAAGCCGACACAGGTTGCTTTTAACTTTCCGTCCCCGAACACGATCTCAGTGCCTACGCGAATTCGTTTGGCAGGCTTTACAAGCGTCTCCCACCGGTCTCCATCCTCTTGTTTCAAAAGAAGCACTTCAATATTGGCACCCGTATCTTCTTTTTGTCCAAAAAGACGTGCCGGTAGTACTCTTGTGTCATTTAAAACGAGACAATCCCCTTCGTGCAGGAAATTCACGATATTTTTAAAATGGAGATGATCTGTGGACCCATCATTTTTATCCAATACCATCAGTTTACTCTCGGAACGATTTTCCAGGGGAGTCTGGGCAATCAGTTCTTCCGGTAAATGAAAATCAAAATCTTCTACTTTCACAATTTGTCACCTAGCTTATTTAAATCTCACCCATGATTCCTATTTAAATCGCCCAATTAAATAAAAGACAACGGAAAGTATAACACTTAACAGAATAGAAGTCATAAGTGGAAAATAAAATGTTGTGTTTTCTTTTTTAATAATAATGTCTCCAGGAAGCTTACCTATTTTGATAAATTGCATCAGGAATCCGATAATAAGAATGATTCCACCTATAATCATCAGTAACTTTCCCGTCAATTGTCTGGCACCTCCAGCTGGAAATGTTCATACACAAGATGAGTGACGATCCTTCCTCTTGGAGTCCGTTGGATAAACCCGATTTGCAAAAGATACGGCTCGTATACATCTTCAATCGTGTGTGACTCTTCCCCGATACTTGCGGCGATTGTATCAAGTCCTACCGGACCGCCTCTAAAGCGCTCGATGATGCCCTTTAGAAGCTTATGGTCGATATGATCTAGGCCCAGTTTGTCCACTTGAAGAAGCTCAAGGGCTTCCCTTGAAAGGTTGGTCGTAATATCACCATTGCCCTTCACCTGGGCAAAATCCCGCACCCTTCTGAGTAACCGATTGGCGATACGTGGGGTGCCCCTCGACCTCCTGGCCAATTCTTCAGAAGCAGTCGCTTCGATCTTTGTATTTAAAATCGCCGCTGTCCGCTGAACAATTTCATTCAACTGTTCCTCATTATAATATTCCAAACGGCATAAAACTCCAAATCGGTCACGAAGAGGGGCTGATAATGCACCGGCGCGGGTCGTCGCTCCCACGAGTGTGAAAGGCGGAAGGTCCAAACGAACAGACCGGGCACTCGGACCATTCCCTATGACAATATCCAAACAAAAGTCTTCCATTGCCGGGTAAAGAACCTCTTCGATCGCCCGTGGCAAACGATGGATTTCATCGATGAACAACACATCACCGGGCTCCAGTGCCGTCAGGACGGCAGCTAAATCTCCCGGTCTCTCAATGGCAGGGCCGGATGTGGTGCGCAGGTTTACGCCCATTTCATTTGCAATCACAGCAGCGAGGGTTGTTTTCCCCAATCCCGGTGGCCCATAAAGAAGAACATGATCCAGGGTTTCCTGACGCATCTTTGCCGCTTCAATGAAAACCTCCAAGTTATGCTTTACTTTATCTTGTCCAATATATTGTTTTATTGTCTGAGGACGCAAGGAATATTCAAAGGAATCTTCATTTATCTCTGATTCGCCTGATACGATTCTTTCTTCCATTCAGACTTCCTCCCTTCATGGAATCCACTTATTTCAATAGAAGCTGAAGAGCTTTCCTGATGATTTCGTCTGATGTATGCCCTTCTCCTTTTAACTTTGGAGTGATTTTCTTGATTTCACGTTCTGAATAGCCCAGGGCTTTAAGGGCAAGAATCGCTTCATCAAATGCTTCATCCTTCCCTGAGGACACTTCGGACTCCTCCGGATTTGAGAATAAACTTGGAAAATAATCAGGCACAACATCCTGAAGCTTCCCTTTTAAGTCCAGGATCATCTGACGAGCTGTCTTCTTACCCACACCGGGAAACTTCGTCAAGAAACTCTCATTCTCTTCTTCGATGGCGGTGATTACCTGCTGGGGGGCACCTGAAGCCAGAATCGCTAAAGCTCCTTTTGGACCAATTCCTGAAACATTTAATAGTTTCATAAATAGCAATTTTTCTTCCATTGCCAGAAAACCATAAAGGGCAATAAGATCTTCACGTACATGCTGATATGTAAAAATCTGAATCTCTTGATTTTGATATTTAGAATAAACAAACGGATTCGCCGTATACAACTGATACCCGATCCCATTATTCTCCACCACTACGTACTCGGGACCCACTTGAGTCACTGTCCCTTTTATATATTCATACATCTCATTCTCTCCCCTAATGGTACATCTCACTACTTTATCTTTAGTCTCTCATCCAAATTCAAAAGACTCTTTTTGCAAAGGTTGTTGTTTTTAACATATTATCTGCCTACGCTCTGTCAATCAGTGTGTGCTGGATGGTGAGGGGAACTGCTTCGCTTGCAGCTAGCGTTCGGCCGAGCCTCCTCAGCTTAGCCGGACGGGGTCTCGGCACGACCGTTCTTCCGCAGGAGTCTACGCATTTCCCCTCACTACCTTTAAAAGATTTTCGTGACAGAGCTCAAAAGTGACAAAGTAAAATCTATAGAAAAAATAGTTTCTCTTCAACAAAAGGAAATCAAGTACTACTCACTTTATATGAGGTTATTTGCAATAATTATTGATTTTATATGTTTCTTTAAAGGATACATGCTCAGAAAGTTGATTGGAGCGGAAGGTGCTCGACTCCTGCTGGAATAGCTGGACAGGTGAGACCCCGGAGGCAAAGCCGAGGAGGCTCACCGCCAGCCCCGCGGAAAGCGAGCATCCTGTAGCGGAAATCAACTACTACTTTCTTCTCTAAGATAGCAACAAACCTTACATAAAGAGCCTTTTCAGAAGTCATATAAAACCTATTGTATCATATCACTATTTGAAGTGATGGGGAAGGGAGACAAAAAAGAAACACTTGTTCTAATTTTATCGGATTATGAAAAGCTTGGGCAGGGGAAACTTCTACGAAAAAAAACCAGTGGCATGTGCACTGGTTTTACACTCTTATTTAGGGACGGAGTACGCTTTAAATTGTTCGAGAACTTCTTCATACTCCTGCTTCGACTTAATGGGGATGCCTTTGACTAAATCATCATGCCGCTTACTTTCAAGCTTCTCTACATCAATCTGGAAGAAGGATTGAATAATCTCTGCCTGTCCCGGTTTTCCATTAAAAATGGATAGAACACCATTATCGGATATACCGAAGTATCCATTTGTCTTTAGGAGAGGGGATATATCATCCATCTGTTTTTGAAACACGACCTGTTCTTCCGTCATATCCACTAGCTGCCAATCCTCGTATGCAGCCCAGAAGTCTTCCATGCTCCAAATCGTTTCCTGCACGATTTCCTCACTGACCTCACCATCCATGTATACTCTTTCCAGTATCACCGTGATTGTGTGGGCGGACGCAACCTCTGCCGGCGTTTCATTCAGCTCGCCTCCATCAGCAGCCTGCTTCTCTTCTGTATAAAAAAACGTGAAGTAAAAAGCACCTATCAACAACATCACCATAAACACGATTCGAACCTTAATCGTCATCGTGATCACCTCGAACTTAAATTATGTAACGCTCTATTCACTAGTCTTGCCAAACCATGTTAAGAATATCCAGTCTAAGTGAATTTTTTCGAGGGACGGACCTCAGGGAGCATTGTTTCATCATTCCCACTCAAGAAGGTGAACTTTGAAAGAACAAAAAAAAGACTACCAAAGAGATTGAACTCTTTAAGTAGTCTCACCTTGTTTACTCATTGTTGCGGTGCTTTACTGAATTAAACATATCGTGCATATCAAAGTTAATACCTTCTCTTGGGCCGCCGTCACGTAAATCATTGTCAATGTTCCTGACTCGACTGAATGTACCTTCATCGGTCACGACCGAAACCGTTCTTCCATGAAGATATGGCTGTACGGCTTTTTTCACTCTGGTTTTCGTTTCTTCTATTTTGCTATGGTCATCAAGCTCTACAGCAATCAGGACATCAGAACCATAAGCTACCGCACGAACGTCACTGACATTTTCAACTTTTCCTGTGACATCGCCAATTTTCTCAGCCAGATCACCTTCATAAGCTGTGTAGTAAGATCTCTTCGCATTTCGCGTATTATCATCAAGATGACCGTGGTAATTCGCATCACCATGGCTCGCGCGGCCGTCTTGGGCCATGAAATTCTCGTCATAGTTAGCGAGTGGTCTTGAAGGGTTTTGAGGATTTCCATTTTCATCCTTCACTTGAAGGAAATCCCGTTTCTTTTGACGGATATCCTGCCCTTCCCTCCCAACAGAATGATCATACATTTCAGTTAGAGGTCCGTCCCTCTCATCTTCCTTATCTCCCCCGTGGCCTTCGTTTGAATAGAAGCCGAGGGGCTCATAGGAGTCTGTATAGCGATCTTGGGCTTCTTCTTCTCCAGTGTTACATGCAGCAAGGCCCATTGTCATGACGGCTGTTAATGGTACCATGAATAATCGTTTATTCAATGGTGATTCCTCCTTCAACCCAATACTTGAGCATAATTTGTGCTCACCATTAGGTTGTGAAAGGATCTCACCTTTCATTCGGGTCAAAGTTTGGAGACATCCCCTACAATTGGGTATTGATCCTTTTTACTTCTCCATGCAGCTCTTGATTGAATTGCATTCGCTGTGAAAATTGATGAAGGGTTAAATTGATTAAGTAACCCCACACACGCTGCTTATAGGATTGATCTTCAAGGATGAATCGATTCCACTCTCGAAACACATCTGATGGATACATTAAACCAAGATAAAAGATGAGCTCATCCTCATATGATTTGAATGGTGTCAGTCGTTTGACGTCACTTAGAGACCAATTTATATAAGGTAAAATCCGGTTACAAAACTGCAGGTCATCGGTTAACTCTGTAGAAAGTGACATTAAATCAAAGTCAATCATATACACCATCCCGTTCTTTCCTCTTAAGAAATTATGATGTGCTACATCTCCATGAGTAATGCACTTTCCATACTCTTCGATGTCGATCGATTTTAATTCTTTCAATGCCCACTTCCCCCATTCTAAATACGTATACAAATAATAAGGTTGAATGAAGGCTTGCAAATAGGGAAGATTATATTGAAACTGCATCATTCGTTTTTTCCATTTTTTCAGCCATTTGTATCGTGGAATCTCAGTTGTCCATGAATGGTTGATCTTTTTCGATACTGAATGAAATTTTTTCAGTACTTTTAAAGCATCATCCCTATCTTCAGGTTGATCATAACGGATGGACCGGGACGTTTCTAACCATGTGGTAATACCGATTGGAGATCCTTCAAATAGTAATATCTCCCGCTCGTGAATAGGATGAAACGGCAATACGTGATAAAACTTTTCCCTTAACAACGTTGAAATCAGCCGTTCCTGATGTAAGAACCTCAGTTGATTTGGAAATCGTTTCACAAACCACTTTCTTCCATTGCTTTTGAGCTTCCATTTTCCTTCTTTTAGCATTTTAAGGGTTGCTCCGGGATCGTTTAACTTAGATTGTAAAAAAGAAAGGAGACGATGTGAATAATCGTCCCCTCGTACATGCATGTTAGCCCTCAAAGTCATCGTCATTGAAGTTCGGCATGGAAAATGCCCTTGGACCAAACATTCCTTGTGGTCCCATTGGCATGCCCGTTCCCTGACCTTGGGGTCCCATCGGCATTCCTTGGCCGGGCATACCTTGGCCAGGCATTCCCTGCCCCATCATTCCTGGTCCGAAGCCGTATGGTTGTTGCTGCATTCCTTGAGGCATTTGATGGTGCATTTGCTGTTGCATCATCGGATGATGCATCATTGGCCCATATCCTTGAGGTCCACCGCATCCGCAATCACCTTGGTCGCTTGCTCCCATTACTCCGGACGGCTGACCCATTGGCATTTGACCACCCATTTGGGCTCCCATTACTCCTGATGGCTGGCCCATCGGCATCTGGCCACCCATTTGGGCTCCCATTACTCCGGACGGCTGACCCATCGGCATCTGGCCACCCATTTGGGCTCCCATGACTCCTGATGGCTGGCCCATCGGCATTTGATGTCCATACATCGAAGAAGGAGACTCTTCTGACATTGCTCCCTGAACTTGACCTCCCGGCCCCATTGGATACCCACCATGGAATCCTGGTCCCGGCATGACAGGAGAGACTGGATAGCAATTCTGAGGATACATCATGGCCGGTGATACTTGTTGCGGCATTTGAACGGATGGATAGTCATTTTCATCTGACACACCCATTACTCCGGACGGCTGACCCATTGGTTGTTGCATTGGCATTTGCATCGGCTGTTGCATATGCATCGGCTGTTGCATCGGCTGTTGCATCGGCATTTGACCATGCGGCATGTATGGCATGACAGATGAAGACTCTTCTTCATGCCCCATTTGCGGCATCATCGGCATCTGTTGCATTCCAGGCATCATGGAAGCTCCCTGAACCCCGCTTCCAGGCGCCATTGGCATTCCTTGGCCCATCGGCATTCCATATCCTCCTGGATGCATTCCCCATCCATGTGGTGGACAGAAACCTGATCCTGGCATTACAGGTGATACGGGTACGCAATTATTTGGGTTAAACATAGGCTGGGTGTTCCCTCCTTGTGGTTGAGATGGCATTTGTAAGCTTTCTTCTTCTTGAACACCTTGAATGGCTTCTTGCTTTGGTTTTGGCTTTGGCTGTTCTTTTGCTTTTGGAAGTACATTAGTAGGTTTAGGCGGCGTTTGAGGTTTTGGTTTTGGCTTTGCTTGCTGCTTTGGTTGTTGCATTGGCTGTTGCATTTGCATATTCGCCATATTCATCATGTAGTAGTTGTTAATATCAATTTCCGGCACCACTGGTTGAGGCATTTTAGGTGCAAATGGCTTTTGTACTTCTTTCGGCTTTTCTTTCTTTGGCTCTTCGACTGGCATGGCCATAGGCTTCTGCTCTTTGAACGGATGCTCTGCTTTAGGCATCTCCTTCTTTGGCATTTCCTTGGAACCGTACTTGATCTGTGTCTCTTTCTTTACGGATCCGCCTGTAGTCGGCACTTTAATTTTCATGCCAGGCATAATCATGTCAGGGTTTGATAGCTGGGCATTCATCTGTTTTAACTCTTCGAAATTCACGCCATACTTCTTGGCGATTTTCCATAGAGTATCCCCTTTTTGAACAATATGGATTTTCACTCTTTTTCCCTCCTCAGGCATAAGTCTATATATCCTATGACAAGATAGGCAAATTGCTAATCATCTACATAAAAACTTATGAGTGATTCAAAAAAAATATACCGTCCCGGACGATGGGAAGGTATATTTCAGCTTGGACGAATAATTATTTAACTTCATTAAGCACGGGCTAACATGCGTTCTAAGGCGAAAATCGCATTTCGTGCAGTATCTTCATCCACTGTAATGATATTTTCGGGTTCTCCCTCCATAATCTTTTCCAATGACCATACTAAATGGGGCAAATCGATGCGATTCATCGTTAAACAAGGACACATGTATGGATTTAAGGAAACGATCGTCTTATCGGGATGTTGATTGATCAGTCTTTTCACGAGATTCATTTCTGTTCCTATCGCCCAGGAAGATCCTGGAGCCGACTGGTCGATCGTTTCTATAATATATTTCGTGCTTCCATTAAAATCTGATTTCTCCACCACTTCACGGCGACATTCAGGATGAACGATGATCTTCATGTCAAGATGATTTTTTCGGATTTCCTCTATATTCTTCTCTGTGAAGTTTTCATGTACGGAACAGTGGCCTTTCCACAGGATCACTTTCACACCATCAAGGTCCCCATCATGGATCAGCTCGTTTCTAATCGGATCCCAGACAGCCATTTCACTTAAGGAAACACCAAGGTCTGCTGCTGTGTTACGTCCTAAGTGTTGATCAGGCAAGAAGAGAATCCGTTCCTTCTGCCCTAAAGCCCATTCCACCATTTTGTGTGCATTTGATGACGTAACCGTTGCTCCTCCATTCTTTCCAACAAAGCTTTTGATTGCTGCGGTGGAATTGACATACGTGAGGGGAATGATTGTATCACCGAATCGCTCCGTCAGTTTGCCCCATGCCTTTTCCGTTTGATAAATATCTGCCATATCTGCCATGGAACACCCCGCCCTCATATCGGGTAAGATGACAACTTGATTTTCATCCGTTAAAATATCTGCCGTTTCGGCCATAAAATGGACTCCGCAAAACACAATGAATTCCGCTTCTTTATTTTGAGCGGATATTTGGGCAAGTTGAAGGGAATCCCCGACGGCATCAGCAAATTGGATCACTTCATCTTTTTGATAATGATGACCTGGAATAAAAAGCTTCTTTCCTAATTGACGTTTGATTTCCCTCACTCTGTTTTCCATTTCTTCCGTTGTGAGGCTTGTAATCGATTCAGGTAATACACCCGTTTCTTTTGTTAATTCATCCAGTAACCCCATGTTCATACCCCTTTCGCTATTCTTACTCTTGCGCTGATATCAAGTGATTTCACCGAATGGGTCAAGTACCCGAGGGAGATATAATGGATACCTGTCTCTGCATAAGCATTGAGACTTTCCCTCGTGATCCCACCCGATGCTTCCGTCACGATATGAGAGGGAACAAGAGGGATCCACTCCCGGATTGTCTCTGGACTACAGTTATCGAACATAATGACATCTGCTCCGCTTTCGATCGCTTCCACCAACTGTTCCCTTGTTTCGATTTCCACTTCCACTTTCACCATATGACCGATTTGACTCTTCACCTTATTCACAGCTTTTGAAATCGATCCGGCAAATGAAATGTGATTATCCTTCAGCATGACGGCATCATAAAGGCCATTTCTGTGGTTGAATCCTCCACCGGTCCTTACGGCATACTTCTCAAGCATCCGTAACCCCGGGGTTGTTTTCCGTGTATCACATAATCGGACGCCACTCCCTTTAACCTGCTGTACGGCTCGATGGGTTTCGGTGGCAATACCGCTCATGCGCTGAATCAAATTGAGGACAACTCTTTCAGCCTGGAGAAGATCCCTCATAGGACCTCTGATTTCAGCTATCAATTGTCCCGTTTCGACCATTTCTCCATCTTCAATGAACACTCTTGCTTGGATTGATGGATTGAAGAGCCCGAACCCAACCTCGATCACATCTTTCCCACAAAATATACCGCTCTCTTTCATCAGGAATGAAAAAGATCCTTCATCGTCTTTAGAAAACAGAATTTCAGAAGAGTGATCTCCATCACCCAGATCTTCACGGTAAAAGTCTTCAAGCATAGATTTTAGTTTCATTTTGTTCATGATATTCCACCCTCAATCTACCATCTTTGTTTTGTAAAACCATTTTCCGTTTTAACCATTGATCATTATCTTCACGAGGGAAGTCTGATCGGATATGACCTCCCCTGCTTTCCTTCCGTAATAAAGCGGACTTTGTCACGAGCAAGCTTACGATCCACATGAAATATATGTGAATCTCTTCACGTGAATTAAAATCGAGAAGCTCATGGAATGTCAGGGGGTGTGCCTTTAACCACTTCAAATGTGCGAGCAGCCCATCTTCATCCCGAATGATCCCGACACGCTCCATCATACCTTCTTTTATATCTGCAGATTGTAAGGGGATATTAAGGGACTCTCCCTCTTTAATCTGGTCGGATGTGGAGTGGAGATGAGGCGAGGGGCTGACTCCCTTTTGAATAAGAAATTTACCCAGGCGTTCCCCGAACACCAATCCTTCTAATAATGAATTGCTTGCCAGTCGATTAGCCCCGTGAATTCCGGTGCATGCAACTTCCCCGATGGCATATAACCCTGGGATATTCGTTCTCCCGGCATGATCTGTTACGACCCCACCCATCATAAAGTGACATCCAGGGGAAACAGGGATCATCCCTTCCTTGATGGAAATGTTATGTTTCAAGCAAAGAGTGGAGATGGAAGGGAATTTCCCCATGAAATCTTCTATTCTACTAATATCCAGATACACTTCCCTTCCCCTTTGCCGCTCCTTATAAATACGTTCAGCGACAATATGCCGGGGGGCAAGTTCCAGTTGTGGATCGACACCCTCCATGATCCTTTCTCCCTTATCATTTAACAGAAGTGCACCTTCCCCTCTGACGGCCTCTGAGATAAGACCGCATGTTTTCCCGTCCAGCCAAAGGAGGGTCGGATGAAACTGAATGAATTCCATATCTGATAGCTTTGCCCCTGCAAGAAAGGCAAGCGCCATTCCATCTCCCGTCACAGCTGGATGATTGGATGTAGAGGAATATATACCGCCGATTCCCCCAGTGGCGAGGACGACATGGGAAGCATAGTAATAGCGGATTGAATCATTCTTATCCTTTGTTTTCACCCCGCAGCAATGGCCGTTGTCGTCTTTAACAAGCTCGTAAACCATTTCCCCTTCGATGAATTCAACCTTTTCCATTGAAAGGGATTTCAATAAGTACTTCACTAAATATTTCCCCGTTTGATCTCCACCACTATGCAGGATCCGATGTTCACTATGTGCCCCCTCCATGCCCAGAGAGAGACTTCCATCCACTTTTCGATCAAAGGGTGCTCCTTCATCCACCAGGGATTGTACGATTCTTTTTCCATCTGCTATGAGTTGATTCACACCATCTTCGTCCTGGTGATAGCGTCCTGCTTCCAATGTATCTTTAAAATGAGCATTTACAGAATCCTTCAGTCCTAAAGGTGCCGCAATCCCGCCTTGAGCGAGGTAAGAGTTACCACTTTTTATTTTATCCTTTGTGATAATCATCACATAAAAATGATTTTGAAGTTGACGTGCCAATTGCAAGGCGGCAATGCCACTTCCTACGATAATAATATCGGTTTTTCCCATCAAAAACCCTCCTGATTATTTACAGGTGTCTTGACACATATATTTACACATATTTAAACTAATGACAAGTGTTTTTTACCAGACTCATATATTCAGACTATTTTCATAAAAGGCAGGTTACAAGATGAACTATTTTGATTACGCCGCTACAACCCCTATAGATCCTGAAAGTTTACATGTGGTTCAAACAGTCAGTGAGGAGTTCTGGGGCAATCCTAGCAGTCTTCACGACATTGGCGGAAAAGCACAGCATCTACTGACTAAATGCAGAGAAAAATTGGCAGGGATGCTTGGGGTCCCGTCTAAAGGAATATACTTTACCTCTGGAGGGACAGAGGGTAATCATTTGGGCCTTGTCACATTGGCACTTAGCAGACGAGAAAAAGGAAAGCACATCATCCTGGGTGGCGCTGAACATTCATCCCTGCATTCTTCAGCAGCTTTTCTTGAGCAATTTGGCTTTACCGTTACAAAGATCCCTTTCACCTCTCAAGGATTGATTGACCTTCAGGTATTAGAAGAATCGATTTCAGAAGAAACCATCATTGTCAGCATCGGACACGTCAATGGAGAAATCGGCACGATCCAGCCATTGCAGGACATTAAGAATCTGCTAATAAACCGTGACATATTGCTGCACAGCGATATGGTTCAATCATTCGGGAAAATGGACATCACGGAATTCACTACCATCGTCGACAGTTTCACACTCTCTTCTCATAAAATTTATGGACCA
The DNA here is from genome assembly GCF_008180865.1 of Rossellomorea aquimaris. GTDB lineage: Bacteria > Bacillota > Bacilli > Bacillales > Bacillaceae_B > Rossellomorea > Rossellomorea yichunensis. The sequence continues at coordinate 446,069 of NZ_VTEX01000004.1, forward strand.
AAGGGAGTCGGCGCTCTTTATATCAATCCTTCCCTTGATGTATCTCCCATGATTCCGGGACAGACTCATGAGGACGGGTTCAGGGGAGGCACGGTGAACCTTCCGGGGATCGCTGGATTCGTGACAGCCGCCAGTATATGTCATGACTCAATTTCAACACCGCATTATTTTCGGTTGAGAACACGTTTCTTATCACAATTGGAAGAACAACTGCCGGGGACTTACACCCTCTATGAAGGCCCTGCACCCGCACAGCTTCCACATGTGGTCGGACTTGGGATTCACGGCCTCGAGGGTCAATGGCTCATGCTCGAATGCAACAGGCGTGGAATGGGCATCTCAACAGGCAGTGCGTGCGCGGCAGGTTCACAGGATATGTCTAAGACATTGACAAGTATGGGAGTCGGCCAAAGAGCCGGAAAAGAATTCATCCGGATTTCATTCGGGAGAGATACGAATGAAGAACATGTAGGAGCATTGGTACAAACTTTATCTGAAATCCATGCGGCTCATGTATCTTCCTTAACTTGAAGAACGAGTTGTGGTATGATTTCCTATATAAAATTGGGGACGGAGGAGATATCTTTGGCAGGAAAAAAGATCCTTGGGGATGAGAGAAGACAATGGATCCTCGATAAACTAATCACAACACATGCCCCTGTAACAGGTGGAGATCTCGCTAAACAGACCAATGTCAGTCGACAAGTCATCGTAAGTGATATCACATTGCTGAAAGCAAAAGGAGAGCCCATCATTGCGACCAGTCAAGGCTATCTGTACATGCCGACTTCCAATCAGGAAACGCTGATTGAACGCACTGTTGCCTGTCAGCACCCGCCTGATCGTTCGGAAGAAGAACTATTCTTACTTGTCGATCACGGCGTAACCGTGAAAGATGTGAAGATCGAGCACGGGGTATACGGAGATCTAACCGCATCCATCATGGTCTCAAATCGCAAAGAGGTAGAACAGTTCATGAAGAAGATAGAAGACACAGGCGCTTCCTTTTTATCTGAACTGACAGATGGTGTCCATTTACATACGTTAATGGCATCAACAGAAGAATCCCTCGAAAGTGCAGAAAATGCCCTACAAGAAGCAGGGTTCCTTATTCAATCTTAATAAAAGAGGCAGATTTCTAATTAGAAACCTGCCTTTTCACTGTTCAATTATCCAATAAATAAGAAGAATATGTCCCGATCATTTTCACTTTGCATCCGAGGGCTTCCATTTCGCTGATCGCTCCCGGCAGTAGCACATCATCCATTTCGTGGGCCACATCAATCAAGAAGAAATAATCCCCTAACCCTGTTTTCAACGGTCTGGATTCAATTTTACTTAAGTTCAATTGTCTCCAAGCAAAGGTTGATAAGACCTGATGGAGAGCTCCTGATCGATCTTTCGGGAGAGTCACCATCAAGGTCGTCTTCTCCATACTTTTTTCCTGGGAAAGCGACAAGGGATCGGCCGTCTTATGTAATACGATGAACCTTGTATGATTATAGGCAAAGTCATGAATGTTTTCATGCAGGATCGTTAACCCGTATTTTTCAGCCGCCAACTCATTCCCGATCGCCCCGAGAAACGTGTCAGGGTTCTCACTCACGAATTTGGCCGCGGCTGCCGTACTGGTCGTTTGTTCTAAAGAGACGCCCCGAAACCGCTTATGTAAAAACTTATGGCACTGTGCCAATGCATGGGAATGGGAAAGAATTTTCCGAATCGATTCTTCGCTATCGCTCCATTCCGGGTGTATCATCAAGTGCTGCTGAATCGCGGACGTCAATTCTGCTGTAATCGCTAAATTCGCTTCATGAAACAAATAATCGACTGTAATATGTACCGAGCCTTCCAAGGCATTTTCTAATGGAACAACGGCATAATCAACCTCATTCTCTATCACCGCTTCAATGCAATCAGGAATCGTTACATACGGTACAGTATCTTGTTCTGGAAATGCCTTCTTGACAGCTAAATCTGTAAAGGAAGCCTGGGGTCCTAAATATGCAATTTTCACTCTGATCTTCCTCTCACTCTCACCAAATTTATTGAACATTCTAACACGTATAGCATCAAAGAGAAAGAGTTTTTAAGCAAAAAAAAGAAGCATCAGGCTCCGGAACCCAATACTTCTACTTTTTCTACAAATTCTAATCGTCTCAGCTTTGAAAGCAAATCTTCCAATCCTATCGTAAGGTCTGTCACATTTAGTGATAGCGTGACATTCGCTCTTCCCTGCAATGGGATTGTCTGATGTATCGTTAATATATTGCAACCATGCTTGGCTGTTTCACTGAGTAAATGAGACAGCGTTCCTGAACGATCTTCCAGATGGAAGAATAGTGTGATGATTCTCTCCTTCACCACGGTGTGAAAAGGAAACACAGTATCACGATATTTATAAAAGGCACTCCGGCTTAAATCAACCCGATGGACCGCTTCCCATACTGAGTCTGCCTTGCCTCTTTCAATCAATTCTTTCGCATCCAGGGTTTTCTTCATCGCTTCGGGCAGCACATCTTCACGTACTAAATAAAACTTGCCCTCTTGAAATTTTTTCCCCAATGACTATTCCTCCAATTGTCTTGCTCAAGAGGACAGGGGCAAAGATCAAGCCCCTGAGAAAACCTCCCAGCTTACTATTGTAGAGCATCATCCGCTAATAAAAGCCGTCAATGCTCTTCTGTCTGAAATAGATGAAGGATGAAACTTAATCGACAAATTCGAATTCATATTTTAACAAGCGGATCGTGTCGCCGTTCTCGGCACCACGCTCACGAAGGGCTTCATCCACTCCGTACGAACGAAGCTGCCTTGCGAATCGTCTCGTAGAATCTTCCCGGGAGAAGTCCGTCATCTTGAACAATCTCTCGATTTTCGCACCGCTGACAACGAATGTTCCATCAGGATCACGAGTGATTTCGAATTCTCTCTCTTCTTCTTCATGCTTGTAAAGGACACGGTGGATACCTGTTTCCTCTTCTTCATGAATAGGAAATTCAGAAGTTGTTTCCACTTTATCAGCTACGGCATATAGAAGCTCACTAAGCCCTTGACGCGTAACAGCTGAGATCGGGAAAACAGGGAAATCTTCCTGCAGTTTCTCTTTGAAGATCTTCAGGTTTTCTTCTGAATCAGGCATGTCCATTTTATTGGCCACGATGATTTGAGGTCTCTCCGTTAAACGAAGATTGTATTGCTTAAGCTCTTCATTGATTGTCAGATAATCCTCGTATGGATCTCTTCCTTCCATTCCACTCATATCGATCACGTGAACAATAACACGTGTACGTTCAATATGGCGCAGGAATTGGTGACCGAGTCCGACACCTTCATGGGCTCCTTCAATTAACCCAGGCAAATCAGCCATGACGAAGCTTCTCCCATCTCCTGTTTCAACCATTCCAAGATTCGGAACGATGGTTGTGAAATGGTACGAAGCAATCTTTGGCTTGGCAGCTGAAACAACTGAAAGCAATGTGGATTTCCCTACGCTCGGGAATCCAACCAGTCCAACATCTGCAAGTAGCTTCAATTCCATCACGATATAACGTTCTTGTCCCGGCTCCCCTTTTTCAGAAAGCTCAGGAGCTGGGTTGGCAGGCGTAGCGAAACGGGAATTCCCTCTACCACCGCGGCCACCTTTCGTAATCACGGCACGCTGACCATGCTGAACAAGGTCTGCAATCGTTTCACCTGTATCATCATCCTTCACGACTGTTCCAGGTGGAACCTTTACAACCATATCTTCTGCGTTGCGTCCATGCTGATTCTTACTCATCCCGTGCTCTCCACGAGTGGCTTTGAAATGACGCTGATAACGGAAATCCATCAACGTTCTTAAGCCTTCATCCACTTCAAAAATGACGTCTGCACCGTGACCGCCATCTCCTCCGGCAGGACCACCTTTAGGTACATATTTCTCACGACGGAAGGCAACCATACCGTTTCCGCCGTCACCGCCCTTTGTATAAACCTTGACCTGATCTATAAACATACTCTCACTCCTAACTTATCCGTGAAATCGCCTCATCGGGCGACTACATGAATGACAAGAACCTCTTCTTGAAGTTGTTCTATTTCTATATTTTCTCCGTTTGATCGTTGATTCTTTATCCAGTCTTCCACCAAGCTTCTACTCTTTAGTATACCTGTGAAATCAAATATAAAACGGGATTGTTCTTTTGTAATGTCCAGTAAGATGGATAATTGATTTTCTACATTGTTCATTACATTTGATTCAAGGAATTCTAGCAACTCCTTGCACCAGTTGTAAAGTCTCCGATCTTCAAGCCCGTGTGATGACTCCGATTGAATAACTTCAAAATCCAGCTTAATCAAATGTCTTGACCAATTATATGTTAATATCCATTCTGCCAATAATGGAAGCTTTAAATTCGATAGCTTCGACTCATTTTGTGCAACGAGAACCATTTCCTCGATCACTTGCTTCGCCCGCTCCACGCGATCAAGATCCAAGTTGCCTTTTATTAATTGCAAATCATTCATCCAGTCGTGGCGAGCATGCCTTAACGCCTCGACTACACCCCATTTTTCGCTCATAATCTAACTCCTATACTTTAAGTGCTACCTGTAAGTATATCAAAGATGGGACTCTCGCGTATATTGTTTCTGTAAAATTGGTGGTGAATGAAGATTATGTGGGTTGCTGGATTTTCAGGAATTGAAAATAAATCGTTAAATTTGAAAATATATGGGTGGAAATTGAAAATAAAATTCAATTTTTGAAAATAAATCGCTTTTACACCTGCTTTTGAATCAAATACTCTCGATCTTAACCCTAATTCTCAGTAAAAAAAGTCCAAATTCAATATAAATCTGTCTGAAACACCATCAAACCCGAGCCATCACCCATATCCCTGATAAAAATAAAACTCTAACCGAAAGTCGGTTAGAGTTTTCGTTAAAGATATGCGATTAAGCTTCATTCGCAACTGGGTATACGCTCACTTTTTTCTTGTCACGACCCATGCGTTCGAAACGAACAACACCGTCGGTCTTAGCGAAAAGTGTATCGTCGCCACCACGGCCGACGTTTAGGCCTGGATAAATTTTCGTACCGCGTTGACGGTAAAGAATTGATCCACCAGTAACCATTTGACCGTCTGCACGCTTAGCACCAAGACGCTTTGAGATAGAGTCACGACCATTTTTAGTCGAACCTACTCCTTTTTTAGACGCAAAAAACTGAAGGTCTAATCTTAACATCTGTTCCACCTCCTACTTTTTGAAGGTTATTTTAATAAAATCACTATAGTCTCTTTCAATCGTTTGGAGGCTGATAAGCATGCTATCCAGTAGCAGCTGAATCTTGCTCTCTGTTTCTTCCGGAAGATCATCAGGGATGACGCAGCGAAGATAACCACCATCAGAGGATTGCTCGATGGCCGGTTCTACACCGGTTAACGCCATAATGGCATTAATACTGCCAAATGAAACAGCAGAAGCACCTGCACAAACAATGTCTTGCCCATTTTCGGCAAAATCAGCATGTCCATCCATAGAGAAAGAACGGATTCTTTTCCCGGATGAACGCTCTACGTAAACGTTAATCATTTCATCACGCCTTACGCGTTGATTTCGTCAATGACAACTTTAGTGTAAGGTTGACGGTGACCTTGCTTACGACGGTAGTTCTTTTTCGCTTTGTATTTGAATACTACAAGCTTTTTCGCGCGGCCTTGCTTTTCGACTTTCGCTGTTACAGTAGCTCCATCCACTAACGGACTTCCTACTTTCACATCGTCGCCACCAACGAATAGAACTTTGTCAAATGTTACCGTATCGCCTTGTTCTGCGTTTAGCTTTTCGATGTAGATAGCTTGACCAGCTTCCACACGGATTTGCTTACCACCTGTTTCGATAATTGCGTACATAATCGCACCTCCTTATAAACTCAGACTCGCCAATGACAGGTGTTGGATTGCTCCACACTTTTGTACCCGTAATGAGCGGTTGTAGCACGGGTGCTACAATCAATAACATTAGAATCCTATCATAAAAATCGATGCACTGTCAATAACATTCAAGAAATTCATATAAACTTTGTTACATGATAATAAGGATGTTCATGAGTGATTTCTTTTATTTTGATTTCTTTACCCAACGCTTTTTCCAATCTTTTAAGGTGAACGTTCTGCAATCCGGAAAAGACGGTTGCGACTTCCCCAGTCGCTTCCACTTCGATCAGGGAGCCATCCATCGCCTGCATTTCCCACAGCTCACGTTCAAGCTGGAATGCAAGCGTCTCAGGTGTCATTTCCCTCCCTGTACCTTGACACACTGAACAAGGACGAGTCAAGTAGGCAGACAGGGGCTGACGGGTTCTTTTTCGCGTCAATTCAAGAATGCCAAGGGGTGTAAAGCCTACGATCGTCGTGCGCTGCTTATCCGATACCAACGCATCTGAAAGTGCATCCACCACTTCCTGTTTATTACTTTCCTTTTTCATATCGATAAAATCGATGAGAATCATGCCGCTTAAATTTCGAAGGGTGAGTTGCTTCGCCATTTCTTTCGCTGCCAGTTTATTTGTTTGTAATATAGTCTGTTCTAATTCGTCTTTACCTGTAAACTTTCCTGAATTCACATCCACAACGGTCATGGCTTCTGTTGACTCGATTACAATAAATGCCCCATTATCGAGCCATACCACTTTTTTCAGTGCGTTCTCCCATACAGAGGCAACATGGTAATGACGGAGAATATTTTCATGGCCTTGATAGTGTTCGAAGGTCCACTTATCTTTTATCCCGGCTCCGCTCATTTCTTCTAGATGAAGAAGGCTTTCATAGTCATCGACTACAATACTTCCTCCACTCCCCTTTTTCAGTTGTTCATGGAGATCCTCATAGAAAGTGTCCTGCCGGGATAAGAGTGAAGGACATTTTGCTCTCAGAGATACCCTTTCCAGGCTTTCATATCTTGAACGTAATGAGTGCAGTTCCTCTTGTAACACACCTTCTCTCACTTCAACCGCATTGGTTCGCATCACAATGCCTTCTTGCGGATTTTTCCACTCATTCCCTAATCGTCTTAAGACCTTCCTGTTTTCATCATCCACTTTTTTAGATACCGCCACATAATACCCTTGTGGCATGTACACAAGATGTTCCCCTTTGAGCTCGATAACGGCCGTCAATCTTGCACCCTTCGTTCCCATCTCATCCTTCATGACCTGTACGATGATTTTTTGCCCTTCATGCACACTCTTTCCAATGGGGTGAGGATCGTTTCCCGCATGGTATGCCTCTATGTTTTGCGGAAAGTCTTTTTCATGAAGGTAGCCATTTTTACCCCCGCCAAAATCTACAAATGCCGCACCCAGCCCTTTTTGAACCTTGACGACTCTTCCAAGATAAATATTGCCTGTTAAGCTTTCCTCTCCAGGCTGATATGTATATAATCCAATGATTTCATTATCTGATCGGTATACCCACCGTTTTTCCCTGCCCTTACTGTGTACAATGATTTCTTCCACACCGAAAGCCCCTTTCCCACGAAAAAAGTCATAAGAAAAAAGGGTTGTTTCCAACCCTTTTACCAGTATGTCCTTACTTTATACAGTTCGTGTTCATTCGTCAATAAAGGTAGAGGAGATCCTTCGTTTTGGCCGAGGTCATTTTTTCTGCAAAAAAGGCGTGCAGGAGCTCATTTTCATCCAGCTTCCCTACTTCAATTCCTTTTTCGAAGACAACGAGGGGATGCTTTACCCCCCGCTGAAACTTCTCCACTACTGTAATGATGGAATCTTCACTTTCAATGGGAAGTGGCCGCAGTTCCATAAATTGATGACTCTTCCCATAATACCGTTCTAACAAAAACTTCATAAACGCATACCGCCTCTGTTTCCAGTCCACCCATAATGAAAAGTACAGGAACGATAGAACGATCCACAGATTCAGATGAAGGGGAGCGATGATGAGTACAACCAGGTGAAACAGCAATAGTAAACCAAAAGAAAAGAGAAGCGTGTATTCATACGCTCTCAAATAATTAAGCTTCGTTGCCAACAGCAAGGAAACCAGCTTCCCTCCATCCAACGGCCAAATGGGTAGAAGATTAAACAGCAGCACCATCATATTCAACTGAATAAAAAGCGAAAATGAATCCGGGCTGATCACGCCGGTCTCCATAAGCCCCCAACCTGAAGCTATGAGCCATATGTGCTGCAAGGGACCCGCAGCCACCACCCAGAACTCCTCCCGCAAAGAACGGTTTCCATGCTCATCCATCTCCGCAACCCCACCAAAAGGCAGCAGGGCGATTTTCTTTACTCTCCAGGAAAAAGAATGGGCCATCAGTCCATGTCCCAATTCATGAATCGTAATGATGAAGAGAAGCAGTATCAGTTCAAAAAAGTGAGCCGTCATAATCGCAATGGCTATGACGAGCCATAGCAAAGGGTGAACATGAAATTTTTTCAAAAGTGAAAATATATTAGTCAAATGACATCACCTGTATCGGGTCGATAAATTCATCACCCATTTTTATCGCGAAATAAAATTCTCCTGTCACATCGTTCTGACTGCTGGTGGAAACCTTGCCTACAAGTGATCCCTTCTCAATCGATTCATACTGTTTCACATCAATCGATTCGAGGTGACCATACCAGGATTCTGATTTGTCTGCATGTTGAATGACGACTGTGTTCCCAAGCTCCTCTTTCTTGCCTGCAAATATAATCAATCCCCCCTTCATCGCCGCTACATCTTCACCTAGGCCCGTTTCAAGCATAATGCCTTGTCCATTGGTTTTAAAATTTTCAACGACCTTCCCCGACGCAGGTACGGCATATTCTGCACTTTGCGCACTAGTTGATTCTTTCTTGGTATTACTTGTCGGTAATAACGCTAATGGTTTTCCGAATTGGTCCTCATACCACGTGGAAATGGCGGCAAACTGGAATTCTGTATCCATGGTTTTCGTGACAACGGATTTCGCTTCATTGAATACAGGTGAAGGACTCTTAAACATAATCGCCGTCACTAATACCATGATTCCCGCTCCAAGTATTTTCAGCATAAAGGTTTCCTTCTTAAATAATGGATGCATTCCCTCAGGTGGCGGTCCCCCTTCAAAGCTTGTCTGCCGTTCCATTCCATAGCGCTCCTCGTCCGATGGGAGAAAGTATGCAGAATTCTCGCCTGGATTCGTTTTCTTTCGTTTCGCTATCCTCTTACGTATTTCATCCGCACGATTCCCCATGTACACCATTCCTTTTTATAAGGTATTGTTTCATAAACGTCTGAGCCACTCCGTTCAAGAGTGACTCTATATTAAATGGTTCTGGTCATGATGAGGGACAAGGGTTGTTAGATCCATATTAAAAAGAGGTCCATTCGATTACACATGATTTGCTACAATGTATGACTTGTCCTGAAAGAATATTCATGTGGAAAATAAAAAAGTCCCGGTAAAACGCTCGATGCGCTTTACCGGGACTGAATTGATTCTTACGCTTTTACGCCGAATAATTTTTTAATTCTTGAAAAGACTCCTGCCCGTTCATCTTCCAAAGACTGTAACGGAACCGATTCACCAAGGATTCGTCTGGCAATATTCCGGTAGGAAATGGAGGCTTTGCTTGTTGAATCCAGAGCGATGGGCTCACCTTTATTGGAAGATTTGATCACATTATCGTCGTCGGCAACAATACCGAGAAGGTCGATGGAAAGATGGGCTGTGATTTCATCCACATCCAACATTTCACCATTTTTCATCATATGATTGCGTATGCGGTTAATGACGAGCTTCGGTGGTTCAATATTCTCTTTCTCCAGCAAACCGATGATTCGATCCGCATCACGTACAGCTGAAATTTCCGGTGTCGTGACGACAATCGCACGATCGGCACCTGCCACAGCATTCTTATACCCCTGCTCGATCCCCGCAGGACAATCAATAATGATATAATCATAGTCTTGCTTTAAATCTACTACTAGCTTCTTCATTTGCTCAGGGTTAACAGCGGATTTATCACTTGTTTGTGCAGCTGGCAGTAAAAATAGTTTATCCTCGAAACGCTTATCTTTTACCAGAGCTTGATGTACTTTACAGCGGCCCTCTACAACGTCTACTAAGTCATAAATGATTCTGTTTTCGAGTCCCATCACCACATCGAGGTTTCTGAGGCCGATATCTGTATCAATTAAACAAACCTTTTTGCCTTGTAGAGCTAATGCTGTACCAACATTGGCAGAAGTAGTCGTCTTTCCCACTCCACCTTTACCTGAAGTAACAACTATGGCTTCACCCACATTAGCTTCCTCCTTTAAAACTAGTAATATTTGGTCTAAGATGCTTTAAAACTTGTAATCGATCCACAACAATTTGTCCCTGATCATCGACATAAGCACATTCCATTTCGTGCTCATCATCTTCTTCCACCCGATCAGGTGCCCTGTTCAGGGAGTCCCCTATCCGGAGCTGGGACGGAACCATTTTGGATGCGACAATGACAGCCTCCATGTTTCCGTTGTGGCCTGCATGGGCAATTCCTTTCAACGAACCCAATATGTAAATATTCCCTCCAGCCAGCACTTTCCCGCCAGGATTGACATCGCCGACAATAAGGATGTCCCCTGACACTTCCACGACTTGTCCAGATCGGATCACGCCGGTTAGAGTTTCTATATTTCGTTCATCTATGAGTTTCTCTGCTTCATTCTTTGTAATCACATTACTCCATACTTCATTCACTACTAAATTACGTTTTTGCCTTACGATCTCTTTCAACTCTTCTACCTGATCATCCGTCAGGTAGCGATTCCCCGTCTGGATATTGACCGTGAGCAGGGGAGTCCCTTCTGTTTCCCGGTAATGCGCAGACAGCTTATCGTCCAATTCCTTCTTTAACTCATGAAAGGAGCATTGATCATTGAGATGAAGGGTCAATCCTTCTTTTGTTCCTTTTATCATCACATTTGGCTTTTTATTCATGGCGCAATTTTTCACCTCAGTCGTCTATTAAATTCGACATAAGCAGTGCCATTTCCTCTTTTTATGAAAAAATTACTAATAGAATTTATTCATCCAGCCACTCTTTCCGTTTTCGGAGAAGATAGTTCCTGAGTGGAAATGCCACAACTAAATAAAACACTATATTAAGGACCAATGTCGGCCACAAACGCCAGTCCACGAACTGCATAAAAGTCAAATCAGTACGTTGGATAATTAAATTGATTTGATACACCAAAAACTCCAATACGGAAAGGTTCACAAGTGAAATAATCCCCAATACAAAGAGGTTATTATGTAAAACCCTCATCATCTGGTGAGATAAAAAGATGACAAATGGGAAGAGCACTAAGTAAATCCCATTGATTTCTGTGTAATAAATATCAAATAGAAAGCCAAAGATGAATCCGTAAAGCAATGCAGTGCGGTATTGATAAAACGCACAAATAAAGAACAGCACGATAATCAGGAAATGCGGAACAATGATTTTCTGATCAAACCACTCTTCATTTGGAAAAAGATGAACAAATAAACTCTCACTGTAAAAGAAAAGCAGGGTCATAAACGGAAGGAGGAGCCTACTGATCATTGCCATCCTCCTCAGCATCCGCTTCCTGTTCCGTCACACCCTGGATGTCACGGTCGATGACCATGACGTGCTCCAAGTGATAGAAATCAGCAGCAGGCTTTACATATGCCGTTTGAGTCAACCCGTATTGATCCGGTTTCACTTCTTTCACTTCCCCGATGACCAGCCCCTTAGGGAATACTCCTCCCAATCCTGATGTCATCACTTTAGAGCCTTTGTCGACTTTCATATCGTTGGAAATCCGCTTAACCAAAATTTCTTTTTTATCACTGTCGTACCCTTCAATCCATCCGTTGATGTCTTGTTCTTTCCCTTGTATCACAGTGGAAATCCGGTTTTTTGTATTATTGGTCGATATTAATTCAACAGTAGATGAAAATTCATTTACGCTTTTAATCTTTCCGATCAACCCAGCCGATGAAATGACGGCCATGTCTGACTTAATCCCGTTCACTTCGCCTTTATCAATCGTCAGGAGCTCTTGCCAGCGATCAGGATTCCTTGCAATGACGGTAGCTTGAATCGTGTTATAGGCACGAAGGTCTTCCTTCTTTTCAAGGACCGCCCTTAATTCATTATTATCTTGTTTCAGGTCTTTCACCTTTGTTTCAAGCTTCACTAATTCATCTAAACGTGTTTTTAATTTTTCGTTTTCTGTGTATGTATTTTGAAGATCTTGAACGTTTTCAACAACTCCCGCTACATAGTTAACAGGTTTTGAAACCAATGACTGTCCGAATCCTACCATATCTTTTACAAACTGCTCAGGCCAGCTGATGCTATCTCGCTCCCGCAAAGAAAATCCGATTAATCCAACAAGGACTATGACACTGACGAGCAGAATGATCAAACGTTTATTCAGGAAGAATTGTGGCATGATGTACACCTCAACCTTTTCTCATTCTAGTAAATACTATATCAAAAATCGTTTATTTTTGATATCATTCGTCAAAATATTCATGGTTGTTCGAAAAAAGATGGGGCCGACCTTAAGGCTACCCAAGCATCCTTAAGGAAACGTCCCCCCATTCATTATTTATGTTTATTTTCCTCGATTTTTAAATAGATGGATATGGTCAAGGGCTTTCCCCGTACCGATTGCCACACAATCCAGAGGTTCCTCTGCAATGAGGACCGGCATTTTCGTCTCATCGCTGATCACTTTATCAAGATTACGAAGAAGCGCCCCGCCACCTGTAAGCACGATTCCTCTGTCCATGATATCAGCCGCGAGTTCTGGCGGTGTTTTCTCTAATGTACTCTTAACGGCATCGACAATCGTGTATACGGTATCATGAAGAGCAGATGCAATTTCAACTGCGGTTACTTCGATCGTTTTCGGTAAACCGGTCAAAAGGTCACGTCCGCGAATCTCCATTGCTTCAATTCCTTCAGAATCACCGGCAGAACCTACTTCCATTTTGATCGTTTCCGCTGTACGGTCCCCGATCATCAGGTTATACGTTTTGCGGATATAGTTAATGATCGCATCATCCATCTCATCCCCGGCTACACGGATCGACTGACTTGTCACAATCCCTCCTAAAGAGATGATGGCTACTTCCGTCGTTCCCCCACCGATATCTACGACCATACTTCCTGTCGGTTCCCATACTGGCAGGTTCGCTCCAATTGCAGCTGCAAACGGCTCTTCAATCGTATAAGCATCCCTTGCTCCCGCCTGTCTTGTCGCATCGATGACCGCTCTTTCTTCAACACCGGTAATTCCTGAAGGTACACAGACCATGACGTAAGGTTTTCGGGAAAAAGCTCCTTTATTCCGTGTTGCTTGTCTTATGTAGTACTTCATCATCGTGGCTGTTGTTTCGTAGTCAGCGATTACCCCATCTTTCATCGGGCGAAGAGCCACGACATTTCCCGGTGTTCTACCGATCATATTCTTAGCATCATTCCCGACTGCAACGATATGCTTGTTATCTGTTTGAAGTGCGACAACAGAAGGTTCGCGAACGACAATCCCTTTGCCTTTCAAGTACACCAATGTGTTAGCTGTTCCTAAATCAATCCCTAAATCTTTCGTTCCAAACATGAATGGTATCTCCCTTTCTGATACAAATTGGCTGGTTTTTAACGTTTTATATGTGTTTTCACAGGAGAGTCGTCCAATCACTCTCTATCCTCGTAATTTTCGTCACAATAATTGTTCGTTCATGCATAACGAAAAGACTCATTCCCTTGAAGAATGACTCTCTTTTTCAAAGACTGCGTTATATTGAATCACCATATTGTTTGTAAAAATCATAAGCTTAATTATATCGCAACCAGGAAAAAAATCATAGTGTCATAAATACCCTTTTTCCTTTAAACTGATAAACTTCTTCTCCCCTATTATAAGATGATCGAGTATATCAATACCAATGATTCGACCACATTCCACTAATCTTTTTGTCACTTCTATATCTTCTCTGCTTGGAGTCGGATCACCAGAGGGATGGTTATGGATACAAATGATCGATGCGGCGGATCGTCTGAAGGCTTCTTTAAAGACCTCCCGGGGGTGGACGATGGAAGCATTCAGACTTCCAATAAAGATGGTTTGTTTGTGGAGAACTTGATTCTTTGTGTTGAGGTATAAGCATACAAAATGCTCCTGGGCCAAAAATCTCATATCGTTCATGACATAATTGGCTCCGTCTTCGGGGGAACGGATGCTATATCTGTCATCAAAAGCCAAGTTGCTGATTCTTCGACCGAATTCGACGGCGGCCATGATTTGAACTGCCTTCGCAAGGCCGATTCCCTTCGTTTTCGTAATCTCTTCCAGGGAAGCATCCTTTAATAGATTTAATCCATCAAAGTGGTTGAGCAGCCGGTTGGACAGCTGCAGAACAGACTCGGATTTCGTTCCGGTCCGGAGTAAGATAGCCAGTAGCTCCTGATTCGACAGGCTTGCCGCCCCGCTTTGAATCAGCCTTTCACGTGGTCTTTCGTCCTGAGGGAAATCCCGGATCATAAGCCTGTTTTCTTCCTGCTGAGGTATTGTTTTAACCATTGGTTCCTCCTTTTTGTACGCTCGGGAGTCATTATGGTTGAAGATAGCCCATTTCAAGTAATACACGATTCACTCGTGAGATGGGTAAACCAACGACGGAGAAATAATCGCCTTTAATTTCTTTGACAAATTTCGCTCCGATTCCTTGAATACCATATGAACCGGCTTTATCAAAAGGCTCTTCAGATGCAATATAATCGTCTATCTCTTTAGAAGTCAACTCCCAAAACGTTACATCCGTTTTTTCATAAAAGAGTTCCTCCACGTCACCATGCAGAATGGCAACCCCCGTGTAGACAGAATGAGTAGAACCTGAAAGCATTGATAGCATTTCTTTCGCTTCTTCTTTCGATTCCGGTTTACCAAGAATCCGGTTATCCTTCGCTACGACAGTGTCTGAACCGATTACATAGTGAGTGGGGTATTGATTCGAGATTTCTTTCGCTTTTTTGCGGGCAAGATACATGACGACTTCATGGGGCATTAAATCAGATGAAAAAGTTTCCTCAACTGTAGAGCTGATAACGGAAAAAGAAAGTTGAATTTGTTGCAGAAGTTCTTTTCGACGAGGAGATTGTGAAGCGAGTATGAGGTTGGACACACCATACCAATCCTTTCAGAGTAGAAATTGGGAGATACATGACTATACTACCAAAATCCGCCTTTTTAAACAAGTAAAAATAGAGCCAACTCTCTTTGGTCAGTAAGCTTGAATCTGACAAAATGAGAGAGGCCCTATTGTAGACATCATATTATTTCCTAGAAAATAGTCTAATACAGTCGAAATTATAATCCACTGTAATGTTGCAGGTAGGATAATAACTCTTCCTGAACTTTTTGGGCATCATCCGGGGTCTTCATCCCTGCCGCAAGATTCCCTGCATTGACTAAGGACTCTTTCATGGAGGCAATGGAATCTTGCCCCACCTTGATTCCTTTTAGTTCCTTCACTCCGGATTGAATGGTTTGAATCGTTTTTTCGTCAGGCGTTCCACCGATCATTCCACTGCTGCTCTCCATAGCTAATGTGTTGTAGAGCCTATTTCCCTTTTCCAAAAAGGATTTCTCTTCCTTTGAAGCATTTATTCCTTTAGCTCCAAATACAAAATCTTTCGCAAAAACGTCTACCCCTTGTTCTTTCAATTCTGCCCCAAGTGATTTGGCTGTTTCAAGATCTCCCGAAACACCCAATAAAAGAAAGAATTGTCCATCCTTTTCCACACTTGCGCTGCTCAACCCTTTTCCTGCTAAGCTGTCCTTCATGGCATTAAGAGATTCCTCTGTTGAAAACACACCGCCTTGAAGAATCGACGTTGAGAAATCCTGTAATTCAACTGCCGATACGGACTGCTTCCCTTCCGTATTTGCTTCTGCCGTCGTATCTTGCAACGTTGCCGCCGGCGTCGCTGGACCATCCGTTGTCGTAATGACTTTAAGCGTGCCGAACCCCAGCACAGCTCCTACCACTACCGCACCAATTATCGACATTAAAAGATTAACAGAATCCTGAAAAGGATTTTTGAATGACTTGGGCTTCTTTTTGTTCCCTGACACATAATTGATTTTTTTGTATTCCTTAGGAGGCTGAGCTTCCTCATCGTCGGGTAGGATCCAATCGAATCCTTTGTCTTCCGCTTCTTCCCCGGCAGCTGCTTCAGTCTCCCCCAACTTCCAATCATAAACAAGAAGATCTTCGTTAAAATTTGTTTTTTCACCATTAATTTTAATAGATATCTTTTTATCTTCGTCTCTTTTATTATTCATCACCGCCACCCTCCTTCATCTATTTTTTTCCATGCTATCACATCCAATAAAAAAAAGAACAAGACTTTTGTCGTCTTGTCCTAACAGGTTTTCGTCAAATTTTTTAGTTTTTCTGCAGGGATTGAACTGAAAGGGTAGAAAACGGTATTTCTTCTTTATCTCCATCTACATTTGTACAGAGATTATACTCTTCCCCCCATAAACAGATGGATATCACACTCTCCCCATCAGCCATAACATAAGAGGATTCACCCGGTGCCATGACTGTTTTAGAATGCGGATCCAAGATCGGTTCAATCAATTGAGCATCTATCAATTCTTTATACGTAATCTTACCCGTTACCTTCTCTTGAAGCATGGCATCCTTCGCATAGTATTGCGCTGAACTTTTCATCGTAAGGGCGTTTGCCACAAACGCCTGTTTCTTGGATTTTTCAATCAGGTTGTTTATCGCTAAGGTGGCAATGACAGCAATGATTCCCAGTATGACAATCACAGCCAGTAATTCTACTAGAGTATATCCTTTTTCATTTTCACGCATTAACATCAGACCTTTAATTGGTATCTTGTTCTTCTGACTTTTGTTCAGGGAACTGCTGAAAAGGATTCTTTTTGTTTGACGGAGGAGGTGCATCGAGTTTTGGCAGCTCCGTTTCTAGTTCTACTAAACCAGGTAAATAAAAGGCGGATACAACTATATTCAATTGAATATTTTCAATTTCATCTTCGTATTGCTGTAATTCAGCCGGTCCGCTGAAAGAAATCTGTTCAACCTCTACGATACGATGCAGCTCTTCTAATTTATTGATGAATTCCTCTATATGAAAATAGCTCTTTGCTTCTACAGAAATCGTGGCTGTCAGTTTTTGAAGGCCTTGTGGAAGGACCACATCAGGTGCCGGATTCACTTCAGTGCCTTCTTCGGTAACTTCAACATCCGTTTGGGAAACATCATCCCCTGCGCCCAAGGGTTCAGTTGCAGGAAGATCTATAACACCTTCCGTAAATTCAATGCTTGTGACAAAACTGTCCGAGACGATTTCTGCTTTTTCCAAATCGATTAGCAGCTGTTGAGTGAGAGGTTTAACTGGAACCTTCTGTTGTAGTGAACTCGAATTTTCAAAGGAAGCCTGTTTAATGGAAGAAATCTTAGAATCCAATGCTTCAATCAGCTTCTTTTCCGTTTTGATTTCATTCAGTAGATTTTCCTTCTGATTTTTCACGGGTAGATAGTAGAACCATATTGCTCCGAGGATTAGGATTATTGCTATCACAATCGAAGTACTGATCAGTAACCATTCTCTTTTTTCGAATCGTATATTCATTCCGAATCGCCTCCCTGCTCTTCGGAAGTTTCCTCTGTTTCCATTTCCTTTATCTCTGCTCTATTTAACGTTACTTCATACTGACCTATATACCTTGGTAAAATGGTCTCCGTATTAACGGCTGTTAAACTATCATTTTCAGAGATGGTTTCTGTAGTCAGCGACAATAAGGTTGCTTCCTGAATGTACCTGGATCCCTTCAGATGCGTTAAATAATACGCAGCTTCACTGCTTGTATCAAATTGAATCGAGAGTTGGATACTCCCATCTTCCGCGTATGTAAATTCCTTCACGAAACCCCGCTCCGGCAGTATTTCGACCAGGTGATTCAAGACAGGCACAGTATCGATGGGGTAGCTTTCCGCCCAGCTGACTGCACTCTCCAATTGTACCCAGGCATCCGATGATTCAAAATCAGAAATGCTTTGCTCTTTTTCCGCTCTGAGCTGCTTGGTACCCTGTAATTCCGTCGTCAGGACGTCCACATCTTTTCCGATATTCGCAGCAAGAAATAATAGAATCATAAGAGCAAGGATTCCGACGGATAGCACACCGATAACCACATACACCCACTGACGGCTTCCTTTTTCATTTTGAGGTAATAAATTGATATCGACGAGCACTATATCACCTCTTTCAACCCTAAACCAATAGCGAGTAAAAACGCACTCGATAGTTCTTCATTGGTGTAGGCGTCGCGTGCAGCGGTTGGCACCTTGATAATGTCGATTTCAAACCGTTCTGATAAAAGGGTCTGGATATCCCCTACCATGGGATGGTCACCGGTTACGTATACTTTATTAATCATTGCTTCATCATTTGTAAGTGTATATCGGTAAAAGCTGATGACTTTGTCGATTTCTTTCATCACGTCATCAAATTGAAGGGATTGGAGATCATTGTGATACATCCTCTCATCCATCACTTCCCGATCCTCACCTAATCCGATTGGCCTGAAAAATACAGGCTGATGATCATGGAAGATGGACACGGTCACATTAGCCTGATTGAAATAGAGGAGCATTTCATGGTCTTCTTTACGAGTTAAATCCAAAGAGTGTACGTATCTATAAAAGGCAAGTGGACTAATATCAGCCACAACCGGCTTTAAATGGGCATCAGTCAAGAGCTGCTGATATTCCATGACAATATCCTCCGGTGCCGCCACCAGGATGATTTCTTTCTTGTCTCCTTTATTTCCTACAACCACCACATCAAATACCGGGTTCTCAAAAGGCAGGTGTATACTCGTCCCGATTTCCATAAACAAGTGGCTCTTCACCTCATCTTCCTCAATATCGGATGATATCTCCATCTTCCTGATGATCATCTGAGTATTCGGAACGATGAATTGAACTTCCCTCTTTTTGATTCCCCAATCGAGGACACACTCTTCCAACAGTGCTTGAAAAGCTTCTTTTTCAATGATTTTGCCATCTGAGATCATCCCGTCAGCAATTCGTTTCTCTCCAAAATGGTGAATATGTAAAGGAGAAACAGATTTCAATTCTACAAATCGAATCCATTGATCACTGATGACGATATTGATTTTATTTTTATTCTTATTGAAGAGACGTGATAACATCTTGAATGACCCCTTTAGCTATATAAAGAAAAATACCAATGCAGGATTGGCTGGTGAAAGAAGTATGCTGCGAGTGTGCCTATTACGATATATGGACCGAAAGCAATGGGTTGCCCTTTCTTGTACAAGCCAAGCATCAGGCCTGTAATACCAGCGACCGCCCCAAAAAGGGTAGCGAGGAAAAAGGAAAAAAGCATCACCTTGACCCCCACGACGAAACCAATGACAGCGAATAATTTGATATCACCGCCGCCCATTCCTCCCTTGCTGATGATGGCAATCAGAAGAAGCAGGCAAAAGCCGGTAATGCTACCCCCGACGCTGTCCCACCACGGGTTTAACGGGATGAATATTCGTTCTATAATAAATAAAACTGAAAAAAACAACAGCACTTTATCGGGAATGACCATATATTTCAGGTCACTGACCGTGATGATCATGAACAGGGAGACGAGAGTAAGAGCGACAACCAGCTCCGGCTGTATGCCTAAAATAATATAAG
Organism: Rossellomorea aquimaris; assembly: GCF_008180865.1. Classification (GTDB taxonomy): domain Bacteria; phylum Bacillota; class Bacilli; order Bacillales; family Bacillaceae_B; genus Rossellomorea; species Rossellomorea yichunensis. The sequence goes on from NZ_VTEX01000004.1 coordinate 465,827, forward strand.
AAAGTAAGAATAACAGTCCGGTAGTTAATTCCATCAATGGATAAAGAGGAGAAATGCGCCCCTTACACTGAGCGCATTTTCCACCTTGCATAATATAGGATAGTACTGGTATCAGTTCCTTGGCCGTCAGCGTGTGCCGGCAGTACGGGCAGGCTGATCTTGGTTTGACGATTGACTTTTTGAGCGGTATCCGGAGGCCGACTACGTTGTAGAAGGAGCCTAGGAGGAGACCGTAAGAAAAAATAATAACAATCATTATAATTTTATTAATCGTCTGATTCTTTGTCAGCGTCTGACGGATTTAATACTACTGTAGATCGTTCTATATCATCAGGATTTCCATTTAAATGGGTTCCTCCACCGCTACCTACTAATGTTACTGAATAAGAGTAATTTCCCGTACCTGCATTTTTAGTTACAGTCACAACACTCTTATCTTTGTCATATCCACTACCATCAGAAGGGTTATCGAATTCTTCAAGGTAACCGTTTGTGATTAAATCTGCCATTTTAATATTTCCTGTTGTGTTCGAATCTGCTGTAACCGCCAACCTAGCCCCACTCACCATCTGCTGAGCATTCGCAATATGAGCATCCTTCTTCGAGTTATTGATCAACCCACCAATACTAGGAATTGCAATCGCAGCGATAATTCCTAAAATAACGACAACAGCAAGTAATTCGATAAGCGTCAATCCGCGCTCATTTTTCAGTCTTTGACCCATCTTCTTTAACATGGTAATTCCTCCTGTTTATATATCTTTTACTAAAAACTAGTAATCTAGTACTAGTATACAACACTCATCCGACAAAAAAATCATATTTTTTGTAAAATTATAGGTATTTTCTAATAGTTTTGAACATTATTAAAGATTTCGAACATCGGAACGAGAATCGAAGTGACGATGGTCCCGACCAATCCTGCCAGCATGACGATCATGAGTGGTTCAATCAATGATTTCAGACGATCCGTGGCACTTTCCACTTCTTTTTCATAGAAGTCTGCGACCTTCGCAAGCATCGAGTCCAGGGACCCTGTCTCTTCTCCTATGGCGATCATTTGCGTCACCAATGGAGGAAAAGCCCAATGCCGTTTCATCGGGTCTGTTAGGGACGTCCCCTTCTCCAATGACCTGCGGGATTCGCCGATCACACGGGCCACCACTTCATTTTCCACAACCTTTTCAACAATCGCTAATGCCTGCAAAATAGGGACTGAGCTTGAAAATAATGAACTAAGCGTTCGTGTCATTCTCGCGAGTACCGCTTTTTGCAGCATCTTCCCGAAAATCGGCACTCTCAGGATGGCATAATCAAGATAATACTTCGATCGTTTGTCTTTTCTTAACATGGCCAGAGTGATAGCAATGAATACAAAAAACAAAATGATGATGTACCAGAACTTTTGCATGAATTCACTTGAAGCAATAACAAATTGTGTGATGGCTGGCAATTCGCCTCCGAAATCGGACAGCATATTCACGAAGGTCGGCACAACGGCAGCCAGCAGGAATATGACGACACCGATGGCAATAACGCCGACAACCATAGGGTAAGCTAACGCCGAAATGATTTTCTGTTTCGTGATATGCTGCTTTTCATAATGAGTGGCGAGCCCTTCCAATGTTTCATCCAGGCTGCCTGACGCTTCCCCGGCCTTCAGCATATTGATCAGCATCGGTTCAAAAATCTTCTTGTTACGGGAGAAGGCTTCCGATAACGGATTCCCGTCCCGCAATTCATCTTCGATTTCCGTAAGTGCTTTGCCGAGTGCCTTACTCTCCGTCTGCTCGGCCAGAATATGAGTCGAATCAACCACTGTAACCCCGGCTTGAAGAAGGGTCGCAAACTGTCGCAAAAAAATAACAAGATGCTGTAACTTCACCGGATTTCCGATCGTTATGTCTTTGGTCATGAGTGTCTCAGGCATTTCCAGGATTTCAATGACCCTTACTTCCTGCTTCTTCAACTGAATGAGGGCATCCTTCTTTGATGTGGCCGTGATGATGCCCGATTTCTTTCCTTTTTGGTCCCTGCCTGTGTACTTATAACGTCCCATCTATTGAGGAATCTCCTCTCTGCTATAAGGAAACGCCATTTCCTTTGAAATGATGCCACTCTCATAAAGCTTTATCACACTGTCGCTCATGATGTGCATGCCTGAAGTTTTGGACGTCTGCATAACATTTTGAATTTGGTGGACCTTTTCTGAACGGATCAAATTGGCAATTGCTGCATTATTCATCAGGAGCTCTGTCGCGGCCCTTCTTCCTTTTTTATCTACCGTGGCAAACAATCTCTGTGAAAGGATCCCGACAAGGACCGATGCCAATTGAACGCGGATTTGTGACTGCTGCTCCGGCGGGAAGACGTCTACGATTCGCTCGATGGTGGCCGGGGCACTGGATGTATGAAGTGTCGCCAGAACAAGGTGTCCGGTTTCCGCTGCCGTTATGGCAGTATGTATCGTCTCCAGGTCCCTCATTTCCCCTACGAGAATAATATCCGGATCCTGTCTCAAGGCACTTCTCAAGCCTTTTGAAAATGACCTTGTATCAAATCCCACTTCCCGCTGATCGATGATGCATGCCCCGTGCTTGTGCAGGTATTCGATGGGGTCTTCCAAGGTAATGATATGCTTCCTCATTTTCCGGTTCATATAATCCACGATGGATGCCAACGTGGTCGACTTTCCACTTCCTGTTGGTCCGGTAACAAGGAAAAGACCCTGTGGTTTTTCAGCAATCGCCTTCAATGCATGGGGGAGAAATAATTCCTCCATTGTAGGGATGGAAGTCGGAATGACACGTATGGCCAAAGATATGCATGATCGTTGTTTGAATGCATTCACCCTGAACCTTGAAACGCCCGGGATTCCATAGGAAAAGTCCAATTCACCCACTTCTTCAAAGGCAGGATACATCGTTTCAGAAATGATGGCCTTTGCCATCATTTCCGTGTTATCAGGCAGCAAATTTTCTTTACCGAACCTTTTAAGGTCTCCATGTATCCGGAAGATAGGAGGTGAGCCGACTGTAAGATGGATATCGGACGCGCCCAGCTCGAAAGCAGACTTTAGAAGATAATCAACTTTTTCTTTCAATTCATTCACCTACTCTGAAATCGCTACTCTTAATACTTCTTCGGTCGTGGTCATGCCCTGCTTCACTTTCAGCAAGCCGTCATCGATTAAGAAGATTGTTTTATTCCGTACGGCATGCTCCCTTAACTTGGAGAAGGGTTCGTTGTTCAGAATGACCTTCTTCATGTCATCATTCATGACGAGGACCTCATGAATGGCAATCCGGCCTTTGTATCCTGTCATATTACAGGAAGAGCAACCCTGCCCTCTCGTAATGGTCTCGATCTTCATCCCCCTTTTGGCGAATATCTCAATTTCCCGTTTGGTCGCCGCCATCTCTTGTTTGCAATCACGGCAAACTTTCCTGATCAAGCGTTGAGCCACGACCCCGCTCAGTGAAGAAGCAACTAAAAATGGTTCTACACCCATATCCAGTAGTCTCGTCACCGTACTGATTGAGTCATTGGTATGGATGGTGCTCAACACGAGATGTCCAGTTAAGGAAGCCCGTATGGAGACTTCAACAGTCTCCCTGTCCCGAATTTCCCCGACCATGATGATATTCGGATCCTGACGCAAAATGGCACGCAGCCCCTTGGCAAAGGTCAAGCCGACATTCTGATTCACACCGATCTGATTGATGCCTTCCAGCTGATACTCAACGGGATCCTCGATCGTAATAATGTTCACTTCTTCACTGTTGAGATGATTCAAGGCTGCATATAAAGTGGAAGACTTCCCCGAACCGGTTGGTCCCGTGATGAGAACAATCCCTGTCGGCTGCTGGATCATCTTCATGAACCTCTGTTGATTTACTTTGTTGAAACCCAGTTTTGACAGGTCATTCAGGCTCGAACCTAAATCCAGAATCCTCAACACTATTTTCTCTCCATAGACCGTCGGCAAAGTCGACACACGCAGATCGATAGGATGAAAGTCGATATTCACTTTGATTCGTCCGTCCTGAGGCACCCTGAATTCGGTTATGTCGAGATTCGCCATGATTTTAAGCCTGGCAATCAGCATACTCTGCATGTGCTTCGGGAGATTTCTTTCGTTTCTAAGAATGCCGTCCACCCGGTAACGTATGACGACTTTGGTTTCCTGGGGGTCAATATGTATATCGCTAGCTTTTTGGGTCACCGCATTTGAAAGGATTCCGTTCACTAATCGAACGATGGGTGAATCGGAATCCACCACCGTATTTTCTTCTACTCTATTTTGATCCCGATTCTCCTGGAAAAGGTCTTCAAATCCATCCTCTAAGTCATAAAACTTATTGATGACTTTCAAAATATCATCCTTGGTCGCAATCGCTGTCTCGATTTGAAAGCCTGTGGCCAAACGCAGATCCTCGATGGCGTAAAAGTCCAACGGGTCGCTCATCGCGACGAAAAGCCTATCCCCTTCTTTTTTGAGTGGGATCATCAAGTTCCGCTTAGCCGAATCTTTAGGAATCAAGTGGAATAAGTTCGTTTCAAAGGGGTATCTGTATAAGCTGACATGGGGAATTCCCAATTGAAATTCCAATACTTCAATCAACTGCTGCTCTGTAATATATCCCCTTTGAAGCAGGGCATCCCCCAACTTCTGCCCTTTCGCTTTATCTTTCAGGGTATCTTGTAACTGGGATTCGGATATGATTCCTGCTTCAACGAGCAGGTCTCCAAGTCTCTTTCTAATCGTGGTCACATTATCACCCGCTTTTACGACTTATTTTCTCTCTTTTTTCTTTGGTTTTACTTGATCGTCTGATGGACTTGAAGAATCCTGATCGGCTGTACCTTCACTTTCCTTCCCTGTGGAACTGCTCTCGTTATCTTCCTCGTCCATTGAGGAAGTTTCATCTTTTTCCCCATCATCCGATTCTTCATTCGTCGCTTCTTCCCCATTCGTCCCGGTTGGTACATTATCAAATGTTCCGTTTGGGGTTTCCTGTAATTCCTGCAACGGATAAACCGCAATCTTATGCTGTGGTCCATAAAAATCTTCATTGATCAGTTCTTCTGAAAGGATTTCACCTGAAGAGCTCAATTTTTGCTTATAAACCCGGATCAGTACCCCATCTTTCCCTTCTTGTTGGATATCGACGCTTCCTTTTTCAACAAAAGGGCTAAACTGTTTAATGACTCTTGGGGGGAACGTTTCTTTTTCAGACAAACGGACATTATATGAGTTTGGAAAAGGGATTCCCTGCAATTGAACCTTGATTCTATTCTCTTGGATGGCAAGCTTCAGCTCATAACCGGTTGAATTAGGATTGGTGATGACAAAATCCTGGTTATTCATCGGATTGAATTTCGCTTCAAAGCCTAGTGTCACATAGTCCGGAAGCAGCTTGCTTATATTTCGTTCGATGATCGAAAAGTTGGAATGTAAGGTGATTTGATAGAGTAATGATGCAACCGGACTTAAATCAGACTGTGATTCAACTACAAATCCTTCTGTTTCCAGAAAATCCGAAAACGAAAACTGGGAATTGGGTGCAATGGGAATGGAGGGATAATTGTCTATAAAGCTCTTGATCATTGGTGTAACCTCTAATTCATTCGACACGGCCTCAAAAATTACTTGTGGTGATTCATTGCTTGCTGCATAATCATATATCTTTACGCTCTCTTCTTTATGAAGACTACCAGCCAAGGAGAGGAGATACTCTATTAAAGAAGGAAGGTTTAGGTCTTCACCCCTATAGTCAGGGAACTGATTTGAAAGAAACGCATCGAATGCATTTTCATCCATCGTCACAATTAAACTTGTACTTTCATCATCAACAAGTTTCTCTATGCTTTCTTCCAAATGAAATTGAAAGAGAGATGGATCGATTTTTGCACTTTCTCCATTGAAATCCAGCAGTAGGTTTTGATTTAGCTTCCATTCCTCTACTTTCTCATCCAGTATCTTCATTGCTTCCTCTTTGTTTGCTCCACCCAGATTAATAGATGCAACCGCTGCATGTTTCGATAGATTGAGTGACTTAACAAAGAACGTTTCATAAGCAAAGACGCCTAAATGAGAAAACCCATATAGAAAAAATGTGGATAAGAACAAAACGGTCATCAGCTTACCAAATAGACCTTTTTTCACACTAGGCGCTCCTTCCTGACTCCTACTTAATATTCATCGTTAAATCAACGAAAACAGATGGACCAGCGTCCTGAGCAGCTTTAATATCGGCTTCCGTTAGAGATGAACCTTTAGCAATCAATAGATTACCCTCTAAATTATATATATCTTCAATCACACTTTTTCCTGTAAGTAATTGAGTCTGTTTCGTTTTAATTGTCTCTAGGCCATGTTGTTGCGTTGGTAAAATTTCAGTCTCTGCTTCGAACACAGGCTCATGGCTTACAAGTTGATCAAATGATCCTTTAAAATATTCTGCAGCGTCTTCGTTCACAATAATGATATCTTTCCCAAATGTCAGTACATGTTCCGTACCAAGGAAAAACGTGTTGTCTTGGGCATTTAATTCTAAGGAAACAATAGCCCCGGTTTCATCATCCACATAAAATTCTTGAATGTTTCCGATCATTTGGCCTTTACGGGTCATCACACGGGTATCGTTGATTTTAATTTTTTTGTTCACCAGCTGGTTTGCAATCGGGATTTCATTTAAGTCGATCACTGCATTCTCATTTTCGACAGTGACGGCATACTCGCCTATACCGACTACCTTTTTGAACGGGATCGCCTTCACACTGACCTGCCAATCTTCATGCTCGATGGTCAGAAAATCAACCGAGCCCTTTTCCGGATTGATTACAAGGGATTTGACTCTCCCTATTTCACTTCCATCGGATATACTGATAATCGGTAAAGCTTTCATTTCTGCACTCTTTTTCATGTCATCTCACCTATTCTGTCATTTTAATTTCGTTTAACTTTTTCCATGCAAACTCATTTGTTTGTTCGATATCCATTTGAATGTACGGATACTCTATGAATCTCTTAGCAATCCCTTCAGTAAAAATGTGTAAGTCTTCATATTGTCCTGTTGAAATGTAATGATCCATTAATATTCTTGCAAATGTATAGTAGTCTTGATCGTGTAAACTTGGATGCAAGTAATGCTTAATCATGTTTTCCATCTGATGGGAGGATAATATACTCTTCGAGAGTGTGATTTGTTCAATCATGGTCTTCATAACCTCTCTCATGATCCTGGACCTTTTAGGAAATGCATGTACGTGAAGATCCTCTTCACTGATACCTTCAACAATACGATCCTGGGTTCCCTCAGATATTTCAGCTTTCTCATCTTCTACAAAATCATCAACTAAAGCATCTTCCAATTCATCTTCTGAAGCAAGTAAGCCCTCTAAGTCTTCTACAGCTTCCGAATCATCATCAAATGCTTCCTTCATTTCTTCCTTTTCATACTCAATGGTCTCGTCAGGTTCATTTATTAATCTCTCAATCTCACTTAAAACGATATCAGAAGACTCATTTTCTTCTTCCGTTTCATTCATTTTTCCAATATCTTCGTATTCATTGGCATTCTCAATGAACCATTCACTTTCATCGTCATCGACCTTTATCGATTCTGTTTCAACAGTAGGGATTATCTCTTTGATCTCCGAAGCTTGCAATGGTTCATCTTGTTCTATAGAGGTATCATTTTCTGATTCTTCTTCTGCAACGTCCACTTCAATTTCATAGAGATCTTCCATTTCAATTGGAGCCATATCAACTTCAACCTGAGTGGAATCCACAGTATCCTCAACTTGTGATTCATCCTTTTTATTATGTAAATGATCCTTTAATCCCTTATGTTTATGGACTATTTGCACAGGTTCTCCTCCTGAATCCATCTCAGTGCCTGCAGTCAGGACTATAAGACCACTGAATCGTTGTTCAATCATATAAGAAGATAGGCCTAACAAAACCATTAACATGATGCCGATCATCCAAATTGAATATTGGGTCGATGCGACTAGTCCAAGGAGCGTTAACCCAAATGCAATACCAGCAATGAGTAGTTTCCCTTTTACACTGATGCCTATCGGTATAAAATATAAAATAGGTAGCAACAAAATAAGTGCCAGCAACGAAAATAGGTATATCAACTTACATTCATCTCCTCCCTATGATATATTTCTTATAAATCAGACTTTTTTTTACAAGTTTCGACTACTAGATATTGTATAATAAAGTCAGGTATTTTGAAAGCAGGTGTTGGGTTGAAACGAATAAAAATATATAAAAATAATAGAGGCTTCACTTTAATTGAACTTTTGGTTTCGGTTACAATCCTGGGGATCGTCCTTCTTAGTTTCATGAATTTTTTCCTTCAATCCAGTACATATACGAATGGCAATCAAAAGAAGACAGTCGGGATCAATGTAGCCAGGAATGTCTTGATGTTCATGGAAAAACAAGACTTCCTTGAGGTCAGGGACTTTTTCTATGAAGTGAATATAGGCAGTGAAAATCCAACAGATGAATTTTTAAAATTATTCATTTGCGGGGATGAATACCAAACCTTCCCTAACTTCTCTACTGAATCAGAAATGATTGATTCCTGTCCGAACAAGAAAAATATTAATATAAACGGGTTAGAATATGAGACTGAAATTTATTCCGGGGAAGTCACGGACCTTGATGAATCAGATTACTATATTCCTATTACAATCGAAGTGAGGTGGAATATCAATGATAGAGAATACAGTACGACAGTTGATGGAAAAGTTAAAAGCGAAGATATTCGATAATAGAGGCATTACCCTTATTGAGTTATTACTTACCCTATCCATATCGGCTATCCTGTTACCCGTTACATACGGTGCAATGATCACCGGCTATAAGATTTATGAAAAAGTTTCGATCGATGCTCAATTGAGAGAAGACGCAGATTATGTTTCTGCGATGGTAATGAAGAAGCTATATTCATACCCCTTCGACACAATTGAAGAGTGCGTGCCAGCCTCTACTACTTGTGTAAAGTTTATAAACAGCAGTGCATTATCTGTAGCGCCCTATTCAGGTAAATCCTTCTACCAGGTAGAAGATGAAGAGATTGTGAATGATGAACAAATTCTGCAATTAGTTCAAATCGGGGAGAAAAAACAATGGAGCTTTGATGGGGAAATAATAACTACTCCATCTGACTTTACGGGGTCCGTTATCACTTCTACCTGCACATCCAAACCGTGCAATGAAGCAATTATACAATTATCTTACAAAGTTTCACATCCCAATTTCGATAAAACCCTTAATTTAGAGAGCAGCTTCGGATTTTAGAAGGGAGAAAACAGCTTGTTAACCAATCAAAGAGGAAATGCCTTACTTACCGTATTAATTACATCTCTTGTTATGGTGACAATCGGTATGGCTATCATAAGTTCGACGATAGGTGGAGCGAAACGAACCGAAGTCAGAGAGACCGACATTGACATTACATATGAAGGGCTTAAGGCAGCTGAAGAAATTTCATCCAAGCTTGTCTATCAATTGCAGCCCTCAAGAGAGTTAGAAATGAGCAAATTGACACCAGCAAATATCAATACAAAAGTAGCAGATTTTTTTCAATCTTCCATTCTTCCATCCTATCAGTCTCTTGATAGAATAAAATGTGTCACAGTCATTGATGTGAGCGGGACCAGTGCAATAAACCTGCTGGGTGACACCTGTACCAAATCCAATATCCCTGATTTCAAAACCTTTGAGCTGGACTATCTTGGTACCAACCTTACGAGAGTATATGAAATCCTGATTCAAACAAAGAATCCTTCTTCTGAACAAGGGAAAGTCGAAAAGACCGTTAGAAAGAGGATCATTTTATCGCCCGTCCCAAGCTTCCTCAAGTATACTCTAGGCTCAAGAGAACAGCTTCAATTGAACGGATCTCCACATCTGGTTGGTAACATCTATGCTAACTCTTTAGGCATAAGTGAAGAGGCAAACTACCAGCTTTCTAATAAAAAGGATAAAACATTCCCGGCACCATTTCCCTCCGTTATCGGGGACTTGTATACAAGCTATAATAAAGCGGATTATGAACATATGAAAAGCTTGATAACTTCAAATCAGTTCTATCCGCTAATAGAACCTCCCAAAGTAAAACAGGATAGTCAATTTACTGATATTTCATTTAATCAAACGTATGAAGAAGAGGTTAGCAAAGTATTAGAATCTCTTGATCTATCAATAAGAAATGACGGTACCCAAACAAATTTAATGACCGCAATCAGAACGGCTCTTCTTTCAAATTCCTTCTCTCCTGCTCTTGTAGAAGGTGGGATATTGAATGAAAACTCACAGGGGAAGGTTAAAGTGAGTGGAAATATTACTATTAGAGGGCTACGGAGTTCAGGGGTGGACCTGCTTGTAGATGGTGATGTAAATATTATCGCAAGTTCTCCAATGAAGGTCGGGAATATTATTTCGACTGGTAATGTGACGATTTCTAATTTAATTGGGGAAATGACCATTGATAATATCGTTGCAGCAGGAAGAGTATCAATAGAGGCAAATTCACCCGTAAAGCTGGAGGAGAATATAGTTAGTTTTGATAATATCTCTTTTCAATCACAGAATTCCACTTCGGTTATAGCGGGGAATGTATTTTCAGGCAGGAATTTAACCATACTGGGCGATGCCAATGATCCATCCGGTGAGAATGATGAAATTAAATTTGATTCCGTCATTTACGCAAAGGGAAAAACAAGCATTTCCAACTTGAATATTACCGGTAAAGAAGATGAAGATGGTACTAACAATACTGGAAAATTAATTTTACTCTCAAGAGGAGAGTTACTGTTAACACGAATGAATGAATTTCAGTATTATGCTCAGGAGAGTGAAAAGAATGAATTCCGTTTGTTGCCGGATCCATTTGAAAGCATCAAGCCGTTACAAGCTTTCTTCTACACTGACAGCGACGCTACCCTTTATGGGGTTGGTTCATTATTTTATGTTAACGGAGGTGTCTTTTCAAAAGGAAACCTTACAGTGAATGCTGTGCGTGGGGACGTAGACAATGTCGATGACGCATATCAGAGCTCCCCCTCTAAGCAGCAAGAGAAATTGTCAAGATTCATCGTAAACTATAACAAAGATGTCCTTCTTTCTAAACTGGATACTTTACCAAATGTTGAAGCACTCTCATTAATAAGTGATGAGATCATAGTTGAATGAAAAAAGGGAGGTCCATCAACGTGGGCCTCCCTTCTTATCACCATCTTCCATCGATATCCCCGTCTCCGGTCTCCGGATTTTCGGTTTCATCATCTCCCGCAACGACTTCAAAAATCGCTATCGCCTTTAAACGAGGGTTTTCTTCAGAAGTAACCGTTATGGTCGTCACCCCTGCATTTTTAGGTATGACCTTCCAAACTCCATTTTCTTGCACGATGTCTACAACATTGTTACCTGTGTCGAAGACGTTCTTTATGTTTTTATTGGTTGCATTTTCAGGATTGAATACTAAATGAGAGTGTATATCGAACGCGTTCCCTTCAAGCAATAGAGTGTACTTCGATTTTGTGAAGTCCATGCTTTTCAAATTTACAATCCTTGACTTAACAATGACTCGAATCAACTTTTTGTATTTCCCATTCTTAGTTTGAACTTCCACTAAATCTTCGCCGGGATATAATCCTGTCATCCGGTTCTCTTTGGTGGAATTGACTTGACTGTAAGAGGAGTTGATCATTCCGTCATCACCTTGCAGAACCTTCACATTATAATTATTGTTCGGTTTTCCAAACGGGAAGATATCGATATTGAATGACTGAGTTTCTCCTACATATAATTCAATTAGTGAAGGTACACGCATTAAATCGTCACCCTCGATCCAAATGGTTTTTTCAATAATATAATCCTCGATTGCAAAACCGCCAACGGCTTTTACCCGGATTTCATTCTTCCCGAAACGTTCAATGGTTTTCGTTTCTCCCAACTCAATTTCTGTCCATTCTCCAGTAGTTTCTTCATCATTAAGAAGTTGATAGTTGTAAGAAACATCCCTTCCAGGAATACCGTTTGAGAGATAGAATTCCACTTCATTCGATACAGAAGAACCATCATCTAAAATTTTATCAGTGAGTGGGTCTTTAACAATCAATTCAGGAACGAATGGTAAAATGGCTGTCCCATTATCCCTGTAGCTGATATTCAGGTGGGTTGGGCTACTGACTAAAGACTTTACAGGCATAATCGGGTATCGACCATCCACTCCAGCTTCCAGTGATGCTACAACATTTTCCGTTTGCCCCTGTATTTTCACCTTTTTGATCGTACCGTTTGAATAACCATCAAATACAAATTCTTTTCCATATTGCAGCTGACGAGTTCTAACTTTCGCACTGATTTCGTTATTATTCGGGCTTAGATTACTACTTACTTTGTTCCCGTATCTTGAATCGACATAATAGACTTTCGCTTGTGGCATTTTTACATTATTTATGGCCCAGACGGCGTTCATTGTTACAGGTATCTCAAGTACAGGTATAGTAAACGCACCGTTTTCAAAGCTCATCTTTTGTTTAACATTAATGATGGCAATTTTCTGTCCATTCATATTCTGGATTGATATATCCGGACTTTCTTTAACAATGATCCCCTCAGGTAAGGGCTGGTGTATAATGATCTCACTTAAATAACCTTTTGCTTTCGGATTTACCAATCCGCCAAAATCCAGTTTGAACACTCCGGTAAAAGTATTCGTTTCTTTTCCATCCTCAATAATTAAATTGAACAGGTCCTGATTGATTCTATTTAAGTCTACCCTTCCTGTTACCGATGCGGGTGCATCATCTTTCACTTCAATCGTCACCGACTTTTTATCACTTGAGCGAAAGTCTGTTTCTTCTGCCGTTTTATACTGCACTTTCAAATCCTTAAACGTATAGGATCCCTTTTTAGAGAATTCCACCGGAAGTGATACTGTAATTGGTGTCGGTACGCCCTGTCCTACTTCATATACTGTGGAAAATGGCAGATACACTGTATTATTAATCACGTTGTATTGATTTTGGTCAACTGTCACATTTTCCGGCAACTGTACGACGGTTTCTCCATCCAATTTGACTGAATTTAATTTATTCGCCAATTTTTCAAATGCATCGGAGACACTTCCTTCACTTGCTTTGATGAAGCTACCCGACGTTTGTTGTGCCAGCATTTCAAGATATCTGTCATCAAGATCTCCTTCACCGTAACCCAGTGTGTGCATGGTGATTTTATCGTTGTAGATCTCCTTGGATACTTCGAGACCTTTTTGTTTGATCAAAGCCTCCATTTGCTGACTGTTGGTTTCCAGCTCACCAGGGTTGTACCAACCAGCATTAAATGACGTACCATCCATAGTAAATGACGGAATGTATAAAGACTTCAATTTACTATTATCAAGGGAATATATTTTATGCATCCATCGATTGTAACTGTATCTATTTTGAAAGTCATATACCAATTGTTGATCGCTCTCGACAACATTTGTTTCACCGCAAAAAAACCAAAGTGGCCTCGTACACACCTCTTTTTTCACTTTTTCGACCGCCGTCGCAATCATCGGCTGTCCATCAGTTAAGAAGACAATATACTTTTCATTCTTGGAATCTTTCAGCATATTCTTCGCTGCACGCAAGGGGTCTGTGTAATTGGTGCCTCCATAAGCGGTGGTATGTAACATGGAAGTTTTAATGGCATCGAGGTCATTACTTAATGGAAGTATCGTTTCTATTTCTGAAGAAAACGTTATAAGAGAGAATCGATCATTACTTTGTTTGTTCTTCTCAAAGAATTGTAAGGCATTGGTCACCCCATCCTTTGCATTTTGCATTTTATCCCTGGTACTATTCATCGATCCCGATTTATCAAAGACAAAAACGACGTCTATAGGAGGTCGATTCGTTTCTTTCACCTCTCCTATTGGATTGATATGAAAGTCTAATGAAGCTTTGGCATTACTATCCACTGGTTTTACAATTACTTCCTGGGACGGGGTAACATTGAAGTCTACTTTTAAATCTGCAGTTCCCTTGGCATAGGTGCCGGTTGAATTTAAAATAAATGCTAGAAAGAGGATGAAAAGTAATAGTAGTGAAATCTTTCCCTGAATTCTCATAATATCCCTCATTTGGTTATCCTATAATGCTTTTATTATATCAATCTTCAAACTATTATAATAGGACTAAATGCTCAAAAACAAAGAAAAAAGATGTCTATTGTCGAATAGACACCCTTTAACTATTTCATATACTGAGCCACCCGATTCCGCCCGGCCTGTTTCGCCCCCGTATAAAGCGCACGGTCTGCATGACGGATGAGCGCCAGGGTATCTTCAGCATCTTCAGGTGCGGTCGAAACTCCGATGCTTGCGGTGATCCGGACCATCATTTGTTTGTTGGATTCATCCAGGCTATCATGGATGGTGAAGGGGTTGTTGGCTATCGCACTCCTGACATGCTCTGCCAGGCTGAGCGCTTCATCCCGATTCGTATCCGGAAGGAGGATGACAAATTCCTCCCCTCCATACCTCGCAACCGTTCCCCTGGTATCAATCAGGGTACGAAGGCGGTCTGCAAGTTCAATCAGGATTTCGTTACCGCTCTGGTGACCATAGTTATCGTTGATGACCTTAAAATGATCAAGGTCGAGCATGATGAGGGAAAGACTCTTCCTTTTCCCAACATCGAGATGACTGAATTCCAGGTACAGGAGATCTTCAAAATAGCGGTAATTATATAGTCCTGTCAGGGCACATCTCTCACTGTTCTTCTTCGTCCGTTCATGATGCCTGGCATTTGCGATCGCCACTCCGAAATAGGAGCATAAAATATCGACGATCATCAATTGATATTTTTCATAGGCTTTCTTTTTGGAAGAAGCCAATAGAAGGATTCCCCGTACCTTTTGACTTCTTACAATGGGTACGCACAGAACGCTTTCCACTCCATCTGGCATGTACCCTTCAGCGATCCCGGTCCATTCAGATCGTGAAGTATAGAGGACGGACTTCCCTGTTTCCCATACTACACCGCTGATACCCTGGCTTTTCTTTAATGGTCGCAGGTTATTAGACTTCATTTCTCCCTTTTCAACCCGTCTTAACAGGACAAGTTCTTCTTCCTGGCAGTCAAGGATATAGGCATATTCAACCGGAAGAGTCTCAATGATCTTCTCGATGAATATATCAAGCACTTCATTTACTTTAAGGCTTTCCGTTAATTGGTGACCGATTTCACCCGCTTTTTGAAGGTATTCATTGATCTTTTCAGAAGAGTTATACATCTTCAAGATGATAGATAAGCTCACAAAAGGGATACCAATCAATAAAGAAGCAACGGCTCCCAGTTCAAACGTTAAATAATAGAGAGATAAAGAAAGGGGGAACATGATCATGTTTGCCGTAAAATCCCATACAAAATCCTTGCTGTAAAAGCGGACATCACTATTTACCAGATAGTGTTGATATAGCAGGAGCAGTATCTGGTTAACCATGATCGATACGATTTGATAACTCAGGATAGGGAGTATTAATTGATTTATATCTCTTAATCCGACTTCTCCACCAAATAAAAAATAGACTAGACCACTGACTAATGAAACGATAAAGAACATGACAGAATTCAAGGGGATTCTATGCCAATCATGTTTAGTCAATTGAAGCCGGATGAGTAATGGAATAATTGAGAACTGCATGAGGATGATTTCAACAAATAAACCATACTTTATGAACCCTACAAGTGTCACCCACTGGATGAAGAAGATGGTCGCACCATTTATCACAATGGGCATAAGCGGGATAAAGGTAGCAAAAGCCACCAATGTTAAGAGCTCTAATTCATTTCCTGCAATATTTTCAGGAGGATAGTATTGATATGTAATATACAAACCGGCGGGTACAACTGAAAGCCAGGTCAGTAATATGTAAAGCTTCTTCTTTACTGATAACGTCATATCTATCCCCCATAGGCCACAATCAATTTAATATAGTTCGATCATACTATACTAGTTAAATAGTCACAAGTTTAAGAATATTTTATCAAAGCAGTTCAATAAAGTCACTTATTATTTTCTGTAATTTTCCAGTTGGTCCACCAGATATGGTTTTACCTCAGATAAAAAGTAAAGTGAACCTGTTATTAACAGCACTTCTTCTTCTTTCATTCCTTGTATTTTTTCAGTAACGTAGTCTCTCCATTGGTGAACTTTCTTCTTGTTTGGATGGGAAGATAATTCATAAAGCTCTTCAACTGAAGCGACCCGTGGAAAGTCAAAGGTTGTAAATCCGATTTCCTCCACCGCTTCTTCCAATTGAGTGATCATCGGTTTTAATTCTTTGTCGTGGAGTGCCGATAAAAGAACAGTTACTCTTTTATTCATAAAGCGGTCCTTAATAGTTTTCACCAAGGCTTGTACCCCTTCAGGATTATGGGCACCGTCAATATAAATCCCGGGATTGTATGATAGAGCTTCCATTCTGCCTGGCCATGATGCCTTTTTTAACCCCTCTTTGATATGCGTGCTTGCTATATTATGCTTTTCACTAAGAAGCTCTATCACTTTAATTGCAATCGCTGCATTATTGATTTGGTGTGCACCAATCATGGAAAGCTCATACGTTTCATTCTGAACGGGAGATGTGTAATGGAATCTCTCACCTCTTTCGAGTAAGGCTTTTTGTTCCACAGAAAAATCCTCTCCAAGTTCAAACAGGTCACTATTCATTTCCAACGCTTTCTTTCTTATCACTTCAGCCGCTTCTTTCTGGTGAACCCCTGATATGACAGGAACAGAATGTTTGATGATCCCAGCTTTCTCAAAGGCTATGTCTTCTAATCTGCTTCCCAGGAATTGCATATGATCCAGACCGATGCTCGTAATGACTGAAACCATAGGTGTGATGACATTCGTCGAATCAAGCCTTCCTCCAAGCCCAACCTCATAAAGGACGAGGTCGACCGGTTGCATTTCAGCAAAATAATAAAAGCTCATAGCTGTTATGACTTCAAATTCAGAGGGGGTTCCCCATTCAGAATGCTCCATGCTTTCTGCAATGGGTTTGATCTTTTCCACAAGAAGAGTTAAATCTTCATCTGATACAGGCTCTCCATTAATGCTGATCCTCTCATTGAACCTCTCAAAATAGGGTGAAGTAAAGGTGCCGACTGAATACCCTGATTCCTGTAATATATTTCGTAAATAAGTGACAGTGGAACCCTTTCCGTTTGTACCCCCGATATGAACGGTTTTAAGCTTTTCATGAGGATTCCCAAGCTTCTCTAGTAAGTACTGCATTCTCTCTAGACCCGGCTTGATTCCAAGTCTTAGTCTTGAGTGTATCCATCCAACGGCCTTCTCATAGGTTAACAATTTCAGTCACTCCCCTTAAGGTTTCATTAGAAAGAGGGCTCAGGTCGGGGCAGATTGCCGGAGAGAAAACCTTGATGCATCCCCTCAACCTCAACAATCAGACCCGATTCTAAAGCCCTCTTCTTATCCTCTGATCAAAAGATTATAGTGATTTAAGCTCTTCAATTCTTGCTTTAACAGTCGCTTGTTTCTCTAAATAATCTTTTTCTTTTGCTTTTTCCTCATCCACTACATTTTGAGGCGCCTTGCTCACAAATTTTTCGTTGTTTAATTTGCCTTGAACGCGGGAAACTTCTTTCGTCCACTTCTCCAGTTCTTTTTGAAGACGGGCAATCTCTTCTTCGATGTTGATTAATCCTTCTAATGGAAGGAATAAGTCTACACCTGTTACAACCGCCGTCATCGCTTTATCCGGTGTATCTAAATCTGTACCCATTTCCAGCTTCTCTGGATTACAGAACTTTTCGATATACGCTTTGTTCTTCTCGATGATCGTTAGGGTGTGTGCATCTTTTGCTTTCAGCATCAAGTTGATCTGCTTGCTCATCGGAGTGTTTACCTCTGCACGTACATTACGTACAGCACGAATGATGTCAACGAGCAGCTTCATCTCTTCCGCTGCCGCTTCGTCTGTAAGTTCATCTTGAACCGTCGGCCATGCAGCTACAGTAATGGATTCGCCTTGATGCGGCAAGTTCTGCCATATTTCCTCGGTAATAAACGGCATGAATGGGTGTAAAAGTCTCATTGTGTTGTCGAGTACATAAGCCAGAATCGAACGGGTTGTTTTCTTAGCCGCTTCATCTTCTCCATATAGAGGCAGTTTCGCCATTTCAATATACCAATCACAGAAATCATCCCAGATGAAGTTGTAAAGAACGCGTCCCACTTCACCAAATTCATATCGATCGGCTAATCGTGTCACGGTTTCGATTGTTTCATTTAAACGGGTAAGAATCCATTTATCCGCTACTGATTTTTCGCCGGAAAGATCGATTTCGTCATACGTCATTCCGTCCATGTTCATAAGGGCGAAGCGTGATGCATTCCAGATCTTATTCGCAAAGTTCCAAACAGATTCTACTTTCTCAAAGGAGAACCGAAGATCCTGCCCCGGCGAGCTGCCTGTAGATAGGAAGTAGCGAAGGGAATCTGCACCATACTTTTCGATGACATCCATCGGGTCTACACCATTACCTAATGACTTACTCATCTTGCGTCCATCTGCATCCCGAACGAGTCCGTGAATCAGTACGTCTTTAAATGGACGTTCTCCTGTGAACTCCAGTCCTTGGAAGATCATGCGCGATACCCAGAAACCGATAATATCGTAGCCGGTCACAAGTGTATTCGTTGGGTAATAGCGTTTAAAATCTTCTGCATCCAGATCAGGCCAACCCATCGTTGAAAACGGCCATAGAGCTGAACTGAACCATGTATCCAGTACATCCTCTTCCTGTGTCCAGTTTTCAATGTCCTTCGGCGCATCGTTGTTTACATAGATTTCGCCTGTTTCTTTATGATACCAGGCCGGGATGCGATGTCCCCACCAAAGCTGACGGGAAATACACCAGTCTCGCGTGTTTTCCATCCAGCGCAGGTAAGACGTTTCAAAGCGATCAGGTACAAAGTTGACCTTATTCTCTTCCTGCTGAAGTTTTACCGCTTCTTCTGCGAGAGGATCCATCTTAACGAACCACTGAGTCGATAGATAAGGCTCAACCACCGCTCCACTTCTTTCTGAGTGACCGACTGAATGCATATGCTCTTCAATCTTGAATAGAACTCCTGCTTCTTGTAGGTCCTTTACAATTTCTTTGCGGCACATAAAACGATCCATGCCTTGGTATTTATCCGCCTTGTCATTCATCGTTCCGTCTTCGTTCATCACAAGAACGCGTTCTAAGTTGTGACGATTACCGATTTCGAAGTCATTCGGATCGTGAGCAGGCGTTATTTTCACTGCACCGGAACCGAATTCCATATCAACGTAGTCATCTCCTACGATCGGAATTTCACGTCCCACGATTGGAAGGGTAACGTTTTTGCCGATTAAATGTTTGTAGCGATCATCTTCCGGGTGAACCGCAACTGCCGTATCACCAAGCATCGTTTCTGGACGTGTTGTGGCAATTTCAATGTGACCACTTCCATCAGCCAACGGATATCTCATATGATAGAATGCACCTTGTATATCCTGGTGAATAACCTCAATGTCGGAAAGGGCCGTTTTCGTTGCCGGGTCCCAGTTGATGATGTATTCACCACGGTAAATCAGGCCTTTGTTATATAGGTCTACAAATACCTTTTGTACAGCTTCCGATAAGCCCTCGTCCAACGTGAAACGTTCACGGCTATAATCTAAGCCTAATCCAACCTTAGACCATTGCTGACGGATATGCTCAGCATATTCTTCTTTCCATTTCCATGTTTCTTCTACGAACTTTTCACGACCTAATTCATAACGTGAAATGCCTTGATTGCGAAGTTTTTCATCTACTTTTGCCTGTGTCGCAATCCCTGCATGGTCCATACCCGGCAGCCATAATACATCGTAACCCTGCATGCGCTTCATTCTAGTCAGGATATCTTGTAGCGTTGTGTCCCAAGCATGACCAAGATGAAGTTTTCCTGTTACGTTCGGAGGAGGAATGACAATTGTGTACGGCTCCTTCTCCTTATCGTTTTTGGCTTCGAAATATTTACCTTCCAGCCACCATTTGTATCTGCCCTGCTCAATGGCATTGGGATCATATTTTGTCGGCATGGATAATTGCTGATCTTGAGTTTCCATTTGTTTTCCTCCTATAGTAGTGCGAATAACTACACTTTTCTAAAAAAAATAAAAAAATCCCCCGTCCTATGAAAAGGACGAAGGATTCCATTCGCGGTACCACCTTTTTTCTCAGGAGAAATAAGCCTCCTGAACTCTCGACGATCATAACGGCTTTTAACCGGCTTCTACTACTGAAATTCATAGAAACAGCTCTTCAGGCGACCTTCCATTGTCTTAACGTAGAAAATCTCTCAGCTAATGATTTTCCTCTCTGAAAGTAAGGATCAATGTACTCTTCCTGTTCATTGCTTTTCAGGTATTATTTATTTACTCATTATAGTATAGGAAAAGATAAACTTTCGTCAATCATTATCGCCAATTTTCCATAAAAATATTCATTTCGCCTACTCAGGCACCATTCTTTTTCTCAATTCATAGAATAAAGTAGTGAATATACCCAGGAAAGTGAGTGGACGAATATGAAGAAAATCAATCAATACACCATGCAGAAATGGATGGGGAACGCCCGGTTAATATGTAAGCAATTCATCATACCCTTTACGATCTTTCAAGGGGTCCGGACCATTTTGCTTCCCACCACTTTTGATGTCCTTCTTTTAACTCTTTTTATCGGTATAGGCCTTGCCATTTATTTCGATTGGATTTAATGGACTGACGAAATGTGGACTTCGCCAGTCCTTTTTTCATTCTGCCTCGGCCGCCTGCTCCTGCTTCTTTTTTTCCATTTCATCTAAACGCATGACCACGTATTCCGTGTTTTTCAGAAGCCAGTAATGCCGTTGCAGCTTCTTAAGAGATTTCCGTTCATTCCGTTTATCCTTCGCTGTATGAAAATACTTTTCCACCACAGCGATGACAGAACTTGGATAAGCCAAATAACTCATGAACAGGAGCCGCTCCTCATTACGGACGGTAAAATGCTGAAAATAGGTGGTTAGCCACTCGATACATTCCTCATAATACTTAGGATAGGTTTTCAATGTTCTGGACAAAAACGGCAGCAGGTCATGGAAGGGTGATGCCATTTTTGAGTTCTCAAAGTTGTGAAAATACCCCATGCCTCTCTCATCGAATAAAAAATGCTCCGTCGATATCTTTCCATGTGTAATGACCGTTCTGACCTTCTCAAGCTCCTTCGTTTCCTCATACCATTCATCCAGCATTTTCCGGGAAAATTTCAGTGCCTGGGAAGCGTCCTTATAGTACATGCAAAAATGGAATTGAAAAGGAGACATATACGTTGTCCTTTCACATGTTTCCACATATTCATCGAGAAACTGCTGTTCTTTATCCCATCTGGATGTCAGCTGCTCGTAATGAGATTCTCTCTCTTCTTTATCAATCTTTACTTCTTGAGAGGAGAGAGTATGAAGTCTTGCCAATTCCCGGAACATTTTCTGATGCTTTTCAAATTGATCTTCCCTTTCCTGGTTCAAGAGCCAGGGCATGACATAATATAACTGCCCATCGTTCCACACCGCATAGCGCCCATCCAATGTCGGATAGATCGGTACGATACGGTTATAGCCCCTTTGAAACAACATCTGTACATTCCTGACAAAATCAACTCCAGTTTGGGCGGTCAGCTGCTTTACAGCAAGTGTCCCTTTATTGGAGAATACTTTGGAAATCTTCCCGTAATTCTCAACAAAATGGGGTTCGACACCATAAGGTTGTAAGACAGGCTTTAATCCCTCCAGCGTTTGTACCATACCTCTCACCTTCTAAGATTACTTTTCTAAAAAAAACGGACTAACTCCAATGAATTTGGTGTCAGCCCCGTAGTTCCTTCTATATTGCAATTGCGCTCTTCTCAGATGGGAGCGACCTTGCTATATTCCTTTTTTAACCCTTGAAGACAAATTCGCTTTTCGGGATATATAGAACCTGCCCTACATAGACGTCTTGATTGGCTTCAAGCTGATTGACCCTCAATAGCTGAGGAATGGTCAGATCATACTTTTCTGCTATATAATCCAGCGTCTCTCCCTCTTGAACGATGCATACCCTTAATGTTGCACCCCTTTCCTCTTCTTTTCTCGCAAAGAAATCGGTAAGGGAAATGCTCTCATATTTCTTTTTACCTTTAGTCTTTTTCTTTTCATCCTTCTCTTCTTCGCTATCTTCCATTTCTGCTTCTACTGCGGATGATGAAGAGGACTCTTCTTCCTCCTCCTGCTGATTATATTTAGGAGGCGGTGTGTAGGCTGTCTTTGGTGCAGCCGGCTGTTCTTCAGATGACTCGCTCAGTTCATGCTGTGGCATTTCAAACACGTTTTCTTTTCGGAAATAATTTTCCTCAAAGGTATGAGCAGGCTGAGCATCGTATTGAATCTGTACAGGTATCTCATCGTCTTCTTCAGATGGCGGTGTCCGACCTTCCAGATTAAACGGCTGGTACTCGTCGTCTCCAGAATCCTCTTCTTCCTCCTGTTCTTCAACGTTCCCCGTTAATTCTTCCACGTCGTAGTTCTCATACTCGTATACTTCTTCTCTTTCTTCTTGCTCTTCCTCTGTCTCTATTTCTTCTTCGGTTGTTTCCTCTTCTACTTCAGCAACTGCACTCGAACGGTATAGCGGCTCGTAATCTTCCTCTCTGCTAAATTCAGCTTCAAGGGGAGTGTGCGTCTGCTGTTCTCCATAAATCCCTGTAATCGTCAGATCGGCATTCAATTTTAAGCAAGCATTCTCAGGAACCATATAATCGAATGACTCCACGAACACGTCGATATCACCAAGATTGGCAATTCTATTTTTCGGAATCGTCACATCGACCGGGAAACGGTGGACAAATTCATACTCACCTTTTTCCCTCTTTTCAACTATTTGGACAAACTTACCACCCGCTTCAAACTCATCCTCTTCTTCATCCCTCGGTGAGGTTGGTAAATATTCACCGGAAAGATCAAGGCTTCCCCTGATAAGTACGTACTGCTCTTGCTCTTGTATCGTTATATGAGGATCTAAGGAGATAGATAGCAATTCTTCAACTTCCTGTCCTTTTTTAAACCATATTGATTCTTCCAAGGAAAATCGCAAACACGATTGTTGTTCTTGTGACAAAAGAAATTCCTCCTTTCAGGTTCCAAACAAAGAAATAGTAAACAATGCCATTATCACTTTATGAACTGAAAAGGAGGAATATGATAGGAAAACGAAAAGTTGTGGGTAGTGTGGGGATTTTGATTTAGAAACCGGGGTGTGTTTCGGATTGATGTTGGTCGTTTGGAATTATCGACCGTTCTTTTAATTTATCAACAGTTATTTTGATTTATCGACCGTTATTTTGATTTACCGACCTTCAGATGGATTTATCGACCGTTCTTTCATTTTATCGACCGTTTTTTCAAGATATCGACTGTTCTACAATATTCGACACACTCCTGCCATCCCCGCTTCCGTAAAAAAATAGCCGATCCCTATAAAAAGGATCGGCTATCATCATTACTTCTTACTAATCTTTTCAAACGCTTTTTCAGCAGCTTCAAGGGTCTTTTCAATATCTTCATCTGTATGAGCGGTAGATAAGAAAAGTCCTTCAAATTGGGAAGGTGGTAAGAATACTCCTTCATGGGCCATTTCACGGTAGTAATCGGCAAACATCTCTAGGTCTGATGATTTCGCACCTTCGTAGTTGGTTACTTCTTCATTGGTGAAGAAGATCCCGATCATGGAACCGGCACGATTGATTCTGTGAGGGATGTTATGCTTTTCTGCCGCTTTCTTTAAGCCCTCTTCCAACAGGTCTGCTTTGCGTGCGAACTCTGTGTATGTTTCAGGAGTCAGCTGGCTCAGTGTTTCGTATCCTGCCGTCATGGCCAATGGATTCCCTGAAAGGGTTCCGGCTTGATAAATCGGACCGCTTGGAGCGATTCTTTCCATGATTTCAGCTTTACCGCCGTATGCACCTACCGGCAGACCTCCACCAATGACTTTTCCTAAACAAGTTAAGTCCGGAGTTACATTGTAATAGCCTTGGGCACATCCGTATCCGACACGGAATCCAGTCATGACTTCATCAAATATCAGCAGAGAACCATGATTTTCCGTTATTTCACGTAGGCCTTCCAGGAATCCCGGCTGAGGTGGAACGACACCCATATTACCTGCAACAGGTTCTACGATCACACCAGCGATGTCATCACCAAATTGTTCAAAGGCATAACGGATGCTTTCCAAGTCATTATAAGCCACCGTAATCGTATTCTTTGCTACGCCTTCAGGTACACCAGGGCTGTCGGGCAATCCGAGAGTCGCAACACCTGATCCTGCCTTGATTAATAAGGAATCTCCATGACCGTGGTAGCAGCCTTCGAACTTGAGGATTTTATTGCGTCCAGTGTATCCACGCGCAAGACGCAGGGCACTCATCGTCGCCTCCGTACCAGAGGACACCATACGGACCACTTCGATACTTGGAACTCTTTCAATGACTAATTCGGCAAGTTTGTTTTCAATCTCTGTCGGGGCACCGAAGCTTGTCCCGTTTTCCGCTACTTTTTTAATGGACTCCACCACGCGGTCATTGCTGTGCCCAAGAATGAGTGGTCCCCAGGATAGAACATAGTCAATATATTCATTTCCATCGATATCGTAAATTTTAGCTCCTTTTCCTCTTTCCATGAAAATAGGATCCATCTTTACGGATTTGAATGCACGTACAGGACTGTTTACTCCGCCAGGCATCAGTTTTACTGCTTCTTTGAACGCTTGCTTCGATTTCTCATATGAACGCATTCCGGTTTCCTCCTTTAGTGATCTTTTCGTCATCCTTACAGGAACTTTCCACCATTTAGGATAACCAATTCGCTACATCTTTTGCGAAATACGTAATAATAAGGTCTGCACCCGCACGTTTCATGCTTGTCAGCTTTTCCATTACGATTTCCTGTTCGTTTACCCAGCCGTTTTGAGCCGCTGCTTTCACCATGCTGTACTCTCCACTTACGTTATAAGCGACAACAGGGGCATTAAAACGGTCTTTCACTTCCCGCATGATATCTAAATAGGAAAGGGCAGGTTTGACAATTAAGAAGTCTGCGCCTTCTTCTATATCCGATTGTGCTTCTCTTAACGCTTCAAGGCGATTGGCAGGATCCATCTGATACGTTCTGCGATCTCCGAATTGCGGAGTAGAGTGTGCGGCATCACGGAATGGACCATAGAAGCTTGAAGAGTACTTAACGGCATATGACATGATCGGCACATCATGATAGCCGGCCTCGTCCAATCCGTGGCGGATCGCTGCAACGAATCCATCCATCATATTCGAAGGAGCAATGATATCAGCTCCTGCTTCAGCCTGGCTTACCGCCGTTTTTGCTAATAAATCGAGCGTAGGATCATTCAGTACTTTTCCATCTTTAACGATTCCACAATGTCCGTGGCTCGTATATTGACATAAACAAGTATCGGCAATGACGACAAGCTCAGGATAATGTTCCTTCACAAATCGGGTTGCTCTTTGGACGATTCCATGGTCATGATATGCTTGGGTTCCTGCCTCATCTTTTTCAGCTGGAACACCGAATAAAATGATGGATTTGATACCTAAGGAAACCACTTCATCCATTTCCGCTTTTAAGTTATCCAGGGAAATGTGAAAAACCCCTGGCATGGAAGGAACGACATTCTTAATATTTTCCCCTTCAACTACAAACAGTGGATAAATTAAATCTTCTTTTCTTAGATGAGTTTCCCTTACTAACGCACGCATATGATCTGATTGACGCAGGCGGCGATGACGGTTAAAATGCAGGTCTTTCATGTGTAAACCTCCTAAGTAAATAAAGCTTTATTTTGATGGTCTATTCGTGATAAATTCTTTCATTTCGTTTACCATTTCATTTACAGTATATATGCCTGGACAGATTTTTACATGTAATCCGTACTTTTCAGCCGTATTTTTTGTAATGGGACCAATGCAGGCAATGGGTATGTCCCCGATTTTATCATGAAGATTGTACTGATCGACCACCTTCATAAAATGATGAACCGTTGATGAGCTGGTAAACGTAATGATATCAAGTTCTTCTTTTTCAATGATGCCCTTCAACTGACCGATGCACCCTTCTGGAAGGACGGTTTCATAGACGATCCATTCCTGACAGGATACCCCTGCAGAGGCCAGCTCTGAAGCAATGACGTTTCTTGCCAGGTTCCCTTTGGGGATCAGAACGTCTCCTGAAGGCTTCACTTTCGAAATGAATTCGTCTGCAAAGTCATCTCCTGTAAAATGATCGGGCACGAAGGAAACAGGAATCCCATATTTCCTGCAATATTGTTCCGTTTTACTTCCGACTGCAGCAAACTTCCCGGAAAAAGAAGATAAATCGAGCTGTAATCGTTTCAATGCTTGTAGAAAGAATCTTACTCCATTTTTGCTTGTGAAAATAATCCATTCGTACGTATGTATGGTTGTGTGAAGATTCGTTTCCCACTCATCTTCATGAGGTTGAAAATGAAGGAGCGGCACCACAATCGGAACCCCTCCCACGTCTTCAATGAGGGAAGCCGTTTCACTGGATCCCTCACTTCCGCGAGTAATCAAAACCTTTATGTTTTCTAAAGGCCCTTTACCCTTCATTATTGATCTAGCTCCTCTTTCACCTGATCGATTAAAGCCTTGGCTCCCAGGTCTGTTAAGCTTTCAGCGACTTTCTCCCCTACTTGCTGAGGATTTGGTCCCACCATGTATTCTTTATAAATCGTTTTTCCATCAGGTGAAGCTACAAGCCCCGTTAGAGCTACGTCCCCATTGTCTTTCAGCTCAGCAAATCCTGCAATCGGCACCTGGCATCCGCCTTCCATTTTATGAAGGAACGCTCTTTCAGCCGTAACGGTCTCAGTCGTCTCAACACACGCAAACTTCTGAAGAAGCTCCAGCAACTCAGAATCATCTTCCCTGCATTCAATGGATAACGCACCTTGACCGACTGCAGGCAGGCAAAGGTCTGGATCAAGGAATTCCGTTACAACATCTGATGTCCAGCCCATACGTGATAACCCTGCCGCTGCAAGGATGATCGCGTCGTAATCCTCATTTTTAAGCTTCGATAAGCGCGTATCGATATTTCCACGTATCCATTTGATTTCAAGATCCGGACGAACGGATAAAATCTGTGCCCCTCTTCGCAGACTGCTCGTTCCTATGATTGCACCGCCAGGTAAGTCTTTAAGCGCCACATGATTTTTACTGATGAACGCATCTCGGTGATCCTCGCGAATCGGTATACATCCGATGGTCAATCCTTCAGGTAAGACCGCAGGCATGTCTTTCATACTGTGAACGGCCATATCGATCTCTTTATCCATCATTGCTTGTTCAATTTCTTTTACAAACAAGCCTTTTCCGCCGACTTTTGACAGGGTGACATCAAGGATCTGGTCCCCTTTTGTAACGATTTCCTTCACTTCGAATTCGTAAGAGGGATCCAGTGCTTTCAACTGATTGATCACCCAATTTGTTTGTGTCAGTGCTAATTTACTTCGTCTCGATCCAACAATGATTTTTCTCATAATGACCTCCTGAAAACTTATGAATACCAGAAATGAAATGAAGACAACCTACTACCCAAGAAAAAGTTAATTAAAATGATCAAAAAGGCTGCAACATTAAGAAAAGCTAAAGATTTACCAAATACGTTCTTTTTAATGCGAAGATATAAATAACTACTATATAAAATTAATAGAATGAATGACCCTACTATTTTCGGATCATACCATAGGAATTCCGGCAGTTTGATGTATGCCCATTGCAGACCCAGTATCAAGCTCAATAGAAGCATGGCTACACCAATGGAGTTCGATATATATGAAATCTTTTCAAGTTTGGACAAATCGCTGATCCGCCATAACCTTTGTCCCCATTTTTTCTCCTTCAAAAGTTTAAATTGCAGGAGGTAAAGCAAGGAAAACACAAAGGATAGTGAAAATGCACCATACGAAAGGATGGCCATCGTAATATGAATCAACAATAATTCAGATACGAGCTGTTCTGCCATCGCCCGTGACTCAACCTGTACCGGTGCAAACGTATGGATCGCCATGATGATGAATCCCAGTACATTTGTAAAGAACACCGTAAAATCCACTCTTAATAATCGATTGATGACAAGTGATAGTGTAATGAGGACCCAGGCATAAAAATAAAGTCCCTCAAAGATGGTGAGGACTGGAAACCTGCCTGTATTCATCATGTATAGAAATAAAAAGATTGTTTGAAGGATCCAAACAATCGCAAGTAACCAGAAGGCAAACAGATTCGCCTTCCGGTTTTTGTTTAAGAAATCTATAAAGTAAAAGAGAATACTAATAGCATACAGAACAATCATAAGTTCATGCAGCCTAGTCATCGTTTGTTCAAACATAGACAATAACCTCACTTATGCTTGAAAAGAAGGTTGTGGTACAAGCTTAAGATCGCTCTCAGTCTTTTCATTGGCTGCTTTCACTTGTTTCTGCTCTTGCACTTGTTGTTCAATATTAAAGATATTGATGAATAAATCCAGTTTATCTTCAGCATCAGGAAGTCCTGCGAATTCCTTCGCTTGAAGGATCGGATCCTTCAACAACTGATTGATTATACTCTTCGTATGCTTATTTAACACTTTTCGCTCCCGATCAGTTAAGTCGGGCATTTTCCGTTCAATGCTTTCCATCGTTTCAGCTTGAATGGAAAGTGCTTTTTGTCGCAGTGCTGAAATAACCGGAACAACTCCAAGCATATTCAACCACTCTTTAAAAGCTACAATTTCAGCTTCAATCATGATTTCGATTTCCTCAGCGGCTTTCTTTCGCTCAGCCAGGTTCGCCTGAACGATGCCTTCTAAATCGTCGATATCATAAAGGAAGACACTTTCTAATTCTCCGATGGAAGGATCCAGGTCACGAGGTACCGCAATATCCACCATGAAAAGAGGACGTCCCTTCCTCATGCTTTCCACATGTGACATCATTTCTTTTGTAATGACAAAATCCTTTGCACCGGTAGAACTGATCATAATATCCGCCTCTACAAGGGCACATTGAAGCTCCTTCAATGTTTTGGCATTACCACTGAAACGGTCTGCCAAGGTTTGAGCCTTTTCAAACGTACGATTGATGACCGTCACTTTAGTGGCTCCGCTGCCATGAAGGTTTTGGATCGCAAGTTCTCCCATTTTACCGGCACCAAGAATAAGAACATGCTTTTTCTCCAGGCTGCCGAATACTTTTTTAGCTAATTCAACGGCTGCATAGCTGACAGACACCGCATTGGAACCAATATCTGTTTCAGAGTGACCCTTTTTCGCTACCGTCACTGCCTGCTTGAACAGATGATTATATACTGTACCAGTCGCACCTGACTCCTGTGCATTCAGGAAGCTTGAACGAATCTGTCCAAGAATCTGGGTTTCCCCCAACACCATTGAATTCAATCCGCACGCAACCTTAAAAAGGTGTTCGACCGCTCCTTCTTGTTCATAAATGAAAAGATAAGGCGTGAACTCCTCTTTATCTATATCGAACCATTGAGATAAGAAATCTTTAATATAATAACGACCTGTATGAAGCTGATCCACTACTGCATAGACTTCCGTTCTATTACATGTAGAAACAATCACATTTTCCAGAATGCTCTTCTTTTCCTTCAAAGCCTTCATAGCGAAAGGAAGATCAGTTTCATTGAATGATAAACGCTCACGAATCTCAACAGGGGCCGTTTTGTAATTCAAACCAACGACTATTGTATACATGCTATGCACTACACCCCCAACTAAAATCATTACTCTTATTATAACATGTCCTAAAAAGCTCCCGACACAAAAATGTGAACAGAAATTGAAACCTAAGTATGATACATTTATAAAGGAAAGAAGGCATGCTTCTTCCGATACTTGCAAAACATTCATTTCATCATATACATTTAAGATTAATAAAGAATGTGCATGAAAGCATTTTCAATTCTAAAAAAATCTTCTATATTTCGACATTCCCTACTAATGTAGGGTACCAAAACAAGCCTAAAGAATCAAGTAATGGAAAGGTTTTTCGCCTGGACATCCGGGCTTATTATCATTAGTATGTATTATTTTCCCTGAAAAAACAGCATTTAAAACATTTAGTATTAAAAGATACGGGAGGAAGAGTATGAAACAACAACAAAGAATTTTCCCAGGAATGATCTTAATCGGCTTTGGGGCATACTTTTACTTACAACAAGCGAACATAGTCCTGTTTCAGGAGTTCTTCACGTGGCCAACTTTACTGATGATTGTTGGATTTGCTTTTCTCGGACAGGGATATGGCGGGAGAGATTATGAAGCGATATTACCGGGCACGATTCTCGTTGGATTCGGTCTCCACTTTCATGTTGTCAATAAACTCGAAATCTGGCCGGATCACATGGGGACTTTCATTCTGATCATTGCATTGGGTTTTCTGCTCAGGTACCAGAAAACGAGAGCAGGGCTATTTCAAGGGGTGCTCTTTTTAACCCTTTCTATTATTCTCTTATTCTATGACAAAGTGGTGGGATGGTTTGGTTTCATAGGAGGAAATGTGGAGACTGCATGGGAATTCTGGCCGATTATCATTATTGGAATCGGTGTCTACTTATTGTTTATAAAGAAAAAATAGTCCTGAATAATCCATAATAAAAGCCCGGAATTTGCTCCGGGCTTTTGTACGTACTATTAGAGGACTGAATCCAAAAACTCTCTCGTCCGCTGCTCTTTTGGAGCGTTGAACAATTCCTGGGGAGGTCCCACTTCCACGATCCTGCCATCGTGCATATACACGACCCAATCGGCTACCTCGCGGGCAAATCCCATTTCATGGGTCACGACGACCATCGTCATCCCCTCTAAAGCAAGCTCTTTCATGGTTGCCAAAACCTCTCCGACCAATTCAGGATCCAGTGCAGAGGTGGGTTCATCGAAGAGCATGATTTCAGGCTTCATGGCAAGTGCCCTTGCAATGGCCACACGCTGTTTCTGTCCACCGGATAGCTTGGATGGGTATACATTTTCCTTATCCCCAAGTCCAACCTTCTTTAATAATTCTTTCGCATCCTTTTTTGCTTGGGACTTCTGAACACCTTTTACGTAAACAGGTGCTTCCATCACATTTTCCAGGACCGTTTTGTGAGGGAAAAGGTAGAAATGTTGAAACACCATTCCAACTTTTTGACGGATTTTATTTAAATCATGTGTATCCTGGTTGACTTCATCGCCTTCGATGACAACCTTTCCATTGTCTTTCAGTTCCAGGAAGTTTAAGCAGCGGAGCAATGTACTCTTCCCTGATCCACTGGCTCCAATGAGGCAAACCACATCACTTTCCTTTACGCTGATATCAATGTCCTTCAATACATGTAAATCACCAAAGGATTTATTTAATTTTTCAACTTTAATCATTTCCTGACTCACACTCATCCCTCCCGCATCTTTATTAATCACTAACCGACATCCGTTTTTCTATGATATTGACAATCGTTGAGAATACCAGTACCAGTACCAGATAATAGATCGCTACAACGAGCAGGTAAGTCATGTAATCGAAGTTGTTGGAACCAAGCGTCGTTGCCACACTGAACAATTCGAACATCCCGATGAATGATGCAAGAGATGAATCCTTTAATGCAATGATGAACTGATTGCCCAGTGGCGGCAGGGCCCGTCTGAATGCCTGTGGAAGAATGATTCTTCTCATGGACAACCCGAGAGACATCCCGAGGGACCGTCCCGCTTCCATTTGTCCTTTATCAATGGACTGAATGGCTCCACGGAAAATCTCGGCGATATAGGCCCCGTTATGGAAGGCAAGTCCCATTACGACAGACCAGAAGCCTGAGATATTTAATGAGGTTAATCCAAAGTAGAAAATAAAGATTTGAACAATCAATGGTGTTCCACGTACTACGAAAATATATAAATCCGCTAAAAGTTCCAATGGCTTGATTCCGGAAATCTTGAGAAAAGCGAAAAACAAACCAATCACAATCGCAATCAGAACAGATACAAAGGTTAATTGGAATGTTAATAACATCCCTTTAAGAAAAACATCATATGTACTTGTTAACGTTTCAAAAAAGTGCATGAACTTCCCTCCAGTCTATTCAATCCGTGTAAATAACGGACAAAAAGCGAATGCGCATAGAAGCACATTCGCTCTGTGTCATGCTGCCTTTACTCTTCTTCGGGATCTGATGTGATATCTGTATTGAAATACTTTTCACTGATTTTCTTGAGCGTTCCGTCTTCTCTTAATGTTTCTAAAGCTTTATTGACTTCATCCAGTAACGCTTCATTTTCTTTGCTTACAGCGATGGCTTGTTCACTGCGGCCGATCAGCTCACGCGCTTCGATATTCAAATCAGCAGCAATCGCTTCTTTGCCTGTAATGAAGTCGGTGATAACGGCATCATGCTTGCCCTTATTTAATGCTTCTAATGCGACTACGTCACTATCATATTGTTGAATATTATCCGTTACTCCCTGGGCAGTCTCTGCATAAGTAGATCCCTTTGAAACGGCAATCTCCATTCCTTCCAGGTCATCCAGCGTTTCTACAGAACTGTCCGGACGAACGAAAATCTGCGGGCCGGAATAATAATAAGGAGTTGAGAAGTCTACTTCCTTCAAGCGCTCATCCGTGATCGTATGGCTGGCAACCGCTGCATCAAAACGACCCGATTTCACTCCTTCTACAATTCCTGCAAACTTAAATTTCTTCTGTTCAGGTTCAAGACCCATTTCTTTCGCAACGGCTTCTGCCACTTCAATATCGAAACCTGACATGGTTCCATCATTATTTGTTACACTGAATGGCTTGAATTCACCTGAAGCTGCATAAATGAATTTGCCTTCCTCTACTAACTTCGCACCATTTTCCGTTGTGGCTTTGTCGCCGCAGGCTGATAGAAGAAGCACAGAAATGACTAACAAGACTAGGCTTTTCCAATTCTTCACTGGCTAGAGTCCCCCTTATGTAGCTTGTAATATTTTTAATCTTTCATAATTTTATCAACAAAAGAGAAAATTCTCAAAATTCAAATATAGCTTCCACAGCTTATAATTTTCCATTTTAGTGGATGAAACGGATTCAGCTCATTTACAGGTACATATGCGTCTCTATCCTTTTATTTCCTTTCATATGCTTTGGTGTTATAGGTCAAAAAACCTTATACGGACTTCTGTAGACCCTCTTTTATACTACTTTTAAGCTATAGTGGTGCTGTCACTATTTGGTCATAAAAAAAGAACCAATCTCCATATATGTGGAAACCGGTTCTTTTTAAGACTTATTTATAATACGACTTGATGGCGTCCCAGGCTTTGTCTTTTCCAAGGCCTGTTTCGGAAGAGAACATGATGAGATCGTCTTCTTTGTCCATATTTAGCGTTTCTCTTGTTACTTTTAAGTGTTTCTGCCATTTGCCTTTTGGGATCTTGTCGGCTTTCGTGGCGATGACGATGCATGGAAGCTCATGATGCTTGAGGAAATCGTACATCATCACATCATCATTGGTTGGCGCATGGCGCAGGTCCACAATGAGGACAACCGCCCTCAGCTGCTCACGGGAAGTGATGTATGTTTCAATCATCTTCCCCCATGCTTCCCGTTCTGTTTTGGATACTTTGGCAAAACCATATCCAGGCACGTCCACATAATAGAGGGTTTCTTCTATTTTATAGAAGTTCAGCGTCTGGGTTTTACCCGGCTTGGATGAAATCCTTGCCATGCTCTTACGACCGATCATTTTATTGATGAATGAGGATTTCCCTACGTTCGAGCGTCCCGCTAATGCAAACTCAGGAAGAATATCCCCAGGATATTGTTCAGGCCTGACTGCACTGATGACTAGCTCAACTTGATTTACTTTCACTTCTTTTCACCTACTAATGCTTTCTCTAAGACTTCATCGATATGGGATACAAGGATAAACGTTAATTCTTCCCTTACACTTTCAGGAATATCGTCAATATCCTTTTCATTATCTTTGGGAAGGATAATCGTTTTAATGCCAGCACGATGAGCGCTTAATGTTTTTTCTTTTACTCCTCCGATTGGAAGTACTCTTCCTCTCAGAGTCATTTCACCTGTCATTCCTACTTCACGATTGACGTATTTACCTGTCAGTGCTGATACCAGTGCCGTTGTTATTGTAATCCCTGCTGAAGGACCGTCTTTTGGGACTGCTCCTTCAGGAACGTGGATGTGAATATCATGTTTCTCGTGGAATGACTCGTCGATCCCAAGGTCTTTCGCTTTCGAACGAACATAACTAAATGCCGTCTGAGCGGATTCCTTCATGACATCTCCCAATTTACCTGTCAGCACAAGCTTCCCTTTACCAGGGGCTAAGGATACCTCGATCTGCAAAGTATCTCCGCCAACGGTCGTGTAAGCAAGACCTGTTGAAACCCCGATTTGGTTTTCTATTTCCGCTTGACCATAACGGAACTTTTTCTTCCCCAGGAACTCTTCAATATTACTGGACGTAATCACGACTCGCTTCTTCTCACCGGAGACAATGATCTTCGCCGTTTTTCTACAAAGGGCTGCAAGGTGGCGTTCTAAACTTCTCACGCCTGCTTCTCTTGTGTAATAGCGAACAATATCGACAATCGCTTCATCCCTGACTTGAAGCTTCGATTTATTTAAGCCATGATCTTTGATCTGCTTATCTAATAAATGATGCTTCGCTATATTTAATTTTTCAAGCTCCGTATAACCTGCAATCGTGATGATCTCCATCCTGTCTCTGAGTGGACCTGGAATGGTCGATAAATCATTCGCTGTTGCGATGAACATGACCTTGGATAAATCATACGTTTCTTCAATATAGTGATCACTGAAGTTCGAATTCTGTTCTGGATCAAGTACTTCAAGCATCGCTGACGAAGGATCACCTCTGAAGTCACTTGACATTTTGTCAATTTCATCAAGAAGGAAGACAGGGTTGATGGTACCTGCTTTTTTCATGCCCCTAATGATTCTCCCTGGCATCGCACCCACATACGTACGCCTGTGACCTCTGATCTCCGACTCATCCCTGACGCCTCCAAGGGAAATCCTGACAAAGTTTCGACCCAGTGATTCAGCCACCGAGCGGGCTAAGCTCGTTTTCCCGACACCCGGAGGTCCGGCAAGACATAGGATAGGCCCTTTTAGAGATCGCGTTAACTGTTGAACGGCCAGGTATTCAAGCACCCTCTCTTTTACCTTTTCAAGCCCGTAATGATCGCGGTTTAAGATTTGTTCAGAGCGATTTATATCCAATTGATCTTCAGTTTCAGTCGACCAAGGAAGCGATACAAGCCATTCGATATAATTACGAATGACAGAGCTTTCAGCCGAGCTTGATGGCACTTTCTCGTAGCGGGCCAACTCTTTCAATACGGTTCTTTCAACATCCTCAGGCATATCCGCTTGTTCAATCTTTGATGTCAAATCTTCAATTTCACCGGTTTTTCCTTCTTTGTCGCCTAATTCTTTTTGAATGGCTTTCATTTGTTCCCGTAAGTAGTATTCTTTTTGGGTTCTTTCCATGGAACGCTTCACACGCTGCCCGATTTTCTTCTCAAGGCTAAGCACTTCTTTTTCATTGTTAATGGTCTCGATCACCATTTGAAGCCTTTTCTTAATATCCAGTGTTTCAAGAACGTTTTGCTTTTCTTTCATCTTCAAAGGAAGATGGGAGGCAACGATATCCGCAAGTCTTCCCGGCTCTTCAATATCTGACACAGTGGAGTACGTTTCGGCTGAAACTTTTTTTGATAGCTTTATGTATTGTTCGAAATAATTCAATAACGTCCTCATTAAAGCGTCTGTTTCTGATTCTTTCACATCGGAATCTTTGAATTCCTTAATTTCCACTTCATAAAAGTCTTTTTGATCAGTAAATGTTTCAATAGACGCCCTGTTTAAACCTTCAACCAGAACTCTGATTGTTCCATTCGGTAATTTAAGCATCTGCTTTACCTTTGTAAGAGTTCCCATTTCGTAAAAATCTTCTTGTGTTGGCTCATCTATATTCATATCTCTTTGAGTGGTTAAGAAAATTAAATGATCATCCATCATTGCTTTTTCTAAAGCTTGTACGGAGCGCTCACGTCCAACATCTAAATGCAAGACCATTGTTGGATACACAAGTAAGCCTCTTAATGGAAGGAGGGGAACCGTTAAATTATTTTGATTTGCCACATATAACACCTCCGAATTTTGCTCTAAGTCTTTGTACAATTCTAACTTATTTACTAGGTAGTGTCTATTAAATAGGTATTTACAACTTTATTCACACCGTTTATCGCTTATTCCAGTTTCTCTTCCATTCAAAAACAAACCGATTCGGATAGACCCGAATCGGTCAACAGTCTATACACTTTTCTTATTTTGTTCTGTTATAAGATCAGTTTGGTGTGGTGCTTCCTTCATAAGAGCAAGATCCAATACTTCTTTAAGCTGTTTCACCGGGATCACTTCAATCCCCTCAATTTCACTTAACATTGCTTGCTGGTTATCATAAGGGATGATCGCTATGGTTGCACCTGCCAATTTTGCACCCTTCACTTTCGCGGTCACGCCCCCGACTGGTTTCACGAGACCGTGGATACTGATCTCACCGGTAACAGCAATGGTATGTTTCACTGGTATACGGTAAATGGCAGAGTAGATGCCAAGTGCCATGGCGATTCCGGCAGAAGGTCCGTCTACAGGGACTCCACCAGGAAAGTTCACATGAATATCATATTGATCAGCAGGTACTCCCATGGAACGGAGCACGGTAATCACATTTTCGATGGAGCCTTTCGCCATGCTTTTTCTTCGGACTGATTTACTACGATCCCCAATGCTTTCTTCTTCCACAATTCCCGTCACATTGATCAGTCCTTTATCCGTTGCAGGGATAACCGTTACTTCAATCTCGAGTAATGAACCCGTATTAGGGCCTGTTACGGCTAACCCATTTACTAGACCGATCGTTGCTTGTTCATTGATTTTTTTCTGATAGCGGGGAGAAAGCTGACTGGATTGGATGATCCACTCGAGTTCATGATCAAAGATTTCTTTTCTGTTTTCGGTAATGGCCACTCCAGCCGCAATCTGAACCATATTAACCGCTTCACGTCCATTACGGGCATAGGAGGCAAGCGTTTCAAGGCCCTTGTCACTAATCATCATCTCTACTTTTTCAACGGCTCTGGCAGCTACTTTTTTCACTTCATCAT
The DNA here is from genome assembly GCF_008180865.1 of Rossellomorea aquimaris. Taxonomy (GTDB): domain Bacteria; phylum Bacillota; class Bacilli; order Bacillales; family Bacillaceae_B; genus Rossellomorea; species Rossellomorea yichunensis. Next base: position 503,241 of record NZ_VTEX01000004.1, read on the forward strand.
GCTCAAGCTCTCTAAAGAAAACTTCCATACATCTTGAGCGAATGGCAGGCGGAATTTCACTTGGGGTACGGGTGGTCGCACCGATTAAACGAAAATCTGCCGGAAGGCCATTTTTGAAAATATCATGTATGTGGGTAGGGATTTGATGATTTTCTTCATTATAGTAGGCACTTTCAAGAAACACTCTGCGATCTTCAAGTACTTTTAATAATTTATTCATTTGGATAGGATGCAATTCTCCTATTTCATCAATGAACAATACTCCTCCATGGGCATTCGTTACAGCCCCTTGCTTCGGCTGGGGAATCCCTGCTTGTCCCATGGCTCCCGCTCCTTGATAGATGGGGTCATGGACAGACCCAATCAATGGATCCGCAATTCCCCGTTCATCGAAACGTGCGGTTGTGGCATCCAGTTCAACAAAAACGGCGGCAGGTTTAAAAGGCGATTTCATATTCTTCTTGGCTTCTTCCAGGACCAGCCGGGCAGCTGCGGTTTTCCCGACTCCAGGCGGACCATAGATGATCACATGCTGAGGGTTCGGACTGCATAATGCTGCTTTCAAGGCTTTAATTCCATCTTCCTGGCCGACAATATCTTCAAAGCTTGATGGTCTTACTTTCTCGGCAAGAGGTTCAGTTAATGAAATGGATCTCATTTTACGTAACTCTTCCATTTCTTTTTTTGACTCACGATCAATGGAAACTTTTTGCGTTCGCTGATTTTTCAATAGGTTCCAGAAATACAATCCAATGATGATTCCGAAGAATAATTGGATAAACAAAGCGATGCTAGTAAAGCTCATTCGTCTCCCTCCAAGTAGATACAAGTTGTTATCGGTTAGTATCTCCTTGACCCTGTGGGAATAAACAAAAAAATTCTGGTTCTAAAATGAGTAAAATTAATAAATATGGAACGACTACTGATGATAATTAAGCGATTGTATGAAAACAAAGTCCGTTCCTTTCCGCTCCAGGCACTTGCTTTCCGCGGGGAGGAAGTCGAGCCTCCTGATATGAACGAAACTGTCAATACTCATTATGCACATCGATTTAAAGGCAACTTTAATAAAAGAAGCCTTTTTAGCTCCTTCTTTTATTTTGCGTTAAAGCCGTTACTGGCTAGACTTTCTCCTTCTTTAGCTTACTGACCCCTTCTCATCTCATCCCATAGCTGTCAAATGGTTTTCTTGACAGCTATGGGATGAGATGAGACGATTTTTGAGCTAAAGAAACTATATATTTCCTCCTTTTTCTAATAGAAGGTAAG
>NZ_VTEX01000005.1 GCF_008180865.1 Rossellomorea aquimaris
CTGGACTCCCAAGTTTCTTCATCAACTTCTTTACAGCTTCCTGGGTGTGAGAAATCATCCCCCAGTATCTTGGTTCTAATCGTCCTTCTTCCGCAATAGCGACAGCAATTTTTTCTTTTGATACGTCTAAACCAACGTATTTTATGGTATCCTTCATAGTAACTAGCTCCTTCCGTAATGTAGCTCTGATTTGGTTTTTGTTTTTACTTCAGAAACAGTCTAACCAAATTAACCTACGATGTTACGAGTAAGGAGCTAGTTTTCGTTCATGATAACTCGGGCTTTGCCCTGTGGGGTCACGACCTTTCCTCTATTTCCCGCAGGAGTCAAGTGCCTTCCGCTACAATCCACTCTGTGCTTCTATTCCAACTGCCTAATGACAGAGATAAACAAAGAAACTCTTTTTTGTAGATAGGTTGAGGGGTTATTCCAATACCATCTACAAAGGAGCAGCAAACAACCTCATTATGATAGCTCTCCTGCTTCTATATTAAATTTCAATGCAAGGACAGAGGGTCTCCTGTACAGCTGTTCACGAATTAAAAAAGCCAAGAATGAATAATCATTCTTGGCTTTACTTTAAGTTGTTAAGCTGATGTTTTTTCTTCGTTCGGGTCGATCATGGTTCCATCTTCGAGCATTAGATGTGGAGCCGCATCTTCAAGGATCGTTTCTTTCGTAATGATACATTTTTTAATATCATCACGGGAAGGAAGATCGAACATTACATCCAGCATCATGGTTTCGATGATTGAACGTAGTCCGCGGGCACCCGTTTTACGTTCGATTGCTTTTTTAGAGATTTCAAGCAGAGCATCTTCAGTGAACTCAAGCTCTACATCATCTAATTCAAGCATTTTTTGATATTGTTTTACTAACGCATTTTTTGGTTTTGTCAGGATTTCAACAAGCGCTTCTTCATCTAGAGGCTCAAGGCTTGAAATCACAGGTAAACGACCGATGAATTCTGGAATTAATCCAAACTTCAATAAATCTTCAGGAACAACTTTAGAAAGAAGGGATTTGTCTTCTTTTACTTCAGCGTTTTTAGGATCAGAACCGAAGCCAATCACCTTTTGACCTAAACGGCGTTTAATGATTTGTTCGATTCCATCAAATGCTCCACCACAAATGAATAGTACATTGGACGTATCGATTTGGATGAATTCCTGATGAGGGTGCTTACGACCACCTTGTGGAGGAACGCTTGCTACCGTACCTTCAAGAATTTTCAGAAGTGCCTGCTGAACACCTTCACCTGAAACGTCTCTAGTGATTGATGGATTTTCAGATTTACGTGCTACTTTATCGATTTCATCGATGTAGATGATTCCTTTTTCAGCTTTTTCAACATCGTAATCAGCTGCCTGAATTAATTTCAATAGAATATTCTCTACGTCTTCCCCTACGTAACCAGCTTCAGTCAGTGAAGTGGCGTCAGCAATGGCGAAAGGAACGTTAAGAATACGGGCAAGTGTTTGAGCCAGTAATGTTTTACCGCTACCTGTCGGCCCGATCATCGCAATATTACTCTTGGACAATTCAACGTCATCGACTTTACTGCTTGAGTTGATACGCTTGTAGTGGTTGTATACGGCTACAGCCAGAGATTTCTTTGCCTGATCCTGACCAATTACGTATTCGTCCAGGATTTCCCGGATTTCACGAGGTTTCGGGACGTCTTTAAATTCTACTTCTTCTTCCGTTCCAAGCTCTTCTTCTACGATTTCTGTGCAAAGTTCGATACATTCATCACAGATATAAACACCTGGTCCAGCGACTAGTTTACGAACTTGGTCTTGTGTTTTTCCGCAAAAAGAACATTTCAGTTGTCCTTTTTCATCATTAAATTTAAACAATGATTTTCACCCCTTAGTTAAAACTTCATAAAATCGTGCTATTTTCAATAAACGAACGATTTCTTACATCCCATTACCTAAAGTTATGTACTGCATTTTATCATATTATATGTTCGTAAAGAAATTGATACGATTCTTAAGAATCATCTTATTATGTAACACGCATTTTAGCAAATATTTTACATTGCTAGTTAGTATCTTGTCCAATTGAAGTCAGGTAATGTAAGAAATCTAATTATGTATGTTCCTGGTGAAAAATAATGCAACCCCGTTAAATAAGCTTTTTCCAAAAATAGTGGTTCTTATTCTTGTTTGATGGATAAAGTTTCTTATTAGATAGAGTATAGTATTTTGGCTCATTTTGCCACAGAAACAAAAAACGCCTGGAGCAAACTCGTTTGCTCATACGTTTTTTGTTTCTGTGGCAACTTTTCAGCTCTGCTGAAAAGCGTGTGAAACGTTCGTTTCACACGAATGAGCCAAAATACGGTGTAATATGACCGTTCATTGTACAAAACAAGGCACGAAGAAATCGCGCCTTGTTTGCTATTTTTATTATGCTACAGTTTTGCTGTTTTCAACAAGGAATTCTACTGCTTTACGTACTTTAAGGTCAGCTTTAAGTGTGTCAAGGCCGCCTAGAGCTTGTTTGATGTTATCAGCAGACATGTTGTATTGTTCAGCCATTTTGTTAACTTCTTCTTCTGCTTCTTCGTCAGTTACTTCAAGGTTTTCAGCTGCAGCGATTGCTTCAAGTGTTAGGTTTGTGCGAACGCGTTTACCAGCATCTTCTGTCATTTGACCGCGAAGATCTTCTTCTGATTGACCAGAGAATTGGAAGTAAAGGTCAAGGTTCATACCTTGCATTTGTAGGCGTTGTTCGAACTCCTGCATCATGCGGTCTACTTCAGCCTTTACCATTACTTCTGGAATTTCAACTTCAGCGTTGTCAGAAGCTTTATTTACAAGAGTTTCACGAACGGCTGTTTCAGCTTCGTTCTTTTTAGACTCTTGAAGACGTTTTTCGATTTTTTCTTTAAGTTCAGCAAGCGTTTCAACTTCTTCGTCTGCGTCTTTAGCGAACTCGTCATCTAATGCCGGAAGTTCTTTCGCTTTGATTTCGTGGACTTTCACTTTGAATGTAGCAGGCTTACCGGCAAGTTCAGCTGCATGGTATTCTTCAGGGAAGTTAACTTCTACTTCTTTCTCTTCTCCAGATGCAACCCCGATTAATTGCTCTTCGAAACCTGGGATGAATTGACCTGAACCTAATTCAAGAGAATAGTTCTCAGCTTGGCCGCCTTCGAATGCTTCTCCGTCAACGAATCCTTCGAAATCCATTGTTACAGTGTCGCCTTCTTCAGCTTTGCCTTCTTCTTTTACAGCTAGCTCAGCTTGTTTTTCTTGAAGTGAAGTAAGTTCAGCTTCTACATCTTCAGCTGTTACTTCTGTTTCCATTTTTTCTACTTCAAGACCTTTGTATTCTCCAAGCTTCACTTCTGGTTTCACTTGTACTTTAGCAGTGAAGATAAGCTCTTTGCCTTTTTCCATTTGCTCAACATCGATTTCCGGACGGTCGATTGGATCGATTCCAGTTTCTTCGATTGCTTTCGCATACGCTTCAGGTAAGATGAAATCTAAAGCATCTTGGTAAAGTGATTCAACACCAAAACGTTTTTCGAACATTCCGCGAGGCATTTTCCCTTTACGGAATCCTGGTACGTTAACTTGTTTTACAACTTTTTTGAATGCTGCGTCCAAACCTTCGTTTACTTTTGCAGCTTCAACTTCAATTGTAAGTACTCCTTGGTTTCCTTCTTGCTTTTCCCATTTTGCAGACATACTGTTCCCTCCAACAATCTATAATTGATCTTGTATTTTTACGCATAGTAGTAGATAGTCCCGTATGAATCTAGCACTATCATCGTAAATATATGAAAAACTTTTACATTACAACCATTACATTATAACATACAGCCACTGTCTTTCAACAGAGAGCATTTAAATATTAGGAGAGGAAATTTCCTCTAGTTCCTTAAGTCTTGTTAGAATCCACTGAGACTGTGTGTTTTCAACCTGGTCTTTTAACTCTTCTTCAAGGATGGCATCGGCAAACATCCCTGCCGTGTAGTATGCATACACCGAAGCGATTGCTTTCGGTTCCTCCTCAATTGTAAAAGGATAGAGAAGAAAGGTATGCCTTTTCAGTAATTCTTGAGCGTGCTGAAATAGGGTAGGATTCGTTTGTGCCAGCAGATCGTCCAAAGCGTCTGTGACCAACCTAAAGAAATCAGACTCGAACACATCTTCCAATGCGGACGGAGACACCTGCTCCTTCACCCCAAACTTCGCTACATCTACTTCTTTATCCATTCCATGCTCCCTTAAAACATTTAAGATCATCGTTTGAAGAAATGGGTGGGCGGCTGGTTCCTTTAAAACTGATAACAACTCCCCAATGAACGGTTGAATGTTCCGATGAACCAGTTGTGCCACGATCAATGTCTGTTCCTCCAGGCTCTTCCCGGATAAGATAGACGATTGATCCTCTTCTGATGCTTCTTCAGGAATTTGCGCTTTTCCGTTCACTACTTTTTCACTGAATTGGAGTAGTTTCCTGAAATGTTCTTCCTTTTCAAAGGGCACTTCTTTTTCATCAAACAGTGCATTGATCGTGTCGACCACTTCCCTGTGCTGATGAAGCTGGATGAGAATCATCAAATACATATCTACGACTTCGAAATAGTCCCCGATCCCTTCAAGGAGCATCTCCTTACATATGTATCTGGCTTTGTCGTACTGCTTGCTTTCATAAAGAGAAAGCACGAGTGCAGTATTAATATCAGGATTATCAGGCTCTAATTCATAGGCTTGCGTGAGCAACTGAGAGGATTCATGAACCTCTCCTTTCTCAAGTGCCTGCACACCCTTTTCCAGCAGCCGATCCTTCAATCCTGGAAATTGGACGATTTTTCCTTTTCCTTCATGGTTTCCATTAGTCATAAAACGTACCTGCCTATACTTTATAGTTGCCTTTAGTTTAGCACGATATCTTTTGGATAACAAAAAAAGCCTACCCTTTTCAGGTAAGCTTTGTGTATGTAGGATTTATGGCGTCCCAGGAGAGATTCGAACTCCCGACCGACGGCTTAGAAGGCCGTTGCTCTATCCTGCTGAGCTACTGGGACGTGATTTGTTTTTCAAGGACAATATTTATTATATTCACATAGCATCAATAAGTCAACAGATTTTCAAAAAAAGTTTTATTTATTGTTTTATTTATTTTTCCGGAACCGTTTTTTCTAACTGAACTATTGGAAGAGAACCCGCCGTGGCAGGTTCCCACAATGATTTTACAATTGAAAGGATTGAGTCAAATCGTCCAGAACTACATGATCATTCGTTAAGAATGTTACCTTTATTTCCTGATCGTTTGCTTCTACCAATGCGTAGGTGTGTTCTCTCCTGCCTCTTGGCAAAAGAATGCTTCCCGGATTCAAGAACAAAGTGCCACTATTCAATTCTGCACCGAGTGTGTGTGAATGGCCAAAGAAAACAAATTGCGCTCCCACTTCTTCTGCTCTATAACGCAGCTTCATCAGTGACATTTTAATTCCATACACATGACCGTGTGTCACCATGATTGAACTGCCCTCTACCTTTTCAATAAGGTCGTCGGGTAGCCTGGCATCCATATCACAGTTCCCCCTCACTACAAGGTAGGGGGATAATGCGGGATCATCTGCACTTAATTCAGAATCTCCGCAGTGTACCATGGCATCTACGGTAGAATGATATTTCTCCGATAGCTCCAATAGCTCTTCTCTTGAACCGTGACTATCACTTACAACCAATAGTTTCATTCCGCTCACCCTTTAAATAAAGTCTGAGATTATGTTCTTAAGTTTTTTTAATGCGTTTCCACGATGGCTGATTTGACTCTTCTCTTCTTGAGTTAGTTCAGCCATGGATTTTCCAAGAGCAGGAACGTAGAAAATCGGATCGTACCCAAACCCATTCGTTCCTCTCTTTTCTTGTAAAATCGTGCCTTCGCATGTTCCTGTAACGGTTCTGGTTTCCCTATTTGGTCCGGCAATCGCTAAAACACAGTGAAAACGTGCGGTGCGGTCGGATTCTCCAACAGATTCCAGCTCTCCTAATACCTTCTCCATGTTCGCCTCATCACTCTTTTCTTCACCGGCATAGCGTGCAGAATACACTCCCGGACGGCCTTCCAAGGCATCGATGGCCAAACCGGAATCATCTGCGATCACCAGTTCACCTAATATTTCCGCAACCGTTTCAGCTTTCAGAATGGCATTTTCCTCAAACGTTTCACCGGTTTCTTCAACATCCTCAATATGAGGAAGGTCTAGTAATGTTTGTACCTCATATCCGTATGGAGCAAACATATGTTGAAATTCTTTTGCTTTTCCCCTGTTTTTAGTGGCTATGATCACTCGTTTTGTCATCTACAATCTCATCCCTTTATTGAAATCTCTTTACTATTTCACCTAATGATTGCTGCTGAATTTGGAATAGCTCGTGGATTCCTTCTTGTCCGAGTTTTAACAGTTGATGCAATTGATCCATCGTAAAGGTTGCTTCTTCCCCTGTTCCCTGCAGCTCTACAAATTCGCCTTCACCCGTCATGATGATGTTCATATCCACTAATGCGCTGCTGTCTTCAATATAATTCAAATCTAGAACCGCCCCGTGCTCTTCAACAATACCCACACTTGTGGCTGCCAAGAAACTTTTCAGTGGAAAAGATGAGATTTTTTTGCTGTCTTGAAGCTTAGCCACTGCGATTGCCGTAGCAACGAAAGCTCCCGTGATCGAAGCCGTTCTCGTCCCGCCATCTGCTTGAATGACATCACAATCAATCCAGATTGTACGTTCTCCTAAAGCATCTAAATCGACTACAGACCTTAATGCCCTTCCAATAAGACGTTGAATTTCCATTGTTCTTCCTGAAACCTTCCCTTTAGAAGATTCACGAATGTTTCTCGTTTCCGTTGCTCTTGGCAACATGGAATATTCAGCCGTGATCCACCCTTTTCCACTGTTTCTCATAAAAGGAGGCACTCGTTCTTCGATGCTGGCATTACAAATGACCTTCGTTTCTCCAACCGTTATAAGGACGGAACCTTCCGGATGTTTCACATAATCTGTCTCGATCTCAATATTCCGCAATTGATTCTTTTCTCTACCATCTGTTCTCATATCATTACCTCCTGTATTTTCTTACGTTATGTAAAAACGGTCTAATCAAAAATAGAAGAGGCGGCAATATGCCAACCTCTTTTCGGATGCTTCTATAATAGTATATCAAAAAATTGTTATTTAAAAACTAATTGCATTCACATTTTCTGGTCTTGTCACTGGTTCTGTGATGGTTTCGCCGTCTTTAGACACTACCGTTGCTTCACCATTCACTAAAACAGAGACTCCTTTAATTCCTTTTTGCTCCGTTAAAGAGAGAACGAGAGAATTCAACATATGTTCCGAAACCATTTTTTCTTCAAGGCTTCCATAAACTGCTTCGTTAAAATTCAATGTAACGGTCCCATCCTCAAGTTTCGGTTCGTCTAATAGTTTCGCACCTGTAAAATCACTTGCAAGCGAAGAGGAATACCCCGGACCGTCAATCAATTCATTCACAACTGCCGTTACTTCATCCACTGAATTTGAGCTCACGCGCTTGGTAACAGGTACGTAATACGATTTATCATCGGTTTGTGACACATAATACACCGTTAACGGTTTTGTACTGGTAGGATCCACTACACCTGAAGTATCCACGTTAATACCGACTTTTCTCGTCAATCCTTTTTCATCAATCGGCGTTCCGTTAACAGGCATTTCAGTCAGTGGATATCCGTTCACTCTAAGCTCTACTTTTTCAACAGATTCAAATTGAGTAAGCGTCCACGTGACGGATTGAAGAATTTTCTGCTCATCTTCCGGCTGGTAGTTATTGAATTCCGGAGAGAAATCGGCAATGGCCGTTCCGTCTTTAATATCGACTGTCACTTGCGTATCTGCCGGAAGAACGGCTCTAAAACCATTCGGCAGTACATTTTGAACCGGGCCATTTACGACCAGATACTCAAGAGCTTGTTTAGCCACACTATCTTCACCTGGGAGCGGCAGTGATTGTGAGACAACATATCCATTTTTATCGATCAAATAAAGCTCTGTCATGACCGTTTCTGCTTTCGCTTCTTCCTTGCTCACCTCTTTTTCTGCGTCTTCTCCTTTAGCCGTATCCACTTTCTCCCCTTCTTTTAAGTAGGATAGGTCTTGAGGAGGATCGATTTTCTCTTTATCATCACCGAAACTAAGTAATCCACAACCTGAAAGATATACAGAAGAAGCTAAAACCGTTACAGCAATTGACACCTTTGCTTTTTTTGCCATTGGGAAACCTCCTAAAAGACAGTTTGTACTAACATATATACGAGCCCGCTCTATAAAATAGACCGAAACTTTAATAAAAATAGTACAACCTAATGCGGAGGTGCCTTGGCCCTGAACTTAAACGGCGGTGTGTCTAATTTTGTAGAACGGTTGATATGTTGGAAAAACGGTTGATATATTGAAATGACGGTCGATAAATCAGAATAACGGTTGATAAATTAAAATGACGGTCGATACCCCTGCCACCGCACTCGCTTCATTCCCCCGAAGTAGTTAAATCCCTCCACCATAGCGGATTTCACCAACTTTCAGCCCATTCATACCCCGATTGCCCATAAAAAATAAAAGAACCATCCGATCACAAGATACTAATCCTGTAATCGAATGGTTTCTGCTTTCACTTCTCCAACTGTCAGCCAATCCGAGGCAATGCGTGAAAAGATGGCCGAGGACCCTGTGTTGAAAAAGCGGTGTTCAGGCTTTTGTACTCCCCTGTATAGGAGATTGTAATAATCAAGAATCGTACTTACTTCCCGTGCCGTTTCATCTCCAGAGCTTATCACACTGATCCCCTGACCCATGTAGGCTTTGATCTTAGGCTGTAATAGAGGGTAGTGGGTGCACCCCAGAATCAACGTATCAATATCCGTATCTTTAATAGGGCGGAGAGTCTCTTCTACGATTTCGTCCGCCATGGAGCTATTGTATTCTCCACTCTCTACTAAAGGGACAAATTTTGGACAGGCCAGTGACGTAACATCCAAGCTGCCATGCAGGGAGTGGAGCGCTTCTACATAGGCACCGCTATTAATCGTCCCCACTGTTCCAAGGACACCGATTCTCTTATTATGAGTATGCTTGATTGCCGCCCTGGCCCCAGGGTGAATGACGCCTATAACCGGGATGTCCAAATGGGTCTGAATTTCATCCAGCACAACCGCAGTGGCGGTATTACATGCGATGATCAGCATTTTCATGTCATATTGCATTAGATAATGGGTCATTTCCCATGTGAATGTTTTCACTTCTTGAGCTGTTCTGGGTCCGTAGGGACAACGGGCTGTGTCACCAAGATAGTAGATGGTCTCTTTCGGTAACTGACGCATCACTTCTCTGGCAACGGTAAGCCCCCCAACCCCAGAATCAATGATGCCAATTGGTTGAATCACGTTATTCCCTCATTCTGGTTTCATTTCTTGATGAAGCTTTGCTAAATTATCTTTTAATAGTAACACTTCTTGTTCGGAGAAATCCGTCAGGACACTCTGTAAATAATTTTGCCTTTTATTGATGACTTCTTCAATAATCCTTTCGCCCTCTTTTAGCATATGAATCCGGACGACCCTGCGATCATTTTCATCCTTCACACGTTCCACCAACTGATTTTTCTCCATTCTATCAACGAGATCGGTTGTGGTACTGCAGGCAAGGTACATTTTATTTGAAAGATCACCAATGGTCATGTCACCATACTCAAATAACCACTGCAACGCGATGAACTGCGGCGGAGTGATGGTGTACTGACTTAATATTTCCCTTCCTTTTTGTTTAATGATCGATGATATGTATCGCAGGTCTTTTTCTATATCTGCAACAACTTGTAGTTCTCCAATGATTTCTTTAGAATTCGTCATGATTACTCTCCTTTTAAAATCAGAAACTGGACATGTACTCCTTATTGAAAACGGGAATCGATCACATAAGACCTTCCTGCTTTAGCTTCTATTATATTATGGGACAAAAGCGGCCTTTCTTTCAGCCTAGACTTCCCCTATTAGCATTTTCGCCTTTTTCGGGTAAAAATTCAAGACAAGTTCGCAAATGGGACAGAACTAAAAGAGACTGACTCTCATTCAAACATTAATAGGCATCCGCGGAAGACCCGTTAATTGTTTGCCATTAGAATCAGTCCCTTACATTTAAAGCTTGAGTTCCCCCATGCGAAGAAGCTCTACAACAGCTTGAGATCGCCCCTTCACTCCAAGCTTTTGCATGGCGTTGGAAATATGATTTCGAACTGTTTTCTCGCTAATAAATAGATCACTAGCAATTTCTTTAGTTGTTTTGTCTTGAACTAACAGTTCGAATACTTCTTTTTCTCTTTTGGTGAGCAACGGTTTGTGTGTAAAATCATTGTCCTTCAATTATGGTAACCCTCCTTGCCTTCGCCAGCTTTAAACCGCGGGGATGGGTATTGTTGGTCGTCAGAATATCATATGTGAAGGGAGGGTTTAGAGTGACATAGAGGAGGAAGTTAAATGAAAAATAGGCAACGGTTTTTCACATACTACACTGGGCTAAGAAACCGCCATTTTGCAGTCAAGCTTTGCCTTCATTTCTTCCGTCCAAGGGACACCTTTTCCAGTCTGTTTTGATATTTGGACCATGGTTCCTCTACCTGTAAAGCAAACCTCTTCTTTCTCATTCAGACCCATATAGTGTAAATCCACTGAAGATTTCCCCACACTATTCGCCTTTACACACACCTTGAGCTGTTCGTCGAAGAATACTTGTTTGACAAAATCACATTGTAGATCCGCAACGACAGGAATCGTATCGTGTTCAGGTTTTACCCAGTCTTGCATAAACCCTTTGTGTTTAAGAAATTCGATTCTAGCTTCTTCGAAATAAGTGAATGGAATTGTATTGTTCATATGTCCAAACATATCAGTCTCGGAAAACCGAACCTTTATATGGATTGAAAACGAAAATTCTTTTTGCCATGTTACTATATCTTCAATGTATGTAAAATGTTTCAAATTGGCTCCTCCTTTTGGGAAATGAATATAGAATAAGAAAATGAATGGTCATTCATTATTATAAGCTTTTTCTGAAAAATAAGAAACCTTAAAAGCAAAAAAAAAGCACTCCCCCAAAGGAAAGTGCTTTTTGTTTAACTGTTAATCAACCATATGGTCGCTTCCGAAGAAGTTTTTAAACATTTGGAAAGTCGTCTCTCTGTTCAGTGCTGCAATCGAAGTCGTTAGAGGAATCCCCTTTGGACATGATTGAACACAGTTCTGAGAGTTCCCGCAGTTTGCAAGGCCTCCGTCACCCATGATCGACTCAAGACGCTCATCCTGATTCATCGCACCCGTTGGATGGGCATTGAACAAACGGACCTGTGATAATGGAGCAGGACCGATGAAGTCCGATTTACTGTTTACGTTCGGACATGCTTCCAAACAAACTCCACATGTCATACACTTCGACAATTCATATGCCCACTGACGTTTCTTCTCAGGCATACGAGGTCCGGGACCAAGATCGTATGTTCCATCAATCGGAATCCATGCTTTTACTTTCTTTAAGCTGTCGAACATGCGGCTGCGGTCTACCTGCAGGTCACGAACAACCGGGAAAGTGCGCATAGGCTCCAAGCGGATCGGTTGTTCCAATTGATCAACTAAAGCGGTACAAGACTGTCTTGGCTTCCCGTTGATCACCATTGAACAAGCTCCACATACTTCTTCCAAACAGTTCATATCCCAGTTAATCGGAGTAGTATGTTCCCCTTTTGCATTGACCGGATTACGACGGATTTCCATCAGTGCAGAAATAACGTTCATATTCGGACGGTAATCAAGCTCGAACTCTTCTTGGAAAGGGGCTGTTTCCGGGCCATCTTGACGAGTAATGATAAAACGGACTCTTTTGTTTTCACTCATCATTTATTTCCCCCTTTTTTCTTAGAATAGTCACGCTTCCGTGGTGCAATCAGTGAAGTATCTACTTCCTCGTAATGGAATTCAGGTGAATTCGTTGCAGCATTGTATTTAGCCATCGTCGTTTTCAGGAATTCTTCATCATTACGTTCAGGGAAGTCAGGTTTATAGTGAGCTCCGCGGCTCTCGTTACGATTTAAAGCACCGATTGTAATAACACGGGCAAGTTGCAGCATGTTCCACAATTGACGTGTGAATGTTGCCCCCTGGTTGCTCCATTTAGCAGTGTCATTGATATTGATGTTTTGGTAACGTTCCATTAATTCCTGGATCTTTTCATCTGTCTGTTTCAGCTTATCGTTATGACGAACAACAGTCACGTTATCCGTCATCCACTCACCAAGTTCTTTATGAATGACATAGGCATTCTCAGTACCATTCATGGACATGATGTTGTTCCATTTTTCTTCTTCCTGTTTTACATAGCGGTCAAATAAAGAAGAAGGTACGGATTCAACAGTTTTCTCAAGTCCTGCAATATATTTAATAGCATTAGGACCCGCAACCATACCACCATATATAGCGGATAGTAATGAGTTCGCTCCTAAGCGGTTACCTCCGTGCTGAGAATAATCACACTCACCAGCAGCGAATAAACCAGGGATATTGGTCATTTGATCATAATCCACCCATAGTCCACCCATTGAATAGTGAACCGCAGGGAAAATTTTCATTGGTACTTTACGTGGGTCATCACCCATGAACTTCTCATAGATTTCGATGATTCCTCCAAGCTTAATATCAAGCTCTTTCGAATCTTTATGAGAAAGATCCAGGTAGACCATATTTTCACCGTTAATACCAAGCTTTTGGTTTACGCACACATCAAAGATTTCACGTGTTGCGATATCACGTGGTACAAGGTTTCCATATGCAGGATACTTCTCTTCAAGGAAGTACCAAGGCTTACCGTCTTTATACGTCCAGACTCGTCCCCCTTCACCACGGGCCGATTCACTCATGAGGCGAAGCTTATCGTCCCCAGGGATGGCTGTCGGGTGAATTTGAATGAACTCACCATTTGCATAATATGCACCTTGTTGATATACGATCGATGCGGCTGAACCTGTATTAATGACAGAGTTCGTGGATTTACCGAAGATAATTCCAGGGCCACCGGTTGCCATGATCACGGCATCAGCTGCAAACGATTTAATTTCCATCGTTTGCAGGTTTTGAGCAACGATTCCTCTTGCCACTCCTTCGTCATCCACAACGACTCCAAGGAATTCCCAACCTTCGAACTTATTCACTAGCCCGGCTACTTCATGACGTCGAACCTGCTCGTCCAAGGCATACAATAATTGTTGCCCGGTCGTAGCACCCGCGAAAGCTGTTCTATGATGCTGCGTTCCACCGAAACGACGGAAATCCAGTAATCCTTCCGGTGTACGATTAAACATTACTCCCATACGATCGAGTAAATGAATAATTCCCGGTGCCGCTTCAGTCATTGCTTTAACGGGCGGTTGATTCGCTAAGAAATCCCCACCATACACTGTATCATCAAAATGTTCCCAAGGAGAGTCTCCTTCTCCCTTGGTATTAACGGCTCCGTTAATACCACCTTGTGCACATACAGAGTGAGAACGCTTAACGGGTACCAGTGAGAATAAATCTACTTGCGTTCCTTTTTCTGCTGCTTTAATTGTGGCCATCAGGCCGGCTAAACCGCCACCGACAACGATGATTTTGCCTTTACTCATCGTGACTCACTCCTTTTCCTACCATACTTCGAGAGCACTTATTTAATCTATTAGACTCGTATCTATTTCTTCTTATACGAAGGCAAAAATTGCACGCATACCGACAACCGATAACGCTACAAAGATTCCGATCGTAACATATGTAGCAATTAATTGAGAACGAGGTGAAACTGTAATTCCCCAGCTCACGCAGAATGACCATAAACCATTCGCAAAGTGGAAGATCGTTGAAAGAACACCCAGCACATAAAATCCTAGCATAAATGGATTAGATAAGATGTTTTCCATCATTTGAAAGTTCACTTCAGCCCCAAATGCTGCTGCTACCCTTGTTTCCCATACATGCCAAGTAACAAAAATAAATGTGATTACTCCAGACACACGTTGAAGTAAAAACATCCAGTTACGGAAATAACCAAACTTACTTGCATTGTTCTTAGACGTGAATGCAATGTAAATTCCGTAGATTGCATGGAAATACAATGGAAGGAAGATGATAAAAATTTCAAGGATATAACGGAAAGGTAAACTTTCCATGAAGTGTGCCGCCTGGTTAAATGATTCTTCCCCGCCAGTGGCAAAATGGTTCACGACTAAATGTTGTGTTAAAAATAATCCAACTGGAATAACACCTAGCAATGAATGAAGCCTGCGATAATTAAATTCTCGATTTCCAGCCATGATTTACCCCCCTTAATGATAAAATATGAATTCGTTTTCTAATGAATTTTCAAGAATGATTAGACGACGATACATATTTTATATTGTAACAATAATGTGACATGTCCATTTTACTCCCAAGGAGTGGAAGCGTCAAGAAAACGTATACATAATTTCGACAATACCGCAAAAATATTTTCAATTTATTGATAACAGAAAAGATGAGGTATTGCCACGTTAAATGTTCGAAAATTCAAATAAATATCAAATAAAAATTATATCACCAAAATATCCCAAGGTCATTTTTCAAGGTATGGGATGATAAATCCACTTTTCATGTATATAATAGTTTTATAGAAAGAGGGGATTTACTTGGAACAGAAAAAAGAAGAAGTACATCAACCGTCCGTTCCAATCTTCGGATATGAAATGTTACGTGACATATTGATTCCAGAAATTTTAGGAAAGCATACACCCGATATATTATACTGGGGTGGAAAACAGCTCTCTCGGAAATTCCCCCTTCAGTCATCAGAGGAACTGATATCGTTTTTCGCTGAAGCCGGCTGGGGAACTCTTACACTGCTGGAACAAAAAAAGAATGAGATGACCTTTGAAATAAGCGGACCGGTGTTAGAACGACGCCTTGCCTTAAAGTCGGATGTAACATTCAAACTGGAAACGGGCTTTCTAGCCGAACAAGTACAGTTACAAAAGAAATGTGTGGCAGAGGCTGCCGACGAACTACATAAACGGAGTCATTCAGTGAAAGTGATTGTAAGATGGGACGAGAAAGATAAAGTAGAGTAGTCCTTACCGACATCCTTTTCCTACTCTAATAAAGGGTTGCCCATGACAGGCAACCCTTTTTCACTTGTTCCGCTTTCTGCTCCTTTAGTATTATAACGTGATTTCTTCCATCTTCACCGCATCCAGGTTAAATGCAGTATGTAGGACACCTGCTGCTTTTTGCATATTTTCCTCGTCTACGACAGCAGATACTTTGATTTCAGACGTGCTGACCATTTTCACCACAATGTCGTTTTGAGCTAACACTTCGAACATTTCCGCTGCCACACCTGGATTTGAGATCATACCGGAGCCAACGATCGATACTTTTGCAAGCTCACTTTCATGCTCAACATGGGTAAAGCCTAATTGCTCTTTGTTTCGTTCCAGAACAGCAAGGGTTTCCACCAGGTCCTGTTCTTTAATAGAGAATGATAAATTGGTCGTATTCTGATCGGTTTGGCTTTGAATGATAATATCTACATTCAAGTGATTTTTGGCTAAGGTGGTAAACACTGAAGATAGTCCCGTTAATGCGTTTCCTAGTCCAAATACAGTTACACGTGTGATTTCACCTTCAAATGCTACGCCTCTCACGATCAGGTTTTGTTCCATGCTTGCTTCCTCCTCAATATACGTTCCTTCAATTTTCTCAATACTGGATCTGACTTCTAATGGAATTTGATAATTCTTGGCAAATTCCACTGCCCGTGGATGCAGGACTCCAGCCCCTAAATTAGCGAGTTCCAACATTTCATCATATGAAATGGACGGTAATTTCCTTGCTCCTTTAATATAACGAGGGTCCGTTGTGTATACCCCGTCTACATCTGTATAAATATCACAGCGCTCTGCTTTCAGGGCAGCCGCGATCGCCACGGCGGTTGTATCCGATCCCCCACGACCGAGAGTTGTAATTTCCCCAGATTCAGTCATCCCTTGGAATCCCGCTACGATCACCACTCTTCCCGATTCAAGGTGACTCAACATCTTTTCAGTATGGATATTGGTGATCCTCGCATTACTGTGAACGGACTCCGTCTCGATCCCGGCCTGCCAGCCGGTGAATGAGATGGCATCGTGTCCGGATTGAATCAGGGCCATCGTCAGGAGCGAAATGGTGACTTGCTCCCCTGTAGAAAGAAGCATATCCATCTCTCTCTTACTAGGTTGCGATGTAATTTCCCTTGCCAATCCAACAAGTGTATCCGTCGTTTTCCCCATGGCGGATACCACGACCACAACATCATTTCCTCTTTCTTTTTCTTCTGCGATTCTTGACGCAACATTTTGAATTCTTTCCACAGAACCTACTGAAGTCCCACCGAATTTTTGAACAATAATACTCACTGCTTCTCCCTCTTTCTCACTCGAGTGCTTGGTTAAGACTCATTCTTTGATGGTGAAGAGTACAATCACAATCATCCTAAACGTTCATGGAACAGGTTCATCACCTGCGCTGGATAATAAAAAAAGCAATGAGAATAATATCTCATTGCTTTATGAACATACAGCAGAACATACTAAATAGGTTCATGGGCATTGTGAGATAGCTCTCCAAGATTGAATCATCTTGACAATCCTACATTTCTTAAACGTAGAACCAGCGGAATCAGCATGAGACCGAAACCACTTCGGCGACTCTCCCCTTTCCAGGCATCTCAACAGAGCTCATACTCCTCTTTACCTGTACTTTTGAAGTTCGCACCTCTATCACCACTTTAAAAAGTGATAATGTTATAAATTTTCGTTAATTATAGCATACAAAAAATTATGATTCAATGCACAATTCAAAATAAAATTCATTTTTTGTTTCACGTCGTAAACCTTTTTGATAGTTAATAGGAGCGAGAGTGGTTGATTTCCGCTACAGGTGCTCGCTTTCCGCGGGGGGCGTGAGTTGAGCACCTTCCGCTCCAATCAACTATCATAGTCAACCAGTTACTTCGAAACAATACCATTATAAAAACAACACTCTTTTAAATATAAGCCCAATTAAAAGAAAACACATTCTTACTTGTTTTACTATTACCTACTTCAACTTCTCAGCCAATACAATAGCCACGGCTTCCGGAATCCCTATCTCAATAAACTCATCCACCGTTGCTTCTTTCATCTTCTTCATGGAGCCAAAATGTTTGAGGAGCTGCTTCTTCCGTTTCGGTCCTATGCCGTCAATGTCGTCGAGGGTAGACTGGAATGCGCTTTTTCCTCTGAGCTGTCTGTGGAAGGTGATGGCAAATCGGTGGACTTCATCCTGGATCCTCTGTAGTAAGTAGAATTCCTGGCTTCTCTTTTCAAGAGGAACGATTTGCAATGGATTCCCATACAGCAGTTCCGATGTCTGATGCTTATCGTCTTTTGCAAGGCCGCCAAGTGGGATATCCAACCCCAATTCATTCTCAATGACATCCCTCGCCGCTTCAATCTGCCCTTTCCCCCCATCGATGATAATGAGATCGGGTAAAGGAAGACCATCTTTTAAAACTCTTGAATACCGTCTGCGTACGACCTCCCGCATGGATTCATAATCATCAGGCCCCTTCACGGTTTTAATCTTATACTTTCGATACTCTTTCTTCGCAGGTTTCCCGTCGAGGAATACGATCATTGCAGACACAGGATCCGAACCCTGGATATTCGAGTTATCAAATGCTTCGATCCGGAAAGGAGTATAAATGCCCATATGCTCCCCGAGACGTTCGATCGCCTTAATCGTCCGTTCTTCATCTCTTTCAATCAAGGCGAACTTTTCTTCAAGTGCCTGTTTCGCATTCTTTTCGGCAAGCTTGACCAACTCTTTCTTCTTTCCCCGTTTAGGCTTGGTGATTTTCACCTCGATCAGCTTAGCCGCCAATTCTTCATCAATCTCCTCAGGCAAGAAAAGTTCCTTTGGCTTAAAATGATTGGACTTCGAATAAAACTGACCTAAGAAAGTCAGAAATTCGTCCTCGGGTTCATTATAGAGTGGGAAGAGTGACACATCCCGCTCAATGAGCTTACCTTGACGCACAAAGAATACCTGAACACACATCCAGCCTTTATCAACGGAATATCCGAACACATCCCGATCAGTGAAATCGGTCATGGTCATCTTTTGCTTCTCCATTGTCGCTTCAATGTGAAGGATTTGATCGCGGAATTCCTTCGCTCTCTCAAATTCCAGATTCTCTGCTGCTTCATTCATTTTCACCGTTAATTGATTCTTGATATCTTTATATCCGCCATTCAGGAACCTGGAAATTTCGTCAGTCATTTCTCTATAAGTGTCTTTACTTACTTCTTTGATACAAGGAGCAAGACATTGACCCATATGATAGTAAAGACATGCCCGATCAGGAAGGGTCGTGCATTTTCGTAACGGATACAGACGATCCAGAAGCTTTTTCGTTTCATTAGCGGCTCCTGCGTTGGGATACGGTCCAAAGTAACGCCCTTTCCCCCTTTGGACTTTGCGGGTCGTAATAAGTCTTGGGTGTCTCTCGTTCGTTAACTTGATAAACGGATAGCTTTTATCATCCTTTAACATGACATTGTATTTAGGATCATATTTTTTGATCAGGTTCATTTCAAGCACCAGGGCTTCAAGATCAGATGAAGTCATGATGTATTCGAAGTCCTCGATTTCACCTACCAGCCGTTGAGTCTTGGCATCATGAGAACCGGTGAAATAAGAGCGCACACGATTCTTCAATACTTTCGCTTTCCCCACATAAATAATCGTACCTTGTCTGTCTTTCATCAAATAACAACCGGGTTGATCCGGTAATAGAGCTAATTTATTCGTAATGGTAGGGTTCATCGACTCTCTCCCTTCTTGTCTGCCCTGTTATAGACGGTGTTTGTTGAATAAACAGGATCGAGTTGTTCCTGTGAATATTTTTTCACTTTGGTATCCCGGAGAATAGAGTGAAGTAAAAGGAAGTTCATTTTTATTGTTTGTCACTTTTTATTTTTTTCGTTTCTCTTCATATAAAAACCAACTCAGTCTGGAATTCCTTCTTAGCCTATTGTAAGGCTTTCAATGAATGGATTCCAATTTAAAGTTGGTTTAAGGTTTAACATTTATCTGATTTTTTTGATTCCCTTAAAACGAGGCGGCTTGGTCAAAGGCAACAAGTATCAGGGCTGCATGCTCAGGATCCAACTGTCTGATAGATAGTTTAATACAATAAAACACCGGGGCTCACAAATCGAGGCCCGGTGTATCAAAGATTATCTTATACGTGTTTGTTTAATAGTTCAGCAAGTGCTTCCTTAGGTTGGAAACCGATTACTTTGTCTACAACTTCGCCATCTTTAAGGACAACTAAAGTCGGGATACTCATAACCCCGTATTTACCTGCTGTTTCCTGATTTTCATCAACGTCAACTTTGACGATTTTCACTTTGTCGCCCATTTCTCCATCTAACTCTTCCAGTACTGGAGCGATCATTTTACAAGGTCCACACCAAGGTGCCCAGAAATCCGCTAATACCAGTCCGGAATTTGTTTCAGTTGAGAATGATTGATCAGTAGCATGTGTAATTGCCATTTATATGCGCCTCCTAAATCTTTGAATGTAACGTTAGTATATCACCGTTTTTTTTGTGATGCTATTAATCTGCTCGTAGGTAATATTCCCTTCAGATAACGGAATATACAGGGAAGAAAAATAAGGAGCAGCCATCCGGCTGCATCCTTATTTTCACTACATAATATGCTTATACCCTTTAGTCGCTACTTGAAACGTGAATTGAATTAAGAAGAAGATACTTTAAGCTTTTTAAACTCTTCAGTCAGCATCGGTACCACTTCGAACAGGTCACCCACGATTCCATAATCCGCTACGTTAAAGATGTTCGCTTCAGGATCTTTATTGATCGCAACGATGACTTTAGAATTCGACATACCCGCTAAATGCTGGATTGCTCCAGAAATACCACATGCAATATATAGGTCAGGCGTTACGACCTTACCTGTTTGACCAATTTGCAGGGAATAGTCACAATAGTCGGCATCACATGCTCCACGTGATGCTCCTACAGCTCCACCAAGAACATCCGCCAGTTCTTTAAGAGGGTTGAATCCGTCTTCACTTTTCACTCCGCGTCCTCCGGCGATGATGACTTTCGCTTCAGATAAGTCTACACCTTCGCTCGCTTTACGAACGACTTCTTTAATAATTGTACGTAAGTCCTTGATGTCGACGGAAAGGGAAGTGACTTCTCCTGTGCGTGACTCATCTTTCGCTAATGGCTCGATGTTATTAGGGCGGATCGTCGCAAAAATCAATCCGTCAGTCACGATTTTCTTTTCAAATGCTTTTCCTGAATAAATCGGTCTTGTGAAAACAAGGTTTCCGCCAGCTTCCTCAAGATCTGTCGCATCCGAGATCAATCCTGAACTTAATTTGCTTGCCACTTTAGGAGATAAGTCTTTCCCAAGGGCAGTATGTCCAAAGATGATCCCTTCTGGTTTCTCTTCCTCAATCACAGAAAGAATCGCTTGTGAATAACCGTCCGAAGTATATTGTTCCAGCTTATCGTTTTCGACAACCACTACTTTGTCTGCTCCATACTGAATCATTTCTTCCCCTAAAGCGCTTACACTTTTACCAATCAAAACGGCTACCACTTCTCCGCCTTCAGCTACTATTTTACCTGCCGCAATTGCTTCAAAGGAAACATTACGTAATGATCCGTCCCGAACTTCTCCAAGTACCAATACTTTTCTCGCCATGTTAAATACCCCCTGAATGTTAGTTATTCCTGTGACCTTGCCTTATATAACTTTCGCTTCATTACGAAGAAGTGAAACAAGCTCTGATACTTGAGCATCCAATTCGCCTTCTAACACTTTACCTGCTTCCTTCTTCGGTGGAAGGTAGATTTCAATTGTTTTTGTTTTCGCTTCTACTTCATCTTCATCTAAATCCAAATCATCCAATTCCACTTCATCAAGAGGCTTTTTCTTTGCCTTCATGATTCCTGGCAGTGATGGATAACGAGGCTCGTTCAAACCTTGTTGTGCCGTTACCAGTAAAGGCAGGGATGTTTCAATTACTTCTGAATCCCCTTCTACGTCACGTGTGACCGTTACCGTTCCGCCATCAATTTCTAATTTCGTAATCGTAGTTACATAAGGAATATCAAGCTGTTCTGCCACACGTGGTCCAACTTGTCCAGATCCACCGTCAATGGCGACATTACCTGGCAGGATTAAATCTACTTCCTGTTCTTTCAAATAGTGGGCAAGGATTTTGGCTGTAGTGAATTGATCACCATGATCAAGGTCATCCTCTGTGTTGATCAGGACTGCTTTATCTGCACCCATTGCCAGTGCTGTTCTCAGTTGCTTTTCACTTTCTTCTCCGCCAACTGTCACAACCGTCACTTCTCCACCATGTGCATCGCGAACTTGAATAGCTTCTTCCACTGCATATTCATCGTAAGGATTTATGATAAATTCAGCTCCATCTTCAGCAATTTGACCGTTTTGGATCGAAATTTTCTCCTCGGTATCAAACGTTCTTTTCAAAAGTACATAGATGTTCATGCGTAAGTCCCTCCTAATAATGTAAACATTCTTTCCCTTAAAAAGATTTTGACAATTTAACCCCTTTGAATGGGCAGCTTGAACATTCAAGACTGCCCCTCAATAAGAGTTTACTATATTACAAGAATGTATTCTAGCCTTTAAAGTGTGGTTCTCTCTTTTCAACAAAAGCTGAAATACCCTCTTTGGCATCAGCGGATACAAAAATTTCACCGAAAAGATCCGATTCTCTCATTACACCTTCATAGAAACGATCATCTTTAGTATAACTTAACAACTCAATGGCTGCTTTCATCGCCCCTGGGCTTTTCTTCGCTATCTTATCGGCCATTTCCTTCGCTTTATCGAAGAGCTGATCCTCAGGATATGCTTTATTGGCAAGTCCCCACTGTACAGCTTCTGTTCCACTGATTGGCTCACTCGTTAATAGCATTTCTGCCGCTTTTGCTCTTCCAACCAATTTCGGCAAGCGCTGAGAGCCTGCAAATCCGGGTACAAGTCCTAATTGAAGCTCCGGTAGACCGAGCTTTGCATTCTCGCTTACCAATCGGATGTGACATCCCATTGCAAGCTCCAAACCACCGCCTAGAGCTGCGCCATGGATTGCTGCAATGATCGGCTTTGAAAAGTTCTCCATCCGTTCAAAAACGTCCTGGCCTTTTTTCGCCAATTTAGAGAATTCTTCACCCGTTTCAATCGTTGTGAATTCTTTAATGTCAGCTCCTGCAGAGAAGAATCGACCCTCACCCTTCAGTAAGATCACCCGGACTTCAGCGTTTTCTTCAAGCTCATCCAGAACTGAATCGATTTCTTTAATAAGTCCACTGGCTAAAGCATTAGCAGGAGGTCTTTGAATCAGAACCGTTGCTACCTTTCCCTCTAATGACCATGATAAACTTTCCATCTCTCATCCCCCTAAACTAATTTAGTTCCTGCCGCCACACCCATGAAGTAATAGTTTGTGAATAGCAGGGACTTGAGCTACTAAGTCATATTTCTGTTCGTTCATCACCCACGTTGTCACCATTTCATCCAGAGTACCGAAGATCATTTGACGAGCCAGCCTGACATCCAGATCACTTGAAAATTCACCGGATTCTATTCCGCTAATCAGAATTTTATCGACTAATTGCAGATATCCTTTTAATACATCGTTGATCTTTAAGCGGATATCTTTATTGGACTGCCTGAGCTCCAGTTGTGTCACAATCGCCAGATGGTGATCATCCGACAGAATTTTACAATGATTTTCAATCATCACTAATAATTTCTCTGAAACTGTCTGTTTTCCTGCTATAACTTCCTCAATTTTTTCCACAAAGAGTACCATTTTTTCTTTAAACAACGAAATCAGGATATCTTCTTTATTTTTAAAATAGAGATAAATCGTTCCATCAGCGACTCCAGCCTGCTTCGCAATCTTGGATACTTGTGCCTGATGATAACCATTTTCTGCTATAACTATAACAGCAGCATCGATAATTTGCTTGTATTTAGGTTTATTTCGTTTCATGAGTTCTTGACCTGCCTTAAGAAAATATGAATGACTGTTCATTCATATTTTTATAATAAAAGGTTTCTCTTTACTTGTCAAGAAGAGATGCCTTGTCCCATTTTACAACAAAAAGAAAAAGCCCAATGGTATTCATTTAACTTGTTTTCTGTTCTTCCTCTATTTTTTGGCGTTCTTCTTCTACAAGTGCTCTGCGTAATATTTTTCCAACAGCCGTTTTGGGAAGCTCTTTTCTAAATTCATAGATCCGGGGCACCTTGTAGGCAGCCAGGTATTTACGGGCAAATTCATTGAGTTCTTCCTCTGTCAGGACTTCCCCTTCTTTCAGGACCACATACGCCTTTACGGTTTCTCCTCTGTATTCATCCGGAACACCTGCAGCTACAACCTCTTGAATCGCAGGATGTTCATAAAGGACCTCTTCGATTTCACGAGGGTAAATATTAAATCCTCCCGCAATGATCATATCCTTTTTGCGATCCACAACATAGAAGTAACCTCTCTCATCCATATACCCCAAATCTCCGGTCAATAGCCAGCCATCCCTTAAAGTTTGTTCGGTTTCCTCTGGACGATTCCAGTAACCCTTCATCACTTGAGGACCTTTCACGACAATTTCACCCATTTCATTCGGTGGAAGCGGTTCTCCTGTTTCCAGTGAGAAGATGGCTGCATCCGTACTTGGCCAAGGAACTCCGACGCTTCCCTTTATTCTTTCTTTATCCCAAAGGAAATTGGAATGTGTGACAGGTGAAGATTCAGTCAATCCATACCCTTCAACCAGTTTCCCGCCGGTGACGTCTTCGAATTGCTGCTGCACTTCAACAGGCAATGGGGCACTACCACTAAGGCATGAATCGATGGAGGATAAGTCATAATTCTTCAGTTCAGGATGATTCAGCAGGCCGATATAGATGGTAGGTGCACCAGGAAACAGGGTCGGTTTCTGCTTTTGAATGGTTTTCAAAGTTGTTTCCGGATCAAATTTAGGGAGTAAGATCATTTTATATCCCTGCATGACGGATAATATCATAACGGCTGTCATACCGTACACATGAAAGAATGGAAGAATTCCAAGGACACGCTCTTCTCCTTTTTTACATTTATAAAGCCACGCATCACACATGGAGGCATTGGCGACAAGGTTCTTATGGGTAAGCATAACCCCTTTTGGGAAACCTGTCGTTCCGCCTGTGTACTGAAGAAGAGCCACATCGTTTTCAAAGTCAAATTCATGATCGGTACTTTCCGGTTTGGCTGTTTTCATGATCTCCGTAAATAAATGATTCTGTCCTGAATGGTCGATTTTCACAACAATGCCGTATTGTTTCTTCTGGATGAATGGGTAGATGAGATTTTTAGGAAATGGAAGGTAGTCTTTGATAGCGGTTACAATAATGTGCTCAAGTCCGGTATTCTTCATTACTTTTGACACTCTTGGATATAAAATATCCAATGTCAGCATCACTTTGGCACCTGAGTCCTTCATTTGGTATTCAATTTCCCTTTCCATATATAAAGGATTGGTCTGTACGACAATTCCACCTGCATAGAGAATGCCATAGTACGCGATTACGGATTGAGGAGTATTCGGCAGCATGATCGCAACCCGATCGTCTTTCTTAATTCCAAGGGTCTTAAGGTAATGAGCGAACTTGAGTGCGGATTCATGTAATTCTGTGTAGGTCATTTCCTTGCCCATAAATTGAATGGCAACCTTACTGCTATAAAGGGTCGCTGCTTCAGTTAAATAGGACTGCAGTGGTTTTTCGATTAAATTTAACTCCGTGGGAATCTCTGCTGGATATTCAGCAAACCATGGTTTATTCATTGTAATCCCTCCTTGTGAATTTTTAGAAAATTTCTTCTATTCACTATTATAATATAAGGGGACTTCAGTTACAATTTGAAATCAATCCACTCGATACTTTTTTCCTATTTCTCAGGCTTGACCTTCCTTACAGATGATTTTAATAAAGAAAAAAGACTGCCTATTCAACCATATGACAGTCTGCTCGTACATTATTATTATTTTAGCATTGTTTCAATCTCCAAGCTCTCTTCACAGAGTGCATCGATTGTTTTGTATCTCGTTATTCAAACGTTACGTAAAGAACAGCATATAAATGATCCCAACGAGTAAAAAGCCCCCACATAAAGTGAGCAATACCTTTGCCAATGTTTCCATATTCCCTCTCCTTACGATATACCGGCTCCTATGACATAGGATAAACCAACTGAAATAACTAATGAAATGAAGCCAACCGCCCTGTTATCATTAGCGATTTCTTCATCGATTTTAAATTTGGGTGTGAGGAATTCATAAATGAAATAGCCGATCAGTAATAGAAAAAAGCCAAACACACCCCATCCGATTGTTGTCAGGATGGTATCATTGTGGCTGATGGAGTGGCGGAAAATATTCGCAATCCCAAATATTTTCCCACCAGTTGCCATCGCCACGGCCAAGTTGCCTTTTTTTATTTCTTCCCAATTCTTATACTTTGTGACCAGTTCGAAGATAGCTAAGAACAGGACCAAACATAGTATGACCACGCTATAATTCCCAGCCGTTTGAACAAATTCATTTTCCCAAAAGTTCTTCATCGTAAAGCTCCCTTTACCGCTTTATTTAAACCACTCTATTATTTTCACTATGAAAATTAGGACATATGAGCAGTCTAAAGGCTATTATTTGAATTGAACGACTGTTACGCCGGTTCCACCTTCACCTGCATCCCCGAAACGAATGTTTTTGACAGATCGGTGATTTTTTAAGTATTCCTGCACACCTTGCCTTAAAGCCCCCGTACCTTTCCCATGAATGATGGAAACGCGGGGATAACCGGCAAGAAGCGCATCGTCGATGTATTTCTCCACTCTGGATAATGCATTTTCGAAACGCTCACCACGTAGATCAAGCTCAAGGCTGACGTGAAAATCTTTCCCTTTCACTGTGGCCAGTGGTTTCGTCTCTACCTTCTGTTGAGATTGGATGAATTCAAGATCTGATTCCTTCACCTTCATTTTCATGATGCCCATCTGAACTTGCCATTCTTTCGCAGACACTCGTTCGACCAAGTGACCTTTTTGATCAAAGCTTAAGACTTTGACTTCGTCCCCTGGTTTTAACTCATGCTTCGCCTGATTGACTTTCTTCTTTTGACCGGATGTTTTCAATTTCGGTGTAGCATCTTCCAATTGTTTCTTCGCCTGGATCAGTTCATGCTCCTTGATTTGAGCTGATTTTTCATGCTGCATTTTTCGTAAATCTTTGATCACTTGTTCAGCTTCTGCTTTCGCCTTTTCAACGACTTCAGTGGCTTTTTGTTGAGCTTTTTCATACAGTGTATCCTTTTTCTCATAATACTCCATCATTTGCTTCTGCATATCTTTATGCATTTTCTCGGCTTGTCTTAAAAGTTCATGGGCTTCCTCAAGCTCCCGTTCACCCTGACGTCTGCTGTCTTCGAGGGAAGCAATCATATTTTCTACTTCTTTACTATCCGTTCCGATATGGGACTTCGCTCTCTGAATGACTGAATCTGAAAGCCCTAAACGCTTCGAAATCTCAAATGCATTACTTCTTCCCGGGACCCCGAGCAAAAGCTTATAGGTAGGACTTAATGTTTCTACATTAAATTCCACACTTGCATTCACGACTCCTTCACGATTGTACCCATATGCTTTTAATTCAGGATAGTGAGTGGTAGCAACGACCCTTGCACCCGTTCCATGTACTTCATCCAAAATGGAGATGGCAAGTGCGGCACCTTCTTGAGGATCTGTACCGGCACCCAGTTCATCAAACAGCACTAAACTCTCATGATCTACCTTTTTAAGGATCTCCACGATATTGACCATATGAGAAGAAAAGGTACTTAAACTTTGTTCAATCGATTGCTCATCCCCGATATCCGCATAGATGGTACGGAAGACGCCCACTTCTGATCCATCGAGAGCCGGGATCGGGAGACCGGCCTGTGCCATTAAGCTCGTTAATCCTAATGTTTTCAGGGTAACGGTTTTCCCCCCGGTATTTGGCCCTGTGATGACAATGGAAGAAAAGTCAGTCCCCAACTCGATGTCATTCGCCACCGCTTCATCTATCGGCAGAAGAGGATGCCGGGCTTTGTTCAGCCTCACCCGGCGTTCATTATTGATCGTCGGTTTAGACCCTTTAATGGAACGTCCGAACTTCGCTTTGGTGAACATGAAATCAATGTCTGAAAGGACGCTGACAATTAAGAGCAGCTCTTCTCCTGATTCTTGCACACTTTCAGACAGCTCCAGGAGAATCTTTTCAATTTCAGATTGCTCTTTTAATCGAAGCTCGCGAAGTTGATTATTCAATTGAACGATGGCTTCCGGTTCAATAAATAACGTTTGACCCGATGATGACTGGTCATGAATGATCCCGCCATATTGACCCCTGTACTCTTGTTTAACCGGAATCACATATCGATCGTTACGAATGGTAATGATCGCATCGGATAACATTTTTTGAGCATTGGAAGAGCGGATCATTCGTTCAAGCTTCTCCCGGATCCGTCCTTCATTGGCCCGTAGCTGAGTACGGATCGTGCGGAGTGCTTCACTTGCTGTATCAAGGATTTCCCCGTTATCATCCACGACTTTCCTTATATCCTGTTCTAAATAGGGAAGAGGAATGACCGTTCCCATTTTCTCCTGCAGAAGGGGAATGTCCACCTCTTCTTCCAATAACTCCTCTACAAAAAGCGTCAGCTTCCTGCTGGTCCTGATCGTACTCGCTACCTGAACGAATTCAGAAGGGGACAGCATTCCGCCTATTTGAGCACGCTTGACGTGTGGACGAATATCGAAAATCCCGCCTAATGGTGCATGACCCTTCAACCTGAGGATGGTCATGGCTTCATCTGTTTCTTCGTGAAGAGCTGTAATTTCTTCGTACTCAACGGAAGGCATGAGAGAAGATACCTTAGCATGACCGAGTGCAGATGCAGCATATTGCTTTAATAGTTCTTTGATTTTATCAAACTCTAACGTTTTTAATACTTTAGAATTCACGGAATGTATTCCACCTTTTATCAGTTTCGCTTAATAAATTTGATTAACTCTTTTTTATCCCATGTATTGATGACAGTATCTTTCTTGATCCAGCCTTTTCGAGCTGTCCCGATTCCAACCTTCATGAATTCCAGGTGATCGATACTGTGTGCATCTGTGTTGATGACGAGCTTTACATTCTGTTCCTCGGCTTTTCGGATATTTTCTGCAGACAGATCCAGCCGATTCGGATTTGCATTAAGCTCCAATGCCGTATCCGTTTCTTTCGCCAACTGGATAAGAAGATCCATATCTACGTCATAACCTTCTCTTCTGCCAATGATTCTCCCTGTTGGATGAGCGATGATATCCACATGGGCACTCTTCAGGGCAGTGGTCAGCCTCTCCATGATCTTTTCTTGGGATTGTGAAAAGCTCGAATGAATCGAGGCAATCACAAGGTCTACTTTTTCAAGAATGTCATCCTCATAATCCAATGTACCATCAGGAAGAATATCCATCTCGATTCCTGAAAGGACTTCTATATCATCATACTTCTTGTTGATTTCTTTAATTTCATCGATTTGCTTAAGTAATCGTTCTGTAGTCAGCCCGTTTGCCACACGTAAGTACTGGGAGTGATCTGTGATGGCCATGTATTGATAACCTTTGGCACGGCAAGCCTCTACCATTTCTTCAATCGAAAATGCACCATCCGACCAGGTGGAGTGCATATGAAGATCCCCTTTTATATCTTCTAATGTGATGAGGGAATAATCCTTATGGAACTCTTCCACTTCTTTCCCGTCTTCCCGCAGTTCTGGTGGGATCAAGGGCAAATCAAAATGGTGATAAAATTCTTCCTCGGTTTTAAATGTCTTTATCTCACCGGTTTCACTATTCTCTACGCCATATTCACTGATCTTTTCCCCGCGTTCTTTGGCAAGCTGGCGCATGCGGACATTATGATCCTTTGAACCGGTAAAATGGTGAAGGGCAGTAGCATATTCTTCAGTCTTTACGATTCGAAAATCGATGCTGACATCCCAATGATAGGAAAGAGTCAGAGAAACTTTTGTTTCCCCTGCTGCTATGGTTTCTACGATATTGGGCAGCTTCAACAGACCTTCTTTTACTTCTTGGGGATGCTCAGTTGCCAGAATGAAATCAAGGTCCTTGATGGTTTCTCTCATTCTCCTTAAGCTTCCCGCTCTTGAAAAGGTTTGGATGCTGTCCATACCGAGAAGAAAACCTTCAATCTCCTCAGCGATCCCGTTCATAAAAGCGATCGGCAGACGGTCAGGTCTCTTGCCAACCTGTTCGATGGATGCCAGGATCTTCTCTTCCGTCTTCTTACCGAAGCCTGCTAAACCTTGTACTTTATTTGCTTTACACGCTTGCTCCAGATCTTCTATATTTTCTACCCCAAGTTCACTATAAAGCTTGGCAATTTTCTTTCCACCTAATCCAGGTAATTGAAGGAGGGGGATCAATCCCTTTGGAACTTCTTCCTTTAACTCTTCAAGGACAGAAGATGTGCCTTCGTTTATGTATTCCTCGATTACTCCAGCCGTTCCTTTGCCGATTCCGTTCAGCTTCGTAAAGTCACTGATTTCCTGTAAGCTACGGTCATCATTCTCAAGTGCCGCCGCCGCTTTTCGGTAGGCAGAGATTTTAAATGAATTCTCGCCTTTCAATTCCATATATATCGCGATTTGCTCTAATAATTTTATAATATCTTTTTTATTCAAGAGATTCACCTACTAACTTAGAATTAACGATTAGGGTCCTTTATGACTCCCCGTCAGTTGCAAAAGCAAAACGATCCCATCTATATAGTAGCAAAATTGATAAAAAAAGAAAAAAGACTGACTTATAAGATGAATAAATCCGCCAAGGCATCCCTAACGAATTTGAATTGCATACTTATAGTCAGCCCCTTCTTCAGGCTACATATTCAATCCACCAAGATTTCACCAAATCAGAGAAAACAGGAGTATGTTTAACCATCGCTTGCGCAATAAATGAGTTATTAATGAATGTTTGAACCGACTCGATCGGCAATAATACGGCAATGAATAATAGTATGAAGATCATTAAATATGCTTCAATAAAGCCTAATACCCCTCCGCCAAGAACATTCAACTGCTTTAATAAAGGAAGATGTGCGACAAAATCGAGCATCGATCCAATGATTTGAAGAATGATCCGGGCTGCGAAGAAAATCATTGCAAATGCGATCACACGATAATAAGCCTGATCTAAATTGGTAGACTCAAAAATCATATTCAATGTGGATTGCTCGTCCAATACAGGATAAGGAATCCATAATGTTAACTTCGGTGCAAGCTGATCATAATATATGTATGCTACAATAAAAGAAACAATAAATCCGAATATGTGGACCACCTGCAAAATGAATCCACGTTTTAAACCTATTAAAAATCCTATCACCAGGATGATTAACAAAGCTAAATCCAGCATCTTTTTTTCAATCCTTTAAACGTTTGATTTCTCGTTCCAGCTCTTCAAACTTTTCTTGTAGTTTGAGATAATCATTTACGGCATTCACCGCTGTCAGAACGGCAAGCCTGCTTGTGTCGAGAGATGGATTCATGGAGTTTATTTCTCTCATCTTGTCATCCACTTTAGAACAAACAAATCGGATTTGACTAGTTGATTCAGTCCCAACAATCGTATATTGTTGACCATATATGTCTACAGTGGTGCGATTTTTTTGTTGTTCAGACAACCTGAAAGCCCCCCATTCATAAGAATCCTAAACATAATCATACCACGAAATCTTTTGATTTTGGAAGGAATTTGTCATATTAGCTCACATTTTTTATTATATACAAGAATTTTGTCACAAGGAGAGAGGAACTTGGCTAATACCGTCATTCAAGCAAACAAAGAAACAATCGAGAAAATGAAAGGCCACTACAAAAACGTATTAACGAACAAACTGCCACCGGGTGCCGTTTTTGTAGCAAAGCCATCCGGATGCACGATCACTGCCTATAAATCGGGGAAAGTGTTGTTTCAGGGATCTAACGGAGAAGGAGAGTCAAGTCAGTGGGGCAAAGTTGAGGCTCCAAAGGTAAAATCGCCTTCCAAGGGTACGACGACACTGCCTGAAAACTTCGCCGACTGGTCTGTCATCGGATCAGATGAAGTGGGCACAGGCGACTTCTTCGGGCCGATCACGGTGGTAAGTGCTTACGTGAAGAGAGAGCACCTTCCCCTTATGAAGGAACTTGGAGTAAAGGATTCCAAAAATTTATCCGACCCTCAAATCATCAAAATAGCCAGGGATTTAATAGCCGCCATACCATATTCACTACTAATTCTGCATAACCCTAAATACAATGCGATGCAAGCCAAAGGAATGACACAGGGGAAGATGAAGGCTCTCTTGCACAATCAGGCGATCCTGAATCTTTTGGAAAAAATGGCCCCTGAACTACCTGAAGGAATATTGATTGATCAGTTTGTCGAAAAGAATACATACTACAAACATATTTCTGCACAAAAGAAAATCCAACGGGACCGCGTGTATTTCAGCACAAAAGGTGAAAGCATCCATCTTGCTGTAGCCGCTGCCTCAATCATCGCACGTTTCGCCTTCTTAAAGGAAATGGACAAATTGAGTGAAAAAGCTGGTGTCGAAATACCTAAAGGTGCCGGTAAGCATGTAGACGTTGCAGCTGCGAAAATCATTAAACGAAAAGGGATTGAAGAATTAAAATCTATGACGAAATGGCATTTTGCCAATAGTGAAAAGGCGATAAAGTTAGCCGGGAAATAAATAATATCCCCATCGGTTATGCCGGTGGGGATTTCTCTTTGGATGGCAGTGTTATCTTGGATTCACCAGTTGAATTATGGATGATATTTTCCTGATGAAATTTCCGGAATGTTCTCCTGTTGAAATCACTTCAATATTCGCCTGTTAAAATTCGTTCATTTTTTAACAGGCAAAACCAACTCCAAACAGCAAAAAGGTGCCAGACCATTGTCTGACACCTTCCACTTTGAGCTGTATTACCCTCTCAACTCTGCTCCGGCTTTTTCCTTCACTGTTTGCAGTACTTTATCATGTACTTTAACCACTTCTTCGTCCGTTAATGTCTTAGCCGGATCGAAGTATTTTAACGAGAACGCAAGGGATTTCTTGCCTGCTTCCATATGTTCCCCTTCATAAAGATCGAAGACGGATACTTCTTTCAGCAGCTTGCCTCCAGCGTCTTTAATGATGGATTCCAATTCTCCCGCTTTCACCTCTGTATCGACTACCAGGGCGATATCTCTTGTAATCGATGGATGGCGCGGGATTGGCGTGTAGCTTAATGCCGGCTTTTCGTAATGGAAGATTGGTGATGCCTTCAGTTCGAACACATAGGTTTCGTTCAGGTCCAAGGCTTTTTCCGCTTCAGGATGAATCGCTCCAACAAAACCGATGACTTCATCGTCCAATAGTATTTCAGCCGTTCTTCCCGGATGCATGCCGTCTATCGCTGCCTGTCGGTAAGAAATTGCTTCAGAAACGCCGATTTCTTCGAACAGTCCTTCAAGGATACCTTTCGCCACATAGAAGTCAGCAGGCTTCTTTTCTCCTTGCCAAGGATGCAGATGCCAAAGGCCCGTCATAGCCCCTGCAATATGCTCCTCTTCTTTAGGCAGCTCTTCTCCTGATTCTTGTAAGAAAACGGATCCCACTTCATAAAAGGCAAGTGAGTCATTTTGACGTGCTTTATTGTACGAAAGCACTTCAAGAAGCTGTGGAATGATGCTTAAGCGGAGATTGCTTCGCTCTTCACTCATCGGCATCAATAAACGGACAGGCTCTCTTACGTCTAATGCATATTGTGTTGCTTTCTTATCGTTTGTAAGTGAATAGGTAATCCCTTGCAGGAGTCCTGCTCCCTCTAAATAACGGCGGACCGTACGGCGTTTCAACTGATGGTTCGATAGTCCGCCAGGTGTTGATTCTCCCTTGGGAAGAGTCAGCGGAAGGTTGTCATAACCGAATAGACGTGCCACCTCTTCAAGTAAATCTTCAGGGATTGTAATATCCCCTCTTCTTGTAGGAGCCGTTACAACAAACTTTTCTCCATTTACTTCTACATCAAATTGAAGTCGGCGGAAGATATCTACAACTGTGTCAGCCGAGATGGACGTTCCTAGTGAAGAATTGATTTTTTCTAACGTAATCTCAACTCTAACAGGCTCAACTTCAAGTTCGTTAAATAATACCGTTCCTTCAAGCACTTTCCCTTGTGCATATTCTGCCATCAGTTGCGCAGCTCTCTCCCCTGCTTTCAGGACACGATCGGGATCGACTCCCTTTTCATATCGTGTGCTTGCTTCACTACGCAGTCCGTGATCTTTGGAGGCTCCTCTGACAATCGCCCCGGTGAAATAAGCTGCCTCAAGAAGGACAGTCGTTGTATCGTTTTGGACCTCAGAATTCGCTCCACCCATCACGCCTGCAAGAGCGACAGGCTCCGTACCATTCGTAATGACAAGCTGGCTGCTGGATAAGGTTCTTTCTGCATCATCAAGTGTGACGAATGTCTCCCCTTCAGTCGCACGGCGGACAAGGATCTCCTTCGAACCAAGGCGGTCGTAATCAAATGCGTGAAGAGGCTGACCATATTCCAATAACACATAGTTCGTAATATCGACTACGTTATTATGTGGTCGGATCCCGGCTGAGATCAACGCATTTTGCATCCATAATGGCGATGGACCGATTTTCACATCTTTAATGATTTTAGCACCGTATAGAGGGTTATCTTTTTTCGCCTCCACTTTTACGGATACATAATCCGACGCCTTTTCACTGCCTTCGGATAACTCCGTTTGGGGAAGCTTCACTTCACGATCCAAAATGGCCGCTACTTCATACGCCACTCCCAGCATGCTTAAGCAATCAGAACGATTAGGCGTCAAGCCCAATTCAAGAATCGCATCATCAAGATTCAATAATTCAACTGCATCTCTGCCAACTTCAGCTTCATCCGAGAACACATAAATTCCCTCTGCATGTTCTTTCGGTACAAGCTTTCCTTCTACTCCAAGCTCTTGAAGGGAACAAATCATCCCGTGAGATGCTTCACCGCGAAGCTTCGCTTTCTTGATTTTGAAGTTACCCGGCAGGACCGCTCCAACCTTTGCGACAGCCACTTTTTGACCTTTTGCCACGTTTGGTGCTCCGCAAATGATTTGGACAGGTTCTTCTTCTCCTACATCCACTAAGCATTTATTTAATTTATCCGCATCCGGATGTGGCTCACATTGTAATACATGGCCGACGACCACATTTTTGATATCTTCCCCGATTCGTTCTACACCTTCAACTTCAATCCCGCTTCTTGTAATCTTCTCTGCTAACTCTTCAGGTGTGACACCCGATAAGTCTACATAATTTTCTAACCATTTATATGAAACAAACATGTATTAGTACCTCCTACCGATTTTCTTTTACTCTTCTGTTCCGAACTGAGTGACAAAACGCGTGTCGTTAGTGTAGAAATGACGGATATCATCGATTCCGTATTTCAGCATAGCAATACGTTCAGGTCCCATTCCGAATGCGAAGCCTGTGTATTTCTTTGAATCAAACCCTGCCATTTCGAGTACGTTCGGGTGAACCATTCCTGCTCCAAGAATTTCGATCCATCCAGTTCCTTTACATACACGACAGCCTTTACCACCACAGATTTTACATGAGATATCCATCTCGACTGATGGCTCAGTGAATGGGAAGAAGCTTGGGCGTAAGCGGATTTCACGATCTTCGCCGAACATTTTCTTGGCAAACACATTAAGCGTTCCTTTCAGGTCACTCATGCGGATGTCTTCATCAATGACGAGTCCCTCGATTTGAGTGAATTGATGAGAGTGTGTTGCGTCATCTGTATCACGACGATACACTTTCCCTGGACAAATAATTTTAATTGGTCCTTTTCCTTTGGCCAGTTCCATCGTTCTTGCCTGAACCGGAGAAGTATGAGTACGCAGAAGGGTTTCTTCAGTGATATAGAAAGAATCCTGCATATCTCGGGCCGGGTGTCCCTTGGGAAGGTTCAGTGCTTCAAAATTATAATAATCCTTTTCCACTTCCGGTCCTTCAGCAACGGTATAGCCCATTCCGATAAATAAATCTTCAATTTCTTCCACAATCATCGTAAGCGGATGATGATTTCCCTTTTTAACAGGGCGCCCTGGTAACGTAACATCGATCGTTTCAGATTGAAGCTTCTTTTCAACCGCTTCTTTTTCAAGAACCGCCTGCTTTGCTTCAATGGTTTCTGTAATGGCTCCACGAACTTCATTCGCAAGGGCCCCCATTTTTGGACGCTCTTCCGCTGAAAGTTTACCCATTCCTTTTAAGGCTTCGGTTACAGGTCCTTTTTTACCCAGATAAGCTACACGGATATT
The DNA here is from genome assembly GCF_008180865.1 of Rossellomorea aquimaris. Classification (GTDB taxonomy): domain Bacteria; phylum Bacillota; class Bacilli; order Bacillales; family Bacillaceae_B; genus Rossellomorea; species Rossellomorea yichunensis. Next base: position 35,688 of record NZ_VTEX01000005.1, read on the forward strand.
GTTCAGTTCTTTTAAGTCCTGTGCTTCGTTCACTTTTTCGATTGCTTCTTGTTGAAGGGATCGTAATTTGTCCTCCATTTATACTTCCTCCTTTAATGTATATCGTCCGAATGATCGTACTGGATTGGTTTAAAAACAAATAAAAAAACCCCATCCCAAAAAGGGACGAGGTTTATATCGCGGTACCACCCTTATAAGCATATCCCATGGTTATTTTGCTTTCGCAAAAAACTTATAGGCAGACATGCTCACTTCATTCGGATAACGGCTTTGCCGGAGCATCTTTACATTCATCAAATGAATGGTCCCGATGCCAACTCGAGAGGTGAAATCTTCACATCATGCGTTCCTAAGAATGCTTTCAGTCCAGGGCATTCTCTCCCTTAAAGAAGGTCATGTGCTACTTTCCTCTTTCAACGTTTTTTAAGTTATATGTGCATTATTATAGTTAATTTCCAGGCAAATTTCAAACCTTTTCAAGAAATTCACTGCCCATTTTTAAAATAGTATAATAAAACCCCCGCAGCGATCGCTACATTTAACGATTCGCTTTTCCCATAAATGGGTATATAGAGATTCTGATCGGTTTCAGTCAAGAGTTCTTTCGACATGCCATTTCCTTCGTTACCCACTATCAGTGCATAAGAAGATTGGGGCTTGATCGTTGTGTACTCTACACCATTTTCCAGGGCTGTTCCATACACCGGGATGTTCCGTTCTTTCAACTCAGGAATGGTTTCAGTAAGATCCCTTCTGATAATCGGTATGTGGAAGTGAGCTCCTTGTGCAGAGCGCAAAACCTTAGGGTTATATGGATCCACCGTCCCCTTTCCTAACACGACCATATCAATCCCCGCTGCATCGGCCGTCCGAATGATGGTTCCAATATTCCCGGGATCTTGAAGGCCATCCAGAAGCATGAATGTTTCTGCTTTTTCGCGATCATGCTCATCTTCTTTTTGCTTACAAACAGCAAAAATCCCTTGTGATGTTTCCGTATCTGAAAGGACTTTTCCAACTTCATCCGACACCATGGTCATGGAAACCGAGTCCACCGTCCATTTCTGAGGAAGATCGATTCCTTCCACTTGGATCAGTTCAAGGACCGTATCCTCCTGCTTCAATGCTTCTTCCACAAGGTGAAAGCCTTCAATTATGTATGTACGGGTGAGATCCCGTTCTTTTTTGGTCAATAACTTCTTCCACTGCTTCACAACAGGATTTTTCGAGGATTGAATATACTTCAATCGTATCCGCTCCTTTTAATTACTATTCAGGGTCTCATTATACCTTAACTTTCCTACATAATAAATTCAATTTGAGACAAGATAACAATGAATTCCTCATCCTAGCAAAAAGGAGAAATGTGTGATGAATCTTAACTTACGAAAAGCAATCATACACAACGTATCTGGCAACAACCAGGACGAACTGAGAGACACCATCGTCGATGCAATCCAAGGAGGAGAAGAAAAAACCCTTCCTGGACTGGGTGTACTCCTCGAAGTCTTCTGGCAAAACGCAGATCCACAGGAACAAAAAATGGTCCTCGAAACATTAGAGGAATCATTGCAACAGCGACAAACACAGTAAGAACATGGGCGACCCTTTCCAGGGGTTGCCCTTGTTTTTTCCTTCCCCATTTTAAATTTTCTCCAGTTTTGTTTTAGTATTACTCTTTCAGTGGTAATGAAAACATACAAAGCTAAATGGAAGGGGAAACGAATGTATGAGTCAAAAGAAAAGCGCATTATTGATCATCGATATGATTAATACTTTTGATTTCCAAGGTGGAGAGAACTTATATGAAAACACTTTAAAAATTGTAGATAATATCCGCGGACTCAAGAGGAAAGCGAAGGATTCCGGCATTCCGGTCATATATGTGAACGATAACTACGGTCTATGGCAGGACAATATGAATGACATCATCGAGCATTGCAAAAAGAAAAAAGGAGAAACCGTAATCGAAAAACTTCACCCGGATACAGATGACTATTTTATCATCAAACCGAAGCATTCCTGTTTTTTCGGGACGCAACTTGATATCCTGCTTCACCAGCTGGAAGTTAAACACCTGATACTAACAGGAATAGCTGGAGACATCTGTGTACTATATACCGCCAATGATGCCTATATGAGAGAGTATGAAATCTCGATACCGAGGGATTGCATGGCTTCAGAGTCGGACGGGGACAATGAGAGTGCCATTCGCATTATTAAAAAAACGATCGGTGCCGACATGAGCTTATCTGATCAAATGACTTTTTAATGCCAGCTCCACTATCTCATGAAAAAGAGACCCTAAATCCAATAGGGTCTCTTTCCTTACAATCAATCAAATGTAATCTTCGCCACTGTATCTTTATCTAACTTCTTGATCACTTCTGTAATCAGTTTAACCGCATTCTCGTAATCATCACGATGCAACATTGCCGCATGGGAATGGATATAGCGGGTTGCAATGGTAATGGATAACGCAGGGACTCCATTTGCCGTTAGATGAATCGCACCGGAATCCGTTCCTCCACCGGCAATCGAATCGAATTGATAAGGGATGTTATGCTCATCCGCTGTATCTGTTACAAAGTCACGAAGCCCTTTGTGAGAAATCATGGATGCATCATACAGGATGATTTGCGGGCCTTCACCCATCTTACTTGATGCTTCCTTGTCGGAAACGCCAGGTGTATCCCCGGCAATACCAACATCTACACCAAAGGCAATATCAGGCTGGATCTTGGCTGCTGACGTTCTCGCTCCACGCAGGCCGACTTCTTCCTGCACTGTACCTACACCATATACCACGTTTGGATGCTCTTGACCTTTCAGGTTTTTCAATACATCAATGGCAATCGCACAGCCGATGCGGTTATCCCATGCTTTCGCAAGCAGCATCTTCTCATTGTTCATCACCGTGAATTCGAAATGAGGGACAACCATATCCCCTGGCTTTACTCCCCACTCCTGTACTTCCTCACGGCTTGAAGCTCCGATATCGATAAACATATCTTTAATATCAACCGGCTTTTTACGGGCTTCCGGAGGCAGGATATGCGGTGGCTTGGAACCGATCACTCCCGTTACTTCCCCTTTACTCGTCACGATCGTCACTCGCTGGGCAAGCATCACTTGTGACCACCAGCCCCCCACTGTTTGAAAACGCAGGAACCCTTTGCTGTCGATTTGAGTGATCATGAAGCCGACTTCATCAAGATGTCCGGCCACCATAATCTTAGGTCCGTTTTCATCGCCGACTTTTTTAGCAATTAAGCTTCCGAGGTTATCCGTTGTGATTTCATCTGCAAATGGTTCTATGTATCGCTTCATTACGTTTCGTACTTCTCTTTCATTCCCCGGTACACCTTTTGCATCGGTTAAATCCTTGAGCATTGTCAATGTTTCATCTAATTTCGTCACTGTTTCGACCCCCTAAATGTTTATACACTCTCATTATACTAAAACCTGTCCGATTCATCAAAATTTCCTGAATCTTCTTAAACTATCGCTGATGAACCGGATTAATATCCTTCTTTTTGACGATTATAATTCACTTCATTCTTCTTTACATAAGCGTCAAACACCTCTTCATGGGAGAATCCTAACAGCTCTCCCAAATAGACATAATGCCTGAACAACTGTTGAAAATGCTCAACTGAACGCTCTTCCGAAAAGTGATTCGCCGATTTGAATACTTCCAGGAATTGTTTCGTGACATCTTCATTTGCGTAATTGGTTTTCCCTAAATCGAATTGCTGGATGCCGATTTCAAGTCCCAGTGACAGGATGAAATGGATTCCATCTACAAATTCTTCAAGGATCACTTCCTTCGATGAAGATGATTTCTTACTCCAAAATTTAAAGCTTCTTGTTTCATTGGCCAGTTCCCCCACTTCAACAAGCAAGGCAAGGATTTTTTTTTCAATTAAATCTGCGTTTTCTAATCCGTGTTCTTGTTCGATATGTTGATCGAGCTTCTCTTGCATGTCCAATAACTTTTCAATATTCATGACGTTTTCTCCCCTCATGATGCCTATTTTTCTGATGTTCTCTCTTAGTATGACAAATTTTCAAAGAAATTTTAAATAAAATGAAACCTTTTTCTGTTTTTATCGTAAATAATAGGAGAAGACTTATGCCTAGGGAGGTAATAGTAATGCTTTGGCTTATTCGGTTAGTGATTTTTTTCCTTATTCTTTATCTTTTATACCGCAGTGTAAAATACATTATAGACCCAAAGCGAAAGCTGGAACTTGCCCAGGAACAGAAACGTTTTTACTTTCTCGATGATCAGGAAAATGTACGTAAGAATTTTCACGTAACGTATAAAGGAGTTCTTTTCGAAGGAGAAAAATATTTAGGAGCAACAGAAAAATCCTTTGAGGTGGTTTCCATCTTTGTTTGGTCAAAAAACATCTCTTCTTTAAAGGGACTGACTCAAGAAGATTTTCAATACCTTCAGAATGAAATTAAAGAAAGATACCCGAATGCAAAGCTGGATTGGAAAAGCCCGATCCATGAATTCCTTCAAAAAAAGCAATAAAAAAATGGCTAGAAGTACCAGCCATTTTTTATTTACCCGGAAAGAACTCTCTCCATTCAATCACTTTTACCTTTTCTCTTAGAAGATAAAATAGGACGATGAGTGCCAGAAAAATCATGACGAGAATAGGAGGGGAGAATTGTTTGATGTATTGACCGAAAACCGTGTAAAAAAACGCCAGGGGAATATTAGAAATAACAGAGGCCCGGATGAAAGGTTTAAGCTTTTTCTTACGTTCAAGTAAACAAAGGTTCAAAAGCTGATAATGGACAAAAGGAATTAGCCTCAGAATAGCAATTTGACCGGTTGTGAGTGTAGCATTGCTTCCAAACCATTTTTCCTTCAATCTCAGGAGCTTTTCATAGAATGATGTAAAGCTCTTTATGACAAAATAAAAAGTAACAGATAAGAGCGTTAATCCGATTAATGAATACAGAGTGCCGAATATACTTCCGAACAGCACTCCTCCCGCCATACATACAAGGGCTACAGGGATGAACAGAAATTGCCTTAGAATATGAAATAAAACAAACAGAACAGGAGCCAAGTACCCACTAGCTTCCATGAGGGCGAATGCAGCAACTAACCGTTCGTCCATGGCTAAGGTGACCTCCTTCTGCTTTTCTAAGCTGTTATAGACACTCTCTATATAGTATGTAATGGAGACGGGTTAAAGAATGAAAACTTCAATTTCTACAACTTAGTGTTCAGCCAGATAAAAAGAAGACTATGAAGCATGACAAGCAGCGGAAAGCCGAAAGCGAATACTTTATGTTTCGTTTTATGCCTGTATACCTTCATTCCCATATATGCGCCGATGCTGCCTCCGAGAATCGCCACCTGCCACAAAGTACTTTCCTTGATGCGATATTCATTTCGCTGCGCCTTTCTCTTATCCTTGCCCATGATGATAAAGCCGATGATATTGATGACAACGGCATATAGATATAAGATACCTGCTAATGTACCCATGATTTCTACCTGCTTTCCAATGAGTTTTATATAAGAAAGGACCGGCCATTAGGCCAGTCCTTTTTGTCTGCTAACTTAGTCAGCAGTTAATTATTTGTTAAGTTGAGCTTTAGCAGCATCTGCTAATTGGTTGAATGCTTTTTCGTCAGCAATCGCAAGCTCAGCAAGCATTTTACGGTTAACTTCGATACCAGCAAGCTTTAAACCGTGCATTAAACGGCTGTAAGAAAGACCGTTCATACGAGCAGCCGCATTGATACGTGTGATCCATAATTTACGGAAATCACGTTTCTTTTGGCGACGGTCACGATAAGCATACATGTATGATTTCATGACTTGTTGGTTTGCTACTTTATATAAAGTATGTTTTGAACCGAAATAACCTTTGGCTAATTTAAGAACTTTTTTACGACGTCTGCGTGTTACTGTTCCGCCTTTTACGCGTGGCATAATAATTCCCTCCTGTTTCTATTACTTCTTATTTTAGGTTGTCAAGCATATGACGAATGCGTTTGAAATCTCCTTTAGAGACAACAGCCGCTTTACGTAGCTTACGCTTTGCTTTAGTAGATTTGTTTGCGAATAAGTGGCTTGTGTAAGCGTGTGAACGTTTAAGTTTACCAGAACCTGTTTTCTTGAAACGCTTAGCTGAGCCGCGGTGAGTTTTCATTTTTGGCATGTGCTTTTCCTCCTCGGGTCCTTTATTTTTCGTTAACTGGTGCAAGCACCAAGAACATACTGCGACCATCCATTTTCGGTTTTGATTCAACGGTTGCTACATCTTTACACTCATCAGAGAAGCGATCCAGAACACGTTGACCAATTTCTTTGTGCGTAATTGCACGACCTTTAAATCGGATTGACGCTTTAACTTTGTCTCCTTTTTCAAGGAACTTACGAGCGTTACGAAGCTTGGTGTTGAAATCATGCTCATCAATCGTCGGGCTTAAACGAACCTCTTTAAGATTGATGATCTTCTGATTCTTACGCGCTTCTTTTTCTTTCTTCTGTTGTTCAAACTTAAACTTACCGTAGTCCATGATACGAGCAACGGGTGGTTTAGCATTTGGAGCAACAAGAACAAGATCAAGATTTACACGTTCAGCAATTTCAAGAGCTTCATTCTTGGATTTAATCCCAAGTTGCTCACCGTTTTGATCGATAAGACGTACTTCACGGGCACGAATCGTTTCGTTTAAGATCATGTCTTTGCTAATAATTAGCCACCTCCAAGGTTTATTAAAAGAATACACGGCTTTGGCCGGCGCACTCGCTTCCTTTTTTGTGTGCAACACACAAAAAAAGATGCGAGTGTCGAAACACCCGCACCTGATTATTAAGCATATATAAATGGCTTTAATAGTCAATCACATACCTGTAAACAGCACGAACGCGTTATTCAGGTGAGAAGCGGGTAGCTTCTTCTTGTACCAAACTGTATTCAATTCACCTTAGATAATATATCACATGACAATACCGCTGTCAAATAATCATTTAATATCACAACGTATTTCATAATATCAGACATCTTAGGAGAGTGCAATAGTTTTTTAGAAATTTATGCAGGAGGGACGGACCTTGAAGCAAGGTCCGTCCCTCTATCTCGTTTTAGCGTTTCGCTTCTTTTGTGATATGGCCGATGAACTCATCAAGGGAAATCGTTTCTGATTTTTGCTCTCCGTATTTACGGACGTTTACAGCCGTTTCCTTGATTTCGTTGTCTCCCACTACAAGCATGTAAGGGACCTTACTCATCTGTGCTTCACGGATCTTATAACCGATCTTTTCATTACGGTCATCGATGTCTACACGAAGCCCTTCAGCCTGAAGCTTTTCTTTCACTTCTTTCGCATAGTCGAAGTGAACATCCGGGGAAACCGGGATCACCTGAACCTGCGTTGGAGCGAGCCATGTCGGGAATGCTCCTTTGTATTCTTCGATCAGGAATGCCACGAAGCGTTCCATTGTGGATACGACACCACGGTGAATGACAACCGGACGATGCTGCTTCCCGTCTTCCCCTACATATGTTAAGTCAAAGCGCTCCGGTAGTAGGAAATCCAGTTGAACCGTTGATAGAGTTTCTTCCTTACCAAGGGCCGTTTTCACTTGAACGTCCAGTTTAGGGCCGTAGAATGCCGCTTCCCCTTCTGCTTCAAAGTACTCAACGTCCAGTTCATCCATCGCTTCCTTGATCATACCTTGTGCACGGTTCCACATCTCATCATCATCGAAGTATTTCTCTGTATCCTCAGGATCACGATAAGATAGACGGAAAGAATAGTCCTTCAGATCAAAATCTTTGTACACTTCCTGAACCAGGCGCACGACACGCTTGAATTCTTCCTTGATTTGATCGGGACGGACAAAGATATGAGCATCGTTCAGAGTCATTCCACGTACACGTTGAAGTCCTGATAGTGCTCCTGATAATTCGTAACGGTGCATCAGACCAAGTTCGGCGATACGGATCGGAAGCTCACGATAGCTGTGAATGCCGTTTTTGTAAATCATCATATGATGAGGGCAGTTCATCGGGCGAAGGACAAGATCTTCATTATCCATCTCCATGACCGGGAACATATTCTCCTGGTAATGATCCCAGTGACCACTTGTTTTGTATAACTCAACGCTTCCCATGACAGGTGTATAAACGTGATCATAGCCTAAGCGCTCTTCTTTATCGACAATGTAACGCTCGATGATACGACGGATCGTGGCACCTTTAGGCAGCCACATCGGCAGGCCTTGTCCCACTTTTTGCGAATTCATGAATAGATTCAATTCTTTACCGATTTTACGGTGATCACGCTCTTTTGCTTCTTCTAAAAGACGCAGATGCTCTTCCAGGTCTTCTTTCTTGAAGAAGGCTGTTCCGTAGATTCGTTGAAGCATTTTATTATCACTGTTCCCGCGCCAGTATGCCCCGGCGATGCTTAACAGCTTGAATTCTTTAATTTTATTAGTGGAAGGGATGTGGATTCCACGACATAAATCGAAGAATTCACCTTGCTCGTAAATGGAAACTTGTTCTCCTTCAGGAATCGCCTCAAGTAATTCAAGCTTATACTCGTCTCCGACTTCTTCATACATTTTCTGAGCTTCGTCGCGGCTCACTTCTTTACGGACAACTTCTAAGTTTTCTCCAGTGATTTTCTTCATTTCTTTCTCGATCAGTGGAAGATCTTCCGGAGTGAACGTGTGCTCGGAATCAATATCATAATAGAATCCGCCTTCAATGACCGGTCCGATCCCAAGTTTTGTTTCAGGATATAGGCGTTTAATGGCCTGTGCCATTAAATGAGCTGTGCTGTGACGAAGAATTTCCAGTGCATCTTCTCCTGGAGGTGTAACGATTTCAATCGCCCCATCCTCTTGAATCCCTGTTCGCAAGTCAATTAATACATTATTTATTTTACCAGCAAGCGCCTTTTTCTTCAGTCCGGGACTGATGGACGCAGCAATTTCTTCTGTTGTCGTCCCTTTAGGAAACTCCTTGACATTTCCATCAGGGAACTGCATTTTCACTACTTCTGACATGTGATTTCACTCCTTAAGTAATCTCTATAAAACATAAAAAACCCCGCCCCTTCACGTTTGAAGGGACGAGGTTAATAAATAAACTCGTGGTTCCACCCAACTTCTCATTGTGCGAAAAATACAGACAATGACTTCATTGAAAACGAATAACGACATTTAGCCGTCAATCATTACTGTGAATCCGTGAAGATTCAGTTCATAATTGAAGTTCAGAGGTGGTAAATATCACTAACGAATTAGGAAGCTTGCAGCCAAAAGACTTCCCTCTCTGTGAATGGAATAGGAATATTGTTGTCCTCATCATAACCTTTATTTATTGACTTATTATGTAGGTATTATAATCGGTTATGTTTTGAAAAGCAAGAGCATTCCATAAAATAAGCAGCCTATTCATTCGCGATATCCCAGGAAGGATAGAGTAGTGTATCAGGGAAATAACTCATCGGTAAAAGATCGATCCGTTCTTCAAAAATATTCTGAAGCGTCCTGATCAATTGATGGTCCCCATTTCCGTAAACGAGTATCTTCTCCGGTGCAAGGGATAATAACGGAGCGATGGTGTACGAATCAACGTATAACGGGTGATTCGTCAGAAGGCGTTTATCAATCGCCTTCGTCAATTCCTGCCTTGTCACCTCTTTCATGTCTTCATCAAAGAAACGAAAACCGTAACCAGTCGAATACAGATGGATCGTGCGCATTTTCTGCTCCCTTGATGCCAGATACTCCCGCAGCATATGGACAAACATTTGATACTCCTGCTCCATCTTATATTCATCGATAGCAAGATCCAGCATGAGGAGCAGTCTCTCCTGAAGCTTCTTCAGCCTGAATTTGCTGAAAGAGTCGAATGATATGGGGGCCGTCCCTTCCAACAAAAGCTCCAGGCTGTCGTGGACGTATTCGGCCTCGTCCCATTCACCGATCAGCTCCATCAATTCAGGTCGTTCACCCATCCTCATCTCTGATACGATCTCTAATATTTGATTGATTTCATCAATATCTTCATAGAAGTAATTTTCTTTCAGGGCTGATTCGGACCAGTCCATGCATTTATCATTTAAGACAAAGTGGGAAACCCCGTTGAACAGCTTTTCTTTTTCCTTGAAGAAGGGGGAAACCTCTATCGTCAGATTATAGTGAGTTGAATGTTGAAAGAGTGTTTCATGGAACCATGATTGGATGAACTCTTTATTGAGGTGTTCTTGAAGCTTTAACGCATCATTTTTTTGCTTGAAAATAAATTCAATCAAACTTTCTCGCCTCCTTAAACCCAAATCCCTGATTTATATATATGGGAGGCTTGTATCTTTTAGAAGTTGATGAGGGAATTTAATTGTTTCTTTTTGAATCTATTAATAATAAATAAAGCGAGTAGTGGGATTTCCGCTCCAGGGGGCTCGCTTTCCGCGGGGCGTGAGTCGAGCCCCCTTCCGCTCCAATCAACATTGTTATTTTTAAACATCTCAGGATTCGTTATCATTCATTCAATAGAATAAACCCTTATTGGAACAATGCTTAGGAAATAAATAAATAAATAAATAAATGACCCTATTTCACCGAAAATTCATTAATGAAAAAGAGAAGGTCAAACGCTAAGCGAATGACCTTCTCCTTTTTCACTTAATTCTATTCTCTTCTATTTCTTCCATCGATCAACACAGGCTGGGACAGGTATTTAATCCGCTCCATGATCCGTGCAGCCTTCAGCTTTTCTTCTTCTCCTCTTTGACTGTATGTCAAATGATGGGTGAGTTCGTTGAAGTTGAAGTTGGAGGTGAAGAATGTCGGGAGGTTTTCAAGCATTCTGTACTGCAGGATCGTCCCGAGGATTTCATCTCTCCCCCAGCTTGACATGGTTTCTGCGCCGATGTCATCGAGCATGAGGATCGGTGCAGCTTTAACCATTTCCAGTTTCTCATTTACCGAGTTGTCTCCCAGCGATTGCTTGATTTCTCTAAAGAACTCAGGGACGTAGACAATAAGGGACGCGATTTTTTTCTCGGCGAGTTCATTGGCCATAGCCCCTAACAAATAGGACTTACCCACTCCGAACTTGCCGTAAAAATAGAGTCCTTTCATTTTTGTACCTTCTGTATAGTTCTCCACGAAATTCTTTGCTAATCGGACAGCCTCCAATCGGCTTTTCGAATCAAGATCCAGGGTTGAGAAAGATGCTTGTAAAATATCCTTCGGCACATACAGGCTTTTGATTAAACGCTGTGCGCTCGTTCTTTCATCGTGAATGACTTTTCGAGGGCAGCGATGGTAATCGATGTCGATGGTGTTTCCTCTTATCACCAAATGAGGGTCATACCCTTCCATCATATTCTTACACTCCTGTAAAGAAGGACAGTATCGACATTCTTTACTTTGAGAGATGTATTCATATAACTTCATCAGACTCTCATTTACCATTTCCCCTGTTACACGGCCTTCATTCCTGCGAATAAAATCCTTCACATCATTGTTTTCAAGTATCTCTTTTTTCATTTGCTCATATCTTTGTTGAAACGAACCAGAAGCCGCCAACCTTTTCAGGGTGTTATTTATTTTCTCCACCGCTACGTTCACCTACTTCCGAAAATTTTTAAGCTCTTCTTCGAGTTTCTTCTTTTCTGCTTCGAAATCATATCCATCAAGGGAAGAATCATTTTCTTTCTCGGTTTCACCCTCTTGGAACCAATCCGGGAGTTTCTCCGTACGAATCGGCTTTCTTCGTCTACTCGTTTTATTTTCCTTTTTCCCTTCAGCCCACTCAAGATACTGCTTGTGTTCTTTTTTCGCTAATTCCATGGCTTCACTTGCAGTCGTCACCTTTTTTCTCGACCAATGGGACGCTATTTTTTCCATATATCCTTTTGTGAGCTTCATGTCCGTTTTCAGCAAAACGTATTGGACCAGGACATTCATGACACCAACCGGCAACTTCTGTGACATGAGCACCTCTTCTACCGCCTGAAGGTCTGACTTAGAAGGAGCACCTCCATTTGATATGTCAGATAGAACATCCTTTGGTGACGTTGTTTCCAGATATTCAATGAGCTCTTCTTCTTTCGTTAGGGGTTTATCCGATTTCACAGGGGCCTTGGTCTCTATTCTCGTAGTCAAGTCTGGCAGTTGATCACCTGTCTGAACCCCATACCAATCACGTGCGGTTTTGCGCAGCAGCTCTATATCGATGGTATCATCTGCATCCAGGGAGCTTAGGACGATATTTTTCATTTGAAGAGGATCAATCCCGTACAGATAACTCAGCTTCAGAACCGTTTCCTTTACATTAGTTGTAAAGGCTTTTCGTGGAACCATTGATTCAGATAACCCTGCAAGTAGTAACTGAAAATCAAAATCGATATCATCCAGTGGAAGACCACCATTCTTCCCATATTTCATATATTGTTCACCAGACTTTGTCTCGGAATCCATATTTGCATCGTGGTGGAGAAAATTAATTTGTTCCGATGTGAAAACATCTTGAAAGGATCGTGTAATGTTTACGTGTTGCTGTTTATCTACCGTTTCGTCGGTGAAGAATTTCTTTAAACGCAAATAGTGAGTTCTGCCGATTTTACGGTAAAGATACACATTTAACATACCATCATGAAAGAATTCCTGCGGGGTAAGAGGGGGCTGCAGTTCATATAGAAAGCTCCGATCCTCGTTATCCCTTTTTTCGTATGCCTTTAACAACCCTATCCCTTCAAGCTTCATTCTCGCTTCATATACTTCCTGAAGATTGACAGACAGAATGTTCATCAGGTGATAATGGGTAGAATGTGTGGACCATAACCTGTTTTCTTCTACTTCTCCCCATAAACTCATATAAAGACTGTAACAAACCGAACCAATTAAAGGCTGGTACAGAAACGTGATGATTTTCCGATCGTATTCCTGAAGAATCCCATTTGTCCCTACCGTGTAGTGATCGATTGGTTGTATTTCATTCCAATGCTTCTTCATCATAGTTGGATTCTACCTTTCAAAAAAATAAAGAGAAAAGAGCTAAAGAATTACATCTTCAGCTCATTCTTCTACTCTTTTTTTATTAATTCTTTCAGTTCATCTATAAATACATTGATATCCTTGAATTGTCTATACACAGATGCAAAGCGTACGTATGCAACTTCATCTACCTTAGCCAGTTGATCCATGACCATCTCACCAATCTTCACCGATTCTACTTCAGAAGCACCTTGATTACGGAGTTCCTTTTCAATATCCGTTGAGATCTTTTCTAATCTCTCAAGAGGGACCGGGCGTTTCTCACAAGCCTTGATCAACCCTCTCAAAATCTTCTCTCGACTAAACTCTTCTCTTACCCCTTCTTTTTTCACCACAATTAAAGGAAGCTCCTCAACCTTCTCGAAGGTCGTGAAGCGGAAATTACATTCTTCACATTCTCTTCTTCTTCTGATTGAACGTCCTTCATCAGCAGGACGGGAGTCCACTACTCGTGTACCATTATGCTGGCAAGACGGGCACTTCATAATATCAGCTCCGTTATTACATACTATTACTTTCATCATATTAAAAAGCTGCGACTTACACAAGCTTATAAAGGTTTTACCGTTATTTCACTTTGGTCAATTCTCTATCAAGCTTTTGATAATAATGGTTAATCTGTGCTTTTAAAACCGTATATGTACCAAAGATTTTCCCTTTATCCGCACTGATCTTGAAATCGACTGCCGTCTCAAATGGCCTTACCGTTATGATCGTTGCGACAATAAACAATTGGGGAGTACCATTTTTACGGACCGTAATTTCACCTCTGTCCTTAGACTGGGAGATCACCTCATACTCAGAGGATGAGAATAACTCTAATACTGCATTAAATGCACCTTGATGCATGGATTTATAATAGCGTGATTTCAGGTCTTTATCTTCGTGCTGATCAGATGTCTCACATTCTGATTGAAACCGTTTAAAAAAAGTACGTATTCCGCTCATTTAAAGTTCCTCCCTTTATTTACCCTTATTTTACACGAAAACCACAGGAATGAAAATTCAAAATCAATTCCTGTACAAATGCATAAAAAAAGAGATGCATCTAGTACGCATCTCTTCTGAGTTATCTTCGATTAAAGGGCTTGAGCCTGAGACTTCTTCACTTGTACCGGACCCATACCACGTGGCAATTCAATTGTTTCACGTGTGTCAGCACCAAGAGCATCTGCAATATATTCAGCAGCGATGTTAGGATCTAAATCACCGCAAGTATATACATCAATACTGGCATAACCATGTTCAGGAAAACTGTGAATAGTCAGATGTGATTCTGAAATGATCACAACTCCACTAACACCTTGAGGAGCAAATTTATGGAAAGCTACCTCACGTACCTCTGCACCTGATTTAAGCGCAGCATCTACGAATGTTTTTTCAATTCCTACTACATCGTTTAATTTTTCAAAATCGCAACCCCATAATTCTGAGATTACATGACGACCCATTGTTTCCATTTTCGTGTTTCCCCCTTTGACATAATTTTTTTCGTCAAAATGAACGTGTCCTTTGGCAAAATCTTAACTACCACGGGGGAAAGTTAGTCCGAAGAGGTCCTAACCCTTTAAGTAGCTAAATCAGTATTCATTTGCTAATAAGAAGTTCACGAAAAATAGTATACTTTGTTTAAAACTCTTTTGCAATAAATTTTTTTAAACTTTTTTATATGGGTAGAAGATCGTTTGATTTGGCTATAGTCTAAACCTTGACCGTTCCTTTCCGCTCCAGCCACTTGCTTTCCGCGGGGCGGGCGGTGAGCCTCCTCGCCTGCGCCTGCGGGGTCACACCTGTCCCGCTATTCCCGCAGGAGTCAAGTGCCTTCCGCTACAATCCACTCTGTGATACTTCACTTTTACTAACTATACATTTTAATAGATAAGCACTAAAAAAAGTTCTTTGGTATAAAGTTGTTCCTAAAACAAACTTTCTGCCAAAGGATCCTAAATACATCAACTACCTAATAGATCTGTCCGATGCCTTCTATTTATAAAAAGTTTAATAAAAGAAAAGAACGCACCGTGAAAGGTACGTTCTAAGGATGCAGCTTATTTTTTATTTGGGTTCTTTCAAACGTTGACTTCTTGTTTTGCGTTCATTTTTGATGCCACGAATTTAGCCAGGTCGACGACGCGGCATGAGTAGCCCCACTCATTATCGTACCAGGCCAGTACCTTCACTTTTCGATTTCCCATTACCATCGTGGATAATCCGTCTATGATCGCTGAATGAGGATTTGTATTAAAGTCGATTGAAACTAAAGGTTCTGTTGTAAATTGCAGCACCCCGTGTAAAGAACTAACTGAAGCCGTAATGAAAGCTTCGTTGATTTCTTCTACAGTTACGTCTCTTTTCACATCCACAACCAGGTCCACTAGAGATACATTGGGTGTAGGGACACGCAATGCCATTCCGTGAAGCTTGCCGTTTAATTGAGGCAGAACCAATGACAATGCTTTTGCTGCTCCAGTCGTGGTCGGGATGATCGATTGACCGCACGCTCTCGCTCTTCTCAAATCTTTATGTGGATTATCAATATTTTTTTGGTCATTTGTGTAAGCATGGACAGTCGTCATAAGTCCGTTTTCAATACCAAATTGCTCATCTAATACTTTCGCAACCGGCGCTAAGCAGTTCGTAGTACAAGATGCATTCGAAATGACGCTGTGTTCTTCAATATTTAATGCGCTTTCATTTACCCCCATCACAATGGTTACGTCTTCATTTTTACCAGGGGCAGTCAGGATGACCTTTTTCGCTCCCGCTTCTAAATGAAGGCTCGCTTGATCTTTCGAATTGAATTTTCCGGTAGCTTCAATCACAATGTCGATATTTAATTCGCCCCAAGGCAATGCTTTAGGATCACGATTGCTTAATAGTAGGACACGTTTTCCATTGACGATGAGTGCATCATCTTCCGTCACCACATCTGCCTGAAATGTCCCATGATTTGTGTCATACTTAATTAAATGTGCTAATGTTTCAGCCGGGTAGCTTGCGTTAATGGCTACAACCTCTAAGTTTTCCTCTAATATTGCTTTCCTGAAAACCATTCTCCCAATACGTCCAAAACCATTGATTGCAATTTTCGCCTTCATAAATCCGGCTCCCCTCTATATTAATGTTATACTTATATGTTTATTTGCTAAAAATAGTATAACATATTTAGAGAATATGTTAATAAGTATTTTGCGGATTTTTAATGTTTTATTATTCTGACAAATAGGCTTATTGAATGTATATTTTTGCGGTTTGAATTCATACATTTTTTCAATTAAATTGATTTATACGTTGACCGTTCCTTTCCGCTCTGTGCTGATATATGTTTAGTGCCTATACATTTGACAGACAAACACCATCAAGCCTCAATAGTTACGATTAGAATTTTTCCTATATACAAACGCAAACCAAAAAATCAATATTTATCGTCATAACTACTAATTATCTAGTGGACCAAATAAAAAGCCGACAAGAGTTTTCCTTGTCGGCTCATAAGTCATTCTATGGTTTTAGATCCCACTCCACTAATAGTGCATCAAGCTGTTGTTGGGTCTCTTGTAGAGATCCGTTGTTGTCGATGATTGCGTCGGCAAGGCTTGCTTTATCCTTTAAGGGGAATTGGGAAGCGATGCGGGATGATGCGTCTTCATGGTTAAAGTTGTTCCGATCCATTAGGCGGGATAGCTGGGTTTCTTCGTTCACGTATACCACGACTGTGCGATCTACCATCCACGTCAAGTTGCTTTCGAATAGAAGGGGAATATCCATGAAAATCGTGTTTTTACCAGCAAGAATGGCTTCATCTTTATGTGCGAGCATCATGCTTCTGACGGCAGGATGAACGATTCCATTCAGCTTTTTTCGTTTTTCTTCAGAGTTAAAGATGATCTGGCCGAGTTTTTCCCGATTGATGGTTGAATCTTGATCGTGCAGTATGTGTTCACCGAATTCTTCCACAATCGCAAGGTATGCCGGCTGATCAACTTCAACCACCATACGGGCTGCAAGATCAGCATCAATGATTGTATAGCCTTTTTCATTTAACATTTTGGAAACTGTACTTTTTCCACTTGCAATACCACCTGTTAATCCTATAATGATAGCCATTATCCTATTCCTTTCTAGCTCAGCCATTAAAACCTCAGAATCCCTATAAGGATCAATAGAACTCCAGGGAGAAATGACACTCGGTGAATCCACCGTAAATGAGAGAAGAATTCCCCCATCTTCAATCCTGAGAATAAGAACGTAAAGCTCATCACCAGGATGGCTAAAGTAAGTATGAATGGCGAGAAATTTAATAACGCAGCGCCAATTCCGGCACCGAATGCATCCAATGACAGTGCGATTCCAAGCATAAATGCTTCAATACCAGTAATCGTACCTGATCTATCAAAGTCTGCCGTTAACGGCCTTCTTAAAATTTGAACCACTAATCCTATAGATTTAATCTCAAAGTTAATTAACGTTTTTTCTTGGGATAATACCGTTTCTTTTTCCGGTCTAAAGAACTGGTACAGTACCGCCGCCCCGATCACAACCAGAATCAGCCCGCCGATCCTTCCAGCCCAAAGCGGAGAGATAATGGATCCGATGGTCTGACCAAGCAACATGGCCAACAGCAAGGAGCTCGCCGAACAAATGGATATGATGCTGATTGATTTTGTAGGGATTTTCACTTTTCGTAATCCGTAAGTTAAACCTGTGCTAAAACTATCAAGACTTACAGCAAACGCCAGCAGTAATAAGGAGATTGTTTCACTCATCTAATAGCCCTCCCAAAAATCATTACAATACTATATGGTAAGGGCTTATCAGATGTTAATTGTTCTTTCTAACGTTGGCAATCGGGACAATAGTGCGTCCCTCTTCCCGCTGAAAACTTCTTTTCAATGGGAGTACCACACTTTCGACAAGGTTCTTCTTTCCGGCTATACACGAAGAGGTTCTGTTGGAACATACCCATTTGTCCCTGAGAATTCACATAGGAGCGAATCGTACTTCCTCCCATTTCAACGGCTTCGGTCAGGGTATGAATGATTTCTTTGTGCAAACGTTCAATTTCTTCCTGTGAAAGAGATTTCGATTTTCGGTCAGGATGTATGCCTGCACGGAATAACGCTTCATCCACATAGATATTCCCCAGGCCTACAAGCACCGTCTGATCTAATAATGTGGCTTTCACGATTCTTTCTGTCTTGCCCAGTTTTTCAGCCAAGTAGCCGGCTGTAAATTCGGATTGGAATGGCTCCGGTCCCAACTGCAGGAGGGGAAGATGAAGCAATTCCTCCCCTTTCCTGAATAGGTGCATCGTCCCGAACTTCCGGACATCACGGTACCTGAGTTCTGTGTCATCCGTAAAATGAAATATGACGTGGGTATGCTTCTCAATGGGGTCCCGGCTGTCGGACAAGTTGTACTTTCCTTCCATTCTCAAGTGAGAAACCAGGGCCACGTCGTTTAAATAAAAGATCAGGAATTTCCCTCGTCTTCTCATTTCAAGTATTTCCTGCCCCTTCAAGCTATGAACAAACTCATCGGATTCGTCGGGGCTTTTAATCATCTTAGGCCAAAAAACCGAGACGTCTTTGATTTTCTTCCCAATTACAAGAAGCTCTAACGTCCTTCTGACCGTTTCTACTTCAGGCAGCTCCGGCACTCTGCCACCTCCTTATCAATCTCTACTTCGCGTCGTACCATGTTTGACCGTATGAGTAATCGACCTTTAATGGGACTTCTAGCTCCATCGCATTCTCCATTACTTCAGGAACAATCTTCTTTAACACTTCGATTTCTTCTTCAGGCGCTTCAAAGATCAATTCATCATGCACCTGCAGCAATAATCGTGATTGAAGATTTTCTTCTTTTAATCTTTCTGCCATATCAATCATGGCCTTCTTGATGATGTCGGCTGCACTTCCTTGAATCGGCGTGTTCATTGCTGTACGTTCAGCGAAACTTCTTAAGTTGAAATTACGGCTGGTGATTTCCGGCAGATAACGTCGGCGATTAAGCAGAGTAGTCACATAGCCCTTCTGTTTTGCATCCTGTACGATATCATCCATATATTCTTTTACACCAGGGAAGCTCTCAAGGTACTTCTTAATGAATTCCCCTGCTTCTTTTCGTGTAATATCAAGGCTTTGAGAAAGACCGTAGTCACTGATTCCGTATACGATTCCGAAGTTGACGGCTTTCGCATGCCTTCTCATATTGGATGTGACCTCTTCCTTCGCAACCCCAAAGACGTCCATCGCTGTTTTCGTATGAATGTCCATATCATTTCTGAAAGCTTCAACCAATTTCTCATCCTTGGCGATATGAGCCAGTACACGCAGCTCAATTTGAGAGTAGTCGGCAGCGAACATGACCCAGCCCTTTTCAGATGGAATGAAGGCCTGACGGATCTTCCTGCCTTCTTCAAGTCGGATCGGAATATTTTGCAGGTTAGGGTCCGTCGAGCTTAATCGGCCTGTTTGAGTCAGTGCCTGGTTGAATCGTGTATGAATTTTACTCGAATCTTTATGGACGACCTTCAATAATCCCTCTAAATACGTGGATTGCAGCTTCCCTAGCTGACGGTAATGAAGGATATGGTCAATGATTTCATGCTTGGATTGCAGTTTTTCCAGTACGTCAGCAGAAGTGGAATAACCGGTTTTAGTTTTCTTCACGACCGGTAAACCAAGCTTTTCAAAAAGGATGACGCCAAGCTGCTTCGGAGAATTAATATTAAAGCTCTCTCCTGCTTGTTCATGTATGTTCTTTTCCAGTTCTTCCAGGCGGTGTGAAAGCTCTTCTTTCATGGTGAGCAAACGCTCTTGATCCACTTTCACGCCGGTGAATTCCATTTCGGCTAAAATAAGGGCAAGGGGTAATTCTAGCTCTGCATATAATTCATATAAATCATTTTCTTTTAACTCTTTCATACATGTGTTCTTCAATTCATGAAGTATGAATGCTTTTCGAGCAAGATGCTCTGATAGAATCTCAGTGGAGGGGACCTTCTGCTTGGCACCTTTTCCATATACCGATTCATCCGATTCAATGGAAGGCTGGCCGTGTCCTTTTGAAATAGTAGCGAAGTCTTCGCTCGATTCAGAAGGATTGATAATGTAGGATGCTAACAGCAGATCGAATTCGATCCCTTTTATGTCAACTCCCTGTCTCTTTAGCGCAACTACCGTTTCCTTTGAGTTATACACATACTTTGCTGCGCTTTCGTTTTCAGCCCATTCCTTAAATGCTTCTGATTTCAATGCGGTCTCGAGCGTAAAGAAAAACGTGCCTTTCTCATTGTGCAGACTCATCCCGATTACTTCTCCGAGGTGGTAATTCTCCTCCAGCATTTCAATGTATAATGAACTTTCGTTTGAAAGGTGTTCTTCTTTGATGGTTTCAACTACCTCAAAGGAGATATCATCCAGCTCCCGGGGCTCCTCTTGGGTGGACTCACCCATCTTCTCGAGTAATGAGTTGAATCCGAGATCCCGGTATACTTCCTTTAGTTTCCCTTCATCCATTCCGTCATAATTCAGCTCTTCCACACCAATCTCGATTGGAGCTTCTCTTAGGATGGTGGCTAGTTCCTTACTCATGATCGCTTGTTCTTTATTTTCTTCGAGTTTTTCTTTTAATTTCTTACCACTGACCTGGTCAATGGAGTCTAGCAGCTTTTCAAGGGAATCAAATTCTTTTAGAAGCTTGATCGCCGTTTTCTCACCTACACCCGGCACGCCTGGAATATTATCAGAGCTATCTCCCATCAGGCCTTTCATATCGATGATGCGATCAGGAGTGATTTCCCACTTTTCTTTTATATGCTCCGGAGTGTACACTTCGATATCCGTTATGCCCTTTCTCGTAATACAAACCGTAGTAGTCTTCGAGCTTAACTGTGTCAAATCCTTATCCCCTGAATATACTTTTACCTCGTACCCGTCAGATTCCGCCTGCAGGGAGAGCGTTCCGATAATATCATCCGCTTCATAGTTTTCTTTTTCATAGCGTTTAATTCCGTATGCATCCAAAAGCTCGCGGATATATGGAAATTGCTCGGATAATTCCGGTGGAGTCTTTTGTCTGCCGCCTTTGTATTCTTTGAATGTCTTATGTCTGAAAGTCGTTTTCCCTGCATCAAAGGCGACTAAAATATGAGATGGTTTTTCGTCTTCGAGTATTTTTTGCAGCATGGTGGTAAAACCGTATACTGCGTTTGTATGTACACCTTTGTCGTTGTTTAATAAAGGCAGTGCGAAGAATGCACGGTAAGCAATACTATTGCCGTCGATCAATACTAATTTTTTGGACATGTAAGTACCTCCTGTAAAGGCTTCTGAATCTATATGTTTATTCTATCATGTTGGGGAATGAAAGGAAAAATGGGGGCCTTATTAAGTCCTCTAAGGTGACTTTCATTTCATTTTTAATTCGAGTCATCTCTATGGAAATTATGATTTTTCGACAAACGGATCATCAAATGGAAACGAGGATCATATATCGGAATTTTGGATCATAAATCGCCGAGAGTGGTTCATATATCAAAATTCCGGATCATATATCCGAAAAGCGGATCATAAGTAACGCAAACTGGATCATAAAGTGAACGAGAGCATAATTTTTCAAAGAATTAACCGCCTGAAAAAGATAATTGAAACATATTTTCATTAAAAACTCGTCAAATATACTTTAATCAAGCGAACCATTAGCCTAAATGAACAAAAAAACTGTTGAAGAATGAGATCACTCAAACTTCAACAGTTTCTCCTTTTATTCTGTATACCCCATCAACAGCCTTGCATACGGGGAGTCAGAAGGTAAGATGATAACCGTTTTATCATCCACTGTTTTCTTATATGTTTCCAGCGTTTTATACAAGTCATAGAAATCGGGATCCTTGGAGAACGATTTATTGTAGATTTGTGCAGCTTCGGATTCTCCTTCCGCCCTGATGACATTGGCGTCAGCCCCTGCTTTTGCCAGAAGCTCCTTTACTTCACGATCTGTTTCAGCAGTGATTCGTTGTTTCTCGGCATCTCCCATTGAGAGGTATTCCTGAGCCTTTGATTCACGTTCTGAAATCATACGCGTATAGACAGAGTTTTCATTTGCTTCCGGTAAATCCGTACGCTTCATGCGGACATCCTGAACGACAATTCCGTATCCATCCCGTTCAAGAAGCTCGTTCACTTTGTCCGTCACCCGATCGTTCAAACTTCCCCGGGAAGACTTTTCATCATTGATGATTTCATCATACTCTAATTGTCCGAGCTCCGACCTGACGACTGAGTAGATGAACTCTTCCATTTTTGTCTCTGCGTTAATGACCGTTCTTGCATTTTTGATCATTTTAAGAGGATCTTCGATACGCCACACGGCATAGTTGTCGATGAGCATCCGCTTTTTATCTTTTGTATTGATTTCAGCTTCCGTTACATCATACGTCATTTGATGCTTAGGCAGGGTAGTAACAGACTGAATGAACGGGACCTTATATTTCAAACCGGGTTCTTTGTCTATTCTTACGACTTCCCCGAATTGACGGACGACTTTATACTCTCCTTCTTTGACAATGAAGAGACTGGTAAACAGCAGAAGAATGACGGCAGCGAGAATGACAAGGAAGATTCCTAATTTTGTATAACGCTTCCACTCGATAGGGTCTTTCTTCTTTTGATTGATGTCAAAGACGTTTTGATCACTCATTCTCTTCACTCCCTTCCTGCTTCACCGGGCCGCTTTGATTTTCAAGCTGTCGAATCGGGAAGTATTTCAACGTTTCTCCACTATCCTTCATAATGTAGATTTCCGCATTTGGAAGAACATTTTCCAAGGTTTCTAATACAAGTCGTTTTCTCGTAATCTCAGGATTCGATTTGTATTCGTTGTACAGCTTATCAAATACGGCTACATCTCCACGGGCCTGCTCCACACGCGCAATTTTATCCCCTTTTGCCCTGGACATGATCGCATCTTTTTCACCTTTTGCTTCATTTGATCGCTGGTTCCGATATTTCTTTGCTTCATTGATTTTCGTGTTCATCGTTTCCCTTGCATCCGTTACGGCTGTAAAAGCTGATCGGACCTCTGCATTCGGCAGCTCGACATCCTGCAGTTTCACTGCAAGAATGGAAATACCAATATCATAATCATCAATCAGGGTCGTTAGTAAATCTCTTACTTCCGCCTCGATTTCCGCTTTTCCAGATGTTAACGCATCATCTATCAAGGAGCTCCCTATAATGCTTCTTAAAGAAGATGAAGTTGCATCGTAAAGGATTTCCTTCGGGTTGTCTGAGTTAAATAAGTACGTTTCAGGATCCGTGATCTTCCATTGAACCACAAGATCAGCGAGAACGATGTACTCATCTCCCGTGATCATTTTCGTTTCTTTCGGAAAGTCCTTGATCTTCCCGTCTTTTTCTTCATATCCAAATTGGAGACTGAAGGTTTCTTTAGACAGAACTTCCACTGATTGCATCGGCCATGGCATCTTGAAGTGCAGCCCAGGCTCAACGACCGGCTCTCCCGCTTCTCCAAATGTCAATACAAGCGCTTGTTCTGATTCATCAACGGTATACCAGGAAGTCAATAACACAACAATTAAAATAATGGCCGCTACAACCATCCCTGTCACCATGTAAATTCGTTTTAAACTCATATGCGCCCTCCCTTTTCTATCTCTATATCTTATTAATCACCTACTAAGATATACGGACTTACTACAAAAAGGTTTCAATAATATTAAGAGAAGATGACAAAAGAGGAAGTTGATATTGTGTGCTCGAGATGAATGGGTTCCTACCTGTATGCATGCGCCAGCGGGGAAGTAAAGTGTTGTTCATCAGACTGATAACGCTTTCAAAATAAAAAAGCGAAAAGACGAGAACGGGGTTAGCTCTCGCCTTTTCTTAACACCTTGGATGAAGGGGTTTCACTTAGTATCGTAACACCCTTTTATTAACAGGATTTAAACCTATTGTAAATGCAATGTAAAATAATTGTAAACTTACTAAGATTTGCTCTTCCCTTCACCCAGCGTATAGCTTGAAGACTGCTTGTATAAGGAAACTGTGAACGTCGTACCTTCATTCACTTCACTGTCTACTTCAATTTTTCCTTCATGGGCTTCGATGATATGCTTCACAATGGCTAAACCTAAGCCCGTTCCGCCTGAATTACGGCTTCTTGCTTTGTCCACGCGATAAAACCGTTCAAAAATGCGGGGAAGTTCTTCTTTACTGATTCCCATCCCGTTATCCTTGACGCTCACATGAACCATTTCTTTATCTTCCGTCACTGAAATCAAGACATACCCGCCCTTTGGAGTGTACACGATTGCATTACTGACCAGATTAATGAAAACCTGTTTTAGTCTGTAGGAGTCTACTTCCGCATGGCCCCTTGACTCAAATGACGTTTGAAGGGAAATATCTTTTGATTTCGCTTTTTCTTTCAAAATCGGAATCACATCTTCAATTAAACCGGCAATCTCTACTTCATGCAGGGAAAGCTCGAACCCCTGTTTTTCAATCTTGGACAATTCCAATAAGTCTTGTATAAGGGATTGCAGGCGGTCGCTTTCCATCAGAATGATATCCAGGAAAGACTTTAACGTATCGGGATCATTCATCGCCCCATCCAATAATGTCTCCGAGAAACCTTTAATGGATGTGATCGGTGTTTTCAATTCGTGAGAGACATTCGCTACGAAGTCTTTTCTCATTTGCTCGAGCTTTTTAAGCTCCGTGATGTCATGGAATACTACGACAATCCCTTTCCACTCATCGTTATGACCGATGATAGGCGCCCCATATACTTCATAATGCTTTCTTTCTATTTTGTGAGGAAGAAGGATTTGCTTTCTTAACCGTTCTTCTGTCATGAAGATTTCTTCCACAAGCTTATTCACTTCCTGATAGTGAATGACCTCATGGTATCTGACTTTTTTCAGCTGGCTTTCTTTCAGATTAAAGAAGTCCCTGAACGTCCGGTTCGTCAATACAACAAAACCGCGATGATCAATTAAGAGAAGGGCACTCCCCATGTTTTCAATCAGCGTCGTTAAACGATCCTGCTGCATTTCCTGTGAATTCACCATTTCCTGCAGATTACGGGCGAGAATGTTAATGGAGGTACTTAACATAGTCGTTTCATCCAGGCGGTCTTCGTATGTCCGCGCCCGATAATTCCCCTTGGCGAGCTCCATTGCCACATTCGTTGCCGATTCAATGGGCTTTGTATACCTCACCGTGATTCTCGATCCCAGAATGATAATGAGGATTAATGCAAGACCTAAGGAAATGGATAGCACAAACCAAATTTGCTGTATTCCTTTCTCAAAGGCTTCTACCTCGGTACTCATGATAAGCAATCCATTTAACTGGTTATCACCGCCCTTTAGCGGGTACCAATAATACCTGTACTCCACACCTGATGTCACCAGTTTTCTATGCTTTTGCTTTACATCCCAGTTCTCCTGGATTTCATTTATGATCCTCTTTTGCTGAGGACCAACCAGTGATTCCGAGGTTTCCGTATCATGGACTACACTTCCTGAGTTATCAAGAATCGTAATCCTGACATCCAATATGTCACTCAATTCTTTGATCATCTCGGGATCGATTTCTTTCGGTGTCCCGTTTTCTTCAATGGAATTTGCCAGTAACCTCGCCTCTTTTTGAATCCGGGAATTAAATGTATCCAGATAGAAATTCTTGAAAATTTGACCCAGAAGCAACCCAAGTCCTATCAATACAGCGATGATCAGGGTGATTAGAGCAAAAAGAAGTTTTGTTCTAAACTTGGTCATCGATTTTTAGGCTCCTCCAATTTATATCCAAGCCCTCGGATGGTTTTTATATAAGTTGGTTTTTTCGTGTTGGATTCTATTTTTTCCCGTAAATGACTGATATGAACATCCACTATTCTTGTGTCCCCGGCAAAATCATAATTCCATACCGCACTTAATAGCTGATCTCTCGTTAAGACCCTGCCTTTATTTTCTGTTAGATATAAAAGAAGTTCGAATTCCTTAGGTGTCAACTCCATTAGATCACCTTGGAAATAAGCTTCATACTGTTCCGGATAAACCTTTAATTCTCCCACTTCCTTGTAATCTGTCGGCTCGATGGAAGATGGTTCGGCCGCTTCCTGTATGGCTTGACTGCGTCTTAGAATAGCCTTGACCCTAGCAACCACTTCACGAGGACTGAAGGGCTTTGTCATATAGTCGTCTGCCCCAAGCTCCAGTCCAAGAACTTTATCAAATTCGTCATCCTTAGCCGTTAACATAAGAATGGGGATATTAATCTTCCTTTGTCGCAGTTCTTTACACACTTCGATTCCATCCATGGAAGGAAGCATCAGGTCAAGAATAATTAAGTCCGGGTATTGCTCAATCGCTTTATCCCTTCCTTCTTCACCATCATGTGCCGTAGTAACGGAATAACCGGATTGCTCA
The DNA here is from genome assembly GCF_008180865.1 of Rossellomorea aquimaris. GTDB lineage: Bacteria > Bacillota > Bacilli > Bacillales > Bacillaceae_B > Rossellomorea > Rossellomorea yichunensis. The sequence continues at coordinate 62,207 of NZ_VTEX01000005.1, forward strand.
AGATTGTACTTTAAGAGTGTTGCAATAGACTGTTCATCATCGACTACCAAGATTTTTTTGCTCATTTGTTGTGCCTCCATACAAAAGAAAATTAACCCCAACATCCAACGTAATTATGTAATTGTACTTTCATTATAATATAAATCTTGAGGGTTACCATCATTTAGAGAGATTTAATACTTTTTAGTTTTCTTGCCGTACGTTACTAAACCGACCCAAACCTTATACTCTTCTTTTATATGATGCACTTCTCCCGCTTTCTTTATCATTTTTTGCATAATAAAAAGAGCTATGGATATCATAGCTCTTTCAGGTGTTTAGAAGTTTTCTAATGCATGGCTATTCATTTTCTCTAATCGGTGTGGGGGGCATACTTTGATGGTACCGTTGATGACCTTCTCCTCTTCTTCATTGGTAGCTGTTACTTCGATAGTTACCAAATGAGTGTGGGGATCCACTTCCATCACTTCAAACAGGAATTGTACTGTTGCATAATGATAGACCGGTTTAGGGAATTCAATGTTTTGCTCTACTATATGAGAACCCGGACCCGGTAAGTATTTAGAAACGGCAGATGTGATGATGCCCGTTAACATGATTGAAGGCACAATCGGTTTTTTGAATGGCGTTTGAGAAGCATAATCATGCTGAATGTATAATGGATTGGCATCATTTGTGAGCCCTAAGTAAAGAAGCAGTTCGTTATCTTCTATTTTTTCTGTAAGGGTCAGCTTTTCACCTATCGTCATTTCTTCAATTTTTCTTCCCAGTTTTCTCTTTTTCCCTAATAACATAAGAAGCACCTCCGCGTATGTAAACGATTACAATTTTAAATAATAAAAATTGTTTTTATTATCTGTCTATTACTATTTTATCATTTATAGGGTTTCCATACAAAGAGTTTTTACGCGTAGGTCAGTGATTTTTAATAGCAAACTATTTGTACGTTATTTCGCAGCTAACTTAGCTGTTACGCCATGTTCAATGAGTTTGATGATTGATAGTAAGAAACGGCTTAACTTCTCTGGAGAGAGCTAAAATCTAAATGAACATTGAATAAAAAAACCAAACTAATTTGCCTCCTGGCATGCAAATTAGTTTGGTTTAACTTAGACAAAACACTTTTGACCCAGCCTCTGTATACGTATAATTATTGTTAATTAGTTTCTTCTACCTGTGACACTACTACTTCACCATTCTTATCTAATAAAGGGGTAAGAGCGCATCCTTGCGCACTCCATGTGTATAAATAATTTACACCTGTTTGACGATCAACCCATATAGATATTAAACTGCCCTGCTGAGAATTTTGCACCAACTTTTCATCAAAACGTTTATCACCTTTTTTTTTGAACATCATTTACCTCTCCTTATAAATAATTTTTGATTCTTAGTCTAAATATTCCTGGGATGATAAAAAAATACTGAATGTCATACAGTAAATTTTCCCCAGCAGTTAACTATCTAATCCATTTTTCTTGTACGCATAAACAAAGATAACTAAACAAATAATGAACCAACCGAAGAGAACGCTAATATCAGTAAGGTTCCACTGATATCCAGTCTCAGAAAATATGCTGTTTGCAAAGTTTGTTAACACACCTGTATAAGTGTAGTCCAGAATTTCCGACAAATCTTCTTTGAAGAGTTTTACTGCAGGCACAGATGTTAAAAGTAATGTAATAGGCATTGTATATAATGAAGTTTGTGTTTGGTTTTTTGTAAGAATTCCAATAATGTATCCAATTAAAAGGCTGATCAAGCTAGCTACTGTTGTCATTAACAAGTAACTTCCAAACTGAACCTCTTCAAAAGAGGATCCACTTACAGGAATCATTAGAATATTCACTAGAATCAGGATAAATAATGGTGGCAGAAGAGTCCCAATCAAGTACTCTAAGCCGTTTACGGAAGATGTCATTAGAACTCTTAAAGTGTTTTTTTCCTTTTCTTCTGCTAAAGGGCTACTGCTCATTGAAATACCAGCTATTGCAATATTAAAGATAATCCCGAAGCTAAGCACAAAAGCATTAGTAGAAAAGCTAATTCCTTCCTTATTTACATCTAAATCTGGCATTATATTTTTTATAGCAAATACAAACCCTAAGGCAAGAATGGGTCCTAACATAACACTGGTATTACTTAGCAATGTCTGAAATTTCATTCCTATGATTGCTTTTATTTTTCTTATTGAAATTCTCACAGTAATTCCCTCCCGGTCAATTCTATGAAGACTCTTTCTAATGTCGGTTCAGTTGAATGAATGGTTACAAGTTCATTATTAGCTATCCACTGATTAATTTTCTTTGCCGTATCATCAGAGTGAGGGAGTGTGAACTCCTTTTCACCCTTTAACACGATCTGATAGCTTTTATCCTTATTGTACTTTAGGCTTAAAGCTTTAGGGGTTCCATGCTCTACAATGATTCCATCATTCAGAAGGGCAACATTATCGCAAAGTTTCGTCGCCTCGTCCATATTATGGGTCGTAAGGAATATTGCTGTCCCATTCCCTTTTAATTCAGAAAGTAGTTCATGAACTGCTAAAGCTGTACTGGGATCTAACCCGCTGGTAGGCTCATCTAAGAAAAGTACCTTCGGCTGATGTAAAAGAGCTCTTGCAAGGACTAATCGTTGGGCCATTCCCTTGGATAATTTACTGGCAATTTTATCTTTGTGTTCAAATAAACCAACTCTGGTTAGAAGGAAATCAATACGTTCTTTCTCAACCTCTAAAATGTTGGCGAAAAATTTCATATTACTGTAAACGGTCATTCTTTCGTATATTCCGCTATTGTCTGTGACAATTCCCACTTGTTCATAAATGCTTTCATTAATTTGTTCAACGGGTTTTCCTAAAACCATTGCCTTTCCCGAAGTTTGCACTAATTGTCCAGTTAATATTTTGATAGTTGTTGTTTTTCCTGAACCAGAAGGTCCAAGAAAACCAAATATTTCTCCCGAATGAACTGAAAAGTTGAGATTTTTTAAAGCAGATTCGTTATTGAACTTTTTTGATAAATGTTCAACACGAATCACTGTGTGTTTTTCCATTTGCTTTTCTCTCCTTTTTTAATAATGAAGAATGTTTAGATAGACTAGAAAAATTTGTATAAATACCGAAGCCCATTTAATATTGCCCAACTGCTTTTAGTTTAGAAAAAAACAATAGAAAAGTCGTAAATATCCGGTGAATAGTACTATAAAATTGCTCGAATGTAACAAAATGAGGTTGAAATGGACTCATTTCAACCTCAAATGTACCTTAAAACTCTATTAATTTTTTCATATCTTCCAACCGATTTCGAGAAAGGGGCAGTTTCACATTGGATTTACCTCTCAAAATTAAGGTATAACTATTCTTTGAATAACTAATCAATTCAGACACTCGCTGCAAATTAACTAAATAAGAACGGTGACACCTGAAGAATCCAAATTTCAACAATCTCTTTTCTAGTTCATTCATCGTTAAGTCTGTTGGGAAATATTCATCATCTATCCGTATATTACTTACGCTGTTAACACTTTCAATAAAATCAATTTCATCAGGACTGAAAAAAATCGTTTTATTCGCCAACTTACAAGCCACTTTGAAGACGTTGTTTGGAATGAATTTTTCGCTATCATTTTTTTCCCCAGAGATTGAATCAGGTTCGTTAGTAAGATCCGTTTTTTCAAGTCCACTTAGTCGGTTATAGCGATAGATATCGTTGCTTAACAGCAATAAATCTTCTATAGAATTGGAAGTGAATAATGTGGCAGTATTAGTTGAACGAAGATGCTCCAATGCTTTTAAATAAAGTTCAATTCCTTCGCCTGTTAGATTATTAAGTGGATTTTCAATTAATAGAACTTCTGGGGAAAATAGAGACATTCGGAGTAAACTCACCCTTTTCTTCTGGTCGTCTGTCAGTTTCTTAATTTTAGTTCGCCAAACATCTAAAAGCGAAAATGTTGCAATGTAGTTTTGTAAAGGGTGAGGAAAACCTGCGATTTTTTTAAAAAAATTCAAGTAGCTTTGAACAGTTAAATTATCGTATAAGCCATCATCTTTATATTCTGATACTATAGATTTTGTTTCTCTCTCAATATTACCACTGGAAGGGGGAATTTCCCCTGATATCAGATCAAATAGCACTGCACTTTCTTCACTGGCCATTTTTATCCCAATCTGTGAAGTCTTTTCAATAACTAAATCTATATTCTTCAATACAATGCGATTCTCTTCTTGTTTCATCACTTTTTCTAATGTAATTAATCTCAATCTATACACACTCTCTTTTACTTATTTATATAAATTATACACTGTCAGATTCAGCAAATGAATTTATAGAGCAGTTCCTCCTTCTGTTAGGTAGTTTTTAAAAAATCACTCTGAGTTACTACCTCCCTTAAATAAATAAGTTTACTGCCCGTTTGTTGAATAAAAAAACTGTTGTGAAGCATACACCAAGATTTATTACGGTCACTTGGAATACAAAAAAACTGGCCCCAATAAAAGAGCCAGTTTTGGATGGAATGTGTATTAAGCCAAAGAAGACATCACGTTTTTTACGGCGTCTGCTGAGTTAGCGAGTGCAGCTTTCTCTTCTTCGGTTAGTTCGAGTTCAATGATTTTTTCCAGTCCATTACCACCAAGGATGGTCGGAACACCCAAGTAGATACCTTCGAAACCGTATTCACCTTCTAAGTATGCAATGGCTGGGATGACGCGGCGTTGGTCCTTAAGGATGGCTTCTACCATTTGAACAAGTGAAGCAGCAGGAGCATAATAAGCACTTCCGTTGCCGAGAAGACCTACAATCTCGCCTCCGCCTTTACGGGTACGTTCGACGATCGCGTCTAAACGGTCTTTAGGAATTAATGTTTCCAGAGGGATGCCTCCAGCGTACGAGTAACGAATAAGAGGAACCATGTCATCCCCATGGCCGCCAAGAACGAATCCTGTAATATCTTTCACAGAGAGGTTTAATTCCTGTGCGACAAATGTGCGGAAACGGGCTGTATCCAGAACGCCTGATTGTCCGATTACGCGCTCTTTAGGGAACCCTGATTCTTTGAATACTGTATAGGTCATAGCATCCACTGGGTTTGTCAGAACGATGATGTAGCAATTTGGCGAATACTTAACGATTTGCTGCGTGACCGATTTCATGACCTTTTGATTGGTTTGAACCAGATCATCACGGCTCATTCCAGGTTTACGGGCAATCCCTGCAGTGATGACAACAATATCGGAATCCTTTGTATCTTCATAATTGGAAGTACCGATAATGTTTGAATCAAATCCTTGTACCGGGCTCGCTTCAAGCATATCCAGCGCTTTCCCTTTCGTCGGGTCTTCATTTTGAGGAATATCAACCAGTACAACATCTCCAAGCTCTTTCTGAGCAAGCATCAGTGCTGTAGTCGCCCCTGTAAAACCTCCACCGATAACAGATACTTTTCTACGTTTAATAGCCATCATAATTCCTCCTATTCGTGTCATTATGTAAAGGAAGGAGTGCTCCAGTTCGAAGCACCCCATCCCTATTTCAAATTAAGATTATCCCATGTTTTCGATTAAAGCAGAACCGAACTCAGAACATTTCACTTCTGTTGCTCCATCCATTAGACGGGCGAAGTCATATGTTACGACTTTAGAAGCGATTGTTTTCTCCATGGATTTTGTGATTAAGTTAGCAGCTTCTGTCCAACCAAGGTGCTCAAGCATAAGCACTCCTGAAAGGATGACAGATGAAGGATTCACTTTATCCATACCTGCATATTTAGGAGCCGTTCCGTGAGTTGCCTCAAAGATCGCATGTCCTGATTCGTAGTTGATGTTTGCTCCAGGAGCAATACCGATTCCACCAACTTGAGCGGCTAATGCATCAGAGATATAATCTCCGTTTAGGTTCATTGTTGCCACTACATCAAACTCAGCCGGACGAGTAAGGATTTGCTGTAGGAAGATATCAGCGATTGAATCCTTCACGATGATCTTACCAGCTGCTTCAGCATCGGATTGTGCTTTATTAGCAGCTTCCAATCCGTCAGCATCTTTGATCTTGTCATATTGAGCCCAAGTGAATACTTTATCCCCGAATTCTTTTTCAGCAAGCTCGTAACCCCAGTTTTTGAAAGCTCCTTCAGTGAACTTCATGATGTTCCCTTTGTGAACCAACGTTACTGATTTACGGCCTTCTGTGATCGCGTAATTGATTGCTGCACGAACAAGACGGTTTGTCCCTTCTTCAGAAACAGGCTTGATCCCGATACCGGATGTTTCTGGGAAACGGATTTTGTTAGCACCCATTTCATCTTGAAGGAAAGTGATTAATTTTTTAACTTCATCAGAACCTTTTGCGTATTCGATACCTGCATAGATATCTTCAGTATTTTCACGGAAGATGACCATGTCAGTGTCTTCAGGACGCTTAACCGGTGATGGAACACCTTCGAAGTAGCGTACAGGACGCAGGCAAGTGAACAGGTCTAATTCCTGACGAAGCGCAACGTTCAATGAACGGATTCCGCCGCCGACAGGAGTTGTAAGTGGACCTTTGATCGCGATGAAGTATTCACGGATTGCTTCAAGTGTATCATTTGGAAGCCATTCGCCCGTTTTGTTGAATGCCTTTTCCCCTGCATATACTTCTTTCCATGAAATCTTGCGCTCACCTTTGTATGCTTTTTCAACAGAAGCATCTAGGACGCGTTGAGCTGCTGCCCAAATATCAGGACCCGTTCCGTCACCTTCAATGAATGGGACGATTGGATTGTTTGGCACATTAAGTTGGCCGTTCTGGTTTGTAATTTTTTCACCTTGTGTCATTATGTAACCTCCATTTATTCATTATCAAAGGGGATGACCCATAATTGCCTTATGCATTTAGAGTCAGTCCCCTTCCCTTATTCATTACACCAATATTTTCACCATTTGTAAATATTGATGTTTTAACCTCTTTGTTCTACAGGCACATATTCCTGTTTGCCAGGACCTACGTAATCAGCACGTGGACGGATCAGGCGGTTGTTTGAATACTGCTCAAGAATATGGGCTAACCAACCGGATACACGGCTTACAGCGAAGATCGGAGTGAATAGGTCATGATCGATGCCTAAGCTGTGGTAAACGGATGCTGAGTAGAAATCAACATTAGGCGGTAAGCCTTTATTAGATGTAAATACATCTTCTACCTTAACGGACATTTCGTAGTATTCACTTTGTCCTGTTAATTCAGTTAATTTTTTAGACATTTCTTTAAGGTGCTTGGCACGAGGGTCTCCTTGACGGTATACACGGTGACCGAAGCCCATGATTTTTTCTTTCTTCTCTAGTTTGTCCAGGATATATGATTCTGCTTTATCTACCGAACCGATTTCAGTAAGCATCTTCATGACCTGCTCGTTTGCTCCACCGTGCAGCGGTCCTTTTAAAGCACCGATCGCAGCAGTGACACCTGAATACACATCAGAAAGAGTAGCGACACATACACGTGCAGTGAATGTAGAAGCGTTTAACTCGTGATCCGCATGAAGAACAAGCGCTTTATTGAACGCCTCGATTTCAACCGGCTCAGGATCTTTCCCGGTTAACATATATAAGAAATTAGCAGCGAATCCTAAATCTTTACGAGGAGCAATCGGCTCTTGTCCATTACGAATTCGTGAAAAGCTCGTAACGATTGTAGGAATTTTCGCTTGAAGTCGAACAGCTTTTAAATAGTTTTCCTTTTCGTCCATTACATCTGCTTTATCATCATATAATCCAAGTAAAGACACGGCAGAACGTAAAGCTGCCATAGGATGGACTTCCTTGATGTTGTACATCTTGAAGTGCTCGATGACCTCTTTAGGCAATTCAGCGTTATCTGCTAATAGTTCTGTAAATTCCTGAAGCTCTGATGAAGTAGGTAATTTCAGATGCCATAATAAGTAGATAACCTCTTCAAAACTGGCATTGTTTGCTAAATCATCAATGTTGTAGCCAACATATGTAAGAGTATCATCAATGATCGAACTAATGGATGATGTTGTTGCTACAACCCCTTCTAACCCGCGAGTTGCTGTCATAATAACCTCTCCTTTTGTTAAGTATTTCTCTTTACCCATTTTCATATGAGCATAAAACCCTACATGACTATCAAATAAGTCAGTAGGCTTGTTTAAAAAGAACATAAATAAAGGTTGAGCGATTGCTCAATTCCTATACAAAAAATGATTCCCGGCTCTTCCTGTGATATGACGAGAGCTTGGGATGCGCTTACATTTCCTATTATAAACAATTATCTGACTTTTGTGAATGAAAACGCATCAATTTCTATAAAAATTATTTTTCTAGAAAAATAAACCATAGCATTGAGGCGTATAAACGGAGTGATTACAGGGGTTTCTCATCCTGTTATAAAATCACTAAATATGTCGAAGATGTATAATCAAAGTCAAATGATATCAGTTACACACTCTCATCAGAAAGATTCCTTAACCAACAAGAACTCCATTGGCATTCTATAATAACAACTCATATAATTTCATCACGAGGTACGCAATACCTGCTCCAATAAGTGGTCCGACAGCTACTGCTTTGAAGAATGCCACAGCTAAGACTGTGCCGAGGACTAAAGCAGTCGTAATATGAGGGTCATCTTCCAACAGAGTTAACCCGCTCTTCGCAATTAACGCCACCGCCATACCAGAAGCCAGGGCAATCCACGCATAAGGTGACTTTAATGAGTCATACAGGTCTTTAAGTCCGATCTCACCTGTAGCGATTGGTACCAATACAGCAATCGTGATGATTGTAACACCCCAGTTAATCCCTTTGGACTGAATGGCCGCAAACACTTTTTCATCGATGCCTGCCAGCTTAAGAATGATTAGAAATGTTACGGCTATAATAATCGACTGGTTTTTTGCAGCGAACCCAATTCCCAATAGGAGCAACAAAAACAGGAATGCCTGTGACATAAGTTACCTCATCCTTTCGTAATCATTATCCTGCCATATCAACTTTTATCATTTGTTGTAAAATTGAGCAACCTCGTTAAATTAAACTTCCTTTCATTTCCTGTCTCCTTTAAAATAGAAGTAGAAGATCGGGTAGGAGGGAAGCCCTTGAATGTAGAATATGTTTATCGAACGATCCGGTTCATAATCGTTTTAGCCATCATCATGCTCTCGTTGATTTCACTCTATTACATATGGAAGCTTGCTTATCCCTTTATCATTGCCATTGCCATCGCGTTACTCATCAATCCTCTTGTGAATTGGCTTGAAAAATGGCTCCCCAGGATATGGGCAGTTGCTTTATCTCTCATATTGATTATTGCGATCTTTGCGGGACTTATCACCTTATTGATCGCTGAGATTGTTTCCGGTGCGAATTATTTAGCAGAAGAGCTTCCTAAGCATGTACAGACCCTGGTCAAATATGCTGAGGATTTCATCGTAGGTCAGGTGATTCCACTATACAACCAGCTATCAGGTTTATTCAAGAACCTTGAAGCCGGGCAACAGGATACCATTTTAGAAAATGTCCAGACCGCCGGAACGAAAATCGCCACATCTGCAGGGGATTTCCTGCAAAACTTTTTCACCAAATTGCCTCAGTTGATTTCTTGGATCCCCAACGCGGCATCCGTCTTGATTTTTGCCGCTTTAGCTACATTTTTCATCAGTAAAGACTGGTATACATTATCTTCTAAAGCAGAGAAAATCATTCCCGGAAAGGCAATGAGCAGCGGGAGAAAAGTATTCATCGATTTGAAAAGGGCCCTATTCGGATTTGTAAGAGCACAGTTCACGCTCATATCCATCACGGCTATCATCGTGTTAATCGGATTAATCATTCTGAGAGTGGATTACGCTATTACCATTGCACTCGTAACGGGTCTCGTTGATATTTTACCGTACCTTGGCACAGGAGCGGTTTTCGTACCATGGATCATTTATGAGTTCATAACAGGGAACGTCGGATTAGGTATCGGTTTATCCGTTCTCTATTTGGTTGTCGTGGTACAGCGCCAAATCATGGAGCCGAAAGTCCTGTCATCCAGCATCGGACTCGATCCACTCGCCACCCTGATCGCTCTCTTTGTCGGCTTTAAGCTAATCGGGTTTCTTGGCTTGATCGTTGGTCCGGTTGTGCTGGTCATTCTATCCACTCTTAAAAGAGCCGGTGTTTTTGAAGATACGTGGAAGTTTATTATGGGTGTAAAATAGGAAAAAGCACTGCTCCCCGCGAGCAGTGCTTTCTATATTATCTGTATATAATTACGTTTCCGTTATTGATCCAGCGCTTGAATAACTTATAAATGAACGGTTTGAACATTTTACGTGTAGGTGGAAGTAATAGCAGGAATCCGATTGCATCGGTGATAAAACCAGGCGTCAACAGAACGACCCCTCCGACCAGAATGCACAATCCATCAATGATGGCATCTCCAGGCAGCTGACCGTACTGCATGTCCTGTTGTGCTTTTCGGAGTGCTTCCATTCCCTGTTTCCTCGCCAAATAAGCTCCCAGAATTCCTGTTGTAATAATCAGTAAAACGGTTGGGATCAAGCCAAACGCTTGTCCGGAAAGAACAAGCAACCCAATTTCCAATGCGGGCACGATAATTAACAATAACAATATATATCTCATGAGGAATTCCTCCATAAAATTTAATACTTATTGCTCTAATTATAACATATTAAGAATTTTAAGGTATTATGTGAGGATTGTTTTAGCTACCGACAAAAAGCCAGAGTCCATTCAAGACTCTGGCTTTTCACATTTCAAATTATAATACGCTTGCGTGTCCGTTATAGATGACACCGCGAGTAGCGTCTACTGTAATTTCCTGACCATTTGTGAATAGAGAAGTGGCATTGTCCACACCAACGACTACAGGAATTCCTAAGTTGATACCTACAACTGCTGCATGACTTGTCAGACCGCCTTCTTCAACGATCAAGGCAGAACATTTCTCAAGAGCAGGCATCATGTCTTTATCAGTCCCAATTGTCACAAGAACTGATCCTGGTGTAGTATTCTTCACTGCTTCATCTGCAGTCATCGCGACTACTGCTTTACCATAAGCAGATCTACGGCCGATTCCTTGACCCTTTGCAACGACGTCGCCTACCACATGGATTTTCATCAGATTGGTTGTTCCAGATTCACCGATCGGAACACCAGCTGTGATGATAATGCGGTCTCCATGCTTTGTCATTCCTGAATTGACGCTTTCTTCTACTGCCATATCAAGCATTTCGTCAGTAGTCGTCACTTTACGTCCAACTGTAGGGTAAACGCCCCAGACAAGTGCCAATCGACGTGATACGGAATCTGTTCCTGTTACTGCTACGATTGGAGCTTTTGGACGGTATTTGGAAATCATGCGTGCTGTGTGCCCGCTTTCCGTTGGAGCCACAATTGCATTAACGTCAAGGTTAAGAGCCGTGTGCGCTACAGATTGCCCGATGGCATCCGTCATATTATGCTCACTGTCTTTGCTGCGTGCCGCCAGGATATCATTGAAGTTAAGGGCTGTTTCCGCTCTTGAAGCAATGTTGTGCATCGTTTGGACCGCTTCAACAGGATACGTACCTGCAGCTGTTTCACCCGATAGCATGATCGCGTCTGTACCATCGAAGATCGCATTGGCTACGTCACTTGCTTCTGCTCTTGTCGGTCTAGGGTTGCGTTGCATGGAATCAAGCATTTGAGTTGCCGTGATGACAGGCTTACCCATTGAGTTGCATTTCTTGATCAACATTTTTTGGACCAATGGTACTTCTTCAGCAGGGATTTCAACACCAAGATCTCCACGAGCGACCATCAATCCGTCTGATACTTCAAGGATTTCATTGATATTGTCTACACCCTCTTGATTCTCGATCTTAGGGATGATTTGAATGTGGGAAGCGTCATGTTCTTCCAATAATTGACGGATTTCCAGTACATCAGAGGCACGGCGAACGAATGATGCCGCAATAAAGTCGACACCTTGCCCAATACCGAATACGATATCCTGAGCATCTTTATCCGTAATCCCTGGAAGGTTTACGGAAACACCAGGAACGTTTACACCTTTTTTGTTCTTTAACACACCGCTATTGGCAACATACGTATGAATCTCGCCATTCGCTTTATCGATTTCCGTTACTTCCAATCCGATCAGACCATCGTCAAGAAGGATTTTGGAACCAACATGAACATCGTCGATTAATCCTTCGTATGTAACGGAGAATTTCTCAGTTGTTCCCAGTACTTCATTCATGGAAACGATGACGTTCGAACCTTGTGTTAATTCAATGGCACCATCTTCCATATTATTCGTACGGATTTCCGGACCTTTTGTATCAAGAAGGATCCCGACTGTTTTACCGGCTTTTTCGGCTGCTTCACGGATATTAACGATTCTCTGTCCATGTTCTTCATGGTCACCATGTGAGAAGTTTAAGCGGGAAACATTCATTCCGGCTTCGATCAGTTGTGATAACTTTTCTACACTCTCACTTGCAGGACCGATCGTACATACTATTTTCGTTTTTCTCATTTTCTTTACCTCCTGAAATCTTACAACAATTTAGATTGAAAGCTCTTTGGAAAGTCTGTACATGTCCAAGTCAATTTGATGTGGCTTGGCAAGTGCTTCAATAATATCGTAATCAACTAGTTGATTTTTCTCAATCCCTACTGCTCTTCCGCCTTTTCCATTAACCAACAGCTCTACTGCACGTGCGCCTAAGCGGCTTGCTAACACGCGATCAGATGCAGTTGGTGTTCCACCACGCTGAATATGGCCGAGGACAGAAACACGTGTATCCATTCCTGTTGCTTCAGTAAAGCGATTAGCAAATTCATTTGCCGACATGACACCTTCTGCCACGATGATGACACTATGTTTTTTCCCGCGCTCCTGACCTTTTTTCAGACGTGTCACCACATCATCAAGATCGAATTTCTCCTCAGGAATCAGGATGGTTTCAGCACCGCCTGCAAGACCGGACCACAGGGCAAGATCTCCTGCATTGCGTCCCATTACTTCGATGATGAATGTTCTTTCATGTGAAGTTGCTGTATCGCGAATCTTATCAATCGCGTCGATGACCGTGTTCAGAGCCGTATCGAAACCGATCGTATATTCAGTTCCCGGAATATCGTTATCGATCGTTCCCGGTACACCCACACATGGATATCCCCATTCAGTTAAGGCTTTTGCACCTTGGTACGATCCATCTCCACCAATGACAACAAGACCTTCGATTCCATGCTTCTCTAACTGCTCTATGCCTTTTTTCTGACCTTCTTTTGTTTTGAATTCTTCACAGCGGGCTGTGTACAGCATCGTTCCGCCACGATGAATGATATCTCCAACAGAACCAAGTTCAAGCTTCTTGATGTTCCCGTTGATCAATCCGTTATATCCTTGATAAATACCGTACACTTCAATATCAAGGAAAATAGCTTTACGCACAACCGCACGAACGGCTGCATTCATACCTGGTGAATCTCCACCACTTGTTAATACACCAATCTTTCTCACTACGATCACCTCATTAAGAAATATGCCTTTATATGTAAATGAATTATACAACTTGTTAATGGTTTCACATATATCTAAGAAAAGGAAAAATGGAACAATCTATCCTGTTGCATTCATTACATTATTATGGACCAATAGACTATGGATTATTTCTAAAATAACACGAAGATACAAGGTTCTCAACAAGTTACTCGAAGGAAATGCTAAAGACGAAATAATCTATTAAATGGAAGCGTTTTAATTGTTAAAACCTTCAAAATACCGTCACAAAACTTTAATTTGATGGAAAATTAATGAAAAAGACTGACAAATGGTATTTCCTATTTGTCAGTCCATAGTTCATTATGATTTTACCCCAATTAAATCATTTAAAACAGAATATTCACCCATCGCTTTAAATTTTTCATAGCGATGCTGTATCAATTCATCTTTCTTCATTGGGATTAATTCTTTCAAGGATGCCTTTAGTACATCATTGATATATTGTGCTTGCTCTTCGACATCTTTATGAGCACCGCCTTTGACTTCCGTAACGATTTCATCAATGATTCCAAGCTCCTTCAAATCCGGTGCTGTGATCTTCATGGATTCAGCCGCACGTTTCGCTTGTGTAGAATCCTTCCACAGGATGGCTGCCGCCCCTTCAGGTGAAATTACGGAGTAAGTGGAGTTTTCAAGCATATGGATATGGTTTCCGACTCCCAGTGCCAGGGCACCCCCACTACCACCTTCACCGATGACCATGCAGATAACGGGAACGGTCAAGCCTGCCATCTCTACAAGATTTCTTGCAATGGCTTCACTTTGCCCTCTTTCCTCTGCCGCTTTACCGGGATATGCCCCCTTTGTATCAATAAAGCAGATGATCGGTCGATTGAACTTGTCCGCTTGCTTCATCAAGCGTAAGGCTTTTCGGTACCCTTCCGGATGAGGCATCCCAAAGTTCCGGCGAATATTTTCTTTTGTATCTTTCCCTCTTTGGTGGCCGATGATGGTCACCGGGACAGCATGAAATTTCCCTACGCCTGAAACAATGGCTTCGTCATCCCCATACAGACGGTCACCATGCATTTCGATGAAGTCCGTAAAGAGATAGCCGATATAATCAAGCGTCGTCGGGCGATTGGGATGTCGAGCTACCTGAACCCTTTCCCAAGGCTTCATGTTTTCATAGATATCATTTTCAAGCTTCGTGAGCCTGCTCTCCAATTTCTCGATTTCATTTGATAAATCGACGTCTGAATTTTGAGTGAACTCCTTCAGCTCGGCTATTTTTTTCTTGAGCTCAAGTACAGGCTTTTCAAATTCCATCTCATTTACCATGGCAGATCACCGTCCCACTGATGTATATCAAGTACTGTCCCGATTTTCTCTTTTAACTCGAGCCTCGAGATGACTCCGTCAAGTTGACCATGCTTCAATAAAAATTCTGATGTTTGGAAGTCTTCCGGTAAGTCTTCCCTGATCGTCTGCTCAATGATCCTTCTGCCTGCGAAGCCAATAAGTGCACCCGGCTCAGCAAAATTATAATCCCCTACGGATGCGAAACTAGCGGATACCCCGCCTGTCGTTGGGTGCGTCATGATCGAGATGAAGAGTCCTCCATTTTCACTCAATCGATTAAGTGCCACACTGGTCTTGGCCATCTGCATCAAGGAAAGGACACCTTCCTGCATTCTCGCGCCTCCAGATGCCGTGAAGATGATGAATGGGACTTTTCGCTTGTCGGCTTCTTCGATGGCTCTCGTAATTTTCTCTCCGACCACAGAGCCCATACTTCCCATTCTGAAGCGTGAATCCATGATGGCCGTCACCACTTCGATTCCGTTTACCTTACCTGAACCAGTTAATACTGCTTCATTCATACCTGTCTTCTTCCGATCCTTTTCCACTTTTCCTTCATAATCAGGAAACCCCAGGGGATTCCCGGAAACAAGATCATGATCAAGCTCTTTAAAGGTACCTTCATCTATAAAACTATCGACTCTCTCTGGTGAGCTCATCCCATGATGGAATCCGCAATGAATGCACACCTTTAAGTTTTTTTGAAGTTCTTTCGTGTACATGATCTTTTTGCAATCAGGACATTTCGTCATGATGCCTTCTGGAACGTCGTGTTTAGCCGCTTCAGAAGGGATCGTTGCATATTTTTTCTTTTTGGATTTATTAAAAAGTTCCTTAAGCAAGGTGAAACCTCCTTAACTAATTACAGTAGCTTATACGTCTTCTGAAGGAAAAAAATGAAGGTGATACAGCTTTAAAATCAATTTCCCAGGGACAGCTTCCGCTTTCATTTCTAGTAGTAAATGCACATATATAACTGCTTGACTATCAGTTTAATGGAAAGGTTTAAAAAAAGATGTTGGAAATTGTCGCATCATTATCGACAATTTCCCTGACCCTTTTATACTTCTCTTGCACAGTCTCTTTATCTTGGTTTTCTATTCCTTGAAGCATTCGGGTAATCTCTTCTCTCATTCGCTCCGTAATCTTGATTTCTCCACAAATCAATGTTTCAAAATCATTTAAGATATTCCAAATCCGTTGAGCCAAATGATTGGCATTCATCATCACGATATCCCTGAACACATCATCCAGGTTTTCCGCTTCTGACACTTTCTCAAAAAGGGCATCCATCTTCTTTTTTTCTGAAAATAGATCTTTCAGCGCTTCTTTTTCAATCATCATTTTCGTATAAAGAATATCTTCCTGGGCTTTATGGTCCTCGAGGATGAACATTCCTAACAAATCGATGAGGTGATGATCCCGAAAGTCCCTTAAAAAGGTACCTTCGCCTCTTTTGGTTTCAATCAGGCCCAACAATTCCAATGCCCGTAATGCTTCCCTTACAGAAGAGCGCCCAACGTTCAATCGTTCGGACAGCTCTCTTTCAGAAGGGATCTTATCACCCGGCTTGAGGCCGTCTTTAGATATCATTTCTCGTAATTGGTGAACAATTCCAATATATACTTTAGCGTGGGAATGGAGAGAGTTCACTTCTGACATCATTCACTCTTCCCGATTACCGCTAAATCTTCTGTCTTTTTGCGAATATCTTCCGGATCCACCTTTAAACGTGCCACTCCCGTCTCCATGGCGGCCTTTGCGACTGCAGCTGCAACAGCAGGTGCTACACGCTTATCAAATGGTGCAGGGATGACGTAATCCTCATTCAACTCGTCTTCTCCGATTAAAGCCGCAATCGCTTCAACAGCAGCTTGTTTCATCTTCTCATTGATATGAGTGGCGCGAACATCCAGTGCCCCACGGAAAATACCAGGGAATGCAAGGACATTATTTACCTGATTAGGAAAATCGGATCGACCGGTTCCAACCACTTTTGCTCCAGCCGCTTTTGCCAACTGAGGCATAATTTCAGGCACAGGATTGGCCATAGCGAAGATAATCGGGTCCTGTTTCATAGAGGCCACCATTTCTTCTGTTAACGCTCCTGCAACAGAAACACCGATGAATACGTCTGCATCTTTTAGTACTTCTGTCAGTCCACCTTTGATCTGATCACGATTCGTAAACTTGGCTACTTCGTCCTTGATTCCATTCATTCCTTCGGGACGACCTTCGTAAATCGCTCCCTTGGAATCACACATAATGATGTCTCTCACACCATAACGGTAAAGAAGCTTAATAATCGCCATGCCCGCGGCACCGGCTCCATTTGCCACTACTTTGATTTCTGACATCTTCTTCCCAACAATCTTGAGCGCGTTCACCAGACCTGCCACAGTTACAATGGCTGTACCATGTTGATCATCATGAAACACAGGGATATTGGTCTCTTTCTTCAAGCGCTCTTCGATTTCAAAGCAATTCGGAGCTGCTATGTCTTCTAAATTCACTCCGCCAAAGGTAGGCTCAAGAAGTTTAACGGTTTCTACAATCTTGTCCACATCCGTTGTGTTCAAACAGATTGGAAACGCATCAACACCGGCAAAGCTCTTGAATAGAACCGCTTTACCTTCCATAACAGGCAAGGAAGCTTCCGGCCCTATATTTCCAAGACCTAAAACTGCCGTACCATCTGAAACAACGGCTACCATATTCCCTTTCATTGTGTAATCGTAAACCGTTTCAGGCTTGTCATAAATGACTTTACACGGTTCTGCCACCCCTGGGGAATAAGCCAGGCTCAGGTCTTCCGCATTCCGGACCTCCACCTTGGATGTTGTTTCTAATTTCCCTTTGTTTACCCGATGCATATGCAGAGCTTCTTCACGCAATGACAATCAACTCACTCCTTCTGTTTCTTTACATGCTATATGTCGATCCATGATTCACATAAATCTTCTAAATGTACATGATATATAGTGAAAAAAATAAAGTTATAGAGGTGGTCTGACCACCTTTTTCTATTAAACAATAATATAAATATTGGTTTTAGTAAAGTATGTTATTGTAATATGACATTTGCCTCACCCAGAACCTGCTGCATTTCCCTAAGAGCCTCTTGAGACGGGGACACACGTAAATGGTCCGGAAGCTGGACACTCTTTTTTTCACGTTCATAATAAACGATGACAGGATTCTCCCCTTTGAATCGGTTAATCGTTTGATGAATACGCTGCGTACACGCCTCTTCATCCTGACCGACGGGAATTTTCAAATAGAGCTTTTGATCCACTGCTTTCACTCTCGCCTGCACTTCTTCCATCGCTTCCACCTGATTCACAATGAACTGAAGCTTATCGTTCCGTTCTTCAACATTTCCACCAAACAGGAGGATATTCCCTTCTTTTAGTCGAGTCATATTATTTCGATAGACATTCGGAAACACCACCGCTTCGATCTCGCCACTTTCATCACCGATTTCAAGGAAGGCCATCACTTCCCCTTTTTTGGTCCGGATGGATTTCACTCCGGTAATATAACCGCCGAATGTGATTTTCGACCCCTTATGAAGATCGGCTATTTGCTGTAAGCCAAGATCATCATACAGGTGACGGTAGGATGAAACGGGATGGTCAGATAAGTAAAGACCCAGCACCTGCTTCTCGAATTGAAGCTTGATATCGATCGTCATATCCTCTACTTCGACATGCTTAGGCTTTAACAGGAACGCTTCTTCCTCATGAAACAGATCGGGATCCCCTTCAGGGTTGACAAGTTCCGCATGCTGGGCCGCTACATCAAGGCTTGCAAGCAGCGTGGCACGGTCCATTCCGAATTCATCGAACGCCCCAGACAATACTAAATTTTCGAGGATTTTCCGGTTAATCGTTTTGGAAGATACCCTCATGCAAACATCAAACAGGTCCTGAAATGGTTTTTCTTTTCTGGCACGGATGATTTCCTTTAAAGCAGCTGCCCCTATTCCTTTGATAGCCCCTAAGCTGTAACGGATTCTGTTCTTACTTTCTACCGTAAATACAAATTGACTCGTATTAATGGATGGGGGCAGGATCTCAATATCATAAAGCTTTGCTTCCCGGATATACTGAGCCACTTTCGTCTCATTTCCCACTACCGATGTCAGGAGGGATGATAAGAAAAAAGCAGGGTAATGTGCCTTTAAATAAGCCAATTGATAGGCGATCATACTATAGGCAACAGCATGGGATCGGTTGAATCCATAATCTGCGAATCTGACAATCAAGTCATAAATGGTGTGCGCGACTTCTTCGGTATATCCTTTCCGTATTGAACCGGAAACAAAATGCTCCCGTTCCTGATCGAGGACATCCTTTTTCTTCTTCGAAACCGCTCTTCTGAGCAAATCTGCTTCCCCTAGGGAGAAACCGGCCATTTTCGAAGCAATTTGCATGATTTGTTCCTGATATACAATGACGCCGTAAGTCATTTCAAGAATCGGCTTTAAGTCAGGCAAAGGATAGTCCACCTTCTCCACGCCGTGCTTCCGTTTAATATACGTCGGGATGTTTTCCATTGGCCCCGGACGGTACAACGCGTTAACGGCCACAATATCTTCAAATGAATTAGGCTTCAGTCTTTTTAATACATTGCGCATTCCTTCTGATTCAAGTTGAAAAATCCCATTGGTCAGTCCTTTACTTAATAATTCAAAGGTTTTAGGATCATTCATGGGTATAGACTCAATGGAGAATGATTTATTGGTTCCCATTTGAACGTTCTTCACAATTCTTTCTAAAATACTTAGATTACGGAGTCCGAGGAAATCCATTTTCAACAAACCGATTTCTTCCAGTATATCCATAGAGAATTGAGTCAGATGGATTCCGGATGAACTTCCCTGGATGGGTACCCACTGCACTAACGGAGCTTCACTCATCACGACTCCCGCCGCATGGGTCGACGTGTGTCTTGGAAGTCCTTCAAGTTTAAGAGCCGTCTGAAATAATTTCTTATAATGATCAGAGCTCGTCACAAATTCGCGGAATCCCTTAGACTTTTCATAGGCTTCCTGCAGTGTGATCCCCAACTGATTCGGGACAAGCTTGGATACTTGTTCCTGCTCCTTCATATTCAAGCCGAATACACGACCTGTATCACGAAGGGCTGCCTTTGCTGCAAAGGTCCCGAACGTAATGATCTGGGCAACGTGAAGACTCCCATACTTCCCTTCCACATACTCGATCACTTCGTCCCGTCGGTGATCGGGAAAATCGATATCAATATCCGGCATGGAAACCCGTTCAGGATTTAAAAATCGTTCAAACAGCAAATGATGTTCGATCGGATCCACATCTGTAATCCTCAATGCGTAAGATACCAGGGAACCCGCTGCAGATCCCCTTCCCGGTCCAGTCAGGATCTTTCTTTCCTTGGCATACTTCATAAAATCCCAGACAATCAGGAAGTAATCGCTGAATCCCATCCTGCCGATGACTTCAAGCTCATAATCCAATCGTTCTATGTACTCATCGGAAACCGACTCTACCCTTTCACTCAGGCCTTTCTCACAAAGGTGGGTCAATTCCTGAAGGGCTGATACTCCCTCAGGCAGAGTATATTTCGGGAGGAGCTGCTGATGGAAAGGGATGGTCAGGTGACACTGATCGGCAATCTTCATCGTGTTTTCAAGCTCCGTTACATGATCAGAAAACAACTCCACCATCTGCTCTTTGGACTTGAAGTAGTACTCCTGTGAACCTAATACGTCCCTGTCATCTTCAGACAGCTTCACACCGTCCCTGATCGCACCCATGCATTCATGGGCGAAATGATCTTCCTGGTCTAAATACTGAACATCATTGGTAGCCACCATATCCGTTCCCGTCTCTTCAGCTACCTGCTGCAGCAAAGGAATAAGTGTATCTTCAGACGGAATCCCATGCTTTTGAAGGCTTAAGTAAAAGGAATTCCTGCCAAAGATCTGTTGATAGGTGTGGATGCATTCCTTTGCTTTTTCACTTTCATCATTCAATAACAGGTTCTCAATCTCACCTTTGATCCCTGGAGTGATGGCAATCAACCCCTCACTATAGGAAGAGAGCCACTTTAACGGGAGACCATCTTTCGACTTTGCCCCGATCGCACTCGAAATCTTTAATAGATTCTGATACCCCGTTTGATTTTTCACGAGGAGAACAAGGGGGTAGGATCCTTCCTCTGACGCAATATCTGCGGTCAACCCGATAATCGGTTTTATGTTTTCTCTTAAACACGCCTTATAAAAAGGGATGGCGGCATACATCATATTTTTATCGGTTAAAGCCAGTGCTTTATACCCTGAATTCTTCGCTTTATGTACAAGTCCATTTATCGATATCGTGCTAGACAAGAGACTATAGGCACTCGCTACTTGTAAATGAACAAATGACATGTTATGCACAACCTTTTTCTCAATATACTTTTATTATAGGAAAGAAACCGCAAAAAAGAAAATATGTTCTCCCTCATATCTTGTCTACTAATCCCATATAGTTATCGTAAAGACACGTAATAGATGGAGATGATGAAATGGCAGAAGCTTTCTTTCCGGAATTATTCAAAAGCTTCTTTATTGCTATGGGGGTATTACTGGGGGGATCACTCCTCGGCGGGCTGGCTTCATTCGCAATGGGACAGCCTTTATTCATTGAAATGAGACGACTATCCGATTTCCTGCGCATCTGGGCCATCATCGCAGCGATCGGCGGAACATTCGATACGGTCTACAGCTTTGAAAAAGGTTTTCTGAACGGGGAGACAAAAGAACTCTTCAAACAATTCCTCTTAATTCTTTCCGCTTTAGGAGGAGCCAACACCGCTGCCATGATCATCTCATGGCTCACACAGGAGCATATGCCGTCATGAGAATCCCACCCTTTTATCGGCTTCCCTCCTGGCAGCGATTCTTCGCAGGGATGGTTGTAGGCGGAATCATCAGCTGGATGATCTTCTTATTCATGTTCGGAACCATGCATGAGAAGCAGGCCCAAAAGATAGAAGAACAGAAAAACGACATCAGCAAACTGAAAAACACCTTGTCCTATCTTCAAGAAGAATACAAACAACTAAACACTGAAAACGAACATGAACTCACCATCCAGGAAGTCAAAGTGAAAATCATCAACAATACGAAAACAAAAGTCGAGTTACTCAGTATTCACGAAACAGAGGATCAGTTGAGCGAGGATTTGCGGAGCCTTTTGACTAAAGACTTAGAAACGGTGTACGGGAATAAGGAACTCATCAAGAAGATTATTGAAAACAAAACGGTCAAATTGAATGATAAGTCCTTTAATCTGAAAGTGCGTGAGATGTACTTTTATACAACTACCCAGATTACGTTGGAGTTGAAGTATGAGGAATGATGTTGGTGGACGAACCTGTTGGAGAGGCGTTAGTGCCTTTTGATGAGAGGTTCGTCTTATTTTGGGCGGCCTCTGCTGCCGGTTAGCGAAGACGGGAGAGCTGCACTCCATGTCGTAATGCATACCTATTTAAAGAAAATTCGACACGGAGGATCAATTATTCAAAAAGAGGATCAATAAATCAAAATCAGGATTAATTAATTCCAAACAGGATTAATAATCTGTAATCAGGATTAAAAAAAGCCCAATCCGGATCAATCTCTTCACAGAAGGCTTCCTCATCAGGAATTTCAATCCGAATCCGGCCACTCAGACCCGTCCAGGATCCTACTCCAGCTGAAAATAGACAATCGAAAGTCATTTCACGTCCAAAAGCAGCTCATCTACTATGCTGAAAGTGCCACTTATCATCAGCATGATCTTTCTTTAATCTGCACCAGGACTTTAACCTCTACACTGTTCTTTCATTCACTCCGTATAAATGCACGCTCACGATTTCCCTTAACAAACAAATCATACTCTTCCGCAAATCGCTCTGCCTCTTCCAGGAATGGATAATGGTTACTTATCTCAAAGATTACTAATTTGGAGTGAGGTATACCTTCAGCCATCTCAATGGAATACAGTAAAGGACATTGGACATCATATCTGCCACACATGACCAAGGTGGGGACTGAAATAAACTCCAGTTTTCTACTTACATCATAAACTTGTAACTCCCGGATAAAAAAGTTCATTCGTGCAGCAGACAACCCTTTATGAATGTCTAGTGAAAAAAGCTCACCATATTTTCCAGGCGAGAACAAAGACAATTTCGTCCTTTCCACCGTTAGTTCTTTTCTTTTTTCCATTGGTAAATCCGACTGTTTTAACGTTTCTATCAGTTCCTGCATCCTGTTGAAATCCTGATGCGCAGAATTATAAATACAATCTTCTGAGAAGGTCATATATTCTCTTGCAGCTGCACCAACGATCACATTAACATGGAGACTTTCTGAAAAGTGGATTCCGTAAAGTATCCCTAACATCCCTCCTGTTGAATGACCGGCGAACCCCCATTGAAGAAACCCTAAAGCTTCACGAATCGCTTCCAAGTCGAATATGGATTCCAGCATACTCAGCTGATAGGGTTCGTTTGCTTTCTCCGATTGACCGGCTTCCCGTAAGTTGATTAAAAAGACTTGGTTTGTCCTTGTAAATGACTCTGCAAAATAGTCACCGGTTTGGTTAAATTCTGAATAATGGTGGGTCACACAAAGCGGCGCTCCCTGACCCTTGATAAATAGCTCAAATACTCCGCGTGTTGTATGTAGTAATTTCCTTTTCCAATTCCCCATCGTCACGTCCCTTTCTGAGCTAAAATATTTGGCAATGATACCAAAACTTAAAACATGATTCACTTAAAATAATCCTAAATAAGAAAATAAAAATATTAACACCACATACTTATAAGCATTGCTTGATGATTTTTTATTGTTTGTTTTCCTTTTTATATCTATGGTTAAAAATCCAAGTAAAACAATGATCAATACATATGTAATAGCTTCCTTTATTGACGACAGTCCACTCATAAGTGTTAACAGTAAAACTAAACTCACGATAAATATGAACGTTATAGGAATGTACTCAAGTTTAAATTTGACGTTTTTCAAGTGTATCACCCCCAATAATTCCCTTCATTTTCATCAGCTTGCTCTCCCATTAGAATGAAAAATCTTAGGTTTAACCTAAATCACGTTCTCTTCTCAGACGCCTTTCAACACCGGCTATAACATCTCCTGCCTCTTGCACATTCTTTTTCCAAATGACTTTCCTCATGATAATACCAACGGTTCCTATAAGGATCAGGACCACGCCAATCCACCTGAACACATGCAGTACGCCAAAGTGATGAATAAGTACACCGCCAAGAAGGGGACCGGCAATGAACAATATACTTAGCGTCGAGTCCACTATACCCGACACTCTTCCTATCGCTTCTGTGGGAGGTTCCTTCTGGATCATGTAATTCACTGCCGTAAATGTTATCCCAGTGCCAATGCCGCCGATAAAGGCAAAACAGATTGCTACTATTAATGTACTTTGATGATCCAGAAAACCTAAACCGCCTGTCATAACACCGATCAGGAGACTACCAGTCCCGAAGAACCATCCATAGCTCTTGATTGTATCCAGCTTAGTAAGAACAAGAATGACCAGAAGAGAGCCGCCCCCGATAGCAGAGATCGTCCACCCTGTCATCTCTGTCTTATTGGGAAACACCTCGCTGAATAATGTTACAAGCTGAGCGTCGATCATTTGAATCGTCAGGGTGATGACCATTCCGTACAGCATACTTGCCAGCAAGATCCTGTTCTTAAAGACGATTTCCCATCCTTCCTTCCACGAGCGAAAGAAATGAGCGTGAACATCCGGGGTTGTTCCTTCGTTGTTCTCATTATTTCGTAAAGCTATCCTTGATAATATGATTCCTGAGAGGATGAAGGCAACCGAATTGATACCTATCGAAATGTCCGGGCTGAAGACTCCCGAAACAGACCCACCCAATAGCGGACCCACCACTTTCACCAATTGAAGCAGGCTACCGTTAATCGTAACAGCCTTCATTAAATTCTCTTCATCTACAATGTTCCTCACTAAACCTTGCTGAGCGGGGGTGCCGACCACTCCAACGGTATTCCTTAACAGAAGAACGAACAGAGCCACCATAGGGGAGGACACAAACACAAGCAATAGCGTTAGACATCCCCTGATCCAGTCTGAATAAATCAGGATTCTCAGCTTGTCTTTCCGGTCCACAAACACCCCTGCCAACTGGCCAAATAACGTACTCGGAATGGCGTACATAACAGGGATCATGGCAATCAACATAGGGTCGGCATTCCATGTATACCTGAATAGAATGAGAACTGCGATGAAATCAAACCAATTCCCAAGATTCGATAGTGCATTAGCTGAAAAAAACTTGATGAAATTTTGATCTTTCCAGATCGATGGATTTTCCCCCATACCTGATCCCTCCACATTCATTCTTTATCAAAGAATAAATGATGAATGTCAGAGGAATATCAGAGATAAGTCTCAAGCTGGTTTCGAATGATAGATTCTAGATTAATTAATTGATACTCTTCCTCATATTTCTTCAATTGAAGGGAATATACCCGGGATAAGTCCAGGTCTGTCTCGTATTCAGCCAAGTAAAACAAAATGGTATTCAGGCTGATGAATAGTCCAGGGACATATCTTGCTTGTGAAAATTGGTCCAACCCTCGATCAAAAAAGTGTTTCGCTTCGATTCTATCTCCTTTATACAGTGAGGCAATCCCTTTAATGATCATAAAACTTGCTCTCTCTCTTAAAAAAGGATAATGTTGGAGCTCTTTCTCAATTTCCATTAGTCTTACTGTTATCCGGTCATCATCTTTTTTTGATAATAGTATGTAGAGCTCAATGAAGGAAAGGAGTGGGATAAACCCATCCACTTTCCTTTCCTGCACCGCATTTTTTGATTGTGCCAAAAGAATTTCCGCATCTTCCAGCTGACCGGTGAATACAAGAAGGGGTAACCGATTTAACATTTCCAGTTCAGTACGGTGATCTACTGGAATGTTCGGGTTGGCCATGGCTTTTGTAAAATACTCCAGACACTTATTCTTGTCCTCTGCTATGTAGGAATATATGTGCAGTAAGTAATAACATCGATCCCAAAATGGAAGATCCCTCGATTCAGCTATCCATTTGAAATTCCCTTTCATGAATTGAAGGTACAAACGGTTCTGTATCTCCAGTTCAAAGCCCAACACTGACTGGTTTTCCTCCAGAAGCTTCAAGGCATCACCTTGACCATATAAGTGATATTTACGAAAAAGCATTGCCATACTCGAAGAAACTTCATCGTCCTGCAGCAGGACATTCTCCCTGACCGTTTCCCTGATCTTCAGTTTATACCCCACTCCCCTTATGGTCTCAATACTCATAATGGAAGAATGGGGTTTCAATTTCTTTCTGACTCTGTAGATATGATCATCGACCGTCCTGTCAGTTGGTTCTTCCCTTGTCCAAACTGCATCCAGCAGCTCATCCCGAGTGAAAATACGGGACGGGCTTCGAAATAAACATTCAAATAACTGAAATTCCTTCCTCAAAAAATGAATTTCTTCTGAATGATATTTTAGTTTATATTCATTGTGTAATAGCTCAATATTATCCATTGATTCACCTACATCGTGTATCCTTTTTCATGAAAACGCTCCATTAGTTTTTCTTTTAAAACCAAATGCTTTTCTTCTGAATATAAGTAAGTACTGTCTATCCAATGTTTTGGAGAATAATTCCACACTGGTTTTGACACATACTCTTCCCTTTCCCATTCGTACCTGGGGAAAATGTGGGCGTGTAAGAAGGCATCTGCGTTTCCGTAAATCGAATAATTGATTCGTTTCGGTTTACACACTTCCGTTATGACATCTCCAATTATGCTCATATCGAGTAAATACTCACTTCTCTGTTTCGTATCCAGGTCGTTCAACGAATTCACTTCAACGTACGGTAGCAAGACACAATATCCAGGTAAAAATTGTGTATCCCCCATTACGGAAAAACCACTTGTCATCTTGGCCAGTACCATAGGATTGCGGCCAGCATGAGCAGACCCGATCCGATCTTTTTTCCATTGGTCATTGTTCATTGACATACAAGGAACCTCCAAAATTCACATTTATTTACCTCTCAATCACGAAAACAATACAATAAAAATTTGATAAAATCGAAACAGCGCCCCTATAAATACAGCACCTACAGCAGCCATCAATAGATACCTGAATTTGAAAAACCACTGGTGTTTATATTCATTAGGATCCTTCCACTCCTGAATATCTTTTTTCAAAGTGTAAAAGAAAAGGAGGAACAGCGGTAAGACAATAAGTATGATAATACCAAAAAAGAAAACCTGCTTGTAATACATCATGGATGATTCCTTCAGAAAAACTTTCAATACTTCACCCAGTGCAACAAAAAGCAAAATCAACAGCATGACATTGGATGTGAAAACGGCAGAGAGTTTTCTCCCTTTCTTTATGTCCCTTATGATTAAATATGGAATCAAAAAAAGGAGGACAAGCACTGCCGATGCGTAAAAATATGTACTTCCAGACATGGGATTCCTCCTCTTTTCCTTAACTAACAAAAAACTGAGACATCCAGGCAATATAGTATGAGCCCGGGATAAAGATCAGTTGAGCGATCACTGTCCCGAACAATCTTGAAATGATCATCATGATGGAAAGACCTTTTAATTCTGTATAATTCCCCTTCCCATTTGCCACATCATCAGCCAACACGGAAATCTTAGGATCAATGAACAGGGTAAGTAAAATGGTTGCGATACCATTGATCAATCCCGAAGCCATCGTCGCACTGTGTCCTCTATCAGGTACGATGATCGCAGCATATAGCGCAGATAGAACCCCAATCGTGTAAACCGCTGTAATCATCATATTGATGAAAAACAACCTCTTGGGGATTGCCCTGAAATTGATTCCCGTCAAATATCTTCTACCCGGTTTGGCGATATGATTGATCCCTCTTTTATAAAGGTCATTTTTAAACCCAAGCTTGATCAATCGGGGAACAGAACCTCCCTGCTCTGAAAGGTGGATAATTCCCCTGGAGAACAAAGCAACGAATGTAGGCAATAATATAATTCCCAGGATTGTCCCTAAAGTAGAGGCACCAATCAACACCCTGAATTGCCCATCTATCACTTCTAATTCTCTGCCATCTGGTGCAGCATCGATGAGACCGCCTGTAAAAGGCTGCTGCATCATATTCGACATCCTTGAAACAATGACCATCATATTAAACAAAGATAGACCCGAAGCGATTAGCTTCACCCTTGCCCCGGATAACCGGACAGCATAAGCAAGGGTTTCAATGCTATGTATAATCAGAATAAATAGTGCAATTGATATAACTGGTAAAGAAACAAACTCCACGACGACAGCTCCCTTTTTTATCCAAAACATATTATAGCATTAAAAAAAGGAACATTCCGTATTTTTGAAATATTCCTTGAATTCGGCTCTCCATTATTTTCTATACGCCTCATACCAATGAAAAGGTTGAAGTTCTTTTAAAGTCTTAAATAGTAGATCACCTTCAGGATGAAAAATTCCAACCTTCACGCTCGCCCCCCAATAGAAAAGCCTCTCCTGACAAATACCACAAGGTGTTAGAACTTTGTACTCGGAATTTTCATCATCACGCACGACACAAATGGAATGAGTCACTTCAGTATCCAGTTTATGCGCTTCCAGTATGGCTCCCGTTTCGATACATAACTCTGTGGAAGCATTGATGATTTCAGGGGAAACGCTAGTAAGGACCTCTCCTCTTTTTGTATACATAGCAGCAGCACCGCCCCAACCTGGCGGGTATCTTTTTTCGATTAAGGCTACCGCTTCTTCGAATAGTGTTTTTTCAATGTTCATCTATTAGCCCCCTCTAAAATGCAAATTGCAAACTTCCTATTTACTCTATACTACGTTGGTCATTTTCATTTTACCAGGCGAATGAAGGGCTGAAATCTTCCTATTCTAACTAGAAATCTATTGAAATGTTCGTATTTACTGCTTGAATAAGGGCTCTGTCGGAGTAAAACCTACGATCAGTACTCTCTCCAGCGATTTATGATCCGGTTTGGACTCTTTATGATCCTCTTTTTGAAAATATGATCCGGTTTTGGGAACTTATGATCCTGATTTTCGATATATGATCCTGATTATCATTTTATGACCCGTTTGTCGAATAATCCTCATTCAAGGGCTACCGTCGTCTTCCCTACAAAAAAGAAAAGCTCCCAGGCATTTGATCAAATACCTGGGAGCTTTGGTGCAGTCAATCCTTCTACTTCTGAATCGCTGGAAAGTGTGGTACCACATACTCCCCCAGCTCCTGAATAACTTCATCAGCCGGACGCTCACTGTCAAACAGTGCAAAGAAGAGATGATTCACTCCAGCCGCCTTATAGATGTTCAGCAATTCAATGAGATAGTTCCGGCCGATCCGGAAGCCAAGGCGGATCGGTGTTGGGATTTCATTTGGATCGTCGGCAAGATCCAGGTGCATCGGTTGGCTGAATGGCTTGAAGAGACCTGGATGGTACTCTTCTACAAGGCTTCTCCAACGACGGATGGTCAGCTCTTGATCATGAGGACTGCGTGGATAGTACATCCATCCATCTCCATGTTCAGCGAACCACTTCATGTCCTGCTGGGCATAGCCGGTAATGAAAGTCGGCATGCGTGTGGTCGGTTTTGGAACCAGATTCGCCCCTCGGATATTCCCTCTCGTTGACTCAATATGAGGAAATTCACTGTACAGGACGTCCTGGAGATAATGATAGGCTTCCACGAACGTCTGCCTCCGGTCCGGATGGGATACACCGAGTGCAGCAAAGTCCGCCCGTCGGTCACCCGATGATACACCGAGCAGAACCCTGCCTGGGAACAATTGATCAATAGTGGCGATTTCCTTCGCGACACGCAATGGATGGCGAAGCGGCAATACCGCCGCAGCCGTTCCAAGTGCAATATCATTGGTCTTCCCGGCGAGATAGGTTAAATAAATCAGCATGTCATAAATCTGCCCAACTGCAGGATCTCCAAAGTTCGGATCCTCGAGTAGAACATCCCTGAACCAAAGGCTTGTGAAACCAAGTTTCTCTGACAATTGTGCCAGTTCTACCTGCTTTTCCATCGTCGGGGTGTCGAAACGGTAATTTTCAAGAGGAATATGAAGGCCTAACGTCAATTCTCCCTCTTTATACATGCGGTTATAAGCTTTGTGATGTGAGAATGGATTCATCTTTTCCTCTCCCTTTTTTCACTTGACAGGAGGCGGCGTATAGGGCCGCCCCTGTCCAACTGGTCATGACAATATCCTTTTCGCTCTAATGATGTTTCTTCTGTTGATCCGCTCGTTCTTTCCATACTTGAGCCATTCTAACGTCCTTAGGCTGATTTTCGTTCAATGCCGCGGAGCCATGCTGTTAATACAACGGCTCCTGCCACCATGATGGCACCGATCCACGGGGTATGGATCAAGCCGATTCCATCGACGATCATCCCACCAACAAAGGAACCGATCGCGATCCCGACGTTAAATGCAGCGATATTCAAGGCTGACGCCACATTGACTGCTGACGGTACATACTTTTCAGCCAGGTTGACAACAAGGACCTGCAGCCCCGGCACGTTCATGAAAGCGAATAATCCCATTAGGAAGATCGCGATCAGACCTGCCACTTTAAATGGTGCTGCGAATGTAAGAACTAATAGAATGATGGCTTGCATCACAAACATCCAGAATAACGCTTTTAAAGGACTCTTGTCCGATGCTTTCCCTCCGACGACATTTCCGATGGCCACGGCAATTCCGTATACAAGAAGAATGATACTCACCCATTTTGCGCTGAATCCCGTCACGTCCTGCAATAAAGGTGTTAAATAAGTGAAGGCGACGAACGTCCCGCCATACCCAAGTGCTGTGATGGCAAAGGCTAATAATAACCGACCATTCGTTAAAATCTTCAATTGTTCACTGAACTTAGCTGGTGGTGCTTCTTTCAAGTTCTTCGGTACAAGGATGGAACTGGCGATGATGCCTACTACACCGAGAAGCGCTACTCCCCAGAATGTGGCTCTCCAGCCGAATGCCTGACCGATGAATGTCCCGAGTGGTACTCCTGTAACCGTCGCGACCGTCAATCCTGTGAACATAAAGGCGATCGCACTGGCCCGCTTATGGGCAGGTACTAAATCGGCGGCAATTGTCGATCCGATCGAGAAGAAAATCCCGTGTGAGAATGCGGTGATAAATCTGGCAACGAGCAATAACCCGAAACTGGTGGAAAGTGCTGCAACCGAGTTCCCAACAATGAATATAAGCATCAACGACATAAGAAGGGATTTCCTGTTCATCTTACTGGTCAATGCAGTCAATACGGGAGCTCCAATGGCCACTCCGATTGCGTAGCCTGAAATCAATAGTCCTGCAAGTGTAATCGATATCGATAAATCATCTGCAATCGATGATAATAATCCAACTGGTACAAATTCTGTCGTTCCAATTCCAAAGGCACTGATGGCAAGGGCAAGTAACGCCGGTGTGCCACCTTTCGTTTTTGACTGATCTATTGTAGCTGAGGCTGAACTCATAACGTTTATTCCTCCTTAAAATGATAGTTCGTTTATTGATATGAGAATCGAAGGCGCCTTTCGTTTCTCTGTACACATCATGATAACGGGTACAAATAATGAATGTAAGTACGCACTTTAAAGTCATGTAGGTACTTTTTTGTAACCTAAGAACCTTTTTGTGCCTATATGTTTTTCAAACCTCTTCTGCTAAATCCAAAAGGTACTGTTTGAAAAGCTAAATTGAATTATGAGGGATAGCTAACTTTTTGGGAAGAACGTACTTTGAAGTGGCATAGGCACCTGGAAGTACCCATAAGAAGAAGGAAGCTCATTGCTAGTCAAAAGGATAGGAACTGGTTACACTAAAAATGAATGTTTCTATAGAGGAGAGTAAATGATGAAAGCACTCATATTTGAAAAATTCGGTGGACCGGATGTCCTCCATTATCAGGAGATCGATTCTCCCCAAATGGGACGGGATGACATTTTAGTTGAAATGAAGGCAATCGGCCTGAATTTCGCCGATGTATATAGAAGAAAAGGAAACTATCACTTAGCAGGAAACCCTCCGTACATATGTGGATATGAAGGGGCAGGGATCGTCAATCGTGTTGGAAACAACGTGACAGGAATTGAGGTCGGGGATCGCATAGCATTTGCAGATGTACCCTATGCGAACGCTGAACTTGTGGCCGTACCAAAGGAAAAAGCCATTCCACTGCCTGACGATATATCGTACGAAACAGCTGCCTCCCTTTTATTACAAGGGCTCACTGCCCATTACTTAACGAAAGACAGCTATAGTATCAAAAATGGGGATACTGCTTTAATCCATGCGGCAGCAGGCGGTGTGGGACAGCTCCTTGTACAAATCATCAAGATTCTAGGTGGCACAG
Organism: Rossellomorea aquimaris; assembly: GCF_008180865.1. Taxonomy (GTDB): domain Bacteria; phylum Bacillota; class Bacilli; order Bacillales; family Bacillaceae_B; genus Rossellomorea; species Rossellomorea yichunensis. The sequence goes on from NZ_VTEX01000005.1 coordinate 94,552, forward strand.
TCATCGGTTTAACGTCCTCGGAAGAAAAGAGACAAGCGGCGTTGTCCACTGGAGCCGACCACATGTTTTTATACAGCGATGACTGGAAAAAGCATGTTGAGGATGTTACTGAAGGTAAAGGGGTGGACGTTGTATATGAATCCGTAGGTTCCACGTTAATGGACAGTTTTGAGGTCACCCGCATCGGAGGGACGGTCGTATTCTTCGGTATGGCTGGAGGAGATCCTGTTTCCGTTGATCCCCGAATGCTGATGGACACCTCGAAAACCCTGACAGGCGGAGACCTATGGAATGTATTGACGTCTCACGAAGAACGGGTGACCCGCTCTCACGAATTATTCGGATGGATCCAAGAAGGAAAGTTGAAGGTTTCTGAACCAACGGTCTTTCCATTAAGCGAAGGCGCAAAAGCCCATGAATACCTGGAAAGCAGAAAAAGTACAGGAAAGGTTTTATTGATTCCGTAAAAAGGACAGCCATAATGAAATAGACCCAATCCCTTGTAGGGTAAGTACTGATTTAATGTAGAGTGATAAATAGGATTACGAATTCAGCTGTGAAATTAACATAAGAAAAGCCATAACGAATTTAGCTATTCGTTATGGCTTTAACATTAAATTCAATTTTGCATTTTCTTCATACTAGGATACAACCTCAAATTTCAAAGTGTTTCGATGGACTTGGATATACTCACCGGTTGACTTATTCATTACTTGAGATACTTCCTTGGTGTGCGTTACCTCAAACCAATCATTTTGTATATCCACCATTAATTTTATTTCCACATCACTTTCTCCATATTTTAATCCACTATAAGATAATTTCGTCATCGTTATCATCCCTTTCTTATGAAGAATATGGGTCGACACTTCATCAGTTTCTTAACTTAATTATAAGGTATTTTTAAAAATAATGGTTTAATTACTCTTGTGAAAAATATTGCTTTATCATTTTCACATATGAAATAGTAGTTTGATTCTGTGTGCAGAATTAAATGTTGGAACTACTTACTTGTAGGGACGGGGTCTTTTTTCAAGTTTCATCCTCTTTCCCCTTGCCGTCTATAAATCCTGAGCTAACCGAATCATATCCCGGCACTGAATTCCATTCTCAAATATTTCATCTGAATAGTGTCTGATGAAAAAGTCCATATCCACACCAACGATTCTAAATCCACATTTCTGATAAAGAGCCAATTGGCCTATTCCAGAATTCCCGGTACCCACTTCAATGGTCTTGTAACCTTTGGAGCTTGCTACCTTAACAGCATCCATCACCAGCTGCTTTCCAATCCCTCTGCCATGCATCTCTTCCGCAACCGCCACATTCACTAACTCGATGGTCTCAGGTCTTGTTGGAAGTAATACATACACTCCAACAATTTCCTGTCCAAGTTCAGCTACAAAGCACTCTCCCCGAGTAACATATTCTTTTACGATTTCTTCTGAAGGATCGGCCAATAGCAGTAATTCCATTGGGAGATCTTCATCTGTCTTTCGCTTTCTAATGATCATTTTTTACCTCGCTTAAAAAATTGGGATTTCTTTTATAAGTTATTATACTACCCGTTTGCTGAAAAGATAAAAGGCAACGATTTGCTTATGAGCGGCGGTAACACCGATACCATAAAAAAAGACCCAACCGTTATGGCGAGTCAAGAGTCGTTTGCTTTTTTATAATAGGACTTTCCCCAAGAATTAGTTCTTGTAAACCGTCAACTTCTCTTCTGCTGATGTTCGATCCCTCACCTGAGGTACTTTATCAAAGTATCCCATATGCAAGAATCCTACAATCTTCTCGCCAGGCTTCACGTCTAATAAGTCACGCACTTTTGGATCATAAATATGTGGATTCGTTTTCCATACAACTCCAAGCTTTTGTTCCCAAGCCAGCAACTGAAAGTTTTGAATCAGCGAGCTGACCGCACCAAAATTCTCTTCCCATTGCTTTTGTCTGGGATCTTCCTCCATGACCACAATAAGGAAAGCAGCGGGTTGGCTGAAATAATTCCTTCTATTCTCCTGCATGTCTGTAGAAAATGTCTTCACTAGATTTTCTACAAAGCCTTCCTTCTCTTTGGTAGACACAAAGATAAAACGCCAAGGCTCTCTTAATCCATGGTTCGGTGCCCAGATCGCATCGTCCAATATCTCAAGCACAGTTTCCTCTGTCACTTCTTTATCTATATATCCACTTTTAATCGAACGGCGTTCCCGAATGATTTTTGCTAAATTTGATTTTGCATTTTCCATTGTACAATCTCCTCACATAATAGATACCATATAAATGATAACAATTATCATTCTCATTTGTAAACATATATTTCTGTTAATCTCTGATATAGTATCCTGGATCAAAAGTAATCAAAGACCTCCAGTGAGGCTCACTGGAGGTCCAACTCTTCAACGATTACGTTTCAATATCACGTTTATTAAATCCAATAAACCCTGCCACAGTAAGTACAAAGGAAATCAAGCATAAAAGTAGAAGTGGCATGAAAGAAAAGTCTTCAATCGGTGTTTGCGGCACGTGACCATAAGGTGAAATGTTGCCAATCCAGTCCGAAAATTGGAATAATCCTCCCAGATACAACACGATAAAAGAATAAAAAACATAAAGCCATGTCATGCTCGTAAGCTTTGGCAAATACCCCATAAGAAATACAGCTATACTGATCATGACGAGCATGGCTGGATAGTAGGACAGTGCTGCGCCAAAGATCATTTCAAAGGATAATCCTCCTTCCACCACTGCATTCCCCGCCGACCATAGTCCGAGCGCTGCAAGGCAAATCATGACAAAACCATTGACTATAGAAATGATGAAGTAACTGCCCAATAGTTTTGTTCGTGAAACGGTTCTACTTAACAGGTGGAAAACTCGTTCCTTCCTCTCCTCCCCGCGCAGTTTATTCATGGACATAACGGGAGGGACGGTTGCCAGCAATGACATGACGATCATCAACATGGGGATGAATTGTTCTATCAACGTGACCCCTTCCGCTGGTTGTAGCAGCTGTTTCATTGCTTCACTTTCAGAAAAAAAGGATTCGAGATCTCCTAAAACAGAGCCATAAGAGGCACCTAACACATACATACCGATGGCCCATGATATGATTCCGGTTCGTTGCAATCTTAATGCAAGACCTACTGGACTTTGTAAAAAGCGAGAGGCATGTTTTTTACCGGGCTTAGATGGTAAAAAGCCACGATCCAAGTCACGAATGGCGTTCAAATAATTCGCTGCGGCATAAAGAACGATTGAAGCAGCAATCATTAAAATAATCGGCCACCAATTATTCGTATCGTACACTTCTGCTTTTGTTACCCATGCCAGTGGTGAAATCCACGATAGCGCTTCGTTGCTTACGTCCGTGATGGCCCGAAGTAGATAGGAAAGAAGAAGTACGGCCATTGAATATCCGATGGTACCTCGTGAACTGTCCGACAGCTGGGCAAATATGGCTGTTACCCCGGCGAAGAATAAACCAGTCGCCCCTAATGCCGTACCATACAGTAAGGACCCTTCCAGATCAATGGTTTCAATCCCAAGGGCAAAGAGGCCAATACCATTGATCAATGCGATTCCAACACACGTAGCCGTTACGACAAGTAAGACTGCATTTAAATAGGAAAGGCGCCCAGTCGGTAACGAACGAAGCATTTCCAAACGTCCATCCTCTTCTGCAGCCCGCGTGTGGCGAGTGACAAGCAGGATGGACATTAATCCCACTACTGCAGCGGTCATGAGTAACATCTGATGCGCGGTCATGACACCAATCGTATAATTGCTTAAATCAGCTGGACCCGTCATGGCAGTCATCGCGGGGTTGGCCATTGTTTGGGCCATCGCATCTCTTTCCTGTTGAGAGCTGTACAAATCCTTAAATGCTGTCGGGACAACTAATGTAAAAAACGTAAGGGACATGATCCAGATTGGGATCCGGATACGATCAAGACGGAAAATGAATGTAGAAAGGGTAGCCGTTTTAGCCATTACACTGGCTGCCATCAGTGCACACCTCCCACTCCTGTATCCTTTGCTCCTTCATAATGACTCATAAATAAATCTTCCAATGTTGGTGGGGCACTTTCCAGCTTAACAATACCAAATGGACTAATATGCTTGATAACGGCATCCATTTGCTCAGTATCAACCTGAAACGAAATACCATGTTCGCTTTCCTCGATTTCATGGATGCCTTCCAGCTCATGTAAACCTGTAATAGGCATCTTGGTATCGACCAGCATTTGTGTTCGTGTTAAATGACGAAGCTCGCTTAAGGACCCAGACTCAATAATCTTACCCTGGCGAATGATACTGACTCGGTCGCACAGCTTCTCTACCTCTGATAAAATGTGACTGGAAAGCAGGACACTTTTTCCTTGTCTTTTTACATCCATCACACATTCCTGAAAGACCTTTTCCATTAATGGGTCGAGTCCGGAGGTGGGTTCATCCAGAATAAAGAGATCAGCATCAGATGAAAAGGCCGCGACTAAAGCTACCTTTTGCCGATTCCCTTTGGAATATGTTCTACACTTCTTGGAAGGATCTAAATCAAATTTTTTTATCAATTCTTCCCGTCTTGCCCTATTCGTTGTACCATTGAGTTTCACGAATAAGTCAATGACCTCTCCTCCTGTCAGATTTGGCCATAAATTCACATCCCCAGGAACATAAGCAATGTTCTTATGGATGTCTACAGCATCCTGCCAGGCGTCTTTGTTGAAAATTTTCACCTCTCCATCTGATGCCTTTAAGATTCCTAATAAAACGCGGATTGTGGTTGATTTACCTGCACCATTTGGACCGATGAACCCCACAACCTCTCCTTTATTCACCTCTAGATCGATCTTGTCCAATGCAGTAAACTTGCCAAACTTCTTCGATAAGTTGGTTACTTTCAATAAGCTCATTTGTTCATTCCTCCCCATCTTTATAGAAACAACGTCTCAGAATTTCAGAATAGCTGTTCCATTCATTGAATATCTCCATTCCAACCTGATTAAAAGAGTCTAACTTCGCCATTTGTAATTCTGCAAAACCAAGCATTGTCCAATTAAGGATATGCACTGCTTTTTCCGGATCAACACCCTCTCGGAATTTTGACCAATCTATATTTTGGTAGATCCTATTCAACCCATCATCCAGAATGCTCCCCCTTATCCGCTCAATATCAGATTTCACTTCCGGTGCTTTCTCGTCACCAAGCGATTTAAGGAAATCAAATACTAAGGGATATTTTTGCTGAATATTTAATTTAACCAATCCCACCTGATAGATCCTTCTGAAGAGATCCCTTTCATTCATGTCTATTTTCTCAAAAATTTGCTCGATGATTTTCATTGAATTTTCAATTAAAAACAGGTACAGATCCTTTTTATTTTTAAAATAGTTGAATAAGGATCCTTTAGATATCTGTGCTTCCTTAACTATTTTATTCGTTGATGCCTTATCATAACCACTGTTCACAAACTCTTTCATTGCAGCATTGATAATTCGTTCTTGTTTCTCGATTTTCAAATTTTTAAATTTAGTAATATTTATGCTGCCTCCCTTCACAAAATGACCACTTTGGTCATTTTCAATATATCAATAAATGACCATTGTGGTCAATATTTAACTTTTTGGGGATATAGAGAGCCACAAGAACAAGGTGAACAGTAATAAGAAAGGGCCATTCATTTGAATGGCCTTTTTTAGCGTTTAAAGTAAATCTAGCAAAGATAAACTCCCTCTATAAAGATAGAACATGAAATTTCTTAGCTGCCAGTTCACATTGTTTGTTAAGTAACAACTCAATAGCTCTCAAACTTTGATTTTCCGTTCGATCATTCTTGCACATTCTTCTGGCGATGTCTTAGATGTATCAACTGAAATATCATATTGCATGCCTTCGTGCACCGCTGCAGCCTGCGAAACGGCCATACCTTCAATGCGGTCCTCTCGTTCCCTCTCCCGGACTGCCGCTACAGTGGGATCACACATGACTCCGACCCACAGCACCTGCAACCCATCCAAGGAAATTTCCCATCGTTTACGAGCTTCTATTCCACTCAGGAAGACATCGTCAATAATGATCCTGGCCCCTCTTCGTGCCATCTCTCCCAAACCGTGCCTCCATGCAGATTCCAGGGCACGAAATTCCGTACCCGGCCTGACCGACCCATCTTCATCCAGCTTAATTCCGCTATCTTTCTTAAGCATGGCATCGGGCATAGCCTCAATCAAATCGTCAATACTGAACCTTAGCCATGACGCTGTCGATGTATTCTGAAGACATTTCGCGATTGTCGTTTTTCCGGAGCTGGATCCACCGTTTAGGATGATTATGTCTGTCATGTGTATAACCTCACTTTAAGAACGATTTGTTCATTTTACCCGACTTCCTACCAGCACATCTTTTATCCCGACGACATTTTTGACAATATAAATGGGATCAGACTCGCTTATCTCTTCAAACGAACCATATCCATACGTCACTCCAATAGAGTCGATTCCGGTATTATGTGCCCCGATAATATCGTGCTTCCTGTCTCCTATCATAATAAAGTTACCTGGTTCATATTCATTATAGATATCCAGGATGTATTGAATGATCTCAGTTTTTGACGTTCTCGTACCATCAAGGCTGCTTCCTGCAATCAGGGAAAAGAACTGGTCTATATTGAAATGCTTTACTATTTGTTCAGCAAATACAGTTGGCTTTGAAGTTGCAACAACTAACGTAAATCCTTTTTCTTTTAACGTTTCCAATAGTGATGGAATATTTGAATACAGCTTGTTTTCAAACATCCCCTTCTCCTTGAATCGCTCTCTATAAAAGTCAATTGCTCTTTTTGTTTTTCCCTCATCAAAATCGTAATACTCAGCAAATGAAACTTGTAGTGGTGGCCCGATAAAACATTCGAGGTCATGAACATCAGGCACCGCAACATCCAAATTCTCTAATGCATATTGAACCGATTTAGTGATTCCTTCTTTTGGGTCGGAAAGTGTTCCATCTAAATCGAATAAGATGATTTTATAGTTATTCATATAAGCTCCTTTCAATTGATTTCGGGAACCTTTGAAAACGGATGTTCCTTTTCAGTTGAACAGAAAATTTAATAAAGGTTCGTTTACTATCTTTCAATCTTCAATACATCCTCTGAGGGAGACAGATACTCTTTTTCCCCAATCGAAAAGTCCGTTTTTTGACGAGTTATTTCTGCATACTGAACAACGTTCCCCTCGTTAAGAAAAACGATTAAGTAGATATCGTCTCTACTCCTGATGTTGCTCGGATCTTCAAATTCAACCCCCATCTGCTTTTCAATATGCTCTTGAGGTGTATATGGTTGGAACAAGTAAGCTTTATCCCACTTGAAGTCCGTTAAGGGTGTGACCTTTATAACCTTATTATCTTGATCTTTAACCATTGAATAAATGGCCTTCTCAAAATCCTTATTATGCAGACCATCACTTTGGCTACAGCCAACCATCATTAATACTATAAGTAGGAAGGAAACCGTTATTACTCTCAAGGCAGATAGCTCACTTTCCTTAATATGATTTGCCGCAGGTGGAGTCTCCCCCCTGATACATGCACATTAATTATTTATTAGATTCTTCAAATACTCTATCTTCCCCATATCCTTATGATTATTTTGATCTGCCCGATAGCTGTCCTTGGATGAAGCCTCGTAAACACGTAAATATTGCTCGGGACTCAGCAGATAATATTTCACTTCTCCCTTTTGATGCATTTCCAGATCTTCCAATCGTACCCCCGCGAAGTCCGGCAACGTGTCGATTATTCCAAACTCAACGGATAATCCATCTTTCGAGAACTCATGTTCATGCAAATCAATCAGGGTATAACCCTTTGAATTCATTACCTTCACAATATCATTCCAGTTATGTATGGATGTTTCAGGGGGTACTTCCCATCCTCTTTTATCACCGAGCACATGTATGTCCAGATCCTGTGCGTCCCAGCTCTTTTCTGTGACCACTTCCAATCCCACAGAGCCCATCAGCAATGGAGTGATTCCAATACCATTTAGCTTCCTGGCAACTTCAATAAACTCATTAAACTTTTGATGATACGTCTTCACTACTGAAAAACTCCTCCCTGAGAATACTCATCCGCAACCTGTCCACGAATTCCCCGTTTCTCAACCGGTCCTGCCTTAATAGACCTTCATCCACATAACCCATTCTTCTATAAGACTTGATTGCTTTTTCATTATCGACCTCGACTCTTAGCCAAATCTTGTTCAGCCCGAGTTCCTCAAACCCCCATTGAAGCATCACTCGCATCGCAGCTAATCCGAATCCTCTCCCCCAATAGGTTTTATCTCCGATGGCCACTCCCAGTTCCGCATGTTTGTTTAATCGATCGATGTTTTATAAATCGATCCAGCCGATGTGTTTGCCTTCTTTCGTCATAATCGCCTTTTGTTCATATCCATTCGTCCTCTTGATGCACATGTCAATCCAGGCAAGGGTTTCTTCCTGGCTGAATGGAGGATATTTCTCCGGCATGTTCAAGTGCTTCGTTACTTCTCTATCCAGACACCACTGGTATCGGTCTTCTGCATCATCCAGCGTCAATTCTCTTAAAGTTACGTTTGGCCATTTAGTGGGTTTCATGGTAGTTTTCCTTTTCATAGTTGAGTGCTTTTGTAATGCTTTAATATTTCGATTAGAACCGCTTTGTTGTATTTCGTTTTCCCATGAATTCTTTCAGCCCATTCTTCCACCGTTTCCAGCTTTGGATCCTTCATCAGCCCTTCTGTCGTACTTAGAAAGCTCTCCCAGTTATAAAACTCCCAATGAGCGATTTCTGATTTGTACGGGATTCTGCATTCCAATAATGGATGGTTCTTTATCATATGTTGAGAATGCTCAGCAGCCTTCAGAAAGGTATCCATATCAATTCGTTCAGTCTGGAAAACTTGTTTCGATACTTTTCCATTCGGTCGATGATAGTGGATTTCGGTACCTGATGAATGACCCTGAACATGCACCCTTGCAGCGGGAAAGAAACCACTTAATTTTTCGTTGGTGAAATTTGTGCTCTTCGTATCTATTAAAATCGGATTCAACCATTGATCACCTAGGTCACAAAGAAATCGTTCCCCTTTTTCATTTAGAGCAATGACGGCCGCATGAGCCTCTTCCGAACCCAAGTTATGACCAACTGGATACGCTTCGACACCATTCCTTTTAAATTCATCCAGTAACCAGAGTGCAAGATCAAAACAATTCCCGGACATCCCGAATTGTTCCCGATGCTCCCGCATAAGAGAAACATCCCGCTGTTTCTTCGCGCTTCCCCCGTTATAAAACCAAACTTTCGTTAACGTTTCCATTGGAAAATCGTTAAATTTATTCCACGTCTTTAAAATGCTTTCTGAAGCTATCATTCTTGCACCTCGAATTCTTTCTTTAATTGATCTATGTATGACTTGATATAGCTTTTATATTCGTCCGTTAAACCATCTGGCAGATTATTGAGTTTATAAAATTTGATATCAACAGATTCTGTTTTATCGACCTCCAATTTTCCTCTTATGTCCTTTGTGGCATAAACGGCTGTGACGGAATACAATTCATCCCCATTCGATACTTTAAAATAATAGTCCGGCCCGGAGAACACATTTACCAGAGTCAGTTCCCCTATCTCAAGACCGGTTTCTTCCATCACTTCTCGCTTTGCTGTCTCCTCTAAACTTTCACCCAATTCCATCAATCCTCCCGGCAGTCCCCAGCCACCGTCCGTCCGATGCTGCAGAAGCAGTTCATGATGGTCGTTTAAGATAATGACGACAGATCCGGGTAGGATTAAGGGGCTGGTGCCAACCAGTTTTCGCAGATCTTGGACGTAGTTCATCATTTCCCCTCCCTTATTTGTTCAGTTTTACACGCTCCCACCACATTTTCATATCCTATGACAAGAATAGACTACTCTTCACTTGAAATAACATGGTTAATCATAGCCGTATACACTTTTTAATCCATTAGGAGACACTATTCATCCTGATTTGAGATTTTTAATCCTATTACAGATTAAATAATCCGAAATCCCAATAATTAATCCTGATTCGAAATAATTTTACATCCTTGTCGAATTTTATTTTTAGTTACGGCTATCTGGAGCATCCTTATATGACTTAGCCTTCAAATTTTTACATACAACAGCTTTATTACTGACAATTCCAATTATTCCAGTTTACTGACAGTAACTCAATCATTAGTTATAAAAAAGAAGCTTATCATTAGAGATTGATAAGCTTCTCTCCTCAAACTTGATGAATGATTCTTGTTTCTTCAATTTGTTCAAGGTGCCCTTTAGCTAACTCGAGTCAATGCTCTCCCTTAAATCATCAAAATTATTATTCATTGCTGCTACTTAGTAATATATCTTTGATTTCTTTAATAGAAGACACAATTGAATATGGAATATGATCCGTTGGTTTTTCTCCCCCTCTGAAATTGACCCATATTGCATCCATTCCTGCTTCCATGGGGCCAAGAACATCATGTGTCCACGAATCGCCTATGAATATTGTCTCTTCAGGTTTCTTATTAAAAGCTTCTAAAGCAATAGTATAGATTCTGGAATCAGGCTTTCTAATACCTATTTGTTCTGCATGAAATATTTTATTGTGGCTGAATATATGTCCTAGTCCCATATTGACTATCTTCTGTTGAGGGTCATAAAGTCCGTTTGTTACAATTCCTACCTCATAATGCTTATTCAGTTCATTCATTAAATTTAATACATATTCGTTAACAATAATCCATTTCATACTTGTGTTAGTAAAAAGAGCTTCAAGCTGTTCAATTGCTTCAATGTTCACCTTCACGTCAAAGTAATCAAAAGCGTTCTTCCATCTTTCTCTCTTAAATTCAAATGTGTTTATTTCCCCACTTACAAGTTTGTCAATTAAGGATTTTGGAGGTTGTTTTATTTTCTTCAGAAATAGTTGTTTATCCATCTCCCTTGTCAGTGGATGTTCTGTAAGAGATTGAACCAGTCCGTCATCAAACCAAGACGAATTTTCAAGTAGCGTGTCATCCAAGTCAAATAAAAGAAGGCTATACTTTTCCACTGACGTATCAACCCTTTTAATAGTTTTTTATAAATGAAAAATCAAATTGCATATTCATAATGAGCCATTGCTAGAGAAATAAGGATTAATGACAACGCTGATACCCTGAATACTACAGTTGTCTCTTCAACACAACTTCCCCCCACATAATTTCACCCGTCTTCTCAAACCCCAGACTTTCATATAATCTGATGGCATTCACATTCTCAGGTTCCGCGCTTGTGAATAATTCTATATTTGCAAATGTATGTGTCAGTTTTTCTATAAGTAATTGCGTTGCCTTCTTTCCGTAGCCTCTCCCTTGATATTTCTGATCGATCATTAACCGGCTCATTTCCATCCGGCTCGTTTCAGGATCTATCCCATACATGATGAAACCCACCATGCTATCTTGATGATAAATGCCCAATGGATATTGATCTTCTACATATTTTGACTGCAGCAATGAATAAGCGTTATCTGCGACAAACTCCTTCTGATGTTCAGAAACAGATAAGGTTACACATTCCTCCCAATTGTCAGCATTGATTTCCTTTAATCCCAGATTCATATAAACCACTCCTTACGGATGCAACCGTCCCATCACCACGGTATCGTAATAACGTCCATCCGATAATAATTTATCTTTCTTCAATACTCCTTCTACTTCAAAACCGTTGTTTTTATAGAGCTTGATGGCATTTTCATTGGTTTCAAGGACATTCAATGTGATCTTCTTAATGTCGTTTGCATCAGTCCAGCGGATTGACTCTTTTAATAAATTTTTCCCAATGCCGAATCCCCAGAATTCCTGTAATACACATACACCAAACTCCACCTTATGAGCGACACGCTTTAATGATTTCCCCTCACACCTGGAGAAACCTGCAATCCTGTCGTTCACTTCACAAACCAAAAAGAGATTCTGGGCACTCTCCGTATCTTCTTTAATGAGGTATATAAAGCCCACCTCATCTATGTATGCTTCACCCTTTTCCCTATCCATGTTTTCTGTCTCTCCGTCTGCCTCCAATCGCACTTCTGAGAGACTTTTTGCATCATCTTTCCTTGCTGACCTTATGGTATAGGTTAGATTACGAATATGAAATTCTATTGGATTAATGATTATTTCGATCCACTCCTCGCATTGGGATCACTCCCACCTTCAAACTATCATACAAAATATTATCCATTAATTTCTAATTTCTAACCACACTTATTATCCAGACCCAGTATTGAAGATGCAAAAATTAGCTGAAGATTATTATAGTGACCTCCAGCTATTTCTCCAATCAACGATGTGACGGCCAAGAACCTTGCATTTTCCTCATTTGAATAATTTGACCCGTATGGTATGCCTCATGAAGCATGATGTCTAAGAGCTTTTCTTCCAGAGCATTCTGTTCAAGTTCTTCAGTCGTAGTTCTACCAAGTGCTTCTCTTAAAAGACGGTGAGCGGACTCAACACGTTCAACAACTGCACTCCAGGCCTTGTCATCATTTAGTTGTTCCGTAAGATAGAAGGTTTCATTTCCATCGAGAGTTTGATTCCATTCACGGCCTTCTAATTGTGCGGTTAGTCTTTCTTTATAATAAGTAAGATGATTTACATTCTCCCATATGGTTTTGGTCGCCTCTCCATCCGGTCTCCAACTAGCCTGTTCTGCTGTGAGTCCTTCTATTGCAGGTTTGAATGGAGCATACCAACTTTCCTGGTCGTATGTAGTATCGAGCATTCTTAAGAGCAAGTCAGTTCGTTTCATGAGTATTTTCCTCCTTGGAATTGAAGTTTCATATTGATAGTACTTCAGCATAAAGTAGAAAACTCCTTCTATAATAGGGTCGGTACAAAAATCCACCCAGACCTCTTCTTTCATTCACACACTCTTTTTCACATAATGTAAGCCGTCCTGGAAAATAGTAAGAGCATATTCGAAAAGGAGAATTCACAATGAAAAAAGCTATCCTCTTTACCATCATCCTTGCTCTTGTTTTTCCATCAACACCCTCCGCATCCATAAACAATCAAGTTAAAGCTGCTTTTATAAGGGAGGGGAATTTGTGGACCTTGATAAATAACCAAGAAACACAAATAACGCATTCCGGTAACGTCCGCTCTCAACCCAAATGGTCAACCGATGGCACCTGGCTTGCCTATCAAGTAGAGACCACTTCTGAATTTGATAAAGGGAAAACGCAGTCAGAGCTATGGACTTATAATCTTAAAACCGGGGAAAAAAAGAGAATTTCTTATAACGGTCATTCTCCAGAATGGGCTCCCCATAAAAGCCATGTTGCTTATAATAATAGAGGAATTTTAGATATCTCAGACCTCAAGCGTTTCTACAACATTGCAACCGGGGTCAGTGACTTCACGTGGCTTCCGGATGGAAGTGGATTCCTTCTTTCTTCATCAGGAACTCTCAATCCGGATGGATGGTCAAGCGCCTCTTTGTACATAAAAAAAGTCGGCGATAACTATGAAGACATTGTTCTTTTTGGAGGGGTTGAGCCATTCTTCACCCTCCCAAGGGAAATTGGGACAAGTGATCAAAACAAACTGATTGCGGTCTATGCCGAGCAGCTGACCTACTCACCGAGCGGCAAGTGGATTTCATTTGTGGTGTCTCCAACCGCTTCCTGGTCCATGGACAGCAATATGGTGTGTGTCATCGATAAGGAAGGAAAAAATTTCGAAGTACTGGACGAGATGATTTTGGATGTAGGTCAGCCCAAATGGTCACCGTCAACAGATACGCTAGCCTATATCGCAGGCGGAGGGAGAATCGTATTCGGCTTCAAAAATAAAGATCTAAAAGTAAAAGAAATGCCTGTTTCAGGAACTTACACCCCTGCCCAATTCGCTGACCTGGATTTTGACTGGATGACTGACAAATCACTGGTGGTTTCAAGAATCAAAGAGCACGAGTGGACCAATGACTTCAGTAAGCATCCGCTGCCTGCCCTTTATACTCTGAATATCGATTCGAATCAACAAATGAAAATCACGAGTCCTCCTAAAGGATATGGAGACTATGCCCCTCAGTTCATCCAATCCATTGAAAAACTCGTTTGGTTAAGAGGGACATCTATAACAGATACGAAAAGGGACCTGTGGATAGGGAACAAGGATGGTACTGATGCTAAGCAATGGTTGGGGGATATTGAAGAAATTGTATTTTTTAAAAGGTAAGGTTGAATCTTGCAGCGTTGCAGCCAGATGGCCAAAATTATTCGACAAACGGATCACAAATGATTAATGTTGGATCAAATATAAAAATTCAGGATCATAAATCTGAATTCAGGATCAATTATCCTGAAAGCGGATCATAAATCCAAAATCCGGATCATAAGTAACGCAAACCGGATCATATCTCAATGTAGCCTGAATTTGTTCAAGCTTTTTAGGTTCCAAATGGATCTTATAATTACGACTCGCAAAATCCCCCCCCTCCATTTCCTAGTAAAAAGAAGAAAAAAACCAAAAAGCCGGGCATACCCCCGGCTTAACAATCATTTTTCAATCTCTAACACAACCACATCAAACAACTTCCCATCCGCATAAAGCACGAACGCCCACTCGCCACGTTCGGGAATGGTAACAGCCGATGGAGCATGAACATCAGCCCCATTATTCTCTCCACCCAGAGGAATGGTCCAGCCTTCACCATTATTCAATACGGGGTGGATGGTTCTCGTCTCCCGGTGATAACCAACCACTGTTAGTTCTGCAGCGTGGGTATTCCACAAATGCCACATCCATTTTTGTGCTTTCAAGCTTGGCATATCCGCTCCAATGATGCCTGATTGATGTTCATTTCCGATTATATTACGTCCAAATGTGCTTGCTTTTCGATCCCAGTTGATTTTGTCAAAATCACTTTTCTTAACGTATTCCGGGATATCTTTCGGTAAAACGACAGGCCTCTCTTCTTCCTTTTCAGCCACACTCACGACAACATAACCGTAAGCCTCGCCGTCAAGGTAGACTTCATACCTCCATAATCCGCTATTAGGTACCTGAAAGCTGGTGGTGAAGCGCTGTAAACTTGAGTACCCTGGTGATGGCTCGGTTATTTTTTGAGGAGATAATACTTCAATACGTTGCCCCGTCTCCTTGTGAACCGCCAAAATGGAGAGTTCTTTTTCTTTAAAGATATCAAAGGGCTCCTTGAAACTGAAAATATAGCCATTAGGCTTTCCCGCATGAAGTTCAGGGTCAGGAAAGATGCTGAATACGACTTTCTGCTTCTCCTTATAATCGTGTATTACTTGCCATGTGTTTGGGCTGCCGTTGATGGTTTCATTCTGTTTGATCAAAAAACCAGTTGAAACGAAGAAGCCTATTAAACAAATGGCGACAGTGGTCATGATGAAAATAACGAATTTATTAGGGCTTTTTGTCTTGACCGTACTACTTGTATGAACTGCATTTCTAATCTTATTTTTTTGAAATTCCCTAAAGTGAAGACCTTTGTGAGTAGTCGAATCCATCGCGTCCTTTAATTCTTTAAGCTTGCTCTCCATCATCCCCCCACCTTTCCATCATATTTTTCAGGTTTGCCCTGCCTCTATTCAATCTCGTTTTGATCGTATTCTGGTTCAGACCTAATATCCCTTTAATCTCTTCAATCGAGCATTCTTCATAATAATAAAGCGTGATCACTTCACGATACTTTACAGGCAAGGACAATACACACCTGGAAAGAAACTCTTCCTCACTTCGCTTTAGCAGACTCATCTCAGGTAACAAATCCCTTGATGTGAAAAGTGAAAAAAGACTTGAATTCATCACCACTTTCTTAAATGAAGAACTCTTCAATACATCCTTTGATTTATTAATGACCAGGCGATAAATCCACGCTTTGAAAGATTTAATCTCATCTATTTTTTCTTGATTCTTGTAGCATGTGATAAATACGTCTTGAACAATGTCTTCGGCCTGCTTCCAATCCTTCACATAGTTATAGGCTAACTTGGTGAGCCGTTCGCCATACTCATCCATTATCGCTTCAAGCCAGGCATCCCGAGCTTCAAAGTGCTCTTCATCCTTAACATTTCTCACAAGATCCTCACCTCATTCCCCTTTAATGCTAAGACGAATCAATCAGGGTTTGGTTTCATTTTATTTAGTAAACTACATAAACAGCATTCAACACACATATAGGTGTATCCTTTGATTAATCCAGAAAATAACATATACTTTTAATAGATTGGAAGTTTTTGAGACAGGAGGAGAAGATACTTGGCTATTTACCATAAAGTAATAGGAGAAGGCTTTCCCGTTGTAATGGTGCATGGGTGGACGCTTGACCATCAGGCGATGGTGCATGCAATGGAACCGAATTTCGAGAACAGAAGCGGTTGGAAAAGGATATACATAGATTTGCCGGGAATGGGGCTATCCGAACCCCAATCGTCCATTAAGAACTCGGACGATATGTTAGAAGCCGTGGTAGGGCTATTGGATGAGCTCATTCCTGATCAACCATTCATCGTGTGCGGATATTCATATGGGGGATATATGGCTAGGGGAATCGTTCAGGTCCGACATGACAGAGTTCATGGCTTAATGCTTCTGGCACCAATGGTCATAGATGAAACTGACAAAAGAGTACTTCCTCAGAAGACCGTTTTCAAAAGAGACCACAATTTGCTATCAGGACTTTCTTCAGAAGAAGCGGATGCATTTGCCTCCATGGGGGTCGTTCTAGGTAAGGCTGAATGGGAAAGGTTCCGGGATGATATACTGCTTCCTTCGAGCCAAACGAATGATGAATTCGTAAACAGGATCCGTGAAAATGGGTATGGTTTCACCTTCGAGCTCTCACAGAAACTTGACTATCCAGCGTTAATAATAACTGGTCGGCAAGACCATGTAGTAGGCTATCAGGACGCCTGGCAATTAATAGAGTATTATCCAAGGGCAACGTTTGCTGTCGTTGATATGGCTGGTCATAATGTCCAGATCGAGCAAGTCGATGTATTTAACACCTTGGTCCAAAGCTGGTTGGACAAACTTGAAACAGAGATTTTGCCGCCTTTGTAAGACAAGAGGGACGGACCTATGCTTACCTAAAAACTAAAGGTCCTTCCCTCAGATTAATGTCTTACCAAAATATGATATTAACTTTCACTTACTCTAATTCTCCCTTAACCAGCGCCGCTCTAAGATTGACACCATACTCCATGTATCCCTTCAAGCATGTCAGCATGTATACCCAGCCCTCTTTATTGTCTAGTAATTGGCTGATAAGGTTTTCGTTGGTCTCATCGAATCCTTCTTCTTTGACTACTACAATTGTGCTGCCTTTTTCTTCTTGCACAAATGTTATGGTCACTTTATGGTTTCCTGCCCACTCGAAGACAATCTTTTTATGTTCTTGAATTTCTTTTATGGTGATATCACCTTGTGCATCATATTCTTCATATCTTAAAGTAACAGTCTTTCCTTCCTCCCACCTTTCAGAACTTGAAGAAAACCAGAAGTTACCTATTTTTTCAGGATCAACAAATGCCTCGAAAATTTCATGTGCCGGCTTTTGAATTCTCATTTGAGAGAGATTATTCATACTCTTCCACTCGCTTTCATATATTTTTGCGTTATTTTATTTATATACTGTCTACTATTTCTTGTCCATTTATTATACCATTCCGTTTTCAATAATCTTATTTCTTGAAGCGGTACCCAACGCCCCAAATGGTTTCAATAAATTCAGGGGTTGAAGGATCATTCTCAATCTTCTCTCTGATTTTCCTGATATGAACGGTAACCGTCGTGATGTCTCCCATAGAATCAAATCCCCAAATCCTTTCGAATAGGTGTTCTTTACTGAAAACCCTGTTTGGATGAGTCGCCAGGAAAACCAATAAGTCGAATTCCTTGGCGGTAAATGTTGTTTCATCCTCATCGACGAATACTCTGCGTGAATCCAAATCGACCATAAGATTTTTAATCTCAATTTCTTTTTTCTTTTCTTCCCGGTTGATTAATCGGTTATACCTTGCAATATGAGCTTTTACCCTTGCAACGAGTTCATTGGGAGTAAAAGGCTTCACGATATAATCATCTGCTCCCCGATCAAATCCCCGGATTTTGTCAATGTCTTCTTTTCTTGCGGTAACCATTAAAATCGGAATATCCAGAAACTCCCTCAGTTTCTTGCATAACTGAAACCCATCGATTCCCGGCAGCATTAAATCTAACAAAATAAGGCTGTATGAATGGGTCCTTGCCAGGTTCAACCCTTCCTCTCCAGTCGATGCGATATCACTATCAAACCCATTCACCTCTAAATAATCCCTCTCTAATTCAGCAATATCTGCCTCGTCTTCTATTATCAGTATTTTCTGCACGTTATTTCACCTTTTTCAATGAAAAATAAATACTCGTCCCCACACCAGGCTCACTATCCGCCCAAATCTTCCCTTTGTGTTTTTCGATGATTTTTTTGGCTATTGATAAGCCAAGCCCGGTACCTCCCGTGGCTGAGTTTCTCGATGTATCTGTCCGATAGAAGCTGTCAAAGATATAAGGTAAATCGCTTTTCGCGATTCCGCTTCCATTATCTTTGATTTCCACCTGGGCTTCATACTGATCCTCACTCAGAATGACTTGAATTTCCTTATAAGTTTTATCCATATATTTCAAACTGTTTTGTGTAATATTCATGACAACCCTATTTAATTTTTCCCTATCTGCCTCAACGATATAAGAACCATGCCTATCATGATAAAGCACAGCTATACCATGCTCTTTTTCAAGCTTTATAGAAAGTTCTTCAATATAATCCTCAAAGTAATCGTTCAGTTTTACCTTCTCAAACGTAAACGGCAATTGTTCCAGGTCAAGCTTCGAATATAGAAATAATTCATCGATGAGGCCGTCCATATCATTAGCGTTTTTCTCAATTTTAGACATATAGCGATTCAGTTTCTCAGGAGTACACGCAACTCCATCTTGAATCCCGCTCACATATCCTTTGATTGATGTTAATGGCGTTTTTAAATCATGAGAAATACTGGCAATAAGCTCCTGACGATTCAGATCGTATTGTTCTTGAATAGCTGCAGCCTCCTTCAGTTTAAGCCGCATTTCTTCAAATGTATTGGACAATCGTCCTAACTCATCCCTCAAATCTGTAGCACAACTATAATCGAGATCACCTTCACTGATTTTTTTTGCTGCCAAGGACAGTCTATTTATTGGCTCTATAATACTCCTGGAAATATAATAGGTCAGTAAGCCATTAGTGATTACTAAAATCATTACGATAGCCCCGAAACGAAGGGTAAGGAAAAATTGTAAATCCTCCCCTTCCGGTTTCCTATTTAACACATAAAAAAACAAATATCCCGCAACCACTTCCAGAATCAATAAGCTGACAATAGGAATGACAATCATCCCTATATTCGATAATATCAATCTTTTCTTTATGGACATGCCATCACCTACCTCCGACTCAGATTCTCCCATATAAGGAGAGCTTTGGCTGTCAGGAAGACCTGACAGCCTCTTCATTACTTTTCCATTATTCGTCCATCTTCTATATATAATACCCGGTCACATAGATGGAGGACTCTTTCACCAGCAATGCAGTCTAAATTCTTGCCTTAAAAGAAACACTCCAATCACTCCTTCTTTAAACTTCTTACATCCATCATTGGAACTAAAAAGGCACATACAACTGCTGTAATGTAAGGTAGATATTTAATTCCAAATGGCTGATTGAAGAGTCCCAAGCTTATAATTCCTATTACACTTGATAAAGCTATCCCTAATACAAAACCACCTATTAAACCTAGAATTATTGCCGCAAATGTTCTCATTTCGTTAGCTCCCCTCTCTTATTCTTCCTTATCAGGTTCCAGGCATTTGTAAAGATTACAATCGACTGCCCTCCTATAACAACAGCGATTACTGGATGCAGAGCTCCCGCCCAAGGCAATGTCCTTGTAATATTAGCCGTGAAATACATGAGAAAAATGGTTAACATCACTCCCATTACCTGAATCAAGCTTCTACTAGGCAATCTCCCGATGAATGCAAAAATTAGCATCAAAAGCGGGATAGTAAAACCGAATAGATGAACAAACTCTATATGTTTAGCCCAGTTTGTCGGGTTTACCAACGTTGCAGCACCTGCGATATAAACTTGAGCTAAGACAGATGCAGCAAAAAGTACTGATAGTATAAAGAATCCCACTCTTCCCGTCCTATGATCTTTCACGTATTTTCCTCCTTTTTTTCAAACTATATTGGTATCTTACAAAGGAGTTCTAAACGAATTATTAGCTAATTATTAAATAATTCTTAAATGTAAAAGAACAGACAAAATAAAAAAGACAGTTCGTGATATGAACTGCCTAAGTATGACATCATCCCCGCAGGAATTAATTGTTTATAATAGGGGCTATCCGGTCTATCCTATTTGTCCAAATACCACCATTATAACTCTCTGGAACACGCTCAAGGTCTGCCTTCTCATCAAATCCTTCTGACCAGTCACCATCACCGGCAACAAGAATAACCCTCGTATTGACATCTTCCATTCTATTTATGAACTTATCGGGGAACCCCCAAAGGTAAGAAGCATACTTCTCGGGTATATGAATTTGCGTATTTTTACAAGAGTCAGGTATATAGCCCGTCCAACTTAACGCTTCATAAGAAAGTAGACAGCTTTTTAGCGTCTCTTTTGACATGACCCGCATATCAGGCAATTTCTTCTTTAGAGTCTCAATAGGTTCATCCCCGCCATATACTGATAGATCGCCTATCCTTTCCTCTGAATACTTAGAAAGGTAATCGGCTAACCGTTTTCCTTCAGTTGGATCGTTACTCTTAATGTGAATTAAAAATTCCTCATTGGGAAAGTGGGTTAATACTTTATTTAATGTAGGCATCTGCCCTATCCCTTTCCCTCGAAAAGGATAGGTCTTTCCATTGTCAGCTGTATAACCATATCCTATATCAAGCTTTCTCAGTTCTTCCATTGTATGGTCTCTTGTCTTCCCAGATCCATCCGTTCTACAATCAAGGGTCCAATCGTGGAAAATGGCAAATTCCCCATCTTCCGTAGGTTGGATATCAATTTCCACTATATCTGCTCCTGCTTTGAAAGCTGCTTCCATTGAAGGAATAGTGTTTTCCAGGTAAGGGTGCTCGGGTTCATTGATCATTTCTGCTGTACACGTTTCGCCAGTAATCCCTTCCATTGGAAAGGTTTGAGCCAAGCCCCGATGAGCCAAAAGGATTGGCTTTCCTTTTCTTTCTTCAGTAAACATAGAGCTATTATTTAGATAAACAAAAATTGTTAATGCGAGGCTGACTACTATCGTTACTTTCAAGCCTTTTTTTATTCTTTTCATTCGTTTCCCATCCCTATCAAAATAAATGATTTCCCTTACATCGAGGAAAAACCGGACGTTTCCCTTGCTTGTAAAAAAGCAGAACCGTCCGGCGCTTCCCGTTTTATATATTTAACTCTCTTTGATTACATTTGTCTACTGTTATAAAACGATCATACTTAATAAAGCCTATAAAAATAAACAATGATCCGAAAATATTACATGCAACTCTGAACCAATGTACCATTTTGAATTCTCGAACCGTTTGCTTTAGGAATTCTACAGAATGAACGTCCACCCCTTCAATAAACATGATTTCATTTCGAGGCCACTCAAATAGGATTGAAGCTGCCCCTTCCAAAATGATCGTCAGCAGACTAAATAGTATCCACTTCCTTGCGGGTTTCACTTTCCACCCTAAGATCGTTGCTAGAACACCCGTTACTATACTTACAAATCCTAAGGGCGGAAAGTAGGTATGGGGACTTGCGACTTCCATCCATTCCATAGATGATTCAAATGTTTGCGGTACGTTGTGAAAAATATTTGGATAGACCATGAATGTATTGAGCAAGATGCTCCCTAAAATAATCCATTGTATCCATAAGTGGGATATAACTGAATAATACCCTAATTTTTTTATCATAAGATAAACCCCTTTTCATTAATATGATTTTAGTCGTTCGGGAGTACGCTGTATTCCTTTCGGTAATATCCTCATCTTAATGAGGAAATCTAAAAACATTCTTATGTATTTCTTAATTAATTCTTAAATAGATGTGTTATTGTTAAGCTCCCGTGTCATTCCTTCACTTTCTTTTTTAATATCGCATCATATTTTATTGCCAAATAGAAAAAGACACTCACAAAGGAGTGTCTTTAAGTATAAATATAGCGTTACCCAATGTTGTTTTTCTTCACTGGAATCCAAATGTCACTTCTATACTTTGGATCCACTGTGTCCTAAAGGGATTACGCCTTTTGAGACTATAGTTTATTCATTACAATATTTCGATAAACCCTTCTGTTCCATTCACGCGAATTCGTTGCCCATCCCTTATCATTTTAGAAGCGTTTTCAACACCGACTACAGCCGGTAAGCCATATTCACGTGCAATGACGGCTCCGTGGGTCATCAAGCCACCAACTTCGGTGACTAAACCTTTGATGGATACAAATAATGGTGTCCAGCTGGGGTCGGTAAAGGCAGTGACTAATATATCCCCCTCTTCCAGTTCAGCTTCTTCCATATTTAAAATGACACGTGCCCGCCCCTCTATCATTCCGGAAGAGACAGGTAAACCAACGATCGCTCCGGCAGGGAGATTTTCTCTTTTATATTCACCTGTAACGATTTCACCATCAGACGTGATCACACGTGGTGGGGTCAGCTTTTCATATAGTCTGTATTCGTCTTTTCGTTTGCTGATCATCCCCTCATCCAGTTTATGGGTGCGTACGACTTCCCGAAGTTCTTCAAAAGTGAGATAGTAGATGTCTTCTTTTTCTCGAAGAATATTGGCTTGAACGAGTTTTTCGGCTTCTTTCCATAATGCCTGCTTATAAACGAAGTAGCGATTAACCATGCCGTATTTCGGATATTCACGATAACCGCTGAAATTACGGATGAGGTCGATCATTCGTTTTGTTTCTTTAACTTTTTGTTCACCATCCGGTAATTCCTTCAATCGATCTACTAACTCTTGTTCTTTTTTCAAGGCTTCCTGTCGTCCTCTCTCAAATTTCCGTTTGCTCTCATTCGGTTCAAAGTTTTTAATGTTACTGAGAATCATTGGGACAAGTGCAGTAGGCTTCTCGCTCCAACGGGCTTTCGTAATATCGATTTCTCCGCTGCATCGCATTCCGTATTTGATGAGAAAATCATCGATTGCTTCCCGGGTTTCCTGCCCACCATCAAGCGTAACCAGTTCATCCAGGAAGGTATCATCTTTGACATGTTGTAAATAATCAATGACCTCGTGATAGGGACGAATCACATCGGCGACATCCATTAAGGCCAGACCCATTTCTGAAGTAATGTTGTTTGGGACGGATTGAGACAGCGTGTCTGCCACGTTTTTTTCACCTAACCACTTGTATATTTGGTCATTGATCCAGAATGAAGCATCCATGGCAGCCATGATCACACGGGAACTTTGCGGATTAAATAGAATCTTCTTTAATTCCTGGATATCTTCTGAAATGAAATCCAACAATTCCAGTCCTGATTTCGTTTGGATAGTTTGCCTTAACTGTTCTATCGAGGTTTGACTACCCTTGATCAAATCAGATACGATTGACAGATCACCTTCCATTTCTGTTGGATCACTTGAAGTCTTATTACTATTACTATTGCTGGGACTATGCACTTTTTCATCTTCTGGTGATGATTGGATAAAATCGCCTCGCTCAACGATGGTCGTGAGAGCGTCTTTTATGAGCGGATCGGATTTTCCCAAGGCATCTATTATCATTTTTCTGCTGGCATATGAATCCAAACGAGGTGTGACATCAACAAACAATCTTCCACCAGCTGTATGCATCGGTGCAGGGGTCGTTAACAGGTAAAAGGATAATCCCAGTGGCTTCATTGCATCTGTCATCATTTGCTGATGACCGACTGATACATAGACATGATTGCCTTGATCATTCGCTTCCGGGATGGGGTATAAAGTGGTGATTGGACGACTCTGGACAATGTAAAAGGTGCCATCGACTAAACACCATTCAATATCTTGCGGAAAACCAAAATGAGCTTCGATCAGTATCCCGATAAGTGCCAGTTGTAAAATTTGGTGATCATTCAGAGTTTGTGTATCTTGCTGATCCGGATGGATTGATTGTGTCTCCGTTCCGCCTTCTTTTCGTCCGTAGATGGCCTTTTTCTTGGTCGCAATCCGTTTATCGATGATTTCCCCTTTATGCACTTTATAACAATCGGCTGAGACCAAGCCTGAGACCAATGCTTCTCCAAGTCCAAAACCGGCATCGATTGATAGCACCTTCCGGTTGGACGTAACTGGATCGGCGGTAAATAAAATCCCTGAAGCCTGTGGGAAAACCATCCTTTGAACGATAACGGACAATTGAACCTGACTGTGGTCAAACCCGTTTTTCATACGGTAGATGACTGCACGATCAGTGAAGAGTGAGGCCCAGCATTTGCTGATATGCTCCAAGATGGCTTCTTTGCCGATGATATTGAGGTAAGTGTCCTGCTGCCCTGCAAAAGAAGCATGAGGCAAGTCTTCGGCCGTTGCACTAGAACGAATGGCATAAGCATGGTCTTCTCCGAAACGGGAGAGATATTGAGTAACGGCTTTCGCAACATCGGAAGGAATGGCTACCTCTAGAAGGACTTGTCTGATCTTTCTGTTGATTTCACCAATTTGATCCCGGTCCTCTGGTTTGAGCTTGGTTAATCGATCCAATAAAGAGTGATACGCTTCGTTTTGTTCAGTCGCTCTTTGAAATCCAACGGTTGTCACGCTAAATCCTTCTGGTACTTGTATTCCCTGAATTTTTGATAACTCACCTAAATTCAACCCTTTTCCACCAACGAGCAAAAGCTGCGTTTGTTCCATTTCCTGAAAACCGAGAACCAACGAACTCATTCTACATCTCCCCTATCCATCAATGTTCTATTGATTTTAGCAGTAGAAAATGGGAATAAACAGTCTATAATAAGAATTTATATCATGCTATAATGGTATTAGGAAGAGATCAAAATTTATAATAAACGACGAATTTTTTGGGTTAAATTTCATTAAATAGTCTGTGAAAAATCTCTGAGTTATATTGCTCCAGAGCTTTTTTTATGGGGTTTTTTCGTTAAAATCACCGCTTATGGAATAAATACAATAAGAAAAGCGTAATCCAGTCTAAGGATTACGCCCTCATCATAACTAAGCTTATTCCTATGTTCTCTTTATTTCCTAACAACAGGAATCCACATTTCACCAAATATCTGCCCGTTTCGGTGGCCCATTTCGACCGTTGCATTAGGTGCACCGACATAAGCAACATCCTTTTCTTCAGGTAAGACATGACCAAAGGCAATGGCAGTAACCATATTATTTAATTCTTCAGCCGTCTTCCCTTCGCCTTTCACCACCACGTATTCTCCCTTTGGAAACTGAATCACTCTAGCCCCATCCGGTACTGGTGACGATGCCTCTGCCATGACGCCTGCATAATGCATCATTTTATTATTCACCGCTTCGTTCACTGCAAAAATGTAGTCGTTTGTGGCTATGGCTTTTAAAGTATCAAGCCTACCATCTTCGCTTACAGCTTGCCAAAAATCCGCCTTTTCCTTACTCAATCCAGCAAAATCAGTATAATCGCTCTTAAGATCGGTTCCTAATCCTATTACGATAAAACCGTCTTTTTCTTCCAACTTATACTCTGCCATATTTTAAACCATCCTTTTGTTCATGTATTTCAAGCGATTTGTTTCCATCACTTGATAAATATATAATAGCGTTAAATAGTATCAAAAAATGACACCTTTTCTGGAGGTCCTGATGAAAAAAGTTGAACGAATTAATGTGATTATGAGATATATCAACAACCGGGCTCACTTTACCATTTCTGAAATCATGCGTGAGTTTGACGTTTCCAGGTCGACAGCTATTCGAGATATCAGGGAAATTGAGTCCATGGGGATGCCACTTGTCTCAGAAGCTGGAAGGGATGGGGGTTATTTTGTCATGCACAATTCTGTCCTGCCTGAGGTCCGTTTCACCGATCATGAAGTGAAAGCTCTATTTATTGCCTTTATGGCGACACGAAATCAGCAGCTCCCTTATCTAAAGAGCCGACAATCAATAGCTGAAAAATTACTCAGCCTCATCTCAGAAAGCCAGCAAGATGACCTGATTCTCCTGAACCAGCTCTTGCTGTTTGAAGGAACCAATCCCCATAATCCCGACTTACTGGACCTATCAGACCTCCCCCATCCCATGGTGGAAACACTTTTCCAAACCCTCCTTTTGGATAGATATTTATGGCTCACGATCCAAGAAGAAAAGGATATCAAATCTTATCCCATCTATCTGCTGCACCTTTACCATGAAAAAAGCTCCTGGATCATTGAAGGTTTTGACTTAACCGAAGAAAAGAAGCGGATTTTCCCCGCCGACCTCCTCCTCGACATCAAACCATACTCGCCGAAAAAAAGACTGAGAGAGCAAGAGATTATAGAAAAACTGAAAATGCGTGAAGAAGGAATCAACCTTGTCCTTGAACTTGGTCCAAAAGCGATTGCGCAGTATAAAAAATACCATCCTTTAAGAGTTTCAATCGCCTATACGAATCCTTACCAAACCACAGCCATCCTAAAGACTTTTGTTCATGTACATAAGCCCGATGAATTAACCGAATTCACAAACTGGTTACTTTTCCTCGGCAGGGATCTCAAGATCAGGGAAATGCCAGAAAAGATCTTAGAAAATGTACGAAGGGGATTAGACCTTTACCGGGAATAACAGCTGCATGCTAGAATATACGCTTTAACTCAATTGGATGTCATAAATTTTGACGATAAGATTTTATCATTTCAAAGTATTGTGTATCTCCTAAGCCGTGGTCTTTGAAATTTTCGATTAGAAGAGACACCAGTTCTTTTATCGGGACGTCCTGGTGTTGTTGAATATACAACATAAGATCACTATCTTTCTTAAGGTAATTCAAATACAGTTCAACCCCTTTGTATAAAGGGATTGGACGAACTTCCTTAGGCATAGCTTTATGAATCATTACTTGTTTGTAGAGTTGATCATATCCTTTTGCCTTTAGGCTGTAATGACTTTCAGGTTGAAAATCATCACCAACAAGATGGAGGTCAATTGAACCTTCATAATCTGTTTGATCTAACCAGGCGAGTATCGTGAGAAGGTTCATTTGACAAAACATATCCTCATCAAACCATAGGGCTATATGATCAAAATCCCCACAAAAGAGAGGGTGCAATGGTTTTAAGGTGATTTCAGCCTATTGCGCAGTTGTTACTTGATGAACATTCGCACGCATTTCGATAAATTCATCGGAAAATAAATCTCCACAGGTTTCCCCATAACACATGGCCTCGTTGAAGGGAATCATCCATTCGGCTTCAAGAAACTGTGTCTCTTTGAAATTCTTATACATTTCTGTTCCATTTAATATATGTACGGTTCCTGTTGGATTCACATTGACACCTCCTGTTCTGTTGACTTGAATATCAGCATTTCTCTATACAGTATACTTACTTATTTCTCCCATAGCTCAATCAGTCTACCTTCAGGATCTTTAATCCAAATAAACGTGCCATATTCACTAACCTCTTTTTCCTTTACAAGGGGTACACCAACTTGTTCCAGATGCTCAATTGTCTCGTTTATATTATAAACTTGGAAATTCAACATCACTTGCTGTTCCATTGGGAAGTAAGGGTCATCTTCAGTAAAGAAAGAAAAAATGGTTTCATTTCCTGATTGGGGTTTAATAATAGTCCCATTCCAATCTTCCATTTCAATCTTCAACACTTCACTGTACCATTTTTTTAAAGCATCCAGATTTTTAGTCCTCCAAAATATTCCCCCGAAACCCTTTATCATAATAAAACTGGCTCCTTTCTCTAATTCCTTTAATGTTCCGATTAAATTAGAAATTCAAGAAATATAAACAAAATCCTTCTTCAATCATCCTATAGTTGTTGAAGGCAATACCCGTTATATATATCGTTTTCATTTATCTATTAGATTGGCTCTTTTTGCAATAATTGTTGTTTTCAAGAATAGAATCTGCCAGGGCTCTGTCAACCAGGTTTATGCCGAATGGTGAGGGGAACTGCTCCGCTTTCCGCGGACGTTCGGCCGAGCCTCCTCAGCTTCGCTTCCGGGGTCTCGGCACGCCCGTTCTTCCGCAGGAGTCTGCGCAGTTCCCCTCACCATCTTTAACAGTTTTTTCATGACAGAGCTTCAAGGTGTGCAAGAAAACAATGTAAATAGAAAAAATAATTCTTCTTCCTTAAAAGGAAATTCAATCTTTACTTACCTTTAATAAGATTGTTTGCTAAAAAGCTTGTTTAAATTGTTTTCGATTTAGGATTCATGCTCAGAAAGTTGATTGGAGAGGAAGGAGGCTCGACTCCTGCGGGAATAGCTGGACAGGTGAGACCCCGGAGGCGCAGCCGAGGAGGCTCGACTCCTGCGGGAATAGCTGGACAGGTGAGACCCCGGAGGCGCAGCCGAGGAGGCTCACCGCCAGCCCCGCGGCAAGCGAGCATCCTGGAGCGGAAATCAACTATTACTTTCTCCTCTACAATAGCAACAAACTATACGAAAAAGATCCATTAGATCTTAAAGTTTTTTTAAGGCTCACTTATGGCCCACAAGGTTTTTGAATGCACCCCAAAGAATTTTAGCTCAACTTCACCAGATTCTTCTATACTTCTTTTTTTCGGCAATATAGATGTAGAAAAAGTTTTGAAAATATTTTAGAGGATATCTCCAGTCTTACTAGAACTTATTTATAGATAGTAAATAGAAAAGGGGAAGATAAGAAGTGATCGATCAACTAATTCCGGCTATTATTGCTTTTATATTAGTCTCCGTTTTATCCCCGCTATTCATTGAACTCTTACGGAAATTAAAGCTCCTGCAACCGATACGAAAAGAACTTCCTTCCAATCATCAAATCAAAAAAGGGACTCCGTTAATGTTTGGCATCATTCTTTTTATCGGGATTATCGTATCGTTATTTTTTTCACCTACACCACTGATGTATTTCCTGGCGATTACGTATATATTATTCAGCTTTATAGGTTTCCTGGATGATTTTTGGAAAGCGTCACGCCAGGATCCTGGAGGGGTATCAAGTAGAACCAAGCTTATTTTCCAATTTCTCTTTACGGGGGCTTTGCTTTTTTATTTGATGAGCGAACTCGGAATAAACTCAACGATTGGTATTTATCAAAATCTCTCTTTGAATCTTCCAATAGTGGTATATTTTATTGTCATCACCTTATTTATTGTCGGTTCTGCAAATGCCATTAATTTTACAGATGGCTTGGACGGCCTTTTAGGAGTTGTGGCCATCCCTACCTACTTTTTCTTTTTTATGATTTCAGACAAATCAGAGGTGGAGCTTTTTTGTTTAATCATGATTGGATGCTTACTCGGGTTTCTCATTTATAATATCTTTCCTGCCAGAGCTTTTATGGGGGATACAGGGTCATTAGCGATAGGGGGTTCCCTTTCATTTCTTGCCATTATCGAGAAAGTTGAGATTCTCATTCCCGTTTTATTCTTTATCTATTTTGCTGAACAGCTATCGGTTATATTACAGGTTGCTTCATTTAAATCGACAGGGAAACGAATCTTCAGAATGACTCCGATTCATTATCACTATGGCTTAAAATATGGCTGGGGTGAAACGACCATTGTTACCGCCTTTGGGTTTGTTTCGTGGATTTGTACGTTTATCTGTTATGCTTATTGGAAGTTTGTACTCTAGCCATAAGGTAAAAGAGGCTGGGACAGAACTACAAAATTACGAAATATAAAGACGATTAATAGAAGTGTAGGTTCTTCATACCGCTAATGATTTCCGTGCAAGACTACGCTTTCCGCGGGTAGCCCGTGAGCCTCCTCGGCAAGCCTGCGGGTAGAAAAGTGGAGGGCTTCGCTCAGAGGCGGTTGGCATAAGGCGGATTGGCCTTGAAGGCGTTCTTTGCCTTCATGGACGATCTGACTTATGACATTTGCCTCTAAGCCCTATAGCTGGACAGGTCTCACATAAGCTACTTTTCCCGCAGGAGTCTTCGTCTTGCACTCCAATCAACCGCTGGAGACTGCTAAAATCAAATGGACCAAGATTAAATAATAAACCCGAACCAATCCGCCTCTAATTAGCGGATTGGTTCAGGTCTTACTTAGACTAAAACACTTTTGTCCCAGCCTCTGTTGATTTATTCACTTCTATCCATTCAGACCAAATGAAAGGAATCTTTCACCATCCCGCTGAATTTTTCTTGTTCTTCTAGATGGGGTGCATGGTTACTATTTTCAAAGATATAAAATGTTGAATTGGGTACAAGATTAAAAATTTCCTCTGAATACACAAATGGGCATTGAGAGTCATGTTTTCCACAAAAAACGATTGTCGGGGTTTTTATGTTCGAAATGTCTTCTCTGATATCAAACGTTGGCAATTCGTTATAAGCATAATACTCTAAACGTTTTTGAACCACTTTTCCACTGCTTGGCTTAGAAAAGTATTCATCATATCTGCATGGGTCATTCAGAGACATTTTCGTCCATTCCCTACGTGCGTGCTTCCGTTCTTCTCTTGTTGCCTCATCGGAATTCAGGATGGAAAATACCTCTTTCAATCGGTCGTTATAGGGATTTTCATCACAATAAATACTTTCCTGATCATTCACATACTCATTGGTAGCTGACGCCCCACCTACAATTAATCGGTTTAGAGAACCCGGATGATCAGCAGCATAAACCAGCCCTAACATCCCGCCTGTGGAATGCCCTGCAAAATTCCAGCTATCATACCCTAAAGCAGATCGGATAGCTTCTAAATCCTTGCTGGTTTCACTCATGCTTAACTCATCTTCATCTTGAATCTCAGTGGAATTCCCCGATTCTTTCAAATTGACAAGGTACACTTTAAAGTCGTCCACAAACCGGTCAGCAAAGTGGTAGCCACGCTCGTTAAACTCGCTATATAGATGAGTCACACATAATGGCTCACCATTCCCGGCTTCAAATATTTCGAAATCCCCTCGATCTGTTTTAATTAGCTTTTGTTCCCACATGTTTTATCCCCCATTCACTCTTCACGGCCCGTTACTTGAAAATAAGAAAAGCCGTAGAGGTGCTATAAATTTAACTATATTTATCTAAATTGATCTTTCCCGAAGTAGAAAGAAGTAGGATGATACTTTTCACCAAATTCTCCTTCTGTGGGATTCCTGCTCAATCAACTAGTACTTACTATCTATTAGACGTTTTTAAAAGAGTGAAAGTTTCGATTTTTTTCATTTCATTGAAAAATAAATAGGGCAATAGCTGGAGATCATATTGGTGATCTTCAGCTATTGCCCCCTTTAGTATAAGCGAAACAATTCACATACTCCTCTAATTTACAACCTCTACATATACAAGAGTGCTTCCGTTTAAATGAATACGTATTATAAAAATGAGTAGAATCCTCTTTCACAAAGCTTACTTTATTTTTGAATAAATACAAGTGTCAGTCAGCTTGCTGCCATCTGAGGATAATTCATCATTTCTTAAGATTCCTTCTAATTCAAAACCTAGTTTTACTGGAATCGAACGACTTTTATTGTTTGTTGATTCACATCTTATTTCAATCCTTCTAAAGTTGAATTGCTGAAAGCCAAGGTTAGTTAACTCACTTACTGCTTCTGTCATATAACCCTTGCCACTAAATTGCGAGTTAATCCAGTATCCAATTTCACATTTAGAAATCTTCCAATCAATTCTGTGAAGGCTGGCCGTTCCAATAAAATCATTAGTACCTTTATGAAAGATAAGATAGCGAAAGCTTTCTCTCTTCAAAAAATTTATATAGGCGTTTCTCAGGAGAATTTCTGTTTCTTCAACAGTAGGAATTTCCTGAAATAAAGCCAACCATTGCTTTAACTCATTAATTGAATCCTTAATAGCTTGGTGTACTACATTCCCTTCCCCAGCTTGTTGTGGTGCTCGAAGAATTAATCTGTCTGTTTCTAATTGAAACGGAACATCTATTAAAATAGGATTCATATAATCCCCCTCTCCAAACCTTTAAATTAAGACCTAATGAAACTCATATATTAAGATTCATTGAAATTGCTATTAATGTAATTCAACAAAAAAGCACATTAATCCTCCGGACCAAAGTACTTAAATTTGTTATTAAATTTTACTGCCCTTTAATATGATATCTATCTTCCCTATTAGGACGAGGCGACCTGCTTTGAAGCTTCAAATTATCTTACAGAAAAAAAAGAGGTTAAATGTTGCGGCTAGTTTCTTAAGAAACTTCGAAAGAACTTCAGGTATTGGGACACCACGATCAATGAAGACCAACTCAGTGGTAATAAGAATGAAAAGCGCAAACAAGGCAGAAATAACAATAAACACTGTCCATGTTTTGCGCTCGTCACTTCTTTTTACATTTTTATGCTTCTTCTTTCTGTATAAGCTTTGCACCATTCGCTGCCGTTGAGTTTTATCTTGTTATCAGAACTCATAGTTTCTATTCCCTTCTTTCAACGATCAGTTTGGTTTAGACAATAAGTTTGACATTAAACAGTTATTATAAAACCCCAAAACCATCCATACTCTCTCCAAGTATATAGTGTGAAAACCACATCAGATTCTGCTTCATAATAGCCCGGTGTATTCCTGGTTTCTCAGAGCTATATCCCATTCCTTCGAATATGATTAATACTGTATCCACTTCCATATCCCTTAGTCCTTTATAGGATCATTTGCATTGACCAGTGGGACTCTTGCATCCTTTTCACCATGTTGGATCAAGGTGGGTGTACAGGCAGATTGAATATAGGTCATGGGTGAAGATTTAGCATAGATCTCTGGGTCATTCCATGGTGTCCCTCCTACATGCATTCTGATAAATGAAGGTAAATCCGTATTCACGTAATTGGTGACCCAATTAGTAATTCCGCCTCCAACTGAGATCGCCTTAAATCGATCACTATAGGTAGTGCAGAAGGCTGAAATAAAACCACCTTGGCTCCATCCCATCACCCCTACTCGATCCTTATCTGCAATCCCCCGCTCCACGAGTGCATCCACCCCGGATATGACATCCTGGTAGTCACCGATTCCGAGGTTTCGATAGTTCGCCTTTAAGAAGTCATTTCCATATCCTGAACTTCCTCTGTAATTTGGTTCTAAAACGATAAAGCCCTTTTCAATAAACGATTCAACAGGATATTTTTCATTGAAGCAGCTTGAATGGATAGGGAAGGAAGCCCAAGCTGGACCGCCATGGATGAAGACCAATAAGGGATATTTCTTATTCCAATCAACGTCTATTGGGGTTGTTAATACCCCTTCTATTTCAAGATTATCACTGCTGATCCATGAGATGATCTCCCTGTTACTTTTGAGTTTCCCCTCAAACAGACCATTCTCGTTTGTTACTTTTTCATCATCTAGATAGACTTTGAAGGTTTCATTTGGTCCAGCCTTACGATAAGCTAGGTGATTTCCATCCCCTGTTATAGAAGCCTCCATGATACAGCACTCTGTTGTTTCGCTTAACATGTTCAGCTTTCCATCTTCAGTTAGTAAGCCGATAAGATAATTTGTTTTATCCTGCCACATCAGTAGAATCCCTTTAGCTGTCCAACGTATTGGAATAACCGTCCGGTCAAAATCTATCAATGGTTGAATCCGCTCACCGCTCGTAAGATCATAGATTTCGAGTGTACTGTCCATGATATGTGTCTTATAGTACTCTTTCTCTCGTATGCTTTCTGAATAGCATATTTTGTTACCATGAGGAGAAAAGCAAGCGTTCCCCCCCAATACTTTATCTCCACTCAGCTTCCGTAACTCTCCTGATTGACGATCGAGTATGTAGAGGTCTCCATTCTGATCATCTTCTCCATCAGGGCTTGGCGTAACCATGAGCACCACCGTTTCCCCATTGTGTGAAACATTAAATTCATGGATGTGAAAATCCCTGCCGTCCGTTAGTTGATACGGAACATTTTCATCAAGACGAGTTGAATCTTTTAATTCCACATACCATAAACAATCATTCTGGTATTCTCTGCCTACATGGTGGAAATTTCCATATGCTTCCCTTCGTTTCTTGATTTCCTCAGATTCCCGTGACTGTGTAACATAATAAAAGCCCTTGCCAGTAGGGTCCCATTTGAATTGACTTACCCCTTCTTTCTCATACGTCATTTGAACCCTGCCATCACCATCGATCGACTCCACAAAGATCTGATTCTTCTCACCGTCATCCACACTGCGAAGATAGGCAATATGTCTGGAATCCGGAGACCATAATGGGCATGTACCCTCTACCCCATTGGTTGTGAATGCGTAACATACTCCCTTATTTTTTTCATATATCCATATGTGATTCCTATATGTATTGTCTTCCCAGTCAGCTGTGTTTTTGACAAATGCTACGTTAATGCCATCCTCACTTATGTTTAAACCTGATATGGTTGGTATTGAAAGAAGCTCTTCTATACTTAGATATGTTTTTTCATTCCTATCCATTCATGAACCCCTTCCGTGTAAAATACTAATACTGCCTATCCGTTCAATGAGAAAGCAATTATTTAGTTTATATGATATGCAAGTAAATGTAGTAATCCCTCAGCTGTTTCTTTTTTACTACTATACTTTATTGGTAATTGAAATGTAGAAACAATAAAATGTTCTGATTCTTCACCATAGAGTGAACCTGTTTTATTAGCAACCATGAATTCCGCTTTGGCAGTCTCCATTCTAAGCTTTGCCCTTTCGAATAAGTACTCATGATCAACTGTATGTTCTAACTTAAAACCGACGAGTAAGACGTTTGGGTTCCATTTCTTTATTTCTGATAATACTTTTGGGGCTTTTTTAAAATGAATGATCGGGGGTTCATCACTCGTCATTTTCCCTGTCTCCAAAATCGGATTCCCTCGTTGATCCAATATTTTATCGACTACCCAATCTGATCCGGCAGCTGCCATGATTACCACATCAATAGGCTCAGATTGTACATTCGATTTGATTTTCTCACCTAAATCTTCTATGCCCTCAAATTGTATCAATCGCATGTTCACATGGTTTTCAGGAAGCTTTGCAAAATAGCCATGTATGTAAATGACCTCTGCTTCATGGCTCAACGCTTCTTCCGCTAGATAACACCCCATCGTCCCTTTTGCTAAATTAGTATGTCCCCTGACCGTATCCCATTTCTCTAGCGTACCTCCGCTTGTTATCAGGATCTTTTTACCTTTTAATAAACTCATGCATTCACCTACTATTTTCATTTCGGATCCATATGTAATTTCATTGATAAACTGGCCATCCGGTTATATCTTGGCTCTCTACCTGAATTCTTCTCAAAAAAAAGACTCTTCAAGAACCCGATATGGCAAAAACGGATTGTTCATTTCCAAAGCGTTGAATCTTCTTCTCTAAACTCATCCCTACCGATAATAATAGTTTGCAAGATGCCTTATTTTGTGACTGTGTTTCGGCCATGACTTTGTCTAATTTCAGGGTATGAATTCCATAATGTAATACCCTATTGATTACTTCTCTGGCAAGACCCTTCCCCCAGAACTCCGGTAAAAATTGATAGCCGATTTCTGTGTGAATTCCATCATGATAGGTATCAAGGAAAACCATTCCTACAAATTCCCGGGAACTTTTATTGAAAATAGTCCAATAATGTTTTTTATTTGGTGACTGGACCATTTCGTGAAATCTTTGCTTAAATGACTCTTCATTAATGGTTCCACCTAAATATTTTCGTACCTGATCGTTGTCATATAATTTTTTTATTTGGTAGGAATCACTATCCTTTAACATGTGTAACTCACATCTCTCTGTGGACAACAATGGCTTCACCCCTTTTGATAATGAGGGCTGCTGCTTGTTAAGCGATTCAGCTATTTCCCCATATTGTTATTAGTACCTAATCTTCCTATAGACCCCCACTCCCAGGTAATATAATAGACCAATCCCCATAATAATCACACCATAGACCATAAATCCTAATCCTTCAAATCCTCTGATAAAGACGATACCTGTTACAAAAGATATGTAGCCTATAATGGATATGGATAAGGGAAGAATGAACCCTCTTTTACTTTTCACCATGTAGAAATGAGTAAAACTCAAAATCAAAATTGCGGTCAACACTGATACTGCAATCACTGCATCCCCGTAGTACTGCCACCACATGGAAATTCCCCTTTCGTATTACCTTTCGACGTATTACCAAAAAAAGATAGGGTCACATATATTCCTCTTTCAGTTCATGAAGAAGATCATTCAAACGGAACACTATACCACATATAATTAAGTTTATTCCGAAACCCTATATTTTCTGCAACTGAAACAGAAGGTTCATTGATCTCCATACAATCCCAATACGGAATAATCTCATTTTCTAAACAGTCTTGAACAAAAGCATGAGCTACCTTCTGTGCAAGCTTTTTCCCTTGATGATGTGGTAACGTTTCAATGTCAATGCCCTGCACATTTCCAGCTACAACTCCTGAAAAAACAAACGCTTACAATTTCTTTTTCAAAAACAACCATATACCCGACACCATGATTTAAGAACCTTTCAAACGATGCCCAAAACTCTAATAGTTTAGAATGCAAAAATCCAACGTTTTTATATGTTACGTGACCTTTGTCTTCCAACATACTTTTTGTGATTTTAACAGTTTCATATCCTTGTTCTAAAAGAGGTTCAGTTTTCTGGATATAATGATCCTTTTGTAATTCATACACCCTTTGATTGTAACCCCTTAAATTTTCGCCAAATACGTTTTTAATCGTCTTATTCCATTTTGAATGGTCACCTATCGCTTCAAAACCTGTTAAACCCATTCTTCTGGCCTCGGGTTTGATTACTGTATTAAAAAAATGGTTCAGTTGACAATTAAAACCCTCATTCTCTTCGTTTCCAATAAAGATAAACCCATTATTGCTCCCCAGCCAAATAAATCCAGAGGTAGGAGCCTGAAGATCATCTACAAATATACGACCGGAATTCCAACCTTCAATGACGGCTTTTGATTCCAAGAGTCCCTCGTGAACTAATAATTCTTTGCATTTATAAAATTCAGACTGTTCAAGCTCTGAAATCATCCGTTTTCATCCTTTCTCCTGACTATAACCACTATTCAATTATCTGGATTGATACGCTCGATTGAACTCCCATTATTGAAGAGAACTCAGATATCGATCCTTTATCAACCTTCGATGGTGAATTTCATGCCCCGCTATAATGTACCCAAGCGCACGGGCCGTCACTTCAGAACCATTGGCGTTTCCACGCCGGCGCAACGCTTCGTCATCCATGCTGCTAAGAAGAAGAATGGTGTGTTGGCGGACAAGAGCTTGATGATGTAAAAGGTCTGATAATGAAAAGCGATTGAACTGCCCTCTCCTCACATACTCATCATCATTATATCCAGGCAGCATCTCCTGTTCTCCCCTTGCAATACAGAGAAGGCGGTAGCACATAATGCGCTCCGTGTCGGTTATGTGGCCGATGACTTCCTTGATTGTCCATTTTCCTTGAGCATACTGATACTGGGCCATTTCCTCACTTAAATCTCTTAACAAATTCATTGTTTCCTTTTGTTGATCATCAAGAATATGGAGCCGTTCTCCATCTGGGACATTGTTTACATATTCCTTATAATACGGAGGATATTCGTTTGTTTCTTGTTTCCTCAACATAGCTTCTACCCCTTTTGTATGTCATTCACTTCAGATGACAAATAATCTATATTAATCCAATTATTTCAAATGCATTTAATTCTTACAATCATTTTATTTAACCAAAAAGCACGCTATTCAATTACGGTCTAAATAATGATTTTCGAATCAAAAAAGTGCATTTCCCAATCTTGAAATGCACTTTCGAAGAATTCACTGTTACTGTTCAGGTTTTCGTTTATGCTTCTCATGAATGATCTTTTTGTTCAATATCCTCACTTCACCTACCATCAGTAACCTCATATCCTCTACGATATATTCAGCCAGCTCCTGATCAGAGATGTCATCCCCCTCTATATCAAGACGGAATTCCTGCCCCTGTATTCCACCGCCATTGGTAAAATCGATTTCAAAATCAAACTGAACCCGTTTGTCCATGTGAATCCCCCTTCAGTTTAGTTATGATCTTTACTTATTATAAGAAACGACTAAATTCCGTGTTCGCCCAAAACTAAAGGAGAGTAAGTCTTAGATACAATTTGTAATAAATATGGGAACATCCCTCTAACAATTTTTTCCAGTCAGTATGAACACTTACTCCCAATACTTCAGTGCTCTAAATGCATATCAGTTATCGATTTGCTTCTAAGAAACCCAAGGTCTTCATAAAGCCTAATCGCTTGATTATCTTTGATGACAGATAAACGGGATGCAGGGTACGCTTTACTCGAACGATTGATCGAATGGGTTAACAAGTATCGTCCAAGTCCCCTCTGTTGATGATCAGGGTCCACGACTAAACTCATGATAAGTGGATAATCCTCAAATTCCATGTGCAGACAGACGCCCACAATGTTGTTCGTACGATTATCGCTCACGACTCTTGAACACTCATCCATGATTTTATTATGTTTATGTTGATCGATAAATTCGTTTACATGGAGAAGATAATCCTCTTTCGTTCCGATTTGCTTATACGCCGGATTGGCTATATAGGCTTTCATAAGTAAACATGCAATATCATTTGCATCTTCTCTTGAAACAGCCCTTGAACTATACCCTTCAGGGAGAATGGCCATCATTGGTTCCGTCGGACGAATCATCCATACATTCACTTCATGAATCTTGCATCCAAGTTGTTCATACGTTGCCACATGATCTTCAACAACTTCTCTTACAATGATTTTATCTTCAGTCTTCGATACCTTTTTTAAATAGTTTAATAGTTTGTGGACCAACCCTTCATAATCCTTATAGGGTGGCACTACAAATAAATCCGACATGAAATTAGGTTTTAGAAATACACCGCCAATGACGGTTTCACCTTCCATAATAAAATATCCGCAATCAAAAATGGATGCGATTTCCATTAAAGTCTCAGAGGACCTTCTAAAATAGGAATCTGCATTTTTTTGTCCATGATAAATGGAATAATAGCGAGTGTATTCTTTGGGTTCTTGATAAACCAACCTTAATCCGCCTTCTATCTCGATAGGTTTATATAAAGATTGAATTTGCTCTCTCATATTTTTCACCCCTTTGTTTTAACTAAACAACCATATTCCGTATCGGAATCAACGAATCTTCTGACCATTTTATTCTCTTTCATCCCCTACTTCCTCTAAAGCGCAAGTAACTACAATTCAGATAAACAAAACTCAATGTTCTTGTTTAGAGAAATCAAATCGTCACGTGAACTTATCTTTATGTAAAAGCTTTTTAAAAATGTCTTACAGTTAGTTTCTAAAAACCAATAATTCTCTTCCTTTACATGTTCTTTCCTACGTTTCAGTTCGGCGGGTACTCCTTTTAGTAACTGTTCTATTTCCCCTACGTCCATTCCCTTTTCTAACATGGCGAGTATCGGTGTTACCATTCTCTCGTCTTCACCATGAACATAGACACTGTCAGAAACAAGTATCTTCTCCCACAGTGGACGTAACATGTCTAAAAGATCTTTCTGTTCGATTTTGTTATTGAGTATCAATTCGTCAAACGCGTCTGCCACATGCGCTATACTATGTGCCCAGCCTTTCCCTGGAACAAAGCCCCTCAGGTCATTTTCCGAGTTGATGTAGTTGATTAAATGATCTTTTGTTTTATAAACAGCGTTTTTGGGAAGAAAATCGTCCTCATTATCCTTGTATAAAATAACGGCGATAACAAGTGAGGTAAACGCCCTTGTAAACACGGTATCCGTGCCATTTTCACGTATCCCTTTGAATAACATGTCGTCACTAAAACAGTAATCCAA
Organism: Rossellomorea aquimaris; assembly: GCF_008180865.1. Lineage (GTDB taxonomy): Bacteria > Bacillota > Bacilli > Bacillales > Bacillaceae_B > Rossellomorea > Rossellomorea yichunensis. The sequence continues at coordinate 134,691 of NZ_VTEX01000005.1, forward strand.
TAGATCAATCAATAATTCATGCTCCAATTGGTTGTCTAAGGCCAACTGACAAAAGGTGCTGTAGATCAATTTGTCCCTTAGCTCACTATCGGTAGTACCGATAAAATGCATCATGGATTTCACAAGTCCAACATTATTCTTTACGTCCCATGATCTTTGCCCGCTCTTATATTCTTGTAGGTACTTTTTCAGTTCATGTTCTTCCATTTCCAACTCGGTTGATCGAAACTCCACCATCTGCTTTTTCCTCCTAATGAATAAGAACAATCCTCACTCACAATTGCTCTCTTTCCAAATAAAAAAAGAGACTATCAATAAACGATAGTCCCCACTTAATAATAAGATTAAGATAGCTCATGATTTACTATATACAATAAGCAGGTTTGGACATCGTACATTTAATTGTTCTTGTATGAAGTTTCATTGAACGCACGATTTACAACCTCCTTCACTAATCAAATTCCTAACATATTTAATTATAACAAAATGGATTATTTTAGCAATTAATGATGTAAATTTCCAGAAAAATACTAACGTGTAAAAAACTTAATTACTATAAAAATCATGCATCTTCATGCTATGAAGCTAACTCACTTTACTACTGGCCAAAACACTGAAGCATCCTATAGTTGGGAAGTGACCGATCATGGTCACTTCCCTTTTTGATAAAACCGTCGCACTTTCGCACGATTGCCGCAATCGGCCATTGAACACCAGCGGCGACTCCGGTTACGGCTCGTATCGAAGAATAACCATCCACAAGGATCTCCCTCACATTGTTTGACTCGTTCCAATTCGTTTTTTGAAACAAGTAAATTTACAGCGGATTGCAAAATGGGAGGCAACATTGTGTCCATGTTTTTCTCTGGTTGTTTAAACTTCAACATGTATTGATCCTTCTCATGGATGACTTGCAAAGAACGATAGAAGTGGCTCACGTATTCATTGAAGCATCCAAGATTCTGCTCGTGCGGCGAGGTTTTCTTTGAAATGCTCTTGAAAATTCGATACATGACTTCACGCATTTCGATCGCCTGCTTCAGGACTTCTTCTGCTTGAGAAGGGTTTTCCCCGGCTTCAACAAGAAGATCTTGTGCCTGTTGGGCAGTCAAGATTTCAGCATGGACCGACCAGTCGATCAATTTAGCATAACTCGTAAACCAATCCCGTCTTTTCTCCGCACTTTCCCGCCAACTGACGGTATTGATGAAATCCATACACAAACGTTCTCCGACCATCATATAAGGGTTTGTTTCCGACATAATCATGACTCCTTTACTCTAACCATCATAATACATATTGACAGTTAGAAACAACCGGAGTAAACTTATAACCAGCTAAAATGTTTTTGATGGTTAATCATAAATTCGGGAGGTACTAAGATGAATAATTCGATGTTGGCAGCTGTTAAAACGTTGTTGAAGGAAACATTCCAAGGACCTGAAGGAAGCGGAAGCTGGTACACAGAATCGAAGCCGGGCAGTGGTTTATTCGGAACGCTCGAAGGATTATCTGCAGAAGAAGCTTCTATACCGGTCAACGGTACGACAATCGCCGCCCAAACCGATCATACCCGCTATTATTTATGGGTTGCGAGATCATATTTGAATGGAGAAGAACCCGAAAAGGACTGGGAAGCTTCCTGGAAAATCACTAGCGTAGACAAAAACACATGGACACAGTTCGCTTCTGAAATTCAACAAGAATACACCACACTCCTTACAATGATTGATTCACTTAACTCCTTAGATGAACAGACATCAACGGGTCTGTTGGGAACGATCGCCCACTCCGCCTACCATCTCGGTTCTATACGACAAATGATCAAAGAAATCAAAGTCCCAAGCCAACCATAAGCATGAAAAAAGCTCCAGGGAGGCATACTTTGGAGCTTTGTGCTTTTCATATTTCTTTCCTGTCACTCAAATCTAATGAATTCTCCCACTGAAATGGTTAAACTAGATGGTAGTATGAACTATTCAAGTCTAATCGAGGTGACGTCATGAATCCTTTTCTGCCAATACAATCCCCTTCCATCTTACATTCAAACGGAAGTAACTATCAGGAATACACCCCCAACCATTCATTATGTCCCTATGTAGCTTGTTATTGGAGCCTGGATTATTATGCTTCAGATACCCAGGAAACCCACAGGGTATTACCAGATGGATGTATAGATATTATTGTGGACTTAACTGCCTCCTCTCCTTCAAAAGGAGCTTTCATTACAGGACTCATGACCCGTTTTGATACGTTGAACTTTACGAGCGAGCAGCATTTTTTTGGCATTCGCCTATTTTCAAATCACGCACAGCGTTTTCTACACTATCCTGTACAAGAATTTATTAATGAACGTGTCTATCTTGAAGAAGTATGGGGAATAGCAGGTCTACTATTTACCGAGGAAATTCAAGAAGCGCAAGGAAACCTTGAAAGAATGGAAATCGTGGAAACAAAACTAATTCACCTTTTAAACATATTGGGTACTCACAGGAGTCCATATATACTCCAGACATCCCTTCAGTATATTTTCTTGGATCATGGAATGAACTCCATTCAAACATTAGCAAAAAAGGTCAGCTACAGTGAACGAACGATAAGAAGAGTATTCCGGGATGAATTAGGTGTCTCTCCTAAAGAGTTCTCACGTATTATCCGCTTCCAAAGTATTTTGAAAGATCTTCATTCTGTTCATAACCCACGTCTTATGGAAGTGGCTCTTAACTACGGTTATTACGATCAAGCTCACTTCAGCAATGAATTCAAACAATTTTACGGACTTGCTCCGAGTATTGTATTTCCTACCCGAACGTAATGTTGTCCGTTTTTTACAAGTTTGGTCCCTTTGAATAAGGTATCCTAAGGAAGAAGAATCAGGAGACAAGGAGGAAAAAACAATGAAACCAAGAATTACCGTACTAACTCTCGGAGTAGATAATCTGGAAAGATCACTTGAATTTTATAAAAACGGTCTACATCTTCCAACAGAAGGGATATTGGGACAGAAATTTGAGAATGGTGCTGTGGCCTTCTTCGATCTGCAAAATGGATTCAAACTGGCCATCTGGGAACGAAAAAGCTTAGCTGCAGAAGCAAATGTACCCCTCTCTCCCAGAAGTCCCACAGAATTCACAATCGGCCATAATGTAAGCAGTAAAGCGGAAGTGGATCAGGTGATGCTGGAAGCAGAAACAGCCGGGGCGAAAATCACCGACCCTGCCAAAGATACATTTTGGGGAGGATATTCTGGTCACTTCCTGGATTTAGACGGACATTTGTGGGAAGTCGTATGGAATCCAGAATGGGTAGTAGAGGACTAAAAATCATATGGCTAAACCAGCTCATTGTTATTGTGCTGGTTTCTGTCCCCCATTCTAAAGGTCAGTAACTTTGTTTCATCCATCCAGCATCTGTTAGAAAGTCTTTTCTGGTTAGTTTTTCTCCTCTAATAATTTCCCTATACAAATTGATTGTCCCGGCTTACGATCTTCCTATTCTTCTTTCAATATTGAATACTTCCGATAAGCTTTATAATAACTTCCAGCTAAAAAAACAACCATAAATGCGGGAAACAATTTCAAAAGAACAAATGGCGTTTCAAATAAAAACGCTTTCCAAAATAATGCATTCTCCATACTCCAAAGACCTTCATGATATAATGTCGAATCCCGGTAGTACATAAAAGAATAAGCCAGAAACATCATTCCAAACCAAAATGAATAACCCATTATCCTTTTATAATAATGACCCTTTGATTGGCGATCAGAGAAGATTTCATTTTGATCATCATTTTCCTTTTGCCAATATCGTATTCCACTAAGCCAGTACCCCTTTATATAGTTCCAACCGAAATCCTCATAGATCCCTTTGTATTCCACGAACTTTTTCTTAGATAAATAGTCTTGATAATCAAGTCGCATAACATATCTTTTATCCGTTTTTTCGAAAGTGTATATTCCCAGTCCACTAATGTTTGTGCAGCGATAGCCTTTTTGTAATTGCTCGTTCAGCCAATGCTCTTCTTTTTCAATATTAATGAAAATTTTAAACTTCTTCATTCGAACCACTTCCTTCATACAATGATAAAATATGCAATAGCCTTTCTTGCTCCATTTTCAATATGGCTCTTCCTTCTGTCGTAATCATATACATTTTTCTCCGGCCTGAATCTCCAACAGGTTCAATCCAACCATGTTTATTCAAGTTTTCAATCGCACCGTATAATGTACCTGCTGCTAAAATAACGGTGCCATTACTTATTGTTTCTATCTTTTGCATCACGGCATAGCCGTGGAGTGGCTCACGGAGAGCTAATAAAATATAATGCATGGTTTCAGACAATGGTAATAATTTATGTTTCATACTCTCATCCTTTATTCAGTTCAACTATATAGTACAACTTAATAATAAGTTATTACAGTTCAACTGAATAGTCAACAACATTTTTTAAATTCATCGAAGGAACTATAGGTAAACTAAAGAAGCCGATTCCCTTTACGTTGGGAAATCGACTTTTGTGTAATCTTATTCAATTAAAAATTGGCCGATTGTTGAAAACAAGTTAAACATCAATCTTAAACTAGACTGCCCCAATAATAGATAATACATCCTCGGGAAAGCCCTTAGAACATAAGGGAGAAGAAGTATGTTTTGTACCCTTAGGTTGCAATCTTTTTTTAAACATTTTTACCTCAGTTCGTAAACACAATCTCACGCAGCAAAACAACTTGTACTAATGGGAATAATATATACGTTATTGTCCATCGTCTGGTTTATTGTATATGTAATTTTCATTAATTATCTACGAAAATGGCTATTGACTCCTATTATCCAACGTATGATGGAGAAAGCTACAGGCATTGTATTAATTGGCTTTGGGTTGAAATTGGCTTTAGAAAGACAACATTAATAGATAACAAAAAGAACATTGGGGGTTTAAGCTCTTCCCAATGTTCTTTTTCTTCAATTAACCTGCCTTATCTTATTTTCTAATTAAAAATTAAAGGGAAAGTAAATATTACGAAAGCTGCCCAAAGTCCGTATACCGGCAAATACTTAGTAACGGAATCTTGAATAGTTGAAGGTCCGGTTTTGTTTTGTAGAAAACGCATATAGGAGAACATAATCCAAATTAGATTTGCCCAGATAAGTATGTTTACACCTAAAACAGCAAGTCTGTTTGGAGTAATCCCATAAGAAGAAAGTCTGAACACTATGGCTGACAATGCCACACTGTCAATGATAAGGGCAAGAACAATCAGGGCAAAATTTATATAGTCTGAGATGTTTTTTTTCTCGTCTGAGTCGCTTTCGGTAATGGAAAATATGGTAACGACCAATACACCAAGAAGTATTCCGTTGAAGGCTATCAGGAAATTACGGTCCAAGAATGGATTTTTTCCGAGCCATATAACCGCAATAAGATAGACCAATAATGTGACCAGGACAAGAGGGCTAAAAATTTTAGCTATATAAGGTGTAATATTCTTAGCAAGTTTAAGGTTCATTGATACCAAGTATGCAGCCACAATAGCGAGAGCGGAAGCACCAAATAAAACGACATTACTAAAATAAAATTCCTCTATATCCAAGCCGATAAAGCTGAATAACTGCATGGTTAATGCTGCCAGTATCATTCCACTAACAGCCATGCTGGCGTAGAGAATTCCATATTCCAAATTAAATTTGATATAGGCTAATCTAGTACTACCTTTTGAATACTCATTTCCTGTAAATGCAAGCCCTAACACGATCCATAAGAATATGGGAATGTGTAAATAAGCAAGGATAATACTGTCTTTATCATTTAAAGGCAGCATATTAAGATAAATCCCAGAAATGAGGAACAACCCTACAAGGGAATAAATAACACTTTTTTTCGGAGTATTTTTGTAAACAAAATAGGTAGCAATAAAAGGAATTATACCAAAGGCCAGGTTAATTGGAGCAATCACTTCCTGTTCGACAAAATGGAAAATGATCCTGGTAAATATCCCTGCCATAATGGCTAAAAGGCCCATGAATATGAAATCTTTTTGGATCTTGGAAGACTTTTCTGTATTTGCTGCCTCCTTAAAATGCAATCTTTCATACCAAACGCCAAGGACCTGAGAGTCAGGATTTTGTTCCCATGCCTGTAAGAATGAATGTTTAAAAGCTTTTGGATCTTTTCTATAAATTCTCTCCAGTTCATGAGGGTTATCTACGTTTTCAATAATCGAATTGTTAGATTCCATCGTAATACCTCCCCTAATAATTGTTATTTTTTCTCCACAATGTTTACCTATCTTCGTCGCTTTTGTATTCTAAAATATCCCCTGGCTGACACTCTAAAGCCTTACAAATTGCCTCTAAGGTGGATAATCGAATCGCTTTCGCCTTTCCATTTTTCAATATAGAAAGGTTAGCCATCGTTATCCCGACCCTACCCGAAAGCTCTGTTACGCTCATTTTCCTTTTCGCTAACATCACATCAATATTGATTATAATTGCCATTGTTATTCACCTCAGACCGTTAAATCATTTTCTGATTTTATATCAATTGCTTCTTTTAAAAGTTTCTGGAGAACTGCCGCAAACACTGAGATAACCATCGAAGCAAAAGGAACAACCAATCCGACAAAGATAACTCCTGGGGCGTCGTCTACTTCCGCAAAGATATAGAAGAGCGGCAAAACTAGTACATGCAAAATACTGATTGTGATTGCACAATATTTGATATTCTTTAAAGTTTTTACAGATAAATCAGAGAAGGCTTTATTTTTGTCAATGTAGCGCAGGAGTTTAAAAGCCTGATACAAAGCAATATAAAAAGGGATTGCTGATGCATCAAAAACGATGAAAACGAAATATTTTATAACCGCAAACTCTGGAAGTAATGTTGCTGAAAGGTACGCCATCTCAGGCACCAAAAAGATGCACAGAGCAAGAACTGGGACTCCTAAAAAAATAACAGCTATTTTTAAAAACAACGTTGGAATATTTTTCATAAAAGCACCTCATTTGTTTATTCTGATTTTGATTTTAATACAAAGTTTATTGATTTACAATAAATTTTTATTAATTATTATAACAATTTTATTGTAAATTGTTTGTAAATATAATAAAAGAGGCTGGGACAAAAGTGTTTTTGCCTAAGCCTAAGTCAAACCCAAACAAATCTGCTTCTTAGAGTGCAGATTTGTTCGGGTTTATTATTTATTTTCGATTCATTTGATTTTAGCTGTTTCCAGCGGTTGATCGGAGTGCAAGACGAAGACTCCTGCGGGAAAAGTAGCTTATGTGAGACCTGTCCAGCTATAGGGCTTAGAGGCAAATGTCATAAGTCAGATCGTCCATGAAGGCAAAGAACGCCTTCAAGGCCAATCCGCTTTATGCCAACCGCCTCTGAGCGAAGCCCTCCACTTTTCTACCCGCAGGCTTGCCGAGGAGGCTCACGGGCTACCCGCGGAAAGCGTAGTCTTGCACGGAAATCATTAGCGGTATGAAGAACCTACTTCTATTGTTCGTCTTTTTATCGTGGTTTTTTAGGTTTGTCCCAGCCTCTTACTTATTCGATTAATAGCTCCCTTATTGAGAATTAACACCTTTAAGCGCCTATTTCATTAACCGCTCTTTAAATTAATACCAATTTTTTCAGAATATCACCTGTAACTTAATGATAAATTCCACAAAAAAGAAGCTAATCTTGTTCAAGATAAGCCCCCTTAGTTTAAGTGTAATCACTTAAAAGTTATTGTTTTATATTGAAGTCTTGCTTTAACAATGAATACATATATAAATCATCAAATTTTCCACAGGTAAACTCATAATTTCTCAAAAGTCCTTCTCTAATAAACCCTTGTTTTTCAGCTAATTTTTGTGACTGTTTATTAGGAGGTTCTATTAACGCTTCTATCCGTTGTAAATTCATCTGTTCAAATCCATATCTAATAACAGCTTGAAAAGCCTCACCTGCGATTCCTTTCCCCCAGTGTTCTCCACTTAACTCAACACCAATTTCAGAACGATAATGCTGTGGAATCAAGTTAAGAAATCCACAACTACCAATTACCTCCCCTTGATCCTTCAACGTAATCCCCCATCTTATTCCGGTTCTCTTTTCTAATATTGATTTATACCACGAAATCTCATCCAATGCGTCATCAATGGACTTAAATGGTTCTAAACCAACATACTTCATAACGTCTTTATCAGACAAATACTTTAGAAGGCTGTTTGCATCATCTTGTGTTACTTGTCTTAAAATCAACCTATTAGTTTCAAGTATAGGAAATTCACTTAATTCTAGCACAATAAACCTCTCCCTAAATATTATTCATTTTCAGTAGCACCCCATATGCGACTTAACTATCTATTCCATAAAAAGAGGCGTAACCCTGCTTTAGGTTACACCATATTAATTCAGTAGCTTTTCAGCTAGAATGCCCGTTAATGCAACATGTATTAAACTGAAGATCTGGTCACATACTTCAGTTATCTACCAATGATCGCAGAGTCAGGGCTTTGAATCACTTCTAATAAACCTTCTCTTTTTAAGAACATAACTTTCCACATGCAAAAATGGGGCCAACCCTTATTCTGAAGAACTAGTCCAGTGGAGTATCCTTTGAACTAGTTCTTTCAATTATTCTCTTAATTCAGGCTATCCATGATGCTCTCTAATGTTTTCCCATTCTCGGTTGATTTCGGTTCGTTTTCATGAGGGACGGTTGAATTTTCTTTTAGGAAGTTTTGTTTGATATAGTTCATGTCGACCAAATCAATTGTACCGTCAAAGTTGATATCTCCTTTGCGGTCGTTCGTACCCCAATGTTCTTCCAGGTAGATCGCATCAAGAATATCGATTACATGGTCTTTGTTCACATCTCCAGCAAGGGCTGCTTTTTTCCCAATAAATTTCTTTTCACCTACATGACCATCTAATCCGATATAGAAGGATTTTTGTACTGTAAAATGTCCAGGTAAATCAAATATTAATGTTAATGGTTCTCTAGTGGACGGCAGTGAATCCACTTCAAAAGTAGGCTTTTCCATCACTTTCCCCGGATATTGATTTCCATCCTCACCCATAACCTTAACAGTAGCACCCATTGAGGAATAATCAAATAGCTGTACAGGGCCGGATGCTGATAATTCATAGACTGCTTCTCCATTCATGGTACCCACAATGTGTGAATTGGCAGCATTTATTTTGAATGACGGATCAATTACTTCACTTGTTGTTTTCACATCAGATAAGTTTGTGAAATCGGCTTTTGTTAGTGACACTTTTGCATAGTCATTAATGTAGCTATCCTTTTTCACTTCTGCTTTTAATTGAAGCAGAGAGAGTATATCTTCGGCATTCCATGTTGTATTCTTAGCTTGTAATGTCACTTTAATCGTACCATTTTCATTCGTCACTTCTGCATTGAAGCGATCCTTCATTGTTTCTATTAGTTCAATTTCTGTAAATGAAAGAACCTTAGGATCGTATTTAAATTCCATCTCTGCTTTTTTAAACTCTCCTTGATTCGCAGCATTTACATCGAATGTGACCGTCTCACCTTGCGTCACTTCTTTCTGGTTTGCGATAGTTGTCACATATGGTGAACCTTTTTTAACAAAATAGTACTGCACGGAAGAAGATTTATTCCCCACATGATCTGTTGAGTAAAATTCAACAGGAAGTACTTTTAAGTGGCTGGGAATCGTACTTCTTGCAAAATTAAAATTCCCTTCCGCATCAACAGGTAGTCTGGATGGATAATTTGTGTTGTAACGGTAAAAGACCGTGTTATTTGCTTGAGTGATTTCGGAACCCGCAGCTTTTAAATCATTTATTGCTTGATCCACCACATTCCCATTGATATCAATCACCGGATTTGAATCATCAGGATCTACTTCAATTACTCTTCCCGCTAGATTGGTAGTCAATTCAGGATCTGAATTATCAACCGAAATCGGTTTTTCAATAATGATTTGTTTTCCATTTTCTCTCGTAAAGACAAACTTCACCTTATACGTACCCGGCTTTACTTGGATGGGTTCCATCGCTTCAACTTCTTCGTATGTGACTCCAAGAGGATAATAATCTCCATTGAAGAAAGAGTTTAGTTTAATATCTTTCCCTTCAGGCATTTCATTTCCTGCGTAATAGCCAATATATCCGATATCCTTAGAGTTTGTATCCGCTAAGAAAATATCAAGTGAGCGCATATAAGAATTTAATTTTAGACTAGCTGATGCTAAACTACTGTAATTAAAATTCCCATTATTGATGGTTGTAATTCCGGAGCTAGTTTCCAGATATTCAACTCCATCTTTCACCTTCCGAATACTAAAAGGTATACGATACTCCTCTGACGAATCTTCCTTATTTTTATAACGGATGTACCCTTCATAGTAACCGTCTTCAGCTGTCTTAGGCACGTTCAAGAAAACATTGGTTTTCTTATTCTTCCCGGCCTTTACTTTAATATTGTTATCAAAGGTCAGCTGTATTCCATTTTCTGAAGCGTCAAGAGAATGCTTTGTAAACTCTACACTTCCAATAAACGTTTTCGTTTCTTCACCGGAATTATTCATTATGATCGTTCGTTGATCTCTAAGTGAATTATCTTCATGCTGCAAACTAAAGCTCATACTCCCTGTCAGCTCATCAATCAGAATTTCCTCACCATATAAGAAGTTTTTCGTCTCATCCATCACCTGTAAGTTCATATCTGAATGAATCGCTTCATAAGCATCGATACGTCCTGCTCCCACATCAAAGACACTGTACTCTTCTGCCATTTCATCTGCCGTATTCATCAAAGATGTTTTAATATCAGATGGTTTTGCTTTGGGGTTTTTTTCAAGCATTAACGCTGCCACACCCGCTACTTGTGGAGCCGCCATAGAGGTTCCTGATAATCGGGCATAACCGTATTCGTACTGTCCTTCATATTTCTCACCGCGTAAATTGGGAGGAACCGTTGACATAATATCCAGTCCTGGTGCTGTCACCTCTGGCTTAATATCATACGTAAATAGCGCCGGTCCACGAGAGCTGAAATAGGAGAGAGTATCTTCTGGATATATCATATTTTTTTCAGGGTTTTTAAAAGTATATTGTGCCGATTCGTTCTGTAACAATTCTTTAAATGCTTTTCCTTGTTCACCACTAAGAATATAAGCATACGTATTATCTGTAGAGACGGCAATTTTATCTCCTATGAATCCGTTATAGGTACCATATATAAATACTGCTGCCGCTCCATGTTGTTTGGCTAACCTCACTTTTTCATATGTCCGATTCGTCCCGGTTGAAACCAGGGCAATCTTCCCCTTCACGTCGACACTATTGAAATCAGTTTCCAGTCCTTTACCTACATCGACTATATTAAATGTTTTTCCTTCCAATGTTCTGGGATCCTCACCATAGCCATGTGTAGAATAACGGATTTCCGAATCTACTTCTGTACTGCCGCTTTTAAATTTTCCTGTATAATTGAATTCTGCAACTTCTGGATTACTCGAACCAACTGTAATCCCAAGTGCTGAAGCGGCGGGAGTTCCAAGAGTATACTGTCCTCCACCTTCATTACCAGCGGCCAGAACACACGTAACACCTGATAATACTGCATTATTGATTCCAATCGCTAAAGGTGAGTATGGATCGTTAGAGTTTGCCCCAAGCGACAAGTTAATAACATCCATTTCATCTTTCACTGATTTCTCAATACCTGCCAAAATATCTCCCGTTGAACCAGTACCATGTGGACCAAGAACTCTATATACATAAAGGTCCGCATCTGGCGCTACCCCTTTAGTTGCATAGTCGGATTCTGCTTTCCCCTGTCCTGCAAGGATACCGGAAACGTGGGTGCCATGAATGGTAATATAATCCGACGCATTCCCCCCTGGCTTCCCGGCCTTGATCCAATCTTCATAAGTCGTTTCCATTGGATCATTATCATCATCTACAAGGTCATAGCCACCTGCGTAAGCATCTTTCAAATCTGGATGGTTATAATCAATTCCAGTATCAATCACACCAACTTTTATGTCTTTCCCTGTTAAACCTTCTTCATGCAGTTTGTCTACACCCATTATTTCTTGAGGGGTTTTCCCACTATAAGGTGACGTATCCGTATTTTCTTGAGTTGGTTCGATTAACTGTACTTGTTTATTTTCGTAAACGCTTTTAACTTCTTCAGATTGAAGTAAGGTTTCTACCTGATCCGCGGGTAATGTCAATGCAACACCATTGAATGCTTCCGTAAAAGTATCACTTACTTTATGTTTTACCTTTAGTTGAGATAAGTCCTTATTAAATTGTTCATGCGATGCTTCTATCTTTTTGTTCGCATCTTCTTTAGTTAAGGTTCTTCCCTTAAGCTTTTCCAGCATAATTGCAGTGTTTGCTGTATGCTGCTTAAACTCAACAATAACAGATATTTTATTAGAACTATCTAAATTCGTTTCAGGTGAGATATTTATTTCGGGTTTGCTTGTTGTATTCAAATCTTGGAGTGCTTTTCTTTGCTCGGTCGTTAATCCTTTTAAAAACTGGTCAATTTTTGCTGTGGTTTCTCCGTGAACAAGATTTCCTGCCTCTGCTGTTTGTAGAGTTTGTTCCCCATTTTTATTGGGTTGTTCCTCAGATGTTGCTATACCGTCAATTGGATTTAATAACATGGCACTTACAGCTAATACAGACCCTTTTACGATTTTCTTTCTATGTTTCATTATTTTCCCCCATCAGTCTATTTAATTTCATTAAAGCATGCGATTAAGCTTTTAAATGAATTTTTCAACTCCCTTTTTGGAAAACGATTTTCACCACCTTTGAACATAATCTTGAATACTTTGCAATTAGCAAACTATGACCATATCTACCATTTACAGTTAACATGGAAAAATCCCTTTATAAAATGGACTTTCCCAAATGGAAACAAACGAATTTTCCAACATCATAATTCGTTATGATTCTGACAATGTTTTCAATTGTCACAAACGTACCAATAAACAAAACCAGGATATTTAACCTACTAAATTCCCACCATATACTCTGCTCGTATTCTCTTGTATAATTTTTTAATTAGTCACTTGGTCAGGAATGGGAAAGAAAGAATGAAAAATAAATAATGGGAAGCAGGGGGACTCTGAAACACATTTGGTATAACTTCTTCCTCTAAACTGGCCCTTTAATTGAATAAAGGTGTGTGTTTGACATTCTTAGCTTTTAGATAACTAGAATGTCATCCGTTTTGTCATTAATGGGGGTTTTCTGGGTAACGTATAAAAACGAAAAACGCCAAAATCCCTTCCATAACAAGGATCCTTGGCGTTCTTCATTCATTTAGTTAATTTGGTTTTATGAAAAAGCTTTAAAGTTAAAATAAGCAGCAGAACGAAATCCATTTAAGAAAACGTTGTATGACAGCCACTTGTTTACATTAAAGATGTATATTCAATTGCTTCTTCAACAACGTGACTTTCTAAACGCACTAGAACAAGATTGATAAGTAAGTGATGGAGTTTGAGGAATATGAATTCTAACATCAATCCAGGAATAGGTATTAAAATAGCAGCGAATTTCAAAATATCTCATAATATTTTTTTTGAATTTTTCCTCCAATCAAAAAGGATCTGAAAGCTTACTTTCAGATCCTGTCCATATTGACGCGTTAAATTCCTTTATTTTCACATATTTTCACTGGTAACTACTTATTCATTCGTTTGTTAACTTCAATCGTAATGAACTCCGGCAAATAATTGGGAGTACATCCTTTTGATACCATTTCATCTTTGTAAAGACCCGTTTTCTCACCAAGTTTCATACAACGTGCTCGATACTTTTCATCATAAACGCCTATCCAGCCTGCGGTGAAATTCATAGCCCATTGAACTTCCGGTTCTTCCTGCGTAATAGTCGCTTCAATTGCAGATAGTAAGTCTGCGGTGTTATCAGGCGGTGTTTGTCCAGTCCATCTCAATCTCGCTTGAAAATACCAGAAAGCTCGCCTTTGAAGAGCAGATGGACTATTTTCCCATGACTCCATCAATGCAATGTTCTTCTTGTCTTTGGTGAGCTGATTAGCCATTAACCAATCCATTAAGTTATTTCGCTCATCATATGTGTGAGTCTGCATATCCTGATCAAGCTTATTTAGTACATCTTGTGAAAGAAATTTTTTGTCCAAAATTAAGATTGCCAATAGTCTTGGCAGAAACTCTCCGGTTGACCAAAGTTCCATAGCTAGTTCGTGATCTTTTTTAATGTCCTTCGCGATTTTTCGTAAGTCGCCCAGCTTAGTTTTACTAGTGATCTGAGGTAGAATGTTTTCTGCTTTTGATGAGCGTTTTATTTTTGTACTTTTATTAATATTCATTTGCCACAACTCCTTCTTAAAGCACTGTTAGTCCTTGGCAGGATATATCAATAACTGAATTTCGTTATAAGTGTTATTGCATACAATTGTACCATAACAATGTAAAAGGAATGATTCATTTCGCCGTTATTTATGACGGTTCATCTAAATGCATTGGTAATATATGAACACACTTAAAATTCCATTGTATAATAATACTATGGAAAAATAAGTTATCTGGAGATTGTATTATGCCAAAAAATGATTCTACCAATTTCGTTTTGAATGCAAAAAGCAAACAGTTTTACTGGGAAGGTAATGGTCAACTGTCCATTAAAACATTCTTTAATGGTAAAGCCCATTATAAGACTAACAAAGGATTCTTTGCTGTTGAAGGGAGTAGATACCTCCTCCTCAATGAAGGTGCATACACAATTTCAATTGAAGAACCTAAAGTTGTAGAATCCTTTTGTCTTTTCTTTAAAGATGGGTTTGCAGAAGAAGTCCTTCATTCCTTAAAAGAAACAAATGAGCGTCTTCTAAGCGATCCGTTTAAGGATACAAGTTCAATTGGCTTTTTTGAAAAAACCTATCATAAGAATAATATTCTATCTTATCAACTGGAATATTTCATGCAGATATTACCCAGTCTTGATATTGATTCTGTTGGTTATGAGGAACAATTCCATAAGATAATGTTTTCTATTATAAATGAACACATAAATACATATACAGAAATCGAATCATTACATGCAATTCGTAATTCTACACGTGAAGAATTATACAAAAGGGTAAGTATAGCACACGATTATATTAGGTCTAATTTTAATCAACCGATAAAACTTGAGGAAGTTGCTAAAGTTGCTTGTTTATAACCTAACCATTTATTAAGAACTTACTCTCAAATTTACGGCAGAACGCCCCATCAGCATATTTCAGTATTTAGAATACAAAAGGCAAAACAATTACTAGCAGAATTAGACCATACTATGACCGATATAACCTTTGAACTTGGATTTCAAAACCCTGTATCATTTAGCAGAATGTTTAAGCAACATGTTGGTTTATCTCCTAGAGAATATCGAAAAAAAGTGAGATCGGATAAGAAATTATAAGGGAGATTCTTTATTCTTATTAGGAATAAGAAATTTGAAGGGAGAAATATTTTATGGATACTGCAATGATTAAGAATGTTGGGCAAATTGGAATACCTGTAAAAGATATAAAGAGGGCACTGAATTTTTATAAAGATAAACTAGGACTTTCTCTATTATTTAACACGGATAGTATGGCATTTTTTGAATGCGATGGCCTGCGGCTCATGTTAACTCTGCCAGAAAAAGAGGAATTTGCTCATTCAAGTTCGGTAATTTATTTTCAAGTAAATAATATTAAAGATACATATGAGCGCTTAGTAGGTAAAGAAGTTCCTTTTATCGATGAACCACATGTGGTAACGAAAATGGGACAAACTGAAACATGGATGGTATTTTTTAAAGATACAGAAGATAATACTCATGCATTGATGAGTGAAGTACAAATTTAAGAAAACCAAAAGGAGATCGTCTAAATTACACGAACGGTCTCCTTCAAAATAAATTAGACTTTTTAATACTTCTTTATCCAGAATTACTTCTTCCCTCTGCTTTACCACTATTTGTGATACGGTTCACCGTGGTTATTTAAGAGGCAAAAAATAAACGAGTTTGCGTTCAATTCCAAGCTCGTTTAGCCCTAATTTTCAGGGTATAGCGTTTACCTTTATTACTAGTATGGATCCCTAGGACTGACTATGCATGAATGGCTGCAACTTCCTGGAATGATGGTCATCTTGGTTACGATCACCGTACTTAGTGTGAAGCAGTCCGACTAAGTACGTTTTCTGGTTTAATAAATTTCTATACGGCAAATTCTAATATACCCCCTTTTTATATGATAAGGCTTCACCTTTTGCATCTAAACATATCAGATGTCATGAACTCATGAAATCAACATTTATTTATTCTTTATCGCTTCGGCAAGCTCATATAGAGCATTCTGCTTTTTAATTCGATAGTTCCTGCCTTCTTTTTGCAAATAGCCCTTATCACAAAACTGTGTCAGCACATGCAGCAGGTGGCGGTAAGAGACTCCTAAATAATCACAAACAATTACGTGCTTTTCCAGGTAAACTCCTTTATCGGACGTCTGTAAAATAAAGTCTGCAAGCCTGTTTTCCAACGGAAAAGCAAGGCTTTGTGAATACTTGGCTGCCATCAACGTTGCCTTCAGACTCAAGAATTTTGTTAATTCACGTAGGAATTTTGTATCTTCAAGCAGTTTGGTTCGATTCTTGGAAAAAGGCATAGCAAAACAAACTGTTTTTGTGGATGCCTGAATTCCTTTTGTATAGTACACATCGTTTAATAATTCCATCTCACCAATATAATCATGCGCATTGATAAAGTTAATCAGCGAAACTTTTCCATTTTGATGCGTGACGTATATTTTTGCCTTTCCTTCTGTCACATAAAATAAGTAATCAGGTCTCTTCCCTTCTTGAATGATCCATTCATCCCGCTTATATTCCCGTACTTCAAGATATTCTTCAATTTGAAAAGAAAATCGATGAGCGATTGAGTGCTTTTCTAGATATAACCGCTTTTTCTCACCTTTATATATTTCCATCTTCCACCTCGAAAATATGAGATATCTCATATTAATCTTCCTTATTCTCATGATATCATGCGATTGATAAGGAGGATACAAATGAATACACAACGATGGATGAGCACACATTTTTTTAGTTTTTTTCTGACCTGGGGAATCTTTCTGCCTTATTGGTCAGGGTGGATGATACAAACGAAAGGCATTTCGGTTTCAGAAGCCAGTTTCATTATGAGTATTGGATTAGTTGCGAGGGGACTTTCCACGCTTTTTGCGTTTCCCTATTTATTAGAGAGGGTCAGTAATAAAGCACTCTTAAACATAGCCGGAATTGGTACACTGGTCGCAATTCTCTGCTATATCCCGGCTGACTCGTTTCCTGCCTTACTGATCGTAACCGTCATACTGCACATCTTTTACCCGACCTTAATGCCGGCTTTAGACAGCGTTGCCGGCGTTCTTGTACAAAGTAAGCAATTGAAGCACTATGGGAAAAGCCGACAGTGGGGATCCATCGGATTTGTCTCGGTAGGTATACTGTTAACGGTTTTTACAGGAATGTTTGGTGATGACGTAATTTTTTGGGCACTATTGCTGGGAATCAGCTGCTTTGTCGCTCTCAGCTTAACGAATGCCCCGGAAATTTTATCGAAGAAACCGCAAGTAAATCAATCCATAAAGGTCAATATCTTTGATTTATTCCGGACGAAACATTTCCTGGTTGTCCTTATGATTGTGGTGCTTCTTCAAGCAGCCCACGCTGCTTATTACAACTATGGATACATTTTTTTAAAGGAGATTCATGCACCGATCTATCTCATCGGTGTCATCATTAACATTGCCGTCATTGCAGAGATTATCTTTTTTTCGATGGCTGATAAGCGCTTTAATCGATTCTCACCAGGGACCTTATTGGCACTGGCTGCAGCCGGCTCTTCTCTGCGGTGGATATTGGTGTTTACGTTTCCAAACGTTGTGGTGTTTTGCATTGCACAGACGCTTCATGCATTTTCGTTTGCGATGGGGCACTATGCTTTTATGAAATACTTAACAACAAACATTCCGCATACACATATCCCAAAGGCTCAAGGCATGTATTCAGCCTTTGCACTCAGCTGGAGCACAGCGGTGTTTACGATATTCGGAGGGTTCTTATATGAAATTGAGCCAAGATATGCCTTCATCGGAATGCTTGCCTGCAGCCTGCCGGCAATGTTCATTGCTCTTGGGTATCGGAAATTGGAAGTGGAAAAGAATGTTTTGGTGTCTGCTGAATCGCGTTGATTTATTTAGTATGTTAAAAGAAAGATGCTGGGACTAGTTCCTAATAGCACTTTCTAACACCACTAATGATTTCCGTGCAAGACTTCGCTTTCCGCGGGTAGCCCGTAAGCCTCCTCGTCACTTCATTCCTGCGGGTATGAAAAGCGGAGGGGCTTTGCTCAGAGGCGGGTGGCATAAGGCGAATCGGCCACGAAGGCGTTTTTTGCCTTCTTGGACAAGTTGACTTATGACATGTGCCTCTAAGCCCCATAGCTAGACACGTCTTACATAAGCCACTCTTCCCGCAGGAGTCTTCGTCTTGCACTCCAATCAACCGCTGGAAAGAGCTAATATCTAACTGACAATAAAAACCCGAATCAATTTGCTAGATAGTTAACAAATTGATTCGGGTTTTCCTTAGGTTAAATTACTTATGTCCCATCTTCATATTTGCTAGAGGGACTCGCTGCGCTGATGCAGCAACCTCACCTCATTTTTCACTTCCCGACGATCTCATCCATCACGCGGTTGGTTCTCGCACCCGATTCTCCGGTACTTGGACACCACTCGCCGCCATCAGTTAACTCTTTAACGATCGTCGTTACTAGCGGCGGATGGACATGCTCGGGCCGTTCGAAGCTCCATTGTTGCTGTCCTTCACGGGTCGTCAAGATAACGGGGTCATCCCCAAATATAGAAAAGCTGATTTTTCCTTCACTTCCGACAATCTCATTCATATCCACATCTTCAAAAGCCGTGCTTTCCAACCCCATGAACGCTGGATTGAAACTGATATGTACCCGTCACAATATCTTCCGCATCATAATAGCCGGCTTGATTCGAAGAAAAGCCTTTTGCTCCTTGAATCGGTCCGAGCAGGAAGTCGAGAATATCGAGGGTATGGCTCGCCAAATCAAAGAACAAGCCGCCACCGGCTATTTCAGGCTGAACCTGCCATGGAAGATGGTCCAAATCCTTTACGTCGTCCCCCGCTTTTTGATACTGAGTCGAGGAGACCAAACGAACGTCGCCAATTGCCTTTTGATCCAGCAATTCTTTAATTTTCAAAAAGCGCTCCTGCGCCCGGCGGTAGTAAGCCACAAATAAAGGAACCCCAGCTTCTTTGCAGGCAGCCACCATCTCGCTGCATTCCTCTTTGTTACGGGCCATCGGCTTCTCCACATAGACAGGTTTCCCCGCAGCGGCTGCCTTCAGCGTATATTCCTTATGTGAACCGCATCCACCTCAGGATCATCAATCAATGCATCCGCATCATCGTACCACTTCGGGACCTGATGTCTTTCCGCATAATCCCTTGCCAGCCCACCCGTTCTCCGCATGACCGCCACAAGTTCCGAGTTTTCAATTTTTTAAAAGCAGGGCCGCTCTTCTTTTCCGTCACTTCCCCGCAGCCGATGATTCCCCAGCGGATTTTATTGTATTTCATGGTGGATTCCTCCTCATGAATCTTATTTTTCTGCTTGGCTTGTCTATTTATGATACGGTTCCCCACATCCAATGCTAAACTACATCTTCAACAATCTGGCCTGTTAATCCAATAACTCCAATAAAAAAAGCGTTCATCCATACTAGATCAACGCCCCTCTACTTTAACTACATTCCTTTACAAAACCAGTACAAATAGTTGATGATTTCCTAAAATCCATCTAGTGTTATTTCAAATACATTCACAACACCGGTAATCAACATATTGTTGCACTCAACCTAACTGCCGTTTAAATACTTTACTAGCTATGAAATAAGCGATGACCATAATACCCACGCACCAGGCAAGCGAGATCCAGATATCGTTGCCCACGGTCCCTTCAAATAAGAGGGCACGTATTGAATTAACGATTGAAGTCACGGGCTGGTTCTCCGCGAACGCCCGGACAATTTTAGGCATGGTTTCAGTGGGGACAAAGGCTGAACTGATGAACGGCAGAAAAATCAGCGGGTACGAGTATGCTGTGGCTCCTTCCATGGACCGTGCTGTCAATCCAGGTATAACTGCCAGCCATGTCAGCGCTAATGTAAACAGCACGAGTATCCCACCTACTGCGAGCCAATCCAGGATATCAGCACTGGGACGGAAACCCATCAAGAGTGCGACGAGGATGACCACCACAACAGTAAGCGCATTGGAAACAAGCGATGTCAATACGTGGGCCCACAATACAGACGAGCGCTTGATGGGCATGGTAATGAAGCGCGCCATCAGACCACTTTTCACATCATTAAAGAGCCGCAAAGAAGTGTAAGCGACGCCGGATGCGATCGTGATCAGCAGGATTCCCGGCAATAGATAATCGACGTAGTTGTCCGTGCCAGTCTCTATAGCGCCGCCAAATACGTAGACAAACAGCAGCATCATCATAATCGGCGTGATCGCCACCGTGATAATCGTATCCGGGCTGCGTAAGATATTGCGCATTAAACGTCCCAGTAGTACCCCTGTTTTACTTTTCATTTACATCTCCTCCTTTTTTCCAATGATTGCGAGGAAAATCTCTTCCAATGTCGGCTGCTTCTCGATGTATTCCACTTTCGCTGGCGGGAACATCTCCTTGAGTTCCGTAAGGGTACCCGTCGTGATGATTTTACCGCCATGCAGGATGGCAATGCGGTCCGCCAGTTGTTCCGCTTCCTCCAGGTATTGGGTCGTCAGCAATATGGTCGTGCCACCGCCGGCAAGCTCCTTGACGGTCTCCCAGACTTCAATCCGCGCTTCGGGATCAAGCCCCGTGGTCGGTTCATCTAGAAATATAACGGCCGGCTTCCCTATCAGGCTCATGGCAATATCAAGACGGCGCTTCATCCCCCCTGAATAATGATCTGCACGTTGGTTGGCTGCATCGGTGAGACTGAATCTTGTAAGCAGATCATCGGCGACTTGAGAGGGATTTGAAACCCCACGCAACTTGGCAATCATCATCAGATTTTCCCGCCCGGATTGCATGCCGTCTAAAGCTGCAAACTGACCAGTCAGGCTGATGCTCTGGCGAACATGATCCGGTTGCCGCTGAACATCAAAGCTGCAAATACTCACTTCACCGCAATCCTGCTTCATCAACGTCGAGAGGATATTGACGATCGTTGTCTTTCCCGCTCCATTAGAGCCCAGCAGTGCGAAAATTTCACCACGGACCACCTCTAAGTCCACTCCCTTTAAGACTTCCTTGTCTTTAAAGGATTTTTTCAACCCTTTTATACAAATCGCTGCATCATTCATCTTTTTTCCTCCTTATAAAATGCGCTAGTTTACCTTTCCCTCAGTACTCAGTAAGACTGATATTCTGTAATACTTACTACCGGATTAAAAAAAAAACTGAATAGTGAATGTACTACCACATTCAACCCGCTATTCAGTCGGTATTCTCTTTTGCATTCACTTTTTTTCACGGCCAATCGTATTGTTCAACTTAGCGCGATGCTTGTCACTCCAGGTCTCCGAGTCCTTCACCAGTTCATCACAGAAAGCAGCTACGTCCTCACCCGTGAGGTCAGTTACTTCCTTGCCTTCCGCTGCACCTTCCTCGAACAGGTCGAGAATGCCATTAAAGATACGGCTCGTGTCCTTCCAATCGGTGAGACCACCAGCGGTCCACATATATTTTTGGATCGCTTTGTATGCGTTGAGGTACTCACTTGGAAGTGTCTTCGCACGTGCTTCCATCGCCTTCCATTCCCGCTTGTCAGCCAGATTTCCGATAATCATTTCAATAAACTTCATCTTATCCTCTCCTTTTGATTTCTTTCGTTTTGAGTTCGTTCATTTTGCTTGAGACGAAATCCCATTTTCCCCAAAAAGTTTCGAGCTTCTCATGACCTGCTGCGTTGAGTGTGTAAAATTTTCTCGGTGGCCCCACAGTAGAGCGCTTTTTTTCAATGTCCACCAGATTGTTTTTCTCAAGGCGCATGGTAATCGTATAAACTGTGCCTTCAACCACATCCGTGAAGCCAAGTTCCCTCAGCTGTTGCGTGATTTCATAACCATACGTTTCACCGCGGCTGATGATTTCAAGCACACAACCCTCAAGCACTCCTTTCAGCATTTCAGTAAAATTCTCCAAATGTTCACCCCCAATTGTATTTCGTATACTCCCTGTAATTTGTCTCTCAGGTATTTTGTGCTACTGATATTCAGTAATACTGACTACTAGTATATAGTATCGCAGAATAGCTCAAATTGTCAATCAAATAATAGCCCATTTTTTAGTAACGACTAAACTTCAGCTCTGATGGTAATTGTGGAGTATTGTATTAATCGGATTCCGCTTCCCATTCACAAATCATCGTTAAATGATTCTCTTTTAATTCAGCATGAATGCTTCCGTTCATTTTTTCCATTAAGCTTTTCGCGATCGGTAAACCGAGCCCAGTACCTTTCCCGGTTCTTGTTTGATCAGCCTTATAAAAACGGTCGAACATCTGATGTACGTCAAGCTCACTCATTTTCCCGACAGAGTTTGAAATTTTCAGCTGAACGGCTGTATCCATTTCTTTAAGCTGAATGGTCACATTTCCTGTAGAGTATCGAATGGCATTCACTGCAAGATTTTCGATCACTCTTTTCATGAGAGAGGAGTCGGCCATCATCATAATGTCTTGCTCCGGGATATGGATGTCCGGTTCTATGTCCCTTTTTTTAAACTCCTCATAAAACCCTAATAGTGACTCAATAATCAAATGGTTAACACTGACCTTCTCCATTTTCAAAGGGTAATCCGCTTGTTCAATAATCGATAGCTCGAAAAAATCTTCAAGTAACACCTTTAACCTTCCTGCACTATTTTTGATTGTTTCAATGTATTTCTTCTTTTCCTCATGGCTCATTTCATCTGATTCCAGAAATTGAATATATCCTAAAATTGATGTCATGGGTGTTCGAATATCATGAGAAATATGGGATATAGCCTGTCTTAGTTCATTTTCAGTGGAGCGCTTGACTGCTTCAGCCTGTTTCGTTAAATCAATCTGGTTATTTATTTCCTGTGCTAACTCCTCGAAATCGCGGTCATAATAGCTAATCGTCATTTTTTTCGCTGAATCCTGTTGATGTAATTGCCGGAGTTGCAAGGTTGCCCTTTTCATTTCCTTTTTCAACAGATAAAAACGGATGAGGACATATGCGAAGGCTGCCAAAACTGCCATCAATAAATAGAGTATCATTTGACCTCACCCACTTTCGTTTTACTTAATTTCTTTTCTTTGAAAAATCATGCTTCCTAAAGCACCAAATAACAGAAACGTCAGAATGGGAACCACTATCATGATTAATACATCCCCACTCTTCAACGTATCCACAATGATAATGTCATAAATCAACTTAAAGATGGAATGATTTAAAATGGTTTCAAACAAGGGCACTTTTGCCGCTAACACCTGCAGGGGCCAATCAGCAAATACAAAGAACAGAAGAAGAAACCCTATCGTTTTCCCACTGTCTGTGAATAGGATAGAAAAGATCGCCATGATGGAAGCGAAGGCTGCCCCGTACAATATAATCAGTCCCAGTGTTTGCAGGTAATATGTCCACTCAGGCATCTCTGCAAATCCAAAATAGATGGCGCTGGATCCTGTCATCATAATCGGTAATATTAATGATATGATAATGGCTCCAATTGAAAATACGATAAGCTTTGCAGAGTAGATTCGGAACCTGCTATTGCCTGAAGATACGATACTTTTCATCGTACCCATGGAATATTCGCTTGTGATAAAGAAGCCTGCCAAAATACTTGGAATAAGCTTCACTATACTCGCATGAGGACCGAGAATGCTCTCCCGATAATAATCCTTTACAGTTGGTAATCCTGAAGCCCCATTATCGAATTCTATTAGTGGAAACAACACTGCAGCCGCAACTAACATCCAAGTCAGGAATCGAAATGATCGGTCCTTCCTTAATTTATACCACTCCGTTTTTAGTAGATTACCCATGCTGTACACCTCCGATGCGATGACTAAAGTACGTTTCCAAATCTTCTCCCATCGGCATAAATTCTTCTATGACCAACCCTTCACTGGTTAAGATTTTGGAAACTTCACCCGGTACGTCAACATAGGCAAACAACCTTATGGTTCCATCAGGCATCACTTCAAACTCTTGTGTTGAAAAATGATTTTCTATTACCGTTGCAGCCTTGTTTGGATCATCCACTTTAATATGCAGGTACTGCTGACATTTTTCATTCAGTTCTTTCGCAGAAAGTTGTTCTAACAATTCTCCCTCATGAATAATCCCATAGTGAGTGGCCAGTAAATGCAGCTCACTTAATATATGACTGGAGATTAGTATAGTAATTCCATATTCTCGATTAAGCTTTTTAAGTAATTCCCGTACTTCGACAACTCCCATAGGGTCCAGTCCATTGATCGGTTCATCCAGAATCAGAAACTCAGGATCCCCTAATAATGCGATACCAAGGCCTAAACGCTGCTTCATTCCTAATGAAAAATCCTTTGCTTTCTTTTTTCCTGTATTCTGCAAACCGACTAAATTCAAGGTTTTTTCGATACAGTCTTTTCCCGGTATCCCTTTCAACAGACGGTGAGCTTCCAAGTTTTCAGGGGCGGTCATTTGCGGATATAGCGCCGGCCCTTCGATGATGGTTCCAATTCTTTTTCTTGCTTCAATAATATTTCGTTCCTGGCTTTCTCCAAACAATTCAAATGTACCTGTCGTTGGATACGCGAGACCGGTTATTAGGCGAATCAACGTTGATTTCCCGGCACCGTTCTGACCGATAAATCCATAAATAGATCCTTTTTTGATCATGACACTCACTTTATGAAGCGCCATTTTATTTTGATATGTTTTTGATAATTGACTGGTTTTTAATACATACTCATTCATCAAAATTCCCCTCCTTTATTCGCTTGTTCAAAGGGCTCCTCTTTGAACACTCTTAAAGTATAAGAAGGAAAACGTAAGAAAGTCTTAAGTCATATCTTAAGAAAACCTTAAGTTTTGAGTTTATAGCCCATTCCCCAAATGGTTTCAATATACTCTTCATTCTGATTGGCTTTTGCAAGCTTACTTCTGATATTACTTACATGAACATTGATGGTATTGTCGTCCCCATGGAATTTCTCATTCCACACACTCTCAAACAAATTAGACTTTGAAAAAACCTTTTTAGGAGAGGACATCATGAGAAGCAATATCTCATATTCCCGTGCCGTTAATTTGAGTTCATTATCATTCACTGTCACTATTTTTGAGTCCGTATCCAATACGATATCTTTATAAATCATTTGATTTGTCAGTGGAGCATCTGATAGATCCCGATACCTTCTAAGACAGGAATCAATTCTGGCCGATATCTCATCAACATCGAAAGGTTTTGTAATATAGTCATCTGCACCAGCTCTTAACGAATTGATCTTCGTTTGTGTTTCAAGCTTTGCCGAAATGATAATGATCGGCACATTACTTTCATTTGTGACCTTTTTTAATAGATCTTCACCAGATAAACCCGGTAGCATGAGATCAATTAATACCATATCCCATTTCTGACTGTCCAGGTAGATCACTGCTTCCGTACCTGAGTATGCGGACTTCGGGGAATAGCCACTTTTCCTGACAATATTACATAGTAATCGATTAATATCCTCATCATCTTCAATTATTAGAATATCAACTGAATCCTTCAACTGAATCACCCTCACATTTATTACCATCATCATTGATTGAATTCACGTCAATGTCAAGTGTGGAATAATCGTTGTGTACCCACCAAAAAAAAATCGAGCCTAAAATCTTTATGATTTCAAACTCGATTTCCTATGGTGTTATTGTTTCCCCTAAATCACTTTATACTACTGGATATAAACATGGAGGCATCCTGATTCATGAAAATACGTTCTCCATGATGGAATGTCTTGATTTCCGTTGAATTAAATCCCGCTTCGGATAGCTTTTCTTTCAGTTCTTCATGGACAAAGCCGTTATGTACTTTCGGGTGGCTGATGTTATCGTTTTTGTCAAAATCAACAATAATGAGCTTGCCACCATCATTCAGAATGTTGCACAACTCATTTAGAATCTTTTTAGTATCGGGAATATGAAGAAGGACGAGTGACATTAACACGATATCAGCCTTAATATCTGGAGTTCCCTGGGTAAAATCTGAATAAAGTGCTTCTGAGTTGGTGATACCTTTTTGAGAAATCTTTGCTTTCGCAACCTCTACCATTTGTTCTGATGAATCGACCAACAAAATGGATTCCACTAAATCCGTTAATTCAAGACTAATCAGACCGGTGCCACTCCCGTAGTCGATTAGAGATTTTGATTTACTATTTTGTAGTTCTTGTTTTACTTCCTTAACAATTACTTTAGCTAATTCTATCCGAGCTTCTGTATCGTATCTTTTCGCCATCTCTTCAAAAACGTTATTTTCCATATTTCACACTCCTATCCATAGAATTGAAGCTGCGTGGTAAACATTATATCAAATCATGAAGGTCCAAGTGGACGCGATGGAACAAGGAGAGCTTTATAACTCTATTTCCATCCTCCTCATTTTTGTCTTTACATTCATTGATTCATAAAACTTTATGGCATTTTCGTTAAACTCCCACACGCCTAATTCTAATGAGTCTGCTTCTATATCCTTTGCGAATTCTAATATTTTCCCAAAGAATATTTTCCCCGCTCCTTTTCCTCTGTACATACGATCAACACCAAAATCGTCCATATAGACCACTTTCCTTGGAATGAGAATGGGTCTTTCCTCTGTATGTTTGATCGTAAGGATTGTATAAGCGATTGGTTGGTCTTCTTCCAGTAAGTAGACCTTTGTATTTTCTCCTTCTATCAAGTTATTAAAATACTCTTTGTCTAACGTAGTATCAGCCATCTTATAATGATCCGGTCTTTCCTTTGTATGAATTTCGTGCACTTGTCTTTGGATTTGATGAACCACATCATAATCATTCCGGGTGGCTTCTCTAATGTGCATATTCAATATACTTTCCCCCTGATGTTTGCTGTGTTGATTTTAATGTAAACTTCCGATACATAACAATATTAAATTAATCCTTCTATACCTTATCCTTCTTCCATTTATAAGGGATTTTCGACCAATTATATAACATCAAGAACAAGAATATAAAAAAGCAGATCATGATATTATCTATCCACTGAACTTGTCGATTATCGATTATTTGCCAAACAGTTGATGCCAAGAAATATATTAAGGGGAGACTGATGCTTTCCTTAAACATTTCTATCCTATTCCCTTCTTTGTGAATTGCTTTCACAAGTAATTATTCATCGATCAAACTACAATTATATTTAATACCAATTATTTCAAAATATAATATCTTACTCAAGAAGATTTTTTACAAAAAAAGGTTACCCACCATTGGATAAACCCCTTCACTTTAATTAAAAATAGAATCCTTTAATTATCTTGTGTACTTAAAAATAAGTTCTCCATTTGGGTCTCTTTCATTCGTTAACTCAAAACCTATGCTTTCATATAAACGATGAGCTATTTTATTTTCTTCAATGATACTTAAATAAATAACGTTTACCCCATATTCTTTCGAAACTATGTCTATAAGTTTAGTCATTGCAATTTTTCCAAAGCCTTTACCTTGAAAATTTTGATCTATCATTATTCTATCAATCCAAGTATCTTTATTTGAACCAAACGAACCATACATTGCAAATCCAATTATCTCCTCATCAGAATATATAGCTACCGGGTGCCATTCATGGTGAGCCTTAGCCTCTTCCAGACATTTTTCTACGGTTTCAATAAATTTATCTTGGCCAGGTTTTAATTTTATATTTTTTACTATACATACATTAGTTTTATCAATATCTCTAAAATACAAATTGCTCATGGAATTATCTATACCTCCACAAATTTAGAAAAAACAAATATAATTGAATGCTATCTTACTAATACCATTTTGAGCAAGAGGTCTTCCATTAACTTGACCTTTAGTAGAACAAGTACAGAGAAGTAGTGTCTGACCCTCACTACAATAAAACGCTAACATGCTGAGGGCCGAACACCAAAAACCACAATAACCGGCCAATACAAAAGTGGCCGGTTTTTATGATGAATGTGGAAATCGGTCTTGTAGACCTTTTGCTTAAAATTGTTTTAAGAAGTCGTGAACCCATGAAATATCCGTAGAAAATTCCTTATTTGCACCAACCCAATATTGAAGAAATTTTTCTTTATCCTCTTTCCATTCGGGATACGCTTCTTTAAATGTGTCAATTAATATTGAATTCCCAGCAAGGACTGCGTGGTTTTCATGAGATATTTGCAAGCCCCACTCTCCTTGTGGGGAATAGAGGGAATTCTCGACCACAAGAGGAATGGATTGATAGTCTTCGTAGGCAATGGTATTCTCGGCAATCCAGTGCTGTGGTGCCAATTCCGAGTGAAAGTCCTGTGAAAGATTAAAAGAATCTCCTTCCGACTCCGACACGAAAAAGGTCCCCTGTCCAACCTGTTCAATGGTTTTCATCAGAGCATGGAACTGATTTTCCTGAAGATAATATCCGTTGGTCGGGAAGATCAGCACCTTTTCGCTCAGGGTTTCTTGAAATGGATTGCCAAATGGATCCGATTTCTTACATACTCTCTGGAAGGCTTCCTTTAAACGGGAAATGTCGTCTGCCTTTTGTACTCTTTCCATTTATATACCTCCTTCCCTAAAGAAACTTTATTTTTCTAACGCCTTTTATGCCATTTACATCAATGGTAGGAGGACCTGATTTAGAAGATTTCCTGTATGTAAAGGTTACTCCGTTTTTGTCTTTTCCGACAAATACTCCAGGTGATACTTCCCTATGACTGGACACTTGTGCATTGAAGAAATCCCAGGCATCGGACGCAGTGCCGTACATTTTTTTGATATCATTTTGATCTGCTTTTGGAAGTGATTTTAAATCGTCTGCACTCCATTTTTTCTTTAAGCTTTGTTTCAAGGCATTCTTTACGGCTGTTTTTCCAAACTTTTTAATAGCATACTTTATACCTAATCTTAATACAATACCCACTATAATCGGAATAACTGAAGCTTGTAGAGTGGTAGAGTTGATCTCGTACTCTTCACCTGTTTGCGTATCGGTTAAAGTAGCGATCAGTATCTCATCATCTACTTCGTGGAAGACAACATGGTAGGATTCATCATATTCATTTCCTGATTCATCCATGATCTTACCTGTGATCATCGCATCTTGACTCTCTAGGTCCATGGTAAGTTCTGTATCAACTTTAAGATCTTCCTCATCCACTTTCATATCTAAAACAATTTTCTCATCCGTATCTTCTTTAATCTCTACTTTCACCTGTTCTGAAAGATCGACATCATGTTCCTCACTAAGCGACCTTTCAGCCTGTTCTAAATCGATTCCTTGTGGTTGAGCGTTTTCCTCTGTTGCTGCCATGGTCCCTTGAGGGAGTATGGAGAACAATAATGTGATGACCAAACACTTTAATACTAGTTTTCTCAATGTGCGCACCTCTTTATTTTATTCTTACAAGTCCATGTCCATAGTCTTGATCCGGTCCTGTTTCTCCTAAATCGATCGCTTCTTTTTGTAACATCTTGTAAATGTTCTTGATCCCTTTGTGCTCACGATTTAGTATGCGGGCAGTATATCCAGATATTTGGGCAGCAGCGAAGGAAGTACCGCTGAATGTTTCCAAGTCCCCATCTTTATTGGTCGAAAGAACCTCTGTTCCAGTTGCGGCGAAATCAACCTTCCCCTTTGCGGCCAATGAAGACCGGACCATTTCGGAGTTTACAGATGTGATGGACCATACGCCTTCATAGCGTGCCGGATAGTCAGCCTCTTGCCCAAGTGTATTCCCTGCTGCCGCTATGATGATAATCCCTGAAGAAAGCGCCTCTTCAATGGCTTTCTTAAGATGTTGATCATCTACTTGAAAACCGGAACTGATATTGATGATGTCTACCTTCTCTTGGATACACCAGTTAATTCCTTTGACCAAATCAGCTACCTTCCCGTTGCCTTTCTTATCTAGAACCTTTACATCATAAATGGACACATGTTGAGCCAGTCCGCTCATTTCGCCTCCCGAATCCTCGGCAGCTATGATGCCTGCGATTGGAGTCCCGTGACCATAATGATCTTCAATCGGCTGATTCGGCTGAATGGCATTAAATGATTTATGTATCTTTCCTTTTAATGCCGGATGGTCTTTATTGATTCCACTATCAAGTACAGCTACCTTGATTGGCTGCTTCTCATTAATCAAGTGCAACAGCGCTACTCCGAACAACAATGCAATTATGCCTATTACACGATAAGTCTCTTTACGTTTCATTTTGTTTGACATAACCTTCCTCTTGGTCAACCCACTTTTTGACAAGATCCATTCTGTTGATAAATCGATCGATTCAACCTTTTTTGAAGAATTCTTCCTTTACCATTATACTGGTGGAAATTTACAGGAAGCTTAACGGAAGCTTAAAGGAACCTTAACTTTTCTTTCCTTATTAAAAGCACAAAAAATACGCCCAATCCCACCAGAGAAAAAGCGTATTTTCTACCTTTTTTCACACTAATCCCTTATCTCAAATCAATCTGCCTTCATCATTCAGGAAGATGATCAGGGGGCCAGATAGCCAGGTCTTTTCCTGGTAAGGCAATTACGAGTTCACTAACCCCATCAACCCCTGCTTGCCAACATTCAAATTCGTCATGATATCCGTTTATAAATAATGAATGATCGTTTTCAAATCGAATGAGTAAGTGGGGAGCATGCTCGTCAACCAGTTCAACTTTTACCACCACTTGTCTTCTCATTCGAATGATTTGAAGATAGTTTTCCTCTTCAGAAAGATCTTCTATTTCATCCTCTTTTGAAGGATACTGTTTTACATTTGAGGACAAAAGGCACCACTTAGATTCAATGTTTAAAAAGAGTTGAGCATCCTCGACATCGGTGTTTTTATAATGAAAGAAAGATAGCCTAAAAGGGCCTGGTGATATCCCGAATTGAACTCCATCCAGTTGAGATCCTCGGAAAAGGTGGTTGAGCAGGGTCTCTGCTTGAACTTTATCTTTTGTTTCCATTTGGTTCATACTCCTTATTTCTCGAATTCTTCAATTAGCTTAATATTGTGGCAGGTTAGAATTCTTGTAAAGTTATGTGAGTTTAATAATCTATTTTATCTAGACTCACTTTATCAAATATCAGTACTGGTTATGTATTTTTGTTACACTACAAATAGACTATTCTAAGAGAAACGAGGTGATTGACTCATGGAAAATATGACAGCTGAAGAAAAGCAGCATTCAATTGAAGCGTTTCTATCGATCATTCGTAAATCGGAAAATGCCCTTGCTCATATGAAACCTGGTGCCACTCAGACAAAGTTGCTTGAGAAGCGATTGAAAGCAGCAAGGATTGGCACAGATGTGCTGCATGCACGTTGGGAAGGCAAGGATTTAGATGTCAGCAAAGAAGATTTGAAAGAGGCAAAAGGGGTTTTGGAGGGCTTGCTGTTGACGCTTCCTTCCTTTCTTGAGAAGCTGAAGCCCGGAAGTGGGCAGCGTACCTACATCGAGAGAAGGATAAAGGCATTTCGGATTGCCGTTTCCTATCTGCGTGATTCGGTAAACTAACATAGCTGACCGGGGACGGTTCCATTATCGTTTTTGGATAGAGAGGAAACTGTCCCCGCTTTACTATGGCCGACTTCTCTTCAAAAATAACTGAAGGTGACAGCATTTTTAAATGAGGTAAGTTTTTTAACACTTTAAACATTTCATTAATTTATTATTATTTACTCTATCTTGATATTTGTTCTCATAGCTTCTTCAAATATTCCTTCCATTCTTCTTCTTTTTCTTTATAGGAATGCGTTATATGTACTAATATAAATCATTTCAAAATATAAAGAGACTTACGTAAAAAAGGGAAATATACGATTCCCCTCATTTTCAACCGCGTTTTCTTTTACTTTTACAATTTACGACCTATTGGCTCTACAGTCAAATTTCACAAAAAAATGAACCAACTATTTTTTCATCAAATGGTAGATGCAGGTAATTCATCAATATTCATACGAAGTAAACTATAAGGTTTTTGTCGCAGGTCTTTTCCATAATGAAATCTTGCCTGTCGATGTAATTGGTTCACAATGACATATAAGTTTTCATCCGGACCAATCGAAAAAGTATCCGGCCATAAAATTCTCGGATCATGTGCGATGGTTTCCATTGTGCCATTCGGCAATATCTTTCGAATACTATTGTTCTCATAATCTCCAGCATAAACGACCCCTTTTGCATCTGTAATCATTCCATCAGATGCACCTTTTTCTCCCCAATACTCCACATGATAAGGTAGATCCATGTCCGGTATATTTCTGTCTCTCAGGGCCTCTGTTGGGATCGAGAATAGATGACGACTTGTTAGTGGACAAAAAAACAAAACCTTTCCATCAGGAGAAATCGCAATACCGTCAGAAGCCAATCTAAAGGGATAAGTCCCGCCATCTTTATTTCGATTCATCAACACTTTTCCTTCTACTTTCGGTATAAAATAGGGATCGGGTGAAGTTGAATTTGCTCCATTTAACCGTCTAAATGCGTTTCCATTTTCTAAATCTACGACGATAATAGCTCCTGGTCCTTTGGAAGAAGAATCCGTTATATAAGCGTAACCAGCGTTTCCAACACGAAAATCAAACCGGACATCATTCAGGTAAGTTGTTGGCAGGACAACATCCTCTGTAAAGGTATATACTCTTCTAATTGTATTGGTTTTTAAATCAACAGCGACTAATTTCGCCCCACCATTAATTGGTTCAGAAAAATTGGGTGCCCCTGTATCTAATACCCAAAGCGTTCCCCTTCCATCAGCAACTACACTTTGGACACTGATGAAAGTCATTGTGATATTCTCAGGGTTAACCGAATTGGTTTGTAAATTAGGATAAGGCTGCAATATATCCTCAACAATTTCCGCTACCGTAAATTTAACATCGTCTCCCCATTTCGGAAAACAAATAAAAATACGACCAGTTTCCGAAACACTAACACCTGTAGGCATAGCCCCATAAAATGAATAAACTAGTTCTAAATTGCCGAAATATTTTTCACTAGGTAACATAGGTGGTTTCATAATATCCTCCTCAAGCATTCAAACGGGATATCACCTATATATGATTTATATTTTTTCTAGTGCATGTTTCCTAATAAGTTTTTTTATACGAAAAGATTATTGAATTGATCGTTTTCTGAATTTTATAAGTCTGTCAGGAAGAATAAACGCTGAAGATCAGCTGTCTGATCGATCTTCAGCTATAGCTTCCGTTAATGGAATAAGCCTATTATTCACAAAGATTAAATACTCTTTCAAATTCACCATCTATTATTAGTTGTTTAACAACTCTTTTAATATCTTCCCGCCTAATCCTCTTCACTAAAATCATATCGCTTGACCAAAAATATCCCCCATTTAAACACTCACCTGTTTGTTCATTTTTCTCAGGAGAGCATAAGGTTGCTTATACTATACGAGAATAGTAAGCTATATCGGCAACTCTGCCTCTTAAATTCGATTCAGGCAACACCGCTACCAAAGTAAACCTGAGTTTTTCAATTAACTTTTTTGACGGCATATTTTTATTATCTATAGTAGCACATAGGCGTTTAAGGTTTAATGTGCTTTTACAATGCTCAATGACCGCAGAAACCGCTTCATACGCAAAACCGCATCCCCAATGCTCCCTCATGAAGCGATAACCAATTTCGCCAAGGTAACCTTCTGCTATTTCTGGAATCATTACATCACCGATGAATTCATCCGTATCTTTTAATGTGACAGCCCATTTTGTTTCAGTACGATTCCTAACCATTTCTAACATTGAATGTTCATCACGAGGGGGATTAATTCCAAGAAATTCTCTTACTTCATCATTGTTAAACATTTTAATCATATTGGGAAAGTCTTTTTCCGCTCTCGGACGTAAAACCAATCGTTCGGTTTGAATTTTCGGTGCTTCTTTTTTTGCCATGATTTATTCCAGCCTTTCGTACATTATATAAACAATCTATCAATGAGAACGGTATTGAACTTCATCGTTTGTTATCTCCTTATGAAATTTATAATATAATTCGATACCGATTATTTGGATTCCTTCTTCAAGTAACCTGCCCGTTAATCCACTACCTTCAACAAAAAAACGTTAATCCTTTTTAGATCAACGCCCTCTTAACTTGAAGATTGGGGACATAATACATTATTGTCGTGTACCTACATACAAGTAGCTGGACAGCAACAAAAGGTTCCGATGAGGAATACTTTATAAACGACTAAAAAGAAATGACCACAATTGTACTCATCTAGTCATAATGTGGTTATTATTTTCAAACCAATTCCATTCTCCAGGTCCGGACTTAATTTATCCAACCACCGAATATCATCTCCCCCTTTAGCAAGTGGAGAAGTTCCGCGCTGAAAATCATTGTCTAAATAGAGGCTGGCTTTCTCCAGGCTGTAAAGAAAAACTGATCAACCAAATCATAGGGCAGTGGATAAGGAACAATAGTAACCGGACGTTCAATCTGCTCCTTAAGTAATTGGGAGATTTCCTTCAATAGTGGGTGAATCCTATACGCACTTTCTAAAATTGTTCGAAGAATGACAAGGTGTTGATGTAATAATAAGTCATGATTTCTTACGTTTTCGTTCTAAAAATATAGGGGCTATATTTAGTAAGATAGAAACAATTGTCAAGAACCATAGTGCCCTTGCCATACCAGGAACTACATCCGATAAAGCCGCCCAATCTTCCACTCTTACCCACCGAGATACATAACTGTAATCTGCACAAAGTGTTAATGCTGTAAATGATAATCCTAACGCCATAGCGAGCTTATAGTCCTTTCCTGCTGTATACATATAAAGATTTATAAAAGTTGCTACTATTGCAATAACTCCTAATATTACCCACATAACTATTCCCCTCCAATATATTTTTATTTATGTCATGCAATAATGTTCTTCATCTAAATTTCCTATTATTCCTACTAACCTTCCCAACAATGGAAGGTGGAAATTGCCTGGGAACAGTTGGCTGACCTTCAGTTATTGCCCCCTATAGCGGAAGAGTACTCTATCTATTTAAACCGATTAAATCTTTATTTGAACCAAAAACTATAATTAAATTGCAATAGTCCACTTTCCTAGAATGTATCCAGTTAAAAGACATAAAAAGGCGAAATTAACAAGAAAACTATATTTTAAGAATGGGTGTTTCTTTACAATAACTTTTATCTATATCCTCCTAAGTCACTAATAAAAATAAATATCTTTATTCAACTAACCTGCCCTTTAACTTAATACCGATTATTTCAAAAAATGGCATTTTACTCAAGGAAAACTTTAAACAAAAAAGAAGCTTATCCTGCTCCGGATAAGCCCCGTTAATGGAATAATTCTCTTCTATTAGATGGCATTTTTATATTGGTTTAATTGAAAATCATTCAGCTGATTTCCATTTATAAGCCCGTTTACGAAAGATACTAAATATCTGCAGTCCCAGGTAAAAAAGAATTCCAATTGCCATTATGATATTTCCCCAAACCATCCACCCCATTCCAGTCCAACCTCTAATATAGACAATCCCTATAATAAAAGCGATGTAACCTAGAAGCGTTACGACGAAGGGAGTGATTAACACTTTTTTAAACTTTGTAAACAAAAAGTGAACAAAAAAACACGATCACAATTGCACCTAAGACTTCCACAGATGTTACCGATTCCCCCAATAATTCCCTCATACAACAATCTCCCCCCAATATTGACTTTTACATTTAACGTTTACCATTTGTTTTTTAACTGAGCTAAATTAACCAAAATATCGTATGGGCTCAACCGCCTATTCCCTTTGCTAATAATATGAAAAATACAAAAATAAGAACAGCTCCATTCGTTAAAACACCCTCAACAACAATCTGCGTTGGGTCCTCAACACAGCTACACTAATAGCAAATTACTACTGATATAAAGCATATTTGTTCATTGGCACTGTTAAAATTTATTTTATTTTGATAAAAGAAATAAAAATAAGAGCTGCCAATTTTACAGCTTCTTTATAAAGGTTTATCTCTTATCTTTTTTTATTAGTACAATATCATTTTCAGAGACCTCTTCGAATTTAATTACTTTTTCATATGAAATTAAGTCATCATTAGTTGCCCAATCCACTACCGAAGTAATGATATATTCATCTTTTTCCTTGCGGGCGTATAAGTCAGTAGAAATATACTCATTTTCTGTGGGGGCAATTTTATAGTATATATAGGTGTAATTATCTAAATGATGGATAGTGAAACCTTCATTTTGAGACTTAGTTGATATGTCATCCTGAATTTGGGTTGGAACATCCTTGACATTTAGGACTTCGTATTCTACTTTTTGGTTCAGAAATTTAAAAATTGAAAATGAAGCTATAAAGAAAAAAAATATAAATATTATTACTATTGTTTTTTTCAATACTTACCTCCTACTTTACAACTTTATTACTCAGACGAATTATCATAAGCAGCTGTTAACCTGCCCAATTGAACAATGCAGGGGCGACTGCTTGTTCGGCAAACGCCCCCAGTTTGTGTAATATCAATAAATGTGAAAGAGATGCATAAATCGCTACTTCTTTATGGACATATTCGCTGCTTCAAGAGCATGAATATAAGTTGTGTCAAACAGAGGAACATCGGATTCCTCCTGTTTTATCAATAATCCAATTTCTGTACAACCTAATACAATAGCTTTAGCTCCAGTTTCGATTAAACCTTGGATAACTTTTCTATAATAATCTCTAGATGTTTGTTGAACCTTACCTAAACATAACTCTTCATAAATAACCTTATTTACAATCTCTCTTTCATTGTCATTTGGTATGATAACCTTTATACCCTTAGACTCTAAACGTAATTTGTAAAAGTCTTGCTCCATCGTATACCTTGTGCCGAGTAACCCTACTGAATTAATTCCTTGCTCTTTAATTTGATGAGCTGTTGCATCTGCAATATGCAAAATAGGTATATTTATTTTTTCCTGTATATCACCAATAACCTTATGCATGGTATTGGTGCATATGACGATAAAATCTGCGCCAGCTTTTTCAAGAGAGTGTGCAACGTCCCCCAATGTTTCACCAGCCTTTTTCCAGTCACCCTCTGACTGATAACGCTCAATTACTTCAAAGTCAACGCTGTATAAAAGGCATCTTGCAGAATGTAACCCCCCTAATCTTCTTTTCACTTCTTCGTTAATAATCCGATAATATTCAGCAGAGGATTCCCAACTCATTCCACCAATAAGACCAATAACCTTCATGTTAAAACCCCGTCTCAGCCTTTTTTGTTATTCTAATTCAAATCAACGTTCCTATGGAACAAAAATACATCTTCTTAAAACATTCAATAAACTGATTGATAATCCCTACGTAGTATTCAATAATATGGTACTAAAATGAAAATGAACACTTATCCTTGTTACAGAATAGCGCCCAATAACGGAATAACCGTTTTTATTTTACATAAAATTTTTCTTCTAAAGCATTCTCCGCAAGTTTTAAATTTTTCTTTAAATACTCAGGCAATTCCTGGTTTCTCAGGATTTCAGAAGTAGCCATCCATAAAACATCATCAACTTCTTCTGTACTTTTAGCGTATGGCTCCCCCGATTCTGGTCGACACAGAAACACAACATCAATTACATTGATTCCTGCTTGAGTTACAAAAGAGGAACTGTTCACATACTTAAGATCAATAACTTTGATGCCTACTTCTTCAAAAACTTCTCTAATTAACGTTCTTTCAAGGATATCACTTGAAAATCCTTCAACTTCACACTTACCTCCAACTAGTGAAAGCATACCACCAGCATGGTCCTCTTTTTTACTTCTTCGGATTAGCAACCACTTACCATTACGATGAATAGCACCTTCGACATTTACTACAAACATATAAAATCCCTCCTAAAAATATTGGCTACCAATTAAAATCTAACCAACCTTTATTGTATTCAACAAAAGAGGCATAATCCTTCTTGGATTATCGCCCCCTTATAAGCTAATTCATTTTTATTTCTTGTTTTTGTGCATAATCGTTAATTTCTTTTAGTAGGTTTTTTCTATAAATAGATGTACTATATGGAATATCTCTTTGGCTTTCACCACGAAATGTATATTCTGGAAAGATAATGAAGTTCTCTTGGTCCATTTTTTTTATAATAAACTCGTTACCTTCAAACTCACCATTTCTTATATGAACGTTTGAGATGAAATTTATTATTTCATCATATAAATCTTGATACATTATTTCTGATTGTAAAAACCTTTTTATCACGTTATCCATATAACTCACTCCCTCATTTTCCCATAGGACAACATTTACAAAGTATTCTATTAACCTGCCCTTTTCTTGAACAAAGGGCGGCTGTTCCTTCAATGTGAAACGGGGCTGTCCCCCCGACATACTAACGCTTTCGTGTGCCGGGTGTCAGACCCCAAATCCACTTATAAGTATTTATCACTAATCACTTTCAAATGGTGTAACTCGTGCCCGGCAATCCCATATGCAATGATGCCTACCGAAACTGGGCTATCCATTACAGTTCCACTGCGAACCCAAGCTGCATCATCAATGGTTGATATAAGGCTTAGAGTGTTAGAGCGCACCGCTTCTAAACCAGCTAGTAACTGCTCCCAGGATAATTTGTTGAAGTTTGCCATAGAGACGTATTGATCCTGTTCCATTGATGGGAGTGGTTCACTTTCATTTCGTGCAATGGCAAGCATGCGATACGACATCACACGTTCTGAGTCGGTCATATGCCCAATAACTTCTTTTAAAGTCCATTTCCCCGGTGCGTACGCCTTCCTTGCTGACTCCTCTGATACACTGCTTAAGAGTGCATTGGTCTTTGTCCGTTGGTTACTAAATATTTCTTCAATATCTCCATCTGGAACAAGACGAACATACCTATCATGCTCTGGATTATCAATACATAATGGTCGTGGATGCACAAGAATCCTCCTCATTGGAATTAGTTAATTTTGCTTTTAGTCTATTATTCGTCTGGCAAAGGGATATTTCCTTTACTTATGATTTTTACCGCAAAATAATTACTTTATTATCTCTGTACAACTGATTTATACAACTAGTATTGGATTCATTCACTTTAATTCCACTAACCTGCCCGTTAATCCAATAACTTCAACAAAAAAAGCGTAAATCCTTCTTAAATCAACGCCCCCGATTGTTGAATATTCAATGTTTGCGTCATAAACATACTAATCATAAATGATAGGAATTCTTTTTGTCTGTTATCCCTTTTTTTACTGAGACCACATTCAACTATTAAAAGCAATTTATGAAAAGAATGTGCTCTAACAATTACTTAATGAGTCTTTGTTATATAAAACATGCCGTTCTTCTTTATAGACATATTGACAGGAATTAATTTATATCATAAATTATACATATAATAACTATGCATAGATTTACTATGCATTAGGAAGGTGGACTGTATATGAAGATAAGCAAAGAATTGCTAAAGGGTAGTACCACTACTCTTATTTTGAGTTTGCTTAATTCTAAACCAATGTACGGCTATGAAATTATCAAAGAACTGGAATCGAAGTCTAATGGAATTTTTAGTTTTAAGGAAGGCACGATCTATCCCATCCTTCACAGCCTTGAGGAAAAAGAATTAATTGTATCTTACTGGGGCGAAGGGACCGGAAAGAGAAAGAGGAAATATTACAAGATTAATAACCAGGGCAAAGAATTTATTCAAGAAAAAAAAGAAGAGTGGTCCGTTTTCAAGAATGCTGTTGACGAAGTTTTAAGTGGGGAGAAAATCGTATGGGATTAGATAATAGGTTTGAAATGTATATTAGAGATTTGTGTAAACGGATTAAAAATAAGGATGTACATGCCCAAATAAAACTGGAAATTAACGATCACCTTCATACGCTCAAAGAGGAGGCCATGAGTACGGGAATTTCAGAAGAAGAGGCTATAGATCAAGCATTAGCACGTATGGGAGATGCAGGAGTTTTGGGAAAGCAGTTTAACAAAACACATAAAGCACCAATGGATGTGAAAACATTGCTGCCAGTGCTGACAGCTTCTCTATTCGGGCTACTGGTTATGTATTATTTGCAATTCCATTCGGCTTTTACAGAACTTCAAGAACTGAAAGTTTTCAATAAAAGTCTTGGCTTCTACTTGTTGGGTGTCGTGCTCATGCTAAGCATATTTATGTTTGATTACAGAAGATTGATGAAATACTCCAAGCACTTCTATGCGGCAACAATCCTCATACTTTTATTGACCGTTCTCATTGGTGTTAGAGTTGATGATGTGCCATTTTTAAATGTAGGCTTTGCCACTATTAATTTCACTGAAATAACTCCATTCCTTTTGGTCATTGCCTTTGCTGGAATCTTTCATTCTGGGATTGGAATGATAATCGAAAGTCTTGGTTTGGAATAGGTATCATGTCCATACCAATCTCATTAATGGCGACTACAGGTGCCTTCGCAGCTACTATAATTAGCATCATTGTATGCGCTACAATCATGCATACGTCAAGGTCCAGCCTTAAGCAAACTATAACTTTAGCAGTTGTTGCTTCTATATGGCCCATCTGGAATCTGCTGTCTCTTTCTCAGATATACTCCATGGTAAGCTCCTATAAAGCTCTTAAAATAGGTGAGGCTTATTTTATAGGAAGTGCCCTTCAGGTGAGCCCAAGTTTCATTTCTGAGGTCCATACAGATTTTATCTTGGCGTACATCATCTATTCGTTTGGGTGGCTAGCCGCAATCACGGCTATAACCCTGGTTATATTTTTTATTTATAGAATATCGATTACCGCCAAAAGTGTGAATTCACCTTATGGAAAGTTGCTTATTACAGGATTGGCAGCAGTCTTTTCAGCTCAGTTTATACTAAGCCTACTGACGAATCTCGGTTTATCTCCACTCACTGGTGTTTCCGTGCCATTCATGAGTTATGGAGGTTCACATTTATTGCTGGAGATGATATCCGCAGGACTGATTCTAAGTGTATATAGAAGGCGAAGAACCAAGGAGACAGTTTCCTTGACTCACGGTCCGCAAAGTAATTAGAAGCGATCCATAATGGATTCAAGCTGCAAGAAGCCATTACTAAAAATCTCAGACTATTTGCCAGTCTGAGATTTTTTAATGGGCTACTTTATTAATGATAAAAAAGTGCCAAATCCTTTATACTCAAGCGGTTCTTACCGTTGCGGTCTTTAATTACCTTCTTCCACGAACCTGCTACATCTTTTAATAAATTCATTAAAAAAAGCGTTAATCTTTCTTGAATTAACGCCCCCTTTAATTGAAGATAGTTTGAACCTTTAAAGCAACTTCTTTAGGTTTGATATCAATAGATGATAATTTATCTAAATCAACCCACATAGGTAAATATGTACCTCTATCTCTATTTTCATCTATGTACTCTTCGCCTTGTCCAGTTCCGAATTCCCCATTAATTATTTCAGATAGGAAAAAGTATTGGGTTCCGTTGTATTCAAACTGTGCAATGCAGTTATTCACCTTAACTTCTACACCCAATTCTTCCAACGCTTCTCTTTTCGCTCCATCTACCGGTGCTTCTCCATTTTCTATTCCACCACCGGGAAAAACATAATATACTTTTCCCTCTCTAATTCTCTTAATTAGTCCAACCCTATGGTTTTCTACAATTACTACCGAAGCTCTATCTCGCAATCCCATAACCCCTTAATCCGTTATTTTAAAAAATGTGGAGGCAGCTTGTTTAGCAAACGACCCCTATAATAGAAGTTGAAATATCCAGTGAATTACTGTTTTTTATGCATAATAAATTGTGATTTGCTGTATTTAAAACTATTTTTTTCATAGAAAGGTATTAAATGTTCTTCACAAAACAAACTAATTACATCAATATGTGAAAGTTCATCTAACAATTTTGATACGAGTTTTGTTCCAATATGTTCCTTTCGGTATGAACTATGTATAACCACATCTTCAACATAAGCTCTAAATTTCCCGTCTGAGACAGCCCTCGCAAAACCAACAAGGGTTCCATCTACCCACGCTCCTACTGATAGCCCTTTGATTAACATTTCCTCAATATCTTGTTCTTGCCTTTCCCCCCACCAACTTACATCCTGATATAGTTTCATCACACCTTGAGTTTTAATTGCTCTTTCGGTATAGCTCAAAATTTCTGTATTCAAGGTTTGATTCCCCCATGTTTTTACATCAATATTTCACAAAAATCTAACAGAGTTTCTTCTTCAACTAAACTGCCCGTTAGCCGAAGATGCTAACGCTTACTGGCGTAGTGGAGGGAGGCGGCTGCTTGTTCAGCAAACGCTCCCGTTTGTTCAACAAGGAAGAATTATTTTTTCAAATTTTCGAACCACACCAAGGACAAAAATAAATGCTGATACTTGACGTCCCGCCATCATGAATT
This sequence comes from Rossellomorea aquimaris, assembly GCF_008180865.1. Classification (GTDB taxonomy): domain Bacteria; phylum Bacillota; class Bacilli; order Bacillales; family Bacillaceae_B; genus Rossellomorea; species Rossellomorea yichunensis. Next base: position 177,465 of record NZ_VTEX01000005.1, read on the forward strand.
ATCAAACCATAGTCATTATCCTTTTCGTCAAAAATGATTATCTTGTCGGGACATGTAAAGGGGTTCTTATGTATATCACACTCGAAGTTAGCATGATAAGCCATATCCTCACAACAATGCTTTTTCATAATTTCATTTCTCCTTATTTAGTACAAACACTGGTTAGTGAAGTAACGGAAATTCATTATAGTTTGTTAAAATCATTTTCTTGTTTTTGCTGTTCTTTTAATTCTTTTCTAAGGTTCTCTATTCTTTTTAACTTTCTTAAAGTCGATAATGAGAAAAGTGTGACAAGAATATATTTCATTGTAATTTCGTATTTGTTTTGCTGAATAATCCTTTCGATCAAATCTCCCTTTTTTATTGGAAATCACTTAGTTCTTCGAGTAAACTGCCCTTTAACTTAATACCAATTATTTCAAAACCAAGCAGCTTACTCAAGAAAAATTTCAAACACAAAAGAAGCTCAGCCAGCTCATGATAAGCCCCGGTCTTTTGAATAAGAAAAGTAATTGCCCTTTATTTGTACTGCTCAGCAAATAAATCTGTTATTTTCTCATCTTACTTATTCAACAATTGCGCTTTGTTTGCTGAATAGTGAAAAATCCGGATAGAGCTTTAAAAACTGACCAATTTAGTAAATAGATCTTTATGTACTGCTGTCGTTTTTAATATTATTTGGCGTAGTTAGCAAGTGTTTTGTCGCCATTCGCTAGTTACAAAGCATCGTTGGAGAGTTACTATTAATCTGTACCATTAGCAAAGAAGGACACGCTTAAACTACTAATGAAAATAGATAAAGGAGGCCCATATGTATGACGTTCTATACCTCTGATCGTATAAAAATCCCTGCAGGATTTTGGACAGGATTACGTCAATTGGGAATAGTCGCCAACGAGGTAGTTCAAAAAGCACAATTGCCAATCTCCATTGTTTCCGATCCATTTGTCACCACAGCCCAATATTTTGCGATCTGGCAGGCTTTTTCCGAACTCATTGATGACACCTCCAAAGGAATCATCAAGCTCGCGACATCCTTTGAAACAGATCATTTCCCTCCGACTGTCTTAGCAACTTACCACGCTCGTGACTACCGTGATGCTTTAAAGCGAATGGCCAAGTACAAACAACTTTGCCCACCTGAAAGCTTACATATCACCGAGGAAGATGAACACTGTACAATTGAAATAAAAACATTTCATAGTGAACAACCCGGTCTGTCCATATTAATTGGCATTACTTTGGCATTTCTTCTCGAACTGGGGCGCCGGGGCACAGGTCAACCTTTGACAGCAAAGTTAGTAGAATTTTCTACCCATTCAATTGGCGACATGCAGATACTTGAAGATTACTTCGGCTGCCGAATTCAGATCGGTACAAATTGTAACAGGTTGACTATACATCGAGCAGATCTGGATCGTCCCTTTGTCTCGTATAATGCAGAATTGCTAGAGATACTGACTCCGGTACTCGAACAGTCGTTGAATGAGCAGCCACGCAGCCCTTCAATTAGCGAGACGGTCAAGTGGATCATGAAACGTAGCTTAGCAGGAGGTCGCCCTGACATTCAGACTATTGCGAGCGAGTTAGGGATAAGTGATCGAACCTTGCAACGACGGCTTACTGAAGAAGGCACAAGCTTCAAGCATTTGTTAGTAAAAGTTCGACATGAGGAGGCAAGAGAATACCTGGCAGACCCGTCGTTGGATATTAAAGAGGTTGCCTTTTTGATTGGATATGAAGACCAAAACTCATTCTACCGCGCCTTTCACATATGGGAAGGTGCTACCCCTTTACAATGGCGTACTGAACATCTCGGTGCAAACTTGATAAATTGACTAGTTTACTTTTCGACACTGTATTATCAGCAGGATAACTGAATAAGAACTACAGAGGAAAAGGAATATCTTTCAATCTAAAAGGAGCAATGTATTATGGATATGGACTTAAAAAATAAAACAGCTTTAGTCACTGGTTCAACAAGAGGGATCGGTAAAGCAATTGCCATTGAACTTGCAAAGGAAGGTGTTAATGTACTAATTAATGGACGAAATTACGAAGAGGTAGAACGAACTGTAAATGAAATTAAGCTAGAGTTCCCTGATATCCTCCCTCAAAATGCTGCTGCCGATATTGTAGATAATCAACAAAGGGAAGCATTATGTAAAAAACATCCCCAAATTGATATTTTAGTTAACAATATGGGGATTTATGAAATTATGAAGTATGAGGACGTTGACGATGAAGTATGGGAAAAGTATATCCGTACTAATGTTCTTGCAGCAAATGGACTATCCAAATTTTACTTACCTAAAATGATAAAAAATAATTTTGGCCGAATTATCTTTATTGCGAGTGAAGAAGCAGTTATGCCATCGGGACAAATGCCTCAATATTGTATGACAAAATCAATGCTATTATCATTGTCAAAAAGCCTATCTAAATTAACAATAGGAAAAGAAGTTACAATCAATACCATCTTGCCAGGACCATCGCTCTCTGAAAATGTGCATCATATAATTGAGGGGATGTATCCAAATGAAGATATGACTTTTTCAGCAAAAGAGAAAGAATTTATGACTAAAAATCTACCTCAATCTGAAATTCAACGATTTATCAAGCCAGCTGAAATAGGTAGATTAACTACCTTTATATGTAGCCCTTATGCTTCCGCTTTTAAAGGTTCTCCGATTCGTATGGATGGAGGCATGGTACCGACTATTTTCTAGCACTTTTTCCCTTACTTACCTCTCAAGGTGAGTAAGAATCCTTGCAAAAAACAAATCTTCGTTAAACGATCAACAATCTGGCCTGATTGTTGAAAACTTATTTCCCATAAATAAAATCTCTATTAAGATGCATTACTTAATAGAAAATTATTTGTTATTACATAGTAAAAGTCTACTCTGTAATAAAGATTTGTTCTATTAACTGGCCAAATACAGGAAAAGGACGCGTACTTCAATAAACGCCCCCGTTTGTTGAACACTTTAATACAAGATAAAGTCTCTACTTTCTCATAGTAAACCATCAAATCAAGCCAATTAGATACCAAAAATCAACGACTTTCATCCTACCGCTTCCTTTATTAAGTATGATAAAAAGCCAGCACCTAATGTTGGCTTTCAATCTTTCTTATTCAATTAAAGCACTTGCATGAAATAAGCACCTTATACCAATTAGTCTCTAATGGTTGACTCAATTTATTTAATTAATTCGCTCGAAAAGCTTCCTGATAATACTCCTTTAATTCAGAGGCATTATCTTTCCATTCCACTGGATGTCCGTTGACTATCTGGCGAAGGACATCCAAGCACCGATGCCATCCTGCAGCGGTATTAACTGCCCAGGAATCGTCGTCAAAAGTATGGGTGAAGATCATTAGAGAACCTTTATCCCTTTCCTGCAAAGATATGTTCACTAGATCACCTTCTTCACGGAAACCAAATAAATATGGCTTTTCTAACTCAGTAATGGTAGCCTTATAAGTCGTTCCTTCTCCGTCATCGAAGTCAATTTTGCCCCCAAGTCTGACATCCATCTCTCCAGTGGCAAAAGGGTACCATTGGGAGAAGTACCTCGGAGTTGTAATAACAAGGAAAACATCTTCTGGCTTTTGAGGGAAAAATCGTTCAAATCTTAAAGCATAACGACCATTTGATTCATGTAATGTACCATACTTATTCATCATTTCATCTCCTTTTCTTTATCCTTGAAGTTTCTCCAGCTACTAATTCAAAAAAACAAACTAATGTTTGTTCAGCTCAGGAAAATATCAACCATTTATTCCATGCTTTTAAAGTACCATAATACTTAAACCGCAGATTATAATGTTCCATTCGTTCTTTAGTGTTGATGTTTTTTATTCGAATTCCCTCCCAAGTTCGAATAATATCAAGCCTATAATGGCAGTAAAAAAATAACTAAATGCACCAATTCTTTTCGTTTTAATATCAACCGTTTTCTGCTCGAATTTTTTTATGTAGTCAAAGATTATCCACAAACCTATTAAAGGAACTATCCCTAACAAATAATTATCTACTATATGAAATAACGTAAAAACTGTCACTACTGCAAATGCTACATTGCTCAATATTGTTTTAATAATAGTCACTTCCCAAAATGCTTCTTGTTTAATTAACCTTCCCTTTAATGGAGTATCGATAAAGCTGAAGAATCGACCCATTATTAGCTATCGCCACGATTAATTCAAGTGTAATTTTTCACAATCTAACTTCAAACACTGTCAATCAACTTTTTCACAGCACTTACTACCACTTCTGGTTCATCATTTTGTATATAATGAGCACTGTTTTCAGCAATCACCAATTCACCTACATAGGATATTTCAAGTATCTCTTTCTGCATTTCATTCCATAACTCTTGTGATTCCTTTGAATAATGAGCTTTTTTTCCAGCTGAAAGAACAATTAGTGGGACATTTAATTTAAGTCTAGTGTCTTTCAACTGCTTTAAGCTCTCCATAAATTCATCATAATTTCCTTCATAAATGAATTGCTTATTGTAAGCTTGTTGAAAATCCTCTGACATTGTTGGGAAAAATCTTTCTCTATAATCTTCAGGTGTAGAATCAATCAAGACAAGTCCACAAACTTCATTTTGATATTCAGTTGCAAACATTCTCAAGTTTACTCCACCAAAGGAATGGCCTACTAATATATAGGGGGGATTAATGTCGGTTTCAATAAGAAGTTCCTTCAATTCTTTTACCATCTCACCGCTAGTTCTGGGATTAGAACTTGTCTCACTTTTCCCAAGTCCCGCTCTATCATAAATTAGAACATTAGAGAGCATTGAAAGATCTTCGATTACTGAATCCCAAGCCTTCGAAAAATCACCATATCCAGCATCCATTACAACAGTTGGTTTTTCATGATTTTCTCCCACCAATTTTGCATATAGTTTACAACCATTTATTTGCACTAACATTTCTTTAGTCATTTAATCTATCCCTTCATTTGGCCAACTATCAATAGCATAAAAGCTGCTTTTTCGCCTAAACTGCAGCGATAATCGAATCAAGAAGCTACCGACATTCAGATCGGAGAAATTATAAATATCGAAGTCTCTTAACCAAACACCTGAGCAGCAATTCCAAATAATTCACCATTTCTCTGTGGCACCTTAGTGGAATTAAACATCATAATGGGTGGATTACTCACGTTTACAAACCCGCATTTCTCTACGGCTTCCATAAACACTCCATTACCTGATGGTATATCGATCCTTAATTTGCCTTGATGTCCAATAGCCAGCTTTTCTAGAATCATAGATGCTACCTGAGCATCCGGTGCTATAATGGGACCTATTATTAGATTGATAGGGCCTAATATAGATAATCCAAAACCTATAATGTTCCCTATGGTATCTTTCACCATTACACAATCCTTGGATTGATTAATTCTATGTTCAAGAAAGCTGCTTCTTTTATCTCCATAAGCCTCTTCATCTAACTCAATTATTTTATATAAGTCGCTCTCATTAAATTGTTCAATGATAACTTTTCTATTGGCTCGATTAGAAGTTGAATAGGTATCACATATGTACTTGTGCACATGGTCAACGATTTGAAATCCCATTTTTTCATAGAGAGGCTTTCCGTTTTCAGTTGAAATTAGCATAATTGAAAAGTCACTTGAAAGAGAATTCATACATTGTTGTGTCACTTCTTTTCCTAATCCCATTCCTCTATATTCTTTGTTGACTATGACCATACCAATAGAGGCTAGATTCGTTTCATAAGGGATAATGGCTGCGCTTGAAACAATCTTACCCTCATTATTTTTATGGCCAAATACTTTACCAGATGACATAACAGTCCAAATCTCGTGTTCATCATAATCCCACCCAACTGATTCAGACAGTCCAATTAAAGCCGGGATGTCTTTTTTGTCAAACTGGACTAAGTGTAACTTCGCCATCTTACTTGTAATCATTAAATTCTCTCCTTAATCGATTCCATATTGAGAGTATTACTTTCTTCCCCAGTTACCCATATATAAGAAAAAATTTTAGTATTCTTTTCGTAAAAGACCATATATACATCAACATCTTCATACTTTTCGTGTAGTAGCCTATTCTGCCTTAATACTCCTTCTTTTTGTAAACCAGCTTTCTGTAAGACCATTGATGAAGCCTGATTTCTGGAAATAGCTGATGCCTAAATGCCTGACTGGGGACGGTTCCATTATACTTTTGGTATAGAGAGCCTTATCGCCCTTTTAGTCATACATAAAGACTTACACATCAATTGCATATTATATTAATAATGTAACAATAAGTAATTATCTCTTACCTTTTCGTTCTAAAAGTATAGGGGCTATATTTAGTAAGATAGAAACAATTGTCAAAAACCATAATGCCCTTGACATACCAGGAACTACATCCGATAAAGCCGCCCAATCTTCCACTTTTACCACCGGGATACATAACTGTAATCTGCACAAAGTGTTAATGCTGTAAATGATAGTCCCATCGCCATAGCAAGCTTATAATCCTTTCCTGCTGTATACATATAAAGATTTATAAGAGTTGCTACTTCCTCCATATATTTTTATTGTTTACTAATGTGCTTCATCTCCATTTTTTGCATTACTTTCTTATTAGACATTCATACGTCAAATCTTCTTATTTTATAGTTAATGCTCTTCCTTTTATGATTTCTTATTGGACAAACCTGCTCATCAGTTTAAGTACCTTCTTCCACTAATCTGCACGTTAACCCTTCTTAGATCAAGGTCCTCTTTAATTGAAGGTAGAAATACCCCACCAAGAAGATTTTCCTTACTAAGAAACGAATTTCAGAAAAATGAACTCACACTATCATTAGTTTCCTATTTTAGAATGATAAGTAACTCCTAATCTTCGGGAAGTGAATGGTCGTCCTTGTGAATATGTCTTTCTTTGATTCGATTGATAGGTCATGACCTAATTTAGTTGCTAACCTCTTAGCAAGGTAAAGTCCCATTCCGGTGGACTTGGAATAATTCCTGCCCGTTTCTCCAGTAAATCCTTTTTCAAATACACGACGGATATCTCCCTCTTCGATTCCAATTCCGTTATCTTCTATAAGAATTCTTTTTTCCTTGGAATCTTCCTCGAAACGGATTGAAATCTCTCCTTTTACATCGGTGTATTTCAATGAATTCGCTATGATTTGATCAATGACAAATCCAAGCCATTTACTATCACTTTGAACGTTCATCTCTACATCAGTCATGTGTAAGCGAATACCTTTATTAATAAAAATCTTGGCATATTTTTTTATGCTAGTTATCATAATTTTATTCGCATGTACTTCTCCTATAAAATAATCCTTCGAGAATGAATCAATACGAGAATAAAAAAGGGCCTGCTCGACGTAATCATCAATCTTATTCAGTTCATCTTCGAATTTATCTGTCATATACTCCACTGATCTGTTTTCGCTATTTTCGATAAGCAACCGGCTGGCTGCAATCGGAAGCTTGACTTCATGAATCCATGATAGGATAAATTCTTGCTGCTCCTTCTTTTCTTGATGAAGAAGTTGAAGTTGCTTTTGATAATTTCCCAGCATTTTTTGAAATAAATTCAAAAAAAGGCTTTGCTCCAGTTTTTGAGCATCTGGTAAAACGGCAAGCACTTCTTCTTGATTACTTTCAACCATATATTTGAATTCACTGTAAAACTTTTTTCTGTATAAGAAACCTGCAGAGATGTAAAGAACGAGAAGAAAGAAACAGCTGATGTTGATGTACAGCATTAATGACAAACCTTTTTCTTGCACATTGCCGAAGAAAACCACAAGTGAAATGAATACCATCATACACAGGTAAAAAGTTAAGAAGTAGCGTTTGTCTTTAATATAATCTGGTAAACTCATTGGATGATGTACCCCTCACCTTTCTTAGTTGTGATGAATTGTTCTTTGCCTAAATCGGCAAGCTTTTTTCTCAATCGGGTGATATTGACGGTCAATGTATTATCATCAACAAAGCTTTCATCCTTCCAAAGAGCCCTCATTAGTTTCGTCCTATTGACGACCGCCCCTTTATTTTGCAAGAGGATCTTGAGAATGGTGAATTCCGTTTTAGTCAATTCGCTTGCACTCCCCTCATAAGACAACTGCCAATCCTTCAGATTCAAAACGACTCCTTCATGCTCCAATATGTTGGCATCTGCATTTATATAGGAATAAGAACGGCGCAGGAGAGCATTGACCTTTGCCATCAACACATCTGTGTCAAAAGGCTTTTGGATGTAATCATCTCCCCCCATGTTCATGGCCATGATCATGTCCATGGGGGTGTTACGAGAAGAGATGAATATAATAGGAACACTGGAAACATCCCTGATTTTATTACACCAATAAAAACCATCAAATGCCGGTAAATTAATGTCCAATAATATTAATTGTGGATTTTCGTTGGTAAACTGCCCAAATACATCATTGAATTCCTCCGTTTTATTTACATCAAATCCCCATTTCAAGACTGTTTCTTCCAGCATATCCCTAATTATTTCTTCATCTTCTACGATCATGATTTTCAAAACGGTATCCTCCAAAATGTCCGATTTAAAATAGATAATTGCTTATTCTCTTACTTATACTATAGAAAATGACGGCGGAATGCATTATCCTGACAAAAATGTAAGGTTGGAAACCTGATCTGTAAGGTAGAAGTCGATTGATATCTTTTACAATGAAACTGTAAGATACAATATAGCTTCATATGGAGGATAACTAAATGAGTGCAATCTTAAAAGCAAACTAATTAAAAAAGATATATGGTGCCAAGGGAAATTTGTACACAGCACTAGAAGAAATCGATCTTGAGGTATCAAAGGGTGAATTCGTCGGCATTATGGGGCCCTCCGGAGCCGGGAAGTCCACACTGTTAAATATCCTGGCAACGATTGATCAGCCAACTTCCGGCGATCTATTCATTGATGGAGAAAGCATTCTTCATATGAAGGAAGATGAAGTTTCTTCATTCCGACGGGATAAGCTGGGGTTTATCTTCCAGGATTACAACCTGTTAGACACACTTACGGTGAAGGAAAATATCCTGCTGCCACTGGCCTTGGCAAAAATGAATGTAAAAGAGCTTGAAGCCAAAGTCCATCAAGTAACAGGAAAATTCGGGATACAGTCCATATTAGAAAAATACTCCTACCAGATTTCAGGCGGTCAAAAACAGCGTACAGCAGCCGCTCGGGCAATCGTTGCCAATCCAAGTCTTGTATTGGCGGATGAGCCTACAGGAGCTTTGGATTCTAAGTCGGCAACCGATTTATTGGAAAGCTTAAAAGAATTGAGTGAACAGGATGCAGCGACCATTTTAATGGTTACGCATGATGCCTTTGCAGCAAGTTACTGTCAGCGTGTTCTATTTATCAAGGACGGCAGGCTTTTCACAGAACTGGTGAAAGGAAAAGAATCACGGAAAGAATTCTTCAATAAAATAATGGATGTATTGTCTGCCATTGGAGGTGGAATACATGACTCTATTTAGTCTGGCCAAAAAGAATATAAGAGGAAATTTCAGCAGTTACCTCGTTTACTTTATTTCACTTGTTTTCAGTATGGTCATTTACTTTACCTTCGTTTCGCTTCAATACAGTGAGAAAATACAGGAAAATATTCTTCTCTCTGACACGATGAACTTTATGTTCATGGCTGCCTCTTTCGTTTTAATCATTTTTGCAGCTGTCTTCATTATCTACTCCAACTCATTCTTTATGAGAAATCGGAAGAGAGAAGTCGGACTCTATTCGATGTTGGGGTTGAAAAAGAAGACCATTGGCAGAATGTTGTTTTATGAGAATCTTATTATGGGAGTTCTTTCATTGGCGGTAGGGATTCTTTTCGGAACTATTTTATCAAAATTATTCTCGATGATCTTGATCCATCTCATGGGCTCAACATCTGAGATCGATTTCGGATTTTCACTAGAAGCCATCGCACAAACGGCGCTTGTATTCATGGTGATCATCCTGTTCACTTCTATCCAAGGGTACCGCTTGATCTATCGATTCAAATTAATAGAATTATTTAATGCAGCAAAAAAAGGAGAGCAGCAACCAAAAGCCTCCCTAATCTCAAGTATTATCGGAGTAATCTTGCTTGCCATCAGTTATTGGCTGATTTTGAGACCGTTTCCCGAAGAAATGACCATCGAATATATCCAATTAAATTACGGTACGGCTTTAATCATCCTTATCATAGGGACGCACCTATTCTTCAGGTCCGTCACCGTCTCATTGTTAAAACTGACGCAAAAAAAGAAAGGCTATTATTATAAAGGGACAAATCTAATAGAAACAGCTCAATTGATCTTCCGCCTAAGAGGAAATGCACGCACATTCACACTCATTGCTATCTTAAGTGCTGCAACCATCAGCTTCTTCGGGGCAACATACGGCGGATACTACGGAAATGCCCGACAATCAGAAGAAGATGTTCCATTCAGTTATTCGCATTTATCAAAAGGAGAAACATTTGATACAAAGATTGAAAAAATCATCAAGGATGATCGGCAACACCCAGTGAAGGCCCAGCTCACCATACCTGTGGTGACAGCGAAAGGAGACCTCTCCTTTTCCCTGGATTACCTCACTGATCCGATTAAAATCATTTCAGAAGAATCGTTTAATTCAGTTTCATCAGCACTGGACCGTGAAGATACGGTTTCACTTCGTGGCAATGAGGCAGCTGTGATTAAACCGCGTCTGACAAAGTTCACGGATGATGATTTTCAGGGTGAAACGATTAATCTGGAGCTGCCTGCCATTGGCGAAAAGCTGAAAATGATTGATATGGTTGAAGGCAATGTCCTTCCCTTTGACTACCCTGATTTTTTCGTAGTAGTAAGCAACGATAAGTTTGAAGAATTCGCCAGCGAATCTGCTCCACTGGTGTATAAAGCGTATGAAGTGGTTGATGAAAAAGCAACTGTGGAAACGTCAAAGGAATTAAACAGCTTGTTTGGAGAAGATTTTCAGGCATCCTCAACCTATTATCTTGAATATAAAGAAGGTAAAGAAGGTAACGCCCTCAACCTCTTTATTATGGGATTCTTAGGACTGGTTTTCCTGGCCGCAACAGGAAGCATCATTTATTTCAAACAGCTGACAGAAGCTAATGAAGTAAAACCTCAATACGATATATTAAGGAAGGTGGGGGTCAGCAGGAAAGAAGTCTCAAAGTCCATTAAAAAGCAAACGCTTTTCATCTTCGGCTTACCATTATTAGTTGGTATAATACACGGTTCCGCTATTTTACATTTTACAAGCAACTTTATGTCAAACTTGATAGGCGCTAACATGTTCGTTCCAATGCTGACTGCTATGCTTGCCTTCATTGTTATTTATCTTCTTTATTATATTTTGACTGTTAAGACGTATAACCGGATAGTAAATAAATAAGAAGAGAACACCTCCACTGGGGTGTTCTCTTCTTATTTCTCCTTTGAAGATACTTAAAATTCATTGATTTATGTACCAAGGGCTAATCTCCGGTTAAATGTAGAACACACTATTACTGTGGAATTAGGCTATAATTTCTTAACAATCGTGCCAGTGGAGCATGGACTTGACAACAACTTATGATGGTGGAGAACTTTTTTGAAGGGACTGATACATGCGTCTATTACCCCTTTATCGGCTTTTTCAATATCTTCTCCCTCTAGATGCTGATAGCTTGATTACTTCTACACCCTTTTTTGTGGTGTCAGAAGGTAACTCAGCACTAGGTGTGGGGGTAACACCGATCCCGGACATTCTAGTAGAGACAGGTTTTCTTACTAACAGTTTTGATGTTTCGCTTCTTAGCACCCGCCCCGAGGAGTTTGCTGCAGCGATTGCGGCACCAATCATTCCTAGGCTAGGGATATCTCCGGATAACAGAACTATCAGAATAGTATTATAACTTTGTTGTCACAGGTATGATAGATAAATAGGCTTTACATCCAAAATAAATACCAAGATCATCCCACACCAGATAAAGTTGGTGGTGCTGGAATCGGAAGTTCAGTCAATCCAAATAAAAAGCCAATCAGTAAACCAGCAAAACAGCTAACATAACTTAATATGCCACATTGTCCTCACCTTCTTCTAAAGTGTGACAAAAGTACTTAGTCACTCTGTATTAAGTTTTCGAAGCTCCCAAGCAATATGCGCACTTTCCTCTAATTCTTCTAATGCAAAAAATGCTTCCATGATACTTTTTCCCGGCACTACCGGACCGTGATGGCTCAACAGCCATCCATCACTTGAATGTACGCGTCTTTCAAAAACGTGAAACAGTTCTGTACTGCCGGGTTTTTCATAAGGAATTAAGCCGACTGTTCCCAGTTTCATTTTCAGGTATGGAGTATGATCCGGCATACAATCTGATTCATTAAGGCCAGGCAGACAACTCCAGAGCACACTATACGTGCTGTGCACATGAAGAACTGCACCCGTATCCGGTTGTGCTTTGTATACCGATAAATGCAACGGCCATTCTTTGCTTGGTTTTGTTTCATCATATTGGACGCCATCCATGTCCAGTACAGCAAACTCATCCGGTTTCAGATTTCCAAAGCATGTACCAGTAGCAGTCACATATATCTTGCCTTCATGCAGAAAACTCAGGTTCGCGACACTCCCGGTTGCTTTACCGCGTTGAAAGAGGCTTTTGGCAGCCCAAATAGCATCTTTAATCTTTTGATCTAATGTTTGCTCCATATTTTCCACTTCTCTCTTATGTTAAAGATAAGGCTTGAAGGAAGAAATCAGATTGTCCAAAGTTTCCACTTTTAAACACCATTCGGATACGCTTATCTTCTATTGGTATCATGACAGGTACTCCTGGTGAAATACTATCTCCAATATGATATCCCTTGTATCCAAGCCTTTTTGCCACCGCTCCACTCGTTTCTCCGCCTGCAACAATGATTCTGTGAAACCCGGCTTGAACAGCAAGTTCTGCTAAATCCGCCGTTGCTTTTTCTAATCTTCCTGCAACTTCTTCTTTCCCTTGTTGCTGAATATCCCGTACCTTCTCAGGTGTGTCACTGCTGTATACCAGGATTGATTCTTCTTTGTTTTGAGAGATCACATCCCAAATCTTCTCGACAGATTCTTCACCTGAAATCAATTTAAGAGGATCCATGAAGTAGGCTTTACCACCTGATCTTTGATATTCTGTAATCTGGTTACGAGTGGCTTCACTGCAGCTTCCTGCTAATAATAACGCTGGTGAATCTGATCGCTCAAAGCCATTCGCTTCCGCATTTTCCTTATACATTTTCGCCAATGGATAGGCAAGGCCGCTGCCGCCGGTAATGAGTTTGAGTCCTCCAAAAACCTGGACCAGCTTTTCCGCGTCTTCTTCTTTCTCGTAATCCGGGATAATATAAAAATGCGATTGCTTATTTTGTGCTGCTATTCTTGTAATCTCCTCATTTACTTCTTCCTTGTATAAAGTGTCTGACATTTTCACACTGGGAAATTTGCTTTGCGCATCCATTAAATGAACCAGATCACAATCCCACATTGGCGTAAGCGGATGATCCTTCATAGGACTCTTATCGAGTGGAACTCCATTAACATATAAACATCCTTCTTTAACAATACGTCCATTTACCGGAAGTGCAGGACAAAGAATCGTATAAGGAACGTCCAGCTCTTCCATTACAGCATCACAAATCGGGCCGATATTCCCCTCAGGTGTCGAATCAAATGTGGAGCAATATTTTATATAAAACTGTTGGGCACCTTGCTCTTTTAACCAGGCTATCGCCTCGAGCGAATCTTTGACAGCGTCTTTTGGATTTTGAGTACGTGTTTTTAAGGCAATGACACATACTTCTGCTTTTGGAGCCTCATCAATTTTAGGTATTCCAGTGTATAAAACTGTACTAAGTCCGCCTTTCACAAAGAAAGAAGCGATGTCACTGGCACCGGTAAAATCATCTGCAATAACACCAAAGCGCAATTGATTCACCCCCCTGCTATGTTTTTATGTACTACTTTACCAATTCAGCTTCTGCTTCTTGATAGCTCTTGTTCCGTACCTTTACACCCAACAAATCTTCAAAATAACAAATCATGGCATGCTTGTAGAAATCGCCTTGTCCGTTTTGTAAGGCAAGTTGATACGTTTGCATCGTTCCACTCAACGTTGGCAGTGGAATCTGATATTTCATTAACACTTCATTCATGCTTTCCATGTCTTTATAGGCTCTTTCAAGTGAAAAACTATGTTCAAAATCCCCTTCTAACACCTTAGGAATCAATGTTTTTGAAGCAAAACTGGATCCAGTTGCCGTCATTAATACATCACCGAGCTTCTCTGGATCCAAACCAAGCTTCACTCCAACCGGTAATAATTCACTAAAGCTTGCACAACAAATATTTAATACACAGTTATTAATCATCTTCGTCAGTTGACCAGCCCCGTTTTCACCCATATAGAGTATTTGTTTCCCCATCCGGTTAAGCATAGGTTTTATTGTATTAAATAGTTCTTCATTTCCGCCGCACATGATTGTAAGTGTTCCTTCGATCGTTGTTCTCGGATGACCGGAAATAGGGCAATCCATATAGTCAATTCCATTCTCTTTGCAGGTTTCTGCGATTTCTACTGCACCTAAATAACTTATTGTGCTGAAATCAACAATTTTCTGTCCTGGCTCCATATGTTTAAGTAAACCGTTTTCTCCGACTATAACCTTTTTTACAATCTCTAAGTCCGGCAGGCAGAGAAAGATATAATCACTATCTGCTGTATCCAGAATATTGGTTGTAGTGTTAATCCCTTGTGTATTGAATTGCTCTAATGCAGTTGGATTTGCATCACAGACGAGATACTCATACTCACCTTCTTTTTCGCCTTTTGCAAGATTTAATGCCATACCGGTGCCCATTACGCCTAATCCAATAAAACTTACTTTCATTGAAATCTCTCCTTTTTCTTTGAAATTATTTCAAGGGCTAAAAAACGAAGAAGTACTGTATTTTTTGTTTTTTTCTGTAACTAAGCGTTTACTTTATCCCGTTCTAATGCACTGATCACCACTTTTACCGCTTCTTTCGGACTTGTTAACACCGGGAGTCCCAATGTACTCGTTTCACCTTCTGCACATGCTTGTGTAATCTGGGCAAGAATGATGACTTCACATCCTCTTTTTTGCAATTCCGCTGCCGCAAGACGATTAAGCTGATTATGTTCTTCCTCATTGCCAGCCTTCAATTTTGTCATAGCCTGCGTAGTGATTTCTGTATCTACCTCAATTTCTTTCCTCAATTCCTTGGCAAGCTTCTCTAATTGGGCTTTTGTGGCTGGTCCGGATGGTGCAGTCGTTGCAACGACGCCTATCTTTGAATAAGTAGTAACTGCCTTTTCTAACATCGGACGATCTACTGCAAAGATCGGTACTGATATAAATGGCTTAACAGAATCCACTACAGGGGTCAGGACGGTACATGCTACAATAATCGCATCCACTCCCGCTTCCTGTGCTTTACTGGCCATATTGATAAAATCCCGATATAATTTATCATCGATTCCATTGATTTGGTTCGCATGATACTGGATATTCTCATCAACAAAGTTTAAGACCGTTACTTCCGGTGCCAGTCGTTTGAAGGCTGCATTTAAAGGTGGTACAGCATTACAAGTTGCATGTATAATACCAATTTTCATATCGATTCTCCTCTATTCATTAGTCATTAGAGAGTTCCTTTTATAGAGTGACCTTTACCTTACCTGAAGTTTTTTTTAGCACATTAATCATTTGATTGATATCTAATACTTTTTCATTGACATTTAATGTATTGCATAACCGGCTGATATGAGGCTGTTTTAACATCGCTTCTTCCAGGACACCATGGTTCCAGAAAACATCTTGCTTATGACTATCCTGAACGACTCTTTTATTTGCCATCACGATGACACGTTCAAAGTTGTTCACGACAAATTCCATATCATGTGTAATGGTAATGATCGTTTTCCCTTCTTGAACTAATGAATCAATAATGTACCCCAGTCTTTTAATGGCCAGGGAGTCTTGTCCGGCCGTTGGCTCGTCTAAGATAATCGTATCTGTATCCATTGCAATGACCGAGGCAATGGTGACAAATTTCTTCATGGAATAAGGCAAGTTATACGGATGTATATCCAAGAATGGCACGATTCCTGTCAATTCTGCTGCCTTCATTACGTTTTCTTCAATCTTCTGCTCTGAAAATCCAAGGTTTTTAGGTCCGAACCTAATTTCACTTTTTACAGTTTCGTGAAAAATTTGATCATCAGGGTTTTGAAAGACATATCCCACTTTTTTGGATATCTGAGCTGTTGTGTAATCTTTTGTATTCAACCCATCAATGATCACATCACCTTGAGTTGGCTTTGTTAATCCATTCATCATTTTCACTGTTGTGGTTTTCCCGGCACCATTTTGTCCAACAATGGCTACTGATTCACCCTTTTCGAACGACATGCTGACGTTTTCAACCGCTTTAAAACCATTGGGATAACAATAGGTAACATCATTTAAAGTTAAATAGCTCATAATTTCACCCCTTGTAATTCCATCCATTGTTTCATCACTTGAACGGAGTCCCTTTCAGTAATGGGTATTCTTTCTGTATGCATATTGTGTTTTCGCATTTCTAAATCCAATAGCGTATACTGGGTTAAACCTAAACCGTAGTCCTGTGTATCTTCTTCAGAAAGCACGTCTTCCGTTCTTCCTTGTTTCTTAATCTGTCCATCCTGAAGAACGATCACATAGTCTGCATACTCAGCAATTAACTCGATCTTGTGCTCTACTAAAATAATTGTTTTTCCTTTTTTCTTCATAATATCGATTACCCTGAATATTTCCTCCGTACCTTGTGGATCCAACTGTGATGTCGGCTCATCAAAAATGAGAATATCCGGCTCCATTACGATAATCGAGGCTAAAGCCACCCGTTGTTTTTGTCCTCCTGATAGCTCATTCGGGTTTTTGTCTTGGATATACTCAATACCCAATAATTTAATGATGTCTTGAACTTTCTGTTTAATCACACTGATTTCGACCCCGAGATTCTCCAGTCCGAAAGCTATCTCATCAAAAACAGTTTCCTTCACGCCACTGATCTGGGTGAATGGATTTTGAAACACAAACCCCACCTTCTGGGCAAGATCACTTGGATCCCAATCTTGAACATCCTTCCCATCAATCAGCACTTCTCCAGTTCGTTCTCCCTTGAAAAAGTGGGGAATGAACCCCCGGATCACATTGCAGAGCGTTGTCTTCCCTCCGCCGTTCACGCCGGCGAGCGCATAGAACTTCCCGCTTTCAATCGTAAGATTCAGATCATGCAATACCTTTTCACTTCCGGTAGGGTACTGGTATGATAGATTTCTAATCTCTATTCCACTCATAATAAAAACCTCCAGATCAGGATGGAAACAACTACAATCAATAAGATGGCTCTTACTACATGATCACTCTTCGTCTTTTCCAAATGGTGCAAGCTTGTCTTTTTGGTCCGGGCTGTGAAAGCTCTGGATTCCAACGTGATGGCTTTCTCATCTGTGCTTGAAAATGAGGATAATATCAGTGGGGTCAATGCCGGTACAAATGCTTTTATTCGTATACTTAGGTTTCCTTCCGTTTCAACACCGCGGGTTCTTTGTGCATCCATGATCCGTAATAAATGCAGCCTCATTTCCGGGATAATTGTAAGTGCGGATGAAAGTACATAGGTAGCCTTTGGCGAAACTCCTGCTATTTCTAAAGCCCGCGATAAATCATTGATTTTTGTAATCTGAAAAAATAAAACAATGGCTGATCCCACCGCCAATATTTTCGAGGTTAATTGTAAACTGAATTCAATTCCTTCTTGTTTAATGGAGAAGATGCTCCATGACCACAATATGTTCTCTCCCGGATAGAAAAATGATTGCAAAAGAAAAATCATGACAACAATCGGTACCAATCCTTTTAAGACGAAGTCTACGTACAGTTTTGTTTTTCCAGCTGCCATTGCAATAATCAAACACAGCACGGGAACCAAATAGGAATAGATATAACCTGGCAACAGTAACGGGGTCATCATTAATAAGGCGGTAAATAAGAATTTAGTAGTTGGATAAAGACTTAGAATAAAGCTTCTTAGTTTTTCCATAAGTATATCTCCCCTATCATAGTAAGGTTCATTTTTTCACTGATTCATGGAAAGAATCGGATGAATGCATACAAGCCCTTTTGTACAAAATGATGGGGTGATTGATGCAGTGACCGCAGATTTATCAACATGTTCACACCATGCCTTTATGAAATGCTTTTAAGCTCCAATTTTAGTGTTTTTATGATTGTAAGTATTAAGATATAAGTGGCCATATTTCTGTTTTGACAGGTATTGATCTGACATCTTTCGAACAATCATATAGGCAACCATGATCGAAAGGATTTTATCAATACTTTCAACAAATATCTTCTGTGTTAAAACAGCTGTCCATATTTCTTTGCCTGAAGCTAAAAGGACGGCAGTGACTGTATCTGATCCAGTTCCTGAAGCTCCGCCAAACACGATAACCGTTGTCGGGGTAGCGATTAATATGGCAACGATGGCCACAATAAACCCTGTAAAAGCAACCTTCCAAACATTTTTTGTCATCCCCTTTTTTGCCATGAAACCGACAACAATTCCTGAAGCCATCGCAACCGGCATAAACGCCAGCTGAGTAGGATTGAATATCCCGAATATTAGTTTTGAGACCCCACCAGTTACTGCCCCGACCCAAGGACCGGCTACCATCGCAACAATCATCGTGCCAATTTGATTTAAGAAGAGAGGGATTTTTAATATTTCAACCAATTCACCAGCAACTACATTGACTGCTACACCAATGGGAATGAGCAATATGGAAATAAGCGTAAAATCCTTTGCTATACTTTTCATCTTTTATCCTCCTTTTTATATGGGCTTTTACTAAGATTTAATTTCTTCAGACATTCCTTGCTAATGAGCAGCATCAAACCTGCTGCCAGCTTTTTTCTCCTCAAGATGATGATGAAACTTTTTATACATATTGGTGAAATACGGCTCATATTCATTCGCCAATTGAATACTTGCCTGGCTTTTTTTAACAAGGGACTCATGTTTTTCTTTTACTGTTTGGAGTACCGCTTCTTCATCGAATGTAACAATGTTGCGATTCCTGAGAACCCATTCTCCCTTGACCATGACCGATTCTATCGAACTCCCATTCTCGTAATACACAAGCTGAGAGATAAGATCTTCGTTCATCGCCAAAGCAGGTGAACGTTTGGTTAGTAAAACAAGATCCGCTTCATAACCTTGTTTAATTTTCCCCCGCTTTTTCTCTTCACCCAATAAGTGTGCCCCGCCAATTGTAGCCATTTTCAGCACATCTATTGGTTTCAGCCATTCTTGGAATTGAGAATGTTCCTGCCGGCTGTGCATAACAGCTATCCTCATTGCTTCAAAAAGGTTATGGGAGATTCCGCAATTGGAGGAATCCGTCCCCAAGGCCACGTTCATTCCTTTTCGCAGATAGGATGATACGTTCGCTCTCCCGCTGCCAAGCATCATATTACTGACTGGATTATGAACAATGGAAACACCACGATCAGCTAACACCTCTGCCTCATCATCTTCAATCCAAATGGAATGAGCCGCTGACAACCTTCTTGAAAGCAATTGTTGTTCCCGCAGTCTGCCAACTATCCCACCGGAAAATGCAGCATCCCCGACTTCCTTTTGAATTTTTGTTTCCAGAAGATGAGTATGAACATATGCCCCTCTTTGTTCACTTAATTCTCTACATAACGCCAGCATTTCCTCGGAACATCGCTGCGGAGCATTCGGACCTAACAAAATTTGAATACGATTATTTTTATCATGCCACTTGTTGAAAAGGGAGTTATAAAACGCTTTCATTTCTTCATCTGATATCGGTGCTGCTTCGTCTAGTTTTCGCTTCCTGTCGCTCGGCAGCTCAACTGGAAGGAAATGATGATCAGGTACATCATGCATCATGGGAGCAAATCCAACTCTAATCGATGATGCCTCATATGCTTTAAGTGCGGCTTCTGATCTTCTGATATGCGGAAAATGGTCAATACAACTGGTCACACCGCTTTTAATCATATCGATTACACCTAAAAGTACTGCATTGTAGATATCTTCGTCATCAAGTGAATATCCATATGCTGTTGTATAAAGGGACCATATCTCCAATGGAAAATGGCTGGTTGTCCCTTTTAACAGATTTGAATAGGAATGATAATGAGCATTTGTCATACCAGGCATGACGATCATTTCGGATCCATCGATTGTTTCATTGGCTCCAATTGGCGGTTCACTCCCGGGGTTATGCGGGATCACTTCTTTTATGAGTCCGTTTTCCACCAGGACACTGCCCTGGATGATACCTGCATCATCATCCATCGTAATGATTGTGACGTTTTTAATGAGAGTTGACATGATGTCACCCCTTCGAGGTCTAATTATCTAAAAATTCAAATATTTTAATGCGTTATTTAGGCGATTCGGCATATTGTGTTTCTAAAGTAGAAATACGTTCAGCAAATCTTCCTGCCAGGGTCTCTCCGTCAACATCCATCAGGATAGAGGTATTGGGTTCTGAATGACCCCACTGTCCTGTAAACTCAGTGACAGTCTGACCAGCTGTAAGTTCCCCTGACGTTTCAATGGAAACATAGGCCGGCTGTACCTCAAAGAGTTCAGGCCAAAGCGCATAGGCTACGGCTGGTACGTCATTAAAGAAAACGCCGGTCTCCGTTTCTGACGATTGCTGGACAGCAACGTAAGCCTTACGCCGGAATTCAGCGGCCTCTAAGAGGAAGGATCCTGGACGGGTATTCGTATCCCTTATGCGTTTTAGATTTTCTGGTGAGATTCTCACCTTCGTACATACATCGAGACCGACCTGAACGATTGGCGCACCCGAATCGTACACTGCCCTTGCAGCCTCAGGATCAGCTGCCAGATTGAAGGACGCAACCGGTGAATAGTTCCCGGCGACACGGACTGCACCGCCCATGACAATAATTCTTTTCACTTTCTGCGCGATACCAGGGTCTATAGAGAGAGCCAGCGCCACGTTCGTCAGTGGACCTATCGCCAAAATAGTGATTTCGTTCGGTGCTTCGTTACAAATCCTCACAATCTCCATTGCCGCATACTCCCCCGCCTCCGATACAGAAGGGTCTGGAACCTCTACTCCGCCAAAACCATTATTGCCGTGGATATGCTTGGCAAAGTGCGGTTTGCGTATAAGCGGCTTGCTTGCTCCGCGATAAACAGGGATATCTGTTCTGCCTGCTAATTCAAGTAATGAAAGTGCATTATGCGTCGCAGTTTCCACCTCGATATTTCCATGTACTGTCGTTAAAGCTTCGATACGCAGTTCCGGAGACGCGAGCGCAAGATAGATTGCGGCAAGGTCGTCGACTCCCGGATCAGTGTCAATAATTACTCGTTCCATCATCATGTTAACTCCTCCTATTATCTTTTCTATAAGAATACCGAGAGACAAACATCAGCACTAAACCCTTAATGAAAATAAGGTTTCGTATGTATGAGGGGCCATGATCGGTCCCAACGCCTTCAATACTCTGCTTCTATTAAAACTAAACCAATTGAGAGTTTCTTTCTCTGTCTACCCCTTCGCAGAAGCGGCGTGTTTTGTCTTCGTCAACCGGGTTCGTCATAATATCATCGATTTTTGCCCCATATCCAAAGACAGCTCCATCCGCATATTTGAGTAGATTTGCAGTTTCAACTTTCATTCCGCTGCCAATGATGATTGGAACATCAGGGACTGCATTCCTCACCGCCTCTAAATTCTCAATTGAAGGAGGTTGAGCTGATTCTTCACCTGCAAGAATAATCGCGTCTGCCATTCCGCGATAGGCAGTATCGCGAGCCAAGACATCAATAGGTCGGGCGGCTAAAGGAGCTGCATGTTTTGTTTGAATATCTGCGAAAATCTTGACTTTCTTCTCTAAACCAAGAAATTTACGATATCTTGCCACCAGGTGGGCCGTACCGTTAATGAGCCCCTGATCGGTCACATACGCATCTGTCAGGACGTTAAGTCTAATAAAATCAGCCCCTACTGTTCCAGCTACTGCTAATGCTGATTTCCAAGAGTTTCTCAGGATATTAATCCCCATTGGAAGCTTCACTTCGCGTCGAATTTCATGAGCAATCAATGTCATCGCTGCCACTGTTTCAGGTTCCTCTGTTTCAGGGTAAAACGGGTAGTCATTAAAGTTTTCTACCATGACCGAGCTGGCTCCGCCCTTTTCAAGACTTTTCGCATCACGGATGGCAGCTTCTAATACTTGATCGATATTCCCTTCATATAGAGGTGATCCAGGGAGCGGACCTAAATGAACCATACCTAATACAGGTTTTTCCACACCGAAAATATTTGTGAATGACGTTTTCATATTATTTTCCTCCTCCTTTTTTCTATTTATCATGTACTTAATCTGGATGACTTCTGGTCATATGATTGAACTCTCCATCTTTTCTATGAAACCAGTCAGAGTTGTGGGGGAATGCATTTATCCTTTGCTTCCGGTTGAAGCCATCCCTAAATCGATTTCGTCGAGAGAGAGTGCAACATCGGCATCCATACTTGGCGCCCGGAGCTGAGAAGTGAGTCCGCCATCAATGACTAAGACATGACCTGTAATGTATGAAGCTTCAGGCGATGCCAGGAAGCAAACTCCATTCCCAACGTCTTGCGGCATTCCGAGCCTGCCGAGTGGGATGAGAAGGTCAGGTGAAGACTCATTTCCGACTGCTGTACGGTTTTCAACCCACATGGAGCCCGGCATCACAGCATTCACCCGAATTTTCCATGGAGCCAGATCAAGTGCCATTGCTCTTGTAGCGGCCTCAATTGCACCCTTCGTCGCATCATAAGCGACACGATTTCGATGAGCGCGTGTTGCCCCTCCAGAACTCATATTGATAATGCTTCCGCCCTCACCCTGGTGGACCATTGCCCTTGCTGCCAATTGGCTGCAGTAGTAAAGTCCATTAAGGTGTACATTCATGAGGTTCTCCCACATAGCGAAGTCCGTTTTCAGAAAGTGTCTTTCTGAGAGCGGCCCGTGACCAATACCAGCATTGTTAACGAGCACATCTATACCGCCTTGGAAATGACGGGCTTCCTCAAATAGGTTTTTCACATCTTCACTTGACGCTACATCCGTATAGACGAACAGACCTTTTCCTCCAGATTCGATGATCTCCTCCACACAGCGCTCGCCCGCTTCAGCATCAACATCAGCAATGACCACCGATGCACCTGCCTCTGCGAAAGCCAGGGCAATTCCGCGTCCAAGTCCCTTAGAGCCGCCAGTCACGATCACACGTTGCTTTTTTATATCACTCATTTGTTTTCACACCTCATTTAATTTCAATTATCAATTTCGTTTGGATTAAATTCTTCAGGCAAACGATTATTTTTATCTATTACTAAAACGCTGACTTGCGATAGAAAATACATGTAAGCCTTTTCATTTTTTTATTGAACACCCCCTTAAATATTGCCGAAATATGGGTAGTCCTACTTGGTCTGTTCAGCTAACGCTGATTCATCTGCCAATTCGATCGTTGTATAATCCTCCAATGTATCAGAAAACCAGTATTGCAAATCTGCTTTTCTTTCATCGAGATAAACAGGTTCCCCGTTAACAAGTTTCATGGGGATATCGTGTCCAGGTACTAAAATACTGTTCTCCCTTTTTCTCCACAATCTCCAAAGGTAATCGATTGATTGTTGGCTTTCTGATAGATTCAGTGTCATATCCGCATTCCTTGATAAGAGTTCCGCCCTGTTCTTAGCGGCATCCCCGCTGAATATCAGATTATAATCACCATTGTCTACGGTGTACGCCAAGTGACCCGGTGAATGTCCATCCGTCTGATGCGCAACAATCCCAGGAACGATTTCTTCAAGATGGTTGACCAACCTTATTTGTGAAGAAGAATTTAATTCCTTCACATACAATTCAGGAACATGCCATCCTCCAGGCGGTTCGTTTAATGCCCACTTCATATCCGCCTGCCCCACTACGATGGTCGCGTTAGGAAACATAGTCCAATTAACGCAATGATCCCAATGCGTATGTGTCAGTAAAACCATCGATATGTCACTCGGAGATAAACCTCTTGCTTCGAGTTTATCTAATATTAATGGCCTGACCCCGAAACTGCCGACATCAATAATAATATGTTGGTCCTTGTGGGACAATAAGGTGACTGTACTCCATCCTAACCCCCCATGGGTTGATGACTTTCCGGGAAACCCTTGAATAAATATGTTGTAGTCGAACATTACAATCCCCTTTCATCGTTGTGATTAAGTATGATACCTCGAATGAATCAAAAGGTATATTTTAAATGAGATCAATTTAGATGGTTTAGATTGATCAATGATCAGTAAACGAATATCAGATAGTGTTAAAAGACTATTTCTGGAAACGTTTCCACACAACCTCATTCCATCCCACTTAATTTTGACATTTACGATCTGGATATCAGCCAGATAGAATAAAGAGCTATTTTTTAGAGCTTTATGGAGGTTTGTGGACATAAAAGGTATATTTTGGAGCTGATTAATCGCACAAATACCAAGATATTTAGTTGAGTAAATAATATATATTGTATTCAGACAAAAAAATTGATTTAAATAAGATGGAAACGTTTCCACTTATTTAAATCAAATTATACATACTTAGTAAACCACTTTCAATGATTTTTTTGAAAATTTATAAAATTATATTAATTAACACAGAATCATCAAACGTCTTTTAAACATTATTCTAAGTCATCCTTTTGGAATTACCTGCTTCTATCGCCATAGTTGACTCCCTTTCAATTAGATTTGGATAAAAGAGGACTGTTTCTTTAATTATTTGCTTTTCCTTAATTGCTTTAACCATGATTTCTATAGCCCTTTGACCCATTTCATTAATAGGAGTACGAATAGTCGTAAGCATAGGAGACAAAATTTCCGCATATTGAGAATCATCAAAACCAACAACTGATAATTGCTCTGGAATTCTTATATTTAACTCCCTTGCAGCTTTGTAGACACCTACAGCAACACTATCGCTTACCGCAAAAATTGCCGTAGGTCTATCATTTTTTTGTAATAATCTCATTGCATTTTTATACCCGCTTTGAATATAAAACTTGTCAAAAATCACATAATCGTCATTTATAGGAACGCCTCTTTCATTCAATGCTAACTTGTACCCCTGGTGCCTTTCGATTGATGCATAAGATTCAAGGTCCCCGCCGATAAAGGCAATATCCTTATGCCCTAAATCCAGAAGATGTCTCATCGCTTTATATGCTCCATCAACATTATCAACTACGATCTCATTAAGAATTAATTTCGGGAATTTCCCCCCTAATATGACAACTGGTAGCTCAGGATAGTTTTCCTTCAATTCTTTTATATTTCCATCATCAACCTCTGGAGATGAAAAGATGATACCATCGACTCCCTTAGCGATCAGTAGGTGTATATACTCTGCTTCTTTCTGCAGATTGTTATCTGTATTACATAAAAAGATGTTGAATCCATGACTATTTGCTCGATCTTCTATTGTTCTAGTCAAATCTGAATAAAAAATATTCTTTATATCAGGTATGATTAAACCAAGAGTTAATGTCTGTTTCTTCTTCATTGCAGCAGCTACCAGACTCCCTTGGTAGTTAAGTTTCTTTACTGCATTCAGAACCTTTTCTTTCGTTTTTTCACTTGTATATCCGCTCTTATTAAGTACTCTCGATACAGTGGAAATTGAAACTTTAGCTTCTTTAGCAACTTCCTTTATTGTTACCATCACCAACACATCCTTATGGAAACGTTTCCTCATTTATTAATGCTAATATAATTCTACAAATTTTGTCGTTTTCCTTTTATTTCAAACAATTTTCTCAATAAATTCACACGATAGTTATTCGGATACCGGATTATGTATGTTTCATATTATTCCATTAAGCTGCCTTTTAGTGGAACAATCTTATATACTTATACTAACAGAAATCCTCTTAACTTTTTTGATTCTATATTACACTAAATGCTTCACATTATAATAAGACCAAGGAAGTGGGTATAGTTTTCTCCTTGGTCTTTTTCACCTTTAAATATGCTGACTGTATCGATGTAAATCCCAATCATTTCAAATAAAACTGATTAAACGCAAGAAGAATTTAACAATTCCTATTAAATCTATGACCTTGGGGAAGAAGTTAAGGTTCTGGCAGGTCAAACAGTATTTTTGTCGAAATTTATACATAAGACGTATTTAAATGGGGGAGAAAATGATGGCAGAAGTTTTGTTGTTACACCATGTTTTAGGCAAGACCAAGGGGATTGAATCTATCGCAGATCAGCTGAGAGATGCTGGGCATATAGTGCATGTGCCAGATTTATTTGAAGGTCGAACATTTCCCTCCCTGGAGGAAGGCTTAGGATATGTGAAGGAAATCGGATTTGAAGAAGTGACGGCGCGTGGCATTCAGGCAGCAGGCGACCTTTCTCGAGATGTCGTCTATGCTGGTTTTTCACTCGGTGTCCCGGCAGCACAGCAGCTCGCTCAAACCCGCGAAGGCTCAAGAGGTGCACTGTTTTTCCATGCCTGCCTCCCGACCTCGGAGTTTGAATCTCCGTGGCCAGCCGACCTGCCTGTACAAATACATGCCATGAATGAAGATCCTTTCTTCGTTGAAGACGGCGATATCAATGCGGCACGTGAACTGGTGGAGTCTGCCAATCACGCTGAGCTTTTTTTGTATGAGGGCAAGGAACATCTCTTCACTGACAGCAGCATACCTTCATACAATGCTGAGGCGACGAGGCTTGTGATCAAGCGGGTTCTCGACTTTCTTGCATAGTCATCAGGAAGCATGGGGACTGTTCTTGTGCTTCCTTTTCGATAAAAGGAAGCGGCAAAACCGCCCCCATGAATAGCCGGGTCAATTAGTCGTTCTTCAACCCTCTCTCCAGTTACATTAAGATGAGTTAATGACATTTATACTCCATCTTTAGAAACTCATATGTACTACTATTTGTATCTTGCATAAAAGTCTCTACATCTTTAAACCCAACTTTTCTGTATAGTTTTATCGCTCTTTGATTAATGGTTGCCACTGATAATGTGATTTTTTCAGATTTAAATTCTAAGTGTACATAATTTATACCTGCCCTTAAGGCTTCCAATAGAAACTCCCACTTATACCTAACTACCAGTTCTCTGCTTTATTTACTAGTAACAGTATTAATTAACCCTTAAACAGAATCTTCCATTAACCTGCCCAATAATGGAAGAAGGACAATACCTGATTATTTAGCTGATCTTCAGGTAGTACCCCTTTTAGTTTACTAACAAATTTATAAAAGCGGTTCCCCAATAAAGAAAACTCATAGTTAAAAACACAGATGCAAATACAGTAAGTGCTTTTGGGAATTTTCCATAAAAATAAATTATTGTTAATCCTATAAATATATGAACGATAATAAAAAGAAAAATATTCACTCTTTCACCCCTACCAAATTGTAACATTTTGTATTAAGTGAGTGTATACTTCCTTATTCCATTACTTCCCGTTCGTGTTATTGAAGAAGGGCAATAGCGACTTAATTAGTTGATCTTAAGTTATTGCCCCCGTTAGTTCAATAAGAAACACTAAGAATTTCTTGTTTCTAACCATTCATCTTCTAAAATACTCATTTCCCACAAGTTCCAATATTCATCATCATTTTTTCTTGCGTCCCTTAGTAACCCCTCTTTGATAAAACCCGCCTTTTCATAACAAGCAATAGCAGATAGATTGAAATCAAACACTCCAAGACTAACTCTATGTAAATTAAGTTCATCAAATGCCACTTTGAGGATTTCTTCCATCAATAGTTCACCTACTCCTTTACCTCTGACATTTTTATCACCAACTAATACTTTTCCTACTCGTGCAGATTTATTTATTCTATCAATTTTCCCCAAAGAAATATGACCAATTACGTTTCCAGTTTCATTATCGATTACTTTATAAATCAAAGTATCAGAGTTATCATTATTGGCATTCTCAATGTATTTTTCTAACTGATTTTCAGTTAAGGGATATGAGAAAGCAGGACCTCCCCATTGAAGTAAAAACTGAGGTGAATCAATCCAATCAATAAGCTGTTTGAAATCTATACTTTCAAAGTATTTTAGTTTGACCATTAGAACTTCTCCTTTTCTTTGTATTTTCTATTCTATTATATAATTTCTTGTTCAACTAAAATGCCCAATAACGGAATAAAGAAAAAGCTGAAGATCAGCTGCCCAATCTTCAGTTATTGCCCCTTTAATGGAATAATTCTCTGCTATTAGATGGCATTTTTATTTTGGTTTAAATGAAAATCATTCAGCTGATTTCCATTTATAAGCCCGTTTGCGAAAGATACTAAATATCTGCAATCCAAGGTAAAAAAGAATTCCAATTGCCATTATGATATTTCCCCAAACTATCCACCCCATTCCAGTCCAACCTCTAATATAGACAATCCCTATAATAAAAGCGATGTAACCAAGAAACATTACGACGAAGGGAGTGATTAACACTTTTTTTAACTTTGTAAACAAAAAGTGAACAAAAAACAAGATCACAATTGCACCTAAGATTTCCACAGATGTTATCGCTTCCCCCAATAATTCCCTCATACAACAATCTCCCCCTAAATATTGACTTTTACATTTAACGTTTACCATTTGTTTTTATTTTAACTGAGCTAAATTAAACCTAAATATCGTTTTGGCTCAACCGCCTATTCCATTTGCTAATAATAAGAAAAATACAAAAACAAGAACTGTTCCATTCGTTAAAACACCCATAATACCTAATAACCACTTTTTAGACAGAACGGCAAAAACGATTCCAATTACCGAAAGAATACCCAAAATGGTAATCACCAACGACAAATCTGCGTTGGGTCCTCTAAGAATCAGAAACACAGCTACACTAATTAGCACCATTAAAACTGATAACAAAGCGTATTTGTTCATCTTTTCATCCCCCCTCTTTAATTATCTTGTGTTTTTACTTTGTTTTTCCTTTCTTAATTAGACGGAAACCGAGTCATTTAGGATCGAATTATTCCATTAAACTGCCTTTAGCGGAGTAAAGTGAAAGCTGATGATAAAGGAGAAAACGAAATCAAGATTTTCTTTTGATCCAACAAAACCTAATACTAGAAATATAAAACTCATAGTGAACAAAATGACTATTACTCTCCTTGTACTCATTCATCACCGCTTTTACTAACATATTTAAGTTAACAGTTTGGCTTCTTATTATAGATTGTTCGATATGTACTCATGATTATGGATAAAACAAATACGTATAATAAAAAAGTTTTTCCTGCATTTTTTAAGATTTCACTGTCATAGTAACCAGCAAAGTGAAAGGCAATAAAAACAATCATTGTATAAATAAGATACATTATCTTATTTAAATTTTTCCTAAACAATAATACGAATATTTGAGAAAGTGCCAAAAATATACCTACAACACGAGTGCAAAAAAACGGTTCGTAAAAAAATAGACTAATAAATAACCCTAGCGCAGCAATAGAGTCGATAATTATGGACCATTTGATGATAGACAAAGACTGTCCCCCATTTCTTTTTTGCGAAAATTTGATCACAGAACGAATAAGCTTTTGGGATGCCTTACCTTAAGAAAATTTTCAAACCTACCATTACATAATCATCCCTTAAGCTATTTTCTTTAACGTTAAATCGATTTAACGCAGACCTGTCTACTTTTTTGAGAAAGAACTTCTTATTTAATCCTCAACATAACTTGCCTATCCCTGTAGAATCAATTACCAGTGGACCTTTATTCCCACTTAAAAGAACTTCAATTTTGATGTCATTAATCCTTATAAGCTGAATAATACTTCTCATTCCTTTCATTATCTAGCATTTAATACCAATTATTTCAAATTTTATGACTTTGAGCAATGCTCTTGTTCCATTAAATGGCCCTTTAACTGAACAAGGGTTACCTGGGGACCTTCCTCATTTTCATCAAAAAAACGCCCCATGGCCTGCCCAAGGGACGTTTTTTTGAAAGTTTTTCCTCAAAATAGTCTTTTCCAACCTTTCAGTCCTTCCATCTTATCCCCTTGAAAAGGGGTATAGCGAAGATTCATGCGTAATTTACAATTAACGTGCGGGATTTGGAAAAATCATGCGGCTTCCGTAATAATCGTGCGAGTTTCAGATGCATTCATGCGAGAAATTCGATAATCGTGCCAAAATGTCGAATTTTCTTTATCTGTAAGAATCAAACCGAGGCTCCTTTTAAAAGCCAAGTGACCCCGTCCCCATGGCCACCCCCTCCTCAACTCAACAAACTTCCTTTCATCCAAGCCCGCTCCCGAAAAGGTCCGATCGGTATTTGGATCAAGGTCGTTTGACCCTTTGAATCTAATTTGTACATTCTATCTGTCAATGCCGTATCAAACCCAAGAAGCGGGTGTCCGCCTAACCCGACCGCAGACGAGGCTAAAAGCAGGCGCTGTACAAGCATTCCTGCTTCCATTTGCATGATCCTGTAGCCTCTGTATCCCAGGGCTTGATAGTAATCTTTGTTTCCAATGATTTGAAGGCACAACGGCACCTGAAGCAAATTGACGTTATCAAGGGACAGACCCGATTGAAGCTGAAGACGATAATCTCCTGTGCTGATTTCCCGTAATGAATGACGGACACTGTCATATGCGTATGCGCCATCCGGTACGCCTTCCACATTATAGAAACAGCCAAAAATAGATACACCGGATTTATCTCCGTAAGGAACTTCGTCTATGTCACTACGAAACGAGTAGGACTGAGTGGCTTTTTTAAGTATCGTCGCGAGTTTCTGCTGACTGACCTTCCCCATGACAAAATCCATTTCGGGGGAATAACGATTTTTGCATATCTCAACAAAACCATGGGAGAATGGTTCGATCTCCGGCAGATGAATTTCTTTTTCTCCGTTTCTAAAAGCCGGTTGGTTTCTGAGTTTCTGAAAATCGCCGGTTGAATCGATTTTAGAAGCTTCATTCGCTGCCAGTAACATAGGAAACTCTCTAATTCTTTCAGACTTTTCGTAGAGTTCCACAGAAATAGCAGGTAGCTCCCTGCATACTTCTTCAGCGGTGAATGCCCGTTCCACTCCTTTCCCGTTTCCAGCCCAATTCGTTGCAGCAACTGAAAGCGGGATGACGGAATAGACACTTTCCTCTTCCTCGGTCAGTCCAAGTAAATGATTGATCGCTGAGTCCAGAAATTGAACATACACCCCTGACTCGAATCCAAACCGTTTGGCCGTTTCCAGCAGCTGTCCCTTAAGGACACCGGCATCCAGTCCTTGCAGCCGGTAGGAAAAGTTATTGTATTTAAAAAAGTTTTTCCAAAATCGGGTGGAAACAAAAGCTGTGCCAAAACACGTCGAGATATCGCAGCGATTGCCAAGTGCCCGTTCTAGATATGAATCGACATTCCCTTCCCGGAGCAGGACTAGGCGATGGTGGGATACATCATAATGGTAGATTCCATCGGGCAAATCATCCAACTTTAAATAGATATATAGTTCATTCGGATACAGCGCCCCTCCTGATGGAGCAAACCGCCGATAGGAGTGGATGGGGTATGACTCCTGATCCAGAGAATCATCCGGATCCATTGACTGGCTTACCCCAGTGATGCCATAGACATACCAGAGAAAATGCCCGATTTTTTCTAAATCGGGTGTTGACGGCGGCTGGCTCTCGAACAGTGACACAGGTACTTCCAAAGACAATGGCACAACCCGCAGCCCCCGGTAAAGCTTGTAAGGAAGAGGGGTATCCTCCCAGTCCACTTCCCAGTTTGGCTGATTGGCCCGATTGATATTACATTGCAGATTGTATAAAAATTCTTCCAGACTCATCCTCCTTACCTCCTAATACCTTAAGGAAACGGATGCGGTTTTTGATTAAGCTGATCATAGGTCAATGGCCGGTCGGCATATCCCAGTTCCACCGGGACGTTAAGGACTCTTTCCAATCCTGTCAGACGGGTGAGGTGATGACCGAATGTCATGGGGAGCATGCCGGGAATCAAGACTTTCACACAGTATAGTCCGTTCTTTTCAAGTTCTGGGGCGGTTTGATCAACAACAATGACATCAAGGTTCCGGTTTCGAAATCTGTCAAGAATATCCTTCAGGTCATCCGTAAGATCACTGTGATCGGACCTCCAGTTGAATTCCTCCTTGAAACTTCGCAATGGCCGGCTGTCATCCTGTAAAAACGTGAAACGTTTCTCGGCCTGGGGCAGTCCATACAGCATGCCGTGATCATCCATCTGTCTTACAAGGGAATCATCGACCAGCATTTTTTCATAATTCGCCTTGTTCTTCTCCAATTTTTCATCGAGATTCAGCATCATCCCGGCGAGCTCCTGTATCGCGCTTTTTGCCGCTCTCACTGGATCCAGATGGGCACCTGCCGCGAGGATCAGATTCAATCCTTTATCCTTCCTGTTCTTGGCCATCGCAAAGACGCTTGGAATTCCGTGCTCCATGGTAGAGTCATACAAATAGAGATCATACCCTGCGACCGCCCGCATCCGTTCGATCATTAACTGCAGCTCCTCGTCCCTTGATGTAAGAGGATCAAGACGCGGCAGATTGAGCTCTGCATACCAGGTCAAAAGGAACGAGTCCCGTTCGACCACCTCCATGATTCCGTAAAAAATCGCTTCCTCCCTGCTTCCTCCAAGTGCACAGCCATTGGACGTTTCATAAACAAAACCGGATGAGCTGCAGCCCAGACTGTAATAGGCAAGGAGCTCAGGGACGAGAATCGGACGTTCTTCGATGAGTGAATAACCCCACACCCAGTCAATAGCCCTGTCAGGGTCAAACTTTTCAAATGGAAAACCTGGCATCGCGTACTGTTCTTCGGTGTGGACGCCGACCTTCAGCGGATTCAGTGCATGCTCCTCCAACTGTCGGTAGCTATCATGGACGACTGTCCGTTTGCCCCGGGGCTGCAGGCCGCAGTGACGCTCCAATCCTTCAAGAATGGCTGTCAGCTCGCTGTCTGAGTAGACTTGTGTCCGTCCGGCCGTCCCTTCATCTCCGGAGAACATCGGCATATTGACACTCGCATCTGCAAATGGCGTCACCAGGTCATACATCTTGCTGTTGAAAAGTCCGGTCCGATTATCCAGATAGTCTTTTATCAGGACATCTTTCAGTTCATCCAGAGGGGTACAGCGGAAACTGTCTGCACGAATTTTCTGGCTAGGCTTGAGGGAAACACGAGCTAACTCCGGCGAATCGTCCGGTATCGGGCTGCAATTATGGCATAATGAGTCGGGAACGAAGGAATGCCAGGAGCTGTTCAATGTTTTCAAGTCGGTTAAACATACCTGTCCTTTGGAATGTGGCTTTGCACCTTCAAGGACCCGGCCAACTTCTGCTGCGATGATATGAGTCATATGCACTAACCCGGTATTCGAAGCCCATGGATCTTTCATGATTCCACCGTCTTCAGCGAGTTTTTCCTGTACCTCCCGCATCTCATTCCGTTCCTTTCCTCCAAGGAGACGTCTCAAATCGGCACATTGCGAGCATCCTGGTGTGTTCGGATGAACCAGTGGGCCGATGATTCCCTCTCCAAACGAAACAAAGCCTCTCAGCCATGGGATAGACGACTGCCGCATCACTTCTTCCGCCATTTGATGCACAGCCGGATTCCATGTATCATCAAGTGTCAGTACCAAATCTGTCTGTGCCGGGAACTTTTTTTCAACGTTTTCTTGCCGGAAAACGGGATACCGCGCTGAAATTTGTGAACATACAAGGTCCGCAAGCAGCCCATCCCCCACAATCACCACGAAAGAATTCATCAGGTTTCCTCCTCTCGCAGCAGCACACCAAACACGCCTTCGAGCTCCTGTTTAAAAACGGGCTCAATATTCAGTTCAAATACCACTACCTGCTTCTGATTCCTTTTTAAGGTTTCGATTGCTTCTTTCAGGGGCTGGGGTGTGTCTTCACTGGCTGGAATGGTGATCCTCTCTGGCTTTCCTTGCTCTATTGCAACAACAACCGGTTTTGCGTCGAAAGCCTCCTTATCGTTCTGGGCTTGAAAGAGTGCATGCTTAAGAGAGTGCCTCAGTGCCATGGTGATCGTGAAATCGGTATTCCCATACCAGCCATTCCTTCCACGAACATAGACGACAGGAAATCCAGCCAAATCCTCCCCTAATCCGATTTCCGGCTTTCCTTGCATGGTGGTCAGTGCCTGTAAATAATAACGGCATGTTTCATCCTCAACCCTATCCAATTCAAGGCGGGAAATCGTGCTGCTTTGAACCGATTCTCTTTTCCTCAGCCCATCAGTCAAACACTCACGAAGACCGCGGCCGACGCATTCTGCAAACGTCGCTCCTGTGCAGGTGGCCATATATTCACCCGTCTCTCGAGGAACGATCAAACTGGCCAATCTTGAAGCGTATCTCTCAATCCCTTTTAACCCTGCTTCCCGGCGTGCTTCTTCATGGGTCAAGCCGCTGCAAATCACCTCATCCAACAGTTCGGCAGGTCCCTCGGACAGGACATCGACCGGCTGGACACGGCATTGAGCCAATGGCAGCTGCTTCGTATCTCCTTCTTCCCACACATGAAAAATCCCCGTCTCTTTAGACGTCAGCAGAGTAAAGAGATACAACACTTTTTCAGGGTCAGATCTTTCTGAAACCTGTTCTATCCGTGTTTCCACATTCTGAACACCTTCAGCTCCTGAATATCCAATCTCCAAGGAATGAGGTAAAAAGGAATGCCAGCTTCCTTCAAGCGTTTCTGTATCCAGCAGAAAGATTCGATTTCGCTGATCTGATTTTGTCACTCCCGTTATCTCTTTGAATAGTTCAAAGACGACTATGTTCGCAAGCATCGCTCCAGGGATCGCCGATTCGATCGAAACCTGATCTTCTTTTCGTAAGGCTGTAGTGTGAATGCGCCTCCAAGCAGATTTCCAACCAGCCTCGGAATCAGGGTGGATGATGGGTCCTGCGATTCCTGTCTGCCTGTTGCAAATCGCCAGAATAAACAACTTCTTATCAGCCCGGCAAATGGCATGAATGAGCTCCAATTCCTCAAGGTTTTCGTTTTGACTACCATATAAAATGGAATCGAAGGGCTTCAGGGTCTCCCGCCATCCGTCTTCACTGAATCCGACTTCCTGGAGCTCTACCTCCGGATCCGTTTTACGCGCATGTTCCACGAGTTCCTGCAGCCGGCCTCTATTCGTCGGTACCTCATCGGTCAAGAGCACCTGCAGCTTAGCCAATCCCGATTCAATCAGCGATGAAACGAGTGAAGTCAGAAAAGGACCAGACCCCACTGCCAGGACATTGGCCCCGCGGTAGGTTTCAAACCTTGATGCGCCCGAACCTGCCAAACTATCGACAAATTCAATCTGTGATGCGAATTTTTCCACTGCATGTTGGGGCAGCTGGTGTGGCAGATCCTTGCTTACGTCCCGAACAAATCCATTTTTATGCAAAACCTCTGCTATTTCCATGACCCTGTTTTTATAAGGTACAGGCAGTCCGTTCGTCAAATACTCAAGGGAGTACTCCCCATTGAATATCGGAAGCAGCTTCTCAACCCATTGATCAATTCCACTTCCCTCCATGCGGAAAGAGCATTGGTTATTCCTAAAGAAAACACCGCTGTTTGGTTCAGGGAGATAAAACGTATCCCTCATTACTTTTAAACGCATAGAAGGGTCCAATTTTTCCATAGCGCTCCTCCTTACACCCGCTAATGTGACTATCATTATCATGGTATGAGACTCACTTTGTCCCTTATGTATAAAAAAAAGACCCCTGCACTGACTCGTACAGGGATCATGTTGAATACGAAATTCTAAAAGCTGATTAACGGCCGCAGCGTCCACATCTGCCGCAGCCGCCACACCGGCCACCTCCGCCGCATCTTCCGCACCCGCCGCAACGGAAGCATCCACCACAGCCACCACAACCAAAACAGCTAAAGAAGCATGAGAAACCAACGCCGAAACAGCCTCCAAATCCAAGAAAGAGTCGTTCGTCATTCGGATCATACATGTTTTGATCCCAAGAAACAGGCTGTGTTGCCTGGAAATCACCTACATTCAGATTTTGAAGTTCATTGTGAAAATGATTCATCAATTTCATTACCTCCCCAAAAAATTACCCAATGTCACTCTCAATAAGGAACAAAAACAATTGAGCTTTCTAAGAAAAAATTTCTGTCATTTAGGTACATTCACTAAAATGTGAACACTCCCAAACAATTTATGTGATCTTGCTGGGTATTGTTACTGATAAAAAAGCCTATTTTACAGGGGAAGAACAAAAAAACACTCCAGTCAATGGACCGGAGCTTGAACAGGTTTATACTGTACGAACCACTTACACCCCAATTAAATTTGAAGTGGGCGATTTTTAGAACATTAAATAGAGGAGCCGGCATCTGCCAGCTCCTCTTAAGACTTATTGATGATTCCTGCACACTTCTCTTAAATCCTTCATCACTTTTTCTTTTTCTTCCCATGAATAAATCGAAGCCCCTGCAGCCAATGGATGTCCGCCGCCGTTGTACTTTTTGGCGATGGTGTTGATGACTGGTCCCTTGGAACGCAGACGGACTCTGATTTGATCACTTTCTTCAATGAAGAAGACCCACGCTTTGATGCCTTTTACGTTACCCAATGTACTGACCAGTAAAGAAGCTTCTGAAGGAATGACTTGATGCTCTTCCAAAATTTCTTTCGTCATGATCATGCTTGCACAGCCATCCTGATCCATTTCGAAGTTTTGAAGGACAAACCCGTGCAGCTTGATGACATTGGCATCGATCTCGTACATTTTATTGAATAGTTCATTACGGTCAAAATCAAAGCGGATCAATTCGCCTGCGATATCAAACGTATTCTGGGTTGTACTTGGATAAAGGAATCTTCCCGTGTCTCCCACGATCCCGGCAAACAAAAGTCTTGCGCCTTCATCAGAGAGCGTGAGTCCTTTATCCTTACCGAACAGGTAGAATTCATAAATCATTTCGCTTACTGAGCTTGCGGATGTATCGATCCATAAATAGTCTCCGTATGCATCTTCATTGGGGTGATGGTCGATTTTCACGAGCTTATCCCCTAATTTATATCGTCTGTCACAGATTCGCTCTTCATTCGCCGTATCGCAAACGATGATTAAAGCTCCTTCGAACACATGGTCTTCAATGACATCCAGGCGTTTTAAATAATGAAGACTTTCATCTTCTTGCCCGACGGCATATATCTTTTTATCCGGGAAGGACGTTTTCAGCATTTCCACCAGTCCTCCCTGGGAGCCGTATGCATCAGGATCCGGGCGAACATGTCTATGTACGATGATGGTTTCATATTGTTTGATGAGTTCCAGTATTTGTTCTTTCATGGGAATCTCCTTTGTAGTGGATTTTTTATTTGGCATTCTGTCCTGATATCTGTAAAATAGTAGCGAGAGAAGTCAACGATGGAGGACAAAACTATGTATTTTCTCGCACTACTGATTGTCGTAGCATTCACGTTTTATGTCTTTTATAAAATCAGACAGGTTCGAACGAATCGACCAATGGAAAAGAAATGGTTATCGGCGAAGGCAAGCATTGCCCTCGGGTTATTTGTTGCCCTATTCGGTATAAACCAGCTGTTCTTATTTCCTGGGACGCTGACGTATTTTATCGGCGGCCTTTTCATCCTTATTGGACTTGGAAGCTGCTGGGCCGGCTATAAGCTGTACAAGCACGTGCTTCCTTATGCTCAAAGGGAAGCGAAGGAACTGGATAATCAATAAAGGCGACAATAGACTGGATGCTTATCCGGTCTTTTTTTCTGATTTCTTAGTCGGTGGATTGATTTTTTCAGGTAAAAAAAGCATCATTTTTTTCAATTATCGGGTGAAAGATGTCCTTTTAAGTAGCCTATGGATGAAAAAGCGGTCATTCTTCAACTTTCCGAACAGATTTTGGCTACTTATGACCCTCTTCCCGGATTTATGAACCGGATTTCGTTACTTATGATCCTCTTTCCAGATTTATGATCCGGTTTCGGCAACTTATGATCCGGAAATCCATTTTATGAACCCTTTGTCGAACTACAAATGATCCCCGAAATCCCCACATTCATCATTCGCTTTTTTAGAAAAAAACTTAATGACGATCTATCAACTGACAGATCATCAATGATTTTCCGACCATTACACCTTCACAATATACTTCTACATCCACTTTACCAAATTTTCTTCCGACGTCGAGCACTTTTGGGTGAATTTCGAGCATGCTCTCCATTTGGACAGGCTTGATGAAATAGATGGTCATGTTTTCGATGACGATATCGCCTTTTTTGAAGGGCTTCAATGAACGATTGGCCGCTTCTGTCATTAGAGTCGTGAATACGCCATACGAAATTGTACCAATTCCCGTGGTCATCTGTGGAGTCACCGCAAAAAGGTAGACTTCTTTATCGCCTTTCTTCTCAACGGCTGCTTCTACTCCGTTACTGATCAGATCATCAATCGTTTCCCCGACCTGTGGCTGCCTTTGGATCATTTGAAGTGCTTTCAATACGTCCTGACGGCTTATGATTCCCTGGAGCCTGTTTTGTTCATTCACGACGGGAAGTAATTCGATCCCTTCCCAGATCATGATATGGGCGGCTGAGGCAACGCTTGTATTCGGGCTGACGGTGATCGGTTGTTTGGTCATGATTTTATCGATGCCCGTATATTTTTCCTGCCCCATGACGTCTTTTGATGTGACCATGCCATGTACTTTCAGGTTGTTATCGACCACCGGGAAACGGCTGTGGAATGTATACTGATTTTTTTCGTACCATTCTTCCAACGTATCATTAATATGCAGGTAAGCCGTGTCATCCGCTTTTGTTAAAATATCTTCTACCAATACGATTTCCTTTTTGATGAGCTGATCATAAATCGCCCTGTTGATCATGGTCGCTACTGTAAAGGTGTCGTAGGAAGTAGAAATGATCGGGAGTTCGAGCTCGTCTGCAAGCTTCTTGACATGATCTTCTGTATCGAATCCACCGGTGATCAATACAGCAGCCCCTGCTCTAAGTGCGTGCTCGTGGGCCTGGGTCCGGTTCCCGATGATCAACAGGTTCCCTGCTTCCGTGTATCTCATCATGGCTTCAAGCTTCATCGCTCCAATGACGAACTTATTGAGCATTTTATGTAGTCCCGTTCTTCCACCCAATACTTGTCCATCAATGATATTGACCACTTCTGCATAGGTGAGCTTTTCGATGTTATCTTTCTTCTTTTGTTCGATCCGGATCGTACCAACCCGCTCGATGGTGCTGACATATCCTTTAGTTTCCGCATCTTTAATCGCCCTGTACGCGGTGCCTTCGCTCACGTTCAGTGCTTTCGCAATTTGGCGGACAGAGATTTTTTCACCGACTGGCAAGGTATCTATGTAGTCTAATATTTGTTCGTGTTTAGTAGCCAAGCTTTTCACCCTTCTTTATAACGTCCTGCTTCATATGTTTATTATAATGTGAAAAGCGTGGTGTTTCAATTTAATCGGGGCTTACATTGGTGTAAGCCCCATTGATTGGGAGAACTTTGATGCTTTTGTACAGAGAGAGTGCAGGTTGATTTCCGCTCCAGGTGCTCGCTTTCCGCGGGGCATGAGTTGAGCCTCCTCGGGCTAAAGCCCTGTGGAGTTTCAACTTTCCCACTATTCCCGCAGGAGTCGAGCACCTTCCGCTTCAATCAACTTGAGAGGTTCACCTTAAACAAACACCATTTTCTTAAAAAACTTATCCAAACGACCTTGATCTGACTTTCCGCACCGGCTTCGATTTCAACTTCTTGCCCTTACTTGTCCCTTTAGGTGTGTAAAGAAGGGCTGCAAGATTCCCCGCTACAACAAACGTGGCAAGTACGAGCCAGCTGATCGCAAAGATGCCTTGAAGACCTTCTGCAAAAATGGACATGCGGGGAGCTCCATAATAGATGAATGCTCCTGCTAAGAGTAAACATAAGATGTATCGTTGTTTCACACGTTTTTCCTCCTCTCTAGGCTTGTATCATGTATATGCGAGGGAGTGGAGGATATTGTGTAAACATGAGAAAAAGGGCGATGCAAATGCACCACCCTTTCCCTATTAGTATTCGATTACGTCTCCGGCCTTCATGACCTGACCTTCAGAATCCTCCAGCATGTCGATGAATTTCTGCGGATCCTGTTTGATCGGCGGGAATGTATCATAGTGGATCGGCACGACTTTCTTCGCTTTTAAGAAGCTTGCAGCCGTTGCCGCATCTTCAGGTCCCATCGTGAAGTTATCCCCGATTGGAAGGAACGCAAGATCAATCGGATGACGCTCCCCGATCAGTTTCATATCGGAGAATAATCCGGTATCCCCTGCATGGAAGATGGTTTTCCCTTCAATCATCAAGAGAATTCCCGCAGGCATTCCCATATAGATAATTTCATTGCCGTCCGTAATTAGACCTGAGCCGTGGAACGCTTGTGTGAATTTCACTTTCCCGAAGTCAAATTCATACGCTCCCCCGACATGCATCGGATGGGTCTTCACTAATTGCCAGCTTAAGTATGTTGCCAGTTCATGGTTGGCGATTACCAACGAATCATTCTTTTTCGCAAGCTCGACGGTGTCCCCTACGTGATCGTTGTGACCGTGTGTAAGGATGATCACATCGGGTTTCTCGTCATCCACTTTAAGAT
The DNA here is from genome assembly GCF_008180865.1 of Rossellomorea aquimaris. Lineage (GTDB taxonomy): Bacteria > Bacillota > Bacilli > Bacillales > Bacillaceae_B > Rossellomorea > Rossellomorea yichunensis. Next base: position 218,355 of record NZ_VTEX01000005.1, read on the forward strand.
CCGTCAGTTCGTTTCCATTGATGAAGGGATCGATTAAAATCGTTTTTCCGTTTGTTTCGATTTTCACTACTGAATGTCCATGATATGAAATCTTCATTTTGCATCTCCTCCATATAAACTTATCTATTTTTCTTACTCTCGTATGCTACTTTATGTTATACCCCAATTTTATAAAAATAAGCGAGTAGTGGCAATTAAGTTGTTGTCTCTACTCATATAAAACAGTAAAAAAACCAAGGTTAACCCTTGGTTAGAAAGACTATCTATTTTACCGCTGATTGATCATCCGTTTCCTTTTCCAACACATTCTCGACATAATCTTTGCCCCACTCATACATAGCCTCTAAAATCGGTAACAGTCTTTCACCATGCTCGGTAAGTGAGTATTCAACTTTTGGTGGGACTACAGGATAAACTTCTCGGTGTACGATTAAATGATCTTCAAGTTCGCGTAATTGGTTTACAAGCATTCTTTGGGTAATTCCCGGCATAAGGGACTTTAATTCACCAAATCGTTTCGTTCCTTCCTTGCCTAGATGCCATAAAATTAACATTTTCCATTTACCACCGATTACTGCGAGCGTTAATTCTTTCTCACAGTTAAAATTTTTCTCTCCTAAATTTGGCATTAACGTCAACTCTCCTTTATTTCATCCAATAGTATACTTTTTGTTACTATATGCGATAAAAGTGCGTACTTTAAATTTATTTACATACTGATTATACTAAACAGCATGCTAGTGAGTAAATACATTCTCATGACAACACTTAGCATAACCAATTAAAATTTATTATAAGGAGCGAATATAAATGAAGTTACAATTAGCATTAGATCTTGTGGATATTCCAGGAGCCATTGCATTAGTAAAAGAGGTAGAAGAGTATATTGATGTTGTAGAAATTGGTACACCTGTGGTGATCAATGAAGGCCTAAAAGCAGTGAAAGAAGTAAAAGCAGCATTCCCTGACTTAACCGTATTAGCGGACTTAAAAATTATGGATGCAGCTGGATATGAAGTAAGCCAAGCCTCTGCTGCAGGTGCTGACATCATTACGATTCTGGGAACGGCAGAAGACGAGTCAATCAAAGGCGCAGTAGAAGAAGCCCGAAAACAAGGGAAACAAATCCTTGTTGATATGATCGCCGTGAAAGACGTTGCAGCCCGTGCGAAGGAATTGGACGAACTTGGTGCCGATTATATCTGTGTACACACAGGTTATGATCTGCAAGCTGTAGGAAAAAATTCCTTTGAAGATCTACACACGATCAAAAGCGTTGTGAAAAATGCCAAAACGGCAATTGCCGGTGGAATCAAATTAGAAACACTACCGGAGGTTATAAAAGAACAGCCTGACCTCATCATTGTAGGTGGCGGGATTACAAGCAAAGAAGATAAACGAGCGACTGCACGTGAAATGCAGGAATTAATTCACCAAGGGTAATGAAACGATGAAATCTACTCAATATTTAGCCAAAGTCGTGGAAGAATTAAGACAAACAGTGCACTTAATCTCTGATGAAGAGGCAGAGAAATTTGTAAACCTGATTCTAGAATCCAAGAAAATCTTTGTCGCTGGTGCTGGCAGATCTGGATTGATGGGGAAATCTTTTGTGATGCGTATGATGCACATGGGGATTGATGCCTATGTCGTTGGGGAAACAGTAACAGCTAACTTAGAAAAGGATGATCTATTAATCATTGGATCAGGCTCAGGAGAAACCAAAACGTTAGTGGCCATTGCTGAAAAAGCAAAAAGCTTGGGAGGTACCGTCGCAGCAATAACCATTTCTCCTGAATCGACCATCGGAGAATTAGCTGATTTGGCCGTTACATTACCAGGAGTAACGAAAGACCAGTCCGAAGGTGATTACAAAACGATCCAGCCAATGGGCTCTCTATTTGAGCAAACGATGTTGTTATTTTATGATGCCATCATTCTGCGCTTTATGGAGAAAAAGGGATTGGATTCTACTAAAATGTATGGGAAGCACGCAAATCTCGAATAGAGTAAAAAATACAGAAAAAGCCACATTTCAGGATGTGGCCTTTTCTGTATACTCCCATTTTGTTATGTAAAATATTGCACTCCAATCACCATAAGGACATAACACCAAGGGCTTCATAATCTTTCCTATATTTACATAAAAAAAGCCGACTGAACATTCCCATGCAGTCGGCTTCGTGGTGTTATTGTTGCTCTAATTGTGTTCTAGTATCTGAATAGTCTACAGCATGCGCTTCAGCAACCGCTTGGTACGTCACATATCCGTTCAATGTGTTGATACCTTTTAATAATGCTTCGTTGTCTAAACACGCTTTTTTGTAGCCTTTGTTTGCGATTTGAACCGCATAAGGTACAGTTACGTTTGTAAGTGCGATCGTAGACGTACGTGGTACGGCACCAGGCATGTTGGCAACGGCATAGTGCACAACGCCGTGCTTCACGTAAGTTGGATCATCATGAGTTGTGATGCGGTCCGTTGTTTCGAAGATTCCACCTTGGTCGATGGCGATATCGACGACAACAGAACCAGGCGTCATCGCTTTGATCATGTCTTCTGTTACCAATTTAGGTGCTTTCGCTCCCGGAATCAGAACAGCTCCGATGACAAGGTCCGCTTCTCTTACAGCTTGTTCGATATTCAGCGGGTTGGACATAAGCGTCGTTACGTCACTTCCGAAGATATCATCAAGCTGACGAAGGCGATCCGGGTTAAGGTCAAGGATTGTTACGTTGGCACCAAGTCCGACAGCCATTTTCGCTGCGTTCGTACCGGCAACTCCTCCACCGATGATCGTTACTTTACTGCGGCGAACCCCTGGTACACCTGAAAGTAATACACCTTTACCACCGTGGATCTTCTCTAGGAACTGTGCACCGATTTGAGTCGCCATACGTCCAGCCACTTCACTCATCGGAGTCAATAATGGAAGGGCACGATTCAGTTCAACCGTTTCGTACGCGATTCCGATCACTTTATTATCGATTAACGCTTTCGTTAATTCAGGTTCTGGAGCAAGATGTAAATATGTAAATAAGATAAGTCCCTCACGGAAATAAGAGTACTCACTTGGAAGTGGCTCTTTTACCTTCATGACCATGTCCATGGACCATGCTTCCGCTGCAGAATCAACGATGTGTCCACCTGCTGCTACATAATCTTCGTCTGTAAATCCTGAGCCCAATCCAGCTCCTGATTCGATGTAAACCTCATGTCCAAAAAGAACCAGATTCACAACACCTGCGGGAGTCATAGCCACCCGATTTTCATTATTTTTAATTTCCGTTGGTACACCAATACGCATACTAAGCCAACCTCCTAAATGCACTATTGCTCCTTGGAGCATTTACTTCCTAAATATAACACTATTCATATATAATAGCGAAGGGCAATTACTCACCCTGTAAGCACTTACATTCTAACAAATAAATAAGGAAATATCTCTATTTTTCTTTAAAAAATTCAATGATTATTTCTTCGCTTTTTTCCAAAAATTCTTTAAAATAGAAACCATGCATCTTAGTATACCCAAAGGAGATTATTCCATGAAACAACCCATGATCGAAAGACTTGGACTTGAAAAGGTCCCACCACAATTAAAATCAACCACATGGATCGAATACTTCATCATACAGCTCGCCTTCTCCGTGAACGCAGGAAACTTCCTCATCCCGGCACTGGCCGTCCTTGAAGGGGGACTATCCTTCCAGGCAGCGTTCCTTGCCACCGTACTCGGAGCAAGCGTTGCCTTCCTATTCGTATCATTCCTGTCTCTACCGGGATCCCGCTACGGCCTGCCCGCACAATACGTCCTGCGGTCCATCATCGGAACCCGGCTGTCGATGCTCATCGCATCCCCCATCCGGTCCCTGACGTCCCTCTACTGGTTCAGCGTCCAAACCATCGGAGGAACCTTCGTCATCATCTCCATGGTGGAAAAAGTAACACCGTACACCATACCATTCATACCCGTCGCCATCGGACTCGCCATCATCATGACCCTTCTAGCCCTCATCGGCTTCGAAGCCGTCAAAAAAGCGACCAAACTATTCATCCCGATCCTCGTGATCGGCCAGGGAATCATCCTGTACCTGTTCCTAACAAAAGGAGCCGATTCCCTCACAACACTAAGCCAAGGCCAGGAACCATTCTCCATCGGAACGTTCCTATTCTACTCAAGCCTCGTCTTCGTCCAATACATCTCAGGCGTCAGCGCATCCTCCGACATCACCCGCTACAGCAAAAGCGATCGCCACGGATTCTGGGGACTGTATAGTGGAAACGTCGTCGGATTCATGATGACGGCGCTCCTTGGAGGATTGAGTGCCAGCTTGTTCAAGGATCTGAATCCATTCGTGGCAGCGGGTCAACTTACCGACTCCAGTCTGCTTCTGTTAGTGATCACGGCTTGTGCGATGGTGTCGATGATTTCTATTAATCTTAGTAATGCGTATACAGGGGGATATAGTCTGCTTAATGCACTGCCGTCCCTATCGCGGATTCAGAGTGCTCTGGTGTTCAGTGTCGCAGGGATTATTTTAAGTTCGTTTCCGCAGCTGGTTTATAATGCGCAGGAGTATATTTCTTATCTGGGGATCCTTATCATTCCGATATCGGCGATTGTGGTGGCTGATTATTTAGTTATTCGGAAAGGACGGATTTCTGAGAGTGCGCTTGTGAGGCTGGCGAGTGGGGAGTCGAATTTTAATCGTGAGGCGTTGGTCGTTCTAGTCATTGGAATGGTGGTTTATTTGGGGATTCCGGATTCGTTTTCGCCGGGGTTTAGTTGTTTTATTGTTACTTGTTTGGTTTATGCGGTGGGGAAGGTACGGGAGAGGGTGGAAGAGAAGGGTGTTATTCATAACTTGGTTAAAGGAAGAGATTAGACACTCTCTTCCTTTTCAAACAAGATTCGAACCAATAAAGCATTCACGTATTATATTAAAACCTGCTTCAAAAAAGTTTGTTATGAAGACATATAAACATTAGGTTAGGTATCGATACCATTGGTAAAATTTGTATTTTTATTATTGGTATTGAGATAACAATCCATACTGTTTCCCTAACAAATATTTTAGTGCATACTTATTTCTGTGAAATGAATTATCTACTACCTCTATATTATTGATTACAAATAATTTATTTAAAATCTTAAACAAATCTAATGTTTGATTAATTCTATTTTTTTTGTTTCGTTTAGTAATAATGTCTACTCCATTAACACAGTCTTCGAAATTGTCTACTAAATGATCAGTTAGTTTATATCCTCCATGAATATACGAACATGATATTTTATACTCATTCATTATTTTACTATATTCTGCCTCTTTTAAGATCAACTTATTTTGGTCCTTTAAATCTAAAAAAGATTGAGAAGTAATATGTGTAATGTACTCATCTTTTTTTAAAATTAACCTAATATAGTTTTCTATAATAGATCTTTCGTTTAAATAGAGATATCTAGTAGACTCATTTATATCATTGAGAATAAAATTAAAAAAATCTGAGATTAAAACTTTGGCAAAATAAGTTTGTGGATACGTGTTCAAGATATGTTTTAAAAACAGAGTTTGCTTAGCTATCATTCTATAATATTCAACTGTTTGACTATCTATTGGCGAGAATTGTCGCTCAATATTATTTATTAGATTATTGATTTCTTCTTTACAAATTCTCAAACCTATTTCATTCATAACTATAACCAACCATCAAATGTATTACTGTCTTTGGATTTAGAAATATCAATACGTTTAACAATGAATTTATACAATTTGTTTTTATAATCTAAATACTGTTTATCCTCACTATCTGCAATCAGTCTTATTGTTCTAGAAACTATCAAAGTTCTAGAAGCATACACATACAAATTAAAATCCTTATTAAATACTTCCTTCAATAGAATTTTTGTATCTATGTTTTTTTTAAACAATTCTGTAGATAATAATATTTCACTTACAATACCTATTAACTTGTATTTTGGAGGCTTTGTATTCTTTAATTCATTTCTAAAAATTTTTAATTCTTCCATTTTCAATCCTCCAACACCTAAATATTGCACTGGTCCAATTTAAATGAAATCTTTTCTAACATTTCTTCTGTTATAGATTCAATATCTTCCAACGAGGATTTATATTTTGTAGGTAAAGTTCCGCTGTATCCGTATTGTATATGATTAACAATATGACTAACTGAGTCGAAAATATCTATATCATTAACAGACTTCTTTGATTCAAAATCCGTTTTTATTTTCTGTTGTTTTAAATTCATATTTTTATTTACCATTGTATAAACGATACCTAAACATTTTAAATCAATACCCTCGGAAGAGATTAAATTACCCACCGCTGTTTGTAAAGAATCAATACCTATAATAGAATATCTATCAATTCTATTTGGAATCATGTAGAAATCAGATGCTAAAAGTGCACTATCAGTATAAATAGTTAATGTAGGCGGACAATCAATTATGATATAATCATATTCTTCTCTTAAACTATTCTCGGAAATAAAATTCTTCAGTCGCTTAACCAAACTAAAATCACTATTCTTATTTGCTAATACTAAGTTTAAATCTCCAGATAATAAATCTAAACCATCTTTCAAGTTAATTATTAAGTCTTCTGCTTTTGGTAACTTATATCTTTTAGACATATCTAGTTGAGGCTTAAATAATTGGAAAATAGTTTTATTTTTATTTAATACTTCTGAAGTATAAAAACTATTACTTACTTCCTCGTCTTCGTCTTCGTCATCATCTCTTGAATTCCTTTGAATAGCTTCTTCTACAGCTGTTTTTATATCTATTATTTCATCGTCTATCACCGTATCATCTATCACACTTTTCTTTATATATGCATCTATTAAAGAGTGAGTTGCATTAAATTGAGGGTCTATATCAATTACTAACACTCTACTATTTTTAAATTTTGCTAGGTAATCTGCAATACCTATACTTAGTGTAGTTTTACCTACACCTCCTTTCATGTTTATATATGAAATAACTATACCTTTTTTATCCATCAAGACACCCCTTTTTCAGATTAAGGAAACTAACTATTAAAATATTGCACATTTAGCAAGATTATGCAAAGGTATTTGGTATTTATTACTAATAAAATCCCCTGAAATTTTAAGCATGCTTATGTTACCATTTATACAATTTACCAGTATGAGTGTTTGCTTCTGAGACTTTGACGTCAGATATGATGACTAACTAGTGAAAACGTTTTCGGATATTAGCTTGTTTAAATTTTCTATGATCTTGAAAGAACTCCAAAGGCAGGTATGAGTTTAATATAGAAAAGAATGAATTCCAATGTTGAAGAGGGGGGACCAATGTGACGGGCTGCATATTCAGAGTGTAAAGTACCAAGTTTTAAGTTAATGAAATAATGGGGTCAGATCCCCACCACATTGACGCTTCACTGTGCCGAGGGTCTGACCCCATTATTCCGATAAATAGCCCAAAAGTTAAGTTTTTTAACGAACTGTCTTAAATGATTTATTTAGTTTTCATATTTGTATTTAGACTAATTGCCTAGATTTATTAATTCACATATATTCTTCCATATTTATTTGCGCTTGTCCTATATTATCTTGTTTAGAATCCTCAATATTTTTAAAGTATTTAGCCGATATTCCCAAAAATTTTTTTTCTATTTTTTCTTTATCCAAACCTTGTGCAATAGCAAGTTGAATAAGTGAAACTACTTTCTCATCAATCTCTGTTTGAGAATTTAAATTAGTGGAATTTCCCTTTTTAAAAATTTCTTCCAATGAAGTGTATTCCTTTGCATTACCTTCTGCTTTCAGTTTTTCTACCCCTTCACTATTTCCTAAAACAAACAAAGATGACCATTGGTATTTAATATTTTCCAATACTCCTTCCCAGGTACCACTTGATTTCTTTCCTGAGATTTTTGATGAAGCAATTAGTACAGCATTAGAGGGTGCATGGATATATCTATTTCGTTGCATTGCATAAAATCCAGTAAACGGTGCGTCAAGCCTTTGTGAAGACATTAAAAGTAGTTGTCCATTTGAAACATAATTTCGAATAACACTCTTTTTAACCCATTTTGCTAACCCATCAGAGGGGAAAACTATAGCTTTTCCACCGTTTTCTAAAGATGCTTCAACTGCTGTTGTATCGACACCTTTTGCTCCCCCTGATATTATTACCACTCCACTAGAAACTGCTTTTTTTGCAATTTCAGCAGTCTTAGATAGTTCATCAGCATTGGCGTTTCTAGCACCTACAACAGCTAATGTTGGTTGTGTGAAAATTGTTGCGTCTCCTACATAATAGAAGAAAGCTGGGATAAATTTTTGTGTTAACTTTTTTAAAGAATTTGGCATCTGAGAACGAAACATAATACTATACCCCTGATGAACGATTTCCTTAAGCTCTAACATTGATATTCCCAACTTTTGTCGGGCATCTATTTTCTTAATGATATTAATTTTTTGTGCCTCTGTTGCTTTTGTTAAAACTTTAAGTAATTGAGAAGACGTTATTTTAAGCAATGCCTCTGGCTGCATTCTATGCTCACCTAATGATTTTACAACTGCATTCCATTCTAGAATTGTTAGCGGAGTTGTCTTTGTCTGTGCCAGTTGTGCACAAAATAAATAAGTAGCAATTTCGTTATTTGTCAACTGCATAATGTTCACCTCATTTTAATCACTACTACTAGTATCTGCTAGGGCGAACGGCGTTATAGTAATATTTTCAAACACCTTACCAAGTAGCTCTGTGGCCACTGTAAAAGTCCACCTTGAATCCACAAAGTCATCTACTAAAAGAATATTTGCATCATTTATATTTACGTCATCCTGAATATATAAATGATCACGAATACTTTGCTCTTGAAGACGATTATTTAGAAATGATTTTTGTTCTGGTTCATTTGGATTTTTAGCAAGAATATTAACATACTTACATTGTAATGTGTATGCAAGTCGTTGTGCAAACTCTGGAACAAGTTTTGGTCTCCTGTTTGAAGGAATTGGAATTATTACTAATTCTTTTATATCAATTTCTTTTTCTCTTAAGAACCTTCTTAACTTATCGGCTGATGCATTGACGAGCACATCAGAGAAGTAGTTGTTATCGTATTTCCCACGACTCGCCTCCTGGCCAAGCTGTTCATGGTAATAACTCAACGCAATCCCTTGTTCATGTATAAACTCTAGGTTTCTATTAGTTAATGAGGATCTTTTACGAGGTTCAATTAAAATATAATTCTTTTTGAAAAATTTAGTAACATTAGCAATATCATCGCTAATTAAAACATCATTGGTTAAATCCCAAGCATCCTCTAGACATGCACTACATTTTCCACACCGTCTGGAATTAGGGTCATCCAATGCATGTGTTAAGTAAGCCATTTGGCAATCCTTTGTTTGTTGAAAATTAAGTAATTCCTGATATTCACGAACCTTTATACCAATGATAGAGTTATAATAATCCTGTTGGGAGATATAAGGTTTCAATGTGCGGTAATATTGTGATCTGGAATCCTTCCCAATAAAACCTTCAATTAATAATAACTTCAAAATTTGGTCTAGAGTAGACGACTTAATATTTATCTCTTGTTCAAGAGACGACTTCTTAACCTCATTGTTTTGACTTAAGAAATGGAGAACTAGATTAATATGTTCTTGCTTAGGGAAGGAATTATAGATAAAATACTCATTTATTTTACTTTCTTGCCCTCCCCCATAAAGAAGCACACATACAGCTTGATCTATGCCTCGCCCCGCCCTGCCTATTTGCTGATAATGCTCAACAACAGATTTAGGTGTGTAATAATGAATGACGAAGCTAATATCCACCTTATCAAAGCCCATACCAAGTGCAATAGTGGAAACAAGTACTTTAAGTTTATTATTTATTAGTCTATTTTCTAAATCAACTTTCACTTCTTCATTAAGACCACTATGATAAGCACTAGCATCAATCGCATTTTGCCGAAGCCATATAGCCAGACGTTCGCACTCTTTAATTGTTGTAGCATAGATAATTCCCGAACCCTCAAACCGTTCTAGGTTTTTCGCGATCCAAGCATACTTTTCCTCGGCAGTTGGTAGAAATACCTTATGTAGATGTAAAGATTCTCGTTGTAAGTCTCCACGAATAACTTCACAATCGCCTAATTGAGCTACTACATCCTCAATTACTCTGTTGTTTGCTGTTGCTGTAGTGGCTAAAACTGCAATGTTTTGTGGCAAAATTTGAAGAAGGTGGTGAATACGCCTATAATCTGGTCGAAAATCATGTCCCCAATCCGATATACAATGTGCTTCATCAACCACAAATAATCCTATTTCAAGTTGTGATAATAGTCTAACAAATTCTTCGTTTTGTAGTTGTTCTGGTGTAATAAACAGGACATCACATTCTCCAGTATTACAGCGATGAACAACAATTTCCCTTTCCTCTTTTGTCTTGTTTACTTGGTTATTTATACACTCTGCAATAATTCCATATCTTTCTGTACTTTCAATTTGATTTCTAGTCAACGCTAACAAGGGACTAATGATTAGTGTAACCCCTTCTCCCCGCTGTCGTAAAATCTTTGTAGCAAGGAAATAAACTAAACTTTTTCCCCAACCTGTCTTCTGAACAACAAGAACACGTTCCTTATGTAAAATACGGTTAATAGCTGTGTCTTGACCGTCTCGAAAACTCGCTTTTGTACCAAACACCTTTTTTAGTTCCTGTATATACATATTTTCACCCTTTACGATTTAATTTTGGATAAATTACGTCCTAATGTATTAATTGCAGTTCACTACTCAAAAGACCCTTTTCCCAAAAAGGTTAAAACAAAATATTTATCTAATCCCCATAATTCTTTGGTCTCCCCCCTACGATCTTTACATTTTTGGTAATTTATTCTTATTATATCACCCTATTAATTCCATTTAGTGATAAAATTTACTTTGTATCAAATTTAGAGAGAAATAGTAAGTATTATGATGTTTATTCTTTCGAAGTAGAAAGGGAAGAACTTATCGATATGACTTAAACTGTATATCTTCTTCGTAAAGTTAAACCAAAAAATGAATTTCTCACCCTTCTTAGATGCACTTAGTCTTAATTTAATTTAATAGTTTGTTTATTATCCTTAATGATTTAAGAAATATTTCCCTAAAGAGTATCCGATCAAAAGTAGTGAAAGGAGGCGTTTCTTTTGGTCTATGAATTCGGATTATTTAATAACCTTATGAGATCATATCCAACAGAAAAAGAGCATTTGTTTCATGCAATTGAATATATGATAAGCCATGGTACAGGAGGAGATATTTTAGATGAAATCTCACGAAAATCATTCAAAGACTCAAATGACGAGTATTTGAATCGTATAAAAAAAGAAGCTATCTCTCGTGAGGATGGATTATTTATTATCTATAGAGCATTGATAAAATGGTACGAGACTTGGAAAGATTCCTTTAGTAATTTTAGTAATAAAAACGCGCTTGTAAAATATAGAGAGCAGCCTACCCATACTTGGCTTCACTGTTTTTTAACTGGTCAACAAGCCCTTTTTCAAAATCTAATTGGAGAAGAATATGTTGTAGTTGAAAAAAACAAATGGGAAGAAAGCAAAAAAGAAGCTAAAAATTCAATTCAATATCTAACTCATGAAAAAAAAGAATTTGATTATAATCAGGAAAAAATAAACAGATTGCTTAAACTTTATAGAGTTGATGAAGAAATAAAATATAAAGAGTTATTACTTGATAAAAGAATAGCTGTTTTTCTTGAAGATCAGTGGACAGACAATCAAATAAACGAAATAAAAATAAAATATCACCTAAAAACAATAAAACAGTTTTCTGCTATTGAACCTACACATGATGTAGGAAATTTCGATTTTTACTTATTTCTTACTTCAAAAGCATCTCACTCTGCAAAATATAAATTAGAAAGTAGGGTTCCAAAAGACAATCTTTTTCTCATCAGCTCTACAAATTATTTTCTCGTAATAGAACAGTTTATAGAACAATTGAAAGGGAGAATTGCCCAATGAACAAAGAAAAGAAACAAACAGGCATATTGAAATCAATCCAAAAACGATTAGAAACTTTTCCAGACGTAAGTGAAGAGTACTTAGATAAAAATTTGTACTATAAAGAATTTAAATTTCAAGAAGATAACCTAGAAGAAATTGTTAACATGTTAGCAATAATACAATACACAATTAATTTAAACGAAGGAAAGTACCGTCAATTATTAGATAAAAAACTTCTAGATGCACAAGAGTCATTAATTAGAGCATGTAGTAATATTTATAGCGAAAGAATTAAGCTTAATCCAAAAATCCAACACCTTGTTCAATCCACAATTGTTCCTTATTATCACGGAAGGTTTGAGGTCAGTTTCTCAAGAGAAATTAGTTTCTTGCCTTTAGAGTTACGAATTTATATATATTCCAACCTATTGTCTATTGAAGCAAGTACAATTAGGCAGCAGTACTTAATGGACAGAATTGCATTAACGCTGCATAAAGCAGGAGAATCTTTCTTAGGTGATGTTGCAATCTTTATTTCATCTTGGTTAAAGTCGATTCTAAGCGAACTCACTTTCCGTCAAAAGTTATCAATCTCTTCATGCCTTGCAAGTGAAATAAAAAGTATTCATGAGGCATCAAAATTACGCGAAAGAATTCTTACTGATGCTCAAATGACCCCAGAAATTGCTGGGCAAGAGTTTTGGTATGGATTCAAGGGCTTTAGTAAATTGACGAATATACATAATGTAGAAGCTGCAAAGATATGCCTTGATATTTTTGCTGTATATTTTGAAGGATCATTCTCTGTAGTTAAAGAGATCCACCCATTACTAATTGAATATTATAAAACTCGTAATTCAACTAAAGTAGATAAACTAATTAAGCAAGAAGGCTTAGACGAGGTGACAATAGTTAGAAGATATTCGAAAATAGATTTAAATTCAAATACAGTTGAAGAGATGGAACTAGAGTATTCTAAGCAGATTGAAGATTACCAGAAACTTTATGTTGAAAAGGTGAATAAAAAATATAAGGAATTTAGTTATCTTTATATTAATCCTTCAAGTCCCAAAATATCCAAAAACACTTTAATGATTCCTGAAAAAATCTCTCAAGAAGAAGCTGTAATACACATCGAAAACCTGGAACATATTCTACGCTTTAAACGAATCACTTTGGCTAATTTTAGTGAATATATTTTAAACCTCAGCTCTTCTTTTATGAATTCTAATAAATGGGATTTAGGAACATTAAATATTATCATTGGATCTTTAAGTGATATATATGGCATGGTGTGGTTCCGAAATATAAAAGATTCCATTCCACTTCTAAGAATATTAGTAAAGATTTTAGGTACTAATACTGAGGACGAAATACATACTATGGGTACTGGATGGCCTGTTTCAATTATTATAGAAGATAGTCGTAATAGTACTATTACGACTAAAAATTTTATTATCTATAAATCTATGAATCAATTTATTAATTCTTATGTCGGGCTAACATATGTTTCTCAAAGTCCTTTATTAATGAGTGAAGATAGCATTGAAGATATAATAAGAATCGAGCAAAACCAACAAATTAATTGGGGAATAATAGAAAAAAGTACCTATTTAACAAAGTCAATGAGACAAAAAAGACTAAAAGCATGGAAAAAGATAAGAGATGAAAGAAATCGCATAATTACAAAACTAACTTCAATTGATCAGGCCCAAGAAATAATAAGCAATTCTAAATCTGAAAATATAACAGAGAAAAACATCGATACTCAAAATTCCTTTTGTCAAAATAAAAAAGTACAAGAAGATTTTTCAAACCTTCCTTATTTCGAAGGCTTCATATTCGAAGGTTTTATTGATAAGAAAAACAATCGATTCATTTGGAGGTATTTTATTAACCATAAAATTAATTTTATTAATATGAATAAGGCTAATATGAACAACCTTAAAGAATATGCTCAAGAGTGTCTCTTAACAGGGAGCCCTTTAATGGTGGAGGGGGATAAATCGAATGAATTATGGGCTGCTTCACACCCAATGCAAATAGAAACAGCATACGACGAGATTTCACAAATTATTAAGCAAATATAATCTATAGTAAATGAATACAAAAAGCAAAAACGGGGTCAGACCCCCAGCTCATTAGGTGTCCAAAAACCACTAAAAGAGACAAGGCGCCCGCCTTGTCCCTTTTTAACACTATTCACAGTGAACCTAACACACTCTCTCACCTTATATGTGCCAGTTCTCCCACTGTACTTATCTAAGCACGCAATAATGCTCCATTCGGCTCTTTTAACTCCTGCTCTACTATTTGATTCACCTTAGAGAAGTGGTCCAGAAATTGTTGTGCCAGCTCTTGTTCCTCCGTGTCACTTTTCAATGAAACGATGTCGCGCAAAATCTGAGCCATCCACGAATTATCAAAATAACGGTACTTACCTGTATTCCAAGTCGTTTTTTGAGGGGATTTTTCATTGACATAGTAGTTCCAAAAAGGCATCTGCTTCGATTCCTCGTCTGTAAGTTGGAGTCTGTAATGGGAATGGGCAGGAATATTTCCATCTTCACAAAGTTTACCGATGAAATTATCCTTTACCATATAGACACCTAATATCCGTCTGTCTTTTTCAAGCATGCCGGGATCGACCGCTGTCAGCAGGACCGCACTGTTTTGGTGTAAGCGACTGGGCTTGTTTGGCTTACCCTTATTATTACCACTTTTTATTTCACCAGAGGAAACCGTCCAATCTGAAAAGGAGCTACTCTGTTCTTCTGTATCGCACCTGTAAACCATCTGCGATTCGGGATGAAGTTTATGATTTTTCATAAGTTTTTCATGACCCACTCGAAGCTCTTGGTATTTTCTTTGCCGTTCCTTTTCCTCTTCCTTCTGCATTTCTTTCTCTTTGAGTTCCATTTCTTGCTCGTGTAAAATTTTTTCAAGTGAATTGGCAGCACTTTTATCATGTAGTTTCAAGTGTTGTCCAAATACATCCGGGTAAACAAATTTTTTATTTTCCGAGGCGAAATGTATTTCAACGACCGTATCATTATGTTTAACGATACTTCCCATACCAAACCGCTCATGTGTAACTTTCTTATTGATTAAATTCAATATATTAGTCCTCCTTGTATAATAACTCGGGTACTATTGCCTGAAAAGCTCACAAAAACTGTTTGAATTTCTCTTCGGAATAAATAAGGTATTTAACTAAACGTTCAATGTAAAAAATCACCAGATAATAATTATAGCATTTTTTTGATAAATATACAAATTCTTTGTTGACAACCTATTTTATTGCGAGGTAAAATGAAGTTTTGTTTAAACCTAAATGATTGGTACAATCCTAAGTTTATATCATTAAGCCGGTCAATCCCAGAATCATCAAATCCCTTTTTTACAGACATCCCTATCCAATAGTTATCTAAAAAACAAGGCGACCTCCAACTCATTTGGAGCAAACGCAAAGCAAGAAAAGCTGAATTCTTTTTGCCACTACTTTTATCAACAAATGAAAAAACCTCATTCGTACAAATGCACGAATAAGGTTTACCACCACAATTTATTCTGAAGAGTCTTCTATATTCTCCTCCGTCACCAACTTCAACGGCACCGGAATTTTCTTATCCACTTTCTCCCCCTGCAACACATCAGCCCCAGCCTGAACAGCCAACTGACCAATCTTCTCAGGCTGCTGAGCGACAGTTGCAGACAGATTACCATTACGAATGCTAGTCATCGCATCTTCATTTCCATCAAATCCAACGACTAACACGTCGCGACCAGAGCTCTGGATCGCCTGGCAAACCGGGGACGGTTCTTACTCTACTTTTTGGGTGAATTCCGGAGATGGTCGAAAGGAAAATGGTGGAATTCAGGCTCAATTGGCTCCATGATTGCTGTTATTATTTTCGGACTTATATTTATACTAATGCACGAAGGTACATTCGATTGGACAACTCTGGTTAGTCGTATAGTTTTTGTCCCTAATTATCTACTTTGTTTTAAATCTCTCAGCTCTAAATCTCTCACTTCCTTCCCTACCCCACTACCTCTCCCTAACAGGCACAAAAGAACCATAAACACCAATAAACGTCATTTCCTTCCCCATAAATCGGGTTGTATGAACAGAAATAAAAACATAATCATGATATTCTGAATTACGTTTAATCATTTTTTCCCCTAACGTCTTCAACGTTTTATTCTCTAAAGGTTGGTTCTCCCCAACTCTTTCACTGACAACACCTAACAGCCACTCTGCGTACATATCCTCTGTAGGCTTTGTCACATACATGCTGCTCAATAAAACCACCATCACGGCAACACTAACGATGATCCACTTCTTCATCACGATCCCCCTTTAGGAACAGGCAGAATGCTCATCCTGCCTGTTAGTTAATACATATATGTTAGAAGAACACTGGAGATGTATTCAATCAAGCCAACATCCCCCTCTAAAATGAAACATTCTGGCACTTTATCTAACTCATGTTTAAGATAACCTTCTCCATTTCCCTACTGCACTGTACAGAACGGGTATGAAGACAAGGGTGAGCAGTGTGCTGGTGGTCAGTCCGCCAATGACTGTGATAGCCAGTCCTTTTGATATCACACCTGAAGAGGATGTTGATAAAGCAAGTGGGACGAGTGCCAGGATCGTAGCAAGAGCCGTCATCAGAATGGGACGGAAGCGCGTTGTACAGGCTTCGACCACTGCATGCTCTAAGGCCATTCCGCTCATGCGATTGGCTTCTACGCGGTCCAGCATGACTACCGCATTGGTGACGACGATCCCGATTAGCATAAGCATCCCGATCATTCCACTCATGGATAGGGTTTCACCTGTGATCAGGAGGGCTCCCAGAGAGCCGATTGGGACAAATATCAATGATGAAAGGATCACAAAGGGGGTGATGACTCCTCCGTATGTGATGGTTAGCGTTAAGAACACCAGTCCTATGGCAATCATCATGGCCTGACCAAGGTCACGGAATCCTTCTGTCATCATGTCTTGTCCGCCACCGACTTCCCATTCGACTTCTTCTGAGATGGGGAGTGAGGCCACATCTTTTTCTACTTGTTCCGTGACGGATCCAACTTCCTCACTGACACTTTCTGCTGATAATGTGTAGGCAAGTTTGCCGTCTTTATGCTGAATACTTGCTGGAATGGACTGTTCCTGTATAGTTGCGAGTTCGATTAAAGGTTTTGGTCCCTGCGGTGTGAGGATCTCCGTATTTTCCAGTTCTTCTTTGTCACGGATGAGCTCGTTATATGTTACCACTACCTCAAGCTCTTTACTGTCAACCTCCATAATCCCCGCTGACAGTTCATTCATTTTTTCCTTTAGCTGCTGGTGGATACTATATTGATTGACACCTAGTTCAACGGCTTCATCTGTTAATTCCAATTTGTATTTCGTTTGAAGCTTTTGTGCAGAGCTGGACACATCCGTTAATTGGTCATTTTCACGTAAGGCACCTCCTACCTGATCGGCAGCATCGAGGAGAGCCTCTACATTCTCACTGTAGAGGGTGATGTCAATCGTCTTTCCAGATGGAGGTCCTTCCTGCTGTACCTCCTGCATTCGAACGGTGCTGTCTTTGTATGATGCTGAGACCAGTTCGGTTATTTCTTCTTCCAGGGCTTTTCGTTCTGTTGTCACGGTGTACCCATCTTTTAATTGAATAAAGAAGGTGGCTTTATAATCAGCCGATGCTTTTTGCTTTAATTGATTCGTGTTATTGACGGATCCTACAGAGCCTTGAACGTACTTTACGGATGCTTCGTTCAAGAGCATGTCTTCTATTTCTTTTGCAAGCGTATCGGTTTCTTCAAGTGTTGTGGACACTGGAAGTTCAATGTCTGCCTCTACTGCACTTGCCGGACCACTTGGCAGAAAGGACTTGCCGATGAATGGTACCAGGAAGAGAGCTCCGGCCAATAATACTGCTGCACTTACCATGACGATCTTTTTATGGTTCAGTGACCCTTTTAATAACCGGTGGTATGCCTTTTGAATCCATCCCTGCTTCTCTTCATGGCGTCCTTCTTTTAAAAGGGCCAAAGCCAAAACAGGGATGAGGATGAATGCCACAAGCAGGGAAAGAACAATCGATGTCACCACGGCAATCGAGAACGGTTTAAAGAACTCTCCTACAATTCCCCCTACAAAAGCCAAGGGCAGAAACACTACAACGGTAGCCACCGTAGAAGACGTGACCGCTCCGATGACTTCTTTGGTAGCGTTCAGAATGAGCTCCCGTTTTGACAGCTCTTTTTTCTTATGCATCCATTGGAACATGTTCTCGATGACGACAATACTATCGTCGACAATCCGGCCGATCGCCACTGCCATCCCTCCAAGCGTCATGATGTTTAAGGAGTATCCCAAATAGTCAAGAACGGCAATGGTCCCTAGAATCGAAATCGGCAACGATAATATGGCAATGAACGTGGCCCGAAAATTTCTTAAAAACAACAGGATGATCATGATTGTAAATAAGGCACCGAATCCGCCTTCCTTTAATAGGGAGTTGACGGATTTCTCTACCTCTTTCCCTTGATCAGTGATGGTGTATACTTCAAAGTCAAACGAATCATTGAAGTCTTCCACCTCTTCTTTTACAAGCTCAACCACCTCAGCCGTATTCGCATCCTGTGTTTTCGTTACATTTAACAAAAGTGCCGGTTTTCCATTATACCGGGTGATGCTGTTCTGTTCGTCAACTTCTTTGATTTCAGCCACATCACTTAAGGAAATGAACGTTGATTTCTGAGGCTGGGGCTGGTTCCCTTGTTGAGGGACAGGGATTTGGATCTTCTTCATCTCTTCAACGCTGGAAATGTCCCCTTCTATACTAACCGGGATCTTTCCTTCTTCATCTAGACTTCCAAGCGGCAGCACGTGGTTTTTCTCGTTCAAAACATTGATGATGCTTGTCACGGATACCCCGTTCTCCGCTGCTTTTTCTTCGTCTACTTCTACGACCAGCTTGGTTGTGGATGTTCCTGAGACTGTTACGTCACTCACACCTGCAATGGTTTGAAGCTGTGGTGCAAGACTATCCGTTACATCATTTTGTAACGCTGATAATTCATCATCTGCAAAGGCAATTTGATAAATAGGCTTTGCACTGGCTGATAACCGTTTATACGTAAGAGTGGCATCTTCAGGCAGCGTAAGCTTACTGATGGCCGATTGAATGTCACGTTCCCGTTCATCCATGTCTTCATCAAAGTCATAGCTTACTTGAATCATGGCACTGTTTGCCCCTGTTGTACTCGTTAATTCTTCATATGGGGCCAGTTTTTCAACCGCTTCCTCGATTGGCAGTGTGATATCCTGCTCCACTTTTTCGGAGGAATGGTTCGGATATCCCACCTGTATCATAAGGGTTGGAACCTCCACATCAGGGTAAGTTTCCAACTTAATCGTATTTGTTGATAGTAAACCTGCTGCCACCACCAGGATCGTTAAAACAAGGATGGCAACACTGTTTTTTAAGCTGAAATCAATCCATTTTTTCATATTCCGCATGTCCCCTTTCGATTATGATTTCACTATAAAAGAGAAATGTGCCCTGAATATGACCAAGAAACATAAAAAAAGGCAGACTCTATAGAAGAGTTTGCCGCTATTTCGGGAGGACGATATAAATAGAAGTTCCTGCTCCAACTTCACTTTTAATGGAGATTTGACCTTCATGAAGGTCAATGATTTTCTTGACAATGGCCAGCCCTAATCCACTGCCCTGGCCTGAACGGACCCTTGCTTTGTCCACCTTGTAAAACCGGTCAAAAATATGCGGAAGATCCTTTTCAGGAATCCCCATCCCCGTGTCGGAAAAATCAACGTGGATGTTGTTTTCTATCTCCCTTACCGCTACTTTAATTTCGCCACAGGGATTGGAGTATTTGATACTGTTGGTGAGTAAGTTATGCCATACCTGCTCTAATTGCAATCGGTCTGCTGTGATCTCTGCTTTTTCAACCTTTTCTAAATCCAACTCAAGTTTTTTTCAAGCCATTGGGGCTGATGGCTTAAGAAAACGTGCCTGATTTGTTGATCGAGGCGAAAGGTTTCTTTCTCCAGTAATGAATCCTTATTTTCCAACACGGACAGTTTTAATAAGTTCTCACTCAGCTTTGCAAGTCGTTCACTTTCTTTTTGAATAATGGTTAAGTAATGATCCCGCTGTTCTTTTGAAAACTCATTTTCCTTCAACGCAACAGCAAATCCCCTGATCGATGTCAAAGGTGATTGTAAATCATGGGAAACATTGGATATAAATTCTTTTCTCATCGTTTCCAGTTTCATCAGTTCCGTAGTCATTTTGTTAAAGCTTCTGACCAATTCGCCGATTTCATCTTTTTGCTGAATGGAGTTGATTTGCTTGAAGTCACCTTTTGCGATTTTGGTTGTCAACGCGGTCAGCTTTTTGATTGGATTGACTAATAGGTAAGCTGCCAGTAAATAAAGTAAGCTGCCAATCATCAACACATACATTAATACGGTAATCAGAGCCTCTTTAATAACATCAATGCGATCCATGATTCTTGGCTTGAGAAAAAGCGCATATCTCGTTTCCTCCACTTGAAATGGCAAACCGATTGTCACTTTCTTTAACAATCTTTTTTCCGTGGATTTCACTCGATACACGCCTCCATTCAGCACTTTCCGGACGTCTGAAGGGGCTGCCAATGGTTCATCCGTATGTTTTCCATAAACCTTCACTTCTCCATCATCTGAATAGAGGGCTATCGTCATGGCTGGTATACCCGCTAAATAGCCTTCAAGGTTCTCTTGTCCCATCGTTTTCTGTAACTGAATGATCCCCTTGCCAGCCTGGATCATTTCTTCCTCCAACTCATTTAACACACGTTCTTGATAATAGCTGAAAGTAATAAAGAAAGCGGCTGTCAAACTTATTCCTACAACCAAAATAAATGTGACTACAACGCGAACATATAACGTGTTAAACATCCTTCGATACCTCTAAACGATAGCCCAGTCCCCTGATTGTCAAGATATCAAAAGCCGTTTGTTGATTTAATTTTTTTCTTATTTTCTTAATATGTGAATCGACGGTTCGATCAAAGCCTTCAAAATCACTTCCCCAAACTTCTTCTATTAACTGGTCTCTTGAGAACACTTGACCAGGATGACTGGCAAGTTTGTACAGGAGTTGAAACTCTTTTAAAGGAAAAAGAACAGGCTCATGATTAACGGTCACTTCCATCCTGTTCGCATCGATGATGACATTTCCAATGGATACTCTATCTGCCGTATTGATTTTGTATCTCCTCAACAGCGCTTTAATCCGCATCATTAACTCATGTGCATCAAATGGCTTGACAATATAATCATCCGTCCCTTGCTGAAAGCCTTTTACTTTATCTTCGCTCTCACCCTTAGCCGTAACCATTAAAATCGGCAGGTCATATAACTCCCTTATTTCCTTACAAAGCTCCCAGCCATTTTTATTTGGCATCATCACATCAATGATACATAAATGAACGGTACGCTCAGATAAAAGATTCGCAGCCTCTACACCATCGTTTGCTTCTACAACTGTATATCCCTCTTTTTTCAAATAGATTCCGATCAGTTCCCTGATGAAATGATCATCATCTGCTACTAAAATGGTGGCCAAGATAACACCTCATTCTAAAAAATATCTTTATGTACAACCAGGAGTAAGAAATTTTATATCGATTGTCACCATTATAGTATAGGTGATGAGATAAAAATAATATCACTGCATATTCTTCATTTGCTTTATTGCGCACTCAACACAATGTCTGATTCATCTGCATGAGGAACGTTTTCCTATATACAATAGAAGTTTTTATTATTTTTATGGTACATCGGAAATGTGACGTGAGTATGACCCACTAAATCTAAATGTAGTTGTTTCATTGCGCAGGAAGATTCTACAATGACTGCTCAAAATCGTGTATCGAGGGTTTGACCCCAAAATCTTCAAATGATGAACTGCCACTAATTTTTTATCATCGGGATGTCTGGTCGAATGTCAATGTATGAAACAGTCCAGTAATCATTCTCATCGTAAATTCCTCAGGCGTTTTCGTATGTATCATCAAAAATCCCCTCCTCAAAAAAATTATTAATGCAATACCAGTTTTTCATTCTATCTGCATTATTATAAATTCCTGAGTTGTTCATCTTTTTGCATCAAATCCGATAGATAAATATCTATTTGGTTGCGAACCTGATTACAATTGATGCCACGTACCAAGGGTCTAACTCCATTATCCAAAAGAAAAAGCCCCTTCCGCACAAACACATGAAAGGGGCTTCCCACCTAGTTTATTCTTCTGATGCCTCTATATTCTCCTCCGTCACCAACTTCAACGGAACCGGAATCTTCTTGTCTACTTTCTTCCCTGACAACACATCAGCCCCAGCCTGAACGGCCAACTGACCGATCTTCTCAGGCTGCTGAGCCACAGTCGCAGACAGGTTACCATTCCGAATGCTAGTCATCGCATCCTCATTTCCGTCAAATCCAACGACTAATACATCACGACCAGAACTCTGGATCGCCTGCAGTGCTCCCAATGCCATTTCATCATTATGAGCGAACACCGCTTTGATATCTGGATTCCCCTGGATCAGGTTTTCCATCGTATTCAACCCCTGCGTACGGTCAAAGTTCGCAGTCTGCTTGGCTACGACATCCAGCTTTTCATCAGCGATGTTGTGGAACCCGGCTCCCCGCTCTCGTGTGGCCGATGCTCCAGGGACACCTTCAAGTTCTGCAACCTTTGCTCCTTCACCAAGCTGTTCGACCAGATATTCTCCGGCCATTTCGCCGCCTTTTTCGTTATCCGAGCTGACGAGTGTGGCAACGTCCCCTTTTTCTGCGGAGCGGTCAAGGGTGACAACAGGAATACCTAGACTGTTGGCAGACTGGACGACTGTGGAGATGGCCGCTGAGTCCGTCGGGTTGATGAGTAAGACGTTGACGCCCTGCTGGATGAGGTCTTCTACGTCATTGATTTGCTTGGCGGCATCGTTTTGGGCATCGACGACGACGACTTCCATCCCTTGTTTCTTCGCTTCGTCCTCTACCCCGTTTTTCATGGAGACGAAGAATGGATTATTTAGGGTTGAAACAGATAGTCCGATCTTGATGTCTTCAGGATTGGAGCTTGTATTTGGCTTTGCCCATTCCGGCGGCTGCAGGGAGCAGGCGCCGAGGAATAGGAGTGACAAACTGATTAGTAGTAACCATGCTTTTTTCATAGTATCCCTCCTACGCTGCTTTCTTTCGGTCGATGAGAACCGCGATGATGATGACGACACCCTTTACGACCATTTGGAAGAAGGATGACACGCCGAGCAGGTTCAGACCGTTGTTTAACGTTCCGATGATGAGTGCACCGATCAATGTTCCGACGATCAGTCCGCGTCCGCCTGACAGGCTTGTCCCGCCTAGGACGACGGCGGCGATGGCATCGAGTTCATAGGATGTACCCGCTGTCGGCTGTGCTGAATTCAGGCGTGACGTTAGGATTGCTCCTGCGAGTGCTGCCAGTAAGCCGGCCAGGGAGTAGATCATCACTTTAATGCGTGGTACTTTGATACCTGAGATCAGGGCTGCTTTTTCATTTCCGCCGATGGCATATGTTTTGCGGCCGAACGGGGTTTTGTGCAGGATCACCCACAGGATCGCGAACGTCAGGATCATCGTGACGGCCGGTACTGGGATTCCAAGGAAGTATCCTCTTCCAAACAGTTGGAAGGCATAGCTGTCGCCAAGTCCCGTGATTGGATTTCCGTCAGTATACACAAGCGTCAACCCACGGAACATCGTCATCGTTGCAAGTGTTGCGATGAATGGCGCCATTTTACCTTTTGTGATCAATAGTCCGTTGACCATTCCCATCAGAGCACCGAGGATACAGCCGATCAGGATCGCAAGGATCGGGTCGATTCCCGATACCATCATCCCTGCCATCAGGGCACTGGATAAGGCGAGGATCGATCCGACGGATAAGTCAATTCCCCCGGTCAAAATGACGAAGGTCATCCCGTAGGCAATCAGGGCGTTGATCGCGACCTGTCGTAATAGATTCAATAAGTTCAAGGGTTCTAGAAAACTAGGATTGATGATAGATACGGTCGCAATCAGCATAAACAGTCCGAGTAGTGGACCGAGCTTTTGCATCAGATTGCCGACGTGATTCGTTTTGAGTGCGTTATTCATGTGCGTGGCCTCCTGTCGCCAATGTCATGATTTTTTCCTGTGTTGCTTCCTCCTTTGATAGCTCTCCTGCGATGGTCCCTTCATGGACGACGAGGATGCGGTCGCTCATCCCGAGTACTTCTGGCAGCTCGGATGAGACCATTACGATCGCGACTCCTCGGTCAGTGAGCTCGTTCATCAGTTGATAGATTTCCCGTTTTGCCCCGACATCGACTCCTCGGGTCGGTTCGTCAAGGATGAGCACCTTCGGACCGATTCCGATCCATTTGGCGATGACCACTTTCTGCTGGTTCCCGCCGGACAGGTTTCGTGCGTGAGTCCGGGCTGATTCGGTTTTGATCGTCAGCCGTTTGATGAGCATTTCGACAAAGTCCTGTTCGCTTTTATCATTGATCAAGCCTTTCTTAGTGAAGCTGTAGAGGCTTGGAAGGGCGATATTGTCCTTCAGGGAAAAGTCGAGGACGAGTCCTTCATCCTTCCGATCCTCGGTGATGAATCCAAGACCGAGCTTCACCGCTTGATCGGGTGTTTTAATGGTGACCGGTTTCCCGTTCACGAGGATCTCGCCATCATATCGTCCGTCGAGTCCGAAGATGGTTCGCATGATTTCCGTTCGGCCTGCCCCCATCAATCCTGATACGCCGACAATTTCTCCTGAGCGGACTTCGAAGCTGACACCTTCAAACAGTCCCTTTTTGGTCAGGTTCCGTACTTCAAGCATCGTTTCGCCTGGATTTGGATCTCGTGCCGGGAAGCGGTCCGTCAATTCACGTCCGACCATTTTCTTCACGACTTCATCGAAGTTCGTCTCAGGGATCGGCGTCGTATCCACCGTGCGTCCGTCCCGCATGACCGTGATGGTGTCACAAATCGTGAAGATTTCTTCCATCCGGTGGGAGATGTACACAATCGACACGCCGGCTTTTTTTAACGAACGGATGACGGTGAAGAGGGTCTCGATTTCCCGGTCCGTCAATGCTGCTGTCGGCTCGTCCATGATGATGACTTTTGCATCCGTCATGAGAGCTTTAGCGATTTCAATCATCTGCTGCTGCCCGACTGAGCACTGTCCTGTTTCTTTTGTAAGAGGGATGGAAATGTTCAGCTTTTCAAACTGCTCATTCGCAACCGCTTTCATTTTTCTCATATTGATGAGACCAAATTGTGTAACCGGTTCCTTATTGATGAAAAGATTCTCAAGGACAGTCAACTCAGGCCAGACGTTCATCTCCTGATGGATAAAGGCAATGCCGAATTCCTCTGCCTGCTTCGGATCATCGAACGTCCTGTCCTTCCCGTCGATGGTGATTGTTCCCTGATCCTTCTTGTGAAGACCAGTCAGTATGTTCATCAGGGTCGACTTTCCTGCACCGTTTTCTCCCATCAGGGCATGGACCTCCCCGTGCTGGATCTCGATGTCCACTCCTTCAAGAACTTTGTTCGAACCAAATGCTTTATGGATATTCTTCATGCTGATCTGCATGCTACTCACCCCTTTGTTTTAAAAAATGACTCCCGCGTGAAGGATACAATTCGCATACGGTGTGACTTCCCCCGTGCGGATGACGGCCTTCGCCTTATGGGTTTCTTTCTTGAACTCTTCATGGGATACATAATGGGTCCCGTCAAACCATGAGGTCATCTGTTTATGAACCCCTGCATTCGTTTCTACTTCTTCTGCCAGCGTGACGGTTTCGACAACCATTTCTTCCATTAATAGCTCGACCACGTCAAGGAAGGACGGCTCTCCCGGTTTCAATGCCAGATCGATTTTTACAACGTCTGACGGAATTGGGAGACCGGCATCGGCCACGACAATCGTATCCGTGTGGCCGAGATCGGCTAATATTTTCGCAATGTGACTGTTCAAGATGCCATGTCGTTTCATTCTGCCAGCTTCCTTTCCACTTCGTCTCTTGTTGGCATTCCGCCCTGTGCCCCGAATCCGGTTACTGAAAGGGATGCAGCACGATTCGCAAATCGGAGGCTTTCTTCCATTGACTGTCCTTCAGCCACGGCCGTACCGAATGCGGCGTTGAAGGTATCACCGGCCCCTGTCGTATCGACGACTTCTACTTTGAAGGAAGGAACGAGAATTTCTTTTGTTCCGTTATGGTAGCGGACTCCCGCTGCTCCTTCGGTGATGATAACTTTGTCAGGATATTGTTTCAGCGCTTCTGACGGCTTCATTCCGTTGAAGAGCACATCTGCTTCATGTTCATTTGGTGTCAGATAGCTGGCACCATCGATGATTTTTTGTGAAATCTTACGTGCTGGAGCTGGGTTAAGTAGCAGTGGAACTTCAATCTCGTTACACAGGTCTGCCACATACTCGACCGTTTCCTCCGGGATTTCCTGCTGGATCATGATGAGATCGCATGTTTTGAGGAAATCGGCTGTTTTCTCTACGTACTCTGGTGTCACAAGATCATTGGCCCCTTTGACGACGACGATGCTGTTGTCTCTTTCAGCAAGGATGATATGGGCCGTTCCTGATTTCGCATGTGTAACCGGTTCCACATAGTTCGTATGAACACCGTTGCTCTTAAAGTTTTCCAAAATCTCTTGGCCGTACGGATCGTCCCCGACACATCCAATCATGTAGACGTCAGCCCCAAGCCTTGCTGCTGCAACGGCCTGGTTGGCTCCTTTTCCGCCGGGTACCGTATCAAAGCTGTCGCCCAGTACAGTTTCCCCTGCACCGGGGCGTTTCGCTGATATCACTACCAGATCCATGGATGAACTGCCGATTACGGCAATTTTCGCTTTTTTCATCTTCCTTCATCCCTTTCGAGTTGTGTTTCGTTGTATGAGTTCAACCGGAAGCTGAACAGTTGTATCGATGTCTTTTTCTTTTTTTATCAGTTTAATCAGAAGTGCCGCGGCCTGCCTGCCCATTTCGTATGCCGGCTGCCTGATCGTGGAGAGCGCCGGATAGGAAAGACTGCTCTGCGGGATGTCATCATAGCCGATGATCTGTACGTCTTCGGGTATCTTCTTCCCAAGCCTCAATGCCTCATGGAGAATGGCGATCCCGACGATATCATTGCTCGCGATGACCCCATCCGTATCAGGATAGGTGGCGAATAGTTCCTCTGCCCAGCCCTTTGCGTCTTCAAAGGAGAAAGACGTCGTGGACATCACCGTGAAATCGACGTCTGCCCCGCTTAAGTACTCCACCGCTCCACGGAATCGGTCCTGTGCCGGCTTGACGTGTGCCGGCCCCTTCATGACGGTGATCCGCTTCGCCCCTTTTTCAACTAAGGTCTTTGCCGCCAGGCGTCCCCCTTTACGGCCGTCCGCATAAACAGCCGGATAGTTGTCCGTGGTCCGGTCAAGGAGGACGAGTGGGAGATTCAATTCGCTATACAGCTGGTCATGCTCCACATGATTGGTCGCGGAAATCATGCCAACGACATTGTTCTGAACGAAGGTCTGGATATAATCCAGCTCCTTCTGGATGTTCTCGTCGCTGTTTCCAAGAAGTAGCCTGAACCCAGCCTCACTCACTTCATCCTCGACCCCTCTCGCCAGCTGCGGGAAGTATGGGTTCGTTATATCCGGAAGGAGCAGTCCGATCAACCTCGACTCCCGTTTGAAGAGGGAACGGGCCACCTCATTTGGACTATAATTCAGCTTGGAGATTGCCTCCATCACTTTTTTCCTCGTCTCGGCTCCTACATAGCCGTTATCATTGAGCACCCGCGAGACCGTCGCCACCGACACCCCCGCTTCACTCGCCACATCCTTGATTGTTACCACGTACGTCACTTCCTGTTCGTTTTGGTTGTTTTATGTAACCGGTTACACATAAAGTAACACATGTTTGTAATCGTTTGCAACACTTTGATAGGAAAACTCATTAAATTAGCATTCTTGTTGACCTAGTCTCTCAGTCATGTTTTTGACAAGGCTTCCTAAAATACTTATTTTATAGAACAAAGGAGACTCCATTAAAAGAAAAGTTTCATCTATAATCACTATCTTTCTATTAACTTCAAATTTATTTAAATAAATCTCTTTAAATATTCGCCAAATATTTTTTTCATAACTATGGGGGTGTTTTCTACATAAATATTCATTTGTTCAGTGTTCGATTCGAATTGATCAGAGTTACTTTCTTCTGTTGGAAAATCAGATATTCCTTTTATAATAATGCACTCAACATCATTCTTCTTACAGATATAAGCAATTGCACCCGCTTCTGTATCGGCTATTGTTATTTCGTTTTCTTTAAGTTCTAAATAGTCCTTCCACATAACCACTGCTTTATCAGCGGTGCCAATTATTCCGGTATAAAAATCATTTCCATAGTTTGATAGATCAATATCGACTATGAAGGATTGTTTAATAAAAGGCTCAATTTCTTTTACTGTGCAATCATATTGAACGGCTTTATCAGGTACAAAAATATCTAAATTACTGAACGTATCATCTATTCCTGCACATGTTCCAGCAACGATTACTTTCGTTAAATTAAATTTAGAAATCATATACTGATTACCACCAACACCATTTACTTTTCTTACACCGGTACTATAAAAAACAAGCTCAGTATCATTCATTGTTCTCATGAAATACTCGCCATAAGGATAACCGAAACGTTCGTTTTCTTTTATGCCAAAATATTCCAATGTCGCTTCAAATTCCCACTTCGTTGCTATACTTATTCCTATCATTGACATATCCCCTACTTTTTGCAATTAAAGAACTTTATTATCCATTAACACCGACTTCTTGCAAATCCATCATTATATAGGTTTTTAAAGCTAACCCGCACTATAATCGAATATCCATTATTTACAATTGTATCATACCAACACTATTACGAAGAATAGGGTCCAATGTCATTCTCCTTTCTTTGGTCTCTACGATACAATCTCTCATTTATTCAATATCCTTCTAGTATTTTTGTTTAACATTGGAACATTCTCCATTAAGCGCCGCATATCTTTCACACAAAAAAAGACAGCCCTAATTTGACTGTCTTTTCATCCTTATTTACTTGAACCGAACTCTTTCCATATTCCCTCTAAAAGCTGCTTATCCGTCAGCAGTTCATACCCCGTCAGCGCAAGTGCCTTTGCCCCGATCACAAGGGCACGGTCACCCTCGGTGGATTTAGCCGCTTCCCTGAATTCGTTCGTGTGGACGACGAGAGATTCGGGGCCTATTTTGATGTAGGGGTGGATGGTGGGGACCACACGGCTTACGTTTCCGGCATCGGAGGAGCCGAGTCCCTTTCGTTCCGTATCGTCGAAGTATTCCCCTAGTGACTCGATGGAGCGCTGGAATACTTTATCGAAATGGCGGTTGAGCTGAAAGTGATCGACTTCATTTTGGATTTTGATGACATTCAGTTTCGTCCCCGTGACAAGTGCCGATCCCTCAGCTATCGCTTTCACTTTCTTCGTGACTACATTGCATGCTTCCCTGGTTGCAGCGCGTATATAGAAGCGGGCTTTTGCATAGTCAGGGACGATGTTCGGCGCGTCCCCGCCGTGGGTGATGATTCCGTGGATCCGTACATCATCGGTCACGTGCTGACGAAGGGCGTTAATGCCGTTGAACAGCTGGATCACACCGTCGAGGGCATTGATGCCGTCTTCAGGGGAAGCTGCCGCATGGGCAGACCTTCCTTTAAATTCGAAATCAAGGGGGTCCACTGCAAGGGTTTTCCCTGTCTGCGTTGTCCTGTTGAACGGATGAACCATCATGCATGCATCCACTCCTTCGAACAAGCCTGCCTTTACAAAACTGCCCTTCGCACTTCCGTTCGGACCTCCTTCCTCGGCAGGAGTCCCGAACACCACCACTTCCCCTCCTGTTTCATCGAGTACGGACGACAGGGCGATGGCCGCCCCGCAGCTTGCCGTCCCGATGATATTGTGACCGCAGGCGTGACCGAGTCCAGGCAGTGCGTCATATTCCGCCAGGTAGCCGATGACCGGCCCTTCTTTCCCTGAATGTTTGCGTGCCACAAAGGAAGTCTCATGACCCGCCACTCCCCTTTCAATGGAGAACCCATTGGCTGCAAGGAGGGTGGTCAAGGTCTCTGAAGCAAAGAACTCTTCGTTTCCGATTTCAGGTTTGTCGTGGATCTGATGGCTGGTCAACACGAGTTTCACAGCCAGTTGGTCCACTGCCGAGACGATGTTGTTTTTACGATCGGCAATCGCTGCTGGTTGACTCATCTCTTTTCCCTCCTAATGCAATTCACTGACCGGCACGAATGTCGGGATCAGGGAATCTTTGTATGTTTTCTTGATATGTTCCGCTACGTCATCTTCCTGATAGAGCTCCACAATCTTTTTATAGGTTTTATTGTCTTTCTCTTTTTCCTGGGCTGCGATGATATTGATGAACGGCTTGGATTCCGCTCCTTCGATATAGATGCTGTCATCAACCGGTACGAACCCTGCTTCAACAGCCACACCATTATTGATGATCGATGCCGCAACATCCGGCAGTACCCTCGGTGTCTGGGCAGCGACGACCGGTGTGAATTCAAGGTTTTTCGGGTTTTCTTTTATGGCTTCGAGACCCTGCGACTGATCAAATCCTTCTTTCAGTTGTATCAAACCTGCTTCCTCCAGTAGGAGAAGGGCACGGCCAAGGTTCGTCGCCTCTTGAGGAACGGCTACTTTACTGCCTTTCGGTAAGTCTTCTACCGATTTATATGTTTCCGAATAGATTCCCATCGGCGCGATGATCGTCGAGCCGATCGGTACAAGGTCCAGATTATGTTCTTCAACGAAAGAATCAAAATACGAAATCGTCTGGAAGGCGTTCAGGTCGATATCCCCATCGGCCAGGGCCTGGTTCGGTCTCACGTAATCGGCAAACTCCACAATCTCGATTTCAATCCCTTCCTTCGCAGCTTTCTCCTTCATATACTCCCAAATCGGCACCCCAGATCCATTCACTCCGACTTTAACGACTTCTTTTTCACCTGAGCCGGCTGCGCTGTCTCCCGAGCAGCCGCTCAATATAAGGGTGATTAATAGAATGGCGATACTCGCCAGGCTGATTGATTTTTTCATATTCCTCTCTCCTAACGTCTCCTGATGATTTTTGATAAGGTATTCCCTGCTGTCTGCAGTCCCTGCACCATCACGATTAAAATGATGACGGTCACGATCATGACGGATGTTTCAAATCGCTGATAACCGTAAGCGATGGCCAGATCCCCGAGGCCCCCGCCTCCGACTGCCCCGGCCATGGCCGATGCACCGACAAGGCCGATGGTCGCGATCGTGATATTCAGGACCAGTGTACTCAATGCTTCCGGAATGAGGATCCCGAAGATGATCTGCCACGGCCCTGCCCCCATGGACTCCGCCGCTTCAATGACACCCGGTTCCACTTCAAGGAGCGAGCTTTCTACCAGTCTTGCAATATACGGTGCTGCAAATACGACAAGCGGTACTACGGCTGCCGCCGTTCCAATCGATGTGCCCACTACCAATCTTGTAAAGGGGATGATTGCCACCATCAAGATGATGAACGGGATCGAACGGAACACGTTGATGATGCTGCTCAATATGGAAAAGACGATTTTATTTTCAAGTAAGTGCCCCTTCCTCGTCACCACGACGATGATGCCGAGGGGAAGCCCGATCAACGTTGCAAACAGGAGGGAGAATGACACCATCGCCACGGTATCCCACGTCGCTTCTATAATTCTTGGCCAGAATAATTCCCAGTTAACTTGCACGCTTCTCCACCTCGCTTACGAATAATCTGTTCTTCCAATAATCCAGGATCTCTTCCGTTTCTTTCTTGCTGCCAATGATCTGTACGATGAGATTCCCGAACGGCTTACCCTGGAGTTCCGTGATCTGGCCGAATAACACATTGATGTGGGCATCGAATTTCTTTGCCGTTTCGGAAAGGATCGGCGTGCCCGTCGAATCCCCCTTGAAAATGAGGCGGCAGATTCGCCCTTCTTTGCTGTCATTCAATTTGTCGAGAACCGATGCCGGCAGCTGATCATTCATGACACTCTTCACAAAATTTTTCGTCGTCCGGGTCTGCGGGTTGGAGAAGATATCGAAGACGCTTCCCTCTTCAACGATTTCTCCATTTTCCATGACAGCGACCTTATCACAGATTTCCCGGATGACCCCCATTTCGTGGGTGATCATCACAATCGTAATGCCATACTCCGCGTTGATTCTCTTTAATAAGTTCAGAATCGAATCCGTCGTCTGAGGATCAAGTGCGGATGTTGCTTCATCGCAGAGCAGAATCGAAGGCGATGTCGCCAGGGCTCTTGCTATCCCCACCCTTTGCTTCTGCCCTCCTGACAGTTGATCCGGATAGTGCTTCGCTTTATCTTCAAGTCCGACAAACGCGAGCAGCTCCTTTACTCTCTCGCTGATTTTTTCTTTTGGCCATTTTGCAAGTTTCAGAGGATAGGCGATATTCCCTGCCACCGTCCGGGATTGAAATAGATTGAAATGCTGAAAAATCATCCCGATGCGGTGCCGCTCTTTCCTCAGATCGATTGCCGACTGATCTTTCAGGCTGCGCCCCTCTATGAAAATATCACCCGATGATGGTTTCTCTAAAAAATTGAGACAGCGGACAAGCGTGCTTTTTCCCGCTCCGCTGAATCCGATCACACCATAAATCTCTCCCCTCTTCACATCGAAGGAAACATTCTTCAAAGCGGTGAATGGGCCATCCTTCGTCTCGAATACTTTCGTAACATTCTGAACTCTGATCATACAGGACTTGCTCCTTTCGCTATGTATTCTTCTTGAAGGCTGTGTTTGAAGGACATGGCTGAAAATAAAAAGTGCCCCCCTTCATAAGAAGAGAGGCACAAATATGTATATGTCCACTCTTCTCATCTTTCAAGTCATATGACTTGATGGAATTGGCACGGTATTCATAAGAACCCGTTGCCGAGGTATCGCAGGGCCAGTCCCTCCACCTCTCTGGATAAGAAGATATTGCTTTATTAAGTTAAAGTTATGATGCGTTTAAGCATTAGGGTTATGGTAAAGGATTTCAATTGGTTTGTCAATCCTGTTTTTGAATTAATTGTATTACGGAGGACTAATCAAATGGGGCACTTTAACCAGTTTTCAACTAGTTGTTGAACTTTTTTACCTTTTTACTGGGATGTATATTGATGATTGACACAAAAGACCATATAAACGTTGTCCGGCTCTCCATTAATGTCCCTTTTTATTGAAGATGGATATAACTTTATTCATTCAGTTTTATGAGGGCATAGTATGTATCGTGTAAGAACTCATTATTTTCATCATTAAGTAACTAACTTTCACCGTCTTTTTCGAAGTGGAGTCCACCCATGGTTTGTTTCCAGACCTTTATATTCCACTCATATTCCTCCTTTTCACACGAATTACATAGGCTAAAACAACCATATAAAAAATTTCACCCTACTCGTCGCAAGATATTAATGTTGAAAAAATTAAAGGTTTTCCCCTAAATAATCTTCATTTTTCTTATTTTAGTTTCAGGCATAATACCATTCTATTCTATTGATTCTACATAGCCTAAACGTTCATTAGCTGCAGGAAAATGTAAGAAAAAATACTTGTTTTAAAGCACTTAAAAAGTTTTTGACGCTTCTCTCAACCAGTCTTGTAAATTACATTTTCACACAAAATGTTACAAATTCTGATAATATGTAGGTAAAAGGAGGTGTGAAATATACAAGAGTTTACTTTGGGAAGTCGAATTAAATTCGAGAGAAAAAAGCAAGAGATCCCTCAATCCGCTCTGGCCTATGGGGTATGTTCAATATCTTATCTTAGTAAAATTGAAAACGATAAGATAAATCCGAATCCTGAAATCGTTTCTCTTATTTGCGATAAGCTAAATATACAGAACATCCAATCAGATGATCCTAGAAAGCTAATTCCAAGATTTAGAGATGATATCGAGAGGTTATATACTGCAATAAAATATTCTGGAGAAGAAGAAGTCGTATCCTTATTCAACAGGATTGAGAAAGATTATGAATCACTTACTCTCCCTTCATTCTATCTTGTGAAGAAACTATTTTCATTAAGAATCGACTTGCTAAGGGGTCTAGTTGAAAGGTCTGAACAAACCTATTCAGAAATCCTGAATTTAACTGAATATCTCGACCCATTTTCATTTGATTTTTATCATAGGTTCTGTGGATTATATAACTACATGCTCGGAGACCTAAAACTTTCTCTCCATCACTACAAAGAAGCAGAACTATCATTGGAGAGACAGGACATCGAAGAGGTATATTACCAGATGGGCCTGGTATATACTAAACTTGAAAATATATCTTTATCGACCTATTACACAACCATGGCTCTCTCTCGATATGAGAATATATTGAATTACAGATTATGTAAAAATTGCAATCTTCTCCTGGCAGTAAACTATCGCAAAATGGGGGAAAACGATAAAGCTTTAGCTATGTACCAGGCCATCTTAAATGGATTAGACAATAATTCAGATGAAAAATTAAAAGCCAAAGTATTTCACAATATGGGTCTCATACATAACCAAATGGAGAAGTATATAGAAGCGGTAAAATATTATAAGAAATCTATTTCTTATAAAGGGGAGAGCGGGGACCCAAGTAATACCTTGTACCTTTTAGCTAAAACCCATTTACATCTGGATGAATACAGAGAGGCTCAGGAAATCGCTTTAGAAGGTCGTAGATATTCTTCTAATAAAGAAAACACCGAATATCTTATCAAATTTCAAGTTCTTCAATTTTTCATAGAAAAAACTGAGAAGTCCGCCGCTTTTGAGGAATACATGCAATCAACCGCTTTACCACACTTTAAAGCAAAAAAAGATCGGGCAACCGTAGTTGAGTTCACTCAATTATTAGCTGATTATTACGAAAACAACCACAAGTACAAAAGTGCTTACCTATTACTTAAAAACCTATCAAAGGAGAAATGAAAATGAAACTCAAATTAAAGTCTTTATTTATTACTACACTCTTATTACTAGTCGGCACTACTGTTGCAACATCCACATTTGCTGACGATGAACTACCAGATCCTCGAGTGGGCGATATTAATACAATGACGGTCAACACATCTTCTTCAAAGTAATCTATCGTCATAAATATTAAGCAACCTCCCCTAAGCCATATTAATGAGGAGGTTGCTTTTGTTCAATTCAGCCTTTATATGGAATCAAATAATTAAACCCCTTTGATTATTAGTGGTAAGAAGTTCGTTCGAGAGCGAAAAAAAGCCTATTTGCAGTTGATTTTTCGATGCCCAATAAACATTGTTTTGAGCTGTAAGCCCTAATACAATTAAAGTGCTTATTCCCCTGAGTTACTATCATTATCTTTTTTTGTTATATACAATTGCAGTAATTACATTAAGTCCTATAGTTACTATAGCTAGTAGGGATGAAAGACGGACCACACCTTTAGAAGTGTCCATAAGCGCTGACCAATCCTCTATTCTGACTAAGTAATCATTGTATAAAATTTGAAAAATCAGGGCTACTACACAGGCACTAATACTTACTATAGAAAATATAACCCAAGTATTGTTATTTTCTTTATTGCGCTTTGCCAGACTTGCAATAGGCAATATCCATGCAATCAAACCTAACAAAAGACTACCGATATTTAAGAAACCATACATTGTCATGTCTCCTTTCTAAATTTTAATTTTCTTCAATTATTTTCTTAAGTTTGATAAAGCCCGATAAATACTTCGTTGAGTAAAGAGTTAGCATTAATCCTCCAAGCGATACCAGCGATACAATGAAAATGATTCCTAATGGGAAAAATCTATAATGAAACATATTTAATGCTAATACACACGAAACTAAAACGGAAATGACCGATAGCGGGATAAGTTGAACTAACTTACGTTTGATAATCTTTCTGCACATAGCGATTTTCGTTTCTCGATCACTGAATATTTTCTCTTCGCTACACTGTAGAGCAGGTTTTGAAAAATAAAAGCTACCGTCTTTTTCAGTGATGAAGTCCCATCCAAAATCAGCAAATAATTGTACATATTCACTTTTACGCTGTTCTTTAGGATTAAAGTCAATCTGATAGGTAACAGCTTCTTTATTGCATTCTTCAAAAAAGTATCTCTTACCTTTTATATCAGTCAATCTCCATCCTGCATCGTGTTGGGATGATAAATATTCTTGCTCCTCCTCAAAATCTGAAATATAGAAATTCTTTCTGATTGATTTCTTCTTAAGCATAATAATATCCCCCTATGCTCTAGTGTTTTTGTATAATCTCTCAATACGCATGATTTCTATGTCTAAGATTTCACGTCCTAAATCAGTGATTTTATAAAACTTTCGCTTGCTCTCTGTTTTCACAAAAACAATTAGTCCATCTTTTTCCATTTTGGACAAACTAGTATAAACCGTCCCTGCACCTAAAGCTATTTCACCATCTGTAAGATCTTTCACATATTTCATGATACTATAACCATGCATTTCATTTTGCAAAGCAAACAGAATATAAAAGCTAGTTTCTGTCATTGGCATATAAAATCTACGTATTCTTTTGTCCAATTAAACACCACCTTTTTATATCGTAGTATGATATAAAAATTATATCGTACTACGATATAATTGTCAAAACCTCATTTGCGACAAAAGCTTGCTGCAAGCACTCCCACCCCAAGGTAGTAACGGACACGTTTTTTTGCTATTACTGAAGCAGGGGAACAGCAAAAAAGTACCCACCCTAAGTTGATGTGGCGCTAATAGATTGAGTGGTCGGTATTACCAAAAAAGTGCTCCTATAAATAGGAACACTTTTCTTATAGCTTTGTATAAGCCATCTACCGGGCTACCTTTCTTAAGTGAAAAAGTTGTTTTTACCAAAAACGTATTTATTACATTTAATTACTCTGGATTGCAACGTGATGTAAACATTTTCGTTCCAGAAACAATCGGTCTACCCACCTCTAAATCCCAGCTTCCTGCTACTGCACCAAAAACATCATAATCCCAGTGGCATTTATATTGGTTCCATAGGCTTCCGTTGTCGTTGCGGATACCATAATAATTTCTTCCTAATTCATCCCAAGCAGCCTCCATTGTTGGTCCCCAAAGTCTGACGGACCACTTTGGTTCCATTGAATATGTCCAATAATCACCACGTTTATGATACCATACGTCATTAAAGTATTCGTCAAGATTTCCGCTAAGACTTGCGATTTGCACCATAGAGTTATCGCTAAGACTTGCATTTTTCACCATAGTGTTATCGCTTAAAAGACGCTTAACTACATCATTTTGCTCCTCTTCTGGAAAGGTTTCTAAATAAGCTTCCAGTCTCTCTCCAATTTCATCAATCCATTCACGGTTATCTTCTTCGTATTGAGTTCTTTCCTCAGAAGGTACAGCGTCAATTGTTGCGATTGCGTCCTTTA
The DNA here is from genome assembly GCF_008180865.1 of Rossellomorea aquimaris. Lineage (GTDB taxonomy): Bacteria > Bacillota > Bacilli > Bacillales > Bacillaceae_B > Rossellomorea > Rossellomorea yichunensis. Next base: position 256,027 of record NZ_VTEX01000005.1, read on the forward strand.
AGTACTCAAATTCATTCGTTTCAGTTGCTGCGGAAGCGGGAGTGAAATTGCCCAACACCATCAGTGTAGTTAATGCGATGAAAATCATTTTTTTAAATTTGTTTTTCATTATTGTTTCTCCTCTCATAAAAAATAATTTGTAGTTTTTCATTCAGTTTTTTAAGTTTCAATACTTTATTGCCCGTCGGTTCTTCAAAATGTTGCCTCTCTCAACCGACTCTCGCATTTAGTGGGTAAAGGGGGTTATTTCTTTTATTATGGATTACACAAAGCAGCAATTGTCTTAATTAAACCTACATCTGGTCGCCCTTGTTCAATATCCCAATCTGATTCAATGAACGCTTCAAAATGGCACCAATATTGATCTTCCAAACTATTTGTATCAATGTTTGAATAATAGTTTGTCAGTTCAGTCCATCCAGCACTAGCATAAGATCTCAACAATCTAGTAGATGTTTTTGGCCACATACTATAAGTCCACATACCATTTCTTTTGTGAAAATAATGATCGTTGAAATATTTGGAAGAGACAGCCATTGTACTAAATTGATTATCTCCATCACGTAAATTTAACAATTCAGCTTCTTTTTCATCTTCAGGAACACTAGCCATATGAGCATCAAGTCTGTCGTTTACGTCAGCAATCCACTCTTTATTTTCTTCGTAAAAACTCTCTAGTTCATCAGGGCTTACACTTTCAATTTTTGCAATATCCTTTTCCAGTTTATCAATTTCCGTTTTCTCTTGTTTCAGTTGATCAACATTCATATTTCCTTTAGTGTTCTCAGCGGCGAAAGCAGCAGACGTACTTAGACTCATAATTGCTACAAAGAACAAAACAATTAACTTCTTCATCCAATTTCCCCTCTCTGTTTTTAGTTATGTACAGAATGTCGAATTTCTAAGTCCCTACATTTTTCTCACCCCTTTCAAATTCACCTAAGCGGTTTGATTGATAGCAGAATGGCTATTGTCATAAACGCAATCATTGCTAAGAGCGGTATTGTAATAAAACCCCACATGTTTATGTATTCCATATTGCAAGGAACCCCATAATTGCAAGACTCTACCTTTAATCCTGGAACCTTCTGATGGAGATAATGATAGAGTGATAGGAGACTCCCTATTATAGCTATAGGCAAAACATATCTTTTAACCGCAGAATCTTTAAAAAATGTACCTATACCCAGAATCACTATTAAAGGGTACATGAGAATACGTTGGTACCAACACAAATCACATGGGACAAACCCTCTAATTTCACTAAAATAGAGACTTCCAAGGGTCCCGGCTATGGATACTAACCATGCAAGGTAGAGCAACCAATTCGACGATGCTTTATCCTCTATTTCTTTCATGTCCCTTCTCCGTGCCCATTGATCGCTTTTTCAATCTCTTCATAGTCAAATGGGTTTTCTAAAAGTGTTCCATTAATCATTAGAGATGGTGTTGGAGATACTCCATGCTCTTTAATTAGCTTCTTATCCAACTCCAACTCTCTTGCGAATTCAGGCTTTTTCATATCTTCATTTAGATCCTCTATTGCAATGTCTGTGTGTTTTTTTATAAGTTCTTCTATTCCTTCTTGGTCTATTTCTCTTTCTTTTTTAATATGACGGAACAAGTTGTCATGAAACTTCCAATAGGAGCTGGGATCTCTCTTGTGTACTACCTCTGCAGCTAAAGAAGCTAGTTCCGAATCATCATGATAGAGCACATTTACGAAAGAAAATTTTGCTTTCCCTGATTTTATATAGTCTTCTTCAATCATTGGAAAGACCGTTTCATTCCACGTCTGACAAGCCGGGCAAATAAAATCTCCAAACTCTACTATCTGAACACTTACCTCCTCATCTCCAAGAGTAGGCTGGTCTTTAATTGAGTTTTCATTGAGTTCAACCTCTACCACATCTGTACTATCCTTATCTTCATTCGTGGTTGCTGTACTCGGTGTACTATTAAAATTAAAAATAACAATGCCACAAAGGACAATTAAAAATGTTGTAATGATAACTATGAATTTATACCCTTTAATAATTATTCCCCCTATATGAACAGAACCGAGTAGAGTTTATGTTCAATTGTTTATGATTTCCAGTATTTCTTATACATTAAAACTAACAAGTAGCATAAGGAATGTATATGTATTATTGTTGAGAAAATCGAAGGTGAATTTATAACAGAAAATTAAAAATGCCTAATGTTTTTTCAATATATATTTAGAGCAAAATGAATCACTATTATGTACAATATTAAGTCTATGGATATTTTTAATTAAGATAAGAAACACAAAAAAACTTGTAGAGGTAGTCCCCCTACAAGTTTCTAAATCTTAATTGCCTTTTACCGATGTATTAACTTCTTTACAGTAAATATTAGAATTAAAAGAACTAAGCCTACATTTACCCAACGCATATACAGCCAGAACCATCCACCAGAAGCCTGAATTACGTTTCCACCATAGTCATCTGCATACACACCCAGATTAAAGAATAGTTTCAAAGAAATTATTATAGAAAACAAACTTGCTATTAAAACCGTAATAAGAAACGATTTATTATTCATATTGCCCCTCACTCCTTCATTTTTAGTTCTAATCACGAAAAACAACAACGCAATACCCAATACAACTAGCGATAGCATTAGGTTAAAGAATACTAAGGAACCAATGAAAACACCAACTAGCAAAGACAACAATATAAGGTTGTTCATTCTTCGTTTAACACCGTTCAGTAGCTGCTGATCGGATTTATCGTCAATTGAACCTGTTGATTCGTCTGTTGGCAGAACCTTTTCAATACCCTCCAAGTAATCCTGACATTCTTTACATGACTCCACATGATCCTCAATAAATTGGTTTGTTTCTTCACTTGTAAGATCCTCTTTATACATCGGAAGTAAATCTTTAACTACACTACATTTCTTACTCAAGTTTCTACACCTCCATCAAGAATATTTGACAACTTACCCTTAGCCCTATAGAAGTTAACCCTTGCCCATAAATCAGTTTTATCAAAAATGTCACCGATTTCCTTAAAACTCAATTCATTATAAAAACGTAAAATCATGATTTCTTGTTGCGGTTGTTTCAGCTTTTTTATTGCATTCATTAAGCGGATAGATTCTTCTTTTTTTTCATATATTTCCTCAGGTGTTTGCTGGATAGCCAAACTCTCTTGGATAGTAGCGGGATCTATATTTCTATCGATCTTCTTATTCTTCCTCATATAAGTATAATATGTATTCTTGGCAATCTGGAATAACCAAGTAGACACTTTGCTTTTGCCTTTAAAACGATGTATTGACTTAAATGCTTGAAAAAATGTCTCTTGGGTCAACTCTTCAGCGAGATGTTTGTTTCCAACTAAATAAAATAAGTATTTATAAATCTGTTTTTCATGTTTATCGTATAATTGTTTAAATTCATCCAATAATGTACCTCCTTTCAGTGCTGTCATATGTTTAGTAACTTCAAAAAGAAAAACGTTACACATTTATGAAAATTATTAAAAACCCAAAGAATTTACAATTCCGTTTAAGGAGAGAATACCTTATCATACCCAAATTAGCATCAGGAATAGCAGTGTGAATAACACTGTATTTAACAGTAATAACCCAGGCCAATATGACTCTGGGTTTTTACGTTTTTATTAACTTCTTATTCTGTTAAAGTCCCCTTTAGTTGAAGATTGACTCTATGTATAAGCATCACTTACCTATAAACGCATAGACTTGAAAACTAGAATTAGTAATAAAACCTACTTTTTCGTAAATAAGTTTGCCAGCTTCAGTTGCGTGTAAAATACAATCTGAAGCACCTTGTTGGGAAGCGATTTGCAATATACTTTTTAGATAGTTCGTTGCCAGTCCCTTTCTCCGCATATTATGGGCAGTGGTTATACAATACAAACCTGCAATCCCATCATTCATAAACAAAGATCCTACCACTGCTGGTTTGTTATTAAAGTAACCTATATATAAGTGATAATGATCCTGGTCACTGTTCATAATTTGCTTATACCGATTATAAAGTGCACTTTTATAAGCAATTGGTTTTTGGTACCCTTCTACATAAACATCAATCCACTCTTTTAATTCAGTTTCAGAATTAACTCGTTTGATATCAAAACCTAAACGTTTTTCGTTTTTTGACTTAGTGCGATTTACACTTAAACCCATCCCAGTCCATTCTTGGTAAAGGTTAAAATTCTCCTCTAAGAAAGATTTATCTGTGTCTGAGAGTTTAGTAGAAGGACCTATAATCCACAATAGAGGTTCACCTTCGTTGTGTAGTAGCTTTTTCAATTCACTTTCTTCTATTTCAAGTTGATTTGCGTATAACACACGATTATAGGGGTTCGCTGAAACATGTTTAAAATAGTCAGAATCAATACTTTTACTCCCTTGAGTGCTTTTAAAAATCATCCAATGCTTAATTAAATGCTCTTCAGTAAATTTTGCTATGTATTCTTCTTGAGATTTAACAGTCATTTATATCCCTCCATATTGAAGAAGTTACCTGATACTCATAATTCCAACAAGCAAAGTTTGTTGCTTTGCCTGACGCATTCCATTATAGAAAAAGCATATCACCTCTAAGTTTGAAAATATAATGAACTTGATTGTTGAGTTCTTCAATTAAACTGCCCGTTAATTTAATACCAATTATTTCAAAATATTTTAAATTAAACAATCTCCTTATTCAAATAACTGTCCCTTTAACGGAATAATCATCAAATAAATAACACCGCCTCCGTCCATTCTCTAAGAAGCCGTGACATTTTATTCCGTTAACACCCCATCAAATCACCGGCCCCTCATACGGAGCTTTCGGTATCCGGTGAAAATTGTATGTCGCCAGTTCCGCTGTCCACATACTTGCCTTCGTAATCGCGGATACCCAACACTACATCCGAACGCCTTAAATGCCTCAGGTCATTGCGGAATACTTTCCGCCTTCATTCTTTGATCCAAATTCAAGATGTCCGAATTGATGAAATCGTGCGGAGAAGATTTCTGACACATACGGATTCGTATGAGGGATTGTTCAAGTCTTTGTACCCGATCAACTTGTTCCTCACTGAAGAAGGGACTTGCAATGAATACTCTCATGTTTCTGATGCCTTTTTAAATAGTAATGCTGAGTTAAGCGGAATTTTTCCGTGTATCTGTCAGCTCTGGTAAGTAAGCGCCACGGGGACAGGCACCACAGCTCCTATTCAAAGAGCCAATGGACCTGTCCCCGCGTCTGAAGGAATAGTAATGCCAAAGAATGCAGTTACTATTCCTCTTGGAAAATCACTTAAAAGAATTCAGTACAACCTTGGCCGCCTTTGCTATAAGTTCATTATGATAGGTGGCGTTCTCAGTATCACGGCTGGATAGAATCGTGATGATGATGGGATCTCTATTCGGCGGCCAGACGATAGCGATATCGTTTCGCGTTCCGTAGCCTCCCGCTCCGGTTTTATCGCCTGCCTCCCATCCTTTAGGTACAGACGCACGGATCAGTTCATCTCCAGTAGTATTCCCCTTCATCCAATCTGTCAGGATTGTACGCTTATCAATCGGGAGCACGTCGTCGACCGTGAAAGCCTTCAGGTTAATGGCTAGTGCTCTTGCTGTACTGGTATCACGGATGTCTCCTGGGATGGCACTGTTCAAATCCGTCTCAAAGCGATCAGCCTCGGTGACATGATCGCCGATTTGCCTCAGTGCATTTTCGAAGCCGTCAGGTCCGCCGATTTCCTCTAATAGAAGGTTCCCTGCGGTATTATCGCTGTACCGGATAGCCGCATCGCAAATTTCTCTAAGGGTCATCCCGGTATCCACGTGTTGCTCAGTAATTGGGGAATACGTGACGAGGTCATCTTTGGTGTAGGTGATGACCTCGTCAAGTTCTTCAATTGAGTTTTGCTGTAGTACTGCCCCTGCAGCCAAAGCCTTAAAGGTGGATGAGTACGCGAACCGTTCATCAGGTCGATAGACCACCGTGCGATTTGTACCGGTGTCAATAGCATAGACGCCGAGCCGGGCATCAAACTTTTTCTCGAGTTGCATGAACTTATGAGCAGTCCCATGACTTGTACCTTGTGATTGTTCTCCTTTTTCTTTTGCCTCCGTCTGCTTTAATCCGTTTCCAAAGAGGCTTAGACTGATAAGACTTAGAACGAATAGACCAACACACATCCGAATTATTAACATTCTGACACTTTTCAACATCATCAGTCCCCTCATAGTATATTGACAATAGTCTAATTAGACTCTATACTAGCTTAGTCTAATTAGACTATTGTGTAAAGGAATGAAACTGTAATGATAAAATCTTTTTTAATGGTAGGACAATCGAATATGGCCGGTCGTGGATTCTTGCATGAGGTAGAACCGATCTATAATGAAAAAATAAAGATGCTTCGGAACGGACAGTGGCAAATGATGACTGAGCCAATTAATTATGACCGTCCTGTGGCTGGTGTTAGTCTGGCAGCCTCTTTTGCCGACCTGTGTTCGAAAGCCAACCCGGATGATGAAATTGGATTGATTCCTTGTGCGGAAGGTGGCAGTTCTTTGAATGATTGGCACCCGCAAGATACTCTTTTTCAACATGCTTTGTCAGAAGGCCGCTTTGCTCTTGAAACCAGTGAAATTTGTGGCATCCTTTGGCATCAAGGTGAGAGTGACAGCCATCAATCTCTACATGAGACGTATTATGAAAAGTTATCTCTTATCATTGAAACGTTACGTAACGAATTAAACCTTCAAGATGTCCCACTAATCATTGGTGAGCTTGGTCATTTCTTAGGGAAAGAAGGTTTCGGAAAGTACTCATCAGAGTTTCAAAAAATCAACGAAGAATTACGTCGGTTTGCACATGAGCAGCCAAATTGTTATTTTGTATCGGCAGAAGGTCTAACTGCCAATCAGGATGGTATTCATTTGAATGCCGTTTCCCAACGCAAATTCGGTTTTCGCTACTTCGAGGCATTTTCGAAAAAGTGTCATATCTCAGGGCCTCTTGCAGATGAAAATCAATCACTAAAGACAAACCATACCTATTCAAAAAATGAACAAATCTATATTCACAGTATGAATTTGGCTCTGGGCAAAATCACATACTCTGAATTTGAAGCACAGATGGCGAAGGTAATGCACCCTTGATTCCCTTACTTATCCTTGGCTTACTTATTCAAAACCCCGGCGCTCATGGATACGAACTATTAAGTTTAATGGAAAAACGCCATTACAAATATATCGTAAACTATACAAAAGGATCATTTTATTACAATTTGCAACAACTTGAAGAGAAAGGGTTCATTGAAGAAACACATCAAGTACGTCCAAACAACAATCGTGATATTCATACCTTTAAGATCACGTCTTTAGGAAAAGAAGAATTTGATAAATTAATGGCCAAATACGGAACGAAATCCGAGTATGTAAACTTACCAGTATATGGGGCAATACTCTTTGCAGATGTATTCGATCAAAACAAATTAGTAGCATTAATCCAATCCCAAATTGATCAAACTGAAGCAAGAATTGCTCTCCTCGATGATTATTTAGCTACCATTGAGGAATTACCTGGTGAAATTGATTATTTTCGTCGCATGAACGAAAATTCCCGTTCTCACCATTTAGTGAACTTAAAATGGTTTAAAGAATTGAAGGCAGATATAGAAGAAAGTACTGATTAAATAAAACTAAAATCACCTGTCCAAAAATCGACAGGTGATCTTAATAACCAGCGGGAACCGAACCGTCCCTCTGCATTATTTTATTAAATAGGCGATTGCTTAATATGATCAGCATGACATTCGTTTTAGCCCTTAAAAAGTTGCTCATTCATTACCCTAATTGAATAGATGTTTTCTTCTAATAAGTTATTAATTATTTGTTTTAGTACATGCGGTTCTCGTAAATCCTCTTTTTCAAATGCTAAAAGGTCATTTGTTTTTATCCATCTGCTGTCTGTAATTACATCTTCTTCAAGATGTAAGATACCTCCAGTAACCTCACCAATAAAATGACTTGATTGTTCGTATTACTAATAAAATTATATCCCCCTGTCGTGCCAATCAGTTTTACATCTAAACCCGTTTCCTCTTTGGCTTCCCTCCTAGCTGAATAAAGAATATCCTCTCCATACTCTATATGCCCACTCGGAAAGTTCCACTTATGGATGGCATTGGGTTCATTTTCTTTTAACATTAAGACTTTATCATGATTAAAAATTGATATACTTGCCAGTATAACGGAATACTCAAATTTAAGATATTCAATATAAACTTACTGTGGATTCGTTAGTAAATCCGAGTATTTGGTATGAACCTTTGGGTACTTGATGACCTATCTCTGTCTTTGTAGCCGGTAAATCCTTAACCAACCACAAGAATCCATTTTGAAGTAAGTCTTTATGAATAGTCAATGGACTTTGAAGAGAAGTTGCCATATCTATGATTTCTCTAGGAACAATTTGCTTTTCGTTTATTTTTCCTTTATTCAAATGGAGATAACCCCAGTATGCTAACTCTCTGGTTGATAAATACATATTCATTTTGTCACCTTCAATGCTATCACTAGTCCTCCAATCTTCATCCCCTTCATATAAGTTTCTTTGTTAAATCGACCTTAGTAAAATGGCTCTTCACACCTGTTGGTTTAAATAAGGTATATCCTACATTTACATCCTTCTTCACAATACATACCCCATTGAAATATTTTTTTACCAGGCTATGATGTTCAAATTCCTTTCAAAGCATCCTTATACCGCTGATAATACGCTTCCACATTATTCAACAACAACAACTCCGTATACAAATATACCTTCATATTAAAGTCATTAAAATCAATCGTAGTCAGTTCCTGTATCTTTTTGATCCGATAATTCAACGTGTTCGGATGGATGAACAGTTCATTAGCGGTCTGTTTACCCTTTCCGTCATTTGCCAGGTACACCTCAAGTGTCTTAAGAAGGTCTGTCTGTTTCTTCACATCATTCTTAATCAATACCAACAAGTCATCACTGTAATAGTCCTTTGATGTGTTTTTCTCATAGAGCGTTGGCAAGTATCGATAAATGCCCAATTGAGCAAATTCCCGCGGCATCGATTCAGGACGCGGACTGATAAAATTAGCCGTCTCAATGACTTCTGACGCTTCCAAGAAGCTCTTTCTCATTTGAGATAACGTGGTGTATTCCTTTCCGACCCCGATCAGGAAATGGTAGAATTCTTCCTCGCCTGTTTGCTCCTTCACTTTTTCAACTAGATCTCTGGCTAATTCCAGGGAAGAAGACGGTGTATCTGCTTTGCCGTAGAGAACGAGGATCACCTGGTATTCCGTTCGTAGTGAATAAATCTTTGTGTTGAAGCTGGATTCCTGGACCAGCTTCTCCAATTGGTCGAGCATAGGCTTATAGTCCGACGATGCGATCGAGTACACCGCTACCGTGAACCGTCCAGGCAGGGTCAACTTAACGAGTGATGCATCATGGCGGAGCTGGCTTTCACTTCCGTACTCGTGCTGTAGGAGATGCCACAGTACTTCTTCTTTTCTGTCCTTTTTGATATTGACCTTTGCGAACATATCATTGATCAGGTTTCCAAGATGAGCGGAGATTTCTTCAAGGAAAGCGAGCTCTTCATTTTCGAGAAGACGGTTGGATTCCTGAACCCAAATATACCCCATCGTGTTTCCCAAGTACTTGGCGGCAATGACGACGCGCTGGTGAAATCCTAACTCTTCCATCGCCTGTACCCGGATCGGATCCGTATGTTTCTCGAGCTGATGGACGATGCCCTCTTTTTTCAGTCGATCGATGATGAAGACCGGACATTTTTTCGTGAGGATTGTCTTTAGCTGTGTTTGATCGAACTTATTAGAAGAGGAACTGTATGAAATCAGTTCGAAATTTTTGTTTTCAATGATGACGGGATTGCCCAATTTTGAGCTGATCAATTCCGTTGCTTTATGAATATCTTCTGTTTGGAGGATGATATCAAGTGCTTCCATAGGAATCTTACCTTTCCACGAGTGTTTGTGATTCCTATTATAGCGTTAAATCCCTCAATAAAAAATGAAAAGCTCCCCCATGTCGGGAGAGCTTTTCGTGTTCGATTTATTCCTCATCCATAAATGGATAGGTAATGTCTGTTGTTGGAGCAAAGTTTTCTTTGATAATACGAGGACTGGTCCAGCGAATCATATTGAAAATAGAGCCTGCTTTATCGTTTGTACCAGAACCGCGTGAACCGCCGAATGGTTGTTGGTTGATCACGGCACCTGTTGGTTTATCGTTGATGTAGAAGTTACCAGCTGCACCGGATAGGCGGCGTTCCAAGTGCATGATCGCTTCACGGTCTTGTGCAAAGATCGCACCCGTTAAGGCATACATGGAAGCAGTATCCACTGAAGTCAGTGTTTCTTCTAATTGTTCGTTTTCATATACATAGATCGTTAAGACAGGTCCGAAAATTTCTTCGGTCATTGTTTTGAAGTTTGGATTTGTTGTCACGATGACAGTCGGTTGAACGAAGTATCCAACAGAATCATCATACGTACCGCCGGCAATGATTTCAGCTTCTTCAGAATCAGCCGCATAGTCGATGTAGCTTGTGATGGAATCAAAGGCAGGTTTATCAATGACCGCACCCATGAAGTTCCTGAAGTCTCTGACATCCCCTACTTTAAGCTTAGCCGTTTCTTCCACGACACCATTCTTCACTTCTTCCCACATGCTTGCAGGGATGTAAGCACGGGAAGCTGCTGAACATTTTTGACCTTGGTATTCGAATGCACCACGAACAAGTGCAGCGACTACTTTGTCTGCTTGAGCTGTTTCGTGAGCGAAGACAAAGTCTTTACCGCCTGTTTCCCCAACTAAACGAGGATATGATTTGTAGTTTGTGATGTTTTCCCCTACTGTCTTCCAAATCGTCTGGAACACGCTTGTTGATCCAGTGAAGTGGAATCCGGACATGCGTGGGTCTGTTAAAACGACCTCTGACACTTGTGAACCGCGGGATGGGACGAAGTTGATAACGCCTTTAGGCAGTCCAGCTTCTTCCAGGATACGCATAAAGTAGTAGTTTGATAGTAGAGCCGTTGTAGCCGGTTTCCACACAACTACGTTCCCCATGATGGCAGGAGCTGACGGCAAGTTTCCACCGATGGCCGTGAAGTTGAATGGAGAAATCGCTAGTACGAAACCATCTAAAGCACGGTACTCCAGGCGATTCCAGATGTTCTTCATGCTGTCCGGCTGCATTTGATAGATTTGGTTTGCATAATCCACACCAAAGCGTAAGAAATCAGCTAATTCTTGTGCCGCATCGATTTCCGTTTGGTAGGCTGTTTTGGATTGGCCTAACATTGTAGCCGCATTGATGACATCACGGTATGGACCAGAAATTAAGTCAGCCGCTTTCAAGAAGATAGATGCTCTGTGCTGCCATGGCATATTGGACCAAGAATCCTTCGCAGCCATTGCCGCTTCCACTGCATCGCGAAGCTCTTTTTCACCTGCTTGTGAATAGGTAGCCAATACATGTTTGTGATCATGTGGCATCACTACTTGCTTCACTGTATCTGTCTTGATTTTCTCACCATTGATGATGACCGGAATCTCAACCTCGATACCAGCTTGGCGCTCTAATTCAGCTTTTAACGTTTCTCTTTCTTTCGTACCTGGGGCATATGTATTGCCAGGCTCATTTGTAGGTGTTGGGATGTTGTAAATTCCGTTACTCATTCTCTTCACATTCCTTTCTGATTACATTCTGTCTGGATGTTACTTGCTGAAGATTCCTTTTAATGCAAATGCGATGTTCGCCGGCCGTTCCGCCAGACGTCGCATGAAATACCCGAACCAATCCTCGCCATATGGCAGGTAAATGCGGACAGTATATCCTTTTTCTAACAATTCGGATTGCAGTTGGTTCCGCATTCCGTAAAGCATTTGGAACTCGAAGCGGTCATTCGGAATATTATGTTCTTTCACTAATCCGATGGTGTAATCGATGATCGCTTCATCATGGCTTGCGATCGCTGTATAATGGCCGTTCAAGAGCTGCTTCTTGATAAGATGCTTCAGATTGTCATCCACTTTTTTCTTCTCTTGGAACGCCACTTTACCCGATTCATTATATGCACCCTTCACAAGCCTCAAATAAGGGGAACACTGATTGAGATCATCCACATCCCTCTCTGAAACATAGAGATAAGATTGGATCACCGTCCCCACATTGTCGTACTTTTGACAGAGCTTCTTGTAAACGTCAAGGATGGCATGGCACCTCGAGGAATCCTCCATATCGAGAGTGACCGTGATTCCGCTTTCTTTTGCCTTCGCAAGAATCAACTCCATACTTTCCATGACAAGATCTTGACTGATATCCAATCCCAGGGAAGTCAGCTTGACAGAGATTTCAGTCTCCAGCCCATGATAGGCAATGGCACTGATACTCTCAATACATCGTTGGACATTCTCCCGCACCACCTCTGTGGAATCGACGAACTCACCAAGATGATCGACCGTAACCTGGAATCCCTCTTCGTTCAATTGCGTAATCAATGGAATCGCCTGTGCAAAGGTTTCTCCCCCTACAAGCTTGTTAGCCCCAAATCTTGATCCCCACCGTTTGGCCATCTTATCCAACGCCTTATTGTGAGAAAGAAACAAGAAAAAACGCTTACTGATTGCTTCCATGATTACAACACCTCCTTATAGTGACTGTTACCTCAAGACCGGGGTGATTAAACGAAGAATTTAAATCTTAAGACAATTATATCGATAAGCATCGACACGAAACAACGTGCTAAAACCACAAACATTTCAGTGCTGATTTATGGTGTAAACACAAAAGGGGTGATGTAGAATAGGTAATCAAATGAAAAAACAACTAGCTTGACGTGGAAACTGCATTCGAAATACAGAGGAAGAATCCCTGTAAAATTTCTCATATCCCCATCAAGTAGTTGTTGATCTCTAACACCTATCCATTTCAACCCTACATTTATTCCTCATTCTCATCATTTTTCTTCCGCAGTTTCGGCAGACTCATCGCCTTGATTTCCCGTTCTTCAAAGAAGTTTCCGATCCTCGTCATGATGAACGTGACGAGAGTGGCGAAGATGACAATCGAGTAAAACCCTGCGCCAATTCCGATTCCTACACCCCCCACGTAGAAAATCATCGCCGCAGAAGTGAGGCCCTTCACCCGCAGACCGTCTTTCAGGATCACGCCTGCACCTAAGAATCCGAGCCCTGATACAATCTGGGCAGCCAGACGGAAAGGATCCATCATTTTTCCGCTATCCGGCTGACTGAGCATCTCTGCGCCTTCGATCGATACGATTGTGATCAACGTACATGCCACTGACACATACGTATAGGTTTTTAATCCAGCGGGCTTGTTCTTCGCGGATCGGTCCCATCCGATGATGAATCCCAAGACCGCGCTCACCACAATCCGGAAAAAGATGTCATGCTGCCAGAAGAAATTCGTTGCTTCATTTATATAATCTGTCATCCCGCCATCCTCCTTATATGAAAAAGAGACCCCTCCACGAAACGAATGCAGATTTTCTCCTCCTACTATGAAAAAATCATACAGTTCGCTTCATAAGTGTCTCTACTATACCTTCTATCAGGATTCGTTTCTAAGAATATTCTTTTTATCGTACACTCATTTTTCACTCTTTTCAATGAATAAAGTAAAATTTCTGTAAAATGCCGGTTTTCGCAGAACTAGCCTCATTTCTTTATTGCCGTGCTAACATTCATCCCAATTTAGCGAATCTATGAGAAGAGAAAAATAATAAACATCCAGCATCCCAATAAAAAGACTGGATAAAATGACCGTGATCTATTATTGTGCCCTGACCCTCGGTACATTAATTCTCCACCGTGCCGAGGGTCAATACTTGCACATTGCTACAATCAATCACCATCTTCAGTATAAGAATGCTTGCTATTAGTAAGCTTCTGTAAATCTTCTCGATAAAACGTATCCTTCAATTCCTGCATCTTAAAAGGAATGATAGGTGAAAGATAAGGAACACAGACCGATTTCAGACTCACCATATACAAAATTAGAATGGTTGTCCCAATGATGATTCCATTAAATCCAAAAAAATTAGCCGTTATCAAAAAAAGTATCCTTAAGGTGGAATCAGGTTCCACCAGTCCTCTGTTAGCTCCCAAGAAACTGGAAAGAGCGGTTATCCCTATGACGATCAGACTGACTGGGTGGATCAATTTGGCGGTGACCGCCGTTTCGCCAATGACGATCGTCCCGATTAATGACACCAATATGACCGCGCTTTGCGGAAGACGAAACGAAACATCTACTAATATTCTTACCAAGAATAAAAGAATGGCGATTTCCCAAAAGGTTGGCAATAGTTCATCGTCAGAAATGATTACTTTCGAAATCTTGTTTGGTAAGTCATCTTTATGAAAATTTGCTAACGCTATGTAAACCGCTGGCAGGTACACTCCTAATAGAAAGGCGATAAAACGGATGATTCGGCTCGTAAATTTGCCCATTGATATGTGATAATCATCAGGTGCTTGAATAAAATCGATAAATAAAGCAGGAGCTATTATGGCGAAAGGGTACCCGTCCACAATCACTACCACTCTTCCTTCAAATAAGGAAGAGACTGCCCCGTCAATTCGTTCTGAATGTCTTAGCCGGGAAAAAATAGACCTTGGATTTCCTTCTAATACATCCTCCAATACTCTTTCACTAAGGACATACTTTAAGTTTAGACTATTTAACCTGTTTTTGACTTCTTTTAATATCCCTTTATCGACAGAGCCTTCTATATATAAGATGGAAACAAATGTTGGTGAAGTGGTGCCAATTTCTACTGTTTCCACACACAAATCCGGCGTTTTTAATGAACCTCTTATCAAATTGATATTTGTCTTCATCTTTTCTGTTAATCCAATTTGTGGACCTCTTACCGAACGTTCTCCGATTGACGCTTCGACGCTTCTTTCTGCCCACTTCGGAGATGGTATAATGATGCCTTCTTGAAACCCGTTTATCAGTAATACGGTACTTCCTTGTACGATGGCATCGATCAATTCTTGATACTGAGAAGTGGTTTTTACATCTGCAGATTCAACTATTCTTCCAATGATTTGATCGATGAGTGTTTCATTAAAATCTATTGCCTTGAATGATTCTAATAACGGTCCTACCACATAATCCTGAATAAGATCTGTATCGATAATTCCGTCTAAGTAGACAATATTCATTTCTAGGGAACCCTCGCAGCCAGACTTTATATTTCTTACGATAAGGTCAGATGTCTCGTGAAAGGTATTCTTTATGTTTTCGATGTTTTCTTTTAGGCACATTTCTATTTTAGGCATCCTTCATCCTCCCTAAAGTTAGTATGAGGAGTTGTCAAGATACTATACTTTCCGAGAAAATCACTTTCACAACTTAAGTTCGTCATTCAACATCTGCCTGAAACAATAATCAATGATTTCTCTTCTTCTGATGATCCCTATAAAGTGATCCTGATCATCGACTACCGGAACAAAATTCTGTTCCATTGATTTGGAAATGATATCTTCCATCTCCGCATCTATATGAATAGGTTGTTGCTGCCTGTGCAAAGGAATGTCAGAGAGCATTACTTTACTGGTATTTTGAAACGTGAGTCCGGTGGTGTTTTTTATTTTCCATAGGAGATCCCCTTCTGTAAGGGTCCCTGCATATTTCCCATCCTCACTGATCAGCGGGACTGATGTGTAACGATGATACTCCATCTTTTCGAGTGCCTGCCTCATAGTCGATTCATATTTAATATAGGCAACGTCCCTTTTGGGAACTAAGAAAAAAGCGATATTCAAATTCCGTCCTCCTCTTTATCTTCCATCCGCAACGATGTGTATATCGATATTCGTTGTTTCCCTCATGATCATGTTGACGATAGATCCTTTTCTTATTTCCTCCCATCTGGTTCTGGCAGACTGCCCTAGTAAGATTTGGGTGACGTTATATTTTTTGGCGACTTCGATGATGACAGCAGCAGGCTTCCTGTTTTGTTGTTCTTCGAAAATCAATGTGGCATTAAACTGTTCGGCAAGCATTTTCCATTCTTTTATTTTTTGCTCTCTAACATGATCTGCATGGGATAATCTCTCTGAAGTAATGTTCAAAATATATAATTCTGCCTTCAGGCGATGTGCCATCCTCCAGCCTCTTCTTATCAGCTTTTCTGCCGTGGGTCCGTAATGGATACAAACCAGTATTTTCTCGTTCACTCCGATGGGTCCATGCTGGAGATCACCGCTTATTTGTTCGATTCTCTCATCAACATCATTTGCAATCTCCCTTAATGCCAGTTCACGAAGTGCTGATAAATTTGTTGTGGTGAAGAAATGGGTTAAACTTTTTTCAATCTTCACGGGAGCATAAATTTTGCCTTCCCTCAGCCTCTTTCTTAAGGCTTCAGGTGTCACATCTATCAGTTGGATTTCAGCGGCCTTTTGGACAAAGGTATCCGGCACTCTTTCTCTTACTTTCACACCTGTTATGTGCTGGACGATATCGTTCACGCTTTCCAGGTGTTGAATATTCACAGCTGACAGGACATCGATTCCGGCATCGAGGATCAAAGCTACATCTTCATATCTCTTTGAATTGATGGAACCTGTTATATTCGTATGGGCAAGTTCGTCAACAAGGACAATATCCGGTTTTCTCTCAATGATTCCTTCAACATTCAGTTCGTAAAATTTCTTTCCTTTATAATTCATGATCTTTAACGGTACCTGCTCAAGATCTTTCAGTTGAGCTTCCGTTTCTGCACGTCCGTGGGTCTCGATGAATCCAATCACCACGTCTTTTCCTTCCTTTTTTAAATCAGCAGCGTCCTGAAGCATTTTATAAGACTTTCCCACTCCAGGTGCAGCACCGATATATAATTTCAATTGCCCTCGTGTGGATTCTGTGATTGTCTGGAGAATTTCTTCAGGGGTCCTTCTCCTGAAATAAGGATGATCCGTTTCCACTCCTGTTCACCTCCAAGCAGGATGAGACCCCGACCAACAAAATTGTCAGGGCTCTTCCGTTTATAAAATCTCCTGCAGGTCGAGATTAAGCATGAGCACATTGACACGCTCTTCTCCGAAAATCCCCCATTCCTTCCCTTTGGTGTTCTTTTCAATCAATTCCTTCAGTTTCTCCTTCGAAACACCAGTCATCTCTGATATTCTGTTCACCTGCGCTAGTGCACCTTGAACCGAAATATGAGGATCAAGACCTGAGCCTGAATCTGTCACGAGATCGACCGGAACTTCACTGATCGGTGTGTCCGGATTAGCTTTTTTCCACACTTCCAATGATTCCTCTGTTCGGTTGATCATATCCTCATTGGATGGGGCATAGTTATTGGATCCAGAACCTGAAGCATCGTATTCGATGGCGGACACCCTTCCATGAAAGAAGGTTGGATCACTAACGTTTTGCCCGATCAATTCCGATCCCACCACTTCATTTCGATCATTATAAACTAAACTCCCATCCGCCTTATCCGGCATGATGGCCTGTGCTATCCCTGTTGATGCCAGTGGGTACACCAGTCCCGCGAGCACCATGATGGTAAAGCTTGATCTGATAATCGGACCGGCAAGTTGGCTATGCTTCATTTTAATCTCCCTTTCTCTCATTTATATAAATAATGAAATCGTCATATCGATCAGTTTAATTCCTATGAAAGGCACCAGGACCCCGCCAAGACCATAGATCGTCAAGTTCCTTCCTAATAATGCATTGGAACTCATCGGCTTATATGCGACTCCTTTCATGGCAAGTGGAATCAACAATGGAATGATGATGGCATTAAAGATCAGTGCTGAAAGGATAGCCGATATCGGCGTTGACAGCCCCATTACATTCAATGCTGTCATCTCTGGGATGGCGAGCATGAACATGGCAGGGATGATCGCAAAGTATTTCGCGATATCGTTGGCGATACTGAACGTGGTCAGCGCCCCCCTGGTCATAAGCAATTGTTTTCCGATTG
This sequence comes from Rossellomorea aquimaris, assembly GCF_008180865.1. Classification (GTDB taxonomy): domain Bacteria; phylum Bacillota; class Bacilli; order Bacillales; family Bacillaceae_B; genus Rossellomorea; species Rossellomorea yichunensis. The sequence continues at coordinate 274,075 of NZ_VTEX01000005.1, forward strand.
AAACCACTTCAATGATCTTTGTCGGATCCGAGTCCAAATCAACCATATTCGCCGCTTCTTTTGCGGCTGTGGTCCCGCTATTCATAGCAAGCCCCACATCTGCCTGGGCGAGTGCAGGGGCATCATTCGTACCGTCACCTGTCATCGCCACCAATTTCCCTTGTGACTGTTCATATTTGATCACTTCAATTTTGTCTTCTGGTTTACATTCAGCGATAAATTCATCAACCCCTGCTTCCCGTGCAATCGTCGCAGCCGTCAATGGGTTATCCCCTGTTGCCATGATGGTTTTGATCCCCATTTGACGGAGTTTAGCAAACCGTTCTTTCATTCCCGGTTTCACGGTATCTTTCAGGTAGATCAATCCATAGATTCGCCCTTCCACCGCTACGGCCAATGGGGTACCGCCTTCACGTGCGATTTCTTTCGCCCCTTCATCCAGACTTGCCGGGATTGTACCACCTTGCGCTTTCACCCACGCCTTTACGGAATCGACAGCCCCTTTACGTACCTGGCGACCGTCTGTCAGATCCATTCCGCTCATCCTCGTCTCTGCTTTAAATTCGATGAACTGAGCGTCTACTGCAACAGAAGCATCGAACTTGCTTCCTTTCTCTTTCAGCAGTTCGATGATGGAACGTCCTTCTGGTGTTTCATCTTGTAACGAACTGATTCCCGTCCAGTAGAAGAGCTCTTCTTTTGATGCATCCCCAACCGGTATAAATTCACTCGCCATACGGTTACCGAATGTGATGGTACCGGTCTTATCCAGAATGATGGTGTTGATATCCCCCGCGGCTTCCACTGCCTTCCCTGACATGGCGAGTACATTGAACTGAGTCACACGGTCCATGCCCGCAATCCCGATTGCTGACAACAGTCCCCCGATGGTTGTCGGAATCAAACAGACAAGCAGCGAAATCAACACAGGAATCTCCAGGGAGAACCCCAAATAGTCCGTAAAGAATGGAAGAGTGACGACAACAATCATGAAAATCAGGGTCAAGCTTGTCAAAACCGTATTCAAGGCTATTTCGTTCGGGGTCTTTTGACGCTCTGCCCCTTCCACCAATGAAATCATACGGTCTAAGAACGACTCACCCGGATTGCTGGTGATTCGGACTTTAATCTGGTCACTGACGACTCTTGTTCCACCGGTGACGGAATTGAAATCGCCGCCGGCTTCCTTGATGACAGGAGCAGATTCCCCCGTGATGGCGGACTCATCCACCGAGGCAAGCCCTTCAATGACTTCACCGTCACCGGGAATCATTTCACCTTGGTAGACAACGACTACGTCCCCTTTTTTGAGAGAGGTAGAAGCCACGCTTTCTGTTTTCCCATTCCCTTTAAGAAGATTGGCCGACATTTCCTGTTTTGACTTTTTCAATGAATCGGCCTGTGCCTTCCCTCGCCCTTCTGCCAATGCTTCAGCAAAATTTGCAAACAGCACTGTAAATAAAAGAATCAGGCTGACTGTTATATTGAACCATGGTGCCACATCACTGTTGCCGAATGCATCAGGTACAAAACACAGGATCAATGTAATGATGAATCCAATCTCCACTACAAACATGATCGGGTTCTTCACCATGATTCTAGGGTCGAGCTTGATGAATGAATCTTTCAGGGCCTTCATGACCATTTCTTTATCCATCATGTTGTTTCCGTCCTTCTGTTCATTTTGATTGGAATGCTGAGGAGGAAGACCTTTTCGCTCTTTACCTGGAAACTCAGCAACCTTATGTGTCTCTTTCAGTAATGGATTTGCCATTTCTTCCACTCCCATCTACAATGTCAGATATTCTGCTACCGGGCCCAATACAAGTGTCGGGAAGAACGTTAGCGCTCCGACTATAAAGAACGTTCCAATAAGGATCACACCGAATAACGACGTATCCGTTCGGAAGGTTCCTATGGTCTCGGGTACCATTTTCTTGGATGCAAGCGACCCGGCAACAGCAAGCATCGTGACTAGTCCAAAGAATCTTCCAATATACATGACGATTCCTGTCGAGATGTTCCAGAATGGAGTGGCATCTCCAAGTCCTTCAAAGCCCGAACCATTATTGGCAGCGGATGACGTATACTCATAAACCACTTGGGAAATCCCATGAAAACCGTTGTTAGAAATGCCTTCCACCCCAAGAGGAGTGTAAAGGGCAAGAGCAGATGCCCCTAATATTAAGAGAGGATGCATGAGCATCGTAATGGCAATCAGCTTCATTTCTCTGCCTTCGATTTTTTTGCCTAAGAATTCCGGTGTCCGGCCAACCATCAATCCTGAAAGGAACACAGCGATCATGGCGTACATGACCACATTGATGAAGCCGGCCCCCACCCCTCCGAATACTGTGTTCAACAACATATTGGAAAGGGCAAGCATCCCTCCGATAGGGGTTAATGTATCATGCATCGTATTCACTGCACCTGTTTCCGTTGCTGTCGTGACCATGGCATAAAGGATCGATTGACCGGTACCGAACCGCACTTCCTTCCCTTCCATACTCCCTTGATCGGTCTGGATCCCCATGGCATTCAGTGCCGGGTTTCCTTGAGATTCATAGAATAGGGCCGTTGAAAGGAACACAACGAAAACCATAACCATCGATACAAACAGGACACGTCCTTGCTTTGGATTCCCGACCATCTTTCCATACGTAAAAGGCAGGGCGGATGGAAGCAGGAACATTAACAGAATCTGAATAAAGTTGCTGATGGCATTCGGATTCTCAAAGGGATGGGCGGAATTGACGCCGAAGAATCCTCCACCATTATTCCCAAGTTCTTTAATGGACAAGAACGTTCCTACAGGACCACGGGCGATTTCCTGGCTACCACCTTCAATCGTGTTCACTGTAACCGATGGCTCCAACGTTTGTGGGGTCCCTAACGCTATGAAAATAAAGCCAGTGACAAAGGCGATCGGCATGAGAACACGAGTAATGGCCCTGAATAAATCGACAAAGAAGTTACCGATTTCAGCACCTGTCAGCCCTCTTACAAAGGCGATGGCTACCGCCAAAGCCGTTCCCGGTGCGGCGAACATCATGAAGAGAATACCGATCATCTGTCCAAGGTAGGAAAGACCTGATTCCCCGCTGTAATGCTGAAGATTTGTATTGGTCATAAAACTGATCGCTGTATTAAAGGCAAGGGTGGGATCCATTCCAGGATTGCCACTGGGATTCAATGGCAGGACCCCTTGCATTCTGAAAACAAGATAAACAATGAAAATCATGAAACCGTTCGTGAAGACAAGCTCCAATGCGTATTGCTTCCAGGTTTGATTTACTTTTTTTATTCCACTGACCTTGAAAAGTAAATGTTCAAATGGACCAAAAATTTGGTCTAAAGGCGTATGATTATAGTCGAACGCCTTTGCCAAATAGACTCCGGCCGGCTTTGCAATCAGAATCATTGCCGCCAATGTAATGATGATGGATAGAATGGTCGTCATCACCTGTGATACCCCCAACTAATTAGAATTTTTCAGGATTGAATAATACATAAAATAAATAAAGTGTAATAACTGCCGTTACACCAAGTAAGAGCATCATGAGTCCTTACCTCCTCGATCCACCACAGTGGAGGACCAATTGGCAACCCCCGACATTAAAACCGGGAGAAGGAAGAAAAAACCGATCATTATGAGATCCAACATGTGTAAAACCTCCTGATATTATCTTAGAAAACACGAAACATTCCTGCTTTTTGTATACACGACATATCTTGCACCGATTGACTGATAAAGGCGCACTGGATAACCATGGACACCCGTGACCACTATGATTGGTGCGGACGTACTGTTTTGAATGATTTTCATTATCGATAACGTATCTGAAAAGTGACTTTCAAATACGATGACCTTATTGAAATGATTTCGATGATCGAGAAATTCTTCATATTGACCTAGCCTCATGACATCTTGAAACCCTCGCCCCTTCAGAACTTCGACAACTTGTGGAATGGATGAAACAAAACAGCAAGCATGGGATCTATCTAAGCAATCCTCTATTTCCTGCAGCATTTCCCAAGTGGGGATATAAACAAGCGTTGTACCCTTTTGCCGTTCTTGAATGAACACATTAATCCTCCTTCCAAATGCAGTCATCACACCTCTACCATTCCTTACTACAGAGATCATTGAGGCACACCCTAGAAAAAGACATGGACGGTCATCCAAAAGATCCCCTTACAGGAAGAAAGATCCACCTTCAGAAAACAAAAATAGACCAATGCTCACTTTTCCCCCAGTATGACAGGCAAGAGCAAAGATGAATCAGCATCCTGAAAGAATGCGATCCTCTGACATCTCTTGTTCATCTGAAGAAAAAGTACACATTGGTCTACTTAACGCCTAGCCGGCTGTTATAGCCTTCTATGCATTCTGTCTTCCATGTTCACTTCTTCAAAATAGGCATAATAAAAAGACCTACTTATTAGTCAAGCTGCCCCTTTTGCCATTATGAAAACAACAAAAAAAGCCCCCTGAAAAAGGTGGTCTTTATGACCTCCTTCGCTTTAGCCGACGAAGTTAGCTGACGGGTAGGATGGCGAAAGAGTTTTAATCTCATCCCTTCTACATACGTAGAATTAACCCCACTTGATTGGGTCCTCCGTTCTCGTTTCCGAGACTAGGCCGAAATATTGAGCTGTGCTTTACAAGGAATATATTACTCCCGGCTTATTGAATTTGTAAATTATTAAAAATCTCTAAATCTAGCTAAATAGGTTTATTTTTCTAACGAAAATCATCAAATACTCTAAATCTCTAACTGATTCGAATTATTTCAGCTATTTTATTCTATGAAAATTAATGATTGACAACTTTTAACACGTCTGAGTAAGATAATCCTTGAAATTGATCTGATAGTGGCAAGGGGGAGAAAACGTGAAAATCTCTAAACGGCGATTAGAAGCTGAATTAAGCGAAGCCTTCATAAAAATGCAAAGAGAACTGATCGGCCGCGGTCCACAGGAAACCCGAACATACATCTTAGAGGACATGGTCATTGCAAGGTTCAAGGGCGTGTTAACGGTTGAAGAAAAACACCTTGTCGAGCACGATAAAGGTAGAGTCCTCGTGAAACAAATGCGTCAGGTATTGCGGGAAATGTACAGCCAAAACATCGAAGAGATAGTAGAACAGCATACAAAATGCAAAGTCCTGTCGAGCCATAGTGACATCAGTACGAAAATGGGAGAGCGTATGGAGGTATTCGTACTCGATAAGAATCTTGAAAAGCAGTTAGAAAATTAAACAACTGAATGTATATTTATAAGTAAATTCGAAAGTTTCTATTATCTCTTTATAAATATAGGAAGCCCTGAATCTATCGAGCCGCATCCTCAAAGATTCAGGGCATTAAAGATTGTTACCCTTACACCGGTGACTGAAGAAGCTAGGGAACTCCAACCCCTTACTGTTGAATCTAATTCCACTATCCCTACATGCCACCTTCGCTCAGAGGGTCTGACCTCAATTTCAGCTTGTGATTTCCACAAATGATTCTCCATTCTTTAATAAGAATTGAATGGTATACTCGTCATTACGAATTTGCTCTTTCGTTTCTGGTAAAGCTAAATATTCTTGTACTGCTTTTTCAATTTCTTCAATATGTTCTTGAGAAAGTGGTTCATCCAGATCCGTTTTTATCCATACATAAGAGTGTCCTTTCTTCACATTGTACGATAGTCCTGCCAATTGATAAGTCGATTTTCCTGCCATTGCGTCATATATATCAGATGAAATAAAGGACCAACGATTATCTTGCTGACGATGTTCTAAGTTGAAAGTATTCACCTCAATACCTTTCACATCTAAATTTTGTAATTCTATTTCTTTTTCAATATCTGCAATAATTTCCTTTGACTCTTCAATATGGTCGGGCATATCAATTGTGACGATTGTTGTAGCGTCAGTTCCCTTAATTCCCGCTAACTCATACTCTGCCTCTTCGGCATATCCATAGGATGCGAATACTTCCTTCACAATCTCCCGTACCTGGTCATAAAGTTTTTTAGAATCTTCGCCTCGCTCATTATTGGGAACTTCAGGTGCTTCGATAATCTTTAATTCGTACTCGTCATACCCATTTTCATATAGATAATTTGTGATCTTAGATTCAAGGTCTTCTTTTGCTTGCTTTAATGTAGATTCTTTCAAAACGAGTGAAATTTCAATGGTGAATGGAGATGGTGTTGTCCCTACGGAATTAACAGTGTATCCTTCCTTTTCGACTAATTTAAAGAGCTTAGATGTTAAATCAGGATTCTGTTGTCCATCTGACACATTAGGAGTGATAGAAATTGGTAACACTTTCTCTACAATACTTGCCATCGTCGTTGAGTAGAACGGAGATATGACAATAAAGAGCATACACGCTGCTGCAATCCAACCATATTTTTTAAAATGGCTCTTTTTATTTTTATATGTACTCTTCATTATTTTACTTCTAAGTTGTTCTTTCGATTTGTCTGCTATCTTTAATTGGTCTTCTAATTCTTTAAATTGATCATTAGAGTATTTCATCGATTATCCCTCCTTTACTCAATACCTTCTTCAATTCAACTAGCGCCCTTTTTAACGTCATTTTCACTTTACTTTCTGACCAGTTTAAAACAATAGCTGTTTCTGCTGTTGAAAATTCTTTTAACTTCCTTAAAATGATGACATGCCTATAAGAAGTTTTTAATTGTTGAATGGCTCTATATAATTGTTCAGATTCGAAATTCATTTCTACGATTTGTTCAGGTAGCGGCTTGCAGTCTTTCTCTTCCATTGTTAAGCCCAGATAGTGTTTTAACGGATTTTTCTTTCTAAAATAGTCCTTTGTTACATTATGAGCAATAGCAAATAGCCACGTTTTCACAGATGATTTCCCTTCAAATTGCTGTTGACGCCTATATGCTTTAAGAAAGGTCTCCTGTGTTAAATCCTCTGCTTGTTGATAGTCTCGTACCATTAAAAGTATGTAAGTCAGGATTGACTCTCCATATTGATTAAACCATTCATTTAATTCTTGTTGCTCCAAAACTGTTCCCCCTTTTCTTATACACTTAGACGCAAATGAAAATAAATCGGTCACGTTTTAAATAAATTTATAAAAAGAAATAGAATCCATTAGGAATATCACTTCATAAAAAAAGCATTTATCCCAAGTTGGAACAATGCTAGTTCATCTTAAATAAATCATTAAAATCCAAATCTAAAATTGGGTCAGTCACCAACCCTTTAATCCATCACCGTGCAGACAGAGTGGGGACGGTTCCGTCTTAACCTTTCCCTTACGAACGTCCCCGGTTTGCATGGGTTGCATTTAAAGAGCCTATTTAACCATAGTTGTTCAGAACACGCTCTTTATATTCTCCTAATATGTAACACAGCACCCGCTACCTACACTTACTCTTTATTTGTAGTAAGGTTTTCTAACTTGTTAATGGTTTGATCAATTTCATTTTTAGATTCTGTAACAATTCTTTGTAAGTCTTCTGAAATTTGATTAACTTTTATTAGTTCATTTGTAATATTTTCAATGTTAGTATTAACCTCTTTAATGGCATTATCAGCATTCACAGAGAGCTTCCTCACTTCCTGGGCTACTACATTAAATCCTCTTCCGTGTTCACCCGCTCTGGCTGCTTCAATCGCCGCATTTAAAGAAAGCAAGTTTGTTTGAGAAGAAATATTTTTTATCGATTTCGACGTTTCATCAATTAATTTAATTTGTTCCCTTAAAGACTCTAACGCTTCTACTTTTTCATTAGAATTGTCCATAACTGAGTTAACTAGATTATTCGGCATGCTCTTTAATTTGGAAATGATCTCTATCGTTGTAGTTTCCCTTTTTGTAATGTCTGTGGCAATTTTCAGGACTGCATGGACAGAACCCTTTCCATCTAAAATAGGAATATATGTTGCTTCCAGCCAAAGTTTGTTTCCCTGTCTATCAACTCTTTCAATTTTTTCTTGAGATTTTTTCCCTTGCCGGAGGTTGTCCCACAACTCTGTATATTCTTTGCTTTGGCTATATTCCATCGTGCAGAACTGTTTGTGATCCATCCCTTGCATTTCCTGTACCCGGTAATTCATTGCATCGGCGAAGTTATCATTTACCCAAATTACCTTTCTGTCTAAGGAGAACTCTATCATAGCCAAATTTGTTTCAAGAGCTAATAGAACATCCTTTATATCTAAAACTTGGGTGCTTGCCTTACTAGTTAATTGGTTCATATACGTATCCCCTTCTTTTGAACATTTGCTTATGTACTTCATTATTCATTCATCTTTAGGTTTCTGGGCATAGAAAGTAACGTTCAATAATAAAAAAAAGCTAATCAAACAGTAAAGTTCAATTAGCCGGTTGCGCTAGTTGCTCCCCGATTATCCAAGCGCCCACATACAGATAACCATTCATCGCATCTAAATTAATATATTTAATATATCGACACATTCAAAAATATATTTAGACTACAAATAGGTGAAGAAATAGATGATGGTAATTATGGATACAGTGGGGACGGTTCCGTCTCTACTAGATTCCCGAAAAGTGGAGTAAGAACCGTCCCGGTTTGCGCAGACACTCTAAGATGTCATTCCAAACGTGCCTCTTTTCCGGACAGTCTTGAATCCTATTCGTTCATAAAGCTTTATGGCTCCGGGATTGTTTTGATTCACGTGGAGGACGACGGATTGCATACCATCTTGTCGGAGGTCTTCTAAGCATTTACAAGTCAATACAACAGCGATCCCTTTTCCCCTCCACTCCGGAATCACACCCACTTGAATGATATACCCGATTGTATCAGTCTCCTGATCGGTTGCAATGAAACCTACCGCCTGGTCATTGACAGTTACGATATAGGACCGTTCCGGTAGAAAATCAGAACCGGACGATATCCACTCCACCCACTTCTCCCTGGGCCACCCTGGAAAACCGGGACGGTCCTTGAATGAAGCCTCGTAAACTTCATAAAATGGCTCTTTCAATGATGGTGACCAACTTTTGAAAATAAATGGAAATGGTGTTTCGATTTTAGGGATGTCCGTTAAGGAGTGTTCCATCACATATTCTTGGAATACCAGCTCATAGCCCTTTTGTTGGTATTCCTGAATGATATCATCTGTTATGTTTTCACATTTAATGTTCGTCACGTCGTTCATCCATTTCGGCCTCCGTTCCATTACATACCTTGATAATCTGAAGATACCACGCCCGTTGCATCTGGTCCAGACTGTGATTGGATTTTTGGGTAAGTCTGCTGATCGATCTATTTGGAGTCTGTGATCACCTAATACTTAAATGGATGAACATTAACATTCTATTTGACAAATAACAAACAATTTTATATTATGTTTATAAATTAACAAACATATTTTAAATACGTTTATATAATAATAATTAATTCGTTAAAGATAAAAAGAATAGGATGTGTTAAGGAATGGAGCTTTCCAACTTGTTTTGGAGTGCCTCTTTGGAAGAAATGAAAAGGGGGTTTATCGAAGAAGAAGATTCCTTTATTTGTCTTATGTGCGGAGAGATCATTGAAAAAGGCATGGTCTATCCTTACGAAGATAAATTTTACCTTGCTGAAAAATATATGGGTGTTCACATTGAACGTACGCACCTGTCTGTATTTGATTATTTAATTGGAATGGATAAAAAGCTCACGGGTCTGACCGATCACCAAAAACGTTTATTGACCCTCTTTTATCAAGGGAAAAATGATAAAGAAATCAAAGAAGAACTGGATATCGGAAGTGCGTCCACTATTCGGCATCACCGGTTTGCTTTAAAAGAAAAGGAGCGTCAAGCCAAGACCTTCCTGACCATGATGGAATTGCTGAAAGAAAAAGACGAAAATGCCCCGACGTTTGTCCCTGTTCATAAAACAGCCACCATGGTAGACGAACGGTACAATATTACACAGACCGAACAGGATCAAATCGTGAAGAAGTACTTCTCTGACGGTGCATTGACGAAATTCCCCCCAAAGGAAAAGCAAAGGCTGGTCATTCTTCGTGAGATTTCGAAACAGTTAAAGAAAGACGATGTGTACGAGGAAAAAGAAATAAATCAAGTATTAAAAGGCATTTATGACGATTATGTGCTCATCAGAAGATATCTCATCGAATATGGGTTTATAGACCGTAAATCAGACGGAAGCAAGTACTGGTTAAAGAAGTAAAGAACTAACAGGAGGTCTAAACATGGATCGAAAAAGAGAGTTAAAACAACAGTATAAAGAAACACCGGTTGAAGCAGGTGTCTTTCAAATCTTGAATCAGCAAAACAATAAAATCTATATCGGAAGGACGAAAAACCTGAAGACCCTGAACGGGATCATGTTCATGCTCGAAAACAATGGATTCACCACCAGCAAAGCGTTACAAACCGAATGGAACCAGTACGGGAAAGACGCTTTTACATTCGAGCTGTTGGAAAAACTGAAAAAGAATGATGATCCATTTGTCACTGAAAAAGAAGCTCTGGATGAGTTGGAAGAAAAGTGGTTGGAGAAACTGCAGCCGTATGGAGAACGAGGGTATAATCAGAAGTAGGTACGATGATCACAATATATTCAGCCAGAAAAGCTCAGAATATTTGATCTCTGAGCACTCCATATTCTCAAGACAAAATAAGGGCTTACCCAAACTCGGATAAGCCCTAAAATGGTTATGTTAATCACACTTCTACAAATATCCTTACGCAGTCACCATCAATCTCGACTGTCTTCATGCTATCTCTTTTCTCAAACACCATGCTTTTAATTAAGAGACTGCTTTGCAGTAAATCTTCGAATTGTTCCACAACTTCTTTCATTGATTTATCAACATCCAGCACAAGATTCACACGCTCTTCCACAGCAAGATTCAATTCTTTTCTGTATTGCTGGACGGCGCGAACAAGCTCCCGGGCCTTCCCTTCTTTACGCAAATCCTCTGTGATAGTTGTATCCAGGAAAACACTGAAGGTTGTGTTTGAAGCCATTTCCAACCCTTTCTGTGTTTTTTTATGAACGATGAGATCATCTTTCTCGACTGATACCTTTTCCCCGGTTGGAGACTCAAAGTCAAGATCCCCTTGTTCTACAATCTTGCTTGCTTCTTCATGATCTAACGATTGTAAATGTTTCTGCACAAGGCCCACGAGCTTACCGAGTTTCGGGCCGGCAGTCGGGAAGTTCAGCTTTAATTCATATTGCACGGAATCTCCTGCTTGGTCCTGCAATTGTACATTCTTTACATTGATTTCATCTTGAATGATGTATTCATACTTCCTAAGTAATTCCGTATCTTCCATCTCTCCCACTACCGTTAGCCTGGATAGAGGCTGCTTTGTTTTGATATTCGTCGTATTACGGGCAGATCGGGCAAGTTCGACTACTTGTAAGACGCGATCCATTTCCGTTTCCAATGCTGGATTGATGTCTTCTTGATTTTCTTTAGGAAAATCAGCCAGATGGGCGCTTTCATTGGTCAAGTTTTTGTGGATATCCTCTGCAATGAACGGAGTGAATGGTGCCAGCAACCGGCTTACACTGACTAATACTCGATTTAATGTGTGGTATGCTGCCAATTTATCTTCATTCAACCCTTCGCTCCAAAAGCGTTCACGTGATCTGCGGATATACCAATTACTCACCTGATCAACCAGGATGGATAATTCTCTTGCTCCTGCGGTAAAGTCATATTGATCTAAATGGTCCGTTACGTTTTTGATAACCGAATTCAGTCGTGATAACATCCACTGATCGAGTAGAGACGGGGTTCCAGCCTCGTGTTTATGAGGATCGAACCCATCGATCACTGCATACAGGGTGTAAAAGGAATGAACGTTATTCAGCGTGTCCACAAGTTTCGATTTTGCCTGGCTGACGACGTTTTCTGAGAAGCGTTTGTTATTCCAAGGGGCACTATCTGCAAGCAATGCCCATCTGAGAGCATCTGCCCCAAACTTCTCAACGAGATCCATTGGATTGATGACATTCCCTTTACTTTTAGACATTTTACGTCCGTCTTCATCCAGTATGTGCCCGAGTGATAGAACACGCTTATATGGAGCTTTCCCTGTGAAGAGGGAGGAAACCGTCAACAGACTGTAGAACCAGCCCCTCGTTTGGTCTACTCCTTCGGCAATCACATCTGCCGGGAATTGTTGATCAAATAACTCTTTGTTTTCAAATGGATAATGATACTGTGCAAACGGCATCGAACCACTGTCAAACCAGACCTCGATGACTTCTTTCGTCCTGTTCATTTCATGGGAACAGGACGGACATTCCACGATGACTTCATCGACATATGGTTTATGAAGTTCAAGATTGTCCTGCCAACCCCTGATCGCATGTTCTTTTAGATCCTGAATGCTTCCCGGGACATACTGATGATCACATTCCCCGCAAACCCAAACGTTTAGTGGTGTTCCCCAATAACGATTCCTTCCCAGGTTCCAATCCACCATATTTTCAAGGAATTTCCCAAATCTTCCTTCTTTCATATGTTCCGGATACCACTCGACGGATTGATTGTTCTTTAAGATGGTCTCTTTTATGGCCGTTGTCTTGATGAACCAGCCTTCCATTGCGTAATAGAGGAGGGGTGAGTCACAGCGCCAGCAGTGTGGATAGCTGTGTTCATACTTCTCCTTGGAAAAGAGAAGATTGCTATCCGAGAGCATCTTGATGATCTTCACGTCGCTGTCCTTTGTGAATTCTCCTGCAAGAGGCGCGAATTCGTTGGTATAACAGCCTTTTTCATCGACAATATTGACAAAATCCAATCCGCTTTCTCTGATGGCATTATAATCATCTTCACCGTGAGCGGGAGCCAGATGAACAATCCCGGTTCCGCTGTCATCGGTCACAAACGATGCCGAAATCACTTCATGCCCGCGTTCAAGCGTGAGATTGTTGAACGGCGGCTGATACGAAACCCCTACAAATTCGTGCCCTTTATGCTCACTGACCATTTCGAAGTCGTCTCCCAACACATCGTTCACAAGGTTCTTTGCCAGGATATACGTCTCTTCACCCCGTTTGGCTTTCACGTAATCCACGTCTTCATGGACGGCGAGCGCAACATTGGCAGGAAGCGTCCAAGGTGTTGTCGTCCAGCCCAGAAAGTATTCATGCTCTTTTCCTTCCACCTTGAATTTAGCTGTCGCGGATAAATCTTTTACATCCTTATATCCTTGAGCTACCTCATGGGAACTGAGGGAGGTTTGGCAGCTCGGGCAATAAGGAGCGACCCGATGCCCTTGATAGAGCAACCCTTTCTCATGGATTTTTGAAAGAATGTGCCAGACACTTTCGATATAATCATTCTGAAGGGTTACATAGGGATCATCCATATCAACCCAGTATCCAATTGCCTCCGTAAAGGTGCGCCACTGCCTCTCATAATCGAACACACTCTTTTTACATTCTTCAATGAATTTCTCAACACCGTATTCCTCGATTTCTTGTTTACCGGACACGCCGATTTTCTTTTCGACGCCCAATTCCACAGGGAGACCGTGTGTGTCCCAGCCTGCCTTACGTTTGACTTGATATCCACGCATAGTCTGATACCTTGCGACAAAATCTTTGATCACACGCCCCAGAACGTGACCGGCATGTGGTAGCCCATTGGCAGTCGGAGGTCCTTCATAGAAGACGAACGACTTTTGCCCTTCACGGTTTGCCACTGACTTTTCAAAAATATGATTCGAATTCCAGAAATCCTGGATCCGCTGCTCTCTTTCGACCGACTTTTCGTTTACATTCACCTTTTTCATGTCATCACACCTCTATTTTTTTGTAAATAAAAAAACTCGTCCCTAACCAATGTTAGGGACGAGTTTCAACCCGCGATACCACCCTGATTCTATCCATAAACTCGATTTCAAGTTTATTTGACAGCGCTCATTCAACGTACAATCATACGCGTTCCTTTTAACGGCGGAAACCCGTCAAAGCTTAAAGTACCTTCAGCTTTGCTTCTCGGAGAGGATATTCAATATGATCTGAACGTTGACTTCCACCAAATCGTCAACTCTCTGTAGAACAGATTCCATACCTACTCGTTCTCGTCATGGAATGTAAGTGATCCAATATATGTTAGAACAAATGTAAATGATACAAGTTAAATTTGTCAATATTTTTATTTTTTTATTATAGACGGTGCTGCATCCATTTATTCACTATTCTTTACTAACGTATTAACTTATGTATATAATAAAAATAGTTAAGTACACTAAAAAAGGAGCCTGACGGCAATCAGGACTCCTCCACAACATAAACTGCATCGAAAGTGCAGCGGCTCACTTTAGAGTCAATCGAAACGAAGTAATCATCAATGATCCTCATGAGCGGTGGGGACGATGGTTACTTCTTTTTTTGTGTAACCGCGACAATTGCTACAATCAATGTTCCAAAGGCAATCATGATTTGTAATACATCTCCTACAGCAATCATTAGCGTATCACCTCCCTTCACTCGGGAGTGTGAGCCGCTACCCCATCTTCCGTATTATGTTGTGTACTCTCATTATATCATAGGCATTCGATTGATTACGCCCTTCCGAATGGACCAGTCCGGAAATTCGTAAGGGGGCCATGCTCGTCCTCTATTCTGTTTATAAAGGTAATAGGACAGAACGACAAAGAAATCGGTAGATCGGAATGAGTGGAGAAGCTGCAACAAGATATATGATCCAACCTCATCATAAACGGCCGGGTCTGCCCCACAGCATTCCGCCAATGGGCTGTGTGGCAGACCCGTAACCATTTCCTCCCGGGATTTTAGCTTTCCCTCTGTATCGGCAACACCGTAGAATCCTTGATCTCCCTTAACGCAAGGCTCGTCTGAATCTTCGTGATCCCCATTTCATTCAGCCTTCTGATGAAGAGCTCCAACCCCTTGCGATCCTTACTGGCCACCTTTAAGAGATAATCATATTCCCCGGTCAAACAATGACATTCCAGGACTTCTTCCATGGATTCCAATGTCTCTTCCACTGCTTCCAACTTTTCTGTTCGATGTTCATTCGTGCTCATAAATACGAAGCATAATAAGTCAAATCCCAGTTTTTCATGGTTTAGAATGGCTACCTGCTTTTTGATATATCCTTCCATTTCCAACCGTTTGATTCTTGCGTGTACGGCTGGCGCTGATAAATTGACCCGCTTCGAAAGTTCCAGATTACTGAGTTGCCCATCCTTTTGAAGCAAATCCAATAGCTTGAGATCCATTTGGTCCAGAACCCTGCTTACAACCGTCTCCATGCTCCATCCACCCTTTTCAATTGTTCCAAAAACCACTGATAAAACGATGTATAAATGAATTTTCATAATCTAAATAGCTATTAAACTTTCAATTTATTCGATTAATACTAATTATACAATATGTTCTTTTGTATTTTCAGTAAAATGTTAAAATTATTCTTATAGACAATGTCATTGTGCACAATGGCTCTTCGAAAAGGGGCTAAATGACGTGAAATATTATTATCTGTTGTTACTGACAAGTCTTCTCTGGGGAGGCAATTTCATTGTGGGGAAAACCCTTGTGGAACATGCATCCCCGGGAACGTTGACCATATTAAGATGGGCCATCGCCGTCGTCTGCCTGTTCCCGATTGTCTGGTGGAAAGAAAAAAAACTGGTTCCACCCATTCAATCGATCCTGCCGTTATTTTTCATGGGCCTGACAGGGGTAGCCC
Organism: Rossellomorea aquimaris; assembly: GCF_008180865.1. Lineage (GTDB taxonomy): Bacteria > Bacillota > Bacilli > Bacillales > Bacillaceae_B > Rossellomorea > Rossellomorea yichunensis. Next base: position 289,781 of record NZ_VTEX01000005.1, read on the forward strand.
TTTTTCAGGCACTTCAATTCATGGCGTTGGAAAAGACATCTGCCACCAATGTGGGCCTGATCTCCACGTTAAATATGTTCTCCATTGCCGGGATCTCTTTTATTTTTCTGAAGGAAAAGATGAACGCATTTCAACTGTCATCCATGTTCATCTCGCTCTTTGGCGTGTTGCTTGTCCTGTCCAAAGGGAACGTGGAGATGGTCTATTCCTTGCAATTTAATGAAGGGGATCTCTATATGCTGGCTGCGGTTGTGATGTGGGGGATCTATTCCGTTTGCAGTAAGTGGGCAATGAAGACCGTCACTCCCATGATGTCCATTTTATACTCCGGACTATTTGGCCTGCTCATCCTTCTTCCTTTTAATCTTTCTACTTTCCGGGTGACCAGTATAGACGCCTCTTTCGTGCAGTCAATCTTATATACCGGCGTGATTTCCACGGTTGTCTGCATGGTCTTATGGAATATCGGGGTGAATAACCTGGGGCCGAGTACTTCAGGATTGTTCTTGAACTTCAACCCTGTATTCACAGCCTTATTGGCCTTCGTCTTTTTGGGAGAAAAGATGAATGGTCTTCAAGCTGCCGGCAGTGTCATTGTCATAGCAGGGTGTGTCTTGTTCTCTCTTTTCAAGTCCAAGCCTGGCATCATCATCAAAGAAACAGGGATCGGAGTCCCTTCAAAAATGGTATCAAGTGAATCTGTCAAGACTTCATAGAAAGAAGCGGTATGGGGGTCCTTTTTGAGGTACTAAAGCCAACCTTCAAGGCTTTAATGATATACTGACAGCAAATATAAGCAAAGAAGACTCGTCAATTGACGAGTCTTCTTTGCTTAAAGGGAAGAAAGCTTGCATACCGCCTTCCGCTTGAAGACACTGTAGGGGAAGGCGAAAATCCCCCCTACATTCCGTAGGAGCGATGAGATGCATTACTTTTCAGCTGAGATGATCAAGAACATAGGTCTGCGGAGTTCATCTTTCATTTCAGGTGCACTTTCTAACATTTCATCAGAGGGAATCGGTTCTTTCAATTTTCTTATATTAAAGCCTTCATTTAGTAAGTCATTGACATAAGTAGAAAATGTACGGTGATATTTTACAACATTTTCGGTCAGGAACGTTGTTTCACGTAGACCTTCTAATTGGTAATGGTCAACGGGCCAATGTAACCGATTCCCTTGGTCATCACAATACCAATCTTGTTCCTGTCGGGAAGTGAACATTGGATGTTCAACTGAAAAGATAAAAGAACCTCCCGGCTGTAAACTATCATAGATCTTTTTACAGATTGCTCCAAAGGACTCAATATAGTGAAAAGCCAGTGAACTGATCACAACATCAAATTGTGAATTAGAAAAATCAATGTCTTCAATTGGCATCTTAATGTAAGAAATGAAAGGATCATCGGTCATTTCACGGGCTTGTTGAAGCATGTTTTCAGATATATCTACTCCGATAACAGACTTTGCTTGCTGTTCCCGAGCATATCGACAATGACAGCCAAAACCGCACCCCAAATCAAGTACACTCTTATTTCGGAGTTCGGGTAAAAGCTCTTTTAATACGTGCCATTCTCCCGCACTTTCAAGACCTTTAACGGAACGTTCCATATTTTTATATTCAGAAAAAAAGTTCTCATCATCATACTTATTTTGCTTCATAATATTTCCAACCCCTACTTAATTAGTTAGCCTCCAAAATTTAATACAAATCAAATTGAGGAGGCAATCTATATTCTTCTAACCATCTCTTTCTCCTCGTTTAGTAGTACTTCAACTAAAATGACAGCCGGTATATTTAAACACATCAGAGACGCAGCACCATCTAACATCCTCTATATATGAGTGTATAATGACTATTGCCACCTGTACAATTTATGATTGTTTATCATCATAGGTTTTATATACACCATTTAATGCAGTGAGCAGCAATTCATATTCTATATCATTAAATAATCCTGTACTGATTTTGTATTCCTCAAGAATTCCATAGCCGCCGTTCGAACCTTTATATGAAACAATCGGAATACCCGCCAGGTTAATTGAATCGATATCTCTTTGAATCGTCCGTACAGAGACCTCGAACTCTTCGGCTAGCTTTTTTGCCGTTATTCTATTGGTATTTAATAACTTGATGATAATCGCCAGTAATCGTTCCACTTTCATGTTTCATTGTTCCATTTATTTATGATTTGATTAGGTTTAAAAGTATATATTCTATTCTTAGGTTACTTATTTCCCGATAAATCTTGCTATATTAATAATTTAACACATATACCCTGGCCCTTATCGTCCTAATCCGTCAGTTGTCTTTCATTCATTCACGGAACCTCGTATATCTAGACACCGACTATGCACTATACACCTTTCGATTTCAAAATCATATAAAGAATAAAATAGTGTTTCACTATATGCCCCTGCTTAAATATTTCTTAATCTGCCAAGCAAAAATCAGATTGACTGTTAAGACGCAACAATAGAAAACATAAGAATAGGATGTCTTCCACGTTTTAAATTGAAAAACGTCAAAGTATTCTGCTGAAATCCATTCGAGCCCAACAAGAAAGAAGCCATACAATAAAATATAAACAACCTTGTTTGGCTTCCATTTTCGATAGAAGTGAATGAAAAGGATGATCGGGATGGGGTATACGACTATTTGCAGAATGGAGTCAAAAAATTCCCCATGCCCATAATCGAGTGTGTCGTATAAATCCAGTGGTGGTTCTGCCAGGATTCGATCTCCTATTGTTCCAAGTAAAATGTTAAAACAAACAAAGCTATGATTTCTGTTTGCAGTAGGTGTGGCTCCAGATGATGGACCAATACCAAAATACACACGCATAGGACAACAATAGAAAGGACAAAAATTTCATTTTCATCGAATGTTTTAGGTGTCAGAGGCTCTAGAATCTTTGGTATGTTAGTCAACAAAAACGAGCTCCTTTTTTAAAATAAAGGCAAAACGAACCATGAAAATATACGAAAATAGAAGAATTCCAGCCGTGATACACACATCTACTATTGGGTACCATCCAGCAGTCTCAGATTTCAACATCCCTATTTGTAATAAAAAAGATTTTGATCCAACATCAATCCCCATCCAGACCATGGCAATCATAAGTTTAAAAACCGTTGGTATCTTTGAACGGAAGAAATACAATACCCACATTAATAAGAGCGGCAGTAATAATCCATAATGAAGATAACTTACTACTCTGGGAATGATCTCTTCTTTAACGGAAAGTCGATCATATGCAGAAAAGATTTTGAAATTGATGTGTTGGCATAAAAAGGAATTGAATAAACTGAGGATCATTACCTCGATCGCCCTCAATCTATTGAATAATCCCTTTAGAGAGTACAACAATACGAGTGAAAATAATGCCGTGAATAAGATCAGTATCATTTTCCTGATCACCCCTTCTCGTATTAGACTTCCCGCTTTTTGGCTTTTTATTGTTGTGAATGTAATTCTCTATCAACTAAAAAAAGAGGGAGAATAACGGAAGAGATCACCTCTGATCTTTTCCGTTATTTCCCCTCCTGCACAAGACTTCTTCATGATGAACCAACTACATTGGCTATCATTTCACTATTCGTCTTCAACAAACTCTCCGGAAGATCGTTTCGAATGCTCTTCAATCCAAAATAATATGTATCCGGTGTATCTTGAAGCAAACGATAATGAACTTCTATTTCTTTATCCGTAAGAATGCTGACTAATTCTTCAATAAAACGATCTTGAGACATCATATCGACTGCACCCAGGTGAAAAACTCCTGAAAGTTTATGGAGGATGATGTATTTCAGCTGTTTGGCAAGGAATTCATCCGTTAGATGATTACACTCCAGATTGCTGTATGCATCGATCGAGTTATTCTCAATTCCACTTCTGATTTGATCCAATCTCGGAGACTTCTTCCCCCATATTTGCGGAATCCGTATCATGACCGCACGTTCCTTTAAAACTTCCTGCAGCATATTTTCACACTCAATTTTGAACTGTCCATAAGGGGATGCAGCGTTAGGAGTGTCTTCTTCTGAATGATGCTTCGTGAAATCCCCATCAAACACATTTGCCGTTGAAAAATAATAGAGTACGCTTTCTGTGTTTTCGATTTCCAATGCCAGCTCCCTATGAAATTCAAGCTGTTGGTCAAAATCACCTCTTAGACAAGAAATGATGCTATCGGGTTTGATGGACTGAACGATTTCTTTCATCTTATCCATATCGCTGATTTCTAATTGAAATTGTTTTTCTTCAGGGAGATCTACTGGTCTGGTTGCATATGTACCATATACATCAAAGGAACCTTTGCACTCTTCCACCAACGCTTTCCCCACTAATCCACTTGCGCCGAACACGAGCAGTTTTCTCAAGAAACATCCCTCCATTCACAGAAATTGTATTCTCACTTTTCATATTCTACTAAACTCCTGTGAAAACCCTTTAAATGTCCATAAAAAAACGCAATCTCCTTCATTGCGTTTTCCTTGAGGGGCGTCACTTTTTTAAATAGAGGAACATAATCAGGAAGATGATTAGTCCAATAAATAAAAGATATCCCAACCCCATGCTATACACGAAGTAAACTTTAACGTGAAGGATGATCCGGATGATATGAAAGATAAGGATGCAAAAGAGCAATACAATGACGATATTCACAAGTCTATCTCTATTTCGATACATAGAATCAGCCCCAATCCAGAGCTCAGTACAAAATGGAACTTGTACCAACAGTCTTTCTATATACCTATTTTGCCTTCGTCCTTATTATTCATGGGATCTTCTTTTTCACTTGTTTTGTTTGTTAGCCTTCGCATTATTTCCTACAATCCAAGCCAATGCGAGAACGGCACCTGTTATGATTATCGGTGTTAATAGAGTCATTTAGTCTCCTCTTTTTTAATCATTCAATCCCTTACCCTCAAGAATATGCTCCATATATTTTTCAATCCTGGATTCGCGGGTTTTGGACTGTTTTGCTTTAGAGAAATAAAGAATGTAGGCTCGTTGCCTTCCAGGCGTCAATTCTTCAAAAGCCGTCTTCAAGGCAGGGACTTCGTCGAATTTAGTTTGAAGTTCTTCAGGAATGGTGTATTCTTCCGTCTTTTTTAATTCCACTTGCAAACCGGCCTTTTCCACTTCAATGGCTTCCTGGATATACGCTTTCAAGATTGGCTTCATTTCTATGATTTCTTGAACATTCGTGAACCGGATCTGGCGCGCTGCCTGCACATTCTCCGTTTGTTGGATGAGAATCCCGTCGGGGTCCTTTAATAAGGCGCCTTTGTGAAACAGAAGAGCACAATAGTCTTTGAATCCATGCATTAATACAATGTTTTTACCCTCTAGCGTGTAACAAGGATGCATCCACTTGATTTCTTCGTCCAACTCCTCAAAGCCAAGAAGGATGCTTCTCAACCTCTCAAATTCTTCCTTCCACGTCTTGGTTTTTTTTATAAATCCATCAACCTTACGATTCGGCTTTATCATCATGGAACACTCCTTCTTATATGGACTCTAAGTGTTATCTACTTCCGCCAAAAGGCTGTGTATTCTGCTTTATCCTGAATATTATATGTAATCATATCCTCAAGCAATTTGTAATCCACCGGGTCTTTCCACTTAATTCGAAACAAGCCCTTAGTGGCACTGTAGCCGGCTTGTTCAATCCTTTCGGCAAACTCCGTCATGGTTACCGCCTCAGGTGCTACGCTTACATGATGCTTCGCTGCGTCAATACCGAGGATAAATGTGCCGTGATCGGTAAACATAGGGGTATTCCATTTCATCACTGGTTCCATTTGCGGGAATTTCTCCATAACCCACGTCAGGATTTCTTCCAATCGATTGCGGTGATCGGGATTATCGATACCTGCTAAATATGGAGCAAAAACATCCATCTTGTTCCCTCCTATTTTAAAATGATGCCGTTCAAGATAAACCTTATCTGATTACAACTATATATTTTCAAGCCTGGATAGTCAAAAACTCCCCTAACCACAGCGTTGACTTCGTAAAATCGTGATAAATCCGTCCAGGATATCATGAGAAATTGAGAACCCTTTACGCTGATAGAATTCCAATGCCTCTTGATTCCCATTCGATGTAAAGACAAAATAATCCTCGACATCCTCGAATGTTTTCAACCAATCCATAGACATGTTAAAGAGTCTGGATCCCACACCAAATTGTCGATACCCCTCTTTAATATAAAATTGAGATAGACAACCTACGTTCCCTCTCTTAACCGATGAAAGATCGAAAAATGTGGCAAAATCATTCGAATACGATTCCTTAGGTGAAATGTTGGTATACACATAGGCGACAATTTCGTCATGTTTATGAGGATCCTTCACCACCACTATGTAATTGTGTAAAGCACTTTGGATCGATGGCAGCATCCTGGTATCAAAATTCATGCTGTCAAACCGTTCAGGTGTAATGGATGCCTTTGACTGTTGAAAGTCCATCAATTCATTGCACAGATCCCGGCAGTATTCTGCCTGTTCTTCCGGAATCACTTCATATATAAGATTCATCAATACGTCCCCCATTAAATGAATGACTGTCCCGCTGACTCTTGAAACAATTAATTCTACTCTATTACATTTTAGCTTGAACTTAGATTGTAAGGAAAGCTATTACAAAATAAAAAACTTTTAAATTGACACACAAAAAATGACACAAAAGTAAGATTGGTTACTAAAACCAGCCACCTTTGTGTCATTCATCAAATACTTTCAGTTTACTTAAACAAATCCATCAGCAGATCCCAAAATCCTTTTTCTTTCTTCGGCTCTGCTTTCTTCGTTTCTTGTTCTTCTTTTTCGATGCTTTCTGTCTTGATCACAAATTGCACGGAAGATACTTTTTCGTTTTTGGAGGAAACGAAGGATACCGGCTTGAAATCCGATTTATCGTATTCAGCCATCATCTTATTGATTTCCTCTTGCATTTTGTCAGGAAGGTTTTTCGTTTCCTTATGCAATTCGCTCGTTCCACTGTGAAGGTCTGCGACTCCACCTTCCAATTCGTTTGTTCCTCCAGCCAGTTCAGCAATGCCGGAATGAAGCTTCCCGTAAGAAGTGGATAACTGACCTACGCCTTCTGTATAGCGGACCAATCCGGAGTGGAAGTCGCCGTAGTTGGCGGACAATTCACCCAGTCCTTTTTGCAGCTGAGCAAACCCGCTCATATCCGTTTCTTTCAATGATGCAGACAGATTATTCGAGATGGAAGTCAGCTGTCCGCTCATCTCGTTCACGGAACCACTCACCTGATTCAAGGTCGGTTCCACGGCCGCGAAGGCTTCCTTGACGCTTGCATAGGTCCCCTTCACTTTTTGCGCAGCTTGATGGGACTCCACCAGTTTATCCACTACCTGCCGGTCCGCTCCGCTTTCATATAATGCGGCAATTTCTTCTTCCGAAAGCTCGGAAGAAGGGATTCCCGCCATAGCAGCGTCCAATGTTGCGTAGGCTGAAGAATAGTTTTTCTGCAGGGTCGATAACCCATTCGCGGCTTGTGTCAGGCCATCTGCCAATTGCGTTAAACCAGCCGGCAGCTCATTCAAAGCTGATAAATCCATTTCAGCAGGATTCGCAGCCAGTGACTGATTGATGGTTCGCAGTGCATCGACGATAGAATTCGAGGCTCCGACAATTTGAGACGAAGAACCGTTCAATTCATTGATGCCATTTTTATATTGAGCCGAACCGTCACGCAGGCTCGATGCCCCATCGTTCAATTGGGACACACCATTTTTCAGGTCGGCCACCCCGGTATTTAACTTCCCGATGGCATCTGATAGTTCCGACATATCATCCGTCATACCTTCTGTTCCCGTCGTATCGATTGGGAGTGTGGAAGGGACCGCCGCGATTTGAACACCCTCGAACTCAAAGTCCGATACATCCGCTTCCACGCTTAGCTTTTTCTCTTTTCCAGGCATGACGGTAAAGGTGATTTGCTTATTCTTCCCAGCATTCGCCACCATTCCGTCTGTCGCTTCGATGTTCTCATACGTATTCGGCAGGTTCAGGGAAACCTGCAATAAATAGTTCTCATAGAAGACAGTACCTGCATTCTTATTTTCAGCAGTATCGATGTTGATTTCGAGGTGTCCACTTTTACCTGCAAGTTGTGATGGATCGATTTTCTTCCCATCCAAGCTATACGATACCGTCACATCCCATGGTAACTTTGTATCTTCTTTCATGTTTCCTTGATACGTGAACTTTCCTTCTGGGGCATCCATTTCAATCTTCTGCCCCTCCAGCTCAAGCTTCTTCAGATTCGTCAGATTCTTGACGCTGCTGAATTCCCCGTAATCGAGGATCTTTCCGGCACGAGCTACCTCGAAGGTATTCACGACATAGATAGAATCCAGGTCTCCAGCTGCGTCCAATGTCACGTACACGACTTCATCCTTTGAAGTGACCTTTCCTTCCGATGCCGCTTGGGCTGGTACACTAAGAAATGAAGGCAAGAATAGCATCAACGCGAGTGCAGAATAACGTAATTGTTTTTTTCTCATCATCATTTCTCCTCATAATAATTTGCTTTATAGGTTGTTTTCTTAATGACTTTATCGAATACCAGGAGCATCGCCGGCAGGACCAAGAGGACCATGATAAAAGCTAGCAGCGCCCCCCTGCCCATCAATAGACCGATGGATCCAACGATTGGATTGGAAGAGGTGATCCACAGAATAAAGCCGACACTCGAAAGGATCGCTGCCGAAATCGAAATCGAGAATGTCTTCTCATCCAGGGTTCTCACCATTGCTTCTTTAGCAGGCATTTCCTTGCGATAATGGGTATAGGCCTCAGTGAATAAAATCCCATAATCGACCGTCGCGGCAAGCTGTACCGTACTGATGATCAAGTAGCCTACAAATACGAGTGGTGTATTCGTGAAATATGGAATCGATAAATTGATCCATACGGCTGCTTCAATTGTGATGAGCAGCACCACCGGAATCGTAATCGATTTAAAGCTGAACAGAAGCACAAGGGCAATCGTCACGACCGTCAGCACATTCACGACCACATTATCCTTATTGACGGTATTCTTGATGTCATAAAGCGTCACGCTCTCCCCCAGCGCCAGAGCTTCATCCCCGTAATAATCCGCCGCCGCTTCTTCCACCTTCTCTACGATGGCAAAAGGAACCGCTCCTTCTGTACCCTGATTCGTATTAATGACGATCCGGCTGTAATTTTCAGAGTAGAATTCATCCGTGATCGATTTATCCAGGTATTCAGGGGGGATCTCAGAGCCAACCTGATTCACATACGCCATGACTCCAGTCACATAATCAAGGGATTCGATGTCCTCCACGAGCTCCTTTTCTTTGGCCGTATCTCCTTTTGGAACTAAAAGAACGATGGGTGTCGTTTCACCAAATGCCTCTTCCACCTTCTTGAAGTCACTCCCGACACGGGTGTTTTCCGGCTGCTCACCTGACCCGTAAATGAATGACGTATTCGTTTGCCCCAGGAAGGCAGGGACCAGAATCGCAAATACAAAGATCAGGCTCGGAACCTTCCATTTCAATACCTTGTTCCCGATACCCGTGAAGCTCGGAACAAAGCTCTTATGTTTCGTCTTATCCATCCATTTATAGAAAACAAGCGTCAATGCAGGCAGGAACACCATCACACTGATGAAACTCAGGACGATCCCCTTCACCAGGTTCACCCCGAGATCCGACCCGATCTGAAACTCCATGAACGTAAGGGCGATAAAACCGAAGAACGTCGTTGCCGCACTTGCCGTGATCGCAGGAAAACTCTTCTTCATCGCCAGCTTCATCGCTTCTTCAGGATCATCCGTCACTTTCCGGTAATCAGAAAAGCTATGAAGCAGGAACACCGCGTAATCCAGCGATACCGCCAGCTGCAGGATCGGGGCAACCGACTGGGTGACGAAGGAAACCTCCCCAAGGAAGATATTCGTTCCCAGGTTGATGAGAACCGACACCCCGATCGCCGTCAGGAAGAACAGCGGTTCGATCCACGAAGTCGTTGAAACGACCAGAATCAAAATAATGAGGGGTACCAGTAACATCCCTGCATACATCGATTCACTTCCGGCCATTTTTTGAGAACTTGCCGTATTGGCCGCTTCACCGGCAATCGCACCATCACTACCGATCAGCTCATAGATTACATCGGTGATCCGGACCTCATCGCCGGTAGCGACACTGATGGAATACAGCGCATTCTGATCACTATAGTAATTCTCGACCGTCTCCTTGTCCGCCACTTCCAAAGGCGTTTTCAGGTCGACCATATCATCCAGCCACATCACATCCGACACTCCGTCTATGGCTTCCAGCTTTTCTTTAAATTCGAGTGCCTCCTGTATCGTCACACCCGTAACCATGACCCGCGTATCAGGAACGTCACCCGTGAACTCCTTTTCCATGATGTCCATGGCCTGTGTCGACTGGGCATCATCGGGCAAATAATCGACCATATTATAATTGACCTTCACAAAAAACTGCGCCGCCGTTGACAGCACCGTCACCAGCATAAACGCAATCAGAACAGCTTTCTTATGCTTTATGATCCAAGATGCAATATTTATCATCTTTCATCCTCTCTTGTCTCTTTCACATTTTCACATTATCATTATAATAAACACCGTGTTGGATATTCAACGGACAGTTGCATAAGGAATGTTCAATACTCAACACATCTTTCGCGTATGTTGGATAACTCAGAAAAAGCAGGAAAGGAACGCTGATCTTTGAACTCAAAAATGGACCGACGAAAAAAATATACACGCATGGTTTTAAAAGAAAGCCTCTTAAAACTACTGCAGGATAAATCAATTTCAAGCATCACCATCAAAGAAATCTGTGAAACAGCAGACATCAACCGATCCACCTATTATGCCCACTACTCAAACCAATACGAACTGCTCGAAGCAATCGAAGAAGAATTCATCGAGGACCTGACCGTCACACTGGGTAAGTATAACTTCTCAAAAGAAGAAGAAGCCCTGCAAATGACCGAAAAACTATTCGAATACATCGCCGACAAAAGCGATATCTGCGAGGCCCTTCTCAGCGAGAACACCGATATGTACTTTCTAAAAAAAGGCATGATCATCACCCACGAATTCATCTTCAAAAACTGGATCACCGAAAGCCGGATCGATCAAGAAACCTATGAATACATCAATATGTTCATGGTGAGCGGAAGTATTCATGTCATCAAAAATTGGGTCGAGAATGGAATGGATAAGACGCCGGAAGAGATGGCGGCGATATTGCACCGGTTTATTAATCGGGGGTTGTCGGGGGTGAGGTAGGGATATTGTTCACAAAAAAAGCCCACCCGAAGACGTTGTTAGATTACGCTTTTGGGTAGGGTCTTTTATCTTTATATTAATGTGGATGCTAATATTCAATTCTGCGTTCATAGAATCATATACCCTTTCATTCAACTACCGCTTCCGCTATTTCAAGGGCAACGGTGTTCTCTTAATCTGAGAAATCGTTCTCAGAAAGGATCTATACCTTAATCAACACTTTCCCCTCATAATCACGACTCTCTATCATTTCATGCGCTTTTGCTGCATCTCTCAATTCAAAGATCTGTGCGACGGGCAGGATGACTTTCTTGGAGGCAAATAACTTTATAACCTGATCAGCAACAGGAGCTAAAAGATTCGGTCGATGTTTCCTGGTCGTTCCCAAGCTGAAACCTTTTACATTCCTGCAGGAACTATGCACATCGCTTGTTTTAAAGGTACCGGCTTTTCCACTGCTGTTGCCGAATTGAACAAGGGTTCCATATAGACCCAAACACTCTAGACTCCTGGAAGTGACTTCACCTGCTACTGAATCAAAAATTACATTTGCTCCTTGATCAAATGTGCTCTTAAGGACTTCCTCTGTAAACGAGTCGTATGTACAAACGAGATCTGCCCCTAAGTTCTTCACATAGTTTTCTTTCCGAATGTTCCCCACTGTTGCAATGATCGTTTCTACCCCAGCAAGTTTTGCTAATTGTACAAGCATTGAACCAACGCCACCAGCCGCACTATGGATGACGATCGTATCGCCCTTTTTTACTTGACCGACTTCATGTAAGAGAAGGTAAGACAAGATTGATACGGTCGGCATGGCAGCAGCCTGTTCAAGAGGAAGACTGTCTGGGATCTTGAATACCAATTGTTTATTTGCCTTCACATATTCTGCGTATGAGCCACCTATGGGAAAGGCGATGACACGGTCTCCGACGGAAAATGCAGACGATTTTCCAACTTTCTCAATGGTTCCCGAAACATCCAATCCAAGAGTGAAGGGGAAGTTACCCTTCACTTTAGTGCCTTTCCGTGATTTTATATCTGCATAGTTCACACTGGTAAATGCGGTTTTTATCAACACTTCATCTTCATTTATTTCCGGGCATTTCACATCCGTGAACACAAGTACATCTGAATTTCCGAACTCATTTTGAATAACGGCTTTCATTATTGCAGCTCCCTTATAAAACAAAGTGGAATCTCCTGCATAACATATTTTCCCATAATTTACTTTTCATTCTACTGTAAAAAGGGGCATTCGAATAATATGAAAACTGAAAGGACATTCATAACATTCTCTTATTGATATAAGAAAAATCAGTCCATGACAGCCAATAAAAAAGCAAGCAGGAAAATATCCTGCTTGCTCTCGACTGCCTTTATTCAGCTTCATATATATTACCCTAAGCATGGAAGCTTGTAGAAAATAGGTATCTTTACTGCCTACTTCTCATTCTCTTCATTCTCATACGTGCCATATTGACCATTCTCCGTATCAATGACTCCGCTAGTATAAGAATCCATGATCTGCTGGCTCACCTGTTCATTTGCCTGCTCATCATACGAAAACTGCTCTTTCGGATCCCTCTTCTTCATGTCGATTCCCCCTTATACTAAGTAATCTATTCCCTTATATTGTTCGAAAATTGGCTACAGATATGAGTGGAAAAATATAGTATGATAATGGTAAGGAGGGGATAACAGTGAGTTTAAAATATCAGAACATATTAGTAGCTGTAGATGGATCCAAAGAAGCGGAATGGGCATTCAAAAAAGGGATTGCCATCGCTAAACGGAATGATGCTATTCTTTCATTGATACACGTAATCGATACCCGCTCCTTCGCGGCAATCGAATCCTATGATCGGACGGTAGGAGAAAGAGCTATCAAGTATGCTGAAGAATTGTTAGAAGAGTACAAAGCAGAAGCTGCAGAAGCAGGGTTAACAAAAGTGAAAACCTATGTCGAGTACGGCTCCCCGAAAGTGATCATCCCAAGAGAAGCAACAAAGAACGTAGGAGCAGACCTTGTCATATGCGGCGCAACCGGACTCAACGCCGTTGAACGATTCCTCATCGGAAGTGTGTCAGAGCATATCACACGTGCTGCCCATTGTGATGTTCTTGTTGTAAGAACAGAAGAAGTGGAAGAGTAATTTCATATAAATAAGAGAGCCGTTGAATGTAGATTGTCACTACGTTCAACGGCTCTCTTTTTCTACACTGATTGAGCTGTAAGGTATTTCAAATGAGCTTTCCCCTTCTCAATCTGAACCTTCACTTGTTCAAACCCGGTACCACCATACGACTTTCTTCTTTCAACAGCAGAATACGGAGTCAAAATCGAATAAATATCTTCTTCAATCAAGGAAGAAAATTCACCGTACTCCTCCAAAGAAACATCCTTCAGATAGCAGCCTCTTTCAATACAATAGAGAACCAGCTTCCCGACGATTTCATGGGCTTGTCTGAACGGAATGCCTTTCGTCGCCAAATAGTCTGCAAGCTCTGTCGCGTTGGAAAAGTCGTTCCCTACCGCTTCCTCCATTTGTTTCGTGTTCACTTTCATCGTAGAGATCATTCCCGTAAAAATCTTCAGGGATCCCACCACCGTTTTAACGGTATCAAACATACCTTCCTTGTCTTCCTGCATATCCTTGTTGTACGCAAGAGGCAAGCCTTTTAAAACGGTGAGTAGAGAAATGAGATTTCCATTCACTCTTCCTGTCTTCCCTCTGACAAGCTCCGCCATATCCGGGTTTTTCTTTTGCGGCATGATGCTGCTGCCTGTCGTGAAGCTGTCATCAAGCTCGATGAATCGAAACTCTTCCGTGGACCACAGAATCATTTCTTCCGCTAAACGGGAAAGATGCGTCATCATAATCGAACTGTTGCTCAGGAATTCCAGGATAAAATCACGATCACTTACGGCATCGAGACTGTTTTCATAGCATGAACCGAAGCCGAGAAGATCAGCTGAATATTCCCTGTCGATCGGGAATGTCGTCCCAGCCAGTGCACCTGCGCCTAATGGAGATATGTCGATTCTTTTAAGAGAGTCAACGAGACGCTCCTTATCCCGATTGATCATCCAGAAATAACACATCAGATGATGAGCGAAAGAGATCGGCTGGGCACGTTGAAGATGAGTATATCCAGGAATGATCGTTTCTACATTTTTTTCCGCCTGAAGGATGATCGCCTCCTGAAGGTCCTCAACGAGTTTCACGATCTCCTCTACGCGTCTCTTTAGAAACAGATGCATGTCGGTCGCAATCTGGTCATTTCGGCTTCTGCCTGTATGAAGTTTACCGCCGACCTCGCCGATTAAATCAATCAGCTGCTTCTCCAAATTCAGGTGGATATCTTCATACTCGACAGAAAACTGAAGTTCATTCTTTTCGGCTTTTCCGTACAGCACATGAAGTCCGTCAAGGATTTGATCCGCTTCACTGACAGTCAAGATCCCGCATTTCTTTAACATTTTCACATGGGCGATGCTGCCTTCTATATCTTCTAGAACGAGCTCCTGATCGAAAGAGATGGATGCGTTGAATTCATCCACCCATTCTTCCGGCTTCTTTGTGAAACGTCCTCCCCAGAGCTTGCTCATAGAGTCACTTTCTCCTTCTTCTCAGCGTTGACCATTGCTGAAACCTTTGTCGGCAGACCCCATAACTGAATGAATCCAACGGCTGCATCATGATCGAATTCATCTGCTTTTGTATACGTCGCAAGTTTTTCATCATATAAGGAATTCGGTGATTTTCTTCCTTCCACGATTGCATGGCCCTTGAATAACTTCACGCGTACGACACCATTCACATACACCTGAGTTTGATCAAGGAATGCTTTCAGTGCTTTATTCAGTGGTGAAAACCATAATCCTTCATAAATCAACTCCGTCATTTTCTTCTCGATCACAGGTTTGTAATGAGCAAGCTCTTTCACAAGCGTGAGGTCTTCAAGTTCCTTATGTGCCTTTAACAGCGTGACGGCAGCTGGACACTCATACACTTCACGTGACTTGATCCCGACCAGGCGGTTCTCCACATGATCGATACGTCCGACCCCATGCTTACCAGCGATGACATTCAGTTTGGAAATGATCTCATGCAGCGGATATGCGACATGATTCAATTCAACAGGAACACCATTAGAGAATGTAATCTCTACCACATCAGCTTCGTTTGGTGACTCTTCAATACTGGAAGTTAAATCATATGCATCCTCAGGTGGAGCGGCCCATGGATCTTCAAGAACACCACATTCATTGCTTCTTCCCCATAAGTTCTGATCGATGCTATAAGGAGAATCAAGATTGATTGGAATAGGAATGCCCTTGTCCTTCGCATATTCAATCTCTTCCTCACGTGACCATTTCCATTCGCGAACCGGTGCAATCACTTCTAAATTAGGATTCAATGCAGCGATGGATACTTCAAATCTCACCTGGTCATTCCCTTTCCCTGTACATCCATGTGCGACCGCAGTAGCATTTTCCTGCTCAGCGATTTCCACAAGTTTTTGGGCAATCAAAGGTCTTGATAGAGCAGATACCAGTGGGTACTTTCCTTCGTACAGGGCGTGACTTTGTAATGCAAGAAGGGCATATTCATTCGCAAATTCTTCCTTGGCATCAATCACAAAGCTTTTTGAAGCTCCTACTTTCAGCGCCTTCGCTTGAACAAAATCTAAATCTTTTCCTTCCCCGACATCCAGGCAACATGCAACCACTTCATATCCTTTTTCCTTTAACCATTGAACCGCGACTGACGTATCTAAACCACCTGAATAGGCTAATACCACTTTTTTATTCATCCGTATCTCCTCCTGTTGATTTTATATAAAATGAATATTTATTCTTTAAGATGAATTTATATTAGCAGTTAATGAGAGATACATCAATACTTATTCATAAATTTGTATAAATATTTTATCGATGGAATGTGAGATTCCCTTTGTACTGGGCTTGTCGGTTCATTTATTGTAGGATGAAAGAAGAATGAAACGTAAGGAGAATCCATATAGATGAAAAACGAATTTTTTTCATATAATTCAAGACTTGGAATTCATCTTCCCCGGGTCTCGAAGGATTGGCCCTCTTACTCTCCTGAGGAACAGGAAATCATTCTTCTTGAATGGGAGCGCGTTAGGGGAATGATTCCTGACCGGATCCAGGAAATAGAAGAGGAGATTGAAAGACTGCAGGCGAAGTTAGCCCAGGAAGACAATTTCGACAGATCCTGCATGATCAACGGAGAGATTTCCGAGAGAGCTTCAGAGATCAATGATTTATGGATCTGGTATCGGAACACTCCGGATAAAACACAAAGGGGAATGATGTGAGCACATCATTCCCCGTCGTTTATTGGTCATTTTTCTTTTCGCGTAAATAGCGGTACTGATAATATTTTTCCGCAAAATCGGTAATTTTTCTGGAAAGCTGATAATTCGAACCCGCTCCGATGGCGATGCTGACAAGGGGCAGACCGGACCACTTCTTCCCTTTGAACATAGTGATGGCCATGGCTTTAAGCGCCTGTTTCATGGATCCTTCCAGCCACGTGTAGTCCGTCAGCTGCTCCGATCCATCATAGAAGTAATTGGAATCCTTCTTATTTAAATCCTCCATCAGATCTTCCCACGCAAGGGCACGGAGCCTTGCAGGAAGGGTCGCTGCATGAAACACTTTCAGTGACGTCATCATTTCAAATGGGGTCTGCACATCAAATCCATAGGTGATGGCAATGAGCTGCACCGAACGAAGATTGATGACGAGCATGGCAGGCAGATCAGAACCGATCGCTACTAGGCCGCCGGTCCCCGTCACCCCTCCTTGTAACAGGGAGTAGATGCGATGTCGTCCCGCATGCTGTTCCGCTATGTAATGAAGCTGATCAATCGTTAAATAATGAAGATCCTCGACCGTCTGAATGTCTTGATTAAAGGCTCGTGCCGTCACAAGGATGCGCTCACGGGCGTCATTTTGCATCTGTGAACCTTGAATAAGAGAGTGCATGTGGAACAACCAGCCATCCAGCCGCTGGAAAAATTGAGCCTGAACATCTTCAGGGATGGATTCAAATGCGTAATCCAACCATTTCACATATGTATGCTCCAAATCATTCGCTTCGTATTCAAATAATTCTTCTCTCCACGCTTTAATCGACTGCCATACCTGATTATCTCGTTCTGACCAATTCACTTCTCCCACTCCTTTTACATTCGTTAAATTACGTATAGTATACCATATCTAGGGAGGACAATCCTTTTGTTATGAGTAAGCGTTTGGAATAGTCAGTAAAGTTAGTCACTTAGTGAAATGCTTGTGGGACGGCACATAGACATTTCGACAATGTGGCACGATTTTTTAAAATCCCGCACGATAATCGCTAATCCGGAATGATTCCCATCATATCTCGCATGATTTTTCGTGGAAGGTGATCCTCACTAAAGAATCCTCTAGCTTGTACAGCATAATGCCCCTATCACCAGAAACAAACCTACATGAAATAGTGAAAATTCCATTACAAATTGGACTATAACAGGGTGATCAAGGTCATTAAAAGCCTTCACACATTTAACCAGCATGATCCAATCCACTATAAGACCCTCTGTTTAGATATATGAACCGGTTTTGACAATTTTCGAACCGGAAATCTGATATATGAACCGGTTTCGACAACTTATGATCCAAGATTCTCATATATGATCCGCTTTTCAATTTTATGATCCTTTTGTCGAAAATTATCGTTTTCTACGACTAGAAAGTAAAAAAACAGGATCCCCCCGAAAGGCGATCCTGTGTAAGTTTATTAGATATTTCCTTTTTCCACTACATCACGTGCAATCATGACTTCTTCGTTTGTCGGAATGATCATGACTTTTACAGGTGAATGCGGGTAGTTAACGAATGCTTCTTTACCGCGGACCTGATTACGTGCCGGATCCCAGTATACGCCCATGAATTCCAAGCCTTGAAGGACTCTTTCACGGATTAGCGTACTGTTTTCACCGATACCTGCTGTGAAGACAATTGCGTCTACACCGTACATGCGGGATGCATAAGAACCGATGTATTTATGGATACGGTTGGCGAACACTTCAAGAGCCAGTTCCGCACGCTCGTTACCTTCAGAAGCCTGTTGCTCGATATCACGAAGGTCACTTGAGAACCCGGATACACCAAGCATACCGGATTTCTTGTTCAGGATGTTCAATACTTCATCAGCCGTTGATCCCGTTTTCTCCATAATGAACGGGATAAGGGCAGGGTCGATATTACCTGAACGAGTTCCCATGGCAACACCGGCAAGTGGAGTGAAGCCCATGGATGTATCGATTGATTTACCGCCTTCGATCGCTGCGATACTTGCCCCATTCCCAAGGTGACAAGAAATCAAGCGGACTTGCTCTTTCGGACGGCCAAGCATTTCCGCAGCACGCTCGGATACATACTTATGGGAAGTACCGTGGAAGCCGTACTTACGGATTCCGTAATCTTCATAGTACTCATAAGGAAGGCTGTATAAGAACGAGCTTTCCGGCATGGATTGGTGGAACGCTGTATCAAAGACAGCAACCGCAGGTACATTCGGCAATACATTATGGAATGCCTTGATACCCGTCAGGTTTGCCGGGTTATGAAGTGGAGCCAGATCAGAAAGTTCTTCAATCTTGGATACTACTTCGTCCGTGATCAGAACGGATTCATTAAAGACCTCGCCACCATGTACGACACGATGTCCGATCCCGTCGATTTCATCAAGTGAATCGATGATGCCAAAGCCTGTCAGCTTTTCAAGCAGCATTTTAACCGCTACCTCATGGTTCGGAATATCTGTCACTTCTTCACGTTTCTCATCATTAACCGTTATATTAAATACCGCATCATTCAGTCCGATACGTTCAATAAGACCTTTTGTAATAACCGTTTCTTCAGGCATATCAAAAAGCTGAAACTTTAAAGAAGAGCTTCCAGCATTAATTGCAATCACTTTTTTTGCCACGTTGTATCGCTCCTTTTGTTTTCGATCTCTTGACTCTTATTTATTCTGTTCATTGAATCATTTTTTATCTCTCAATTCCCCATTAAATCACTGACTCCCCCCTATTTCAAGAAAAAGCTTGAAATGACATCGTTTTCATGTTAAATTAAATATTTTCACAAAAAACAGAATTCGTGGTGATAAAAAGATAGTAGCGTGGAAGCGGGAGCTTGGAGGTCCGCAAATTTTGTCGGATTGTGTAGAACGGTCGATATATCCGATTAAAGGTTGATAAGTCGCAAAAACGGTCGATATCCCAAAATCGAATGCCTCGTTTCCTTCATACCCGTAACAGATGGAGAGTAAAACACAAAAAAAGACCGCCAAAAGGCAGTCCAGTAAAATTTTATTGTTTATTCTGTGCAAGCCACTGATCGATCTTAGACATGATGTCCTGCAGGGCTCTTTGATTCGATAAGCTTGGCAGCTGGGCAAGCAATACTTCTTTAGGTGGCTTCAGGCCATCTTTTTTCTTTTGAAGGATCAGAATGCTTTTCGCTGAGTTTTTGTTTTTGAACAGGGAAAGAGGCAGCTGTAAGAAGCCTTGGATGTCTGCCTTTTCTTTCAAATACGTTTGCAGCTGTGCACTGTATGGAGATTCGAAAAGTCCATTTGGCACGATGAAGAAAAGGTATCCTCCGTCTTTCGTGTGCTTCAGGCTTTGTTCCATAAACAGATGGTGGGCATATGAATGGCCTTCTTCTGCTTTCAGCTCATAGTCCTGTGCACGTAAATCGTTCGGGTAATAGCCGATTGGCAGATCACATAACACAAGGTCTACAGGGTCGATGAACAGTGGTTCGATTGAATCCTGATTAAAGAGCTGTAGTGGATGTTTTTGAAGATCGGCTCCTACGTATGCAAGTTTGATCAATACTTCATCAATTTCAACCCCGATGGATTGTGTTTCTTTTCCTGGCATTTGATTCAATACCGTCGTCAGGAGGTTTCCTGTTCCGATCGCCGGATCCAGGATGGTTAGTTTGTCCATGCCCCGGGTGAATTTATTGACTAAGTAGCTGATAAATAAGCCAAGTGAGTCAGGTGTCATCTGATGATTCGGCTGTACGTTTTCTTTCATTCCTTTTAGTATCGCAAATTGAAAGGCTTTACGGATATTTTCATTCTCCAGCTGAGAAAGTGTCACTTCATCGTACTTTTTGTTCAAACGTTTCTTGGTCAGTTCACTTACTTCTTCTTGCAGGACGTCACCCTGAAATAGGTTTTCCCCTGTTTCGGCAACGGCTTCTAAATAGCTGCATGCTAATTCCTCTTGCAGCAGTGTAGCAGTTTCATCGATTATTCCAAATAATGATTCGACTGGCGAATTAATCATCGGCACTCATTCCTTTATCACAATTTCATTCATCTATTTTACCTCTGTCCATAACGTTTGTAAAAAAAACAATGCTGACCATGGAAAGTCAGGTCAGCATGTCTAAGCATTGTTCAGTTGGGACGGAATTATTTAGCATTCTTCACTGCTTCAACGGCAGCGTCATAATCCGGGTGGTTCGTTGCTTCGCTTACATATTCCACATATGTCACTTCATCGTTGCTGTTTACCACGAACACAGCACGTGCAAGCAGACGAAGCTCTTGGATGTGTACGCCGAATGCTTCACCGAAAGAAAGATCGCGGTGATCGGAAAGCGTTTGAACGTTTTCGATACCGTTTGCTCCACACCAGCGCTTTTGAGCGAATGGAAGATCCACGGAAATCGTCAATACTTCTACATTATCAAACTTGGTTGCTTCTTCATTGAATTTTCTTGTTTGTGCATCACAAACACCTGTATCGATGGAAGGAACGACACTGATCAAACGCACCTTGCCTTTGGAATCATTCAGTGTGACTTCCGATAAATCATTAGCTAATACTGTGAAGTTAGGAGCTTTGTCCCCTACTTTTACCTCATTACCTAATAGAGTGACAGGGTTATTCTTAAATGTAATGTTTGCCATTATTTGTTCCTCCTCCATAATAATATGTACATGTTTATAGTACAGAAAAACGATACGGTAAAGCAAATAATAGGGGTTCTTTTCAAAAAAAAGATGAGCTCACTCATACTCGAGTAAGCTCTCTATCTTTTACAGATCAAGTTTTTGATTGTGATTACCCTGACTGTTATTGTCCTGCTTGTTATCGTCCTTTTTCATCATGCCCTGAATCTTTTCGATGGCACCGGGAGCTAAGTCCAGCAGGCGATCGATCAGATGAGTGCTTTCATCTAAATGAAGCATCTTGATTCCTTTTGAACTAACGATCAAGAAAGCGATCGGGGTGATGGAGACACCGCCCCCGCTACCTCCACCGAATGGCTGCTGCTTCTGGGATGATTGATTGCTTCCGCTATCTCCGCCTTTTCCGCCACCATCATCTTTTCCTTTACCACCATCAAGGATGAATTCACTTCCGCCTGCAGCAAATCCAAAGCCAACCTTTGATACTGTCAGGATGACACTTCCATCGGGTGTTTCAACGGGATCACCGATAATCGTATTCACATCGATCATTTCTTTTAAATTTTCCATTGCCGTGGTCATTAGACCTTCAATAGGATGTTCTGACATGTAAAGACCTCCTTATTAAACTGAATGTTTTTCTCCAGAAAGTGTGGAAAGGGGCTTTGTCTTGAACTTAGCCATACCGCCTCTCCAGTACCGAAGTATCTTGAAACCTACTAGGATAGCATTCCCTATGCGAAACTGGATAATACATGAAAATTGCGTTTGGATCACAGCATGCTGGAACGTCGGAGTCACCTCTATGACGGGCATGGACTGAAGGCGCATATAACCGCTCAGAATCCCGATGATACTCCCTTTCATCCCCCAGATTGTCCCTGTCAACGTCCCTGTTGAAGCTGCATCGCCAGTGCCGAATAACGTTTTCCAATGCACATGATCCAGTTTGACTTTCTTGAGAAACGACCTGATGATTCTGTGAAGTGACTGGACATGTATGATGAGCTGCTTCGTATCATTCAAACTATCTATAAAATCATTTGGAGTGATTTTCTTTTTAGAAACTTTTTTATTTGATGGATTGCTTTCATTGCCTTTTTTCTTTTCTTCCTCATACACGATATTCGGACCATCATCATCGAGTTTGACTAACGGGATATCGATTGTATATTTTAGCAAGCCAAACCATGCCCTCAGCTTCACCTTGAAATGGTCATTATCATTTCCGTGGTACAACGTGAGAGTAACAGTAAGCTTCGTAATAATCAGAAGAAATAAGATCAACAAGATAAGTGCCATAACGATTAGTAAAGTCCAAATCCACCAACTCATATTTTCACACCCTTCAACCTCTTATTATGGCCTTTGCCTGGGAAATTAAACTAGGGAGGAGAGATTTTGTATGGGGAAAAGAGAAATATTTGAAGAATATTGCGGCACTTGAGGGGAATCTGAACGTCTGCTTTTTAATAATTGCGTCGTTTCCCATTGGAATTGCGTCGTATTTTCATTTATTGCGTCTTTTCCAGCGTTATTGCGTCGTTTTTCAATTAATTGCGTCATTTTTAACGGTTATTGCGTCGTTTTACATTTAATGTAAAACCGAAATACTTCTCTCAATTAAAAAAAACCAAACCCATATAAACAGGTTTGGTTTCAAAACAACAATTATTTAAAGAGCAGGCTTAAACTCCAGCTGCTTCTTTTCCTGAACAACCGTAGTATCAGCGAACAGATCATGTATTCCTTGTTTTTTATTCGTAAAGGCTACAACCACGTAGAGAATAAAGATCGTGGTAGAGATAAATCGGCCGATCAGCTCTCTAAATATAATCGTTCCCCACGAAGGCTTCCTTCCTTTTAAATCGATGACCCTAATGCCAAACACCATTTTCCCGATCGTTTGGCTGAAGTATTTCGTCATCAAAATAAAGTAGCCATAGAAGACGATACTCGTTAATATTGAAATCGGTGCAAACATGGAGCCTTCTGAAAGTGAAATATCCAATAGTTTAAAGACTGGATTCACTACTAATCGTGTAATGCTGCCAATCACGATTAGGTCCAGTAAGTACGCCCAGAACCTTATCCAAAATCCTGCTAAGTAATGTCCATCGTGATTCACGGGCCTTGATTGATCAGGAGAAGGGGAATCGATTTCGATCCGCTCCCGCTCTTCATCATGTAGTACAGAACGATCTTGTGTGTCACTCACTTCTTTCACCTTCCTTATTCAGAGTATAGATACATTAATCGCGGAGAATTCGGCTTAGATAGCAGCTTCATTAATGCCGCTGCTTCCATGTCCTGCCCTATCATTTTCTTTGCACCCATACTGAAGAATTCGGAGAAAGGATCGCCTGCAGTATATTCAAATACTTGAGCACCTTTTAACTTATAATCTTTCTTCATGGCTTCAATGGTATCCTCTACATAGCCGAATTCGTCAATCAGATTGACTTCTTTGGCCTGGATTCCATCATATACTCTTCCGTCTGCGATTTTCTTGACCTCTGCTTCTGACATATCACGGCCACTTGCGATGACATCGACGAAGCCTTCATAGGAATTATCGATCATGGATTGAAGAATCTTTCTCTCTTCTTCCGTCATTTCACGTGTCGGGCTCATGATGTCTTTGTACGGTCCGCTCTTGATGGTCACGAAATCGACTCCATATTTCTCTGCGAGTTCCGAATAGTTGATGCTTTGCATGATGACACCGAGTGAACCGGTCAGTGTTTCTTTGCTGGCGAATATTTTCGTAGCCGGTGCAGATATGTAGTAACCTCCGGAAGCTGCCGTGCCCCCCATCGATACATAAATCGGCTTTTTCGCTTTATCCATGATTTCTACAAGCTTCGAATGGATCTGAGCACTCTCCACTACGCCGCCACCAGGGGAATTCACTTTTAAAATAATCCCTTTGACAGATTTATCTTTTTGAACCGCATCCAGCTTATCCATAAAGAGTTCATGGTTGTATCCCGGGCTTTCAAATAGAGAATTAGCGCCACCCGTATCCTGAATGACACCCTCTACTTCCAAAACAGCGATCCGTTTCTGGGCATTCCCCTCATCAATCACTTCTTCTGAAAAAGGGTTGTCTGTTGCGCCAAGCATGTCTTCAAAGGCTTTATTAAAATCACCGGTCGCCGCAGATGTAGCGAAATTGACTAAAATAGAAACAAAGAATAACCCAACAGCAATCCCTAATGCCGTCCATCTTTTTGCATTCATCTTGTATATTCCTCCCTTGTTTACCCTATCTTATGTAAGGATATAAATATCATTCTCATGTAAAAACATGATAGAATATTCACTAAGTTAGATTCTAGCAAAATTTCATGGAAATGGGAAAAATTATCTTATTTTTTATTTCAGGGAGGTACTACATATGATGAATAACCGTCGAAATATTTATTTCTATGCCTTAAATGAAAAAGGGATGCAAACAAAGCTGGACCGATTATACGAGCTTGCCACCCGTTATGATTTCAACATTGTCGATTCTCCAAAGACAGCGAATATCATCGTCAGTATCGGAGGGGATGGAACGTTTCTTCAGGCCGTCCGCCAAACCGGCTTCAGACAGGATTGCTTGTATGCAGGCATTTCTACAGGTGGCACCCTGAGTATGTATTGCGACTTCCATATTGATGACACATCCAAAATGATTGAAGCGATGACAACCGAGCAAATCGAGGTACGCAAATATCCGACCATTGAAATTACCGTCGATAACCAAACCTCCTTCCATTGCCTGAATGAATTCAGCATCCGCTCCGGCATCATCAAAACCTTCGTCATGGACGTTTTCATCGATGATAATCATTTCGAAACGTTCCGGGGAGACGGGATGATCATAGCGACTCCGACGGGAAGTACCGCTTATAATAAATCGGTCAGCGGAGCAGTCGTGGATCCGATGCTGCCTTGCATTCAAGTGAGTGAGATGGCGTCCTTGAATAATAACCGCTACCGTACGCTTGGGTCTTCCTTCATTCTTAGCGATAAGCGCCGCCTGGTTCTTAAGATCGTTCAGGACGGTAATGACTACCCTGCAATGGGGATGGACAATGAGGCCCTTAGCATTCAACACGTAGAAAAAGTCGAAGCGAAGTTAAGCGATAAAATCATTAAAACCGTGAAATTGAAGGATAATTCGTTCTGGGAGAAAGTGAAGCGTTCGTTCTTATAAAAAAATGGTTCCGAATGGGTATCAGAACCCCATTTTCCTCTCTGTTGTGCCAAAACCAGCCAAACTTGTGCCACTTTCCCCGTTTGTTGTTCCAAATTGTGAACAAAACCAAGGTCCGTCCCTATACAAAAAGCTCCAGCACATGCTGGAGCTTTTCGCATTTTATCAAGCGGATAATCTCGCTTCCCGTCTTCGCTTTCGGGCGTATTGCACTCTTGAAGCTGTGAAGATGGTTAAGGCGAGCCATATGAACATAAACGAAATGAGATGGGTGAATGAGAATGTTTCGTTATAGACCCATATGCCGAGAATCAATGTGAGGGTCGGTGCAATGTATTGCAGGAATCCGACCATATAAAGCGGGATTTGTTGAGCACCCTTTGAAAAGAACAATAAAGGGATGGCGGTTACCGCCCCCGCACCCATCAATAAGAGGTCCGTCCCTAACGATACATGGAATAGGGACATGGAACCTTCATTGTACATGTAGCCCAGGTAGAGTAGGGACACTGGAGCGATGGTCAGGGTTTCCAGGGTCAGGCCGATGGATGATTCGACTTGGATGAGCTTTTTGGCTAATCCGTATAACCCGAAAGAGAATGCAAGACCGATAGCGATCCATGGGAAATCACCGTAGGAAATCGTGAGAATCAGAACCCCGATCGCGGCCAAACCAAATGAGACCATTTGAGCTTTTGACAAGCTTTCCTTCAGGATAAATACCCCTAACAATACGCTCACCAGGGGATTAATATAATACCCCAGGCTCGCTTCCACCATTTGATTTGTATTCACGGCCCAAATATAAATGAACCAGTTCGTACTGATCAATAAAGAAGCGAGTAGTAATGCAAACAGCTGCTTCTTTTTCGTAAGAGATGTTTTTAAATATAAGGAAAAGTCCTTCCAGCGTTTACTTACGAATAAAAATAGTAGCATAAACCAAAAGGACCAAAAAATGCGGTTAGCGAGAATTTCATAGGCGGAAACATGATTCAACCATTTCCAATAGATCGGGAGAATTCCCCATAAAAAATATGAAAAAGCTGTGTAGATGATTCCAGCTTGATCGTTTTGCTTCATAAAAACACCCCCAAAACTATTTCTATTTCCGAAATATCTCCATTATATCCATGAAAAGTTTTGGGGGCAATGATTATTTATTTTTTTTATAAACGATGGTCTCGTCTACCACCGTCATAGCTACTACTTTGTTTAACAATTGATCGGCATCCACTTTGAACGGATCGATGTCTAAAACGGTAAAGTCCGCCGTAAATCCTTCACGTATCTGCCCTCTGTCACTTTCATGGTGACAGGCATAGGCACTTCCCTTTGTAAACAGGGAGAGGGCTTCATACATCGTAAGCTTTTCTTCAGGGCGATACTCTGTTTTGTCAGGATCCAATGGATTCGTTCTCGTAACCGCCGCATGAATTCCCCAAAGCGGATTAATCGGCTCGATTGGCGCATCAGATCCACCGGCACATGGGATGCCTTCCTCAAGAAGTGTTTTCCACGCATAGTTATACTGCATGTTTTCCTCTCCAAGTCTCTCGACTACCCAAGGGAAATCCGACGCAACAAACCTTGGTTGAATATCAAGAATTAACGGAAGATCCTTTATCTTCTCGATCAGCTCTTTACGGAGGATTTGGGCATGAATGAGTCGATCCCGTCTTCCAAAGTGAGATGGCACTTTCATGATGCTATCGAGTACATTTTCAAAAGCCTGATCTCCAATCGTATGAACGGCAATCGGAAGATCATACTTTCTAGCCTTCTTCACAAGTTCAAGGAGTTTTTCGTTTGTATGGATGCTGACTCCGCTTGTGCTTGGGTCATCGGCATATGGATAGCTTAATAGGGCAGTCCGGCCGCCTAAAGCCCCATCAGCAAAGATCTTCATGGCACCGAATTCAATAAATTGATTGCCGCTGAGGAAATGGTGACCATCTTCCTTCCAATCTTCAATCACTTCATGATGAACCAATAGATGAGCCCTGAATTTCTTCTTGCCCTCGGTGATTGTTTGTACAAATGCATCATACGTTTTCTTAAAGTTTCCATAGTAGCTTAAATCTTCTGTATGTCCACCTACCAGTCCGTGCTCCCAGCAGCTTTCGATTCCTTTCGTCAGGGCACCTACAAGATACTCAGAGGAGATGGCCGGTAATGCATCGATCATCAGATCCTGAGCCTTATCCTTTAACAATCCGTTTAATTCACCAGCTTCATCCCTCTCAATCAATCCACCGGAAGGATCGGGAGTCCCCTCATCGATACCTGCATTTTTTAAAGCGGGTGAATTCACCACCATGGCATGACGGCAAATGCGTTTCAGGAGTACAGGATGATCCGGTAAAACTTCATCAATTTCCTGCTTGGTTAAAACCGCCGCATCACTCCAGAGGTTTTCGTTCCAGCCTTCGCCAATGACCCATTCACCTTTCATGAGCCCATTTGCTTTTTCTTTTATTGCCTCTAATACTTCCTGCTTACTATTCATACTGGAAAGATCCAGCCTCATTAACGTTTCGCCATGCCCGATCAGATGCATGTGACTATCGACAAACCCGGGAAACATCACTTTTTGTCCAAGATCTACTTCGGACTCAATCGTGAATTGTTCATTCTTCACCAGGTCTTCAGATGAGCCCACTCCTTTGATGACCCCATCTTCCGTGTAGACGGCTTCAACGTGATGTCCTTCTTCTTGCATTGTATAAATGATTCCGTTTTTCCATAAAGTGCCCATGATGTTTACCCCTTCTTTACAAAAAAATTCTGTTTTTCAAATGTACCATATTATAGGAGGAATCTGAAAGAGAAAGCTTTTTCATAAGGTTCTTTTCATAAAGATTGTTGTATTCTAAAATAGTATCTGCGAGGGCTCTGTCAACCAGTTTTTGCTGGATGGTGAGGGGAACTGCTCCGCTTTCCGCGGACGTTCGGCCGAGCCTCCTCAGCTTCGCTTCCGGGGTCTCGGCACGTCCGTACTTCCGCAGGAGTCTACGCAGTTCCCCTCACCATCTTTAACAGAATTTTCTTGACAGAGCTTCAAGGTGTGCAAGAAAACAAAGTAACTAAAAAAATTCTTCTTCCTTAAAAGGTAAATCAATCTCTACATACCCTTAAATGAGATTGTTTACTAAAATTCTTGTTTTAATTGTTTTCCATTAAGGATTCATGCTCAGAAAGTTGATTGGAGCGGAAGGATGATCGACTCCTGCGGGAATAGCTGGACAGTACGAAAAGCGGAGGGGCTTTGCCTTGGGGCGACAAGCATAAGTCGAGTCTGCCGGAAAGGCGCTCTTTGCCTTTTTGGCAGACTTGGCTTATGACCTCGAGCCCCTAAGCCCCGTAGCTGGACAGGTGAGACCCCGCAGGCGCAGCCGAGGAGGCTCACCGCCAGCCCCGCGGAAAGCGAGCATCCTGTAGCGGAAATCAACTATTACTTTCTCCATCTACAATAAGCAACAAACTTTACAAAAAAAGCCTTTTCATAAAAATAGAGAGCCCTAAAGGCTCCCTATCCCTGATTAGTTTTTAACTGAACTCATTTCTTTTTGTCTCAGCTCGATTCTTCTAATCTTTCCTGAAGTTGTTTTCGGCAATTCTCTCACAAATTCAATTTTACGCGGGTATTTGTACGGTGCTGTTAAGTCTTTTACATGCTGCTGTAGAGCAGGAATCAATTCGGGATCCTCTTGATTCACATCATTTCGCAGTACGACAAAGGCTTTCACGATCAGTCCCCTTACTTCATCGGGACTTCCTACAACGGCACACTCCTGAACCGATGGGTGCTTGACTAAGGCATCTTCCACTTCGAATGGTCCAATGGTATATCCGGAGCTGATGATGATATCGTCTCCTCTTCCTTCGAACCAGAAGTAGCCATCTTCATCCTTTTTCGCTTTATCACCTGTAATGTAATAATCCCCTCTGAATTGCATCGCAGTCCGCTCGGGATCTTTATAATAATTTTTGAATAGAGCAGGTGTTTCTACATGAACCGCGATATCCCCGACTTCTCCGACTTCACATGGATACCCTTCCTCGTTAATGATTTCCACTCTGTTTCCTGGAGTTGGTTTCCCCATTGAGCCCGGTTTCAGCTCCATGCCTTTCATGATACCGACGAGGAGCGTATTTTCGGTTTGGCCATAACCATCACGGACTTCTATATTAAAATGTCTCTTAAAGGCGTCGATGACTTCCCTGTTTAATGGTTCTCCAGCCGATACTGCACTATGTAATTGATTTAGTTTATAAGATCCGAGATTATCCACTTTGGCCATCAGGCGATACTCTGTTGGTGTACAGCACAGAACATTGACTCCATTGTCCTGAAGCAATTGAAGATATTTATTAGGGTCGAATTTACCTTGATACACAAGTCCAGTGGCTCCGGATCCCAGTACAGACAGGAACGGACTCCATATCCACTTCTGCCACCCCGGACCTGCAGTAGCCCAAACCGTGTCTCCCTCATCAATGGATAGCCATTCACGGGCTGCCGTCTTCAAGTGAGCGTATGCCCAGCCATGAGTATGGACAACTCCTTTAGGGTTTCCAGTCGTACCTGACGTATAAGAAAGGAACGCCATATCATCACGCTTTGTATCAGCGAAGGATAATTCTTCAGAAGCTGTTTTCATTTCATCCTCTAATGCAATCC
Source organism: Rossellomorea aquimaris (assembly GCF_008180865.1). Taxonomy (GTDB): domain Bacteria; phylum Bacillota; class Bacilli; order Bacillales; family Bacillaceae_B; genus Rossellomorea; species Rossellomorea yichunensis. Next base: position 320,018 of record NZ_VTEX01000005.1, read on the forward strand.
ATCCTTCTTGTTTGTCCCCCACAACGAACTTTTGGAGATTTTCCATTCCTCTTACGTTTTCAAACTGCTCAACAAATGGAGAGTAAGCTACAATTCCTTTCACGTCACCGTGGTCGATTCTGTATTCAAGATCCTTTGTTCTAAGCATTTCTGAACTTGGGATCACCACGAGCCCGGATTTAAGAGCAGCAAGGTACACAGCGTACGCTTCGATTAAACGTGGAACCATCACAAGGATGACATCGCCTTTTACCAGGTTCGAACCCAAGAAAACGTTTCCAATTTTATTTACATTGTTCAATAATTCCCGGTAGGTGATTTCTGCTTTCGTTCCCTCTTCGTTTTCCCATTTAATTGCAAGCTTCTGTTGATCACCTGCGTACTTCTCTACTTCCTCTACTAAATTGTACTTTTCTGGTGCAATAAGTTCTTCTCTCTTCATTCTGGCTCCCCCTTGTTTGTCGATTCTCCTCTATTATACAAAATAATTCAAATTTTTTAAATTATTCGTTTATATTTTTCCTAACTACAAATTATGAGGATTTTCGACAAAAGGGTCATAAATCAGGGGTGATTTACAAAATCCGATCAAAAAATAACATCAACTTTCAAAGAAAAAGGCTCTTGTCTTAAAGTTTCTAGCTATCTTAAAGAAGAAAGTAATAGTTGATTTCCGCTACAGGATGCTCGCTTTTCACGGGGCTGGCGGTGAACCTTGTATCTTCTGAATGAGTTGTAGTGTGAAACCTTGGACCGTTCCTTTCCGCTCCAGGCACTTGCTTTCCGCGGGGAGGAAGTCGAGCCTCCTCGACGTTCCGTCTGTGGGGTCTCGACCTTCCCTCTATCTCCCGCAGGAGTCAAGTGCCTTCCGCTACAATCCACTCTGTGCTTCTTATTCCGGCTACCTAATTGCGTTTTGAAAAACACCAGAAAGCTCCTATTGTAGATATTTTTACGATTTTTCCCAGAAACAAACTTAACGGCATTTAATCGATAAAACCAACCTTTATAATATTGAATATGAATGGTAATTCTACACCCGTTATCAATTACATAGTGATTCACGGAAAATCATAGAGAACAATAAAAGCATTAAAAATTATTTCATTATAGAAGTTAGTTGAATAACACCCTAAAGAGGCTGGGACTAAAGTGTTTTAGTCTAAGAAAAACACGAACAGATCTGCTGGCTATTAGGCATATTTATTCGGTCTATTATTTATTTTCGTACATTTAATTTTAGCTATTTCCAGCGGTTTATTGGAGTGCAAGACGAAGACTCCCTCGGGAAAAGTAACTTATGTGAGACTTGTCCAGCTATAGGGCTTAGAAGCAAGTGTCATAAGGCCTCTGAGCGAAGCCCCTCCGCATTTCTCCACCCGCAGGCTTGCCGAGGAGGCTCACGAGCTACCCGCGGAAAGCGTAGTCTTGCACGGAAATCATTAGCGGTATTAAGACTACCTATTGTTCGTCTTTATATCGTGGTTTTTTAGTTTTGTTCCAGCCTCTTTCATCATAGTAAAAAACAACATTAGACTTTAATAGAGCCAAAAAGAAAAAATTAAAAAGGAGCGAGAGAATCTCGCTCCTTGTAGCCATTGTATTTAATTATTTTGCGTATCCGCCACCGATTTGTTGTTCAGCCATTTGAACTAAACGTTTAGTGATTTCACCACCTACAGAACCGTTAGCGCGTGCTGTTGCATCTGGACCAAGTTGAACTCCGAATTCTGAAGCGATTTCGTATTTCATTTGGTCGATTGCTTGTTGAGCTCCTGGAGCTACTAATTGATTTGAACTTCTGTTTGCCATGTGTTTTCACCTCCTTGTGAGTATAGATTGTGTAAAAACACATGGCTTCATGCAAAGAAAATTGTTGGTAAATAATCCTAAATTTTTAGAGTAGTTCGTCAAAGGTTTTTTCTACATTTGAACCTGTGGATCCATCAATGGTGATGGTTTCCGTACCTTCGACGGCTTCTTTAATAAGAGTATCAAAATCAACAAAGCTTTCATAATACGTCACTTTATCTTTTTTAGGTCTTGTTTTTGGAGCAGGTGGCGTGAAGATGGTACAGCAGTCTTCATATGGAAGAATCGAGATATCATGTGTATCGATCTTTTGAGCGATATCAATGATTTCAAGCTTGTCCATGGCGATGAGCGGTCTGAGTACCGGTGTATTTGTCACATCATTAATGGCCTGCATGCTTTCTAACGTCTGACTCGCTACCTGTCCAAGACTTTCCCCGGTCACCAGGGCCAATCCTTCATTCTTTTCACGAATCTCATCAGCAATTCGGAGCATCATACGTCTCGTTGAAGTCATCGTGTAATTTTCAGGAACCTGATCATGAATCGTTTGCTGAATTTTCGTGAACGGTATGATATGCAACTTCACCTTTCCACTGAATGCAGACAGTTTCTTGGAAAGATCGATCACCTTTTGCTTTGCCCGCTCACTTGTAAAAGGTGGGCTGTGAAAATGGACCGCCTCTATTTCGACGCCTCGTTTCATCGTTAAATACCCGGCAACCGGACTATCGATGCCTCCTGATAGCATGAGCATCGCTTTTCCGCTTGCGCCAACCGGCATCCCCGTTGAGCCTTGATAAATTTCAGAGGAGAGATAGACACCCTCTTTTCTAACTTCTACATTAAGGTTGATATCTGGATTTTTCACATCCACTTTTAATCCATCCATATTTCGGAGGATATAGGATCCGACTTCGTAATTCAATTCGTTTGTATCCATGGAGAACTTTTTATCCGCTCTGCGGGCAGACACCTTGAACGTTTTCCCTGGTGTGAAACTCTTTTGAACGAGGGCTAATCCTGCTTGGTTGATCTCCTCGATATCCTGAGCCACTTTTACAACCGGACTGAAGGATTGGATTCCAAAGATTTTCTCCAATCTTGGAATGATTTCTTCCCCGTTCTCTTCCCCTAATTGGATATGCAATCGATCCCGGCTTGCTGAAACTGAAATCGTGGGAAAATCTTTCAATGCCTGCAGAATATTTTCCCGTAACTTGGCCGTGAACATCTTTCGGTTTCTGCCTTTTGTTGAAATTTCACCGTATCTGACTAGTATGCGATTATAATTCATCGTGATCTCCTCATTGTCTTTTGTAATTGTTCTATTTCTTTTTTTAGTAACTGTATGAACTGACGGCACTCTTCCATCGTATTGTGAAAAGATAGACTGATACGAATGGAGCTGTTCGCCTGGCTCTTTGAAACACCCATCGATAGAAGGGTTCGACTTGGCTTACTTTGCTTTGATGAACATGCACTTGTTGTGGACACGAACACCTCATGCAAGTCCAATGCGTGAACGACGACCTCACCTTTGAAATCTTCTATAGAAAAGTTAAGGATGTGAGGAGCATGGTGCTCCACTGGTGTATGAACGGTCACACCTTCCATTCTTTCCAGTTCTTTTCTTAAATATCGCTGGTTTTCCTCCATCATAGGAAGCTGTTGTTTACTTTCCGTAAGGTGCATCCTTAATGCCTTTGCAAATGACACGATTCCACCTGTGTTTTCCGTACCGCTTCTGAGATTCCCTTCTTGCTCCCCACCTGAAATGATAGGGGATAGCTCAAGTCCGTCCCTCACATAGAGCATTCCAGTTCCTTTAATGCCATGTATTTTATGAGCGGAAATGCTGCATAAATCAATATGCCTTTCGTGGAGAATAAGGGGGACCTTCCCGCATGCCTGAACAGCATCAACATGAAAAAGGATCTTTGGATAGTCAGAAAGCAGCATCCCTATTTCCCTGATCGGCTGAACACTCCCGATTTCGTTGTTCACCTGCATGACAGAGACGAGAATGGTGTCTTCCTGGATCGCGTCTTTTACTTGTTCAGGTTGAATCCTTCCTTGCGCATCGACATCGAGGTATGTCACTGAATACCCGAATAACTCTAATTGTTTAACGGCACTCCGGACGGAAGGGTGCTCTATATTCGTGGTAATAATATGTTTCCCTCTGTGCCCGTATTGTAAAGCCGTCCCCTTTATCGCCAGGTTATTCGATTCTGTTCCACCAGAGGTGAAGAATACCTCTTTCTGCTTTATATCTAATAATGAGGCCACTTGTTCCCTGGACTGTTGAATTAATTTTTCAATACGCCCTCCAAAGGAATGAATCGATGAAGGATTAGCATAAAAGTGTTCATTCACTTTAAGAAATGTATCCAATACTTCCTTATATGGCTTGGTTGTTGCACTATTATCTAAATAAATCAAGATTTCACCTTCTTTTACTTATGGTGACCTGCGGATTTCACAGTAATATATTCAATCATTAATCTTACCATAAATCATTCTGAACCCAAATCTTATTCAACATGCATGGCAGGATATTATTGTAGCAATACTAATTTTCTAAGATCATTCGAGAATTTTTAGCAATTTCCAAAAATAATCATTGAAAAATGACAGAATTTTTGCGAGAATCATAAAGGAAATAATCGCAAAAGTTATTTAAATATACTAAATTGTAAGACTATTTAGTATTTCGACATTTTTCTACAATCTTATGATAAGATAATTTTGCTTATGATAACGATTACAAACGGAGGGTTATATATGAATGAGAAAGCGCTGTCATTCAGCCAAATCTTTACTATAGGATTAATGCTCTTTGCTCTTTTCCTCGGAGCAGGCAATATGATTTTCCCGCCCTTTTTAGGTCAGCAGGCCGGGGAACATGTGTGGACCGGTATTTTCGGATTTCTCATTACAGGAGTAGGACTTCCTTTATTGGGTGTTATCGCCATCGCCAAATCTGGAGGAGATCTTCAGACACTTGCAAATCGAGTTCATCCTTTATATGGACTAGTCTTCACCATTGTGATGTATTTGGCCATCGGACCATTTTTCGGGATTCCTAGAACCGGTACAGTTGCCTATGAAATCGGAGTGATCCCATTTTTACCTGAAGATGTTGCAAAATACGGAACTCCTTTATTCATTTATACGATCATCTTTTTTGGATTAACCGCATGGCTTGCGATGAATCCTTCAAAGCTCGTGGACAGAATCGGAAAGATTTTAACACCTTCCCTGATCGTGATCCTTACGATCTTAGTGGTCAAGAGTATCGTAACTCCTATGGGAGATTTCGGAGCACCTAACCCCGCTTATCAGGATGGAGCGCTGTTCAAGGGATTCATTGAGGGGTATCTGACGATGGATACCATCGCGGCTCTAGTATTCGGGATTGTTGTCATTAATTCCATTAAAGACCGTGGTGTGACGAGTAAAGCAAACCTGACTCGGATAACGATCATTGCAGGGGTCATCGCTGCCATCGGTTTAGCACTTGTTTATTTATCTTTAAGTTACATTGGAGCTACAAGTACAGATTCCATCGGTACCCAAGCTAACGGTGGTGCCATTCTATCAGCGGCAGCAAGTCATTTATTCGGTTCTTCAGGAACAATCATCCTGGGACTGGCGATCACGTTTGCATGTATTACTACGTCAGTCGGACTAGTTTCTGCATGTTCACAATATTTCGCAAAGATTCTCCCTGTATCATATCCGAAGCTAGTGATCATCATGTCTGTATTTAGTATGATTATTGCCAATATTGGGTTGACTCAGCTGATTGCTGTATCATTACCGGTACTCATCTTCATCTATCCATTGGCCATCGTATTGATCTTATTGTCGTTCATGCACAATGGATTTCACGGATATTCTCTCGTCTACGTGGGAGCCCTGATTCCAACAGGCTTGATCAGTTTAATTGATGGGATTAAAACCGCCGGGATTGACGTGACTGCCATCAGTCAATCGCTTGAATTCCTTCCTTTCTATACACAAGGGATCGGCTGGTTAGTGCCTGCTATGATCGGTGCAATCATTGGGTTCGTAATTGCCGCACTTGCGGGGCAGACAAAGCGTACGATTGAAGCCAGTTGATTACATGAAAAAAGGACTGATTTAGAAATTCATTCTAAATCAGTCCTTTTTATTTATGATGATTATTATTTTTCCTTAATATCCATCATTTTCTCGATTTTCTTAAGAGCACCCGGCTCTACTTTTTCAATCGTTGTTGCCGCTTCTTCCAATGCTTTGCGGTAATCGTATTGACGGAAGGATTCTTCAGCAGACTGAAGACCATCCCTGACTGAACTATACTTACTGCGGTAGCGATTTCCATATTGAATAATTTTCTCGGATAGAAGTACGTTTTCGATCAGATCTCCCGTCTTCGTGTAAAAATGATCGACAGTGTCTTCTGCTCCAAGTAGTGTTTCTTGAACAAACTTCATGTTTAAAGGCTTTTCGGTTAAGCTGGCATTCACTTGCTCAATCTTCCGATGGACCTCATCGAGAAGATCCTTGTAATCAGCAGGTAAGCCGGGTACATTACTCTTTGAAATCATGCGGCTCGCTTCAGCCACCTTTTTCTTAAGCTCCTGGATTTTTTCGCGGGTTGCCAGTTCATCCTTACGCAAGTTTTGTAAGTAGATGGAGAACTCACTCTGTTCACGATCCAATTCTTCCAGGCCGTTTCGGATTTCTTTCAGCTCATCACTTAGTGAGGAGTACGCAGTTCCATTCGATTCTTCTTTATTCATCAACATTTCGTGACGCTTTGAAAGCTGAATGATCTTCGTCTCAATTTCGTACGGTGTATCAAGGTCCGCATCTTGAAGATGGTAGCCTTGTTTCACAAGCGTTACTTCGGATTGAATATCTTCATTATCTTCCTTTGCCTTGATCAATCCTTCAGTCGTCTGATCTTTATACTGTTGGACAAAATGTTTGGCATGTACTTCTTTTTCCAGTAAATCATAAAGGTTCTCGACCTTTACTTTAATTTCCTGAATTCCTTCTTCTACCTCTTCTACCTTCAGTTCTTCAAGATTTTTATTAAAGTGGAGCAAGGTATCCTTCAGGGATGCAACCTCATTCTCTACATCAATATGATCAAGCTTGTATCCTTGACCTTTCATCTCCACGTATCCCGCTTCAAGCTCGGACAACTGTGTAGGCAGAAGGTTTTCACAATCGGTGATCAGTTTCGGTACCGTCTCCATTTTGTAGGAAACATCCTTCATTTCCTGTGCCAGACTAAGGACTATTTCTCTTGCATCCAGATAATTCCCCTGCTCTGTTAAGTCATTGAATTGATCCATCTGTTCAGAGAGCTTATCTAAAATGTTCTCTATGTACTTAGCGGTTTGACCATATGTATGACGATACGCAAGTAACTGCTTTTTACTATTTCGATAGTCTTCTTGAAGAGATTGAATTTCTTCACGGTTCTTCTCTTCGCTGCCGATCAGTTCATTTAACTCTGTCAGAATTTGCTCGATTTTCTGTTCGGTCTCAGTCAGGACCTTGTCGATTCGGGATAGGATCTCTTTCGTTTTGGTAAATCGAAATTTATCGGTGTACTCTTCTGCATCGAATAGCAGTTCTTCAACATCAGGAAGCTGCACCGCAACAATCTCATCCCATCCTTGTCTCCAACCGTCAAACAATTCTTCTGTTTGCCCCGTCATATTCAGTTGCTTCACTTTGGAGAGTTCATCTGAAACCGGCTTGTTCATAATATCTATTTTCCAAGCTTCATAGCGATCAATTTCAGCGTAATATTTTTTTCTAGAGATAAATCCGATAAGGAATATGATTAAGATAAGTATTATTCCAGCGATGACGTATTGCATCTTAAGCCCCCTGTTCAACTATTCAGTAGACATCTATATCAATTTGAATGTTTCATTAATAAATTCTCATTGCTATAATGATACCATGTTAACGACAATTTTTGACTATTAATTTCTAATTTTTCAGTGATAAAAAGTCATTTTCAGCAAATTCAAGGAAAAATAGACTTTTTTTATGTATTTTTAATATTACTTTTTATTTTTCAGGCTGTTTTCGTTAAAAATTGTGTTATTTTTTTGAAATGAGTGGTGTATGAAAATTGGGACCGTTCCTTTCCGCTACAGGCACAAGATTCCCCGGGGAGGAAGTCAAGCCTCCTCGGGCTTTGCCCTGCGGGGTCTCGACCTTTCCTCTATTTCCCGCAGGAGTCAAGTGCCTTCCGCTCCAATCCACTCTGTGATTCTATATTCTTACTGCCTAATTAAACCAAAAAGGAGCGGAAATAACAGTAGATTTGGGTCGCCCTTATCGTTAAGAAAAAATGAAACAGTAAAGAGAACGATAAAATAAACCAAATGACAAAAAATGGTTTTAATTACCATCGAGCACACACTGGTTAACAGATCATTTGCAGGTCCTATGTTATAATTCACACTGTTTAAGAAAAAAGCCTTTTTTAGAATTAATCACTATTTACAAGGAAGTGAAGACTTTTGGTGAAAGTGGACGGACATATTCATACCCCTTTTTGTCCTCATGGAAGTGCCGATACATTTGAAATGTATATTGAAAGAGCGCTCTCTTTGAACTATTCTGCTATAACTTTTACGGAGCATGCGCCACTTCCCCAGAGCTTTGAAGATACAACCCCGGACAAGGATAGCGGAATGGATCCATCACATCTTTTGGAATACTTTCAAATCCTGGATATCCTAAAGGAGAAATATAAAGGTGAAATCACGATTCTTTCAGGGTTAGAGGTCGATTACATTGCAGGCTTTGAAGAAGAAACCGCTGAATTTTTAAATACTTACGGACCCGGATTGGATGATAGTATTCTTTCCGTCCATTTTTTAGAGCACGGAGGAAAATGGGATTGCCTTGACTACAGTCCTGATGTATTCCATTCTATGATTGATTATTACGGATCCGTCGATGCGATTTACGAACACTATTATGATACGGTAATAAAGTCTATCAAAGCTGACTTGGGACCCTATAAGCCTAAGCGGATCGGCCATATGACCCTCGTAAAGAAATTTCAAAGGCTGTATCCGGCTTCCCGTGCCTTTTCAGATAAAACTTCTTTGATATTAAAAGAAATGGCATCGAGAAATTTGGAACTGGATTATAATGGGGCAGGCCTGGTGAAGCCCTTCTGTGGTGAGCCCTATCCCCCAACAGAAATCATCCAACAAGCTCATTCTTTAGGAATCAAAACCGTTTATGGCTCCGATGCCCATACAGCTGCAGGTCTCGGTCAAGCTAGAGCAGAGATGCTGTGATAAAAACAAAGAACTCTTCTATTAACTTCGAAGAGTTCTTTTGTTGCTTTTCACTGCTTAGATAATGAGTTCTGTCTTCATGATTTCCTTCGCTTCAGAAACGAGAAGTAAATCAATCCACTGATCGATATTTTTATAGTATTGATCGATAAAATAATATTCCTGAGGGAACATTTGCCACACTTCCCTTAGTTGCTGGCTATTGAGAAACGGCATCGTCAGCATGGATTTGAGCTGAATCACCAAAAAGCTGACAGGTTGTTTCTTCAGGGCATGATCTTTCATCCCTTGTTCAAACAATCGCTTCATATAGTGTCTTTCTTTCATTAAATATGAAGAAATGATTTCACGCACAACCTGCGAATCAATCGAAACTTCCCTCCAGATGAACCTGGATAATTGATGATGTTCACTTTGGAATTTCAAGATTTTGTACACTGCCCGCTTTAAGCATAAATCCGCACTTACATAGTTCAAGGCTTCCACTTCTTCCTGAAGAAAGCGCAGATACTGTTCAAAGAAATGAGTGAAGCACGCTTCCAGCACACCCTGCTTTCCTTTAAAATAATAGGAGATGGTAGCGGGGTTAACATTCGCTCTTTTTGCTATATCCCGGACAGAGGTCCCATCAAAGCCATGATCATAAAACAAATACACGGCTGCTTGAAAAATGGCATCTTTCGTCGATATGGAGGTATCTAGTTTTTTCATATTTCCCCTTCTTTCAAATATGATAGGCGTATGAAAAAAACAGTGACAAGAATTCAATCTATTAAAAATCTTTTGATGAAAAAATCTAAATCATTGAAGGTTTCGATGAATTATGCTAAAAATGGTTCAATAGATGTTTCTATTATAGTTTGTTTACACAAAGAATTCGTGTTTTCATGTGGATTTCCTTTAAGTATTTCTCGACAGGATTTGTTGTACAGAGGGCTTGGGGAAACAAACGGACATGAAATAACGCACATTTTGTAGAATTGGGGGAGTTGTTGGTGTTTAAAGCAGAAAAATATCAAGGTACAAAGGAACAGGGCTTTGGTCTTGTGACGAAACAACTGAAAGCTTTATTAGAAGGCGAACCAAATCAAATAGCGAATCTAAGTAATGCTTCTGCCCTCTTAAATCAATTTATGGACCGTATTAACTGGGTAGGATTCTATTTATATGAAGAAGAAAGCAATCAACTGGTGTTAGGGCCATTCCAGGGACTTCCTGCATGTGTAAGGATCCCACTTGGCAGAGGCGTTTGCGGTACATCTGCAAGCGAACAAAAAACGCTTTTGATCGATGATGTTCATCAATTCCCCGGACATATCGCATGTGATGCAGCCTCTCAATCAGAAATCGTCGTCCCACTTGTGAAAGATGGAAAACTGATCGGTGTTCTGGATATTGACAGTCCTGAAAAAGCCAGATTTGACGAAGAGGATCAGAAGTACTTGGAGATTTTTGTGGAAGAACTATTACGCCACCTTTAAACTCCATTCTGATAGACCCTGCCGACAGGGTCTGTCTTATTATTTTTTTGCATAGGATTGGTCCAATTGGAGGGGTTGTTGTGCCACTTTGGCAGGTTGTTGTGCCACTTTCGGCATTTGTTGTGCCACTTTCAGCATTTATTGCGCCAAATTGTGAACACCAGCAGCTCACTAATCACGATTATTACCACACATCACTAAAAAGGAAGGAACCGACCAGCCCGGTTCCTTCCTTTTTTACTTATGCCTTATCCAACGCCTGAGCTAAATCATCCCAAATATCCTCCGGCGCTTCCAATCCTACGGAAAGCCTTAGGAGTGTGTCACTGATTCCCATGCTTTTTCTTGACTCTTCGGGTACGACTGCATGAGTCATGGTAGCCGGATGCTGGATTAATGTTTCTGCATCCCCCAGACTCACGGCGATCTTGATCATTTCTAGATCATCCATCAGCTTCTGTGCCTCTTCCTTCGAACCCTTTATCGTAAAGGAAATCATTCCTCCGGCTTTCTTCATTTGTTTCTTCATGACCTCATGTTGAGGATGATTGGAATGGCCCGGGTAGATGACAGATTCTACTGCCGGATGTTCGGCTAATAGACCTGCAATCTTCTCTGCACTTTCACAGTGACGGTCCATTCGCACGGCTAACGTTTTTAACCCCCGCAATAATAACCATGCGTCAAAAGGAGAAATGATTCCTCCAATATCCTTCTGAGTCGTCATGCGAATTTCTGCCACCTTCTCCTGTGATCCCACAACGAGCCCCGCGACCACGTCTCCATGACCGCCGATATACTTCGTCGCGCTGTGGATGACAATATCGCATCCAAGTTCCAACGGTCGTTGTAAATAAGGAGAACAGAATGTATTATCTACCACTACAGGAATTCCCTTTTCACGTGCGACCTTCACGACAAGCTCAAGATCAATTAACTGCATAGTCGGATTGATGGGTGTTTCTACATAAATACAGCTCGTTTGTTCAGTGATTTTCTCCCGGATTTCCTCTTCTGTTCTCATGGAAGAGAAATCATGTTGAATGGAGAATTTCTCTTGAAGCAGCTGAAGTAAACCGAACGTACAGCCATAGACCCCTTGAGAGCAAAGAATATGATCTCCTGATTTGGTTAAGGAGAATAATACGGCGGATACAGCTGCCATGCCGGAACCGAAGGCAAGGGCAGACCCGCCCCCTTCCAATGATGCCATCCTGTCTTCCAGAATCGATACTGTCGGGTTACCCAGTCTTGAATATATATATCCTTCCTCTTCACCGGCAAAGCGATTTTCCCCTTGTTTCGCATTTGCAAAGGTATAAGTAGAAGTTTGATATAAAGGCGGCGCTAAACTATCAAAGTGCTGAGATGATGCATACCCCTCATGAATCACCCTTGTTTCAAAACGCTTCTCTTCTTTCATACAGTATTCCTCCCAGTATTCCCTTTAAGTCTAAGTAACTACTATTCTAGAATATGATAACCACAACAAAAAAGAAAGCGGTTACACTAAAGTGATAAAGGAAAATGTCCAACAAAGAAGAACCCGGAAAAGCCACGGCGGCTCATTCACGGGTTCGGGAACTCTCTTATTCCAGGATGATTCCATCACAGTCTTTCACAACCTGGTTCTTACCGTTATTCTTCGCATGATAGAGTGCTTCATCTGCTTTCTTTACTAATTCCTTTACAGACTTGGGACACTGTTCGTCCCTTACTCTCCATGTGGATAATCCACAGGACAGAGTCACTGAAGGATCTGTATTCACAGGAATCTCCTCGACAATGCATTGAGCAATGTCAGAACCGGCCTCATGGTCAAGAGAAGGCAGATAGACCGCTAATTCTTCTCCTCCCCATCTGGCAACAAATCCATCTTGACCTACGATATCTTTAATCAGGTTCGCCACTCCGATAATGACTTCATCACCAATTTGATGGCCGTAATTATCATTTATCGACTTGAAATCGTCAATATCGATCAATAGTAAGGTTCCCACTGAATCCTTGTTCATCGAAGATTCCATTTCATCATCTAGATAATTTCGTGCGAATAATTTAGTCATATGATCGGTAATGACCATTTGCTCCAGTTTCTCACGAAGGGTTGCATTGGTGATTGCCAGGGTCGAATGATGGATAAACGACTGAAGCAGCTTGTACATGTCAAATGAAAACATGTATGGTTCTTTATGTAACACTATGCAAAACCCCAGCAGAGCTTCATTTTGAATCATGGGCACGGCCATAACGGAAGGAAAGACCGCTCCCTCCTCGAATCGATCGCTTACATCACCTAAAAAGATGGCGTCCCGTTCCTTCTCGATTCTCCCCATAACATAGGAGATATACTTCTCACCTTCTTCTTCAAAAAAAACAGAAGAGCTTTCTTCCAGTATTTCACACTCCCCTTTTTGAAGGAGAACAAATCCGATGGCTGATGCCTGAAAGGATCGTTTTATCTGTTTCTTTAAAAACAAGACCGTATCCGTTAATCGTAAATTCAAATTTAACTGATGGGAGGTTTCATTTATAAGCTGCAAATCGGTAATGAGCCTTTTAGACTGTTCATAAAGTTTGGCATTTTCAAGGGCATTCCCTGCCGTATAGGCAAGCAAGCGAATGAACTCGATCTTCTGTTCGGTAAAGGTGAAATGGGCCTTTGACTTCACTTCGAGCACGCCATAGATTCCCTGTTTTCCTTTTAAAGGTGCATACAGGACATCCTGTTCCTTCACTTCGATACTCCCGTTGACAAATGCCTGCATGGCAGACTCGTTGGCAAGATCAAAGTCAAAATTTTTAATGGGGAGTGTCCCGAATTCATACCTGTCGTTAGACAATAACAAGTGGAATTCATCGATTGGAAATACCTGCTTCAACGTTTCAATGATCTGCACCAGAAGCGTATGGACATCTCTTGTGGAGTGAAAGATCTCCGTTACTTTAAATAGTTCCCTGTACCGTTTTTCATCTTCTAGTACGGTCTGGATTCCACCTGTATGCTGTAAAAACTGATTGCTGGCTTCCCAAAAGGAATCGAGCCAGCCACCGTCTGCTGCTTCTTTACATTCATTTCTTTTTACTAAAAGCATCGCCAGAGGACTGCCATCTTTATTCGTAAAGTGAAAGCGGATGGTGCAATCATCCGCTTCTTCAACCATTACAGGACGAAAAATGTATTTCTCCTTTGTTTCAGCAAGAGTGAGGGGAACCTCCTCATTGTCACTGGGGTGATATAAGAAATAGGCAGACTCGCTATAAAAATATAAAAATGCCCGATCAATTTCAAGGCAGTCTTTAATAATTGCCAGCCACTTTTGCAAATGAGCAGAATGCCCCAATTCAACTGACATTTCTTCATAGATTAAATCAAACAGCTTTGACTTATATTCAAGCAATGAATTATGAACAACGTACATTTTCCTCACCCACACCTAAAAGGTTTGTGAAACTATTAACATCATTGACCTTGAGCCAGCACCAGATCTTCTTGTAATACCACGAGCCATAAAGGCTGATCCACCGATAAGGAATGGACTTCCACGGGTTCAGCTTTATGATCTGACAAATCCAGTTGTATTGGGTCTTCTTTCTCTATAAGGGAAATGTCTATCAACTGATGATGCTCATCATATTTAAAGGTTTTTTCACTTGAGAACACTGAAGATGGAGCATCCTTCTTCTCTTGTAAAACCTCTAAAGATTTCGAAAATAACACCCATTGCTTCTTATCTAATTGGACCCATATTCCATCTTTACCTTTGGTGAGTCCTATCTTTTTCACTCTTTTCTGTAACGACACACTATGTAATACCTTAAAATAATACTGATTGCTTCTATCAAGTTCATATATAATAAGGACAGGCTGATCTCGAGCCATCTTTGCTACGGCGATGACGGGGTTCTGCTCTCGACTTCCTGCAGTTAATACCTCCGCATGGATCGATTGTCCGGACTCATCTACTTGTAATGAGGAATTGGAAGAATAAACAAACCCTCCGAAAACAACCAGGGCGCACAGACCGATCAATACAAATCGAAGGGTCTTTTCTCTTTTTGATTCTTTCAACGACATTCACCTATTCAACATATTTTCCAACTTTTATTATATCACAAGAAATGACTTTTGGACTATTTTGTTTAGAGAACAACACTCGCAAGAATCTATGAAACCTATTCATCTTAAAATACTTCCTTGACTTCTATTCTCTCCCGTCATATAATATTCTTTGTGTAAAATAATGCAGCTTCAGTGAAGTCCTTTATGATCGTATTTTGTTCCTCTACACTTTGAGGTGTATCTTGTAACCCTCTGCTGCTAGGGCGAAGGTACATGAAAACAAAATACACATAATTGTTTATTCACAGGTGTTTTTATTTTACAACAAAATAAAAACAATAAAGGAGGAGTCATTCATGGCTCGATATACTGGCCCAAGCTGGAAATTATCTCGTCGTCTTGGAATCTCTCTAAGCGGTACGGGTAAAGAATTAGAAAAGCGTCCTTACGCTCCTGGACAACATGGTCCTAACCAACGTAAAAAAATCTCTGAGTACGGTTTACAACTTCAAGAGAAGCAAAAACTTCGTCACATGTACGGAGTAACTGAGCGTCAATTCCGTAACCTATTTGACCAAGCTGGCAAATTACAAGGTAAACACGGTGAAAACTTCATGGCGCTACTTGAGTGCCGCCTGGATAACGTTGTTTATCGTTTAGGTTTAGCTCGTACTCGTCGTCAAGCACGTCAACTTGTTAACCACGGTCACGTAACAGTGAACGGATCTCGCGTAGACATCCCTTCATTCCGCGTACTTCCTGGTCAAACAATCTCAGTTCGTGAAAAATCACGTAACCTTGACATCATCAAAGAAGCGATGGAAGTGAACAGCTTTGTTCCTGAATTCCTAACTTTCGATGCTGACAAATTAGAAGGTACATTCACACGCGTTCCTGAACGTTCTGAATTACCAGCTGAAATCAATGAAGCTCTTATCGTTGAGTTCTACTCTCGTTAATCTTTGTAAGAAAGACACTGTCCATTTTATGGGCAGTGTTTTTTTGTTTATAGTTTTTTCTTTTTTAATCGAATTGCAGGAATGTTTTCCCGTATGCCCTGAAAAATTCTAAATCTATGTCCATGCCTGCACCTGAAAAATTTATGTTTTTTTGGTGAAATAGATTCAATTCTACGATTTTAAGGTTGGGAGAGGATCTGGATGTTGTGATTGGATGGCATATGTAATTGTGATTTTATACTCTCGTGCCCGTTTTTATCCATAACGATCTAATATTTAGGGTTATGTGCGAGGTTTATCTCTTTTTGAATGCCCGTAATTTGATTTATGAACGGATTTCAGCTCTTTATGATTGAGCATCCCGATTTATGAACCGGTTTCTGCCATTTATGATCCGGAATCCCGTTTTATGCACCGGTTTCGTCTATTTATGAACCGGAATTCTGATATATGAACCGGTTTACTCTATTTTTGACCCGAAATCCACATTTATGAATCTTTTGTCGAATAAACACGACTAAACCCTACTCACTTCTTCCTGTACATTCTTCCATACAGCGCACCTCCTAAGGAGCACTACTTAAAGATAAAAAAGCACGGTACCCGCTCCACAAAAGAGAAACGGATACCGCACTGTCAGATTCAATAATAATATTATACGTACTGAATTCTAAAATATTTCTTCTTTCCGCGGCGAATGATGGTAAATTGTCCTTCGATCATGTCTTTTTCACCCATCACATGCTGAAGGTCTGTTACACGTTCACCGTTAAGGTATACTGCACCATTTCCGACATCTTCACGCGCTTGTCGCTTGGATGGTGAAATTTTCGCATTCACGAGAAGGTCGATCAATCCGATCTCTTCTCCTTTAGACTGCTCGAATGAAGGAACATCTTTGAATCCTTCTAGGATTTCAGAAGCTGATAGAGATTTAATCTCACCACTGAATAATGCTTGTGTGATGCGGATCGCTTGATCCAGTGCTTCTTCGCCATGAATCAGTTTTGTCATTTCTTCAGCAAGTGCCTTTTGCGCCTTGCGAAGGTGAGGTTCCGTTTCAACTGACTGTGCCAAAGCATCGATCTCTTCGTGTGAAAGGAATGTAAAGTATTTCAAGTATTTCACGACATCTGCATCAGCTGCATTGATCCAGAACTGGTAGAACTCGTAAGGAGATGTCTTCTTCGGATCCAACCAAATCGCGCCACTTTCGGTTTTACCGAATTTACTTCCATCCGCTTTCGTGACGAGTGGAATCGTGAAACCAAATGCCTTCGTTTCTTCTTCATGGGTACGTCTGATCAGTTCAAGGCCAGTCGTGATATTCCCCCACTGATCGCTCCCACCGATTTGAAGCTTACAATTGTAGTTGTCGTATAGATGATTGAAGTCCAGGGCTTGCAAAATGGTATACGTAAATTCAGTGAACGAAATACCAGATTCCAGGCGAGACGCGATCGTATCTTTTGCCAGCATGTAATTTACACCCACATGCTTACCGAAATCACGAAGGAAAGTGACAACATCCATCGCTCCGATCCAGTCATAGTTATTCACCATCACTGCACCATTTTCCCCTTCGAAATCAAAGATGCTTTCCAGCTGCACTTTTATGCTCGCTACATTCCCCTGAATCGCTTCAATTGTCTGCAGTTTACGCTCTTCATTTTTACCACTTGGGTCACCAATCAAGCCGGTTGCCCCTCCCACTAGCACAAGTGGACGATGCCCTTGATTCTGGAAGCGTCTTAATGTTAAAAATGGGAGCAGATGCCCGATATGCATACTGTCTGCTGTCGGATCGATCCCGCAGTAGATGGAGATGCTTTCTTTATTCAACAGGTCCTTCAACCCTTCAGCATCCGTTTGTTGATACGTGATTCCACGCCATTCCAAGTCCTTTATCAAATCCATGTTCTTTTCCTCCTTTTTTGTAAAACAAGACAACAAAAAAGTCCCTGCATAAATGCAGGGACGCTGTCGCGCGGTACCACCCAAATTAAGGAATTACATCCTTCACTCATTAAAGATAACGGCTTTAACCGTTTGCTGCTACTTAGGGTTCACAGCAAAAGCTCCAGGATGTAATTCATCGGCCATTTGTGTCAGTTCACAGCAACCACTGACTCTCTTTATAACAGGGAAGGCAGACTACTTATTCCTCTCATTGCGATCACACGTTCAATTTTTTGTAAGTAAATCCGACTGTGTGCCGGATCGTCATTCATTTCGCTATATAAGGTTTTTACCATATTCTAAAATATTAGTCAACTAAACGCATGATAAAAGACCATTTTATTTGACTTTTTACGACAGCCTTCTTGTAAATATGCTATAATGGGAATGTTCTGGGGGGAATGATATATGAAGGAAAAATGGAACAAATTACTCGAAAAACTAGACCCTGCAATCAGGTTCTTTTCAAATACTGGAGTTCAAAAACGAGCAAGAATTACATACGGAGTATTCTGGAATCTGTCGTTGATCCTGGTCGTGATCTTTGTACTGGGATTCGCATTTGCAGGAGGAGTCGGAGCGGGATATTTCGCTTCTCTCGTCAAGGAAGAACCGATCCGTCCTTATGACCAAATGAAAAAGGACATTTACAACTACGAAGAAACATCGCAGCTATACTTTGCCAATGATGTATATCTGGGTAAACTCCGAACAGACTTGGAGCGGGAAGAAGTAAAGCTCAAAGATGTTTCTGAAGATCTGCGAAATGCTGTTATTGCCACGGAAGATGAATACTTCAAAGAACATAACGGTGTTGTACCGAAAGCGATCATGCGTGCCGTACTACAGGAATTCACCAATTCCTCCACTCAATCAGGTGGAAGTACACTCACACAACAGCTAATCAAAAACCAAATATTGACGAATGAAGTGTCATTTGAAAGAAAAGCAAAGGAAATACTCCTCGCCCTTCGCTTGGAACGTTTCTTTGAAAAGGACGAAATTCTGGAAGCGTACCTGAATGTAGCGACACTTGGACGTAATTCATCCGGTCGAAATATCGCCGGGGTCCAATCTGCTGCCCAAGGGATATTCGGAGTCGACGCCAAGGACTTAACCTTGCCTCAATCTGCGTTCATTGCAGGACTTCCACAAGCCCCATTCTCTTATACTCCATTTACCAATAGCGGAGAAATGAAAGAGAATCTGGAAGCTGGAATGAGCCGAAAAAACACTGTACTCTACAGAATGCACCGAGAAGGTTATATTACGAAAAAAGAGTACGATGATGCTGTTGCCTATGACCTGTCGAAAGATTTCATCAAGCCTAAGGCATCACCGAGTGAACAATATCCTTGGCTGACTGCCGAACTTGAAAGCAGAGCAGTGGACATCATGACGGATGTACTTGCCGAAAAAGACGGCTATTCAAAACAGGATCTTGAAAATAATGATGAACTTGAAGAAAAATACCGAACGCTCGCGGACCGCAATGTTCGTCAAAGCGGTTATCAGATTCACTCAACCATCGATAAAAAAATCTATGACCAAATGCAAAAGACGAAAGATGCCTACGAAATGTATGGACCTCCGAAATATGTAGCGGGAACGGACCCTGAGACAGGAGAAGAAGTTGAGGTGCAGGAGCCGGTTCAGGTCGGAGCGATCATGATTGAAAATAAAACAGGGCGCATCATCAGTTTCATTGGCGGCCGTGACTTTAAAACGGAACAAATCAACCACGCCACCCAGTCACTGAGATCGAACGGGTCTACCATGAAGCCTTTACTTGCTTATGCCCCGGCACTGGAATACGGATACATTTCACCTGGATCCCCTATTCCTGACGTTGGTGTCAATATCAATGGCTGGACGCCTGAAAACTACTCGCTTAATGAACGTGGACTTTTCCCTGCAAGATATGCACTTGCAGAATCATTGAACTTACCTGCTGTAAGAACATATGCCAATATCTATAACCGAAATCCATTTAAAGAATTCCTTCTGAAAATGGGCTTTTCATCACTAAACAGCAGATATGATAACAACCTGTCACTTGCACTGGGAGCCACCACAAGTGGTGTAACAGTCGAAGAAAATGTAAATGCCTATACTACTTTTGCAAATGGCGGGAAATTCATAGATGCCTACATGATCGATAAAATTGTCGATCAAGATGGCAATGTGGTGTTCGAACATAAAGTAGAACCGGTGGATGTATTCAGTCCACAAACGGCTTACCTTGCCATCGATATGATGAGGGATACCCTGGATCATTCACTTGGGACAGGTCGCTATGCGAAGAAATTCCTGAACTTTGGTTCTGACTGGGCCGGGAAATCCGGAACGAGTCAGGAATACAAGGATCACTGGTTTGTCGCATCCAATCCGAGCATTACATTCGGAACCTGGTTCGGATACGATACACCGTCATCATTAAATACAGCAGCATCGAGAGCACAATATGGACATTATGGATTGCGAAATATCCGCCTATGGTCATACCTATTGAATGATACGAGAGACCTGGCTCCTGAACTGATTGATCCCGAAGGTTCGTTCACAGCACCGGAAGGCATTGTAAGAAGATCCTTCTGCTCCATTTCCGGATTGCTTCCATCAGAAGCATGCAGTCAGGCCGGGTTAGTGAAAAGTGACTTATTCAACGCTAAATATGTACCAACCAAAACAGATGACAGCTTACTCATGAGCCGTTATGTCATGGTAAACGGAAAGAAATATTTAGCACTGCCTAATACGCCGGAAGAATTTTCACAACCGGGAGTGATCTTGAATCCTGACTTTGTGAAGAATGTATTTGGTTCTGTACCTGGAGATCCAAATAAACTCATTCCAGAAGGTGACAATCGATTCAAAAATGTTCTGATTGCAGAAAACAAAATTTCTGACGACGGAGTTGCTCCAGGGACGGTTAAAGCGAGTGCTAATGGTAATACCATCACTTGGACCCCTTCTGCAAGCGGAGATGTCGTCGGATATCGTGTATATAGTAAATCTGGCGGCAAGGTCGGCAGTGTCAAGTCTGGCGGGAATTATTCAGTTTCCGTTGGAAATGGTGATTTCTATGTGGTTGCCGTTGATGTAGCTGGAAAACAATCTGCAGCTTCCAACACTGTACAAATCGGAAAACCAGAGCCAAAACCGGAACCGAAGCCTGAGAAGCCGGCAACGGATCCGAAACCGCCTGGTGATAAACCGGCTGATCCCCCCCCTAAACCAGACAAGCCTGAGCCACCACCTCCTGCTGATGATGGAGGCGGTGACGGCGGCGGTGGCGATGGAGGAACCGAGCCACCAACCGAACCTGAACCACCTGCTGAGCAGAATTAGATCGCAATATAAAAAACGAGCAAAAGTATTTACTTTTTGCTCGTTTTTTTATATTGGATGAGGGTGTAGGGCTGGATTTGGACTCTCCCCTTAATCTTTCATGCCATTCTGGAGATTTATCTGCCGTATTTTTATTTTATCTGCCGGTTATTCAGTTTATCTGCCATTTTTTTAGTTTACCTGCCACTTCTCATAAATCGACAATTTCCACCACCCTCGCCTCCCACACCCCAGACCACAAAAAAACCCCTACTCACCAAGAGCAGAGGTTCTTTCATCTATTAATCTTCCATTGTACTTAAATCACCGGTAGGAAGGTCTAATTCCCATGCCTTCAACACTCGACGCATGATTTTCCCGCTTCGTGTTTTTGGCAGCTTGTCTCTGAATTCGATTTCTCTTGGAGCCGCATGGGCAGCTAATCCTTTTTTCACGAATTGGCGAATCTCTTCTTTCAGCTCATCTGTCACTTCGTATCCGTCGCGAAGAGCGATGAATGCTTTGATGATTTCGCCTCTAACCGGATCAGGCTTTCCAATAACGCCTGCTTCGGCAACTGCCGGATGTTCTACGAGCTTGCTTTCTACTTCAAATGGACCTACTCGTTCTCCAGACGTCATGATGACATCATCAATCCGGCCCTGGAACCAGAAATATCCGTCTTCATCCATATAAGCTGAATCTCCCGAAACATACCAGTCACCAGGCATGAAGTATGAGTCATACTTCTGTGGATTATTCCAGATCTGGTTCATCATGGACGGCCAGCCTTTTTTGATCGCTAGGTTCCCCATGCGGTATGGAGGCACTTCATTTCCTTGATCATCCACAATCGCCGCTTTCACTCCGGGGAATGGTTTCCCCATGGATCCCGGCTTGATTTCCATGCTCGGATAGTTACAGATCAATTGACCGCCTGTTTCCGTCATCCACCATGTATCATGGATGCGCAGATTGAATACTTTCATTCCCCAGCGGACAACTTCCGGATTCAGCGGTTCTCCTACGCTCAGGATATGGCGAAGCGAGCTTAAGTCGAATTGTTTCACGACTTCATCCCCTGCACCCATCAACATCCTGAATGCGGTTGGAGCACTGTACCAAACCGTTACTCCATAATCTTCGATCGTTTTATACCAGTTCTCCGGCTTGAAGCGTCCCCCTACAATGACGTTCGAGGCACCTGTCAGCCACGGACCGAAGATTCCATATGAAGTCCCTGTGACCCAGCCCGGATCAGCTGTGCACCAATACACATCCTCTTCCTGAAGGTCGAGTACCCATTTGGAAGTTTGATAATGTTGGATCATAGCGTTATGGACATGAAGGACTCCTTTTGGTTTTCCTGTGGACCCTGACGTATAGTGAAGGATCAACCCATCGTTCCGGTCTACCCATTCCACTGCCAGTTTATCGCTAGCTTCAGCAAATTTGGACATAAAGTCAACATGGACATCGTCCTCCTGTACCTCATCCCCAATTAAGAAAACATGCTTTAGGTTTGGAAGTTCACTTACCGGGACCCTCTTCAAAAGCTCAGGGGTCGTGATCAGTACCTTAGCTTCACTATCCTCCAGACGATCACGAACGGCTCCCTCCATGAAAGCTTCAAACAGAGGACCTACGATGGCACCCAGCTTGATCGCACCCAATACGGAGAAATACAATTCCGGTGATCTCGGCATGAAGATGAAGACACGGTCACCTTTTTCAACATCCCCAAAACGTTTCAATACATTTCCTGCTTTGTTCGACATCTTCTTCATATCAGAGTACGTATATTTTTCATCACGTTCTGCATCTCGGTAATAAAGAGCGACTTTATTTTTCCTGAAAGATACTGCATGTCGGTCGATTGCTTCATGGGCCAGATTGACACGTCCTGTTTCCGACCATGAAAATTCTTTTTCGACATCTTTCCAATCAAATGATTCATACGTATTTTCATAGCTTTCAAGATTATAGTTTCCCTTCGTTACTGGTAACGCTTCCACTTTCATATACCGCATCCCCCTTATGTAAGAAATTACAATCTTATTATAGTATAAATTTAATATTTTCTCAATTTTTTAAAAAATCTGCCACTATGACCTCTTAGCTGTAATCAGAATAAAAACACTTCAAACCCCTGTCCCAGATAGGTATTGCAGAATAATATCACCGCTTCAAACGTCTGAAAATTTTGTGAAAGCGCTATACATTTTTTAATTTCATGTATAATGGACTTGAGGAATATCTTTAGGTGGTGTCCAGATGAAATTGAAAAAAACCTATAATGCAACAGAATTGAAAACAACAAAGGGAAATATCATTATTGAAGGTCCGATTTCCGCTGAAGAATTATCAAGGCTTGACTTTCACGAGGACTTGGTCGCTTTCAGACCCCCTGCCCAGCAGCATAAAGCCCTTGTAGAGATTGCCAGTTTACCAGAAGGACGAATCCTGATCGCGAGAGATCATCATACGATTGTCGGATATGTTACATATTTATATCCTGATCCCCTTGAACGCTGGTCTCAGGGGAAAATGGATAATCTGATTGAGCTTGGAGCAATAGAAGTCATTCCTAAATTCCGCGGGGCTTCAGTCGGAAAAAATCTATTAAAGGTTTCCATGATGGATGATCATATGGAAGACTACATCATCATTACGACTGAATATTATTGGCACTGGGATTTAAAAGGGACCGGCCTGAACGTGTGGGAATATCGTAAAGTGATGGAAAAAATGATGAACGCCGGCGGGTTGGAATATTACGCAACGGATGACCCTGAAATCAGTTCCCATCCAGCTAATTGTTTAATGGCGAGAATCGGTACAAGAGTGGACCCGGATTCCATCCAACGATTTGATCAACTGAGGTTTATGAATCGTTTTATGTATTAATGGAATTCTGACAAGTTTTCTAAAGGGGTGGAGAACGTGATTGTAGAAGAAATTATGAAAACGAAAGTCGAAACTTTAAAGGCAGACGATACAATTGAAACAGCCATAAAATTAATGCGGGAGAAGAAGATCAAGCATATCCCGATTACCAATCATGATATGGAAGTGATCGGGATCGTGAGTGACCGTGATGTAAAAGACGGCACCCCATCTATTTTTCATGATGAGTCCCCTGGCAATGAAATGCAGAATCCGCTTGAATTGATCATGAAGAAAGATGTGATCACAGGTCATCCTCTCGATTTTGTTGAAGAGGTTGCGGCTCTCTTTTATGAGCACCGGATCAGCTGCCTCCCAATCTTGAAGGAAAAGAAGCTGGTCGGAATCATTACTGAAACCGATCTGCTGTACACGCTCATTCAACTGACGGGAGCCCATCAGCCCGGCTCTCAAATCGAAGTGAAAGTCCCACATAAAGCGGGCATTCTTTACGAGGTAGCAGGTATCATCAGAAGGAATAACTCCAATATTCAAAGTGTACTTGTCTATCCGGATAAAAAGGACGAGCAGTTCAAAATCCTTGTGTTCAGAGTAAGAACGATGAATCCGATGAATGTGATCAATGATCTAAAGAAAGAAGGATATGACGTGTTATGGCCAAACATGCCAGGAATCTCCTCATGACAAAAGATGCTATTTTCATCTATTCAGACGAACTCCTCGGGTATCGGTTCTCTGATGAGCATCCCTTCAATCAAACCCGATTGACCCTGACGATGGATTTACTCAAAGAAGCAAATGCTCTTCAATCAGATGAAATCGTTCCACCACGAATGGCTACCGATGAAGAGTTATTTCTTAATCATGATCCCAATTATGTAAACGCCGTCAAAAGAGCGAGTGTCGGCCAACTCTCTCAAGATCAGGCAGAAGGGTTTGGAATTGGTACTGAAGATACCCCGATGTTTCAAGGAATGCATGAAGCGAGTGCTTATTTGGTAGGCGGTACGTTAACGGCCGTTGATCTTGTCATGACGGGAAAAGCGAAGCATGCCCTTCATCTCGGTGGTGGTCTGCATCATGGTTTCAAAGGGAAAGCATCAGGCTTCTGTATTTATAACGACAGTTCGGTGGCGATCCGCTACATGCAGGAAAAGTACGGGGCCCGGGTCCTATACGTGGATACAGATGCCCATCACGGAGATGGCGTTCAGTGGTCCTTTTACGATGACCCGGACGTGTGTACCCTTTCCATCCATGAGACGGGCCGCTACCTCTTCCCGGGGACAGGCAATATCAATGAGCGCGGTCACGGAAAAGGATATGGGTATTCGTTCAATATCCCCCTCGATGCCTTTACAGAGGATGAGTCGTGGCTCGAAGCTTACGAAACGTCCTTTCGTGAAGTCATTGAATTCTTCAAACCCGACGTCATTTTGACTCAAAACGGGGCAGATGCCCATTATTATGACCCACTCACCCACCTTTCGGCTACCATGAATATATACCGGGAAATCCCTCGTATCGCCCATGAGCTTGCTCATGAGTATTGCGATGGTAAATGGATTGCCGTTGGTGGTGGCGGTTATGACATTTGGAGAGTCGTCCCAAGGGCTTGGAGCATGATTTGGATGCAGATGACCGGTCGAATGGACCTCGCCACTTCCTTCCCTGGGAAATGGACAGAACGCTGGCAAAGTAAAGCAGGGGTCACCTTGCCAAATGAATGGTGGGATAGACCTGACATTTACAAGCCGATTCCGAGAAAAGGCGAAATCACTGAGAAGAATAAACAAACCGTAGAGAAAGCCCTTTATTCCATTCGGCAACAACTGAGGCAAAAGCCTGGCAGCTAAACAGAAAAGCGGAGGCGGCTCGCTCAGACCCGACAAGCATAAGGCGAGAACATCGGAAAGGCGTCCTTTGCCTTTTTGGTGTTCTTGACTTATGACCTCGAGGGCCTAGCCGCCGGAGCTGGACAATCGAAAAGCGGAGGCGGCTCGCTCAGGCCCGACAAGCATAAGGCGAGAACATCGGAAAGGCGTCCTTTGCCTTTTTGGTGTTCTTGACTTATGACCTCGAGGGCCTAGCTGCCGGAGCTGGACAATCGAAAAGCGGAGGCGGCTCGCTCAGGCCCGACAAGCATAAGGCGAGAACATCGGAAAGGCGTCCTTTGCTTTTTTGGTGTTCTTGACTTATGACCTCGAGGGCCTAGCCGACGGAGCTGGACAATCGAAAAGCGGAGGCGGCTCGTTCAGAGGCGAAAAGCATAAGGCAAGAATACGAAAAAAAACCAAGGCCCTCTCATCCCATTGAGAAGTCCTTGGTTTTTATTGTTCCTCATATGCAGGATCTGTTATGATCACTTCCACACGCCTGTTTTTTTGAAGATTTTCACTTGTGTCATTGGGTGCAATGGGTCGTGTGTCCCCATATCCGACGGCAATGAAGCGCTTCGGATCTAAGTTTTCGGATTGAACCAGATACCGGATCACACTGCTGGCCCTTGCAGAGGAGAGCTCCCAGTTTGATGGGAACCGATATGTACCGATGGGACGATTATCTGTATGTCCCTCCACTTTCACAAAGTTTGGGATCCTCGATAAAAGATCGCCCACCTTATTCAAGAACGGATATGCGTCCTCAAGGACCGTTGCTTCACCTGAAGCGAACAGTGCTTGCTCCTGAAGGACAAGCACGACTCCACGCTCGGTTCTTGTGGCCACTACAACGTCACTAAGTTTATTTTCATTCAAGTAGCTCTGAATATCGGCTAAAAGCTGATTCAACTCTTTATCGGTTTCCTCACTGCTTTGAGGCTGAGTTTTCTCCTTCTCCATTTCAGGTTCAGCTGAAGGATTCTCAAATGGAATGACAGAAGGGTAAAACTCCAGTATTTGACGCTGCTGAAAGGAATCAGCGATGGTCCTGAATTTCACGATATCGATTTGAGACATGGAAAATAGTAAAATAAAGAATACGAGAATAAGAGTAATGAGATCAGAAAAGGTTACCATCCATTTTGGTGCGCCCGTAGGCTGAGACGGTTGTCTTCGTCTACGCATCATGGAATGTTGCCTCCTCTTGCTTCCTGCCAGCAGAGTACATCTCCAGTTCCTCATTGGATAAGAACACTCTCAGTTTCTCTTCCAATATTTTCGGATTCTGACCTGATTGTACCCCAACGACACCTTCAATCACGATTTGTTTCATAAACACTTCTTTTTCTGTTTTCATCGCTAATTTGGATGCCATAGGTAAGAAGACAAGATTTGCAAGGATCGATCCATATAGAGTCGTTAATAAGGCGATGGCCATATTTGGCCCTAATGACGCTGGATCATTTAAATTCTTTAACATCAGTACGAGACCGATCAAGGTCCCGATCATCCCCCAGGCAGGTGCATACTCCCCTGCCTTGTCCAGTAAACTTTTATTTTTACGATGCCGTTCTTCTAAAGCGATGATCTCGGCATTCATGATATCCACAATCACGTCCTGCTCAATTCCATCGACGGCTAACAGGACCCCTTTTCGAATGAAAGGATCCTCGACCTCTTCCACTTCCGCCTCTAGTGAGAGAAGGCCTTCACGTCTCGCTTTTTCTGATAGTGTCACAAACGTGCGAATGAGGCCCTGAAGATCGTATTCCTCGTCACGAAAGGATTCTCTCATCACTTTCCCCAATTGCTTCAATTCCTTAATAGAGAAGCTGACAAGCATGGCAGCGACCAAACCGCCTATGACAACAAACATGGACGGCAGATCTATAAAGGAACTGAAGCCTGTAATACCAGCGTTCGTAATGATGGCAAAAGCGACGAATAGAAACCCTACTACAACCCCGATCGGTGTAAGAACATCAAGCTTTTTCATTTTGACTCTCCCTACAAAATTAAGTTCTGTTTGTCTTTATCTTTTATATCGACAAACTTCTTATTTTGTTGAGTTCCGATGTTCGATTCGATGAGGAAGAACTACTGTGGATTCTTCGACCGTTTCTTTGTTCATATATTTCGTTAATAATCTCATCGCCACAGCCCCGATATCATATAAAGGCTGAACAACGGAAGTTAACTGTGGTCTGACCATAAGCGCAAGTCTTGTGTTATCAAAACTGATTACTTCAACTTCATCGGGGATGGACACGTTTTGATCCTGGGCACCGTGAACAACTCCAAGGGCCGTCTCGTCATTTCCGACGAATATAGCGGTCGGCTTGTCCTCAAGCTCAGAAAACTTCTGCCATGCTTCAAGTCCTGAATCATATGTGTATTCACCTTCAACAACCAGGTCGTCACTATATTCAACTCCGGCTTTGGCAAGGGCTTCACGATACCCTTCTAATTTAAACTTCATGTTGATTGTATCGTGGAAAGGACCACTTACAAATCCGATACGCTTATGCCCTTTTTCCAACAATTCCGTAACAGCATCGTAGGAAGCCGCTTTGTAGTCGATATTAACGGAAGGAACCTTGTTTGTTTCTTCCACTGCTCCAGCTAATACGATTGGAACCGGGGAACGTTCGAATTCCTGAACATGTTCCTCTGAAATGTGCCCGCCAAGGAACAGAATTCCGTCCACTTGTTTACCAAGCATCGTGTTGAGAAGATGAAGCTCCTTCTCGGCATTTTGATCCGAGTTACTTAAGATAATATTGTATTTGTACATCGTTGCGATATCTTCAATACCACGTGCCAATTCAGCATAGAAAATATTAGAGATATCCGGAATGATGACTCCGACCGTTGTTGTCTTCTTACTTGCAAGTCCCCTTGCTACTGCATTCGGACGGTACCCAAGGCGGTCAATGACCTCCAGTACTTTCTTTCTTGTTGCAGGCTTTACATTGGGATTCCCGTTGACAACACGTGAAACGGTTGCCATGGAAACATTTGCCTCTCTTGCTACATCATATATTGTAACGTTCATAGCTAACTCTCCTTTACTCTTCTACTCATTTATTTATCTTATTTTACACTAAATAAACCTAAAGAAAAACGATTACAATAGTTTGTTAAAAAATGCACATATTTATATTCACGTTAGTGTTTTTTCAATGTATATAGGTTATTTATCTGCAATTACCATGATAATCATACGATAGTCTCTATATTCGTGCAACGACTCCGCCTTATCTTGATAAAAAGTTGATTATAGCATGCAGAAAGAGCGACTACCAGAATAGAGGCTTACTGTAGAAGAGGATGTGTTTCGCCGATATATTTGGTATTTCGCCGTTAAAATCAGAATTTCGCCGATAAAATGAAAATTCCGCTGATATCCTAAATCAAGTTAGATGATTCACCTGAAAATCATTCATTATTTGGTCCTTATGCTGCTCATAAGTAATAAAAAAGGCTTTTCTTATAAAAACCCCCCACAATGACAGCAGAAAATCAAAAACAAAGGGTTGAACCCCATATATAGGATCCAACCCTTCTCTTTTATATATTATACTTCGATCGTTCTTCCTTTTAGCAGCTCCTGATAGAAATGATCAAATTGATCTAAGTCCATTTGTTGGGCAGAATCGGATAAGGCAACGGCAGGATCAGGATGAACCTCAGCCATTACACCATCTGCACCGATGGCAAGTGCTGCTTTCGCCGTTGGAAGCAACAGATCTCGGCGTCCGGTTGAGTGTGTTACATCCACGAATACTGGCAGATGCGTTTCTTGCTTAAGAATTGGGACAGCCGAAATGTCCAATGTGTTTCTTGTCGCTTTTTCGTACGTACGAATTCCTCGCTCACAAAGGATGATGTCTCCATTTCCTTGTGAAATGATATATTCAGCAGCGTTGATGAACTCATCGATGGTTGCAGCTAAACCGCGTTTAAGTAATACGGGCTTCTTCACTGCTCCTGCTGCTTTTAACAGCTCGAAGTTTTGCATGTTTCTCGCACCGATTTGAATCACATCAATGTATTCCAATGCGGGTTCGATATCGGCTGGGTTTACGATTTCACTTACGACAGCCAAATCATATTCATCCGCCACTTTTTTAAGGATTTTTAATCCTTCGATCCCAAGACCCTGGAAGTCATAAGGTGACGTTCTCGGTTTGAACGCTCCGCCTCGAAGCAATTTAAGTCCTTTTGCTTTGACGGCTTTTGCCACTTCTGCTACTTGCTCGTAAGATTCAACCGCACATGGTCCGAAAATGAAGTGAGGCTTTCCGTCTCCAATTGAATCTCCGTTGATCGTTACGATAGTATCATCCGGTTTCTTTTTACGGGAAACAAGCAGTGCTTTACGGTGATCGTCTTTTTGAAGCTCCAAACCGGCTTTAAAAATTTCTTTAAAAATATGTTCAACGGTCGAATGTTCAAATGGACCATTATTATTTTCTTTGATCAGATCAAGCATTCCTCTTTCACGAACAGGATCATAGCGGTATACTCCTTGAGTCTCCTTGACACGCCCGATTTCCTGAACTAGTTTAGCACGTTCATTAATGGTGTCTAATAGTTTTAAGTTCATCTCGTCTACTTGTTTTCGTAATTGATCGAGCTCTTGATTACTCACAATACAGCACCCTTTCTTTTTTTATCCTGTTCATACGTAAAAACTGTTATAGTTTTAAGAAAGTATGATACATTTTTGATATTGAAACTTATTATAATAGAACAGATCCAAAATGTCACGATAAAATTCTTTATTAATTAGACGCTTTTAAGCGCTAAAGTATTTTAGTATTGTATGAGAATAGGCTAAAGTGGGTGAACACTAATTGAAAAATACGCAAAAAATATTTGCATTGGACATCGGAACCCGATCGGTCGTAGGGATCATTTTAGAAGAAATAAACGGAATATTTCAAGTTTCAGATATTTTAGTAGAAGAACATAAAAAGAGAGCCATGCTGGATGGTCAGATTCATGACGTTCCAGCAGTCGCCGAGGTCATTAGCTCCATTAAAGAGAAATTGGAGAAGAAACACGGCCCTCTTCATAAAGTGTGTGTCGCAGCTGCCGGAAGAGCCCTGAAAACAGCAACCGCATCTTCCACATTAACTATAACAGGAAAGCCTCTTCTTCAAAAAAACGATATCCTCCATCTCGAGTTAAGCGCTGTCCAGCAGGCTCAAGCATTGGCTGCGGAAAATGAAAATGACACGAAGGGCTATCACTATTACTGTGTTGGTTATTCTGTCCTTTTTTACCGTTTGGATGGTGAGGAAATCGGAAGTCTCATCGATCAGCAGGGGGAAGATGCCACCGTCGAGATTATCGCAACCTTTCTTCCACGTGTAGTAGTTGAATCTTTAATTGCGGCACTGAATCGCGCTGGTCTGGAAATGGATGCCTTAACCTTGGAGCCTATCGCTGCGATTAATGTACTGATTCCAGAATCCATGAGACGACTCAATGTAGCCCTCGTTGATATCGGAGCAGGAACATCGGATATCGCGATTACAAATCTGGGCACTGTCATTGCCTATGGAATGGTTCCGACAGCCGGCGATGAAATTACAGAAGCCATCAGCAATGAACTATTGCTGGATTTTCCTCTAGCCGAGCAGGCAAAGAGAGAGCTTCAGTCCAGAGAGGAAATTACTGTTACCGATATTCTCGGTTTTGAAACGAGTTTCCCTGCACTGGAGGTTGTTGAAAGAATTGGTCCAGCTGTAGATCGTTTAGCCGGGGAGATTTCCAAAGAGATTCTCCGGTTGAACAATGGAAAGCCTCCACAAGCCGTCATGCTTGTAGGAGGAGGAAGCTTAACACCTGAGCTGCCGGGCAAATTAGCCTCATCTTTACAACTTCCACACAACCGGGTCGCAGTAAGAGGCGTGGAAGCGATTCAGAATATAACCATATTGGATGAAGTAACGAAAGGACCAGAGCTCGTTACACCTATCGGAATCGCCATTGCAGCTAAACAGACACCTGTTCAATACGTCACAGCCCACGTGAACAATCAGCCGGTCCGATTATTTGAAGTAAAGGACTTAACAGTCGGGGACTGTATTTTGGCCGCAGGCTTAAAACTAAGTAAATGGCACGGGGTTCCGGGTAATGGTTTCTTTGTAACAGTCAATGGTCAAGATATAACCTTACCAGGAGGTCATGGTCAGGCACCTCTTATTGAAAAAAATGGTCAGCCCAGTGCACTGGATGAAAAAATTAACAATAACGATATTATCACTGTTCACAAAGGAGAGAACGGGTCTTCACCAAGTGTAACGATTGGAGATTTATTAGACACCTCTACTTCAAAACAGATTGTGATAGATGGGAACCCATTCTTACTAGCTCCACTCGTCTTCAGAAACAATCAACCTGCATCCCTTGATGATACCATTCAGGACCGTGATTGTATCCGGATCGAATTGATGGAATCACTCTTTGATGTGTTGAAGCATTCAGGGTATGAAGAGTGGTTAGAAAGCACTAAGCCCTATCGTATTTCCATCAATGGAAAAGACACATTCTTCCCTGTTTATAGTGGAAAACTATTCATCAACGGTATTGAGGCGAAGCTATCATCAAAGATTCAACAGGGCGATATCATTTCATATAAACCAGGCTTTACCCCAACGGTAAAGGAGATTCTTGCCAAGAAACAGCTCACTGCAGGGGCTTCTATCATCATTACTTTTAACGGAAAGAAAGTAGAGCTTATGAAAGAGAGCAGCCGTGTTTATCGAAATGGCAGCAGGCTTGAAATGGACGATCGATTAATTGCCGGGGATTCGATTGAAATTGAAGAACAACAAGTAAGCTCATTTATCTTCCAGGACTTATTTAATACTGTTGAAATCACCATGCCTTCTCATGCGAATGGGAGTTTCTTACTCTTGAAAAATGGAGAGGAAACCACCTTTTATGAAGAAATTCAACAGGGGGACGAACTCGAAATCGTCTGGCCTCAGTCCACACGCTGAATGAAAGAATAGCAGACAACAAAAAAACTGGCATTTACGCCAGTTTTTTTGTATTATGATCCAACTTGTCCAGGTACGCTGCTCGCACGATTAGTTGGATGGATATTGTTATCACTTGTAGAAGTAGAGCTTGTTGAAGGTTGTGAACCGTTTACTGAAGAGGTTGATTCCCCTGTCACTTCCTCACCTGCTTCTTTCACTTTACCGCCTATATCCTTCAATTCCTCTGCCGCTTCCTTCGTTGTAGCGATAATTTCTGAAGAATCTTCCTTTACTTGATTTACTTGATCGATCACATCATCATTCACCTTTTCATAAAGGCTCTGTGCGTCGTTGA
This sequence comes from Rossellomorea aquimaris, assembly GCF_008180865.1. Classification (GTDB taxonomy): domain Bacteria; phylum Bacillota; class Bacilli; order Bacillales; family Bacillaceae_B; genus Rossellomorea; species Rossellomorea yichunensis. The sequence goes on from NZ_VTEX01000005.1 coordinate 353,096, forward strand.
TCGCATCCTTCAATACAGTGGAAGCCGTTTTAAGGCGATCCTGCCAGTCGTTCATAACTCCCGATGGATTCTCCCTTACCTTTGCCACCATACCCATTGTGGAGTCTTTCACATTGGATGTTCTGGATGATACTCTTTTTCTCGTTGTTTTATCAAGCATAGCCAGTGCGCCGCCTACTACAGCACCCACTACCATGCCTTTTAATAACTTACCATTCTTCTCACCGGAAGTGCCGTTCATCGCAGTCGTATTGCTCGTTTGAGTATTATAAGGTACAGTCTGAGTCATGAATCGTTCCTCCTAATTTACTATCAATAAATTTTATTCTTATAGAGTAAGTTCCCTGTATTATGGAAAGTAAACACATGGGAGCGAATTACCAAAAATTATTAGAAATCCCAAAAGAAATCATTTATCCGCAAAAATAAAAAGGACCCTGTCATAACAGAGTCCTTTCCCTACAACTTATTCAATTCATTCTCGGTAATATTCCAATGTGAAGCATTCCAGCCCGGTTTTCCTTCAATAAACAGGAAGGCTTGGGGTGATTCATGCTTGATGCCGTATTTTTCGGCAATATGATTGGATAGTTCCCTTGACTCTTGAACGGCTAAATAGTAGCCATCTTCCTCTTCATGCTTATTCAGGAAGGCTTGGTATTCACTGAAAGCATTTGAGCTCACAGGGCATGTTAAGCTGTGCTTCATAAAAAAGAAGCGGGAATTCGTTTCGGAAAGCTGTTCAAACTCTTGAACGGTTTCAATCTTTTGCATATCATTCATACTCCCTTACAATAAAATGTGCATTATTAAATTGCCGGAGACAGACGTGCCTCAATGCATTTTTATTTCAACAAAAAAACGGTGAAGTAATCATATCACTTCACCGCCCTTGGAATCAATTATTATTGATTGTATGTTTTTTCAGTTTCGTCAAATGCCTTTTTTGTTTCTTCGAGCTTTTGATTCACATCTTCTGTCTCTTCAACAGGTGTTGTTTCACCTACAGCAACAGCTTGAAGTTCATCGTTTGTTTCTTGAAGCTCGTTATTATTAGAGCGGTATGTTTTCAGCTTTCCAACCACATTGTTGGATTGCTCCTGTACTGATTTTGAAAGTGCAGATGATTTTTCTTTTGCTACTGCTGCAAGCTCATTGCTCTTTTCTACAGCCGTGTCTTTCCACTGACCTGTCTTTTCTTTCAGTACGCCAGCCTGCTCGTTGATATCATGACGAAGGTCTTTACCTGATTTAGGAGCCAGTAGAAGAGCTGTTGCCGCCCCAACGATTCCTCCGATCAGTGTTCCGATCATGAAGTCTTTTGAGTTGATGTTGTTGCTGTCGTTTGTTTGGTTTTGGTTCTGATTTTGATTGTACTGTTGTGTCATTTAAAATTCCCCTCTCTAATTGTTATAAGATCTTGCTCTTTTAATCAATTTTTCTCGAGATCGAACTTCTTTAGATGCTTGGTTTTGAACATCTGCATCAGGTTGACTTGGCTGTTTTTCCTGTTTTTGTTTCCATCTGTCCTTTAACTCGATAAAGGCATTCCCCCACTGAACAACCTGTGAAATTTTCCCTTGATTACGTTCAAGTTCAGTTGAAATGGAAGTACTAACTTTCTTAACCGAGTTATTAAGGTTCTGGATGGAATGCCCTACATCTCTTACTGCATAAACAACAGTGTTCAGATCCTCAGATTTCTTCTGGATATCCTCAGCTAATAGATTTGTTTTATGTAGTAATTCAGTAGACTCTTTTGTTACTCCCTGAAGCTGGCTCTCAAGACCCGTCAATGTAGTCGAAACACTGTCGAGGGTAGATCCTAAAGACTTCAAGGTCTTCATTACACTCATAACTAAAATAAAAAATGCAACTGCTATTACAGCCACGCTTAGATAAAGAATGATTTCCATATGCCACACCTCCATGTATAGAAATTCTTTACCCTTATGATAAACAAATAAACATTATACTAGTATTTCTTCCTTCCGCATGAATTCTCCTGCACGAAAAAATAAAAAATATTTCTTGATTTATCATTTCACATTTTGTTTCTCTCATCCATTTTTGTTTTAGGGTACAATAATAGAGAACACATAAAAGGGGGAAAATCCAATGAAAGATCCACGCATTGAAAAACTGGCAAAAAATTTAATTCAATATTCCGTGCAGTTACAGCCTGGAGAGAAAGTATTGATCGAAAACTTCGGTTTACAACGTGAGCTTGTAACAGCACTCGTTAAGGAAGCATATGCAGCAGGGGGATATCCTTTCGTATCCATCAAAGATCACGCAGTCGACCGCGCATTATTGATGGGCGCACAAGAAGAACAATACAACATGATTGCAAGCTTTGAAGCGAATGTCATGGAACAGATGGATGCGTATATCGGTTTACGCTCAGGTGATAATATCAGTGAACAATCGGATGTACCTGATGAAAAGATGAAGATCCATGGAAATACGATAGGTAAAAAAGTACATAGAGAAATTCGCGTCCCTAAGAAAAAGTGGGTCGTGCTCCGCTATCCTACTTCATCCATGGCGCAGCTTGCCAATATGAGCACAGAAGGATTCGAAGACTTCTACTTCGATGTCTGCAACCTGGACTACAGCAAGATGGACAAAGCCATGGATAACCTGGTTGAGCTTATGAACAAGACGGATAAAGTCCGCCTTGTCGGAGAAGGGACGGACCTTACATTCTCAATCAAGGACATTCCTGCAGTGAAATGTGCGGGACGCCTGAACATTCCCGATGGAGAAGTATATAGTGCACCTGTAAAGGATTCAGTTAATGGAATCATTTCCTACAATACACCGTCACCTTATAATGGGTTTACCTTTGAAAACGTAAAATTGACATTCAAAGAAGGCAAGATTGTAGAAGCTACTGCAAACGATACAGACCGAATAAACAAAATCTTTGATACGGATGAAGGGGCAAGATACGTAGGTGAATTCGCCATTGGTGTAAATCCGTACATCCAGCATCCGATGCAAGACATTTTATTTGACGAAAAGATTGATGGCAGCTTCCACTTTACGCCAGGCGAATGCTACGAAGAAGCGTACAATGGAAACCACTCGAACATTCACTGGGATATGGTGATGATTCAGCGTCCTGAGTACGGCGGCGGTGAAATCTATTTCGATGATGTATTGATTCGAAAAGACGGACGATTTGTCATTGAAGAACTTGAAGTGCTGAATCCTGAGAATTTGAAATAAGACTGAAGAGTCACCGTCATGATTCATGACGGTGACTTTTTTGTCTGAGGGTGAAAGAAAGAAAAAACCGGCTCCCTTAAGAACCGGTTTTTCCATATTAATTTTCTGCTACCTGTTCCTCCAGCGTTTTTTCATACGCTTGTTGGAACTTTTGTACATCTCCTGCTCCCATGAAAATAAGCACGCTGTTGTCGTGTTTTAATAGGGCAGTCGTATCTTGTTCGTCTATAATTTCGCATCCTTCGATCTTGCTTCCAAGATCGTTGATCGAAAGTTTCCCATGATTTTCCCTTGCGGAACCGAATATTTCACATAAATACACCTTGTCAGCAAGACTCAAGCTTTCGGCAAACTCAGAAAGGAAGGTTTGCGTACGTGTGAAAGTGTGAGGCTGGAAGACAGCGATAATTTCTTTTTCAGGATATTTCTGTCTTGCCGAATCTACGGTTGCTTTAATTTCAGTCGGATGATGAGCGTAGTCATCGATCAGGACCTGGTTGCCCACTTCTTTTTCAGAGAAACGGCGTTTAACCCCTTTGAATGAGCTTAATCTTTCCTGGACGATAGCTGTATCAAGCTCTTCGTAATGACAGATGGCAATGACGGATAAAGCATTCATGATGTTATGGTCACCGAATGTCGGGATTTTGAATGCCGCATAAAATTCATTACGGACAAACACATCGAATGAAGTGCCGGATCTGTCCCTTGATACGTTTCTCGCCTGGAAGTCATTCTCCTCAGCGAAGCCATAAAATACGACTGGCACTTGAGCCTGGATTTTCTGTAACTGTTCGTCATCTCCACAAGCGATGATTCCCTTTTTCACTTGCATCGCCATCTCCTGGAAGGCCGAGAAAACGTCATCCACATTGGCAAAATAATCGGGATGATCGAAGTCAATATTTGTCATGATGGCGTAGTCAGGAAAATAAGACAGGAAGTGGCGGCGATATTCGCACGCTTCAAAGACAAAGTATTGAGCATCCACTTCCCCTTTCCCCGTTCCATCCCCGATCAGGAAGGATGTTGGCTTAGCACCACTGATGACATGTGCCAACAATCCGGTTGTAGACGTTTTTCCGTGTGCTCCGGTTACCGCTACACTTGTAAATTTCTGCATGAAGTCTCCAAGAAATTTATGATATCTAGTGAGGGGTAGACCTTGCTCTACAGCTGCCTGAATTTCTTCATGTGTATCAGGAAATGCATTTCCTGCGATCACATGCATATCCCCTCCAATGTTTTCTTTTTGGAAAGGGAGAATTTTAATATTTGATTCATCCAGAGCTTTCTGAGTAAAGAAATATTTATCTACATCAGATCCTTGGACCTCGTAGCCCATATCGTGGAGTATTTGGGCTAATGCACTCATGCCCGACCCCTTAATTCCTACGAAATGATATATAGTCATAATAGAACCTCCAACAATCGTCTATCTAAAAGCATTATATGAAATGAATATTATTTTGCTATCGGTCTTAAGCTTTTGATAATTAGTATAGAAAAAAGCGAACTTTCTTCAACTTGAAACATTATATCATTTTTTAAAATCCCTGACCATGCACAAGCTACGAAAGACTGCGGATAATGAAGTTTGGTGCTTCTTCTTTTAAATAAGTTCTCCATAATACACCAGTTTTTTGATTCATTTGACCATAATGATTTTTCACGTCTGATAAAACCCCCTCTGATTTGACTGGGAAAACGGGACCTAAGATCCACTGATGAGTTACTAACGGGACTTTCCTCACGAAATAGACCCCGCCCTCACGAATTCCCTTTTTCTTGCAATCAAGGTTTGTTTTAACAGAAACTTCTTCATCCTGAATGACATTCTGACATGTAAATGCAACTTCTTCGTTCAGAGTATCGATTTTTCTAATGATGATGGGTTCCCAAGCTGCAGTCAGCACGATGGCACCGAGCAGTTTGACTGATTCATGCAGAAAATGGGACTGAAGAAATTGAAAGAACAGGGTTTGACCTTTAATGGTCTTATAATCAAACAAAAACCATTCCTGAAACAGCTGTTCGACTTCCTCATCCATTTGGATGTCATCTTGTGTAAGGAAACGCTTTGAGAAAATCATCTTGGCCCGTACCTTTTCTCTGATGTTCGTTTCCTTCAAAGCGTACTCATACGCTTTTCTATAGAGGTCTTTTATATGGTCCTCTGCCATTCTCTGCTTTTTTTGTCTATATTTCTCTAGATTTAAAAGGCTATCTGGTTCTTGCATCCTCTCACCTATTCGAATTCAACTTTTTCCAGACGGGGGTTTGGACGGAGTTTTCTTCCTGCCTTTGCTTCAGGGGAACCGTCAATCACGACATTATCTCCCGTAAACCCGACATGGATTTTCAGAAGACTGCTTCCCACTCCATACATATCGACTGGAACTTTATTTTCCTCAAACTGACGAATGCGATCCTCATTAAATCCACCTGACACGACAATCTTGACGTGGTGGAATCCTTCTTCATCCAAGGCATGTCTTAATGCGTTAATCAGCTGCATGTTTACTCCCCGCGGATCAAATGTTCCAAGCACATGTTGATTACGGAGGAAATACTTATCGATCATCATTCTTGATGTATCTACCCTTACCCCTTTTAATTCAGGGCCAAACTCCCGTGCTACCTTTAATGAGTCTGTAATGGCATCATTATTGTAGTCTACAAGGGCAATGAGCTCGTCCTCAGGAAATGTTTCCTGATAAGCTTTGGTGGCTTCTACGATATCCCCATTGAATAATTGGATCAGGGCGTGGGGCATGGTCCCCATCCCTTTCTTTCCCCACCATTCGTTCATGGCATGGGTAGCCTGAGCTGTTGATCCACCGATAAATGCTGCATATCCATCCCCGGCCTGCTGAGTAAAGTGATCATCCCGATCCCCCATGAAGATGACAGGTTTTTGTTTCCCTGAAATAGAGGCAGCTTTCATTACGTTGTAAACACTCGTCGCCACCGATGTTCTTCTTGCCAGGATACCATCAATGATTCCTTCTAAATAGCCAAAGTCCTGATAACGGCCCTTGATGGTCAGAACGGTTTCAAATGGTGAGATTTGATCTCCATCTTTTAAGGAATGGATTTCAAGATTTTCAGGGTTATCAGCGAAACTATGCAGAAGTGCAATCACTTCATCCGTTCCACAAATAACGGCATGATTCTTTTGAAAGAATTGCATGGTGACAACGGCATCCGGTTTATACTTTTTGGCAATTTCCTTCGTTTTCAAGAAATAAACCGCTGAAAACCAGCCATCCTTGATTCTTTCGTCAAATTTAAATGTATGATTGGTCAATCTGTTGAGTTTTCCTTGAAGTTTCAATTCTATTTCTTTCATCACTAAAGCTCCTTATGGCTCTTCCTACACAAAAATAGGTATTCTGTTTACTGAATCCGAAAAGGACACATACAAACAGAATACCATGTATTAAATGATTCTACTAGTCTATGCCAGAGTCTCCAATTCACTTTCGGAAATCAGGACATCCCTTGGTTTACTGCCTCTGGACTCTGAAATAATTCCATTACTCTCCATCATTTCCATCAATCTTGCCGCACGGTTATAACCGATTCTGAATCTGCGCTGCAAGCCCGATGCAGAGGCACCCCCCTGGTCGACGACAAACTCACAGGCTTCTAAAAATAATTCATCTTCTTCTTCGGTAACCTGTGCTTTCTTGATCAATTCATCCTGTTGGAAGAGATAATCCGGTTCTCTTTGCTCTCTTACATGATTGATGATGTCATCAATTTCGTCATCTGACACGAAGGTTCCCTGCAGGCGGACCGGCTTCGATGAACCATTTTCCAGAAAGAGCATATCTCCCTTCCCAAGAAGCCTTTCAGCCCCGCTTCCATCGATGATCGTTCTTGAATCGACGCTTGATGATACGGAAAACGCCACTCGTGTCGGTACATTCGCTTTGATCAAGCCTGTAATGACATCGACTGAAGGACGTTGGGTCGCAATGATTAAATGAATCCCACATGCACGTGCCTTCTGGGCGATCCGGCATATCGCTTCTTCAACATCTGCAGGCGACATCATCATCAGGTCAGCTAACTCATCAATGACGATGACTAAATACGGCAGCATATCACTGTATTGTTTATTCCGCTTAGCCAGTTCATTGAAGCGTTTAATATCCCTTACACCTGTATGAGCGAATAACTCGTATCTTCTTTCCATTTCTTCAACAGCCCATTTTAGAGCTGCAGTAGCTGCCTTCACATCAGTTATGACCGGACTGACGAGATGTGGGATCCGGTTATAGGGAGCAAGCTCTACCATCTTCGGATCAATGAGAAGCATCTTCAATTCATCCGGTGATGCTTTGTACAAGAGACTCACGAGTATCGAGTTGATACATACACTTTTACCCGATCCGGTAGCACCGGCGATGAGTCCATGTGGCATTTTGCTTAAATCAGTCACGATCGGCTGTCCGGAAATATCGAGACCAAGAGCGGCGGTCAGAGGGGAAGACGGCTCTTGAAACTCAGGACTTGCGATCACTTCACTAATGCAGACAGGACGGCTCTCCCGGTTAGGCACTTCAATACCAATCGTATGCTTACCGGGAATAGGGGCTTCCATTCGGATATCCCTTGCAGCCAGGCTCAGCTTAATATCATCTGATAGATTGGTAATTTTATTCACCTTCACGCCAGGTTCAGGCTGAACCTCGAACCTCGTGACTGATGGGCCTTGTGTGACATTCACCACTTTTGCCCTCACGTTAAAGTTATGAAGGGTTTCGTCCAGTAATATTCTTTGTGAATCGAGCCACTCTTCGCTCATTTCCTTTGATACGGGAGGCATCAGATAATCCATTTCAGGAAAGACATAGTCTCTTGTCCTTTTAGAAGATGAGCTTAACTCGCTATAACTCTTTACCGCCTCTTCTCCCTGAACAGAACTTTGTTGAGATGCTTTCTGTTCAGGATGATGTATGGATGCCGATTCTCCCACTTTTTCCTGCTTTACTTCCTGGACAGGTTGTTCCCTCTTCTCCGGTTCTGCTTCAGTCTTATTTAATGTTTTGCTCTCACTTTCCTTGCGGATGGGAGTCGATTCATTACGTGCTGATCGGTTTCGCGTATCTAACTGTCGCTTATCCTGTTTCAGCATCAATACGTTAAAAGGAAGATGAGACCTCTTACGTCTCTGCGGTTCTTTCTCCCTCGGTGCTTGTTGGGAACGTGCAGGTTCTGATACTTCCTCTACTCGTTTCTCCTCAATCGTAGATCCACTTTGTGCAACTGGTTCTTGAACCGGTTTTTCTTGAACAGGATGAACGGGTTCCTGGACATCTTCTTCATTTCCTTCATCTTCACGTGCAGCATGGACAGGTTGCTGTGGTGGATCTTCCTGCACAGAGTCATTAAGCTCTTTCTCTTTATGTGATGAATACTCCAACTCCTGGGTTGGTTGTTCCATTTCAGAGATAAGTGAAACACGTTCATTTGGTTTCTGGGAAACTTCTTCAGTAAGCTCCACTTTTTGATCAGAATTTTTAACTGGAATTGGTTCATTGTTATCTTCAGCTTCAACCAATAGAGTATCTTCAACCTTCGATTCATCACGTTGTTCTTCCGGGAAGTTCATCATCATCGCAACAGGTTCATCGTTTATAGGTTTTTCGGATTCAGCTGGTTCAACTTCGACAATGGATTCTGATTCTTGTTCCACGGGAATTGAATTCTCTACTACAGATAGAGTCTCATGATCAATCACAGCCTCTTTGTTCTCTTCTTCATTATGTAAAAATTTCTTAAGCTCGAACTCTACCTGGTTTTCCTTTTTTACCGGTCGTCCTCTAAAACCATAAATGGGTGAAGGGATTTCTGTAGGGGTGAACGGCCTGCTGTTTCCCTTTTCCACTTTAGGAGATTTCTTCGGTTGGACTTTAGCCGATGGTTTTTCTTCTTTCCACTTTCTATTTTTAGAAGCGTGGTCCTGACTCTTTTCCTTTTGTTCCTTAGGCGGCTCTTCCTTCACCTGGCTTCTTCGATTTCTATTCGTTCGTGGACGCTCTATATTTTCTCCATCCGATATGAGGGGAAAGCGAAAAGTCCCTTTAGGATATTGATACGTCATCCTTGCTTCTACATCACGTGAATGGTTGGGCCCTACTATATTTTTACGTTCAGTCTTTTTACGTTCAACATGCTGAACTTCATCATTGTTTTCATCATAAAACTCTTCAAATTGATCATCATTATCTGATAATTTACCAAACATTTTTTTAATCCAGCTCACAAACATCACTCTTTCTTTCATACTTATTTATATTTTATCAGTTAAAGAGAAAAATTCGAGTCATTTCGATAGAATAAGAGAATTGTTAAAGAATTGTGTCGAAACAAACATAGGTGTAAAGAGATTGTAATACGAAAAGCGGAGGCGGCTTGGTCAGAGGCGACAAGCATAAGACGAGCATACCGGAAAGGCGCTCTTTGCCTTTTTGGTATGCTTGGCTTATGACCTCGAGCCTCTAGCCGCCGGAGCTAGACAATACCAAAAGCGGAGGCGGCTCGACAAGCCCCGACAAGCACATATTAAAAACAAAAATACCTGAGCCCATACTCCGGACCCAGGTATATATTTTTAAGCTGTGAATGGTTGACCAACTTGGTAAGTATCTTCAAGAACGAGGATCCCTTTTTCTTGGGGGGCATCTGGAAGTGCCAGTTCTTTGGCAGAACAAATCATGCCTGATGATGCCACTCCGCGAAGTTCTGCATCCTTAATGACCATTCCGCTTGGCATGACAGCGCCAACTTTCGCAACAACGACTTTTTGTCCTTTGTCAACGTTAGGAGCACCACACACGATCTGTAAGGTTTCATCCCCAACATCCACTGTACAGATGTTCAATTTATCCGCATTTGGATGCTTCTCTTTTTCAGACACATACCCTACCACGAATTTTGGTGAAAAGTCTGCTTCCAATACTTCATCAAAACCGTTCTTCTTGATGGCTTCATTGATCAATTGGAGCTTCTCTTCATTCATTTCGACAGGTCCCACTTCACTTAAATCCATATACTTTGATGCATGGAATAGGTTATACCCAAGTGTTTTCCCTGTTTTCTCATCAAACAAACGTGCAGCATCTTCTTTTCTTTCATGTAAAACTTCTCCCCCAAACCCTGGATCCATTGTAACGATCAGGGTATCACCAATACCTTCTAAGTTATAAAATACATTCATTATTTCTTCTCCCTTTCCTTTTTACGATTTTTTGCCAGAATGAAGATCGGCTCCAGTTCTCCTTCTTCGTACACAAAGGACAGTGCCGTAATCGGAACATTTCCTGTCGTAAAGAAGCTCATCGTCAGTTGAGCAAGAACATCATAGCCCGTTTCATTGCGAATATCCCCGATGACCAAAACATCCTGATGAGGTACGGATACAGTCATTTCACCTTGAACATCCTTGCTTACCTGCTTTAAGAAAGCATCATTCAAAATACGACTTGCATCATATCCATCATTATTATTTAGAAAATAGAAGATGTTTCCTGCAACTTCATCTTTCTTCATTTCAGTTGGTAAGCTTCTGACATTGAATAAGGCGGTCTCCTTCATTTGCTCGTGAGACCATCCTTCAGCCTTTAGCATATTTTCATCTAATAGGCGGTAGGTTTTCCCCAGGTCAACAGCATAATAGATACGTGTTTCAGCTGTATGATCATCTGTAACGAGGGCAACCCCTTCATTGGATTCTGTGGCAAAAGAAGTGGAACGGATCACTGGAAACACTTTTTTCTCTTTATTCCCAAGGTCTGCCCCAGTACCCATTACGTTTAAAGCTTCTTCCACGTAATACACCACTTCATCGATAATGGATTTATTGTTTTCTTTCCATTTGGATACAATCGGTGGCAGGGCGACGTTGATGCCCTTTTTCGTATCAGTGTTCTCAATTCTAAGTGAATCCTTATCTCGATCATATGAAAACGTACGATTCGGTTTCTCTAATCGTTCCTGGAGTATACCTTTTAGCTTTTTTATGTCCAAATCTGATCCTCCTTTGGTGGTACTATTATAATAGAAAGTATCGATCCATTGCTGATGCATTCACTTATAACATTTTACATCAAAATGCTTAGAATACAAAAGGAACCTGTTTCATTTCAGGCAAAAAGAAAAGGGATCCCAAAATAAGGTGATCCCTTTTCATCCTATTATGAAGATAATGTGTTCATGAAGTTCTCGATTTGTTCTTTTGTTTTACGGTCCTTATTAACAAATCGTCCAAGTTCACGGCCGTCTCCGTATGCCAGAAAGCTTGGAATTCCGAAGATATCCAATTCAATACACAGATCAATGAATTGATCTCGATCTACGTATAGGAATGTGTACTCTGAGTATTGGCTCTCGATTTCCGGGAGGATCGGCTCGATGATCCTGCAATCCGGACACCAGTCCGCTGAAAACATAAATACATGCTTGCCGCTTTCTTTCAACTGGTGAAACTCTTCCACTGATTCAAGTTTACGCATTTTATTTGCCCCCTGTTTCAATCGTCATTTGATTAGGTTTGATCCAACCTAGTTTACGCATATATTCAGATATTAACAGGCTTATGATTGCAGGTCCAACAAAATGCAACAGAAGGATTCTCAATGTTACATCCCAGGTGAATCCCATCGTTTTAAATGTCATGATTTGACCGACGAATCCACTTGTTCCCATTCCGGCTCCGGCAGCATTGTTTTCCATCAACCATATCGTGGTACCGATGGGTGCCAGTATCATGCCGGCAATTGTGGGAGGAATGAGAATGCGGGGATTTCGGACGATATTAGGCACTTGAAGCATGGAAGTACCTATTCCCTGAGCCAATAATCCACCCACCTTATTCTCCCGGTAACTGATGACAGCAAATCCTACCATTTGAGCAGCACATCCAATCGTTGCGGCTCCCGCAGCGACTCCATTCAATTCAAGCATAAGGGCGATGGCCGCACTCGAAATCGGTGCTGTCAAAGCAAGACCCATGAGGGCAGCAACCAGAATCCCCATAGTAATAGGACGTTGCTCAGTCGCCCAGCTGATCCAGCTGCCAAACATGCTCATAAAGTCGGCAATTCCCGGTCCGATGAAGTAAGCTATCGTAAACCCTGAAAAGATGGTGATGAATGGAGTGACAATGATATCGACTTTCGTAGTTTTACTGACTAACTTACCTATTTCCGTTGATATGACAGCTGCTACATAAGCTCCCGCCGGTCCACCTAAGCTTGCGCCTGCTGCTCCCGTAACAACCGCAGCAAACAAGACAAGCGGTGGTGCCCCAAGACCAAAGGCGATGGCTACCCCGATCGCAGGACCCATCAAGCTGATCGCCAGACCACCCATCTCAATGAAAAATTCACTCAAACCAGGGGAAATTGGAAGCTGTTCCCCGATCGTCTTAATGATTAATCCTATGATCAATGAACTGAACAACCCTAACGCCATATAACTTAACGCATCTATGAAATACACCTTTGCAGATAATGTAATGCCTTTACCCTTTAAGAACTCTCTCACTTGATTTCTCTCCTCTTTGTTAACCTTCTTCCTTTTACTAGTGTAAAGACACTTGTTTGTTTTGTCTATATATTTTACCTTCACCCGGCAATCAATTTCCTTCTATTTTCCTTTTATTAAGTCGTACCTATACACATAAAATAATGTGGTTATCTTAAAGTAGAAAGAAGTAGTTGATTTCCGCTACAGGATGCTCGCTTTCCGCGGGGCTGGCGGTGAGCCTCCGGGGTCTCACCTGTCCAGCTATTCCCGCAGGAGTCGAGCATCCTTCCGCTCCAATCAACTTTCGGAGCATGTTTCTATAAAAATAAAGAAATACAAAAACTTTTAGCAAGCAACTCTTTTAAGGTGATTTGCTTTTAATTTTGACACCTTGTAGCTCTGTCACCAAAAATCTCTTAAAGATGGTGAGGGGAACTGCGTAGACTCCTGCGGAAGTACGGGCGTGCCGAGACCCCGTTCGGCTAAGCTGAGGAGGCTCGGCCGAGCGTCCACGGAAAGCGGAGCGGTTCCCCTCACCATCAAGCGCATACTGATTGAAAGAGTCCTGGCAGATCCTAAGTGATTGAACAACAATCTTTGAAAAAGAGCTTAAAAAAACCGATTTTCCGCCTAAGCAGAAAATCGGTCTTAACGTTATGATTTATGTTTAACTGAAGCTGCCATTTTCATCATCATCTCTGCATGATCTGCCAGATCATCTAATTCCGCTTGTGTCGTTACCTTTGTTCCACCCACTCCAACAATAAGTTCGTATTCTTCTGTATCGGGCAGTTTCTTAATGACATAGTATCCTAAGCGATTGTCCTCTTTAAAAGTCCCATGTTTCAAGAGATTTTCATTGTCACTAATGGCCATTTTATATAGAAGTTCACTATCCTTATTTTCTTGAGGGTTTGTGAAAAGTATAAAAGTATCAGAGCTTTTTGAAATAATGATATTATTGGGCGATTCTTTTTCTATTTTGGCTCCAAATGGAAGATAAAAGTTAATGTTTCCAGCCTCTTCTTTTGCTGCTTCATTTGAACTTAATGTGTTCTCCACCACTTTGGCTGTCTCTTCTTTTTCTTGATCAATCGTCGTGTTGCATCCGGCTAAAATAAGCACAAGAATAAAGAAAATGACTGTCTGTTTGATTTTCATCCTATACTTATCCTCCCTTTCATGCTTAGGACCTACGCTTATGATACCCTCACAAAGTCCCATTGACAACCCTTCCAATAAGAAATCCTGCCTTTTTAATGGAAAAACAGGTTATTTTTAACTTACATCGGGTATTTATGATAAAATGACTAAAAACAGGAAGGTGAAATACATGGAATTCACAGTGTATCTGGCAGGGGAAATACATAGTTCTTGGAGAAACGAGCTTAAAGAGAAAGCAGAAGAGCTTCGTCTCCCTCTATCTTTCGTCGGTCCGATGGAAAATCACGAACGTTCCGATGCAATCGGGGAAGAAATTCTTGGTGAACAACCCAATAAAATACTTCGAGATGAGGCAGCTTCGAGTATTAACAATCTTCGAACAGAGTTACTGATGAAAAAGGCCGATGTGGTGATTGCCCTGTTTGGAGAAAAATATAAACAGTGGAATACTGCTATGGATGCGAGCACCGCCATCACACTTGGAAAGCCACTGATTCTTATTCGTCCTGAAGAACTTCACCATCCCTTAAAAGAACTTTCAAACAAGTCAAATGTCACCGTGACAAACATAGATCAGGCAATCAAGGCGTTATCATACGTTTTTGAAACAGAATAAAATCATGAAAATACGCATGCCGTCCTATTTTGACGGCATGCGTATCTTTTTATGTTCATTACAAAACCCCCGGAACTTTTTTACTATTTCAAAATAACTTAATATTGGCAATCTAAAGACATTTTATGTTATTATTAACAATTTATAAACTTTTTTTGACTTTAGGAAAATATTAAAATATTATAGTAAAAGAATAAGGGAGGTAGTAACATGTCATCAATGAATAAACAGAAAATTGTGGATAGTGTCCCTCAAAAAGGTTTCTTTGGACATCCGAAGGGATTATTCACTTTATTCTTCACAGAATTTTGGGAGCGCTTTTCCTATTACGGAATGCGTGCCATCCTCGTATTCTACATGTACTATGAGGTTTCAAAAGGTGGACTGGGCCTAGAGCAAAACACAGCTTTAGCAATCATGTCGATTTATGGTTCACTTGTATATATGTCCGGGGTAATCGGAGGCTGGTTGGCAGATAGAATATTCGGAACTTCGAAAGCCGTCTTCTACGGTGGAATATTCATCATGTTTGGTCATATTGCTTTATCATTTCCAGGAAGCTTAGCCATGTTCTTTGTTTCGATGGTATTGATCGTAGTCGGAACAGGTTTATTAAAGCCGAATGTTTCAACTGTTGTCGGTGAAATGTACAGCGAAAGTGACACTCGCCGCGATGCAGCTTTCAGTATTTTCTATATGGGTATCAACCTGGGTGCATTCATCGCTCCACTGATTGTAGGTAAACTTATGGAAACAAAAGGGTTCCATTGGGGATTTGCGGTTGCAGCCATCGGAATGTTCTTAGGTCTTGTCGTATTCATGGCAACAAAGAAAAAGAATCTTGGCCTTGCCGGTACCTATGTTCCAAACCCGCTTGCACCAGCTGAGAAGAAGAAATATGGTTTAATTGCAGGATTAGTTGTTGTTGGTCTTGCCATCATTTTAGGTATTACAATTCCTGCAGGATTATTTACATTAAACGTATTCATTAATTTGGTAGGTATCTTCGGTATCGTCGTTCCAACTATTTACTTTATCGTGATGTACTATAGTCCGAAAACAACACAAACTGAACGCTCAAGAGTCATCGCTTATATTCCATTATTTATCGCAGCGGTTATGTTCTGGGCGATTCAAGAACAGGGATCAACCATCCTTGCAGTATACGCAGATAAGCGAACTGAGCTTGAATTCATGGGAATCAGCATATCTCCAGCCTGGTTCCAATCGTTAAACCCGTTGTTCATCATTCTATTAGCTCCAGTATTTGCGTGGATGTGGGTGAAACTTGGTGATCGTCAACCATCGATTCCGAAGAAGTTTTCATTCGGTCTATTGTTTGCCGGTTTATCATTCTTAGTGATTCTATTACCTGCATATTTCGGAGGGGAAGATTCACTAGTAAGTCCTTTATGGCTGGTGCTTAGCTATTTGATTGTTGTACTTGGTGAGCTATGCTTGTCACCAGTCGGTCTTTCTGCCACAACCAAATTAGCTCCAGAAGCCTTCTCTGCTCAAACGATGAGTCTTTGGTTCTTAGCTTCAGCTGCTGCACAGGCGTTGAATGCACAACTTGTCCGTTTCTACACACCAGAAACAGAAACGCTGTACTTCGGGGCAATCGGAGGTATGGCAATCATATTGAGTATTGCTCTATTCCTGCTTTCACCTAAGATTCAGGAATATATGAAAGGTGTAAAATAATTGATAAAACCCCCTGAATGGTTTCAGGGGGTTTTATTTACCTTTAAGGATTTTACTTCCTCAATGTCTGTTAAGAAAAAAAGAACTCCGCTTCAAAACGGAGTTCCATTCTAACTCTTAGTAAGAGCCACAGCCACATTTTCTATTTCGTCTTCTTCTACGATTATCTTCCGTCCCAAAGATATCATTTCTTCTATGACAACCACATCTTCTATTGTCATCATCATCTCTTCTTCTGCGGCATCTTCTACGATCATCATCATCATCTCTGCGGTCACATCTTCTTCTGTCACCAAAAAGCAACTTATTCCAGTCACAGCATCTTCTGTCATCCCGACGGTCATCACGACGACCCCCAACTCGGTCATTACAATAATGGCATCCCATAAATTCTTACCTCCTTAGAAAGAATTTATCAGATAAAATAAAGTCTGATATACTCCATCCTATGAATAACAGGTAAATTTGGTATGGGCCAAGTACCCTCTAAGGGCAAAAGTCTATCGATTATTTGTCCTGCTCTTTGTTTCTCAACTGCCACTGACCTATTAATAGCTGAACCACGTGGAGAAACATAGCCTCTCTCGTAATGAGTCCATTCGTAAACACACCGACTGCGCCCTCTTTCTTTCTTATCCCGGAGGTTTGAGTGTACTCATCCATCAAGGGTCCCAGCTCTTCCCCTCCCTTTAACCGACTGCTGATTTCTTTAGGAAGGAGGATTCTGGCACCTCCACCAATGATTTCGTTGCCGCTCCGATCCACGAGTGCCCCCCAGTTACAGACAAACATTCCGTAAAGTGATTCCGTCACTCCTCCTTCAAGACCGATCCCAATATCGCCCTCTGTTGCCCTCAATATGTTCTTAGCACGATTTAACGCACCTTCGATGGTCTCTTGATCAGAGATTGGCTGCTCACCTACATTCGATTCAGTTTTGAAAAACTCGAACTCTACGTCCTCATAGTGTTCCTTAAAAGCCTTTTGAATGGCTTGTACCTTTGCTGGATTTGTTGTTCCAATTCCTATTTTCAACAAATTGATACCTCATTTCTATGGGGGAGTCACTCCCTTTTTGTCTCTAGAAAAAGACTGTCTCAAGAAGTTCATAAATGAGACAGTCTTTTTAGTATATTTTTTTAGAAACGTGAATTAGCCGTTTGATTTAATGGATTCAATTGTGGAACGGTCACATTGCTTCACTAATTTGACAATCAGTTCCTTCGCAGCCGCATAATCATCTACATGGATCATGGATGCATGTGTGTGAATATATCTTGAACAGATACCGATAACTGCACTTGGGACCCCTTCATTTGACATATGTACTCTTCCGGCATCGGTTCCGCCTTGAGAAACAAAATATTGATAAGGAATGTCATTTGATTCAGCTGTATCAAGAACGAATCCCCTGATGCCTCTGTGAGTAACCATTGAACGATCAAGAATGCGAAGGAGAGCACCTTTCCCTAATTGGCCAAATTCATTTTTGTCCCCTGACATATCATTTGCCGGACTCGCATCAAGGGCAAAGAAAATATCAGGATTAATCATATTGGCTGCTGTCTGGGCGCCGCGTAATCCCACTTCCTCCTGAACCGTGGCTCCGGAATATAGGGTGTTGGGAAGTGTCACACCTTGCAGCTCTTTTAACAGCTCAATGGACAATCCGCATCCATAACGGTTATCCCAAGCCTTCGCAAGTATTTTTTTCTCATTCGCCATTGGTGTAAACGGACAAATCGGTACGATCTGCTGTCCTGGTTTAATCCCGATTTCCATTGCATTGTCCCGGTCATCAGCACCGATATCAATAAGCATATTCTTGATTTCCATCGGCTTTCTACGCTGTTCTTCTCCGAGCAGATGAGGAGGGATGCTTCCGATCACACCCGTAATCGGGCCATTATCCGTGATGATTTGAACACGCTGAGCAAGCATAACCTGGCTCCACCAGCCTCCAAGGGTTTGAAAACGAATCATTCCATTATCCGTAACAGACGTGACCATGAACCCTACCTCATCCATATGCCCTGCAACCATCACAACAGGATCCTGATCATTGCCTTTTTTCACTCCAAACACCCCACCCAGGCGATCCTGGACAATGTCATCTGAGTATTGAGACAATTGTTCTTTCATAAATTTACGGACCGCATGCTCATTACCGGGTGCTCCCGGCAATTCAGTCAATGTTTTAAAAAGTTCCAACGTATCTTGTTTCATGTCATATGCCCCTTTTATATAAAATCTACTTTATGTATAATCTTATTTTACAGAACTTTCGAACGTCTTACCACCAATTGAGAAGAAAAGGAGTTCTCTTTTTTATTATTTCTTTGATAGAATGTACCTATAGATGGAAAATAATCGAGAATCACCAGGGAGATAGTGGATAGTATGTTATCTCTAAACATCAAATACTCATTGCCTGTGGAGGGAATAAAAATGAACTGGAAATCTTTCATGATCGGAATCGGAATCGGAGCAGTAGGCGGATATTTTCTTAAAGAAAAACTGGATGATTCAAACATGGTTTCTGCCGAAAAAGTATTAAGGGACGTAAAGCTTTCATTCAAAAAAGAGGGGAACATCGATGGATCCTGGATCGGAATGAAGCCCGAAGACTATCAGAAGCACTCGGTCATAACGAAGGTCTATAAAGGTGGGGTATCCAGAAGAAGAGACGGTGAGCTGGAGCAATATGAGTTTTTAGCAGATGCGTATACGGGCACTGTTGTGGATGTGTATCCTTTATCTTAAAAAAAATAACAGCATCATTAAAAGGATGATCCCAAAATGCCTTGGGACCATCCTTTTTTTATACATTATTTTTCCCTCAGTACGTGATCTACGATTTCTCCATCTCGATTCCACTTGATCCCTCTATATACCGCATCATGATAGAATAGGAACCAGTACTCTCCTTCAATCGCTTGATTGATCCACTTGTCTTTGGCATCGATGGACGTCATTGGATAGTCGTCGTAAGCCAGTACCCATAGTGGATTTTTGTGAGCGTGAGTAGGCATGATATCCGCCATATGAATGAACTTCTCCCCTTTATGCTCTAAAAGGATAATCGAATGCCCGTCACTGTGACCTCCCGTATGCACCATTGTGATTCCAGGAAGTATTTCCTTTTCTCCTTCGAACGTTTCCACTTGGGATTGAATACTCTCCCAATTTTCTTTCCAGTATGTATTACGGGAGCGCACATTCGGATTTCTCATTTCATCCCATTCCACTTGGGAGGTGTAAATGGTTGCATTCTTGAATACTGGTACAAGAGTATCACCTTCATATTTTGTTAAACCGCAAGCATGATCGAAATGCATGTGAGTCATCAATACCACATCAATATCATCTGGCTTCAAGCCCAGTGCTCCCAGGGATGCCTCGATATCCGATTCTTCATGCACACCATAGTTACGTTTTTGTTTCTCATTCAGCTTCCCTTTACCAATACCTGATTCAATTAATACATTCTTACCTTCCCATTTAAAAAAGAGCGGATCTGTTCGTAACTCGATTTGATTCAAGTCATTCACGGCATATTTTTTTGACCAAAGAGGCTTTGGGACCACTCCGAACATAGCTCCCCCATCCATGTGAGTGACGCCTCCATTCAGCCAGTGCACCGTTAGATCTCCAACTTTCAACGTTTCCATTTTGACTCCTCCTTTGTTCATGCCCTTTTATTTTATCAGAATTTATGGACAACTTATAGGTGGATGCTCGGATCACTGCAACCATCATGAATACATAAAAAAACAGCCCTGCGAGATGGCAAGGCTGCTTTAGCAGTGAATTATTGATTTTGATATTGGGCTTCGACCCGGTAGATTCTTTGACCTTTGGCTGAGAATTTCTCTTCATATTCAGTCATGATATTTCCTTCAAAATCGCTTTCATGAAGATCAAGACTCAGGAAATTCAGATGCAGACCATACCATGAGAAGCTCTTTAATGAGTACTCAAATAAGCCTTGATTGTCTGTCTTAAAGTGGATTTCTCCGCCTTTGATCAGTACATCTTCATATAGCTTCAGAAAATCTTTATACGTCAGTCGACGTTTTTCATGTCTGTTTTTCGGCCATGGATCAGAGAAGTTCAAGTACACTCGACTTACTTCTTCTGATGCGAAGTATTCAGTCAGGTTTTTTGCATCGACATTTAACAGCTTGACGTTGGGAAGCCCGGCTTCAATCAAACGATCAAGAGCTGTTACAATGACGCTTTCATATAACTCGATTCCAATATAATTAACGTCCGGATTGGCTCTGGCCATTTCCGTAACAAATTGACCTTTTCCAGTTCCTACTTCAATGTGAATAGGGTTGTCATTGCCAAATTCTTTATTCCATTGACCTTTTATCTCCTGGGGTTCTGCCACAACATACTGTGGATTGTCACTGATTTTCTCAGAAGCCCACGGTTTATTACGTAAACGCATGTAGACACCTCTTTTTTTATTATCGAAAAAAACATACCACGACTATCCGTCCTGTGCAAGAGCCAAAATAGAGCCAATCCCGCTTCAGATCTTCTGGCTGATATACCTACTCCAGGTCCGTCCCTCAAAAAGCGCGCATAATTGAAAAAGGAATTCACACACTATTAGTGAATTCCTTTTTCGGGTCTGGTCATTTTTGGAGGGCTGAAAAAGTACGTGTTTCTTTAAATCTTTGCAGACGAAAATGAAAGGGTGTACTCTATGCCTTTAAATTCACAGAATCAAATGCAGTTATTATCAGATATTTTAAGCAATCACAGTGCGGATTGCTGCGGTTCGGTTTCTGAATGTGAGCAAGTTGAACGATTGGTGAAGTCATTAATGGTTAATGCTGATATTCACGAAAACGTAAAGCCTGTCCTGCAGGAAATTTATCAGTATAGTCAAAGCGGGATATCCTCAGCTGACTTATCCAACCATATTACGTCCAATCAAGAAAACTTGTCCCAATGGGTTACGGATATGAACAACTACTCTTAAAAAATCAAATGACTTTGTGCAGATATTCAATCCAGTGATTCATTTCGTGGAAACGGGCTTTTCCTTTATGCCACTGAATGGATAATATCGTTTGTGCGACCACATACCATTTCATTCTCAGCTTTAAGTTATCGGTTAACTCAACACCATATTGAGTCAGCCAGCTCTCCCATTGGTCTTCAGGGATATACCAGTATAATAATAGACCTACGTCAAAGGCCGGGTCGGCGATCATCGCCCCGTCCCAATCGATTAAATACAACTGGTTGTAATCAGACAGCAGCCAGTTGTTATGATTGACATCACCGTGACAGACTACATATTCTTCCTGATGAACATCCAAGAGCTCTTTTTGAAGAAATAATAGCGCCTCTCTAATAACAGGCAATGAAAGAAGATCGAATTCTAAGCCTGTCTCCACTTCCGTGAGCATATGCTCCGGCTGAAACGGCTCTTTTCCCAACCGCTCAAGCATGGTTGAAAGCGGCTTTGATGAATGAATCTTGTTAAGCAGCCTTGCCACCCGTTCATCTTTCATCTCTTCCGGCTTTAATTCTCTCCCATTTAACCAGTGTTGTGCCGTTATGACATCCCCGTTTTCTAGTCTTTTTGTCCAAACTAGCTTGGGTACGATTCCTTCTGCAGACAATACAGCCACAAAAGGAGAGGAATTGCGTTTCAGAAATAACCTTTGCTCTTGGTACTGAGCAAAGAACGCTTCTCCAGTAGCACCGCCTGCGGGGACTATTTCCCAATCTTGGTCAAATAAGTGTTCCAATATATTCACCTTCTATTGGTCCTTTGTCATGTTTATATGTTCAGTTACGTTAAAGTTTGGATTCATTCACTGCATCAAAAAAGTCTTATAAAATAAAAAAGACAGCTATTGGGCAATACAATCAATAGCCATCTGTTTAAGATTTTATCGTCATCTTGCGTTTTCGTCAAGCACTGGAATGAACTGCTACCTTACAAACACATAGGAAGAGACAGGTTCAAGGGTTATAGTTCGCTCTTCTACCCCATAAAGACCGCTTACATTTGCCCTATTTCCGTCTGACAAACAAATCCAATCTTTTCCTTCCGGGAGGGAATACTGACACTTCTTCAAATCTGAATGGAAGACCATGAAGATATCGTTCCACGGGCCATACGGGTGGACATTCTGATAGCGGACCACAACAAGATTTTCGATGCTATGAGAGACTTCCACATGTTCCCGGATCAGTCCGCTGTTTTGAAATCGGAAGGCACCGTGACTTTTACGGATTTGAATCAGTGCTTTCACGTATTGAACGACATCATCGAATTCTTCTCTTCTCGTCCAGTCTAATTGATTAATTTCAACAGGAGAATTGTAGCTGTTTTCAATTCCCTTTTTCGTCCTGTAAAATTCCTGTCCTGCATGAATAAAAGGGATCCCTTGAGATAGCAGTACCATCGTGGTTGCTAATTTATGGCGATTCATAAGGGTTTCTTCATCTTCATTTAAACAAGCTTTCATTTTATCCCAAAGGGTGTGATTATCATGGGATTCCACATAGTTAACGGATTGGGTCGGCTCTTTAAAGAGCCCTCTTTCCCCATTTTTCATCCCGACACTTCCAGTCAGGACGAGTTCCACCTTTTGTTCCAAGTGTCCGTGACCGAGAGCAAACCCTTTATCATATAAGTTAAACGTACTTCCTTTAATGGTGTCCCGGAACCAGTCATTGAATTGACCGATCCCTTGAAGCTGATGGGCGTTACGCAGGTTGGCCTTTTGATGCGGGGGCAGGGGGGTGTTCAGGTCCCAGCCTTCTCCTATGATGATCGCTCCAGGCAAAACCTTATCCACTTCTTCTCGGATTGTCGTCATGGTCTTAGTATCAAGAATTCCCATCAGGTCAAAACGGAAGCCGTCGACACCGTACTCTTTTATCCAATAAAGAATCGAATCAACGATGAATTTCCTGGCCATCAGGCGTTCGGAAGCAAAATCATTTCCCACTCCCGTCCCATTTGAAGGTAAACCATTTTCGTCGTGACGGAAGAAATACCCGGGAACAAGCTTTTCAAAAGATGAATCCTCCCGAATGAACACGTGGTTGTATACCACATCCAATATAACCCTGATATTTTCTTCATGAAGGCTATTAATCACGCTTTTCAGTTCATTGATCCGCTCATAGGGATCTTCAGGCTTTAAGCTGTAGCTCCCTTCCGGCGCATTAAAAAACAAAGGGTTATATCCCCAATTGTAGCTTTTATCGGAAGGGTGATCCGTCACCCCATCGAAATCATTGACAGGAAGCAGTTCAACATGGGTGATGCCCAGCTCCTTTAAATACTGAATTCCACTACTGAATCCTTTCGGGGTAGAAGTCCCTTTTTCTGTAAAGGCACGATATTTCCCTGCGAATTTCATGCCGCTTTCTTTTTGTGCTGAGAAATCACGGACATTCAATTCATAAATGACAGCATCTGTAGGTGAAAGTAACGGTGCCAAGGAAGAAGGTCCCTCAATTCGTCCAAGGTTCACAACACATCCCCACTCACTGTCGTATGAAATCGATTTAGCATATGGATCAATCAGTTCATCCCAAACCAGATTGATACACGTTAGAATTGTATAATAATAGCGATCTACATCGGTATTCACCTTACATTCCCATACGCCTTTCTCAACTCTCTCGAATGGGTACTGGATTTCTTCATCATCAGGGGATTTCAGCTTAAGTCTTACCTCTGTTGCCGTCGGAGACCATACTTTAAACACGGTGCACCCCTCTTGGTATGTAACACCAAGGTCATCCCCGTCGTAATAAAAACGTTGATCAAACTCTTCGGTCCTTATGACCGCTCCGATTTGGAGGTCTGTCTTTGTGTTATGCTCATCGACAACTTCATAGACTTCACCCAGGACAACCTTCTCACTCTGAATCGTCGTGACATATTTCATCGCATCATTGAGGGGAATCTTTTCTTCAATATGAAGAGCTATTTTTTCACTGCCTTTAATGAGAGAGAAGTGACTGGAATTCCCATCATGATAATCGTATGGAAGAATCAATGTAACCGTATTGAACGTATCTAAGAACGCATCGTAATGTCTGCTAATGACTAACACTTCTGCCACCCACTTCTATTTAACATTTTCCAACTTAATGGAAGAACGTGCACCTTCAATTCATTCCCCTTCTTCAGTTCTTCAATTGTGTCTCCATCTGCGTGCACAGGTACATCCTGACTCGATCGGATGTTCATCGTTGTTCCCGTACACGTGCTGACTTCGTTAAAAGCCGTATGTTTTCCGAAGAAGACAGATAGAAAGACCAGGAGTAATTTCCACCTCGATAACCCATGGACAAGGGTCATATCGATAGATCCATCATCAGGACAAGCCTGTGGGGCGATCTTCATTCCTCCACCAAAAAAAGGCTGATTCGAAACTGTCACAAACCATACTTTGTGAAACACCTGCTCTTTTCCATCCACATCTATCGAAAGGGAAAAAGGTTTATACGTAAACGCTTCCTTACAAAGAAGGATAGGATAGATCAGTTGTCCAAGGGACCATTTGTTCAACCACCTCTTAAAGGATGAACGATTGGCCTTACGGGCAATTTCCGCGTCAAATCCTATCCCTATATTATTCACGAAATACCCATTTGGTCCGCTGTTCATGGTAAATTGACCTGAATCCAAGGTCACGATGTCCTCTTCTTTTATACCTTCCTTTATTAAGGTATATGCTTGTTTTTTATTGTTAGGCCAATTATAGCCCCTTGCAAAATCATTACCACTTCCTGATGGAATATACCCTATAACGACCTTGTCAAAACCGATTGTTCCACTCACCACAGAGTTCATGGTCCCATCACCACCTACTCCCACTACCAGGAGCCAGTCGTCTGGAGATTGATTGACAACACTTGAAACGATCTTCTTCACGTCACCGGGTTGACCAGTCAAAAAAATCTCATGTGGAATATCGATGGTTTGACTAAATTGATTCCACGAAGATAAGGAGTGATGATTCTTTGCTGAAGGATTCACGATAAAAATCGTCCTCATTGTTGGTTCTCATCTGATTCAACAGCATGCTCTCCCCACTGAAGCCTTTTAAATGAAGTAGTTTGGCAATACTCCATGATGGCTTGTGCCGCTTTCAGCTGGACACTCTTGATCGGAGAAGAGCTTGAGCGCTGCTGCTGAAACCATTCGTTGTGGAGACGTTTGTCAAGAAACTGAATGCCCATCGGGGCCTGTGGGTAATCTATGTATCCATTTCTGCTTATCACGCCTTTATGAATCGGAAGGTCAACACCTGCATATTGAATGATTTGATGGAGTATTCCCTCCATCCTTCTCAGTCCGATTAGAGGGTTTAATACCTTCGTCTCTAGATCTCCCCATTTTTTCAACCAGAAACGTTCTCCTGAACCGATGTAGGCAGTTCCCTCTTCAAATTCGAGAAAGGTTAAGCACCAGATCCCTGTTGGGGTGATCAATATGGTTTCGAGTTCTACAGGGGCATGTTTAATTTTCAATACCGGGTTGTACAACACGAATATGTTATCTGGAAAACGCTGAAGCAGGTAGCGTAATCGTTCGTCATAATGATAGCTGTTATCTACATAGGATTTCTCCATGATCGTGGAGCTTGCCCACCTCAACTGAAAATCAAATACAAGGTCCAGGAAGGAAACCTTCAATTCTTCCTCCGTAGAGATATCGTGATGTGATTCCATTTCAAATGCGATTTCTTCATCATTTGCCTGAATGGAGCTTGAGAGCTCCTCTTCTTCCTCTTTCTTTTTGAACAGTGAAAAGAGCTTCTCCTTCATGGAGTTCCTTTCCTGTTCCTGTTCTTCCTCCTTAACGATCGGGGAAGCTGGAGGGAGTTCACCGTTTTCCCAATGTTGTTTCATTTTTTCCCATTGCTGCTTTTTTAATCGGACAAATTGGGAAGGATATCTATATAAATCCGTTTCGTACCTGGAAACGTAATCTTGAAGTTTAATCAGCTGTGCCATATGGATCGGTCCTTTCATGACGGTCAATTTGCATGTAACGGTTTGGTATAAATGGCTTCATACTTAGGCAGACGGTCTACGTGCGTTCGATATAACACGATTTCTCTTGCAGTGAATAAATGGGTGTCAGGCGGCTGAAACGAATTCAACCACTCGGAAGTAAAAGGAAAATCTCTATTCCACTTTCGCCCCACGGTGATATGTGGAGAAAAAGGTCTCTTATCTAATTGAAAGCCCGCATCTTCACACACACCATACACTCTGCCCCGAACCCGCTGTAAGATTTCAGAAGGCTGAGCGCCCAACCATAGAATTCTCGGTGAATCACTTTTTCCAAAAGTACCGTAGTGATCGAGGGTTAATGAAAATGAAGGACAATCAAGCGCGTCCACTTTATGGATCACGGGTTGAAGTTCATCCGCACTTCCCAAAAAGGCCAATGTGATGTGATAGTCCTGCGGGTGCACCCAGCTCTGAAAAGAACCCTCATCCTTCATTGGCTGCGTCCACTTTTGTATGCAGTGTTTCGTTTCTTGAGATAGAGATAGTGCAAAGAAATAGTGAGCTTTCAACATATCACTCGTCCTTTCATTCGTTACTACCATTTTAGCAAAATGTGTCATGAGAGAGAATGACTAGAAGGAAATGCAATAAAAATGAAATACAAAGCTCATTTATTTGATAAGACTTATATGAATTAGTACGATAGAAGAAGAACGTTTTCTGAAAGGAAGTTGACCATGAAAGTTGTACAAAATATAGCTGAACTGATCGGGGACACCCCCCTGGTCAAATTGAATCGACTCAATCCTGCTGACGGAGCGGATGTATATGTTAAATTGGAATTCTATAACCCGAGTAAAAGCGTGAAGGACCGTGCAGCCTTTCAAATGATCGTTGAAGCAGAAAAGGAAGGCTTATTAAAAGAAGGATCGACCATCATAGAGCCCACAAGCGGAAACACGGGTATCGGCCTTGCCATGAATGCAGCAGCAAGGGGATATCGCGCAATACTGGTCATGCCCGATACGATGACTCAAGAGCGTATCAATCTGTTAAAAGCATACGGAGCTGAAGTAGTATTAACACCTGGAGATGACAAAATGCCAGGCGCTATCGAAAAAGCGAAAGAATTAACAGAGCAAATCCCAAATAGCTTCATGCCGATGCAGTTTGAAAACGATGCGAACCCGGATGCCCATCGAAAGACGACGGCCCTCGAGATTGTGGAAGCCATGAAAGAAATCGGCAAGCCCTTATCTGCATTTGTAGCGACTGCCGGAACGGGCGGAACGATTACAGGAACAGGTGAAGTGTTAAGAGAGCATTATCCGGACCTCGCCGTTCATGTCGTGGAACCGGCGGGATCCCCAGTTCTTTCTGGAGGAAAGCCCGGGAAGCATAAGTTAGTAGGGACTAGTCCAGGATTTGTTCCAGAAATACTGAATACCAGTGTCTACGATGAAATCCACAAAATCGAAGACGAGCATGCCTACGATATTGCCCGCAGAATGGCAAGTGAAGAAGGTATCCTCGTAGGGCCTTCATCAGGGGCCGCTTGTTATGCAGCCATTGAAGTGGCGAAGAAGTTATCACCTGATGATGTAGTCGTGTGCATTGCCTGCGATACAGGAGAAAGATATCTATCAAGCGACCTGTTCAGATTTTAATATACAAAAGAAGCTGCGACTAATCGATCCGTTCGATAACCAAAAGAGGCTGCGCCCATGACTGCGCAGCCTCTTTCTTATGATCATTTAACCTTATGATACTGCGTGATGAATTGTTCAGGAGATGACTTAACAACAAACGTCCACACTCCTTCAATCGTGTGAAGATACAAAAAAGTATAGAAAGCTGACAATGGTTTGCTTGTCACATCCATCACGTCCTTGATGGTGAAGCTTCTCGTAGGAGTCTCGATTCGATCACTGTATAAATAAAGATGCTCCTCTGTCTCTACCGTGAATTGCTGGTTGTCTTCTATTCTTCGTTCGGTCTTCATAAATGGTTGTGAACAAATCAATCTCATTTAAAGCCTCCAACTATTTTACAGGGCTTTGTTCCCTTTTTCTTTCACTAAACAGTGCCTGCAGCTTTTTGGTTACAGAACCGGTTTTTCCATTTCCGATCACCTGTTGATCGATCTTAATGACGGGCATGACTTCTGAAGTCGTACTTGCGATGAATACTTCATCCGCTTCGAGAAGATCAGGGACAAGAAACGTCTCTTCTTGAAAAGAGATATTATTTCTTCTGCATAAATCTTCAATGACTCTTCTCGTAATACCATTGAGTATCAAGTTTGTTACGGGATGCGTGTAGATGACTCCATCTTTCACCATGAATGCATTAGAAGAGGAGCCTTCTGTCACAGTATCCCCTCGATGCAAAATAGCTTCAAAATGACCTTCAGATGCAGCTTCTTCTTTTGCCAGCAGGTTTCCGAGAAGATTCAAGCTCTTAATATCACATCTCAGCCACCTGATATCTTCGACCAGCTTAGCTGTTACACCTTGCTCCATCTGGTGAAGAGGAACAGGAAAATCCTTCGTATAAGCAACGACGCTTCCCATTACATCTTTCGAAGGAAAATGGTGCTGACGGGAAGACACACCGCGGGTCACTTGTATATAAACAATCCCGTCTTTCACTTGATTGGAATCGATAAGCTCCAGAAGATGTGCAGTCAGTTCTTCTTCTGAATTCGGAATGGACAGCTTCATCTTTTCAGCACTTTGATAAAGTCTCTCCATATGCTCCTTCATCGTGAACGTGTTTCCGCCGTATACGCGAATCACTTCATAGATTCCATCCCCGAATTGATAACCGCGATCCTCAATATCAATCTTCGCATCGGCACGATCGATAAATTCCCCATTTACAAATACTGTGTTCATTCTGCTCTCCCCTTGTCTCTCTTAAGATTCACATGCTAATTCATAGATAGCCTGTGCGTAAATAGCCGTTGCTTTCAGGAGATCCTCTATATACATATATTCATCTTTCTGATGAGCAATATCTTCACGGCCGGGGAATAATGCCCCAAAGGCTACGCCTGCCTCTAAGCTTCTGGCGTAAGTACCTCCACCGATGCTTAATAACTCGCCTCTCTCACCGGTTTGATCCTCATATACTTTCTTCAGCGTTTGAACAAGTTCATCATCTTTAGACACATGATGAGGTTTACTATCTGAGAAGTTTTCAATCGAATAGCCTTCTATGTTCTCAATGATTGCCTTTCCTTTTTCCATCTCAAACGTAACCGGATAACGCATGTTTAATCCTAATCGCCCGCCATCAGCATCTGAATAGCGCAACTTCCCTACGTTGATAGTTAAATCTCCCGTAATATCGTCACGGTAGCTTACACCGAGTTGAATCCCTCTTGAATCTTTAAAGAAATGCTTGGTCGTGAACTCAAAGAACTCTTTTCCTTGAGAAGGTAGTGGCAGCTGTGATAAGAATGCAGCTAAGTAGAGACCCGCATTCTTCCCGTTGTCAGGCTCCATTCCATGTGAAGAAACGCCTTCGACTTCAAAAACAAGCTCGCCGTTTTCGATGTAATAGTTCCCTTTGATGTTTTCTTCCTTTGTGAAAATTTCAAAGTTTTGAACCCATTTTGTATGATCCTCATCGACCAATAGTACCGCTTTGGCATAGTCAGGAACCATGTTGTAGCGTCGGCCGGACTCAAAAGACATTACCTTGATGCCCGTTTGAGACACATCCGCCGGTTTTATTTGGACTAAATCATAGTCGGCGATCCCTTTTTCTGCATGGATGATCGGAAAGTCTGCATCAGGGGCAAATCCCATTGTAGGCATTTCTTCTTTTTTGAAATAATGCTCAACACATCTCCAGTCGCTTTCTTCATCTGTTCCAATGATCATCCGGACCCGCTTATTGAAGGTGGGATCAAGATCCTTTACGATTTTCATGGCATAATAGGCAGCCATTGTAGGACCCTTGTCATCGATTGCTCCACGGGCATATATCTTACCGTCTTTTATCTCTCCGCCAAAGGGATCGAAACTCCATCCATCCCCTTCAGGAACAACGTCCACATGACAAAGGATACCGAGAAGGTCACTTCCATTACCAAACTCTAAATGTCCGGCAAGATGGTCCACATTCTTAGGGATGAAACCGTCTTTCTCACCAAGGGTCAATAAATAGTCCAGCGCTTCTTTCACGCCTCTCCCCAGTGGTGCATCCTCCGTCGCATTCTCTTCATCCAGCACACTTTTAATCTGCAGGAATTGCTGCAGATCCTTAAGCAAATCGTCCTTCCGCTTCTCCACTTCATTCGTCCAATTAATACTCATTCGTATCCACCTGCTTATATGTATTTACTTCTACTCTCATTTTATACTGTTTCATGGGGAAATCCAAACAGAGAGAATCCG
The DNA here is from genome assembly GCF_008180865.1 of Rossellomorea aquimaris. Classification (GTDB taxonomy): domain Bacteria; phylum Bacillota; class Bacilli; order Bacillales; family Bacillaceae_B; genus Rossellomorea; species Rossellomorea yichunensis. Next base: position 383,777 of record NZ_VTEX01000005.1, read on the forward strand.
GTGAATAACCGATGTATGCGCTCTTGCTCTGTTCAATGAGTATACTAGTTGATTCGAAGGCAATTGGCTTCAATTCGGGGACTCTCTCATTCTTAACAACATCAATATTAATAAAAAATACATATATTTAGCATTTTATTCATATTCTAGGAATACAACCATCAAGTTACTACGTAAATTGTTTGTAAATTTGGACAATGTTTTTGAAATTTTGTCGGATTAGGAGTACAATGTAATTGTCTGACATCTTATGAGTAAACTTTATATGTAGAAAAGGGGTTGTCTAAAGCGCATAGTACATATGGTAGCACGTGAGGTGCACAAATGACGCATGTAGTCTTTGCCTTTGGAAAAATGATGAGGGAGTGGTTCTTTGAAACCTTCAACCAATCGTATGCTAACTAGAATCAAAGCTGTGTACATGTACATTAAACAGAAAGGTACTGTAACAACTCAAGATCTTGTAGACGAATTTGGCATTACTCCTCGCACCATACAAAGAGATCTCAACGTGTTAGCGTATAATGACTTGGTGCAAAGCCCAAGTCGGGGTCAATGGACAACAACAGAGAAGAAAGTGAAGATGACTTCTTAAACGAAACGGAGGCGGCTCGTTCAGGCCCGACAAGCATAAGACGAGAACGCCGGAAAGGCGCCCTTTGCCTTTTTGGTGTTCTTGACTTATGACCTCGAGGGACTAGCCGCCGGAGCTGGACACATAGAAAAGCGGAAGGGCCTTGCCCAGAGGCGCAAGCATAAGACGAACCTGCCGAAAAGGCGGGTTTTTGCCTTTTTGGCAGGTTTGGCTTATGACCTCGAGCCTCTAAGCCCTGGAGCTGGACACATAGAAAAGCGTCGACTGCCTTGTCGCTGGAGCAGATCGAATAGCGGACTAAAATGACTTTTCAAACAACGAAACGGGGCAGCACCTTTACCGAAGGGTGCTGCCCCGTTTTTTATTCAGGCTTGTATTCTTTTAGTAGTGTTACTTCCTCTTCGGTCAGCTCACGGTACTCACCAAGCTCCAGATCTTTATCAAGCTCAAGCGGTCCCATCGTTAAACGCTTCAGATATATGACGCGCTTTCCTACGCTTTCGAACATTCTTTTCACCTGATGAAATTTCCCTTCAGTGATCGTCAATTCAATATCAGAAGTCAGTCCTGATTTTAGAATCGTCAATTCCCCCGGCTTAGTTTCATAGCCATCATCCAACGTGACTCCACTTTTAAAGGCTTCTACGTCCCCTTCTGTCACTTCACCGTCAATCACGGCAAAATACGTTTTCGGAACATGGCGCTTCGGAGAAAGGAGCTGGTGGGATAATTGACCGTCATTCGTAATGAGAAGGAATCCTTCTGTATCCTTATCGAGTCTTCCGACAGGAAATGGATTGAATATTTGATCTTCCAATTGAAGCAAATCAATGACGGTTTCATCCTGTCCATCTTCAGTTGCTGAGATGACTCCAGGCGGCTTATTCATGAGAAGGTAGATGAATTCACGATACTCAACCTGCTCTCCATACAACATCACTGTATCCTTTTCCGTATTGATATGCACCTTTCCATCTTTAATGACCTCTCCATTGACTTGAAGACCGCCATCCTTTAATAATTTCTTTACTTCTTTCCGGCTGCCGTAACCCATATTGGCAAGCATTTTATCTATTCTCACGTTAATCACGCTCCGTTTATGTTGAGTTCTTATTCTTTAATGTTGGTTTTATTAGTGATTTGACCAGTCCATGGGCACTTACCCATTCATGTTTCTATTCTTAACATAGGCTACTACAGGTAAGCAACTTTGATAAAAATAAATGAGGTGAAGCATATGTATCCATATCGACAACAAGGATCAGGTGGATTATTGATCCCTATTCCACTTCCTGGAGGCGGCGGACAGGGATATCCAGGTTTTCCTGGTCAAGGGTATGGCGGCGGCGTCAACGACCGGTTAGACCGGCTTGAGAGACAATATGAGCGTCTGGACCGCAAAGTCGACCGCTTGGAACGAAAAGTAGAGCGACTTGAAAGACAACTTGGGTATTATAATAATTAGCCCTCTCCTATTACAATGATTGATGAAAAGTGCATGACCGCTTAAATAGAAGCAGGGCTCACTGTCCATTCAATAAAAAAAGGGATGATCGGCATGTATCATCCCTTTTCCTTTTACCCTATGCGAAGTTTACTGCGAATCCTCGTGATTTTATCCCCGAATAAACGATCTGCCAATTTACTTCTTAAGCTTAAGTAGAAGTAAACAAGTGCTCCCACCCCGCCACATATAGCAACGAGAAGAATCGATTGGAATCCGGACTCAGGATTGAGGAATTGAACCAGTATACGATATAACACCAATACCACCACTGCCATGACGGCATTTAGTGCTCCTATGAACATGGTTCTTCTCATAATCAGTCTGAATTGATATCTCGCGTATTTCTTGATGACATATAAATTGATTAGAATCGCTACTGCATACCCAATCACAGTGGCGATGACAGCACCTTGAGTTTCGAACAAGCGAATCAACGGTATGTTCAGGACAAGCTTGAGTAGCAGACCGACAAGCAAGCTGAAGATAGTAAATTTCTGCTCGTCAATTCCTTGAAGAATCGCTGCTGTAACAGCAAATAATGCAAAGAGAATCGCAACAGGTGCATATGATCTTAAAATAGAAGTTCCTAATTCATCACTGTGATAGAACATCGTATACGTTGGCTCAGCTAATAGCGCAATTCCTAAAGCTGCCGGTACTGTTAAAAACAATAGAATTTGAAACGTTTGGTCGATGTTTCTACGCATCGTTTTCCGGTCGCCGCTTGTATAAGACGTCGTAATCAACGGAATCAGCGTCATAGAAAAGGCGGTTGCCAAGGACACTGGAATAATCACAAGTTTATGAGTATAGAAGTTCAATACGGCAAAGGCATGATCGGAAACTTTTGCATTACCAATCGCAGACATCGCAGTATTAAAAGTAATCTGATCAACCAGTTGAAATAACGGGTTGGCAAGTCCTACAAAAATAAACGGAATCGAATAGGCGATGATCTCTTTATACATCGATCGTAATGAAACCTCTTCCTGACCGCGATCTTCCTCTAGGAGCTCGTCTAAATGAGGCTTTCGTTTAAACCAATACCAAATCAATGCCCCGAGACTCGCCAGCCCCCCGACAAATGCAGCAAATGTCGCTACAGCAATGGCGGTTGTCACAGACCCATCTAAAATGTTTAATACTACATAAATCCCGCCCAGTAAGAAAACAATCCGGACAATTTGTTCGATTACCTGGGAAACCGCTGTCGGCCCCATGGATTGATGGCCCTGGAAAAAGCCCCTGATCAAGCTCATAAACGGAATGATGATCAGTGCAAAACTCACTGCCCGAATGACGGTCGTCACCTGTGCAACCGAAATCACCTGTTCATCACTCTTGATTGTCATTTCTGCGAATATAGGTGCAAATGCATACATAATGAGGAACGAAACAATCCCCGTCAGCGTCATCAGCACCAAACCTGACTTAAACAGCCTTCGTCCTACGGCATATTCACCTATGGCATTATATTTTGAAACGAATTTTGAAACGGCCAGGGGCACACCTGCAGTCGCTACAGTCAGAAAGATTGTATACGGTACATAACCATATTGATATAGGGAAGCCCCCTCTTCATGACCTTTTAACAAATCATCAAACGGTATAACATAAAAAAGACCCAGAAACTTCGAAATAAAGGTCCCTAACGTTAATATAAACGTCCCTCTTATTAATTTAGATGACATAGTATCCCTCTCTATATATCTTGTTGCTCATTAAACAAACAAAATAAAATCCAACTTGAAAATTTACACACTATCAGTAGTTTACTACTGTACGAATCGAATGACAATTTTTTTCGAATGTTGTATTTAAAACCCATCCCATTTAAAATAAGGAGAAACTTCTTTTGAGAAACGAAAGAGCAAAACTAAAAGTTGGTGGAAAAATGGTAAAGAAATACGATGTGATTGTCATAGGTGGAGGACCGTCCGGATTGATGGCCAGTATCGCAGCCGGGGAAAACGGAGCGAACGTCCTTCTTGTAGATAAAGGAACGAAACTTGGAAGAAAGCTCGCGATTTCCGGAGGCGGCCGCTGCAACGTGACCAATCGACTTCCCATAGAAGAAATCATTAAGCATATTCCGGGAAATGGACGATTTTTATATAGTGCCTTTTCCGAGTTCAATAATGAAGATATCATCGCTTTCTTTGAGAAGCTGGGGATACAATTAAAAGAGGAAGATCACGGCAGGATGTTTCCTGTATCGAACCGGGCCATGGATGTTGTGGAAGCCTTATTGAAACGCATGAAGGAGTTAAAGGTGGATACCCGGACGAGCACAAGCGTGGACGAAGTTCTGTACGAAAACGGCGAGACGGTCGGTATCCTCTTGAAAGACGGTGAAACGATCGCCGCAAAGGCTGTCGTCATCGCGGTTGGAGGCAAGTCCGTCCCTCATACCGGATCGACGGGCGATGGGTATCCATGGGCGACGAAAGCAGGGCATACAATTACCGACTTGTTCCCGACCGAGGTTCCCCTTACGTCGGACGAGCCTTTTGTTAAAAAGAAAGAGCTCCAAGGGCTTTCATTGCGCAGCGTTGAGTTGAGCGTATTAAATCCTAAGGGGAAAAAAATCATCACGCATAAAATGGATATGATCTTTACCCATTTAGGAATTTCCGGACCGGCCGTTCTCCGTTGCAGTCAATATGTGGTAAAGGCCATGAAGAAATGGAACCTGACCCATGTTGCCATGCAGATCGATTCCATGCCTGATCAAAATGAAGAACAGCTATTCCAGTCTATCCATAAACAGGTGAAAGAAGATGGAAAGAAAGCCGCGAAGAATATATTCAAAGGATTGGTTCCTGAGAGATACCTGTTATTTTTACTGGACCGTGCAGAAATCGATCACGATGAAAAAGGAGATCATATCTTCTCAGAAAAAATCCGACAGTTTACCAAGTTGTTAAAACAATTCACCTTCAATGTGAACGGAACATTGTCCATTGATAAGGCGTTTGTTACGGGCGGCGGTGTTTCCATTAAAGAAATCGAACCGAAAACGATGGCTTCGAAAAAGATGAACGGACTCTACTTCTGTGGAGAAGTGCTTGATATCCACGGATATACCGGCGGCTATAATATTACTTCTGCCCTTGTTACAGGAAGACTTGCAGGCTTTAATGCGGCAAAAGTATAATTCAAAAAGAAAGGTTGATCCCATCTGCATCTGCAGTACGATCAACCTTTTTATTTTCTGTAAACAACCATGGCCGAGAAACAATAAATTTGATCTTCCACTTCCTCCGACAATGCTGCTACATGATATTTAATATCCACGATTTTTTTATCTTCCAGTTTACTGAGAAAATGATTCATATCTTTCTCTAAATCTTTCTCATGCTCATAATCGAAGACTTTCACTTGAATCATGGAGCTCCCTCCCCATTTTTGATTGATATTAGTATCGTCAGAATATTTAATTTTCAAACAATTGATGGGGGATTTTTATTGAGGATTGAATGTTTCGTTGAGTTTGGTATTTTTTTGATTTCGCTGATATATTTTGAATTTCGCTGATATATTGTCGATTTCGCTGATATATCTCGAATTTCGCTGATAAACCGCCTTACATTCCACGTAGAACTCTGTAGTGAAGCCATTTTTCACTATATACATGAAAAAAGCACACCCTTTTCAAAAAAAGGATGCGCTTCTTCCCAGAAAAATCAATTATTTCTTCGCCGCTGTCTCCCCAGCCCAGTTCATCATGCCGCCTTCCATGTTCACCACTTTATATCCTTGTTCCTGCATGTAGTGAGCAACATTTCCGCTGCGGTTTCCTGAACGGCAGATAAAGATGTACTCTTTGTCTTTATCAAATTGATCAAGTGACTCAGGAATTTCACCCATTTTGATATGCTTTGCTCCAGGAATCACTCCCTCTGCCACTTCTTCATCTTCACGAACATCCACTAAAAGCAGATCTTCACCATTTTTCAACTTTTGCTCCAACTCATCAGTCGTAATCGTTTTAATTGTATCCATACTTCTCAACTTCCTTTCATCATTCACTCATTATTCGTCATTCATTCAACACAATTATACCAAAGCCCGTCTCCCAAACAAAAAAATCAGATTGAAAGAGGGACGGACCTCAATAAAACGCTGATTTAAAGCGATTTGCGATCAAATTCCGGCCCATATAGAGGTCCGCCCCCCTAAATAGAAAAGAGGGACGGACCTTGGTGAAATACAGAATCCCCAATTGATAGTATTTCCTACCAATCAGATGCATTTCAAGGTCCGTCCCTCAACACAATATTAGTTGGCTACGATGTTCACTAGTTTGCCAGGTACGGCAATGACTTTGCGGATGGTTTTGCCTTCGATTTGGCTTTTGATTTCATCGTTTTCCATGGCGGTTTTTTCTAGATCATCTTTGTTCATATCTCGAGGGATCATGACTTTCGCCTTCACTTTACCGTTTACTTGAAGAACGATTTCGACTTCGTTGTCGACAAGCTTCGATTCATCGAATGTCGGCCATGTTTCGTAGGAAAGAGTTCCTTCATGACCTAGCTTGCTCCAAAGCTCTTCTGTCATATGCGGAGCGATCGGTGCCAGCATCTTAATGAAACCTTCCACATAATTCTTAGGAAGTGTGTCAGCTTTGTATGCATCATTGATGAATACCATCAGCTGGGAAATTCCTGTGTTGAAACGAAGCCCTTCGTAGTCTTCTGTCACTTTTTTCACGGTTTGATTATACGTTTTATCCAGGTCACTGTTTGGTGCATCTGTCACCTTCGAGGAAAGTGAACCATCCTCCTCGACAAGCAGGCGCCATACACGGTCAAGGAAGCGACGGGCTCCGTCCAGTCCGTTTGTGCTCCAGGCGATGGAAGCTTCAAGTGGACCCATGAACATTTCATAAAGACGAAGGGTATCTGCACCGTGAGATTCTACCACCTCATCAGGATTCACAACATTCCCTTTTGATTTACTCATTTTTTCATTGTTTTCACCCAGGATCATTCCTTGGTTGAATAGCTTCTGGAACGGCTCTTTCGTTGGCACTACGCCGATATCATAAAGGAACTTGTGCCAGAAACGGGCATAAAGCAAGTGAAGCACCGCATGTTCGGCTCCTCCGATATACGTATCGACCGGCAGCCAATTTTCCATTTTCTTCGCATCAGCCAGGGCTTCTTCGTTATGTGGATCGATATAACGGATATAGTACCAGCAGCTTCCTGCCCACTGAGGCATTGTGTTTGTTTCACGGCGGCCTTTTTTACCTGTTTCAGGGTCTTCAACATTCACCCATTCACTGATGTTCGCAAGTGGAGATTCACCTGTACCGGACGGTTTGATTTCAGTCGTCTTGGGAAGGACAAGTGGAAGCTCACTTTCTGGAACCGTGGTCGTTGTGCCATCTTCCCAATGGATGACTGGAATCGGCTCGCCCCAGTAACGCTGACGGCTGAATAACCAGTCACGCAGACGGTACGTCACTTTCTTCGTTCCGATATTCTTTTCTTCCAACCAGGAAATGGCTTTTGTGATTGCCTCTTCCTTACCCATTCCATCAAGAAAATCAGAGTTCACATGATCTCCGTCACCTGTATAAGCTTCTTTCTCAACGTTGCCTCCAGCGACCACTTCCACGATTGGAAGATCGAATTCTTTGGCAAATTCATAATCTCTCTCGTCATGAGCAGGAACAGCCATGATTGCACCAGAACCGTAGCTCATTAGAACGTAATCGGCAATCCAGATCGGCATTTTGCTTCCGTTAGCTGGATTGATCGCATAGGCGCCCGTGAATACACCCGTTTTTTCTTTTGCAAGATCTGTACGTTCAAGATCACTTTTTGACTTGATCTTGTCGATATACTCATTCACTTTCGAGCGTTGTTCGTCCGTTGTGATTTTCGCGACGAACGGATGCTCAGGAGCAAGAACCGCGTATGTTGCACCAAAGATCGTATCCGGACGTGTTGTGAAAACATCGAAAGATTCATCATGCCCATCAATAGTAAAATTGATTTCTGCTCCTTCAGAGCGTCCGATCCAGTTGCGTTGCATATCTTTAATACTCTCAGGCCAGTCTACATCTTCAAGGTCTTCCACAAGACGGTCTGCATAAGCGGTGATCTTCAGCATCCACTGCTTCATCGGACGGCGCTCTACGGGATGCCCTCCGCGTTCGCTCTTCCCATCGATGACTTCTTCATTGGCAAGGACCGTCCCAAGTGCCGGACACCAATTCACGGCAACCTCATCCACATAAGCCAAGCCTTTTTCATAAAGTTTGGTGAAGATCCATTGTGTCCATTTGTAGTAGCCTGGATCTGTTGTATTGACTTCGCGGTCCCAATCGTAAGAAAAACCTAGAGCTTTAATTTGACGGCGGAATGTATCGATATTTTTTTGTGTGAATTCTGCCGGGTCATTCCCTGTATCAAGGGCATATTGCTCAGCCGGTAAACCGAATGCATCCCACCCCATCGGATGAAGGACATTGTACCCTTGCATACGCTTCATGCGGGAAAGGATGTCCGTTGCCGTAAACCCTTCCGGATGTCCTACGTGAAGGCCTGCGCCTGATGGATACGGGAACATATCCAGTGCGTAGAAATTGTCTTTTCCTTCATCTTCCGTCGCCTTGAACGTTTTGTTTTCTTCCCAATACTGCTGCCATTTTGTCTCAACACTTTTATGATTAAAACTCATATTGAGATCCTCCTTTAATTGTCATTCGAAAGGCAGGTGCCCCTCTTTTTTAAAAAATAAAAAAACTCTCATCCCAAATAAATATTTGGGACGAGAGTTTGTATGTACATTCTCCCGCGGTACCACCCACATTAGTGTACGCGCACTCAGCTTCATTCATCCTTAACGCGGAAAACGGCAAGTCTTACTGTTCGTTCACACTTGCAACTCAGCAGGCGAGTTCATGATGCTTCTGGTTGACTTTCACCACCCGTCAACTCTCTACGACAGAAATCCTTCATTACTACTCCTGATCAACGTTTCGATATAGGTAAACAATATATGTATTCACTATTTTAGTGAAAAATATACAGAAGCGCAAGCCTATTGTTGATTAATGGATGAGATTATTGACTTTTTATTAAATTGTATGAGATTCCAGGTGACTTCTTACGGGTAAATTTTGTCCTCTTAGTTAAGAATCCTGTAGTTTCAATCAAAAATTCGGCCATTTCCTAGAAAAATCGAGTCCATTCTGAATAATCCGGCCGTTATCGAGAAAAATCAAGCCGCCGATTTACGTCTTTCCCCAAAAACAGACTCACCATAAATCACCGCCATATCAACCTCACCCAATAAATGAAACGACCTCCTAAAAGGTCGTTTCTCCTTCGCCTAGCTATTGAACCGTATACCCGCCATCCAATACAACTGCCTGTCCGGTGATTCCCTTCGCTGCATCACTGCATAGGAACATGGTATAGTCTGCAATTTCTTTTACATCCAGTAATCTTCTCTGCGGTACGAGAGGATAGATGACTTCTTCTATCACTCTTTCAAACGGTATATTGCGCGTTTTGGCAAGGTCCCCCAGCTGATTTCGAACCAGCGGAGTGTCAACATACCCCGGACAAACCGCATTTACGGTAATTCCATCCTGTGCCGCTTCCAATGCTGCTACCTTCGTCAAGCCGATGACTCCGTGTTTGGCAGAATTATAGGCTGCTTTGCCGGAGAAGCCTACTAATCCATTAATGGACGCCATATTGATGATCCGTCCCGACCCCTGCTCCTTCATGTGGGGCAGGACATGCTTGATCGCGACAAAAGGAGCGGTCAGCATGACTTTTATGAGAAGTTCGAATTTCTCAGTCGGGAACTCTTCAATATGGGACACATGTTGAAGTCCTGCATTATTGATTAATACGTCCAGCTTCCCGTAGTGATCCACCGTTTTAGCGATTGCCTCTTTTAAATCGGATTCCGATGTCACGTCACATCGCAATCCAAGAACTTCAAATCCTTCTGCCTCAAGGGCATCCGAAGCTTTTTGAACGGAACCTTCCTGCAGATCCGTCAATACGACTTTGGCTCCGTTAGCAGCGAATTCTTTTCCGATTTCGAAGCCGATCCCCTGCGCTGCCCCTGTTATGAATACAACTTTATTTTCAACCATGATGATACTCCTTTCTTAGATCCCTACGCCAAATGAGAATAAAAGAATCGCTAATGCTAAACCGATAAGTGGGACAATGACGGTTACTGCTCCTACCGCACCATATGCTTGTCCATGTGATTCATTACAGATCGAACGGATCGTCGTTACGACATATCCATTGTGCGGCAATGAATCCAGTGCTCCTGAAGATATCGCCACTACCCGGTGAAGGGCTTCAGGATTCACACCCATATCAACATAATGAGGAGCGAGGATCGGCAATGCGATTGCTTGACCACCTGATGCTGAACCGGTCATCCCTGCTATCACACTGACTGCGATGGCCCCACCAATCAATGGGGATCCAGGAATATTCGTCATGACATCAACGGCTGTACTGAAGGCTGGAACGGCTTTGGCCACTCCTCCGAATCCAACGACGGCCGCTGTGTTACCGATGGCGATCAATGCTCCAACCGTACCTTCGGAAACAGCACCCCAGAAGCCTTTGAAATATTTGCGATTTAACACGTAAGCAGAAATCACACCACCTAATAAGGCAATGATAAGTGCTGATTGTTTTAAAGAATCGTGGAAAGTGAAAGCCAGAATAAGGACGACTAATAATGGAACCAACCCCATGAACGGGTTAGGCAGGGGTCTTCCTTCATCAATGACCGGATCTTCTTCACGTGAATGGAATTTCTCTCCTTTATTGACTGCTTTGGTGATCATACGCTTTAACCACCAGTAGCCAAACACTGCCATAAACACGGCTACGATCAAGCTGACTTCCCAGCCTGCATAAGGTGTCGTACCAAGATATTCAATCGGAATCCAGTTTTGGATTTCCGGTGAACCTGCAGATGTCATCGTGAACGTGACCGACCCGAATGCTAATGCCGCAGGAATGAAACGACGCGGCAGATCCGCTTGTTTAAATAAACTAACGGCCATAGGATATACAGAGAATGCAACAACGAAGAGACTGACTCCCCCATATGTTAAAACGGCACAGGCAAGCACAATGGCAAATACGGCATACTTCATCCCTAGTTTTTCTACTACAAACCGGGAGACACTATCTGCTGCCCCGCTATCTTCCATTACTTTTCCGAACACGGCACCCAATAAGAACATCAGATACCAGGCAGCGACGAAGCTTGTAAAACCTGACATATAGTTTGAAACGAGATTCGCTTCCCCTTCACCCGCTAACTGCGGAAAGAGCGGCATCCCACTCAACACTGCTACGAATAAAGCCGAGATGGGACCAACAATCAATATGTTCATGCCCCTCATTGTTAAAAAGATTAATAAAATGAGTCCTCCAATAAGACCGATCATGCTTAACATGATATTTCCCCCTTTGTTCTCTAAAGATGATTAAATGAAATCGTTTACATTTTTATCTACTCTTCTTCTCTCCTTTCCATAAAATACTTTCAAATAGAATACATGCAATAATTGTGCCAACTTTCAGATTACTAATCATCCACTCCTTTTCTCACCCACATATTTTAAGAATTCCAGGATTCTGGACAAATCCGGCATTTTAGTCACGAAATGTACATATTTACACTAAAAATAAAACAGTCCGGAAATATGGACTGTTTTCCATATTTCCGGACTACCTGCACAACTATATTATAGAAGCTGATATTTATTTAACTTCTCATACATGCTTGACTTACTTATCCCCAAAGTCTCTGCAACCTTTCGTTTATCGTCCTGATGAGTTTGCAAACTTTGAGTCAATACGGATTTCTCCGTTTCTTCGAGGATTTCTCTTAATGTTTTAGAGCCGACATCATAAAAGTTTCCAACCTTCATATAAGAAGGCAGTGACTGCAGAGAGATCCAGCTTTCATTGGACAAATAGGTGGAAGCGTTAATGACATTTTCTAATTCACGCAAATTCCCGGGCCAGCTATAGGAACGAAAAATCTGCATCACTTCGTTTTCAAACCCTTGGATCCGTTTCCCCGATGATTTTGTGGATTTTTCCAAGAAAAAGGCAGCCAAACTCTCGATATCTTCCTTCCGCTCACGGAGAGGGGGAATTTGAAAGGGGACTACATTAATACGATAGTACAGGTCGCTTCGAAATCGCTTTTCTTCCATCATTTTTTCAAGGGGACGGTTCGTGGCTGCGATGATGCGGACATCCACATGTTGAACACGGTTTGAACCGACTGCCTCGACCTCCCCTTCCTGTAAAGCCCTGAGAAGCTTCGCCTGCATATTGAGAGGCATGTCCCCGATTTCATCAAGGAAAAGTGTTCCCTTATGGGCCAGCTGAAACTTCCCTTTTTTACCACCCTTTTTCGCTCCTGTAAAAGCTCCTTCTTCGTAACCGAACAGCTCTGATTCCAGTAGCTGCTCCGGGATCGCGGCACAGTTTACTTTAATGAAAGGTTGCCTGCTTCTTTCGCTAAGCTGGTGAATACTGTGGGCAAACAACTCTTTACCCGTTCCGCTCTCACCTCTGATCAGGATCGAAATATCACCGGGGGCAATCATTTGAGCTTTGACCTTCAATTCATTCATTCCCGGTGATTCACCGATAATGTCATTCAGCGTGTATTTCACGCCTGTATTGATATCCTGGATGTAGCTTTGAATTTTAGACATCATGTTCTTTACGTGCGAACTCATTTGCATCCATTCACTCGTGTCCCGGAAGATCACCGATCCAAATGCTCCTATCACTTCACCATCAACCCGAATCGGAATACGATTGGCGATCATATAGTTTCCTTTTATGTATTGAAGGTCTGCCACTTCCTCTTTACCACTGTCCGCAACAATATGCATACGTGTGTTTTCGATGACGTTCGTCACATGTGAGCCTATCGCTTTATCTCGTTCAACTTCAAGAAAGCGACAGTAATTGTCATTTATATAGATAATCGTGCCTTCATTATCAACGACGACCAACCATTCGAAAGCGTTCTCAAGAATGATTTCAATCATTTCGACGGATACCTTTTTTAATAAGCTGCTCATTTCCACTGCCTCCTCTGTTTTTGAAAGAGAACATATACATCTATAGTAGCACATACACTATCTGTCGTTCCCAAAAATGTAAGCGGCTTGCAAATCTTTCAATTACCAGTGGAGATTCGGTTTAATGTATACGGAATTAGGGAAACTTCTTAACAATGAATGGAGGAATGAAAGGATGAAAATCGCAGAACTGAAAATATTTTATTTCGAAGACGATGGAATCATCCCGAATAACCCGGACCTGCCCGTACTCATTTATCGGAATGCACTTGATCATCCTCATGACGCCGAAGAGCTCTTTAACAGAAATCAATGGCTCAATAGTTGGACCAATGGCATATATGATTACCACCATTACCATAGTAATGCACATGAAGTATTAGGAGTCATGGAAGGTGAGGCAACCGTTCAATTAGGTGGCGAAATGGGCGAAGAAGTGACGGTCCATAAAGGTGATGTGATCATCCTTCCAGCCGGGACCGGACATAAGAAATTATATTCAAGTCCCGACTTTAAAGTCGCAGGTGCCTATCCGAATGGTGACGAGTATAATTTGAAAAAAGGTTCATTGCGTGAACGGCCGAGTGTTTTAATTGAAATTAAGAACGTTCCGCGTCCATCATTGGACCCTGTGTTTGGGGAAACGGGTCCACTCATAAAATATTGGCTCAAGAAAATGGTTTAACCTAACGTTCTGCATCCAATCGTTACGTTTTTATTCGATTTTTTCCATTCCTATTTTTCTATAGTAATGCTTCTTAGAAACGACTATAAATATTTCTAAAACTTCCTATAATCTAAGCGATTAGATTATTTTTTGTAAAATAGTCTTGTTTTCTTATTAGTCCTATGCTATTCTATTATAGCGATGAGCTGAATTGTGTAAGTCGGGGTTCACGTCCTTGTGACAACAAACGATGTGGCGTTTGCTGATCTCTCGCCTCAATTTTTTGCAAGTGGGCTTCCGTAGGAAACGGGAGCCCTTTTTATATGGAAAAACCTCCAATGAATCCTCATTGGGGGTTTCTTTATTGTTGAACCGAAACGGAGACTGGGCTTTTCTTTTTCAACGGTCGGTCATATTGACTCGTAATGATTAATGAGACCATGAAGAAAGCGATCAACGTCATAAACAGCACCTGCATGCTGAATACGTCCACTAATACTCCTCCGATAAATGGACCGATCATTCTCCCTCCTGTTGCTGTACTATTCACGATTCCCTGATAGAATCCTTCTCTCCCTTTTGGAGCAAGTGAGTTAGCAATGGTAGGAACAGCCGGCCATATGAGCATTTCACCGATTGTCAGAATGATCATCGCAATGGCAAACCATTGAAATTGATCGGCAATCGAAGCCACCGCGAAGGAAACCATGAAAATAATCGTCCCAATCATAATTTGAAGCTTTAAATTATGTTCAAAACGCTTGATGGTTTTTGATAAAAGTGGCTGAGCAAGCACAATCAATGCTCCATTGATCGTCCACAATAAGCTGTATTGTTTCAGACTGATATTGATTTCCTGTGTGTACGTTGCAATGGTGGACTGCCATTGTACATAGCCCATCCAGCATAATAAATAGGCCACACAAATGAAGAGCAGTGCTTTCAGTTTCGATTTATCCCTAATCACTTTAGACTCATTCAATACAGATGTTTGATGAGCGCTTACGGATATGCTTCGATAACCAAATAAGGCAATGAAGAAAAAGACGATATACATACTAAGATTCGCTAAGAATATATAGTTAAAGGAAAACGAGGCGACGAACCCACCTAATGCAGCTCCGACCGCAACTCCGATATTTTGCGCCACATAGACGGAATTGAACGCTTTTCGGCCACCTTCAGGCCACACTGACCCTGCCATGGCATACATGGAAGGAAAGACGATTCCCGATCCAAAACCAACAATGGTCAAGAAGACCACATAGTGCGGCCAGCCATGCCAAATATTCATTCCGACCAGAGCAGTCAAAGTAATGGAAATCCCTACTAATATCGAGCGGTATCCACCAAACTTATCAAAAAGTGTTCCCCCGATCAGATTTCCGATTACACTTGCTCCAGCGTTCATCATCAGCACGATTCCCGCTACAGATAGTGATTTCCCTAAATTCTCATGTAGATAAATTGTATTTAGCGGCCATAAAAAAGAGGCACCTGTCACATTTACCATCATTCCAATGACAAGCAACCATAATGATTTGGGCATGATTCTGCCCCCTTTCCACCATTTTATTTCGAGTCCCAAAAGGATTTTACTCTTTTTTGTGAAAGGGGGCAAGAATTATTTCTTAAAATAGATGTCCTTTTTCATATTTTAAGCTATGTTAATGTTCAATGTTGATATTTGATATTTACGAACATTTGTTCTAAAATGAAGGTATAAAAATAGTGAGGTGTAGGACAATGAAGCTGGCAGAAATCGTAAACGAAATTCAACAATTGGATGAAATGACTCAACAACGATTATTAGCCTATCTTCAAAGTTCCATAGGTAATGTAATCTATGGAAAAGAGCCTATCACCAAAGAAATTAAGGAACGTAAGAATGAGAAGGGTTTTGTATGCCCTCATTGTCAATCTACACAAGTAGTTCGTTTTGGAAAATACACTATTAAATCCTCAGTAAAAGTCATTGAAAAACAACGGTACAAATGCAAATCCTGTACTAAAACGTTCACAGATCTAACTAATACTCCGCTTAATCGTACTCGTAAAATGGACAAGTGGTTAAAGTTTATTGAGTGTATGATTGAAGGACATTCTTTAAGAAAGTCAGCAATGATAATCGGTAGAATCTCTTGGGTGACATTATTTTATTGGAGACACAAAATTTTATGCGCCTTATCGCAAATCTCGTTAGACAAATTTAACGGTATTGTTGAAATGGATGAAACTTATTTCCTATACTCTGAAAAAGGAAAAAGGGGTATTGTTGGTCGTGAACCAAGAAAGCGTGGAGGAGAATCTGAATATAGAGGTATAAGCAAAGACCAAGTTTGTGTACTCGTTGCTCGTGACCGTCACAAAGGTACAATTTCATCTGTTCTTTGGAAAGGGAGAGTAATTAAAGCCAAATTGGAAAAGAAGATAGGTGAAAAACTATCCAAAGAGAATATTCTTTGCACAGATTCTTGGCGAGCTTTTAGCACCTACGCCAAAGAAAAAGGTGTTGAACATTACCGTTTTAAATCTGACGGGAAAGTTAGAGTAATAAAAGGCATTTATCATATTCAAAACGTTAATAACTACCACAGTCGTTTAAAAAAATGGATTCAGCGTTTTAATAGTGTTGCCACAAAATATCTTGAAAATTATTTGTCTTGGTTCCGTTACCTTGATATGAACAAGTACGAAAAAACCAGTGCAAATATTAAGGAAATGATGGTGAATTCCTGCCTCTTCCCTGTAACTGCTACATTTAATTCATTGAGATTATCCGAACTAAAAATTTAAGCTGATAGGGGTATATGAGATGCTAAGTGATAAACAAAAGCTATTATTTCAACACCTGAGAGAGATTAAAGACTATTGGGTGGATGTATCTGTCGAGAGTATATCTTCTCCAGATACTGATTTGATGTGGTCTGAATACGAAAATGAACATAAATTACTTCAAAAGAAGTTTACTAACGAAGAAGAAATTACTGCTTTTAGAAAGGTACAAGAAGAAACATTTCGTGGGCTAATCCATTCAATATTAGTAATGATTGATGGTGGTGACCATTTATGTGCGGAATTTACTATGGACTTAATTGACGAAGAAACAAAGGAATCATTAAAAGAGAATATTGAATTACACGATGAATTTTACGGATACCTATTAGATGTAGAAGAAGAATAAAGTGAGGAATTCCCCTCACTTTAATTCTTGCCCTAAAATCAACATTAAAGTTTAACATAGCTATATTTTAAAAAACCAGATGCACTTATTTATTGTGCACCTGGTTTCAGTCCATTATTTTCCGTTATGATGATCGGATTTAACAGGCTGTCCCTTTTTTTCGTAGCGCTTTTTCGCAGCTTTGACAGGATTGTTTTCAGCCCCGAATTCTGTATCTAGATTACGGAAATCACTGCGGGTCTTTTGTTCAGGGTTTTTTTTGTCAGAACGTGTGGTCAATGTAATTTACCTCCTACTACATTAGGGTCATGATCTAACAAAATCATCTCATTTTGTAATGCCTGAAGCTGAAGTCTCATGCGATGCAATTGTTCACGCTGTTGAGAGTTGGCACTATTGGCCAAATGAGCCACATCATTCACCGCTTCTTCAAGCTGCTGCATGGCTTGAGTGTACTCCACATCATGGTAATGCTCTTGCTGTGTCCCTGATTTATATTGTTCTTGAGCGTAACGAATGGCATCTTCACACTTTTGAATGCATTCATCAACCGAATTTCTTGTTGCCATTACGACTACCTCCTTGATGTTTGGACTAAAGAAGAGGAAGGTCCCATCCTTACTCTCCTCCATCTTAGTTTGAACCTGATTGCCCGTTTCAGAAGTGGTAATCTTCACCTATTTCTCTATGCAGGATACATTTGACCCCGTGTTCATGATAAAATCTTTTTGAGCGTCATACATACTGTTACACATATTGAAACGTAGGAGGTGTTTGTCATCGAGACAAACCCATTTCCATATGCCACAGATTTAAAACGATATCATACGTGGAATTACCATTTACGAAATCACTTTGGACATAAAGTCTTTAAGGTTGCTTTGGATGGCGGTTTTGATTGCCCGAACCGTGACGGCACGGTCGCCCATGGCGGCTGTACCTTTTGCAGTGCTTCAGGCTCTGGGGACTT
Organism: Rossellomorea aquimaris; assembly: GCF_008180865.1. GTDB lineage: Bacteria > Bacillota > Bacilli > Bacillales > Bacillaceae_B > Rossellomorea > Rossellomorea yichunensis. The sequence continues at coordinate 401,822 of NZ_VTEX01000005.1, forward strand.
TGCCGGGAGCAGGGTCGACTCCTTAGAAAAGCAATTCAATGACATTAAAGGAAGAATGCATAAGAAGTGGAAAGATGGTAAGTATATGGCGTATTTCCAAGCCTTCACAAACACTCACGCACCTGTGGATGTGCTAAGAGAGAAATATGAATCAGTTCTCGGGCAAGATGGTGTTGTAGGTATTTCCATCGCCACCCGCCCGGATTGTCTCCCTGACGATGTGGTCGAATACTTAGCTGAATTGAACGAAAGAACCTATTTATGGGTAGAACTGGGCCTGCAAACCGTTCATGAAAAAACTGCCGGATTGATTAATCGGGCCCACGATTATCAATACTATGTCGAAGGAGTCAATAAGTTAAGAAAACACGGTATACGTGTGTGTTCCCATATTATTAACGGACTTCCTCAAGAAGATGAAGAAATGATGATGGAAACAGCACGTGAAGTGGCCAAGCTTGACGTCCAGGGAATCAAAATCCACCTCTTGCATTTGCTGAAAGGAACTCCCATGGTCAAGCAATACGAAAAAGGACTGCTCGACTTCATGGATTTCGATCACTACGTAAAACTGGTTTGCGATCAGCTGGAAGTCATTCCACCTGAAATGATCGTTCACCGCATTACGGGGGACGGACCTATTGACCTGATGATCGGACCGATGTGGAGCGTGAACAAATGGAGTGTATTGAACGCAATTGACGATGAACTTAAACGCCGGGACAGCTGGCAGGGAAAATTTTATAAAGTGGATGTGAAAGCATGAAATTAGATCGAATCTTACCTTTTGCGAGAGAGCTTCTGGAACGGGCTGTCAAACCAGGAGACATTACAATAGACGCCACACTCGGGAATGGGCATGACACCTTATTCCTGGCTCGGTTAGTCGGAGAAAATGGCCGTGTATACGGTTTTGATATTCAAGAGGATGCCATAGAAAACACAAAAGAACAGCTCATCACCCATGATCTTGCTCACCGGGTGACACTCTTTCACCAAGGGCACGAGACAGTAATGAACGTCATTCCTCCATTGCATCACGGGAAAGTGACGGGGGCAGTATTTAATCTTGGATACTTACCGGGCGGTGATAAGGATATCGTTACCCGTCCGAAAACGACGATACTCGCCTTGAATCAAATTCTGGAAATGATGGCACCTGAAGGGATCCTCGTCCTTGTCATTTATCACGGACATCCTGAGGGTGCGGTAGAGAGGGATTACATCCTTCGGTATGTTGAAAGACTGGACCAAAACTATGTTCATGTCCTTAGATACCAATTCATGAACCAGCTGAATAATCCTCCATTTATTGTGGCATTGGAGAAGAGATAAACAGAAAAGCGGAAGGGCTTGCCTAAAGGCGACAAGCATAGGCCGGACTTGCCGAAAAGGCTGATTTTTGCCTTTTTGGAGAGTTCGGCTTATGACCTCGAGCCTCTAAGCCCTGCAGCTGGCCAATAAAAATAGGGACGGACCTTTTCGAGGTCCGTCCCTACTTTTATAACAACTCGCTTGCGATTAATTCGAATGATTTGAGTTTGTCCTGGAAATCATAGGTGATGCTGACGAGCATGATTTCATCTGTTTGGTACTGTTCACTGAGTGAAAGTAGTTGTTCTTTCACTTTTTTAGGATTTCCTACGACCATGCGTTTGCGATTTTCCCGCACTCTCATTTCTTCAAATGGAGTGTACTGATAAGCTGCCGCTTTTTCAGGACTTGGTGTCCCGTTTGAACGCATGCCCTGTTCAATCATCAAGATCGCCAAGTCTATGCTGGATGCGACTCTTTCTGCTTCTTCATCCGTTTCAGCACAGATGGCAAATACGGCTACGATGTTCTTCGGCTCCTTCAGGTATTCGGAAGGAACAAAGTTATTTCTGTAAGCCTGCGAATATTGAGGGCCGCCTTCCCCGTTAATAAACTGGGCAAAGGTATACGGTAATCCTTTTTGTGCCGCAAGCATCGCACTGGACGGACTTGAACCGAGCATCCATACTTCCGGCATCGTTTCAATCATCGGGGCTGCCGTTAATCCTTGATAGGGATGAGTATCCGGTAATGAATCGGTTAAATACCCCAGCAGGTCATCGATTTGTTCAGGATAACGATTGACGTCCCTCGGCTTCCCGTCGTGCAGGGCCATCGTTGCCATTGGCATTCCGCCAGGTGCCCTCCCCAAACCTAAGTCAATCCGATTCGGATTCAACCCTTCAAGCAATCGGAAATTCTCCGCTACTTTGTATGAAGAGTAATGAGGAAGCATAACCCCTCCGGAACCGACACGAATTCTTGATGTATTCTGTGCCAGGTGAGCGATCAAGACCTCCGGTGAGGAACCCGCAAGTCCCGTGGAATCATGATGCTCGGATACCCAAAAACGTTCGAATCCCAACTTCTCCACATGCTGTGCTAATTGTACTGTATGATGTAAAGCCTCTTGTGGGCTCATTCCTTCTGAAATGGGTGACTGATCTAATACACTGAGCTTCAAAATGGACATCTCCTTTAATTGATGTGAGTATTATTATCAATTCAGAAATAAAAAATGTCCAATAACATGCTTAAAGGGTGACTGCCGGGAAGGCAGTCACCCTTTACTTACTTATTTTTTGTAGATTAACACTTTACCGACTGTACCGTCAGCACTTTCTCCAATTACACGGAATTTCAATCCATAGTTCGGTACATTACGTCCGGCGTCTACCATACCTTTGTTGCTGTAATCCGCACTGTCGTCAAATAATGGGTTACGTTTGGTGTGGTTGTCTTTCATCGTGATACCAGTAATATCAGAGTAATCCAAGAACATTTTCTCGGATTTATTCAAGCTGAATGCAGCATCGTGGACCTGGTAACGAGTCGATCCAGCTGTACCATCGCTCCAATAGTTTGTCTTTTGGTCTGCGTCGACAACACCGACGAATCCATCTCCAGGATGAGCTCCTGTCCAGTTTTCACTGAATTGTTTGTCAACGTACCATACTACCAGACCACCATCATATTTCATTATGCTTGCACCACGGCGGATGTTGGCAAGACCTTCATCGACACCGTTGTGGCTGCGCCATTCCAGTAGGTAGTAGTGGTCCGAGCGTTTGATACCGTCGTCTTTCGTGAAGCCGTCTAAATTGAATTTAGCGTCGCCTTCAGCGTCATCAAACAATACTTCTTGTCCATCCACTACTACAGAAAGATCATCTGCATATAAGCCTGGATTTGAAACGGCAGCATCTGTTACATACTCGATTGCTACTTCAACTTCTTGTCCAGCATAAGCTGAAAGGTCGAATGAAGCGTTTATCCAGCCGTTAGAAGAACCAGTGATTCCATTTCCAAGATTAGAGTCGTTAGGATTAGTATCGGTAGTAATATCACTTGCCACCGGTTCACCGTTCACTGTTACATATGCATAATCCCAATCTGTTTCAATGTCATACCAAGCTTTGAAATTGAACTCAGCAGATGTAGCATTCGTTAAATCTACAGTAGTAGTTAAATAATTGTGTAAGTCATCAGCACTTCCTGAGAAGTACTCATATTCACCGCTCGCCGGCTCATTGATGACTGTTTCTTTTTGAGGAAGGTTGACTTTCACTACGTCGTTGTTTGTACCTTTTGTGTTTGCTTCGTCAAGAAGAACCTCTTCTCCTTTTCTATCAACATCACCAATGCTCACTTCCGTACCCGTTAACCAATTACCTTCAGTACCTTCATTATCCACCACTGCAGATGACTGAAGCATTTCCTTCATATAAGGACTGAATCCAGTAGGCTGAGTCCCCGGAATATCCCCGGCCCAGCTTCCACTTGCCATGATGGACCAGTAGCTTACCGGCTCTCCTGTTCCTGTGTACTGGGTATCGTACTCATCTGGAAGACCTAAATCATGACCGAATTCATGGGCCATGACCCCGACAGCACCATCTTCAGGTTCGATAGTGTAGTCGTAAGCATACATTGTTCCTTCTCCCCAATAATCCACTTCAGGTGCCGGAGAACCTTCGATTGGGAAAATACCACCTAAATTCCAACGATGAGACCAGATTGCGTCTGACCCTAACGATCCGCCGCCTGCTTCTTCACCCACACCAGAGTGAATAACCATTAAGTGATCAACAAGTCCGTCCGGTTCAAGATAATCTCCATCACCATCTAGATCATATCGATCCCATTTGTCATAGTCAGCAAGGTTTACATCAGGATCTGCAGCTGCTGCTGCTAAAGCTTCTTTTACAAGACCTCGAGCATCAACATCACTTCCGTCAGGCTGTGGATCATTTCCACCATATGCTGCTGCAGGCTTACTCGCTGTATACCACCCTGCAACTTCACCTTCTACAGAATAGCTTCCACCTGACTGTTGTTCATAATATTGTTTCATGGAAACATAGTTTTTACCGTCTGGGCCTGTCCAACCCCCTGTACCAAACAACATATCTTGATAATGCTCACGGGAATAAGCATCATCACCTTCGTAATACATATCAGTTTCATCAGCTGTCATAGAATTATGTGGCTTATCGGGATAATCCACTAATAGAACTAATACTTCATCCGTTCTTTTCTCTCCATTATATGCTTCTTCTTCCACAGAAGCCGGTGCATTCTTCTTAGCTTTTCCAAGCTTATTTCCCTTACCTGAAGTCAAGCTGTTATTCTTCATTTCTTTTTGAAGCTTAGTCTTCACTTCTGCTTCTTCACCTTCTAGTTCGCCTTCTTCCGCTTCTTTTTCAGCAGATTCCGCTTTCGATTTCAGGAACTTTTGCAATGCTTTTTCCGCTTCAGCGGTTGTCGCATTTTGCTTGATCTTGCCTTCTTCCTTCAGCATTTCAATCAGGCGTTCGTCATTCGCAATGCCTAAATCAAAAGGCCCTCCATGTTTATGATCATGTTTCACTGCCGGCTTCGCTAACACATTTTCAGGCACTGTGGTTGCAGCTGATGCAGGTACAGCAAATGCTCCTACACTTAATGCCGCAACCATGGCCATCGATAATACTTTACGAGATTTCAAACAGTATTCCCCCTCTTTTTATGTACTAAATTTTTACACTAATTAAAATATACTCCATTATTCTGAAAAGTAAATCTTTTCAGAATACATTAGTTATTTAGTATTACGAAATAATGGATTTTTAGATAAATAGTATTATATTTCGATAAGAATCAGATGGGTATTTTGTCGCAATATGAAAGAAATCAACGAATATTATTTGTATAAATATGGTATTAAAGGTCGAATTTAGTATTTAATCATACGACTTAAGTTTGATGAAAGAGACAAAAAGAGGGACGGACCTTCGACACTGGTGTCGAAGGTCCGTCCCTCTTTTTTAGGATGTTTTTCTACGATTTCTCCATTTTCGGTAGATTTTTCCGTTGATGTAGAAGAATCTCGTGATCCAGCCGGCTTGTGCGATGAATTGTTTGGAGAAGGATTGTACTTTTTCTTGTTTATTTGCCTTGTCGTCTGACAGGTAAACGCCGATGAGTCCTTTGTTGATCAGGCGGTGAAAATGGGCATGGGGCAGTTCATGGGTGTGTTCGTCTGCTTTTTGCAGGAAATGTAACAGCCGTTCCTTTAAATGCTCATCATCCTCGTAATAGAAGCAGAAGTTCAAGTCTCCCCCCTCCTGGTCCTCATCCTGGTCGATGAAGTAATCAAGAAGAATATGTAAGCCCTGAATGTATGGAAAATATCCACGTTTGATTTTTTCTGTGTGAGACGGCTGAAAATCGCTCCGGCATGCGTATGACACTAAACAGAAGATACCGAGTGTAGATCCGGAGCAGGCGGAAAACTCGTACCAATTCATTTCCGGAAGGTTCGAACGGTGAGTTTCAAACCAATTCTGCAGCCTTCCTACCCTTTCTTCTTTTTTTACATGTTTATGTATCTGCAAGTCGCAGTAGTATTCACAAAGTTGTATAAGATCCTTTTTGATGCTGTCATAGTGATGTAATGCTTCAAGAACCGACTGACAGGTAAGCACTAAATCCCTCAGATACCCCCCGTCATCCTGATCGGCCCTTAAAGCATAGTAATTGACAGGCACAGCGCCCACCGTCAGGGCGTCTTTCATGGATTGATGAAGAAGGGCAAAATCGTCGGGATCCAGGGAAACGCTTCGATCACACAGATTATCCAAATAATCGCTTATCGTTTGATAGGCGACGATGAATCGAATCGTTTCTTCTTTCTTGTCCAGTGCCAGCAGGGAAAGGATCGATCCACCTTCACAGTGAAACGTTTTATGTTCGATACTGGCAAGGGCCTGACTTCTTAATTCCTGATTGGGGATCGATTCAGCCCGCCTTTTCCACTCATCTAATTCTTTATGAACAATCGGAAAAACATTTCGGTATACTCTTGTCATTAACGAAAAGGGATCACTTGGTATGGACACCTTTACCACCTCTTTTACAAAATGTATCCTAGCGCTTTCAAACGACTTTCAATGAAAATTTTGGAGTACTCAAAGATATCTTCTCTTTCTGGTTCATTATAGATTTCATGATAGCATTTCGGCCATTCTTTGTAATGCATTTCAGATAAAGACAGTTCGTTGAACCACTTTTTCACTGCTTTTTTATCGACGATTTTGTCGTCACCAGCCTGCAGCACGAGCAGAGGGACGTCAGGCATTTTTTCCAGGTTTACAAAAGCCAGTTTTATCGCTTGGGCGAGCTCCCTGTACCAGCGGACAGACACCTTGGTGATATAGAGTGAATCGTTGCTATCAATTTCACGTACATCTGCATTTCTCGTTGCCATATCGATCGTTAATCCTGATGGGAATTTCACCATGGGAGCGATCTTATTTAAACCGTGGGACAAGAGCTCGATCGGTTTTGACGGGGTCGTGACCAAGCCTAAACAAGGTGAGGACAATATCACCCCTGCCAGGTTCACATGGGATTCCTGAAGCATACGGACCGCAACAAGCCCACCCATACTATGACCAATCAGAAATACAGGCAATTCAAATTGGTACGCCGCCTGTACCCAATCTTTCACTTCTACTATATATTCATCGAACGAATCGATATGTCCTCTTTTACTTCTTGAAGTCATCCCCTGACCCGGTAAATCCCCCATGATGACATGGAAACCTGCTGCACGCCACATTTCAATGAGCCACCCGTACCGACCATGATGCTCCATTGCTCCATGAACGATGACGATGACTGCCTTTGCTTCTTGATCTGTTTCCCATTTCCACATGGCAATTCCTCCTTAATAGTTCTCTATGTGAATGAATTCTGCTACCATTATTATAGTAAATATTCTTGAAAGGGGTAGTAAAAAATGCTCTATCCATATTATGATAAAAAACCAATCATCGCTCACTCGGCATACATTGCCGATTATGTCACCATCTCCGGGGATGTGGAGATCGGTGAAGAGTCCAGCATCTGGTTTAACACCGTCATCAGAGGGGACGTCGCTCCAACGAAAATCGGTAATAAAGTAAATATACAGGATAATTCCATTCTTCATCAGAGTCCAAATAACCCTCTTATTCTTGAAGATGAAGTAACCGTAGGCCATGGAGTGATTCTACATAGCTGCAAAATCCGAAAGAAAGCATTGATCGGCATGGGGTCGATCATTCTCGATAATGCTGAAATTGGAGAAGGAGCATTTATTGGGGCAGGAAGCCTTGTTCCACAAGGGAAAGTCATTCCTCCCAACACGCTGGCATTCGGTCGGCCAGCAAAAGTGGTGAGAGAGTTAAATGAACATGATATTAGCGAAATGAAGCGAATTTCGAAAGAATACGCAGAAAAAGGACAATATTATAAAGGCATCAAACCATTTTAATATCCTATACTTGGGATACCCCAACCTTCCTGAGAATACACATGGAATATTTTCTTGCAGGCTGGTCCCCGTTTCGGATTCAACTGCCATTTTCAAAATATATCTGCCATAATCTCGATATACCTGCCATTCGGCACAACAAACTTCCCCACCATCGTACCATATCGTAAAAAAAGACCAACACCCTGATAAGTGTTGGTCTCTTCTATCTCTATCTTTCATTATTCGCTTAACGCTTCCGCTTTTAATGCTTCCGCTTTATTTGTACGCTCCCAAGGTAGATCAATATCGTTACGGCCAAAGTGTCCGTAAGCAGCTGTCTGCTTGTAGATCGGACGACGAAGGTCCAGCATTTTGATGATTCCTGCAGGACGCAGATCAAAGTTATTGCGAACAACGTCAATTAGCACGTCTTCTGATACTTTACCTGTTCCAAATGTATCAATTGAAATGGATACCGGTTGAGCAACACCGATTGCATACGCTAATTGAACTTCACATTTTTCAGCAAGTCCTGCTGCCACAATGTTCTTCGCTACATAACGTGCTGCATAGGCTGCAGAACGGTCCACTTTCGTTGCATCCTTACCAGAGAATGCACCGCCACCGTGACGAGCGTATCCGCCGTATGTGTCAACGATGATTTTACGTCCTGTTAACCCTGCATCACCTTGTGGTCCGCCGATAACGAAACGACCAGTCGGGTTGATGAAGTATTTTGTTTGCTCATCGATCAGTTCTTTCGGTACGACAGGATCGATGACATATTCTTTTAGGTTACGTTGGATTTGCTCAAGCGTCACTTCAGGATGATGCTGAGTTGAGATAACGATCGTGTCAATACGAACCGGCTTATCGTTTTCATCATATTCAACGGTTACTTGAGTTTTTCCGTCAGGACGTAAGTAAGGAAGGATCTCTTCTTTACGAACTTCAGTCAGACGACGGGAAATTTTGTGGGCAAGGGAAATCGGAAGAGGCATAAGCTCTTTCGTTTCATTACAAGCGAATCCAAACATTAACCCCTGGTCACCTGCACCGATTGCATCGATTTCTTCATCCGTCATTTGACCTTCACGAGCTTCAAGTGCCTGATCTACACCTTGAGCGATATCAGCAGATTGCTCATCGATGGATGTTAATACAGCACATGTCTCGGCATCAAAGCCATATTTCGCACGAGTATAGCCAATTTCACGGATCGTTTCACGAACGATTTTGGGAATATCGACATACGTACTCGTTGTAATTTCACCCGCAACAAGAACAAGACCCGTCGTAACAGACGTTTCACATGCTACACGAGCATTCGGATCATTTGTAAGAATTGCATCAAGAATTGAATCAGAGATTTGGTCACAAATTTTATCTGGATGTCCTTCGGTTACGGACTCAGATGTAAACAGACGACGTTTAGTTGACATCAAGGTTCCTCCTTAAGCATAATTGTTAGACTTTGATCTAACAAAACATTAAACAGATACGGTACTCATTCCCTAAGTAGTATGAAGTAAACATGGTTTTTTTATAAAAAAATCATGCATTATGTGCATTTGATCCACTATAAACAGAAAAAACCCTTCCTCATGATTAAAGCATTAGAGGAAAGGTTTCAGATCATAGCCGCGCCTTTTCTCTCTTATCGTTCAAGGTTCTTGGACCTTGCCTCAGTTTAGCACCTTCGCTTAATCGGATCGTTTCAAAAGAATAAGATCCATTAACTATTTAGCAGGTTGCTGGGTTTCATAGGGTCTGCTCCCTCCACCAGCTCAGGATAAGAGTATCCGTTCAAGGAACTATGATAACGTTTCGTACAAATGGTGTCAACTTTTTTTCCAATGACATGTTTAACCATTCAAGCTTGGCCTTTTCATGATTCAAACCTATCTTGGCCTCTTAAAATAACCTAATTAGGCAATGAGGCTAAACATTATGATTTTTTCTTCATATATATAAGAAGGTACAAGCTATTTTCGGACAAAAAATGTGACAATATGAAGACACATTATAAAATTAAATAAATAGTATAGACTAATGGTTCAATTGTGTTATACTATTTTTGTGAAGCAAACGAGATCATTAAATTTATATAAAGGAAGGGTTCTAATGAATTCAGTGAGCATGTCTAATGAATTAACAGAATTACTTAACGGTCAAAACATTCAGGAACAATTATCTGTTTCCCAACTAGTTGAAAAAGTCCTTCAACGAAATGAAGGCGCTTTAACATCATCAGGTGCAGTCAGAGCAGAAACTGGTAAATACACAGGACGCTCTCCTAAGGATAAATTCATTGTAGAAGAACCATCCACGAAGGATAAGATTGAGTGGGGTTCTGTCAATCAACCAATCTCTTCAGAATCATTCGATAAACTATATACAAAAGTATTAGATTACTTAAAAGAAAAAGAAGAAGTATTTTCTTTCAAAGGGTTCGCAGGTGCTGACCCAAAACATAGACTACCGATTCAAGTGATCAACGAATTCGCTTGGCATAATCTTTTCGCTCACCAATTATTCATTCGCCCTACAGAAGAAGAGCTAAAAGGTCATCAATCAGAATTCACCGTCGTTTCTGCCCCGAGCTTCAAGGCAGATCCTGCAGAAGATGGAACTCACTCTGAAACATTTATCATTGTATCATTTGAAAGAAGAATTGTCCTAATAGGTGGGACTGAGTATGCAGGTGAAATGAAGAAATCGATCTTCTCTGTCATGAACTACGTACTTCCAGAATCCGATATCCTTTCCATGCATTGTTCTTCAAATGTCGGACGTGAAGGAGATGTGGCATTGTTCTTCGGTTTATCCGGTACAGGCAAAACGACATTGTCCGCAGATCCGAACCGTCGTTTAATCGGCGATGATGAGCACGGATGGTCTCCTAACGGTGTATTCAATATCGAAGGCGGCTGCTACGCTAAGTGTATCGGTCTGACACGTGAAAAGGAGCCACAAATCTTTGATGCGATCCGTTTCGGTTCTGTCCTTGAAAACGTGGTTCTAGATGACAATTCCCGCATCGCTGATTATGAGGATAACACGTTAACAGAAAATACTCGTGCTGCGTACCCTCTTCAAGCGATGGATAACATCGTTGAACCAAGTGTTGCAGGACATCCAAATACCATTGTATTCTTAACCGCTGATGCATTCGGGGTATTACCTCCGATCAGCAAGCTGACGAAAGAACAAGCAATGTATCACTTCTTGAGCGGATATACATCGAAGCTTGCAGGTACTGAGCGCGGGATCACTTCACCGCAAGCCACATTCTCGACATGCTTTGGTTCACCATTCCTGCCACTCCCGGCCACTCGTTATGCTGAGATGCTTGGGAAGAAAATCGATGAGCACAATGCACAAGTATTCTTAGTGAACACTGGTTGGACCGGTGGAGAATACGGTGTTGGTAACCGCATGAAGTTATCTTACACCCGTGCTATGGTTCAAGCAGCTCTTGAAGGGGAACTGACTCACGTTGAAACAGAAACGGACGACATCTTTGGTCTGAACATCCCTGTTCACGTTCCTGGTGTTCCAGACGAAGTGCTGCAACCAAAAAGAACATGGTCCAACGAAGCAGCATATGAAGTGAAAGCAAAAGAACTTGCCCACAAATTCAACGAGAACTTCAAGAAATTCTCAAACGTACCATCTGAAATCGAACTTAAAGGCGGCCCAGCCGTAAAATAATCTATATAACAAAGGTCCGTCCCTCTATTTTGAGGGACGGACCTTTGTTATGATTATAATCCTTTTTTCCGCCCGGTGATTCTGTTAAATAAAAAGACAACAATGGCAATAACAAGTAAAACATGGATGATGGCTCCTCCGATTTTAAAAATCAATCCGAGTAACCAAAGGACTAAAAGAATTCCAATAATGGTCCAAAGCATGAGTTTCCCTCCTAGTAACTGTGATTGATGCTAAGATTCCCTATTTTAATGAATTTAAAACCACGCATGGTATTTCATAAGAAAAGTGTAGCTATTCATAACTTTTCTTAGTCCAACTGAATTTATTCAATTTACATCATTTGTATCGTCTATTAATCAAATTCCCCTAAAAATAACTCTTTACTAAATATTTCTAATTTTGGTATGATAATGATTATTTACAGGGGGGAACCAAGATGATCAGACAGCTTACAGAACAGGATCATGATATTTGCCAGCAACTCATTCATAAGCAGCCGGCTGAGAATTTGTTTATTATCGGGGACATCGAAGCCTTCGGATATGAACAGGAATTCCAGAAAATCTGGGGCGACTTTGACGCGGAAGGGAATTTGAGGGGAATCCTCCTTAAGTACAGAGAAAACTTCATCCCTTTTTCCATGGGGGAATTTGATGCGGAAGGGTTTGCCGCAATCATTAATAAGACTGAAGACTACAGTATCGTTTCTGGATTAAAAAGGATCGTGACGCAGGTTGAACCCTTTTTATCCAGAGAAATTAAATCAATAAGACATATGCACTATGCGAAATGTGACAACACGGAATCAATGGATCGACAAGACCTGCCTCATGTACAACAGGCTACCCTCACTGATCTACCTAAACTTGTGGACCTATTGAACAGCATCCCTGAATTTAGTGGTGGCGATTTTTCTGTAGAAGAAAGAAAACATAGCATGGAGGCCGGTGTTTCGAGAAGCTATTATGTAGAAGAAGACGGTAAATTTGTTTCTTCTGCTTCCACAACCGCCGAAAACAGTATGTCTGCGATGATTGTCGCTGTCTGCACACATCCTGAGTATAAGAAAAACGGGTATGCGACCGAATGCATGACGAAGCTATGTCGTGACGTACTGGAAGAAGGGAAAGAGTTATGCCTATTCTATGATAATCCTGAAGCAGGAAAAATTTATAAGCGAATCGGATTCAAGGATATTGGGTATTGGTCTTTGTATAAATTTTAGTCATAAAAAAGTTGACTCCAACAAGGAGTCAACTTTTTTTCATTATGCTGCTGCTTTCCGATTCCCGATCAACCTCGCCTGAACCAGTCGTTGTCTTACAGTGATTCCAATCCAGCTGGCCAGGAATGCTTTGATAAGTCCAACAACGATAAATGGATATACTCCAGCTGCCATTGCCTGATTCCAGCTAAGGTCGGCTACGAATTTCAGTTGAATGGTACCCAGGATCAACGTAATAATCATTCCTACTGTATTGGCAATCATCGCCATCGGTATGGTGAATTTTGTTTTTTCAAGAATGAATCCAGTAAAGAAAGCCGCTACGATAAAGCCGAAAATATAGCCTCCCGTAGGACCGACCAGTACCTGTGCCCCTCCACTGAAGCCTGCAAATACAGGAACACCGACTGCTCCCAGGGCTGCATAGCATACCATGGCAAACGCACCATATCGGCTTCCAAGAATCGTCGCTGTAATTCCTACTGCTAATGTTTGCCCGCTGATTGGAACGAGTGGCAGTGGAATCTCGATTTGAGCGAAAATCCCCGTAATCGCAGCAAAGATGGCACAGTGAATGATCACCCTTAGTTTTTCTCCGTTCACTTTCAAATCCCCCTTGTGTATGTAAACTATGTATAACATTAAGTTAACACAATTCAAAGGATTTTGGGAAGCTTATTTTTTCTCCCTCTAAATTTTAACTTGGAGCATAGACATTGCATATCTTTTCTTCCGCCTGCCATGCTAAAGCGGTTTTTAATGAAATCCTCCCTTGTGGGAACTCATCGATCCCCTTATCACTCACCAAATACAGGATAGTGCGATTTGGCTGATGTTCATTAAATACTTGAATGATTCTTCCTATGGCTATGTATGGCATTTTCTTTTTATCTCCTTATGGGCAGGACGCAACTCTTTTCAACTGCGCCCTGCGTTTTGAAAAGGTGGATCAAAGGAGCGTTATCATCGGCACTCGATCATATTGTCAATTATCCTTCCTTTTTCATGAGCATCTCTTCACGCACTTGTTCCGCCGCTTCCACCATGGTTTTAAGAGCTGATACCGTCTCATCGATCCCACGTGTTTTCAAACCACAATCCGGGTTGACCCAGAATAAATCGGGATCCAGCACTTCAATGGCCCGGTGTATATTACGGATTAATTCTTCACGCTTCGGCACCCGGGGACTGTGAATGTCATATACCCCCAGACCAATCCCTTTGTCATACGTATTGTCTTCAAAAACATGGATTAATTCCCCATGACTTCTTGAGGTTTCAATCGAGATGACATCAGCATCCAGATCATTGATGGCATCTATAATATCTTCAAAATCCGAATAGCACATATGTGTATGGACCTGGGTCTGGTTCTGTACTGATGAAGTGGCCAATTTGAAAGCGTAAACGGCAGCGTTGAGATATTCCTCCCAATTTTCACTCTTTAAAGGCAGTCCTTCCCTAAGTGCCGGCTCGTCAACTTGTATCATGCGAATCCCATTGGCTTCTAATTCCTCTATCTCTTTTTGAAGAGACAGCGCGATTTGATTAGCTACTTCATAACGTGATACATCATTCCGAACAAATGACCAGTTTAGAATCGTGATCGGGCCCGTTAACATCCCCTTAACCGGTTTATCCGTTAAGGATTGAGCGTATACGGTTTCTCTAACGGTCATGGGTTCTTTAAATTTCACATCCCCATATATGAGTGGTGGCTTCACACATCTGGAACCGTATGATTGTACCCAGCCATACTTCGTAAATTGAAAACCTTCTAATTTTTCACCAAAGAATTCAACCATATCCGTCCGCTCGAATTCACCATGTACAAACACATCAAGGCCGATTTGTTCCTGAATTTCAATCCAACGTCTGATTTCTGCCTGAATATATTGCTGATACTCCCCATCAGAAAGATCTCCCTTCCTCCATTTCAGCCTTTGCCTTCTCACTTCCTGGGTTTGAGGAAAACTGCCGATTGTAGTGGTAGGTAGAAAAGGTAATGAAAAGTACTTGGCCTGTTCCTGTTTACGAATATGGAAAGGATCTTTTCTCCCGACATTGTTGGGATGCAATTCTTCAACCTCTTCCTGCACCTTCCTATTATTACGCAGCGTTGATTCGTTTAAATTCCTTATCGCCGTTTCACTTTCAGAGATATCATCTTCTATTGTCTCGGCTCCCTCACGAATCCCCTTTGTTAAAATAGTGATTTCATGTAATTTCTCATCAGCAAATGATAGAGCGTCAATGAGAGGTGTATTAATTGTTTCTTCATTCTGCACGGTTACAGGTACATGTAGTAAACTGCATGATGGTTGTATGATCAAGCGATCACCCGGAACATCCCCTGCAATGGACGATAGAAGCGATTGGGTATCAGCAAGATTACTTCTCCAAATATTCCTCCCATCAAGAATGCCGGCAGCCAGGAATTTATCCTTAGGAAAACCAAATTTTTTCAGCGCCGCCAAATTCTCACCACGATCATGCACAAAATCTATCCCTATGCCGTCTACCGGGAGTGCTAACACCCGCTGGTACCTTTCCAAACTATCATAATAGGTTTGAAGAATGATCTTTAGCCCGGGGCAGGATTCTTTAAGCGTTTGATAGACTTCTTTGAATTGATCCATCTCTTCATCCCCGATGGATGTGCATAAGATCGGTTCATCCATTTGTACCCACTCTACCCCCTCTTCCTCTAATTCACGCAGTACTTCAGCATAAAGAGGTACAAATTGAGCAACAAGAGTTTTATAATCACCGGTTTCATACCCTTTAGACAATTTCACAAAAGTGAAAGGACCTAAGATAACCGGTTTCCCTTCTATACCCAGTTTTTCTTTTGCCTCTCTAAAAAAATGCAGGGGACGATTTTCCACTAACTGAGGTATGTTCCCATCAAGTTCAGGCACGAGATAGTGATAGTTGGTGTTAAACCATTTTGTCATTTCTAATGCCACCGCGTCCTTCGATCCTCTGGCCATTTCAAAATACGTTTCAAGAGAGACCTTACCCCCACGATAATGAAACCTCTCGGGAACCAAGCCGAACATGACGGCTGTATCAAGCACATGATCATATAAGCTGAAATCTCCAACCGGAACTAAATCAATCCCTTGATCTAATTGCTTCTTCAAATGGTTGACTCGTATTTCTTCCATTTGCTCTAAGAAGGAATCCTTTTCAATCTTCCCTGCCCAAAACTGTTCCAGCGTCTTTTTCCATTCACGCTTTTCACCGATCCTTGGATAACCTAAATTGGAACTGATCACCTTACTCATTCATTCCTCACTCCTTATACTTGATATGATTGTCATCAACAAAAAAATCTCTCTTTCAAATGAAAGAGAGATTCATACGTATCACTAACTAGAGTTGAGACCAATTTGTATTCTCAACACGTATTCCTCACCCCTCTCTATATCCACGTAGAGCATAAGCGCATACAACAGGCAGGTCTCCTGACTTAGGTTCACAGCTCCTTATCCCTTCCCATTTCAACAGAAATAGTGGTTGAATGATAAGTCGCTCCCCATCACAGTGGCGGGACCGTGCCGGATTTTCACCGGTCTTCCCTTTTAGCTGAGCATGACTCAGCACCTATTGCATTTGTTTATTTAATTTTTCTTTCATAAAAACGAAAAGCCCTCTCTTGCGATAGAGAGGGCTTCATGTTTATTAGAATCCTCTCTTATTTTCCAAAGCCATTTGCTTTGCAGGAATTAGCACCTATTCAACACATCGGTTGAATGGTTGCCGGGTTTCACAGGGCCAGTCCCTCCACCTCTCTCAATAAGAGTCACACATATATATTCATTTACTATTCCGAAATTTGTAATAATCGTAGCACGGTCCATACAAGCTGTCAAAAGAAATTTAATCTATAACTTACACGTTTCTAATAATAGGTACTTTCTACATAATGACATATGATACAAGATCTTGTTACATGCGTTTCATAGAAGACATGCCTGCAGTTTTCCTGGATGCTCTTCACTTCTTTTTCGAGTTGGATAACCCTCTGATTGAGCTTTATGATATCATTCTTCAATTTGAGTACATGACAAAGAGGCTCATCGATAGATGTTTGATCCATTTTCCACAAACTCCTTCGATTTTTCTTTCAATCCTTTTTCTATTTCCTTATGAGCGTCATCAATGCTATTCTCCTTCATTTCCCTTATATCATGTGATATTCTCATTGAACAAAATTTCGGTCCACACATTGAACAAAAATGGGCCGTTTTTGCCCCTTCTGCAGGAAGTGTTTCATCATGATACTCCCTTGCACGTTCCGGGTCCAGGGATAAATTAAATTGGTCATTCCATCTAAATTCAAATCGAGCCTTAGAAACGGCATTATCCCTTACTTGTGCCCCTGGATGCCCTTTCGCCAAATCCGCTGCGTGTGCAGCGATTTTATATGCAATGACACCCTCTCTCACATCATCTTTATTCGGTAATCCCAGATGCTCTTTCGGTGTTACATAGCACAACATGGCTGTTCCAAACCAACCGATCATGGCAGCCCCTATGGCGGAAGTAATGTGATCATACCCCGGGGCAATATCTGTCGTTAATGGGCCCAAGGTATAAAAAGGAGCTTCATGACAGATTTCCATTTGCTTATCCACATTCTCTTTAATCATATGCATCGGTACATGACCAGGGCCTTCAATCATCACCTGTACATCATGCTTCCAAGCAATTTTGGTTAGCTCGCCTAAAGTTTCAAGCTCGGCAAACTGTGCTTCATCATTCGCATCAGCAATTGATCCGGGCCTTAAACCATCTCCTAAGGAAACGGAGATATCATAGGCTTTTAAAATCTTACATATATCTTCAAAATGTGAATAAAGAAAGTTCTCTTTATGATGGGCAAGACACCATTGTGCCATGATTGAACCTCCACGGGAAACAATGCCTGTTGTACGATCAGCCGTCAGGTGAATATACCTCAATAATACACCTGCATGAATGGTGAAATAGTCAACACCCTGCTCCGCCTGTTCGATCAATGTATCCCTGTACACACCCCATGTAAGATTCTCAGCAATCCCGTTAACCTTTTCAAGTGCTTGATATATCGGTACCGTACCAACAGGGACAGGGGAGTTTCGAATGACCCACTCCCTTGTTGTATGAATGTTTTTACCTGTTGATAAGTCCATTATGGCATCGGCACCCCAACGAGTTGCCCACGTCATTTTCTCCACTTCTTCTTCAACGGAAGATGATACGGCAGAGTTTCCGATATTCGCGTTTATTTTCACATGAAAGTGACGACCGATGATCATTGGTTCACATTCAGGATGATTGATATTGGCAGGAATGATGGCCCTGCCATTTGCTACCTCTTCTACTACAAATGAAGGATCAACATTTTCCCGGATAGCGATGAACTCCATTTCCGGTGTGATAATTCCTTTTTTCGCATAATGCATTTGAGTCACATTACGACCCATTTTTGCCCGCATTGGGTTACGTTTAATAGCAGGGAACGCCTCTACGTTTGCACGAGGATCGTCTCCTTTATAGCCGTTATCTTCCGGCTCGATTTCACGTCCCGGGTAAGCCGCGACATCTTGACGTTCCAAGATCCACTCTGTGCGAACAGAAGGTAACCCTTTATTAATATCGACTTGGTAACGCTCATCTGTATAAGGTCCGCTTGTATCGTATACACGAACCGGTTCATTCTCTTCCACGCCAAAATTAACATTCGTCCTACTCAGTTCTATTTCTCTCATCGGTACATGTATGTCTGGCCTTGACCCTCCGACATATACTTTTTTACTGTTTTTAAATTGCGTCTTTAACTCGATTGCCACTAAACTTCTCCTCCTTTTGATTGGATCTTAGAAGTTACTGCGTCAGGCTTCCCATTGTTCTACAAAAGGACATGAAGACACAAAAAAGGGTCCTGAATAATCAGAACCCGAAATGTCAAAAAGTAGTAAGCGCCTTAAAACACAAATAAACGCTTCCGTACTACTTCCCTACGCTGGTATCATCCAGATCAGGTTCAAAGGGTCAAAGAACTTATGCGTTCTCCTCTCAGTCCAAGCAATGTATCGGACTCCCCTAGTAGAAATATTGATAGTATTCTATTGTATTACATACTATTTTTACCATGATTCATTCTTTTTTCCAATAGTAGTATAGTAACAAATCAAATTAGGACATAATCACACGTTTGATTTCCATTACCTTTTCAGAGTCTATCCCTAAGTCATAGCACCCATTATGTCGGACACCTGATCCTACATGATATTCTCTTGCTTTTAGCTTGCTGTGTATTTCGCCTATATTTTCCACAGTTAAACCCGAACCCGGCATGATAATGGGACCTCCCATTTGCTCTATTTCCCTCATTTCACCAATCGTATCCAGTCCCTTACTCACTTCAGATTTTCCTCCTGATGTGAGAATTCGATCAACGTTTAAGCCTGAATGGAATATTCCTTTACATAAGGCTACTGGATCATGAGACAGGTCGATAGCGCGGTGAAAAGTAATCGATTGACCCTTCGCATTTTGTACGATCTCCTTTAAAGCGTGGGAATCAAGCTTACCTTCATGTGATAATGCGCCAAAAACGATACCCTGGCCTCCCATTTCAACTATAGTTCTAATTTGTTCGGCCATGGTTTGCAATTCATCAGACTGATACGAGAAAGATTTACTATGTAAACGGATCATAATCTGAACAGGAATCGACACAGTCCTTAATACTTTTTCTATCACATGTAAATCAGGAGTTAATCCTCCCTCATGTATGGCAGACACCAATTCAAGACGATCTGCTCCGGATGCTTCTGCAACTTTGGCATCCTCCTCATTCAAGACTATGACTTCCAGTTTGCTCATGTTGAATTCTCCTAACGTGATTATGTTAGGTTAACTTTAACACAATGTTGAAGATTGTTGAACTTGTGATGATAAGGATTTCCCCGCAAAAATATGTTGCTATTTAGAAAGAAGACAGTACTAATATGTTTGCTTTACAAAACCTACAAAAAGTAACAATCTATCAGAAAAAGACAATGATTCCTCTTGCAAATCATTGTCTTCCCCATCTCACATTCAATCTTATTCAGAAAACAATTCCGGATACACCGTTTTGGCTGTAAGCTCAACGGCTTCTCCAATACGTGGGCCCGGTCTTGACATAATGTCTGAATCCAAGAAATAGACCTGGCCATTTTTCACTGCTTTTACATCTTTCCAGCTTTCCCGTGACTTGATTTCAGCTGTCGGCTCGTCGACATACCCCACTGTCGTCAAAATCATATTAGGATTACGTTTAATGATTTCTTCTTCTCCTACTTTCACCCAGCCTTTTTGATCTACAAAGATATTCTCGACCCCGGCCGTTTCCAGTATTTCCTGCTGAAATGTTTCTGCTCCAGCTGTATAGATATCAGGAGATGGACTGATTTCAAAATATACTTGTTCTTTTTCCTTTAGCGTGCTTACTTTATCTTTCACATCCGAAATCTGTTGCTTGATGCCGTCTACCAATTCGTTCCCCTTCTTCTCTACTCCCATTACCGTTGCAATTTGTTCAATATCCCCATAAACATCTTCAAAGGTTTGGGCAGATTGAATGACGAATACGTTTAATCCCGCCTCTTCAAGCTGCTTCACTCCGGCATCGTCTCCAGTGGTATAAGCAATGACAACTTCCGGCTTTAGTGCAATGACCTCTTCAGCATTGACCGTCATGGAATCCGACACTCTTTTAATCTCCTTCGCTTCTTCAGGATAGTTGTCGTATTCAGTTGCCCCGATTACCTTATCTCCGGCTCCTATGGCAAAGAGAATCTCTGTGTTACTCGGCTGTAAGGAAATAACGGTTTCCGGCACTTTCTCAAAGCTAATTTCTTCTCCCCTGTCATCGGTCACAGAATAAGACTCCTTTTCAGGCTTGACTTCCTTTGTGGATGTTACTTCTTCCCCATTGCTGCACCCTGCGAAAACAACCAGGATGATTGATAATAGTAAACTATTTAACCATGATTTTTTCATATTTCATCTTCCCCGCTTTTCTATATTTTGTCGCTATACGATTTACTCACAAAAGGAATTTCTTCAATCCCTTCACATTTATTCACATACACAGCCATCACAAACAGGACATTTGCCAGTAAATGAGCGTATTTAAATAAAATATTTTCCACTTTCATCTCAGTACTGACTTTATGTAAGGCACGGACGGACTTTTTCGCTTCACTGCGACAGGTATGAAGCGTACATGCGGCTGTACAGCCTTGCGGAAGGACAAAGGTTTGGATACGATCCTCGACTTCCGACACATAACGATCATACATTTGGCTCAATTTATTCAAGTCCTCTTCCATGATGGCCGTCATTCCCCTCACCGAGCCATTGAGATGGTACGCCATCTCAGCTAAATATAATAAATCGTCGTGCACTTTTGGTAAGTGTTCCGTCATTGATGACGCGAGTCCGATTTTAGTCGACAGTGAATCGGTCCGGATCTCAAAATCTACAGTTGAAACAGACTCTCGCATATAGGGATAACATAAGTAGCGGAAATCCTTTGCCATATGTAAGTTCCTCCTTTCTGAATGATGTTTGTGAAACACCTATCGTATCTTCCGGGAGGGTACATAAACACAAAAAAACCACCCAAGAATATTGGCCGGCAGTTGTCATCCATATGAAAATAGAGATGCTAAAAAGCCGCACCATACCCTTAACTTCCGAAGAGCATAATACGATGGAAAAAAGGCAGGTATCCTGGCTCGTGCGTCAGCCTACTCTAAGAACCTTCCCATCTGAATGATCAAATAGTGGTGTTCTTCTTATTTCGTCAGCACTTACAGTTGCGGAAACAGCTTCGGATTCACACCGAATTCCCTTTATGCTAAAGATCAGCACCTAATTTCTGCGTGGGTTTATTCACTTAAGGAACATTATACCACTATATCCATTTCAAAGTTGATGTAGTTTTGAATAAAAAAAACAAACATGTTGACGTACAAGCTTGAATATCTTTTGAGTATGTAAAGAAATGATAAGGAGGAAAAACATGAAGCGATTGGTTGTTTTGATATTATGCGTATTCTTATTAAGTGCATGCGGCGACAAAGAACCTGCATCCTATGAATTATGTGGATACGGAGATATGATGGTGGTGAACAAGAAGGAATATGTGAAGGTCTCTGAGGAGAAGAAGCTGGTCCTGGATGAAAAGCTCGGGGCTATTAAAGAAAAGATTGATAGTGAATATCACCCTGTTAATGACTTCACGGCAAATACACTGAAAAAAGGAACACCCATCTATAGCGTGAAGGATCACAGCAACTACCTGATCGCCCAGACAGAGGATAATCGCTATATTTTATATGAGGAAATACAATAGTAGGAGGGCTGTAAGCGAATGTTTACAGCCCTCCTTTATTTAGTTCGTGGAATTCAAGGAAATCAACCGATAAAGAATCGTCGTTTTCTCATCTGTCCACTCCATCTTTTCGATTCTTCCATAACCACTGGGATCACTATGTTTCGTTTTTCTGACATCTATCGGAATATGCATAGGATAAAGACGATATCCACCTTTTTGGAGCTCGAACAGATTCTCTTCTTTCCTTACTTCTTTTCCTTTTGTCACAATCATCGTGTTTAATTCCAAGCCCATGCCCATTTCGCTTGACCTCAATCCTTTTTTTATTTGCCCTATTTTAACATAAGAACTGCCTAGGCTCTGTCAATTAGTATGTGCTGGATGGTGAGGGGAACTGCTTCGCTTGCAGCTAGCGTTCGGCCGAGCCTCCTCAGCTTAGCCGAACGGGGTCTCGGCACGCCCGTACTTCCGCAGTCTACGCAGTTCCCCTCACCATCTTCAAGAGATTTTTCGTGACAGAGCTACAAAGCGTAAAACAATCTAATTAGAAAACAGAATTCTTCTATAAATCATTTACCTCCACCTTAAAGGGGTTGTTTACTAAAAGTTTTTGTTTTTTTCAAAGAAACATGCTTAGAAAGTTGATTGGAGCGGAAGGGAGCTCGACTCCTGCGGGAATAGCTGGACAGGTGAGACCGAGGAGGCTCACCGCCAGCCCCGCGGAAAGTGAGCATCCTGGAGCGGAAATCAACTATTACTTTCTTCATTATGATAGCTACAAGCTTTGATCATAAAAGAGCCTTTTATTTAATACACCACTGTCTATTGATTTTTCATCCATGTGCATAGCATGGAGACGATTTGTTGATTCTTTCGTGGTGGAAAATAATGCGTAAACTCTTTGAAGTATCGGGACGAAACAGATTTCTCCAACTCTTTCAGTCTTTTTTCTAATCTATATGCATGCTCAACTGAAACGTTCTGATCCTTTTCACCGTGAATGATCAATACGGGAGCTTCAAGGTTTTCTAATTCGTACAGTGGGGTACGCCATTCGTATCGTTCCGGTACTTTATTGGGACTTCCCCCTATGACTCGTTTCATCATTCTCCTGAGATCCTTACGTTCTTCATATGTTAAGAACATATCCGATACGCCTCCCCATGTAACAACGGATGTGACGTCCCTCTGCTCAATGCCTGTCATTAGCGCCATGACCCCACCACGGGAAAAGCCAAACACATGGATCCGGTTAGGGACCACTCTGTGATAATGTTTAAGCAATTCAACACCCGAAATGGCGTCTTCACGATCATCCCCCGCAAAATCTTCATTTCCCTCTCCTCCAAGATTACCTCGGTAATAGGGAGCAAAAACAATGAATCCGTGAGAAGCAAATTGAGCGATTCTCGCCGGCCGAACCATGCCGACACCTTTGATCCCGCCTCTCAAATAAAGGAACCCATCATACTTCCCTGTCCCGGCAGGTTCAGCCAATAACCCCTTTACCCGTAAACCAGAGGATAAATAGGTGATTTCATATAGTTCAACACGAGGATTAGGTGAAGGAAACAATGTTTTCTTCACGATCGTTCCGTTTTTCATATTCTCTTCCTTTCAAACCGTGCATTGGGTATTCACACATTTTTTGTACTCTACATAGGATATTTTAGCAAATCTCATCATCAAGAGAAGATACAAGACGCTGCCTTTATGACCATCCTACCCTTTTAATATGGAAAGATAAACAAGGCAAAGAGAGATGCACTCATCCCCATTCTATCGATAAACGAGTTTCACAAAGCTTAAAGGAGGAATATTGAATGAAAAAATGGCTTCGAAGCGGCTTTGCCGTGTTGCTCATAAGCATGTTGACAATCGGGTTGACAGCATGTGGAGAAAAAGAAGATGTCGTACAGAAAGTTCGGGTAGCAGAAGTGACCCGCTCGATTTTCTATGCTCCTGAATATGTCGCAATCGAAAAAGGATTCTTCAAAGAAGAGGGGCTCGACATTGAACTGACCACTACCTGGGGTGGAGATAAGACAATGACCACCTTGCTATCCGGCGGTGCTGATATCGCCCTGGTCGGTTCAGAAACCTCCATCTACGTCCATGCACAAGGTTCGGATGATCCGGTCATTAACTTTGCTCAATTAACCCAGACCGATGGAACATTTCTTGTTTCCCGTGAAAAAGTAGAGAACTTTGAATGGGATCAGCTAAAGGGCACCACCTTCCTTGGTCAGCGTAAAGGCGGTATGCCGCAAATGGTTGGGGAATTTGTCCTGAAGCAGAATGGCATCGACCCGCAAAGCGATTTAAACCTGATCCAAAACATTGATTTCGCGAATATCGCGAGTGCTTTTGCATCCGGTACAGGAGATTACGTTCAGCTATTCGAACCAACGGCATCCATTTTTGAACAGGAAGGAAAAGGGCATATCGTGGCTTCTTTTGGAACAGAATCCGGTCACGTTCCCTATACAACGTTCATGTCCAAAGACAGCTACATGAAAGAAAACAAAGAAACCGTAGAGAAATTTACGAAAGCTCTGTACAAAGCTCAAGCATGGGTGGAGGAAAACAGTGCAGCAGACATTGCGAAAGTGATCGAGCCCTATTTTGAAGACACAGAGCTTTCATTAATTGAAACGGTTGTTGATCGCTACAAATCACAAGGGTCCTTCGCCACAGATCCAATCCTTGACGAAGAAGAGTGGAACAATCTCCAAAACATCATGGATGAAGCAGGGGAGCTTCCACAGTCCGTTGATCATGAAACGTTAGTGAACACGTCGATCGCTGAAAAAGCAGCAAAGTAGAACGATCCGGGGCTGACTTCACATGTCAGCCCTTCACTTATAGAAAAAAAGAAAATGGAGGCTTAAATACAGTGAACTTTCTATCTTTAGATTCGATCCATCACACCTACTTTTCACCCAAAACGGCCACCCATGCCCTTTCAGACATAACGCTTGAAGTAAAAGAAGGTGAGTTTGTCTCCTTTATCGGTCCGAGTGGATGCGGGAAAACCACGTTACTCTCCATTATTGCAGGACTTATCCGCCCGACAGAAGGAACGATTCTTTTAAACCAACA
This sequence comes from Rossellomorea aquimaris, assembly GCF_008180865.1. GTDB lineage: Bacteria > Bacillota > Bacilli > Bacillales > Bacillaceae_B > Rossellomorea > Rossellomorea yichunensis. The sequence goes on from NZ_VTEX01000005.1 coordinate 427,061, forward strand.
ACCTATTCGAAAAATGAAAGAGAAACTGGGATACATGCTGCAGCAGGACTATCTGTTTCCATGGAAGACCATCGAAGAAAATATTTTTCTAGGTTTGACCATTATGGGGACCCTTACAGAAGAAAAGAGGAAAGAAGCACGTGCTATGTTGGCTGAAATGGGGTTAGAAGGTGTAGAAACATCTTATCCAAGGGAACTATCGGGAGGAATGCGTCAAAGGGTGGCGCTGATTCGAACTCTCATCACAGAACCTCAATTACTTCTCCTGGATGAACCTTTCTCAGCACTCGATTATCAAACCAAATTGAAGCTAGAGGATCTGGTGTACTCCACATTAAAGTATTTTGGCAAAACCGCTATTCTTGTGACCCATGATATTGGCGAAGCCATCTCCATGAGTGACCGCATCATTCTATTCGGGTCGAAACCAGGATATATCCACAAGATATTCGAGGTCCCGCCACCGTTAAAAGAGTTAATGCCCTTTGAAGTGAGGAATCATGAGATATACCCGGGATTTTTCCAAACCATATGGAAGGAGCTTGAAAAACTTGAATCACGAATCGATTAAACAAAAACACCTGGAATACATCCAATCAATTAAGAAAGAACAGCGATGGGTCTGGTTTTATCAAGCGCTTATTTTCTTTGTATTCTTCTCGCTTTGGGAAATCGCGAGCCGAAACAGCTGGATAGATCCCCTCATCTTCAGCTCACCCTCAAAAATATGGAAACTGTTTCTCGTAAAACTGGGAGACGGAAGCCTTCTTGCCAACTTGTCTGTCACACTCGGTGAAACGATCATCGGATTCATTCTCGGCACCTTACTCGGGACGCTATTAGCCGCTTTATTATGGTGGTCACCATTTCTTTCTAAAGTGTTGGACCCCTATCTTGTAATACTGAATGCCATGCCGAAAGTGGCCCTCGGCCCGATATTAATTGTGGGGTTGGGACCCGGCTTCACATCCATCATCGCCATGGGTACCGTCATATCCGTCATCATCACCACGATTGTTGTGTATACTTCCTTCAGGGAAGTGGACCCGAATTATTTGAAGGTAATGCAGACCTTCGGAGCAAGAAGGGGGCAAATGTTCAAAGAAGTCATTCTCCCTGCCTCTTTCCCGACCATCATCTCGACATTGAAAGTCAATGTGGGCTTATCATGGGTCGGGGTAATTGTAGGTGAATTCCTGGTTTCCGCCAAGGGGCTCGGATATATGATCATTTATGGATTCCAAGTCTTTAACTTTACCCTTGTCCTGCTATCCCTGCTTGTCATTGCCGTATTTGCTACCATTATGTATAAGCTGGTTGAACAACTCGAAAAGAAATTAATCAAATCATAAGGTTGAGATCCCTTATTCTTTTGAGAGCCAAGTCCACCACTTCATCTTTCATGATAAAACTAAAGGAAGGATCGTCATGAATGTTGGAGAAATCACCGTTCCAAAGGACGGCTCCATCTGTTTCCAGATAATCTTCCTTGCTTACGATACCCTCAGCTTCAGCGAAGAAAATCGTTTTAATAAATGGTGAGTGATCATATACTTTATATTCCCCTATGCATACTGGATCCTTGATCACTCCCCCTGTCTCTTCATACGTTTCACGTACCGCAGCTTCCTCAAGGGTTTCCCCTTTTTCCCTCTTCCCTCCAGGAAACTCCAGACCTCTTCTTTTATGCCGTGTTAACAACCAATTCTCTTTGTAGCGACATAGCACCAGCACATGGTGTGATTCTTGTTGAAACCTGCCCTTTTCAAAGGATATTTCTACTCTCTTCCCATTTTCGTCGATAAACTGTTCCATGTGATTTCACCTCATCCGTACACACTTTCTTTCATCTAACCATAAATAAAAAGCATTGGTCCACAGATATCTCTTCTGAACCAACACTTTTATTCATTACTCTGGATCCTCATGAGGCTCTGAATTCAAGATACCTATACTCTCGATGAATTTCTTCGCTTCATCATCTCCAAGACGATGAATCATTTCATACACTTGATGGAGGTTCTCATCATATGCATCATTTTCCCGGTCAAAATGATATTGAATATAAGGGACATGCGCACGATAGAAGTTCTGCCAATCGACTGAGTGATTGGAATCGAACACTTCCCTAAGCTGGGTGATTTCTTCATCTGTTGCAGATATCTTAAAGTTCCAGGGCGAATCTGTCGAGCTTCTTGAAATCTCACCCGTGGCTACTTCAATATAATAATCGTGTCGTTCTTCGTTCATCTTCCCACTCCTTCACTGTGCTTACCCTTCATTTTCCTCAATTGTCGAAATTCTATTCACTTCGATTTCTTCTTTAAGACCTCTACCGCTTTCCTCAGAAACTCCGGTACAGGTACTCCTGCACGGCCTACATTTTCTATGATCGAAATCATTTCATTACATAAGTAAAAAATTATCGTGGCATTACGAATAAAGTGTTGATTTGTTAGTATAGTATCAATAAGGTGGGCAACCGTGACAAGAGAGAAAATTAGGACTTTCCGACCAATCCCTCTCAAACCGAATTTGCTGGATAACTTTCCTTCAATCCCACTTGCAATCATCCCGGTGAAATAATCCAAAGTCACGGCAATTAACAAAATAGTCAACAGAGAATTCCATTCTCCAAATAAATTTAAAATCATTGCACCCAGTCCCGATCCAACTAACAGCATACTTTTTTCCAAATAAAGCATCTCCTTTTTCTAATGGTTGGCTTTGCAACAAGGAATTTGATACCAAGGCTAAACCTGCTTTCATAGCAGATTTTGTCAAAAAGTGAGTGAATTCCGTTTGATGAGCCCATGGTTAGTAAGCCTTATAAAGGGTAAAGACAAATAAGAGTTGTCCTAGCATAATATGTAGAGTAATTCATAAACGTTCATGGTAAAATGAACGAAAGGGAGGTGAAGCGCATGAAGTTAATCGAAGAAATTTATGAAATGTACCGAGGAAGAATCAAAGGTACCGACGAAGACTTAGACCTCATTGCCCTTACAATCTTAGAAGATACCTCTAGGAACGAGCTACTGGAACTTATTCAAGAAATGGAAACAGAAGAATTACAATACTTCTTCCGCTTATACATATTTGAAACACTAAAAGAAAAATGGTCCAACAGCGAAGAAAGAGTGAGACTGGAAAAAAAGAGCCTTCATTAATTGAAAAGATGACAGAAGAAGCCTTGTTCCGAACTTTCACGGAACAAGGCTTCTTCCCGTTTCATCCCTTCACATCAAGGACATGTCCTTTAACGGGATGCGGCGCAGGCTGACTGACCTGCATTTCTTTCATCATTACGGTCACTTGAGCCGTTTGTGTCGCCATCTGACTTTTCAATAAATTCATACTGAGTGTTCGTTGAAGCTCTGCAACCTGCTTACCCATCATTGAAGAAACATCCATGGTAATGTCCCCCTCGTTTCGTTTATCGAAGCCGGTACATACTAATAAAAAATTCATATGCACCTTTGAGAATACCAAACATTACTAATCATTAGTAGATATACCTGCGCATTTACGTCATAAAAATGTTGATTTTTGTCCATGAACATCCCTATCTTCTATGGTAAAATAATGAAAAAAGGGGGTTGCATAATGTCAGTAACTCTTGTCCTGATCATCGCTGTTGCTATATGTATTTTAGTGATATTCGTAAGTGCCCTTACGACTTCAAAAGCCTATACAGCGGTTAAACATACAGTGGATCCACTTGAAGATAATCCTCATTTGGAGAAAATGAAGCAAGAAGAAGAAAAGCAAGAGAGATAAAATAAAATCCACCGTTCTACTTTAGAACGGTGGATTTTTTTATGTTTTTATGCAAAAACCTGTTTTAGATCTTCGTTACTTTGGCTAAGCCAGAATTTCATTAATTTCTTTGCTCCTTCTAAATCATGGAGCTTCGCCTGGCCGCATTGTTTTTCATTGGCAGCCGGAATTTCTTCTATCTCGACCGCTTCTTTCATCGTATCATTTAAGAGGTCGATTATTTCTTCTACTTTAGGCTCTCCGCTGACAACCAGATAGTAGCCAGTCTGGCATCCCATTGGAGAAATATCAATAATATCGAAATGAGCATACGGCTCTGCATATTTACGGATGGTGAAGGCTAATAAATGCTCAAGTGTATGAATGGAATCAGGTTTCATCGCTTGTTTGTTAGGCTGACAGAAACGAATATCAAACTTGTTGATAAGTCCGTCGCTACCTACTTTATGGACACCGCAATGTCTCACAAAAGGTGCTTTCACTGCATTATGATCTAATTCAAAGCTTTCTACTGAAGGCATTAAAATCACTCCCATTTAGTTTCTAATTATAAGTATAACGTAAATTCATAGTTATTTCATCAACTTAATCTGAATTAAAATAAATACCTATATTTTCTAATTGGAAATTCTTAATGATTAGCTTCTTAAGCACGGAAGAAAAACCGATCGTGAAGAACATTGGAAGACATTCAGTCAAAAACATTTTAATCCTCCAAAGAGTTTTGATATAGTAAAAGAAAACCAATCAGGAGACGTGTTATGAAAAGGTTATTGTTATTTGTATTTAAGGTGTACCAACGGGTCATCTCTCCTCTCAAGCCTCCAACTTGCCGATTCTATCCAACCTGTTCCCATTATGGCGTGCAGGCAGTGAGCCGGTTCGGTTCGTTACGTGGAGGATGGTTAACAATAAAGCGGATTATGAAATGCCACCCTTTTCATCCTGGTGGAATTGACCACGTGCCAGAAAAATGGCCATCTAAAAATACGAATCATTCCGACTAGCTCCTATCCGGAGGTAGTCTTTCTTTTTTTAAAAGGCTCTTTTCACAAAGATTGTTGTTTTCTAGCATAGAATCTGCAATGGCTCTGTCAACCAGGTTTATGCTGGATGGTGAGGGTAACTACTCCGCTTTCCGCGGACGTTCGGCCGAGCCTCCTCAGCTTCGCTTCCGGGGTCTCGGCACGCCCGTACTTCCGCAGGAGTCTGCGCAGTTCCCCTCACCATCTTTAATAGAATTTTCATGACAGAGCTTCAAGGTGTGCAAGAAAAAAAGTAACTAGAAAAAAATAATTCTTCTTCCTTAAAAGGAAAATCAATCTCTACTTACCATAAATGAGATGGTTTGCTAAAATTCTTGTTTTAATTGTTTTCCATTAAGGATACATGCTCAGAAAGTTGATTCTCGCTGCAGGATGATCGACTCCTGCGGGAATAGCTGGACAGGTGAGACCCCGGAGGCGCAGCCGAGGAGGCTCACCGCCAGCCCCGCGGAAAGCGAGCATCCTGGAGCGGAAATCAACTATTACTTTCTCCTCTACAATAGCCCAACCTTTGCGAAAAGAGCCTTTTTAAAAGAGAAAAATATAAAAATCCGTCCATATATCTTGCTTATTCCCCATAACGGTAGTAAAATAACCTTTGTGCTAAATCGTAATCATTACAGTTATTAAACTATTACCTTTAAAGGAGGATTCCTCTTGAACTATATTCGTATGAGTTTATTTTTATTATTGATTTTAGTATTGTCCGCTTGCGGAGCTTCTTCTAAGCAGGAAGACGCTGGAGAGAAAGATAAATTGGAAGTGTACACTACCGTGTATCCATTGGAGGATTTCACGAAAAAAATAGGCGGGGAACATGTGAAGGTGGAAAGCATATACCCTCCAGGTGCCGATGAGCATACGTTCGAGCCTTCTCAAAAAGATATGATTAAAATGGCTGATGGAGATGTTTTCTTCTACATCGGAATGGGACTTGAAGGATTCGTTGAGGGATCGAAATCGATTCTAGAAAACGAAGATGTAGTCGTTGTACCGACCAGTGAACATGTTGAATTGAATCATGAAGAAGATCATGGTGAAGAAAGTGCTGAAGAGCATGAAGAACATGGCGACTCTCACGAGGACGATCACGGGGATGAGCACAACCATGACGTTGACCCTCATCTCTGGTTAGACCCGGTGTACTCTAAAGAAATGGCGAAAACCATTGCAGATACACTTTCTAAAGAAATGCCGGAACATAAGGAAGATTTCCAGGCGAACCTCGCTGCATTAACGAAAGATTTAGATGCGCTTGACGCAGAATTTAAGGACATGGCAGAAAGCGCGCCAAAGAAAACCTTCTACGTTTCTCATGCTGCTTACAGCTATTGGGAAGAACGCTACGGACTGCATCAAGAAGCCATCGCCGGATTGAATACGGCTGATGAGCCATCTCAGCAAGAGCTTAAGAAGATCATTGAAAAAGGGAAAGAAGACAATGTACAATACATCCTTTTTGAACAAAACGTCTCTTCGCGTTTAACAGAAGTCGTTCAAAACGAATTGGGTGCAAAAGCCCTGACCCTGCATAATCTATCTGTCCTTACCGAAGAAGATAGAAACAATGACGAAGACTATTTTTCACTCATGAAGAAGAACATCGAGACTTTAAAACAGGCATTACAATAGAACTTTTTGAGAGAGAGCAGCTGGTGAGCTGCTCTTTTTTAGTTTTTGCGATAAAATTTTCGGCTATATTATCGACTTTCCGATTATATCATCGACTTTCCCCCATATATTATCGACTCTGCCTATTATATTATCAACTTACAAAAATCGACATTCCCCAACAGCATTTCAGATCAACAATCAAACTTTCTCCCCCTACTAAAAATCATGAATATTATTTTCCATTAAGTGGACAATAAGGAAATGTTAAAGACTAGTAAGGGAGACTTGAGAATGGATGAATTAGTAATTGCTCGTTCCTTGTTTGGTACTACAATGGCCTTTCATATCATTTTTGCCACACTCGGAGTCGGTATTCCGTTAATGATTCTTGTTGCAGAAATTATGTATCAGCGGACGAATGATCTGGATTATTCCGTGATGGCAAAACGCTGGACGAAGGCGTTCGCCGTGCTGCTGGGGGTAGGTATTCCGACAGGGACGATTGCAGGTGTTCAATTGTCGCTCCTATGGCCAGGATTCATGGAGGTTATCGGGCGGGTGATGGCATTGCCTTTCCAAATCGAAATCTATGCCTTTTTTGTTGAAGCGTTATTTATGTCTATTTATGTGTATGCGGCGAATCGGATCGCTCCCTGGATGAGAATCGTGAGTCTTGTCCTGGTCGCCATCGGTGGACTGGCTTCAGCTGTATTAATCACAAATGTACATGCGTTTGAAGGGACACCTGCCGGATTTGAAATGGTGAACGGAGAAATCACCAACGTGGATCCTTGGAAAGCCTTCTTCAATCCAAGCTTTTTTGTTACTGCGGGCCATGTAGCATTATCTGCTTATGTAGTGGGATCGTTCACGATTGCTACAGTTTCCGCATTTAAGATGCTCCGCACATCATTTGGGTCAAGGATTTATAAATTCCATCAAAAATCCCTTATGATTTGTTTATTAGTCGGAGGCGTCTTCTCCTTCTTCACGGCGATTAATGGTCATGAATCGGCTCAAATGCTTCATAAGTATCAGCCTGAGAAACTGGCTGCAGCTGAAGGCTTGTTTGAGACCCAAACCCATGCACCACTTTCCATTGGAGGCTTCACGGATCCTGTAGAGAGGGAAGTAAAATGGGGGATCGAAATCCCCTGGGCCTTGAGTTTCCTTGCCGGGAACAGCTTCGATACGGAAGTTATCGGCTTAAACGACTTCCCTGAGGAATATTGGCCGCCTCTCTTCGTTCATACGTTATTCAACGCGATGGTGGGAATCGGCTCCCTGCTCATTTTACTTTCTCTCATTGCCTACGTATGGAATAAATTATTGAAAAAAGACCGGTTCCCTAAATGGTTGATGTGGTCGTTTGTAGCCGGTGGCCCCCTATCGATCTTAGCCATCGAATTCGGATGGATATTCGCTTGTACCGGCCGTCAGCCTTGGACAATTTACCGCATCCTCAGTACAGAGGACTCGGTTACCACGACGGGAAACTTGGCCGTATTGTTCGTTCTGTTCGTTTCGGTTTATGCGATATTGGCCGTGTCCGTCGTTCTTGTTCTCTTGTATTACTTCAAACGGAATCCGCCTGAAAAAGACATCAACAAAGCGGAAGGAAAGAATAAGGATATTCCTCTATCCACATAACCAGCAAGAATTGGAGGTGAAGTTATGACACAAGCATTGATTGCCATCACGATACTATGGGGATTCGTCTTCATCTATGCCGTCATGGCAACGATGGATTTCGGGGCCGGCTTTTGGTCGATGATCTACATTAATCATGACAAAACAAAAGCAACCAATATTGCCAACCGGTATCTGTCACCAACCTGGGAGGTGACGAATACATTCATCGTTGCCCTGGTAGTCGCAGTGTATAGTATGTTTCCGGGTGCTGCTTATTCATTAGGAACGGTGCTGCTCATCCCGGGAAGTTTAATTCTGCTGCTTCTTGCTCTTCGAAGTGCATTTCTGGTATTCTCTCACGTGGCAGATGATTACAGAAAGCCGCTGACCTATGTGACTGGAATTACAGGATTGTTGATTCCAGGTCTGCTTATCAGCGTACTTCCTATCTCTCACGGACCTTACATCGATTTTGAAGACGGACAAACGCTTCTTCTGGGGAAGTTGTTTACGAGTCCGCATGAATATGCCTTCTTCGGATTTGCCGTTGCCAGTACGTTGTTCCTTTCATCTTTACTTCTTGCTGACTACTCCAAAGCTTCCAAGGAATTCGAAGCTTTTAAAGTGTATCGGCGAGATGCCATGATCATCGGTCCAATCTCTGTGGTAATGGCGTTCTTCATTATGTTCACCATGAAAAATGAAGCTTCATGGATCTATGAAAGAATGATGGAAGACCAGATTTTGTTATGGGTCTCTTTAATCGGCTTCCTGGTTGCCGGGGGAGCATTATTTCTCCCCACCAACAAAGAGGGTATGAAGGGAATGCCCCGTGTAGCTGTCATCGCCGTGACTTTTCAATATGTACTGGCAAGCTATGTATACGGTAAAGCACACCTGCCCTATATCATCTACCCGGAAGTCACGATCCAGTCCGGATTCACGGATCCCAACTCGTTTAAGGCTGTGTTCATCACCTATATTGTCGGATTCATCATCCTGTTTCCCGGTTTTGTCTACTTTTGGAGTTTGTTTATGAATGATAAACGATATTTGAGGCAAAAAAGTGAATGACTGCATTATAGCTCCGAGACTCTCGGAGCTATTTTTCTTATCATTTGCTTATCCTTTCCCTTGGCCTTACACTAACGGTAGAAATTTGATTTGAAAGGATGATCCATTGTGGCACAATCGATTAAAGGTAAAATCGCTTATATTACGGGTGCTGCCCGGGGAATCGGAAAAGCAACGACATTAGAGCTTGCACGAGAAGGAGTTCATGTCGGTTTGATCGCACGTACACAAAGTACGCTGGAACAAGTGGCAGAGGAGGCAAGATCTCTTGGTGTGAAAGCCAGTGTGGCTGTAGCTGATATCTCAGATATAGAGCAAGTGGAAAAGGCAATTTCGAAACTAAAACATGAACTCGGACCAGCCGATATCCTGATCAATAATGCAGGTATTGGAACGTACGGCTCTTTTCTGGAAATCGATCCTGCAGATTGGAAGAGAACCTTTGAGGTCAATGTATTTGGAACGTATCATGTGACGCGTGCCGTCCTCCCTCAGCTTATCGAGAAAAACCGGGGAGACGTCATCACTATTTCATCCAGCAGCGGATTAAAAGGCACGGCAAAAAGCACGGCTTACAGTGGTTCGAAATTTGCCATTCAAGGGATGACAGAAGCGTTGATGCAGGAAGTCCGTCCACATAATATCCGTGTCATGACTGTGAACCCAAGCCTGGTGGCAACGGATCTTACCTTTGGGGATAAGCTCGATGAAGTGGACAAAGACAAATACATGCAGCCGGAGGATTTAGCGGAACATATGGTTTCTCAGCTAAAATTACACCCCCGTATCTTTATCAAGCAGTCTCTTCAGTGGGCGACGAATCCATTTTAATAAACATAAGGAAAAGCTCAGATTCAGCTCTGAGCTTTTCCTTTTCAACCTTATCTTTATCTGTGTTGATCCACAAGAATAGGATTGCCATCAGGATCTTCAATCGTGAAACTTGCAGGGCCTTCACTTGATTCATCTGCTTCAGTCAATATTTTTACCCCTTGTTCTTTCAGCTGCTTTTGAAGATCCCGAATGTCCGTAAATGAATCAAGATTTTCGGCATTTTGGTTCCAACCTGGATTAAAGGTCAGGATGTTCTTGTCAAACATACCTTCGAACAGGCCGATAACAGTACTTCCATTCTTCATGATAAGCCAATTTTGGGCCATTTCCCCTCCCAAAGTTTGAAATCCAAGTTTTTCATAAAATGCTTTTGATTTATTAATGTCTTTAACACTTAAGCTTACAGAAAATGCACCTAGTTTCATAATTCCTCCTTAATAGTAATGAAGATTTAATTCATAGGTTAAGTATAGATCCGGTTTTGGGAAAATACAACATTCACCATTTTTGTTTACAACCCACGCTTTAATCTTCTATATATTTTTCTTTAAGAACATCCGTACCGATCCCGCCTCCTATCATTAAAATCAACGGTCCAAAGTTCCATATAATCGCATTTCCAATCAAAGGTATATCAAAAGCAGTAAATTTATTAACAAGAAAAATTCCTATTTTTGCCAACAATAAAACAACACCAATTAAAAATAGTAATTCAAACATCGACTTTAGTTTTGGATGCGCCAATTGCTTACTATCCTTGATTACTTTCTCTGTCAATTCCTCATCACTCCTTAATAATTCATCGATTGTCACTCCGAATAGATCACTTACTTTAATGATGATTTCAATACTTGGATAATTCTGACCAGTCTCCCACTTAGAAACCGATTGCCGACTGACAAAAAGCCTTTCTGCTAATTCTTCCTGTGACCAGCCTCTACTCTTTCTCTCACTTTTTAACTTCTCTCCAAAGATCATTCTACCAATCACCTTTCATTCATCTACCATTCATTATTTCCATCACTATGTAAAAAGTAAAGATAACCTTGGTTGCACTGCACCGCAACTACTGGTTGCCACCTTTAATCATTCAATCGAACGAGAAATAAGCAGGATCCAGATGGAACCTGCTTATAGATAAATTCTTTTTTTTGATCGAGGGTAATTACTGGTTAAACATTTCTTTACCTATTGTCACATGACCTAATCGTTTTCTGTTCAACTCCACACCTATCCCAGGACCATCCAAGCGTTCCGCCACACCATTTTTCACAACGATAGGAGAAGTGATGATATCTTCTTCCCAATATTTCGAGGAAGAGGATATATCACCGGGAATCGAGAAGCCCTCGAGAGTGGCAAGGGCCAGATTATGAGCCCTGGAAACCCCAAACTCGATCATGCCCCCACACCATACTTTGATGTAATTCTCCTGGCACAACCGGTAGATTTCCAAAGCACTTGTGTACCCTCCGACTCTGCCAAGCTTGATATTGACAACTCCGCAGCTATTTAAATAGATGGCACTCTTCATATCATGAGTGGTTACGATGCTCTCATCCAAACAAATCGGGGTCTGCAACTCTTTTTGTAAAAGAGAGTGTTCCACTAAATCGTCAACTCCCAAAGGCTGTTCGATCATCTCCAGCCCATACGCATCCAATGCCTGTAGTTGGGCTTTGTCTTCAAGGGAGTATGCTGAATTGGCATCAGCCAATAGCGTAAGAGAAGGAAAATGGTCCCTCAACTCTTTCACAATCTCCACATCCGCTCCAGGAGAGATTTTCAGCTTTATGCGTTGATATCCTTCTTGCACAAGTTCTTCAGCCTGATGGATCATCTCTTTCACGGAGTCGGCCCCCACAACGGCGCCAGCAAGAATTTCAGCACGCGTCCCCCCTATCATCTCCCAGAGAGGAACGCTATGCTGTCTGGCATAGAGATCCCACAAAGCCATTTCAAGTGCAGCCTTCGCCATTGAATTCCCCCTTACAGCTTCGAATCTTCTTCCGATTTCTTTAGGGTGTTTAAATGGGTGGCTGTTCATTAAAGGAATTAATACATCTTTGATCATATGATAGGATGTTTTCACGGTTTCTTCTGTATACCACGGTGTGGAAAAAGCAACTCCCTCTCCCAGCCCAATCAATCCGTCGGCATCCTGAATCTCTACGATGATCCCTTCCCGTTTTTCAACCGTTTGTAGATGTGTCACAAATGGCTTTTTCAAATGCATCGATATGATGTGTAGGGTAATGGATTTAATCTTCATCGGCATACAGCCCTTTTTCCCATTGATCCCGTAACACTCTTCTCAGCAGCTTGTTCGAGGCATTTCGTGGTAACTCATCTACTTGGATTATTTTTTTCGGCTGTTTATATGATGCCAGATTATCGGAGCAGTAGTTTAAGATCTCTTCTTTTGTAAGACGCTCTTTGTTAACGATGAACGCACAGGGAATTTGTCCCCATGTGTCATTTGGAATTCCAACCACCCCGGCATCCTTTACTCCCTCACAGCCCAACAGCACACTTTCAATTTCGGCAGGATACACATTTTCTCCCCCGGAAATGATGAGGTCTGATCGCCGGTCCAATACAAATAAGAACCCATCTTCATCTACAAAGCCGATATCCCCAGTATGAAACCAGCCATCTTCAAAGCTCTTCGCATTGGCTTCCTCTCTTTGGTAATATCCGGTCGTCACATTCGGGCCTTTCACAAGAATTTCACCCTCTTGATTTGCTTGAGCTGCACCCTTTTCATTCTTGATTCTTAATTCTGAAGGAAAGAGTGGTTTACCCGCTGACCCCAGCTTCGTCATACTATATTCAGGTGATAACGTCACGATTTGAGAAGCCGTTTCCGTCATTCCATATGTTTGAAAGACGGGCACTCCCTTATCCTTACAAGCCTGAAGTAAAGGAAGTGGTGCAGGTCCGCCCCCTAACAGCATACAGCGGAAATTCGGGTGATACGTTCGGTTCCCTGCATCGTTCATCAAACGCTGAAGCATATTGCTTACAACCGACATGATTGTGACCCTTCCACTTTCAAGCTCATGATTGATGGTCTCGACGTCGAAGGTTTCAAACAGTCGTACCTTCATTCCATAAATCACACTTCTCATAAGGATCGAATATCCGCTTATATGAAAGAGAGGAACCGAGCAAAGCCAGGCATCATTTTCACTTATTCCGAGATTCAAAGAAGATCCAATGGCACTCCACCAATGGTTTCCATACGATTGAAGGACTCCTTTGGGTGCTCCGGTCGTACCAGATGTGTACATAACCGAGCATGCTTGGTCTAACTGAAAATAATCCTTTACTTTAAAGCGTGTAGGGGCTGTTTGCAGCAATTGAGAAAATGGTATTCCATCAACGTGTTCCCCTAAAAAAGACAGCTTCCCCTCAAACTCATCGTCATAAATGACCGTCGTTAACTCCATATCCTGTATTTGAAAAGATAATTCATTCGAACTCAGTTTGTTGTTTAATAATACAGTCGTGAATCCAAGCTGTTGAATGGCATGAACGACCAACACAGATTCCACTTTATTTTTTATCATGAGTCCCACAAATGGTTGGTTGGAAGATTTCACTATGGTATGAAGCTGCTCACCGATGTAAATTGATTTTTCCCAGAGCTCTCCGAAGGTATACTCCACATCACCATTACTTATTGCCATTCGATCAGGGGTTAAGAACGCTCTTTGTTTTAGCCAATTAGGCAGTTGCTGTGTAGTCATCCCGTCATTCTCCATTCCTTTCTTGTTTGTGCTTTTTATAACCTTTATTTAAAAAAGCCCGACGAATCCATAAAGATTCATCAGGCCACCTTAGATCAAGGGAAACGAGGGAATTGTCCAAAGTCCGGTTTACGCTTTTCTTTGAATGCGTCGCGGCCTTCCTTGGCTTCTTCCGTTGTGTAGTATAGAAGTGTAGCGTCTCCTGCAAGTTGTTGCAGACCCGCTAATCCATCTGTATCTGCGTTGAATGAAGCTTTTAAGAAACGAAGGGCAGTCGGACTTTTTTCAAGCATTTCTGATGCCCACTGAACCGTTTCCGTTTCAAGCTGCTCATATGGAACGACTGTATTGACAAGACCCATTTCAAGCGCTTCTTGTGCGTTATACTGACGGCATAGGTACCAGATTTCCTTTGCTTTCTTGTGACCGACGATGCGTGCAAGATATCCTGCACCGTATCCGGCGTCAAAGCTACCTACCTTAGGACCAGTTTGTCCGAAGATTGCATTGTCAGCAGCAATCGTAATATCACATACGACATGAAGGACATGTCCTCCTCCGATGGCATAACCTGCTACCATTGCGATGACCGGCTTAGGGATCACTCGGATCAGGCGCTGTAAGTCCAGTACATTCAGTCGCGGAATTTCATCTTCCCCGACGTATCCGCCATGTCCCCGTACTCTTTGGTCTCCACCTGAACAGAATGCCTTTTCTCCAGCACCTGTTAAAACGATGACACCGACTTTGGAATCGTCACGTGCATATGCAAATGCATCGATTAATTCCATTACAGTTTTAGGACGAAAAGCGTTGCGAACTTCTGGTCGATTGATCGTGATTTTTGCGATCCCATTGTATGTTTCGTACAAAATATCTTCGTAGTTTCTTTCTGAAACCCATTCAAAAGCCATTGGTTTGTTCCTCCTTTATGTAGTTAACAGTAGATCCTCTATTATTGTACCAAACTTTCGCGGTTCTTCCACATGAATTGCATGACCTGTGTTAGAAATTGTCATGATTTGAAAGTCCGGATTGATTTTTTTCATTTCTTCCGCAATATGAACAAACTTATGATCCAGCTCACCTACAAGTAAATGGACTGGAAGAGATAGCTGACCAAGCTTGTCCCACCATGAGGTTTGAGCCCCTGTCCCCATTCCTTTCAAGCTATTTGATAAGCCTAAAGGAGACTGACTCAGGCGCTGCTTACGAATCTCGGCACGCTCATCTTCAGTAAGTCTTTTTTGAGAAGCAAACAAAGGGATCTCCTCCCAAAGGTCGACAAATGCTTCCATTCCTTCTCTCATGATCCGGTCGGCTAACGCATGGTCTTTTTTCCGCCGTTCCACTCTTTCTTCACCCGTTTTCAATCCGGGAGAGGCACTTTCAAGAATCAAAGTCTTCACCTTTTGAGGATAGCTCATGGTGAAGTGAAGGGCCGTCCGACCTCCCATAGAATAGCCGATCAAGATCGCCTCGTCCACTTCAAGTACAGACAAAATGGAATCAAGATCACTTGATACATGATCCATTGTATATCTTGATGGATCTTCAGGGGATTCTGTGCGGCCATGACCAATCAAATCAATGGTTATGCACCTATACGCAATAGATAACTGATCGGTGATTTCTGACCATGTTGTCGTATCCCCGGTAAAACCATGAAGAAAAACCAAAGGCTCTCCTTCTCCTTTAACTTCTACAAAATAGCGAATATCATTCACTTGCAGGATCAATGATTTTCACCCTCATATTTCTTCATCATTTCCCGGGAAACAAAATTCCACAAATTACGATGATTTGCTACATTTTCTTCACGGTTCGTCATCACTTCGATGATTTTCAAGCCATTTCTGAGCTGTGCTTCCGTTACAGCATTGGCAAATTCTTCTTCTGATTCCACTCGGAAATAACCGGCTTCGTAAAGCTTGGCTGCATGAGAAAAATCCAGATCCATCGGCGTGCCGAACAGCTCTTCAAAGTATTCACCTTCACTAGCTTGAGGAAGATAGGAAAAGATTCCCCCACCATTATTATTAAGGACTACTATGGTCAGATTCAGCTTATATTTTTTCCCAACGAGAAGGCCGTTTAAATCGTGGAAGAAAGCAAGATCCCCAATCAAAAGATACATGGAATCCGAGCAAGTGCTCATCCCAAGTGCTGTCGACACCACGCCATCAATTCCGTTCGCTCCCCGATTGGCATAGATACCGATTGACCGATCATTACTAAAGAAAAACGTATCGATGTCCCGTATCGGCATGCTGTTGCTGACAAATACATTAGACTTTTCAGGCAGATGTTGAATAAGGTCACTTACTGCCATTCCTTCATCCCACGAATGATGACCTTTAAGAAGCAGTTCCTTTGTGGAATGATTCACATTCTTCCAGTGATTGATCCAATCATAAGAACCCTCACGGCTTGGCTCAATGATCATGCTTTGACAGAATAAGCCCTCATCACAATAGATGTATTCCGTCCCTTTCGATATGGGATCCTGCCACTCTTCACCCGGACTTACGATCCAGTATGGGATTTCTGAAAGACTTTTCAGAAACAACATGAGAGGTTTTGATACAGGCATTGCTCCGAAACGAATCACGATTTCAGGATGCAGGCTCTCCTTTACTCCATCAATCTTCAAGAACGTATCATAGGTATCGATAATTTGTGCCTTCGAATGAGAACCGCTCCTCATTTGGGAGAGGGGGTCCGCTGCGATTGGAAAACCGAATTGCTCACTAAATTCAACGATGTAGTCAATCGAATCACTATTCAGCCCTGGCCCGCAAATAATCAGACCTCTCTCATTATTTCGGAGTATCCCTTGAAGCTCTTGAGCGACAGCGGGGGACAGGCTTCTCTCTCCGTGAAGGACCCTTTTTGCTTTAGAATCTGTTGAATAAGAAACGTTTTTTAAATCAGGAATTAACGGTTCCCTGAATGGAAAGTTAAAGTGAACGGGTCCTTTCGGTTCTCCCAATGAAAGTCCTATTCCTCTGGATGCTGAAGACCTTGCATATTTAAGCATGGACGGACTATTTTCCGGCAGTGCCATATCCACTGTCCATTTTACATGTTTTCCATATAGATCCAGCTGATCAATTGCTTGCGGGGCACCTACCTCCCGCAGCTCATGGGGACGATCAGCCGTCAACACGAGCAATGGCACTTTCGCGTAGCGTGCTTCAATAATCGCCGGATAATAATTAGCTGCTGCCGTTCCGGATGTACAGAGGATGGCGACCGGCTTTTTCTTTGCTTTCGCAACCCCTAAAGCAAAGAAAGCAGCAGAACGTTCATCTACATTAATGTACGTTTTCACTTCAGGATGATGGGTGAATAACAAAGCCAAAGGAGTAGAACGGGAGCCAGGGCTAATGACTACTTCGTCTACTCCATTTCCAACCAATTCTTCAATAAATGCCGCTAAATAATGAGTTAACCTCTGCTGATGTTCATCAATCATGTACTTTTCCCCCTAATGCTCTCAGCATCGGTCGAAATTTCATTTGTGTTTCTTTAAACTCACTTTCAGGTTCGGAGTCTGCCACAATTCCACACCCAGCATATAAATAGGCTTTATCTCCCTGTAGGAGACCCGAACGAAGGGCAACGGCATACTCCCCATTTCCATAGGCATCGATCCAGCCTACTGGGCCTGCATATAATCCTCGATCCATCTCTTCCTCTTCCCTGATTACGTGCAATGCTTTATCCCTTGGAACTCCACCTAATGCAGGAGTCGGGTGTAATTTTCCCACCAATTCCAAAAGGGATGTATGTTTACATGCCTGTCCTGTGACAGGAGTATATAAATGCTGAATGTCTTTCAGCTTCATCAATTGAGGCGATGATGGAATCGTCAACGACTCACAGTAAGGTGCAAGAGCCTCATGGATGCTTTCAACAACAAGCTGATGCTCGTAACGGTTCTTCTCATCTTCGAGGAGCTCCGTTCCCAGTTTCTCGTCGTTTTCCAACGTATCCCCGCGTGCAATCGATCCTGCTAAACAGGTGGAAAGAACATCATTTCCTGTTTTCTTGACAAGTCGTTCAGGTGTGGCCCCAATAAAACAGCTTTCTTCCCTTTCAAAACTGAAAACAAAGCTGTCCGGCTGCTGCTTCCACAAATTATCCAATACAAAGTCAGATGACACTTTCGTATCAAACGCCACTTCACATTTTCTGGCAAGCACTACTTTATCCATCTCGCCCTGTTTTAAACGATTCACCACATTTTGAACAGAATCCTTCCATTCTTGAGGCTTCATATCCTTATTTTGCAGCCATCGGGGCTGTTCAGGTATAATTGGCATCCCCGCGTTTTCAAGAAGCTCTTCTTTAATCCTGAAAAGGTCATGAAATAAACTTTCTTCCGACTCTTCCGGATGACAAATAAAATTCATCGTTAAATAATTGGTTTTCCCCGGCTTTGTCAGCATAAACAACGGTAATTGAAACGCACCGTTCGAAAATTGCTCCCACTCTTCCCCGATATCATTTAGCGGATCAAAGCTAAATCCCCCAAATAACAAAGGACCTGTGCCTGTCCATTCTTCCCCGGTCACAATCACTGACTCTTCAATTAAGCGCTTCCACTCTTTCTCAACCGTAAAAAATCGGTCATTTATATTATTTGCAGACATGATATGAGCTGCTCCAAGCCCTACCAGCGAGATGGTATGATCACGGTCCTTCCATAAAAAACGCTCTCCGATAAAAGAGCTTCCTCCATAATAAAAAGAAAGAGGATCCACTGCATCTACTTCCTCCACTATGCTGAGAAGGACGGGGTGATGTATTTGTTTAGCCTTCATTTTGGCTGTATCATATGCTTTTTCAATTTTGGTTTTATGAATGGTAACCAATTGAATTCCCCCAAACAAAATCACGTACGATATTCAAACTTATTATAAGATACACCTGTCTTAAAGGTGTGTCAACGAAGTTTAAGACATGACACAATTTTTATTCTTATTATATAATAAACCCTTTTTCCCCTTTTGAGAAACCAAAAGCGTTGTAAAAGTGCTCAATTATTGGAAAATAGCACCTTCGCGGATTTTAAGAAAATGATTGACAGTCCTCTTCCCTTTACCTACACTTTAATCTGTAAAGGAATTGTAATGTTTTCTGAAAATTCCTTATTGCGTAAGGGAGAGAGTATGATGGAACAACAAGCATCCAATGTTTTGGAATCAGATAAAGGGTGGAAAATCTGGTGGCAGCTTACAAGGCCACACACACTAACAGCAGCATTTGTACCTGTTTTACTAGGCACTGTTCTTGCACTTCAATTTACTACAGTAAACATACCATTATTTGCAGCCATGCTTATTGCATGCTTGCTTATCCAGGCTGCTACCAATATGTTCAACGAGTATTATGACTATAAGCGAGGCCTGGATACAGAGCATTCTGTAGGTATCGGAGGAGCAATTGTCCGGAACGGGGTCAAACCCTCCACGGTCATAAACCTCGCCTTTTCACTGTACGGAATTGCCCTTTTATTAGGAATTTATATTTGTCTTTATAGCACATGGTGGCTGGCACTCATAGGTATAGTGTGCATGGCAGCGGGGTACTTTTATACTGGAGGGCCTATGCCAATTGCTTACACACCTTTTGGAGAAATCGTCGCAGGGTTCTTTATGGGACTAGTGATCATTCTCATATCGTTTTACATTCAAACTGGATATATCAATGGTGACAGCATCCTATTGTCTGTTCCCGTATCCATTTTAGTCGGCGCAATTCTATTAGCGAATAACATCCGCGACCTGGACGGTGATAAAGAAAACGGCCGTAAAACCATCGCCATTCTTCTAGGAAGAAAAGGAGCCATCGTCCTGTTGGGCGGCATGTTTGTTGTATCCTATGGCTGGATAATCGGGCTTGTCCTTGCCGGCGTTTCATCTCCTTGGCTGTTCGTTGCCTTTCTTAGTATCCCGAAAGCCGTCAAGGCCACGACAGGATTCATCGGAAAATCACAGCCAATCGAAATGATGCCAGCCATGAAAGCCACCGCACAAACGAATACCATCTTTGGATTCCTGCTATCCATTGGACTATTACTTGCATACATGCTTTAAAAAACGTGAGTCGCCCCTTCATTTAGGGTTCGACTCTTTTTTATATGCTCTTTTTACAATGATTGTTATATTCCTGAATGTACTAAATCTTCTAAAAACAGTAACGGTTTGATAGTTGATTGTGTGCCAGAACTATAAGAAAAATACTTCCATCACTAAAAATTGACCATTATACACATTGAAAAATGTATTTTTTTAAATATATGGTAATTTCAATAATTAAAGTTGGACTTATGCATAGAAAGTTGATTGGAGCGGAAGATGCTCGACTCCTGCGGGAATAGCGGGAATGTTGAGACACCGCAGGGCAAAGCCCGAGGAGGCTCAACTCACGCCCGCGGAAAGCGAGCATCTGGAGCGGAAATCAACTACCGCTCGCTAATTGAAAAAGCAACATAAAACAACCTTTTATGTTTTAACAACCCCACTTTCGGATAAAGTATGGTTAGTACATTATTTAAGCGAACATAATGAAGGATGTGAAGAAATTGCTAACAGACAGCCAAAAACAGACACTAAAACAAGAATTGGTTCAACAGGAAAAACAGTTACAAGAACATTTACATCAGGATTTAGATAATCTTCACCATACAAATGAACGTGATAACTCAGGTGAACTCTCCCTTTACGATAATCATCCTGCCGACATGGGAACAGAGTTATATGAACGGGAGAAGGATTTCGCCATAGATGATCACGCCAAACTGGAACTAAATAAAATTCACAATGCCCTGCAGGCGATCGAACAAGGAACATATGGACAATGTAAAGAATGCGGTCAGGAAATTCCTTATGAGCGTTTGGAAGTCATTCCGACCACGCTCTATTGTAAAGACCATTCACCGGAACAATCGACACCCCAGGATAGACCAGTAGAAGAAGATGTGCTGCAGCCGCCTGTTGATAATGAATTCAGGCACGAAACAGACGGAAATGTCCGGGATGACAATGATAGCTTTCAGGAAGTAGGCCGCTTCGGCACATCCGAAACTCCTTCTGACTTCGAAGGGGATTATGAAGACTATTCTGAATTGTATCAGGATGAAGACACATCAGAAGGATTTACAGAGGATTTCGAGTCCTTTGTCGGAACCGACATGGAAGGCTCCAACCGCAAGGCATATCCTTCGAAAACCCATGAAGAATATGAGGATATGCTGGATGAAAACAATATGGAATCCACATTAGGTGACATTCCGTATAAAGATGGCGATGGTTATATTTCTGATAAGAAGAAATAATTTTAAAAAGCTTGGGGAAAATTTTCCCCAAGCTTTTTTCTACTTTATTAAACTCCCTTGTGCAATGCCCCAGATGTCCTTCGCATACTGCTCAATCGTCCGGTCACTCGAGAAATAGCCGGAGTTAGCAATGTTCTGCAAGCACATTCTTGACCAATGCTCTTTATTTTCATACGCTTTTCCTGCTTGTTCTTGAGCCCTGACATAAGAGTCGAAATCCCTCAGGACAAAGAATTGATCGTTCTCCGTCAATAAGGAGTCATAAATGGTTTCAAAATGGTCACCAGCATCAGGAAGTGTATCGTCAACCAATTGATTCAACACCCTCTTGATGCGGGTATCATAGTGAAAATACTCCATTGCATAATATCCACCGTGATGCTGATATTTCATCACTTCATCAGCTGTTAAACCAAATATAAAGATATTCTCTTTGCCTACTTGCTCAAGAATCTCAATATTTGCCCCGTCCAATGTCCCAATGGTCATGGCTCCGTTCATCATGAACTTCATATTTCCTGTACCGGAGGCTTCTTTGCTTGCAGTTGAAATCTGTTCAGACAAATCAGCTGCGGGAATGATTTCTTCAGCTAATGATACCCGGTAATTTTCCAGGAATACGACTTTAATCCGACCTTTTACAAGCGGGTGGTCATTCACCAGATCCGCTACAGAGTGAATCAACTTAATGATTTTCTTCGCATAGTAGTAACCCGGGGATGCTTTTGCTCCAAAAATGAACGTTCGCGGATGAAAATCAAAGCTTGGATCTTCCACACAACGATTATAAAGGTGAAGAATGTGTAAAACATTCATGAGCTGTCGTTTATACGCATGTAGCCGCTTCACTTGAATGTCAAATATCGAAGTAGGATCCACGACGATTCCATTACTTTCAAATATTCGATCTGCAAGCTTCCGTTTATTTTCCTGTTTTACATCATACAGGTCCTTAAGAAACGCCGTATCGTGATGATACTCTTTCAAGTCCGCTAACTTACCTGGATCTTTAATCCACCCATCCCCGATGGAAGACGATATCAGATTCGACAGAGAAGGGTTGCTATTCAATAGCCATCTTCTATGTGTAATTCCATTTGTTTTACTATTAAATTTATCAGGATAATATTGATAGAATAAGTTCATTTCTCTTAGCTTTAAGATTTCAGTATGAATCTTTGCCACTCCATTCACACTAAAGCTTCCTACAATCGCCAGGTGAGCCATTTTCACTTCATCATGGGAGATGATCGCCATATCCTCTATCCGCTTCCATTCACCGGGATACTCCTTCCACAACTCCTGACAGAATCGCTCGTTGATCTCATTCACGATCATGTGAATGCGGGGGAGCAGGGGTTGGAAAATACGGATCGGCCATCTTTCCAATGCTTCTGATAGAGTCGTATGATTCGTATAGGCAAATGTATTCGTCGTGATTTTCCACGCTTCTTCCCATTCAAAGGAATATTCATCAAGAAGGACCCTCATCAGTTCTGGTATCGCGAGGACAGGATGAGTATCATTGATATGGATTGAAATGTTTTCATGAAGCTCCTTCATATCCCCGTTACGATACAGGTAGGAATCAAGAATAGAACGGATGCTTGCTGATACCAGGAAGTATTGCTGTTTCAAGCGCAGGATTTTCCCTTCCTCATGAGTATCGTCAGGATAAAGAAATTCGGTGATCGCTTCAGTATCACGCTTGTATTTCATCATATCTTTACCGGCTTTATAGGCAGCAGGTTCAGCACTCCATAATCGCAGAGTATTGACCGTCGACGTTTCATATCCCACAACAGGCATATCATAAGGAACGGCGGCTACTACTTCTGCATCCACATGGCGAAACTTCAATACATCATTTTCTGTATAGGACTCCACCTTCCCCCAGAAAGGTACTTCGACGGTAAGATCTGACTTTCGAACTTCCCATACATGTCCATGACGCAGCCACTGCTCAGGAAGCTCCATCTGAAAACCGTTGACAATCTTTTGTTCAAATAATCCATGCTTGTAACGGATCCCATATCCATGTCCCGGTAAGTTAAGGGAAGCCAATGAGTCCAGGAAACATGCAGCCAAGCGACCCAGACCACCGTTTCCGAGTCCTGCATCGTGCTCCACCTCTTCCATTTCAGCAAGGTCAATTCCTAAATCCTTTAATCCCTTATCCACAATATCGTAGATTCCTAAGTTCATCAGGTTCTGGCGAAGCAGGCGTCCCAAGAGAAATTCAATCGATAAGTAATACACCTGCTTTTGTTTACTGAACCGGTACTGCTCATTCGTATGAATCCAGTTCATCGAGATGTATTCCCGTATAAGATGACCTAATGTAAAAAACTGATCCTGACTGGTGGATTCAGGAAACGTCTTTCCATACATCATTTCAAGCTTCTTCAGAAACATTTCTTTAAATTCAATTGGATCAGAAAACATGGCTTTCACTCCTTGATACCAGGTCAGCATATAGTTGATTATACTTAAAGGCCGATTGGGCCCAACTATAATCTTTATTCATTGCAGTTCGTACAATATGATTCCATGTTTCCGGATCTTCGTAGAAATACGATAGAGCTCTTCGATACGTGTAGAGCATATCGTGAGCATTAAAGTTCTTAAACGAAAAACCGTTCCCTGTCTTCGTTTCTTCATTATAGGATTCAACCGTATCGTTCAATCCGCCAGTCTCCCGGACAAGCGGAAGGGCTCCATATCTCATGGCAATCAATTGACCCAGTCCGCACGGCTCGAACTTAGAAGGCATCAGGAATATATCACTGGCAGAATAGATCTGTTTTGCCAGTTCCTCATTAAATCCGATTTGCACCCTGACCTTATCCGGATACGTCCATTCCATCTCCCTGAAGAACTGTTCAAACTCCCAATCCCCTGTTCCCAACAGGACAAACTGAACATTTTCCTGAATCATTTCATGAAAGACGCCCCTGACCAGTTCAAGCCCCTTTTGGTTCGTTAACCTTGAAATGATGGATACAAGGGGGATTCCTTCGTCCTCTTCCAGTCCAAGACTTTTTTGCAGATGGCGCTTTGCCTGCTTCTTTCCATGAAGATTGCCGCTGAAATAAGGAAACTCCCCCTCATCAGGATTGTACACTTCATCGTCGATTCCATTGAGGATTCCCAACAATTGGTTATACCGTTGACCAAGGATATTATGAAGCTTTTCTCCATAGTATGGCGTGAGGATTTCCTCTTTATATGTAGGACTCACAGTTGTGACAAAATCCGATGAAATGAGCGCCCCTTTCATGAAATTGATGTTTCCATAAAACTCGAGGTATTCATGGTGAAAATACCTCTCGGAGATGCCTAACAGGTCAGTCATCACCTGTTTAGGGTAAATCCCTTGAAATTGCAGATTATGAATGGTGAACACGCTGCGGATAAATGAATAGCCCGGTCTCTCCTGATACTCGCTTCTCAACAAGAACGGAACCATGCCAGTGTGCCAGTCATGACAATGAATCACATCCGGATAAAAATCAAGAACAGCGATACTTTCCAAGACAGCTCTTGTAAAATACGCGAATCGCTCCCCATCATCAAAATATCCGTACAGACGATCCCGATTAAAATAGTATTCATTGTCGATAAAATAATACGTTACTCCACTTTCGGTGTACTCTTCAATCCCACAATACTGATTTCGCCAGCCGACTGACACGAAAAACTCTTTCTTTCGTTTCATTTTCGAACGAAACTCATGGGGGATTCCACCGTATTTAGGCAGAATCACCCTGACATCCGTCCCTAAACTTCTTAACTCCTTAGGCAGGGCGCCTGCAACGTCCGCTAAGCCTCCAGATTTAATAAAAGGGACACACTCGGATACTACAAATAACACTTTCACGAATTCATCAGCGCTCCTTGAATCATCCCTTTGCGAATGACTATTGGGTTGTTTGGATCTCCGATAAGCTTTACGCCATCCTCGATTTTCACATCTTTATCTAAGATCACATTCTCTAGTACACAGTTATCTCCAATTTGGCTCTTCTGCATAATGATGCTGCCCGAAATCGTTGTATTTTTTCCAACCTTCACCGCTCTGAACATCGTAGAATTCTTCACTTGGCCTTCGATGAAGCATCCATTGGCGATGATGCTATTTTTCACACTTGCAGCCGATGTGTAGCGTGTTGGCGGCTCATCCTTCACCTTTGTATAGATTGGCATATCTTTCTTGAACAGCTCTTTCCAATATGATAAGTTCATTAGCTTCATGCTGGCATCATAGTATTCTTCAATGCAATCAATCGTTTGAACAAATCCATCATGCTCATAGCCGCACACCTTAAAGCCGCTATCCATGTCCTCTACGACATCCTGCATACATGTATAGCCTGTTTCACGTCGCTTCTGGATCAAGTCAATGAGTGTACTTGTTTTCACCAGGTACATGTCTAAAGAGTTTCCGTTATGACGCATTTCCGTTATATCACAGCCGATTCGTATATGGCGTTCAAGGACCGGTTGGTAGTCAATATTACATAACGTAAAGCAATTGCTGATCAATGCGTATTCCTGTGTGCTTCGATTAAAATAGTCCAGGTGATGGGCGAAGTGATTAAATGACCCCACACCCTCTTCACTTGCTTCCAAGCCTGGTGCAGGGAAGAAAAACAACCCATCACGCTTCCGGTTCAGATCCCAGTTCTTCCCCGATCCAAGATGGTCCATAAGGGAACGGTATTGAAACTTAGGGAAAATCGCAACGGAACCAATATCTGAATTCACCATATTGGAGAGCACAAAGTCGATCAGGCGGTATCTGCCCGCAATCGGAAGGGCTGCTAATGAACGATGTAACAGTAAATCCTCCAACGAATCATAGTAACTAGTAGCATCAATAACGCCAAGCATAGTATTTTTCAAAACACTTCCTCCTCTTATGTTGTTATGTGGTCTTCAACCTTACACTTTTTCTTGTTCCAGTAGTGTTTCAATGAATGATTCTGTAACCAAAATGATTTCATCCGATCCTTCTTCCGGCATAATGCATAGGCCGCTCGGAACCTTGACATTCGACGGCACGATTGCCTGCTCGATATAGGCGTTTTCCCCAATGACAGCATCCGGCATAATGACTGAGCGACTGACATGCGCTCCCTTTTTCACTGTGGTTCCTTGGAACAGGACGGACTTGCGAATGGTACCTTCAATCGTACAACCTTCGTTCACAAGAGATCCTTCCACAGAAGCTTCTTCAGAAATATATTGAGGCGGTTCATTTGGATTAACCGAATACACTCTCCAATCGTGATCGAACAGATTCAGCTCATTTTCCTCATCAATCAAGTCCATATTGGCTTCCCATAGGCTCTTAACCGTCCCGACATCTTTCCAATACCCTTTAAACGGATAAGCCATCAGCTTCTTCTTCTCATCAAGAAGCAAAGGGATAACATCTTTTCCAAAGTCATGGCTGGAATCGGGATTACGCTCATCCATCTCCAAATAATCTTTAAGCACTGAATAATTGAAGATATAGATACCCATCGAAGCTAGATTACTCTTTGGAAAAGGCGGTTTTTCCTCGAACTCTGTGATTCTCATTTCCTCATTTGTGTTCATAAGACCGAACCTGCTTGCCTCATCCCAACCTACTTCAATCACAGAAATCGAGACATCCGCTTTCTTCTCAATGTGATAATCCAGCATTTTGCTGTAATCCATCTTGTAAATGTGATCTCCAGATAGAATCAATACATATTCAGGATCATATTGCTCAAGATAATTCATATTTTGATAGATTGCACTTGCCGTTCCCGTATACCAGCGCATCTCTGATGATTCCGCATAAGGCGGCAGTACGGTCACTCCACCATTTTTACGATCAAGATCCCATGCACTTCCTATCCCGATATAAGAATTAAGTACTAAAGGTTGGTACTGAGTAAGGACACCCACCGTATCAATCCCGGAGTTAGTACAATTGCTCAATGTGAAATCTATAATGCGGTATTTCCCTCCAAACGGTACAGCTGGTTTTGCCAGGCTCTTTGTCAATGAGCTTAACCTGCTCCCTTTTCCACCTGCTAATAACATCGCTACACATCTACCTTTTCCCATCCTTTTCTCTCCCCTTTCAATCTATTGGTTTTAAATAAACGGCTGCGTATGGTGGGATTGTCATTTCCACATATCCATCTCTTCCATGGTACGACTCATTGTGCACGGTAAGAGGCAACGGATTCACCTGATGTGATCCACCAAATCGTTCATCATCGCTATTCCAAATTTCTTCATAAGAAGAAACCTTATTCACACCCACCTTATACTGGTGATACACATGAGGGCTGAAATTACAGATCACTACAAGATGATCTCCCTTCTCTTTCCCATTTCTGATAAAAGAGAAAATCTGCTGTTCTCTATTATCCACGTCCACCCATTCAAAGCCTTCTGAACGATGATCCATTTGGAATAATGGTTCAGCACCTTTATATAAATGCATAAGCTCTTTAAAATATGAATTGAATTTGTGATGAAATTCGTAATCCAATAAATGCCAATCCAACTCCTCTAAATCCTTCCACTCTGAAAACGGGGCAAGTTCACTTCCCATAAATAGAAGCTTCTTACCTGGATGAGCCATCATATAGCTCAGGAGCAGCCGGTATTGAGCGAATTTCTGCCAGTAATCACCGGGCATTTTATTCAATAATGACTTCTTCCCATGTACCACCTCGTCATGGGAAAACGGAAGCACATAATTCTCTGAATACGCATATAACAATGAAAATGTTATAAGAGAATGTACATGTCTTCTTTCAGACGTATCTGTTTCCATATATTTAAGGACGTCATTCATCCATCCCATATTCCACTTATAATTAAAGCCAAGTCCTCCATAGTGGACAGGGGACGTCACCTGTGGCCAGTCTGTAGAATCCTCTGCTATCATCAATATCGAAGAGTCATACTCAAAAACAGCCTTATTCAAGTTTTTTAGAAACTGTAAGGCTCCCTCATTGGGAGCGAGCTCTCCCTGGTTTGCCCAGTAAATGATATTGGCCACTGCATCAATCCGGAAACCATCAATATGATACAGATCCATCCAGAAACGTGCATTCGAAATCAGGAAGCTTCTCACTTCCCCCTTGCCTAAATCAAAATTTGCCGTTCCCCACGTATAATTCTCACGGTCCCGTTCCTCTCCATACTCATAAGCAAACGAACCATCAAATTCATATAACCCGTGGGCATCTTTACAAAAATGACCCGGGACCCAATCCAGAATCACGCCAATATTATGTAAATGACATTCATTTACGAACGCCATCAATTCATGAGGTGAGCCGTAGCGACTAGTCGGAGAATAATAACCAGTACCCTGATACCCCCAAGAACGATCAAACGGATGCTCCGTGACAGGCAGCAACTCAATATGTGTAAATCCTTGTTCTTTCACATGAGGAATTAATTGCTGAGCTAATTCCTTATAAGAAAGAAATTTACCAGCTTTCTTCTTCCATGTGCCTAAATGCACTTCATAAATTGCCATAGGCTTGTCATAGACCGTCGAACTGGCTCGATCCTCCAGCCACTTCTCATCCTCCCAAGAAAATCCCTGCAGCTCATACACCACGCTTGCAGTATTTGGACGCTTCTCAGAAGCAAACCCATATGGATCCGCCTTCAGTTTCTTCAACCCTGATAGAGTGGTAATCTCGTACTTATACGTTTCACCCGATAGATCCCCATCAATGCGAATTGTCCATAAACCTTCGTTATTCCGCCGTGTAAGTTCATACCCGGCTCCATTCCAATGATTAAATGATCCAACCAATGAAACATGTCTTGCTTTCGGTGCCCAAACGCAAAATTCTGTATAGGTCCCAGTGGAATCTCTTCTCACATGTGAACCCATAAACTGATAGGCCTGCTGCAAATTTCCCTCATGAAACAAAAAAACATCATAATCTGATATGGTCATTGCGTTCATCATCTCACCTACATTTTTCAATCTACTTACTACTTTCTTTCAACTTCATCAAAATCCTCTTTATTATCGTCGCTCAATTACGACAATTTCCTACATACTTATGATAAAACGGTTCACTTTTGGAAAGTATTACTAAATGGTAAGGTTTACATTGGAAGAACATAGGGGAAACGTGTTGAATTCATAGCGGAATTTGTCGAAAGTTTTTAAATTAAAAAAAGTGAAATTTACGGGGAAATGCAGAATAATTCCGGTATTATGTATCGTTTTTGGCTGGTTGTGCGAAGGATGGGCGTGTCGAATTAAGGAGCAATTAGGAATGGATGTTGGAATCTGGCAGTCACTTGCTTAGGGTGGATGAAACCTTTTTTAATGGACAATAATGGAGAAACCATGCATGAGGAGGTCGGGGTTATTGAATACTTTGAGAAGATTATTGGGGAGATTTAAGTGATAGTTGATGCATTTTTTTCTTCGAGGATCACTGACTGATGTTCCCTCAAATCCTCCGTTTATTGTATTGAAAAATTTGAACTGAAAAGAAGAGTATAGAAGTTGATAATATAATAGGGAAAGTCGATAATAAAGCGGGCAATGTCGATAATATATCCCTCGTACAGAAGTAGAAGCATTCTTTCACATGTAAAACCGCTTATTTTAGTTCCGATTTGGCTCCACATTCAATTAAATCTCTTCATTTAGTCATGTTTTTAATATATTTTTAATAAAATGACCACTAATTCTAATTTGTACAATAAAAAAAGACTATCAAAAATGATAGTCTTTTTTAAATGACCCATACGGGATTCGAACCCGTGTTACCGCCGTGAAAGGGCGGTGTCTTAACCGCTTGACCAATGGGCCATAATATGGCGGAGAAGGAGGGATTTGAACCCTCGCGCCGGTTGCCCGACCTACACCCTTAGCAGGGGCGCCTCTTCAGCCACTTGAGTACTTCCCCATATGATTGGCTCCGCAGGCAAGATTCGAACTTGCGACCGATCGGTTAACAGCCGATAGCTCTACCACTGAGCTACTGCGGAATAATGAAATGGTGGGCCTAAGTGGACTCGAACCACCGACCTCACGCTTATCAGGCGTGCGCTCTAACCAGCTGAGCTATAGGCCCATAAATAATTGGAGCGGGTGAAGGGAATCGAACCCTCATCATCAGCTTGGAAGGCTGAGGTTTTACCACTAAACTACACCCGCACTATTTATATAAGAAAATATGGGGCGACTGATGGGAATCGAACCCACGAATGCCTGAACCACAATCAGGTGCGTTAACCACTTCGCCACAATCGCCATAATGTCTTCAAATAGAAAATGGTGGCTCAGGACGGAATCGAACCGCCGACACATGGATTTTCAGTCCATTGCTCTACCAACTGAGCTACTGAGCCTTACTTAGAGTAAAATATTTAATTCTGAACCATAATCTTATTAAAAGAAAATGGCGGTCCGGACGGGACTCGAACCCGCGACCTCCTGCGTGACAGGCAGGCATTCTAACCAACTGAACTACCGGACCAGAGTTTTTTGACGATAGTCAAAATAACTTTCATTATTTGCGTAAGCAAAATAGGTTTCATTATCTTGACGACAGTCAAAATAACTATCCATGCGTGACTCTTCAAGGAATATCCTTCCTTAGTCAAAAATGGTATTGCGGGGACAGGATTTGAACCTGCGACCTTCGGGTTATGAGCCCGACGAGCTACCGAACTGCTCCACCCCGCGACGATATAAATATGGAATTTCCCATGAAAGGAAATATGGAGGAGGAAGGGGGATTCGAACCCCCGCGGGCTGTTACACCCCTGTCGGTTTTCAAGACCGATCCCTTCAGCCGGACTTGGGTATTCCTCCGTATTAAAATGGTACTTGGTGGACCTTGTAGGACTCGAACCTACGACCGGACGGTTATGAGCCGTCTGCTCTAACCAACTGAGCTAAAGGTCCCTTTTGGTAGCGGCGGAGGGGATCGAACCCCCGACCTCACGGGTATGAACCGTACGCTCTAGCCAGCTGAGCTACACCGCCAAGATACTTTTAATATCAAATTAAATGATAGATGAACTTCTCAAATATCCCTGAAGTTTATTTTACTTTCGTAAAAAAACTTGGTGGAGCCTAGCGGGATCGAACCGCTGACCTCCTGCGTGCAAAGCAGGCGCTCTCCCAGCTGAGCTAAGGCCCCAAATAAGATGGTCGGGAAGACAGGATTCGAACCTGCGACCCCTTGGTCCCAAACCAAGTGCTCTACCAAGCTGAGCTACTTCCCGATCTATATGGCGCGCCCGAGAGGAGTCGAACCCCTAACCTTTTGATCCGTAGTCAAACGCTCTATCCAATTGAGCTACGGGCGCATAGTTCTATTATTGTTCTTTATTTGCTGATTCAAATTAAGGAAGATTATTTTGCTTGTGCAAAAAATCTTGGTGCCGAGGACCGGAATCGAACCGGTACGGTAGTCACCTACCGCAGGATTTTAAGTCCTGTGCGTCTGCCAGTTCCGCCACCCCGGCAAAATCTTCTGGAGCGGAAGACGGGATTCGAACCCGCGACCCCCACCTTGGCAAGGTGGTGTTCTACCACTGAACTACTTCCGCAAAATGAATGGTGCGGGTGAAGGGACTTGAACCCCCACGCCTTGCGGCGCCAGATCCTAAGTCTGGTGCGTCTGCCAATTCCGCCACACCCGCATGATATAAATGGAAAGATATTTTGCTGACGCAAAAATCTTTGGTGAGCCATGAAGGACTCGAACCTTCGACCCTCTGATTAAAAGTCAGATGCTCTACCAACTGAGCTAATGGCTCATCTGAAAAGATGATATTTAAAACCAAAAATGGTGCCGGCAAGAGGACTTGAACCCCCAACCTACTGATTACAAGTCAGTTGCTCTACCAGTTGAGCTACACCGGCATATTTAATTTTTCATATGAAGTCTTAATGGAAAGTTACTTCACAGAAGCAGTTAAAGGAGAGATATTTTGCTAACGCAAAAATCTTTGGTGGAGGATGACGGGATCGAACCGCCGACCCTCTGCTTGTAAGGCAGATGCTCTCCCAGCTGAGCTAATCCTCCAAAATATAAAGCCTGGCGACGTCCTACTCTCACAGGGGGAGATCCCCCAACTACCATCGGCGCTGAAGAGCTTAACTTCCGTGTTCGGCATGGGAACGGGTGTGACCTCTTCGCCATTGTCACCAGACTATTTCTTGTCTCTTTCAAAGGACAAGTATTATTATATCGTGTAGATATAATTTTTCAAGGCTTATTTTATATTTTCGTATAAAATTTATTCCCTGAAAACTAGATAAAGAATTGATGTCAAGAAAGCCGAATACCGACCAATTGTTGCATCTACTTCTTCAAGTAGATACCATTCCAGCTCCGGCGGCTAGAGACTCGAGGTCATTTCAGTTCAATCAGCTGAGGGTAAAAGGCACCCTCTTCTGATTGCCCAGAAATGCTTGTCGTCTCTGTTCAAGCCGCCTCCGCTTTATAGTGTGGTTAAGTCCTCGATCGATTAGTATCAGTCAACTCCACATGTCGCCATGCTTCCATCTCTGACCTATCTACCTAGT
>NZ_VTEX01000006.1 GCF_008180865.1 Rossellomorea aquimaris
CCGTAGGAGTCTGGGCCGTGTCTCAGTCCCAGTGTGGCCGATCACCCTCTCAGGTCGGCTACGCATCGTCGCCTTGGTGAGCCGTTACCTCACCAACTAGCTAATGCGCCGCGGGTCCATCTGTAAGTGATAGCTAAAAGCCACCTTTCAACATTTCCTCATGCGAGGAAATGAGTTATCCGGTATTAGCCCCGGTTTCCCGGAGTTATCCCAGTCTTACAGGCAGGTTACCCACGTGTTACTCACCCGTCCGCCGCTGAYTGAYGGGAGCAAGCTCCCRTCAATCCGCTCGACTTGCATGTATTAGGCACGCCGCCAGCGTTCGTCCTGAGCCAGGATCAAACTCTCCGATAAAAGTTTGAATAGCTCTTTAAAAATAAATCTAGAATTAACGTTGACGTATTGTCTTGTTTTGTTCAGTTTTCAAGGTTCAATGTGTAAAACACTTCGTTTGAAGCGACCTTTATAATATATCATTTACTGCCGTTACCGTCAAGGTATTTTTATTATTTTAGAAAAGTTTTTTTCTGAAACAGTATGTAATGCCTTTCGGACAACAAATAATATTATACATACTATTGGACAGGTTGGCAAGAGGTAAATCTAAATAAATAAACCAAAGATTAGTTACCTAACCTGAGGTTTACTTAATACGTTGCTATGACTGATCTTAAGAGGCTTCACTCAAAATAAGCTTCAAGCAAAAACTTCTGATATATAAATCTCTTTTTGCTGAGACAGGTCTACGAGTTCTTCCGTTTCGTTTATTTTTACGATGGGCTTTGTAAAAGCGTTCGGTTTGGTATACATCACTTCTCCGTATTGGCCGGTTGATAGCATTACTGAGGTTCCTGTTCTTAGATCTCCCAGTAATTGAAGAAGGCCATTAACGACTTTAATATCGAATTTACCAAATAAATCTTCACTGATCATATCCAGTACCTTGAAGACAGGCTGCTTGCTTCTGTATATTTTTTCTGATGTCATAGCATGAAATACATCGGCGATTCCAACAATCTGAGAGTAAAGATGAATACGATTATCTTTCTCGGATGCCGGGTAGCCGGTACCATCAAATCGTTCATGATGTTGAAAGATTGCCAGTTTTGTTTCCGTTTTTAACAATGGAGTGTCTTTAACCATTTTATATCCGTTGGCTGTATGGAGCTTTACTTCTTTAAATTCACTCTCTGTTAATGGCTGTTCTTTCGTTAATATGTGTGGACTGACCTTGGCCATTCCACAGTCTGCCAGGACACCCGCTAAAGCCAGCTGGTTCACCTGACCTGGGTTCAAGCCTAACTTCTTTCCCAGCATGGCACTTATGATACCCACTGAAATCGCATGGTGAAAAAGATAGTCTTTTTTCGTGCAATATTGATGAAGAGAATATACATATGTATGGTTCTCTTGAACAGTTTTAATGACCGGCAGCATTAACTCTCTCACCCTTGCAACATTTACAGACGTTCCTGATTGCCAGTTCATGAACTCTTTCTTAAATTCCTTGATCGTCATTAAATAGAGATCGATGAATCCGACTGGCTCATTGATTTCTTCGTCCACTATCTCCTTTTCAATAGAGACTTGTGCTCTAAATGGATGTCCATCCGCTTTTGTTTTCTCTATTACGAGCTCTGTTATATGGAATGCTTGAAGAATATTTAGATGTTCTTCTTCTATTACTGTATTCTTTGAAATGATGGGATTGGCTGTCATTCCCATTATATCTTCTGCTACGATGCATCCTAATTGTATCTCTCCACGATGTACCTTCAACTATGAACACCTCACTTCTCACCTTTTTCTTCTAGTTTATTTTACCAAATTTAACAGGTTATAGTTATTTTTTCACAAAAAAATAAGCTGTTTTCCAGTATGAGAGTCTCATTACTGGAAACAGCTTATCCGTTCATTTATTCTTCTGTATCTTCACTTATGTCTTCTGCATCTACAGAAGTTGTTTGATCTTCGCTATCTGATTGTTCCATTCCTTCAGAAGTTTCAACTGGTGCTTCCGTTTCTTCTTCATCTTCTTTTTCAACCTTGGCAACGGTTGAAACAAATTCGCTTTCTTGAAGACGGATCAGTTTAACTCCTTGAGTGTTACGGCCAGTAGTGGAAATATCATTCACATCCATACGGATAAGGACACCATGTGCCGTGATGATCATTAAGTCTTCTTCACCTGTAACGGCTTTAACAGAGACCAGCTCTCCGTTACGTTCCGTTACATTACATGTTTTTAAGCCTTTACCGCCACGTGTTTGAACTCTATATTCACTGGCAGGAGTACGTTTACCGTATCCATTTACCGTTACAACTAAGACATCGCTCTTCTCTTCCAGAATTTCCATTCCTACAACAATGTCATCATCACTCAAGTTAATTCCTTTTACTCCGGTAGCTGTTCTTCCCATTGAACGAACATCCGTTTCAGGGAATCGAATGAGCATACCTTTTTTCGTTCCGATGATCATATCTTTCTCTCCATCGGTCAGTTTGACGGAAATGAGCTCATCGTTTTCTCGGAGGTTAATGGCGATCAGACCGTTCGTACGGATATTGGCGAAATCTGATACAGGCGTACGTTTTGAGATCCCTTGCTTCGTAGTGAAGAATAAGTACCAGTCGTCTACGAATTCTTCCACTCGAATCATGGCGTTGATCCACTCATCTTTTTCTACCCCAAGGAGGTTGATGATCGGAAGTCCTTTAGCAGTACGGCTGAATTCAGGAATTTCATATCCTTTCGCACGGTATGCTTTTCCTTTGTTTGTAAAGAATAGAATCGTATCATGGGTTGACGTTGTCAGTAGGTGTTCAACAAAGTCCTCATCATTGGTACCCATTCCCTGGATTCCTCTTCCTCCACGCTTTTGACTGCGGTAGGTTGAGACAGGCAGGCGCTTGATGTATCCGTTATGAGTAAGGGAGACGACAATGTTTTCTCTTGGAATTAAGTCTTCATCTTCAATATTCTCAATTCCACCCGCTACGATTTCTGATCTTCTTTCATCATTGAAGCGTTCTTTGATTTCGATAAGCTCTTCACGAATGATTTCGAGAACTTTTTCATCATCTGCCAAGATCGCTTTCAATTCTGCAATCTGCTTCAATAGTTCCTGATACTCGTCTTCAATTTTTTCTCGTTCTAAACCGGTTAAACGTTGAAGACGCATATCCAGGATCGCCTGGGCTTGTTTGTCAGAAAGGGAGAAGTTCTCCATCAAGCCTTGTTTCGCAAGTTCCGTAGTTTGAGAGCCACGGATAAGTTTAATGATTTCATCAATATGATCTAAGGCAATACGCAGACCTTCTAAAATATGAGCTCTTGCCTCAGCTTTGCGTAATTCGAATTCCGTTCTACGACGAATGACGACGCGTTGATGTTGTAAGTAATGATATAGGCACTCTTTTAAATTCAATACCTTTGGCTGGCCATCAACAAGCGCCAAAAGGTTGATTCCGAAGCTTGTTTGAAGGGCCGTTTGCTTGTAGAGATTATTAAGCAAGACGTTCGCATTCGCATCTTTTCTTACTTCGATCACGATTCGCATACCATTACGGTCCGATTCATCACGTAAATCTGTGATGCCATCAATCTTCTTATCACGAACAAGATCGGCAATTTTCTCGATCAGTCTCGCTTTATTTACTTGATAAGGAATTTGATGAACGATAATCGTTTCTTTTCCGTTGCTTTTTTGTTCAATTTCCACACGGGCACGCATCGTGATGGAACCTTTACCTGTTTCATAGGCACGACGGATGCCGCTTCTTCCTACAATTAGTCCGGCAGTAGGGAAATCAGGTCCAAAGATGAATTCCATCAGCTCTTGAATCGTAATGTCGGGATCTTTACTTAACGCAAGGATTCCATCGATGACTTCTCCAAGATTATGAGGTGGAATGTTCGTTGCCATTCCTACTGCGATACCTGAAGAACCGTTCACTAACAGGTTAGGGAAACGGGCAGGTAACACTTCCGGCTCTCTCTCTGTGCCATCATAGTTATCTTTATAATCAATTGTATCTTTATTAATATCACGAATAAGTTCCATAGAGATCTTGGACATACGTGCTTCTGTGTAACGCATGGCCGCAGCTGCATCTCCATCAACTGAACCGAAGTTACCATGTCCGTCTACAAGCATATAACGATAGTTGAAATCCTGTGCCATACGCACCATTGTGTCATAAACAGCTGAGTCACCGTGGGGGTGATACTTACCGATTACTTCACCGACGATACGTGCTGATTTCTTATATGCTTTGTCAGCTGTCATCCCCAGGTCATTCATCGCATACAAAATACGGCGATGGACAGGTTTCAGGCCGTCACGGGCATCCGGTAGTGCACGGGAAACGATAACACTCATCGCATAATCCAGGAAAGACGAGCGCATTTCACTACTTATATTAATCTCTTTAACATTCGATCTTGGTGTTTCTGCCATAGTAAAAGGGACCTCCTTTTAAAGAAAGATTTATACCTTTCTCATTCTTTACCTTGTCCGCTATGTAAAAGACAGGATAGCACATGGTCTATCCTGTACTATTTAATTTTAGATATCCAGATTCTTAACGTAAGCTGCGTTTTCTTCAATGAAGTTACGTCTCGGCTCTACTTTGTCACCCATCAGGATATCAAAGGTTTCGTCTGCCTCGATCGCATCTTGGAGACTTACTTGCAGCAAGGTTCTTGATTCCGGATCCATTGTCGTTTCCCATAGTTGTTCAGGGTTCATCTCTCCAAGACCTTTGTAACGCTGGATACCAGGTTTAGGCGTCGGGGAGATTTCTGCAAGTATGCGATCCAGTTCTTTATCATTGTAGGCATACTCTATTTTCTTCCCTTGTTGTATTTTATACAAAGGTGGCTGAGCGATGTAGATGTAGCCTGCTTCAATGATGTTTCTCATATAGCGATAGAAGAACGTCAACAATAGCGTACGGATATGGGCGCCATCGACGTCGGCATCTGTCATGATCACGATTTTATGGTATCTCGCTTTAGCCAGGTTGAAGTCTTCTCCAATCCCTGTCCCAAGAGCTGTAATAATCGCACGCACCTCGTTATTTGAAAGGATCTTATCCAGACGTGCCTTCTCTACGTTGATGATTTTACCACGTAGGGGAAGGATGGCTTGGAAGTGACGATCACGGCCTTGTTTAGCAGATCCGCCGGCTGAGTCACCCTCAACCACATAAATCTCACTGATGCTTGGGTCTTTAGAAGAACAGTCTGCTAATTTACCAGGTAAACTGGAGATTTCCAGGGCACTCTTACGACGGGTAAGCTCCCTTGCCTTTTTCGCAGCCAGTCGGGCACGTGCAGCCATCAATCCTTTTTCTACCACTTTTCGAGCGACAACCGGGTTTTCAAGTAAGAACGTTTCCAGATGCTCTGAGAAAAGAGAATCAGTAATGGTTCTTGCTTCTGAGTTCCCGAGTTTTGTTTTTGTCTGACCTTCGAACTGAGGATCAGGATGTTTGATCGAGATGATGGCTGTTAAGCCTTCACGGACATCTTCCCCTGAAAGATTCGCATCGCTCTCTTTAAACACATTATTTTTTCGGGCATAGTCGTTAATGACCCTCGTTAAAGCCGTTTTAAATCCGGATTCATGGGTTCCACCCTCATGAGTATGGATGTTATTGGCGAAGGAATAAAGATTACTTGCGAAGCCATCGTTATATTGTAGGGCGATTTCAATCGTAATCTCGTCTTTCTCGCCTTCAATGTAAATCGGTTCTTCATGGATGACTTCTTTAGAACGATTAAGATGTTCAACGTAGGACTTAATTCCACCTTCATAATGGTAGTCTCTTCGTTTCCCTTCTCCACGCTTATCTTCAATGCTGATTTGGATTCCTCTGTTTAAGAAAGCCAGTTCGCGAATACGATTTGCAAGTGTGTCATATTCGTATTCCGTCGTTTCAGTAAAGATTTCAGGATCTGGAGTGAAGTGAATGATCGTTCCCGTTTTGTCCGTTTCTCCAATCACCTTAAGATCGAAGCTAGGAACACCTTTTTCGAATTTTTGATAATAGATGTTTCCATCACGATGAACATGGACTTCAAGTTCTGTGGAAAGAGCATTTACTACTGATGCCCCAACTCCGTGGAGACCCCCGGATACTTTATATCCACCGCCGCCAAACTTACCACCGGCGTGAAGTACCGTCATGATTACCTCAACGGCAGGACGTCCCATTTTCTCGTGAATACCCACAGGGATACCACGTCCATTATCTGTGACAGTAATACTGTTATCCTCTTCGATGATGACTTCGATTTCATTACAGTAACCGGCTAACGCTTCATCGATACTGTTATCAACAATTTCCCACACCAAATGATGCAAACCTCTTCCGCTTGTTGATCCAATATACATACCAGGTCTTTTACGAACGGCCTCTAATCCTTCTAAAACCTGAATCTGATTTTCATCATAGGATTGACCTTGTTTTTGTTCCATAGCCATACTGATTCACCTACACTTTCTAACCTTCAGGGCTTTATATTTCTATAATAAATTCTCATAGTTTGAGTATTTCTTTGATCGTTTCTTTAACGTACTTGATGCTAGTGGTGAAAGATACAACTGATTAGACGTGATTACAAGAGATTTATATGAACCCTTTGCAAGATTACAAAGGTTTTTATCTTTCGTTTTTAAAAAGTGTTGAATTTCTTCTGAAAATTGAACGGTGTCTCGATCAATAATAGCGATGATTTCATCTGTACGTACCATGACATCTTCTCCAACATGTATGTACAAGGTAACACCTCATTTCAATCTTTTCATTGATCCGGCTTCCACTTCAAAAGTAGTCGCTTCGTTTAAGGTTTGATGATCAATCCCATCGACGTTTGTCGTCGTTACAAAGGTTTGAACTTTTCCCTGGATGGTATTTAATAAATGTGATTGACGATAATCATCTAATTCCGACAAGACATCATCAAGAAGTAAGATGGGATATTCTTTGATTTCAGAATGAATCAGCTCAATTTCTGCAAGCTTCACAGAGAGGGCCGTTGTCCGTTGCTGCCCCTGTGATCCGAATGTTTGAACATCCCGTCCATTCACAATAAATTGAAGATCATCCCGATGCGGCCCGATCAGGGTCACACCACGATCAATTTCCCGTTCGCGGATACCATCAAATTTCTGCTCATATATATCTACCATTTTTGACCATTCTTGATTATCTGATACATCCAAAGACGGTTTATATACGATTTCCAAGGTTTCTAAGTTCCTTGAAATCCCGGAATGGATCGGTTTTGCCCAGCTTTCTAATAGCTGAACGAACTCAAAGCGCTTTTTCGTAATTTTGACAGCCATCTCAATGAACTGTTCCGTCAAGACTTCCAGCATGGTCTGGTCTTTTTGTTTTCTTGTTTGCAATTGTTTCAGATAATGGTTCCGTTGCTGTAATATTTTTTGATAAAGGCTGATATCATGTAAATAAACAGGAGAAACCTGACCAATTTCCATATCAATAAAACGACGCCTTACTTGAGGGCTCCCTTTTACTAAATGGAGATCTTCAGGCGCAAACATGACTACATTCATATTGCCGACATATAGACTTAGTTTAGATTGCTCGAGGTGATTACTTTTCGCTTTTTTCCCTTTTTTCGAGAGGATAAGCTCCAATGGTAACGCACCGTTATATTTCTGAATCCTACCTTTTATTTTAGCATATTCCTCGTCCCAACGGATTAAATCTTTATCATTTGAGGTCCGGTGGGATTTAGCCATCGCCAGTACATAGATAGACTCCATAATATTCGTCTTTCCTTGAGCATTCTCTCCAAGAATTACGTTCACCTTATTTTCGAAACTTACGTCGATTGACTCGTAATTCCGATAGTTTCTTAATTCTAATTGTTCAATGTACATGGAAATAACACCCTTTATTATTCTCCAGCAACCACAAATACTCCTACTTCGGGAATTTCAATTGTGTCACCAATTGTGAGTTTTCTGCCTCTTCTTTGGTCTTGTTCGCCATTTATGTATACTTCATATTCACTTAAGAACCACTTCGCCATCCCGCCGGACTGAATTACTTCAGCTAGCTTCAGGAATTGTCCCAATGTGATGATTTCCGTTTCAATGGTGATCTCTTTCGCCACTAAAATCACTACTTTCCGTATAAAGTCTCTAATATCTTATTTTACTCTAAATGGAGTTAAGTCACAACTAACGAAAAATCAGCAAGGACTCACAGTGCAATTTGTCCTTGTTATCATTGGATTTTCCATCAAATAGCCGAGAGTAATTCCTTCAATTACCAGATAAAGTGTAGAAAAAGAGCCAATACCCCATGTGAAAGGCATCGGCTCTTGTATATTCATTAGTACGTTCTAACTGGAAGAATCAACTGAAGGATCGAATCATCATGAAGTGGTTTCAGTACGAACGGTCTCATGGCCCCGGTGAAGTTCACATAGATTTCTGTTCCTTCAATGGCTTTTAACGCGTCCATCATATATTTTGCACTAAAGGAGATCTTCAGTTCTTCTCCTTCAATGGATTGGCTTTGCACCTGTTCGATTACTTTCCCGATCTCTGGTGTGTTAGACGAAATCTCAATCATGCCGCCATCCAGAGTTGAGAGTTTCACTACGTTGTTTCTTCCTTCTCTGGCAAGTAGTGAAGCACGGTCTATCGCTTGTAAAAATTCTTTCGTATTCAGCGTTAGTTCTGTCTTTGTATCAGAAGGAATTAATCGACTAGTGTCAGGGTAATTCCCTTCTAATAGTCTTGAGAAGAATAATAGGTGTTTCGCTTTGAATAGAACTTGATTTTCAGTAATCACGATTTCAACAGGCTCTTCTGTATCATCAAGGATTTTATTCAGCTCGTTTAAGCTTTTCCCTGGAATCACAATATTGTAAGAAGCATCATGATTGGTTTCAATCGGTGCCTTTCTCATCGCAAGTCGATGACTATCTGTTGCAATACAGCTCAGTTCCCCATTTTCAATCTGACAGTTTACACCTGTCAAGATGGGGCGTGTTTCTGAGGTGGACACTGCGAATACAGTTTGTCTGATCATCGTTTTCAGGAGATCCGTCGAAACTTTGATCCCATTCCCTTCTTCAATCTGAGGAAGATGCGGGTACTCTTCTGGATCTAAACCGTTTAAATTAAATTCTGCCTGTCCTGAACGAATAACGGTTTGGAAATGATTTTGAACTTCAATTTCCACCGTATCTTTAGGTAATTTCTTAACAATTTCACTGAAGAACTTAGCCTGAAGAACAATCCCTCCAGTTTCCATGATCTCAACAATTTCTGAACCTTCTTCTTCATTCGGAATAAAGGACTCGATTGAAATGTCTGAATCACTACCTGTTAGTGTTACGCCATCTTCCGTTGCGATGATTTTTATCCCTGTAAGAATGGGTATCGTTGTTCTTGACGTTACAGCCTTCATGACATCCTGAACACTTTGGACAAGATAGTCCCTTTGAATAACAAATTTCATGATTTATTCCTCCAATTTGCACATAATTTTATGGACTGAATCATATACTAATAATTTATTTAAAAAATAGTAATAGAAGTAGTAGGGCCTGTTGATATGTGGATAAGTGTGTGAATTCAACGTAAACACAGCCTATCCACATGTGGACAGACTGTGTGCTAGTTTGTCTTAGTTATTCACATTATCCAGTTTTTTTGTGTGTAAGATTAACTCTTTAAAGACTCACGAATTTCTTTCAGCTGCTGCTGAAGAAGCGCATCTGCTCCGAGTAATGTACTGATCTTCTCATGAGCATGAATGACGGTCGTGTGATCCCGGCCGCCAAATTCTTCCCCAATCTTTGGAAGGGAAGAATCTGTCATTTCCCTGGATAGATACATAGCGATCTGTCGGGGAAACGCGATGGATTTTGTTCGTTTCTTCGCTTTAAAGTCTTCCAGCTTCACATTGAAGTGCTCACCAACGACACGTTGAATTTCCTGGATGGTAATAACCCGTGGTTTTGAGCTTGGAATGATATCTTTCAAAGCTTCAGCTGCAAGATCCGCATTGATATCTTTATTTATAAGAGAAGAGTACGCAACAACTCTGATTAAAGCGCCCTCTAACTCACGAATGTTTGAATCGATTTGGTTAGCTATATAAAGCATGGCTTCATTTGGAATGTCCAATCCTTCAGCCTTTGCCTTTTTTCGTAAAATAGCAATTCTCGTCTCAAGATCTGGGGGGGTTATGTCTGTAATAAGACCCCATTCGAATCGAGAGCGAAGCCTGTCTTCAAGTGTCGGAATTTCTTTCGGTGGCCGATCACTGGAAATGACAATCTGCTTGCTTTCTTCATGTAAGGTATTAAAAGTATGGAAAAATTCCTCTTGCGTTTGTTCTTTTCCTGCTAAAAATTGAATGTCATCTATTAATAAAACATCAACGTTGCGGTATTTATTGCGGAAATCGACTGCTTTATTATCACGAATGGAGTTAATGAATTCATTTGTGAATTTCTCAGAGGATAGATAAACCACTTTAGCAGCAGGATTATGCTCCAGTACATAATGTCCGATCGCATGCATTAAGTGAGTTTTTCCCAGTCCTACTCCACCATAAATAAACAAGGGATTATAGGCTTTTGCAGGTGCTTCAGCCACAGCTAAAGATGCTGCATGGGCGAAACGGTTGCCCGAACCGATAACAAAGGTGTCGAATGTGTATTTTGCATTCAGCATATTTTGATTGATATCCTGTTGATCGTCGTCTTTCATCGACTTCTTTGGCGGCAATTGAATATCAAATTCTTCCGGCTCCTGATTTTGTGGAATGATGAATTTCACGACCAATTCTTCGCCCGTAATATCATACAAAACCCCGGAGATTAATTGAGAATAGCGTCCTTCCAGCCAATCTCGTGCAAATTCATTTGGAGCTGTAATGACAAGTGTGTCACCTTGAATGGAATGCGCCTTAGTTGATTTTAACCAAGTATCAAAGCTTGGTTTACTTATCTTTTTTTCGATGCTTTCTAAGGCTTTGCTCCAAAGATCCCCGATATTCTCCAATCCTGATCCCTCCTTTTCTCAGTTTGTATAACTTCTGTACAACAATTACATGC
This sequence comes from Rossellomorea aquimaris, assembly GCF_008180865.1. Taxonomy (GTDB): domain Bacteria; phylum Bacillota; class Bacilli; order Bacillales; family Bacillaceae_B; genus Rossellomorea; species Rossellomorea yichunensis. The sequence goes on from NZ_VTEX01000006.1 coordinate 11,117, forward strand.
TATAAAATCCGTTAACTCTCGCTATTTTATAAAAATACAAAACAATGAATGTGGAAAATATATATAATAAGGAAAGAAAATGGTTTTTCGACAATATCCACCACTTGTGGACAACGTTTTACAAACCCTCTGAATAAGTTACCCACATGATATCCACATTTTGTGGATAAGTTATTTCCGTAAACCTAGTTATCAAGAGTGAAAACACAATAATCATATCAAAATATCCTTAGCGGTGCAATGCTTTTTAAAATTTATCCACAAGCCCCCACCCCTTGTGGAATGAAATTGTCCACAACCCAAGAACTTGTGAAAAAGTTGTCAGTATGTGTTGTGGATAAATTAAAAACGTGTCGAATCCTATCCACAGGCATGTTTGATAGAGAAATAAAATAAGATTTGTAGAAGGAGAAAGATCAAACAGGTAGATGAGTTATTCGAAGTAATCGTTCAAATGGATCTAATAATTAGCACATGGTCATTTTTCTTAGATTTTATAAATTGGTTTTGGAAAAAGTATAGTAAATAATTTTGTTGATTGTAGTGGAAGGTGCTCGCTTTCCGCGGGGCGGGCGGTGAGCACCTGGAGCGTAAATCAACCACTACACGCTAATAGTAAAGAGCGAAAAGACTTTAAAATGATTTCCGAAATAACAATTAAAAAGAAAAATAATATGAGTGTTGACTTTTTATGGGTACCGTCTTTATAATAGTGAGGAATGTCTTTAACTTTTATAAAGATATCCTTCAGGGAGGTGTCATAGATGAAAAGAACGTTTCAACCAAATAATCGTAAAAGAAAAAAGAACCACGGTTTCCGTGCACGTATGAGCTCTAAAAACGGACGTAATGTTTTAGCTCGTCGTCGTAGCAAAGGAAGAAAAGTATTATCTGCCTAGACCACTGAACTGACTCAGTGGTCTTTTTTTTCCTTTATCCCAAGTGAAAAGACCATTTGGCTCGTTCGTATTATGTTTTAAGAGAAAAATTACTTATAATTTCAAATGAATGAGCCAATAATGTCGAGGATACATCAAGACAAAAATGAAAATTAGGTGTGGTCAATGCGGAAAGATCAGAGAGTGAAGAAGAATAAAGAGTTCCAGGAGATATTCAAAAAAGGAACATCCTTTGCAAATCGGCAATTCGTCTTATATCTATTGAAGAAAGATGAGCCTCAACCATTTCGAATTGGAATCTCCGTAAGTAAGAAAATTGGAAACGCTGTTTGTCGAAACCAAATTAAACGGTATGTCAGACAGGCTTTCTTAGAATTACAAGAAGACGTTAAAGATCAGTACGATTACTTAATCATCGCCAGAAAACCGGCGGCCGAAATGAATTTCCATGAGGTGAAGGGCAGCCTCACCCATGTGCTGAAAAGAGGAAAAGTGTTGAAAAGATCCTCTAATGGAAAACATGTTAAAAAGAAGTCATAACATTTTACGATATTGACAGGTTTCGTCATCACAAGCCTATGAAAAGATGTTACAATACGAGAGATTGTTCTTTTTAAGTACGGAAGACCTGTTTTACATTAATTTGAAAGATATTAGTAGGGAGGAAATTAAGGGTGAAAAAGAGAATTATAGCCCTGATGGGAATCATTGGGCTAATGGCTATACTATCAGGTTGTACGGAATACAATCAGCCTATCACACCTGAGAGTAGCGGAATATGGAATGAATATATTGTCTATCCTTTATCACAATTAATCACAATGGTAGCTGAGTTCATGAGTGGTTCTTATGGATTGGCCATTGTCATTGTTACATTGATTATTCGTTTAGCGATTCTGCCATTAATGATTAAACAAACGAAAAATTCAAAAGCCATGCAGGCTTTGCAACCGGAAATGAAAAAGCTGCGTGAAAAATATAGCTCTAAAGATGCACAAACTCAACAAAAGCTTCAACAAGAAACGATGGCTCTATTCCAAAGTCACGGGGTCAATCCGCTGGCGGGTTGTTTCCCATTGATCGTTCAAATGCCGATCTTAATTGGTTTCTATCATGCGATCGTCAGAACAGAAGAAATTAAAGCTCATAATTTCCTGTGGTTCGATCTTGGTAACCCGGATCCGTACTATATTTTACCTTTAGTAGCAGGTATTACGACGTTTATCCAACAGAAATTAATGATGGCGGGTACAGCGAATCAAAATCCGCAAATGGCGATGATGCTTTATATCATGCCTGTCATGATCATCATTTTTGCGATTAACTTCCCTGCAGCCCTATCCCTTTACTGGGTAGTCGGAAATCTATTTATGATTGTTCAAACGTATTTCATTAAAGGACCTGATATCAAAGAAGCGCAAACCGCTAAAGCTGCTGGGAATTCGGGAGGAAAGAAAAAGTGAGAGAAGTAGAAGCGACTGGTCAAACGGTGGAAGAAGCCATTGAATCAGCCTTGTCTCAACTGAATATCACCAAAGAAGAAGCAGAGATTGACGTCATTGATCAAGGTAAAAAAGGCTTGTTCGGATTGTTTGGTGGAAGACCTGCTGTCGTTCAAGTCAAAAAAGCGATTGATCCGGTAAATGAAGCGAAAGATTTTCTTCTATCTGTTGCCGAGGAAATGGGAGTGAATGCTACCATTGAAGTGAAAAGAGATGGAAGAGATGTTGAGTTCAACATATCCGGTGAAAAAATGGCTCTATTAATAGGAAAAAGAGGACAAACGTTGAATGCTCTTCAACATTTAACTCAACTCATTGCAAATCGGGTTTCCGATCAGTTCATCACCATCCTTCTAGATGCGGAGAACTATCGGGAAAGACGTAAGCAAACGTTAACAAACCTGGCGGAACGATTAGCAGAGAAAGCATTGCGCACAAATCGTTCCGTTTCATTAGAACCAATGCCTTCCTATGAACGAAAAGTGATTCATACAGCATTAGTTGATTCAACTACTGTTGATACACATTCAGAAGGCAGAGAACCCAATCGTTATATTGTGATTGCTCCAAAATAAATAAGAGACGATTCCTTTCGGGGGATCGTCTTTTTTTATCCCTTCACTCTGTGGATTCTTATTTTCTTCCCGGTTTATTGTTATTCACATGTGGATAAGTTAAAATAATAGAGATGAAGTGTTATCTGTGTGGATAACATTATTTGGTGACGAATAGAGGGTTTCCTTTCTTTAGTATTAAATAGGATTGTGATATTCTAATAATTTGGGGAAACTTTGCTCTCTACTATAATTCAATTATAAATAGATCAACTAAGAAATAAGAGAGGTGAATACAATGGAGTTTGATACAATTGCTGCTATTTCCACTCCGATGGGCGAAGGGGCGATTGCGATCGTGCGTTTAAGCGGTGATCAAGCCTTCGATATCGGTGATAAGGTCTTTAAGGGAATGAAAGGAAACTCTATGAAAGACTTTGCTTCTCATACCATTCATTATGGACATATTATCGATCCGGACACAGAGCAAGTGGTGGAAGAAGTCATGGTTTCTGTGATGAGGGGGCCAAAAACATTCACCCGTGAAGATATTATAGAAATTAACTGCCACGGGGGACTTGTGTCGGTCAATAAAGTACTGCAGCTCGTATTGAAAAATGGAGCCCGCCTTGCAGAGCCGGGTGAATTTACGAAACGGGCGTTCTTGAACGGACGGATTGACCTATCCCAGGCGGAAGCTGTGATGGATCTTATTCGGGCAAAAACCGATCGGGCGATGAATGTAGCCCTTAATCAAATGGAAGGCCGACTTTCCAATTTGATTCGAAAGCTGCGTCAGGAAATTCTTGAAACATTGGCTCATGTAGAAGTGAATATCGATTATCCGGAGTATGATGATGTAGAAGAAATGACGCATAACGTACTGTTGGAGAAATCGAAATACGTCCGGGATGAAATTGACAAGTTGGTCCGAACGTCAGAGCAGGGGAAAATTCTGAGAGAAGGACTTTCTACTGTGATCATCGGACGGCCAAATGTAGGGAAGTCATCTCTATTGAACAGTCTTGTTCATGAAAATAAAGCGATCGTAACCGATATCCCCGGAACAACGAGGGATGTGATTGAAGAATACGTAAATGTACGCGGTGTTCCGTTACGTCTGGTCGATACGGCAGGTATTCGTGAAACAGAGGACATCGTCGAGCGGATCGGTGTGGAACGTTCACGACAAGTATTGAAAGAAGCGGATTTAATTTTACTAGTACTCAACTATGCGGACGAATTGACTCCTGAGGATGAACAGCTCTTTGAAGCAGTAAGAGGAATGGACGTTATTGTCATCGTGAACAAAACGGATCTGCCTCAGAAGATTGATATAGATAAAGTAAGAAAACTAGCGGAAAATCATCAGCTTGTCACAACGGCTTTACTTGAAGAGCAAGGGATCGATGAGCTTGAAGAAGCCATTTCTTCTTTATTCTTTGCAGGTTCCATTGAAGCAGGGGATATGACATATGTGTCCAATAGCCGTCACATAGCTCTACTCAATCAAGCTTCCATTGCGATTAATGAAGCCATAATTAGCGTAGAAATGGGAACTCCCATCGATATCGCTCAAATTGACTTAACCAGAACGTGGGAGCTATTAGGTGAAATCATTGGGGATAGCGTTCATGAAAGCCTGATTGATCAGCTGTTTTCTCAATTCTGCTTAGGGAAATAAATACTATTATAATGTGGACTTTACATTCAAGGTCCTACAAGGAGGAAAATACAAACCATGCAATATGACGCAGGGCAATATGATGTCATTGTCATTGGTGCTGGCCATGCAGGAGTAGAAGCTGGACTTGCTTCGGCCCGGATGGGAGCTAAAACGTTAATGGTCACAATTAACTTGGATATGGTCGCCTTTATGCCATGTAATCCATCTGTTGGTGGACCGGCGAAAGGGATCGTTGTAAGAGAGATTGACGCTCTTGGTGGAGAGATGGGGCGTAATATAGATAAAACACATATTCAAATGAGAATGTTGAATACAGGAAAAGGTCCAGCTGTCCGGGCATTACGGGCTCAGGCGGATAAATTCCTTTATCAGCATGAAATGAAACGTACGATCGAAAATGAACCGAACATGACCTTGCTTCAAGGAATGGTTGAGGAATTGATTGTTGAAGATGATGAATGTAAAGGTGTGGTAACGATGACGGGTGCTGCATACCGCGCCAAAACAGTCGTTATCACAACCGGAACATTCCTGCGTGGTGAAATCATATTAGGAGATCTGAAATATTCAAGCGGTCCTAATAATCAACAACCTTCCATCAGACTTTCTGATCATTTACATGAATTGGGCTTTGATACTGTTCGTTTTAAAACGGGGACGCCACCGCGTGTGAATAGTTCGACAATCGATTATTCGAAAACAGAAATTCAACCAGGTGATGATGTTCCCCGTGCATTCAGCTATGAAACGACGAAATATATTACCGATCAACTTCCATGTTGGTTAACGTATACGAATGAACAGACCCATCAATTGATTGATGACAACTTGCATCGTTCTCCAATGTATTCTGGAATGATTAAAGGAACGGGACCACGTTACTGTCCTTCTATTGAGGATAAAGTCGTGCGTTTCCATGATAAACCGCGTCACCAGATTTTCTTGGAGCCGGAAGGACGAAACACACAAGAAGTCTATGTGCAGGGATTATCAACGAGTCTGCCTGAAGACGTACAACAAAAGATTCTTCAAACCATCCCGGGTCTTGAGAAAGTACAGATGATGCGTGCCGGGTATGCCATTGAGTATGATTCCATCGTACCGACACAATTATGGCCGACCCTTGAAACGAAAAAAATTAAAAATCTTTATACAGCGGGACAAATCAATGGAACGTCCGGTTATGAAGAAGCCGCTGGACAAGGTTTGATGGCGGGGATCAATGCTGCCTGCCGTGCCCTGGATAAAGAAGAGGTTATCTTAAGCCGTTCTGATGCATATATCGGGGTTTTAATCGATGACCTTGTGACAAAAGGGACGAACGAACCGTATCGTCTATTGACTTCACGCGCTGAATATCGGCTATTGCTCCGTCATGACAATGCCGATCTTCGCCTGACTGATATCGGTCATAAAATAGGATTAATCTCCGATGATCGATACGAACGGTTTACAGCGAAAAAAGAAGCGATCTCTTCAGAGAAAAAGCTCCTGGAAGGAATCCGCATCAAACCTACTGACGAAACACAGGCCGTTATCCGTGAAGCGGGCGGAAGCGAGCTGAAAGACGGGATTTTAGCAGCGGATCTTCTGAAGCGCCCTGAAATGAACTATAGTCACATTAAATCACTCGTTCCAAGCGAAATCGAATTGGATTCCGATGTAGAGGAACAGGTTGAAATCCAAGTGAAATATGAAGGCTATATTGAAAAATCCCTTCAACAGGTCGATAAAATGAAGAAGATGGAAAATAAAAGAATTCCTGAAAACATTGATTACAGTGCGATCAGCGGTTTAGCGTCTGAAGCGAGACAGAAATTAATCGAGGTTCAGCCTCTTTCTCTTGCACAAGCTTCCCGGATTTCAGGAGTGAATCCTGCAGACATCTCTATTTTACTCGTCTATATCGAGCAAGGGAAAATTGCAAAAGTATCAGGAGATCAATAGAGGCAAAGGAAGGATAATTTCATGAATGTAAATGAATTTCAATCAATGCTTGAGGAGAAGGGTATCTCCCTTTCTCCTCAGCAATTAACTCAGTTTGAGCGCTATTATGAATTGTTGGTTGAATGGAATGAAAAAATGAACCTGACGGCCATCACTGAAAAGGAAGATGTGTATTTAAAGCATTTTTACGATTCAATCAGTGCAGCTTTTTATGTTGATTTCACGCAGGTGACAACTCTTTGTGATGTTGGGGCAGGAGCCGGTTTTCCGAGTATCCCTCTTAAAATATGCTACCCGCACTTACATATCTCGATTGTTGACTCCTTGAACAAGCGGATTACGTTCTTAAACCATTTATCAGATGAGTTAGGACTTGAAAACACGAATTTCTATCATGATCGAGCTGAGACTTTTGGTAAAAACAAGGATCATCGTGAAAAGTATGATATGGTTACAGCAAGAGCTGTAGCCAGAATGTCTGTATTAAGTGAACTATGTTTGCCACTTGTTAAAAAGGGCGGCTTATTCGTAGCGATGAAGGCTTCAAATGTGAAAGAGGAGCTATCCAATGCGAAGAAAGCCATTGGCATGCTGGGTGGACAAACAGATAAAATGTATTCCTTCTTCTTACCGGAAGAGGAAAGCGAACGAAATATCGTGAAGATCGACAAAGTGAAAGAAACGCCTAACAAATATCCCAGAAAACCTGGGACACCCAATAAATTACCGTTGGAATAATATGGGGATGTCTCCTGCCGTGACAGTAACAATACTTTGAAAATCTCAGCACAGGCAGGAACTTGCCATATTTTAGAGAATATTACTAAAGGGAGTTTCTTAAAGGTGGTGTAGGAAGATGAAGCATCCTTTCTCTCGTTTTTTTGGCCTAGGTGAAAAGGAGCAAGATGTTGAATCTGAAGAATCAAATGTAGTGGAAGAAGATCGAGATGAAGTGAAAAAGATACCCGTCTCACAAATCATCCCTAATCGCTTTCAACCAAGAACAGTGTTCAATGATGAAAAGATAGAAGAGTTATCCAGAACGATTCATACTCATGGTATTATCCAACCGATTGTGGTTAGACAATACGATGATGAGCAGTTTGAAATCATTGCAGGTGAACGTCGATACAGAGCCGTTCAAAAGCTTGGCTGGGACACCGTACCAGCCATTGTAAAGAATCTTAATGATACAGAAACAGCTTCTGTTGCATTAATTGAAAACTTACAAAGAGAAGAGCTCTCTCCTATAGAAGAAGCCATTGCGTATGGAAAACTGTTGGAGTTACATGATTTAACCCAAGAAGCCCTTGCTCAACGCTTAGGAAAAGGACAATCGACTGTGGCGAACAAGCTTCGTCTCCTAAAGCTTCCAGAAGAAATTCAATCAGCCTTATTAGATAAACTGATTACAGAACGTCACGCCAGGGCTTTGATTCCTCTGAAGAATGCAGAAAAGCAAATTCAGCTCCTTCAAGAAGTCATTGAAAAAAGCTTGAATGTCAAACAAACCGAAGACCGGGTTGTGAAAATGCAAGAAGGAACGACTCAAAAGCCAAAATCGAAACGTAAAGCATTCAGTAAGGATATGAGAATAGCTGTGAATACGATTCGTCAATCTCTCTCCATGGTATCGGACAGCGGAATCAATCTGGACTCTGAAGAAGAAGAGCATGAGGAATTCTATCAATTCACCATCCGTATTCCTAAAAAAAAATAGATTCGTAGTCTAAAAGTGAGAAACATCTCGGATTGGTTTCTCACTTTTTTTGTTGTCGAATCAGAGGATTTACAATCGATTCATGACGAATGAACAGTTCATAATTACCTGTTTTTAGAAACATGAAAAATTGACAGACAATTAACAAGGAATTTTGATAGAATAGAAGAATACTGTGAAAAAATTTAGTGAATCTTAGGAAGTCAAAAGGTAGGTGACAACCTTGGGCAGAATAGTAGCCGTTACAAACCAAAAAGGTGGAGTGGGAAAGACCACAACATCCGTCAATTTGGGGGCTTGCTTAGCTTATATAGGGAAAAAGGTTTTACTGGTAGACATTGATCCCCAAGGAAACGCCACTAGTGGTGTAGGTGTGGAAAAAGGGGATGTCCAGCAGTGCATATATGATGTGCTGGTAGATGATGTGGATGTCAGAGAAACGATTAAACAATCAAAAGTTGAGAATTTATCCATTGTACCTGCAACGATTTCATTGGCGGGGGCAGAAATTGAACTTGTTCCAACCATCTCCCGTGAAGTGCGTTTAAAGAAAGCATTGGAAAAAGTGAAAGACGAATTTGATTATATTATCATTGATTGTCCGCCGTCTTTAGGGTTATTGACAATCAATGCGTTAACAGCCTCAGATGCTGTCGTCATACCGGTTCAATGCGAATATTATGCTCTGGAAGGATTAAGTCAGCTATTGAGTACCGTTCGTTTAGTTCAGAAGCATCTGAATCATGACCTTATGATCGATGGTGTGCTCCTTACGATGCTTGATGCGAGAACCAATCTGGGAATCCAGGTCATAGAAGAAGTCAAAAAATACTTTCAAGATAAAGTGTATCGCACAATTATTCCTCGTAACGTTCGTTTAAGTGAAGCGCCCAGTCATGGTGAACCGATCATCATCTATGATGCAAAGTCCAGGGGAGCAGAAGTTTATTTAGAACTAGCAAAGGAAGTGGCGGCGAATGGCTAAAGGTTTAGGAAAGGGCCTCAATGCTCTCTTTACCAATATCCAAACAACTCAAAATGAAGAGTCCGTGCAAGAAGTGAGCCTGAAAGAAATACGGCCGAATCCATATCAGCCACGAAAGATCTTTGAGCCGCAAGCAATTGAAGAACTAAAGGATTCGATCTTAGAACACGGAATCCTGCAGCCGATCATTGTGCGTAAAACGATCAAAGGGTATGAAATTGTCGTTGGGGAACGCCGTTATCGTGCAGCCAAAGCGGCTAAATTAGAATCGGCTCCTGTCGTGGTCCGGGAATTGAATGAGCAACAAATGATGGAGCTTGCCGTATTAGAAAACCTTCAACGTGAAGACCTGACACCGATCGAAGAAGGCGCAGCTTATCAAATGCTGATGGATAAGCTAAAGCTCACTCAGGAGGAATTAGCGAAGAGGTTGGGTAAGAGCAGACCTCATATTGCCAATCACATTCGCTTACTATCCCTCCCTGCTCCTATTCAGGAACTTATCTCAGAAGGTAAGTTAACGATGGGACATGGACGTGCACTCCTTGGGTTGAAAAATAAGAAGAATCTATCAACGGTTGTCAATCGTATCCTTAAAGAATCATTAAACGTTCGCCAATTAGAAAAAATCATTCAAGAACTGAATGAGAATGTTCCACGTGAAACAAAAAAGACAGAGCGTAAAGATGTTTTCATTCAGGAACAGGAATCCCTTCTGCGCGAACGCTTCGGGACAACGGTCACGATTAAACAATCAAAGAAAAAAGGAAAAATCGAGCTCGAATTTTTTTCGAAAGAAGACCTCGATCGTATTTTGGAATTATTGCAGTAACGATTTGGGAAAAGGACTGGCTTAAAAAGGTATACTTATACCTATTAAGCCAGTCCTCTTCCATATGGTACATAGAAGATACACTATTCTTTGGGAAATAATCATTTAAAAAGCAGGAATCAGAATTTTTCAGACAGATAAGGAGAACGTCATGGTACTATTAGGAACGCTGGTAAATGGAGTATGTATTATCATCGGAACTCTCCTGGGTAAAGTCCTTCATCGCATCCCGGAAGACATGAAGGGAACTGTCATGAAAGCGATTGGTTTAGCCGTCATCGTCCTTGGGTTACAGATGGGATTGAAAAGTGAAAATTTTCTCATTGTCATCATCAGCCTGGCACTCGGTGCTGCATGGGGAGAGTGGATGAACCTGGAGGACAAGCTTAACTCATTGGGTAACTGGTTGGAAAAGAAGCTGGGCAGTAATAAAGAAACATCCATTTCTCAAGGGTTTGTCACAGCTACCCTTATTTTTGTTATTGGAGCAATGGCTGTGATAGGTGCATTGGATAGCGGCATCAGGGGCGATCATGATGTTCTGCTGACAAAGTCGATCATTGATGGCTTTACATCACTGATCCTAACGACTACACTAGGAATTGGTGTCATGTTTTCGGCGATCCCTGTCGTCCTTTATCAAGGATTCATTGCCCTGTTTGCGACTCAAATTCATCAGTGGGTTCCAAAAGAACTGATGGATACCTATATTGTAGAGATGACCTCAACGGGAGGAATCATGATATTTGCGATTGGTCTCAATCTCCTCGGTGTAACAAAGATCAGAGTCGCCAATTTACTTCCCGGAATCATCGTAGTGGGATTAGTCGTAGGAATCATATACGCATACCAACTCTATATGTAATAAGTGAAAAGGGAGATGACCCGGAACGTATCTGGATCATCTCCCTTTTATTGCTGTAATTCCTCCCGCCATTTTTCAATACTGACGGCGTTGCGGCGTTCCACTGAATCGCCTGCCAGCACAATGGCCTCGGCAATCGTCTTGGCCATTTTCATCACAAGATTCAAACGTGTATTTTGTAACACAAAGAATTCCATAAATCCACTTACATTCACGATTCCGGTCAGGTGAATCTCACCAACCTCTGGTAACTCTTTATTTACGCCGGCACCAGGTTTTAATGGTCCCTCACTTAATTGAATGGCGCCGACACTTTTTAATCGACCGAGACAGGCATCTACACCGATAATAAAAGGATTGATATGTTTAGCGGCAATTTGACCGAGCTTCTCTTCCAGGTTTACTGCATGGATCGGATCATCCAACGTTCCATAGACATGAAATGGTTTGATACCTTGTTCTTCTATTAAGCTTCCAACTAATGGGCCTAATGAATCCCCTGTTGAACGGTCTGTGCCAATACATACGAAAACAATGGGTCTTGTACGATAGTAAGTGGGAAGCATCGACGACAATTGAACGGAAAGATCCTGTGCCGCACGCTCTTCCTGATGAAGGACTCTAAAGGGTTCAGATCTTCGTTCAAATAGTCCTTTTTTTAGATTCATCGCTTCCACTCCTTTGGATATGTTTAAAGGGAATTTTATAGTGAACATACTTTGTCGGACTGACTACCATAATCATATTTTCTAAGTATTATCAGTATACGGACGATTTCTTTTTTTCATACATAATATGGTTGGATTTTTCATAAAATAAAAATTTTCTATAAACTATAGTAATATGAGGTTATATCTACACAAGGAGAGGGAAAGTTGATAAAATAAGGAATACTTCTTATTGAATGATAAGTGGAGGTTCGGTATATATGTCGAGTACTAAAACAGAAGTTGAAGAAACAGTAGACAAAATAAAAGATAGTGAAGCAGCTCAAAAACTTATAGATAATGAATTATGGATTGCCCTGGGATCAGGTGCGATAAAAATTGTGGCGATCATGGTCTTCACCTATATCGCTCTAAGGCTGGGAAGGTCAGCCATTCGAAATGTGTTCAGGGTCCGGTCCCGTTCACCTCTTAAGTTTACGGAGCGTCGCGAAGCCACGTTATCGAAACTATTAGAGAATGTATTGACCTATGTGATTTATTTCATTAGTTTAATGACGATTTTATCGACTCTTGATATTGATGTGAAAGGGCTGATTGCCGGTGCCGGGATTGTCGGTCTGGCGGTAGGTTTCGGTGCACAAAACCTTGTTCGGGACATCATCACGGGTTTCTTTATTATATTCGAGGACCAGTTTTCAGTCGGTGACTATGTTCGAATTGGTTCTGCTGAAGGTACTGTTGAAGAAATCGGCCTTCGTACGACAAAGATCAAGAGCTGGACCGGGGAATTACATATCTTCCCCAATGGTAATATTACAGAAGTAACGAACTTCTCCATTCACAACAGCATTGCGGTCGTAGATGTCAGTATTGCCTATGAAGAAAATATAGAAGAAGCAGAGAAAGTGATGCAGGAGCTTCTCCTTGCTTTACCGCAAAAGTATGAAGATCTGGTGAATCCACCTGAACTGTTGGGTGTTCAAACCCTGGGAGCTTCAGATGTGGTCATTCGGATCGTGGCTGAAACGGTTCCGATGAGACATTGGTATATGGCAAGAATGATCCGTAAAGAGGTTAAACTATGCCTGGATGAGCATGGTATCGAAATTCCATTCCCTCGTATGGTGATGTATTCACGTCAGGATCAGGAAGATATCCAACCCCGTGAAGAAAAACAAAGAAAACTTGAAAGCGAATAAGGAGGAGAAATCCAGTGGAGCCCAAGACATTCACATTAAATGATATTGTAGAAATGAAAAAGCCGCATCCATGTGGTACGAACCGCTGGAAAGTGATCCGTATGGGAATGGATATTCGCATCAAATGTGTTGGATGCGGTCACAGCGTCATGATTCCCAGAAAAGATTTTGCGAAAAAAATGAAAAAAGTCATCAGCAGCGGCGAGGAAGGATAAGTATTCTTTTTTTACCCATATTTCTTTTGACCTAATCCATCCTATGGTTAAATTGCCAAGGTTTAAGAGCATTCAGTCGGTTTCAGTCGATTGGATGCTCTTTTTAGTAAGCCATGCCGATGCCTGAAGCTTCACTTGTCTTTTCCCTCTATTATCTCTATAATTGTGAAAGGTTCGACCGTTTACTTATTTTCGATCTTACATGATTTTTAATAGATAAGAATTTAGATGAGGAGTGACCATAATGGCTTTAACAGCTGGTATTGTTGGATTACCTAACGTAGGGAAGTCCACTTTATTTAATGCAATTACAAAAGCAGGTGCAGAATCTGCCAACTATCCTTTCTGTACAATTGATCCGAACGTAGGAATTGTAGAAGTTCCCGATCACCGTTTAGATAAATTAACAGAGCTTGTAGAACCGAAGAAGACGGTTCCCACTGCCTTTGAATTCACGGATATCGCCGGGATTGTAAAAGGAGCGAGTAAAGGAGAAGGATTAGGGAATAAATTCTTATCTCATATTCGCCAAGTGGATGCAATCTGTCAGGTTGTGCGTTGTTTTGCGGATGATAATATCACACACGTTTCAGGTAAAGTAGATCCGATTGCGGATATTGAAGTCATCAACCTGGAATTGATCTTAGCTGACCTTGAAACAGTGGATAAGCGTCTCGCCAGAGTTCAGAAAATGGCCAAGCAAAAAGATAAAGAAGCAGTATTTGAGCATGATATCCTTGTGAAAATCAAAGAAGCTCTTGAAGCGGAGCAGCCGGCACGTACGGTTGAGTTCTCAGATGAACAAATGAAGCTTGTGAAACAGCTACACCTTCTGACTTCAAAGCCTGTATTATATGTAGCAAACGTAAGTGAAGATGAAATTGCCGACCCTTCTGACAACGAATATGTTCAAAAAGTATGTGAATTCGCTAAAGAAGACAATGCAGAAGTGATTGTTGTCTGCGCGAAAATCGAATCTGAAATTGCTGAGCTTGATGATGAAGAAAAAGCAATGTTCCTGGAAGAGCTGGGGATTGAAGAATCCGGTTTAGATCAGCTGATCCGCGCTACCTATTCTTTATTAGGACTGGCTACGTACTTCACAGCCGGCGTTCAAGAGGTCCGCGCCTGGACATTCCGTGAAGGGATGAAAGCTCCACAATGTGCCGGAGTCATCCATACCGACTTCGAAAGAGGCTTCATCCGTGCCGAAACAGTTTCCTATGAAGACCTTGTGGAAGCCGGAACAATGGGTGCAGCCCGTGAAGCAGGAAAAGTGCGATTAGAAGGTAAAGAATACCTCGTAAAAGACGGAGACATCATTCACTTCCGTTTTAATGTATAAATTTGTGAATGAAAGACTAGAGTTTCGATTCTAGTCTTTTTTTTACGTCATATTGCAATAATAGATAACCTGTGCTATAATTTTATTTCGTGAGTAATGAACGCATTGCTCCTTGTTCTTTCACAAAGAAAGGACCGCATAGACCACGAGGAGGTGACATTCAGATGAGAAAGTACGAAGTTATGTACATTGTCCGCCCAAACATTGACGACGAGTCAAAGAAAGCAGTAGTTGAGCGTTTCGATAACGTTTTAACAACTAACGGCGCGGAAATCATCGAGTCAAAAGATTGGGGTAAACGTCGTTTAGCGTATGAAATCAACGATTTTCGTGATGGTTTCTATCAACTAGTTAAGATGAGCGCTACTTCTGATGCAGTTAACGAATTCGATCGTTTAGCTAAAATCAGCGATGATATTATCCGTCATATCGTTGTTAAAGAAGAAGAATAATCCGTACGTTTTTTAAGATATACACTTCTATCATCTGTTTCACATGAAACAGTAAACTAGAAGGAAGGGGTTGATTCTGATGATGAACCGAGTTGTATTAGTAGGGCGTTTAACCAAAGACCCTGAATTAAAATATACTCCAAGTGGAGTGGCTGTTGCTTCGTTTACACTGGCTGTCAATCGTAGTTTTACGAATCAATCAGGAGAACGGGAAGCAGATTTTATTAACTGCGTTGTATGGCGTCGCCCTGCAGAGAATGTAGCAAACTTTCTTAAAAAAGGCAGCTTAGCTGGCGTTGACGGTCGTATTCAAACACGTAATTTCGAAGGACAGGATGGACGCCGTGTGTTTATGACGGAAGTTGTAGCAGAAAGCGTTCAGTTCTTAGAGCCGCGTAGTGCGAATCAAGGCGATCGTGGAGGAAGTCCGGGCTATTCGGGTGGAGGTCAACGCGACCAAGGAAATCCGTATAGTCAGAATCAGAATCAACAGCGCAACAACAATAATAACAACAACTATACACGTGTAGATGAGGATCCATTTGCAAATGACGGTCAGCCGATCGACATTTCCGATGATGATCTGCCATTCTAAACGAACGATAATGAATCCAAACAAGACAGGAGGCGAAACAAATGGCAGGAGGACGTAGAGGTGGACGTAGACGTCGTAAGGTGTGCTACTTCACAGCAAACGGAATTACACATATCGATTTCAAAGATGTAGATCTTCTTAAGAAATTCGTATCTGAACGTGGAAAAATTCTTCCACGTCGTGTAACTGGAACGAACGCTAAGTACCAACGTAAGTTGACTCGTGCGATCAAGCGCGCTCGTACAATGGCATTACTTCCATACGTTACTGGTGAATAATATCATCGGCTAAAGCAGCAGAGACTTGTCTCTGCTGCTTTTTTTTATGCCGTTTTTTAAACGGTGTGTATGAGATCTAACCTTCATCTGCTAAGTACCTCTTCGATTATCCTGTCCATCTTCACTTTGTTCTTGTAAATTCCCCTATACCTATAAAGAAATGGTGGAAAATGTCGATGAATAAGTGTATATATAGATAGTTTTGGCAGTTAGAGGGGGAATTTATGTGAAAAAGAAAAACACAAGGAAACAGGTGGAACGAAAGAAGGGCTTTCTTCTATCATCCATTAGAATGAAGCTTATTGTAATCATATCCATTCTATTTATGGTTTCTTTAGCTATTATTATTTCAATTACAAGCTTGCAGACGAGAATGAAAACAGAGAAAGAGGTCATTGACCAAACTCAAGGGATTGTAGGAGAGCTAAATAATTCAGTGCAACTCTTTCTTGGACAATACGAAAAGAGTATTGATCAATATTCAATTTCCAACTCGTTAAAAGATTATGCAAAAGCACAATTGCAAACAGAATCTGCTGGTGAAAATACAGAGCTATTTGCCAATATTCAATCTGATTTTGATAATTACTTAAGCCTTTATGGGGAAGCTACTTCTATTTATTTCGCTTCACCAAATAAGAAATTGAAAATCGTTCCATCCGTCTCTCTGCCAAGTGACTTTGATCCAACAAGCAGGGATTGGTATAAAAACGCTGAGGAAGTAAGGGCTGGCGTGGTGTGGAGCGATCCTTACGTAGATACTGCAACGGAAGAATATATCATTACAGCCTCCAGAGCGATTGTTTCAGATAATAAAGTAGTAGGCGTTCTCGGTGTCGATATTAACTTGACGAAACTTACTGATCGAGTCTCAGAAATGGACATTGGGTTTAATGGCTATCCATTCCTGATTGGACTCGATGGTACAGCCATCGTTCACCCTACTAAGCGGGGGGAAGATCTGTCATCGCTACCTTTCATCGATAAAATGCTGACTTCTGAGAAGGAATCCGATACAATCCGATACGAACTGGACGGTGACGAAAAGGTATTGGTGTATAATACGGTACCCAAGACGAATTGGAAAGTGGGCTCTGCCTATAGTATGGAGGATCTTATTCAGTCATCGAAAGAAATCGAACGATTACTGATCGTGACAGCCCTCATTACTCTGGCTGTCATGTTGGTGTTAGTTGTGTTCATTTCTAATAAAATCACTAAACCAATCAAGCACCTTCAAAAAACGGTAACCGATGTCTCTACTGGAGATTTATCCATTCAGTCTGAAATTAATTCAAAAGATGAGACAGGATTACTAGCGTCCGATTTAAACAAAATGATCGTAAATATGAAAGATACGATACGAGTTGTCCAAGAATCGATTTATAATGTCCGAGAATCAGCTGAGGGATTAAGTGCCGTTTCTGAGGAGACAAATGCTTCAAGTGAAGAGATGGCAAAGGCTGTTTCCGAAATTGCGACAGGGGCTTCTCAGTCAGCAGCAGACTCTGACCGGGCTCATCATCAAACAGAGCAACTAGGAACAAGAATTAATGGAGTCTATGAAAAATCCAAAGCTATGTCTGAGATGGCTGGACAAGCAGATGTCATGAACCAGTCCGGGTTAAACCAGGTAAAAGAATTAGAAAATGCCTATCATTCTTCCAGTGAATACATCTCCTCCATGGAGAAAGTCATCTTTAGTTTGGAAGCAAAGGTGAAGACGATTGAATCGGTCATGGGCACAATAACGGATATTTCTTCTCAAACGAACCTCCTTGCATTAAATGCCAGCATTGAGGCGGCTAGAGCAGGTGAACACGGCAAAGGATTTGCTGTCGTGGCGGAAGAAGTACGAAAGCTTGCGGATCAGTCAGTGAAGGCAACCGAAGAAGTAAAACGAACCATTATAGAAATTCAACAAGGCTCTCATCAAGCGGTTGACGAAATGGTGAAAACGAAGGAGACCTTTGACGTTCAAAATGAAGTGATCCAAAAGACCAATCACGTTTTTGACCAAACCTCACAGTTAATGAAATCCATGCAGGATGAAATTGAAAGAATGTATGAGGAAGTTGGTCAAATCAATCTTGAAAAAGATGAAGTGGTCAACGTGATCCAGATGATGGCTGCTACAGCGGAACAAACGGCTGCTTCCTGCGAGGAAATGAGTGCCTCTACAGAAGAACAAGTAAGGGCCGTCCAATCGGTTACACAAGCTGCTGAACGCTTAACAGACCTAAGTCAAGAGCTTCAGTCTTCAATCGAACGGTTTAAAATTTCATAATATTCATTAGAGGGTGGTCCTGATACATTGCTATTCTTTATCTACTGCGTATACTCCTTTTTAAAGTGAGTGCATACTAGAGTAGATAAAGAAAAGAAGCATGTAGAAGGGCTCCTTCTTTTTTGTTCAAAATGAAGTAAAATGAAAATAATAGTTATTCATATTGACAATTTGGCACAAGTTTAGTGGAAAGTAGCACAACAATGGCGGACATTAAAGAATGCTCGTCACCTTCGGATAAGGACCCGTTAGATGAAATCTATCTCCAAAATTGATATGATAGTGCTATTGCATGTTTTTGAATTTATCGTAAGGAGCGTTTCAATTGAAAAATCCCCGTGTGTTAACGGAAGGTGCGCTTATGCTCGCCATCTTTACTGTTTTACTGTTGTTGGCTTTATATGTTCCGCTAATCGGGACCCTTGCATTTTTCGTATTGCCCCTCCCTCTTATTCTGTTCAGTTCTAAGTATTCGTTACTGAATTCTTTATATGTATTGATCGGATCGTTAGGATTATCCTTCTTGTTTGGAGGGCTCATTGCGCTGCCTGTTGCCTTCATGGTTGCGACAACCGGGGTGGTGATTGGCTGGTGTGTGAAAGCGAAAGTAGATAAAATGAGGCTGTTTATGGCGTCAAGCCTCACACTTGTCATCAATATTGTGATTGGTTTTGTTTTTTCTATCCTACTTTTCAATGTTAATATTATAGAAGATAGCTTAGCTGAATCGAAGGCCGCTTATTATTCTTTACTTGAGAAGATTGGTCAAGAACCGGATAAGAGACTGGTGGAGAGTCTGGAGAACTCCATTGATCTCATTCAGACCTTGATGCCTACTTTGTTTGTGGGAATTGCTGTCGTAATGGCCCTGTTGTTCATGCTGATCAACTTTCCCATAATGAAGCGTTTAGGGAGAGATGTTCCCGTATTTAAACCATTTAGAGAATGGAAGCTTCCTAAGAGTATCCTTTGGTATTATTTACTTACCTTAGTTCTATCCATGATTCTGCAGCCGGAGAAAGGAACGTATGCTTATACGGCCCTTCTTAATGTTCTGTATGTATTGCAAACATTGATGGCGGTACAGGGCTTGTCTTTCCTCTACTTCTTCGCTCATATAAAAGGATGGTCAAAAGGAATTTTGGTATTAATTACAATCATTTCGATTCCTCTTCTTTATCTCGTGCGAATTTTAGGTATAATTGACTTAGGATTTGATCTAAGACAACGCCTACAACGCAAGTCATAGAAATTTAAGGTCCAGGAGCTGAAATCATGCCATCTTATTTTAATAAGCGAATGATCCGCTACCCATTGTACGGTCTTGCTATATTAACAGCTCTATTGTTAGTATCGGTTTCCTTTTACCAATGGATCATTTCGTTAATAGGGTTGATTGTCTTTGGAATCGTGTATTTTCTCGCTTTCTATTTTGAGAGAAGATCGCACGAAGAAACAGAGGAGTATATCTCCACTTTATCCTATCGTGTAAAGCGTGTAGGGGAAGAGGCGTTAATGGAGATGCCCATTGGGATCATGCTGATCAATGATGAATATTACATAGAATGGACGAATCCTTTTCTGGCCTCTTGTTTTAATGAAGATACAGTCGTTGGAAGATCCTTATACGATGTGGCAGAAACTCTAGTTCCATTAATCAAGCAGGAAGTAGATTCAGAAATCGTGACGATTAATGAGAGAAAGTATCATGTCGTATTGAAGCTCAAAGAAAAACTTCTCTATTTCTTTGACGTCACGGAACAAAAAGAAATAGAAAAACAATATCATGATGAACGCACGAATATTGGCATCATCTTTCTAGATAACTATGATGAATTAACGCAAGGGATGGACGATCAAACAAGAAGCAGCTTGAATAGTTTAGTGACGTCCATTCTGAATAAGTGGGCGAAAGAATATGGTGTATTCTTGAAGCGGGTCTCTTCTGAGAGGTTCATCGCCGTCATTAATGAAAAGATCCTTCAAGTATTGGAGAAGGAAAAGTTCGGTATATTGGATGATGTCCGGGATACCACAGCCAAGCAAAATGTCCCCTTGACTTTAAGTATTGGTGTAGGGACTGGGGTTTCTTCCCTGCCTGAACTGGGTACCCTTGCCCAATCAAGCCTGGATCTCGCTTTAGGTCGTGGAGGAGATCAGGTGGCCATTAAGCAAACCAATGGAAAGGTTAAATTCTACGGTGGAAAAACCAATCCAATGGAAAAACGTACCCGTGTACGTGCCAGAGTCATTTCCCATGCACTAAAGGAAATCATGCTCGAAAGTGACAAGGTCATCATTATGGGACATAAACATCCCGACATGGATGCCATTGGAGCTGCCATCGGCATTCGTAAAGTGGCTCAAATGAATCAGCGTGAAGGATACGTTGTCCTAAACTTTAATGAAATTGATAATGGTGTGAAACGATTGATGAAGGAGATAAAAGTAAATTCAGATCTTCATTCCCGATTCATCACCCCTGAGGAAGCAATCGAAATGGCGACAGAGGATACACTGCTCGTGGTCGTCGATACCCACAAGCCGTCCCTGGTCATTGAAGAAAGGCTTCTAAACAAAATGGATAAAGTCGTGGTGATCGATCATCATCGACGTGGCGAAGACTTTATTAAGAACCCATTGCTTGTTTATATGGAGCCATATGCTTCTTCAACAGCAGAACTTGTGACGGAGCTATTGGAATATCAGCCTAAACATGAAAAAATCACGATGCTTGAAGCCACCTCCCTCCTGGCAGGAATCATTGTCGATACGAAGAGCTTTACGCTTCGAACGGGATCGAGGACCTTCGATGCTGCTTCTTATTTAAGGGCACAAGGAGCAGATACCGTATTGGTACAAAAGTTTCTGAAAGAGGATGTCGATACCTATATCAAACGTTCAAGGTTAATCGAATCGGTTAAATTTTTCCGTGAAGGCGTTGCGATTGCGAAAGCAGAGGAGGATGTCATCTATGATCCCGTCTTGATTGCACAGGCAGCGGATACGTTATTGACCATGGATGAAGTGATAGCTTCCTTCGTCATCTCCAAGCGGGATCCGGAAACAATCGGGATCAGTGCCCGTTCTTTAGGTGACGTAAACGTACAAATCATTATGGAAAACTTAAACGGTGGAGGTCATTTAACCAACGCCGCTACTCAAATAAAGCAAGCATCTGTACTAGAAGCTGAAGAACAGCTGAAGGAAGCATTAAATGATTATTTTGAAGGGAGAAAAGAGATATGAAAGTAATTTTCTTAAAAGACGTTAAAGGTAAAGGGAAAAAAGGAGAAGTAAAAAACGTAGCAGATGGCTATGCACATAACTTCTTATTAAAAAAAGGCTTGGCCGTTGAAGCAACAAATGCAAATATGGGTCAGCTAGAGGGTCAAAAGAAGAAAGAAGAGCAACTGGCTCAGGAAGAATTGGAAGAGGCAAAACGATTAAAAGCGACTTTAGAAGAAATCACGGTTGAAATGAAAGCAAAATCCGGTGAAGGTGGTCGTTTATTCGGTTCCATCACAAGCAAGCAAATTGCGGATGGGTTGAAAAAAGCACATGACATCAAAATCGATAAACGTAAAATTGAAATGAACGATGCCATTCGTGCCCTAGGCTATACGAATGTCCCTGTGAAGCTTCATACGGATGTTTCAGCTACCTTAAAGGTACATGTAACAGAAGAGTAAGATTTTATCAGAGAAAATATACGAAATTTGGTAACTTCATTTTGAGAAAAACATGTTAAAATGAATATAGCTTGATAAAAAATGTGATCTGGATACTATCCCGATCACATTTTTTCGGTAGGACTAAATTCTTATTTTTATATAGATTAAGGTGTTAACTTTGACGCAGGCAGCAGATGCCTTTAGACGTCTGTTGCCCCTTCGCAGTTTGAATTGGAGGTTATGCATAGATGAATGAAGTGTTCCAGGATAGGATTCCACCTCAGAATATTGAGGCAGAACAAGCGGTATTAGGAGCTATTTTCCTAGAGCCCAGCGCATTAACGACCACATCAGAAATATTGATTCCAGAGGATTTTTATCGTCATTCTCATCAAAAAATATACAATGTCATGCTGAATTTGGGAGACGGGGGAAAAGCCGTCGACTTAATTACAGTGACAGAAGAGCTTGCTGCAGCCAAAGAGCTTGAAGATGTTGGCGGGGTCGCTTATTTAAGTGAGCTTGCAGCCTCAGTTCCGACGGCTGCAAATATTGAATATTACGCAAAGATCGTGGAAGAAAAATCATTACTGAGACGATTGATCCGTACAGCGACGGATATTGCTTCTGACGGCTATGCCCGCGAGGATGAAGTCGACAGCCTTCTGAGTGAAGCGGAAAAAAACATCATGGAAGTCGCACAACGAAAAAATGCCGGTGCATTCCATAATATTAAAGATGTCCTTGTCAGAACCTATGACAACATCGAAACCTTAACGAATCGTAAAGGTGATGTAACAGGGATTTCAACGGGGTTTGCAGACCTTGACCATATGACAGCCGGTTTCCAGCGAAATGACTTGATCATTGTGGGAGCCAGACCTTCCATGGGTAAAACAGCTTTCGCCCTGAATATCGCTCAAAACGTCGCCGTTAAAGCGAAAGAAAACGTCGCGATCTTCTCCCTGGAGATGGGTGCTGAGCAGCTCGTTATGCGTATGCTGTGTGCAGAAGGCAATATTAATGCCCAAAACCTTCGAACAGGTGATTTAACCGATGAAGACTGGAGAAAGCTTACGATGGCAATGGGAAGCCTCTCGAATGCCGGGATCTATATCGATGATACGCCAGGTATTAAAGTGGGGGAAATTCGTTCTAAATGCCGACGTCTCGCTCAGGAGCATGGGCTTGGAATGATCCTCATTGACTACTTGCAGCTCATTCAGGGGAGCGGGCGTTCAGGAGAAAACCGTCAGCAGGAGGTTTCTGAAATCTCCCGTTCCCTTAAAGGACTGGCCCGTGAGCTTGAAGTTCCGGTTATCGCCTTGTCTCAGCTCTCCCGTGGCGTGGAACAGCGTCAAGATAAGCGTCCTATGATGTCTGATATTCGTGAATCAGGAAGTATCGAGCAGGATGCGGATATCGTAGCCTTCTTATACCGTGAAGATTACTATGACAAAGAAGCGGAAAACAAAAATATTATCGAAATCATCATTGCCAAGCAACGTAACGGTCCGGTTGGAAACGTGTCCCTTGCGTTTGTGAAGGAATACAATAAATTCGTGAATCTGGAGCGGCGATTTGACGACGCTCCGGCTTAATAGAAAAAATCCAAGCCCTGCTGATGCAGATGCTTGGATTTTTTTTATTTTTATAGAATGGTTGCATGCTGATGAGCATGAAGTCTTGTAAAGATACCGTCCTCTCTCGAGAGCAGTTCCTCATGAGTACCATCTTCAGCGATGCCGTTTTCGGTGACGACCATAATGCGGTCAGCCTTGCGGATCGTCGCTAATCGGTGGGCAATGACAAGCGTGGTCCGATCTTTTGCCAATTCATTTAAAGCGTCTTGGATGATCGCTTCCGTTTCCGTATCCAGAGCGGAGGTGGCTTCATCCAGAATCAAGATTCGTGGATTCTTCAGGAACATACGGGCGATGGATAAGCGCTGCTTTTGACCACCGGACAGCTTCAGTCCTCTTTCCCCTATTTGAGTATCATATCCTTCTGGAAGGGAGGCAATGAGATCGGTCAGATGAGCACGTCTCGTTGCCTCTTCAATCTCTTCCTGTGTAGCATCAAGTTTTCCATATGCGATATTTTCCCGAAGAGTCCCGGTGAATAAGAATACATCCTGCTGAACAATTCCTATTTGAGCACGCAGGGATTCCTTCGTCATCTCCCTGATATCGATGCCATCAATGGTGATGGCTCCTTCTTCAATATCATAGAAGCGTGGAATCAAGGAGCAGATCGTTGTTTTCCCTGCACCTGATGGCCCGACAAACGCCACGGTCTGCCCTGATTGAATGGTAAAGGATAGATCCCTTATAATAGGGCGGTTCGACTCATAACCAAACGTAACGTCGTCAAAAGCAATATCACCACGTAGAGTGGGTACTTCTATGGCATGTGGAGGATTTTCAATATCAGGTTCCATATCCATTAGTTCAGTGAAGCGTTTGAAGCCGGCCATTCCCTTCGGATATAACTCAAGGAGGGCTGATATCTTGTCGATCGGTTTAAACAGGACATTGATATAAAGAATAAAGGCAACAAGTTCTCCATAAGAGAGCACTCCGGAAAAGCTTAACCACGCTCCGTACACAAGAATGATCAAGGTCATCAATCGAGTCGTAATGTAGATACCGGATAAATTCACGCTCATCACGTTATACGCTTTCAGCTTGGATTTGCGGAAGAATTGATTATTTTCATTGAATCGTTCCATTTCATATGATTCGTTCGTAAAAGACTGAACCACTCTCGCTCCGGAAACGCTGTCTTCAACGCGGCTGTTTACATCGGCGATATTTCCGTACATTTTTGTCCAGGCTTTATTCATTTTTATATTCGAATAAGAAATAAGCCACACAAGAAATGGAACAATAATAATAGCAACAAGGGCAAGCTCCATATTAATTGTAAGCATGATCCAAAATGCACCAATGAAGGTCATGACCGCGATGAACAGATCTTCAGGTCCGTGATGGGCAAGTTCCCCTATGTCCATCAGATCGTTTGTCACACGACTCATAATATGACCCGTTTTCGTGTTATCAAAGAAACGGAAGGATTGTCGTTGAACATGGTGAAACAATTCCCGTCTCATATCCGTTTCGATATTGATCCCGAGCTTATGTCCCCAGTAGTTCACGACAAACTGCATACTCGAACTAAGTAGGTAAAGAACAAGCAGGCCGGCGGAAACCGCCAATATGGTACTCCAGTTTCCCTCAGGCAATAGGGAGTCGATAAACCATGAAACCGCCATGGGAAACCCTAATTCTAAAAGCCCGACCAACACGGCACAGGCAAAATCAATGTAAAAAAGCCGCTTATGGGGCCGGTAATAGCTGAAAAAACGTTTAATCATCACATCGTCACCTCAGTATTCAATTGTATGTAAAATTCAAAATGCTTATTTTAGATTAGCAAAAGTTTCTAAATTGCGCTATCATAACCTGTCCGAAGAATTTGTTATTGATTGTTTCGTATACCTGCTTGATACTTGATTCAAAATGAGTGCTCTTGCTCTGTTTAGTTAGCAAACTGCTTGATTATCAGTGGATTCGCTCACTTTCCGCAGGAGTCTCATCAATCCACTGACAATCTTTATAGGGGAGTAAGGAACAGAGCAAATAGTTTTTAGGTTCAAAGATACCGTTACTTTTCAGGCTATAATTGCTAATTTCATATTGAGCGGTCTCAAAAACCTTGACTACTTTTCAATCCAAAGCTTTTTATGAGGGTAATAAAAATTGAGGACAAGCTAATCCTGAGTGGGTACTAATGATAATAAATAATTTTGGGGCTACCATAATAACTTTAATTTGTTGTTCCTTTATAGACTATTTGTTTTTGGACCAGCCTTTCTACAATTGGAGCTTTTTGTAATTGTCTATCCATATTTATAGGTAGTAAGAATGTAGTAACACAGAGTGGATTGTAGCGGAAGACACTTGACTCCTGCGGGAAATAGAGGAAAGGTCGAGACCCCACAGACGGAACGTCGAGGAGGCTCGACTTCCTCCCCGGGGAATCTTGTGTCTGGAGCGGAAAGGAACGATCCACTTTTTCACACTACCACTACTCGCTTTTAGTGTAGCCTTTTTTATTTGTCTCAAAATTCTTAAACTAGAGGTTTTCAGAAACAAAAGCCTAAGATTATACGAACATAAATATAATTACCTATATAAACGTTCGTGTTTTGATTGACTTTCTTTTTTAGTGTTGATAAAATGAGTTTGTTTGATAAAAGAGGGAATACTAATTCCCGTCGGAGGTGCTTAATATGTCTTCAGTAGTAGTAGTAGGTACGCAATGGGGGGACGAAGGAAAAGGAAAGATCACTGACTTCCTTTCTGAACATGCAGAAGTTATCGCGCGTTACCAAGGTGGGAACAACGCGGGTCATACGATTAAGTTTGACGGAGAAACATATAAATTACACTTAATTCCATCTGGTATTTTCTATAACGAAAAAACATCCGTAATCGGAAATGGGATGGTTGTCGATCCTAAAGCTCTTGTGAAAGAGTTAAAGTATCTTCACGATCGCGATGTGAAAACAGACAACCTGCGAATCAGCAACCGTGCACATGTGATTCTTCCATACCACTTAAAGCTTGATGAAATTGATGAAGAACGCAAAGGTGCCAATAAAATCGGTACAACGAAAAAAGGAATCGGTCCTGCTTATATGGATAAAGCGGCACGTGTCGGAATCCGTATCGCAGATCTTCTGGATCGTCAATCTTTTGAAGAAAAGCTTGCTCGTAACCTTGAAGAGAAAAACCGCCTTTTTGAAAAATTCTATGAAACAGAAGGCTTCAACATTGAAGATATTCTGGATGAGTACTATGAGTATGGTCAACAAATTAAGCACTATGTTGTGGACACATCCGTTGTATTGAACGATGCCATCGATAACGGTCGCCGCGTTTTATTTGAAGGGGCTCAAGGGGTTATGCTTGATATTGATCAAGGTACATATCCATTTGTTACTTCTTCTAACCCGGTAGCTGGTGGAGTAACAATCGGTTCTGGAGTAGGCCCGACAAAAATCAACCACGTAGTTGGAGTATCAAAAGCTTACACAACCCGCGTTGGGGACGGACCCTTCCCGACGGAACTCAAGAACGAAATCGGAGACAAAATCCGTGAAGTAGGACGTGAGTACGGAACAACGACTGGCCGCCCTCGCCGTGTCGGCTGGTTCGACAGCGTGGTTGTACGTCATGCACGTCGTGTTAGTGGTTTAACAGATCTTTCATTAAATTCAATCGATGTATTAACTGGAATCGAAAACTTAAAAATCTGTGTTGCGTACAAATACAAAGGTGAAGTCATGGAAGAATTTCCTGCTAACCTGAACATTCTAGCTGAATGTGAACCAGTATATGAAGAGCTTCCAGGATGGACAGAAGACATTACAGAATGTAAAACGTTAACGGATCTGCCAGAGAATGCACGTCACTACTTAGAGCGCGTATCTCAATTAACTGGTATCCCTCTTTCCATCTTCTCAGTTGGTCCTGACCGCTCTCAAACAAATGTAGTTCGCAGCGTGTGGAGCCCGAATTAATCAACATAAAAAACTCTCAGCCATTTAGAGGCTGAGAGTTTTTTATTGATTTAATTGTTCGTACACTCTGTCATGACATACGACATAAAGAACGTCATCAGCATGCAGTTCCCGGTTCATGGCATCGGTGAAATCCATATTATCATTCACGGCGAGCAGAATAGCTCCCTTTTCAAGCAGCTCCTCAGAAGCCTGCTTGATGGTTTTCCAATTCTCTTTTACACTGAATTCGTGAATATTATTGCCGTATCGTTTACTGAGTAACTGTCTGAATAAATTGGTCGTTCCAGGATGAAGTGTTGCTTTTGCCATTAATAAAGAAACGGAATCATTGGATAAGATAAAGTCCTCAACGGCAATATGCTGGAATTTAGGAATGTGACGGTCCTCTGACACTTCCACAATCGTGTGGACTGATTTCTCATGCGTCTTAGATAATCCCTCAACGGCAGACGCAATCAATAAGGTTTTCCCATCTACAAGGGATGGATCTTCAATCTTTGAATCGGAGAAAATCGCGACTCGTTTCGCCTCAAAGATATTGGCTTTCAATAATACGTTTTCATCTGAAGGATCGCCTTGAATGAAATGAACCTGTTCATGCTCAATGGGTGTGATGGGAAGCATGTCAATAAGGACGATTTCAGCGTCTGGCACATGAGCAAGGATTTCCTCAATGGCTCTCTCTGTTTTCTTCGACCAATTGATATAGATATAATGATCTTCATATGTATACACTAACTTTCCCTCCCTCTTGAATTTCTGAAATGTGGTAATGGAATCAACGGTTTTACTGATCAACACCCCAATAATCCCGATTCCAAAGATAAACAGGAAGATTCCCAACAATCTTCCTCCCACCGAAACGGGAAAATAATCTCCGTATCCGACAGTGGTCAAGGTCGTCATCGTCCACCAGAACCCATCAAAAAGCGTAGGAAATGTTTCAGGCTCCAAAAAATGGCTGCCAAAGGTTCCAAACAGGATAATAATCAGGGATAATAGAAGAATGAAACCGAAGTCCATCTTCGTGATCTGTTTCCAAAGCCTTTGAAATATAATCATACATACCCTCCTTACAAAAAAAATCATAGTTCAATAATACCAATGAATCCCTGGGGAATGAAACCTTTTCCTCAGTGGTTCGTATATTTATAGAAATCATATCCTTCCAATCAGGAGGCTGGTGTCGACAAATGAAACAACAAGTACTGGAATACCGTTTACGAAAAGGCAATGATACGTATGAAGCGATCTATCATTACCCTGATATCGAATTAGAACAAATCCTGGCAAGAAGGGAATGCGAATTTTTTGTAAAAGAAGGTGTGACGTATCGTCAACTTTCTTCAGCCATTGAAGGGAATCAATTTATACTATATGTAGAAACGTATGAAGAAGAACCTGTTACGGATCCCCTATTTCCACCTGAAGGATTGGTGCTGGAGATTCGCGAATTGAATCCGCGAAGCAACCACCCGATTTTAAAAATAGAACACCATGATTACCATCTCGATATTCTAAGTGTCATCGGTTCTGTTTATTATTATATTGAGGGGGCTGAATGGGAGCGTGATTCTGCTGAAATCGATGAGGATCGGTATGTGTATATATTATATGTAAAAGCAACGGGCTATAAGCTAGAGGAGGAAAGCCAATGAACAAAACGAAAAAAATGATGGCAGGTGTCGCAGCATCCGTAATGGCGATATCTGTGACCGGCTGCGGAAATCAGGACCTGCCTCCTGAACCGACTGATGTTGACTGTGACGACTGGGATTGGGATGACGAAAGCGGCACGTATTATTGTGATGACGACCGCTCATCTAATTTCGGCTACTATTACTTCGCCGGAAGAATGTTTAAAAACAAATCCAGCCTGAAAAATTTCTCGAGCTATAAATCCTATTCCAAGAGCTACAAATCAGGAATCGGAAGCGGCTCAAAAGGCGGATTCGGAGGATAACCATGACAGCCTCTCACCGTGAAAAAAGAAACTCGTTCTATCAGACCATTCCGGAATTTTGGCATGATTTATATGACATGGAGTACTCGTTATTGGATATTAAGATGGAATCACGTGACACGATTTCAGCGATACATGAAGCATCCCGAAGAGTGTACACTATTTATCAAAAAAGTGCGGATCTACTTCGTGAACTGGAAGATGATACTCTTCTGGAGCTGGGTTTTCCAAAGGAATCCCTTGCCTATATAAAATTTAAATCCATTGCTCAAGAGTGCATTGTTGGTCGCTTTGATTTCGTTGTAAGTGATGGGGAAATCAAACTATTAGAATTCAATAGCGACACCCCCACCTTTATCAAAGAGCTTTACCATGTGAATGAAAAGGTTTGTCAGTATTTCGGGTGTTCAAATCCTAATGAGGGATTCGAGGTGGGATTAGCGAAAGAGCTAAAGCGGGCACTCTTATCTTCCTGGAAGTCTTTGCAACGGGAAGGAGAACCAAAGATCGTCTTCACCTCTCACCAGGATCACGAAGAGGATCACCTGACAACAAAATATCTACAAAAGCTTTCAGGTGTTCCGTCTGAATATGTAGGTCTGGATCAGCTGCAGATTAGAGAAGATGGTCTTTATACTCCTAAAGGGGAGCGGATCGACGTATTGTACCGGCCAACGTATCCTATCGAACATCTCATTGATGACAGGGACCCTCTTACAGAAGAACATGTAGGCTTAGACCTGATGCAAATGGTATTGGAAAGAAAGGTTGCCATCTTGAATCCTCCCTCCGCTTTTTTACTCCAGTCTAAAGGAGTTCAAGCACTTATATGGGGTCTTCATGAAGCATGTAGTGCCTTCTATACAGATGAGGAACATCAATGGATCGAACAATACTTTCTTCCAACATACTTAGATTCTAATCAATTCGAGAAGAATGGGATCACCTACGTTCAAAAGCCTGCATTTGGCCGTGAAGGAGATACGGTCAAGATCATTGAAGCGACAGGAAAGATCCTTTTAGAAGACAAAAAAGAAACCTATAAGCAGACCCTGCCAGTATTCCAACAATTTATCCCTCTGCCTGTTGCTGCGATTAAGACGGATGAAGGAATAAAGAATGCAAGCTTGATGGTCGGCAGTTTCATAATTAATGGCACGGCCGGTGCAATCGGAATACGGGCTGGTAACGCCATTACCGATAACGAATCATACTTTCTGCCTGTAGGGTTACAGGAGAAATAAAAAGGAGAGAAACTCATGCAAATCATAACAAGTGAAGCACTACTCAGCTTTCTGGCTCACGTCGGAACGGGCCTTGGACTGATGATCCTCGGAATCACCGTTTTCGCCTTTACCACCAAATTCTCAGAAGCTACCTTAATCAGGGAAGGAAACATTGCCGTAGCCCTAAAACTATGGGGAAAAGCCATCGGACTCGCCATCGTCATCTACACCGTCTGGGCTAACAGCCTGAATTTGCTTGACGCCTTTATCTGGGGACTCATCGGTATCGCGACTCAAGTCATCGCCTACTGGATCATCGAGTACGTTCTGACACCTAAGACGAATTTAGCAAAGAAAGTGGAAGAAGGTAATATTGCCATCGGATTCAGCCTTTTCTCAGCTGCGATTGTAGTGGGATTGGTTGTGGCTGCTAGTTTGACTTATTAAGGGTTGATTTGATATGAAGATCTGCTGCTGGAGCGTTGTGTTGGTGCTTTGGTGGCGGGTCTTTTTTATTCGATAGTACACATATATAGAAGAGGTAATTTGGAATTGATAGGTGCAGAAAGAGTGGAAAATGAAAGTTAAAAATAAATATTCAGAGTTGAAAATAATGTTATAAAAGTTGAAAATAAAATTAAAAAGTTGAAAACAAATAGTGGGAAGTTGAAAATAAAAGTTTTTCACTTCCCATATTCATAAAAATCTCCTTTGAAAAAGAGGATTTTCTTATAAAATGTAGAATATACTTTAGAAAATCTGAATTGGAGTGATGAAATGGTCAGTAAAGAACGCCCCTTTCCTATTAAAATTCAAAAATTGCAAGTCCTCCTTGATAGACTCCTTTTAAATCATGCAAAGACCCCCATCATAAAAGACAATCTATCAAAAAGTTTAGCTGGATATTATGGTGAGAAATCCATCGACTATTATTTAAATCTCCTCCCTAGCGAACATTTTTATATTCTTCATGACCTCCGGCTTTTTGTTAACGGTCGTTATTTTCAAATTGATACATTATTATTAACAAACCGTTTTGCAATCATAATTGAGGTGAAAAATATAGCAGGGACAGTCGACTTTGATACTACCTTCAATCAGATGATACAACTGAAGAATGGCGTGGAAATTGCCCTACCTGATCCAACTATTCAAGTCAGTATGCAGGAATCTCAATTTAGAAAATGGTTAAACCATCATCATTTACCCCTAATACCTATCCGCACTATCATTGTTATCAGTAATCCTCACACCATTATCCGTTCAGATGACAAGGATATAAGTCTACAAGTCATCCACGCAGCTTCTCTACCACAAAAAATCTCTCAAATAGAAAATGCACTCCCAAAAAGCATTCTACTAGATAAGGATATTAGAAAGATAATTGAACTTATTAATAAACACGATACACCTCTAAATCCTTCAGTTCTTGAACATTATAAAGTTGGTAGGAATGAAATATTGAAAGGAATCTTTTGTGAAAACTGCAAATACCGTCCCTTAAATAGAGTATATGGATCATGGTATTGTCCTTTGTGCAGAACTAAGTCCAAATGGGCCCATCTTCTAGCACTAGAGCAATATTATTTGCTATTTGGAGAAAAAATAACTGGGCAACAACTAAAAGACTTTTTAGTCATCTCATCTTCTGCTCTTGCAACCAGAATTCTGAATACAGTAAGCATCGAATCCCATGGTATAGGAAAAGGAAGGGTTCATACATTGCCATTTAAACAAAAGTAGAAAAGTGAATAGGGAAATGCAACTCCCCAAACAGGTGCATTTCCCCATGATTATTCCCCAAGAAATAATTTTCGACAATAAATCCAAAAAAACTATTGCCCTCGACATTCATACTGTGATAATATTAATTTCGTTGTCATGAAAGCGGCTTTGATCAAGCTTGCTATTCGTGTTTATATATATACTTAGAGCCATTAGCTCAGTTGGTAGAGCATCTGACTTTTAATCAGAGGGTCGAAGGTTCGAATCCTTCATGGCTCACCATTTTTTTCTCTACATGGCCCATTGGTCAAGCGGTTAAGACACCGCCCTTTCACGGCGGTAACACGGGTTCGAATCCCGTATGGGTCATTATTATTTTCTCGAAGTGATAAATAGTGTTGCTTTCAAGAGAATATTAAACTAGTATAAGTTGATAGTTAGCTATTTTGCTATCGCAAAAAACTCTGGTCCGGTAGTTCAGTTGGTTAGAATGCCTGCCTGTCACGCAGGAGGTCGCGGGTTCGAGTCCCGTCCGGACCGCCATTTACATATTTAGATTCTTAAAACGATATGGCTCAGTAGCTCAGTTGGTAGAGCAATGGACTGAAAATCCATGTGTCGGCGGTTCGATTCCGTCCTGAGCCATCTTACAAAAAGTACTGCGACGACTTTGACTCTCGTAGTACTTTTTTATTTGTCTTTGTAACACTGTTGTAACAAAACATAATAAATCCCTCTAATTTTTACCATCATTGTTTCAACGGCTCATCCACCTTTAGACCCACGGAATTCCCACTGTGACGCTAAAAACACCATTAAAGCGCTTTCTTCGAGCTCTAATCAATTATACAGTTTTATTACAATCTTGCTTCTGTGTCCCGGATTTCGTCGAATTATGGTAAATTAGTAAAGTACGAATTTTATAGAATTTTACTAAATTAGGCTTAATGAACTACCGTAACTGGGATTTTTGCTTTAGTTTATAGGAGGCAACTCAATGAGTTTTGGAGAGAAATTAACACCCATTTTAGAAAAATATAAAAAACTTAATATTCGACATAGATCTAATCAATTTGTAAAAAGGGTAGGGATTACAGCCCTCGCTCTGACGACTTTGACCATTTCATCTGCGGCAGCAAGTACAGGAACGGATGAAAATCTGAAAACCATCTATCATGTATACATGGGTAGTGAGTATGTAGGAGCTGTTACAAATCAAGAAGAGGTTGAAATGGTTCTTGATCGAAAAATGGCTGAAGCTAAGAAGGAGTACACGGATTTCCAGGTTGATTTTAATCATGATGTAACGTACATACCTGAGAATGTGTTTACTGCTGTGAAAACAAACAATCAAAAGGTAATTGAAAATGTAAATAAATCAGTATCAGTTGAAGCAAATGCTTTTGCTGTAGTTGTGAACAATAAACCAGTTGCTTTTGTTAAAGACGAAAAGGCTGCTGAAGAAGCTTTAAAGTCTTTTAAGCTCAACTATGTTTCTGAAGATGAGCTAAACGAATTGGAAGCGCGGAAAAATGACTCTTCATCCTCTTCTCTACCCGCTTTAAAGGATAATGAAACACGTTTATTAGAAGTTTCTTTTAAAGAACAGGTAGAGATGAAGAAGACTCAAGTGGAGCCGGAAGATATGATGTCTTCTGAGGAAGCAGCAGATCTTCTTAAGAAGGGTACCTTAGAAGAAAAGAAATATAAGGTTCAGAAAGGTGATGCTCTTGGTACGATTGCAGAAGAGCATCAGTTAACCACCGGGAAGCTGCTGGAGTTAAACTCAGAGCTGAAAGAAGACGATGCACTGAAAGTCGGTTCCGAGTTGAATGTGACCGTCTATGAACCTCTTGTCCATGTACTTGTTAAAAAAGAAGCAAACAAGATCGAAAAGATTGCCTATGAGAAAGAAGTAGTAGAAGACTCTTCTATGAATAAAGGCGATACGAAAGTGAAGCAGGAAGGTCAAGAAGGTGAGAAATCCGTTACGTTTGAAACGACAGAAGTGAACGGTTCTCAAAAAGAGAAGAATGTAAAAGAAGAGAAGAAACTAAAAGATCCAGTGAAATATATTGTCATCAAAGGAACAAAAGCAACTCCATCCAGGGGATCAGGAAACTTTGCATGGCCGACAAATGGCGGTTATATTTCCTCTAAACAAGGACCAAGATGGGGTAAAGTTCATAAAGGGATCGACATTGCGCGACCAGATAATCCTACAATTAAATCCGTAGATAACGGAAGAGTCGTTTCTGCCGGTTGGGATGATGGCGGTTATGGAAATAAAGTTGTGATCGATCATGGAAATGGATATAAAACGATTTATGCTCATTTAGATTCCATTTCAGTTTCTGCCGGTCAAACGGTGGAAAGAGGCCAAAAAATCGGTATCATGGGTACAACTGGTGAATCTACAGGAGTTCACCTGCATATCGAAGTTTACAAAAATGGATCACTTATTAATCCATTAGATGTTTTGTAATTTTATATAGGTAATCAATCATGGGACTGACACAATCATTTTATTTGTCAGTCCCCTTTGTTATATTTAGATTGTAGTCAAAAAGAAATGAAATAAGGGTTATGATAGAGTTAAAGATGAATTAATATGGAGATAGTGGTAAATTTAAAGGAAGAATCCAATACTAATCACAACTTTATATGATACATTACTTTTTTCTAAAGGAGATCAATTGACATGGAAAAGAAAATATTAGTCGTTGACGATGAGAAACCAATTGCAGATATACTACAGTTTAATTTGAAAAAAGAGGGTTATGAAGTACATTGCGCTTACGATGGTGACGAAGCCGTCAAGATGGCGGAAGAAATCAAGCCTGATCTTGTCCTTCTTGATATTATGCTTCCAAATCGTGATGGAATGGAAGTTTGCCGTGAAATCAGGAAGAAGTATGAAATGCCTATCATTATGCTGACAGCGAAAGACTCTGAAATTGATAAGGTGCTGGGGTTAGAACTGGGTGCTGATGATTATGTAACGAAACCTTTTAGTACACGTGAATTGATTGCCCGAGTGAAAGCTAATTTGCGACGCCATCAGCAAGGGGCACAGCAAAATGCGGAAGATGAGAACAATGAAATCACGGTCGGTTCTTTAACCATCCATCCTGATGCGTACGTTGTTTCGAAAAGAGGGGAAACGATTGAGCTGACACATCGTGAGTTTGAGCTTCTTCATTATTTAGCGAAGCATATTGGACAAGTGATGACCCGTGAACATTTGCTTCAGACTGTTTGGGGTTATGATTACTACGGAGATGTACGTACAGTTGATGTTACCGTCAGACGTCTTCGCGAGAAAATTGAAGACAACCCAAGTCACCCTACCTGGATCGTAACACGTAGAGGAGTCGGTTATTACTTACGAAATCCTGAACAGGAGTAATTTGTAATGAAGAAAGTTGGTTTAACCCGTTCAATACATCTGAAATTCGTTTTGATTTATGTTCTGCTTATTCTTCTCGCCATGCAGATTATTGGTGTGTATTTTGTAAGGGCCCTAGAAGAGAAGCTTGTCGATAACTTCCAGACGTCTATTAAAAATAGAGTGGAATTATTAGAATATACAATTCGTGAAGAATTAGTAAAGAAACGCAGTGAAGATGATCCCACACTCGAAGAGGATATTCGGAGAGTGTTGGATGATAGTAAAACATCAGACATCTCAGAAATTCGAGTCATTAATGATAGAACTAAGATTATTGGGACCTCAGATCCCAATAATCAGAGTTTAGTTGGGCAGGTTAGTGGCGAGAAAGAAGTTAAAAGAGCCCTGGGAATAGGTTTGGGTCATGAGGATATCTATCTTGATGATAAAACGAAAGATCGAATCTGGGTGTATACAGCACCAATAACTTCAAATGAAGAAGTCATTGGTGCTATTTATCTTGTCGGTGAAATTGAATCGGTTTATGACCAAATGAGTGAAATCAACAAGATTTTTACGAATGGCACCCTCATTGCCTTGGTCATAACAGCGATATTGGGTGTGTTATTGGCTCAAACCGTTACAAGACCGATATCTGATATGAGAAAGCAAGCCCTTGCTATGGCAAAAGGAAATTTTTCCAGGAAAGTAAAGGTCTACGGGTATGATGAAATAGGTCAGCTTGCGATCACATTTAATAATTTGACGAAACGCCTTCAAGAAGCCCAAGCTACGACGGAGGGCGAGCGAAGAAAGCTTTCTTCTGTACTTTCCTATATGACTGATGGTGTCATTGCGACAGATCGAAAAGGACGGGTCATTCTGATTAATGATCCTGCAGCGGATATGCTGAATGTTTCACGTGAAACAGTCGTTTCTCAACCCATTGTATCCTTACTGGGATTGGATGAGGAATACACGTTTGATGATCTGTCCAATGAACAGGATTCAATCATTTTAGATTACAGTACTAAAGAAAAACCTTATATCTTACGTGCGAATTTCTCCATTATTCAAAAAGAGACTGGATTTGTAAACGGTCTAATAACGGTGTTACATGATATTACAGAGCAGGAGAAAATTGATTTAGAGAGACGTGAATTTGTTGCAAATGTGTCCCACGAACTTCGCACGCCGCTTACAACGATGAGGAGCTACTTAGAAGCGTTGGCTGAAGGGGCATGGCAAGATGAAAACATCGCCCCTCAATTCCTTGATGTTACTCAAAATGAGACAGAGAGAATGATTCGGTTAGTAAATGATCTTCTTCAATTATCGAAAATGGATAGTAAGGACTATCGTTTTAATAAAGATTGGGTTGATTTTATTCTCTTTTTCCATAAAATCATTGATCGTTTTGAAATGACCAAGAATGTGAATGTGACCTTTAACCGTTTCTTACCAGAAAAAGCAATGTTTGTGGAAGTGGATCAGGATAAAATCACGCAGGTTTTGGATAACATCATTTCGAACGCCTTGAAATATTCACCAGAGGGTGGAACCATAACCTTTAAAGCTTTAGAAAAGAGCGGATATATTGAAATCAGTGTATCGGATCAAGGATTAGGGATCCCGAAAGAAAATCTGGAGAAAATCTTTGAGCGTTTCTATCGAGTCGATAAAGCCAGAACAAGACAAATGGGTGGCACAGGACTTGGCCTTGCCATAGCAAAAGAGATGATTTCAGCACATGGTGGTGACGTATGGGCGACAAGTACTGAAGGAAAAGGAACCACCATCACCTTCACTCTCCCATATGATTCCACTCAAGAGGATGATTGGTCATGAACTATGAAAAAATCAAATCGATAATTCTAACGCTGCTCGTATGCATCAGTATATTTCTTACCTTCAATCTTTGGACGTATCAACCAGGGTACGATACGATCAATAGCGATGAAGCCTACGATGTGTCTGTGGGAGACAAGATACCTGAGAATGAACTGAACAGCGTTCTAATCAAACCGTTTAAACTTTTCTATCATTCAGGAAGTAAGACAGTCGGGACTTCGGATGAATTCGAAATCAATAAGGTTATTGAACAATTAAGAACCTGGACATTATTTGATATGCAGGATCTATCAAGAGAGTATAATATGTCAGAAATCAAATCTGTTATACACGGTGAGAAAAAGGTAGAAATTGTTTTCCCGGACAATGTTCCACTTTCTATTTATAGTCAAGTGTTAAAGTTAGAGGAGAGAAACACCCTGAACGGTTCATTTAACAGAATCATTATCGACCTGAATCATAACGGTTCTGATACAGGTTCCGTATATTTTGTTTTATATGAAGCAGGAGAAAAGAAGTTTTATGAAAGCCGGGTAGACCGTGCCAGTTTAGAAGCTTTCGAAAAGAGCTTTGTTCAAAAAGCCGTTTATAATTTCGATAAATATGTAGAACAGCCCTTAAATAATAAAAAAACGATTTTTCTGCCCGAAAGCCCTGAGGAATATATCAGCTATAGATATTATTCGGACCTGGACTCCCCCGAAGAGTATGTACAGGCACTGTTTAGTGATCCCAATAGTGTAGATAAGGGATTTACTGAGCAGGGCGAAAAGTACACAAATGTATATAGTTTATTAAAAACGAATAAAGAACATAACACTTTGTCTTATGTGAATCCATCAGAAGAAAAAAATGGAGGATCATCTGCCACAGAGCTGCTTCAAAAAAGCATGGAGTTTGTGAATGACCATGGTGGCTGGACCGATCAATATCAATTTTTCACGATCAGCCCTCTTGAGAATAAAATCGTATACCGGCTGTTTATGGAAAGCTATCCTGTTTTCAATGAAAATGGGATGGCAGAAATTTCTCAAATCATGGGTCAGGAGTCGATTAACGAGTACAATCGCCCATACTTTAAATTAGATATTAATCTGCTTCCTGATAGTATAAAAGAAGTTAGATTGCCATCCGGATCAACCGTTTTATATCTTTTGGCAAAGGATGATACGATCAACCTTGAGTACGTAGAAGATGTCATTGTCGGATATAAGATGACAAGAGATTCTAATGAATCAAATAGAAAATTCCTTGTATTTGAACCTTCCTGGTATTATAAATACGATGGTAATTGGTTACGCCTACCTTTGGAAGAACAGGAGGGGCTTGGAATTGGACTGGAGTAAAACGAAGAGCATCTTTATTATTGTCTTTCTTATTTTGGACATCTTTTTAATGTCGTTATTCATTAACAAAGTTTCTGAAAGCAATCCAGAAACGTTAAGTCAAGTTTCCTTTGAAGAACAATTAAAGACGGATAAAATTGATTACCCAAAAAATCTTTCAAAGGAATCAATAAAAGAAGCCTATATTAGTGCAAAAACGAAAATCTTCACGGAGAAAGAAATTGAAAAGTTAAAAAATCAAGATGTCAGTGTCGTTACGGATAATACAATTCATTCAACGTTAGAAGAACCATATTCCATAAGTGAAAAGTTCTCACCTGATGAATTAAACGTTTTTATGAAAAATCAGGTCGTAGGCGGCGAAAAGTATAGCTTCTGGAAATATAATAAAGATGAACAAACGATTATTTATTATCAGACGTATAAGGACAGACAGATTTTTAACAACTCAAATGGTAAAGTGATTCTTATCCTAAATAAAGAAAATGAGATTGTCTCATACAAACAAACACTGCTTGAGGATATAGAAGAATTAAGCGGGGAAAAGAAAAGCCTGCTTACTTCTCTCCAAGCTCTTCAGGTTTTGTGGACCAATCATAAGATAAGCACAGGCAGTACGATCAAATCACCAGAACTGGGATACTATACTTTTTTATCACGTGAAGAATCCCAAGTCCTTGCACCTACCTGGCATTTTGTTGTTGAATCAGGTGATAACAAAGAAGACCTATTTATTAATGCAGTCGAAGGACAGATTTTCGAAGTCACCAAACCAGAAAAAGAAACATTGGAGTGAGAGATATGACGATGCATTTTAGTGTACTTGCCAGTGGCAGTACAGGAAATGCGATATTTGTGGAGACGGAAGAGCATTCTTTTCTTGTCGATGCAGGATTGAGCGGCAAGCAGATGGAAGGCTTGTTCAGTCGGATAGATAGAAAGATAGAAGATTTATCGGGTATTCTTGTTACCCACGAGCATAGTGATCATATCAAGGGAATTGGTGTACTTGCGAGAAAGTACAAGCTTCCTATCTATGCCAACGATAAGACCTGGAATGCCATGGACGGTTTAGTAGGGAAAATAGAGACGGAACAGAAGTTTTCGTTTGATATGGAAACAGCCAAGCACTTTGGAGGAATGAGCATTGAGTCCTTTGGAGTTTCACACGATGCGGCAGAGCCCATGTTCTATATTTTTCACCAGGGAGAGAAAAAGCTTGTTCTGGTAACGGACACGGGATATGTAAGTGATCGGATGAAAGGGATCATTTCCAATGCCGATGCGTATGTATTTGAAAGTAATCATGATGTGGGGATGCTCCGAATGTGCCGGTATCCGTGGAATATAAAGCGTCGTATTCTTGGTGATTATGGACATGTATCCAATGAGGATGCTGCCATTGCCATGAGTGAAGTGATGGGTGATAAGACAAAAGGAATTTATTTAGCCCATCTCAGCCTCGACAATAATATGAAAGATCTAGCCAGAATGAGTGTGACACAAACACTCGAGTCAAAAGGAATAGTAGTAGGAGAACAAATTGACCTATTTGATACGGACCCTAAAGTACCAACACCTTTAGTTGCCATTTAAACCGATTCAAATGTTTACGATTTTTCTTTTGAAGGTATGAAAAAGGTGAGGGCTGATGTCTTCACCTTTTTTTGTCTTCTAATCAAGCTACCTCCACTATGGGGTTTACATATCTACCAACTTTATGAAATTCCTTCCCTTTTTTCATTATTTTTTAATTAAACCTGACTATAATCATGCTTGTAAAGATAAAATAACAAAAGGAATAGAACGTAGAAAGGATGAAGTTATATGGGATATTATGATTCGGATCATAATTCTGAAAGCCGGAGCAGGCAAAAGGGCAATCGGGGAGGAATGTTCCTTGCCGGGCTATTGGGAGTTGTACTTGGAGCAATCTTGGTTATTGTGGCGATTCCTCAGTTAACCAACTTTGACATCTTACCATATTCAATTCAACCCGACGAGGATCTGAAAGAGACTGATGACGCTTATCATAATGGTGCCACTCAAAATGTTTCTGTCGATGTGACAACGGATGTGACGAAGGCCGTAGAGAAAGCTGGAGACTCTGTTGTAGGAATCACGAATATCCAATCTCAAAGCTTCTGGGGACAGGGTGAAGGACAAACCCAGGATCAACAGGCTGGTACAGGATCCGGGGTTATGTATAAGAAAGAAGGCAGTAAAGTCTATATTGTGACCAATAATCACGTGGTGGAAGGTGCAGATCAGCTGGAAGTGACGCTTGCGGACGGGACTAAGGTGCCTGCTGAAATGCGTGGTGCGGATATCTGGACAGACCTGGCTGTAATCGAAATCGATGGAAGTAAAATCAAGAAAGATGACATTGCGGAGTTTGGAAATTCAGACAAGCTAAAAGCGGGAGAACCTGTTATTGCGATTGGTAACCCGCTAGGACTGCAATTTTCCGGCTCAGTGACACAGGGGGTTGTGTCAGGTGTGGAGAGAACGATTCCGGTCGATATTAACCAGGATGGAATGGAAGATTGGAATGCAGAAGTTCTGCAAACTGATGCAGCCATCAATCCGGGGAACAGTGGTGGAGCGCTCATTAATATTTCCGGACAGTTAATTGGTATCAACTCCATGAAAATCGCACAGAGTGCAGTAGAAGGGATCGGACTTGCCATCCCGATCAACTATGCTCAGCCGATAATTGAAGACCTTGAGCAGTACGGTGAGGTCAAGCGCCCTGCAATGGGTGTGACACTTGAGGATGTGAATAAAATTTCTGCCTATCATCAGCAGGAAACATTGAAGCTTCCGAAAGAAATCAATTATGGTGTCATGATCAGACAAACCGTTCCCAATTCTCCAGCAGCCCAGGCCGGATTACAAGAGCTGGATGTGATTACGGAGCTTGACGGAGAGAAAATTGAAAATGTCATTGAGTTAAGAAAGCATCTTTATAACAAGAAAGATGTAAACGATCAGATGAAAGTCACACTCTATCGAAATGGAGAAAAGAAAGAAGTAACCATGAAACTCACCGACGAGTCCAGATTATAGAATGTGGATAAGCAAAAAGCAGGAAGGCAAAGCGCCCTTTCCTGCTTTTTCTTTACATGATATGATAACTGTGGATAAGTATATACTCTAAAATCAGACCAAAGATTAGGAGGAAACGACATGATTTACTGCTGCTTAGAGCATGTAGAATTAGCGATGGATATTGTCGTCGATGAGCATGAGGTAGCGCCTCAACTGACTGAGCTTTCTGAAGAAAAGAAGTTATCCACAACATGTGAATATTGTGGGAATAACGCAATATATATAGTGGCGAACTAATATTCCCATACGATATGTGGAATGGATATGTGGATATGTGGATAAAGTCTGTGGATAACGTGTTTGTAAATTGTTTGTAAAGTGAGTGTGGATAGTGAATATCACCATTGTAACGGTTGGTAAATTAAAAGAGAAATATTTAAAGCAAGGAATAGATGAATATGCAAAGCGCTTAGGTGCTTATGCAAAGATAGAAATCGTCGAGCTTGCCGACGAAAAAGCTCCGGAAGTGTTGAGTGATTCTGAAATGGAGCAAGTAAAAAATAAAGAAGGCGAACGAATCTTAGCTAAGATCTCTCCTGACCACCATGTCATTGCCCTGGCGATCCAAGGGAAAATGCGTTCATCGGAAGATCTCGCCGATAATCTGGACAAGCTTGCTACGTACGGGAAAAGCAAAGTGGCGTTTGTTATTGGTGGATCACTTGGGTTGAGTGATGATGTGATCAAGAGATCTAATGAAACCCTTTCTTTTTCGAAGATGACTTTCCCCCATCAATTGATGCGGCTGATCCTGGTGGAGCAGATTTATCGTGCATTTCGGATTAATCGGGGTGAGCCGTACCATAAATAGAGGCAAAATAAAGGGTCAGACCCCCCAGTAAGTTAACGAACACTGGGGGACTGACCTTTTTTACTCTATTCAAAAATGAAATGAGCTTTACTTAGACACAGAAAAGCCTTCCTCATCTTTCACTGCATCTGCATACTCATCAAGCAGAGCACGAACCTCATCGGTGGATTCTGATTCCATCAGACGATTTCTCAGCTCACTCGCTCCCCGGAACCCGCGGACGTAAATCTTAAAGAAGCGGCGAAGCGGTTTGAATTGCCGTGGCTCGAGTTCTTCGGAGTATTTATCATGAAGATCGAGCTGCAGTCGCAGGAGATCGAGCAGTTCCTGGCTGGTATGCTCTTTCTTCTCTTTTTCGAAAGCGAACGGGTTATGGAAGATCCCCCGTCCGATCATAATTCCGTCCACGCCGTATTTCTCCGCAAGTTCAAGTCCCTTTTGGCGGTCAGGGATGTCGCCGTTGATCGTTAGTAATGTATCAGGGGCAATTTCATCACGTAGTTTCTTGATCTCCGGAATCAGTTCCCAGTGAGCATCAACGTCACTCATTTCCTTTTTGGTACGGAGGTGAATAGACAGATTAACAATATCCTGTTCCAACAGGTGCTTCAGCCAGTCGTGCCATTCCTCCACTTTGGTATAACCAAGACGGGTCTTCACACTGACGGGAAGTCCTCCCGCTTTGGCTGCCTGGATGATTTCCGCTGCTACATCCGGGCGGCGGATCAGGCCTGAGCCTTTCCCGTTTGCTGCGACATTGTGCACTGGGCAGCCCATATTGATATCAATTCCGCGAAAGCCCATTTTAGCCACACCGATACTCGTTTCACGGAAATATTCGGGCTTATCCCCCCAAATGTGGGCGACGATCGGCTGTTCATCTGCAGTGAACGTAAGACGCCCGCGTACGCTGTCTTTCCCTTTCGGATGGCAGTAGCTTTCTGTATTCGTAAACTCTGTAAAAAACACATCAGGTCTCGCCGCTTCACTCACGACATGACGGAAAACGACATCGGTCACGGCTTCCATCGGTGCGAGAACAAAAAACGGCCGAGGCAACTCATGCCAAAAATTATCTTTCATAATATATTTAAACCCTTTCCTTAAGGAAAACATGTTCCCAAAATTAAAAAGTAAAGTCCTTCAGTTTTATCCATTCCCAGTTAGACTGGATTTCAACCAGTATATACTTTAATAGTAAAAAGCGAAAAGTGCAAGGGGATGATACGTCGTGTTTTTTCATGAATGAAAGAAAAACGATAAAAGATAGACGAAAAAAAGGTCGGTGGGCCAGCAAGCTAACGCT
Organism: Rossellomorea aquimaris; assembly: GCF_008180865.1. GTDB lineage: Bacteria > Bacillota > Bacilli > Bacillales > Bacillaceae_B > Rossellomorea > Rossellomorea yichunensis. The sequence goes on from NZ_VTEX01000006.1 coordinate 55,141, forward strand.
ACGCGTACTGGGGACTGGCCATTTTTGCGAAAAAAAATCATCCCATATAAGTGAAAATTTCACTCATTATAGTAAACAAAATCTGTAAAAAATTGCTATAATAATTCTTAAGGCAGCAGGGTAATTCCTGCATATTGAATGAAGTAAAGGGGAGCGGCTAATGTCTGAATTGAATGAAAACCCGTTAATGAAGAATGATGAAAAGAAACCAAAGATCAAGGTGGAAAGAAAAGAAGGGGAACCGACTTCCGCATTTAAAGGGGCGAGTTGGGCAGCTTTGGTGGTAGGTGTTTCCGCTTATCTGATCGGCCTGTTCAATGCAGGAATGGAACTGAATGAGAAGGGATATTACTTTGCTGTATTGATATTCGGATTGTATGCAGCTGTATCCCTGCAAAAAGCAGTAAGGGACAAGGAAGAGGATATCCCTGTTTCGGGCATCTATTACGGGCTCAGTTGGTTTGCAGTGATTGTAGCCATTTCCTTGATGGCGATCGGACTTTATAATGCCGGTAGTATCATCTTAAGCGAAAAAGGATTTTATGGTATGTCATTTGTTCTTAGCCTATTTGCGGCTATCACCATTCAGAAAAATATCCGGGATACGCAGGTGGCCAGGGAAAGAGATTAATAATGGGGGGGGGGCGGTACTGCTTGCAGTACTGCCCTTTGTCGTTTTAAACTTTCTCACCAAAACCCACACCTCCCCTCATCTCAAAGAATACTCTATTAGCAAAATTATAAACAATATCTATAGAGGTGAGCACTGTGTACCATGATTCAGAATTTTTAAAAGGTCTTACGGGCGAAGTGGTGACTGTGAAGGATTCGGTTTATGAGGAGTCTCGACAGGAATGGAATCGTGCCATCAACAAGTTTCCGTTGGTGATTGTGTATTGTGAAAGAAAGCAGGATGTGGTGAATGCGATTTTTTGGGCACGAAAGCGTTGTGTCAGTATCCGTATAAGGTCCGGTGGGCATCATTATGAAGGGTATTCTACCGGTGACTTGGTATTGGTCATCGATATCAGTCGATTGAATGCATTGGAATTGGACAAGCAACGGAACATATTAAAAATAGAAGCGGGAGCAAAAAACACAGAAGTGTATGATCTGGTAGGATCCAATGGCTATGTTTTTCCCGGGGGAACATGTCCGACCGTTGGTGTGTCGGGCTATACGCTCGGCGGAGGTTGGGGATTTTCCAGCAGACTTTACGGGTTGGGGTGTGACAGTTTGATCGAATTGGAACTGGTCAATTATCAAGGAAGGCTCATCAAGGCAAACAGAAATTGCAACTCCGATTTGTTCTGGGCATGCCGTGGTGCCGGCGGAGGTAATTTTGGAGTAGTGGTAGGCATGACGTTTCAGCTGCCGGAACCTACAGAAAGCACCGTCACATTTGTGAGGTTCTTTTACGTAGGTACAACCAATGAGAAGCAGGCGCAAGTGATGAATGTTTGGCAGAATTGGTTACCAGGGCTTGATAATAGAATGACGGTTTCTGCAAGCTTTTATAATGAGGAAGGTGAAGGGCTCGGGATTTTTGCGTCTGGGTTCTTTTATGGCTCGGCAGAACATGCCAGGGAGATTTTACAACCTTTTGCAGAAGTGGAAGGGTTCCGTGTGGAGCTGGAGGAATCATCCTTCCTTGAAGCAGTGAAAAAAGTGGAAGCGGCGTTTCCCCCATCTGAAAAATTCAAATCGACGGGCAGATTTGTCCAAAGGAGTTATTCGCTTTGTGAGCTTGAAAATATTGCAGGGCTAGTACAAGACCCTGCAGAAGGTTCTGTTTATGCAGCAGTTACCTTTTATGCACTCGGAGGACAGATCATGAATGTGGGAAAAAGGGATACGGCATTCTTCTACAGGGATGCAAGATATATTATGAGCGTTCAGTCCATTTGGACTGAGGATGCATCTGCAAAGGAAAACAGTAAGTGGGTTCGCGAGCGCTTTGAATATATTAAAAGAATTACGAAAGGATCTTATGTTAATTTCCCAATCAGCGATCTCAGAAACTATGAACAGAAGTACTTTGGAGGCAATGCAAAGAGGTTGGACAGGGTGAACAAAAAGTACGATCCCTTTAATGTGTTCAGGTTTCCCCAGGGGCTTAAATGATCGGCGTGGGAAGAGATTCCTATGTCGATATTTTTATTTACTAGGTTACCAAGTCTTTGAAAACGGACTTTGCACTTTTTTAAAAGCTCTAAATAGTATATAATTATCAGATAATGGTAGATATTTTGATCCCTGAATCATTATAATAGATTGTGGTATGGTTATAACAGAACAGGTGAGTTCCAGGGTGGCGCCTTGCTTTAAGTGAGACCCGAGCATGAGCGCTTACTCTTTTCTGAAAATATAAAGAGTAAGGAAGGTTATCATGAGCAGCATACAGAAAAAAACAGACGTTATTTTAATTGGTGCCGGAGTCATGAGCGCGACTTTGGGATCTTTGCTGAAAGAGTTAGCACCGGAATGGGAAATCAAAGTGTTTGAGAAACTCGCAAGTGCAGGAGAAGAAAGTTCGAACGAATGGAATAATGCGGGTACGGGGCATGCTGCATTATGCGAGCTCAACTATACGTCCGAGAAATCTGACGGATCGATAGATATAAATAAAGCGGTAAAAATCAATGAGCAGTTCCAACTTTCAAGACAGTTTTGGTCTTATCTTGTAAACAAAGATTTGATAGGTAATCCGCAAGACTTTATCATGCCTATACCTCATATGAGTATGGTCCAAGGGGAAAAAAATGTAGCGTTTTTGAAAAAACGATTGGAAGCGCTGTCAAGTAATCCCTTGTTTCAAGGGATGGAATTTTCCGATGACCCTGAAAAACTGAAGGAATGGATTCCGCTTATCATGGAAGGCCGTACATCGAATGAACCGATAGCGGCAACCAAAATCGACTCCGGGACGGACGTCAACTTCGGGGCTTTAACACGAATGATGTTTGACCACTTAAAGAGTAAAAATGTCGAGATGAACTACAAGCATAGTGTAAAGGATCTTAAACGTACCAGCGACGGGTCGTGGGAAGTCAAGGTGCAAAATATAGATAGCGGTCAAATCGAACACCACACGGCAAAATTTGTCTTTATCGGCGGTGGTGGCGGTAGTCTTCCTCTACTGCAAAAAACCGGTATTCCAGAATCAAAACATATTGGAGGATTCCCGGTAAGCGGACTTTTTATGGTATGTAACAATCCGGAAGTAGTAGCGCAGCATCATGCCAAAGTATATGGTAAAGCCAAGGTGGGGGCTCCTCCAATGTCCGTTCCTCATCTTGATACACGATATATCGATAACAAAAAATCGTTACTGTTTGGACCGTTTGCCGGATTTTCGCCCAAGTTCTTAAAAACGGGATCAAATATGGATTTAATCGGTTCCGTAAAACCGAATAACGTCCTCACGATGCTCGCGGCAGGTGCCAAAGAGATGTCGTTGACCAAATATCTGATCCAGCAAGTGTTGTTGTCGAATGAAAAGCGCATGGAAGAACTGCGGGAGTTTATTCCTAATGCTAAACTCGAGGATTGGGATATCGTAGTAGCCGGCCAACGTGTGCAGGTAATCAAAGATACTGAGGCAGGCGGGAAAGGAACACTTCAATTCGGTACGGAAGTGGTTAGTGCCGCTGATGGTTCGGTAGCTGCATTACTCGGTGCTTCCCCTGGAGCTTCTACTGCCGTTCACGTTATGCTTGAGTTATTTGAAAAATGCTTCCCGCAGCATATGAATGAGTGGGAACCAAAACTGAAAGAAATGATCCCTTCATTTGGGTTGTCACTAGTGGAAAACCCGGAGCTGTTTAAAGAAATTCATGCTTCAACAGCAGAGACGCTTGGTCTAAACGGGAAAGAGTTAGCTTACAGTTAATGTCGTGAAAACCTAAATATATTTGAAATAAACCCAAGCTTATGGCTTGGGTTTATTTCGTGTATTCTATCAGAATTCCATCTGTACATAGAAAAACCTGTAAATGAACAAATCACGAAATGTCTAACACCAAACAATGATTCTATAAGGAGTGGTTTGAGCAGGTATACTCATCGTGGCGGGACCATAGATCACGATCAGATTCCGGTTGCCAGGGTACTTTGAAAAGGATTGTCCGTTGGTCAATACCATTTGAGTATAGGGGGATAGATTTAACCTTAGCATGCCATCGCTGCTCTCCAACTGTGAGTTGAAATAATCAACCTTTACATTTTGAGATGAACTTTCCTTTACCATGACAAGTGCACGAAATTGTGGTGGATAAATAAGAGGAACAGGAGCGTTCCTATCATAATATCCCGTTACCCTATCCCCTACAGCCATCATTACATGGTCCACAAAATATGTGGTTGGTGACACGACAAAATTCACCGAACCACCTGCTCCATCTTCTACAGATATTAATTTATAACAGCCTTCCCCTTCTCCATTTTGTCCTGTCATAAAATCACTGATCATGGTGATGGTACCATAAAAAGACATGAAATTTACCATGCGAATCCTCCATTCATTATTGAATTGAATGGTCCGGTATTGAAATTATGCTTTCCCTGCAAATCTACGAATAAGCCGATGAAAAACATACAACCCTCAACACAATATAGTTTTATGATAAAGAGATTATCACACAAAGTGAAAAATAATTTCTTTCTTCTTTTGTAAAGATTTCATGAAGAAAGCCCTGTTATAGAGGATTTTCCGGTGGCATCTAAGAATGTATACCTCTAAACAGGTTTCTTTAAAGGGGGGTCAAACATGAAGTGGAATGCTGCTATTCGAAAGCCTTTTCTAATGAGAGTCTGGGAGAACTATCCGAAGATTTGGAAATTTATGATCGATGTAGGCATTTTGGTAAAGTACAAAACATTGAATATAAAAAAGCTGCCTAAAACATTAACATTGCCCAGTTCTACGGTTCTCTATATAGATTCTGAGGAAAATCGGGGAAGGGCACTAATGATCAGCAATGGGGTGACCCAAAAAAGGCTCGATCGATTCTGGTCCATGGCTGTGAAGAAAATGAATCCCGACCTGGTCATCGATGTAGGCGTGAATTATGGGGAGTGTATCTTCTCTACTCAATATTCACCCGAGACCAGGATAATAGGCGTGGAGGCGAACAGCCGTTTAATACCTTTTATTGAACAATCGAAAGAAGCACATCCTAACCGGTCACAAATAGCAATCTACAATGCAATCGCCTCGGATAAAGACAATGAAGAAACGGTTTTCTATGTTGATAGGCATTGGTCTGGTACCTCTTCAGCCACTTATGAACCTTCTCATAAGTTAATAGATAAGGTACCTGTCCAGTCCATCACCATCGATACCCTTTGTCATGATCAAACCTATGAAACAGTCCTTTTTAAAGTGGATGTTGAGGGATATGAAGCGTTTGTCTTAAAAGGGATGATTAACCTTTTCAAAACAAGTAAGTCAATCCTTGGATTCATTGAATTCAATAGTGAATACCTTGAAAAGCTGGGTATCAGTGTAGATGAGTTTCTCCTGTTTCTACAAACGTACTTTACGATTTACGTATATAAGGAAGACCATAGTTTGGTAAAGGCAGCCCATTACAACTACATGGACCTGAAAAATTTGTTTGGAACGGATTATATTCATACTGATTTTTTATTGATGAGTGATGAATCCTTTATGGAACGGATGCATATAAACTATGTGTAAAGCTTCACCTCAACATGGGGGGATTATTAAATTCTTGACAGGCTAGGTGATACGCCTGTACCTAGGTCAGTAAATGAGAAATCCGTCTCACCCAGAGACGGATTTCTTATGATACCATTCATAAAAAATACCAGCTTCCTCTTTCGAAACCCCAAACAACAAACTCTCATGACTCGGATTCGCTCGATTGGAGAACATGATGGTAGCCACTCCGAACTTACGATCAAGCCAGGCATGTTTCACAGTCACCTGCTGGATCCGGTCCCGATGGGTGACGAAGGTTTCGTTCAACCAGCCTCCCTTTCGAATTTGGACGGTTTGATTGTGGCGGGTGTAGCTTGTAAACCAGTAATCCAGGATTCTAAGGAGGATGGATACTCCAAAGACAATGCCTGCAATCCATATCCATTCCATCTTAAAGATCCATAGGCCCACTACAGCAGCAATCGTCAAATAATACGGTTGGAAAAGCTTCAGCCAAAGGACCTTTAGTGGGAAGCGTTCCATCTCCTCTTTGATCGGGTAGTGGGGAAGGATGGTGTGCAGCATATCATAAGCTTCACGTTTTGGCATAAAGGGATATAAAGAACTTATTTCCTCTTTTTCACCTTCGGAGGAGCCGGCACTGATCAACTTGATCGAAACAAGCCCGAGCATCCTCTTCACAATGGATTGTTCCACTCTGACAGCCTGTACTTTATTCTTTGAAATCGAGTAGCTTACCTCATTCCCTATCCCTTTATCGATATAAATCCGTTCCTGGTCATCACTAATGACATAGTTTCCATACTTCATATACGTTTTTACAAAGCCGATGAAGATGGACAGGATCATGGCAGCGATAAAAAGGACGATCAGGATCCACACATGATCGAGCAAGTAGTGCCAGGCACTTTCTGCTGATTCTTCGATGGAAAAGAATTCGGCCAAATTGAAATAGATGGCACTCAGTAATGGGAAGATCGCCAGGAAACTGAGTGACGTGAAGGAGGCTTTAATCAGGTCTTTCCTGGTTGCTTGAAAGTGTACCGTGCGTTCCGGCTTTATACCATCTTTTGATTCATCTCTGTTTTGTTTCTGTTCGAGATAAGATAAAATGCGAACTTTCTCTCGTTGTGTGATGACGGGAAATTCAAATTGGGCATTTTCTCCACTCGTCCCTGTCTCCATGGTTAAAGAAGTTAATCCAAACCAGCGATGAATGAAGGTCGTATTGGATCGATGGCTGTGGATCCGATCCCAGGAGACCGTTTTTTGTTTTTTAACGAACATCCCTTCTCTGAAAAGGATGGTTTTATTACTTAATTCATAGCGGTTGAAAATCCACTTGGCAAAGATCGACAGGACAGACACCGCTGTTGCAGCCAACAGGGCGTAGCGGCCCCATATCACCCACCCGGCTGTAGAATTCGACTTCAGCAGGAACAGGAGGATATAGAACCCGAATAGGCCCTTCGCGGTTGAAACTAACTCCACGATGATATAGGCAGGGTGATATCGTTTGACAGGATGGGTCATGCTCCTATTTCTCCTTCTTTTGAATCTTTATCCCGAATCTTTGCGAAGGTACCAATTTCCGCTTTCAATATCTTCGCTACATTTGCCGGTATGGCAGGTATTTTGTGACTGGAAGTCGTTGTCCCGATTTCAAGGTCATAAAGGTCGTAGCGACGCAGGATGGGTCCCTGCTCTGTACGGACGTATTCCACTTTCTCTATGGGTATCAGGATATGCTGCTGCTGAAACTTCCCGAATTTCAACTGAACGAATTCCTCATCGACCTGATAGCGCCAGGTTCTTTGCAGATAAATGGGTTCAATGAAGATGGAGAAAATGGAAGAGACAATGAACAGCCCTCCAAGAATGTAAAGAACGATCCCGATCCAGTCGTACCAATCGAATCGGTCACTGCATATCATTAGGGCTCCTATGATGAGCAGTGCTGTTGTATGTACGATCGTGTTGGATATTCGCCAAACTTTAGTGGCTTTTATTGATATGGTTTGTGTTGGTTCAGGTATGTTTATGTACATTTTTTCACCTCTGACTTAAAATACGTGTTTAATATAAGAAAAGTTTCAGATACTGGAAAATAATAGTTGTAAAAAGGGTTTCATTTTACAAAAATTGTGATACTTAATTAATAGTTCGTATTATTCATTGATAAATAATATATCGAATAGGTAAAAAGGATTACTTGCATATACTAAAAATAAACAGATTCTATCATTCTGACAAAATTTCATCCGTGTTATAGTTAAAAAGATTGGAAAATTTTATGAATTAGAGTAATCAATTGAGGTGAAGGTTCTTGTCTTTATATTTTTACTACGGGTTGTTAAGTGAAAAACGTGAGCAACTTCAAAGGCTTCAGACATGTCAGAGCAAACTTCAAGGGAACAAACAGGAATTTTCAAGTTATCGGGAATCCATTACAAATCCTGAATTATCTGGATTCACCTGGCAAGGGACGCTTGCAAATAAATTTGATGAAATAAGGTTTGAAGGAATGCTTCATTACTTTACAGATATTGAAAATAACCAGTTTAGTGAAGTGTTCTCTATGCTGAGCAGTAAGATGCAAACTATAAGAAGTGAAATCCAGGCGATTGAACAGACCATTCATAGGTTGGAATCTGAAGCTGAAGCAACAGTTGATTAGAAAGATAAGTATTTAATATAGCGGGAGGTAGCTTGTATGGGTAATGAAATCAGAGTAGTGCAAGGTGAGATAGGCCACCACCTTTCAAAAATTAAATCCTCTGCAGAATCTCTTCAACCGGATGTACCTAGTCACATTGGACATGAAAATCGCCTGGAAGTGGTAACAAAATTGAACGAGTTGAATCAAAGCATGGAACAGATGGTACAGAGTTATAAAGAATTGCTTATGCGAAATGAAGAATTGACACGACAGGCTGTCCAGGATATGGCGGATGCCGATCAGGAACTGTCTTCATATATCAAAGCCAGGTAAGGAGAGAAGTTGGGATGAAAACACTGGATGTCATGTCTCTGGATTCAGGAATAGAACAAGTGCTTCGAAAGTTAACCCAGCAAAAAGAACAGATGATCGAAATCGAATCAGCCATAAATGACTTTATTTCTCAAGATGCCTCTTTTAAAGGAAAAGGGGGGCAATCGATACGGTCTTTTTATCAGGATTCTCATCAATCCTTTCTGGAGTTCTATCAGCAAATGGTGACAACATATGAATCTACCCTGAAAGCTATTAAAAATGAATTACAAGGGTTGGAGCCAGCCCAAAATGGATATATACAGGAAAGCTTTTTACAGAATGATATGGAAAACGGATTGAATCGGGGAAGAGATGTGGTCATGGACTTAACAAGTGAGTCCAATGAAACGATTCAAAGTGTTCAAGATATCGTCGCGTTACCAAGATTACAGGATGATTCTTTTCTTCAGCAGGTTCACGTTGCGAGGCAGCAAAAGGATCAAACCGTCGAAAAACTTCACCAGTTTGATCAAAGTCAATGCGCCAACCTGGAGCCAATCCAACAGGATGTCCACACGATGAACCAATACATTCACCAAATTCAAGGTCTCTTCTCCAACGGGAAAATCTCAATCGATACGTATCAGCCCAACAGCTGTTACAACCCTCAATATGATGCTGAGAGCGGGTCGACAAACCCTTATTTCGAGCTGACCAACAATCCCCGATTTGTCGAGAATGGGGTTGAAGCGGCTGATACGGTGAATGGACTGCAACCTGAATGGGATCCTACGCCGACACTAGGCATCAATTTTGATCAGTGGCGAGAGCAGCCTATTAACGCTGCGACGAATTTGGGTATTGCGACTGCTGCCGGGTATGGGGCGGCGAAGAGTGTGAACATAGCTCAAAAAGGATTCGGGGCAACCAAAAGTTATTATACGACGGCTCAAGGGAAAAGACGTGTTCGTGTTTCATTAACTAATCCTGAACTGATGGACTTTAAGAAAAATAACTATAGCGGGACCAACGCTACTAATTATCCTAAGCTTTATAAGTTAGTTGACCCCATGACAGGGATAAAACAATCCTTTAAATGGGCTGGAAATAAAATTGGATATATTGGGGTTGGAACTACTGTGGTCGGTGACGTTGTACATGGCATTCAACATGATCAATCAGCGAGTGAAATTGCGGGGAATGTTACAGGAGATGTTGCCGTAGCTGGTGCATCTATCGCATCATCAGCATATATCGGTGCACTAGCAGGTGGAGCTATCGGTGGCCCGGTTGGTTTGGCTGTGGGGGCTGTTGCAGGTGCTGCTGTTGGGATGATAACAACATCATTACTAAGTGATCTTAAATTTATGGATGTTGATAATGATGGTAAAGGAGATTCTATCGGGGACGCTATAAAAAAAGGTACCACTGGAATCATTGATAAAGTAGGATCTTGGTTTAGCTAGTCACACAGATTCCAATTATTGAGGTGAAAGATTTTGAAAAGACACGGAGATATTGATGATATTACATTGTCATATCTAAATAATATGCAGTTCCCTAAGGAGAACAGAAGAAATGTAATAGGGTTTTTATTAATACTTTTAGACTTTATAGGGTTACTGCCATTACTGAGCATCCCCTTTTTTGCGCCCTTTTTTTGGGCTGCACTGATTCCAATCATAGGTGTCCATCTATGGGCAATGCTTTATATATTCGCACCTTATAGATTTGAAAAATCTTACTATTTATTTATTGGTGTTTTTGGGGTTGTGAATACGTACGTATATTTCCTTGTTATTCAGAAGTTTTTGTATAAACATATTGGCGTAGAGAGCAGTAGCTACTTCTTTATAGGGTTGCTTCTTATGATTTTATTATTGGTTTTCTTCCAGGTTTTCAATGTGAAAATATTTTATTCAGGTACCTATGCCAAGCTTCAAAATGGAAAATCAAAGTTTAACATTACTCCTATAGTAGCTTTTTCAAGCTTTGGGTATGTGGTTGCACAGCTTCTTATGTCCTCTCTGGTTACGGACTCAGCTTTTATGATCGCATTGATTATCGCGTATTCGATTGTATCTATTGTCACTGCTTATTTAGCGACTTTTATTCATAGATTTATATACATACAAAAAAATCATGACAAGGTGCTAACAGTGTATCCTGAGTTTGGGAAACCCAAATCATTAAGAAAATTCGGTTAAGGGGGATTATGATTGGCTAACTGGACATTAACTAACAAAGATTTATATTTACTTGTAAAAATGTTAGATGGAAAAGTTCTGATAGGTATATCTAACCCTTTTCCAGATTACCGGGATGATGAATTAGAAGAAGAGTGGGAAATGATGTTTAAAAAACTGCATAAGTTTGAACTGGTGGATCATATTGAAGGTGAACTTAAATTCGAGAATCGATTCATTGAAGCCATGTGGGTTATTGCAAGGAGCAATTTGGTGGCAGAGGTTGTAACGGATCAGCTGGAACAAAGTATTTTCTACTTCAGTGACGATCAGGTCATCGAGTGCATGAAGGAGAATGAAACAAGTTATAAAATCTATACACACCCGGCTCCCGAATGGACCTTGAACGAAGTCATTTTTCCTAGAATGCTTATTGGTGTTGAAAATCGATCTATACGTTTAAATGATCTCTTATACATACTCCCAAGTGACTATCTTCTCTACTGTAAAGAACAAGCCATATTTAACCTTGATGAATTATCTTTAAATAATGGAATAGTCCAAGATAGTTTAATAATCAAACAGTTTAATAGATCATTACAAAGGAAAATTCATACCACTCGATTAATGATATTCTTTAAAGATGAACTTGACTGGAATATTGAAGGTGTACATGTCCTCTCCTCACCCTCCTATAATTGGACATTAAGAATGGTCAGTAAAGACGGTATAGAGTGGTTGAGTACCCGTCAGGCAACAGGAGAATCGTTAGTAAAAGAAATAGCAGGAGTTTTTGAGAGGGTAAAATTGAAAAAAGAAGTGAATTAGAAGGGTGGCTTAACATTGTTTTTGAAAAAGAAGGATACAGAGGATATTTTTTGTATAGCTGTCTTTCCAGAAAAAGAGTTAACGTTTGAGGAGCTAGACGAATATAGTGACAGGTTTGAAGAGGCGGGGAACATTGAGGTGGTTTCTGAGGTGAATCTATCAGAAAGAAATATAGAGATTCTATCAAAAAGATTCCCTGAAGCTGAAATATCTTCTCCAAGCTTTGCGGTGCTTAAGTTGGATAGGGATCGGATAAAAGAAGAGACAAAGAAAATGGAGAGAAAATTCAAGTGGAAAAAGCTTTTTAATTCAATTCCTCATGAAGAATATCTTATCGTCGAAACAAAAACCATGTTTGATTTCCGGTATGCCCTTCTTTATACAAGGGATGTTGAAAAAGTCGTTACTTTTTTAGAAAAACAAAATTAAATTTGAATGATGTTGTTAAAGGGGGATTGTTTAGTTGGAGCAAGAAAAAATAGATGGCATTACAATATCTTATTTGAAATTACAATCACCCCGAGAAAACAGAGGGAATATACTCGTGTTCTTTTTAATATTTCTGGATATCATAGGTGTGCTTTTCCTCTTAGGTGAACCAATGCTACCCATATTTTTTTGGTCTGGTATCATTCCGGTGATCTTAATTCATTTATGGGCAATTCAATATATTATTGCCCCTTATACATTCGAAAAATCATATTACTTTTTTTTCGGAGTGTATGGTTTCATTAATACATTTGTGTACTTTTTAGTTATACAAAAATTGATATATGCCCATTTTCAAGTTAATGGAGTAGTGCCTTTGGTTATAGGGTTAATCATGTTTATATCCCTCCTTCTCATAATAAATTGGATGAACATCCATTTATTGTATTCCGGCACGTACTCGCGCCTTCAAAAAGGAGAGAAGATTGTAAACCTTTCCCCCATTACTGCAACCACAGGCATCGGCTATGTACTGGCACAGGTGATTCTATCGTCTTTCTTTGTGGAGTCTCTGAAAATACTTATTATCATAGGGGTTTTATCTTTACTCTCCGTGGCTACGGCTTTCTTCTCTACAAGCATTCATAAATATTTCTATATTAGAAAGAACATCGAAAAGGTCAAGCAGGTATATCCTCAATTTGGTCTGCCGAAAAGGCAGAGGATACAAGGATAAACTAGCTGCAAATGATTAGAGAAAATGTAAGGTGTCCCCTCTAAAATTCCGGAAAATAGAATAAATCTTAAAGACATGTCCATAATAAAACCAAATATCAGGAGGTGTGGACATGCCAAATCAAAATGATAACAAACTTAAAAAAATCCAATCTGAAAGTTTCAAACAAGGGAAATCTCAGGAAGAATACGCTGCCGAGCTTGAAATGAACAAGATGAAAAGCCAAAAAAGGAAGTAACCTCGGTCTACATAAAAGAGCCATCCCGATTTTTAACGGGATGGCTCTTTCCATTATAGCGATGATTTAATCACTTTTTTATAATAAAGTACCGATAATACACCAAAGATTGAATACAGAATCGTGTATAACCCCATTACAATGATCATCGGCGTCCAAACCTCGGCACCGAACAGGAACCATCCGGATTGAACCGCGAAGTAACTGTGCAGGAGGCCGATGAGGAGAGGGATTCCGAAGCTGAAGAGCTGCTTGGCTTGAATGCCTTTCAACAAGTCACCCTGAGTGAAGCCCAGTTTTCTTAAAATCGTATAGTTCGGTTTCTCATCTTCACTTTCGTCCATTTGCTTAAAGTACAGGATGCATCCGGATGTGATCAGGAAGGTGAGACCAAGGAACCCGACGATGAACATGATGAGTCCAATATTTTGTTTCTGTTCTGCTTTCATATCATACTGGGAATCGTTTGCCCATCCTTCGTCGAGGCTTAACTCATGAAAGAGGTCGTTTGCTTTCAAGATATCTTTTTCTTGTTCAATCGTCACCCCGATGTAGAGAGAAGATTCCTTCTGGATAGCAGGATCTAAATCATTCTTCAGGCGTTTGAATACATTGTCATCTACGATCACAACAGGTGAGCCCCCTGCTGTAAAATACCATGAAATCGGGTATTCATCCCTCATTCCCAAGTAATTAAGCTTGGTGACCTCCGTCTTTCCTTTCAGTTCCGTCACCCCTGAATCATGTAACGGAATGACCTTTTGAAGTAAGTCGCTATATCCTGTAAAGACCGTTTCGTCTTCTTTTACATCGACGCCTTCAACGTCTTTCTCGCTGATGACCGAGTTCGGCATGGCATCCAATGAACCGTTCAGTTCCCCAAATTCAGAGTCTGTAATGCCTTTCAGGTTGACCAACACTTCAATGACTTCGATTTCTTCCTTCTTGAATTCGATGCCATTGTCCAGTAGGGCATCTTTAAAGTGTTGGAAGTCTTGTGTATTTGTAAATGAAAAATCGGTCGGAACATTATTTTGAGCTGTTTTTTCAGCCGAGTAATAGCCGATATAGCTTAAGGACAATAAAGCGATAGCAAGAGCCGACACGGTCGTGATGATCGTCAATAGTAAGGCATTGGATTTCATCCTGAACATGATGGATGAAAGGGATAGTACCTCATTGATGTTCAAGTAGCCATCTTTCCTTTTTCGGATGACGTTGAAAATAAAGCTGACGGACCCTTTATAAAAAAGATAAGTTCCGAGAATGACTGAGCCGAGTATAACTAGCATGGCTCCAAACAGCTGAGGCATGGTTGTGAAGTCCCCGCCAAACAATTTGGAAGATACGTAGTACCCCGAGGCAACCAGGATCATCCCCAAAATCCCGATGATGATCTCAAACTTGGACATTTTTTTCACTTTGGTTTCCGTCGATGAACGTACCCTGAACAGTGATAATATACTTTGCCTTTTAATAAATACAAAGTTCATCAGCATGATCAGCAGGTAGATCGCACAGAATACAAGGATGGTCTGGATAAGTGCATGGGTTGAGAAGTGGAGAGTGGCGATTGCCTCGACCCCGGTTATTTTGAATAAGATCATGATGATCAATTTTGAGAAAGAGAATCCGATCAAGATGCCGAGTATCAATGACCCGAAATAAAGGATGAAGTTCTCCACGGTCAAAATACGAAAGATTTTATTTTTTGTCATGCCGATTAACTGAAATAACCCGATTTCTTTACTTCTTCTTTTAATAAAGAGCGTATTCGCATATAAAAGAAAAATAGAGACAATTGCTACAAGTAAAACGGAAGCCGCACGAACCGCTGCGCCGCCTTTGATGGATCCCTTTGTTGCATCCATGGATGGATCATACTGCAGGGTCACAAAGGCGAAGTATAGCGCGACACTAAAGACCAGAGCAAATACATAAAGGTAATAATTCTTGAGGTTTTTCTTAAGATTTCTGAAAATAAGGGTATTAATGTTCATTCTGCACCCCGCCGAGCACCCCTTGGGTTTTCATAATGTCCTTGAAGAAGTGCTGTCTTTCCTGTTCGCCTTTATTTAATTGAGTATAAATTTGCCCATCCTTGATGAAAATCACCCGACTGCAGTAGCTTGCTGCCACAGGATCATGAGTCACCATGACGATCGTCGCTTTCAGCTTTTGATTTAACTCACTAAGCTTATTTAAGAGATCAGAGGCCGACTTTGAATCGAGAGCACCTGTTGGCTCGTCGGCGAAAATGATGCTTGGTTCATGGATGAATGCCCGGGCTGCTGATGTACGTTGTTTTTGTCCGCCTGAAATTTCGTTCGGGTACTTATCTTTTAATTCAAGAATCCCAAGCTCCGAAGCAAGGTCGTTGAATTTCTGATCGGCTTCCTTTTTGGGTGTCTTTGTGATGGACAATGGCAGAAGAATATTTTCTTTCACCGTTAACGTATCGAGCAAATTGTAATCCTGAAATATAAAGCCCAGGTGATTCTTTCGGAACTCTGCGAGCTGCTTTTCTTTCATCATCGTCATTTCATTGCTCTCAATCTTTATCGAACCCTCACTCACTTTGTCGATGGAGGAAAGGACATTTAAGAGAGTGGTTTTCCCGGAACCCGATGCCCCCATGATACTGACGAATTCTCCTTTTTGGATCGACAGGTCGATTCCCTTTAAGACTTCCTGCTTATTGAATTTATTGCCGTAGCTTTTATGAAGTTTTGTTGCTTCTAATATCGTCATCGTTAAAAACTCCTTTGATTTGATACCCTTATTATAAAAAGCAGGAAGTTTCTTTTCCTTTTATTATTCGAACAAAACAGAAAAGCATGTGACATTTTTGTCACACGCCTGTAAGTTGGACGAAATCATTCTTCTGGGGAAAGGTGAGGGTGACCCGGGTCCCTTCGCCTCGTTTAGACGTAACATCTATAGAAATCAGTAAAGGTTCTGAAACTCTTTTGGTTAAATATAATCCCATTCCGGTAGAAGCGTGATCATTGTGGTCGATGGTTGAAGTGAAGCCTTTGTCAAAGACCCTCGGGAGGTCCTTGGGATCTATTCCCCTGCCAAAATCTTGAATAGTGAGGTTCACCTTATCATCTTGATGCTCACTTTTAATGATAATATCCGATGTTGTGCTGTATTTAACGGCATTGGTTAATAACTGCCTGATCATAAAAGAAAGCCATTTCGCATCGCTCAGCACTTCCGTGATATCCAGTTGAATGTCAAATCCAATACCCTTTTGAATACACCAGGATTGCAGCGTTTTTATCTCCTGAAATATTACGGTCTCAAGATCGGTTTTCTCGATATATAAATCATTCTCCATAAACGACATCCGTTTCTGATGGAGCTGTTGATCGAGCAGAAGGTGGATCCGCAGCCATTCGTATTTTAATGGAGCCTTTAAAGATTGGTTCTCTAAACGCTCAATCATCAAATGCATGGCAGTCAGTGGGGTTTTCACTTCATGGATCCAGGACAGGAGGTCATCCTTTTCCTGTTCGAGCAGCATTCGATTTTCAGATGCTGCCTTCCTCAGAAGGTTCGCCTGCTCCGATAAACTATCAGAAACGATTTCTTCAAATGGAGTATCAGGGGCATCCACACCTGTAATATTGAGATTATGATCCCATTCTTTCAGTCGTTTAAAGAAACGGGTTTCCTTCTGATATCGAATGAAAACGAAGACGATGAAAAAGAGCAGTGATATGAACACCATATATAGGATCGGTTGTAGGGGGAGGGCCGTATCGATATAGGCAACAAAGATCCATAACAGGTGAAGAGCGGTAAAGAACAATATCCAGCTTTTTCGTTCCCATAAGTATGTACGGATCATGGTGAATCCTCTTCAATGGCCATATACCCTTGCCCCACTTTGGTTTCAATGAAGCGGCCCAATTCAATCTCTTCAAGCCGTTTCCGAAGTCGGTTCACATTGACGGTCAACGTGTTATCGCTGATGAACCGTTTATCATCCCAGAGGCTATTAATCAACGCATCCCTGCTGACAATCTTATTTTTCTGCTCAATTAGGAGCTTTAAGATGTACATTTCATTCTTCGTTAATTCGATGGACCCCCGTTCATTGGCTACGGTGTTACGCTCATAATCAACTGTTGCCCCGCACCAGGTCTTGATGCTCACCTGTTCGGTGTTATAGTTATAAACTCTCCTAAGGGTCGCTTGAACCTTTGCAATCAGTACATCGAAATGAAAGGGCTTCTGGATGAAGTCATCTGCCCCAAGCTGCATGGACATGACCATATCCGTCGGGTGATCACGGGAGGACAGGAACAGGATCGGCACATTGGAGTGTGAACGGATCATCCGGCACCAGTGGAAGCCGTCGAATTTGGGTAATTGGATATCAATGATCACAAGGTCCGGTTTCACTTCGGTGAACTCCTGCATAACGTGGTTGAAGTCCGTGATTCCATATACATCATAGGACCACTGGGAAAGTCGCTCCTTGATTTCGTTAAATAGGGTTGTGTCATCTTCGATTAGTAATAATTTCAATTTAGTCACCACACAATCTTGATGTTTACATAAATTGTATAGGAAATTATGTAGGTTTGCCATATGACTGAAGAAAGGAACGATTATATTTAGAAGTATTTTGATTATTTTAACAAAATATGGGTATTTAACTCCTAAAAGCAATATAACAAATTGCATAAGAAAGGAATTAAATCATGAAGAAACTTCTAGGGTTATCAGTGATAACAGCGGTTTTGTTAAGTGGATGTGGTGAAGTGCAGATTTCAATTAATAAGGATCAGGATGTGGAGTCCAAAGAGGTGGTCAGTAATAAGAATGATAATGAGAAAGTAGAACTAATGAATGATGGTTCGGAAAGTGAAGAGGTGACAGATGCCGATAAGCAAAAGGCTATCATTCAATTCATCAACGAGGATATCTATAAGGTGGCAGAATATGAAGTCGTCGCCTTCCAGTCTCTGGCATCGGTTTCTGGCGTCAACTATACGGATGATCCAACCGTCTACAATGAGCTGACAAGTAACACCATTCCAGCCTACGAGAAAGCCTTGAAAGAAGCGAAGGGAATTGAGGCTGAGATTCCTGAGCTAGAGGTAATGACGGACAGGATCGTGACGGCGACTCAGACCTTTTACGATGCACTCATTCTCGAAAAAAAGGCGATTGAAGATCAGGATGAAGGCTTGATTAATCAATCAAATGCCAAAATCGAAGAGTATTACAAGCTGGTGGAAGCTTATCATTCGGACATGAGGCTTCTTGCAGAGAAGTATGATGTGACGTATGACCTGAATGAACCGAAACAAAATGTAGAGGAATTATAAGAAATTAAAAAAATGAACAGATATTTTTTTAAGATCATACATTACACAAAGAGCCTTACTATTGAATAAAGGAGTAAGGTTCTTTATGTTAATGAATGCACCTTTTATAAAATTTCTTCTAAAGTAAATTTTATAAAAATAATTGGTTTATAAAAGTAAAAATAAGGATATATAGTAAGTACTTGTAACTAATGGGTCGGATCCTTCAATATGTAACCACCTATCAATGTTATTAATGGAGAGTCTTAAGTCCATGATTTAGCACTATTTTCCTAATTCCATCAAGCGGCTCTTATACCAAATGACCTGAAAGTAATTATTCCTGTAGTTATAAAGTTTCCTTTTCACTGTAAAAATTGTGTTTATATGTATGTTTATAATAGTATGATATTGGAAGTGTGGAAACAATTGTAATTAAAAGGGTTTTGATGAAAGAAAACGAGTTACATAGTTTACAAGGTTCATGTTTCTAATTTGGGTACTCTGATTTGATATAGATGATTACCACCAACAATTTCAATTAAGGGAGAGGAATTACATGTCAGGAATTATTCGTGTTACCCCAGCAGAATTGATTAGTATGTCGAACCGATACACAAGTGAAAGCAGCCAAGTAGGAGAGCAGATTTCACGCCTGGATAATATGATTTCTGAGCTTGAAGGTATGTGGGAAGGTGAATCAAGCCGCGCGTTTGGAGAGCAATATCAAACTTTGCGCCCTTCATTCCTGCAAATGCAGCAACTGCTTGAAGACATCTCAATGCAATTGACTAGCACTGCTAAGTCTCTTGAAGATGCAGATGCTCAAATTGCCAATCAAATTCGCGGATAAGTTTATCCCAACCATTTTAAACATGAAGGAGCGCTTATCATTATGTGGCGCTCCTTCCTTATGAGGTGAAACCCGACATGTATATAGAAATTACCATCGATTTAGGACATTATGAGGAGAAGAGCTTCGATCTTAGATTATCAAACTACCATACTGTTAAAAAACTGATCGATCTTGTGTGGCAGTCTCAGAAACTTACAATCGATCCCAGAGAGGGTTGTTGGATTCGTGTTGTAAATAAACAAAAAGTGGTTCCCGGTCATGCAAGGCTGATCGATGCTGGAATTCATTCTGGAGATCGAATTGAAATATTATAAAGGAGACCAATAGAATGTCACAAAAAAGTGGATCATACTTAGAAGAAAAACTCGAAGCCATTGTACATAAAAAAGAAAATAAAATGACATTTATCTTTCAAAAAGAAAAGATAAAGTTGGATCAAATTGAGGAAATTCACTTCCTGAAGAACATTAACCCATCCATACAAAAAGAAATCACGATGGAAAATGATGAATTGTGCATCGTGAATACCATACCTGACTCCTTCTCTTTTTATCCCCAATTAAAAGCGAATGAGAAAGAAAGGTTGATGTCTGCCTATCAACTGGTACAGAACGTACGAAACCATACCTTATCACGTCTCCATCTCATTATTTGTCCGGAAAATATTGTATTTGATCAAGGCCTGACTCCCCACTTTATCCATTATGGCGTTAAGGAGAGTCTTCCCCCTTACGAAAAAGATGCAGATTTGTTGTTAAAGCAGACAAAAGCTACTGTCGCAGCTATTGTAGATCGGCAGCATACATTTGATGATTACTTTAAGTTCAGCGAAACGCTAAAATTGTCGTCAATGACCAAGGATATCTTGGAAGCCGAAAGCATCGAACGTGTCGGAGAAGTGTTAAATCATTTAATAAAAGAGGCAAAAAAGTCTGATTCCCTCCTTATGACTGTGAGTAAGAAAAAGTGGAAACTCAATCGTTATGTACTGCTCGGAATATCATTGCTCTTAGTACCGGCAATTATTTACTCTATATATTCTTTATTCTTTATGTTCCCTAAGCAGGAGAGGGTAGTAGCAGCTCAAGAGAGTTTTCTCCTGAATAAGTATAGCGATGTGGTAACTGAACTACAGTCTTATGAGGTTGAAGAAATTCCGAAGGTCACTCAATATCAACTTGCACTCTCTTATATTATTAACGAATCCTTAACCGAAGACCAAAAAGAGAATGTACGAAATACTGTCTCCCTTCAATCTGATCCACTTTATTATGAGTATTGGATCAATATCGGAAGAGGAAAGGCTGAGGAAGCATTAGAAGCAGCCAGGTTCTTAGAAGACCGGGATTTAATTCTGTTTGGACTTCTTAAGTACCGAGAGCAAGTCAAGGCAGACGGAGATCTTGATAGCGAGGAAAGACAGCAGGAACTAGATGAAATTGAAAGTGAAATAGCTGAATACGAGGAAGAAATGAAAGCGTTGGAAGACGAACAGCCATCACAACCGGCACAAACAACGGAAGAACCGCAAGAGAATGAGGAAAAAAAGACACCTGAACAAAAACCGGCAGAGACTGATGGAGAGAGTTCCACCCCTCCAACTCAACCTGATAAGAAGGAATCCTGACAAATAAACTAACTGGGGAGGTGAGCATATGTATGCCCTTTGGGTTTTTCACGATCATTACTATCAGTCAATCATGATTGAGGATGAAAATAAAAAAATTACATTAGGTCCACGATTGGAAGATTCAATCACGATTTTATCGTTGCCGTTGTCTGCCGAGTCCATTCTAGTAGAGCACTCAGGCGATACTTTCAAGCTATATCAAGACGGGAAAGAAGGAAGGATTCTTGAATCTGGCCGCAAAGTATCTTTGCTTGCAGGTGATAAAGAACTGCACATATTGGTCACGCCTTTACCAATAAAGTCTCAAATCTATTATGTCGGTCATAAAGAAGAAATCAGTATATCTACCGAACAACTGGACGCAACCATTTATTATGAGAAAAAGGATCTCATTCAAACTTGCCATTGGTATAAAAATGGCGATGATGAATGGGTAATGGATGCTGTTGAGGCGTCTTCCCTTTATCTAAACGGACATCTGGTCAAAGGGAAACAAAAGCTTAAGGTTGGAGACATTTTATTTTCTCCTTTTTTAACTATTACCCTATTAGAAGATGATTTAATCGAGATACATAGTATCGATGACTATCAAACTGAATTATTGGCATCTATACGTCCTACATCAGAAATGCAGAAGAAATACCCTAATTATCGCCGAACGCCACGCATGATTTATGATCTTCCTGATGAAAAGGTTCAATTGTCCTTTCCGAGTCAGGAATCGAGCGATACAAATCGCAGTTTATGGTTGATCATTCTTCCCCCATTGATGATGTTAATCGTCATGGCCATCGTAGCGCTCGTGATTCCACGTGGAATTTTCATTATTATCTCAATGGTGATGTTTACAACCACTTTAGTAACGTCAACCGTACAATTTATTAAAGATAAGAGCAATAGAAAGAAATCCAAGGAACGAAGGAAACGGATCTATACTCATTATTTAGAGAGTAAGAGAAAAGAACTTCAGGAGCTTGCCGAGAAACAGGCAGATGTCCTGCAATTTCACTTTCCTGCTTTTGAAAGAATGAAGTATCTGACAGAGCAGCTTTCCGATCGTCTTTGGGAAAGGACCCTTGAAAGTCCGGACTTCCTCCAGTTTCGTTTAGGAAGTGGAAAGGTGCCCGCAAGCTACAGTATTTCAGTGAATTCTTCCGATATGTCAAACCGAGAAATGGATGAGTTATTGGAAGAGTCCCAGAAGTTGGAAATGGTTTATCGTGAGATTGATCAATTACCTGTAACAGCGGATCTTCATAAAGGGGCAATAGGTTTAATCGGTAAAGAATCCGTCTATAAAAATGAGATTCACCAGCTGATCGGGCAATTGGCGTTCTTTCATAGTTACCATGATGTCCGATTTGTCTATATCTTTCATGAGGAAGAGTATACGGACTGGGAGTGGATGAAGTGGTTACCACACTTTCAATTACCACAGTCCTTTGCTAAAGGGTTCATTTATAACGAGAAAACCAGGGATCAAATTCTTTCTTCCATATATGAGGTCCTTCGTGAAAGGGATATCGAGGAAGACTCAGATAAAGTACGTTTTTCACCACATTACGTTTTTATCATAACCAACCACCAGCTTATTTCAGACCATGTGATTCTGCAGTATCTAGAAGGGGAATACGCTCATTTAGGAATGTCCGTCATTTTCGCAGCAGAGGCGAAAGAGAGTTTGTCTGATAATATTCACACTCTCGTTCGTTATATCAATGACAAACAAGGGGACATTCTGATTCAAAATAAAAAGGCGGTTAAGATTCCATTCGAAATGGATGAATTCAAGCATGAGGGCAATGAGCAGTATGCAAGAACATTGAGGACTCTTAATCATCAAATCGGAATGACCAACTCCATTCCTTCAAGTGTTTCTTTTCTGGACATGCTTAGGGTGAAGGATGTTGATCAGCTTCCTATTCAAGAGAACTGGCTATCCAGAGAATCAGCTAAATCCTTAGCTGTTCCCGTTGGTTTGAAAGGAAAAGAAGATATTGTCGAGCTGAATTTGCATGAGAAGGCACACGGCCCCCATGGATTACTTGCCGGAACAACCGGTTCAGGAAAGAGTGAATTTTTACAAACGTATATTCTTTCTTTAGCAGTTCATTTCCATCCTCACGAAGTAGCATTTCTATTAATCGACTACAAGGGTGGAGGAATGGCCCAGCCCTTCAAGAATATCCCGCATTTATTAGGGACGATAACCAATATTGAAGGAAGTAAGAACTTCAGTACGAGGGCACTCGCTTCGATCAAGAGTGAATTGAAACGCAGGCAGCGCTTATTCGATCGTTACGAAGTGAATCATATCAATGACTATACACGCCTTTACAAGCAAGGCAAAACGGAAGACCCCCTCCCTCATTTATTCTTAATATCAGATGAGTTTGCTGAACTTAAGAGTGAAGAGCCGGAATTCATTAAAGAACTTGTAAGTGCAGCCCGTATCGGTCGAAGCCTGGGAGTTCATCTTATCCTTGCTACTCAGAAGCCCGGAGGAGTCATCGATAATCAGATATGGAGTAATGCCCGTTTCCGCGTCGCACTTAAAGTGCAGAATACGGAAGACAGCCGTGAAATCCTAAAAAATGGGGACGCAGCCTCGCTGACTGTAACAGGAAGAGGGTATTTACAGGTCGGAAATAATGAGGTGTATGACCTGTTCCAATCCGCATGGAGTGGGGCCCCTTATCAGGAGGAATCCTTCGAATCAGAGGATGAAGTGGCGATTATCACGGATCTGGGACTGATTCCTTTGTCGGAAGTATCGACTAATCCAAGCAATCAAAAGGAAATGGTCAGTGAAATTGATGCGGTCGTCGATCGAATTGAAGCTTTACAGGAACAGCTGAAGTTAGATAAGCTTTCCAGCCCATGGCTTCCTCCTCTTTCAAATCGCATCTACCGTACATCATTTGCACAGAGAGAAGAGAATAAGATTTTACTTTCCATGATTGATGAACCAGAGAAACAGAGTCAGACCCCGTACCATTATGAAGTGATTGAGGACGGGAATGTAGGAGTCTTCGGTTCTTCAGGATATGGGAAGACTCAAACGCTAATCACCTTATTGATGGGGATGGCCACTCAGTATACACCTGAGGAAGTTCATTATTATCTTCTTGATTTTGGGAACGGTGGCTTACTGCCTTTAAAGCAGCTGCCGCATACTGCAGACTATTTCCTCATCGATGAAGAAAGAAAGATCGAGAAATTCATCGGCATATTGGATGATGAATTAGCCCGCAGAAAGCAGCTCTTCCAAAAGCAGGAAGTAAGCTCGATTAAAATGTATAACACCATAAGTGAAGAAAAACTGCCTCTTCTATTTGTAACAATTGACAATTTCGATTTGGTTAAAGAAGAGATGCAAGAGCTTGAAACGCAAATTAATCAATTTGCAAGGGATGGTCAGTCATTGGGAGTGTATATGTATTTTACAGCTACCCGGGTAAATTCAGTCCGTCAGTCGCTAATGAATAATTTAAAGACAAAAATCGTTCATTATCTGATGGACAGCTCAGAGGCTTATACGATGCTTGGGCGATTACCGTTCAGCCCGGAAGCCATTCCAGGTAGAGCGATTGTTAAGAAAGATACAGCTTTCTTTTCTCAAGTATTCCTTCCAACAGAAGGGAAGGACGATTATGAGCAGATGAATTTCCTAAAGGATGAAATTCAGTTATTGAAAGAAAAGTATAAAGGATTAATGTCGCCTGATCCGGTGCCTATGCTCCCGACAGAGTTGACGATGGTCAACTTTACCCAATATACAGATTCAGTGAGGAAAGAAGGGCTGCTGCCGGTCGGCTTAGACGAAGAATTAGTTAAGCCGGTGTACGTAAACTTTAAAAAGACGAAGCATTGTCTGGTATTGGGACAGGCTCAAAAAGGAAAAACGAACGTCCTGAAGGTTTTAGCCAATACGGCGTTATTGCAGGATAGTGATCATATAGCGATATTCGACTCCATTGACAGGGGACTTTCAAATTTAATGAAAGAAGAAAAAGTAGTCTATATGGAGAACAAAGAACATATCACTATGTGGCTTAATAGAGTGGAAGAATTATTTAGTTTAAGAGAAGAGCAATATAATCTGTCTATACAAAAGGGAAGTGCACTTCCATCCTTCTCACCTGTCATCCTCATTGTAGATGGATATGCAAGGTTCCTGCAGAATCTTGATGCACTGCTTCAAGACAGAATTGTTAAATGTATGAAAAATTATAGTCATTTAGGGTTCTGCATGATTGTTTCCGGAAACAACAGTGAATTAACAAAGGGCTACGACACTTTGACAGTCGAAATGAAGCAGGTTCGTCAGGCTCTTGTCTTGATGAAGAAATCTGAACAAACCTTGTTCACGCTCAGCTATGATCGAAGAGAACCAGAAATTCAACCAGGATTTGGTTATTATGTAGAAAACGGTAAAGAAACTAAAATTCAAATACCACTTATGGTAACGGAAAGGAAAGTACACGCATGACAGAGAAAGTAAGCCTATTTAAACTCTTATTAGCGGTCATGATGATTCTTGCCACTCCTCTTCTTTTCTTCCGGTCAGTTGGGGAAAATCCACTGAAAGTGAAAGAAAACGCTACTCAGTCCATCGCCATTGTGAACGAAGATGCCGGAACAGAATTGGATGGAGAGACGTTGGCATTTGGAGGGGATGTTACGTCCATTCTGGAGGATCAATCATCCTTTGAATGGACTGTTGTAGGCAGAAGTGCGGGAGAAAACGGTCTTCAAAGCTCTAAATATGATGCCGTTGTGTATATACCTTCGGACTTCTCTGACAAAGTGATGACATATGATGAGGAAAGACCAGTAAAAACAAATCTGAACTATAAAGTTCAAACACAACTGAATGCTGTAAACAAAGAAAAAGTCCTTTTAGAGATTGAAAAGGCTACTAAAAGAGTGAATAACAAGATGTCCTCACTCTATTGGAATTATGTATCGGCAGACATGGAGAATATCCGTGCCGAATTCGATGAAATCCTACAAAAAGAGCAGGCTTTCCAAGAAACGATGCTGTCGTTCTATAAACCAAGCTCGAAAGATTTGGCCGGCCAAATCCAACAACAGACCTCGATGCTGTCTAACCTGCAAAACTCGATTCAGCAGGCAGACAGCCGTGCACCACAGCAGCAAAACACGCTGTCATCGTTTGAACAAAGCCTTTCCAGCTTTGTTGAATATGTCAATCAGTATAGAGAATATCAGGATAATCAAAAGCAATTACTCGCGGATATTCAATCACAATCGGTTGAAATGATCAACGCGTCAACTGAAAATCAGCAGCCAAGATATTTGAAAGCAAAATCGCTATTCTCTGATCAAAGTGAATCCCTTGCTGCAGGAATGACCCAACTAAATAGTAGTATGGAAACGAACCAGGCGGTGTTTACAGATTTACAAGAACGCAGGTTTGAAGAAGTAGGGAGGCAGGTAGAAGATTTTTACTCATTCCAGGAACGGGTGTTGAACTTCTATCAGCAATTGCAGGACACCACGACTTTAAATAACCTGCAAGGAAGTATTTTTGAACTTAACAATAAGCTGGCTGAAGGTGACGGAGAGATTTTTAATCCACCCGCTCCTCCTGAAGTTCCTGAACCACCAAAAGACGGAGAGGAACCTGACCCTCAACAGGTCATCATTTCCTCCCAGGAAGGTGAACCCGGACCAGGGGAACCAAGCGATCCTCCTCCTGCACCACCGAATTTAGATCCGGAAATAGGTGAATTGACGGCCATTTCAACAGAAATCGATGCGTTGAAAGAAACACTGACTAATTTAACAGAACCAACACCTGAAGCTATAACCGAGGCAGTTAACAATATTCAAACAATCAATGATCGCATCCTGCAGGTTCGAACGCAGCTGCAAGGAAAAAATAATAGCTCAGAAAACCCTCTGCAGGCAGAAGTGGATAGACTGTTGGGAGAAGTATCAAGACTTCTTGAAGATAATCAGACATTAATTGATAAAATCGATGAACTGACCAAGCAAGTTGAAACTCTTACAACTGAAAATCAAGATCTTAAAGATCAGGTAACGACATTGACTGATACGAATGAAGCTTTGATTAACCAATTGGAAATGTTCTCTGACAATATTTCCAATATCGTTGCGGAAATCGAGGATAAAGAAAGCTCCATCCTGAACTCAGCCGCATTATCTGAAAATAGAAGAAACACTCTATATGGTTATTTTTCTCGAGGGATTAATAACTATAAACTTATGGATCTTCTACAATACTACTCTTACCTGGATCGGTATGAAGCGACTCTTAACGGTATGTTATCGGAGAATGGAGTAAAAGCGGCCGTTCTTCAAGATGAAGAACTGAAAAATGAGATTAATGAGATTCTGAAAGTAAGCCAGTCTGAACAAGCGGAGTGGGAGCAGTTAAATACAGGGCTGCCGAATACAGAGGATGCTCTTAACACGCTTCAAGACTCATTTACCGTGTTTGCAGCAGAATACAACCAAACTCTTGATGACCAGCAATCTCAGCTTACAGAGAGCCTGAATGCGATCAATCAAGAAGCGACAAACGTATTAAATCGTATACAACAGCCGGATCAAGCGGCTCCAACTCCGGTATCAGGGGCAACAGGGCCAGATTTAGTAGGGAACCAGAAGCAAATTGGAAGTGAAATTAAGTCTATCCATTCCTTCCTGGATACAGTGAGTGAAAGCCAAGATACAATCGTGTCCTATACAAATGAGCTTCAATCGAATGTATCCAATGTTCAAAGCGATGCGGATACACTGAATAATAAGTGGGCGACAAATGTAGCCTCCACTCAATTAATTCGCGATGATGTATTTAGTGTTTTAGGGAACGCGTTCGTTGACGGACAATCCAATGGGTATGTGTATGATTTCTTGACGAATCCTCTTAATGTTAATGGAGATGTCCCGGAGGAAAAGAAAGCAAGTGCACTGCCACCTGTTGTGATTTTGTTTATTATCTTGTTGTCCAGTTTACTTATCGGATACACAAGCTATTACTTCCAAAATGCTCCCCTTTGGATACAAGGGGTGATATTCCTACTATTAAATCTCATTGTAGGATTTGTTATTAGCCTTTATGGATTGGACATTTATCCACTAGTTGAATCCCGTTCAGTTGAGTGGACGATCTTTACCATTCTCCTTCTATTAGCAGGATCAGGATTAATCCGTGTTGCTTTTGTCACGCACCGGTTATTGGGCTGGTTTGTGTCTGTAGGACTGGTAGCACTGTTCGTGACCCCATTATTGGCATTAACAACACCTAATTTTACATTTAAAGACCCGATGTCGACCGTTTATATGTCGATACAATATGGATCAGACTCTTTATTTAATCAAGCTGTCATTGTACTGGGTTTGATCGTTATCGGGCTAACCATCGTGCAGGTGTTATTAGACAAACGCTCTAATAGAACATCTGATGAGGGTACGGAAGCGTATGAGGGGTAAAATACTGATTCAATTGATATTAATAGGGGGCATTGTCAGCATGTTTGTGCCCCCTATTTCTGCAAATACAAACATTAATGATTTAATCCCGAATGACTATCAGAACAATGATTTCAAAAAGAATACTGACCTCATCCATGATCAGACGCTCACAAATGAAAAGATAAAAATCCCTGAAGAACAAAAAAGCTTAACATTTGAAGGGATTTCCATTAACAAATTGAATGAGCTCACTGATAAGTTATTTAAAAGTGAAGAAAAAGATACAAATACTATTAAAGCTAAAGCAGAAAACCTGAAACTGTTTAGTGAATCCGAATCGGCAAGATTGGGGAGTCTTGAGGAAAGAAGTCAGAATGGTTCTTCCCTTCCTATATTGATTGCTGTGTTAGTAGGTATCTGTGTGTTACTTCTCATCATTGTTATTGTCATTTGGAGTCGATCGGCTCAAGGAAGCAAAGGTTGAAAAAATAATAAAGGGGAGCCCGTTTTAGTGCGGGTTCCTCTTCCTCTTTTACCTTCTCGTCTCACTTACCAACGCATGGGTGTTCTCCTCTGAATCCTGAAAAAACACCATCCATGTTTCCATATGATCCATCTAAGCCACAATATAATAATGGAATATAACTCCTGTGCAAGTTCATTGACGGAAGAGAAACATTTATAGATAATATGTTTATATGATTAAACATTTAAACTTTAATTGTAAGGATGATCTATATGAAAGCAATGACCATAAAACAATATGGGAAAACTATTCCTTTAGAACTTACTGACCTTCCGATTCCGGACATGGGAGAACACGATGTTTTAGTGGAGATTCACGCAGCGAGTATCAACCCTATTGACTTCAAGATAAGGGATGGCAAGGTGAAAATGCTATTGAGCTACAAGATGCCATTGGTGTTGGGGAATGACTTTTCCGGTAAGGTGATTCAATCAGGTTCCAAGGTGAGTAAGTTTCAAATTGGGGATGAAGTGTACGGCAGGCCACGCAAGAATCGGATCGGTACGTTCACTGAGTACCTTTCTGTCCATGAAGATGATGTTTCATTGAAACCGGAAAACCTTACGTTTGAAGAAGCAGCGTCCCTTCCTCTGGTTGGTTTAACCTCATGGCAGGCATTCCATGAAATCCTTCAGCTGAAACCGGACCAGAAGATCCTTATCCACGCCGGAGCGGGGGGAGTCGGGACTTTTGCCATTCAGCTTGCAAAGGAAATGGGTGTATTTGTAGCCACAACCGCAAGTGAAAAGGGGTTTGATTTAGTTTCCTCTCTCGGAGCAGATAGAGTGATCAACTACAGGGAAGAGAAATTTGAGGAGATTCTAAACGAATATGATGCTGTGTTTGATACGTTAGGCGGTGATGTCCTCGATCGTTCGTTCCGTATACTCAAGCCTCATGGGAAAATCGTGTCTGTTTCTGCAGTGCCAAACCGCAGATTTGCCGCAGAAAACAATCTTGGTTTCATAAAACGGCTCTTATTTTCTGTAGTTAGCAGAAATATAAGTGCTCTCGAAAAGAAGTTTAACGTAGACTATCACTTCTTATTCATGAAGCCCAGCGGGGAACAGCTGGAAAAAATCAAACATCTTGTCGAAAAAGGGAGTATTCGCCCTGTAATAGACAGGGTGTACTCCCTTGAAGAGGCTCAGGAAGCCGTTCAGTACGTCGAAACGGGCAGAGCTAAGGGTAAGGTAGTCATCCAGGTGAAGAAGCCAATATAACGCAATATAACGCAATCTAACGAAATAAGACCTGTGAGAGACTTCGGCATGTTGAATGTCGAAGTTTTTTTTCGGTTTTTTGTTATCTTTTCCGTTTAACGAGTCCTTTTTATAACCTATTATTTGTTCAATATATTTGGTAATCTTCATCCTCTTTCATACCTGATAATTTTATTTTCATATCTCTATTATTAGATATTTCTTATTAGCTACATATTATTTATCCCCATTTTCAATGAAAAAAAGGTAGATTCCTAGTTTCACAAAGTAGTAGAATGAGCACAATTTCAAGTAATAATTTGTAAAAAAATCAAAGTTTACAAAAATGTATACTTGTAAACGAAAATGTATACAAGTGTGTACGAAAATGTATACATGTGCACAAACAAGTAAACATATTGGTGTGTAAGGATGTGTACAAAAAACGTACACAACAATACAAAAATGTATACAATTCCTCGCTATCTTGACATCAACATTCGATAGAAAAGTAGGATTGACCGGTGAAGAGAAATTGTATACTCTGAGAGTAAGAGTTGAAATTTTATGACAAATTCTTACTCATGAATGAAAGGATGATTTTAATGACGAATTCACGAATTGCAGCCATTGACGTTGGTAATGATTCTCTTAAAGGTATTTTTGGAAAGATGGACGGTGAGGTGAATATTCCAAACGTCATCGCAAGGGATATTGAAGATCGTCCAATTATCGGAATTGAGGAGCTGGATACACAAGACCCACTAGACGGCATACATATCCGTGTCCACTCCCCTACTCTGAAAGATAACAATGCGATTTATCGTGTCGGGAATCTGGCGACGAAGAGCAATAACTCTACTGAACTGGATCCGGGAAGCAGTAAGTCAGAAGAAGATCAAACACTGATCATGCTGTTTGCTTCTATTGCTCTTGATGCAGCACGTAACGACTCTGAATTCAAAAAGAATAATAAGGTAATAGAAGCAAACTATACATTGGGTACGGGTCTTCCCCTTCGCGAAGTTAAGGAAGGTAAAGATGTCGGGTACCGTTCAAGATTATTAGGTTCTGTACACCAAGTAGAGTTCCTGGTAACCCCCCGTTATCAAGGCATCAAAGTGAATATTAAATTTGATGAAGTAAAGGTATACCCTGAAGGCTTCGCAGCATTCATCAACCTTGTAATGGATAACAATCTGAACATCATTAATAAAGACCTTATTGATAAGCGTATCTTAATTCAAGATATCGGTGGCTTATCGACGGATATCGCGGTCATTAAGGACCGAAAAGTAGACGATGATAAAGCCCAAGGTTTTAACCTTGGTGTTTCTGAATCTCTTGAATGGATCCGAGAGGAAATCCGCTCAAGACATGGTATCGAGCTCGACAGCCGACGTGATGTGGTAGAAATCATCACGAAGAAAAATGATTGTAATCATATTATGGTTAAAGGAAGTCGTACAAGCGTACATGACATCGTTGACCGTATTATGCTTGAACTTGCTAAGAAGCAATACCGTCACCTTCGCAATATGTGGCAAAAGAATTCTCAAACGGAAATCTGCTACTTCATTGGTGGGGGATCAAGCGTCCTGAAAGAGTATATCAAGACGCTTAATAACAATCTTGATGGGTATAATATCGACTTCTTTGAAGATGAGAAGGAAAGCATTTGGATGATGGCCAATGCTTATTACAAGCTGATTGCTGACTTCTCAAGAAAGACCCAAAAACAACAAACCCAGAAAGAAGAACAAAAATTAGCGAAAACCAAATAGGGTGATGGTATGAATGGAAAAGGGATGTCGAGGGGACAGCCGATTACGTTTCGAATTCCTTCTGATACACCTGATCATGTATTAAAGCATTTACAAAAGCTAAAGGAAACGGAAAAACGAAATTTCTCCAGTAAAATTGCAGAGCTTGTATTAAATGGAGTAAATGATACGATTTCCAAGCAGAGAGAAGCCATTACAATCCCACTTCCCAAGGGATTGGATAAATCCCAGCGTGACTGGTTGAAGCATGAACACTCAGAAGCGCTGTTGGGGAGTATCGTGTACCAACTGCTTTCAAACCCGGTTCGTACAGCCTCTCTTCTAGCTTCCTTAAGCAGCAATTCGTTGGATATTGATGAAGCGCTCTATCTTCAGGAAGAATCTGCAGCAAGTCACGATTCATCAAGAGAGTGGTCCCTTGATCAAGTGATGGATGATGCACCGGATGAAGATGTAATAGATAAGCGTTCTTACTCTACTGACGAAGAATTGGACAACTTTGATTGGGACAGTGCCATGAAGCCCCAGGAAACCGTTGAAGAAGAACCTAAAGAAGAAACGATGGAAGATCTCTTAGGCGATTTTCTTTCTCAAATGAATAAATAGGAAAAGAACCAGAAGCAAAGCTGAAAAGCGTGATGCTTCTGGTTCTTTTTTTTGCAAAGATTTTTTCATAAAGAATCATTTACACCCTTCCCCCCCGATGAAAATCACATTCTTCCTTTCATTTCAACCCGATTTCTCCTTTAGAAACTGTAATCAATTTGTCTTATTTGAATTATTTTTTCTCCAAAAAACCTTACAAGCCAGATAACTGTAAGAGAGAAATGTTACAAGGTGAAAAAAACGTACTTAAACATGTATAAAAAATGGCAGTTTACTTCAAATAATTTCCACCTCCTGGTTTAGCATAGGTGGAAATCGAGGTAAACACCGATTAAACCGAATATAAAACTTGCACCCAGTCATTGGCTACACCAATTAAGAGGAGAGATTCGATGAGTATTCAAAAAAGTAACGATAGCTCAAGTCTCGCAGAAGTAATTGATAGAATCCTGGATAAAGGAATAGTCATTGATGCATTTGCCAGAGTTTCCTTAGTGGGAATAGAAATTCTTACAATAGAAGCGCGAGTCGTCATTGCAAGTGTAGATACATGGTTACGATATGCAGAGGCAGTTGGGCTTTTAAGAGACGAAGTTCAAGAAGAAGGGTTAGCGAAGCAGGAAAATGAAAGAGGAACAGCGTTTAGCATTTAAACAAGTAAATAAAATATAGTTTTACTATTTTGGTAGAAAAGAGGATGAATATGGCAGAAACAAAAAGCAGTCAACAAGTAGAGGAAAAGAAAAGCACTGAAGAAACCGAAGAGCAAACAGCTGAAAACAGACAATCCATGAATTATGCGATTATCGGAGGAGTAGTCGGGGCTGGTATCGGATTACTTTCAAATCCTGGTACAGGTAAGAAAGTAGTGGACAGTTTAGGGAAGTCAGAAGTGATGAAAGCCGCTAGTAAAGAACTGAGAAGATCAGCACAGGAATTCCTGACAGAGCAAGCCATTATTACCTTGAGACAATCGGCTACCGGATATATGAGCAAGTTGGAAGGCGGCTTGCTTGCACCAAAGAAGAAAAAAGAAGAGGCATCGGAAAACACTGATGCCAAGGCAGATAGCGGCGAGAACTCTTCCAATCAATCAGAAGAATTAGAAGAAATCAAAGAAGAAAACAAGAATTTGAATGAGCGTTTAGAACGTATCGAAGAAATGCTTAACAGCTTAGTGGAGTCTAAGAAATAGTCGCATCCCTGAAGGGGGCATTACATGAGTAAGCCGATGAAAAAAGCAGTTGGCAAGATGGCTAAAAAAGCATACGATCACGCTCCAGAGCCTGTGAAAGAGAAAGTGAAAGACACGATGAAAGAGAAAGCGAAAGAAACATTTGTGAACAGTGTTGAAGGCGGTATTCAATCAAAAGCAGGCGAAGCATCCGAGAAGTTAGAGAAGGCAAAAGAGAAAAATGCGGCCAATGTTCATACCAAAGCTGAAGAAGCTAAGGAAAAAGTCCAGGATGTCCTGCTTTCCGTTCGGGAAAAGTTAGGAAATGCCAAAGAAGCAGGTGAAGAATTTCAAAAGAAAATTTCTTCATCAAATGATAAACAAACAAAAATGAATGGCGCTGCAAATATTAAAGGAGCAAGTGACATCAAGAGCTCCTTTAACATAAAGAGTTCTACAGAAATCAAAAGTTCAGAAAACATTAAATCTTCAAAAGACATTAAGACGATCTGTTCTTAAACACCGGAAGGAGAATAACAATTGGCTATTCAAAAGAGTAATAATAGTTCAAGTTTAGCAGAAGTGATTGACCGTATCCTTGACAAAGGTATTGTCATTGATGCATTTGCAAGAGTATCTGTCGTTGGGATTGAAATTTTAACGGTTGAAGCAAGGGTCGTCATTGCAAGCGTAGATACATGGTTGCGTTATGCAGAAGCAGTGGGCCTACTTCGAGATGATGTCGAAGAAAACGGCCTTGCTACTCAGCAGAATGAAAGAAGCTCCCAGTTCAGCATTTAAATGGAGTGACAGCAAAAGAATATGTGTTTGAAGGGGGCCATTATTGGCACCCTCCCCCTTCAACTACAGTAGGAGGCAACAATGGTAATCAAAGAAATCATGAATAGTGTGACGGATTTCTTCAATGAACATGTAGCTCCAGTCCATAAGATTACGTCGGTGGAATTGACAGAAGACGAAGGATGGAAGCTTCAAGTCGAGGTAATTGAAGAAAAAGAATATATGAAGAAATATGCTAAAGACGAAATGCTGGGAACATATGATGTTCTTCTCAATAAAGAAAAGGAAGTCACATCATTTAAACGACGGGATATCCGTTACAGAAGTGCCATCGGACAGGAAATGTAGTGGATGAGCGAGTAGGAGGGAATTGTAAGTGACGGTCTTAACAAAACGGATCAAAAAGGATAGCAGGGCATTAATCCAAGACGATGAAACGAAAGAATTGCTTTCGCGCTCATTGCAATACCTTAAAGCTGGATATCCTGTACATTTTACAGGTCCTTCCGGAGCCGGAAAAACGTCTCTTGCTCTGGCACTTGCCAAGAAGAGAAAAAGACCGGTGATGCTCATGCACGGAAATCATGAACTGAATAATAAAGACTTAATTGGTGATTTCACAGGTTATACGAGTAAAAAAGTGGTCGATCAATATGTTCGATCTGTTTACAAAAAGGATGAAAGTGTCACCGAAACATGGAGAGACGGTCGTTTACTGGAAGCAGTAAAAAATGGCTATACCCTTGTATACGATGAATTTACAAGATCACAGCCGACAACGAATAATATCTTTCTATCCATTTTAGAAGAAGGAATCATTCCTTTATATGGATCGAAGCTAACGGAACCTTTTATTCGCGTACACCCGGAATTTGCAATCATATTTACTAGTAATCCTGCAGAATATGCAGGGGTTTATCAAACACAGGATGCTCTCCTGGATCGGTTGATTACCATTAGCGTAGATTACAAGGGAGCAGAACAAGAGGCAATGATTGTATCGGAAAAAGCAAACTTGGTTATGAGTGAAGCAAGAGCGATTACAACACTTGTCTCTACATTACGTGATCAATGTACAAACGAAATGAACGGACCGAGCTTGCGTGCTTCCTTAATGATCGCGAGGCTCGCCATTGAATCAGACATCCCCATAGACGGTAAGGATTCAGACTTTCAACGTCTATGTGTTGATATAGTAGCACACAGTTTAAGCCGATGTATCGATGGAGAAAACCCACAAGAAAAAGCAGAACAACTGATTATAGATGCATGCAAACGTATGAAGATATCTGAGGAATAAAGGAGAGTTTCATGATGAGTCAGGAAGAAATGGGAATTTATATATTTTGTGCCATCCAGACAGAAGAAGACGATCAATTTGGTTCCATTGAAATCGAATGTGAGGAACGCGAGACGTTCACGATCAGATATAAGGACGCCGCTATGGTAGCAGCAGAAGTGCCGATGAAAATCTATCATCCTAAGAAGCAGAATTTACTCATGCACCAAGGTGCCGTATCACGGGTGATGGATCAAAAAGATACGGTCATCCCGATCAGCTTCGGGAATGTCTTTAAATCAAGAGACGATGTGCAGGCTCTTCTAGAAAACCTTTATCCTCAGTTCGAAACCCTTTTCCCGGCAATTAAAGGGAAAATCGAGCTGGGCTTAAAGGTTATCGGTAAAAAGGAATGGCTGGAAGCGATGGTTAAAGAAAACCCGCAGGTAGAAAAAATGGCATCAGCCGTTAAAGGGAAATCTGAATCTGCCGCGTATTATGATCGCATTCAGCTTGGAGGAATGGCTCAGAAGCTATTTACTTCCCTTCAAAATGAGGTGAAGCAGGAAGTCTATGCCCCCCTTGAGGAAACAGCCGTATCAGCAAAGGCAAATGACCCTTCAAGTGAAAAAATGCTTCTCAACGCTTCTTTCTTAATTGATCGGGACCAGGAAGAAGTCTTCGATCAAAAGGTGAACGAAGCACATGAAAAGTGGAAGGATAAGGTCGAATTTAACTACACTGGCCCATGGCCGGCATACAATTTTGTCAATATACGCTTGAAGGTTGAGGAAGGCTGATGATTCATAAATTGGTGAGTGCACCAATTAATTTAGTCATTAAAGTCGGCGAAAAGATTAAAGAAGAAGCAGACAAAGAATTATACGACCTTCCTACCATTCAACAAAAGTTGATTCAGCTTCAAATGATGTATGAATTAGGTGAAATTCCTGAGGAAGCATTCCAGGAAAAAGAAGATGAGTTACTAGCACGATATGAAATTGCGAAACAGATGGAAATGGAGCAATGGGAAGAACTAACGAAAAAGAAATAAGGGTGATCAAATGAGCGATTTACTTTATTTATACGGCTTAATCCCAACAAAAGAAGCAAATGAAAAATCTCTTCCCTCCATGAAAGGATTCGATGGAGAAGGTGAACTTTATACAATTGAAATCGGTGACGTGACAGCAATTGTCTGTGATCTGCAACCGAATGAATACTCAGAAGAAACCATTAAGGACAAAGTCGATAACGACATGGACTGGCTTCAGGAAAAGGCGTTTCATCATCACGAAACCGTTCTGATGGTTTCAAAGATGTATACCATCATTCCCCTGAAGTTCTGTACATTGTACAAGAACGAGGATAGCCTTAAGTCCACGATAGAAGGCAGTCGAAACAAGCTGGAAACGACCTTTACTCAGCTGGATGGCAATGAAGAGTGGAACGTCAAAATCTACTGTGACGATAAGCTGCTGAAGAAGCAGGTAAGCGAAAGCAATCCGTCTATCGAAGCCAAAAGAAAAGAAATCAGTGAATTACCAAAGGGCAGGCAGTTCTTTGAAAAGAAAAAAATCGATCAGCTGATTGATCGGGAGCTTGAAAACGAAAAGAATCGACTCTGTGAAGAGGTTCATGAAAAGCTGAAGGAACATTCCCTCCATGGAAATATCAAAAAAAATTGGAGTAAGGATGTAACAGGCAGACAAGAACATATGGCTTGGAATAGTGTGTTTCTCCTTCCAGTATCCAATGTTGATGAATTTGTAGATGAAATTAAGCAATACGAGGAAGAACTGGGACACGCCGGTTGGAAAATTGAAGCATCCGGCCCTTGGCCACCTTATCATTTTTCTAGTTTTTCTTAATCACAAAACAAGGAATGAGAAATATGACAGTAAGAGAATCGATAGAAAACAAAGATATTGCACTTATAGACATATTGGATGTCATTCTCGATAAAGGTGTGGCGATAAAGGGAGATTTGATTATATCCATTGCAGGTGTCGATCTCGTGTATCTGGATTTGAGAGTGCTGATTTCCTCAGTTGAGACATTGGTTCAACACAAGCAAGGAACACGTAAAACGGTAACGTCCGATCAATTCGATAAAGAAAGGGAGGGATTGATTCATGCCACAGGCCAGCGGGACAAATGGGCGAATTAATTTCGACCCGGAAAAAGCAGAACAAGGCTTAGCGCAACTTGTATTGACCGTTGTAGAACTATTAAGGCAAATCGTCGAAAGACATGCAATGAGGCGTGTTGAAGGCGGTACTTTAACGGATGAACAAGTGGAGAATCTGGGCATTGCCCTTATGAATCTCGAAGAAAAAATGGAAGAGTTAAAAGAGGTATTTGGTCTTGATGCAGAAGACTTGAATATAGACCTTGGTCCTTTAGGGAGCTTAATGTAAGGCCGATTAGGGAGGTTACATGATGGGAATGGAGCATCCGGTACAATCCAACACAATAGTGGATGTATTAGAAAAGATATTAGATAAAGGTGTGGTCGTAGCAGGAGATATTACGGTGGGAATTGCCGATGTCGAGCTGCTTACGATTAAAATCCGCTTAATCGTTGCTTCTGTAGATAAAGCAAAAGAAATAGGCATGGACTGGTGGGAAAATGATCCTTACTTAAGTTCCAAAGCCGCAGATAACAACACGAAAGCACTTGAAGAGGAAAATAAGAAATTACAGGAACGATTGGAATCACTTGAAAAGAAACTGGATACGAACCGTCTGAACCAGGCGGAAACAAACTAATTGGAGGTTTTACCGATGGCAGAAAAAAATACGCAAAACACGACAGTTGAGAATCAAGGACAAGAAAAGGATTCAACAAATGAGAATATAACAAGAAGAGGCGGCCCTATTAAGAGAACCGTAGCTGGAAGTCTGTTGGGAGCAACTGTAGGGTATCTGGCAACACCTGAAAATGGAAAAAAACTTTTAGATCGTATCGATCAAGAGAAAATCAAAAGCAAAAGCCTGGACTTTGGGAAAGCAGCAAAAGAAAGATCCAGAAAAGCTGCTGTGTCACTAAAATCTTCAACAGCCAACTTGTTTAAGCGTGATAAAGATGAGGAAGCGTCTGAAGACACGGAGACTGACGTGAATTCAACTGAAACGAACAGTTCTGAAGATGAGTCGAACCAGGACTATGACGCCCTTAAACAAGAAAATGAGGAACTTCAGAACCGCTTGCAGCAATTAGAAGAGAAAATGAATCAAATTGCCGCGACTCGTGAAGATGGAAGTGATGACGAGGAAGACGAGGATGAAGAAGAAACCACTTCTAGAAAGAAAGCTTCTAAAAAGTCCAAAGAAGAAGCGACAGATGAAGAAGAAGACGATGAAGAAGACGAAGACACTAATGAAGATGAAAACGAAGAAGACGATGATGATAGCGACGATGAGGAAGAAACTTCAAGCAAGAAGAAATCAAACGGTAAGTCAGGTTCAAAGGGTAAGAAGCGTTCTACCCGCAAGACAAACGCTAAAAGTAAAAAATCTGCTAAAAAAGATGATGATAAAGACGAAGATCAAGAAGAAGATACAACACTCTCTACCGAAGACGATACAGTAGCTTAACGTAAAAAGGAGATGTGAAAATGAGTTTAGAATCAGGTACAGGGAAGGATAGTATCTTAGAATTTTTTGTACAAGCATCAAACAAGCATGACTTTTCATTAGACATCACGTTAAACGTCAAAGGAGCCGTCATAACAGGTACTCTCGTTTCTGCAAAGGAATACTTCGACTCATTAAGTGAAACCTTTGAGGATGGCAGTGAAGTGGCCCAGAAGCTTAGTGAGGAGCTGGCGAAGGCCGGAGAGTCAGTAGATGAAAACCAGAGCGCTGAAGCCCATTTCATTCATTTGAAGAACACCAAGGTGTACTGTGGCGACAGTAAGCCAACCCCTTCCAAAGGGAAAATCATGTGGCGTGGGAAAATAAGCGAGGTTGACGGTTTTTTCTTGGGGAAGATTGCAGAATCGAAAAGTAGTAAATAGCACTAAAAAAGCAACCAGGTACAGTAACTGGTTGCTTTTTTGGTTCTTGAAATGTACGGGTAAGTAATTATTTCCCGGGGAGGATTTACCCTATTCGACAAAAAACTCCTTTCAATTTATTGGAAAGGAGTAGGTGTGATTGACCTAGTTACACAAGGATGACCCATAGCAGTAAAGTGAATACAAGAGCCGTTAAACCCTGAACCAGCGTAGCTGCAGTTTGCGCCTTATAAGCATCTGTGACTTTCATTCCGCTGAATTGGGTTACAACCCAGAAATAACTGTCATTGACATGACTGACTGTCATAGCCCCTGCACCAATGGCCATAACGACTAAAGCAAGAGGCACGGCTCCATCAATCCCCATTTGTGGAAGTAATGGAGCTATCAGGGATGAAGTAATGACAAGTGCAGCGGTAGAAGATCCCTGAGCCGATTTTAATAGAGCTGCAACAATAAATGGAATGAGTAAGACCAGTGCACCGGAAAGTAATCCCCCGTCGGCGATTCCTTGAATCAATTCAGCAACGGGAGTCGCCTTGATAACGGAACCGAATGCTCCTCCTGCGCCTGTGATTAATAGAATATTGGTTGCATCTTTCATACCTTGAGTTACCCAGCCATTCAGGGTTTCTTCATTCCATTTCGGCATGAGGGCAAACGCAGACAGGACACCTATAAGCAAAGCAATAACAGGGGAACCGATGAATAAGAGAACATCCGCTGCTCCGCCTTTCCATTGAAAGAAGCTGACGACTGATCCTGCACCAATCAATAGGATGGGAAGTACAATCGGAGCAAAGGATTTGAACGTTGAAGGAAGTTCCCCAAAGGATTTGACAATCTCATCATAATCCAGATCCAGTTCTTCTTCACCCTCGATTTCAATTTTACTTGCGACCTTAATGGCCCAAAGATAACCTGCTAGAATCGTAGGAATGGCTACAATCAACCCGATTAAAATAATGGTTCCTAAGTAGTCGCTGGCACCGATGTTTCCAGCTGCGGCAATAGGGCCTGGAGTGGGCGGTACCAGAGTATGGGTGGCATATAACCCCGTTGCCAGTGCAACAGACATGGAAGCTAAGGCTACTTTTGCACGCTTTGCCAAAGCTTTTTTTAAGCTTGAGAGAATGACGTATCCGGAGTCGCAGAAGACAGGGATACTCACAATGGCACCGATTAGGGACATGGCCAGTTGAGGTCTCTTTTCCCCCACTAAACGCAGAACCACTTCTGCCATTCTGAGAGCGGCACCTGATTTCTCTAGAATCGTCCCGATAATGGTACCGGCAACGATGACGATACCAATATACCCCATTAACCCTCCAAACCCGCCGTTGACTGCTTCTACGACTGTATTCAGTGGTAAGCCTGCAAATATACCAACCAAGAACGCGGCAAACAATAACGATAGAAAAGGCTGAAGCTTCAATTTTGCCGTTGTGAAAATGATAAATCCTACCCCTAATACAATAACCGTAAATAACCAGATTCCTGACATAAGATTTTCCCCCTTTATCTTTCTCCCTTTGTTACGTGTAAAATTCGTGCGATGTTCCTTGTTTCATGGTAAAGCAGTTCTTCAGCCCGACTGATGCTCTCAGCAAGGTCAATTGGTCCAATGGCAATGGAATGACAGCTGGTAAAGTCTTCGTATAAAGTTTGATAACCTTCTCCTAAGCTCCCTGCAATAAGTGATACTGGAGTTTGATGCTGTTTTGCGATGGTTGCAATATAGGAGGGTAGTTTACCAAACAATGTTTGATGATCACTTTGTCCTTCACCGGTGAGAATCCAATCAGCCTCCCGAATG
This sequence comes from Rossellomorea aquimaris, assembly GCF_008180865.1. Classification (GTDB taxonomy): domain Bacteria; phylum Bacillota; class Bacilli; order Bacillales; family Bacillaceae_B; genus Rossellomorea; species Rossellomorea yichunensis. Next base: position 96,705 of record NZ_VTEX01000006.1, read on the forward strand.
GCAGTTGAAAGATTGGTCGCTTCAGCAACCAGCTTTGCTCCGGATTCGATTGTTCCGTTTAAATGCATAAAGGCAAAGCCAAGTCCTCCGGCCGCACCGGCACCTTTCGTATCTTGAAAATCGATTCCTTTTTCTCTTTTAAGTAATTGACTGTAGTGAAGCAGCTGTTGATCAAGCTCCTTCACCTGATCTTTATTGGCTCCTTTTTGTGGACCAAATACAGAAGAGGCTCCTGTTTCACCGCATAAAGGGTTCTCGACATCTGAAGCAATGTGAAAGGTACACTCTTTTACAAGGGGATGAAGGCTGCTCCAGTCCACTTTGGAAATGAATCTCAGATCTTTTCCAAAGGACCCGACAGCGATCCCTTCTTCGTCATAGAAGCTGACGCCGAGTGATTGCAGCATTCCGAACCCTCCATCATTCGTCGAGCTTCCGCCTAGAGCAATAATGAAGCTTCGGTAACCTTCTTCTATGGCTGTTATAATAACTTCTCCAATCCCATACGACGTTGTGTAGTAGGGATTGCGTTTTTCAATCGGCACCATTGGTAAGCCTGCAATGGAAGCTATTTCAATAACGGCTGTCTTTTGATCTCCTGACACACCGTACTCAGTGTGAACTTTTTCTCCTAAGGGACCGGTTGCGATCGTTTTTACTTTTTTTCCTCCCGTTGCGTAAATTAAGGTCTCAAGCGTTCCTTCGCCACCATCGGCCATGGGGATGACGTTCGTTTTAAAGCTCGAAGATTCATCAAGAAAGGCTTTTTCCATAATGGTTCCAACCTCGAGTGAGCTTAAACTTCCTTTAAATGAATCGGGGGCAATAAGAATATTCATAGCGGCTCCTTTTTTCAGAAAATATAATCTATTCTTTTATTTAACCAATTTAGGTAAGCGGTTACAATGTGGATTCATCTAAACAATTCTTCATAAAATGAAAAAAGATTGTGCATGTGCACAATCATATTTTACAACTCTTTATTCATTTCCTGGATAATTAGGATAAACCGAAGTAATATGGCGTCATCAAATTGCCGTGGATTTAGACCTGTCAGTTCCTCGACACTTTCAAGCCTGTACAGGAGGGTGTTTCGGTGAATATGTAATGAGTTCGCAGTTTCTTTCATGTTTAATTGGCAATCGAATAATCGTTGTAATGTATGTCGCAAGGTGGTACTCAATTGAAGGATTCGTTCATTATAACGGTCCATAAATTCCTTACGTACATCAATGGGGATTTGCTTTATGAAATCCATGATCCCCCATTCCTGGATATGAATATAGTCGGTGAACTGTGGAAAGCGTTCCTGTAATTCTAGGGAGTTGTGTGCTTCCAAATAAGATTTTCTGTACCCGCTAACTCCTGAATATACATTGCCTACAGCCGTTTTCACCTTGACATGCTTTTCCTGTAAATGGTGTTGCAAACGCTTTGCCAGAATTATCGCTTCTTCCTCAGAGGGGCAAATACTTGAAGGGATTCCTATGACGCAGTGGGAGTCGGTAATGAAGGATTGAAAGTGCACCTTTGGTAATTGAAGCTTCATTCTCCTTAATAGCTCTTCTTTGACCATTGGTAAAGGAAGGTTGGTTGTTGAGTGAGCGGATAAGTCGTCAAACTGAACCAACAAAATGTGAACGTTTTGGCTCGTTTCAAGATGTAAGTAGTGATGAGCAAATGCTTCATTTTTTCTTTCATCAAAATAATGAGGGTGTACCAAATCTAATAACCAATTATCCATTAATGTTTTTTGATGCTGCAATTGATTGTGGAAATGAACCTGTTGAAGCATGACTTCAACGGTGATTTTCACGATTTTCACAAACTGATCTAATTCATGTGGAGAACCTGTAACCCCAACGACGCCGATCATTTCTCCCAGGAACTCAATAGGGAGGTTGATGCCTTCTTTCGAACCATGATACTTACCTAAGTCGTGCTCAGAAATGATTAATGGTCTTTTTTGTTTGAGGACATACAGAGCCCCTTCATGTACTTGATTCATACGTGTAGAATCAGTGCTGGCAACAATCACGCCGGTCTCGTTCATAATATTAATATTAGTACTAACGATGGTTTTTAATTTTGAGATGATTGGATAAGCTAATTCTTCTGTTATATGCATGTGAAACACCTCGTCATTCGTCATGCCTTTATTCTAGCATATGTTTTCATTCTGCATATTCGGGTATAGATTACTATACAAAGGAGGTTACCTGCATGAAACGTTTAATTGGAAGACTGATCAAATGGGGACCTATTATTTACCCGTTTTATAAGAAGTACCGGAATAAAAGAAGACATAAGAAATCGATGACGTATTAAGAGGGCAGCCAACATTGGCTGTTTTTTTATATCTTTAAGGACAAATGAAAAACCCCTGGAATCCAGGGGTTTCAGTGTTTTTAATGAGTAGTCTTTCTCATCCTTCTTAGCAGTAAGCTTAACAGGAATACAAAGATGATCGCTCCGAGTAAGGCTGGAATGATGGCGATTCCTGCAAGGGATGGTCCGAAGCTTCCAAGGAGCTCTCCGCCGATCCATGCACCGATAATACCTGCGATGATGTTTCCGATGATTCCACCAGGAACGTTTTTACCTAATATAAGACCAGCTAACCAACCTATTATTCCACCTACGATTAAGTACAAAATAATACCCATCTTTCTAACCTCCATGTAATGTTTTTTTGATATGTTGTTACTGATTTAATTCCCTTTTAGTGTGGAATTAAAACCTAATAGGTGGTCACTTGGAAGATTTTTTGCAAGATATACATGACATATTTAAAGGCAGGCAGCTTATCCTGATATTCCTCATATTTAACGGTGTAGGTGCCATCTTTGTTGTTCCAGATACGGTTAAAATACTGATCAATATCTGACATGGTTTTACTGTCATTCGGTGCCACAACCTTTATATTTTCTTCTAAGTTATAATCATCTAAGTTTCTCGATGTGTAATTACTGGATCCTCCGATAACGGTACTCTCTTTCGCCCCTTTTATATAAATGAACTTAGTATGGTATTGTTCCTTATTGGTGTTGTACCAGCGAATCGTAATATGGTCATTGTCTAAGTTGTGCAGCTCTGAAGCGATTGGCAGGTTGGGTAACCCTATCTTTTCTTGACCGAAGGCATTCTGATTAGGGTCTAGTACTAATCGTACCTCTACTTCACGATCAGCCGCATTCCCTATGGCATCGATAATGTCCCGATCTGCAAGATAGAACATACCGATCCAAACTTCATCCCCTTTCTTTACTTTATTCATAGCATTTACAACACTTGTTTGAACCTTCTTTTCTGTAAGGATTTGTGCTTTAACGGAAGCATCTGTAGAAGAAAGCTCCTTAATAGACTGATCTAAGTCTTCCTCGGTAGGGAATGCCTCTACGTTCCCCCCTGAAAATGCTGCCACTGCCTTCTCGGCTTTCACCATGTCCTTAAGTATTTCCCCTTTGACCTTGAAACCTATATTTGAGTGAAAACCACTCGCGTCATGGGGGTTGGCGGAAAGAATAAGTCCCGCGTTCTCTGAAATGACGACTTTTCGATGATTTGCTTTTACATTTAATAATTTCAGATACGATCTCATGGTTACCTTGGGTGCAGATGAAGCCATGGGATTGGGGAGCCAACCATAGCCATCCTGACCAAACCAGCCTAGAGCAGTTCTCCAAACCCCTGAGTATAAGATATTGGGATCTCTGAGGCGGTTTAAATCGGTATAAATGACTTCAGCCCCAAGGTCTTCTAAAGGTTCCAATTGTTCAGCTGTATGGGATCCATACGTGGTATTGACAACATCACTGATGAAGATTACTTTCAGATCAGGCTTCTTTTTCATCTGTTGTTGAATTTTTTTCGATAACTTTTCACTGATTTTAGGGTAATCACGATCACCTTTTGTGTAACCATTCACTAAAAATAAGTCCAGAATAAGAAAATCTTCTGCTTCTTCTATCGTTTGATAGACTTCATTAAAGATCGAATGGTCATATTGCTCTTTCCCGTCTTTCTGGTATGTTAGGTCGTATAGGAACTCAACATCCTTCTCTGGTATGGTATAGGTGTTGCCAGCGTAGGATATCCCTGGGGGTAACGGCTTTACCCGGTGGTAAAACATGACGACGGTAAGGGTCAATACGATGATCCCTCCGATCCACCATCTTTTCTTCTTATACCACTTTTTCTTTGTTTTCAATTGAATTCCCCTGTTCTACTGTTTTTTTCTTACTATACCCTTAATGGTAGCGGAGGAATCCATGAAGGCTAAGATGAGCACGATTTTTTTACAAAGCTCTTTTCGCAAAGATTGTTGTTTTCTAATATAGAATCTGCGAGGGCTCTGTCAACCAGTTTATGCTAGATAGTGAGAGGAACTGCTCCCTTGCAGCTAGCGTTCGGCCGAGACTCCTCAGCTTACCCGAACGGGGTCTCAGCACGCCCGTACTTCTGCAGGAGTCTGCGCTGATCCCCTCTCGATATTTAACAAAATTTTCTCTACGGAGCTTCAAGGTGTGCAAGAAAACAAAGTTACTAATAAAATTCTTCTTTCTTATAAGATAATCAATCTCTACTTACCTTAAATGAGATTGTTTGCTAAAATTCTTGTTTTAATTGTTTTCCATTTAAGGATTCATGCTTAGAAAGTTGATCCTCGCTGCAGGATGCTCGACTCCTGCGGGAATAGCTGGACAGTACGAAAAGCGGAGGGGCTTTGCCCAGGGGCGACAAGCATAAGGCGAGTCTGCCGGGAAGGCGCACTTTGCCTTTTTGGCAGACTTGGCTTATGACCTCGAGCCCCTAAGCCCCGTAGCTGGACAGGTGAGACCCCGGAGGCTCACCGCCAGCCCCGCGGAAAGCGATCATCCTGTAGCGGAAATCAACTATTACTTTCTCCCTCTACAATAAGCTACAATTTTTACGAAAAGAGCCTTTTATAAAAAATAGGTCCAGGCAAATATCTGCCTGGACCTGATCTTATTGATCGTTGATTCTTTGGCGGTATAAAAACAATAGAAAAAGGGATAACGTCATTAATACGATCAGAACAAGGAATGTATTCTGAAAGGAATCCACAGGGAATTCTGCTCCGCCCATCTCGACAATGATTCCTCCCAGAACAGAACCAGATGCACTGCCTACGAAGTGGGTAAGCTGTTTCATGCCGATTCCTGAAGCAATCAGCTCTTTACTCATCACCCGGGATACTTCGTTGGTCGAGCTTGACGATAGACTTGAGAAGCCAAAGCTCGTAAACATATAAGCCAGCATAATCATGTATTCGCTGTGGGGTGATAAGATATAAAAGATGACGGTTGAAATGATCAGAAGGATATGTGCAAGGACCATCACCTTCATATTTCCATACCGATCAATCAGTCTTCCTACATAAATAGCTGCCACTGCCGACAGCATCGCACCCGGAAAGATAATGAATCCGACCGCTGTCGGGTTTTTACCAAATACATGCTGAAGCATAAGAGGCATGACGATTAGAATCGCAAAGTGAGTGGCGAAACCCAGGAAACTCATATATAAAATCTGACGGTATCCTTTGTCCCGTATCAAGCTGGGTTGTATAAAAGGTAGTTCGATCTTATGGATCCGAATCCACAGTCCTCCAAAGAATACAACGGCACCTGCTAAATAATACCAGTCGAAAGTTGAAATAAACAGCAGAAAGAACGTAATCCCGATTCCGGTTAAAAGGCCTCCCCATACATCAAAGTACCCTTTCCTGTTCGTCTCATCCGGCAGGAAGCGGTTTAGTACAGGAATCATTCCAAGGACACATAACGTGATTAGAAATAAATAGTTCCAACTTAAATAATCGGTAATCACGCCACCTACGACCGGCCCTAATCCAAAGCCCAGGGAAGAAGCTGAGGCAATCATAGCCAATGCCCGGCCGCGTCTTGCCATCGGGACAAAACGTCCGGCAAACACCATGGATAGACCGGGGATGGCTGCAGCACCTGCCGCTTGGAATAAACGGGAGAGCAATAGCCAGGTAAAGCTATGGGCAAAGAAACCTATGAACGATGCCAGCCCGAAAATGGAAATGCCCAGGATAAGCAGCCTCCTGATCGGAATGTAGTCTGCCAGGCGCGTATATGTAATGGTGCAAATGGCGAGTACGATGGAGTATCCCGATACAATCCAGGCTCCTTCAGAAGGGGCTAAAGAGAAATCCTTTAAGACATTGGGGAGTGCTACATTAAACATGGTGGTATTCATGACAACCAGCCAGACGGTTAAGCTCAAAAACAGAATCGTCTTTGTATAGGAAGGAGATGCCTGTGCATGTGGTTCTGCAATCATTGTGACCACCTCCATAATATATTTAGATACTCGAAGTAATATATCATAAAAAGCATGGATGTGAAATGAATTCGCTTATATGTGGAAAAGTTTAATTTATATAAAATGGTCTATTATATAAGAAGAATGGAAGAGGAGGATACGTATGTCAAAACTCAATATAAAGGCTTTTGTGTTCGATGCGTATGGAACACTTTTCGATGTTCATTCCGTCATTGAAAAATGTAATGAACTCTTTCCTGATAAAGGGGAGGAAATCAGCCAGGTGTGGCGCAAGAAGCAGCTTGAATATAGTTTTTTACGTCAATTAATGGGTACGTATACGACTTTTTTTACAATAACGAAAGATGCTCTCCATTATGCGGCTAAGCAAGCTGGAGTTGACCTTACTGAAGGAAAAGAGAAGGAATTGCTGGAGGCTTACTTGGAATTAGACCACTATGAAGAAGTAGGGAGTGTGTTGCAAGAACTGAAACCTTATCAAAAAGCCATCTTTTCCAATGGTTCACTGGATATGCTTTCTCCTCTCGTTGAGCAATCTTCCTTTGGGCATTTACTGGATGAGGTTTTGACTGTTGATGAAGTGAAGCAGTTTAAACCGACCCCGATGTCTTACCAGCTCGTACTTGAAAAGCTTGGGGTCAGAAGGGAAGAAGTACTGTTTATGTCTTCTAACCCATGGGACATTGCAGGAGCGACGAACTTTGGATTCTATACGGCTTGGATCAATCGTCAGGATAAAGTGATGGATGAATTAGGGGTCAAACCACACTTTGAATACAGAAATTTAACCGGAATTCTGGAACATATGAGTTAAGAAAAGGGGCGGACGTTTATGCCCCTGCTTTTTTTGTGCAATGAATGGACCACCGTGCCTTTGCTTCTACAATATTTTTTTCTACATTGAGTTTCGAATGCTATCAACTTCAATAATCTTCCCCCTCCCTTTCTTTTAGCATTCATTGTATAGTACAGATAGATTAATAGACTAAGAATGCATCGATGGTAGATGACTAGTTTCATTTTTTTGTAGGAAAATCGGCTTTGTATATCGAAATCTACTACGTAATTAAAAGGGAGGATGGAACATGCCTGAAAAGTTGATTCCTGTATCTGGCGTAGAAGTGGACTCTAAAACGAAATGCAAACATTACCGTACCCCCAAAGATATCATCGCAATTAAATTTAAGTGCTGTAACACGTACTATCCTTGTCATATATGTCATGACGAAATGGCAGATCATGATCCGATCCTTTGGTCAAAGAACGAGTGGAATACGAAAGCGATTCTTTGTGGAGAATGTAAGAATGAGTTAACCATTTTACAATATATGAATTGCCAATCGGTTTGTCCTCATTGTCGAGCATCCTTTAACCCGGGGTGTCAGAATCATTATCATCTTTACTTTGAAGGATGAATTTAGGGTAAGAAATCTATAACCGATGAGTGTTTCACGTGAAACGAAAGAGGTGATGAAATGGAACATGCGACGTTTGCAGGAGGCTGTTTCTGGTGTATGGTCGAGCCTTTTGATGAACAGGAAGGAATTGAGCGTATTGTCTCCGGATATACAGGAGGTAAATCCGCAAATCCAACATATAAAGAAGTGATCTCCGGGGTAACAGGACACTATGAAGCTGTACAAATCACGTTTGATCCTAATCAGTACCCTTATGAGAAACTGCTGGATCTATACTGGAAGCAAATTGATCCGACAGATTCAGGGGGACAGTTTAAAGATCGGGGTGACTCCTATCGAACAGCCATTTTTTATCATAACGATAATCAAAAAAAACTTGCTGAAGATTCAAAACGAAAATTGGAGCAGAGTGGTATTTTCACGAAACCTTTGGTGACGAAGGTTCTCCCTGCAAGCGAATTTTATCCTGCTGAAGATTATCATCAGGATTTCTATAAGGAAAATGCCTTCCGATATGCTTTATATAAGCGTGGATCCGGGCGAAAAGATTTTTTGAAGGAGTATTGGCCAAATGATCGAGCCCATTTAAAGGAACAGCTAACAGAAATGCAATACTTTGTTACCCAGGAAAATGGAACAGAGTCACCTTACGAAAACGAGTATTGGGATAACAAGGAAGAAGGTTTATACGTTGATATCGTTTCGGGTGAACCTTTATTCACATCCAAAGATCAGTATGATAGTGGGTGCGGCTGGCCAAGTTTTACAAAGCCTGTCATGGATGCAAGCGTCAAAGAACAATATGACCTCTCTCATCGTTCTACAAGAGTGGAGGTAAGAAGCAGGGAAGCTGATTCTCATCTCGGGCATGTGTTCACAGATGGACCCGGTCCTAAAGGTCTTCGGTATTGCATCAATTCTGCTTCTTTACGATTTATTCCCAAGGGTAAGTTAGAAGAAGAAGGGTACGAAGATTTTTTAATTTTGTTTAAAGGCAGATAAAAAGACACGGCAGCGTAGGAGCCGCCATGTCTTTTTATCTTTCTATCTTTTCTTCAACTTTCTCCCAAAGGTTTTCAATTCCTTGTACACGCTTAATAGACGTTATGGTTCCTTGATGTAAGCCTTCATGCCAGTTAGCGAAGGAAAGAACTTCACCTAAAGTGGTAAACGTAGTATGTTCACCAAGAACAAACGGCTTCTCTCCTGTTTCGTCCAAGCGACCGGAGAATGCTTCTTTCATTCTTTGCGGTTGTGCCTCCAATTTCTCACGAAGTTCCTTCAGTGTGGGAGGTGTGAGTGTATTCCAGGTGTCTGGGCTCGTATTGAAGCCAAATAGCTCCCCATATTCAGGTGGAAGTGTTTTACGGTCGATTTCCCCTGCAAAGGAGTATAACAGGTTTTCCTGAGACAGTAGAATATGTCCTAAATTCCATCGGATTGAATTTCTGAATCCAGGAGGCACTTCATCCGCCTGCTGTTCCGTTGTCGCATCGAGAGCAGCCAGTGTTCGAAGCCGGATGAATTCCATTTGTTGAAATAACATTTGTTCTTGCATCATTCATTCCTCCTAATCAATTTCTCTATAACGTATTCGAGGTTGGGAGAGAGATTCCTCTACGGAAAGATGAATGGATCAGGAGAAATAAGAAAAGAATAACCTGACGCAGCGTTACTGCCGGTTATTCTTCAATCAATCAGCTACTTGTTACTAGTCTTGTGGTCGGTTTTTCTTCGTATTCGCTTGCCCGGTTGTAAACTCCACTAATTCAGAACTTGTTCGATTTTGTTTAGCATTCGTATTACTTTGAGCATTACGGTTACCTTTTTTAGTACGTCCCATTCAGAATCCCTCCCAAAAATAGTAACTCAAGCATTTATAGTTTGAGACATAATCGAGGAAATATTCTTCTGTGTATTGCGACAAAATATGTCAAATACTTTTAGGATCCGGTTTATTTCCCAGGCTATATTCGACAATAATCGGAAGTTTCTTTCCAGAGGTCCGTCCCTCAATCGGTCACTTCAAACCTTGTAAGAGGTTTCTTAGCAGGTCCTTCAATTACTTCCCCATCAATGGAGAAGCGTGATCCGTGACAAGGGCAGTCCCATGTGTGGTCTCCGTGGTTCCATTCGGTTTCACAGCCGAGATGGGTACAGGTGGTGTCTACGACGTGCAGCTTACCTGTTTCATCCCGGTATCCACCACAACGTCGCCCGTTCAGATTCACCACGTCGCCTTCGCCTTTTTGTAGCTCCTGTACCTTTTTAGTTGGAATTTGAAGCTTTCCTTTAATGAGTTGTCCCGCTACATTTATGTTCTCTTTGAAGAAATGTTTGATGCTTGGATCTGCGACAAAACGGGAAGGAGTATATACGTCAGCATAAATATGGTGATTTCCTAAAATTTGTTCTGATAGAATTTGCCCCGCCAGAGTTCCGGACGTCATGCCCCATTTTTTAAAGCCTGTGGCTACCAAAATGGAAGGATGCTTTTCCGTTAATTTACCGATATAAGGAACTTTGTCTAACGTGATAAGATCCTGTGCTGACCATCTATAACGAATTTCTTCAATTCCAAGCACTTCTTCACCAAAAACTTTGAGAGCTTTATAATGATCCAACGTATCCTTTCCTTGTCCTGTTTTATGATTATCCCCACCGATCAGGATGAGATTCTCTCCATTTTCATCCTCTTGAGAACGGAGGGAACGGGTAGGATCTTCTGCACTTAAGTACATGCCTCCCGGATAATCCTTTTTCGCTTTTACTCCAAGAATGTACGAGCGTTCCGCATACATCTTTGTGAAATAAAAACCCATTCCATCATAAAAAGGAAAGTGAGAGCAGATGACAACTTGCTCGCTATCCAGATGATAACCGTCTGCAGTCACAACTTGATTGGAGTCTCCTTCGTTAATGGTTTTAGCCGCAGTTCCTTCAAATATTTGACCGCCAAGTCCCGTATAAGAATCAATCAAGGCTTTAAGATATTTTAAAGGGTGAAACTGTGCCTGGTCTTTCATTACGACTGCGTTTTTAATGGATAGATCGATCGGGAGTTTTTTGATGAGCTCTCCCATAATCTCTAACTTCTGATACGCCTCGTACTCCTTCTCGATTTTTGTAGCATATTGATCAGTAGTCGCGTATACATACGAGTCCTCTTCTGTAAAATGACAATCTATATTTTCACTGGAAATTGTATCTTTAATAAACTGAAGAGCCTTTGTCTGAGACAGATAGTATTTCTTTGCAAACTCTACTCCAAAATGCTGGATGAGCTCATCATAAATCAATCCGTGTTGAGCGGAAATTTTAGCGGTTGTGTGCCCCGTTGTTCCGTTCAATATATGATCAGCCTCAATGAGAGCCACTTTTTTCCCGCCTTTGGCTAACAGATAGGCAGTGGTGATGCCTGCTATCCCTCCGCCTACAACGGTTACGTCCACTTTTATGTTTTTATCAAGCTTTTTAAATATGGGGAGTTTAGTCGTTTCCCTCCAATAGGGCTCAGGTGTTTCAGAGAAAGCATTTTGGTGTTGTTTATCCATATGAACGCTCCTTTATCTTTCTATTCCTTACCATTCTTTCCTGAAATGTAGAAAAAATAAGTCCGAAATAGGAAAAAAAGAGACTGGCTCCCATAATGGGTCAGTCTCTTAAAGGATATTTATTATGAATGTTCAAGTACAGAACCATATTTCTCAGCAGAATCAACGGTCTGCTTTAATAGCATAGAGATGGTCACGGGGCCAACTCCGCCTGGTACAGGGGTAATCGCGCTCGCTTTTTCATAGCATGCTTCATAGTCTATGTCTCCGACGTTCCCTTTGTTATATCCCGCATCAAGAACGACAGCACCTTCTTTAAGCCAGTCACCTTGAATGAAGTTAGGTTTACCGACTGCTGCCACCACGATATCTGCAGTAGAGAGAATGTCAGGCAGATTCTCTGTATACGAATGACAGGTCGTCACCGTAGCGTTTCGATTCAACAGCATCATGGACACAGGCTTTCCTAGAATCGGGCTTCTTCCTACAACGACAGCATGTTTCCCTTCGAGGGACACACCGTAGTAATCAATGATGCTCATGATTGCAGCAGGTGTGCACGAAGGATATTCACCAAACCCTAATGAATTTTGACCGAACCCGTGGCTCGTGACTCCATCAACGTCTTTTTCAATGGAAATCGCTTCAAAGGCAGCACGTTCATCAATGTGATGAGGTACAGGATGTTGCAAGAGAATGCCATGAACGGAATGGTCTTGATTAAGCTCATGGATAACGTCCAACAGTTCATTCGTTGTCGTTTCCTTGGGAAGATGAATTCTTCTTGATTCCATTCCGATCTTCGCGCAGGCATTGCCCTTCATCTTGACATACGTAGCAGAAGATGGATCGTCTCCAACGAGCACCGTAGCAAGACATGGAGTAATACCATTCTCCTTTAATACAGCAACTCTAGACTTTAGGCTTTCCTTTACCTCAGATGCAACAAGTTTCCCGTCTAATACTAGTGGTTCCACTGCAATCCCTCCTGATTATAGTAAAAGAAGACAAGGGGATCCCCCTTGCCTTCTGCCCAGGCGAACGGCTAATGGCTCATGATTTATAAGATTCGCAGCTCCCTTGTGGTTGATTCCACATTTTCGCCAGTCACTGCTCTATTTATTTTCAATTTGATTATAACACGAATATAAATCATATTTCTAGTATCAATGTTCGTGTTTTTATGAAACTACATCAAAAGGCTGATAATCTGCTCCTTCTAATTTTCTATTCCCCATGACCACTTATAGACGATTTGTCGAAAGAAGATTTTTCATAAACTGTAAGTAATAAGAGTTGGAAAGGGGAAATGAAGATGTTGAAAAATAAAGTGGTCATGATAACAGGTGCTTCAAAAGGGTTGGGCAGGGCCCTTGCCGTACAATTTGCCAAGGAAGGAGCAAAGCTTGCGATCTGTGCACGAACGGGTGGGCCACTTCAGGAGGCTGAGAAAGAATTGAAAGCGTTAGGGACAGAAGTGGTAGCTTTGGAAGCGGATGTTTCTGATTCCCGGGATGTTGATCGTTTTGTTTCTGTAACGGAGGAGGTACTGGGAAGAGTCGATGTTCTTTTTAACAACGCATCCGTTTTTGGACCTGGTCCGCGTTTGCTGGCTGATTATCCTGAAGAAGAATTTCTTGAGGTACTAAGAATCAATGCAATGAACCCATTTTTAGTAACGAAAAGAGTCCTTCCAGGAATGATCAGCAGGGGTAAAGGTTCAATTATTAACTTAACGTCAGAAGCGGGTAAAACAGGCTTTGCGGAGTGGGGAGCATACGGAATTTCAAAATTTGCCGTCGAAGGATTGACTCAAACATGGGCCGACGAGCTAAGTGATACGGGGGTGAGGGTGAATATGGTCGATCCAGGGGAAATGGATACGGACATGCACGACAAGGCTGTTCCGGAATGTGATTATCCACTTGCGGGTCCCCATGATCACCTTGACGTTTTTTTATATCTTGCTTCCGACGCAGCAGAAAACGAGAATGGGAATCGATTTGAAGCACAGGAATTTCAGTGGAATCGAGGTGGGGGAAATGAATGAACTGGCTAAGACCTTTGATATCCCTTCCCACTTAAACGCATCGACTCCCATTGAGCTTCGAGGATTCGAGAGAGACGAAGTGAAACTAATGGTGTTGAACCGTGAAACCGGGAACTGTGATCATACCCAATTCAAGCAGTTACCCGAGTTTTTAAATAAGGGGGATGTACTAGTTTTAAACAACAGCCGGACCATTCCTGCCTCTCTAAAAGGGAAGCAAGGAAACAGGCAGCTCGAAGTTCGTTTATCCAGAAAAGTAGATGATAACTGTTGGGATGCGCTTATCATAGGAGACTTTTATCAAGCGGGGGAACCGATTTGTTTTTCAGAGGAAGTCCTTGCCAGCATGGTGGGTGAAGGAAGTGAAAAACCACTGGTGCAATTGAAATTCAACAGAAGTGGTGTTGAGCTTTTTGATTTTATTTACAGAAACGGAGAACCGATCCGTTACGAATATATTGATTTACCATGGCCGCTTGATTGCTACCAAACCGTATACGGATCAGTCCCTGGGTCTGTGGAAATGACATCTGCCGGAAGGGCCTTTTCTTGGAAGTTGATACAATCCTTGAAGCAGAAAGGAATTGAAATCGTGTTCATACAGCTTCATGCAGGCTTGAGCTATTACGGGGATGATCGCTGGCCGACACCGAAAAATCATCCGGAAGAATACCATGTAGGTTCAGGGACAGTGGACCAAATTCTCAAGGCAAAGAGTAGTGGTAAGCGGGTCATTGCAGTGGGCACTACAGTCGTTCGTGCCCTTGAGACCATCATGACGCAATATGGACAGTTAAAGCCTTCTGAAGGGGTAACAAACTTATATATTTCAGGGGATACCCCTCTCAAACTTGTAGATGGTCTCATTACGGGGCTGCATGAACCGGAAGCGAGCCATCTGGATCTATTAAAGGCTTTTATTTCGGAAAAGAAGCTATTGAACGCCTATCAAACTGCTCTGTTAAAAAATTATAAATGGCATGAGTTTGGTGATATGAATGTAATTTTGTAAGGAGAATGGATATGAGACTTCATCATATTGGGATGAATGTAAAGAGTTTAGTGCGGTCGAAGGAATTCTATCAATCTTACTTTGGGTTTGAAGAGGAAATGTATTTCGAATGGGGTAGTGAGAGAATCCTATTTGTGAAAAAGAATGATTGTCGGTTGGAGCTCATCGAAGAGTCCGGGGAGGATAACGGATCAAAGCGGACTTTTCTTCATATTGCCTTGGCTGTCATCGATTTGGAGACGGAGGTTGGTCAATTAAAGGAGAAAGGGTTAGTACCCGTTGAGGGACCTGTTGTACTTGAAAATGGCTGGAAAGTGGTCTTTTATTTTGGGCCTGACGGGGAAATCGTTGAGTTGGTTGAAGGGTAGTTTCTTTGAGTAGCTGATCTGATTTCATGGAGAAATATACTTTTTTCAGCTTGGAAACTATCGAGTATAAAAAATTTCAATAGTTTCTAATGATGTATCAACGACTTTAAGTGAGTTCAAAGTGACATCTGCTTTTTTTCGAGGCGCAGCTTAGTGAATCCAGCCGAAACGGGCGATAATCCGGCCGAAATCACAATTAATCCAGTTGTTTTAAAAAAAATGTAAAAATAGGGTGCAGAGGGTGACTGAATTATCCCCACCAACCCCATAGGTTTTATGAAATTTTTTTGTTTCTTATTCTGTGATACATTTATCCGGGTAATAAATGAAATGACTATGGTGTAGGAAGGGATTTTCATGAATAGAGAATTTGTATTACGTTGGTCGTTCTTCTTTACAGGCCTCCTTGTACTTGCGTTTGGCATAAGCTTGACGATCAAAGGGAAAGACCTTGGAATCGGACCTTGGGATGTGTTTCATTATGGACTATTTAAGCAGCTCGGACTGACGATTGGTACGTGGTCCATCATTGCGGGCTTTGTCATCTTGTTCGTGACGGGGATTGGAACGAAGTCATTTCCTAAAGTCGGAGCCTTTATAAATATGTTGTTAATCGGTATTTTCATAGATTTATTTAATTATGTACTTCCCGATCCTCAATCGTTATTGGCACAGTCAATTGTGTTTGCTATTGGGATTGTGGTAATCGGGTACGGTATCGGACTATATGTGTCAGCTGACTTGGGGGCGGGACCCCGTGACAGCCTGATGCTGCTAGTAGTTGAAAAGACGGGCTGGAAAGTTCAGTGGGTACGGAATGGTATGGAGATCATTGTGTTCTTCTTCGGCTGGTTACTTGGTGGTCCTGTCGGGATCGGGACGGTCATTATCGCACTGGGACTCGGCTCCATCGTCGGATTTTCATTACCTCAAAGTAAAAAGCTCCTTCACTTTTTCCTTATGAGACAAATGACAAAAAGAGACAATCCTTTGGCAAGCTGAGGGTTGTTTTTTTTGTTTAAAAAAGGTTTTTTACCCGATATTAAAGAAGTATGATGAGAGCTCTGCAGACGGGAGATGTTTTGATTGGAGAATATACTGGATGATCTATTTAGTGGGAAAGAACCTTTTAAGAAATGAAAGAGCTGGTAGACTACTGTTATATCTGTCAGAAGCCTCTTTATTGTTTAGACGGTTTCTTTAATGGTGTGCAAAAGGAGAATGGGAAAAGCAGTTGTTTTGAATGCGAAGAACAAAATCAAAAAGGGGAGAAAAAGGATGGGGCATGAGTATTCAGATAAAATCGTCACTCTGTTAAAACAGCATCAAAATAGTGAAAATCGAGAAGCCATGGAAGCGTATATGAGGAATCAATTTCAGTTCTTTGGCATTAGGACCCCGGAACGTACTGCTTTATTACGGGACTTTCTGAAGGAACACGGTAAACCACAGGTAGAAGAATTGCCTGACATTGTTCGTTGTCTTTGGTCTGAACCGCAAAGGGAGTGTCAGTATATCGCTCTTTCCCTTCTGGACAAACAATCCAGATATTTAACGAAAGACCACCTGCCATTTTTGGAAGAAATAATCACAGATAAATCCTGGTGGGACACCATCGATCATATTGCTCCCAATCATGTAGGGAAAATCTATCAAACGGAAGAAGATGACGCACACTTAGAGAAATGGATTCATTCCGATAATATGTGGTTGAATCGGATCTCTATTTTGCATCAATTGAAATATAAAGGAAAAACAGATCAGGATCGTTTGTTCAGGTACATATTGTTCCATAATGAATCAAAAGAATTTTTTATTCAGAAGGCAATCGGCTGGGCCCTCCGGGAGTATTCAAAAACGGACCCGGAAGCGGTTCAGCAATTCATCGAATCAGAAAAGCTGGCACCGTTAAGTAAGCGGGAAGGAATGAAACATATAAACAGAAGGGCTAAGGAAGGGAAAACCGTTGAAAAGTATTGAGTGTATGAAGAGTCTGGACATGACACTCAGCTAATTTAAGTAAGGGGGTTTCCTATTTTAAAATTAGGTATTCACCCCGTCCTCAATCTAGTATAAAGTAAGGACAGATATATGTGAGAGGGGTAGTAGGATATGAATTGGAATGATTGCATCGAGAGAACAAACACTCACTCTGTGAAATGGTCGTTTCCTGCCGAGGATGTAATTCCTATGTGCATTGCAGATATGGACTTTCAAGTGTCGCCTGCCATTGTCGAAGCCATGAATCGCAAGGCTCAGCATGGCATATACGGTTATACGACATTTAGTGATCGATACTTTGAGTCTGTCATTTCATGGTGGAAGAGGCGCTTCCAGATGGGAATAGAGAAAGAGTGGATCAGCTTTAGCCCTGGAATCATTCCGGGTATCAATGTATTGTTGTCCGTGTTAACGGAGCCAGGGGACGGTGTAATCATTCAAGATCCCGTTTATTATCCTTTTTACAGTACGATCGAGAACCATGGCTGCTCTGTTATGAAAAATACGTTGCTTTATGAGGATGGAGTATACTCGATTGATTTTGACGATTTAGAAGAAAAGGCGCGTCATCCCAGAACGAAACTTCTTATTCTTTGCAGTCCTCATAATCCTGTTGGACGGGTATGGACGCGTGAGGAATTAATGAAAATAGGTTCGATCGCTAAACGGCATGACCTATGGATCATTTCAGACGAAATGCATGGAGACCTGGTATACAAAGGATATGAACACGTTCCTCTGTTTAAAGGGGATGAAAGCTTAGTAGAGCGCAGTATTCTATGTGCGGCTCCAAGTAAAACCTTTAATATCGCGGGGCTTCAAACCTCCATCCTGCTCATACCGAACAAAGACCTGAGAGATAAGTATAATGAAAAGCTTACAGGCTATGGACTGATGAGACCGAATGTGTTTGGGATTGAAGGAACGATTGCGGCTTATGAGGAAGGTGAACCTTGGCTTAATGAGCTATTAATGGTGCTTGAAGAGAATAAACAGTATGTACTGAATTATTTAGAGCAACACCTTCCAGAGCTGAAAGGCATTACCCCACAGGCTACACACCTCATATGGATGGATTGTACGGAATTAGGCATGACAGGTGAAGAGTTGTGTACATTTTTCTTAGAAAAGGCCAGAGTGAAATTTGATGAGGGCTTTAAATTTGGTCAGAGCGGGCACACCTTTGTCAGAATGAATATCGCCTGTCCAAAAGAGCGGATCGACTTGGCATTAAGAAGGATCCACGAGGCGATTCTGGAGTACAGGGTCAACCGTAACGTCATGGAATAGAGCAGAGGATGAACAAATGAGATGTCATTTGTTCATCCTTTTTCTTTAAAAGAAATTAAAATAAAGGGCTCAATACTCCCAGATAGCAGAACATATATCGTGCTGTAAAAAAGTCTGAAGTATTTTAAGTATAAGGGGAACACTAAATGATAGGATGAATTTGAATATAATTTTTGTCCATCACAAAAAAACATGTTAAACTAAGAATCAGAATAATCATTAGCAATTATAAAGAATCAACTGATAAATAGTGTGTTTTTGGAGTGGACATTTGTTTTTAAAACGCTTACATAACAGGAGGATACGTATATGACTAGTAAAACATTAGACCATTTTTTACAGGAGAATCTTGAAGACCTTAAATCACGCGGTTTATATAATGAAATCGATCCATTACAAGGTGCAAACGGACCGATGATTACGATCAATGATAAGAAGCTTGTGAACCTTTCTTCTAATAATTATCTTGGTCTTGCAACGGATGAACGACTGAAAAAAGTAGCGATTGAAGCAGTCAAAGAATACGGTGTAGGAGCCGGAGCCGTCCGTACAATCAATGGAACCCTTGATCTTCACGTGAAGCTTGAAGAGAAGCTTGCGAAGTTTAAAGGGACAGAAGCTGCCATTGCTTATCAGTCAGGATTCAACTGTAATATGGCTGCGATTTCCGCGGTTATGGACAAAAATGACGCTATCCTTTCTGACGAATTGAACCATGCATCGATTATTGATGGCTGTCGTCTTTCGAAAGCAAAGATTATCCGTTTTGGTCACTCAGATATGGAAGATCTTCGTGCGAAAGCTAAAGAAGCGAAGGAGTCTGGTCAATACAACAAAATCATGATCATCACCGACGGAGTATTTTCAATGGATGGAGATGTATGTAAACTTCCTGAAATCGTTGAAATTGCTGAGGAATTTGATATCATGACGTATGTAGATGACGCTCACGGTTCCGGGGTCCTTGGAAAAGGTGCAGGAACGGTTAAGCACTTTGGCCTCTCAGACAAAGTGGACTTCCAAATGGGTACGTTATCGAAGGCAATCGGCGTAGTAGGTGGATATGTGGCAGGAACGCAGAACCTGATCGACTGGTTAAAGGTCCGCTCACGTCCATTCCTATTCTCTACATCCTTGACTCCCGCGGATGTAACGGCTTGTACAGAAGCACTTGACCTGATCATGAACTCTACAGAGCTTCAAGATAATATGTGGGAAAACAGTCGTTATCTGAAAGAAGAGCTGACGAAGCTTGGCTTTGACATCGGAAACAGTGAAACGCCTATCACTCCGGTTATCATCGGTGAAGAACAGGCGACCCAGGACTTCAGTAAACGCCTGTATGAAGAGGGTGTATATGCCAAATCCATCGTGTTCCCAACCGTACCAAGAGGAACAGGCCGTGTGAGAAACATGCCTTCAGCAGCACATACGAAAGACATGCTTGATCAAGCGATTAAAGCATATGAAAAAGTCGGTAAAGAAATGGGAATTATCTAATCCCCCTATATAAATAACGAGATAGGGTCTGGCTGTAAAAGTCAGCCCTATCTGTATGAATCATGAAATCATTCTATCACCATAGGAAAATGCAGGAGGAAAGACGATGAAAAAGATTTTAGTAACGGGTGCCTTGGGGCAAATCGGTTCTGAGCTCACCAATAAACTTCGTACCGTGTACGGTTCTGATAATGTCATTGCGACAGATATCCGGGAAACAGACAGTCCTGTCGTAACGGACGGTCCTTTTGAGCAATTAGACGTGACCGATGCCGGGAAAATGTTTGATATCGCTAAAACAAATAAAGTGGATACGATTATTCACCTTGCAGCTCTACTATCTGCAACGGCTGAAGCAAAACCGCTACTTGCCTGGAATTTAAATATGGGTGGACTGGTAAATGCCCTGGAAGCAGCAAGGGAATTGGATTGTCAGTTCTTCACACCAAGTTCAATTGGAGCATTCGGTCCATCAACGCCAAAGGATTCGACTCCTCAAGATACCATCATGCGCCCTACTACCATGTACGGAGTCAACAAAGTGTCAGGAGAACTTCTGTCTGATTATTACTTCACTAAATTTGGAGTGGATACAAGAGGACTGCGTTTTCCAGGTCTGATTTCATATGAAACCCTGCCAGGTGGCGGGACGACTGATTATGCAGTAGAAATTTATTATGAAGCAATCAAGAATAACCAGTATACTTCATACATCGGTGAAGGAACCTATATGGATATGATGTATATGCCGGATGCACTTAATGCGATCATCGATCTTATGGAAGCGGACGGTTCAAAGCTTGAGCATCGTAATTCCTTCAATGTATCTGCCATGAGCGTAGCACCTGAGGATATTGCAAAAGCAATCCGCGTACACCAACCGGACTTTAAACTGGATTATAGCGTAGATCCTGTTCGCCAAACCATTGCCGAAAGCTGGCCGAACGCCATCGATTCCAGCGCAGCCATGAACGAATGGGGCTTCAAAGCAGAATACGACCTAGCCAAAATGACAGCTGATATGTTAGAAAAATTAAAAACGAAGTAAACAGAATGATCCCTGAGAAGCGATAGTTTCTTAGGGATCTTTTTTATTCCTTAATCTCTTTTATTTTGGTTTTTTTCGCAAAGTTTGAGGCTATCTTAGATAAGAAAGTAGTAGTTGATTTCCGCTACAGGATGCTCGCTTTCCGCGGGGCGTGAGTTGAGCCTCCTCGGGCTTTGCCCTGTGGGGTCTCAACTTTCCCGCAATTCCCGCAGGAGTCGAGCACCTTCCGCTCCAATCAACTTTCTCAGTATAATATTTTTAATGAAATCACTAATTTTTTGAAAACAATATTATTAAAAAGAGCAGTGATCCATTTCCTTTTAAGGACAAGTAATTCTGGTCTCTATTAGATTTTTTTTCAACCTTTTAGCTCTGTCACTAAAATTCTCTTATAGATGGTGAGGGGAACTGCGTAGACTCCTGCGGAAGTACGGTCGTGCCGAGACCCCGTTCGGCTAAGCTGAGGTGGCTCGGCCGAACGATAGCTGCAAGCGGAGCAGTTCCCCTCACCATCCAGCACAAACTAATTGATAGAGCTTATGTTATTAAACAACAATCTTTGCGAAAAGAGCCATTTTAAACGACAAAATATGACAATAATTGATAGTAAGTTGGAAGGGAAATGTTATACTGAAAGAGAATGAATAAAGGAAACCAAGCTCTTTTTTTGTGGAAAAAAATGGTGATAACCTATATAAATTATGCTAAAATTCAGAAGTCTAAGGATTTTACATAAGGGGGATTCAGATGAGAGAAAAATTGAAAGTATTTGGGATACCTATAGGAATCATGCTTCTATTCATCGCTGCCTTGTTCTTTCACCAGCTATTGTTAGTGAGAGAACTGCCTCAGCCAAATTGGAGCCGTTCACTCCCATTAGACTACACATCAAAAGAGAGACCACAGGTGTTTCAAAACAATGGGGAACTATACATATCAAGTAAAGGGAAGATCCATGCCTTTACAATCAATGATGAAATGACAGTAGCAGATGAAAGAGTCATTGACACCACTATTACCAGAGGCTATCCATTTTGGACCGATGGCAATGAATTCATCTACTATAAAGATGGAAATCTAGTTTCGACCCAAGACAAGAAGGATCAAATCCTTTCCAAAGAGATCACGGGTCTTGGAGCAAGCGCAAATCATATCTATTATTGGAGTAACGAACAACTCTATGAATATAATGTGCAAGAAGGTTCATCCAGGGAAGTCTACACTTTTCCATCTGGAATTTCTGATGTGCACGTAGGAGAAAACGGAAAAGCTGTCATTCAGGTGGCAAAAGATGATACTCATGATTTCGTCTATTATATGAATGAAAACCGTGAAGTAAGTGAGAAGCCTTTTTTACTAGTAAATACAGCACCGAATAAAAAGGTGGAAGGTTTAACGTTTAAAGTAACAGACGGGCGGCTCATCTTACTATACAATGAGAAATCACGTACACAAGGCACGCTTTCCTACAGTACATACAAGGTGCAGGTTCCATTACAGGAATTGGGATCATCGATGTTAACGGGGAACAAAATTGAATTCGTAAATAAAGATACCGGAGAAAAGCTGGCGAGTGCCGGTGGGGTACAGTTTGTAGATGTTGATGGGAAAGAATCCGTGGTGTTCACTTCAGAAGGACAGCGTATTGGTGATAACGGTGCAATGAGCCTGTATGCGGCTCCTTTTCAAGATCAGGGGATTCTGGAGGGTTCTCCTCTTAGTACGACCAAGCATGTCACATATTCACCCGTGCAATTAACTGACGAAACACTGGTTTGGTTTAATTATGATGGTGGTACATATGAACTATACGGAGCATCTCAGAACGATCAAGTCGTTTCAGAAAGTACAAGCTGGTCGAAAAGATCAGTGAAAGAGGCACTTAACAACGGCGTTCTCATGATGTTCAGCAGCTTGGTGACGGTATTGACGTCCTTTTACTGGGTGCTTCCATCACTCTTTCTATTAATCTTATTGTATATATTCAGACCAAACGCGTTTGAAAAAGACGGGATCAGCTGGGCTGAATATGCATCGATCATCATTTTTATGCTGATGCCGATCAGCTACACAAGCAATGCAATGAACGCATATTTTTACCAAGTGGCACCGGAGTATTTGGTGTTTCCTGGAAGCGGCTACGCACTATTAATGTTGATTAGTGTGATCACTTGGGTGATTTGGAAAGTAGGGCGGGACCCTGATTGGGGTTCATTTGCAGGTGCCTTTTACTTTATGGGAATCTATATTTTGTTCTATATTACTTCAATCGGTCCATATATATTTAACTTATTTTAACGAATAAAAGTATGAGTGGGACGGGTGACTTGGATGATGGAGAAAATGAATCATATGATTAAACATACCTTTTATAACAAAATAATGATCCTCATGGCTCTATTTGTCTTACAGTTCATCTTTTTACTCTTGATTGCCAAGCCATGGAACGTAATCGCTGCCCTTATGGTTACCATTGCAGGCGTAACGGTCCTGGCACGCTTATTAATTAAAGGGAAAATCTTTCTGGCAGAGCATCGAAAATTGCTGGAAGAAGAAAATCAGCTGTCCACCCTTCTCCATTCCCTGCCTGATTTTGTGTGCTTTAAGGATGGACAGGGCCGCTGGTTAAAGGTCAATCAATTTGGCCGAAAACTGTATAACCTTGAAAAAATTGATTATGTAGGGAAGACGGACAGGGAATTAGGGGAGCTGGTTCCCTTTTTTAAAGACGCCTTCGACTATTGTGTGGACTCGGATGAACAATCTTGGAAAGCAGAAAAGGTAACAAGATGTGAAGAAGGATTCTACCTTCCGAACGGTGAATACAAGACCTTTGATGTCATAAAAGTCCCGTTATTTCATTCGAACCAGACAAGAAAGGGACTAGTCATCATCGGCAGGGATATTTCTCAGCAGAAAATAGCAGAAGAAATGCTATTAAGAAAAGAGAAATTATCTGTGGTCGGGGAGCTTGCGGCGGGAATCGCCCATGAAATCCGGAATCCCCTTACGAGCATCAAGGGCTTCATTCAACTGCTTGAAGAGAATGAGCATGTATCCGACCATTACCTTACCGTCATGTCTACCGAGATAGATCGAATCAATCAAATCGTCGGGGAATTACTCATTTTATCAAAGCCACAAATGAGGGAATACCAGGTCTTTGATATGAATGAAGTGTTAAAGTATGTAATCAAGGTAATGGAGCATGAAACGATCCTCAATGGGATCACATTAAATGTTCAAGTACCCTCGTCCTCCATTCACGTATTTGGAGATAAGAATCAATGCGTTCAAGTCTTTATTAATATTATAAAAAACGCAATCGAATCGATGGATGAAGGAGAAATTCGCGTCAACTGGAATGTTCTGAACGAAACGATCATCATCTCGATTCAAGATCAAGGGGTGGGAATTTCACCTGACCGATTAAAGAGACTGGGAGAGCCCTTCTTTACCTTGAAAGAAAAAGGAATGGGGCTCGGACTGACCATTAGTCAAAAAATCATTGAAGACCATAAAGGGTCTATACACATTGAATCAGAAGTGAACAAGGGAACAAAAGTTGAAGTTACCTTACCGGTAAAACATAAGTGAAGTTCAGGGCTGCCTCATTGCGATGCAGCCTTTACCTATTAAAAGGCAGAATTCGTAAGACGATAGGGTTCTTAGCTTGGATTGGTTGTGGGGATAGATGAAAAAGAGTTAATGAACATGAAAGTACAAGAATAAGATGAAAGGAACGTAAATACAGGCTTCCCTTCATAGAATCCATAAAGGAGGTGTGAAGTCATGATATCATCCAATCATCCATATAAGCGGAAAGGAACGGTCAACGTTTTGTTCACTGGTCAAAGAAATAAAAAACCCAGGTTCGAATTCGAACCTGGGTTTCTTTCATCAAAAAATCATATGAGCAATCGCAACAATCACAAGTAAAGTCAAGAATGTACGCTGTAAGAAGATAATCACTAAGTCCTTGAAATCAACAGGGATCTTAGAACCTAGTAACAGCCCACCAACTTCAGACATGTAGATCAATTGTGTTACAGATAAACAAGCAATCACAAAGCGTGTCAGCTCACTTTCAATTCCAGATCCAAAGATGGCTGGAAGGAACATATCGGCAAAACCGACAAGGATCGAACGTGACGCTTCTGTTGCCTCTGGAATTTGAAGAAGTTCCAGTAAAGGAATTAGCGGCATACCGATATATTCGAAGAACTTTGTATTCTCGGCTACGATCAACGCGGTTGTACCGATCGCCATTACGATAGGTGCAACCCCCATCCACATATCCAACACATTCTTCATTCCATCAGCGAAAAACTTAGAAGTACTATTGTTATTCTTCGCTTGAACAAGAGCTTGCTCGTATCCATAACCTACGCGGCTGTAGCCTTCTGGAATGACTTCCATCGTGTTCTTGCCTTCTTGATCATTATAGTAAGTGTCAGGCTTACGGGATAATGGCGGGATTCGTGGCAGCACGATCGCTGCGATAATTCCTGAAATGGCTACTGTTATATAGAAAGGAATGAAGTATTTTCCGAGACCAACCTCAGAAATGACGACCAAACTGAAGGTAATGGATACAACAGAGAATGTCGTACCGATGATCGCTGCTTCCTTCTTTGTATAGTATCCTTCTTCATATTGCTTACTTGTCAGTAGCACCCCGATCGTTCCATCTCCTAACCAGGAGGCTAAACAATCGATGGAAGAACGCCCGGGTAAACCGAATACGGGACGCATCACTTTCGTTAAGAGAGCACCGAATAATTCAAGTAGACCGAAATTTAATAATAAAGGTAGAAAAAGTCCGGCAAATAAAAATACAGAGAATAGAATGGTGAGAAGTCCATCCGGATTTAATAAAAGTCCACCTGTTGCGTCTGACCAGACCCATTCAGGACCTAATTTAAATAGAGTCATAATGGCAAACACTGCACCCAATACTCTGACAAAAACCCAAACAGGTCTCACATCGAACAGGCTTGTGAAAAACGGGGATTTTTCAATAAAAGCCGGTCGTACGAACTTTGTGATAAAAGTCCCTAATACGGTAAGGATGATTAACCCAGTCATGATCGCAGGTACATAGCTTCCAATCCAGTCCTGTAATAGTCCTGAAAGAATGGCGATGGGTATCGTGATCCCGTCTTCCTGTGGAATCGGAACCATAAAAAGAAAAATTCCCAATAGGGAAGGAATGATAAATCGTAAATGGCTTGTTAATGTAAAGCGATGTTGTCGATTCATAAATTCACCTCAGATGTAGTTATAACGGAAAATGAAACATTATTCATTCTAATGCATACATATAAATTTGTCCATAAGAAGTTCCCACAAGGGAGATTATGCATTACCTAGCTGTTTTTCCCAAACGGTGTGAAAGTGAAACATAAAATGTCGAATGATAAATCTAGTAAATGTAGGTATACAAAAGAAAGCGCTATCTTTCAATACCTCTCTATTTTACTAAAATTTTAAAAAATTTCAATTATAAGCTGAAAAACATTTCGATTTCTCACATTTCAAGTAAAAAAGTCTGAGGTTCAGGGGGGATTATTACCTAAAAAACTTATTAATTATTTTGATAATAGGGTTTAAGTAGTATGAAAGAGGGTATTAAGAATTCATACCTTGGTAAGTCAGGAGTTGTACTAGATGACATCTTTAACGATACTTACGGAAGAGCAATTGGCTAATGTCTATCAATTAGCACAGGAAGAAGGATTGGAAGAAGAATTTATTGAGATGTTAGAAGGGGAGCTGGAAAGAAGAGAAAGCGCTCGATAGGGACCAGAATAGAAAACAATGAAACGCCATACATAACGGCTGATCTCCTCACGGGAGGTCAGCCTATTTTTATTGTCATAAGACTAAAGTGCCCCAGAGATTCTAATGGCACAGTCGAAACACTCTAAGGCACTCATAGTATTTTTATAAGAACAATAATCCAAGGGAAATGACGACTCCACTAATGACAAGGATAATGACGCAGTAACCCATAATATCCTTCGCCTTTAATCCTGCAATCGCTAAAGCAGGCAATGCCCAGAACGGCTGGATCAGATTTGTCCAGGCGTCTCCCCAAGCAACAGCCATAGCGGTCTTAGCTACAGAAGCATCCAATGTTTGAGCGGCATCAAGCATGATAGGAGCTTGGACGGCCCATTGTCCTCCCCCGGAAGGAACAAAGAAGTTCACAATCCCGGCGCTGAGGAAGGCGAAGAAGTAAAAGGTCACATCATTTGAAATCGATACAAAAGCCTCGGACATGACGACAGCAAGACCAGATGCCGTCATCATTCCCATGATTCCTGCGTAGAAAGGGAATTGAATGACAATTCCGCTCGCGCCTTTGATCGCTTCCTGAACAGCCGCAAGAAATCGCTTTGGTGTCCCGTGAAACAGAATGCCCAGGAATAAGAATAAAAAGTTGACGATATCTAAATTCAGGGCGAAACCGTTTTGAACAAAATATGAAAATAGGAACGCAATCCCGAGAACGGCTACAATAATGGATAAAATCATGCTGTTTTCGAGACGCTCAGCAGGTGTTAATGCCTCTTTTTCAAGAGTGGCGGCAGTTTCATTAAAGATTTCAGGATCTACGGTTACAGTTTCTTCTTTTGACGGCATCAGCATCCTGTTAATGACCGGAAGAATGATAAATAGAGCTAACACAATCAGGACATTGAATGTAGCGAAAATCGTCTCGCTTGTCGGGATGACACCGATCATATCCTGGAATGGATGATCGGCTGTTGCAACGGATAATGGAATGGAACCCGAGAACCCTGCATGCCAGACGATAAATCCGGAATAAGCACTGGCGATCAGCAACCGGTAATCGACACCTTTCACCCTTTTTGCCAATTCTTTCGCAAATAATGCCCCGATTACAAGCCCGAAGCCCCAGTTGATCCAGCTGGCAATCATCGAAACGACAGTAACAATGACAATCGCTGAACCAGGTGACTTCGCAAATGAGGCCAGGAAACCAAGGAACCGTTTAAACAGTGGACTGCTTGCCAGTACATACCCCGTAACAAGAACAAGGACCATCTGCATGGAAAAGGCAAGCAGGCTCCAGAATCCGTTACCCCAATATTGAATCATCTCGAGGCTTGAACTTTCAGTGAAGATAAGACCAAATCCAAATACGGCCAGTGTTAAAATGACAACGAATAAAAATGGATCAGGCAGATAGCGTTGCATGATTTTGTTCGATAATGATATAAGTGCTTTCATCTATTCATCCCCCTTATTTAATACACACCCTTTCTATTCTTCTATAATGATGTGTGAAAACCCTTTCATTTATATGAAAATATGCTCCAAATCAAAAGCGCCTGACTCATTTACAAGAGATCAGGCGCTTTGGTTTATTTCCTTACAGTTCTGGAAGTTCCCTTCTTTTCTTTACGTAGAAGTCTAAATAACGTAACACACATCAAGACAAGGATGACAGTGAATGGCAATGCGGAGACAAGAGAGGCGGTCTGTAAGCCCTCCAGTCCACTGGACACCAGTAAAACAGCGGCAATGGCAGCAATGAGTACCCCCCAGACGATTTTTACTATCATAGGAGGATTCAAGCTTCCCTCCGTCGTCATACTGCTTAAAATATAGGTCGCTGAATCAGCAGATGTAATTAAAAAGGTAAAGATCAATAAGATGGATGTGACTGACAGGATCATGGTAAATGGAAGTTCTCCATAAGTAGAAAATAATGCACTTGTGACATCTTTGTTGACCCCTTCAGCAATGGAGGTACCATTAAATAAATCGAGGTGAAGAGCTGTACCACCAAAGACGGCAATCCACATAAGGGCAATCAGTGGAGGGACCACCAGGACCCCTATGATAAATTCCCTTATCGTTCTCCCTCTTGATACCCTGGCGATAAAAGCACCTACGAATGGAGACCAGGCGATGGCCCATGCCCAATAGAAAATCGTCCAATCCTGTACCCATGTCCCTCCCTGATAAGGAGTCAGACGTAAGCTGTAGCGGATGAAATTAGAAATATAGTCACCGATTCCAAGGGTGAACGTGTTTAATATAAAGACAGTCGGCCCGACGATGAATACAAACAGCATCAAAAAAAGAGCCAAGGATAAATTTACATTACTGAGCCATTTAATCCCTTTATCGAGGCCAGTTGTGGAAGATGCTAAATAAAGGATAAGCAGAATGAACACAATCAAGAGTTGAGAAAGTGTGTTGTTACCCACTCCGAATACGGAACTTAATCCTCCGTTTATTTGGAGAATCCCTAACCCCAGTGAAGTCGCTACACCCATGACGGTTGCGATGACAGCCAGGATATCAATCGTATTCTTAATCCCTTTCGTTCTTTTACCTTGGCCGATCATAGGAGTCAGGGAAGTGGAAACCAGACCATTTTCCCCTTTTCTAAATTGAAAGTAGGCAATGATCAATCCGACAATCGTAAAGACAGACCATTGACTGACGCCCCAGTGGAAAAAGGAATAACCCATTGCAAGGCGCGCAGCTTCCTCCGTTTGCGGCTCTACACCTGGAATGGGGGTTTCAAAGAAATGACTCATCGGTTCAGCAATCCCCCAGAACACAAGACCGATTCCAAACCCGGCTGAGAATAACATGCCAATCCAGGTGAAGAAAGGATACTGCGGTCGTTCATCATCCTTTCCCAATCGTATCTTCCCGTATTTACTTACCATAAGAAAAAATAGAAATAATACAAAGAAAAACACTGCAGCAAGATAAAACCATCCAAACGAATAGGTCGTGAATCCAAAGGCTGCATTCGCTCCTTTAGCAAAAAGTTTCGGAAAAGCAGCCCCAAACACAACCAAGATGGACACAATAATAGCTGAAATCCAAAACACTTTG
The DNA here is from genome assembly GCF_008180865.1 of Rossellomorea aquimaris. Lineage (GTDB taxonomy): Bacteria > Bacillota > Bacilli > Bacillales > Bacillaceae_B > Rossellomorea > Rossellomorea yichunensis. Next base: position 126,171 of record NZ_VTEX01000006.1, read on the forward strand.
TTCAAATATGTACGATTACCCATGAATACCCCTCCTGACATAGTAGACGAACGTCTTCTATATTTTCATACCCTAAATCTACAGGGTTATTCATAAGCAGGAGGTGGTTCAGTACAACTCGGGAAATGTTTCATGATACAATGGGTAAAATTATGAACATTAACAACAGGAAGGTGTCTACTTATGATTACATGTATCGCAACGGATATGGACGGAACGCTTTTAAATGAAAAACAGGAAATCAGTGAAGCCAACAAACAGGCTATCCTGGATGCGCAACAGCAAGGAATAGAAGTCGTTGTTGCAACAGGGAGATCATATGAAGAAGCCCGCTATGTCATACAGGAGGCAGGCATCTCATGTGATATCGTTTGTGCCAATGGAGCAGAGGTTCGAAATAAAAAGGGTGAAATCGTCTATCAGGCAGGCATTGAATCAGCACAAGCGAAAAAAATTGCAGCTGTCTTAAACGAAACCGGTATTTACTTTGAAATCTATACAGATCAGGGAACATACACTGAAAATTATGAAATGGGCGTTGAGTTGATCGTCGATATTTTCACGACAGCCAACCCTGAAGTATCAGAAGAGCAGGTGAGAAAAGCAGCCAAGGAACGATTTGATAAAGGTCATATCAAATTAGTGGAAGATTACGGGGTACTGTTCGAGGATGCTTCCCAGCTTGTTTATAAATTCCTTGTTTTCTCTTTTGATGAAAAGCAATTGACAGAAGCGAATGAAAAATTGAATAAAATAACAGGCATTGCCATTAGCTCGTCGGGTAAAGAAAACATTGAAGTGAATAGCCTTGAAGCACAAAAAGGAGTGGCTCTGCAGAAGCTTCTGAACGACAAAGGCCTTTCAGCAGAGAATGCCATGGCAATGGGAGATAACCTTAACGACCTATCCATGATGAAGGCTGTGGGAAGACCTGTTGCCATGGGGAATGCCCTGGATCAGATAAAAGAGTTCTGTCCATTCATCACGGCAACAAACCGTGAAGACGGTGTCGCAAAAGCAATTCAGGAAGCTCTTCAACAGACGGCAAACTCATGAGAACGTACTCTGTTGTCCATACTGGTTAAAAAAGTAAATAAGGGAGCTTGAAAAAAATGAGAAACCGAAATAGAAGCAGTTGGTTCTTATTCGTCATTGGTCTTAGCTTACTACTTAGTGCCTGCTCAATGGGACAGCCAGATGAACAACAGGAAGAAAGTGAATCCGTCAGTAAACCGAGTGTCGAAAGCAGCGTGACCGCACAAAACCTCTCCATTCCCTGGTCGATTCAAAAGCTTGATGATGTATTCTATCTCACCCAAAGGACAGGGGATATCATTGAAATAAAGGATGGCAGGAAATCCGTTGTGAAAATCAATCTGTCTATGCCATTATCCAAACGGCCGGAAGCGGGGTTACTGGGATTTGTGCTTCATCCTGATTTTAAAACAAATCAGCAGGCGTATGCCTACTATACCTATGATGACTCAGGGGACCCGTATAACCGTGTCGTAGTATTGAAACGAACGGAAAATCAATGGAGCGAGGAGAAAGTATTGCTGGATCGTATCCCAAGCGGTCAATACCACCACGGCGGCCGGCTGGAAATCGGTCCGGATAACAAACTTTACATCACGGCAGGGGATGCCACTCAACAGGATAAGGCTCAGGACCTCTCCTTTCTTGGCGGGAAAATTCTTCGGATGAAGTTGGATGGTGGAATCCCAAAAGACAACCCATTTAAGGATTCTTACGTTTACAGTTACGGTCATCGTAATCCTCAGGGACTTGCATGGAACAAAGCTGGAGAGCTATATGAAACAGAGCACGGACCGAACGGATATGATGAAGTGAACCGTATCGAAGCCGGCAGCAACTATGGATGGCCGAAGATTACCGGGGATGAAAAGGAAGGGTCTTTGATTTCTCCTCTCGCTCACTCCGGGGAACCTTCATGGGCCCCATCAGGAGCGGATTTTTGGAATGAAGATTTAGTGTTTGCTTCTCTCGCAGGTCAAAGTGTGAAGCGATTCGACCCTGAAACCGGCAAAGTATCGGAATTGCTGACAGGATTTGGACGTATTCGGGACGTGCTTGTGGAAGGTGACTCCCTTTACTTTGTATCGAATAACACAGACGGACGCGGGATCCCCCGGGAAAATGATGATAAATTGTATGAGGTGGATCTGAATTCATTGACGATTGAAGAATAAGATTGGGATACCTTCCTTAGCGCTGGACTGGGGGAGGGGTTTTTTGCAAAAAAATAACACGCTAAAGAGCGTGTTTATGAATTCTTATTCTCATCATTGTCTTTATATTTCAGAATAGCGATCACAAACATCCCAAAGCTGAGCATCAGAGATAATACTTCAAATGTATTCATGGATACATCGCCTCCTTACACTAATGCTTCCCTGATCCAGGATTGTCCTATACGCTTCTTAAAAATAAAAAACATGAAACCGATGGAGTATTCGGTTTCATGTTTTTTGTTTTATCTTGTTAAAATATCCAACACATTTGACAGAAATACATCCTCATCGATGGCAACGGCAATCCGTGAACAGCCTGTCCCAAAGCAGTCTGTACTTCCCGGCCTGAAATCAGCGATGCTTAATCCATTTGCATTATTTTCTTCATGTTGTACGCGGATTACCCTTTTCTCATAGGTGAACAGCCCATCTATGGCTGCGGCAGCCATGACGGCAGAGAGATCATGCTGTGGAGTCCCGGCTATGCCCGGCTCAAGCTGCTGATACGCTTCGTAATAAAAGTCCAGGATGGGTTTGATGATCTGATCCAATGGGGTCTTTGCCCTGGAATGGATGAAATTCACTTGAGCAGGTGTTATAAGGGCCAACCTTGTGACATTCAGCGGGATCACTGTCAGGTTCGGAGTATTTCTGCACACAATGTCCGCTGCCACTGCATCCCCATAAAAGTTTGCCTCTGCTACTTCTGTTACATTTCCTGGAACAAAAAATGCCCCTCCCATGATATAGGTTTCCTTCACCAGTGACATGACGTCAGGGCTCAAGAGCCAGGCGATGGCAAGGGATGTACACCTCCCCACACCAACAATCGTGAGTTCCCCGGGATTCTTCTTGATCAGTTGGAACAGCTTACTGAAATTGGTTTTGTTCCCATATCGTTCTTCGGGAATTGGAGGGGAGAGGGGACCAAGCCCTTCCACACCATGAATATCCGGGAAAAACTCGGGTTCCTCCCCATTAAGTGGCCGGGTGCTCCCCGAAATGACGGGAATTCCTTTTTGGCCTGCTAATTTTAGTAGATATGTTGCATTCCTATAGCTTTTGTTCCGGTCTGTATTACCGAATCCACTGACAATACCCACGACTTCGATGTTTGGGTCTTTCAAGGCATAGATCAGCGCAATCGCATCATCTATACCGGTATCTGAGAATAGAATGATTTTTTTAATAGAAATCACCTCCTACTATCATATATGTAGGAGGTGCGAAGATTGCTTGTTGTAATCACTAGATTCATCGATTTATTTGTTGGAGTCTGGTAAAAAGAATAATACTTAGCGATAGAAAAGTGAAAGTGATCCAATGCTGATGGTTCATCAAGAGGAGGGTCAAGCTGACGCAGCTCAGGAATATGGCAGCCCATCCCCCGATTATCTTAATCAATTCATATACCATCCGTCTATTTCCCATTATCATTAAACGATTTTGAAAGAGCATGAATGGCGAGTTCTAGCTGTTCCAACTTTTTCTCAAGTTTCACTAATAGAAAGAGTGTGACGGCAATGGGAAATCCGAAATTACCAAGTAATTGAACAAAAACCGAATAATCCATTAGTGCTCCTCCTTTATAAGGCAGGCTGGCCTGCTAGAGATTCAGTGCCTTCCCGATGCCTGATGCTATTGCGTTAGAAATTCCCGTGAGGAAGGTAGGGTCTTTTAAGAGATTGGTATCATTCACACTATCGATAAAGAGATTTTCAAGTAAAATTGCAGGCATGGCCGTTTCTCTCAATACGGCGAAGTTCGCTTCCTTTTGACCTCGGTCCCTTAATCCAAATCCAGTGAGGAACTTCATGACTTCTCCGTGCAGGACGTCCTGGCGTCTACCCGTTTCCGAAGAGCTTGTACCGGGATAGATAAAGCTTTCAAATCCGGTGCCTCCACCTGCATTATGATGAAGGGAGACGAAGTAAGATGCTCCTAAGTTATTGGCGAAATCAGCCCGCTCCGACAGCTCTATAAAGACATCCGTTTCTCTGGTTAAACGCACATCAACGATATAATTTGCCTCCAATAATTGCTTCACCTTCAATCCGATCGTCAGGGTAAGATTCTCTTCCTGAAGTCCGTTTCCAATAGCGCCAGGGTCTGTTCCCCCGTGGCCGGGATCAAGTACGATGATTGGCATATGTTTTCCCCCCTTTCCTTCTTAAGCCCAGTAATACGACCCGGCACCATACGGGTATTCGACCCGGCTGTCATTATGAACGAAGGTAGAATATTTGATTATCCCGCTGAAGCCGCATGTTTTAGCAACTTCCGCAACTTGGGCCGGTGTCTTTCCTGAGGGATCTACATCTGCTGCGATTCCGTACGTATGCATACTGTTAGAGGCACCGCCGACATTTCGGTTATGTGTGATGCTTCTGAATCCGGAATTAATGACAACGGGTGGATTCCCCAGTTTTTTTCGAAGGGCCTCGAGCTTGTACATCAGTCTTCGTACATTCTCTCTTACCTGTGTCGAGCCGGTATTCCCTCCAGAGAAGCCGCTTCCGTCCTTGGAATAGAATTCACTGAATGCAAAGTTGACCGTCGATCCATCGCTGTCTTCTAGACTATTCAACAGGTTATGGGTTTGCGGTCCTGCAATTCCATCAGCAGAAAGACCGTACGCACTTTGGAATCGTTTGACAGCTGCTTCCGTTCCGGGTCCGAATGCCCCATCCACCGATACATAGGTTTTCGAAGGGGAACTTGCCGCCCAGCCGGCAACGCGGATTTGAAGTTCCAATACATCGCTTCCTGAATCACCTTGTCGTAACGTTCGTGTCCAATTCATTCAACATCTCTCCCTTTATATGGTTATAGGCAAAAGGATGAAGCGGAAGAAAGACCATCCCAATCTCTCTCACTCTTTGTTGTTTGCCTTACACTGTATAAAGAAGAGTTCTAAGGGAAAAAGACAACCTGCAGTCAAACATTTATTAAAAAGAAATACAGACAAAAAAAGGACAAGCGCCACAGGTTTGTGAGCACTTGTCCTACCTTTATTGTTCATTTAAATCAAATAACCCTGGTACTTTTTCTAGTGAGTAATCCCGGACATACCGGATCAGTTTGATCTTTAACTCCTGTTCGAGATCATCCCTATTTTCGACCCGGGTAAGATACAAGGATTTCTTGATCTTCGGTTCAAACGTCCGGATGACCTTCGTTTCATATTCCGAGTTGCCCTTCGCTTCTTTGACTAGATTGTATAGAATTCCCATAGTTTATGATTCTCCTTTTTCTAAAATGGATTTTAATAAGCGTAAAGCTTTTCGATGGGTTTTGGAGATCGCTTGTTGTGATACGCTCAGCATTCTTGCGATTTCAGTATCAGATAATTCCTGCACATAGGCTAAATCCAGGATATGCTTCTGTTTGTCGGTCAACGTTTTATAAGCCTGCAAGAGTTCTTCGTTCTCCACGCATTCCATTAAAGTCGAATAATTGGTAAAAAGCGCAATATCCGATGCCGGATCTGGAACAAGATCGACATACGATCCACCATCTTCATCCGCCTGGTTATCCAAGGTCAGAGGGTGTCGTTCGCTATACTTTCTTGTATGTTTGTCAAAGTTCACACTGTGAAAATAAAGGGATGAACTGACGTAAGAGGTAAACCGGATATCAAAATAATGGGCTTTAAAAGCTTCGTTTAAACGTTCTTCCCTACATGCACTGGGGTGACGTAAAAAATTTTCGACTAACTTCTGGTTATCCGATTGACTGATAAAGGACTCAACGGCTTTATTCTGTTTGAGATGAGGATAATGACGATAAAATTCACTGACTAATGAATCCATTTTTTTCACCACCAATAGAACGTATGTTCGATTTTAAAGTAAAAAAAAGAGGAGAAAAATCTCTCAGCTTTTACTTTATAAAGAAGTGGAAGGGGACCCTTTCCACAACCCTCTTCACTAATATCGTTCCATAGTACTATCTATTAAACCATATTTTACAGAATGAAGTAAGTGATGAATGCACTAATTTTTCCTGTTTATCCCTTATTAGCTGCAATTCTGATTTTAAAAAGGGGTTAGAGGGTATTTTATATAATATAGTATACAATGGTGCATTCTCTAAGAAAGGGAAGTGATGACTATGAGTGGTAAATGGATGTTCGCATTCCTTTTGGTGCCCTTATTACTGAATGGATGTACTGCAGACGATCAGAGGAACGATCAAGATTCTACTGAAGTCAACTCGGATGTACCTGCTGGAGAAACCGAACAGCCAGCAAACAAGATAGACGTTCTGGCCAACGATGAAAAGATCATCGAGATGTTAAAGAAGACCGGAGTCATAGCGGAAGACGCTTCACATGAAGAGATTGAAAAGGCCCTTCAAAAATACCTCCAAGATAAAAACAGTGACCAGCTGAACAATGAAAAAGAAAAGAAAAAATATATAGATAAGATCAAAAAGAAAATTCAAGAGGGCAGCTAGAAACCAAGAATGGGTTAACCGGGGCAAGGGTGAAAATCCTTGCCCGTTCTTTGTTCAACCATGGATCAGCGCATGACGCTTCCTCCTGAAATTTTGACCGATTCCCCGACAATGTTTTCGGCTGCATCACTTAATAGATAGACAATGGTGTTCGCGACCTCAAGAGGGGAGGTCAATCTTCCTGAAGGAATGCTATCCTTTGCGATCTCCAATTGCTCCTCATAACTTCTGCCTTCACGTTCGCCTTTTGATTTAATTGCGCTTCTTCCCATATCAGTATCTACATAACCAGGGCAAATGGCATTCACTCGTATGTGGTTTTCAATCGCTTCATGGGCAAAGGCTTGTGTAAACCCGATTACGGCAAACTTGGAAGCACTGTACGCGCTATTCCCATGTGTCCCTCTCAATCCTGACAGGGAAGAGATATTGACGATGGAACCGCTTTTCTTATCCTTCATTTGGTTATAGACTGCCTGTGAGAGCTGAACCAGTGAGAAGTAGTTCAACTCCATGATATTTCTCAGGTCTTCCTCGGATAGACTCTCGACCATATCACCGCCGCCTATTCCGGCTGAGTTCACGAGACCTGTGATGGGACCATGCTGTTTTCTTGCCGCCGGTAGAAGCTTTTCGCGATCTTCAGTGTTGGTAAGATCCGCTCTATATATGAAGACCTTGTCTGAGTCCCGGCATTCATTTTTCAGTTGCTTCAGCTTCTCTTCATTTCTTCCTGTAATCGTCACCTTTGCGCCTGCCTGAACGGCTACTTTCGCCGTTTCAAATCCGATCCCGCCTGTCGCGCCTGTGATGAGGATATGCTGGTCTTTTAATGTGCTTTCGTGAAAAAGGAAACTCATTTCTCTACCTCCTTGTGATGTATAGTAGGTTTTACCCGTTTGGGGGAGGAGGAAAACGGGTGAAGGTGGGGTGGAATGTCGGTTTTGAAAATAAATGGTGGGGCATTGAAAATAATAGTGAAAGTTTGAAAATAAGCATGGTGAAATTGAAAATAAAACCCTCATTGCATGAGCAAGACGAATGAAAACCTGCTTCCAGTATCCATTTTCAGTCCCGATGGTCACTTTACAGCCAAAAAAAAGAACCCCAAATCCCTCGTTTGGAGTCCTTTCTTCACATTTATCCCTTACCAATCCCATTCACAATCATCTGCACCGTCATGTCGATCTCCTTCTCATCATCCCAATCCGCTTCAGGAAGGAAGAGGTACCTGACAAGCAACAATCCGAAGATACTCGTTGCCGAAAATCGCACGACAGTGTATGAAGGCAGGTCGATGATCTGTCCCTTTTCTTTATAATGATCGACGAGCCTCACGAATTTCTCGATCACTTTTTCAGCGATATGCTCTTTGAATTGTTCCTTCAGCTCAGGATGAAAAGGGATTTCCTGTATCAAAATCTTAAATGCCGTCATGTTCTCTTTCAAAAATTCCTGCCGATTCAAAATCATCGCTTTCAGGAAATCTTCATACCGATCATATTTCGCATCGAGCACTTTATTGAGATCCCGGATGACAAATGGAGCGATCAGCTTGGCCATCGTAGGGGATACAATCGAAAGAAGCAGGTCCTTCTTCGTTTTGTAGTGCCGGAAGATGGTTCCTTCTGCAACACCTGCTTTTTTTGCGATTTGACTGGTAGAGGTGGAAGCGTAGCCTTTTTCTGCAAACATTTCAATGGCTGCCTCCACGATTTTTTGTTGCTTATCAGTCAGTGTTTCTTCCTGATCAAATAGCTGTTTAAATATCTTCTTTTCCTCAGTCATGCTTTAAACCCCTAACTTGTCGTTCATTACTTACCTATATTTTACGGTATTTTCTGAGGGCTGCAACATTGAGAACGATAAAGAGGATAGAAAACCCAATCAATACCGATAAGTTAAAGAGCAAATCCTCAAGAGCAAATCCCCGTATCATCACATCTCTTAAAGCATCCGCAGCATAATATAGAGGGGTGATTGGACCGATCCAGCTCAGCCATTCAGAGATCGTATCTAAATTGAATAATCCTGAAAAGAATATCTGTGGTACGACCACAATCGGAATGAACTGCATCATCTGTAATTCATTCTTGGCAAAAGCCGATAGCAATATCCCAAGCGTCAAGGCCGTGAATGATAATGAAACAATGATGATCAATACATTGAAGAAGCTTCCTTCCATCATCATATCCAAAACATAGATGGCATACCAGGAAATCAAGGAAGCCTGAAGGAGGGTGACGATACCGAAACCAAGGACATAGCTTACGACCATTTCCCAAATCTTGATCGGGGAAGCAAGCAACCTCTCAAGTGTGCCTGTCGTTCTCTCTCTCAGGAAAGATACCCCGCTGATCAAAAAGACAAAGAAGAAGACGAAAAAGCCCAGAAGGACTGGTCCAAAGGAGTCAAACATCTCCATGTCCCCGCTTCCGTACACGTACTCAATCTGATCTGATAGCTTTTGAGAGTCGGCGGGAAACAAAGTTTGAATTTTTTTCATTACAGCCCCGTTGACAGTGTGGTCACTTCCTTCGATGACAATCGAAGGGGAAGTAGAGTCCTCGAATGATATATAGCCATCCAGTTCACCATCTTTAATGTCTTTCAAGGCCTTATCGGAACTCGCATAAGATTGAAAATCCTTCGTATCGAATTTAGATTCCAGTTGCTGTGGCAGATCGACAATCGCCACCTTTGCATCGTAATCATCAGAGTTAAATACGAGCGACAGCATGCTGAGTATCAATAATGGAGCTAAAAACATCAAAGCCAATGTTCGTTTGTCCCTGAGGAGCTGTTGAAGAATCCGAATGACAAAACCTCTAATCCGCAATGGAAACACCCCCATTTTTCAAAAATACTTCTTCAATCGAAGTCACCCCATAGGTTTCTTTAATAGCATCAGGCGTATCGCTTGAAATGATTTCGCCATGCTGCAGGAGGCCCAGCCGGTCACATCTTTCTGCCTCATCCATCACATGGGTTGTAATGATAAGGGTTCTGCCTTCTTCCTTAAGACGGTGAAAGCTATCCCATATTTCCTTTCTTAAAACGGGATCGATCCCGACAGTCGGTTCATCTAAAAATAAGACTTCAGGGTCATGCAGAAGGGCAATGGCAAGGGAAAGCCTCCTTTTCATTCCTCCTGAGTATTGATGGACAGGCTTATAAAGGTGATCAAGTAAATCTACGATCGTCATTACTTTTTCAATTTGTTCGTTTCGTTTCGGTTTCTTTAATCCATAGAGAGAAGCCATGAAAGATAAATTTTCCTTTGCTGTCAGCTCATCATATAGGGCGTCTGATTGAGCCATATATCCGATGGTCGGGTACAGATCTTTTGCTTTCAGCTTGTTCCCTTTGAAGGTTACACTCCCTGTCGATGGGGTTTCGAGTCCGATCATTAGCTTGATCAATGTCGTTTTGCCCGAGCCAGAGGGTCCTAATAGTCCATAGATATCGCCTTTTGGGATGTTGAGAGAAACGTTTTTTAACACTTCTTGAGGGCCGAATGACTTGGACAGCCCGTTCAATTGGATGATGGAATTCAATTGAATCACACCTTTCTGAAGGTAATGAGTGATTACTCACTATTAATATAAAGTATGCCGGGTGAATTGTAAAGTGAGTAATCACTCATTAATTGGTTATATTTATTCTATTCACAAACCGATACCTTAGAAGAGCACAATAAAAAAAGAGCTTGAGCAAAGCCCAAACTCTTATTACAATCATTATTCCACTGTGTCATTTTCCCATTGATAGCTCCAGAATCGCTCAACAGTCACCCATTTTAATGCTTCAGGGTCATTTTGCTGAATGCCTTTTTCTAAATCCTTGAGCATCCATGCTGTTTGGGAGATATGTGCCTTCATGGCATCGATTTTTTGATCTTTAACTGGTGTGATATCAATAAGGATATCCGGCTGTCCCAACGCTTCCTCACAATTCTTGGAGAAGGCAAGGCAGTGGAGCTTCGGTCTTGATGCTTTCGGAAGGCGTCGAACGGCACGAACGACGGCTCTTGCTGTTGCTTCGTGATCCGGGTGAACGGAGTAGTCGGGATAGAAGGTAATGATGAGTGAAGGGTTCAATTCTTCAATTAACTCAGTCACCATGTTGGACAGCTTTTCATCATTTTCAAATTCAAGGGTTTTATCCCGGTATCCCATCATGCGTAAATCCTGTATTCCCATAACATCGGCCGCTTTTTGAAGTTCTTTTTTACGAATCAGTGGAAGCGACTCTCTTGTTGCGAAGGGTGGGTTACCTAAGTTTCTTCCCATTTCCCCTAATGTGAGGCAGGCGTAGGTAACAGGCGTTCCATTATTCACGTGGGTGGAAATGGTTCCTGACACACCAAATGCTTCATCATCGGGGTGGGGAAAGATGACAAGTACTTGTCTTTCTTTTTCCATTTTGACCTCTCCTTTTATATAGATTCAAGTGGTTTAGTTGAAAGGTGTAGGGCTGATTTCAAGGGCTACGGCCAGTTTCCCGTCCCCGCCGTGACCTGCAAGTAACAAGCGTCCTTGTTCATCAAATTCATAATGAGTCAGTCCTTCAGCATATATCCAGCCGATTTCAATTTTCAAACCGACACGGTAGGGTCCGTCCCCGATGATCTTCCCGTGCTCATAGTTGACTTTCGCGTTGCGGATATAGGCTCCGGCTGAAAAGAAGCCCTCATTAAAGTGAGATGCATAGGCTCCGTTGGTGGTTTCTAAATGTATATAAACGTCCTGACGGGCAAGCTGGGTAATGATCCCTTGCACATCAGCAATCTTGATCGGTTCCATTCTTTTTCCTCCTTAAATACAGAAAAGACTCTTAACCATTATGTACTATCTTACTAAAATTCATGAATGAATGCGAAAAGTATGATTGGGGGAGGGGCGTACTTTTTGGAAGGTCCGTCCCTCAAAAAAAGTGCCAGGCACGAGATCATTCTTTCGTGCCTGGCACTAGCCGGTAATTATTTTTCATGACGATTGTAAGCCCCGTGCATAACCGGGCCTACGTATTCGTTCAGTTTGAATCCGTGTTTGATGGCTGCCGTTACGAAGGTTTTCGCGTTTTGAACAGCTTCTTTCACGTCTTGTCCATTTGCAAGGTTTGATGTGATGGCTGCTGCGAATGTACAACCGGCACCGTGGTTATAAGTTGTTGCTACTTTCTCTTCTTCAAGTAGAGTGAAATCGTTTCCGTCATAGAATAGATCAAGAGCTTTGTCATGCTGTAATTGCTTTCCGCCCTTGATGACAACATTTTTCGCTCCAAGGTCGTGGATTTTCTTTGCGGCTACCTTCATTTCATCAATGGTTTTGATCGGACCTGACCCGGCAAGCTGACCTGCTTCGAACAGGTTAGGAGTCACTACGGTAGCGCGCTTAAGCAAGTGCTCTCTCATGGCATCTGTTGTTTCAGGGTTTAATACTTCATTTTCGCCCTTACATACCATTACAGGGTCGATGACGACTTTATCCAAACCGAAAGCATCGATTTTCTTCGCTGCAAGCTCAATGATCTCAACTGTACCGAGCATGCCTGTTTTCATTGCATCGATTCCGACAGAAAGAACAGTTTCCAGTTGTGATTCCAATGTATCAATGGATAATGGATGAACCTGGTGGTGCCAATGGTTATTCGGATCCATCGTAACAACCGTTGTAAGAGCCGTCATGCCATACACGCCATGCTCCTGGAATGTTTTAAGATCTGCTTGGATTCCGGCTCCACCGCTTGTATCGGAACCAGCGATCGTCAGGGTTTTTTTCAATGTCATAGTTGCATTCCTCCTTAGAAAGTAACTCTTTATAATTGTAAAAGTCTGACTAAAGAATATAATAACGGACGGGTAAATACAAATTCTTTTGACTATGGCTGTTTACAAAAAAAGACGCCGGGAATGATATCCTCGACGCCTTTTTGGATTGGATGAATCGTTAAAACTTAGAATGGTTTCGCATCATTATTTGTTGCTTCCTTGGAAGCGACGATGACAAGCTTTCCTTTATCGAGTTCTTCTTCATAGACATCTGCTTCTGCCTGATTCATCCCTACTGACTTCATTTTCGAACGTAATTCGTCTCCGCGGCTGTTGAATAAATTACTCATGGACTCAATGATTCCTTGTTCTTTTATACCGGTGGATTCCGTATGGGTTGCTTCTGTGATATGTTCAGAACGATGTTTGTCATGGGCGAACACATAGATTTCATCTTTAGAGTAACCTTCACTTGTAAACATTTCTATTTCTCTTTTCGCTTCTACTACATTTTCAGCTGTTTGAACTTTATACATAATCATTACCTCCACTTTTAATTTAATGTCTTGTTCCTTCTTTTCCCGGTTGTGCAGAAATAAAACTTTCCATAATATAGAAATACTTTTGAGAGAATAATTGTTTCCAAGATTCTACATTATTTCCTATAATAGAAGAGAGGAAGGTGAAGCATTTGACAAATCAATACAAGAAAATACAAGAAATTGAAGCGCTTTTAGCAGATTTGAAAGCGAGTGAAAGAGAAACCGGTGCCTCTTTGGCGTTTGAGAATAGAAGCAGTAGACGTTTTCCGGCTTGGAAATTAACAACATCCGTTCTGTCCTTTTGGAAAAATAGAGTGTTGTTGATTCTCCTTCTTTTCATCCTATTAGTAGGAGGAGTATCCATAGGGGTCTATTCGTTGTTATCCGGATCTACCTTTACAGAAGAGAAGGGGGCATTTGTCGAACGGATTCAAGAGATGAGTTCCCTGGCCACGGCTCAAGGGTTTATAAAGGCCGTGATCGAGCAGGAGGATAATCAATTATTCGGGAAAGACATCAATACGGATATACCCGGGACAAAACGTAAGCTTCTGATGGTGGTCCCTGGAGCCGTCCTGGCAGGGGTTGATTTACAGGGAATCGATGAAGACGATATTGTAGTTGATGAAGAGAAGAAAGAAATTCAATTAACCCTGCCACGTGCTGAGATTCTCCAAGACCCTTCCATTGATACTGAGAACATTAAGACCTTCTCCGTAGAAGGGATCTTCAGAAATGATGTGGACTGGAACGAAGGGTTTGCCCTTGCGGAAGTGGCAAAGGACCAAATCAGTCAGGAGGCGGTTGAGCAGGGGTTGCTTCAAGCCGCGGAAAAAAACGCAGAGAAATCATTGAAAGGTTTCTTTGAACAATTGGGTTATGACGTTACGATTCAATTTAAGGACTAGAAAGGATGTCTAACAGTGACAAAGATTTTTCAAAACGATTGGGCAGACATTCTGGAAGGTGAACTTCAGAGGGAGTACTATCAGACCTTGAGAGAATGGCTTAAAGGGGAATATGAAACGAACACGACGTATCCTTCCATGCATGACATCTTCAATGCTTTTCATTATACAGCTTACGAAGATGTGAAGGTTGTATTGCTTGGACAAGATCCTTATCATGGGCCGAATCAGGCAGAAGGCTTAAGCTTTTCTGTCAAAAAAGGAGTCAAGATTCCGCCGTCGTTACGAAATATGTACAAAGAGCTTCATGATGATATCGGATGTCAGACCCCTCCCCATGGCTCCCTGGTAAAATGGGCAGAGCAAGGTGTCCTGCTGTTAAATACCGTCTTAACCGTACAAGAAGGGAAAGCTCACTCCCACCGGGGAAAAGGGTGGGAGCAATTCACGGACCGTGTCATCTCGATCCTGAATGAGCGAGAGAAGCCGATGGTGTTTATTTTATGGGGGAAACCCGCTCAGGCGAAGCAGGCCCTCATCGATTCTTCCAAGCACTATATGGTAACGGCCCCTCATCCGAGTCCATTATCTGCACACAGGGGTTTCTTTGGAAGTAAACCATATACTAAAACAAACGAATTTCTGCGGGATCAAGGCATAAAAGAGATTGACTGGTGTCTCGAATAACCGGATGTTTCACGTGAAACAATGGATGGCCCCTCGTTCATGGAGGGGTTTATTTTGTAGAAAGGGGATGCCAAATGATAAATGAGAAGCGTATCAACTGCTTTCAATGCCAATATTTTTATACAACGTGGGAGCAGGCTCATCCCCGGGGCTGTAAAGGCTATGGTTTCAAAACAAGAGCCATGCCTTCACTGGTGGTTTTCCAATCATCAGGGAGTCCCTGTATGAAATTCAAGCCTAAACAGAAATGACTCAGGAAGATATTTGCGAAATCCTTCATTTAGAATTAGGATAGTGATGTAGGTGAAACAGAGGAAGTACATATTGTATGTAATCACGTACGGGAAGACTTGTGGAAGGAGTCATAAATTGTGAATATCCCACATCAATCATTAATAAAGAAAATTGAACATGAGCTCGGAAAAGCAAAATCAGCCGAAAAGTCTCAGCAAATCCGTGAGCATGTGTATTCAATAAAGGCTCTATGTGAAGTTTTGTTGGAGGAAAACCACGGGGGGGCCACTGCAGCACCTTCGTTTCAACCTCAACAAGCGATGCCATATTTACAGGAATCACAACCGAGTCAGAAGCCTGTCACCATCCAGAAAGAAGAACCTCTGGAAACGGATGATGGTGCGAATGGAAATTCATTATTCGACTTTTAATCACTAAGTGAAAGAAAGAACAGGAGGTCCATCATGAAAACATTTATCATTATTGGGGCTATCAACGCCTTTTTATCAGTCGCTTTAGGAGCTTTCGGTGCCCACGCATTGGAAGGGAAAATCTCACAGAAGTATATTGATATTTGGAATACCGGAGTTCTCTATCAGATGTTTCACGCCATCGGAATCATCATTGTAGGGGTACTGATGGGGAATGTGACACCAACCTCATTACTGTCCTGGTCCGGGTGGCTGATGCTGATCGGAACGATTTTATTCTCAGGAAGCCTTTATGTACTGAGCCTATCCGGAATCAAGGTGCTTGGAGCAATCACACCTCTGGGCGGAGTCAGTTTCTTGGCAGCATGGGTGCTTTTGATTGTCTTTGCAGCGAAAACGTTATAAAAAAAGTAAAATACCCTGACAGGAAAGTATTCTCCTGTCAGGGTATTTTTTTATCGCTGGGAATAACTTTGCATAGAACCTCCAGCTCCATACGGATATTCATATTCAATTTCTTCATCAAATGTAATGTAGTCTAAGTAAATCATCGGGATGAGGTACCTGGTCCCCGTTTGTGGATCACTCAGGATAAGGTGATCCCGGCCCGCGGCTTCTATGATTCCTTTGAAGATTTTTGCATTCCATTCTGTATTGTTTTCAAACGTAGTGTAAACAGTCGCTACTTTTCCTTTGTTCAAGCGAAGAATATTCTCGATATATGATTCTTCAATCGGCAGCATCCCCTGAATATTTTGAGTAGGGGCTGGAGCATTCGTCGGTGGAGGTACTTGGAAACCTCCACCACCTTGCTGTTGGGGATAATATTGTTGACCCTGAACCTGCCCTCCTCCGTAATATTGACCATATGGATTATACCCTTGCATATACGGGTTTGATTGTTGATTAGCCAAACCGAATACCTCCTTTTAATAAAGTTATACTTTCGGACAATCTCTTTGAGCAGGCTGATAGAAACAACGGGACTTCAAGAAGTTTCACTTCCTTCTCGTGATAAGGAATAACAGCCACCTCACTTTAAAGATGCTATATGTCTCACTATTTCATGTCTATGTAGGGGGAGAAAAATATATTCGTTTGTTTTTTGAATGAGGAAGACGAACTTTTTTTAATAAAAGTTCCTTTCGTAAACTTTGTGTCTTTGCATAACTTCTCAAAAATGAATTTCTGTTTTAGATGAGGGGTAGTGTGAAAATAGGGACCGTTACTTTCCGCTCCAGGCACTTGCTTTCCGCGGGGAGGAAGTCGAGCCTCCTCGACGTTCCGTCTGTGGGGTCTCGACCTTTCCTCTATTTCCCGCAGGAGTCAAGTGCCTTCCGCTCCAATCCACTCTGTGCTGCTCCTAATGACAGATGGCCAAAACAAAAAAAGCTCCTATTGTAGAAATATTGAGCGTTTGTTCCCCCAATAACTATCTACAAAGGAGTAATAGAAAATTTTATGTTAACTCATAAATCGAAGTATCCTTAAACCATCTTTCAAATGAACCAAACAATGATACCACCGTAAATGACCTCATTTAAAGAGAGCAGTAGTCCGTTTTCCATATTAAGCAAGCTCTGTCATGAATTTTTTTATGGATGGTGAGGGGAACTGCGTAGACTCCTGCGGAAGTACGGACGTGCCGAGACCCCGGAGCTGAGGAGGCTCGGCCGAACGTCCGCGGAAAGCGAAGCAGTTCCCCACACCATCCAGCACACGCTTGTTGACAGAGCTCCAGGCAGATCTTATGTTACAAAACAACCATCTGAGAAGAAAAGAGCCTAAAAAAAAAAACGACAAGCCAAGAAGGCTTGTCGTTTATGATTGTATTTAGTTCACGTGAAGGAATTTCGCAATTGCTTCTTCTTTTAATAGATTACCTACATAGAAAGTACCGAATTCGCCGTAGCGTGCACTTACTTCATCAAAACGCATTTCGTATACAAGCTTTTTGAATTGAAGGACGTCGTCAGCAAATAGGGTCACACCCCACTCGTAATCATCAAAACCAACAGAGCCCGTGATGATCTGTTTGACTTTTCCTGCGTATTGGCGGCCGATCATTCCATGACTTCTCATCATGTCGCGACGCTCTTCCATCGGCAGCATGTACCAGTTATCATTACCCTGGCGACGCTTGTCCATCGGATAGAAGCAGATATGATTCGCTTTCGGAAGGATCGGGTAGATGCGCTCCTGTACATATGGATTATCATAAGGATCGCCCTCTGAAGGCATGTAGTTGCCAAGTTCCACTACAGAAACATAAGAGTATGTCGGAATCGTGAATTCAGCGATCTTCAGCTTGTTGAATTCATTTTCCAGTTCATTTAATTCTTCCATCGTAGGACGAAGGATCATCAGCATGAAGTCTGCTTTTTGACCAACGATCGTGTAAAGAGCGTGACTGCCTTCCTTCGCATCCTGCGTGCTGTTTAACTTATCTAAGAAACGGTGGAATTCAGAAATCGCCGAGGATCTTTCTTCACTCGGAAGCATCTTCCAGGACGTCCAATCCATCGCGCGAAAATCATGCAGGGAATACCAACCATCTAACGTTTGTGCCGGTTCTGCCAATGTAATCACTCCTTAAAGTACTTTTTCCAACTTTACTATATCATAGTTTGGCCCTGGAGTAAGAATACAAAACCCAATGTCGTTAAAATGGCACAAATAGTGGATAGGCAAGGGATATGTGGAACACACTATCCTAGTAGATTATGACATAGGCTTAGGGGTGTAGAGAAAAGGGTAAAAGGAAATAGGAATTATTAGAAAACAAAGACTTTTTCCGTGAAACCGATAACATTTCCCCTTTTCCTTGAATTCCTATATGAGAAGAGTATTCTAAGATTGGATATGTATAAATCAAGGAGGTCCCTCTATTGAGCAACTTATTTACAACATTAACAGATAAAGTAAAAGGAAAAGAGTTAAAAATCGTTTTCCCTGAAGGTACAGACGAACGTATTCTAACAGCAGCCTCCCGTTTAGCCGGCGACGGCATCTTGACGCCGATCGTAGTCGGTAACGTGGATGAAGTTAATGCAAAAGCCGACCAGCTTGGTGTGAAGCTTGACGGTTGTGACGTTGTAGACCCGGCATCATTCCCTGGAATGGACGAGCTTGTGAAGGCATTCGTAGAGCGCCGTAAAGGAAAAGCCTCAGAAGAAGATGCGAAAAGAATCCTATTAGACGGAAACTATTTCGGAACGATGCTTGTATACACGGGCAAAGCTCACGGTCTTGTAAGTGGAGCAGCTCACTCGACAGCTGATACGGTTCGCCCGGCTCTTCAAATCATCAAAACAAAAGAAGGCGTCCGCAAAACGTCCGGTGTCTTCATCATGGTACGTGAAGAAGAGAAGTATGTATTCGCTGACTGTGCGATCAACATTTCACCTGACAGCCAGGATCTTGCTGAAATCGCAATCGAAAGTGCGAAAACAGCTGAAATGTTTGACATCGATCCTCGTGTTGCAATGCTAAGCTTCTCTACAAAAGGTTCGGCTAAATCACCGGAAACGGAAAAAGTGGTTGAAGCCGTTTCCGTTGCAAAAGAAAAAGCACCGGAACTGACAATTGATGGTGAATTCCAATTCGACGCAGCATTCGTTCCATCTGTTGCAGAGAAAAAAGCACCGGGTGCCGACATCCAAGGTAATGCGAATGTATTCGTATTCCCGAGCCTTGAAGCAGGAAACATCGGATACAAAATTGCCCAACGCCTAGGAAACTTCGAAGCAGTAGGCCCGATCCTTCAAGGACTGAACGCACCTGTAAACGATCTTTCACGCGGCTGTAATGAAGAAGATGTGTATAAGCTTGCGTTGATTACGGCTGCTCAGGCGCTGTAATTTAATAGATGTTGTATATAAAGCCGGATCCTTTTGGGGTTCGGCTTTTTTTTCGTTTGTGTGTGCTGAATTGGTGGCTGGCACCAGTGATCTGGAGAGAATTACGTTTGCCTGTTAAATATCCCTCTTTTTTTAACAGGCAAATAAACCGGAATATTCATCTGTCAAGATAACCGTAGTTTTTAACAGGCAACCAATCTCAAACGAAATGCGAACCCCATGGATTGTCCAACCCTTTTTTAGCAACCCCATCATTATATGATATAATGAGCTCGCATGTTGTGAGTGAAGGAGAAGCGTTATGGATAAGGAAAAAGCATATGCACTGCTTCGTCAAGACAGATGGAGAGTGATTGATCAATCGAGCTTGGGACCGATGTTCGGGGCCCTGCAGTCGTTTGCCATGGATGATACGTTGTGCACGGCGATTGGAGCAGCTCAGTCAGACCCGACGGCACGCTCATGGGTGCACCATCAAACGGTCGTACTGGGCATTCAGGATACAAAGCTGCCGTTTCTTTCGGATGCCTTGAAGGTGTTGGAAGAAGAAGGCTATCAATATATTGTACGAAACTCCGGGGGCCTTGCCGTTGTATTGGATGAAGGAGTTTTGAATCTATCACTGGTTTTCCCCGATTCTGAAAAAGGGATCGATATTAACCGTGGCTACGATGCCATGTGGTTGCTTGTTGAGGATATGTTCAAGGACTTTGATGTGAAGATCGAGGCGAAGGAAATCACGCAATCCTACTGTCCCGGAAGTTACGATTTGAGCATACATGATCAGAAATTTGCGGGTATTTCTCAGCGCAGGATTCGAAATGGGGTAGCTGTACAGGTGTACCTCTGCGTCAATGGAAGTGGTGCTGAACGAGCGAAGCTGATTCAGCGTTTTTATGAGACCGGGTTGAAGGATGGAACGACGAAGTTTACGTTTCCTGTTATTGATCCTGAAGTGATGGCTTCTTTATCGGAGCTGCTTGGAGTCGAGTTATCGATACAAGACGTGATGCTCCGCTTTCTGCAATCGTTGAAAGGGTTCAGCGGTGAGTTTTATAGCAGTGCCCTTCAAGGGGAAGAGTATGGAATGTATGAAATGTATTATCAGAGAGTCGTTGATCGGAATGAGAAGTTTTTAGGTTAGAAAGATAGATAAGCTGGACTTCGATTGATTTGTGGTCTGGCTTTTTTGGTGGTGTGAGAATTGGTTGACAATGGTAAAAGACGCATAAAATAAAAAAACGACGCAAAAAAATTTTAAAATGACGCAATGACGACTCCTCTCTACTACTTTTGAAGCACCAATTCCTATCGTAAGGTCAATTTTTAGCCTGTTAGCCTTATTTTCATCTGAAAAGGTCTTGAAATAACTGTATTTTCACATAAAATACATCTTTTGCATTCTTTTAGTTTTGTAGAAAAAGGCTTGATCATACATTCACAAGCACTTCGCAACCCCCTTATGCTCCAAAACCTTCCTACAACCCATACCTCTACACCATCCACAAGGCACCATACTGTCACAACCCAACCAAAAAACCAGCACGCCCACAGGCGCACTGGTTGGGAACTAGCATTATTCCGCTACTTTTTCTAAGTTTCCGTTCCGATCCATTTTGAAACGTGGGGCTTTGGCATCGTCTTCATCGAATAGGACAAGCTTTCTGGCACGGTTCATGATTTGCATAAGTGTTTCGTAGTCTTCCTGCATGGTGACGGAATTGTTTTCAAGAGCTTTGACTTTCTTTTCAAGCTCGCTGTTTTCTTTTCTGATTTCAGCGATTTCCTGCTTTAATCTCTGATTCTCTATTTTTACATAGTCGGAATTCATGTTGGTTTGAGCAAGGTTTTGCAGGAAGGCAATGACTTTTTCGAGTGTCACTTCACCTTTTAATCCTGAAGGCTTTACAACATGGTTAGCGGCAGGCGCCTGATGTGTGACGTAGACTGGTTCCTCGCTTGCTTCCATTTCGAATTTCGGGGCTTCTTCGGATTCTTTCCCAAGCTGCTCCGTTTCGGGCACATAGTTCTCGTACTCAGCAAATTCCATTTCTTCTTCGGCTTCAGACATTGATAGAGACATAGCATCTAAATCTTCGAATGAAGGCGTTGGTGGCTGGTACAAAAGCTTTTTCTTGCCGCCCTGGTCTTTCCCGAGGATGCGGTGGCGCTGTTTGCGTTGTTTTTTTGCTAGTTGAAGAGCTTTCTCGTATTGGTGACGCACCACTGCGTTCCAGCGGAATCCACATGCGGCAGATGTGCGGTTCAGTTTGTCCCCGACTTCTTCAAAGGCATTTAATTGTGTGCTGCCTTCCCGTACATGACGTAGGACCGTTTCGGCTAATAATAGATCATTTTCTTCCGTCCAGGCATCCTGTCTTGTTTTCATCATCATTTCATCTCAACTCCCATAGTTTTCTTAAATGATTCGTTGGTTAAAGGATGGACAGTTTTATAGGTTTTTATACGAATATGTTAAATTTATTTTTTGTCTGCTAGTTTCGTTGTATAAGTGGGGGTTCCCACAAGCTGGAAACGATGTTCTCTTGCAAAACATTGCAGAAAACTGTATTCTATAAATCGATGTTTACGACGAATAAAAATCATTTAAATAGATAGAAAGGGTTGTTGGCAAATGGCAAACGAATTTCGTGTTTGCGATGATTGTCAGGCCGTTAACCTAAAGACATTGATTCCCAAATTAAAAGAAATTGACCCGGATGCACCGATCGATATTGCGTGTCAATCCTATTGTGGTCCAGGGCGCAAGAAGACATTCGCTTTCGTGAATAATCGTCCTGTAGCGGCGTTGACTGAAGAAGAACTCATGGAAAAAGTAATCAAGAAAATAAAGAAATAAAGGAAAACTTCCAGTGAGGGAGTTTTTTCTTTTCTGTTGAATAAAAAAATATAGGTTTGGCTCTTATTGGAAAAGGAAACTAGTTAGAGGGTAGAGAATAAGTAGGGAAAGCGTAGATTTTTGTCAAGCGTGCTTAAAAGCTGAAATTTTTTTGAAGGAAATGGAACGCTTGGCATGGATCATTCAGAAGCCAAATACCTATTTTTTTCGACAAAATTCGAGATGAATACCAGTACGAAAGTAGCTATAATATAAATATGCTAGTTTAGGAAGAGGGTAGAAGATGGAGTATGCCAAGCAGAAATTACATGAAGAAAAAGTATTTAAAGACCCTGTTCATCGGTATGTTCATGTAAGGGATCGCGTGATTTGGGATTTGATTGGAACGAAAGAGTTTCAACGACTTCGCAGGATCAGGCAGCTGGGAACCACTTACCTGACTTTTCATGGTGCAGAGCATAGCCGGTTCAATCATTCTCTTGGCGTGTATGAGATAATCCGCCGAATCGTGGACGATGTCTTCGCAGGCAGACCGGAGTGGAATCAGGATGAGCGGTTATTGTCCCTTTGCGCTGCGTTATTGCACGATCTGGGGCATGGACCGTTTTCCCACTCCTTTGAAAAAGTGTTTCACCTGGATCACGAGCACTTCACCCAAGCCATCATCTTAGGGGATACAGAGGTGAATGAGGTTCTGACGAAAGTGGGACCTGATTTCCCGAAACATGTAGCGGAAGTGATTGCGAAAACGTATAAGAACAAGCTGGTTGTCAGTCTGATTTCAAGTCAGATCGATGCGGACCGAATGGATTATTTGCAGCGTGATGCCTATTTTACAGGGGTCAGCTACGGTCATTTCGATATGGAGCGAATTCTTCGTGTGATGAGACCCCGTGAGGACCAAGTGGTGATCAAACAGAGTGGAATGCATGCAGTGGAAGATTATATTATGAGCCGTTATCAGATGTATTGGCAGGTATATTTCCATCCCGTCACACGGAGTGCTGAAGTGATTTTAACGAAGATCCTACATAGGGCGAAGGAGCTTCATGAAGAGTATTACTCTTTTAAGCAAAGCCCGATCCATTTTTACTCCCTGTTTGAAGAAGAGGTTTCACTTCAGGATTATTTGAAGCTGGATGAAGCGGTCATTATGTATTATTTCCAAATTTGGCAGGAAGAAGAGGATCCGATTTTACGGGACTTATGCGAGCGGTTCATGAACCGTAATTTATTTAAGTACGTGGAATTTGATCCGGCTAAGGAATATAAGAAGCACAGTGAGCTTGAAGTTCTGTTTAAAAAAGCGGGGATCGACCCTGACTATTATTTAGTGGTGGACTCATCTTCAGACCTTCCATACGATTTCTACAGACCTGGGGAGGAAGAAGAACGGCTTCCGATTCATCTGTTAATGAGAAATGATGAGCTGCGCGAGTTGTCGAGGCAGTCGGATATCGTCGATTCTATTTCCGGAAAACGCCGAACCGATCATAAATTATATTATCCAGTGGATTTACTATATGACGAATCAACGAAGAAAAATATTAAGAGACAAATACGTACTATTCTAGAATTAACATAAACGACACGACACAATGAGGATCTGAAAAACGCAATACTAGGAGTAGGAGATGACGTACATTGTTGAAAGATCATGCAAAACTAATGAGTGCCTTCTTAGCCTCGGGTGAAGTGGTGGGAAGAAAAAAGCTTCAGAAGATGATCTTCATCGCGAAGAAGCTTGAATTCCCGTTTCAGGAAAAATTTCAGTTCCATTTTTATGGACCATACTCGGAAGAGCTTACCCTCAGGGTGGAAGAGCTCTGCAATATGGGATTCATCTCCGAGGTGAAGGAGAAAAAGGGTGGATATTATCAATACAGGTACACCGTCACCAAAGAAGGGGAAGACTTCCTGCAGATCTATGAGAAAGAGATGCCCTGTTTAGAAGATTGCCTGACGGATATGAACGTTCAATCAGCACGCTTTCTTGAACTTGTTTCGACAGTCTTATATTTTGATAACCTTCCAAAAGATGAAGTCGTGGAGAAAGTATTCACACTTAAGAGCAAACAGAAATATACAGAAGAAGAAATCGACGAAGCCTTCGCATACATCGAAGGATTAAAATTGAAAAAAATCGTCCAATAAAGGACGTTTCATATGAATGGCGGGGATCACTCGAAATGGGTGATCCCTTTTTAAATGAACAAAAAAATCGTCACTCAAGAGCGTAACGATTTTCCTCACTTTATTTAGGTGTTTGATCCATTTTTTCTATAATCTGATCAAGCTTTTCTTCAATTTGTTTATCATATTTCCGCTGCTGGATCCTTCGATTTCGAAACCCTTTTGCCACCATGAAAGCAACCACCACAATGGCTGCAAGGAAAGCCATCATGAACAATTGGAAGAGTACATCACCGGTATCCATGTCCATTTCACTTCCTCCTTTCCATATGGGTTTGGTATATCGTATTCATCAAAGTGAGAAATTACCCCTTTTTTACGTTTAAGTAGGCTTCATAGCCGAATGTGATGACCAGTCCAGTAAAGAAGAGGAAGGCGGAGGAAAAGAGGTCCCTGCCTATTATCAATGAAGACATATAGTTAACGGCGAGTAACCCCATATATGTATAGAATCCCAGTACGGCACTTTTGTTCCAGTTGGACTTTTCTTTAGGGGACATGGATTTGAAGAATTTCATATGCGCTCCTTCGTATAGAAAACGATTGAAGCCTGCGATCGGTCTGATGGCAGGCTTATTGTCCTTAATTCTTATTGATCACTGAGTCTCTTACCGCCGACTGCATAGTGACCTTTCGTCATTTCTTCAATGAAGACAACGATTTTTTCTTCAGGTGCTCCGGTTGTTTCACTTACGGCTTCGGTTACTTTTTCGACGAGGGCGCGTTTCTGTTCTTCTGAACGGCCTTCGAGCATTTTTACGGTGATATAAGGCATTATGGTTCGCTCCTTGCATTTGGATTTGGTACAATCTGTGGTAGGCATGTTCGTTTTAACCCCCCTTTTAAATGTAAATGGTAGGGGTTGTAAGAGCAAGCTTCTTATGGTGGGGAATTGGAATTGTTCCTTAGAGTGGTCATGAAGGCAGGAATTTTTCTGTATACTATTGAATAAGAAAGTAAATCATTTTTTAAAGGAGTACATACTTTGGATACATTTAGCTCTCTTTTTGAGTCCATTTCCGTCTTTCGCTTGGAAGAGCTTCCGTTTGTGGTGATTGCCCTGGTCATGGCCTTTACGGTTCATGAGTTTGCCCATGCATTTGTGGCGTACAAATTTGGTGACACGACAGCGAAGGATCAGGGAAGGCTCACGTTAAATCCGATTCAACATCTGGATCCCCTGGGAACCATTTTAATTTTAATTGCGGGGTTTGGCTGGGCGCGTCCTGTGCCGGTCATGAGATCCCGATTTAAAAATCCCCGTTTGGCAGGGGTATTAGTTTCAGTGGCAGGCCCGCTGAGTAATTTCTTACTTGCATTCATTGCATTCGGATTTTTTTATTTTTTTGTAGGAGTGACTGGTGGAGTCGGGGTTCCTCCCTTTGTCATCGATCTCCTGCAGATGATCGTGTATCTGAATGTGTTGTTATTTGTGTTTAATCTACTGCCGTTCCCTCCCCTGGATGGGTACCGGATCATAGAGGATTTATCACCGAATCATATCAGGGCAAAAATGACTCAGTATGAGCAGTATGGAGTCGTGTTATTTCTGATCATCGTGATCACACCCCTTGATGAGTATACGATCTGGCCGCTGTTACAAGGTGGGATGACAGCAACCAACCAGGCTTTCAGTGCAATTTTTACAACTGTTTTTTCAGTCTTTAGCTAGAATGTCAACTTTGAAGGAGTGAAGATACATGGAAAAGAAAAAGAACATCGGGTTCAATATCATCAAAAGTGATCCTACTGACGGCCACGGTGGCTATGGTGTAGGCTCATTAAGTCTTGATAATGTTTCCCCAGTGATGATTGATGTCGAAGAAGGGGAAGCGACGATTGAAATCGGAGCGATGCATGCCAGGAGCCCGATTGAAAAAGGGATTAAATTCACGAATAATCGGGATGATTCAGCAGGCGGTAAGCCGTACTGGTTAATCTGGGTAACCATTGACCGTATGGAAAATGGACCGTACTATGCAGGCGTGACGGCTTGTGAAATGGTCGTGAACCGTGAGAAGCGCAGAGGATACAAGTCCATGCCGGAGCATGTGAATAATATGGATAAATCGATTAAACGTAAAATCGTCCTTGATCATCTGGACGACAAGTCGAAAGGGATTCTCACTGACTTCCTGAAGAAACATGATGAGGGTATGTGGGAACGCTCAAAAGACGAATTAAAGGAAGCGTTAAAAGTTTAAAAAGATAGAAAAAACTTCTTTTGTGAACAAACTATGACATTTTTTTGAATATGTCGTTCACATCTTGCCCTTATGCTTGAAAAAAAGTACACTTAAATCACAGTTTGCACATAAACTAGGACATGAAAAACCACGGGTTCGCACAAACCCGTGGTTTTTCGTTTTTTTATAGAGATTTAGAGTGATTTGAGGGTGTGAATTGGATTTGTTGAGGGGACTTTCTAATTAACTTGTGCCACTTTTGAACTTTGTTGCGCTAAAATGTGAACACTACACTTTTTGGCCTGAACAACCCGCTTCCGCTTTTCGAAATGTCCAGCTCCAGGGGCTTGGGGCTCGAGGTCATAAGCCAAGTCACCCAAAAAGGCAAAGGGCGCCTTACCGGGTGACTCGTCTTATGCTTGTCGCCCCAGGGCGAGCCCCTTCCGCTTTTCGAAATGTCCAGCTCCAGCGGCTAGTCCCTCGAGGTCATAAGTCAAGAACGCCAAAAAGGCAAGGAGCGCCTTTCCGGCGTTCTCGCCTTATGCTTGTCGGGCCTGAACAAGCCGCTTCCGCTTTTCGGTATGTCCAGCTCCAGGGCTTAGAGGCTCGAGGTCATAAGTCAAACCTGCCAAAAAGGCAAAAACCCGCCTTTTCAGCAGGTTCGCCTTATGCTTGTCGCCTCTGGGCAAAGCCCTTCCGCTTTTCTGTTAAAAAATCCAATCCTTCACCTTTTCATACCAAGGCTTTTCTTCTTTTTTCATTGGTGTCTTTTCTTTCGGTGCTTCATTTTCACCCAGGTGTTCATGACAGTACTCGGTTGGTTCGGTTCCTTTTACAAAGTACGTGAAGCGCTGCACGGGACAGTCCTCTGTGGCCAGTTTCCCGTTATGAGGATTCACGGCTACGCCGACGACACCCTTCGTCGGTTTGAAGTTTTTGACGGGTTCATCCTTCAGGGCTTCTTCCATGAAATTCACCCAGAGTTTCTTGGCTAAATATTTATCGTCGACCAGGGAGATTTCTTTTTCTTTGTCATATCCGGTCCACACCCCTGCAGTGAGCTGAGGTGAGTAGCCGATCATCCAGTTATCTGTGTTGGTGGTACCTGATTTCCCGGCATAGGGACGGGTGGCGTCTTTCCGGATCTGGATCCCCGTCACCGTTGAGTAATCATTGAGCTTTGGATCAAATATTCCACTCAGCATATGTGTCATGACATACGCTTGATCAGGGTCCAAAACTTGTTCTTTTTCAGATTTATTTTCGTAAATGACGTTACCGGACCAGTCTTCCACACGCGTAATGAATACCGGTTTCACCTTATAACCTCCGTTTGCGAAGATATTGTAGGCGTTGACCATATCGATGACTCTTGCCCCTGATGTACCGAGTGCAGAGGAAGGATACTTTTTTACCTTTGTTGTTAATCCGAATGTATCCTGTGCTGTTTTCGTTAAGGTATCCTGACCGATGAAAAGGTGGGTTTTCACTGCGTACACATTATCGGAAAGGGCAATGGCCTGAGCAAGGGTGATATCATCCCCTGCATATTTATTGTTGTAGTTGTGAGGTGTGTATTTCGCTTTGCCATCATCAAATGTGAATGAAGTTAACTCACTTTTCATCGTCGTTGACGGTGTGAAACCTTGCTCCAGGGCAGAATAGTACAGGAGCGGTTTAATCGTTGATCCCGGCTGACGAATGGCCTGAACCGCACGATTAAACGGGCTTTCCTCATAGCTTCTTCCGCCGACAAGCGCTGTTACATGACCATTCTTTGGGTTCATCGATACAAAGCCCAGCTGAATATCAGACTCATCGGGGATTTGTTCCTTCACGACTTTTTCTGCGACTTTTTGATGGTCGGGATTGAGGGTTGTGTATACCTTCAGTCCGCCCATTTCAACGGTTCGATCTTCTATGCCTAAGTCTGAGCGGAGAATGCTTTTCACAACATCTTGAAAATACGGAGCCGTTTCTGCCTTATGGTGTGCGTGCTCGCCTGTAATAGTAATCGGAGCTGCCTTTGAAACGACCTGTTGTTCTTTTGTAATGAAGCCGTCCTCGGTCATGGACTGGAGGATCAGCTCCTGACGCTTCTTGGCATTCTCCATATTGGCCACGGGTGAATAGTACGTCGGTGCTTTCGGGATGCCGGCAATCATAGCGGCTTCTGCAACGGTCAATTGATTGGCATCCTTACCGAAATAGTATTGACTTGCCGCCTGGACCCCGTAGGCGCCGTGTCCATAATAGATGGTATTTAAATAGCCTTCCAGAATTTCTTTCTTCGAATAGTTCATTTCGATACGAATCGTATAGAGGGCTTCTGAAATCTTTCTTTTCCATGTCTTGTCATGGGATAAAAATAGATTACGAGCATACTGCTGGGAAATGGTACTGGCTCCTTGTACCTTTGACATGGCTTTCAAATCGGCAAGTGCTGCTCCCGCCATACGTTTGATATCGAAGCCATAGTGCTGATAGAAGCTTTTGTCTTCGATGGAGATGGTGCCTTCGATGAGCGCAGGGGAGATTTCTTTCAGGCTCACCCAATATCGTTTCTCTCCTGTATTCGTTTCCCCTATAACCGAACCGTCCTCACCGTAGAGCAAAGTGGATTGAGGCACAGCAAGTGGAGGCGGCCCCTGGATTTTAGCATATGTTAAAATTCCGATCAGACCGACAAGAATCAAAACCGCCCCCAATAAACCTGCAACGACTGCCACTCTGGCATACTTTTTTGTTCTCTCCATTCGTGCTATCAGTTCCATGCCTCTCCCCACCTTCTCCTCCCGAGGTCCGTGTGTTTAGGGACGGACCTTAGTATATTGGACAATAGTAAACATCCTATATTATGTTTAGCGTATAGTATCAGTATGAAAAGTTTTGCGAGTTTTTAAACGTCAAAGATTTAGAAAAAATTTCACTTGAAATTTTGCTAGATTCCACTATACTTTTTCTCATGTTTGTATTTATCATGATAGGGAAGGATAAAAATGACGTCTGTTGCGGACGTTTTAATAAATAGGAGTAAAGCCCGTCATTAAAGGCTTTCGCTTAATTGAGTGATCTATTTTGTCCTGAGATGAACGTGTGAAAACTCAAACTAGTGGTATATGATTTTTACAACGAAGAACGGAAATAGCGAAAAATCGATAAAAAACAGAAGGGAAGTTGAAACAATGAGCGGACTTTGGTACACAGAAAAACAAACAGAAAACTTCGGAATCACGATGAAAATCAAGAAGACTTTACATACAGAGCAAACGGATTTTCAATATCTTGAAATGGCAGAGACAGAAGAGTGGGGTAACATGCTATTCCTTGATGGAATGGTGATGACAAGTCAAAAAGACGAGTTCGTCTATCACGAAATGGTAGCTCACGTACCTTTATTCACACACCCAAACCCTGAGAAAGTATTAGTTGTTGGTGGCGGAGACGGTGGCGTAATCCGTGAAGTGTTAAAGCACCCAAGCGTGAAGAAAGCGGTACTTGTTGAAATCGACGGAAAAGTGATCGAGTACTCTAAGAAGTATCTTCCGGAGATTGCTGGAGAATTGGAAAACGAGCGCGTTGACGTACAAGTGGACGATGGCTTCATGCACATCGCGAAAAGTGAAAATGAATATGACGTGATCATGGTTGACTCCACTGAGCCGGTCGGTCCAGCTGTAAACCTATTCACAAAAGGTTTCTATGCAGGAATTTCGAAAGCACTGAAAGAAGACGGAATCTTTGTCGCGCAATGTGATAATCCTTGGTTCAAAGCGGATCTTATTCGCCAAGTACAAAGCGATGTAAAGGAAATCTTCCCGATTACCCGTCTGTACACAGCGAATATCCCGACATACCCAAGCGGACTATGGGCATTCACGATCGGTTCGAAAAAGCACGATCCAATCGAAGTGCCGGAAGACCGTTTCCATGATATCGAAACAAAATACTACACACCAGAACTGCACAAAGCAGCATTCGCCCTTCCTAAATTCGTTAAAGACCTGACGAAATAAAGAAAATTTGAGGGACGGACCTCAAAATTCAGTGAAATAGTTTAAATTGAGGTAGGGACGGACCTCTAAAAAAGAGAGGTTGAAGAGTATGCGTTTTGATGAGGCTTATTCAGGTAATGTGTTTATTAAGAGTCATCCTTCTTATGAAGACAGCCAGGTAGTTCTTTACGGTATGCCGATGGATTGGACGGTAAGTTACCGTCCCGGTTCCCGTTTTGGCCCGGCTCGTATTCGTGAAGTTTCGATCGGTTTGGAAGAGTACAGTGCGTATCTTGACCGCGAGCTCGAAGAAGTGAAATTCTTTGATGCCGGGGATATTCCATTGCCATTCGGTAACCCGCAGCGAAGCATCGATATGATTGAAGATTATATCGACGGTCTTCTTGGAGACGGAAAAACCCCATTCGGAATGGGAGGGGAGCACTTGGTATCATGGCCGGTCATGAAAGCAGTCGCTAAGAAATATCCGGACCTTGCGATCATTCATATGGACGCTCACACAGATCTTCGTGAAGAGTATGAAGGAGAGACATTATCCCACTCCACTCCGATCCGCAAGATCGCTGAGCATATCGGACCGAAGAATGTCTATTCATTCGGAATCCGTTCCGGGATGAAAGAGGAATTCCAATGGGCGAAAGAAAACGGTATGCATATCTCGAAATTTGAAGTACTTGAGCCGTTGAAGCAAATTCTTCCACAGCTTGCAGGACGTCCTGTGTACGTGACAATTGATATCGATGTATTAGACCCTGCACACGCTCCTGGTACAGGAACCGTAGATTGCGGTGGGATTACGTCTAAAGAATTACTGGCATCGATCCATGCCATCGCTCACTCTGACGTAAATGTAGTAGGAGCAGACCTTGTAGAAGTTGCCCCGATCTATGATCCATCAGAGCAAACAGCCAATACAGCAAGTAAGCTGATTCGCGAAATGCTCCTTGGTTGGGTAAAATAAACTCCCAAAAGCCTCTTCTGATCGTCGGAAGGGGCTTTTCTTTTACCATAAATCCGCTTACATCCAATCCGCAAAATGAAAACTCATCGTGTTCCATTGCAATTTCCCACAATACTTCTTATACTTAATTAGTTAGAAGGAAGGGACGTCTAAAAGAGGGACGGACCTATCACTTGATCGGACCCTAATATAGAAAAGGATGTGAGTGGTTTGACGGCAAAAACAGATTACACCCCTGTCAAAGTTCACTTGAAAACCAAAATCACAATAGGAGAGGAAAGTGACTCTTTTGAACTGGTATCATTTGGTCGATACTATGAAAAAGGAGATGCCGTTTTCCTGAAGTACGATGAGGTGCAAGAGGAAGGAACCACCCATACGATTGTTAAAGTCTCTGATCAACAAGCTCTCATTCTCAGAAGCGGTGCAGTGAAAATGAGAATGGCCTTTAACGAACGGGAGGAACAAAATGGTTCTTATGAAAGCCAGATGGGTACTCTCTTACTTACAACCAAAACAAAGAAACTTTCACATACACAAAGTGACTCAATACTTGAAGGGGATTTCAACCTTTCTTACGAGTTAAAAATGCAAGACAGTCCAGTAGGGGATTATGTTATGTCCATTCACTATAAGGAGGAAGCATAGGCACATGAATATTGTCGAAAAAGTACAAGAAAACCTGAAATCCGAAATAAAAGCAGCAGTTCTGAAAGCGGGACTCGCAACAGAGGACCAGATTTCTGATGTTATTTTAGAAATCCCGAAAGAAAAATCCCACGGTGACTACTCTACCAATATGGCGATGCAGCTTGCACGCGTAGCGAAAAAAGCGCCGCGCATGATTGCAGAGGACATTATGGCGAACTTCGACCAGTCCAAGGCATCAATTGAAAAAATGGAGATCGCAGGACCTGGATTCATTAACTTCTATATGAACAATGAATACTTGACCGACTTGATTCCATTGATTCTTGATCAAGACCAGCAATATGGCCAATCTAATGCTGGGAATGGCGAGAGAGTGAACGTGGAGTTTGTATCTGCCAACCCGACAGGTGACCTTCACCTTGGACATGCCCGTGGAGCGGCTGTAGGTGATTCCCTATGTAACGTTCTTGAAAAAGCAGGTTATAAAGTAACGCGTGAATACTACATCAATGATGCAGGAAACCAAATCCATAACCTGGCGATTTCGGTCGAGGCCCGTTATTTCCAAGCTCTTGGTGAAGACAAAGCGATGCCTGAAGATGGATATCACGGGGCGGACATCATCGGAATCGGGAAGAAACTGGCGGGAGAATTCGGTTCGAAATATGCTGAAGTTAGCGACGAAGAGCGCTACAAGTTCTTCCGTGAGTATGGACTGAAGATCGAAATGGCGAAGCTTCAAAAGGACCTTGAAATGTTCCGTGTGCCATTCAACGTGTGGTACTCTGAAACTTCACTCTACGAAAACGGTAAAATTGATGCTGCGTTAAAAACATTAAAAGACAATGGTCACGTTTATGAAGAAGACGGGGCGACCTGGTTCCGTTCGACTGAACTTGGGGATGACAAAGACCGTGTTCTCATCAAGAATGATGGGACGTACACGTACTTGACCCCGGATATTTCCTATCACCAGGATAAATTCGAACGCGGGCACGATGTGCTGATCAATATTTGGGGTGCTGACCACCACGGATACATCCCTCGTATGAAGGCGGCGATTGAAGCACTTGGTTTTGACCGTGAGAAGTTAGAAGTAGAAGTGATTCAACTTGTTCACCTTTATAAAAATGGTGAGAAGATGAAGATGAGTAAGCGTACAGGTAAAGCAGTCACTTTACGTGAGCTTGTAGAAGAGGTCGGCCTGGATGCAGTCCGTTATTTCTTTGCCATGAGAAGTGCCGATACGCATATGGACTTTGATTTGGACTTAGCGGTATCCCAATCTAATGAAAATCCAGTGTACTATGCTCAATATGCCCACGCGCGTATTTGCAGCATTCTTCGTCAAGCAGAGGAGCAGGGACTCGCTTCAGAAGACAAGATCGACTTAAAGCTGATCGGTACGGAAAAAGAAGTGGATTTACTGAAAAAATTAGGTGAATTCCCACAAATGGTTGCCGATGCTGCGGAGAAACGTACACCTCACCGTGTGGCAAACTACATTAACGACCTGGCATCAGCTTTCCACAGCTTCTACAATGCCAATAAGGTTCTTGATGAAGAAAACCGTGAACTTACAACGACTCGTTTGGCTCTTGTAAAAGTGGTTCGAGTCACATTACAAAACGCTCTTGCATTAATCGGAGTTGCCGCTCCGGAAAAAATGTAATGACGATAGATGAAAAAGGTCCGTCCCTCGGGGTGGACCTTTTTCTTATATTTCTCAAGCTTTGACGTATAATAAAAGTAGACATACTGTTCAGGAGGATGTTATGAAAACAGTTATTTTAGCGATTGTGACCGGTTTCCTGGT
This sequence comes from Rossellomorea aquimaris, assembly GCF_008180865.1. Taxonomy (GTDB): domain Bacteria; phylum Bacillota; class Bacilli; order Bacillales; family Bacillaceae_B; genus Rossellomorea; species Rossellomorea yichunensis. The sequence continues at coordinate 159,999 of NZ_VTEX01000006.1, forward strand.
TGGTTTTATTTTTGCACTATTCAAGCTTCCTATTCCTGCACCGCCTGCCTTGGCCGGAATTGCAGGAATCGTAGGTATTTACCTTGGATTTAAAGCCTTCACAGCCATTCAGCCTTGGATTGAATCGGTCTTTAAATGAAATCTACATAGGAATCGATTCCAGGAACCGATAGCTTCCAAAGACCGGTTCCCGGAATAGACAAAAAAAGACGAACAACAGCGTGTTCATCTTTTCTTCTACCATTCCAACGCCCCGCCGCTAATCCGCTTTACTCCCCGAATCGTCGAGAGATCCTCTATCAGCTTCAACATGGCCAGATCTTTATGCTTTGCTTCAATCATAAAATCAATGTCCTGATCGAACGTCTTGAGAGTTTTGAAAAATCCTTCTACAAAGCCTGCATCCACCAAATCAGCGTGAGAGCGGAATGCTTTGTCCGATTTCGGCGAGGAAATATGTATTTTTGGAACGAGATCTCTCTTTTCCCATGTGGCAAAAATCGCTTCAAGATAATCTTCTAATGGCTTCTCACTAAGGTTGGCCTCGTGATGGTGGATATCAAGGACCATGGGGATGTTTTCTCTTTGACAGACACCTAATGTTTCTTCTACCGTATAGGTTTTGTCGTCGTTCTCCAGGGTCATGATCTTTTTCACATCAGTCGGGAGGCTTTTCAAATTCTCATGAAAGCGTACAAGCGTTTCTGCCTTATCACCATAGCTTCCACCGATATGAATGTTAATGACAGAGCTATCCTCAATCCCCATATATTCAAGCATGCGGTAATGATAAACCATATCCTTTACGGCGTTGTCAGTGACATGCTGCTTGGGACTGGTGAATAAAGTGAACTGATTAGGGTGAAAACTTGCCCTGATCCCAAACCTTTTGATCAGATCCCCAAGCTCTTTCCATTCGTCTTTAAATGGGGAATAGAAGTCCCATTCAACATCCGGGTGAGTAGCTAACGGAACAAGTGAGCTTGATAGTCGGTACAGTTCAATTTCGTGAGCTGCGCACAGATACAGTATGCGTTTCGTATGTTCCAGGTTTAATCTTGTTACTTCCTTCAAACGATCCATTCGTTCCTCTTTTGGAAGATCAGAATATCGTTTGAAGGTCATGGTTTTGGCAGGGCTTGCGTCCCATAAGGAGAGGGAATTAGCAACAAACCCCAATCTGACTTTCATGTGGTTTCCCCCCTAAAGTAAAATGGAAATGGATGAAGCGACACGTTCCTTTATACGAGTGAGCAAGGAAACATTTGCAAGATCGTTTTCGCTCAGCATGTCGGATGCTTCCATATCCTTTGCCATCTCTTTTTTTAATGTATGAATAAATTCTTTGTCGAAAATAAGGTTGTTGATCTCAAGATTGATAAAAAAGCTTCTTTTATCAAAATTGGCCGTACCTAAATCACAGAAATGATCGTCTATGATCATTACCTTAGCATGGTAAAAACCGTTCATAAATTGATACACCTTTGCCCCTTTAGCCAGTAAGGTTCTAAAATAAGGGAATGCTGCTTCCTTCACTAACATATGATCGGCATTATTTGGAATGATGACCCTTACGATAACGCCACGTTCCAATGCATGACAAAGGGCATCCATTAAAATGGGTGTGGGGATGAAGTAAGGAGTCCCAATAATGATTTCATCTTGTGCTTCATCAATGAACTTCTTGAAGAAATCCTCGATATTCACACCTTCTGTAGGGAAGATCTGATGTGTGATGCTTCCTTTTTCAGCTGGAGGAAAGTATTTCACTTCGTTTTTAAGTTCATTCTTCGCTGCCCTGAACCAATCGATACAAAATTCTGTTTGTAAATCGTGAACGCCTTCACCCTCCAAACGGAGATGATAATCCCTCCAAGGAGACAGCTCGGGTTTGTCATTTTCATCAATATATTCTTTCCCTACATTATACCCTCCCAAATACCCAATCCCCCCATCAATGACGGTGATTTTTCTGTGATTACGCTGTTGGGAGGAAAAGAATAAGAAGGGGAGCCTGACCTTTTGACAGTAGGCCACTTCCACCCCTGCGTCACGGAGCATTCTCACTTTTGATTTAGGCACATTATGACTCCCGATCTGATCCATTAACAAGCGGACCTCTACGCCTTCTTTTGCTTTAACCTTCAGTAAATCCATAAACCGTAAAGCAAAATGGTCATCTTGGACGATATAGAATAAAACATGAATGGAAGACTTGGCTTCCTTCATTTCTTTAAACATTCGATCAAACAGCTCCGGACCTCTGGAAAATAATTCGATATCGCTGTTTCGTTTTTCATAATCTCTTCTTGTCCGTGTCCGGATGAAATGACTTCTACCCAGCTTAAAGTCGATCATTAACCAGCCTATGACAACAACTATTATTAACAGTAGGATGAACCACCACATATAATCACTCTCTCATCTGCATTAGCATTAGTATGTCCTTAAATCTTACCTACTTTGCACTCTTTCTTCTTTTACCTTAAATGATTCATATTGAAACCTATGGGGGGTACAAAAAGTCCTGGTTATTCCCGACGAATGAATGACTATTCATGTAAAGGTTTTCATTTTTCTTGGTAAAAACCATTGACTGAATGCTCATTCATAATATAATGGATATATGAACTATTCAGAATATTAATTTGGTTTGTAAAAGTTTGAACAAAGGGGAAGTTCGGGTCAAACCAAAGAAGGGGGAGTGTTTTTCAATGAATGGGTTACTCATTCTCAATTGGGTTGCATTTATTCTTGTAACCGTTTACGCACTTAGTCTGTTTGTGTATGTAGTAAAGACGAGAATTGAATATATTAAGCTCGGAAAGAAAGTGGAGTTCGACCAGCGATTCAAGGAACGGTTCCAGAAGATCGTGGTCAATGTCTTCGGCCAGAAGAAGCTCTTGAAGGATAAGAAGAGTGGAGCGATCCACGTCATGTTCTTCTACGGCTTCATATTAGTCCAATTCGGAGCCATCGATTTCATCTGGAAAGGACTGGCGCCAGGGAGTCACTTACCACTGGGACCATTATATCCCGGATTCACGTTCTTCCAGGAGATTGTCACACTCATGATCCTGGTAGCGGTTGTTTGGGCCTTCCACCGCCGCTATGTGGAGAAACTGGTTCGTCTTAAAAGAGGATTTAAATCAGGATTGGTTCTCCTATTCATCGGGGGATTAATGCTATCGGTTCTTGTAGGGAACGGAATGGGCCTTATCTGGCACGGTGAAGAGCTTGCCTGGACAGAGCCTGTAGCGTCACTCATTGCAGGAGCACTTGGAGCCATTGGAGAAACAGCTTCCATCGTCATCTTCTATGTGGCATGGTGGATCCATTTATTATTCTTACTGGCATTTCTTGTATATGTTCCACAATCCAAGCACGCTCATTTAATCGCAGGTCCTGCGAATGTCTACTTCAATCGATTAGACAACCCTGGAAAGCTTAAGCCCATCGACTTTGAAGATGAGTCAGCCGAAAGCTTCGGGGTAGGGAAAATTGAAGAGTTCACGCAACATCAAATGATCGATTTCTACGCGTGCGTGGAATGTGGTCGTTGTACGAATATGTGTCCTGCTACAGGAACAGGGAAAATGCTTTCCCCAATGGATCTAATTGTGAAACTGCGTGATAATCTGACGAATCACGGTGCGGTCGTTACTCAGAAAAAACCGTGGGTGCCGACTTTTGCATTCAATGGGACTAAAGGGAATCAACTTGCGATGGCGAGTGCCACTCAAGCAGCGGAAGAAGCGGCTGCTGGAGCTGCGTACAGTCCAAGCCTGATCGGAGATGTCATCACAGAAGAAGAAATCTGGGCATGTACGACGTGCCGTAACTGTGAAGATCAATGTCCGGTCATGAACGAGCACGTAGATAAAATCATCGACCTTCGCCGTTACCTGGTCCTGACTGAAGGAAAGATGGATGCAGATGCACAGCGCGCGATGCAAAATATCGAACGCCAAGGGAATCCTTGGGGTCTGAACCGTAAAGAACGTGAAAACTGGCGTGAAGCGAGAGAAGACGTTCATATCCCTACGGTTAAAGAAATGAAAAAAGCTGGAGAAGACTTCGAATACTTATTCTGGGTTGGATCCATGGGTTCATTCGATAACCGCAGCCAAAAAATCGCGTTATCCTTTGCCAAGCTGCTGAATGAAGCAGGCGTGAAATTCGCGATCTTAGGAAACAAAGAGAAGAATTCCGGTGATACACCACGTCGACTCGGTAATGAGTTCCTATTCCAGGAGCTTGCAGGTCAAAACATCGCCGAATTCGAAAAGAATGAAATCAAGAAAATTATTACGATCGATCCGCATGCTTATAACATTTTCAAAAATGAGTATCCTGACTTCGGATTGGAAGCGGAAGTGTATCACCATACAGAGCTTCTATATGACCTGGTAAAAGAAGGACGTCTGAAGCCGAAATACGAAGTGAATGAAACGATCACCTTCCACGACTCCTGTTACCTGGGACGTTACAATGAAGTATACGATCCACCTCGGGAAATCCTGAAATCAATCTCCGGCGTGAAATTGGTTGAAATGGAACGTAACCGTGAAAAAGGTATGTGCTGTGGAGCAGGTGGAGGACTTATGTGGATGGAAGAAGACGCAGGTCACCGCGTGAACGTTTCCCGTACAGAGCAGGCACTCGAGGTCAGCCCATCGGTCATCAGCTCGGGTTGTCCATACTGTCTAACGATGCTATCTGATGGAACGAAAGCGAAGGAAGTAGAAGAAACCGTCTCTACTCAGGATGTGGCAGAAATCCTTGAAAAAGCGGTATGTGGCGATCAAAAAGATCAGCCGGCTGCTTCGTAAAAAGAATATTATCCGTTTGATAATGAAAAGTCCGCTTCTCAGTAGTTGAACATCTAGGAGTGAAACAAAAGCCTCAATCTGCGTTTCACTCCTAATATTTTTTTACAATAATAAATTTAATAGAAAAATAAAAACTTTCTAAAAAATCATTACGTTCTAAACGAATATGAAGTACAATAAAGGTATATAAAGGGACAAAAACTGTCCCTTCTCTTATGGGGACTGGTTGAGCGAGCGTTCAGTCGAATTAAAGTAAGTCCTATTTTTTTAGGAATAGTTGAAAGCGTATACAATTTGTTTTTGTCGAATCGAATCATTCAGATATAAAGGAGAGCGATTGAGATGGGAAAAACGGTTATTTTAGATGGAGCAAGAACGCCATTCGGTAAATTTGGTGGAAGCTTAAGCAGTTTTACAGCTTCAGAGCTGGGCGGTTTTGCCGTGAAGGAAGCCCTGAAACGATCAGGTATAAATGGTGAAGAAGTAGAGGAAGTGATCCTCGGATCTGTTTTACAAGGGGGGCAGGGACAGATCCCTTCCCGACAAGCATCACGTCATGCCGGATTACCGTGGAACGTTAAAACGGAAACCATCAACAAGGTATGTGCTTCAGGAATGCGAAGCGTGACAATGGGTGACCAAATCATCCGTGCAGGTGACGGCGAAGTCATCGTTGCGGGCGGGATGGAATCCATGTCCAATGCACCGTATATCCTTCCGAAAGCTCGCTGGGGTTTCAAAATGGGGGATTCCCAAGTGAAGGACTTAATGGTTCATGACGGATTGACGTGCAGCTTCAACAATGTCCACATGGGAACGTACGGAAATGAAACAGCGAAAGAGTTTGAATTATCAAGAGAAGAGCAGGACGGTTGGGCACTTAGAAGCCATGAACGCGCTTTGAAAGCGACAGATGCAGGCATTCTTGGGGAAGAAATCGTCGCGGTGGAAGTACCACAGCGTAGAGGGGAACCAGTAGTAGTCAGTAAAGATGAAGCCCCACGCAAAGAAACGTCCATCGAAGCTCTGGGCAAATTAGGCCCAGTCTTCGGATCAGAAGGAACAATCACAGCAGGGAACGCACCGGGGGTCAACGACGGGGCGGCAGCCATGGTACTCATGAGTGAAGAACGAGCCATAAAAGAAGGGAAGCAGCCATTAGCTACCATCCTTGGACACACGGCGATTGCCGTAGAAGCAAAGGACTTCCCGCAAACACCGGGACTCGTCATCAATGAGCTTCTGAAGAAAACAGGCAAATCACTTGAAGAAATCGACCTGTTTGAAATTAACGAAGCATTCGCAGCGGTTGCCCTGACAAGCGGGAAAATCGCCGGGTTAGATCCGGAAAAAGTCAATGTGAACGGTGGAGCAGTCGCCCTTGGACATCCGATCGGAGCAAGCGGAGCCCGTATCATCCTGACGCTGGCATACGAACTGAAACGTCGTGGAGGCGGTGTAGGAATTGCATCAATCTGCAGCGGAGGCGGTCAAGGGGATGCGATTATGATTGAGGTGGCGAAGCAGTAGGCTGTTAGGAGAGTGTTGTACCAGGTACCAAGTTGGTTGATTTTACCAGGTGCAAAACGGCTAACTTGTACCTGGTACGCATAACTATGATCAGCTACAACTTCAATTACAAACTAAACCAACTAGATAACTAGCTTTAACAAAGGGGAGAAAATAATGAACATCAAAAAAGTAATGATCATCGGGGCGGGACAAATGGGGTCAGGCATCGCTCAAGTATGTGCCCAGGCGGGATTCGACGTCTACCTGAACGATCTGAAAGAAGAATTTGTACAAAAGGGAATCGGCGTAATTACAAAGAATCTGACACGCTCCGTTGAAAAAGGAAGAATGTCAGAAGAAGAAAAAGCAGCTACAGTGAACCGTTTGACGGCTTCAACGGATATTCATGACGCGAAGCAAGTAGACCTTGTCATCGAGGCAGCGGTTGAAAACATGGAAATCAAAACAAAAATCTTTGCTCATCTGGATGAAATAACTCCGGAGCACACGATCCTTGCTTCTAACACTTCTTCACTACCGATTACAGAAATCGCTGCAGCGACGAAGCGTCCCCAGCAAGTAATCGGAATGCACTTTATGAACCCGGTACCGGTCATGAAGTTGGTTGAAATCATCCGTGGCCTAGCGACAACGGATGAAGTGTATCAAGTGATCGAAGACATGACGGAATCCCTTAACAAAGTACCCGTTGAAGTAGAGGACTTTCCAGGGTTTGTCTCAAATCGTATCCTTATGCCGATGATCAACGAAGCGATCTACACGTTATATGAAGGGGTCGCGAGTAAAGAGGCGATTGACGAAGTGATGAAGCTGGGTATGAATCATCCAATGGGTCCTCTTACTCTGGCAGATTTCATCGGACTTGATACGTGCCTATACATCATGGAAACACTGCACGAAGGCTTCGGTGATGACAAATACCGCCCATGCCCGCTACTTAGAAAATATGTGAAAGCCGGCTGGTTAGGCAGAAAAACAGGCCGCGGTTTCTATTCATACGAGTAACAACGACGAACATCAGGGAGGAACCATTCATGGAGTTACGATTCACGGAAGAGCAACAGATGATGAGAAAGATGGTACGGGATTTTGCCGAAACGGAAATCCAGCCGTTTATCGAGAAGATGGAAGAAGGGCAATTCCCGAGAGAGATATTGAATAAAATGGCGGAACTTGGGTTGATGGGCATCACGATCCCTGAGAAATATGGCGGCTCTGAAATGGATTTCACATCCTACATCATTGCCATACATGAGCTGTCCAAAGTAAGCGCAACCATCGGGGTGATCCTGTCTGTGCATACTTCAGTAGGAACAAATCCGATTCTTTATTTCGGTAACGAAGACCAGAAACAAAAGTACCTTCCCAAGCTTGCGACCGGGGAATATTTAGGCGCTTTCTGCCTGACGGAACCAAGTGCAGGATCGGATGCGAAAAGCTTGAAAACGAAAGCCGAAAAACGTGACGATCACTATGTATTAAATGGATCAAAAGTATTTATTACAAATGGTGGAGAAGCGGATACGTATATTGTCTTTGCCGCAACGGATCTGTCAAAAGGGAGCCGGGGAGTATCAGCCTTCATCGTAGAGAAAGATACACCGGGTCTTGTGATTGGAAAAGACGAACATAAAATGGGTCTCCACGGTTCGAGAACGGTGCAGTTGACGTTTGAAGATATGAAAGTACCGGCTGAAAACCTTCTGGGTCAAGAAGGGGAAGGTTTCAAAATCGCCATGGCGAATCTGGATGTCGGTAGAATCGGAATCGCAGCGCAGGCGTTGGGAATCGCAGAAGCGGCTTTCGACTATTCCACCGCTTATGCCAAAGAGCGCGTACAATTCGGTAAGCCGATCGCAGCCCAACAGGGGATCGGATTTAAGCTTGCAGATATGGCGACGGCCGTTGAAGGATCGAAGCTTCTTGTGTATCGTGCGGCAAATCTTCGTTCAAATAACATTTCCTGTGGAAAAGAAGCAAGCATGGCAAAGCTATTTGCTTCTAAAACAGCAGTGGAAGTCTCAACAGAAGCCATTCAGGTTTACGGAGGATATGGCTATACGAAGGAATATCCGGTTGAACGTCTATTCCGTGATGCGAAGGTGACGGAGATTTATGAGGGTACGAGTGAGATTCAGAGAATGGTGATTGGGAAGAATTTATTGGTTTAGAGTGATGGATGGGTTTGAGATCTTGGAAGAGTGTATTTGTGCACGTATTCTGAAGCGTGTCAGGCACCTGAACTTGATAGTGATGTTTCGTGGCGTAAAGGGGTTTGTTGCTTTGCTTGCATCGTAAGGGTGCCAGACCCGGTATGTAGTAGATCATAGATATGGAGGAATTGAAATGAATTTTAAATTATCGGAAGAGCATGAAATGATACGTAAGATGGTGCGTGATTTTGCGCGGAATGAGGTGGCCCCGACTGCTGCCGAACGTGATGAGGAAGAGCGCTTTGATATGGACTTGTTTAAGAAAATGGCTGAGCTTGGATTGACGGGAATTCCTTGGCCGGAGGAGTACGGTGGAATCGGGAGTGACTACCTCGCATACTGCATCGCCGTTGAAGAGCTTTCAAGAGTGTGTGCGTCTACGGGGGTAACCCTTTCAGCCCATACATCGTTAGCGGGATGGCCGGTATATAAATTCGGTACAGAAGAGCAAAAGCAGAAGTACCTTCGTCCAATGGCACAAGGTGAAAAAATCGGGGCTTACGGATTGACTGAGCCAGGTTCAGGATCCGATGCCGGCGGTATGAAAACGACGGCCCGTTTAGAAGGAGACCATTACGTATTGAATGGCTCTAAGATTTTCATCACAAACGGTGGAATCGCCGATACGTATATCGTATTTGCTTTGACAGATCCTTCCCAGCGCCAGCGTGGAACGAGTGCGTTCATCGTTGAGGCAGATTTCAAAGGGTTCTCTGTAGGAAAGAAGGAGAAGAAGCTCGGGATTCGTTCATCACCAACCACTGAAATCGTATTTGAAGACTGTAAGGTACCAAAAGAAAACATGCTAGGAAACGAAGGGGATGGATTCAAGATTGCCATGATGACCCTTGATGGGGGACGTAACGGAATTGCAGCTCAGGCGGTCGGGATTGCCCAAGGAGCCCTTGATGCGTCTGTCGATTATGCAAAAGAGCGTGAGCAATTCGGGAAGCCGATTGCTGCGAATCAGGGAATTTCATTCAAAATTGCCGACATGGCGACGTCCATCGAAGCTTCCCGTCTACTAACCTATCAAGCTGCGTGGCTTGAGTCAGAAGGCCTTCCATACGGAAAAGAATCGGCGATGTCGAAGCTGATGGCAGGGGATACAGCAATGAAAGTGACAACGGAAGCGGTTCAGATCTTTGGTGGATATGGTTATACGAAGGATTATCCTGTGGAGCGCTATATGCGTGATGCGAAGATTACGCAGATTTATGAGGGGACGCAGGAGATTCAGAGATTGGTTATTTCGCGGATGGTGACGAAGTAGGGATTTTGGGTGTAATGGGATTTTTGTAGAGGATCTCTTGGTCGTCCTGAAGCGTGTCAGGCACCTGATAGGTTCTACTACGCTTCGTGGCGTAAAGGGGTTCGTATCATTGCATGCGACTTTAAGGTGCCAGACCCGGTATGTATAGATATATGGTTAGAGAGATAGAAGAACTTCTGCTTTGTTGGGGGATGAGGCAGATTGGTCTGGAATGGGGTCAATGGGAGAAATGGATAGTAAAGGCGGTCGGTTGTTTTGAATAAGAAGAGGGAAGTTCATGCTTCGGTTAAGGATGAGCGTTTAGTAGAAAAGCGGCGTGATCAGATGATTCGTGGGGCCGTCTCTCTATTTAAACAAAAGGGGTTTCATCGCACCACGACTAGAGAGATCGCAAAGGCCGCCGGATTCAGTATCGGAACGTTATATGAATATATTCGAACAAAGGAAGATGTCTTGTACTTAGTATGTGACAGCATTTATGAGCAGGTCCGGCTGGAGCTTGAGGAGCTGGATGTCGGAAAAGGGACACTGGAGAGCTTAAGGCTTGGCATCGCTCATTATTTTAAAGTGATGGATCGTATGCAGGATGAAGTCCTCGTCATGTATCAGGAGGCGAAATCCTTATCGAAGGACGCCCTTCCATATGTACTGCGTAAAGAACTTGAAATGGTGGGGATGGTGGAAAATCTCATCATTGGCTGTGTCGAGAGTGGAAAGCTTGAGCTTGATGAAGATCAGATCCATATGCTGGCTCAAAATGTATTCGTCCAGGGACAGATGTGGGGATTCCGTCGTTGGGCACTTCAGAAGAGATTTACACTCGATGAATACATCAATCTTCAAATCGAACTCACTTTTGCAGGCGTCATAGGGTTTGAAAAACAAGGGAGAACAGGGGGAGTAATATGAGCACGGTTGAAATTTATAAACCAAAGCACCATGTTCGTTTTGTCACGGCTTCGAGTCTGTTTGACGGACATGATGCGTCGATCAACATAATGCGTCGGATTATCCAGGCAAGCGGGGCAGAGGTTATCCACTTAGGTCATAACCGCTCCGTGGAGGAAGTCGTCAATGCCGCGATTCAAGAGGATGTACAGGGAATCGCGATTTCGTCCTACCAGGGCGGACACGTTGAATACTTCAAGTATATGTACGACCTTTTGAAAGAAAGAGGAGCGTCTCATATCCGCATTTATGGCGGTGGTGGGGGCGTGATCATCCCACGTGAAATCAAAGAGCTTCACGAATACGGGATTGCCCGCATCTTCTCACCTGAAGACGGTCGCAAGCATGGTCTTCAAGGAATGATCAACAACATGATTGAAGAGTGTGATTTTCCGACAATCAAGGGAAGTGTGAATCAAGAGGTTGAAAAGCTTTCGACTGGAAATGTGAACACGGTTTCGAAGCTGATTTCACTTGCAGAGTATCAAGTCGGAGCGAATGAAGAAGTGGCGGCGACGGCCCAAACCGTTTTTTCTGAAATAAAGAACTTAGCGAAAAAAGTTCCTGTTCTGGGGATCACAGGAACAGGTGGAGCAGGGAAGAGCTCCCTGACGGATGAGCTGATCCGTCGTTTCATCAACGAGCTTCCTGAAAAGAAGATCGCGATACTATCCATCGATCCCACGAAACAGAAAACAGGCGGAGCCCTTCTTGGGGACCGCATTCGTATGAATGCCATCTTCAATCCTCGCGTCTATATGCGAAGCCTCGCTACCCGTGGGTCGAAAACAGAGCTTTCACTGGCCATCAAGGATGCCATCAATGTGGTCAAAGCGGCAGGTTATGATCTGATCGTCGTTGAAACGAGCGGGATCGGTCAGGGGGATGCGGAAATCGCTGAAATCTGTGATATGTCCATGTATGTGATGACAAGTGAGTTTGGTGCTCCGTCACAGCTCGAGAAAATCGATATGATCGATTTTGCCGACCTTATCGTCATCAATAAATTTGAGCGTAAAGGCTCGGAGGATGCAAGACGCCAGGTCCAGAAGCAGTATCAGCGCAGCCACTTGCTTTTTGATAAAGATTTAGATGACATGCCGGTATACGGAACGATCGCCAGCCAGTTCAACGATCCGGGTACGAACGCGTTGTTTGCAGCGATCGTTGAAACCGTGAATAAGAAAATGGAACTGGATTGGAAAACGGGCTTCTCCAAAGATGTAGATGTGGAAAAGCAAAACGTCATCATTCCAAACAATCGCCGTTACTATCTCCGTGAGATTGCGGAAACGGTCCGGAACTATCATAAAAAAGCCGAAGAACAGGTGAACCTCGCACGCAGGTTGTTCCAATTGGAAGGGGCAATCGAAGCGGTTAACGAAAAAGAAACAAATGATGGGGTCATTACATCTCTTCAGACGTTGAAAGATGAAGTCGAAAACAAATTAACAGCTGAGTCGAAACAGATTTTACAAAAATGGGATGGGTTAAAAGAAACCTACAGCAAAGATCAATTCATCACAAAAATCCGTGATAAAGAAATCGTCACTGAATTAAAGACAAAGAGCTTATCGGGACTCGATATTCCGAAAGTGGCCCTTCCAAAATACAAAGACTACGGACAGATTCTGGATTGGGTATACAAAGAGAATGTTCCAGGCTCATTCCCATACACAGCAGGAGTGTTTCCTTTTAAACGAAAAGGGGAAGATCCGAAGCGTCAGTTTGCAGGGGAAGGCACACCTGAACGGACGAATCGCCGTTTCCATTATCTATCGAAGGATGATGATGCGAAACGCCTGAGTACAGCGTTTGATTCTGTAACGTTATATGGTGAAGATCCGGATCACCGTCCGGACATTTACGGTAAGGTCGGAGAGAGCGGAGTAAGCATCTGTACACTTGAAGACATGAAGAAGCTATACGCCGGCTTTGATCTGTGTGCCCCTTCCACGTCTGTATCCATGACGATCAATGGTCCGGCACCGATCATCCTGGCTATGTATATGAATACGGCTATCGATCAGCAGATCCGCATGAAAGAAGAAGAGCTTGGCCGTGTGCTGACGGTGGAAGAATATGTTGAAGTAAAGGAACAAACGCTTCAGGTCGTTCGTGGAACCGTGCAAGCTGATATTCTAAAAGAAGATCAAGGACAAAATACGTGTATCTTCTCGACTGAATTTGCCCTTCGCATGATGGGTGACATCCAACAATACTTCATCGATCATAAAGTACGGAACTATTACTCTGTATCGATTTCAGGCTATCATATCGCTGAAGCGGGAGCGAACCCGATTTCACAGCTTGCCTTCACATTGGCGAACGGGTTCACTTACGTTGAATACTATTTAAGTCGCGGAATGGACATCAATGCGTTTGCACCAAATTTATCGTTCTTCTTCTCGAACGGACTCGATCCCGAGTATACGGTGATCGGACGTGTGGCCCGCCGCATTTGGTCAACGGTGATGCGTGATAAATATGGCGCAAATGAAAGAAGTCAAAAACTGAAGTACCATATTCAAACATCCGGGCGCTCTCTTCATGCCCAGGAGATTGACTTCAATGATATCCGTACGACGCTTCAAGCCTTGATGGCCCTGCAGGATAACTGTAACTCCCTGCACACCAATGCCTATGATGAAGCCATCACGACACCTACAGAGGAATCGGTCCGCCGTGCCATGGCGATTCAGATGATCATCACGAAAGAACACGGATTATCGAAAAATGAAAATCCGCTTCAAGGATCGTTCATCGCAGAAGAACTGACCGATCTGGTGGAGGAAATGGTTCTGACAGAATTTGATCGCCTGAATGATCGAGGCGGCGTACTTGGATCGATGGAAACTCAGTATCAACGAGGCAAAATCCAAGAAGAATCCATGTACTACGAAATGAAAAAGCATTCCGGGGAACTTCCGATCGTAGGAGTGAACACGTACCTGAATCCAACTCCACCTTCAGAGGAACAAATGGACAGCATGGAACTTGCACGTGCAACGAAGGAAGAAAAAGAAACACAAATTCATAATCTGCGAGACTTCCAATCACAACATAAAGATCAATCCGAAGAAGCACTGACCCGCTTAAAACAAGCAGCAGTGAACGGAGGAAACATCTTTGAAGAACTCATGGAAACAGTAAAAGTGGCCAGTCTCGGCCAAATCACACGGGCCTTATATGAAGTTGGCGGACAGTACCGTCGCAATATGTAAAGAAATCATGAAGAAGATGAGACTACTGTGGGGGTGCAGTGGTCTCTTTTTCACTCAGTGGGGACTTCTATATGGTGGTCAATGGATATATTCATAGCGATGGGTGGGTTGTATTTTTTCTAAGACTGTTTTCTATATTAATTAGGTCTGCCTTGTGAATTTGAAAGTAATATTAGCTAAGTTGATTGGAGCGGAAGGTGCTCGACTCCTGCGGGAATAGTGGGACAGGTGAGACCCCACAGGCGAAGCCGAGGAGGCTCACCGCCCACCCCGCGGAAAGCGAGCATCCTGGAGCGGAAATCAACCACTACTCGCTCATGGGGAAGTAGCAACAAAGTCTAAGAAAAGAACCTAATCAATACAGAGCTATGTTAAATAATCGAAAATAAGTTTAAAAAGTCCATAAACAGTCTATCCTTTAAACAAAATCAACCAATTTTTAACACGATCTTAATAGTAGTCGGGTATCATTTCCTATATAATGAGAATTGTCAGATTAGTGAGAGGATAAGAACGATACATACGTTTGGATGTGAGACTGTGAAGACCATTTTTCGTTATATACTATTAGCCATCATCCTATTTGCTGCAGTACTTCTATATCAGCTGCAATTAGGAGCGATTCCTTTTCTTCTACTCTCTTTCTATCTTTTCTATGAAGCGTTCCGTGTAATTCGAAACGGTGAAAAAGAAGAGAAATGGGAAAGCGGCAGACCTTCCTGATTCCAGTTGTGAAAAAAATGCAAGAAAAACCAGATAGGTATAGCATAAAGTCTTTTCTATTGTTTATAATGATGAATATGGTTAGAATTGATAATGGAGAATTTTTGCCCTTTTTTACTCTACTTAGTAGAGTGTGAAATAGAGAAAGGAAGTGCGTTAATTGAGTCTTAAGCAGTTATCCAAAGAAGAATTACGTCAAACATCATTCATTGAGTTGGCACATGAGATTTTAACAGAGAAAAAGAAAGCGATGCCCTTCGAAGACTTAGTCAAGGAAATTAAAGGTTTGCTTGAAATCTCTGAAAAAGAGGTTCGCAGCCGCTTACTTCAATTCTACACGGACCTTAATGTCGAGGGACGTTTTATTGCAATGGGCGATAACAGTTGGGGATTAAGAGAATGGTATCCGGTGGATCAAATCGAGGAAGAAACGGTTCCAACGATGAAGTCCAGCAAAAAGAAAAAAGCGAAGAAGAAAGACGATGACGATTTAGATCTTGAAGATTACGATGATCTGGACGATGAAGATCTTGATTATGATGATCTTGATGACACGGACGATGACGATGATCTGACAGATGACGACGATGTAGACGCCGTTGACGACGATGCAGATGAAGATCTGGACATCGATGAAGACGAGGAAGAACTTGAAATCGATGAATTCGATGAAGTCGATGAAGACGAAGAAGAAGAAGAAGATCTTGATGAGGAAAAGGACGATAAATAATCCTCACCTCTTATAAGCATCAGACAAACCTATCAAAAAGGCGTTTTTTCCTTTTTGATGGGTTTTTTTATGGTCTCGAGCCTTGTGCATCGAGTGATGCCATTGATTGAAAATTCCCTCATCATTCTATGCTTGACTTCTTTCTTTGAGGAAGGTAGTATTTTATTTGGGCTCCTTAAAAAAGGACGAATTACGTATACAATGCTCCCCTTACATGTTTTGTAAGCGGGGCTTTTTTTATTTTATAAGAAGAAAGCTTTGACGTAACAGGGTATTTTCTATTCCTTTATGTGTGGCGGATCGATTCTTAAAGACCCCTTACATTTTTATGTATATTGATAATAAGAGGCTGTCTTAAAGCTTGAGTATGCAGATGAATTTATATTAAGAGAATGGACTTGTCCTTCTTTGAACAAGATAAATTCATGACATACCTACAATAGACACCCTCTACTTTTTTTGAACCAAACTTACTTTGAAGGGGGACATATACATGACTAAGTATATTTTCGTAACAGGCGGCGTAGTGTCGTCACTAGGGAAAGGGATCACAGCAGCGTCCCTTGGAAGGCTATTGAAAAACCGTGGCGTGAGTGTCACGATCCAGAAGTTCGATCCATACATTAACGTGGATCCGGGAACGATGAGTCCCTATCAGCACGGTGAAGTATTCGTAACAGATGATGGTGCAGAAACGGATCTTGACTTAGGTCACTATGAGCGTTTCGTTGACATTAACCTGACGAAATACAGCTCTGTCACAACAGGTAAAATCTATTCAACTGTACTGAAAAAAGAGCGTCGCGGTGATTATCTTGGTGGTACTGTACAAGTTATCCCACACATTACAAACGAAATCAAAGAACGCGTATACCGCGCTGGACGCGAGACGAATTCAGATGTCGTGATCACGGAAATCGGTGGAACGGTCGGGGATATCGAATCTCTTCCTTTCCTTGAAGCGATTCGTCAGATCAAGAGCGATGTAGGCCGTGACAATGTGATGTACATCCACTGTACTCTTGTACCTTACATCAAAGCAGCCGGTGAAATGAAAACAAAACCGACTCAGCATAGCGTAAAAGAGCTTCGCAGTCTAGGTATCCAGCCAAATGTCATCGTCGTGCGTACAGAAATGCCAATGACTCAAGACATGAAAGACAAAATCGCGTTATTCTGTGATATCGATAAAAATGCTGTAATCGAAGCAATGGATGCAGACACACTATACTCTGTTCCACTTGCGCTACAGGATCAAAAGCTTGATGAAATCACATGTCAGCACTTGAAGTTGAACTGCCACGAAGCAGATATGACCGAGTGGAATGAACTCGTTGATCGCGTGAAAAACCTGTCTCGTAAAACAAGAATCGCCCTGGTTGGGAAATATGTCGAGCTGCAGGATGCGTATATCTCAGTAGTGGAAGCCCTTCGTCATGCCGGTTATCATTTCGATAGCGACATCGAGGTAAGATGGTTGAACTCTGAGCTGATCGACAGCGCAAACGTAGCAGAAAAACTGGCAGATGTAGATGGAATCCTTGTACCAGGCGGTTTCGGTGACCGTGGGGTAGAGGGGAAAATCGCTGCCACTCAATATGCCCGTGAAAACAAGGTACCTTTCCTTGGAATTTGCCTAGGAATGCAGCTGGCATCTGTAGAATATGCACGTAACGTTCTTGGGTTGGAAGGAGCTCACTCAGCTGAGTTAAATCCTGAAACGCCATACCCTGTCATCGACCTTTTACCAGAACAAAAGGACATCGAAGATCTTGGTGGAACACTGCGCCTCGGACTATACCCATGTAAGCTGACAAAAGGTTCAAAAGCCTATACAGCCTATGATGGAGAAGTGGTATACGAGCGTCACCGCCACCGCTTCGAATTCAACAATCACTACCGTGAGCAAATGGAAAAAGCCGGCTTTATCTTCTCAGGCACAAGTCCTGATGGCCGTCTAGTGGAAATCATCGAGCTAAGCGACCACCCATGGTTCGTCGCGTCTCAATTCCATCCTGAATTTACATCACGCCCGACACGTCCACAGCCTCTATTCAGAGACTTCGTGGAAGCGTCACTTGCATATGGTGAAAAATAAGATTTGATTATGGAACTGCTCTCTCTGGTTTGGGAGGGCGGTTTTTTTGTTTGATAGGGTGGGGGTGGCCGATTTTTTTTAGGGGAATCGGAATTTATCGACCGTTATTGAAATGTATCAACCGAAATCCAAAATTATCGACCGTTAATCGGATTTATCAACCGTATTTTCAATTTATCAACCTAATTTTCACGATATAGATTGTTCTATAATAAACGACAAATTTCGCGACTTTCCTCTTAACTCTTGTCTAGAAAATTCCCTAAAAAGAATATTGACAATATTCCCACATATCGTTAATATATCGTTTATAGCGCATGCGAACTATATCAAATTTCATATTCTCTTATAAAGAGTTGGCAGAGGGACTGGCCCGATGACGCCCGGCAACCTACCGTACACACGGAAAGGTGCTAAAACCTGCAGGAAGAATTTCCTGAGTGATAAGAGTACGTTTATTTATACATAAACCTCTTTTCTCTTGGGAAAAGGGGTTTTTTTAATTGAAAAATTAAGGTATATCACCTCGGGAGGAGAAAAGAACGATGAAAAAAACGGCATCAATACTCGTATTACTCGCACTTATTTTCAGTTTAGTGGCTTGCCAGCCAAAGGTATCCCAGGAGGCGGACGCAGACAGTGGTAACAAAAAGGAAGCAACGTCTGATCATCCGCTAGCCAATAAAAAGATCGCACTAATTATGCAAATCAATTTAGGGACATTTTCCGCTCAATACATAGAAGGTGTCAAAGAACAGGTAGAGAAGTTCGGAGGAAAGGTTCAAGTATTTACGTCTGAAGGAGATTTGGCAAAAATGTCTTCCAACCTGGATGCGGCCATCAACCAGAAGTTTGATGGTATCCTCATCGATCATGGAACGAAAGAAGCACTGCAATCAGGGGTGGAAAAGGCGAAGGAACAAAACATCCCGGTTGTCGTATTCGATGCGGATGTTGCATCAAAAGGGGTGACGGTCCTCGAACAGGGTGATCAGCAAATGGCTGAACAGACCTTGACGAAGCTTTCAGATGAGCTTGGCGGCAAGGGTGAGATTGTGAAGATTTGGGTTGCAGGCTTTGCCCCGATGGAAAGACGCCAAGTGGCCTATCAGGAATTTTCAGAAAAAAATCCCGATATTAAAGAGGTGGCAGCCTTTGGAGCGGCTACTCAGAATACGGCACTCGATACACAGGCTCAAATGGAGGCGATTCTGAAACAGTATCCGAACAAAGGTGACATCGATGCTGTCTGGGCTGCATGGGATGAATTTGCAAAAGGGGCCGTTCGGGCAATCGAAGCGGCAGGACGAGATGAAATCAAAGTATATGGAATCGACATGAGTGATGAAGATCTGCAAATCATTCAAAAAGATGGAAGCCCGTGGGTGGCATCGGCAGCGGTCGACCCGAAAGATATCGGCCGAGTGCAGGTCCGTTTCTTATATCAAAAGCTAAACGGCGAAGAAACACCTGAGAAAGTAAAGCTCGAACCGGTCTTTATTGAAAAAGAAGCATTGCCTGAAGAAACGATCACCACAGATCAATTACACGAGCACTTAGATGGCTGGGGAGCAAGTGAGCAAGGCTATACAGATGATTTGAAAAAGCTTGAAGGATCATTCACAGAGTAGAAAGGAGTTAGAAGAGATGACGTCTCCACTGTTAGAAATGATCGATATCAATAAAACCTTCTCAGGAGTGAAAGCCCTAAAGAATGCAAGCTTCGATGTGAAAGAGGGAGAGGTTCATGCTCTGTTGGGGGCGAATGGTGCAGGTAAAAGCACGCTGATGAAGATTTTATCAGGAGCCTATGTGCAAGACAGCGGAGATATCATCCTTCACTCCGGGAAAAGAGACTATCAATCTCCGAAAGAAGCGAAGGAGCATGGGATTCATTGCGTATACCAGGAAGTGGACACGGCCATTGTCCCGGAACTTTCTGTAGCAGAAAATATCGTCCTTGATCAGTTTTCACAAAAAGGCTCCTTCTTTATTACAAAGAAGTCATTAAAGAAAGAAGCATTGGAGGCACTCAGACGAGTTGGGGCAGAAGCGATCCCCCTCGGGCAGCCTGCGTCACACTTAAGTCTCGCTGAAAAGCAGCTGGTGCTCATTGCCAGAAGCCTGCTTCAAAAAGCGAAGATATTGATTTTAGATGAACCAACAGCACCACTAAGTTCTTCTGAGACGGAAAAATTATTCCGTGTCATAGAAGATTTAAAGAAAGAGAGAGTGGGGGTCATTTTCATCTCTCACAGGCTCCCGGAAGTATTTCAGATTTCCGATCGTATTACTGTCATGCGAGACGGTGAGACCGTTGAAACGTATGAAACCTACCATACCACCTCCCAAAAGATCATTGAAGCCATGCTTGGAGGAACATATAGAGAGGAGTTTCAGAAAAGAAGGCTGCCAATCGGTGAAACGCTTTACGAAGTGAGAGGGCTGGCAGACGGGAAAAAGGTGAAGGACATCCATGTATCCGTGAAGGCAGGAGAAGTAGTCGGAGTGGTCGGACTTGTGGGAGCTGGAAAAACCGAGCTTGCCAAAGCCTTATTTGGAGCCTCTCAGGTAGAATCCGGTGACCATTTTCTGAAAGGAAAGAAGCTCACAATCCATTCTCCCCGGGACGCGGTTCAAAATGGCTTGGCGCTCATCCCGGAAGAAAGACGAAAAGAAGGATTGTTCATTCATGAATCTGTTCAGCACAACCTAAGCTTTCCATCTTTAAGAAAAGTCTCCAACTGGTTATGGATCAACGGTCGCAGAGAACGTGAGCTGGCTCGTGAAAAAATCCGATCCCTGGGAATTAAAACTGCTCATGAAGGAATCCAGGCTAACTTTTTAAGTGGAGGAAACCAGCAGAAGGTTTCAATAGGGAAATGGCTATCCGATGAAGCTTCGGTGTTTTTATTTGATGAACCGACGAAGGGTGTGGACGTGGGAGCGAAGAAGGAGATTTTCTCCCTGATTCAATCCCTTGCAGAAAAAGAGAAAGGCATTCTCTATTTTTCCTGTGAAATACAAGAAATCCTGGTGATCTCGGACCGGATTCTCGTCATGTATGATGGCCGGATCGTCAAAGAACTGACAAAAGAAGAAGCAACTCAAGAACTCATATTGTTTTATGCTTCAGGAGGGATCCAAGCGCATGAAAGGCAAGATACTCGACTTACTATTTAAATACGGAGCCATCGTGTTGATGGCTGCAATTCTTCTGTTTTTCAGCTTATATAACCCGTTTTTCTTCACATATGGAAATCTATCAGACATTCTCCGCTCGATTTCCATCGTCACATTGGTCGCCATAGGGGTCACCTTTACCCTTGTCGTTGATGGCTTTGACTTATCAGTGGGATCGACGGTTTCCCTGTCTACCGTTGTGACGGCTTCTTTGATGGTCTGGTATGAAGCGCCGTTGTGGATCGTGCTCTTTGTTCCATTGTTGGTGGGAGCGGGAGTCGGGTTATTCAATTCTCTATTGATCGTGAAGTTTGGAATTCCGGATTTGCTTGCTACATTAGGGGCGATGTATATCATTTCAGGTGTTCATCGGACGTATACAGAAGGATACTCGATCTACAATAATATGCCGATGACAACTGGCGGGACGGCCCCGGGGGAATTTTCCGAAGCGTTTCTCTGGATCGGCCAGGGAAAGTGGCTAGGGTTGCCGGTACCGGTATGGATCATGCTCGTGTTGGTCGGAATCGTCTATGTGATCATGCATTTCACTAGATGGGGACGGATTTTATACATGACAGGAGGTAACGCGGAAGCGTCACGCTTATCAGGTGTCAGAGTGACGCGGGTGAAATTGATTGCCTACGTTCTCTCAGGAGTATTCGCATCGATTGGGGGAATCCTGTTCACGGCCCGGGTCGGATCAGGACAGATGGATGCCGGTGCCCCGCTCCTGATGGAAGCGGTCGCCGCTGTGTTTGTCGGCTTTTCCGTCTTGGGTGCAGGAAAACCGAATATCCTCGGAACCTTCTTTGGAGCAGCCTTGATCGGGGTCCTGCTGAATGGATTGACGATGATGAATCTACCATACTATGCATTTGAAATTATTAAAGGAAGCGTACTGGTATTGGCACTGGCAGTGACGTATGTGCATGCCAAGAAAGTGCGTGGGGGTTGAAGATAGTAAGAGAGGCATCCTATTTGGATGCCTCTCCTTCTTTTAAGGGGGGATTACTCCTCATACTCCTCCAACATCTCACGGATCACAAACCCCAGGGCGAAATAAAGATAAAGCGCCGCCATGCTGGAAGGAAAGCTCACTCGCTCACCTATTTCATCGCCTGGAAGCATGCCCTTGACCACTTTTGTATCCAGGTGAACACCGGCTAAGTCCAGCAGGTTCTCTCCACCCTCTACCAATCCAGAAACTGCCACGAACGGCACACCTTCATCAGCCAGTTTTTTTCCTAACTCCACGGCATCCTCATCAGTTGAAAAGCGGCTGACGACTAATACTCGGTCAGCTTCCGTCAGCTCGGTGGAATCTTCGTATCTTTTAGCGGAAGGTAGAGGTTCAGCACCAAACAAGGCCTCGGCTGTGACAGCTTCCATTTCCCCGTAGCCCTTAATATAGATATTTCCTTGTCCGATGGCGGCTTGGGCCAGCAGGCGGGCACCGTCTTCGATTTCGAATTCCTGCTTATCATAAATGCGTTTGAACAGTCCCGTTAACTGTGTCGTGAACATTTTTATCATGGAATAAACTCTCCTTATATATTTAGCTTCGACATTTGTCATCGTAACGCTTATTATAAAGGGGAAAAAGGTCTTAAGTAAAATCTTGATTAAAAGCAGGATTTTTTACAGTAAAAAGAGAATTAGTAATAAATATACAATTATTAGTCGGTTATTTAGCTCAGTAATACATAATTTACTTTAATACGAAGGGGATTGGGATGAATGAACGAGAAAATTCTTATTGTAGACGATCAATTTGGTATTAGGATTCTATTAAATGAAGTATTACAAAAGGAAGGCTACCAAACATTTCAGGCAGCGAACGGTATCCAGGCGCTTGAAATTGTAGATCAGCATTCCCCTGATTTGGTTTTGCTGGATATGAAGATCCCGGGTATGGATGGGATCGAAATTTTGAAGAGAATGAAGCAGAAGGATGCTGATATCCGCGTCATTATTATGACGGCATACGGGGAACTGGACATGATTCAGGAAGCAAAGGATCTGGGGGCGCTTACTCACTTTGCGAAACCGTTTGATATCGATGACATCAGGCAGGCTGTGAAACAATATATTCCAGCTTGATAGTATTATTTGAATAGTGAAAATAGTAGTATTTTTATCAATTCGCCTCTGCAGTTGGTAAAATCAATTCTGTTTTGGTATGATACAAGTGAAATTGTAAACAATGTCACATGGTGCTATGAATATCACCGCCATTTCTACTAGAATGGTTCACTGACTGAATAAAAGGAGGAAATTACTATGCCTTTAGTTTCAATGAAAGACATGCTAATTCAAGCAAAAGAAAATAGCTATGCGGTAGGTCAATTCAACCTGAATAACCTTGAGTTCACTCAAGCGATCCTACAAGCTGCTGAAGAAGAAAAATCACCTGTCATCCTTGGTGTTTCTGAAGGGGCAGCACGTTACATGAGCGGTTTCAAAACAGTTGTGAAAATGGTCGAAGGTCTTATGGAAGACTTGAACATCACAGTACCTGTTGCGATTCACTTAGACCACGGTTCAAGCTATGACAAATGTAAAGAAGCAATCGATGCAGGTTTCACTTCTGTCATGATCGACGCTTCTCACGGTCCTTTCGAGGAAAACATTGAAATCACTTCTAAGGTGGTTGAATATGCTCACTCTAAAGGTGTTTCTGTTGAAGCTGAGCTTGGAACTGTTGGTGGACAAGAGGATGACGTAGTAGCAGATGGCGTTATCTATGCAGATCCTAAAGAGTGTCAAGAATTAGTAGAGCGTACTGGTATCGATACACTTGCGCCTGCACTTGGTTCTGTTCACGGTCCTTACAAAGGTGAACCGAATCTTGGATTCAAAGAAATGGAAGAAATCGGTGCAGCGACTGGAGTACCTCTAGTACTTCACGGTGGTACTGGAATTCCGACAAAAGACATCCAAAAAGCGATTTCTTACGGAACGGCGAAAATCAACGTAAACACTGAAAACCAAATTGCTTCTGCCAAAGCGGTACGTGAAGTACTTGCAGCTGACACAGAAGTATATGATCCACGTAAATACATGGGTCCTGCCCGTGAAGCGATCAAAGCGACAGTTGCTGGCAAAATGCGCGAATTTGGTTCTTCTAACCAAGCTAAATAATAGGTAATGTTTGGAAAGTTCTTGATGATAGATTACAGGCTTTCCGAATGTGGTAGAAATAGAATGAAGCTGTAGGATGGGACTGGCACCAGGAAAGGGTTGATACCTTTTTGGGTCAGTCCCTTCCGTTCATTAAAAGATGATTGAAAATTTTGTCGAAAATGGGGTATAGTTAATGAAATTTTTCATAGACACAGCAAACATGAGTGAAATTCAAGAAGCATTTGAATGGGGGATTCTTTCAGGAGTGACAACGAATCCGTCGCTTGTAGCGAAAGAAAAAAACGTGACATTTGAAGATCGTTTAAAGGAAATCACAGATTTAGTGCCTGGATCTGTAAGCGCTGAAGTCATCGCGACAGACGCTGAAGGAATGATCAAAGAGGGCAGGGAGCTTGCAAAGATCGCGCCTAACATTACGGTTAAGCTTCCTATGACGCCGGATGGCTTGAAAGCGACATCTACTTTTGCTAAAGAAGGAATTAAGACAAATGTGACGCTGATTTTCAGTGCGAACCAGGCGCTTTTAGCGGCTCGTGCTGGAGCGACGTATGTTTCGCCTTTTTTAGGAAGATTAGATGATATCGGTCATGATGGCCTTGAGCTTGTATCCAAAATCGCTGAAATCTTTGCGATTCACGGCCTGGAAACAGAGATCATTGCGGCATCGACCCGCCATCCACAGCATATTACAGAAGCCGCTTTAAGAGGGGCTCATATTGCGACAGTGCCTTTGAAAGTGTTGAAGCAATTGTTCCAGCATCCCCTTACGGATAAAGGAATCGATGCATTCCTGAATGATTGGAACAACCGCTAATTTAAGTCAATTTGTCTAAGCCAAAAAAAATTCGTTTATCCTATACATGTTTTGACGAATTATGTATACACTAGTAGACAATACCTCTTAGAACGTCTTCTTTTGGAAAAATAATCCTTTTTGTTTTTGGTGTGCGGAGTCTGACAGCCATTGGGTCTTCCTCATCAATGAACAGTGGAAGGGAGTTTAATATGGAAAAGCTAAAAATTGCAGGAGGTTATCCCCTTGAAGGTACCATTAAAGTCAGTGGGGCCAAAAATAGTGCGGTAGCCTTGATCCCGGCAACCATTCTTGCTGATTCACCAGTCACAATTGAAGGGTTACCAGACATCTCTGATGTACGGACGCTGAAAGATCTATTAGAAGAGATCGGTGGTTCCGTCAATTTGGAAGATGGGGATATGAGTGTAGATCCAAGTCAAATGGTGTCCATGCCTTTACCGAGCGGGAAGGTAAAAAAGCTTCGTGCTTCTTATTATTTAATGGGAGCGATGCTTGGACGATTCAAAAAAGCGGTCATCGGATTACCAGGTGGATGTCATCTTGGTCCACGTCCGATTGACCAGCATATTAAAGGCTTCGAGGCTCTCGGAGCAGAAGTGACGAATGAACAGGGTGCGATATATCTTCGTGCCGAAGAATTAAGGGGTGCCCGTATTTACCTGGACGTAGTCAGTGTAGGAGCAACGATCAACATCATGCTTGCGGCAGTACGCGCAAAAGGCAGAACGATCATTGAAAATGCGGCAAAAGAACCTGAGATCATTGACGTAGCTACATTACTAAGTAATATGGGTGCGAAGATCAAAGGAGCAGGGACCGATGTGATCCGTATTGATGGTGTAGACGAGCTTCACGGCTGCCGCCACACAATCATTCCTGACCGCATTGAAGCAGGAACGTTCATGATCCTTGCAGCAGCTGTCGGTAAAGGCGTACTTGTTGACAACGTTATCCCGTTACATATGGAATCGGTCATCGCCAAGCTGCGTGAAATGGGCGTACCCGTTGAAACAAACGACGACCAGATCTACATCGGAAGAGCGGACAAGCTCAAATCCGTTGATGTGAAAACACTGGTGTATCCTGGTTTCCCAACAGATCTGCAGCAGCCGTTCACCACGTTATTGAACCGGGCAGAAGGTTCCGCTGTCGTAACAGACACCATCTATTCAGCCCGCTTCAAGCATATTGATGAACTGAGAAGAATGAATGCGACGATCAAGGTGGAAGGTCGCTCGGCCATCGTCAATGGACCTGTACAATTACAAGGTGCCAAAGTGAAAGCAAGTGACCTCCGCGCAGGAGCAGCTCTTGTCATCGCCGGCTTAATGGCAGAAGGAATCACTGAAGTAACCGGTCTCGAACATATCGACCGCGGATACAGCGACCTCGTTGCCAAACTCGAAGGCCTTGGAGCAACAATCTGGCGTGAAAAGATGTCAGCGGAAGAACTGGAGCAGATGAAGTCGTAGTTTCGTAAAGCTGTACTATTGTAAAGGTGGTTAATTCCCTTAAATTTTTCCAATATGACCAGTTCTTTTTCGCCTGAATGAACCATTGTGTCCTACTTTTTTCTAAAAAAAGTCTCTCCATCCCCTTTAATGTGTTACAATAAATCTGTTAATATGTTATACAATTAAAGGATATTGTAAAACAAAAGGGAATACGGGAGGCTATATACATGGAAAGAAGTTTATCAATGGAGCTTGTTCGAGTAACAGAAGGGGCTGCCCTTGCATCAGCCCGCTGGATGGGTCGCGGTAAGAAGGATGAAGCAGATGATGCTGCAACCTCTGCCATGCGCGATGTATTCGACACAGTACCGATGAAGGGAACAGTTGTCATCGGGGAAGGTGAAATGGATGAAGCTCCAATGCTTTATATCGGTGAGAAACTAGGGACAGGCTATGGTCCACGTGTTGATGTGGCCGTCGATCCGTTGGAAGGAACGAATATCGTTGCTTCCGGAGGCTGGAATGCACTTGCGGTACTCGCGGTGGCAGACCACGGAAACCTACTGAACGCACCGGATATGTATATGGATAAAATCGCAGTAGGACCGGAAGCGGTTGGGGAAATTGATATCAACGCTTCTGTTATCGATAATCTGAAAGCCGTTGCAAAAGCAAAGAACAAGGACATTGAAGACGTAGTTGCTACCGTCTTAAATCGTCCTCGTCATGAGCATATCATCCAGCAGCTGAGAGAAGCGGGAGCCCGTATTAAACTGATCAATGATGGTGACGTAGCAGGAGCTATGAACACAGCATTCGATCATACGGGTGTAGATATTCTATTCGGTTCGGGTGGCGCTCCAGAAGGAGTACTTGCTGCCGTTGCGCTGAAATGCTTAGGTGGAGAAATTCAAGGTAAGCTTTTACCACAGAACGATGCCGAACTGCAGCGCTGTATCAGCATGGGGCTGGATGTGGACAAGATTCTTCGAATGGAAGACCTCGTATGCGGTGATGATGCGATCTTTGCAGCAACAGGTGTGACGGACGGCGAACTGTTAAGAGGTGTTCAGCTTAAAGGGACATACGGATTGACCCATTCGGTCGTTATGCGTGCGAAGTCTGGGACTGTCCGCTTCATAGACGGCCGCCACAGTCTTCAGAAAAAGCCAAACCTGGTCATGAGATAATATATATAAGAAACATTGAGAGAGAAACCAACTCTTCTTAATAAGAGATGAGGGATGGGCAGAGTGTCTTACCATTTCTGCCCATGACCACTCTTATCACTCACTTTTTTTCTTCATAGGTGAAAAAATGCTGCCTATCTACAAATTTACCTTCCTTTTTTTACCCAGTCATTGATTCTTGATTAAAAGTATGGTTACAATAGATAAGGTTTTTATCTTCAGCATTTTTTCTATTTGTTTATGCTTCAACATATTTCTTCATTTTTAGAAAAATCTACCCATATTTGGCTCTTTTCTAAAAGATAGATATTTATTTGTGAAAGAGATTAAAAGTAAGTTGATTGGAGCGGAAGGTGCTCGACTCCTGCGGGAATAGCGGGAAAGTTGAGACCCCGCAGGGCAAAGCCCGAGGAGGCTCAACTCACGCCCCGCGGAAAGCGAGCATCCTGTAGCGGAAATCAACCTCTACTCTCTCGTGAAAAATAACAACAAAGTTTTATTTTAAGGTAGGACAAATTAATAAAGCGTGGTGTCATGATGGAAGAGTTAACAATTTCTAGCTTAGAAAATATGAAGCTTAAAGAGCTTTATGAGCTGGCCAAACAATACAAAGTTTCTTATTATAGTAAATTAACAAAAAAAGAATTGATATTCGCTATCCTTAAAGTTCGAGCAGAACAAGAAGGCTTCTTCTTTATGGAAGGGGTTCTTGAAATCATCCAATCAGAGGGCTTCGGTTTCTTACGACCGATCAACTATTCTCCAAGCTCTGAGGATATTTATATCTCTGCGTCACAGATCCGCCGTTTCGATCTTCGTAACGGGGATAAGGTATCGGGTAAGGTGCGCCCTCCGAAGGAAAACGAGCGTTATTTCGGACTGCTTCATGTTGAAATGGTCAATGGAGAAGAGCCTGAATCTGCGAAAGAACGTGTCCATTTCCCAGGTCTCACGCCTTTATATCCTGACCGTCAAATGAAACTTGAAACAACGCCAAACAAAATCTCCACGCGTATCATGGATCTTATAGCGCCTGTCGGTTTTGGTCAACGTGGTCTAGTCGTTGCGCCACCTAAAGCTGGTAAGACGATGCTGATCAAAGAAATTGCAAACTCGATCACGACGAATCATCCTGAAGCAGAATTAATCATTCTTCTGATCGATGAGCGTCCAGAGGAAGTAACGGATATCGAACGTTCAGTCGAAGCAGAAGTCGTAAGTTCAACATTCGATGAAGTGCCGGAAAACCACATTAAAGTGGCAGAACTCGTTCTTGAGCGCGCCATGCGTTTAGTGGAGCACAAGCGTGATGTCATTATCCTGATGGATAGTATCACTCGTTTGGCACGTGCTTATAACCTCGTCATCCCGCCAAGTGGACGAACTCTTTCCGGAGGTATCGATCCTGCTGCGTTCCACCGCCCGAAACGATTCTTTGGTGCTGCACGTAACATTGAAGAAGGCGGAAGCTTAACGGTTCTCGCAACTGCGTTAGTGGATACAGGATCCCGTATGGATGATGTGATTTATGAAGAGTTCAAAGGAACAGGGAACTTAGAACTTCATCTTGATCGCTCTCTTGCTGAAAGACGTATCTTCCCGGCCATCGACATCCGTCGTTCCGGAACTCGTCGCGAGGAACTTCTCATCAAACCGGATCATCTTGAAAAGCTGTGGGCGATTCGTAAAGCGATGTCCGATCAGCCTGATTTCGCTGAGAAGCTTATGCGCAAGCTGAAGCAATCGAAGACGAATGAAGAGTTTTTCAATGTGTTGACAGAAGAGTCGAAGAAGCGTTAATCTAGTAATCGAATGATTTTCTTTAGGAGAATGATGTCTGTAACTTCCAATTTTTCAGGTTGCAAATATCACTTGTCCTTGTTATAATAGTGTCAATGTGTTTTAAAAAATGGATGTGGTAAGGGGCTGGCTATAACTCTCATGCTTATGCTCATATCACATATATCTTCGTAATAAATTACTCTGTCTCAGATGATTCAGGGCGGAAGGAGATGAAAGAAATGAAATCAGGAATTCATCCTAAGTACAACACGATCAAAGTTAGCTGTGCTTGCGGTAACGAATTTGAAACTGGTTCTGTAGCGGAAGAAATGCGCGTTGAGGTATGTTCTGAATGCCATCCATTCTACACAGGACGTCAGAAATTCGCTGACGCTGGTGGACGTGTTGACCGTTTCAACAAAAAATACGGTCTTAAAAATCAACAACAATAATGAAGAGCTGAAAGGTCATATCGAATTTCTTTGTGCGTAAGGCATAAATATATGAGATTGGCACTTCTCTTCTATTAGAAAAACAGGCAAGGATCTTCATGCTTGCCTGTTTTTTATTCTCTTTAAAGCAAATGGTTGAAGAAATAGAGGCAGTTCCAATTGAGCTGTGCCTCTTTTTTTCTGCCAAATTACAGGATTCTGAGCATTTTTCCCGTACATAAAGGAATGCTTTATACTAAAGAGTAGTCCGTTTTTACTAACAGTCAGACTGTTTTATTATAGAATATTGCATAAGGAAGGAGAGGCGCTTTCGTGTATGTCATGAAACAAACGGGTTGGGTAGAAGTCATTTGCGGCAGCATGTTCTCAGGGAAATCCGAGGAACTGATCCGCCGGGTAAGACGCACTCAATTTGCTAAACAAAAAATTGCTGTGTATAAGCCAAAACTAGATAATCGCTATAGCGATGAGTCGGTTGTATCTCATAATGGTACCTCTGTCATTGCCAAAGCAGTCGAGGGATCAAATGTGATCCTCGATGATCTGAATCCAGAGGTGGATGTCGTTGCTATTGATGAGGTCCAATTTTTTGACGAAGGCATTGTAGAGGTCGTCCAAAAATTAGCGAACAGTGGATATCGTGTCATCATAGCAGGACTTGATCAGGATTTCCGCGGAGAACCATTCGGTCCTATGCCGGACTTAATGTCCATTGCAGAACAAGTGACAAAACTTCAAGCCGTTTGTGCAGTATGCGGCTCTCCCGCAAGTCGAACACAACGTTTAATCAACGGCGAACCAGCTTGCTACGATGATCCCGTCATCCTTGTAGGTGCGTCTGAAGCATATGAGCCAAGATGCCGTCATCACCATGAAGTTCCGACTGGAATGAGCGTTACACCTGATATGGTGAAGGAAGTATAAATGAAAAGTCCCATGTTTGGGGCTTTTTTTTATTTCTGGTTATGGTCATTTGCCGAGTTATATTACCCCCTGGACTTTTGTATGAATAAGCACTTTCCTGTGGGAAATCCTAAAAGCAGGAGGTGTGAAAGTATGAAAAAGTTAGTATTAGTTTTATCCTTTACCGTATTCTTCATTTTAATCACCGCGTGTGGAGTGAATCAGGAATCGGAATTCGGTATGCACGAGGATCAAAATGGAACACGGTTCATTGATAATCGAAAAGATGATATGAATGATCGTCAAGATAGAAGCGTCCGAAATACGACAAATGAAAACCCGAACTTCCCTAACCTGACGAACTCACCAGGCACAACATCGACAACGACGGGTGTGTATGAAGATAAAGCGCGTGAGGTTGTGAAGGAGTATTCCAACTTCGAACCAGATGAAGTCTGGATCAATGGCGAACAAATGTGGGTCACGGCCCATACCCAAAATGAAATGAGTATGGCTGAGACGGATAAAGAAGAAGCGATGTTAAAAGAGAGACTGGAAAAAGCCATTCCAAAGTACGATATAAATGTGAAAATCACCGAAAGATAAAAAAGTGCAAGCGGGTCTGGATGCTGATCTGCTTGCCATCTACATAAAATCCACCCGTTTATGCCTTCTGCCCATTCCTGATCCTCCTTGTGTTTACATACTCCATATAATATAATTAGACTGTTATGGACTAAAATTGAGGTGAATAGCTGTGTTCGATCGTTTACAAGCAGTGGAAGATCGCTATGATAAGTTAAATGAACTATTGAGTGATCCAGAAATTGTGAATGACCCAAAGAAGCTAAGAGATTATTCGAAAGAGCAATCAGACATCCAAGCAACGGTAGAAGCATATCGAGAATATAAAGAACTTACTGGGCAGTATAAAGACGCTAAGGCGATGCTGGATGATAAGCTTGATGCTGATATGCGTGAAATGGTGAAAGAAGAAGTTTCCGAGCTTGAAGAACAAATTGAAGCATTGGAAGCCCGTCTGAAAATATTATTGATCCCTAAAGATCCGAACGATGATAAGAACGTAATCATGGAGGTTCGTGGTGCTGCAGGTGGAGATGAAGCAGCCCTGTTTGCCGGTGACTTATACCGTATGTACAGCCGCTATGCAGAATCACAAGGTTGGAAGACTGAAGTAATGGAAGCGAACTCGACTGGCGTTGGTGGATATAAAGAGATCATCTTTATGATCAACGGAAATGGCGCATTCTCCAAAATGAAATACGAAAACGGGGCACACCGTGTGCAACGTGTACCTGAAACAGAATCCGGCGGACGTATCCATACGTCGACCGCAACAGTTGCCTGCCTGCCGGAAGCGGAAGAAGTCGAAGTGGATATTCACGACAAAGATATCCGTGTCGATACCTTCGCATCCAGTGGCCCGGGAGGACAAAGTGTTAATACAACCATGTCTGCTGTCCGTCTGACTCACATGCCGACAGGAGTAGTCGTGTCATGTCAGGATGAAAAGTCACAAATCAAGAACAAAGAGAAAGCAATGAAAGTATTGCGTGCCCGCGTTTACGATAAATTCCAACGTGAAGTTCAAGCTGAATACGATGCAAACCGTAAATCAGCCGTTGGTACAGGTGACCGTTCCGAACGTATCCGTACGTACAATTTCCCACAAAACCGCGTAACGGATCATCGTATCGGATTGACGATTCAAAAGCTTGACCAAATTCTTGAAGGAAAGATGGATGAAGTCATCGATGCGTTAATCATCGAGGATCAATCCAAACTTCTTGAGAGACTGGAAGAATAGTGACGTCTGTTACCATATTTGAAGCCCTAAAATGGGCTTCTTCTTTTTTAGTCGAAAATGGCCGTGATGAAAATGTGGGAGAAATCTATTTGCGGCACTTAGTAGGGATGTCCCGTGCCCAGTTATTGGCTGAACAGCGAAGGTCCGTCCCGGGGGAGAATTGGGAAGAATTCCAGGAGGGGATTCGCCGGCATGTTGGTGGAGTGCCGATTCAGCATATTATCGGGGTTGAGGAGTTTTATGGTCGGGAGTTTGTGGTGAATGAGCATGTGCTGATTCCGAGACCTGAAACGGAAGAACTGATTTATTATGGCTTGCAGAAAATGAAGGGTCTGTTTAGTGATTCGGACACTTCTTTGCAGGCTGCTGATGTTGGAACGGGTAGTGGGGCGATTGCGATTACGTTGAAGCTTGAGGCGGATCGTTTCCCTCTTGATATGATGGCTGTGGATATTTCTCGTGAAGCGTTGGCAGTTGCCCGTGAAAATAGAGAGAGACTCGGAGCTGAGATTCGTTTTTTTGAAGGGGACTTACTGCAGCCTTTAATTGAAGAAGGAGTCAAGCTCGATATCCTCTTATCGAATCCCCCATATATTCCCCTGACAGATCGTGAAACGCTATCAGATGTAGTCATCGAGCATGAGCCTGAACTCGCTTTGTTTGGCGGGGAAGATGGTTATGATTTATACAAGAGATTAATGGATGAACTGCCATTGGTGATGAAGGAAAAATGTTTGATCGGTTTCGAAGTCGGAGTCGGACAGGGCGAGACGGTGGCTGACTTACTACGGGATACATTTCCTGATGCAGTAGTGGAAGTCGTTCATGATATCAACGGGAAAGATCGAATGGTGTTTTGTGAGAGAAAATAAGGATGTTGACCCTCGATTCGTGTGATCGGGGGTGTTTTTTGTGGAAAAGAGACTATTGTGGGATTAATTCAGAAATTGTAAGGTAGGTAGAATATAAAAAGTTGTTCTCATTATTTATCTCTGTGAAAGATAGATTCTAAGAAAGTTGATTGGAGCGGAAGGTGCTCGACTCCTGCGGGAAAAGCTGGACAGGTGAGACCCCGGAGGCGCAGCCGAGGAGGCTCACCGCCAGCCCCGCGGAAAGCGAGCACCTGGAGCGGAAATCAACTAGCACTCGCTTTTTTAAAAGTAACTATATTTTTAAAATTGAAATTCAGCAGATTTTCCAAACAAAAATGTTATTTTACTAGTTTAAGATTTCCCCTTTTTGACTAGACTGTTTTACTGAGGGGGAGAGGAAATGAAAACAAAACATACGGTTTTATTGTATATCTTGATTCTATCATTAGGAACGATTCTAAGTTTATATATACCGAAGCAGGAAATGGCGGCTCAGGAGACGATGGTGATTCCGGAAGAAGCGATTCGACTGCGGATCCTGGCAAATAGTGATCTGGAGCAGGATCAAAATGTGAAGAGACTCGTTCGTGATGAAGTAAATAAAGAGATTACGAATTGGGTAGCGACTCTTACATCACAGGATGAAGCGAAATCAGTGATTCAAGCAGGCTTGCCGCAGCTTCAGAAGATTGCAGAAGAGGTTATTGCTGAGCAGGGCTTGGATCAATCGGTGAAAATAGATTTCGGAAAAGTTGAGTTTCCTACTAAATTATATGGTCAGTATTTATACCCGGCAGGCGAATACGAAGCGGTGTTGATCACTCTCGGTGCAGGAGAAGGGGCGAACTGGTGGTGTGTTCTTTATCCTCCTTTATGCTTCCTTGATTTCTCGACTGGAAATGCAGTAAGAAGTCCTGGGTTTGAAACGAAAGTGGAAGCAAGTGGGAATGAGATTACTGAAGTGGATCCGGAAGATGTAGTTGGTGAAACGTCAGAAGTGGATTCAAGTACTAAATCAGTAGATACCCAAACTCCTGAAATCGTTATGGAAGATGTTATTGCCTTTAAAGAGGTCGAGATGGAAACAGTGGAAGCGGCAACGACGGAAGAGGCAGTAGTAGTTGAAGAGCATCAGAAAGAAGAACTTCCTGTAACTGAAGAGATAGAAACGGCGAAAGCACAAGAACAGCCAGTCTTTGTTGAAGAAGGAGATGAGGAAGAAGTAGAGGTTCGATTCTTTGTAGTCGATTTTTTCAAAGGATTATTCAATAAGTAAAATGTAGAGCTTCATCTACCTGAGATGGAGCTCTTTTTATGTTTGAAGGAAATCTATCGTTCTAGTATTTTTTCACAACAACTTGTTCTATTCTCTTTTTCCCCTCATACATTAACATTAGGGGATGATAGAAAAGGGAGGATGAAATGTGATGTTAAAAGTGATTCGCCAAGCAACACAGGAAGATATCCATGAAGTTGTAGCCTTCTTAATGAAAGCAGGATTAAGCACAGAAGGCATTAAAAATAGTATTGATTGCTTTTTAGTAGTAGAAGACTCGGACAACCAGTTAATTGGGACTCTCGGTATTGAGGTTCAAGAGAAGATTGGACTTCTTCGCTCCCTCGTTGTGACTTCATCATTTGAAAGTGAAGAATTGTTTGCTCTATTTCAAGAAATATTAAAGTTGGCACAAGAAAAAGAACTTACGCGTCTTTACTTGATCTCCAATCGAAAAGCGTCGCTGAACTTCTTTGACCTGCTGGGTTTTCAACAGGAAAAGGAGCCTTTTGTGGATGAGTTGCAGAAGTTTGTTCATGCGCAAAAGTTATCCACTGTGGATAACTGTATTACGATGAGGCTTGACCTATAGGATTTCGACAAATTCCACCTAGAAGAAATTAGTTTGCCATAGCAGTCTGCTAGTAGACTGAATCATTTTTATTTAGAAATGATTCAGTTTTTTTATGTGGAAAATTCGACAAAATGCGTGAAGTCCCGATTAATAACGTAAATATCTCTTTTTTCAGAATTATTCACACCATCCACAGGTTTATCCACAGTCTGGAGAGTATGTTTCACGTTTTGTGGACAATACTTGAGAATTTGTGGGGTTTCTTTTATACTTTCAAAAGAGTAAAGTAGTTGAACGCTTGTTAATTCTGTATCTATACACAGATATGAGTGTTGATAATAGAAGGTGGATGACGGAAATGATGAAACATTGGATTGTGGAAAGAGATGTGGATAACAATGAAAGTTATCCACAAATTGTGGATGCAGCGAAGGTTCTTCAACAGAATGAAGTGGTGGCATTCCCGACAGAGACGGTTTATGGTCTGGGTGCCAATGCGAAATCGGATACGGCTGTAGAGAAAATCTTCAAAGCGAAAGGAAGACCTTCGGATAATCCACTGATTGTCCACATATCAAATATAGATCAGCTGGATGAACTGGTGGAGGAGGTTTCTGATGATGCAGCGAAACTCATCGATGCTTTCTGGCCGGGTCCATTAACGATTATTTTGGAAAATAAGGAAAACGTACTTTCTGAAAAAGTAACAGCGGGATTACCTACCGTAGGGATCCGGATGCCTGATCACCCAGTAGCCCTGGCAATCATTGAAGCGTCAGGGCTCCCGATTGCGGCCCCAAGTGCCAACCGCTCGGGAAAACCAAGTCCGACAACCGCTCAGCATGTCATCGATGATCTGAAGGACCGGATTGCGGGAGTCGTCGACGGAGGCGAAACGGGTATCGGTGTGGAATCGACGGTAGTGGATTGCACCGGACCAAGCCCGATGGTTTTGCGTCCCGGAGGTGTCTCGATCGAACAGCTGGAAGAAGTACTCGGTAGAGTGGATGTGGATCCTTCTTTAAAAGAGGGAAAGGGGGCTCCGAAATCCCCGGGCATGAAATATACGCACTACGCACCTGATGCTCCTGTGTATTTAGTGGATGGTACGAGGGCAGATCTTCAGAAATTAGTGGATAACAAAAAAGCAGAAGGTCTCAAAGTAGGTGTGTTAACAACGGAAGAATTCATGGATGACTTCCGTGCAGACGTCATTCTCTCGGTTGGACGAAGAGAGGACCTGACAACAGTCGCTCGAAATCTCTACGATTCGCTGCGTGCTTTTAATAAAAGCGACGTAGATATAATTTTTGCCGAAATGTTTCCCGAAGAAGGAGTCGGACTGGCGATTATGAACCGGCTTCAGAAAGCTGCCGGATATCGGGTGATAAAAGGATAATCGTTACCCCTACGGTTTGAAAGAACTGTAGGTTTTTTTGTTTGAATGCAACGCTTTACAATAATGCCCAATTTTCAAAATCATTTACCATTCTATTTCCCTTTGGACGTGCATAAATTTGTTCTGTAGGCATGTCCGGAGGGGGAAAAACAAAAATGACAACGATAATTGGTGAACTGATTACCTTGATGTTAATGGCATTTGCTCTTGGGATGGATGCCTTTTCGATCGGAATCGGGATGGGTATGTTTCAGCTGAGATTAAAGCAAATCTTCTATATAGGATTGGTTGTAGGAATCTTTCATGTCTGGATGCCCCTCTTAGGGATGATGACGGGGAAATTCTTATCAGAAACATTCGGTGCCTTTGCAGGGTATGCCGGCGGGCTCCTTTTGATTGTATTAGGAATACAAATGTTCATGTCCAGCTTCAAAGAAGATGAGACGACGCTCATTTCCCCGGTAGGATTTGGTTTAGTGCTCTTTGCTTTGAGTGTAAGCCTGGATAGCTTTTCTGTTGGCTTGACCCTGGGGATATTCGGTGCCAGGACAGCTGTTGCCATCTTCTGTTTTGGAATAGCGGCGACGGTGTTGACCTGGGCTGGTTTATTCATAGGTCGTAAATTTCAAGGGGTGCTCGGGACGTATAGCGAAGCCCTTGGGGGAAGTATTTTGTTTGCATTTGGGATTAAGCTGCTTCTGCCGTTGTGAAATAAGGTGGTGGGCTGGAAGGTTGCGATTTAATTGAGGAAGTCCGTCCCTCTTGGGTGGGCTTTTTTTTGTGTCCAGCTCCAGGGCTTTGAGGCTCGAGGTCATAAGTCAAGCCGACCAAAAAGGCAAAGAGCACCGTTTTGGCCGCCTCCACTTTTCTTTTGTATTCTTTATGAATGGACTATGGGTCGATTGGAAAATATTTTATAATAGGTTGTAAGGAGGATGACGTGATGAAAATTTTATTTGTTTGTACGGGAAATACGTGCCGAAGTCCTATGGCAGAGGCAGTTTTGAAGCATAAGGGTGCAGAGAGGTTTGATGTGAAATCTGCAGGTGTTTTTGCCATGGACGGAAATGATGCTTCATTTCAGACTAAAGAAGTGCTGAAAGAGAACGATATAATACATAGACACCAATCGAGTTCGCTCTCAAAAGAGAATCTGGATTGGGCTTCCTATATTTTCACGATGACTTCGAATCATAAGCGGGCAATTGTGGATCAGTATCCACATGTGGCGGACAAAATTTTCACATTGAAAGAGTTTGTCCTTGAAGATCCTGCAGATTTGGATGTATCGGATCCTTACGGGGGAAGTGTGGACATCTATAGACATACATACAGAGAGCTGGATTCATTGATTGAGGAGTTAATTAAAAAGCTGGGTTGAGACAGGGAGAGAGAAAGAATGGGGAAAGAGAGAAGCTACAAATCGGGTCTTAGAAAGAAATTGGTCTTCTTTATCACGCTTCTTGCGATGGTGACGTATTCCACAAGTGCACTTTTTATTTATTTTATCAAACCTACTTTTGCACCTGAAATGAACGAATTTTTATTTACGAGCATGACGCTTGGGATGGGTGTGTTCTGGTCAGGTGTGCTTGCCTTTTTTGCAGCCGGATTCATCGTCAAACCACTTCAGCGTTTGGAACAGGCTGCGTTAAAAGCGGCTGAAGGGGACATTGCCGTAGAAGTGGAGGTACCTAAGTCGGATGATGAAATCCGCTCACTCGCATTGGCCTTCAATCGCATGCTGCATAATTTAAGAGACATGGTGTCGAGTATCGACGAAAACTTCACCAAGACAAATTCCAATGTCATCGAGCTGTCGAAAGCATCGGAATCAGCTTCCATTCAAGCGGATTCCATTTCCAAAACGATCAGCGAAATTTCAGCAGGTGCCGAAAGTTCGGCGATGGCGATTCAAACGACGGCTGAATCTGTTGAGGACGTGATCCGGATCGCACAGGAAGTACAGAATCACTCCAAATCATCAGAACAAATGTCCAAGCATATGGTGACGGAGCTCCAAGGAAGCAAGGAAGTCATTCATTCCCTCGTAGAAGGAATCAGTCGACTTGCAAGGGGAAATGAAGATTCCTTAGACGCTGTTCGCCGATTGGAAGACAATGCGAAAAAAGTGGAACAGATCATTCAATTGGTCGGTGATATCGCGAACCAAACCAATCTTCTCGCTTTAAATGCTTCCATTGAAGCAGCACGTGCAGGAGAGCACGGTAAGGGGTTTGCAGTTGTAGCAGAGGAAGTCCGCAAACTGGCAGATGAAAGCGGCAAGGCAGTCCAGGGAATTTCGGATCTCATCAAGAACATTCAAACCGAGGTTGGAAATGTAGTTGGACAAATCACGACTCAAGTTGACTCTGCAAATTCTGAAGTAAAAAAAGGAACTCAGACCAATGAGATGATCGAAACGATGACGAAAACGATCCATGAAGTAGCTGATGCGGTTCAAAATATATCCGTTCTTGTAGATCAGCAAATGAACAGCATCCAATTGACTTCCCAGCAATCACAGGAAGTTGCCGCCATCGCAGAAGAAACCTCCGCGGGGGCGGTGGAAGTGTCAGCCTCCACAAAAGAACAAGCGGCTGTGATGGGTGATGTAGAGAAGCTTGCGTTGAATCTGAAAGAGCAGGCAGAATCATTGAAGGGTACGATTACGCGTTTTCATCTATAAAAAAGACGGACATGAGGGACGGACCTCATGTCCGTTTTTTTGTAGTTGTCTGGCTTTCGACTCATTCTCTCAAAAACAATCCGAAAAACTTTATATAATCACGAGTGTGTGGCAAAATAATACGTATCAAAGGCTATAGGGAGTGGGATTAATTATGAAGATTGCAATTGCATCCGATCACGGCGGGGTAAATATCAGGGAAGAAATAAAATCACTACTGGAAGATCTGGGGCTGGAATATGAGGATTTCGGTTGTGAGTGTGGAACGTCCGTTGACTATCCGGACTATGCAGTGCCTGTTGCGGAGAAAGTAGCCAGCGGTGAATTCGATCGTGGAATCCTGATTTGTGGAACGGGCATCGGGATGAGCATTTCAGCTAATAAGGTCAAGGGAATCCGTTGCGCCCTTGTACATGATGTGTTCAGTGCGAAAGCAACGCGTGAGCATAATGACAGCAATATGTTAGCCATGGGTGAACGTGTGATTGGACCTGGGCTAGCGCGTGAAATCGCCCAAACGTGGCTGGTAACAGAATTTGAAGGTGGCCGTCATGCGAACCGTGTAGGGAAAATCACGGCATACGAAGACAAACAATAGGGAGTGGATTTCATGGAAATCGCTCAAATGAAGGAAGAACTGCAAACGATCCTGCAAGATTTCAGCAAACAGGTTCCAATGAAAAAAGGACAAGTGTTTGTTGTAGGCTGTTCAACATCAGAAGTGATGGGGGAGCGGATCGGAACATCAGGAACCATTGAAGTAGCGGAAATGATTTTTGATGAGTTAAAAGGATGGTCGGATTCAATAGGTGTATCGCTTGCTTTTCAATGCTGCGAGCACTTAAATCGTGCCATCGTTTTGGAAAGAGATGTGGCTGAAAGAAAAGGCTTGGATGAAGTCACAGTCATTCCTGTGCGAAAAGCAGGAGGAGCGATGGCGACCCAAGCGTACCATTCCTTTGAAGATCCCGTCATGGTCGAGCATATTAAAGGCGACGCCGGCATCGACATCGGGGATACCTTCATCGGCATGCATCTGAAACACGTAGCCGTCCCGGTCCGGGTATCACAAAAAAGCCTCGGTGAAGCCCACGTCACACTGGCCAAGACCAGACCAAAACTCATCGGGGGAATCAGAGCCGTATACGAATAATATTCTCTACTAAAAGGTCCGTCCCTCTGATTTGAGGGACGGACCTTTATTTCGGTGTTATCTTATATCAAGGTATAAATCCCGAACTATAAAGGAAGACATGGAGAATATGATTATGTTAAAGGTGAGTGAGGGAAATATATAGAACTTAATAAAATAACGGCACATGTGCATCTTCATTCGACAAGGTTAGTCATAATGCTACTTTTGGGAGTGTGTAGGAGAGCGGTGGAGGTGTTTGTGAATAAAATCACACGAGGTCCGTCCCTCTCAATACGCTCTAAACACGAACATTACGTTTTGACTAGAGGTTTTTATTTCGCGTTTTGCGGAATCGTGTTAGAATGAGAGTGAATGAATCAATGAGGCACCTAGAGCAGTTGTGCCTATGAATTAAAGGGGGATATGTATGAGTAAGATTGCCAAGCAAGATCCGGAAATTTATGCAGCGATTCAAGATGAATTAGAGCGTCAACGAACAAAAATCGAGTTAATTGCATCTGAAAACTTTGTCAGTGAAGCGGTTATGGAAGCACAAGGCTCCGTTCTGACAAACAAGTATGCAGAAGGGTACCCAGGTCGTCGCTATTATGGTGGCTGTGAGCATGTGGACGTAGCCGAGAATTTGGCTCGCGATCGTGCGAAGGAACTATTTGGAGCAGAACATGTAAACGTTCAGCCTCACTCAGGAGCACAAGCCAATATGGCAGTCTACTTCACGATCCTCGAACAAGGTGATACGGTTCTTGGAATGAACTTATCTCATGGTGGACATCTGACTCACGGAAGTGCCGTCAACTTCAGTGGAATTCAATATAACTTCGTAGAGTACGGTGTGGACGAAGAGAAGCACCTGATCAATTATGAAGATGTTAGACAAAAAGCGTTAGAGCACAAGCCGAAGCTGATCGTAGCCGGAGCAAGTGCATACCCAAGAGCGATCGATTTCGCGAAATTCCGTGAAATCGCAGACGAAGTGGGGGCCTACCTCATGGTTGATATGGCTCACATCGCTGGTCTTGTAGCAGCCGGTCTTCATCAGAACCCGGTTCCTTATGCAGACTTCGTGACAACAACGACTCATAAAACATTGCGCGGACCTCGTGGCGGTATGATCCTATGCAGAGAAGAATTTGCAAAGAAAATAGACAAGTCTATTTTCCCTGGAATTCAAGGTGGCCCGCTTATGCACGTGATCTCAGCTAAAGCTGTTGCTTTCGGTGAAGCGCTGCAGGATTCTTTCAAAGACTATGCGCAGAACATCATCGACAATGCGAACCGTTTAGGTGAAGGTCTTGTAAAAGAAGGAATCAATCTTGTATCAGGCGGATCTGATAACCATCTATTACTGATCGACCTGCGTTCACTAGGACTGACTGGTAAAATCGCAGAGAAAGTGCTTGATGAAATCGGTATTACCGTTAATAAAAACACGATTCCATTCGATCCTGAAAGCCCATTCGTTACAAGCGGTGTCCGTATCGGAACGGCAGCCGTTACATCCAGAGGCTTTGGACTCGAGGACATGGACGAAATTGCTTCCATCATGGCATTGACACTTAAGAACCATGAAGACGAGGCGAAACTGGAAGAAGCACGCAAACGTGTCATCGACCTGACGAGCAAATTTGAATTATATCCGGAAAAATAATAGATGACCTCTCCGCCAGGGACGGACCTCCCTGGTGGAGGGGTTTTTTTGATGGGAAATTAGTAGGGAAGTAGATTTTCAAACTTATAGTTGTCGGCTATAAAGCGATTTTGGGTAGAATCCAGCCTAAATATGTAATAATCCGGCCGTTTTTTCAGAGAATCCAGAGGCTTTTCAAGAAAATCCAGCCGATTCAGGCATTAATCCAACCAATTAACAAAATTAACCAGAACCAAACCGGATTCGCTCCAGCCCACACCCATCATCTCAATTCTAACGATTCCATTACACTTCCCATCTCATGTTGCTCTTAAATTGTCTTTTATGTACAATAGTCTGAGGTGTAAAGGAAGTAGACAAACTATTTTTACATAAAATCGAATTTAAAGGAGAGAGTCGAATGGGCAAAGTATATGTATTTGATCATCCGTTAATTCAACACAAATTAACGTTTATTCGTGATAAAGAAACAGGTACGAAGGAATTTCGTGAGCTTGTTGATGAAGTAGCGACATTGATGGCGTTTGAAATCACACGTGATTTACCGTTAGAGGATATTGATGTGGAAACACCAGTAAGCAACGCCAAGGCCAAGACTCTTGCAGGTAAAAAATTAGGGATTGTTCCTATTCTGCGAGCAGGGTTAGGGATGGTCGACGGAATTCTTAAGCTGATTCCGGCTGCAAAAGTAGGACATGTTGGTTTATATCGTGACCCGGAGACTCTTAAACCGATTGAATATTACGTAAAGCTTCCAAGTGATGTGGAAGAGCGTGACTTCATCCTGGTCGATCCAATGCTTGCAACAGGAGGATCTGCCGTTGAAGCCATCAACTCATTAAAGAAGCGTGGTGCGGTAAGCATCAAGTTCATGTGTCTCGTTGCTTGTCCTGAAGGGGTAGACGCAATCAAGGAAGCGCACCCTGACGTTGACATCTTCATCGCGGCTCTTGATGAGAAGCTGAATGAAAAAGGATACATCGTTCCTGGTTTAGGGGATGCTGGAGATCGTTTGTACGGTACGAAATAATTTGAAATAAGACAGGAAAGCCGGAGTATCTATAATTGATAACCCGGCTTTTCTATTTATATAACGACATAATTCCTACTGTTATTTAGTTGGAAGTATTTACATTAAATTCAAGGGTTACTCATAAAAAGAATTTTCTATATAATGGAGGGGCATGTGAAGGTAGAATCTATACATGAGCGAGACCACAGTCGCCTCCGCTTTTCTGTATGTTCAGCTCCGGCGGGTAATCCCTCGAGGTCACAACTGAAAAATCCCAAAAGGCAAAGAGCGCCTTTAGGGATTTTCCAGTTGTGCTTGTCGGGCCTGACCAACCCGCCTCCGCTTTTCTGTAAATGTGTTAAAAATGTGAACAATTTGGAAACGCGTGGATAGGTTGTGAACTTTTTAACTTGAACTCATTGACAT
The DNA here is from genome assembly GCF_008180865.1 of Rossellomorea aquimaris. Taxonomy (GTDB): domain Bacteria; phylum Bacillota; class Bacilli; order Bacillales; family Bacillaceae_B; genus Rossellomorea; species Rossellomorea yichunensis. Next base: position 203,381 of record NZ_VTEX01000006.1, read on the forward strand.
AGATAATACCCTATTGTATGCTTACAAAGGGTATCAAATGATAAGGTTTTCACAAGGGTTGAACCCGTATGGAAACGGTTTTTCATCATTTGTACAGTGTGAACGATTTTCCACTAAATCACATGTGTGGAGATGAAAAAAATGCGTCAAAATGATCGACGCCCTTATCAATCGATGGTCTTGTATTCTGCTATTCTTTCCCAGCTTGTTGGTTCTATCTTAATAGGAATCTTCGGCGGGAGATGGTTAGATGGAATATGGAGCACCACACCACTTTTCTTAATTATTGGACTACTCCTTGGGCTCGCAACAGGAATCTACACCATGCTCCGTACAGTCCAACATTTCAATTCGGGAGATTAATGTATGCCAGAACTTCAGCAATTGTTTAACAGGCATCGTAAGTACATATTTTTCCTCCTTTCCCTTTACGTCCTCGGTTGGGGTTTTACTTCCTATCAGTCTATTTTCCTTGGGCTTTTTTTGGGGACAGGCATCAGTCTGTTTAGTCACTGGCTGATCATGAGGAGAACCGTGCGATTCGGTGATGCAGTAGAATCTGGTCAAAAGGTTCGATCTTTAGGAACCTTCTCAAGGATGGCAGGTGCGGCCTTTGCAGTCATTATTGCAACGGAATACCCTGAGCACTTTCATCTCCTGAGCGTCATTATGGGATTAATGACAATTTACCTTGTCATTATGATAGATTATTTTATTCAGCAGCTTTTAGCTCATAAATAGCGGGGAAGAGAGGTGAATTTCATTGCATCATGAAAATCCTACAGCCGAGTTTCTAGGGTTAACTTTTAACCTGGCGAACGTACTGATGATCACAGTGGCGAGTGCCGTTGTTTTCCTAATCGCCGTTCTGTCAACTCGTAGACTGGCCATGAAACCAACAGGAGTGCAAAACTTTATGGAATGGGTCATGGACTTTGTCAAGAATATCGTGAAAAGTAATATGGATTGGAAAACAGGTGGTCGTTTCCATCTCCTTGGACTTACTTTACTCATGTACATTTTCGTTTCAAACATGTTAGGACTTCCGTTCTCGGTAGTCATTGACCACGAATTATGGTGGAAGTCACCAACAGCGGATCCAGTTATCACTATGACCCTGGCAGTTATGGTCGTTGTGTTAACACATTATTATGCAATCAAGATGAAGGGCTTCGGTGAATACGGTAAAGACTTCTTCAGACCTATGTCGTTCTTATTCCCGCTGAAGATCATTGAAGAATTTGCCAACACACTAACGCTTGGTCTTCGTCTTTACGGTAACATCTACGCCGGGGAAATCCTGCTTACACTACTGGTAGGAAGCCTGGCACATATGGGAGCAGCCGGATTACTGGGTGCCATAATCCCAACGATTGTATGGCAAGCTTTCTCAATCTTTGTCGGCGCAATCCAATCATTTATTTTTGTTATGTTAACGATGGTTTATATGGCTCACAAAGTCAGCCTAGACCATTAATATATACCCTGTTCAAAATTGAACAAAACTACTCAAAACATTTTTTCATACATTTAAAGGAGGAAATTCAGAATGGGTCTTTTAGCAGCAGCAATTGCAATCGGTTTAGCAGCACTAGGTGCAGGTATTGGTAACGGTCTTATTGTTTCACGTACGGTAGAAGGTATGGCTCGTCAACCGGAAGCTCGTGGAATGCTTCAAACTACAATGTTCATCGGGGTTGCGTTAGTAGAGGCGATTCCTATCATCGCAGTAGTTATCGCATTCATCGTAATGGGTCAATAATAGCAGTTTAAAGTTCAAGATGGCGAAGATCATTCGATAAGAACCTTCGCCATTCCTTTATGTTTAGTACTTATGAACAATTGACTATGAATGATACGGCATTTGCCGATATTGTACAGCTTTCTTATGGAAGGCATTGACTCTTGAAGGGAGTGAAACCGCGTGCTTACAAACGCATTTGTCCTTGGAGCTGGTGGCGGCTTTACAGGTGGAGATATCGTATTCCAGCTTGCTATGTTCCTTATCCTTCTTGCGTTACTGAAGAAGTTTGCCTGGGGTCCTTTGATGGGCATCATGCAAGAGCGTGAGAATCACATTGCAAGCGAAATAGAAGCGGCTGAACAAAGCCGTCTAGAAGCAAATAAGAGCTTAGAAGAACAGCGTCAACTTTTAAAAGAGGCTCGTCAAGAAGCGCAAGCGATGATCGAGAACTCTAAGAAGCAGGGCGATGAGCAACGTGAACAAATCATCATTGCCGCTCGTCAGGAATCCGAGCGCTTGAAAGAATCTGCGAAACGTGAAATCGAGACGCAGAAAGAACAAGCGATGGCAGCATTACGCGAGCAGGTTGCTTCACTATCTGTTCTGATTGCATCGAAAGTGATTGAAAAAGAACTTTCTGTTCAAGATCAACAGAAGCTGATCAACGATTATATTAAAGAGGCAGGAGAAGAGCGATGAGCTACTCTACAGTCGCAAAACGCTATGCGTTAGCTCTTTTCGATATTGCCAAAGAACAGAATCAATTAGAAGCGATTGAACAAGAGCTTCGTGCAGTGAAATCCGTTTTTATCCAAAATAAAGAATTAAGCATTCTTTTGGAAAATCCGAAGTTTTCGACGGATAAGAAGAAAGACATGTTGAAAGAAGCGTTCTCAAGCGTTTCAGTACCAGTATTGAATACATTGCTTCTTATGACTGATCGTCATCGTGAAGATCAGGTAGTGGGCGTTGTCGATGCATTCATCGAGCTATCTAATGAAGCTAGAGGAATTGCAGAAGCAAAGGTGTACTCCGTACGTGCTTTAACAGAAGATGAGAAGACAGCAGTCTCAGCTTCTTTTGCTAAGAAAATTGGTAAACAATCATTAAGAATTGAGAATGTGATAGACGAGAACATACTTGGCGGACTTAAGGTCCGTATCGGCAACCGTATTTATGACGGAACACTTGCTGGCAAGTTGGATCGTCTTGAGCGTGAACTTGTTCGTTAACTTTCGTATAAATGAGGGGTGAAATTCATGAGCATCAAGGCGGAAGAAATCAGCGCGCTGATAAAAAAGCAAATTGAAAACTATCAGTCTGAGATGAAAGTAAGCGATGTAGGTACAGTTATCCAAATCGGTGACGGTATCGCTCGTGCTCATGGCCTCGACAATGTCATGGCTGGAGAGCTTGTTGAATTTTCTAACGGTGTCATGGGTATGGCGCAGAACTTAGAGGAAAACAACGTAGGTATCATCATTCTCGGACCATTTAAAGACATTCGTGAAGGCGATGAGGTTCGTCGTACTGGACGTATCATGGAAGTTCCAGTAGGACAAGAATTAGTAGGTCGTGTTGTAAACTCACTTGGACAACCAGTTGATGGATTAGGTCCAATTGCGACAACGAAAACACGTCCAATTGAAGGTGGAGCACCTGGTGTTATGGATCGTAAATCCGTACACGAGCCACTTCAAACTGGTATCAAAGCGATCGACGCTCTAGTTCCAATCGGTCGTGGTCAACGTGAGTTAATCATCGGAGACCGTCAAACAGGTAAAACATCTGTTGCGATCGATTCGATCCTAAACCAAAAAGGTCAAGACATGATCTGTATCTATGTTGCGATCGGACAAAAAGAATCAACTGTACGTAATGCAGTTGAAACGCTTCGTAAGCACGGTGCCCTTGATTACACAATCGTTGTAACGGCATCAGCTGCTTCACCAGCTCCAATGCTATTCTTAGCACCATACGCTGGTATCACAATGGGTGAAGAATTCATGCATAGCGGCAAGCACGTTCTTGTTGTATATGATGATCTTTCTAAGCAAGCATCTGCTTACCGTGAGCTTTCATTATTATTACGTCGTCCTCCAGGCCGTGAAGCATTCCCTGGTGACGTATTCTACTTACACTCTCGTTTACTTGAGCGTGCAGCGAAATTAAGTGATGCAAAAGGTGGAGGTTCCATCACAGCATTACCATTCGTTGAAACACAAGCAGGAGATATCTCCGCTTATATTCCAACAAACGTTATCTCCATCACTGACGGACAGATTTTCTTACAATCTGACCTATTCTTCTCCGGTGTTCGTCCGGCGATCAATGCAGGTCTTTCCGTATCACGTGTTGGTGGATCCGCACAAATCAAAGCGATGAAGAAGGTTTCCGGTACACTGCGTCTTGACTTAGCGGCATACCGTGAGCTTGAAGCATTTGCTCAGTTCGGATCAGATCTTGATAAAGCGACACAAGCGAAACTGAACCGTGGAGCACGTACTGTTGAAGTACTGAAGCAGGATCTTAACAAACCACTAAATGTTGAAAAACAAGTTATGATCTTCTATTCATTAACAAAAGGTCATTTAGATGATATTCCAGTAACAGATATTCGTCGTTTCGAAGGTGAATTCCTAAGCTGGTTAGATCACAACCATACAGAACTGTTAGACCATATCCGCACAACAAAAGGTCTTCCTGAAGACGATGCAATGGTCGCTGCGATCAACGAATTCAAGAAGACATTTGTAAAGTCTGAGTAATTTTATAAGATGTCGGTGTTCATTCTGATGACACCGGCTGATTATTCTATTATTTAGTTGGTTCTAGTGAATATGACTAACATTTTAAAAGGGTGGTGAGAACCAGTGGCATCGTTACGCGACATAAAAACTCGTATTACATCTACGAAGAAAACCAGTCAAATTACGAAAGCAATGGAAATGGTCTCTGCCTCTAAATTGAACCGTGCTGAATCGAATGCGAAAGCCTTCGTCCCATACATGGAGAAAATTCAGGAAGTCGTTGCTTCCATTTCCCTTGGTAGCACAGATGTAACGCATCCGATGCTAGTCTCCCGCCCCGTAAAAAAAACCGGCTACTTGGTCATTACATCTGACCGCGGTTTGGCGGGGGCTTATAACTCGAGCGTCATTCGTGCTGTAAGTAATGCGATTAAAGAGCGTCACAGCTCACAAGATGAATACGCCATTATTGCGTTAGGTCGTATTGGAAGGGACTTCTTCCAAAAACGAGGCGATAATGTAGTGGAAGGTATTGTAGGGCTACCAGATCAACCAAACTTTGCAGACATTAAAGACATTGCCAACAAGGCAGTCAGCATGTTCTCTGATGGTGCTTATGATGAGCTTTACATGTACTACAACCACTATGTCAGTGCCATTCAACAAGATGTTACCGAGAAGAAGGTTCTTCCTTTAACGGAGCTTGATTCTTCTTCATCGAACTTAACTTCTTATGAGTTTGAGCCTAATGCTGAAGAAATTTTGGAAGTGTTGCTTCCCCAATATGCTGAAAGCTTGATTTACGGAGCGTTACTTGATGGTAAAGCCAGTGAGCACGCTGCTCGTATGACAGCAATGAGAAGCGCAACAGACAATGCGAAAGAAATCATTAACAGCCTTACACTTTCTTATAACCGTGCGCGTCAAGCAGCGATTACCCAAGAAATCACGGAAATCGTCGGCGGGGCAGCAGCACTCGAATAGAAATGACATTCCGGTTCAGTGCCGGATTACAACATAGTTTTGTCGTCAAAAGCTAGTTAGGAGGGAAAGAGATGAACAAAGGACACGTTCTTCAAGTAATGGGTCCAGTTGTCGATGTCAAGTTTGCTAATGGCCAACTTCCTGATATCTACAACTCATTAAAGGTCCAAATTGCAGATAGAGCTGAACTTACATTAGAGGTTGCCCTTCACCTAGGTGATGATTCTGTACGTACAATCGCGATGGCTTCCACAGATGGTTTACAGCGTGGAGCTGACGTGCTTGATACAGGAGCACCAATCTCTGTACCAGTAGGGGATATCACATTAGGTCGTGTATTCAACGTTCTGGGTGAATCAATCGATTTAGACGAGCCTCTTGCAGCAGGTATCCGTCGTGATCCAATTCATAGACAAGCACCTACATTTGATCAGCTTTCTACAGAAGTTGAGATTCTGGAAACAGGTATTAAAGTAGTAGACTTACTTGCCCCTTACATCAAGGGTGGTAAGATCGGTCTATTCGGTGGTGCCGGTGTTGGTAAAACCGTATTAATCCAGGAGCTTATCAACAACATCGCTCAAGAGCACGGTGGTATCTCTGTATTCGCCGGTGTTGGAGAGCGTACTCGTGAAGGTAATGACCTTTACCACGAGATGAGCGACTCTGGCGTTATCAAGAAAACAGCGATGGTATTCGGACAAATGAACGAGCCGCCAGGTGCGCGTATGCGTGTTGCCTTGACGGGTCTTACAATGGCAGAATACTTCCGTGATGAGCAAGGTCAAGACGTACTTCTGTTCATCGATAACATCTTCCGTTTCACGCAGGCAGGTTCAGAGGTTTCTGCCCTACTAGGCCGTATGCCATCTGCCGTTGGTTACCAGCCGACACTTGCTACTGAAATGGGTCAATTGCAAGAGCGTATCACGTCAACTAACGTAGGTTCTGTAACATCGATCCAAGCGATCTATGTACCTGCCGATGACTACACGGATCCGGCTCCTGCTACAACTTTCGCTCACTTGGATGCAACAACGAACCTTGAGCGTAAGCTTTCTGAGATGGGTATCTATCCTGCGGTAGATCCATTAGCATCGACTTCCCGTGCTCTTTCTCCGGAAATCGTAGGAGAAGAACACTACAGCATCGCTCGAAATGTTCAACAAACATTACAGCGTTATAAAGAACTTCAAGATATCATTGCGATCCTTGGTATGGATGAGCTTTCTGATGATGATAAGCTGACGGTACACCGCGCTCGTCGTGTACAATTCTTCTTATCTCAAAACTTCCACGTTGCAGAACAGTTCACTGGACAAAAAGGTTCTTACGTTGAAGTGAAAGACACTGTTAAAGGATTCAAAGATATCCTTGACGGTAAATACGATCACATTCCTGAAGATGCGTTCCGTCTAGTAGGTCCGATTGAGGATGTATTAGCAGCAGCTAAAGAAATGGGCGTAGAGGTATAATTAGGGACCAGGAGGGAAGAAAATGAAGACATTAAAAGTCAATATTGTCACTCCCGATGGCCCAGTGTACGATTCAGAAGTGGAAATGGTGAGCACGAAAGCTCAAAGCGGTGAGCTTGGAATCTTACCTGGACACATTCCGATGGTTGCTCCACTACAAATCGGTGCGGTTCGCCTGAAAAAAGGTGGCAACACTGAGCTTGTAGCTGTCAGTGGCGGATTCTTAGAAGTACGTCCTGAACAAGTGACAATTCTAGCACAGTCTGCTGAAACAGCAGAAGCTATCGATGTACAACGCGCGAAAGAAGCAAAAGGCCGTGCAGAAGACCGCATGCAGGCACAACGCGACGACGTAGACTTCCGTCGTGCCGAACTTGCTCTTAAGCGTGCCATGAACAGAATTAACGTTTCCGAACGTAACTTCTAATATAAACACCAAAGCCGCCCTTTCCTTGTGGAAGGGTGGTTTTTTGAATAGAGGGACGGACCTCTGTTGGAAGTTTAAAACAGGTATCGAATCCACTTTCTCCTATTGTAAGGTCTCCAAAGACCTGGTTAAATTTCCACTCCCCAAACTGTACTAAAAAATTTGCAAATTCCATATGTCGTTACAGAATTATGTGGTAAAATGGACTTTGTGCGTCGAATTGATTATTAGGAGTGAGAAGAGTGATAGAAAGCTTTGGCCAGCAGGCCCTTATCAGCATGCTCGTGCATCTATTTGTATTCGGGATCACATTTTGGTCTTTGCAATCCATCCAGTTAGACAAGCTCCTCAAGAAAAATCGAGTCGCTCAAGGGAGACTATTGTATATCCTACTAACGGTCGCGATCGGATCAGCCGTCAGCCGATTTTTACTGGATTACTACCTGTGGTCTCAAAGCTTGCCTGTTTTCTTTGAATAAGTAGAGCTTCTGACAAAAAATAGGTCTTACTGCATGTTTTCAACGGGGCCTGTTTTAAGTAAGATTAATTTTGTGCTCGTTCCTTTGTGAAAAAGTTTCAAAGTGAAACGCTTTCATATAACAGCCTGCCGACAACTCAATATTTGTAAAAAGATGACGACAATTTTCAAGTATGTTCTTCTCCTATTCGGACAGACTTTTAGGTAAGGGGAGGAATGGAAAATGACTCGGTATCTTTACATTATTTTAATCTTTTTTGTTGGATTAGGTTTTCTTCCTGTTATTAATGGGAACAACACTATCGAAGCCAATCATTTATTAGACATTGAAAAGCTTGACCAAGCCATTATACATTCTCAAGGTCAGATAACTGAATGGTCTCTATATGCAAGAGAAAACAAAAAAAGCTTCACGAATAAAGGGTTTGCCAAATATAGTACTACTATGCAAGAAAGATTTTCTGATTTTGAGTGGGTGACGAAGAAATCAGCTGAAGAGGTAATGGTTGTGGGACAACGTCAGACGTCTCACGGGGAAGAAACCATTAAGTTGCAGCATACCCTCACAAACAAGCAGTCCGTTTCGTATAGTATGTATGAAATGCGCGGAGATCAGAAAGCGTTGGGAGAAAAGACGAAGCATTATATCAAGACTGAATTTATCCCAAATATGGAAATCATTTTTACTACTAAACCTATGATTTTCTCTTGTATAAAAGGCGAATTCAATGATAAGCTTGAGAAAGTTTTGTCGAATCAGGCTGTCGAACTAATGTCGAAATTAGACGCTAAAGAACTGGAATCACTTAAAGAAGAAGACTTTTATTCCATTTCAGCTTACTCGGAACAAATGTCACGGACTATACCAACAAAAAATGATGATATGAATATACAACTAGGTCTACGGAAAAGCGGAATGGGCGCTAAGACAACCTTTGTGATTGGCACACCCATCCTAATTATTGAATATTAATATAGAGAAATTGGACGCGGAGGGGAATACTCTTGGAAAAAATTATCGTCCGCGGCGGTCAGCGTTTAAGCGGTACAGTGCAAGTTGAAGGAGCAAAGAATGCCGTTTTACCAGTCATCGCTGCTACATTATTAGCAAGTGAAGGAAAAAGTGTCATTAAAAACGTACCACCACTCTCCGATGTATATACGATTAATGAAGTATTACGTCATTTAAATACAGATGTAGAGTTTAACCATGGTGAAGTCATCGTGAATGCATCAAGAGAGTTGTTTGTGGAAGCACCGTTCGAATATGTTCGAAAAATGCGTGCATCCGTTCTTGTAATGGGATCATTACTTGGACGTACAGGTAAAGCACGTGTTGCACTTCCTGGTGGATGTGCGATTGGATCAAGACCGATTGACCAACACTTAAAAGGCTTCGAAGCAATGGGAGCAAAAGTGAAGGTAGGAAATGGTTTCATCGAAGCTGAAGTAGACGGAAGACTGAAAGGTGCCAAGGTTTATCTGGACTTCCCAAGCGTTGGGGCCACAGAAAACATCATGATGGCTGCAGTCCTTGCAGAAGGAACAACAATCCTTGAAAACGTCGCAAAAGAGCCTGAAATCGTCGACTTAGCCAACTTCCTTAACAAAATGGGAGGAAGCGTAGTAGGTGCAGGTACTGGAACGATCCGTATCGAAGGTGTAGACCGTCTATACGGTGTCGAGCACAGCATCATCCCAGACCGTATCGAAGCGGGAACTTTCATGGTGGCTGCTGCCATCACTCAAGGTGATGTCCTGGTAAAAGGTGCGATTCCAGAACATTTATCATCATTGGTTGCCAAGATGGAAGAAATGGGCGTTACAATTATCGATGAAGAAGAAGGTCTTCGTGTCATTGGACCGGAGAAATTAAAATCTGTCGATATCAAGACAATGCCTCATCCTGGTTTCCCAACAGATATGCAATCTCAAATGATGGCATTACTTCTAGCAGCTGACGGCACAAGCGTCATCACTGAAACAGTTTTCGAAAATCGTTTCATGCATGCTGAAGAATTCCGTCGTATGGGAGCAGACATTAAGATTGAAGGCCGCTCTGTAATCATGAACGGACCAACGCCTCTTCAAGGAGCAGAAGTGGCTGCAACGGACCTACGTGCAGCAGCAGCTCTTTCGATCGCAGGTTTGGTAGCAGATGGTTACACTCGAGTGACAGAACTTAAGCATTTAGATCGTGGATATGTGAACTTCCATCAGAAGCTTGCAGGCCTTGGTGCCGATATCGAGCGTGTGAAAGAAGTGGAGGAAACACCTGTTTCCGAGCAAGACATGATTAAAGATGCGTAAGCATTAGATAGGAAGGTGAGCTTTTCTTTTATAGAAGAGCTTGCCTTTTTTGTTTGGATTGAGAGTCTGGCTGGGTGTGGAAGCTAGCTGTAACTCAGGTTGTTTTGGTAAAATAAGTTAATTGTCTGGATTATTGTTGATTTCGGCTGGATTCTTTCCAAGTTCACCAATCCCAAACAACTTCCCTCGTTAAAATCACTCTTAAAAGATTCATAATTGCTTGTCCACTACCATACATATGAAAGAGAGTGGAGAAGTGTGCTAGGACATTCTCCTATTTAATCTTTCATTGGAGGCCGCGAACATGAAGCATTTGAAACCAGTACTGATCATCTTCTCAATCTTTATCAGCATCATTTTTATTGTACCTACTCTTCTCGTGCTCCCATTTTCATCAGAAAAGGAAACGGCAAACTTAGACGAAAAGCTAAAAGATACGCCAACCGTTGAAAAGCTGGCGAACTCGGTTGAGGTAGCAGTCTATCGCTCCAACCAGGACCTGATCGAGAAACTTCCTTTGGAGCAGTATGTAGTAGGGGTAGTAGCTGGTGAAATGCCTGCAGATTTTGAAAAGGAAGCGTTAAAAGCTCAAGCACTTGCAGCAAGGACGTATATTGTGAATCAGCTTTTACTTGAGGACTCCACTGTTCCGAAGGGTGCCGATGTGACAGATACCGTCTCTCATCAGGTTTATAAGAACCAGAAGGAGCTTGCTGGCCTCTGGGGTGCCGACTATGACTGGAAGGTCAAGAAAATATCCGAAGCGGTGCTTGAAACGATGGGGCAGGTGCTGACCTATGATGGTAAGCCCATTACGGCAGCCTTCTTCTCAACGAGTAATGGTTACACAGAAAACTCAGAGGCTTATTGGCCGAATGAATATCCATATTTAAGAAGTGTCGAAAGCCCTTGGGACTCTACGTCACCCAAATACGAAGATCAAAAGGTTATCCCAATCAAAGAGTTTGAGCAGAAACTGGGCGTAACCCTGCCAAAGGATGGCTCGGTAGGAACGATCACATCAAGAACAGAAGGCAAAAGGGTAGCGAGTGTTGAAATAAACGGCAAAGGATTCTCCGGCCGTGATATAAGAGAAAAGTTAGAACTGAGATCCTCAGACTTCACTTGGTACCTGAAGGATGATCATATCGTCATCGCTACAAAAGGATATGGCCACGGAGTCGGTATGAGCCAATACGGAGCAAACGGAATGGCGAAGGAAGGCAAGGATTATCAAGACATCGTCACGCATTACTATAAAGACGTCAAAATAACAGAGTCAGATAAACTCCTGCAGAAAGTGACAGCACAAAGATAATAAAAAGGATTGAGTCTATAAGGTCAAGGTGACCAGACTCAATCCTTTTTTAAATATGCTTCAAACTTCTTCATCTTTCTCGTTAAAGCATGATCAGGCTTTTTAAAATATGTCCGGTTCACAATCCAGAAAAGGACAGTGACCCCGATCAGATCCTTGGCAGCATCAATCATCGTTGCCGACCGATACGGAACAAAGGATTGATGAATTTCATCTACAAACCCATAAAAGACCGCAATTAACGCAACGGTAAAATTCAAAGTGAATCGAAGCTTTCCATGTGCCAACAGAGCGACCACAAATAATCCATATAAAATACCGAATTCGATTAAATGAAGAGATTCTTTAATAAAACGATCCAACTGATTATCAGGAAAACGAATGACGGCATCATCCGGATTACTCGACATAATCCAGATAAGAATCATATAGAGAAAAGGCGCAGCTGTCAGCACATATGTAAGTAACTTCTTCATATGCAGCTCGTCCTTTCTATTTTTTTATATTGTATCATGCAGGATAGTATTTTCGTTAACAATCTAGAATTGCAGGACCTGCGCTATTCTTAAGGTTGTTGTTTTAAATTGTTATGTAAAAAAAGAATCTCAGTAAGTTGATTCTCGCTGCAGGCGCTCGACTCCTGCGGAAATAGCGGGACAGGTGAGACCCCGCAGGCGAAGCCGAGGAGGCTCACTGCCCGCCACGCAGAAAGCGAGCGTCCTGTAGCGGAAATCAACTACTACTGCTTCTGTTAAAATACGAAAAACGCATAATAAAAAGAAATATTTCATCTTATTTTTAAAATCATACATATTTTCCATCCCTTTGTCGAAAGATAAGAATTAAAAAATTTTTTTGCGAATGTGTATATATTTTCTGAATTCTGTTCAGAATGATTGCTGAGGTGATGAAAATGAGAGAGGAAGAAAAGAAACAACCTTCTCAAAACTTTTTGAAAAGACGTTGGGCATACCCAGCAATCTATTTAGCAAGTGCAGCAATCATTATCACGGGGATTCTGTGGTACCAGGCAGGAAATGATGTAAACGAGAAAGCCAAGGATTACAGCTATGATGGAGTTCCTACTGATAATGAGTTCAACCAGCCTGCAGAAGAAGTCAATCGTTCATTGGAAAACTTTGTAATGCCTGTTGCAAGCCCTGAAGACACAGTCATCGAAAAACAATTCTACGATACTGAAGCATCAGCGGAAGAACAGGAAGCTGCCCTAGTCGTTTATGGTAACATGTATTATCCGAACCAAGGAGTCGACATCTCTAAAGATGGAAAAGAATTCGATGTTCTGGCTGCCATGAGCGGTACAGTCACAAAGGTTCAAGAAGATTCCCTACTCGGAAACACGATTGAAATCGAGCACAGCAAAGGAATCGTTACTCGTTATCAATCAGTCAAAGACTTTGAAGTCGCGGTTGGAGATGTAGTAGATCAAGGACAAGCTATCGCTAAAGCAGGTAAGAGCTTATTCAATGAAGAAGCTGGTGTTCACGTACACTTTGAAATTCGTAAAGCAAATGTAGCAGTGAATCCACTGGAGTACTTCAATAAGTCCCTTGCAACACTTCAAGAAGCGCAATTAGAAGACAAGAAGGTTTCAGGTGAACAGCCCGATGCTGAAGCTGCACAGGAAAACGCAGCTGAAGATCAAGCTAGCGAAGACAAAGCCACTGAAGACAAAGCAACAGAAGATAAAGCAACAGAAGAAAACGGTGCTGACGATGCAGCTGAAGAAAAACCGGAAGCTGAGCAAAAGCCGAAACAAGAAAATGCTGATCAAAAAGACGACGCAGCCGGTAATGGCTCTGACGTAAAAGACGAAGAATAATCATATAGATGAAGAAAGACTGACCGGTGAATTCCGGTCAGTTTTTTTGTTTTCAGATATATTCCCTTTGTCGCCTCATCCATATAAAAATTTCCTCGGAAATTCGACAAAGGAATTATTTTACTGGTAAAGCATTTCCAAGCCATTCCATTCTACTAATGTAATTACTTATTTCAATATCTTTATTGTAGTAAAATGATTTATTTATATAGGGAAAGATCAAGTGCAGATTTGTCGTTTTTTCTTTATTGACCAGGCTTTTTTCAAAAAAGATAATGAGGGCATGAATAAAATTTCAGAAAATTAAATCTTTACTAGTGGGAGGTCGTGTGATTAAGGAGACGCTTACAAAATCAGGAGGTGAAACGTTGCTTTACTTCATCGCGATTTTACTCATAACAGGGGGAAGCATTTTTCTTGCGCTGAGAAAGAAACGGGCTTTCTTCTTAACCATTCCATTCTTGTCTTTATTCATTTACTTTATTTTTCAAATCGCCATGGTCCCGATTCCGTTTTTTGAGACCGTGAAATTTATTTTCAGTTTAAAATAATGAGCTTGAAAAGGGGTTACATAAATGAAGAAGATCGATAGAGCAAAAGCGGATCAGTATTTTAAGGAAAAAAACCGTTATATGGGAATGTATTTAGTGATTTGGCTCGTCTCTTCCTTTGGGGTCGTGCTGTTTGCTGAAAGCCTGTCAACAATCACCCTCAATGGCTTTCCGTTTCACTACTTTATGGGTGCCCAGGGGTCGATTGTCATTTTCATCATCTTACTATACGTAAATGCGAAGGTGAGCGATGGAATCGATAAAAAGTATGGAATAGATGAAAGTAAAAATGAACAGATCAGTTACGGAAAAACACTCGATCATTAAACGGCTTCAACCAAATATAGAGCATAGCAGGGGGAAACGATAAATGGATACTCAGTTTTTAGTATCAACGTCGATTATTCTGTTGACGTTTGCGTTATATATCGGAATTGCTGTTTATAACAAAGCGAAAGCGACATCGGACTTTTATGTAGCAGGCCGTGGTGTACCGCCAATCTTTAATGGGATGGCCATCGGGGCCGATTGGATGAGCGCGGCATCATTCATTGGACTGGCTGGTACCGTCATGATCCTCGGGTATGATGGACTTGCCTACATAATGGGGTGGACGGGGGGATATTTGCTGTTGACCTTCTTACTTGCCCCACAGCTCAGGAAATATGGACGCTATACAGTACCGGAATTCATCGGGGATCGTTACAACAGCCACACGGCCCGCGTCATTGCCGCGATCTGTACGATCATTATCAGTTTCACGTATAGCATCGGTCAGCTATCGGGTTCAGGAGTCGTAATCGGGCGTTTATTCGAAATCGATGCCAAAGTCGGTACGATGATCGGGGTCGTCCTCATCGCCTTCTACGCAGCCTTCGGGGGGATGAAGGGGATCACGTGGACGCAGGTAGCTCAGTATGTCGTTCTTATTATCGCTTATTTAATTCCTGTTATATTTATGTCCTTACAAATTACCGGAAACCCCGCACCTTGGATTTCCTATGGGGAACTGGTAGGGAAAATCGGGGAGCTCGATCGTGAGCTTGGGGTCTCGGAATACTTCGCTCCTTTTACAAACGGTACGAAGTGGCAGTTCATGGCTCTAATGTTTACGTTGATGGCAGGGACCGCGGGACTTCCACACGTCATCGTTCGATTCTATACGGTTTCTACAATGAAAGCGGCTCGCTGGTCAGGAGCATGGGCCCTTCTTTTCATCGGACTTCTCTATTTATCAGCACCTGCATACGCAGCGTTCTCCCGCTTTATTTTAATGACAAAGGTAGCGGGCAGCCAAATCAGTGACTTGCCTTCCTGGACGAAATCATGGGTGGATACAGGTAAATTACAGGTCGCAGACGCAAATGGAGATGGAATCCTCCAGTGGAAGGAAATCATCATCTCCAATGATATCGTGGTAATGGCAACACCGGAAATTGCGAATTTAGGCGTATTTGTTATTGGTCTCGTTGCGGCTGGTGCCATGGCAGCGGCGTTATCGACAGCAGGCGGACTGATGATCGCAATATCGTCTTCCTTTGCTCATGATATTTACTACCGTGTATTCAAACCGAACGCAACAGAGAAGAATCGTCTGGCGGTTGCCCGTTGGTCGATCGTCATCGCGACTGTGCTCGC
This sequence comes from Rossellomorea aquimaris, assembly GCF_008180865.1. GTDB lineage: Bacteria > Bacillota > Bacilli > Bacillales > Bacillaceae_B > Rossellomorea > Rossellomorea yichunensis. Next base: position 218,899 of record NZ_VTEX01000006.1, read on the forward strand.
CGGGATCGTGGCACTCAATCCTCCAGGCGTTATCACTCAAATCGTCGCCTGGGCCTTCGCACTGGCGTCAGGAACGTTCTTCCCGGCCCTCTTACTCGGAGTATGGTGGAAACGGTCCAATGCCCAAGGGGTAATCGCAGGGATGCTCGTAGGGTTAGGGGTGACCCTTACGTATATCTTCCTGGCAAGATCGGGAGTTACCCTATTTGGCATCATTGATACGGGGGCAGGAGTGTTTGGCGCAGCGGCAGCCACTATTGCCAACATTGTCGTGTCACTGATGACGAAAGCACCTTCTCAAAAGATTCAAGAAGAGGTAATGGATCTCCGTTACCCGGAACAAATGACCTTCAAAGACGGAGAAGTTTGGGTGAACGACGATGTCGACTTCAAGGCCTGACCAATCATTTCAAGAAGCTGTACTCCTTCATCCCTTCTTCAAGGGGATGGAGCGGAGTACGGCTCTTTCTCTTTTTACTGAGTGTAAGCGGCTTGAGGTGGGAAAGCACTCTACCATTCTTAAAAGCTTTGAACATCGTCTGGGACTCTATCTTGTTGTAGAGGGGGAAGTAGAAGTTGTTGTGACAAAGGAAAAAGAAGAGATTCTCGAAATGATTTCGAGGGATGGGATCGTCGGCTTATCGAGTCTGTATTCTGTACTGAATACAGATGTGGAGGATAGTGTGTATTCCTCGGTTGAGGTCAAGGCGAAAGAAGATTGCCTGCTCTGTCTCGTTCCGTATACTAGTTTGCAAAACTATTGGAATGAACCTTATTTGAAGAATTTTTTATTGGAGGAAACATCGAAACGACTTCAGGATGTTTATTATTCCTTGTCCCATCAAGTGGGAGTGGCGCACGGGCTTGAAGAGCGGACAACGATTCTGAAGCGGGTGAGTGATGCCATGACGAATTCAGTTGTAACTGTCAGCAGTGATGATTCCCTGGGGGAGGCAGCTAGAGCCATGGGAGAAAATCGGGTCAGCTCGGTCATCATTCTGGAAAACAATCGCATCACAGGAATCCTGACAGAAAGAGACCTCGTCTCCAGATGTCTTGCAAGGTCCGTCCCTCTCACCAAACCAGTAAACATGGCCATGACCCCCAACCCAACCGTCATCACCCGTTACGCCTACCTGTATGAAGCCCTCGCAGTCATGATCGATCACTCCATCAAACACCTGCCCGTTGTCGGGGGTAAGGAGAGGGACGGACCTATCGTCGGCATCATCACCCTCCACGATGTAATGAAAGCGAATCATATAGGTGCCCTGACGAGTGCAAGGAAATTGGAGAACAAGGATTTTCCCCTGGAAAAGGTTAAACCTATGGCAGAGTCGATGCTTGCGAGCCTTTGGAAAGCACAAGCTCCTGTGTTTCACATACTCGATTTCATGTCGGGGCTATTCGATCGTATATATCAGCGAATCTTAAGGCAGGTTGAGGAGGAATTGCATCAGGAAGGACGTGAAAGCCCTTGTTCGTATGCTTTTTATGTCATGGGCTCAGCAGGAAGGAAAGAGCAGTATATGCTCACCGACCAAGATCATTTCCTGGTTTATGAAAGACATAGTGAAGAAGCGGTGGACTATTTCTATGACTTTGCTGAAAGGGTCGTCGTTGCATTGGAAAAGGCAGGACTAAGTCTTTGTGACGGAGGAATGATGGCAAATCAGAGAGCGTGGACAGGAAGTATGGATTCCTGGCAGGAAAGATTGAGGGAATGGTCTCTCCATTCGTCAGAAGAAACACTATTGAAAGTGCAAAACTTCTTATCTTACCGTTTTTTATTTGGGGATGAAGCACTTCATTCAGCATTTGAAGAAGCCATAAAAGATCAGCTGCGCAGTGCGAAAATATTGTTGGTACGGCTGGCTCAAGTTGAAAATTCCAAGCAGGTTCCTGTCCTGCACTCCTCCATCCGATCAATATTAGGAATGGACCTAAAAATAGTGTCCATTAAGAAAGACATTCTGTTTCCTTTTCATCATGCCTTACAGATCTTGAACGCTGCTCATGGAAACACCTCGGGATCAACAAGAGAGAAGCTGGACTTTTTGAAAGAAAAACGGTCAATTTCGTCGGAATTTGCAGAAGAATTATCCGGAGCATTCGAGGAATTCATGAAGCTCTATATAGAGTTAAAGCGGATGGGTAAGGGAGATACGATACACCTCTCCTCACTCTCTACCCGTAAAAAAGAAAATCTATATAAGAGTGTGAAAACGATTCGTGAATTTCAACATATGATGCTGTCTCATTACTCATTAACATAGAAGGGATGTGTAGATCTTCATTTTTTCAAAGAAAAAGATCGAATGTCCGCTGCACTATGATTCAGTCCCCTTAAACAGTAAAATCAAAGACCTGAAGTTTGTTGTCTTCGATACAGAGACGACAGGATTCCGCGTCGGAGCGGAAGACCGGATGCTGGAAATCGGAGCGGTTATAGTGGAAGGGTATGAAGTAAAGGAAAACATCACATTTCAGACATTTTCCAATCCTCATCGACTCATTTCTCAGGAAATAATCCAGCTGACGGGAATTCAGTCAAAGGATGTCGAACAAGCTCCGGAAGCAGGGGATGCCATCCATGATTTCTTCGCTTTTTTAGAAGGGAGTACCGTGAATAGTCTGGTTGGTCACTATGTTAGCTTTGATGAACTCGTGCTGAAGAGTGAACTGAAGCGAGCCGGACTTCATCTACAGATGGCACCGAGCCTGGATACGCTTAATCTAATCGGATATCTTTCGCCCTCTTACGATATGAGAGATCTTGAGCGATATGCACAGTTATTCGGGACCAGGTTGTACCCGAGACATCGGGCGTTGAACGATGCCCTTATGACGGCTTATTTGTTTGTGGAACTATTGGAGCAGTTAAGAGATCGGAAGGTGGAAACCTGGGGGGAGTTGGTTCGGGTCAGCCGGGGTAGTGGGTGAAAGGTGATACATATCGGATATATTCCCGTGGACGATTTCCCTCCGGAAACCAAGTGAAGGTCCGTCCCTAAGAGTGATTTTTCAGAAAATCAACCTCAAACCTTGTCCTTATTGTGTTTTTTGTGCATATATGTGGGCACAAGCTAATAAAATGATACAAACCTATCAAAATAGAGAGTGTTTGAGGTGAGGAATCGTCGTTATATCATTGATCATTAGCTGAATATTTGTTTATATGTTGTAACATCAGAAAGCTGCCGTGCTTTAAATAAGGCTTTCTGCCGCTTGCGCATGGGTCTATGTGTGCATGCGGTCTATACTATTTCATTGATGCGAATGCGAGTCTCATTTCACACTTCTCACATCCAATTTAGGGAGGTCGAGTGGTGTGCACGATTACATCAAAGAGAGAACAATCAAGATTGGTAAGTATATCGTGGAGACGAAAAAAACTGTTCGTGTAATTGCGAAGGAGTTTGGCGTGTCCAAAAGTACTGTCCATAAAGATCTAACAGAACGACTGCCAGAAATTAATCCAGAACTCGCAAATGAAGTCAAAATAATACTTGATTATCATAAATCTATCCGGCATCTACGAGGTGGAGAAGCGACGAAGCAAAAATACAAAAAAGAAGAGCTCCACAGCTAACCAAAATACGCCAAGCCCCAGAAAGATGGGTCATGCTTGGTGTGTTTTTGTTTTATGTTGGTATATGAAGCGGTTTTGCCTGTTGAATTTACGTCTTTTTTTAACAGTTAAATATTGATTGGAATTTACCTGTTAAAAATCCTCTGAAGTTCAACAGTCTAATAAATACGGTATTTTAACAGGTAAACAAAACGCTCACTTGTAGCAGGTAAAAACCACCCCATCCCACCCAACTTCACCAAACCTTAACACTCCTGTAACATCCTCCTCCAATCTCCCTATACTTTTCCAATTAAATAACAAACTCAATACATTTTTTTGACAAAAAATATCTACCTTCGACATATTTATGGTAAAATAATTAATTAGGTGAAAGTTTTGACTTAACGTTTTTACGTAATGACATTAAGATGAAACCATAGATGAAATATGATGATGAATTTGTAAAAGAAGAAGGGAGAAACACAAGATGTTCGCGAAAGATATTGGGATTGACCTTGGTACGGCTAATGTTTTAATTCATGTTAAAGGAAAAGGGATTGTCTTGAATGAGCCTTCGGTTGTGGCTTTGGACAAGAATACAGGTAAGGTATTAGCGGTTGGAGAGGAAGCGCGCCGCATGGTTGGGCGTACTCCTGGAAACATTGTGGCGACTCGTCCGTTAAAAGACGGGGTCATTGCTGACTTTGATGTAACAGAAGCGATGCTGAAGCATTTTATAAATAAATTGAATGTTAAAGGGTTTCTTTCCAAGCCAAGAATCTTGATATGCTGCCCAACGAACATCACAAGTGTCGAGCAAAAAGCGATCAGAGAAGCGGCTGAAAAGAGCGGTGGGAAGAAAATTTATTTAGAAGAAGAGCCTAAAGTCGCTGCGATCGGTGCAGGAATGGATATTTTCAACCCAACCGGAAACATGGTCGTGGACATCGGTGGAGGAACGACTGATGTTGCGGTCCTTTCCATGGGTGACATCGTAACGAGTCAGTCCATCAAGATGGCCGGAGATAAGTTTGATCACGAAATCCTGAACTATATTAAAAAAGAGTACAAGCTTCTCATCGGAGAGCGTACAGCGGAAGATATCAAGGTGAACATCGGGACGGTATTCTCAGAAACATTAGATGAAGACCGAAAAGAAATGAGCATCCGTGGCCGCGACATGGTGTCCGGTCTGCCACGCACGATTACCGTAACATCAACGGAAATCGAAGGAGCCCTTCGTGAATCAGTGGCAGTGATCGTACAAGCTGCTAAGAATGTTCTTGAAAAGACTCCACCGGAATTATCAGCGGACATCATTGACCGCGGTGTTATCTTAACTGGAGGGGGAGCGCTTCTTCACGGAATGGATACCCTTCTTGCAGAAGAACTGAAAGTACCGGTCCTTATTGCTGAAAACCCGATGGATTGCGTAGCGATTGGAACAGGGTTGATGCTAGAGAATATCGATAAAATTTCAAGAAGAAGCATTATATAATTTTTTATAAAATATTGCACCATTCATCCGATATAAAAACGGCAAAGTTATGAGGTGAAAATATGTTTCGCGGATTTTATACAGTAGCATCGGGAATGCTTTCCCAGCAGCGAAAGACTGAAATGTTGACGAATAATATGTCGAATGCGAATACACCGGGTTATAAAGCGGACCAGGCATCGATGCGGGCATTTCCGGAAATGCTCATGGAGCGGATGGATTCTACGTCGATTCCCACAGAGAACAAATTATCCCTTCCATTCAATCAAAAAGTGGGAGCCCTCAATACGGGCGTGTATATGCAGGAAACAATCCCTTCCTTTTTACAGGGGGATCTGCAGGAGACTGGAAGAAGCCTGGACATTGCACTCCTGGACGTGTCGATGCCGGCTAATGAAGAAACGGGATCGAAGGGATCGGTGTTTCTGGCGGTTGAAGGTGCAGACGGAAATCCCCGCTATACACGAAACGGAAACCTGACTGTGAACGGAAACGGATTTCTCACGACAAACAGCGGTTTTTATATTTTGGATGAAAATGGCGAGCGTATTCAATTAGACAGTGATCAGTTCGCTGTTGGGGAGAAGGGTCAGATTCTAGTCGATGATAACGTTGTGGCTACTTTGGGTGTAGGCTATTCAGAAAATCCGAACCGACTTGTGAAACAGGGAGATGGGCTATTTGCAACAGAAGGAAATGTGCCTCTACCTGATGCCTATGAAGAAGCCGATGTTTCTTTTACCACCAAGCAGGGATTCCTTGAAAGGTCGAATGTCGATGCATCCCGAACAATGACGGATATGTTATCTGCGTATAGAGCCTTTGAAGCGAATCAGAAAGTCCTCCAGGCGTATGATCGAAGTATGGAAAAAGCAGCTAACGAAATCGGCCGTGTCAACTGATAGTTAAAGATTGTAAATGAATTTCGTCACTCAATACCTTATAATAGGGGGGAACACGTCATGAATCGAACAATGATTACAGCAACCAACACATTAGGTCAATTGCAGAAACAAATGGACATGATTGGTCATAATCTGTCGAACGCAGATACAAATGGATACAAGCGCCGGGAAGCGACATTCTCAGAGTTACTTGTGCAACAGGTGAACAATCAGCGTGTGGAAGAGTTTGAAACAGGCAGACTTACCCCTCTTGGAGTAAGGGAAGGCAGTGGTGCAAAGCTTTCACAATCTCAACTGATCCTGAATCAGGGTTCTTTGAAATCAACGGGTCGCTCGCTTGATTTTGCTTTAACCAGTGGGGGGCAGTTCTTTAAAGTCCTTGCTCAAGATGACAATTCAAGTGCCGTTCGTTATACGAGAGACGGAGCATTTTTTGTCAGTCCAACCGGGAATGGGGAAGCGATGCTCGTGAACGGAAGCGGATTACCGGTCCTGGATGAGAACGATAACTATATTACTTTTTCAGAAGACGCGTCTTCTTTCCAGTTAGGGGATAATGGAATCCTGACGGTTGCGGGTGCAGGCGGCGTAGAAGAGCAATTCAACCTGGGGATTGTCACGGTTGAAAAGTCTCAATTTCTACAGCAGTTTGGCGGCAATCTGTTAGGTTTTGCAGAGAACCTTAACGAACTCGGGGTTACGGAAGAAGAGGTCGTAACGAATATCGTTGGAGGAGCACGCTCTGATATTTCAATGGTTCAGAATTCATTAGAGTCCTCGAACGTTGATATCAGCAAAGAAATGACGGACATGCTGAATGTCCAACGATCATATCAATTTCAGGCCCGCTCGATCTCCCTTGCAGATCAAATGATGGGCCTTGTAAATGGGATACGCTAAAAGGAGTTAAATGCTATGAGTGAAAAAGAGCTACTACAAGAAGAAAAAATGACAAGAGAATCAGTAAAAACAGAAAAAAAAGCCAAGCAAAAGGACGAAACCAAGCCTGCTCGCTGGGTACGTGTCCGCATGCTGCCAATCTGGCTCAGAATCCTTCTGTTCATCCTCCTTCTTGCAGGAAGTCTCGTACTAGGTGCCATCATTGGCTTCGCAGGCATCGGAGACGGCAAAGCAGCCGACGTCTTCAAAGCAGAAACCTGGCAGCATATCATCGATATCGTAATGAAGAAATAACTTCTTGATAACTTCTTGAGGGACGGACCTCGAAATATTTAGCTTTTGGCAAAGAATCCTGGTATATCGGGGGTTCGTTGAGGATGGAGCTTTGTATTCGAGGTCCGTCCCTCTTTTTCAATTGTCGACAAAGTAGAGGGACGGACCTCAATTTTACGCTCATATCGAACAAAGAACCTTGATATAACGGGATTTAGTTTTTAAAGTTAGTCTGTTTTTGAGGTCCGTCCCTCTCCAGGCGTCCTCTCCTGTTGCTATTACACGCCCGGTTTCTGTACAATAAGGTGTACATACATATTGGTAGGAGGAATTATGAATGCTTGATATTAATGAGATTAAAGAGATTATTCCCCATCGTTATCCATTTTTGCTGGTGGATCGGATCCTTGAGGTGGAAGAAGGCAAGAAAGCGGTTGGGATTAAGAATGTGACGGCGAATGAGGAGTTTTTCAATGGGCATTTCCCTGATTATCCTGTTATGCCTGGTGTGTTGATTGTGGAGGCGCTTGCTCAGGTGGGTGCTGTTGCCATGCTGAAAGTGGAAGATAACCGTGGACGTCTAGCTTTCTTCACTGGCATTGATAAGTGTCGTTTCAAGCGTCAAGTAAAGCCGGGAGACCAGCTGAGACTTGAAGTCGAAATGATCCGTTTTAAAGGACCGATCGGTAAAGGAAAAGGCGTAGCGACGGTTGATGGTGAGGTTGCATGCGAATTAGAAATGATGTTCGCTTTAGGAGATAAACAATAAAAAATGTGCAAACTGGGCTTGTTGTGATTCGTTCACTTCATGCCCAGTTTTTTGATTCAACCCTTCGCATGCTTAAATTCAAATTAACCCAAAAAATTTTACTCAAAATGCAAGTAAATTTATTTTCAGGGAATGCTAACGAAAGACCAGAGTAACGGTCTTACATTAACTAACATACACGTTAGAAAGGAGTAATACATCATGAGCAAAAAATTACTTTCAATTCTTGGTGGATCAGCACTTGCTGCCATGCTTCTTGTAGGATGTAACGCAAATCAGGAGCCACCTCCGGAAGACGAGGCACCAACAGAAGAAGAAGTGCCGGAAGATGATGGCATGAACGAAGATAACGGGGACATGGGTGAAGAAAATCTCCCTGAAACAGAGGACCAAAACGAGCAAGGCGACAAAGATGCAGCGAAGGATAATAACACACCTGAAGAAGACGCTGTAGAAGATGATATGGATATGCAGGATCAGGATAAGAAGGACGAGTAATCACTTCAAAAGGCAGAGGCAGCTAAGTGTTGTCTCTGTTTTATTTTTTGAATCACATCACCCCAAAAATAGAGATGATGTAAGATGAAATTTCTAACCGGTTCCATTATTGAGATATTAGAAGACAAAAATGAAACATAATCTCCACACCAAAGGTTAACATTTTACTCAATTCTTTTAGCCTCAATAATATATCGTTCGGTTGAGGGACCAAGAATAGTAAAAGGGTAGCAAGTAGAAAGAGTCAGAATTTCCTCAGGACGTGTTGCCCGAATAACCGACGTGTCATTTTCATCTACAATATAAGTTTTAAAAATTTCATAGGAGTAAGTTCCGGTTGGCATAACGATGGAAAGGATATCTCCATGCTGGAGTTCACCAATGTTTCTAAATACCGTATCCCTGTGCCCGGCCAAAAAAATTTGATCCTTTTGTTCCGGTAGTGACGTTGATGAATAATGTCCTACCCCTTTCTTAAGTTCCTCCCCATCTGTTCCTTCAATAATTGCTACATCTCTTTCCAGTCTTGGAATCTGTAAAACCCCAATGACATCCCCTTTCTCAAAATGGTAATCGATTGAGGTATGAGAGGAACTAATTGGTTCTGAACTCTTATGTACTGAAGAATTTTCCATAATACTTGCTTTTGCTTTTACGAGAGCTTCATTTTCCGCTTCTTCGTTACTTTTCATCTGAAGGAATGAATATAGGATAAACGATAGTCCACTTGATAAAATGAAAATCCCTAAAATCAGAAAAACCTTCCTACTCATGATACTTCCTCCTTTTATACTGAAAAAAAGAAAGAAAATCGTGAAATTCCTCTTTTGTTAAGCCCTGGTTAATGGCCTTCTCAAGTGGTTCAACCCACTCCTCATCTAAAAAAACTTTATTCTTATCAGACGAAAGAATATTCTCTAGAGAAGTATCTAAAGTAAGAGCGATTTTTTTAAGAATCTTAATGGAGGGATTCTTTTGAATTCCTCTTTCAATAGAACTTATATATGATTTAGAAACATTTGAATGATGAGCAAGCTCGTTTATGGTTAACCCTTTTTGTTCACGAAGATCTTTAATCTTATCACCTACCATGTCGATAACTCCTTCACAATTCATTTAATTCATTATATAGAACAATTGTTATTTTATAAAGTACGAAATAAAGTGAATTTTAAAGGGATAAAGAGGAAAGTATCGATATCCACATTGTTTGACGGGTATTTCAATATTTTTGAAGATTTTCTTTTCATAAGTAAAATCTTATAATTAGCTAAGGTGTTCTTTAAAAAGAACAAATCGCTGATTCTAGGAGATGAAATGAATGAATCAAAAGAGAATTGCCGTAATATTATTAATCCTATTTTTTATCTCTGGAATAATGAATCATAAAACGTATGCAAATGAAGTAGACATCATATTAATACCTAACGAAAAGTTCTTATTTAATATTTCAAATATGAAGCCGGGTGATTGGGCAGAGAGGGAATTGAGGGTTAAAAATGGCGGGGAGAAAGATTTTAACTACTCGATTCGCGTTGACAATAAACAATCTGACCGGAAATTATTTAACGAATTGGATTTGAAGGTGTATGAAGGTGATAAATCCATATTAATCTTTGATGATAAACTAAAAAATTTCACTGGGTTTAAACCAAAGCCATTAAAAAAAGGTGTAACTGACAGTCTATTTTTCCAGGTTGAAATGCCATATGAATTAGGGAATGAGTTTCAGCAAACATCAGCATATTTTGAAATCATCATTGTAGCAGCTGCTAATACATCCACTACTCCCGAGGATTCAGATGATCCGGTAAAGCAACCAGACAGTAATGTTAAGCCGACCCCGGTGAACCCAGGAACAAATGATACCCAATTACCTGTAGCATCACAAGGCCCAAAGCTACCTAACACAGCAACCAACCTTTACCTGCTATTAACAGTAGGTCTTATATTAACTACAGTGGGATTGACAATAATATATGTAAATAAACGTTTATCAAATAAAAGAGAAACATAACCTGAATGAAGAGGTGACCTTATGTACAAAAAAATATGCAGACGATGTACAAGACCATCCTATAGCAGCACTGAAACAGGTGAATGGGTTTGTCCCACCTGTAAATTTGACATAACCGATCAGCCATTCTATGATTCTAGTAATTACCAAAATATTAATAAGAAAGTCCTTCCTCTTAGAAGGAAGTTAGAAGCATATAAAAATAGCATAAATTCGTAGTTTTTCGACAAACCTCAACATGCTCTTACACGATTTATTAATCCCAACATAGTTATATTTTTGTAAATGTCAGATTATAGTTGAATGTGTAGGAAAAAAGTGTAAATAAAATAATCAGAATAGACAAAAAACAACAAAAACTCGGGTGGTTTATTAGTATAATCGAATTAGTTCGAAGGGAAGTCAGATAAAGGCAAACTTATTGAAAAATAAGGACGCAAAGTCACAGATCTAAGGTGGGAAAGTAGGCATATCTTCATAATCATCTTGAATATAATGAACAGAAAATAGATGAAGAAGGTGTGGTTATTTGAGAACTATGATGGCTGGATTGCCTGGAATACATATATGTATTTTGGGAGGGTATTTATATTGACAAATCGTGAACTTGATCTTGAATGGATGGAACTAATTAAACAAGCCTTAGACGCCGGAATTTCTAAATCAGAAATCAGAGAATTTCTTCAAAATCAGTCCCAGGAAGTGAAAGCAGAGTACAAAGTGATTTAATATAAATAAAGTCTTGCGAATCGATTCGCAAGACTTTATTTATTGCCTAATTTCCACTTATTAAATTCAATGAATTCCCTGAACTGCTCCTTGGTAATTCCAGAATCCATGGCTTCTTCTGCAATCTTAAGCCACTCATGATCGATATTTTGATCATCTGGTTGATCGTGTAAAAGAGCATCCATCGGAATCCCTAAGGCAGCTGAAACTTTTTCGAGAAATTGAATGGAAGGGTTTTGTTGAAGGTTACGCTCTATTGAACTCAAGTAAGACTTTGCGACACCGGCTTTATCAGCAAGCTCTGTCATGGACATGCGTTTTTCTTGTCTGTATTTCTTTACTCTTTCTCCAATCACAGGGAACACCTACCTAAGAACTTCATATAAGAAGTCACAATATTAAATACAATTATATCATAATGAATCATACGGATATTACATAATTTCGCATAATTAAACGCTCGGTTTTGCCGTTGCCGGAATCCTAGGCTTCGATACCATTTTCTCACGGAACTCCCGGATTAGTTCTTCGCCCGAATACCCTTTTTGCACCAAGTCATCAAGGAGTAATTCTGCATATTCATTCCTCTGTTTTTTCAATTTCCCCTCAAACATAATACTGATATGCTCATCCATCTCTTTAATACAACGGATTGTAGTCATGAAAGCAGCCGGGTCATTGGCCTTGTGGGAAATCACGACCTGGATTTCCAAGTCTTCCTTACGTTGCTGAGCCTCTTGAAAGAACTCGATATATTCATTCGACAAGTACGTTTCGACAAGCCAAGTACTTTGCCCATCTTCTTTATTAATAATCAGACCGTCCACAATCTCAAAGTCACGCAGTTCATCGTTCTCCACTACTTGCAGTGAAATAACTTTAAAGGTTTTCATGAACGAACATCTCCCATTTAAAGGTTTTATAAAATTATATCATAGTAGGAATTGTTTCCCTAACAAATTCCTCGATGAAAAAAAGGACGAAAGATGCAATTTTGTGATTTTGACCCTGATTTTGATCGAAAACCGGGAAATCTCCCTAGGCGAATTTCCGAAATTCAAGCCATTTTTGCCTCGAATTTCGGAAATCCACGATTTTACAAGATGCGACAGAAGATTGTAAGATGAAAACACCTTAAGAGAAAGGAGGAAAGAATTCATTGATCAACCAAGTGACCCTCGTTGGAAGGCTGACCAAGGATCCTGAAACAAGAAAAACATTGGAAGGGAAATCAGTACTAAACGCAACGATTGCCGTGAACAGGCACTATAAGAATCAACAAGGTCAAGTTGATACAGACTTCGTGCTCTGCACCATATGGAACAGGGCAGCAGACAACACGGAGAAATACTGCCGGAAAGGATCTGTCATTGGCGTCACCGGTCGAATCCAAACCCGTTATTTTGACAATGATCAAGGAAAACGTACGTATGTAACCGAAGTTGTCGCTGAAAATGTCCGATTTATGGACAGCAGGCGGGAAACCGCAGAAACCCCTGAGCCAAGCAAGAAAGAGCCTATCGAATTACCGTTTTAATATTTTTTGAAAGGGAGATGGAGTTGTGGCCACACTGCAAGATCTTGAACAAAGAATTGACAGAATGGAGAAGTTAACAGAAGACCTCATTAAAAAAGTAGCAAGAGCAAACGTCGAAAATTTCTATTTATCTCAACGGGTGACAGCCCTTGAGCAAGGGTACGAATACCCCAATCCTGTTTTGAAATCCTCGTCATAAGTAAAACAACCTCACCCAGAATTCTTTCCATAAGAACAATCCAACCAACCTTATAAGCAGCTGTCTCAAAATCCAATGGTCACCGCAACATGCCCCAAACATACCTCATTAGAAATATACATGTGTAGCAGTGAGTAAAGTAAGCAGTTGTTCCCCTTATTGTCTTCTTATAGAGTCGGTTTCCTTTTTGGGGAGCCGGCGTTTTTTTTGATTAATTAGTTTTTCTGGAGGAGGAAGATGATTCCGGTTGTTCACATTTTGGCACGAGTTTTGTGGAAAGTGGCACAACAAGTGTTAAAAGTGGCACAAGTTTGCTCGAAAGTGGCACAACAGAAGGAAACTGCTTATTAAACGGTAATCATTTATACAATTATATTTGTAAAAACGATTCAAACCTAACCCTATTTTGTCAAACCCTTTTAAAATAACTCTATAAGCCCCCTTTTTTATGCAAGCTCAGCTCAATTCATCCTACACCTACAAAAAAACCTCTTTCCCAAAAAGGAAAGAGGTCACATACAACTACTCCAACACCAACAACGACTCCAAATCCTTATCTGACAATTCCGTAACCCATTGATCACTTCGGATGATCTCATCGTTCAATGCCTGCTTTTTCGTCAGCATGGCGTCGATTTTTTCCTCAAGGGTACCTGAAGAGACCAGTTTATGAACATGAACGAATCGCTGTTGTCCGATCCGATAAGCACGGTCCGTTGCCTGGTTTTCTACTGCCGGGTTCCACCAGCGATCATAGTGGACGACGTGGTTGGCTGCGGTCAGGTTCAATCCGGTTCCGCCGGCTTTTAGTGACAAGAGAAATACTGGGAAATTACCATTCTGGAATTTCTCCACGAGTTCATCGCGTTTTCCTTTGGCCATGCTTCCGTTCAGGAATGGGACATCGACGTTGAATTCTTCTTTCATCACTTCCTGGATCATTTCGCCCATTGAAATATATTGAGTGAAGATCAGGCAAGCTTCACCGGATTCCAGGGCGGTTTCCACGATATCCTTAAGCTTCTGCATTTTTTCAGAACGGGACAGGATCGATTTAGGATCCGGTTCCTTTAAGTAGAGAGCAGGGTGGTTACATAGCTGCTTCAGCTGGTTGAGCATTTGCAGGATTAATCCTTTGCGCTCAAATCCGCTCAATGTTTCAATTTTAGCGAGAGTGTCTTTCACCAGCTGCTCATATAATGCCGCCTGCTCAGTGGTTAGGTGACAATATTCTTTCTGCTCCAGTTTTTCAGGAAGATTCAATTCCACTTCAGGATCTTTCTTCGTCCGACGCAATAAGAACGGCTTGATTTTTGCCTGAAGCTCTTTGACTTTTTCTTCAGATTCATCCTTTTCAATCGGAGCAATATAGTTTTTCTGATACTGCGTGAATCCACCAAGGTACCCGTGGTTAAGGAAATCAAAGATCGACCACAGTTCGGACAACCGATTCTCCATCGGGGTCCCGGTCAATGCAATATGATGCTTTCCACTGAGTTTACGAATTGCCCGGGATTGCTTCGTATTGGCATTCTTGATATTTTGCGCTTCATCAAGGGAAATCGATGTCCAGTCGACTTCAGATAATTCTTCAAAGTCGATGTGGGACAAGCCGTAAGAGGTGAGGACCACATCTATGCCTTTGATCTCCTTGGCAAATTGTTCACCTTTCGTCCGGGTCGGTCCATAATGAAGGTGGACCTTCAAGTCCGGAGCAAATTTCTCCAACTCCCGCTGCCAGTTTCCGAGAACGGAGGTAGGGGCAACGATCAGGGAAGGTGTTTCCGGTTTCTCGGTTTCTTTTACATGTTGCAGGTAGGTAATCAGCTGTACCGTTTTCCCAAGACCCATGTCATCAGCCAGACACGCGCCAAAGCCGAATTTTCGTAAAAAGAGCATCCAGCTCATCCCCAGCTGCTGGTAAGGACGGAGCTCACCGATAAATGCGTCAGGTGTTTCTGTTAAAGGGATCGATGACACATTTGTCAGCTGATGGATCATTTTTTTCATCGATCGATTGAGTTCCAGCTGGATCTTGGCATATTTATAAGGATCATGCTCGTCATCATCGGGCTCAAGTTCCGATTCATCGGAATCGCGGGGAACAAGCTCCTGTTCCAGCATATCCTGGATCGAAATCCCTTCCTGCTTCGCTTTCGTCATCATTTGCTGAATCCTTCTTATCATAGCGGGATCAAGCTTCATCCACTGACCGCGGATCTTTACTAATCGTCGCTGATTATCGACGAGCTGATTAAAGTCATCCTCCGACAGATTGACGCCGTTCATGGATAATCGCCAGTCGAAATCAAGCATGGCATTCAATCCTACGAATGAAGGACGATAGCTTGTATCCGTGTTTTTCAGTTTGGCTTTTACCAGGACCTGAGCATCTTTCATCGCTTCCCACCAGGATGGCAGAAGGATTTCAATGTCCAAGTCGATGAGCTTCTCACTTAATACGGATAGGAAATCCCAGGCATCGTGCTCACCAAGAGCTGTGCGGAGGGACCCATCCACGTCACGGAGGATTGGCATCATCTTCATCCACCGTTCCTGTTCTTCGGATACATCAGGCAGATGCTTTTTCCAGGAAGGAGGGACTGTGTCTTCAGCCAGTGAAATGACGCGATTCGTTTTCTTGCGGTCTCTTAAGATCGTCTCAAGCTCCCATGACTCATCCTCATCAAGCGGTTCAGAAATCCTCAGACCGATCGAAAACGGTAATTCTTCATCCTCACCGGCAATCCACTCACTCCAACGCTTCTCATCAAAATACGCATCCAGCTCTTCAGACGTAAGCGTACTTTCCTTCAGCTTCTGAATCCTCTGCATCGCACTCGATCCGCCCGAAGCCATCGCCTCATTCAACGCACCCTGAAACCAATTTTCGGTGAGATTTTTGAGGGACGGACCTCCATCAGGAAGCTCTTCCTCCCAGAACTCATCATTGAAATTCGACCAGACTTCATCGGGGATATGAAACTGCAACCCTTTTTCCTGCCATTCCTCGAAGCGGGGCAGCCAGCGGCCGGCTTCCACAGCTTCGTAGATCACAGGGGCAATCGCAATACACGCCTGCCCGGTTTCGTCCCAGTCCCATTGGATCATGCTGCTGAAATGCTCACCGGCAAGCAAGGTGAGAAGCTGCCACTGAGTCACTGTAATTCCGTTTACGGAATCCTCAAGGAGTGTCCCGTAGTAACTCTCTTCATGCCAAAGAAACAACTGACTCTTCCATTCTTTTGGAGGCAGAAGTTTGCCTTCGTCGTTTTCCGCAGTGATGAAGAAACGGTCTTCATATTCAGTTGTGTTGACGTTGATTTTTACGGAAGACAGTTTAAGCATCGATTAACTTACCCTTTCTGCACTCTTCTTGGAACGCACGTAATCGCTTGTATTTATCTAAAATGTAGGGGAGATACACATCCCATTTGTCTGTTTTCTTCGTCTTTTTATAAATCGTCCGGATCTTTTTCATATAGCGGACCGCAAGCTTATAGCTGTCCCGATTCTTCTGATCGATCGCATCCATCACCCCGGCGTAATAGATTGGAAGGGCAAGCTCAGGCGCTTCCTTCGTCACGTCCCGGAGGCCCATGCCTTCCATCTCCTGAATGCTATAGCTCATATATTTCTGCAGCTCGACCCATTCACGATAAGCCTTCGCACTGATGAGATACTCATTGTACGAGAAGAAGCTATACGGAAGCATGGAAAGGAGGAGTTCATTGACAAGGGAGCTGTCCTTTTCCATCAGCCAATCCATCGGAAGGATCCTCACAAACCAGCGTACGAATCGGGTTGCTTCATAATAGTCGAGGGTTTCCAGGTGGTCCGGCATTCTGGATAATATATTGCGGACCAGGAAGAAGCCGACTTCGAAACGCTTCCCTACGAAAAATTTACGCAGCCAGAATTCACTGAACGCGACCAGCTCGGTACCCAGTTCATCCACCACTTCACTCGCCTTATTTAAATCTTCAAGGAGTAAATATTGATGAAGGATGGCCACGTTGTAAAAAGTGGAGTCCTGTGCGCTGCTTTCTTCTAAACGCGCAACCTCTTCACGGCGCCACGACTTCTGTTTGAACAAGTAATACCACAGGAAGCGGTACACTTCAGCTTTCATCATCGTACTATTTTCTGTGGAATCACTCATTTCAATCGTCTGCTTTTTCAAAAAAGCAACGTACGGATCGAAGCTGAATGGCATGGCATGTATCGACAGTTTTTCAACCGCGTCTTCCATTTCCCCTAATAGAAAATCATACATGCTGTACTGCTCGCGGCTCAGCTCTACATTCCTCTTTTGTAAATAAAGATCGATGTGAATCGATAAATAGAAGGTAGCAAAGAGCTGATAAAGAGGCTTCCACTCCCGTTCGAATGGAGCTTCCTTCATGAAGCGTTTTGTTATATTTTGAACGAGGACATCCATCAAATAGGGCTGTCTTTCAAGTAACTCCAAGTCTTCCTGCTTGAGGATAGAGTTAAAGAATTGCCACCATTCCTCAGGCGTGTTCCCCCGCGTTTTCCGTTCGTTTAACAGATCGCTTGCTTTCTTTAGAGCACCGGTACTGCTGTGCTTCTTCAATAAATCATCCAGTGTCTGGGATTCCTGACTAGGTGGAGCAGACTGACTCCGCCAATTTTGTATCCACTCACTGACCCGTCCAACCTTGTTATATAGCATAAAAAAGGTCGCCATTTGATGCCGGCACCATTTATCCTGAGGACATGAGCACTTGCTTAAAAGGGGAAACGAAAAATTCAGCTCGAGCGTGACAGGCGTGACATCCTGCACCTCTGCCGTCACTTCCTCATCCCGGACCTTTACGTTCGAAACCAGATTTTGACGGAACAAAAGAAGGCCCTTCGAAACGACATTCTTACTCTCGTCCTGATTCGGGTCCAGTTCACCCTGTATCGACTGACTCATGGGAAGTAACTTATCCTTCAACTCCTGAATACGAATCGACATCAACCAACCTCTCCAATCTATAAAATCGCATTCTTTTATTATAACGCAAAAGGAGGGGGAAAAGGAACATGTGGCGGGGGAAGTGGTGGAAGAGGGTGAGGTGAGGGTGGAGGAGTTTGTCGAATTGTGTAGTGACTGTTGGGTTTTGTTGGGAGGCAGAGTGGGATTGGGACGCTTGGGAGAGTGAAGTTGATAATATATTTAGAAAGTCGATAATAAAAGTAGCAAAGATAATAATATATGGTCCCATCTCGATAATAAAATCCTCAAAGTCGATAATAAAACTTGAAGATGAGTAAAAAACCTACAAAAAGTTGCTTGTTACAGGTTGATGGAGGTGGATTTGAAAATAAAAAGTGCGTTTTTGAAAATAAATCCCCTTAATTTGAAAATAAAACGCCAAAATTGAAAATAAACCGGTGGAATTTGAAAATAAAACTCCAGAATTAACTCAAAACCTCTCCAATCCCCACCTTATCCCTCCACATGCACATAAAAAGTCTTCCCATCGTACACATTCACACTCTTCAGCCTCACTTTTTCACCATTTTTCCAATAAAAATCCTTATTTTCAGGAAAACGCAGCTTTTCGTCCCCACGCTTCACCACCATCACAGGATTTTTCGAGGTCCGTCCCTCGATCTTCACGTCAAAACCTCTTTCACGATATAATTCCGCACCATTCACATACCAGGAGGCAAATTCACCTGATGATAATGAAAATCCTAGATACTTAGCAATCACTCTGGGTATATCGGTATTTTCTATAAGACCTACAGGCTTCCCAGGGCCATACGCGTATAAAAAGACATCCTCACCGGTGTGTCCATGAGTCGTAAAACCAAGATTGGCCCGCTTCGCCATAAGCTTCACCATTGCATCCTCCAGATCCTCTGCTTTTTTAGAGGCATCCTCCATCGCACAGAATTCTTTTTTACTCAAGTTCCCTAACCCATAGTTTGAAAGGACCTCTTTTAAATTTGAACGATCCTCCTTAAGCTGGGAAACGGCACCTTTAACCGTAAGCTCAGCTTTACGCAAAGGCTCCACAAACTTTTCAACTGGCTGATTTTTATAGTCCCCGTTTGTACCTTGATTCCCAAGTGTCAACCCGCTATTTCCGTGATCGGTCACGGCGACCACCATTGTATTTCGGTCCTCGCGCGCGAACTTTAAAGCTTCTCCAACGGCGTCATCAAAGCTCAATACCTCACTGATCATTCCTACAGGATCATTTTTATGAGCGGCCCAATCCACCTTACTGCCTTCAACCATCAAGAAGAACCCCTTCTCACTTTGAGAAAGGCGCTGGATGGCTGCACGAGTCATCTCCGCAAGGGAAGGTTCATCAGGCTTTAGAGACTTCCTGTCCATTTCATAGGCAATGTCCTCTTCAGCAAACGCACCCCATAATTTAGATGAGCCTTTTCTTTTTAGAAGTCCGTCCCTCTTCAAAACCAAATCATAGCCCTCTGAGCCGATGACCTCGACAAGATTTTCTCCATCCTCGCGACTGACTTCCTTGGTTTTAAGCATGCCGTCATCGTTTTTCACATGGTCTTTTGATTTCGGTTTCAACCAGGCGGCACCTCCACCTAAGATAACGTCGAGACCCTGATACACCTGTTGTTCCCCGATATCTCCAAATTCATCACGGTTCAAGACATGGGAAGTGAATGCAGCCGGAGTGGCATGCTGGACAGGTGAGGTAGCTACGATACCGGTTTTGTAGCCGGCCAACTTGGCACCCTCGAGGATGGTCAAAACGGGACGTCCATCCGGGTTCATTCCTATGTAATCAGCTTTCGTCTTCATACCGGTGGCCATGCCAGACCCGGCTGCAGCGGAATCGGTGATTGCTGATTGAGCTGAGTATGTCCGGGCGCCGCCGACCAGAATCTTATCCAGATGAAGGTCCGTCCCTCGGTACCAACGTGACAACGTGACGATGTCGGAGTTGGTGCCGTCCATGATCATGAGGATGACGTTTTTCTTTGGTGGATTTGGGGCTGCGAATAGGCAGGTGGATGGGAAGGAGAAGGCCAGGAGTGAGAGGAGGATGGTTAGGATGATGAGGCGTTTTAGTGTATTCATGGTGAGCGCTCCTTTATGTCAGTGATTAACCAATAGTATTTGTTGGTTGAGAAGGAGTATGTATAGAAAATGAAGCGTCTTCATTTACACATGTAGTCGACAAAAAAAGTCGCATCTAAACCTACCTGGCTTTAGATGCGACTAATCCCTATTATTTCCGTTCCAATATTCCAATTAGCAGGTTTTCTAATACCGTCGGGCGATCTACTTTCTTCAACTCACTCAATTTGATTTTATTCCAATCAATGCCCGTTACGAAAGGAGTACCGTTCTCTAAAGCAGGAATGTCCCCTGGATAAACAATGTAGTATTCTCCTGCCTTCACTCCTGACTTGATTTGTTGCTGCCCATTTACTTGAAGCCCTGTTTCAACTTTTCGCTTTTCAACGGTTCCTTTTTCTGTGAGGATCCAGACGTATGTAGAAGAACCTTCTTTTTCAATCGCAGTGACAGGCACGACCAATGCACCTTTTACTTCCTCCGTGATGATCGATAGGAAAACGTGATGACCGGGTAGAAGCTTATTCTCAGTGTCCTGAATTTTCACTTCCACAGGATACATGCTATCTGTTTGCAAGTGTGGATCGTTTTTTGGGAGAGTGGCAACACTGGTCACAATTCCTTTTTGAGTCTTTTTCTCAATGTCGGATTGAACGACTGCGCTCATATTTTCTTCCACGGTCACGATTTCTTTTTCCGTAAGATCAGTCGCTACAATGGTGGACTGTGAGGCAATCGTAATCAATGGATTATCAATCGCATGGGAGAGGTCCTTGATGGTCCCGTCCACACTGCTTTGCACCGTTAACGTTGTTTCATACGATTCCATATCTGAAATTTGGCGTTCAAGATTATCGATTTGATTTTCTAAGCGGTCAATTTCTAATTCTTTAGCGGCAATTTCTTTTTTTATTTCGTACTCCGACTGAAGTGCACTGGCGTCAATCGGAATTTTTTTGTCGTCCGATGAAGAGGAAGGAAGGGACGATTCCAGGCTTTCCAAATCATCGATGTTGTCTTCAATACTATCAATCTCATCTTCCAATTGCTCTACTTCTGATTCCAGAACACTTTTTTGTTGTGTTTGATCGGTTACTTCATATTCATAAAGTGGCGTTCCGGATTTTACCTGTTCACCTTCTTTAACAAGGAATTTCTTGAAGGAGCCAAATTCGTCGTTGAAATAGATGTAGCTTTCTTCTTCAGCTGTAACGACACCAGGTTTCGGAAGCTCTTTAACTAAATCGTCTTTTCCGCTGATTTCCCAATTGGCTACCCGGACTTCGCGATCGACCTTGCTGTTCGCTTTTTCAATTAGATATGTATTTGCACCGACAAACAAAAGAGAGAGTGTTAAAGTGCTATAAAAAATGGTTTTCCTTTTCATCATGTTCACAGCCTTTAGAAAGTTAAATTAAGGTTGAAATGTTTAAGAAAGCGAGTAGTGCGTTAAGAGACCACAAGAATAAATTGGTTAAGAGAATCACTAACCAGATGATCCAGTTTTTTTGATTGGTTAACTGTTTGATACCTTTGTATTGAATGTAGAAAACCCAAACTTTAAAAAGTGAGAAGCTTCCCATTAAATAGATGACATACGATTTTGATGTTATATATTGGGTGATGACTCCTAATGATAGTGGTGAAGAGTACCAGTCAAGGGATAAGAATAGGGATAATGGAATATAGGTTAGTTTTTCAACTAATAGAATCATTAAGACTATACCTTGAGTGATAGCCAGTTTACGGTATTCACCTTCGTCAGAAATGGTCCAAAAGATTAATGAAGAGAAAAAGAGGACTATCGCTGCATAAAGCAGTCCGGCTAGTAATCTACCTAAGAAAAACAGGAATTTCTCTAGTTCATAAGTGGTTGGTGAAAGTTTTGTCATTTCTTTGGAAAGAGGATCCATACCGATTCCAAAAGAAGAAATGAGTCCAAATACGATGATGGATAGTAAAAATAGGAAAAAGATACGTTTTCTATATCCCTTTATCACTTCCATCTTTTTCAATTGGTAAAAGAAGGTTGATGGTTGAGTAATACCCCTGAATAGTCTGACTTCTCTATGCATAAAATGTTGGCCTCCAACTTGTATAAATTCCATCTCTTATTCTATCGAAAATCATCGAACTTTTCCATAAATTGTAGAACGAAATCTGAAATTAAATAAAAAAAGCGTCGAATGGACGCTTTTACATCTGGTACGTAAGAACTGTAGTACCTGTTATGAGGATAATTGTAAATAAAAATAATCCTGCATATAATAATTTCTTCCTATTTTTCTTTCTCTTGTGCATTTCTTCCGGAGTTAAAAACGACGACAATTACAATCCCTCCTGGTTTTGGTAGCTGGCTGGCATGGTTAGCCCCTATAGCTTTGCGTCATCACCTTTCGATGATTTTGCCATTATTCAGAACCTTACTTCTATTCTATCGACAAATTACCGCAAGCTGTAATAGGTAATTGTTCCTTATTTAATGGAAATATTTTAAAAATAGTCTATCAATCAATGTATTTTTTTGGTATTATAACTAGTAATTGATGTTTGAACTTTCGTCTAATAGTGTAATAAAGTGATAGAAACTGTTTAATATTGTAGGAGGTTGTCTTTTTTGAAAGGAAACGTAAGCAAGGAACAATACGTTCTCTCTGTTATCCAGAAAGCTTATGACAAGGGTCAGCAAGGAGATATGAATACAGATAAAATGATTGATTGGCTAAAACAAGAATTGCAAACTGGATATGCTTTAAATCAACGAAAAGCGCTGTAGAATCCTTAATGGGAATCTCAGCGCTTTTTGTTTTATATAGAATCAAAAGCGAAATGACAATAATTCTTTCCGCTTTTGATTCAATGATTGAACGGTGTTATCCAGCTCTTCTATTTGAAGGGCGAGAGTTTTGTTCCTGTTTTGAATCATTCTTGAAACCTCATCCGGATTAGGACCTCCCTGGATATTTCTTATTTTTATAAAATATTCAGGGGAGATGATTTTCTTCCATTCATCATCGGTCAATGAAATATTGGCATGTTCTTGAATCATTTTATTGATTTCTTCAACATCCCAGTCGTAAAGTTCTTTTCGTTCCTGAATCGTTTTTCTGGAAATGGAACTGGCGATGGAATGTGCTTTTCGAAATGGAATCTGGTAATCCCTCGACAGGGTATCAGCGAGCTCGGTAATGGTAATGCTCGATTTCTTGGACATTTCTTTGGCATGATCCTTGTTTACTTTTAAAGTGGCAATGACCGCGTACATAAGCTTTAGGACACGGTTCGCGTTGTTGAATGCACGATAGAGATGTGGCTGCAGGTCATCCTCTGTATCGACGATGTCACCAAACGGAGTGTTATGCACCATGTTCATGGCGGCAAGAGCATCTCCATAAGCGCTGCTTGCGATGGAGCGGGAGTGTTCGATGGACACCGGGTTTCTCTTTTGGGGCATGATACTGCTGACCTGCACATATGGGTCTGCCACCAGAAACGTTCCGAACTCCCTCGTGACATGTTGAAGGAAGTCCTGGATCCACCTGCCTGTATTGACCATACAAGTCATAAGGGCTGTAGCGGTTTCTAATAAATAATCAGCGCCTCCGATCGAGTCATAGGAGTTTTCAATGATTGAATCGAAACCCAACAATTCACGTGTTCGTTCCCGGCTGATTGGAAATCCGGTAGTCGTGAGGGCTGCTGCTCCCAGTGGAGACTGGTTCACGGTTGTATAGGCCTCTTGCAGGCGTTTAATATCTCTTTGTAACACATCGTAAATGGCTAAGAAATAATGCCCCAGGGTGGTAGGCTGTGCCGGCTGGGTATGTGTGTATCCCGTCATATACGTTTCTGTGTGCTGTTCTGCTTGAGCGAGTAACACTTCACTTAATTGATTGGATGTTCTTAGAAGGTGCAGAAGGTGCTCTCTCAATACAAGGCGATACATGGCCACACCCATATCATTCCGGCTTCTTCCTATATGGATTTTACCTGCCAGTTCGTCTCCGATTTCCTCGCCGATCTTGGCTTCCATCATAAAGAACAGGTCTTCAAATTGGGGCTGATAACAGACTCCTGCGACCTCTGTTTCTGCGACATGATTAATTCCCTCCAGCATCTTTTTCGCCTCGTTCTGTGAAATGATGACCTGCTCGGAAAGCATGATGACATGCGCCCGATGAATATCAAACATGACATGAAACAGATAATCCCTCTGGTCGTTAAATACAGGCATCAACAGCTCTTCCACATACGTTTTACCCGGAAAAGAGCTGCCTTCATTTTTAATGAAATCTTCTAAATTAATCATTCTTTCAACTCCGATTCTAGGATAATGATTTTTCAGCTTTCACACCGAAAAACTTATTTGAAATGAACAGAATGACAGCGATGATGGCGATTTGAATCATTCCGTAAGCAGCAGCCTGCCCCATATTAAACATGCGAAGCTGGTTCATGATTTCAATGGAAATAGGGCGGTTGGATATGGTGTACAACAATACCGAAGTCGGAAACTCTCCTACGGACTCTACGAATGCAAGGAGTGTCCCGGCAAGAACACCAGGCATGATGATAGGCAAAATCACTTTTCTAAAGGTATAAAACCATTTTGCCCCTAAGCTTCTGGCAGCTTCTTCGATCGAGTCATCGAGCTGCTCAAGTACCGCATTAGTTGAACGGACGACCAATGGGATATGCCTGATGAAATAAGCTAACGGCAAAATCCAGAATGTGCCGACAAGAATATTTCCGAAAGAAAAAATAGTCGGCTCGTTAAAAGCGAAGATCAAGTTCATCCCGATGACGGTGGCTGGAAGTGCCCAAGGGATCATCACTAAAATATCGACAAAGCTCTTGCCGACAAATTTGCGTTTTACCAATAAGTAAGAAGTCAATACTCCGAAAACTAGGTTCCCTGCTGTTGCAATGAACGAAAGGATCAAACTATTTTTGAGCGGTTTAAATATATTCGGGTCCTCAAAGAGTAACCGGTAATTTTCGAAATTAAAAACGCTTGGATACGTCTGCCATGTCCATGTACCATCCGGAACAAGAGAGAGAAGCAGGATGGTGAAGTGAGGCAGGAGAAGGATAACGACCCCGACAACACCTGCAGCGACCAATGTCCACTTCATGAATGGATTCTTCACTTCACTTCGATGAGCACCGATCCCTTTCAAAGCCATACGATAATCTTTTCGATTTTGATACCATCTCATGAAAAGGAAGAAACTGATGGACACAATCGAGAGAATGACAGATTGGGTAGCGGCGACTTCCATATCACCATTAATCTTGGAAAAATAAATTTGTAAACTTAAAACGCGGAATCCCCCTGCCAGTAAAAACGGAGCACTGAAGGATGCCATTGAAATCATAAATACGAGCAATGAGGCCGCAACGATCGCTGGAGTCAATAATGGAAAGGTCACCTTCCAAAAGACTTTGAATCGATTGGCCCCCAAGTTAAAGGCCGCTTCCTCCAAGGATGGATCAATCTTATTGATAGCTGAAGAGACAGTCATATAGAAATACACATACATGGTGTATGCGTGTACAATCAAGATTCCTGAAACACCGCCAATTTTAAAAGGAACGTCCTTCAATCCAAACAAATCTTTGATGGCGTTCGGTATTAATCCCGTCTCACCGTATAAGAACATAAAGGCCATGACTCCGACCAGGGAAGGGAGAACGATGGGCATAATGGCGGCAGTTGAAAAGAAATTGCGACCCGGGAAATCATAGCGATTAAAAATAAACGCAAGTGGAATTCCGATCAGGGCAGCGACCAGGACACTTAAAACAGAAATATAAACAGAGTTCCATAAAGCTTCCAGATTTGTTTTCGATTCTTGAGTGAAAAAGTCTGCGTAGTTTTCAAACCCTATGCTGCCGTTTTTGTTCAAGCTTTCCAGAAACGTCCGCAGGGAAGGATAGAGCACATAAGCAATCAACACCAGGAGTACAGGCAGCAGCAGCCACAAAGTCAAGCGGGTGTCACGATTTTTGATCATGGGCTATCACCGCTGATCACCGGGATGAGGCGCATATGTTCTTTAGGTAATTCAACACTGATTTCATCACCTGGTTGAAGTTTATTGGAAAGAAGAGTATTCAATGTGTGAACCTGTAAGGGCTGCCGGTCTACTTCGATCTGTACGTTAATGACGGATCCGAAGAAATGAACTTCCTTAACGGTTGCTCTGAACACATTTTCCCCTTCACGATTTTGATCCACAAGCTTTATGACTTCTGGACGAATCGAGAGGGCGATGTCCCCTTGCTCATTCATTTCTCTAACGGCAGGGTGGTTATGTACAGCGATCTCTTTGGTGATCGTACCGCTTTTTTCAGAGACATACACACTGTCTTCCTCGACGCGGTCAAGGGAAACAGGAAGTAGATTGATCTCTCCGATAAAACGGGCGACAAAGTCATTGGCAGGTTCGTTATAGATTTCAGTCGGTGTCCCTACTTGATGGCACACACCAAAGTTAAAAACGGCAATCCGGTCACTCATGGAGAGGGCTTCGGCCTGATCATGGGTCACGTATATAGTGGTGATGTTATATTCTTTTTGTAACCGTAGAATTTCACTTCTCATTTCGTCACGAAGTTTCGCATCCAGATTACTGAGGGGTTCATCTAACAGAAGGATTTCCGGCTCAATCACCAATGCACGGGCTAAGGCGACACGCTGTTGTTGACCTCCGCTTAATTGACTCACTTGACGATCGGAATATTGTTCAAGTCTGACTTTAGTCAAAACATCTTTAACCCGGGCCTTTACTTCTTTAACAGCCAGCTTTCTGACTCTTAATCCGAAAGCAACATTTTCAAATACCGTCATGTGAGGAAAAAGGGCATAGTTCTGGAAAACCATGCCCGTATTTCTTTTTTCAGGAGGTACACGCGTCATGTCCTTTTCACCAAAACGGACGACACCTTTAGTAGGATAGTAGAATCCGGCAATCATCCTGAGGGTGGTTGTCTTTCCACAACCGCTTGGCCCAAGGAAGGTAAAGAATTCCCCGTCCTTGATATCCAAGTTTAATTGATCAACTGCTACAACCTTTCCAAAGGCTTTTTGGACATTATCTATTTTTATCGACGCCATACCGGTTACACTTCCTATTCTTTGATTTCTTTCTCTCCGTTTTTGATGTTTTCGTCCCAATGCTTCATCCACTCATCGCTTTTTTCCTGGAATACCTTCCAGTCGATGTCCATACTCTTGATTTCAGTTTCCGTGATCCACTCAGGAAGTCCCTCGACATCGTCCCTCGTCGGGATGCGATAGAATTCTTCTGCCAGGATCTTAGCGGCTTCCGGTGTATTGACAAACTCGTAAAATGCTTCTGCAGCCTTTGGATGAGGTGCGCCTTCAACAAGTGCGATCCCCTCTGTTAAAACAGGTGTCCCGCTTTCAGGGATGATGAATTCGAAGGGATAGTTCTTGTTTTCTTTTAACATGACGACATCCGGCATCGCCCAGACAGAAAGGGCACCTTCGCCTTTAGCGACCTTGTTGTACATCATTTCAGGGTTTGCTGAATATTCCTTTGTGTTCGCGTCTAATTTCTCGAGCCACTCATATCCTTTAGCCGGATCGTTTGAATCTTTATAATCGCGATAAATCATCGCTGAGAAAATCGTTCTCATTGTTCCGGAAGCAAGAGGATATCGAATGATGATTTCGTCTTTCCACTTCGGATCCAATAATTCATCCCAGTCTTTCGGTGCTTCTTCTTTAGAGATTTCTTTGCTGTTATACATGATTACTTCCGGAGTCTGGCTCGTACCGGACCAGTTCCATTCCGGATCGTGGAAGCCTTCGTCTAAGCTTGACGCATAGGACGGTTCGTAAGGTTTCAATAATCCTTCGTCTTTTGCCTGATCGAAGTTAGTGGAAGGGGCCCCCCACCAGACATCTGCCTGCGGGTTATTCTTTTCGGAACGGATCCTGTCCAGGATTTCCTGTGACCCCATATCGAGCCATTCAACGTCGACATTGTATTTTGCCTCGAATTGCTGTTCGAATTTAGACAGGATGTCTTTTCCATGAGGAGAGTACACAACAATCTTTTCTTCAAGCTTGTTTTCTTTTTCATCAGAGCTTCCTGAACTGGACCCTTGTTCTGATCCGCCACAAGCTGAAAGCAATAAAGCAGCAGATAGAGACAGCGTTGTCATCACCGATAATTTCTTGTTCAATTTCATGAAAAATCCCCCTTATTATCAAAAATTAATAATACCCTCGTGCTCGCGTAAAAACAGTGAAACTGCACCTAAAACGCCAACATTTCCCCCTAATTGTGAAATCTTCAATTCTACTGAACTTGGAAGATACTGATCAACCATTTTCCGTAATCTTGGAAGAATAAAATCGGATGACTTTAACACACCACCTCCTAAAATGATGACCTCTGGATTTAACAGGCTCGCTGCGTTGATGATCCCGTAACCCAGATGATTGATCGCCTCATTCACGACGGAAAGGGCTGTCGGGTCTCCGGACTTTGCGAGATTAAACGCCGTTTCCCCGGATAACTCAGAGGTTTTGGCTTCTTCATAAGCCGGATGATCAGGATTTTCCAATACCCTGGTTGTAAGTTTATGTCCAATGGACTTGCCGCCGGCTACACTTTCCAGATAACCATACCGATGAAACATGGGTTTAAAGTCATTCTGGATGTCATCTTTATCCGTCACCATATAACCGATCTCCCCTGCGGCGTTGGAGTGTCCCCTGTAAAGCTGGTTATTGATGATGATGCCGCTTCCGATACCAGTCCCCACGGCCATGAATAGAACATGGCGATTGTTTTTTGCGCTTCCGACCCACTGCTCCCCAAGTGCGGCAACATTCACATCGTTGTCCACGTGGATGGGGAAGGGGAAGTGTTTTTCAGCTTCTGAAAGAATCGGGTACCGGATCCAATTGAGGCTCGGGGCCTCAAGTACTATCCCGTTTTGTGTGATTCCAGGTACGCCCATGCCCATTCCTAAAACGTCACTGGTTTGGATTTGGAGATGATCAAGCATGCGGAAGACATCTTTTGCAATCTGCTCCAAAAGGCCTGTCTGCAAATAATGTGATGTAGAAAAACTCTTTGAATGAATGATATTTCCACTTAAATCGGAAACAATCGTTTTCACTTTTGTTCCGCCAATATCTGTTCCGATCACATAGGCGGCTTTTTCATTGAAGAATAACTGAATCGGCTTCCTTCCTCCTTGGGAAGAAGAGGGACCGATTCCTTTTTCATAGATCCATTTTTCTTTTATCAATTCATCTACAATCAATGAGATGGTCGGCTTACTCAAGTTCATTTGTGCAGCAATTTCCGCCCTGGAAATAGGGGAGTTTTCTTGAATGCACTGAAGTACTCTTTTTTTATTCAACGATTTTATCTGCATAGGTGCCCCTCTTAAACTCATTGCATCACGGCCTTCTTTATTTTGGTTAGTAAAGTTTACTAATTAACAAGAAATATACCTTATTATGGAATAAGTTACAATAGTTATTTTAATTTTATGATAATTTAAAATATTAATATGACAACAGTTTGAATTTTCTGTAAAATATTTATTTACATTATTATCCTTGTGTGATACTAATTAGGAGAGGTTGCTGGGTTTAGTTAGTTAGGCAATTTAACTAACATACTAAAGACCTATGACGAAGGGAGTGTGAGATAAAGGTTCAACGTTTTACTAAATTCCTGAAAATGAAAGGGGTTACACGATGAAGTTCATGAGTTATTTGCTTTCGCTATTGTTGGTGCTTTCTTTTTTACCTTTTAGTGGTGTCGTTCATTCAGAAGAGCATGATGTTGAGTTATGGAATGTCGTCAAACCTTTGGATACGACCGTTACGTTCTTGAACACAGGGGCACATCCTGATGACGAACGAAGTGATTTCCTGGCCTACCTATCCAGAGGTCTTGGAGTGAAAACCTCAAGCTTGATTGCGAATAGAGGAGAGGGCGGCCAGAATGAAATAGGGCAGGAGCTCGGGAATGGACTTGGCATCATCCGCTCCAGGGAAATGATCGAAGCCGCCAAGATTACTGGCGTAAAGTCCTACCACCTCAGCGAAACCACCTCAGATCCGATTTACGACTTTG
Source organism: Rossellomorea aquimaris (assembly GCF_008180865.1). Taxonomy (GTDB): domain Bacteria; phylum Bacillota; class Bacilli; order Bacillales; family Bacillaceae_B; genus Rossellomorea; species Rossellomorea yichunensis. Next base: position 249,009 of record NZ_VTEX01000006.1, read on the forward strand.
GATTTTCCAAAACCCCTGATGAAACGTTGGAGAAATGGGGAGAAGAACTAACTTACGAAAGACTCATCCGCTTCATCCGGACCTACCAGCCAGATATTTTAATGCCTTCCTTCAGAGACTCCGACTCCCAACATGGACATCATCGATCCATCACCATACTTAGTGAACGCGCGTTCGAGGACGCTGCCAATCCAGACGTATTCCCGGAACAGCTGGAAGAAGGCTTGTCGGTTTGGCAGGTGAAAAAGTTCTATTTACCTGCAGAATCAGAAGAAACAGCCACTACATCCCTGGAAATTGGGGATTACGATCCCATTTATGAGATGTCTTATCCGCAAATAGGGGAAGAATCCCGCTATATGCATAAGAGTCAGGGGATGGGGAATGACATCGGTGTGTCCCCGAGACAGACTCATTTGGAATTAGAGAAGAGTTCTGTAGAAACTACAGGCACTGATGAATTGTTCGAAGGAATTCCATATGATTTTAAAGAGTGGGCAGAAAAAATGCCTAAGGGGGAGAAATCCCTCAAGGTTCACTTCACTAAGTTTCAAAAGAGCCTGGAAGGGATCATTTCAAGCTATCCTGACCGGGGCGAAGCGTTCAAGAAAACACAGAAAGCATTGAAAGAAGCAGAAAGACTCCAGAAGAAAACCGAGAAATCAAAGCTTGAGGAACAAATGAAGAAAGACCTGCTTCATAAAATTTCTTTGAAGAAAGAGCAGCTGAATGCGGTGAGCTTTGTCGCTTCGGAATTAAGTGTCGATGCCTCTGCAGAAACGACCGTTCTGACAAAGGGGCAAGAAGTGCAGGTGAAAGTTCAATTAGCCAATCAGGGAGATGAGAAGCTGAAAAAGGCGGAAGTCGAGCTCGTTACACCGGAGGATTGGGTTGTCGAGAGCGGTGGAAAAGCGGTTGACCTCAAGCCTGGTGAGGAACGTGAAGTGGTATTTGACGTTGAAGTTCCGGGTGATGCCGAGTATTATCATGCTTACGATGAGCCGGTAATCCAGGCTAAGGTAAGCTTTGAGGCAGCTGGTGCAAAAACGACTCACGTTCAAGATCTAGAAGGAACCATCGCCGTCTTGCCTGACGTAGGCATAACCCTTAACCCGGAAGATATCGTGGTCAACAGGGCTGAAGTTCAGGAGGAAATTCCTGTAGTCGCGAAGGTGAAGAACTATCGCAATGGAGCCACTTCTTCACAGGTATCGTTAACGGCTCCTGAGGGCTGGGAGGTATCTCCTCAAGAGGTGACGGTTCAATTTACTGAGTCACTTGAGGAGAAAGAGGTATCCTTTACACTCAGTCCTCCGGAAGATATCGGTGAAGGGAATTTCGAGGTGGATGCACAAGCCGTCGTGGGCGGTCAAACCTTCTCTTCAACGGTCCAGGAAATAAGCTATGACCACATCGGGACATTTTATTACTTGTATGATTCAAAAGTGAATGGAGTGGCGTTTGAATTGCTGACTCCTGAAAATCTGAAAGTAGGCTACATCGAAAGCGGCTTTGATAAAGTGGCAGACTATCTTCGCAATGTCGGGATGGACATCACATCACTGACAGACGAAGATTTAGCGTCGGGAGATCTTAGTCAATACGATACAATCGTGACAGGGATCCGTGCTTATTTATCGAGGGAAGACCTGGTGGCGAATAATCCGCGTCTGAAAGAATATGTGGAAAACGGCGGACATCTGGTTGTTCAGTATCATAAACCGAACGACGGATGGGATAAAGATACGACAGCACCATACCCACTAACCATTGGTAGCCCGTCGATCCGCTGGAGAGTGACCGATGAAAATGCGGACGTGACGGTATTGCAGCCTGAATCACCATTATTTAACTACCCCAATGCGATTACCGGATCGGATTGGGATAACTGGGTACAAGAAAGAGGCTTATACTACCCAATGGAATGGGATGACCGCTACGAGACATTTGTCAGTATGGCAGACCCCAATGAAGAACCATTCGACGGAGGAATCCTCATGACCGAATACGGACAAGGAACCTACCTATACACCAATCTCGTATTCTACCGCCAAATCCAAGGCGGAATCCCCGGAGGCTACCGAATCTTCACCAACCTCCTGAGCTACGGACAAAACTAAGAGAGGGACGGACCTTTGTTCTTTTCGTAGCGTGGTGGAGAAACGTTGTCCACTCAGCGTTAACGTGATTTGATGTGCAGGGAGTGTGCAAGGAGAGTGCTGGTAGGGACGGACCTAAAGTAAGGTGGTTTTTCTTTAGAAATCCCCGATACCAAAAGGGTTATCAATCCATTTGAGGTTAATAGAGGTCCGTCCCTCTAATACCAATCCTTCATCGTCTGGTAAAGGTGATTGACATGTGTGATGAATTTTTCTTTGCGTTTTTCTGTGAAGTAGGTGAGGGAGGATAGGGTACGTTTGAATTTGGGGTAATCTAATCCTGAAGGATCTTCAGGATTGCCCTATTTTCTTAGTCTTCGAAGTTTTCTCTTAGAATCATGGGATTGTGACTATTCCCAATCCCTTCACTTTCCTCGCCGTACATAATTCGATTCATTTCATGAGTAGGGATTTTATAGACTTCCTTAAAGGTAAGGAGCATTTTATACGGGATGTCTCTTGTGCCATTTTCATAGTTTGATAACGTACTCTGATTGATATTTAAACGAATGGCTGCTTCTCTCTGAGTAAGCTCCAATACGCCATTCCGATAACGCTTCAACTCTATATGTAAGTCCATTCTATTCACCGACTATCCCTTTTTTCTTCAAGGTAAAGGTTTTAATAGACATCAACGTGAAATTACACAATATGAAACATGATTATTGATTACAAATACAGATATTTTGGAAAAGGTATACAAAATTACATGAAAACGTATTAAAATGTAAATATAATTGTAATTTTGTCGAATTGGGGGTAAAGGTGGAAGATAGAATGGGAGATCAGAACAAAGGGAAAAAGATTAGAGTTATAGGAAACACGAAACCCGGTTTAGAGGGAAAGGTCAAATGGATACCTTTGAGGTCAGAGTCAAATCTGGTATTCAGTACTAAAAATAACGGCAAACATCTTGTGATCTACTATTCTCAAAACAGCTTTACCAGCGAGGGAACGAACAGAAAAGATTACTTATTAATAGATAGAATAGAAGAATAAAGGTGGTTCACTAAAAAGATGAGGGACGGACCTCCAAAGTATAACTTGAAGCCAAGAAGCTTAATTTAACTTCTTTTGTGAATTACCAGAGGTCCGTCCCTCAAAAAAAGAGGATTTTTCGGAGTTGTGTCGAATAGGTAATTGTACGAAATTTAGTTTAAACCAAGAGAAGGAGTGATGTTATGGTACGAACGCCTCGGGATTGGTGTCCGAGAGCCACTTATCATGTGACGGCGAGAGGGAATCGGAAGCAAGATTTGTTTCATGATATTGAAGACCGAAAGAAGTATTTATCCTACCTGCAGGAAACGAAAGACAAGTATCCCTTTACTATCCACGCTTACTGTTTGATGTCCAACCACATTCATCTTCTAATCGAAACCCATGACATTCCACTCGAGCAGATCTTCAGAATCCTTCATACCCGTTATGCGATTTATTTCAATAAAAAATATGATTATGTCGGACATGTTTTTCAAGGAAGATATGGCTCAACCAAGATTGATACACCTGCCCATTTCATTAAGGTCAGCAGATATATTCACCAAAATCCTGTCAAAGCCAAACTCACTGTCGTCCCCGAATATTATCCCTGGAGCAGCTACCCCTCATATGTTCATTCCATCGACAATCCGCTTCTCTCAAAGGAGAGGACCCTGGCCTATTTTCCAGATTCAGAAGTGAAGCTTTATAAAGAATATGTAGACAAAGACGAAGAGAAGGAAGACCCAAACAAGGAATTTGACGAAAATACAACTAAAGTTGTAAAAAAATAAAATATTTTTGTAAAAGTTTAAAGGGAATTAGATGTTTATGTCGAAATTCATGTTAGTAGGACCAAATTCCTATACCGAGGAGGAGGAAGTATGAAAAAAGACTTTATATTGGTGTTTGAGGATTTTCATGTTTCAAAGAGGAGTATCAAGAAATCGAAAAAACATTTAGTCGTCTTTCAAGGTCAGCATTATTACAATAAGTTAGTCGTTGTGAATCAGCCACCCGGATTTTCCCATGCACTGGAAAGCATCATGTATTCTGATAAGATACTTGAAACAGTTGGGTTTACCACCTTGTTTGCCGTTCCAATCGATCGTAATCATTCCATCCCATTTAAGTTTGTCCGAATAGGTGACAACACACCAAAGGAATGTAAGGTTGTTCTGGAAAAGCGGGAGGGAGTGGAGCAACTGAATATACGATCTTTATACCCTATGGATGACCGTCTTGCCAATGAAGACAAACAGGATATTCTGTCCTACCTGAGCCTGAAGTCTGATGATGGAACCGTCACCTATCTCATGAACAACCCGCAAGTGTTCAAAGGAAAAGGCAAAAAACAAGAAGAGTAAAGGAGGAATGAGGCGAACCTAAATTGAATAGGTACGTCTTTTCTAGTTCTTATTGTTTATGAGGGACGGACCTCCAACCGTTTGAACTAGTGAACACCCCCTACGCCTCTGCCAGAGAAGCTCTCCAAAACCCTTTACCACGCTACCAAACTACCTCTCTAAGTTTCTAAAATCACCACTTTTTTCGTTGACCTCTTATGAAACAGACCATACAATATAAGTAGTTATTAGTATTTTTAGAATTTTCACGTAAGGTGCGAATGCCACTTGGATAAGACAGATCATACTCGTATCGGAAAGAATGCCATGCTTCTTCTCCTCGTAGATAAAGAGGAAGAAGAATGGAATCGTCATTTCAATGAACTGAATTGGAGTTACTGCACTGGGAAAATCGGTTCCATGGATAGTCAAAAAATCGTGGCTGCGATTGAAACGGCAGCGAAGCGAAGTGATCTTGTCCGGGAAGATTTGTACCGTGAAATGCATGCCTTATATCACGCCATCATGGAGGCATTGACGGGTGTGACCCGCGGCCATACGCAATTAGGTGAGGTTCTGCGCACAGTGGGATTGCGCTTCTCTGTTGTACGGGGGACTCCATATGCAAGTGAAGATGAAGGCGAATGGATCGCAGTAGCGTTATATGGAACGATTGGTGCGCCAATTAAGGGGTTGGAGCACGAGACAATCGGACTTGGAATTAATCATATTTAAATAATCTAGAGCCTAGAGATATTAGTTGAAAGGAGGCTCGACCAACGGCAGAAGTCTGTCTTTGGTCGAGCCTCTTTTTGTGTGGAGTTTTTGGGGTCAAGATTTTCGGGAGTGGACTGTGCAGATTTGGAGGTCCGTCCCAGAGTGGTTTAAAGCGTTAAAGAATGAAACAACAAACATAGCGATTCAGAGGGGTTTGGCCAGATTGAGGTTGTGCAGAGGCGACTTATGGAGGTCCGTCCCTAAAAATATGAAGAGGTGATTGTAATGGTTGAGTTGACGGGTTGTAGTTTGACGCTGGATGAGGCGAAGAGGGTTATTTATGGGAAGGAGCAGGTGGAGCTTTCGCCGGTTAGTATGGAGCGGGTGCGGAAGAGTCGTGAGGCGGTTGAGCGGATTGTGAAGGAGAAGCGTGTGGTGTATGGGATCAACACGGGCTTTGGGAAGTTTAGTGATGTGTTGATTGATGCGGATGATGTGGAGGAGCTTCAGCTGAACCTGATTCACTCTCATGCTTGTGGAGTGGGTGATCAATTTCCTGAAAACGTTTCACGTGCCATGCTTCTACTGAGATGCAACGCTCTTTTAAAAGGCTATTCTGGTGTTAGGCCAGTGATCGTCGAAAGGCTAGCGGAGTTCTTGAATAAAGGAATCCATCCTGTGGTCCCGCAGCAGGGATCACTTGGAGCAAGCGGAGACTTAGCGCCACTTTCACACCTTGCCCTAGCATTGATGGGAGAAGGAGAAGTTCACTATCAAGGAGAGGTACATCAAACCCTTCCTGTCCTATCGAAAGAAAATATCTTCCCAATCCAGCTTCAGGCGAAAGAAGGATTGGCACTCATCAACGGAACACAAGCGATGACTGCAATGGGAGTAATCGGATACCTGGAAGCGGAGGAACTTGCTTTCCAAAGTGAGATGATCGCAAGTCTGACCTTGGAGGGACTTAGAGGAATCATGGATGCCTTCGACGAAGATATTCATTTAGTAAGGGGTTATCCTCAGCAGGTCGCAACGGCCAAAAGAATCCGGGATTACCTGGTAGACAGTAAACTGACAACGAAGCAAGGAGAACTCAGAGTCCAGGACGCATATTCGTTACGATGCATCCCGCAAGTACACGGAGCATCTTGGCAGGCGCTTGACTATGTAAAAGAAAAGCTGGAAATCGAAATGAACGCCGCAACCGATAATCCACTCATTTTTGATGACGGAGAAAAGGTCATTTCAGGCGGGAACTTCCATGGCCAGCCAATCGCATTCGCCATGGATTTCATGAAAATTGCCATTGCTGAGCTTGCCAACATTTCAGAAAGACGGATCGAACGACTCGTGAATCCGCAGCTCAATGATCTGCCACCGTTCCTGAGTCCACAACCAGGACTTCAATCCGGTGCCATGATCATGCAATACTGTGCAGCATCACTCGTATCCGAAAACAAAACACTCGCCCATCCAGCGAGCGTCGATTCCATCCCGTCATCAGCCAACCAGGAAGATCACGTCAGCATGGGAACCATCGGATCGAGACACGCCTACCAAATCCTGCAGAACTCAAGAAGAGTCCTCGCCGTCGAACTTATCTGCAATCTGCAGGCAGCAGAACATCGAGGGACGGACCTCATGGCAAGCAGGACACGACAATTTTACGAAGCAGCGAGAAAGGTCATCCCTTCCATTACAAAGGACCGGATCTTCTCGAAAGATATAGAAAAAGCCAACCAGTGGCTGCAACAGATCTCGTTAAGCACACTCATCAAACCTAACAAAACAAAGGAGGAAACGACAAATGGTTAAGGCAAACAAACGAATCGTACAAATCAAAACAGGGACGGACCTTGAATGTAAAGGATGGGAGCAGGAAGCAGTTCTTCGCATGCTCTATAACAATCTTGATCCTGAGGTAGCTGAAATTCCGGAAGACCTTGTTGTATATGGTGGTATCGGGAAAGCGGCCCGTAACTGGGAGTCCTTCGACGCCATTGTTCACACGCTCAGAAACTTGGAAAACGATGAAACCATGCTTGTTCAATCCGGGAAACCGGTTGGTGTGTTCAAAACCCATAAAGCGGCTCCGAGAGTTTTACTTTCTAACTCGGTCCTTGTACCAAAATGGGCAAACTGGGAGCACTTCCACGAACTCGATCAAAAAGGACTCATGATGTACGGCCAAATGACGGCGGGAAGCTGGATCTATATCGGGACGCAAGGAATCCTGCAAGGGACATATGAAACGTTCGCAGCACTAGCGAAGAAACATTTTAACAACTCACTTAAAGGGACGATCACCCTCACAGCCGGCTTAGGCGGAATGGGTGGAGCACAGCCTCTCGCTGTCACCATGAACGGTGGAGTCGTGATTGCAGTCGACGTTGATGCAGAACGCGTCCAAAAACGTCTCGACACGAAATACTGTGATGTGAAGACAGATTCCATCGATGAAGCGTTAATGATGGCCTATGAAGCACGGGACCAAGGTAAACCACTATCCATCGCATTACTTGGAAACGCGGCAGAGGTTCATCATGAACTTTTAAAAAGAAACGTTCAGATCGATATCGTGACTGACCAAACATCAGCCCACGACCCTTTAAACGGCTATGTACCAGAGGGATATTCGCTTACAGAAGCAGCAGAGCTCCGCAAACAAGACCCGAAAGCCTACACAACGCTTTCACAAAAAAGCATGGCCAAACACGTGGAAGCGATGCTTGAATTCCAGAATAGAGGATCGATCGTATTCGACTACGGCAACAACATCCGTCAGGTAGCGAAGGATGAGGGAGTCGACAATGCCTTTGATTTCCCTGGCTTCGTCCCAGCCTACATCCGTCCATTATTCTGTGAAGGAAAAGGACCTTTCCGCTGGGCGGCGCTGTCAGGTGATCCAGAGGATATCTATAGAACAGATCGCCTGATCAAAGAGCTTTTCCCAGAAAACGAAGCCCTCAATCGCTGGATCGATATGGCACAGGAGCAAGTGGCATTCCAGGGACTGCCTTCCCGAATTTGCTGGCTTGGATACGGTGAGCGAGTGAAAATGGGTCTTGCCATCAATGAGCTTGTTCGAAACGGAGAACTGAAAGCGCCAATCGTCATCGGTCGTGACCACCTGGATTGCGGATCCGTTGCTTCACCGAACCGTGAAACCGAAAGCATGAAAGACGGCAGTGACGCAGTAGGAGACTGGGCAATTCTGAACGCCCTCATCAACACAGCGGCAGGCGGCTCATGGATCTCCTTCCACCACGGCGGCGGAGTAGGCATGGGTTACTCACTGCACGCTGGTATGGTGGTTGTGGCAGACGGGACGGACCTTGCACAGGAAAGATTAGAACGCGTGCTCACAACAGACCCGGGAATGGGTGTCATCCGCCACGTCGACGCAGGCTACGACATAGCAGAAAAAACAGCCGAAAAACACAACATCCACATCCCGATGAACAAAGGAGGAGAATAATATGACCGCAGAAAAACACTTCGACACCATCATCGACAATATCGGACAGCTCCTGACGATGGATCATGGGGATCATGGGGACGGACCTCTTAAAGGGGAGGATATGAGTAAACTCGAGGTTTCAGAACATGCAGCCCTTGCCATCAGGGACGGACTTGTCGCATGGATCGGAACACATGAAGAAGCACAATCCCTCAAAGCAACGGAACGAATCGACGCAGAAGGAAAGCTGGTCACACCAGGTCTAGTAGATCCGCATACACATTTAGTCTTTGGCGGCTCACGTGAACACGAAATGGCCCTCAAACAGCAGGGAGTTCCATACTTAGAGATCCTGAAACGCGGGGGAGGTATCCTATCTACAGTAGGTGCCACCCGCGAAGCATCAGAAGAAGAGCTGCTCACTAAAGCGCGTTTCCACTTAAACAGAATGATTTCATACGGAGTCACAACTGTCGAAGCGAAAAGCGGCTACGGCCTTGACCGCCCAACTGAACTAAAACAGCTGCGAGTTGCCAAACAACTGAACGAATCGCACCCGGCAGACATCGTTTCCACATTCCTTGGAGCACACGCGATCCCACCGGAATTCAAAGGTCGCTCCGATGAATTTTTAACGGAAATGCTCGAGCTGTTGAACGATATCGAAAAAGGACAGCTGGCTGAATTCGTTGATATCTTCTGTGAAACAGGGGTATTCACAGTAGAACAGTCCCGCGAGTTCCTAACAAAAGCCAAAGAAAAAGGCTTCTCCGTTAAAATTCACGCCGACGAAATCGATCCACTCGGCGGAACAGAAATGGCAACGGAAATTGGGGCAACAAGCGGAGACCACTTAGTTGGCGCATCCGAAAAAGGTATCCAGGCACTGGGCGAGACGGACACCATTGCGGTCCTCCTGCCAGGCACGTCCTTCTATCTGAACAAAGGCAAGTTCGCCAACGCAAGAGGCATGATGGAAGCGGGAGCGGCAGTCGCCCTGTCAACAGACTTCAACCCGGGCAGCTCACCAACAGAGAATCTGCAGTTCATTATGAATCTAGCATCCCTGCAGCTGAAAATGACGCCGGAAGAAATCTGGAACGCTGTAACAATCAACGCAGCACATGCCATCAACAGAGGGGATTCAGCAGGAAAACTAATCCCGGGCAGAAAAGCCGACATCGTCCTATGGGATGTACCTAACTATCATTACGTACCGTATCACTACGGGGTGAACCACACCCACACCGTCATGAAAAACGGTCGGATCATCTACCGCAAGGAGAAGCTTCATGAGCACATTTCAACACATTAAGCAGGCGGGTAAAGCTCAATTCAAAGACCGCTACACAACCAAAGCAGCAGAACTTCTGACACCATGGGTAGAAGGAATAAAAGGGGACATCGCCATCATTGGCGCTCCCCTTTCCAAACCTTCCATTTCACACTCAGGGGCAAGCTTTGCACCCGATGCGATCAGACGATGCCTGAACTCGTTTACGACCTACAACATCGAAAGAGGGACGGACCTCGCCAAAGACAAGAAAACCATCATCGACTTCGGCGACATCACCATGCACCCGACATCAATAGAAGACTGCCATCAACGAATCTATGAATCAGTCAAAGATGCAACCAACACAAACGCAGCACCCTTCACCATAATCCTTGGAGGCGACCATTCCATCACCACATCAACGGTGAAAGCTATCAAGGAAACGAAAGGGACAGTCGGGATCATTCAGTTTGATGCTCACCATGACCTCCGTAACACGGAAGACGGGGGACCAACGAACGGAACACCTTTTAGAAGGTTAATAGAAGAGGGGCACATCAAAGGTGAGCACCTCATCCAAATTGGCATTCGTAACTACGCCAACGCAAAAGCCTATTATGACTATGCCATCGAGCAAGGTGTTACAGTTTATACCATGAAGGACGTCAGACAACAACCCATGACAGAGCTAATCAATAATGCTCTAAACCAACTTCAAGACAAAGTCGACACCATCTACCTCTCAGTAGACATGGACGTCCTCGATCAGGCTTACGCTCCAGGCTGCCCGGCAATCGGTCCAGGAGGCATGCATCCTGATACGCTGACACAAGCGATCGAAACCGCCCTGCAGCATCCTAAAGTCCACACCATGGACATCGTAGAAATTGACCCGACTCTCGACACCCGAGACATGACGAGTAGAGTCGCAAGCCTTCTTATCATTAATTCACTTCTATAACAAAGGTCCGTCCCTCACCGCTTTAAAGTGGTGAGGGACGGACCTTTGACGGTGTTGCCCTGATCGTCTCCCCTCCATCTCATCTGTTATGTTGAATTGTCCTTTATCTTTTGTTTCAGTAACTTCTATTGTCAATCACTCTCTTTCCTATTTAGAATCCGAGAAGATACAACATTTTTAATCAATTGTTAAGTCAGTTAATAACAAGATTCGTTTTTTTGTTAAATAATCTCAAAAAATGAGACACCTAAATCCCGACAAACGTCTAATTCAAGAATAACTTACAAAAATGTAAAAAAATTCATTAAACTATAGCGGATGGGGAACGGACCTGGGTATAATGAGGACTCGGAAATAGCAGCCATCCAGCCTAATCAAGGGGGATATAAAATGGGAGAAGTTATACAGCATGAGAAGAGGGGAGTGATGCAGATGGAAGTAAGTGGGGAAAGGCTGATTGAGAATTTGATTGACGAGTATGAAGCACAGGTTACAAAATTGGTGTATTTGTATGTGAAAGACTGGTCAACTGCTCAGGATATTACGCAAGAGGTATTCATTAAAGCATTTCATGCTCTCCATCAGTTCAATCAAAAATCCTCCTACAAAACGTGGATTTACAGAATAGCCATTAACCAGTGTAAGGATTATAAACGCTCAGCTTATTTCAGGAAAAATATGATTGTGAATAAATTCCATAGCATTCTTAATAAAGAGACGGCAGTTACCCCGGAACAAGAAATCATAAAAAACGAAGAAAATGACTCTGTTGCATTTCATATCTTCTCATTGCCCCTGAAATATAGAGAAATCATTTTATTATACTACTACGAGGAATTATCGACCCAGGAAATCGCTGAAATGCTGGGTATTAACCCTTCAACGGTCCGGACAAGGTTAGATCGCGGAAGAGAAAAGCTGAAGAAAACAATGGAAGGGAGGTTTCCCAATGAATAAGGACCCTTTGCACAATTTGAAGAATGAAATAGAACGGGAAGTATTCAAGAACACCGACCCTGTCAGTCAAAAAAGGGCCATACTGACGAAGATAAGGAGTGAAAAACAAAAGAAGTCATCTGTTAAGTCCATCTTTATCAATCTTGGCGTCCCTTTATGCATCATCCTGATCCTTTCTATCCTGGGCAGCAGCTATTTATTCAAGGAAGATTTGGTGAAAGAAAATGAAAAAGAAATAGAAGAAGAGCCTACAGATCAACTCACATACATACCAACTGACGAGTGGGATGAAAAGATCATAGACGAAAAAGCCTCCATCAGAAAATCGGCGACTCCCATCGATGAAGTAACAGAGGAACCAAAGCAAGAATCAGAAGCACCACAAGAGAAGAAAGAAGAGGAAGACAAGACGGAACCGATGGATGCGCCACCTCTACCTGCCTTTGACTTTTCTATGATCCTGATCAATCCAAATGATTTCAAGGAAAAAGCAGCCAATGGAACGTTCGTCGGAACTTCCTTTACGATTGGAGACTCCATGGATGAGATACAGGAGGCATACAAGGACAGGTATGAGGATCTCAACATCATGAAGGGTCACAGAAGTTATGACCAAATTGAGAACTATCTTCTCCACTTTCAAGCTGAAAAGAAGCTAGCACAGGTCCGTTCCGATATCAGACCGTCTTATAAGTTGGATAAGGTCATTTCGACCTTGGGTGAACCGTATTATTTCATGAATGCTTTAGAAGGTGTATATTCAGCGAATTATCTGTATGGTGAATATATAGTGGAAATGGAGTTCCAAGGTAATAACAAACTTAAGCCATATTCGATGGAAGAGATTCAATTCATTGATCGTGAATCTATCATTACCTCAGTAGCTCTTTTTAAAAATGACGGACGTACCGACTCCCTGAGTAAGGATGTAAAGTATCTAGGAGAAGAAGAACTGATGGAATTCCGTCCTGAATGGTTCAACGAAGCGAGAGACTATATCGTGCAAAATACAGTATCTCACGCAGTCATCCTTCACTCTCAACAGGACCCGTTGGAATTTAACATCGTCGTCCCACAAGAAACACCAGAGGACGAAATGAGAGCTATAGCAAATCAATTCCTGAAGAGATTGACGGATGTTTCGAACGAAGCAATCGAAGAAGGAACAATATGGAATGATTATACCTATGTTATTCATATTGAGAATAGTATAGACGGTTATTACGATACGGGATCGAGCAGTTCGAAAAGTACTCATGAAGGGGGTTATCCAGACATCAATTGGACCGGTGATTTAAGCTCCATTGAGTAAGGTCCGTCCCTCACATAAGAACTTTGGCATATGCCAAAGTTCTTTACGTATGTATGCGACGCGTGAAACATATATGCAGTTCAAACTTCATTGAAAAAATGAGATTGGCAGGAGTTTTGTTAAGAAAAGGTGAAATGAATCATAGGTAAGATTTTATGAAAATGAGGAATCATTATGATTGAAGCACTTATAGGCTTATTATGTGCCATGCTCTTCCTGCTCCTTTCATCCATAATCGTTGCAGTAATCCCGGCATATTTGTTTAAAAAGAAATTAACCTATGAAAAGAGGGTAGTAGTGGAGGCAGTGTTATGGGGCTTATGCTCAATGGTGGTATTCATACTCAATCTACCATACTTTTTAATCAATTCATTTGCCTGCGCAGCCCTTACAATCAACGGAGTGAAATTAGTTTCCCTTCCAGTATTGGGTATGTTGAAACGCTCGAATAAAAGAAGGTATATCGTTTTGAGACGATTTATGAGGAAATTTTAGAATGTCAGATGCAAAAAGAGGCAGCCCAGATGGGATAGCCTCTTCAATCTAAACAACATTCAATTACTAATTCTTTCCCGCGTCATGTCATAACCAGAATGAATTTCTTTCATCCCGATCACTTTCAGAAAGTGGCGGAGCTTGTTCATGCAGGATTCCCCAAGGCCACCTGCGATTTCGAACTGATCAATGACGGCACACTTCTCAACTTTAGAAGTTGTTACGCTTTGGGTTTTACGATACTCCACATGGTTGTTAATGGCGTACGTGGATACCATGGCTTGCCCGACCTTACAATCACCTTTGGAAAATTCGAATTGGAACTGGATCGACATATCCAAATCCGAGTATAGAGGATTTACTTTCATGCTTATGCTTTTCATCATGAAGCCCCCTTTCTTTTATTGTACTTTTATCCTAACAAATTTAATTGAATAAGGTATTTGGCACCAGAAAGCAATACAGGTGATATTGGTTTTGAAATCTCCTCCAATGGTCACTTTATCTCCATTAATATAACTCCGGGCATATTCTTAGAAGAATATTTTAGGACGTGAATCATCATGTGAAAGGAGGATGGTTCCAAAATCACATTCCTTCTAAAGTTCTCTTTTAATGAAGGATATCAACACATAAGAATAGAATAATATTCAGTAAGGAAGCGATTTTTAATCAGGAAGATAGAAGATCTGATGTCAGGAATCTTATTATTAAACTGTATAGTCAGTAGGTAGTATAACATTTATACTAGTAAAGTTGTCCTTTTGATATGCGCTCTATAAAATACTGACTTTAGTAAAGAGAGGAAATCGTGAGAAGAACTTGAGGTCGCTAATGGTCATGATTGGCTGTGGCATGAATGTATAGACCGGTTACATAGCATCAAAAACACTCATTTTGAAAATGGCTAATATGTAAGAGTCATTGAGGTTATATATCGATCGGTTTGTCCTTATCTACAAAACATAGGCTACCCAGTGAAATATTCCTCGTTTTTGTTTTATGATAGGGAAAACTTTCTAGACATATGCTTAAAAGAATATAGTGAGAGTGTAAATTCATATTATAATGAAAAAAAAGCCTCCTGCGTTTGAAGGCTTGTCATCTCTCTAAGTTGGAGTATTAGTAAACAGATGGAAGTTCTTTAGAATAAACAGAAGGCAATTCAGCTGCATTCTCAGTAGGGGCTTTGTACACAGATGGAAGCTCTGCTACAACTTTAGAGTAAACAGAAGGTAATTCTGCCACTACATTTGGAGTCGAGTAAACAGAAGGTAGTTCAGCTACATCATTAGAGGGTGCTTTAACTGCTGCGAAAGCTCCAAGAAGTAAGACAGAAGCAGTAATAACTGTAAGAAAACGTTTTTTCATAGGTATTTCCTCCCTTTTTCAAAGTGAAAGTTTTTGGGTATGATTGATTAAAAGATTGTTAACTATATTAAAGCATATTTAACAAATGCATACATCCCGATTCTAGGGGCTTATTCACCAATTTTAGTGATGAAAGATAAGCCATACGGCTGATTATAATGAAAAATATAATTATAGGAATATTTTTTTCTTAGGGGAGATTGACATGGACTTTAGTATCGTAGGTCAAAAAATAAAAGAACTACGTAAGAATATAGGTCTTTCACAGGAAGAGCTGGCAGAAGGGATTTGTACCCAGGCTCAGATAAGTAAAATCGAAAAAGGAGATGTCTTTCCGTACGCATCGACGTTGTTTCTAATATCCAGGAAGCTTGGAGTAGACGTTAACTACTTTTTTGATATAGGAATGACTCCTCGACTTGATTATGTTCTAGAGGTTGGAAGACAGTTGCAAATTGCGAGAAGAAATATGGATTATAAAGAAATGAAAGAAGTGGTCACAGCTGAAGAAGAAAATCCTTTATTCTTTAATAATAACAGAAATTTGCAGCTTCTGAAGTGGCATAAAGGAATTTATCAATTTGAGCTCGATAAGGATCTTGAGAAAGCAGAAAAAACACTCCGTAAATCCATTACTCTCACCCACACAACAGATAAAATTTGGACAGAAAGGGAAATTGAAATCCTCCTGACCATTGGGGTTATGTATTTTGAAGAAGGAATTTTCGAAAGAGCATTGAACATCTATCAAGAAGTGAAGGCGCATATTGAAGCGCTGCCTCACCTGACAGATTATACAATCAAAACGAGACTTTACTATAATATTGCCAGGGTTTTGACCAGGCTTGAAGAAATAGATCAATCCACAAAGTACTGTAAAGACGCCATTGACTGGTGCATCCTGAAGGACAATATGTATCTTCTTGGAGAACTTCACTATCACATCGGTTACAACTATGAACTACAAGGGAAAGTGGCAGCAGCCGAGAAATACATGCAAAAAGCACTCATCGTCTTCGAACTTCAAGGAGATGACAAATTCATCCAATACATCCGTCGAAAAATAGAAAAATTAACGATATAGGGACGGACCTCCATTACATGAACGGGATGGGAGTGATAGACAATGAATAAAAGACAAAAATTGTGGTTGAAAATAAGTATATCTTTCCTATTATTAGGAACCATCATCATGTCTATCGTAGCTTATTTCCTTATCCAATCCATAAGAGAGGTCTTTTATCAACGTGCGTTTGAGAAGCAATATGACTATGTGTCATTAGAGGAAGAGGGATCGATTGATGCGGTCCAGGTCTTTCACGGGGTGAAAATAAATACCTATGTTGAAAGTGAGAGTAACGCGAGCATCGTTCTAGAAATAAATGACGAAGTGGAAGCGAAGATAAAAGGACTTAAGGTTGACCCTGAGGAAGAGGGCATGCAGCCTTTTTCGAATGTGATCCAATATAAATCAGTAACAGACATTCAATCAGGCAAAGAGCAGTTCATCGTCAGCCTGCAAACGACTCCCGCTAACAAAAGGGACGGCAACATTAAATACAGGGCCTACACGATCAATGAAAATGGCATCGTTAAGAAGAGTAATTTCACAGCAAGCACCAAATCAAAGCTTGAAACCCAATGGATAAGGGGGATCCCGGAGGTAACACAAGGATATTATACCAATGTACCCTATCAGGATGGTTCAGTGGGAGCTATTTTGTTCCTTACTCTTATCGGGCTGGCAAGTATTGCAGGTGGGGTCCTATTGAGAAGAGCGGTTATTATAAATGAAAGAAGCACAGCTGCTTAGGGAGCTGTGCTTCTTTCATTTTGGTCATTTTAAAAACACTAACACATAAAGTTTAATTCAAATCCAAATGATCCTTTAAATCACTCTGAACCTTTTGCTTTTCTTCTTCAGGGACAACGTAATAATAAATATTACTGATCATTTGCCCTTCGCCGGCAATCTGACTTTGAGAAATATCTTTCGTTGCGCTTTTATAATTCTTTTGGATATCGACCATTTCGTCCAGTGATAAGTTCGTTTTAACATTATTACCTATCGCACCGAAAATATCGCCGAAGTTCCATAAAGAAGAGACACTGGCACCCTCTTTGATAACGGCTTGAATCACTTGGCGTTGACGGGCTTGGCGCCCAAAGTCGCCGCGGGGGTCTTGTTTCCTCATCCTTGCGTAAGCAAGGGCTTCTTCACCAGTCAGTTGATTTTGTCCTTCATTAAAGGAATAGCCTCCGGATGAAAAGGCGAAATCATTTGAAACCGTTACACCGCCAACAGCATTTACGATATCCTTAAAGCCTTCCATATTGATCTTTGCATAGTAATCAATTGGAATATCCAGAAACTCTTCTACTGTATCCATCGCCATTTCAACGCCGCCAAAGGCATAAGCGTGGTTAATCTTGTCTTCATATCCTTTTCCGACTATATTTACGAGAGTATCACGCGGTATGCTTAGCATTTTCGTTGTTTTCTCGTGAGGATTTACCGTTACAACGATCATGGAGTCGGAACGTCCTTTGTCACCGTCTCGTTCATCGACACCTAACAGCAAAACGGAGAATGGATGTTTCTTATCGAATTTCACTTCTTCCGTCCGTTTCTCGGATTTAGGTCGATCAATATTTTCATTCATCGTTTCAGCTGTCTTATTTAATGAATGATATATGGAATAGGCGTAGCCTCCACCAGCTAATAGCAGTAGGAGGAAGAATATTCCAACCACTTTTGGCCACTTGCGTTTTTTTCGATGTTTATCCGCTCTCAAATTATTTCCCACCTATAAAGTAATAAATTTTACACATAAGAAAAATATACTAGAAATCAGCTGAAAAAGAAATACATTAGTAAATTTTTGTCTCTATATGACTAATAATTAGGAAAATACCAATTAATTGTCGATTAGACCCGAGAGTGTTGGATTAATTTGGTATACTTAATACATAAAAAGAGAGGAGTGGATATTTTGATAAAAAAAGTTGGATTACCCATTATAATATTCATCCTTGCTTTCAGTTTGATACAAATGGATCGTGTAAAAGCGAATTCAAATGTAGAACGAATAAGCGGAGATAGCAGGTATGATACTGCAGGTGTGATATCTATATGGGGATGGAACCAGTCGGATGATATTGTACTTGCAAGTGGAGAGACATTTCCCGACGCCCTCGCAGGCGGCCCCCTTGCTTATAAACTAAACGCTCCTATATTACTTACGTCTAAACATCGATTACCTTCAATAACAAAGGAGAGAATCGAGCAACTACAAGCAAAGCATGTGTATATATTGGGTGGGGTCGGGGCAATTGACCAATACGTTGAACAGCAGTTAAAGGATTTAGGCATGAAGATTACAAGAATCGGAGGCGACGATCGTTTCCAGACAGCTGCCAAAATAGCAAACTATTTACCGTCCAACAAAGCCATCGTGGCAAATGGAAGGAACTTTCCGGATGCCCTGGCAGTGGCACCTTATGCAGCAAAGCATGGAATTCCCATTGTGTTAACCGAGTCCGGAAATTTACCGACTGCTACAAAAACGATAACAGATAAAAAAGAAAAAACGATTTTAGTAGGAGGAGCAGGAGTCATTTCTTCGAGTGTTGCAGCAAAACTCCCTCCCAATACCCGGTATGGCGGTGCAAATCGCTATGACACCGCGAAGAAAATCATTGAAGGCCTTCCAATGAAAACGGATCGTGCCTACGTGGCAACCGGTGCAAACTTTGCTGATGCATTGTCGGGATCTGTTATGGCAGCAAAAGATAACGCACCAATCCTTTTAGTGAAAAAAGATCAAATTCCTTCTTCAATGAAAAGTCTAGTAAACTCTTACCCGGCATTTTCCATTTTAGGGGGGAGCAATGCCGTTGCTTCTGGGGTGGAGGAGGAATTGATAGGCAGTACTGAAGAATTCCAATTCCAAGGAGTTCATATCAATGCGACAGAAGCATTTCTGCGCTCTGCTCTCGGAAATCCCCAGCGAATAGATGAGAGCAGGTTCAGCTTTGATTGGTATGTTTATAATGAAGATCCCAAGACGTATATCCAATTTGGTGTATTTCAGGGATTGGTTGTGGCTCTCTATTCAAATTCGGATAGCTGGATTTCCCAGTCAGGGCTTAAGCTGGGTCTGGCGAAATCGGAAGTAGAAGCTCTTTTGAAACAAATAGGTGCGGAACATAATCAGGGAAACGATTATTATGATGATGAAATGCTCATACGTACTTATTTTGATAAAAATGATGGTAATACACTTTCCGGTATCTTACTCATGAGGGACGATTTTACGATAACCAATCCCGATGTGAACGAAACAGCATTAAGAGATAGTTTGGAGAAGCAGCTTCTTGATCAAGCAAACGCATTACGGGCACGACATCTTATCGCTCCTCTTCAAGCAGATTCGGAGGCCCGGGAAGTGGCAAGGGCCCATAGCAAAGACATGGCCGAAAGAAATTTCTTCAGTCACGATAACCCGGATGGCCTCTCGTCCTTTCAACGAATGGACCAGGCCGGCATCCCCTACTCATCAGCAGGAGAAAACATCGCGGCAGGTCAATTCAATGCCATCGCTGCACACGATGCCTGGGTTAACTCCTCCGGTCATCGTAAAAACATCCTGAGCCCGCTATTCAAAAATTTGGGTGTGGGAGTGCACTTTGGCGGAGAGTATGGGGTGTACTATACTCAGGATTTCTATACACCATAATAAAAGACCCCGATGACGATAATGTCCTCGGGGTCTACTATTCTATAATTCATAAAATTTCTTAAATCCATCAAATTTAGATTTCCAGTAGGAATTATCCAAACTGGTAATCTCAACGCCATTATCCCCTGCATGAATGAATTTATTATTCCCTACATAAATGCCTAAGTGAGAAATGCCTTTTTTATATGTATTTTCGAAGAATACAAGATCCCCCGGCTGAGGGTTATTCACGTAATAAGAGCGACTATAGTACCCTTCACTCGAAAGACGCTTTACACTGTCTGCA
Source organism: Rossellomorea aquimaris (assembly GCF_008180865.1). GTDB lineage: Bacteria > Bacillota > Bacilli > Bacillales > Bacillaceae_B > Rossellomorea > Rossellomorea yichunensis. The sequence continues at coordinate 269,075 of NZ_VTEX01000006.1, forward strand.
CCAGCCTTTTTGAATACATAATAGATGAAGCCGCTGCAATCGAAACCGCCGGCCGATGAACCTCCCCAAACGTAAGGAGTTCCCATATGAGACGTTGCCTCACTTAATAATTTATCAACGCTAAAGGAAGCAGGAGTTCCAGGCTTATCCTGTTTTGGTGGATCTGCTGGTTTCTTCCCTGATTTGACTTGAAGGACCTGGCCAACTCGCAGGAAATCATTCTTAAGCCCGTTCCAGCTTTTTAACTGAGCCACTGAAACATCAAACTTCATACTGATATGGGATAAAGTATCTCCCGATTGTACAGTATAGGCCTGCTGGGTTGATCCAGAATCAGGTTTGGAAGGTGAAGGAGCTGTCGGAGCAGGAGCTTGGCCATTTCCATTCGCCAGCTTCAAGACTTGTCCAGGGTAGATCAAGTGTCCCTTAATTCCATTCCAGGATGATAATTCATTTACGGATACAGAGTAAGTAAGCGCGATTTTCCCAAGAGTATCACCTGACTTCACGGTGTAAGACCCTCGATTTTCCTGTGGTTGACTGGGAGTTGGTTTCGGTGCGGGAGAAGGATTAGAACTAGAACCCTTTGAAACCTTTAGTACCTGTCCAGGATATATCAAATGACCTTTGATCCCATTCCAGCTTGATAACTCCGAAACCGATACAGAATGGGTAAGAGCAATCTGTCCCAAAGTGTCCCCGGATTTTACGGTGTAGGTTTTGTTACTGGAGTTACTCTTCTTAGGGGGCGAAGCAGCGCTAGTCGAATCGCTTTGAGCGACCTTCAGAAGCTGGTTAGGGTAAATAAGCTCTGAGTTCAGCTTATTCCAGCTCTTTAGGTTCGATACCGTCGTGTCATACTCACGAGCGATTGTCCATAACGAATCACCTGATTCTACCTTATGGGTACTAGCAGCCGCATAACTAACAAAGGAAGATGAGAGAACAGCCGTAGCTGCTACAGTGGTAAGCGTCTTTTTCACAGATATTTCTCCTTTATTGTCATAGTTTGGTAGATAATATTGTCATTTTATCACATTAAAGAGAGAAATTGAGGAAAAAGTTTTCAAAAAACTAGTACTAAACGCCTTATTTTGTAATATGTAATGGTAATAATATGTAATTAAGGAATTAACCTTATAAAAAATGAGGTAATAATTTATCATATGTAACAAATAGTTTCATTTATGTTAATAATATTACAGGAATCGACTGGAAATAGAACTAAAATATGATATAATATGACAGGAATTTTTTTATTTTCGACTCGGATAATTAGATGAGACTGGTTGCTTAAAAGTTCAGCAATCAGTTGTTTTATATTGAGACGAAACTCACAAAAATGCAATTTTTCAAGGAAGAATGTAATAAGCAATTTTAGACGATGCCAAAAATGGGGCTATCCCCGTATTGACTTGGATCGAATGATGGAACAATTAGCTCTAACTCTGTTCAAGCTAGTGATAGAAAAAATATAAGAAAATTTTCACAAATAACATAGAAACAATTAATCATGAAAAGTATTGGTGGGGTTGGATGAAGAAGATTTTAATCATTTCACAGAATTTTTATCCGGAAATAGGCAGTGCCGGCAATAGGATGAAGAATATTTTCCTATTGTTAAAAAAACGCGGATATGATGTGGAAATACTGACGACAGAACCTACCTACCCTACCAAGAAAATTTATGAAAATGATGATTTCTGGGATGACCCATCGATCAATGAATATGAATCTTCTATTAAAAGGATCAAAATCGGGAATCGGAAATATTCGAGAAGCATCTTCAATCGCTTGTTATTTTACTTGGAAATGTACTTTAAATTTATCTTTGAAGTGCTAATCAATCGAACCAAATATGAAGTAGTATTTGTGACCTCTCCAGCGATATTCGTAGCGATGGTTGGTGTCATTGCCAAGTGGAGGTTTAAAGCTAAACTGATATTGGACGTACGTGACCTTTGGCCGGAATCATTAAAAGGAGTTGGTGTATTTAACAACCAGCTTATATTAGCCTTTTTTAATATGATAGAGTCTTGGATCTATAAATTCTCCGATGAAATCATTATTAATAGCCTTGGCTTTAAAGATCATATTGTGAATAAGCGTAAAATTGATTCTTCCAAACTATCATTTATGCCAAATGCAGCCAGGTTAAGTGAGATAAGATCGATTACAACCAATACGGACCGGTTTAAAGTCATTTACGCAGGCAACATCGGGTTGGCACAAGATGGAGACTTATTAATCGAATTAGCCAAAAAGTTATGGGAGAGAAACATAGACTTTACCATCATTGGTTATGGAATTAATAGAAAAGAAGTGTATGAAGAAATTAAAAGAAATAATTTATCAAACGTTCAATTCATATCACCGAAAACCAGGAAAGAATGCTTGGATATTATGGCACAACATCATGTGGGAATCGTTACGTTAAATGAAAAATCTGTATTTGAAACGGTGCTCCCTGGGAAAGTTATTGATTATATGACGTGTGGAGTTCCCATTGTTGCTGCAGTATCTGGTTATTCTAAACAGGTTATTGAAGAGGAACATGTTGGATTTGTAGTGGCTGATAGAGACGGTCAGAAGCTTGTTGACTTAATAGAATTTCTCCAGCGTAACAAAAAGGTACGGAATGTGATGTCTCAGAATGGAAATAAATACGTGAAGAAAAATTTCAATTGGGATGCTAACATAGACACATTGACAAAAATAATAGATAAATCTATCAATTCAGAAAAATACAATAAAAGAGATAAGGTTGAAAACATATGAAAAAGAGCGTATGTATGTTTGTTTGGAATCACTTTACGAACGACGCCCGTGTCATGAGAGAATGCACAGCACTGTCTGAAAATGATTATAAAGTAGATTTAATATGTATTGATGATCCAAAGGATGATAGCATAAGTCGGTTTGAAGAAATCAATCCAAATTTTCATGTATATCGAGTGAGAAGATATCCGCTATTATTAGAACTTTTACAAAAGGTTTACAGAATCAGCTTGAAGCACAAGATGATTGGATTACTATTATTATTAGCCTGGCTCTCTGTAACTGTTGTAGCACCACTAGTTGTTTTGCCAGTTAGCGCGATTTTGTTTTTATTTTGGCGAACCAAGTTAAGCGTTATTTGGGTTAGAGGAAGCATCATTTTAAGAATGATAGCAAGAGGATGGCAAAAGAAATACGATATTTACCACTCTAATGACCTTAATACCCTTCCTCAAGGATATATATGCGCAAAATGGCGTGTTAATAGAAAGAAGTTAGTGTACGATTCTCATGAAGTACAGACGAGTCGAACTGGTTACGATAGTGGCGCATATGCAAAGATGGAAGGCTTTCTTATTAATAAAATCGATACAATGATTGTGGAGAACCATACGAGAGCTAAATATAATGAGGAATTGTATGGGTTTTATCCAGGAGTGGTTTATAACTATCCTTTTAAACAGGAAGAAAGCTTAATAAATGAAGAGAAAGTTAATCTTCACGTACTTTTGGGGTTGCCTAAAGAAGAAAAAATACTCTTGTATCAAGGTGGAATCCAGACTGGACGAGGTTTGGAAAACTTGGTGAAGGCAGTTCCTTTATTCAAGGAAGGTACCCTTGTCTTTATTGGTGATGGTCGTATTAAGCCTACTTTATTAAAAATGGTTGAAGAGATGAACCTTCAAGATCGAGTGAAGTTTCTTCCTAAGGTTCCTTTGAGAGAACTACCTAAATATACAAGAAACGCATATCTTGGGTTTCAAGTATTGAATAATGTTTGTTTTAATCATTATTCTGCTTCGTCTAATAAGTTATTTGAATACTTGATGAGTGGAGTGCCAGTGGTTGCTTGTAGTTTTCCGGAGATTAAGAGAGTGGTTGAAGGTGAAAATGTTGGTGTTTGTGTAGATTCACATGATTATGAGGATATTGCTAGAGGTGTAAATGTACTTTTAGTTGATTCTAACCTAAAGCAGCGTCTTAGTGAAAATACTGTTAAAGCTCGTGAAAACTACAATTGGGATGTAGAGAAGAATAATTTTCTAAATATTTATACATCACTGGAAGGAGAATTTGCTTGAGAAATACAAAAGTGGATTACGAAGTGAAATACTATGAATTAGATAAAGAACTAATAGATTTTAAGCAAAGAACCTTCGCCTATTTAGATGCTTTAAATGATGCCCTTGATCAAAATAACCAAAAAGATGAGATTATTTCTCAAAATAAATATGAATTATTAATACTAAACAACAAAATCTCCAAACTTGAGACAGAGTTGTTGATGACTCAGAAAAAACTTTCGGCTTTGCAAAATTCTAAGTTAGGTAAGTTGACCAGAAAATACTGGAAGTTGCGGAAAAGTGTCAAAAAGGGAGTGTAGTAATGGTTAAAATGGTCGACTTAAAGACGGGTGTATTAAGTTTTCAAAAAGAAATTTTGAATGATTTAAATAAGTATATGGTGAAAAAAGAAAACTTTTTAGACCATTTAAATTGGCACAAGTCTAGTGAAAATATTGATGTTATAAATCAAATAGGAAAACTATTAATTTCCTCTCAAACCAAATCTAAATCCTATATTTCTTTCTTGGAAAAAAATAATAGTTTTTCTGTTTTGCCTAACGAAATTATCAGAGCATTACCTGAAGAAACAATAGAGCTAGAGCTTAAAGCTAAGGCATTTGGAACAATAACAGCTAATTTAATGCTTGTTGAATATAATAATGTAAATAAAATTAAAACACATATGGTTGAAGTAAATAAATTAACCAGATTAAAGTTTTCTAAGGAAACAAGAAAGATAAGGTTTGCAATTAGGATTTCTGGTGAGGGTTTTCTTTCTATTGAAGATATTTTAATGGAGCGTTTATTTGAAAAAAATACATTTACATCGCAATCTAAAAAAGTAATCAGTAATAATAAAACTCCTAAAGGTCTAAAAGACGTTAAAATAGCATGTATTTTTGATGAGTTTAGTATGACTTGCTTTCAAGAACAAGTTGAGTTGATCACCTTTACTCCGGATAACTGGGAAGAAGTTTTAGGTAAAAACCCACCAGATGCATTAATTGTAGAATCGGCATGGAAAGGTAACTTTGGCGCATGGGAATATATGATTGCAAAATATAATAATCAAGACCAGAGTGCTCTGCACTCATTAATTAAATGGTGTAATGATAATGATATTCCTACATCCTTTTGGAATAAAGAGGATCCGATACATTTTGAGAAATTCATCCATACTGCGAAGTTGTTTGATCATATTTTCACAACTGATTCTAATATGATTGCTGAATATAAAAAAGCATCAAAAAGAGACACAGTTTATGCTCTGCCGTTTTCCGCTGAACCAAAGCTTCATAATCCAATTAAGTTAGACGAAGAAAGAATAAATAAAATTAGTTTCGCAGGCTCTTATTACGCAAATCGCCATGAAGATAGAAAAAAAGATATGGATGATATGCTAGATATCGCTGCTGAATTTGGATTGCATATATATGATCGTAATTTTTCAAGGAGCAAAGGTAAGAGAACGGATTTCAGCTTCCCTGAGAGGTTTGAGGATAATATTATTGGAAGCCTTAGATATGATGAAATTGGGAAAGCATACAAAGGTTATAAAGTAATGTTAAATGTTAATAGTGTCAAGTATTCACCAACAATGTTTTCTAGAAGAGTTTTTGAAGGTCTTGCCAGCGGAACACCTATATTAAGTAGTTATTCAGAAGGTGTTAGGAGAATTTTCAAGGACATAGTTATGATTTCAGAAAATGAGAGCGAATTAAGAGAGAATCTGCAAGCTATTTTCAATAACGATACTTTATATAGAAGTAAATCATTAGAAGGTATTAGAGAAGTTTATTTAAACCACACGTATAAACATAGATTAATTTACATGCTTGAGAAATTGGGATTATCTGTGATAAATAAAGAAAAAGAGGTAACTGTAGTCTCAATCATAGAATCTAAGGAAGAATTAAAAAAAGTCTTATCTTATTATCAGAATCAAACATGGGATAAGAAGAAGCTAGTTCTATTTCTGGATTTATTTGAAGGGTATACAGATATATTAAATGAGTTCAATACTAAAGATATTAACTCTTATGTATTGAGCTATATGGACCACTACGACAGAATCAATCAACTAGTGGAGACAGAATACATCTCATATTTTGATTCAAACAATTTTTATGGCGAAAACTTTTTATTAGACTTAATGATCGCTTCTGAATACAGCCAATCCGAAATAATTGGTAAATCCCATTATTATAATATTAAAAACAATAGATTAAATGAAGTAAACAAAAAAAATGAGTATATTTATGTTAATGATTTGAATATTGATGCTGCCATTCTACAAATCGATATATTTAAAGGTGAAAACATTACCAACATTCTAGAAAATTTCAGGAAAAACAATTCTTTAAATTCTTATTTTAGAAAAGGTTACAGACTATTCAGTTCTGACAAATTCAATTTTATTCAGAATTTCACTTCAAAGAAAAAAGATGTCTCGCTAACTAATATAGAAATATAGGTGGTAAATTTTGAGGAAATTAAGAGTATTATTATACGGTGACGTAGATTTAAATATTATGGATGGTTCTGCAGTTTGGTTAACTTCTCTAGCGAATGTATTAAACAAGGATGAAAATATAAATATAGATGTACTTTTAAAAGCACCAAATGTAAAAAAAAGGATATCAGATAGCATTCAAAATTTAAATCGTGTAAATGTTATTGATACATTTACACGATTTAAGGATAGACCCTTTGATAATAGGAATAGAATGAATGTTAATGAGGCTCTAAAACTTATTGAAGAATTAGATTCTTCCAACGGTTATGATTGCATTATCATTAGGGGAATTAATATAGTAACTCAAATGCATAATAGTAACTTAAAGAATAAAACTATACCCTATGTCACTGATTTTACACATGATAAGAGTAAAATTGAAAATAGTGAAATTGAGTTATTAAAAAGCTTTTACAATGATTTTCCATATATGTTTGTTCAAACAGAACAAATGAAAAATACGTTGTCAGAAATGATATCAGTAGCTGGAGATAAATTTAAGCTTATTTCACCTATGATTCCTGATTATGTAACTATACCTAAATTTAGAAACCAAAATAATTCATTGATATATGCGGGGAAATTTGCTGAAGAATGGAATACAGAAGAGATTTTAGATTCTTTTAAAGGAATCCAAGAACTAGACCCGACCATTACCCTGAATATTGCAGGAGATAAATTCCAAGGGAACTTGATACAAAATAAGGATAATATCATAGAACGGTTTAAAACTCAAAGTGGAGTTAATTGGGTTGGTGGTGTTTCGAGAGACATAGTTCAGGAATTACTAACTGAATCTGATGTGGGTGTTGCATGGAGAAGTATAGAAATTGATAACGACAATAGTGTCGAATTATCTACTAAGCTTTTGGAGTACGGACGAGCTGGTAAACCAATTTTACTAAGAAGAACAAAAATTCATGAAGAGGTTTTAGGAGCAAACTATCCACTTTTTGTTAATACTGAAGAAGAATTTATGGAGAAGGCTATAAAAGTATTATATGACCGTAATTTATATAGAACGGCTGCTAAAATAGTCTTTCAAGCTTGTAAAAGGTACACCTTCTCTGAGATCTATCAAACCATAAAACCTTTACTGTGGAGTTTTCACAAAGGAAAAACCAATATTTTATTTGCAGGACATGATCTGAAGTTTCTAAGACACACAATAGAGTTTTTCGAAAGATCAGAAAGTTTTAATGTGAAAATAGACCAGTGGAAAGGTCATAATACTCATGATGTCGATACATCTAAACAATTAAGGGATTGGGCCGATATAGTATTTTGTGAATGGGGATTAGGAAATGCAGTTTGGTATTCCAAAAATAAAAAAGAAGGCCAGAAGCTGATTGTCAGAATGCATTTACAAGAAAGAGAAACTGAACACCCCAATAACTTTAATATGGAAAAAATAGATCGTATTATTGCTATTTCTCCATATATTTATGAAGAATTCAGTAGAGTGTGTAAGATACCAAGGGAAAAAATGACAATGATTTATAACATGATTGATACGCAAAAATTAGATTTACCGAAAGGAAATCTAAATGAAGTCAAATATAATCTTGGTATATGTGGGGTTCTGCCATCTCGTAAAAGATTAGATAAAGCTATAACTATTTTTGAAAAGCTATGGGAAAAGGATAAGAGGTACAAACTTTTTATTAAAAGTAGGTTACCGAAAGACTTACCTTGGCTTAAAAATAGAACAGATGAAATGGAATTCTATGATGAGGTATTTGAGAAGATTGAGAATTCGCCTTGGGCAAAAAATGTTATCTTTGATCAGCATGGAAGCGATATGCAAGATTGGTTTAGAAAAATAGGTTATGTATTGTCAACCAGTGACTTTGAAAGTTTCCATCTTGCTCCAATGGAAGGGATGTCTTCAGGTAGTTTACCCGTTGTTCTACACTGGCCAGGTGCAGAAACTATTTATTCAGAAGAGTTCTTATTTAAAGGTGAAGAGCAGGCCGTAAAATTTATTCTCGAAAATAAGAAGTTCATTGGAGATAAGAGTATCAAGGAGTACCCTAAGAAAAATTTTGATATAAAAGTTATTAACGAGAAAATTCATAATCTAATAGTAGAAACACTTTAAGAATATATATTATTAGGGAGAGTAGTACATTGGAAATTACTACAAATCATATTCCGAGAGAAATGTATAATGCGTTAATGAATATGCTTCCTAAAAGTAGGAATAAAGATTATTTAAAATCAGCAAATTTAATTTTAAATGATAATAAATACATTATTCCTCCCTTTGGAACCATTCATTACTTTGAAGGTATTCAGTGGAAAGAAGACAGATCAAGAAGTTACTTAAGACTTTTACATGCTTTAACACCTTTAGGATGTTTGACTGATGCATTCTCAGACACAAAAGAAACTAAATATGTAAAAAAAGGCTTAGATATAATAAAGGATTGGAAAAGCATACATGAATATTCCAAAGATAAAAATACAATGGCGTATCATGATGAGACAACAGCTCTTAGGTTACAGTACCTACTTAGATTCTATATTATTTCTCAAGAAGCCCTAAACCCTGAGGATAAAATCATGTTAGAAGAAGAGATGTTCTCTACTAATCAATTATTGTCACAAGAACACTTTCATTCCACTAATACAAATCACGGGATGTTTCAAGATATAGCTTTATTGTTGTATTCTTGCTACTTTAATCAAAAGCAATATATTCAATTAGCACTTGATCGTCTACTAAATTATTTCAATCATGTATATACTACAGAGGGTGTCCATAAAGAACATTCACCTGCTTATCATTTAGTAGTTTCAAATAATTTAATGAAATTAATTAATTTTCTTGCTACTTTTGATACTAATGTAAGTAATAAGTTGAAAGAAATATTTGTTAAAACCGAAGAGTTCGCAACATTTATAATTCGACCTGATGGAGTTCTCCCTCCCATTGGAGATACAGAAGAAAAAAAGTTCTCTAAGTCAGGGTTTAAGAATCTATATAGTAGTGAGCACTTTAAATTTGCTTCTTCAAAAGGTGAAGAAGGAGAACCGCCAGTGAATACTGACAGAGTATTTAAAGAGTCGGGATATGCAATATTTAGAGATGATTGGTCAAAAAAAGAGAATTCAACGTATGTCCTCTTTAATGCAGCATATCATGTTGATTATCATAAACATAGCGATGATTTAAGTGTATATATATATTCAGATGGAGAAGACATAATTACGGAAGCCGGCCCGAATGGATATAATTATAAAGATTCTTTCACACAATATGCTTATTCATCTTTTGCCCATAACACTCTAATTGTAGACGGAGAAGGTTTACTTAGAACAGATGGACAATATGAAAAGTTGTATATAGAAGATTATAAAATTAGTGAAGAAACATCAGAAGCTACTGGAGTAAATAAAAGGTTTTCAGATGTTATACACAAGAGGAATGTTAAGTTTAATAAAGTTGATCAACAAGTTGTTGTAACAGATAACATAATTGCAGGTAGTAAACACAACTATAAACTATTGTGGCATGTTGCAGAAGAGATAGATGTACATCTTAGGGATACAGTTATTGAATTATTTAGAAGAGATAAAAAGATAATGGAAGTTGAATTTCACTGCCAATCACCCTTTAAATTAAAAAAAGTCAAGGGTCAATCTTCTCCTTCTGTTCAGGGTTGGAAGTTCCCTAAAATGGAGGAAAAAGTACCCTCATCGGTAATTGAAGTAGAATTTACAGATAGCAACACAATGTTTAAAACGGAATTTAGGTTGGCAAATTTTAAGGTGAATACAAAAAAACCTCCTTTCGAATTAGAAAAAGTTTTTAGCAGTGTTCATAATGTAAGATATCATTTTCAAGAAGCAACTGATGATAATCTAAAAGATCATCTAATAATTATTTTTTCTAGTCTTGCAGAAAAGTACCAGTATAAATACAACTATATTCGAACACTTGAAAATATACCTACAAATAAATTATATATTTTAGATGATTTTGGTGATCAAGGTGCTTACTATTTAGGTAACAAGAGAGATTTCTCCATAGAAACAACAGTAAATTCATTAATACAATTTATCATGAAAAAATACAATATTGTCCATAGAAATCTTACTGCGGTAGGCTCGTCTAAGGGAGGTTATGCAGCACTGTATTTTGGCATAAAAAACTATGTAGGAAATATTATAGCGGGTGCACCTCAGAGCAGATTAGGACATTTTTTAATTAATCAAGCAAAGCATCATAATATTTCTAACTATATTTCTGGGGGCTCTTCTAAAGCAGATCAGGTATTTTTAGACCAGTTACTCTTTAGTCTTCTCCAGCAACCTTCAGAATTAGGTCCCAGAATAAGCATAATGGTAGGGGATAAAGATCACCATTATGAAAACCATGTGCTACCACTTGCTGAGGCTTTAAAAACTAGTGGATTCGGGGTGGATGTTGAAGTTGAAAGAAGTTTAGACCATAATGGCTTGAAAACTCATTTCCCTAAATATCTTACCAAAAAAATATTAGAAGTATTAAACTATAAAATAGAATTACCTGAAATATTGAGTGCAGATATTATTAGAGAAAATGCTTCAACATTAAAAATTTCTTGTACTAGTAGTGGTGAGAATCTAGAGTATGCTTTTTATATTTATAGAGATAATGAACTAGTTAAAAAATTTATGTATTCGACGTCCCCTAAAATTGGATATAAAATTACGGAAAACGGAAAATATATGTCCAGAGTTTTTGTTAGAGACAAATCAGGTAATAGGGTTACGAAATATACGGAAAGTATAACAATCGATATTTAGGAGGAATTTTTAATGAAAATTTGTACAGTAGGTCTAGGATATATCGGATTACCTACTTCTATTATGTTTGCAAAATATGGTGTAGAGGTAGTAGGGGTAGATATTAACCAAAGTGTAATAGATTCATTGAACAATGGACAAATTCACATTGAAGAACCTGGTCTTCAAGACGCCCTCGAAGAAGTATTAGAAACACGTAAATTCCGTGCATCTATGGCACCAGAGAAAGCAGACGCATTTATTGTATCTGTACCAACACCAAATAATGACGACGAATATAAATCGTGTGACCTTACTTATGTACTTAGTGCTGTAAAGAATACTATTCCATTTCTTGAAAAGGGAAATGTACTAATAGTTGAATCTACAATCGCTCCAAGAAGCATGGATGATTACGTAAAGCCACTTGTTGAGGAAGCTGGATTAATAGTTGGTGAGGATATTTTCCTTGTTCATTGTCCAGAACGTGTATTACCTGGGCAAATTATGCATGAGCTAATTTATAACAATAGAATTGTTGGAGGGGTAACACCTGCATGTACAGAAGCTGGCGTAAAAGTTTACAGCACTTTTGTTAAGGGAGAGATTATTAAGACAAATGCCAAAACAGCTGAAATGTCTAAGTTAATGGAAAATACTTTCCGTGATGTAAATATCGCTTTAGCAAATGAATTAACAAAAGTTTGTACGGAACTAGATATCAATTCATTAGACGTAATAGAGATGGCGAATAAGCATCCGCGTGTTAACTTACACACACCAGGCCCTGGAGTTGGTGGTCACTGTTTAGCAGTTGATCCTTACTTTATTGTTGCAAAAGCCCCGGAACAAGCTCAACTAATTAACCTGGCGCGTAATATCAACACATCTATGCCTTCATATGTAGTTGAGAATGCAAATAAGTTAATGAGACAAGTTGATGGAAAAGTAGTTACTATATTTGGTTTAACCTATAAAGGAAATGTAGACGATATTCGAGAAAGTCCTGCAATGGAGATTAAGGAAATGCTTGAGTTCCAAGGTGACTATGAAGTCCGTTCTTATGACCCACATGTTGAGAAGGATTTTGTTTATAACAATTTAGAAGAAGCAGTTAGTGGTTCAGATTTAATATTGATTCTATCAGATCACAATGAGTTTAAAGAGTTAGATTGGAAAAGACTTGAAGGAATGAATAGTAAGCAAATACTAGATACAAAAAATGTTGTTAGTAACCGTTCTGATGACTTCAACTATATTAACTTTGGTAATTTATACGAGAATACTAAGAAAGTTGCAGCACTTGTATGACCCATATATACCAAGTGCTGAAAGAACAGATCCAAAATTTTCATTTGATCTTACGTTTATCATCGTATGAGTTAAAAGGTAAATATCAAATGCACTATTTGGGAATTCTATGGCAATTTCTTAATCCAGCCCTCCAAATTTTAATCTATTGGTTTGTTTTTGGTGTTGGGATTAGAAATGGAAACCCGGTTGGAGATGTTCCATTTTTCGCTTGGTTAATTACAGGGCTGATACCTTGGTTTTTTATCAGCCCTTCTATCATTCAAGGTTCCAATAGTGTATATTCTAAAGTTAATTTAGTTTCAAAAATGAATTTTCCAGTAAGTGTGTTACCCAGTATTGTGATTTTTAGTAATATCATTCAATTAATTGTTATGTTGCTTGTCCTTGGAATTGTATTATTCCTATATCAAATGAACCCGGGTATTTATCTACTTCAGCTGCCATATTATTTATTTGCACTCTTGCTATTTCTTTTTGCTTTTACTACACTTTGCTCTACCATTTCAACGATAGTGAGGGACTTTCAAGTAATATTGCAATCAGTAATGAGGATGATGCTTTACTTAACTCCTATTTTATGGGAAACGGGACAACTTCCTAAACTTCTGGAAACCATCCTTAAATTAAACCCTTTATATTATTTAATTGAAGGGTTCAGGAAGACTTTCTTAGGTCAAGGATGGTTTTTTAGTGATATAGAATATACTATTTATTTCTGGATTGCTACATTACTAACTTTATTTATTGGTGCAGTAATACAGTCCAAATTCAAAGATAAATTCATTGATTATATATAAACTGGAGGCTTATATATGAAGCCCAAAGTAGTTTTTAAAAATGTTACAAAAAAATATTCTCTTTATGCTAAAAAAACTGACAAAATTTTAGAATTAATTCTACCAAACAAAAAAACAAAAAACTTTTATGCTTTACAAGATATTTCTTTTGAAGTCTTTGAAGGTGAAACGATTGGAATAGTGGGGATAAATGGCTCAGGTAAATCAACACTATCAAACTTACTCGCTCAGGTTGTGTCCCCTACAAGTGGTACCATCGAAATGGATGGAACACCTTCTTTAATTGCAATCTCTGCTGGATTAAACAATCATTTAACTGGAATGGAAAATATTGAATTGAAATGTTTAATGCATGGATTAAGTAAGAAGGTAATAAAAGAACTTACTCCAAGTATTATCGAGTTCGCTGAAATTGGAGACTTCATTAATCAACCAGTAAAAAATTATTCTAGTGGTATGAAATCGAGATTAGGGTTCGCCATTTCTGTTCATACAAATCCAGATATTCTCGTAGTAGATGAAGCATTATCAGTAGGTGATCAAACCTTTTACCAAAAATGCATAGAAAAGGTTGACGAATTTAAAAAAGAAGGTAAAACAATCTTTTTCATTAGTCATTCCCTTTCCCAAATGGCATCGATATCAGATCGTGTAATGTGGATGCATTATGGAAAAGTAAAAGAATTTGGAGATTCATCCCAAGTTATAAAAGATTACAAAGAGTTTATCAATTGGTTTAATAAATTAAGTACGAATGAAAAAAAAGAGTATAAGAAAAGCCAATTAAACGAACAATCCTTAGGAAAAACAATTTCAAACAATAGTGACTATCGCAGATCTCGAAATGGAAAGAAATCCTCGGGGTTGTTATTTTATTTGCAGACAACCATAATAATCGCTTTATTTTTGGTGTCTTCATCTTTTATGTTTTTTAATGATCCTGTAAAAAGTATCATGAGTTATGTAAGTGATGTAACAATTAAAGAAAATAGAGGGGATTTATCTACTAATAAGCCAGATAATCAGATAAAAACCACCGAGTTAAAGAATGTTGATAAACAAGGTATTGTCCAGTCTAAATCAGCAAAGTTATTCGACAAAGTTAACCAAGAAAATGAGAAGCTTAACTTGGACTTTGGCACAAAGGTTTGGATTCAAAAGTCTAATGGGGATATTCACCAAATCTTAATTAACAATCAATCGTACTATACAAATGCTGAGAACATTGGTGATAATCTTAAAGACACCTCAAATGTTCAACTGAACGATTTTAGACCTACGTTTGATAGTTCATTGGACCAAACCTATCAATATTTCCTAGCTTTCTTTGGAAGTGATTATAGTGAAATTAAAGATAGTTTAAACGGTTTAACATCAGAATCATCAGATTATTTAAAGTATGGATATGATGGTGTAACTTATCATTTTAATAATAATAAAATTGCAGATGAGATTATATTTGATGGAATTGATTTAAGTCAACTTGACTCTCCAGATTTATTGAATCAAGCAGAAATAATATCTTCTAGTAAAGAAAACTATTATTTCATAGGAGAAAAATATGATTTAGTAGTGTCTAAAGAAAACAATACTATTAAAGTTATATTAAACCAGGAGGGCTCTTAATTTTGACTAAAAAAATAACTAAAGCAATAATACCTGCTGCAGGATTGGGTACACGATTTTTACCCGCTACAAAGGCAATGCCAAAAGAAATGTTACCGATCGTGGATAAACCGACAATTCAGTACATCATTGAAGAAGCAATTGAATCAGGTATAGAAGATATAATAATTGTAACTGGAAAAGGGAAACGTGCGATTGAGGACCATTTCGATAGTGCACCGGAATTAGAAATGAATCTTCTTGAAAAAGGAAAATCAGATCTCTTAGAAAAAGTACAATATTCAAGTAACCTTGCTAACATTCATTATATTCGTCAGAAAGAACCAAAAGGTCTTGGTCATGCTGTCTGGTGTGCACGGAAATTTATTGGGGACGAACCTTTTGCAGTTTTATTGGGAGATGACATTGTAGTAAGCGAAAAACCTTGCGTTAAACAATTAATTGAACAATATGAGCAAAATAATTCTTCTGTTATAGGGGTACAAACAGTACCAGATAAAGAGACCCATCGCTATGGAATAATAAATCCATCTGAGAATGAGGGTCGTCTATATAAGGTTAGCAACTTCATTGAAAAACCAGCCATTGGAACAGCTCCATCTAATCTGGCTATAATGGGTAGATATATTCTTACTCCCAAAATTTTCGATTTCTTAGAAAAACAAGAAACAGGTGCTGGAGGAGAAATTCAATTAACGGATGCAATCCAACAACTTAATGAAAAAGAAAATGTATTTGCTTATGATTTCCTCGGCAAGCGCTATGATGTTGGTGAAAAATTAGGATTTATTAAAACAACAATTGAATTCTCACTAAATAATCCTGAACTAAAAGATGAGGTACTTGAGTTTTTACAACAAGAGTTGAAAGAGAGAATGGTAAAATTATAAATTTTAAGGAGTTTGATTCATGTCTACCCCCATCAAAGTAATGACAATCTTCGGAACAAGACCAGAAGCAATCAAAATGGCTCCACTTGTTCTTGAACTGGAGAAACACCCAGAAAAATTCGAATCAATCGTCACAGTTACGGCTCAACACCGCCAAATGCTTGATCAAGTTTTAGAAATATTTGATGTTAAGCCTGACCACGATTTAAATATTATGAAAGACCGCCAAACGCTTACCGGTGTTACAACTCGTGCATTGGAAGGTTTAGACAAGGTAATGAAAGAAGTAAAGCCTGATATTGTATTGGTTCATGGTGATACTACCACAACATTTGTTGCGAGTATGGCAGCCTTTTATAACCAAATAGCAGTTGGGCATGTTGAAGCGGGATTACGTACGTGGGATAAATATTCTCCTTTCCCTGAAGAGATGAATCGTCAATTAACAGGTGTTATTGCAGATCTTCACTTCTCACCAACAGATAAGTCTGCACAGAATCTATTAAATGAAGGTAAAAAGGAAGAAGCCATCTTTATTACCGGTAATACTGCGATTGATGCTTTGAAAACGACAGTTCAAGAAGAATACTCTCATGAGATTCTAGATAAGATTGGTGATGACCGTTTAATCCTACTGACAGCTCATAGACGTGAGAATCTTGGAGAGCCAATGAGAAATATGTTTAGAGCGATCAAGCGTATTGTTGAGGAACATGATGATGTTCAAGTTGTCTATCCTGTGCACCTTAACCCGGCTGTTCGCGAAGCTGCGGATGAGATTTTAGGAAACGATCCACGCATTCAACTCATTGAGCCACTGGGCGTTATTGATTTTCATAACTTCGCATCAAGAGCTCACCTGATCTTAACTGACTCTGGCGGGGTTCAAGAAGAGGCTCCATCATTGGGGGTTCCTGTCCTAGTATTGCGTGATACTACTGAAAGACCAGAAGGAATTGAAGCGGGTACTCTGAAACTGGCTGGAGTGGAAGAAGAGAATATTTATAACCTTGCTAAAGAGTTGCTTACGGATGTTGCTCATTATGATAGTATGGCAAAAGCGGTAAATCCATATGGTGATGGTCAAGCATCCAGAAGAATTGCAGAAGCCATCCATTATTACTTTGATAAGAAGAATAATGATCGACCTGATACATACAATCCTTTAGAAGGTTAAGTGAAAAAACCAATAGAAAACATCCCCGTTAAACATATCGGGGATGTTTTCTTCTACCTATGCCAACGACTCTCCCCATACTTCCCAGCCTCCACAAAATAAGACTCCACCGAAGTATACCCAATACGATAAAACCCTTCACCAGGCTCCCAAATCCGATAAGCATCCAAACTCTTAGTATATTCATCAGAGAGATCGTCAGGCACGGGATATGTGTCCTCGTACTCCAAATGCTCAAACTCTTGAACTGGGAGGTAATAGAGGGCAGATTGTATGGTCCCGTCTTCAACCAGCTTTTTCAAGGCTTTCCCCGAAGTGGCATGGTCTTTGTGAGGATCGTTGTAGGTTAACGCATGATGTCTGGCTTCAGGATATCGTTCATTCATTTCTTTCATGACCTCGATGACATCATCTTCCTTGATTTCGCCATCGGGTAGGTCATATACGAAAACGTTCTCTGGCTCGACTCCCAATTCTTCAACGGATTTCTTAAATTCCATCACCCGTGAGTCACCGAACTCTTCTTTAGAAATAGGTGGCAAATTTTTTTCTCGTAAGTTTTCGTTGACTTTATTAATGGATTGGCTGGCTTCACCGTGTGATAGCAGCACCACGGCTACTTCATTTCCCTTGTCGATTTGACGAAGGATAGAAGGCCCTAAACTGAGCGTTTCGTCGTCTGCGTGTGGAGCATAATAAACCGATGTTTCTGGTTCTTTTTCAAAAAGGGTACAGGCGCTGAGGAACGCGGATAGTAATAAAATGATAGAGAGATAGACAACTCGCATGTGGACCTCCAGGTGAGAAAAATAGTTAAATCTTTACTAATTGATTCTATCAAAGTTTTGGGGCCTGGTGTATACTTTCATAGTAGGAAAGTATAGAACGTGAAGTGAAAGGAACGGAGTATGGAACAAGTTCAACCAACAGAGAAACAGGTACAAGTAAAAAAGAAAAAAAGAGTCTATTCCCTTGATATGCTGAGAGGGATTATTGTAGCATTATCCGTATTTTTAAGTACGATTCCTTATGGGAAGGTGGACTATCCTTATTTCCGTCATGCGGATTGGTATGGGGTCACTTTGATTGATATCATTTTACCGACGTTCATCACCATTTTTGGTGTGAGTATGGCGATTGCGTATCAGCGCGGGGTGAAATGGGAGAAGATTTTAAAGCGGACCGTTCGATTGATCGTGTACGGTATCATTTTTACGATTATTGTGGAATGGACGTTGGATTTCCCGACTATCCGACTGACCGGTGTATTACAGATGTTCGCACTTCTGGGAATTGTTACGGTGGCGATCACCAAGTTTGTACAATCTCCTTTGAAGTTAATGATGATTGCCTTGTTGGTGTCGTCGGTGTATGGGGGGCTGATCCTATACACAGGTCAATCGTGTGAAGGAGGGTTGCCTCAGCCGGAATGCAATGCTTCACATGTGGTGGATAGTGCTGTGTTTGGGGAGAGTCATTTGTATCATCATGGCGAGCGGGGATATGACCCTGAAGGTTTGGTCACCAGTTTGTCGGCCTTATCGAATGTCCTCTTCGGATATGCGTTTGGACGATTAATATTGACCCGTAAAGAGACAGGGGCATGGCGGGAGTTATTAGGGATAGGTGTTCTATTGATTGCCGTTTCTCTCGCTTGGGATCATTTCCTGCCCTATAACAAACGTTTATGGACGTCTGCGTTTGCTCTATTGGCAGCTGGATTCGCAGCTAGTATGCTATCGATTCTTTATCTAATATTCGATAAACGAAAAGTAGACGCCAAAGAGACGGCGCTTAAGCCGGTTGTTTGGTTCCTGGAAGCCTATGGACGGAATAGCTTCTTGATTTATTTTGGTAAATTCATGCTCGGTTCTGTGCTGATCCATCTTTCAGTCACGGATGACGGTATAGAAAAATCGCTTTCCAGGGTTATCAATGAATGGGTAGCAACGTTTGCCCCTCATCCCCAGCTGGCTTATGGCTTATTGAACCTGATTTTCTGGACAATCGTTGCATTTGTCTGTCATAGGAAAAAGTGGTATTTGAAAGTATAAAAGAAAGAAGGTCCGTCCCTCTCATTGAGGGACGGACCTTCTTCTATTTCTGATTTAAAGTCTTTTCAAATATAAGGCTGGCATAGGTTCTTGTGTATTTCAGAATGGTTTCTCCAACCTCTTCAGCCGGAAAATCAAATAAAGGTTGGAACAACTCTTTATTGCTCTCTGTACCGAATGCGTCGATAAAACGGTACGTTAATCGAAGTTCTGTGAAGGTCGTCGTAAAGTATATTTCCAATTGTGTGATGAGATCATAATTGGATTCTTCACTCTTGATCTGCTCTTGATAAAGGGGGATTAGTTCATCCATTCCATTTTCAATGCGCACTTGAGCGCGATTAATAAGTTGTGAAACGCCGTCTAGGTTAGGATATTTTTCATTTAACAAAAGTGGCTGCAGAATTCCATGAAGGGCATTTGTCGTTTCAACCTGAAATACAATGGCCTTCATCAAGTTATGGGTGTATTCATCCTCTGTTGATGAGCTTTTTATCGTTTGAAGTAAATGATTATTTATTTCTTCTCGAAGTTTGTCCTTATCTAGATGTATAACTAGTTTCTTAAAGATGGTAGCAACTGATTGCGTGAGGGACTCCATGGGTTATGTGCCTTCTTTCTTATGTAAGGTTTGAAACTTGCTACTATTCTACCATTAAAATACAGAAAATTCTATATATTATTCTGTGTAAAAAAACGCGCTCTGAATAGAACGCGTACTCTACGGATTATTGGTTGCCTTCAAGGACTGCCCAAATGTCCTTCTCTACATTAGGCTGAATGGCTTTGATTCCGCCAAGGATCTTTACATCATAAGTGTAATCAACCATCAGATCTTTGATTGCTGGATGTAATCTGTCCGGGGGAGTCAATAATAAAGGCTCACCGATATGTGCTGCAAGGGAGGAGCCTGTTAATGCATCGGCAAATTGAGTCCCGGTTGCAAAGAACACAGAACCAGTATGGACGTTGAAATTCTGAATGATGCTGGCGTTCGTTTCATAGCGATTCATACCGTAAATTCTTGTTGGATGGTTTAATTTAGTCATGACGGACTGACTGATGACACCTGTTCCGCCAATGACGTAGTTTTTCTTATATGTGTTCGCTTGAGCAAGGGTGGAAGCAGGGATTATGTCCTTCTCGGATAACAGAATCGGATAGCCCTCTTGTGCAGCGATGGAAGCAATGGAAAGGGCATCAGGGTAGTTCTTTCCACTTACGACAACCGCTGCCTCATGATTGGGAAGAGATTTAGAAATGGCAACGGCTGTCTCATAACGATTGTTTCCGCTGATACGGGTAACAGAAACCCCCAAATCTTTAATTTCCTCTACTACATTATCAGATATCACGCCTGCGCCCCCAAGGATGGTTACTTTTTCGACATCCAATTCTTCAATTCCTTTTTTGGCTGAAGAATGCAGAGTTTGCTTGGAGGTTAATAGAATCGGAGCACCCTTATGGTAAGCAAGCGGTGCTCCGGCCAGGGCATCAGGATAATTGGTCCCGGTAGCTAAAATCATTTCATCACTACCCGATTCCCACCCCTTTAATGCAACTTGAAGAGCCGTTTCATAGCGATCCGCACCGTAAATCCGTTCTACATTAGGCTCGAGATAGAACTGGGACACCATCAACGTATATTCTTTATCCACTCCCAAATCACTTTTATTCTTCACAGAAACATAGTAAGTTCCAGACGTGGATGGGTAAAAGGCAGAATATCCATTTTCTTCATTAACAAAGAATTCGTTGGGTTCAACGGCTTTTTTGTTCTCATCATATAAAGTGATTTCCATTGGGATACTGATTGTTTCCTGCCAAAACCAACCGGATAAATATAATGGATTGTCGGTATCCAGCACTACTTTATACATATCTACATCATCTTCAGGAAGGGATCCTTTTATAAAGGCAGGATTGAAAAGATCGCCAGCCGTAATATCATTTGCAGCTTCAAACGTATTATTTGGTTCTTTTTCCAATACTAATAATTCTTCTTCATTTCCTAAAAATTCCATTGTCGGTGGTAGTGTATCTGTACGTTTATCTGCGAATACGGACGCACTAAATAAGCTGGATGCCAGCAAGGCGGATCCAACCGAAATAATAAACCTCTTTTTCATCTTTTTCCCCCATTTAGATATTCTCTCTATTTTTGTTAAATCTTTACCATCTCATTTTAACACACTGTAAATGGCTAGTTTAAGAGAATATGAAAAAAACGCGCCCTTCACGAGAGCGCGTTCAGCATTATTCATTTCCTTCTAAAATGGACCAAATCTCGTTCTCGACATTAGGCTGGATCGCTTTCTCTCCACCAAGGATCGTCGCCCCGAATGTATAATCCACCATCAAGTCCCTGATTTCAGGATGTAACTCATATGGTGTGGTCAGTAACAATGGCTCTCCCCAATTAGCTGCAAGAACAGAACCTGTTAACGCATCCGCGAATTGAGTACCGGTAGCAACGAAGACGAAGGTGGTAGGAACGTAGAAATCGCGAATGATATTTGCATTCGTTTCATAGCGATTTTTCCCTGCAATCCTCGTTGGGTCGTTCAGCTTTCTGGAAACTGCATTACTGATGACACCTGTCCCTCCAATAACATAGTTCATTTCATATGTCTTCGCCTGTGTCAGCGTTGCTGCAGGAATACTATCTTTATCAGATAAGAGAATAGGATATCCGTTTTGTGCTGCAATGGACGCAATGGATAGTGCATCTGGATAGTTCTTTCCGTTGACGACTACGGCTGCGTCATTATTTGGCAGCTTTTTAGAGATGGCTACGGCCGTTTCATAGCGATCTTTCCCATTGATGCGTGTAACGGAGACATCCAAAGCTCTTAATTCCTTCACTACTTGATCCGAAATGACGCCCGCCCCACCAAGGATCGTCACCTTATTGACACCTAATTCAAAAATGGCTTCCTCCACTGATGGATGAAGGGAACCCTTCGTAGTTAATAGAATAGGAGCGTCTTTATGATAGGCAAGCGGTGCACCGGCCAAAGCATCAGGGAAATTGCTTCCTGTAGCTAAAATGATTTCATCTGTTCCGTATCCCCAGCCCTGTAAAGCAATTTCGAGAGCGGTCTCATACCGGTCTTTACCAAATATCCGGTCTACGTAAGACTCAAATAAGAATTGTGACGCAACGACTACATACTCTTCCCCAGTCGCCGAATTCGTCTTATCTTTTACAGACATATAATAAGTACCAGTAGTAACAGTGTAATCGGCTATTAATCCATCTCTCAGATTTGAGCTCATTTCATTTGGTTCAATCACATTTTTGTTCTCATCATAAAGAGTGACATCTAATAGAATCCCAGGGTTTTCATCCCATGATCCCCCGTATATAATCAATGGATCTTCAGTGTCGACTTGAAACTTATACATATCTACATCGTCTAGAGGGAAGGTCCCTTTTATGGCATCCTCAAGAGAAATTTCATTGGAACTGGCAAACGAATTGTTTGGCTCTTCCTCAACGAAGAAACCTTCACGATCGTACCCTAAAAGCTCCATCTTTTGTTGGGAAGGGCTTTCCGATAGGACAGATGTGCTGAATAAACTTGAAGCAAGTAACGCTGAACCCACTGAAGCAATAAACCACTTTTTCATCTTTCTTTCCCCCGATTGTTATGTTCTTTCTATTTTTAGATAAAACTGTACTAAAGCTGATGTCATTGGTACTCCCATACCAATTTTCATAACATCTAGAATAGTATAATAGCGTTTTGAACGTTTGACTAGATAGTTGCAAATAAATATTTTTCGCCCTTTTTTGACATGAATGGAAGGGAATTCAGGAAGGGTGATTAGGGTGAAAATTAAGGATGTTTTACATTTTAATGACCGCATAGAATCGTGTTGTGAATTTTGCTATACTTACAAGAGTGAAAAAATAAAGAATAACTCTCCATACTGAAAGGGGAACAACATAAATGAGCAAGATCCTTGTTACAGGCGGGGCCGGATTTATCGGCTCTCATATTGTAGAAGATTTGTTAAACAATAACGAAACAGTGGTAGTGATAGATAATTTCTCAATGGGTTCAATGGATAACCTGCCGAAGGACGATAACTTAACAGTGGTAGAAGGAGATATTTCTTCTAAAGAAACCATCCAATCGTTATTTCAACAACACCAATTCAAAAAAATCTTCCATTTAGGGGCGATTGCCAGTGTAGCGGCTTCAGTAGAAGATCCCCTTCATACACATCAAACCAACTTGGAAGCGACCTTATACTTATTGGAAGAAGCCCGGAAACAAGGAGGTTTGGAGCGTTTTGTTTTCGCTTCGTCTGCAGCGGTTTACGGAGATGAGCCAACACTTCCCAAGAAAGAAACATCGACGATCAGACCATTGACGCCTTATGCCATCGATAAATTTGCCTCAGAGCAATATGTGCTGGCATTCAGCCGCTTGTATGATATACCTACAACGGCGGTTCGATTCTTCAACGTCTTTGGAAACAGACAAAATCCATCTTCACCATACTCTGGTGTCGTATCGATCTTAACGGACAAGTTCAAGCAGTTAGTAAACAATGAAGAAACCAACTTCACTTTATATGGAGATGGAGAACAAACCAGAGACTTCATTTATGTAAAAGATGTTGTTCAAGCAAACCTTCTCGTTTCAGAATCAAAAGAGGCCATCGGCAGGGTATTCAACGTTGGCACAGGGGAATCGACAAGTTTAAACGAATTGATTGGCATGTATGAAGAGATTACGAATACAAAGCTTCCTATCGAACAATTGGAAGAACGTTCAGGAGATATTAAAGAATCCTACTCTGATATTTCTGAGCTTAAATCTTTAGGGTTCGATCCAAAGTTCACTATGAGAGAAGGACTTTTGGAGTATTGGAATAAAGAAAACGAATAACGAAAAATGCCCGTTTCTACTGCAGAAACGGGCATTTTTGTGTCGTTTACAGGAAGGGATATTACAAAAAAGGGGTAAATATGACGAATTTTGTTACATAACTGTAAAATTATTTTGAAAATTTTAATGATAAGATTGTTTTTGTAGATTTATAGAGAAGGGGAATTGAGAAATGTCTAATTATCGCAAACCTGTATCTATTACTTTCGTCACGGTAGTAAGTTTCATGTTCCTATTATTTTTCCAGAACCCTGCATCAGCTGCAGGTACACAGATAGATCGAGTAAGTGGTGCAGACCGGTATGAAACGGCAGTTAAAGTATCCAGGCAAGGGTGGAGCAGTGGTGCAAAGACCGTCGTCATCGCAGTGGGAAATAATTTTCCGGATGCGTTAGCAGGCGCACCGTTAGCGGACAAATATAATGCGCCTATCTTATTAGTAACAAAAGATAGCGTTCCTTATAGTGTGAAACAAGAATTAAAACGATTAAAGCCAAGTAAAGCATACATATTAGGTGGAAGTTCTGTCATTTCATCCTCAGTCGAAGCTCAGCTTAAGAGTTTAGGGATTACCGCTACAAGGGTGGCAGGGGAAAACAGATATGAAACAGCGGCGAAAATCGCTGCATTAGTAGGTGGATCACAAGCCATTGTTACATATGGAAGGGATTTCCCGGACAGTCTGGCGGTTGCACCTGTTGCTGCAAGTAAATCAATGCCGATTCTATTAACAGAAAAAAACCATGTCCCTGAAGAGACCAAGAAAGCGTTAAATCAATATAGTTCTTCTATTCTTGTAGGAGGCAAAGGCGTGGTAAGTGACGGCGTCAAGAATCAATTACCACGGGCCACCCGTATTTCAGGGAAAGACCGATATGATACGGCAGCAAAAGTCGCCGAGAAATATTACTCATCTTCAAATAGTACAGTGATTGCCACAGGCGAAAGCTATGCAGATGCGTTGACGGGATCTGTCCTTGCAGCCAAGAAAGGTTCACCTGTTATGCTGGTTCAATCCAATAATGTCCCATCGTCTGTGAAGTCAACAGTTGATAAATTGGGTATTAATCAGTTTACGATCATTGGCGGGACGTCCGTGATTTCTGAGAAAGCCCAAAGTCTATTTGGTTTTGATACAGATGGTTTAATCAAGACGGCGAAACAGTATATTGGGACACCTTATAAATGGGGTGGAACGACTCCAAGTGGTTTTGATTGCAGTGGCTATTTAAATTATGTATATGATAAATATGATATTGATCTGCCTAGAACGACATCGGACATCTGGAATTTTGGAAGCCGGTCAAGCTCTCCCGCAGTCGGGGATATTGTCATGTTTGAAACGTACAAGCCCGGCCCGTCACATGGTGGAATCTAT
This sequence comes from Rossellomorea aquimaris, assembly GCF_008180865.1. GTDB lineage: Bacteria > Bacillota > Bacilli > Bacillales > Bacillaceae_B > Rossellomorea > Rossellomorea yichunensis. The sequence continues at coordinate 294,567 of NZ_VTEX01000006.1, forward strand.
ATTGGAAACAACCAGTTCATCCATGCTGGTAATGATGGAGTAGAAATCACAAGTATGAGTAACGTATATTGGAAGCCTCGTTATCTGGGCGCAGTGAAGGTTGTAAATTAATAGAATGATAGTAAAACTGTTTGTCACATGGCAAGCAGTTTTTTTCTTTTTACCCGATTCAATAGTCCTTAAACATTTTCTTTTTAATATTTTATTCTAATAGATAGTTGAATTCGTACTATGTTTTCTGAAAGGTGAAATATTTACCATGATGTTGATTGGAGCGGAAGGTGCTCGACTCCTGCGGGAATAGCGGGAAAGTTGAGACCCCACAGGGCAAAGCCCGAGGAGGCTCAACTCACGCCCCGCGGAAAGCGAGCACCTGGAGCGGAGATCGACCACCACTCCCTAAGAGCCAATGTTTATAAATACAGTTTATATAATTAATCAAGCTTGAAAACACAATAGTAAAAATATATTATTTTTTCTGAAAATAACGTCTCCTTTTATTGACTAAAGAACTAACTGAGATTAAAATGGAAAATAGAGTTCGAATTTTTCCATAATTATATTTTTTTGGAAGATGCGGAGTATTTCGGACCACTACTATTAATCTATCAAGGGGGAAAAGGGATTGACGTTTAAGAAAAAGGTATTTTCGGTTATGGCCAGTGCTGCTTTGGTAACTTCCTCATTCGCTGGAATCACAGCTTTCAATCCTGATAAAGCAGAAGCTGCTTTACAGGAAACGAAAAAGTTCAAAGTTTCGAATTTCTCAGAGGTTGTGGCACTTTCTATGAGTGAGCAGGCTGTTCAAGAGCTTGTCATCGTAGGTAACGGTAAAGTAGATGCGACTAGTCAATTAGAGAAGCTTGGCGTTAAGGTAAAACAGAATTATAAGAACTATGTTTACTTAGCGGATGTACCTACACGCAAAGTGATGGAAGTTCTTGACCTTAAGAGTGTTCGTACAGTGGGTAAAAATGCTGAAATCGAATTAGGCGAGGTCAAGGATCCTGAATTAGCCGTGAAGGATCAAAATAAGGTCGATGAAGATGCGGTTGTAAAACCTAATCAGGCAGAAACTCATGCTCCGACCGGAGTAGATGATTTCCACGATAAGTTTGATGGTAGTGGTACACGTATCGGAATCATTGACTCAGGTCCCGATCCGGGTCATGAATCCTTCACAGAGGGTCTTGAAGAAGGAACACGTAAATATGGTGATTCTAAGATTGTCGCTGTAAGAGACTACACCATTTCGAATCGTCAACTTGCTTATGGCATTGAAGAGCGCTATAAAAAATACTTAGGTGAGGGTGTCAATTATCTTTCCGAGGGAGACGTGCTATTCGATAAAGGACATGCTGAAGGTGACTCCATTACAGTAGGGGAAACTACATATAATACAGCAGGGATTGACGCTTCCGATGATAAATTACACTACGGGAAAACGGCATTTGAAACAAATCCTTATCCTCAGGGGAATGCTAACTGGACGAATCAGGATTTAAATGCCGATGGGACAAATGGAAATTCTGATAACTTCTCTGTTTTATTGGCAGGGGACAAAGTCTATATCGATACAGATATGGATAATGACTTCACTGACGAAACAGCCTATGCGAATAATGAAACAGGTACATTCGATGTGAATGTAGAAGATGAGAAGCTTGGAGCGAACTTCCGTGTCAATGATATGGAATTGAACTGGTTCGGTGCAGGTCTGAAGAAGATCAATCTATTCACGGACTTCAACGGGCACGGTTCACACGTTTCGGGTATTTCTGCCGCAAACGGTCCGGCAAAAGCGAATGCCTTCGGTGCCGTTGCCGGTGAAGGGGTTGCCCCTGGAGCCGAGCTTGTCGGTATGCGTGTGTTCAAAGCAGCTGGCGGAGCCCCTACATTCAGTATCCAAAAGGCTATGGTCGATGCGGCGCTTCCTGAATCAGAAGGCGGATTTGGCGTCGATGTTGCTAACTTAAGCTTAGGTTCTTCACCGGATTTAAATGATGGTCTGGGATCCTATGGAGAATTAATGACAGTCCTAAGTGAAGATACAGATATCGTATTCGTTACATCTGCTGGAAATGCCGGGCCTGGTGCAGACACAGTTGGATCACCTGGTGACGTAGCTCCTATCATTTCTGTTGGTGCACATATCACGGCTGACATGTGGGCAAAAGAATACAATTCCTATCCATATGGTAAAAATGCAGACGGTACTCCTAAAGAGGGACAAGGATTATGGTACTTCTCTTCTGTAGGGCCGAACGAAGCTGGGAATCAAAAGCCTGATATCGTTGGACCTGGATCTGCATTTGCTGCTCATCCGGTACAAAATGGACCGTACGTTGTGATGCAGGGTACAAGTATGTCTTCACCATATGTTGCTGGAGCTGTAGCGTTGCTGAAATCTGCAGCTGAGAAAGATCGTATTCCATTTAATTATGAAATTGCCCGTGAAGCATTGATTGAAACGGCTAATCATTTAGATGGATACAACCGTGCTCAAGAAGGTGGCGGACTGATTGATGTTCCGGCAGCTTATGAGTATCTGCGCAAGAACTTCATCACAGATATTAAAGATGTAGACGTAACGGTCTATCACGGAGAGAAAGTGTCCGGCGGTCCGGGTCTATATGTAAGAAATAAAGAAATTCCTGAAACCGTTGAAGTATTAGTAGAGAACAAGACGGATGAAGATAAGAGCCTGGATGTATCTCCTACTGGCGATTGGATCAAGCCATCTGTATCGAAAGTAGATCTTAAAGCTGGAGAAAGCAAAACGATTACAGTTGACTACGATGCGTCGAAATTAGAGACAGGCGTAAATGCTGAGACATTAGTCTTTGATGATGCGTCTACTCCTTATGTAGAAGCTAGATCAGCTCAAACAATTGTTACGGGTCATGAGTTTAACCAGGAAAATCGTTTCCGCTTCCGCGAAGAAGGTGAAGTACAATCTTCTCAAACAAAAGGCTATACATTTGACGTAAAACCAGGTGTAAGTGAAGTTCGTTTCTCACTGAATGCAATCAGTGAAAATGATGATTATAAAGGCCGCGTACGCGCGATCGTCTTCAATCCTGACGGAGTGGAAGTAAGTGAGTTCCAAGGGTATGCTGGATACGGTGCCGGTGGATTGGGCGTTGAAGACCACGTCTTCAAGTCTCCTAAACCAGGGGTATGGGAAGTACATGTTTATGGGACTTCCGGACCGGAAGCAGGTAAAGAAGTAAATAAATATCAATTAGAGGCTGTTGTTCAGGATGTGGTTGCTGAACCAGGTGAAATCGATTTAGGGAATGTTTCTTCTGACACTGAAATGACGAAATCTGTAACATTCTCAAACTACTTATCTGAAGCGAGAGAAGTGAAGGTTGTCGGTGCACCATTCAGCACGCCTAAGCTTTCTTCCGAGAAGGTAGAAGTACCAGGTAACAATGCATTTTACTACAAAGATATCAAAGTGAAGAACAACGTATCTTTAGAAGTTCAAACTTCAAACCCATCACATTCTACTGATGACGTAGATCTATATATCTTTGATTCTAAAGGTAACCAGGTAGCTTACTCTGCAGGTGCGACATCTGATGAAAAAGTTTCATTGACTTCTTTACCGAATGATACGTACACAATTGCCATTGAAGGCTATGCAACAATGGATCCGACGACAACTCTTGATCTATCAGTCAATGAGTTTGGCGTACTGTCCCCTGGTGAAAAAGGGAAAGGGAAAGTAGAAGCCAATGCTTCACAAAACCTTAAAGTTGGAAAATCTTTAACGACAGATGTAAAGATTACAACTCCATCTGAGTCAGTTGGATCAATCGGAGCAGTATATTTACTTGATGCAAAAACGGATGAAGTATTATCACTGCTTCCAATCAAGGTAGACGGTGACATCATCAATGAAGTATCAGGTCTAGACCGTGTAGGAACTGCGATCGAAGTTTCCAAAAAGCTTCATATGGATGGCTTTGCCGATGACCATGAATACAAAACAGTTATCCTCTCAACTGGATACAACTTCCCTGATTCATTATCTGCAGGTCCATTGGCATCCGCAATCGATGCGCCAATCTTACCTGTAGGCAGCGATGGGAAACTTTCTAAGGAAGTATTAGTTGAAATTGAACGTCTTGGTGCTGAAAATGTGTATATCCTTGGTGGAGAAGGTGTCGTATCCAAAGATGTATTCACACAATTGAACAGCATCTCAATCGACTCTTCTGATATCGAACGCTTAGAAACAGATGGTATGCCAAACCGTTACGGTACAAACCTTGCCATCGTTTCGAAGCTTCAAGAGCTTGGATTCAAAGGAAACGGTGTATTCGTTGCAACTGGTAAGAACTTTGCAGATGCACTAAGTGCTGCGGCAATTGCCGGTGCGAATGATATGCCAATCGTATTAACGGATGGAAAAGATTTATCTGCTGAAGCGAAAGCCATTCTTGAAGACGAGAAAGTCTATGTGCTTGGTGGTAAGTCAGCTGTCCCAGAAAATGTAGTAGCTCAAGCTAAAAAAGTAGCTGTCGATGTTAAAGTACTTTCTGGTGTGAACCGTTATGGTACACTGGCTGCAATCCTAGGAGAGTTCGCCAATAGCACAGATAAGTTATATGTTGCCAGCGGTAAGAACTTCCCGGATGCATTATCTGCTGCTCCACTTGTAACAGATAACGCAGGTTTACTATTACTGACAGATCCTAATGGATTACCGAAAGAAGTAGACGCTTTCTTAACGAAGTATCTGTACCAGAACAAAATCACTTCTGTCACTGTACTTGGTGGTAAAGGTGCAGTTGGTGAAGGAGCAAGAGAAGACCTTCAAGGAAAAGTATCAAACTAATAGAGTTTAATAGGGTCACCTGCTATTTATAGCGGGTGGCTTTTTTTTATTAATCTTTTTGGGCAAGGCTCTTTTCGTAAACATTGTAGCCTTCTGTCTTAGATAGGTGGAAATGTAAAAAATAGACCGTTCCTTTCCGTCCCAAGCACAAGATTCCCCGGAAAGGAAGTCAAGCCTTCTCGACGTTCTCTCTTTCTGGTCTAAAGTTGAAAACCAGATCTACTAAATTCCCCTCACCATCCAGCTCACACTTGATTGACAGAGCCCAGGAAGGAGAGCTATTGGCAAAGAGTGTTGTTTATATTTGTATCTTTTGGAAGAGTCATGCTTAAAAAGTTGATTGCAGCGGAAGGATGTTCGACTCCTGCGGGAATGGCCGGACAGGTGAGACCCCGGAAGCGCTGCTGAGGAAGCTCACCGCCAGCCCCGCGGAAAGCGAGCATCCTGTAGCGGAAATCAACTACTACTTTCTTATTTAAAATGGCAACAGATGCGAAAAGAAGTTTTTTTATATGAACATAAAGGTCTTTCAGCCTATTATTCTGAAAATTTCTTGAATTCGTGGACAGGCCTTCCACCATCTTATATACTTTTTACAGATGATGTAAATGACATTCAACTGAGAGAGGAGTGGCTTAATGAAAATGAGAATAATCACTTCTATTATCTTCTTATTTGGTTGCATCCTGCTTCCAAACGGATTTGCGCAGGCGGATGATGAGAAGAAGGTTCAACTTTTGGTGGTTCACAAGGATCAAAAAGGTGATATATCGACACAGTCATCGGACACGGGTGAAGGGAAATTAGAAGTCATAGAAGTTCCTGCTAAAGATGTTCCTGGCACTCTAACCAAATTAAATAATAATGAAAACGTGGAATATGCAGAGATTGATCAGCTCGTACATACACAAGCTGCTCCGCCAAATGATACATATTTTAATAATCAATACCAAGATTTTCAGGTAATGAAGGTATTGGAAGCCTGGGAAAGCTACAATCCCATTGAAGAAGTTACCGTGGCGATTGTCGATTCAGGTGTTGATCTGAAACACCCTGAGCTTCGGAGTAGATTAATAGAAGGAAAGAATTTCATGAATGAAGGGGAGCCCCCTGGCGATACGTCAGGACATGGGACCCATGTCGCGGGTCTTGTAGGAGCTGTGACCAATAACAAAATGGGTATTGCTTCTGCTGCTGAAAAGGTAAAAATTATGCCTGTCAAAGTGTTTGAGGGTAAGACCACCTATATGTCAACGGTTATTAAAGGCATTCGTTATGCAACGGACAACGGAGCAGATATCATCAATTTGAGTCTTGGCAGCTATAGCAATATGCAAGCACTAGAGGATGCAATTGATTACGCTGTGGACAAAGGTGCTCTCATGGTAGGTGCTGCAGGTAACGATGATGAGCACGCAGTTCTTTACCCGGCAACTTACCCGGATGTCCTGGCAGTAGGAAGCGTGGATTCTGCGACATTGGCTAAATCGACGTTCTCAAACTATGGGGATACAGTAAATGTATCTGCCCCGGGAACGAACATTTTCAGCACATGGATGGGTGGCTATGAGACATTGGATGGTACCAGTATGTCAACAGCCATTGTAAGTTCGATTTCCGCCATGGTTAAACAGCAATACCCTTTTCTAAAAGGTATGCAGGTAAAGGATGTTCTTGAAAACTCCACTACCCCATTACCTGAAGTCGAAAGGCTTGGAACGGGTTTGATCAACGCAGAAAAAGCGCTGAGCTATGTCCAAACAAAAAATCGGCACTACGGACTGACTTCTGTGGAAACAGCTGTAGAAATATCTAAGAATGGCTGGAACTCACTACAGGAAGAAGAGTTGACGATCGGTGGCAACAAATTGTATGGATCGTTTGTTGTCTTAGCAAGCGGTGATTCCTTCCCGGATAGTTTAGCAGCTTCCCCGTTGGCATCTCATTTGGATAGTCCGATTCTATTGGTTAAGAACAATCGATTAAGTGAATCCGTTAAGGAAGAACTGAAAAGGTTGAACCCTTCTCATGTTTTGATGATCGGAGGGGAAAATGCCATCTCTCATGAGGTTGAAAATGAGATTAAGAATCTATCAATCTCGACCGCTCGACTATTTGGCGTGGACCGTTATGAAACGGCCGTAGCGATCAATGACGCCATTCCATACACAACCAATAAGGCATTTGTCGTCTCGGGTCAAAACTATCCTGATGCGTTGTCGGTCGCTTCCTATAGTGGCAGTATGCAATATCCTGTACTCTTTGTTCAAAAAGACAAGGTTCCACAGTCGGTTCGTACGTATATGAAAGAGAATGAAATTTCTAAGACGTACGTGATCGGCGGTCAGGGCATCCTTACAAATAAGATGGTTGATCAATTGCCGGGACATTTTCGAATTTACGGTCTGGATCGTTATGAAACCAATTATAAAGTTCATCAGACGTTTGCTTCGGAAGATTCGGATTCAGTTTATTTTGCCACAGGAGGGAAATTCCCTGATGCCCTTAGCATAAGCCCGCTGGCTGCAAGGACCGATAGCCCGGTTGTATTGGTGGATAAGCGGCATAACCCTTATTTACAGAAATCGATAAATGTATTCTCTAGTAGGAACAGTTATCATATTTTAGGTGGACCGGGTGCTTTATCCATAGAAAAAGCATGGGAAATTGATCATTATATGATGAACGAGTGAGATAGAGAGGATTCCTCTCTATCTTTTTTTTGCCAATGAAGGGTTATAGTTTACTAGATACTATGATAAGATGGAATAAAATAACATTAAAAGGGGAACACAATGAATCTAAAAATGAAGAAGCTTGTATCCGGAATAGCAGCGGTGGCACTTACTGCGACACTGGCGAGTCCGATCAATTCGAAGGCAGCGGGGTATGAAAACCCATCAAAATATGAAATTAATCGACTGTTGACGGAAGCAGCAATGAAGTATGACGTTCCGGCAGAAATCGTGAAGGCAGTGGCTGCAGAAGAGAGCGGTTGGAAGCAATTCACGTCAGATGGAGAACCGAATATTTCGGGTGATGGCGGAATCGGGATCATGCAGGTGACTGATACAGCAGGCTATGATGTTGAACGTTTGAAAAATGACATCGCCTTCAATATCGAATCAGGTATCAAAATCCTGAACGAAAAGTGGGAGCTCGGTGAGAAAGGCATAACCAACTGGGATCGCTCTACCAGCATCCCTACTGTCGGAGATAATGAGCGTGACATCATCGAGAACTGGTATTTTGCCCTTTTAGCTTACAATGGCCAGGTGCAGGAGAATAGTCCGATCAAAATGGCGACAGGCGAAAGAAACTTAGGAAGCTATCAAGAACGGGTGTATGCAGAGCTTGTAAGTGGGAATCCCGGTATTTTCAAGAATGATAGAGTCGAGTTTTCTTTTGCCAAATCGGATTTCACCTACACCGGGGAGCCAAACTATTATTTATTATTCAACAAAAAGCAGTATGAAGTAGAGGGACTTGCCCATACGTCAAAACATTCGTATCAAGCAGGTGACCTGGTCATTTCTGCAGATGGTTCCCGTTTTAGAGAACGACCAACTTCTGAGTCTGATGAAGTGTCTGCGAAACTTCCAAGTGGTGAAACGGAAGTACTTGAAATCCTTAAAGGATTTGAATACGATCAATCCAAGAATCCGAATCACTTCGTCTGGTACAACGTTGAACGTGAAGACAATAAACAAGAGGCATACGTTGCTTCAAGCGAACTAAACAAAATCGGTGAGCGACTATCTGGTACAGATCGAATCAAGACGGCCGTTGATATTTCCCAGTCTGGCTGGGATCAGGCGGATACGGTGGTTGTGGCACAAGCTTATAACTTCCCGGATGCCTTAACGGGTGGCCCGCTTGCTTATAAAAATGATGCGCCACTTCTATTAACGGATAAAAATAAACTGACTGAATCAACGAAGGATGAGATCAAGCGATTAAAGGCTTCGAACATCATCATTTTAGGTGGAAAAGGGGCAGTCAGCGAGGGAGTCAGTGATGCTATTGAAGGAATGGGATTGCAAGTTGACCGAATCGGTGGCGTCGATCGTTATGAAACAGCCCAACTCATTTCGGAGCAAGTAAATCCGAATCCGGACAAAGCGATCATCGCTTCAGGAAAGAACTTCCCGGATGCTCTCTCAGTGGCACCTTATGCTTCTGTCAAAGGATACCCGATTTTATTAACATCCAAGGATGCCGTTTCTTCTTATACGAGTCAGGCTCTTACTGGAGTGGATAGCACGATCGTTGTTGGTGGTGCAGGGGTCATCAGTGATGGCGTCATGAAAAAGGTGAAAGCAGAGCAGCGGGTAAGCGGATTGGATCGTTTCGAAACGTCTCTTCAAATCGCGAAGAAGCTTCCACTTGCTAATCCCGATGAAAAAGCCCTGATCGCAAGCGGTAAAAACTACCCGGATGCGTTATCGGGATCTGTATTGGCAGCAAAGCAAAAGGCCCCACTCCTATTGTCTAATCCGGAACAGCTGCCAACGAGCGTCAACAACTTTATCGCAGTCGAGAAATATAAAGAGTTCTTCCTGCTCGGAGGACCAGGTGCAATGAATGTGGAAGACGAGCTTGGAGATTTATACAAAAAGCTGTATTATTAAAATAGTAGGTTTTAATCCTAAAGACTCTATCGATTATCGATAGAGTCTTTTTTGATAGGATTATTAAACAGAGATTACATTTATGTAAGATTCTATTTTTTTAATCTATTTCATGATAAAATTATTTTTCGTATTGATCTTCGATTTGAAAGGTGAAAACATACATGAAGACTCGTAATGATTATAAACAGCGGATGAGAAGAAGAAAGAGATTCTTCCGCATATTTCTTGCACTTTCTTTCTTGGGACTAAGCATCGGAACAGCGTATTTTCTTTTCCAGTATCAAACTGGAAAAATGAATGCCGGCAAGACACAGGCGGCATCCGAAGAAATTCCTGAATTTAATGGGAAAAAAGATGAGCATGGAAAGATAAATGTGTTACTCCTCGGTTCGGATACGAGGGGCGAAGAAAAATCCCGTACAGATACGATCATGATTGCCCAATACGATCCTGACAAAGGTGAGGCCAGATTGGTATCATTGATGAGGGATATGTATGTAGATGTACCGGAATACGGAAAGTATAAATTGAATACTTCCTATTTCCTAGGGGGGCCGGAACTCCTTCGACAAACATTAAAAGAGAACTTCGATATAGATGTACAATATTATGCCTTAATGGACTTTAAAGGATTCCAGAAGATTGTAGATGCACTGGCGCCAGATGGAATTGAAATGAATGTGGAAAAAGAAATGTCCACTAATATTAATGTGACTCTGGAGCCAGGTTTGCAAAAATTGAACGGTAAGGAACTATTAGGATATGCCCGTTTCCGCCATGACGCGGAAGGAGACTTCGGCCGTGTTAAGCGCCAGCAGGAAGTCATTAATGCCTTGAAAGATGAGATGCTGTCATTAAACGGAGTATCCAAAATTCCTAAACTGATGGGGACAGTCTCACCATATATCGAAACGAATATTGGCTCGATGGACCGAATCAGTCTTGCAAAAGAATTTGTACTGAATCCGGTTGATAACATCGAAACCATGACATTACCAATCGACAACTCGTTTGAAAATGCCCGATATGAAGGCGCCGGTGCCGTGTTAGACGTAGACCTGGAGGCAAATACCGAGGCATTAAAAGACTTTTTGAATGGTGAAGAACCAAAGTCGTATGCAGAGTATGTGGAGGAAGATGGGGTAAGTGACGATGCCTTGGTTGAGGATACAACTGGGGTGGAGGAAACCAATGAGGATTCTGGTGTTTATGAGGAATCTATAGAAACTGAGGATTCAAGTAGTTACGAGGAATAGAAATTATAGATTGAACCCACGGAGTGAAGTGATGCTCCGTGGGTTTTTTAGTAGGTGTGGACCTTAAGGGTGATTGGCAAATGCTACAGTTGGTAAAGAAAATTCGACACGGAGGATCAATTAATTGGAATTGGGATCAAATAATCATATTTCGGATTAATAAAGCCCAAACCGGATCAATTATTCTAAATCGGGATCAATTCCATCCCAAACCGGATCAATTATTCTAAATCGGGATCAATTCCATCCCAAACCGGATTAATTATCGTGCCGAGTGACATTTCAAGGCACGGTTTGATCACGCCAATCGGCCTTCAAGCTAATCGAAGACCACATTCACAGCTAAAAAGGACAATCTTAAGGAAAAACCCTTCCATAATGGAAGAATTACATCAAACACTTACTCATCTAGAGAAAAATCCGAAAGCTAAAGTTACGCTCTTTCAGCTATTGGTTATCTGCCTGTTGGCGAGGGAGGGAACTTGAGGTAGATGGAATTTCACACACATATTTAAAGAAAATTCGACACGGAGGATCAATAAAATAGAATTCGGATCGAATAATGATATTTCGGATTAATAAAGCCCAAACCGGATCAATTTTTCTAAATCAGGATCAATTCCATCCCAAACCTGATTAATTATCGTGCCGAGTGCCATTTCAACGCACGGATTGATCACGCCAATCGGCCTTCAAGCTAGTCAAAGACCACATTCCCAGCTAAAAAGGACAATCTTAAGGAAAAACCCTTCCATAATGGAAGAATTACATCAAACACTTACTCATCTAGAGAAAAATCCGAAAGCCAAAGTTACGCTCTTTCAGCTATTGGTTATCTGCCTGTTGGCGAGAGAGGGAACTTGAGGTAGATGGAATTTCACACACATATTTAAAGAAAATTCGACACGGAGGATCAATAAAATAGAATTCGGATCGAATAATGATATTTCGGATTAATAAAGCCCAAACCGGATCAATTATTCTAAATCGGGATCAATTCCATCCGAAACCGGATTAATTATCGTGCCGAGTGCTATTTCAAGGCAGGGATTGATCACGCCAATCGGCCCTCAAGCTAGTCGAAGACCGCATTCCCAGCTAAAAAGGACAATCTTAAGGAAAAACCCCTTCATAATGGAAGGATTACATCAAACACTTACTCATCTAGAGAAAAATCCGAAAGCCAAAGTTACGCTCTTTCAGCTATTGGTTATCTGCCTGTTGGCGAGAGAGGGAACTTGAGGTAGATGGAATTTCACACACATATTTAAAGAAAATTCAACACGAAGGATCAATTAATTGGAATTGGGATCAAATAATGATATTTCGGATTAATAAAGCCCAAACCGGATCAATTATTCTAAATCGGGATCAATTCCATCCCAAACCGGATTAATTATCGTGCCGAGTGCTATTTCAAGGCACGGATTGATCACTCCAATCGGCCTTCCATCTAGTCAAAGAGTCAAAGTCCACATCCAAGGACCATCTTGAACCAAAACCACTCCAGAGGTGAAGGAAAACCAGCAAAATGGACACGAAACCATTCTTGAAAAACCCCGCAAAAAAATCCCCTCAATCACTGAGGGGATTTCTTCAAACGACGCATAACCAGCTGGCGTATTCCATTAATATTCAAAGCCAATACTACAGCCCCATAAGCAACAATTCCAACTGCAATTTGCACAATAAAACCGAAGATGCCATCAACAGCAAGTGCCGGCCAAACTAGAAGCGCCATCACACCAGTCGCAACAAAGATCTTTCCGACTTCTTTGAACGGAAACGTAAGCGGGAAGATTTTCTTTCCAATTAACGCGCTTAATAAAACGGATACCACGTATGAAATGATCGTCGCATAGGCTGATCCGAATATGCCGTACTCTGGTATTAAGAGTAAGTTCAGGACCACATTCAGTACAGCTGCGGCCAACACTGGCCATATTTGCAGCTTCGTATTTTTCCCGAGCTGGAAAGCAAGGTCGAAGTAGTACATTTTAAAGCCTTGGATAAAGATTGCCAGCGCAATCAGTGAAAAGATCGTCGCTGCTTTTCCCTGATAGGATTCTCCCAGGAAGATCCCGGTAAAGGAATCGCTTAATAAAATCATTCCTGTGGTAGCAGGGACAGACACGAGTAACAGCAGGGACGTGTTTTCATTTAGTTGTTTCTGACATTCTTTGATTCCACCTGTTTCAAGGGCTTTGACCACAAGTGGGTAAGCGGCGAGATTGATGATCATCATCAATAAGAACAGGATTTGTTTGGCCAAGTCGTAAGAAACGGCGTAGATCCCGACAGAAGCCTTGTCCATTAACCAGCCTATCAAGTAACGGTCTGTATTTAGGATGATTGCTTCCATCGAAAGAGCCGCAATAAATGGAATGGAATATTTCACGACTTCCTTAATCATATCCCGGTCAATCAACTTAATGTCAATTAAGTGAAGGTACTTCGGAATAAAGAAGACAATCGACAGGAAGATCCCGATGATCAGTCCAAGGATGATCCCTTCTGCCCCGAACCCGAAGAATTTAATCAGAACGACAGCGGTGATAAGGGATAATACCACTTTTAAAGCTGTCACAACTCCGAATAGTTTGGACGAAAGCTCTGAACGCAAGTATTCAGTGAATAAGTCGAACATGCTTTGCATGGTGAGTAATCCGATTCCCAGGAACCATAAGAGAGCCATTGAATGAAAAGGTGTATAGACAATGAATGCACCTGTAGCCAGGAACACCGTCAAGACCGTCATGGAAATGAATGTAGCTGTGATCGAGCTGATGAACATGGCTTTCTGATTGCCTTCGTATTTAGGGTTGTAGCGGAGCAATCCTAATCTAAGCCAGTGGAACAAGGTTGTATTCACAAATGTTACAGCCGCGATGACCAGTGCATATTCACCGTACTCGCTTGGTGACAGTAGACGTGTATATAAGGCGATGGCCACGAAGTTGATGATCCCGGGCACACCTTTAGATAGAAAATAGATAAACGTATGTTTAAACATGGAAATACCTCTCTGAACGTACAATTTTTATCACTGTGATTTAACAAAATTTATATAGTTTTTACAAATAAATTCAATTTAATCGCTTTTTATATTATGATAAGAAGTATCAAATCAATTAGTATATTATATCACAAACGATATTATTGAATATATTTCTTTTGACAGTCGGTTTTTTAAGAGGCCTTGTCAATCATTTCAGCAAGCCAGTAGTAAAAAAGAGAGTGTGGTACCCGAGTTATGAAAGTTTTATTATTAGCACCAGCGAATAATGTACATACGAAGAAATGGCTTGATTACTATAATTCGGTTGGTATCGAGGTCATCAATATTAGCTTAGAGAACCATAAAGACTCTTCTGAACACATCCCTTGGGAGAATGTAAGCAGAGTCTATTTAAATCTGAAATTGAATCATAAGATTTCATATTTATTTACGGTTTCAAGGCTTAAGAAGATCATCCGAGACTATAAGCCAGATCTCATCCATTCCCATTATGCTTCTAGCTACGGATTAATAGGAGCGTTAACAGGGTTCAGTCCTTACATTCTATCGGTGTGGGGGTCTGACATCTATGATTTCCCCAAGCGGAACGTGATGAATCGGATCATCCTCCAGTACGCCTTGAGAAAAGCAGACTATATTTGTTCAACGAGCCCTGCACTTGAACAGGAAACAAAAAAATATATAGATGAGAACAAGCCATTGTCCATTACGCCATTTGGTGTTGATATAACACAATTCAAACCTAATCCAACGAAGAAGGTGGAAGGGCAATTCAGAATCGGGATTGCTAAGGGAATGGAGCCGAAATATGGGATTGAATATCTACTGAAAGGCTTCAAGCTTTTCTTGGATACACTTGGATCGGAGCGCCAGTATGTACGCCTGCAACTGGCCGGGGACGGACCTTTCCTGACGAAGTATATGAAACTGACAGAAGAACTGGGCATAGTTGAGAATGTAGAGTTCTTAGGAAGAATCGCTCATGAGGATGTTCCTGATTTCATCTCATCTCTTCATATATTTGTCATTTCTTCCTTGATTGAAAGCTTCGGAGTTTCAGCTGTAGAGGCCCAGGCTTGTGGCGTACCCGTTATCGCTACAGATGTCGGTGGTCTCCCGGAAGTGGTGTTGGATGGAGAGACAGGCTATCTGATCCCCTCGAAGAATCCAGCTGCTTTAGCAGAAAAGTTATTATATCTCTATAAAGATTCTTCAGAGCGAGAGAAACTAGGGAAAAACGGCAGGGAACATGTAATCAATCATTATGATTGGGAAGATAATTCAAAGAGAATGGTAGATCTTTATAATGAAATAATAAAGGTCGTGAGATAAACTTTTCTATTACGGTGGGGTACATCATTTCATTTCCAATAAATATTAAAGACACTTAATGATCCTAATTTAAGGAGATTGAGTGTCTTTTTTGATGTTTATGTAAAACTTTACGAAAACATGTCAAAAGTATGTCAACTGTTGCCGATAATAATGGTAGAATAAAGGAAAATTTTAATATTATGGAGGAGAATGCAGAAAAATGAAGAAAAAGATTGCGATGCTTGTTGTTACGATGACGATGTTTCTAGTCATTCCAATTCTGGCATCAGCAGAGAAGAATGTAGTCATTGACCCAGGTCACGGAGGTTGGGATTCAGGAACAGCAGGATATTCTGGGAGTTCAACTGGTTATTATGAAAAGCATGCCAATCTGGCAATCTCTGAAAAATTACGGGATAAGCTAAGAGCAGCAGGATTTAATGTTTATATGACTCACGATAATTTAGATACGTATTTGAGTCTTCAAGAGCGTACAGATATAGCTAATTCATTCGCTAGAGGAAAGAATGATCAAACGGTTTTTGTTTCCGTCCATCATAATGCGGCACCTACAAACCCGTATGTACGTGGATTCGAATCGTATCATTATGATAATAAATATGCCTGGGAAGCTGAATACCCGCCAGATCCCATTCAGGTAGCGTATGGAAGTGAATCGAAGAGATTAGCAGAAACGGTTCATCCGAGTACGGTCAATGCCATTGGATTGACAGACAAGGGAATGAGAAATAATCAGGCGTTTTATGTGATTCGTAATACACAGATGCCATCACTTCTATTGGAGATGGGGTTCATGTCGAACCCGACAGAGGAAGCCCTGATCAAAACATGGTCGTTCCAAAATAATGCAGCAGAGGGTATCAAGGATGGAATTGTTTCCTATTTCAAAGTATTTGAAGTATACAATGCTGAGAACAAACGACTTAAGATTTACGAGTCGAAAGACGAAGCGATTCAATATTCCAAGTCCCAATCGAATACATATGTGTTTGATAAATACCAGCAGAAAAAAGTGTACGAGAATTTAAATGAATACAGTGTCTATCAAAAAGGGAATGAAAAGCTTAAAACCTACCCGATTAAAGAAGACGCTATTCAATATGCAGAAACATTAGAAAATACTAGAGTAGTAGATGAGCACACTGAAAAGATTCTTTGGTCTAATTACTTATCGAAAAAGTACAGCGTTCAAACAGAGGCTGGAAAAAGTTTATGGTCTTATTACGATGTGAAGAGCGCAATCGATTACGCTAAATGGAAGGCAACACCATTAAAAGTGGTTGATATTGATTCTAAAGGAGTCATTTGGTCGAGTATCGATGGGGTTAAGATCAATCGTTTCATCAACGATACAAACTTAATTGGACTGGATCGAATGGAAACGGCGATCAAAGTTTCCAAAGACCTTTATCCTAACGGTTTCTCAAGTTCCAAAGCGAAAAAGGCTGTTGTATTAGCAACCGCATATGATTTCGCAGACGCACTCTCAGTAGGGCCCCTGGCAGCTCAATTAGATAACGCACCTATTCTATTAACGGCTAAGGACGAGCTTTCTTCAGAAGTAGAAAGGGAGCTTACGAGACTGAATGCGAAAGAAGTATACATGATCGGTGGTAAGGGAGCCGTTTCAAATGCGGTTCAAGATCGATTAGCGAATCTTGGTATGACGGTTACCAGAGTGGGCGGCGCTGATCGTTACGAAACGAATCTTCTTATTAATAAGAAGCTGACGAATGTAAAGGGTGCTTTTGTCGCTTCGGGTAAAAATTACGCCGATGCACTGGGCGCTGCACCGATCGCTTCAGCCAATCAATGGGCCATCGTGCTGACGGGCAAGGACAGCATCAATTCTTCCGCACTAACTTACTTGAAAGGAAAGCAAGTGAAGGTACTTGGGGGAGGAAATGCGATTTCTTCAACGGTTGAACAGTCGATTAAACGATATTCAACGAATGTTGAAAGGCTTTCAGGAACAGACCGTTATAAAACACTTGCCAAAGTGCTGACGAAATTTAAATCATTGATGGGTTCAGACAAATTCATCGTTTCAACAGGAACGAATTATCCCGACGCTTTAACAGCTTCTGCGCTGTCTGTGAAAACAAAGGCACCGATCGTATTGGTCGGAGGTTCATTAGATGGGCATTTAGAGGATTTCATCCTTGAGTATCAGCCATCAACCGGTGTTAAAGAAGTGATCAAAGTAGGCGGAAAAGTCGATGACAGCATCATTGAAAAAATGAAGAATGTCTTGTATTAAGGAGGACAACCCATGTTAAACAGTCGTAAAAATTTCTTTCTGGTCTCTCTGCTCATCTTGTCTATGACTGTCGTTACGGCATGCAATGCTTCCTCGCCGAGTGAGAAAACAAATAAGGAAGAACCGGATACATCTAAGGTTGAAAGCGAAACGTCGAATGAAGATACCTCTCTTAATGAAGAATCGGATACCTCCACTGTTCAGGAAGAAGTGGATGGAGAGGATACTCAGGAGCCGGCCGAAGATGCATCTCCTGAAGAAGAAACATCAGATGAAGACAAGGATACAACGGATAAAGAAGAAGTAAACCTGTTACTCCAGCAGCTCAAACCTGAAAAAAACATGGTCAAAACCTTTGAAAATAAGGATTTTAGCTTAACGGAGACGGTAGTGGATCACAATGACACGCATGTTCAACGTGTATTCAAAGTAGGAGAGATGGTCACTCTTCAGGTCCTAAAATGGGATCAGGATGTCATTCAAGTCGTGTATGAAGAAAGTAACCCAAAGAATGTGAAAGAAAGCATCTTGGACAACTTCACCGCGGATAAAGAAGCGAAGCCGCTGGCCGATATAAAGCATAAAGGCAAAGGCGACACCACACGCTGGGAAATCATCAGCGAAGATGAAACGGTCGAAGTTCCTTATGACACATACGAAAATGTCGTCGCTGTCCGAAGCACGGTGAAAAACGGAGATGTGAATACCATCAATACCATGTACTATGCACCGGGAATCGGCATGATTAAAGAGGTATATGAAGAAACCGGGAAAAACGGATATAAAATCGAGTCCGTATTGAAAAAGGTAGAAGCACTATAAACATTCAGAAGGTGCCCTGTAACAAGGGCGCCTTCCTCAATATCCATTCCAAGGAGGAAATACATTGAAGAAGAAGTTACTTTCTATGCTGGTTCTTTCCACAATGGTTACGGGATTCATTTCAGCACCGATTGATACAAGTGCAGCAGGTGAACCTATTTCTGTAAAACTTCAGAATTATATTGGAAGTAAGAGTTCACTACCTTTTTCAACAAGTGGTGACTATCAAGTGAAGGGAACTTCGATTTTCATCCAGCCAGGGGCGGCCTACACAATCAAGGTCGAGTCAGGGAAACTATCTCTTTACAAAGGTACTGCACTAGTGAAAAAGTTCGATGGCAACGTGTCCATCATTCCTACGATTACTGAAGCGATGGATCGTTCGATGACCATTAAAGGCAATTACGATAAGAGATACCTGGGTGAAGTTGAGTTCACAGTTGAATCAGGCAAATATGTAAGACCTGTGAATCATATTAATCTCGAAGACTACTTAAAAGGCGTGGTGCCAGCCGAAATGCCTGCTTCCTGGGGCGATAACGGCGGACTGGATGCCTTAAAGGCTCAAGCTGTCGCAGCCAGAACCTTTGTATTGAAAAAAGGAAACTGGACGATTTATGATGGCCAAAGTGATCAAGTGTATAAAGGGTATGATTGGAATCCCCATACAACAAAGGCAGTTAATGAAACACAAGGTGAAGTTCTGAAAAAAGGCGAAGGCTATGCTGAAGCATTTTATTCTTCATCGAATGGGGGAAGAGTATTCTCTAATCAAAATGTTTGGGGATCACCTTTGGTTCCTTACCTGGAGACAAAGCAGGACATCTATGATGCGAAAATCTCACCACACAGCGATTGGAAGGTCACTCTCTCAAAAGCTCAATTCGACACCAACGAATTAGATCTCAAGAAACCGGAATCCTGGTGGTCGGATGTGAAGGAAAAAGATCAAACAATCATTTCAAACATGAATTCATGGTTGAAAAATAAGAATCATATTGATGACAATAGTGACATTAAAATAGTAGGAATCAAAAATGTCTCATTTGATATTCCTGATTCCTCTTTTACTTCAACAGATGTATTGAAAGGAAAAGTTTCTTTCACTTATTTTGAGAAAAAAGACAGTGGATTTGTGAAAAATGAAGATGGAACAATCAAGTTGCAAACGAAAACCATCGATGACCGATCTTATAATATTCGTTTCATGCTTGGGACATCTATCATGAAAAGCCCATATGTGAAAAGTCTTGATGAGAAGGACGAACTATTTGCGATTAATGGCGGAGGGTTCGGTCACGGAATCGGGATGAGCCAATACGGCGCTTACCAAATGTCCAAAGAAGGAAACAACTTCAGAACGATCCTTGGCTATTACTATCCAACAACAAGTGTGAATAGAGAGCTGGACTTAAACGACTATTCCCATGAACTGGAAGGTGACGACCGCTATGATACAAGCGTGAGTGTATCGGATTATGGTTGGGAGAATAAATCAAAGGCTGTAGTCATAGGCCGTGGCGATTTATCGATTGATGCGTTAACAGGAAGTGTATTGGCGAAGAAACTCGATTCACCATTATTATTAACCACTTCAACATCACTTCCGGATACAGTGCTGGACGAAATTAAGCGACTTCAACCTGAGAAAGTTTACTTATTGGGTGGAACGAATGCCATCAGCACGAACGTAGAGAATCAGCTGAAAGGTTTATCTGATATCACTCGTATAAGCGGGGAAGAGCGTTACGAGACAGCAGTAAAAGTAGCAGATCAAATCAATAACAACAATGAAATCTTTGTGGTGACAAAAGACGAGAAATCCCCGGATGCCTTGTCAATTGCATCGTATGCCAGCATGATGCAGATCCCGATTTTGTACACAACAAAGAATACTCTACATGAAAGCGTTGAAGCTTACATGAAAGAGAATACCATAAACAAAGTAACGATCATCGGTGGTCAGTCTGCTGTTTCTTCTGAAGTAGAACGCCAATTAACTGCCCTGGCACCGAATGTATCACGTGTGTACGGGTTGGACCGTTACCAAACGAGCTTGACGATTGCAGAAAAATATCGAGATCAGTTTGAAGAGAAGACACTATTCTTCGCACGAGGAGACGTCTTCATTGATGCCCTGCCTGCTTCAGCACTTGCATCGGCAATGAAATCCCCATTGATACTGACACGTAAAGATGCTTTGCCTGACAATGTAGGAAAGTGGCTGGACGAGCGTACAGTCTTGGCCGATACGTACTTCCTGGGTGGTAAAGGGGCGATTGCAGATTCTGTTCGCCGCGACATCCAAAAGGCATTTGCAAATTAATTAGAAACAAGAGGCTGCCATTCTTAGGGATGGCAGTTTTTTTATGGGATATACGTGTACATGGGTGAACGTTTGTGAGATTCACTTCAAAGATTGTCTTGTTTCAGCTGGAAATGTGGTCTCAGGCAAACGTGAAGGCAGATTCGGATGATGAATCCATGACTTGAAATGGTCATCTCGAGATAATTGATCTCCTTTTGACCGGAATTGATCCGGATTCCCGATAATTAATCCTGTTTTGATTTTTTTAATCCTGAATATGATTAATTAATCCGAAATTCAATTAATTGATCCCCCTTGTCGAATCTCCTTTATATTTGTACGCAATGTGCCCATCCCGCTCAACCTTCCACACAGACAACCGGTAGCTAAAATAGAGTAACTTTGGCTTATATAGATCAATCTTCCAAAAATATGACTATAAAACATGTTTGTAACACATATTTAACATAACGGAATCATAGAGAATTTGCGTGATTTTGCAGGATTGCCAAGGGAGACAAAGTATGCAGAGGCCGGGGAACAAAGCATTTTCAAATGATGGGTTTTCATGTATAATTTTTTATTGTTATTTAATTATTAAGACTTAACAGGGTGCGTCCCTTTTTACATAGGAAACAAGGAATTCGAAAGAGACGATGGTCCTCATAGGAAAGGAGTTTGTAATGAAAAGACAGTTTGCCGTTCTACTAATTTTGATTACCTTATTTTTAAGCGGCTGCGGTGATCAGCCATTGAAATTCAGAAACCTTCTGGAAGCTGACCAATACATTCGCAATAATATTGAAAATACGGATTGGAATACCTTTAAATATATGCTGAGTCCTGATAACAAAGTGACAGAAACGGACTTCAACTATTTGAAAGAAAAACTTACATCTCAACGGAAAAGTTATTTTCATACCGAAGCCGTCAATAAGTTCTATCGGTTTAATAAAGAAAATGAATTGGTTTATATGACCGAATGGGAGAAGAAGGACGGAATACTTTTACTGAAGGATATAGATTACATTCAATGAGGCGTTTGACGAAAGCCTTCCATAAACTAAAAAGACAATGAGGAGTTTAGTATGAATTTTTCCACACTCATGAACAAGTATGAGCCGAGGCTGAAGCAGATCATCTTGATTTTAGTGGCCGGATATTTGTTCTTCGCGCAGTTCTCTACTCAAGCCAAATACATCAAGCTTCTCCCCGTACCCGTTCCAGCGGTATTGACACTGGGGGTTGGCTCATTATTATTTCTGTATTACTTACTCAATCGAAAACGTTTGACCCAAACCTCAGAGTTTGATAAATACCTCAAACGCTTCCTGATTTTATTCCTTATCTCATTGGCACTTGCTATTCTTTCTGCTTTTTATACTGCTACAGTCTTGAATAGTGTAGAGTATATGAACTACTTGAAGAGCTCGATGATTACACGACTTGCATATTATCTCAGCTTTTTCATGTTTGTGTACTTTGGCTACCGTTTGCTTGTAAATGAGCCAAGGGATAATGAAAGCATCATCAAAGTCTACCCATTGTCGATAACGTTATTAGTGGCTGTAGCCTTTTGGCAGCTTGCCTATTTCGTGTTCAACATTCCATTTCTTAACTTAGATACACGTTCCTTTGTTCATAGTGTCGAAGGAGTGACCCTGTTCGATTTCCGGATCACCTCATTCACTAACGAACCAAGCTACATGGGACCGTTCTTGATTGACCTGATTATATTGGCATTCCTTTTTGTAAAACGTAAATGGGTGTATGCTGTTGTCGTACTAATTCCAACATTATTCATACTGGCCTTTACGTTTTCCGTGAGCGCATACTTTAACCTGGTCTTGGTGATCGGCTTTTTAATGGTCTACTTAATGTTCCACCCTAAATTCCCAAAGAAAATCCTATGGATGATTCCGTTGGTGGGCATCATCGGGATTGCAGGTCTTTATCTCGTAAATCCGGACTTGTTGGCTAAATTCTTCTCTCCGATCTGGGGAAGAAGAGATAATCTTTTTGACCCGACACAATCAAGCCGGATTTATATGTATGTCATGCCATTCCAGTGGCTGTTCGATCATTCCATCGTATCAGGACTATTTGGATACGGACCGGGAGCTTATGAGTTCCTGGCGGGGACCAAAATCGTGCCCCATACTCAGATGAGCCTGGCCATCTCGGCTAATAATATGTTTATTGATGTCCTATTCGAGCAAGGTGTCATCGGACTCCTTCTTTTATTAACAGGATTGATATCCATCGCCGTATTCCTGTTGAAGAACGGCATGAAGAATATGTACTACTTCATTGCATTGGTAGAGTACTTTCACCTGATGGTCACATCCTTATACAGAGCTGATTATGTTACACCAAGATTCTGGGCAGTTCTATTAGTTATCGCCGTGCTAGTGAAAATCGGTGAAATGAAACACAAAGATAGCAAAACGTAACGGAGTGATACAGTTGAGTTCATACAAAATCTTTCTTTCATATCTGATCTTTGTGGTTCTTTTGTTCGGCATCATTGTAGGCGTGAAAACAAAAGAGGTGCAAAAAAGTGAATATAAATCGGTCGGAAACGAATATTCACTCCTGAATTTCGGCTTAGGTGAAAGGTACCAGGAAGTATATAAGGTCCTGGAAGATCCTGATTCCAAGGATGAAGTCCTGGATGATTCAGAACAGAAGCTTCGCGTTCACTTCACTGGCGGAGAAGCAGACTACCTGATCACATCCAATAAAAAATTCAAGATTTCTGACACGATCAATGTAGGAGATAACCTCCAAAAGGTTATAGACAATAACTTAGAGCTGGACATGTTTGAATACAAAGCAGATGAAAATGCTGAACAATCGTACGTGTATATGATCATCAAGAAACAAAGTATTGTATTTGAAGTAGAAGAAGGTAAAATTACCAAAATTCTGCTCGCCCAAGAAGAAATACCGATTGTCGAGCTAATAAGTGCTTTGAACGATGATCTTGCGACGGAAGAGTTTTTGGAAATAACAGACGAAGAGCTGCTCAAAAAGTCCGGAACACTGAGCTTCCGAATCGATTACGAAAAGAACAACAGAAAAGTACTATCGGATGAATTCCTGCAGTACGTGGACGCAGGTCTTCTGCCAGAAACGCCTCTTCCAATCGGGTACTCAGAAAAGAACCTGTTCAATAAGTATGGCGATCCAGTTTACATCTTTGAAGGGAAAGGCGATGTTGAATTCTTCTACTACTACAAAGAGTTCAACTCCTTTGTTGGATTGAACGAAGATAAGCGACTAGTGGAAATCAAGTTTCCGGTAAACATCCCGGCAGCTGAATTCGAAAAGATCCATGGAGATCTTGAGAATGAGCTCGACCTAGAACAAAATGAGCTGGAGTTAACGAAAGAAAATGACATGATTACGGAAGTCATTTTAAAAGAGAAGTGATTTCTTGAGGTGCACCCGGGGGAGTGGGGTGCACCTTTTATTTATCCTTTCCACAGCCTGTTGGGGCGACTGCTCTTCTTAAGGTGAGGTATAGAAAATTCGACATGAAGGATCAATTAATCGAAATTAGGATCAATTAATCATATGCGGGATTGAAAAAGCCAAAACAGGATCAATTATCGTAAATCCGGATCAATTCCATCCAAAATAGGATCAATTATGCTGGGAAGAAAAGATTCCACCCTTAAATACGGTCCGCAGCCTACCGAAATACCACGAAGCAGACAATCTAAAAGAAAAAACGATCCGAACTGAACGAAAATCGAACAAAAGCATCCCAATCTACCCAGAAGCGAAAGGTCCACTTTTTAACAACCAATGAAGTGCATGTTGATGGGGATTGGATTCAACTCTGAAGGCATTTGAACCTTCTTTGATAAAGTAAATTCGACACGTAGGATCAATTAATCGAAATTAGGATTAATTATTCATATTCAGGATTGAAAAAGCCAAAACAGGATTAATTATCGTAAATCCGGTTCAATTCCTTCCAAAAAGGATGTATTATGCTGGGAAGAAGAGATTCCACCCTCTAATCAATCACCAGCCTACCGAAATAGCCCGAACCCGGACCCCAAAAAAGACAAGCTAATAGAAAAACCGATCCAAACCCTATCACAAACTAAAAAACGGCAGGCGCCCACAACCTGGCACCTGCCGAAAAATCAAATCAAACAAACACTATTTCTTCTCATATCTGAAAATTTCTCTGAACGCTTTGCCATAATAGCTGAATGGCTCATCTAAATGACGGTACTTCTTCAAAGTGAAGAGAGTCAATAGCACCACTGCAGTAGGGGTATTGTACATTCTCTTAAACAAAGGACCTTTTCCGATAAAGGACTTTTCATACAAACGGGTTTGCATCTCAGGCTTCTCGTGATTTACGACAACCTTGGGAAAATAGCTAATGGACTTATGATTTCTGGCTAAATCAAATAAGAAGACATTTTCTTCCCCTGAAGGATAGATTGCACCCAAGCCGAATTTCTCGTCGAATTGAATCAGTGAACGCTCGATATTGGCCGTCTGGATAAAGATCTCGATAGAAGACTTCTTCAACAGCTTACCGGTTGTAACCTGTTTCTGCTCTTCTTCGTCATATTCTTTATAGTAAACGCCTTTGATCGGATCATAGATCTGGAAGCAAGCGACATCGGTCTCGAGGTTCTCGTTGAAATAATCAATAACAAGCTGGAACGAGTCGTCATTATACCAGCAGTCATCGTCGGAAAACGTCAGAATGCTTCCCTTGGCATGCTCGATACCAACGTTTCGTGCAAGTGACAACCCTTTGCGATCAATTTCAATATGATTGTATTTAAAGTTAACATCTTTTAAAACGGATGTAATATAATTGTGATTGTCTTGTGATACAATAATGACTTCGAAGTCTTTATATACTTGATTATTAAGACTTTCAAACAATCGTTTCAGTTCCTCTGGTTTCGTTCCAAGAGTTGGTACGATTACACTAATCATTTTCTTCATCCTCACATCTGAAATTACTCGCTATATTATAGCACAATAAACCTGTGAGATTAAGAAATCAACAACATATGGTATAATACTCGTGAAATTTAATGATTTTGGCTCATCGATTGAAACGAACGTTTCGATCTTCATTCAGATTTCTCTTCTAGAGGCGTAAATGAGCCAATCTCTGCAGACACTATTTAAAAAGACTTCGAATCAGAATAAGAACAATTGATTTACACAAAACTAAGAGGTGAGTTCTTTGAGAGTGAAAAAAGCGATTATCCCGGCTGCGGGTTTAGGTACTAGATTCTTACCAGCAACAAAGGCACAGCCGAAAGAAATGTTACCAATTGTAGATAAACCTACAATTCAATATATTATTGAAGAAGCCGTTAATTCAGGGATAGAGGATATACTGATTGTAACAGGCCGTGGAAAACGTGCCATCGAAGACCATTTTGACAAGTCTTTAGAGCTTGAAGAGATGCTCGCAATGAAAGAAAAATACGATGAGCTAGAGCAAATCAAACAAATCTCTCATCTGGCGGACATTCACTACATTCGTCAAAAAGAGCCAAAAGGACTCGGACATGCCATCTGGTGTGCCAGAAAGTTCATTGGTAACGATCCTTTCGCAGTTTTACTTGGAGATGACATCGTAATCTCTGAGAAGCCTTGTCTTAAACAATTAATCGATGAATTCGAAGAAAAAGAATCGAGCATCATCGGCGTACAGGAAGTTCCAGATGAGGACGTATCCAAATATGGCGTCATCGACGTAGAAGACCCTACGAATGAAGGTCCGCTTTTCAAAGTCAAGGGACTTGTGGAAAAGCCGAAATTAGAAGATGCTCCTTCTAACATGGCGATCATGGGACGTTACGTACTAACTCCGGATGTTCTTGATATTCTAGGAAATCTGGAGCCTGGTCAAGGAAATGAAATTCAATTGACAGACGCACTTCAAGAATTAAATACTAAGCAAAATGTTTACGGATATTCTTTTGATGGTAAAAGATATGACATTGGAAATAAATACGGCTTTGTTCAAGCAACGGTAGAGTTTGCTTTAATGAGAGATGACCTTAAAGGTCCATTGAAAAGTTGGTTAAAAGACATCATTTCAGAATGAACAAGGAGAAATTAAGATGAACATTTGTGTAATTGGTACAGGTTATGTAGGACTTGTTTCAGGCGTGTGCTTCAGTGACGCAGGAAATAAAGTGACATGCCTGGATATAGACGCTCAAAAAGTAGAAAACCTGAAAAATGGGATCATTCCTATATACGAGCCGGGATTAACCGAATTAGTAGAAAAGAATATAAGCGAAGGCCGGTTATCCTTCACAACGAATTATGCTGAAGGGATGAAGGATGCAGACCTTGTCATTATAGCGGTGGGCACTCCACCAAAGGAGAATGGTGAAGCGAACCTGCAATATATTGAAGCGGCGGCCCGATCGATTGCAGAGCACCTGCATGACTATAAAGTGATCGTAACGAAGAGTACGGTTCCAGTGGGAACAGGTGCCATGATTAAAAGTGTCATCAAAGAGGTTGTCGGACATGAAGAATTCGATGTCGCATCCAACCCTGAGTTCCTGCGCGAAGGATCAGCGATTTACGATACGGTGAATATGGAAAGAGCGGTCATTGGTGTGGAATCAGAGAAAGCGGAAGCGATTCTGAAGGAATTACATGCTCCATTTACCAAAAACATTGTAGTGACAAACATCGAAACATCTGAAATGATCAAATATGCGTCGAATGCCTTCCTTGCAACGAAAATCAGCTTCATCAATGAAGTGGCAAACGTGTGCGAACTTGTTGGAGCAGATGTGACGAAGGTGGCAGAAGGAATGGGGTATGACCCTCGTATCGGGCCTCAATTCCTGAACGCAGGAATCGGCTACGGAGGTTCTTGTTTCCCTAAAGACACAAGTGCACTTGTAAAGATTGCCGATCAAGTAGGGTATGATTTCAAGATTGTCAAAGACGTTGAAGCGGTGAACGGTCTACAGCGCTTTAAAGTTGTAGATAAGCTGGTAGAAGCTTTTAATGGCGACCTGACAGACAAGAAAATTGCCGTCCTTGGTCTTGCATTTAAGCCGAATACAGATGACATGAGGGACGCGCCTTCTGTTGATGTCATTCCGAAGCTGCAAGAGCTTGGAGCGGATATCATCGCTTATGATCGCATTGCAGAGAAAAATGCGAAGGCGCTTATTCCGAATCTGCGCACTGGTCAAGATTTATATGAAGTCATTCAAAACGCTGACGCCATCCTCATCTTAACGGAGTGGGATGAAGTGAGAGAGCTTGATTTAGAGAAAGTGTCTACGATTGTAGACAGTAAGATCATTGTGGATGGACGTAATATCTTTGATCCGGCTCACATGGAAGAGAACGGATTCTACTATGCGTCAATCGGAAGAAAAACGGTCAAAGCATAACATGATAGGTGGATCCTTCATCAGGGTCCACCTTCAATTGGTAATAAGGATAGATGAGAGGAAGTCATGATATGATACTAGAAATAATCTTTTGGCTGCTGATTATCCTTTCGGTTTATATCTATGCCGGTTATCCGATCCTTCTGAAGCTCATATCAGGAGTTGTCAAAAAGGATCAAATCACCGATACAGGCTATGAACCAAAGGTAACGCTCTTTATCGCAGCGTACAACGAAGAGAAAGTCATCGCTGAAAAAGTACAAAACTCTGTGGATCTTGATTATCCACAGGACAAGCTTGAGATCATTGTTGTGTCAGATGATTCTTCCGACAGAACGAATGACATCGTCAATGAGTTTGTGGCAAAATATCCGAACGTGAAGTTGAATGTTGTAAAAGGAAGAAAAGGGAAGACTGCAGCCCTGAACAAGTCCGTCCCTCTGGCAACTGGAGAGGTACTTGTATTCTCCGATGCGAATTCGCTTTACAATAAGGATGCCGTTCATCATTTAGTGAAGCACTTTAAAGATGAAGAAATCGGTGGAGTTTGTGGAGAGCTTCGTTTAACGAATCCAACAAACTCATCCATCGGGGAGTCAGAGGGTGCTTATTGGAAGTATGAAAAGCTCCTGAAAATGCTTGAGACGGCAACCGGTACGACGATCGTAGCAAATGGTTCAATCTATGCCCTGCGTAAAGAATTATTCAAAGAGATGAATCCGAACGTTGGGGATGATATGCAGAACCCGCTGATCATCATCAACCAACAAAAGCGATTCGTCTATGAACCGAATGCGATTACGATGGAAGAGACATCACCAAAATCATCAGAAGAATTTGGCCGGAAAGTCCGTATCGTAACGCGGAGCTTCACAGGAATCATGAGCTACAAGCATGTGTTGAATCCGTTCAGGAATTTCGATTTCTTCTATAAATATATGTCTCATAAATTTTTAAGATGGCTTGTTCCTTACTATATGATTGCTGTTTTCATCATTAACCTCTTCCTGCTGGATCAGCCATTATATCAAGTCATGTTCGGCTTACAATTGGCATTCTATATTCTCGCACTATTAGGCAAAGTGACGAGCAACAAAATAACGTACATCCCTTACTACTTCTGCCTCGTAAACTATGCAGCCTTCCTCGGTACACTGAGAGCGATCTCAGGTAAGAGACAGGCTACATGGACACCAACTAGTAGATAATGGAAACAAAACCCGGTTTGAGCCTGCTCAAACCGGGTTTTTTCGCGACTTTATTTATCGTGTCCATCTCTAATAAAGTCGATTCCTATAATAAACTGTCAAAACCTGACTTTATAAGTAGAGGGAAAAGTGTTAAAATTTTATTACAATTATGTAAACGAGGTATTAAGATTATGAATCTAGTAAACAAGCTAAAAGAGGCGTTGCTATCCATATGGCAAGACAAGCTCCTGCTCATCTCTGCCATTGGTCTTTCCATTAAAGTCGTCTTATTCTATCTATTTTTAGGAAAAGGCCTTTTCGAAGTGAAAAGCTTATTCGTGACACTTCCAGGCAGTATTTTAATGTTATTTTCATTTGTGTTTCTGTTTAAGACGTGGTCCAGGAAGACGGCCATCATCGGTCTTAATATTATAGCGACCTTCCTGTTGCTGTCCCAGCTATGGTATATCCGCTATTTTGGAACACCATTATCGTTCTTTGCCTTGCTGCAGACGTCTAACCTTTCAGGATTAGGACCGAGCATCATGGAATTGATCAACGGCCTGGATGTCCTGTTTGTAGTGGATATCATCCTATTGCTCATTCTGACTAAAAAGAAATCATTTTCGATTCCTAAGGTGCAATGGAAAACCTTTATCATACTCTTCCTTGCAGGTTTCAGCATCCTTGCCGTGAAACCATTGAAGAATCATTATGTCGATGGCACTCCATATGCTCAAATCTTTAAGATTTACGATCGCTATGATTACATATTGAAGTTCAATCCGCTTCAATACAGTGTTCTGGATATGTACCTGTTTTATCAAAACAATCGTTACATTGACTTGAACGAGGAAGAAGAAGCTCTTGTGAAAGATTGGTTTGACAATAAAGATGAATACAGAGAAAAGAGACTCTATTTAAATGATAAGTACGAAGGAGTCGGGGAAGGGAAAAACCTCATCATTCTTCAATTCGAATCCCTTGAAAATTGGGTGCTGAATAAAAAGGTGAATGGGAAAGAGGTCACACCCAACTTGAACAGACTGTTGAAGAACAGTATATATGCTTCCAACTTTTATCCGCAAACAAAAGGCGGGCGTAGCTCTGATGCGGAGTTTGTTGTGAATACATCCCTGCTGCCGGTAATGGAGGGGAGTACATTCTTCCGATATCCGACGAATGATTATACAACGCTACCCGGACTATTGAAGGAAAAGGGTTATTCCACCTATGCTTTTCATGGTGACGAGGGAACGTATTGGAACAGAAGGGAAGCTTACCCGCATATCGATATCGACGAATATCATGCCATTGAGGAATTCCATGAAGGCGAAGAAATCGGAATGGGCTTGAGTGATGAAGAATTTTTCCATCAATCGGTTGAATTCTTGAGTAAGAAGGAGCAGCCTTTTTATGGCTATCTGATCACGTTAACAAGTCATACGCCGTTCGTGATTCCAGAGCAATTCAGAGGCCTGGAGTTTGAAGCGCAGTACAGTGACACATCGGCTGCTCACTATCTTCAGTCCATTCACTATACGGATATGGCGGTCGGCAAGCTGATGGAAGATCTTGAAGCGAATAATATGCTCGATGACACCATGATTGCGATCTTTGGTGATCACGCAGCCTTCGAAAACAGCTACAAGGATCAAATGATGAAAGAAAATCCTAAGGTTGAGGGGATTGATGAAGAAGGCAGAGTGCCGTTCATCCTCTACAATCCGGGGATGGAACCATTGGAATTAGACAAAGCATATGGACAAGTCGATATTTACCCTACTTTAGCCTATGTAATGGGCATTGAGGAAAAGAAATATGAAGACATCGTAATGGGAAGAAATATGCTTACATCGGACAACAGCTTTGCCGTCATTCCACTCGAGAATATCATTCGTTCAGATCGTGAACTGACAGAGGAACAGAAGGAATACGAATTGAGAGCCCAGCAAGTATCAGATCTTATTATCAGAAGTAATTATTTCGAAGAAAAAGAATAACCACTTAAACACTCCTGTCTATATGATAGGAGTGTTTTTCTGCTCTGCGATATTCTTCAATTCGTTTGCTCTCATCTCGATGAATGTGTACATGTACCTTTTTAAAAAGAGGATGTCTGCAAGATTCCCTAATAAGCCAAAAGGAGCCTTATATGTAAAAGTGTCTTTCATTAGTGTGCCATTTTCATGTTCGTGAAATTCATGGACATGGGTAAAGGATTTAAAAGCCCCCTTCATCATCACATCTGTGAATGAATGAGGAGTATCCATTTCGACAATTTGAGCCGTAAGTCGCTGTTTAACGCCAAAATGAACAGCTTCCCATGTGACAGCATCTCCAACCTCTAACAATCCGCTTGTGACGCCTCCAACGGCCCTCTCCTTGGTTCTGGAGGTAGTTTGAGTATGAATCTCCACATTACGGGCTAAATCAAAACAAAGGGACACAGGAGCATTTATATGCGTGATATGACGAATCGTGGGCAAAATAGTGTCATCTCCTTCACTTATACGTTAATTTCGGATGGTTTGTTGTTTGAGATAGGGGGGACGGACCTGGATATATTGAACGTTTGTATCAAGAAAATTCGACACGGAGGATCAATTAATTGAAATTAGGATCAATTAATCAGATTTAGGATTAAAAAAGCTGAGTGAGGATTAATTATCGTAAATCAGGATCAATTATATCCTAAACCGGATCAATTTACCCGCGAAGACCACATCACCTCACAGATTCTTCACCAGGATCGCCATTTAGGCTAATCTTAGACCACATTCCCAGTTTAAAAATCTAAAGAAAATCTCCTTATTAGCAGCATATTTGGAAGTGAAAACAGTCTATTTCTAATCCCATCAGGTAAAAGCACAAACAATAAAAGAAAACCTTGGATAATCATCCAAGGTTTTCTACTAATCTAGTATTTTCCACGCATAAACGGAAGCGTGTGCTTATCTCTCGCGTAATTTCTTCATCGTATTGATCAATGGCTTGTGCTGACCGATCAATCCAACCACCTCAGCCGTTAACTGAATGATAATCACCAGTACAGCGGAGAAGAGAATGGCTCCCCAAAGAGTTGATCGGGTGAATAGGATCGCACATAGTCCGAAGAAGGCTCCGATCGCATAAATGATCAGGACCGTTTCTTTATGGGAGAAGCCCATTGCCAGTAATCGATGATGCAGATGAGATTTATCAGGTGCTGAAATCTTTTGCTTATTCAGGATACGTCTGATGATTGCAAAGAACGTATCAAAAATTGGTATAGCCAGGATGATAATTGGAACAACTAAACTGAAGATGGTCACACTCTTGAACAATCCAAGTAGCGAGATGATGGATATACAGTATCCAAGGAATAATGCTCCTGTATCACCCATAAAGATCTTCGCAGGATTGAAGTTAAAGAACAGGAATCCGATGGTCCCACCGATTAAGATAACGGTAAGGGCAACGACCATATACTGACCATTCATGGCTGCAAGAGCCATAATGGAAGTCATGGCAATAACGGATACTCCTCCTGCCAGTCCATCCAGTCCATCGATCAGGTTAATGGCATTCGTGATTCCAACGATCCACAGAATACCGAACACATAACTGAAGTTTCCTAAATATATACGCTCTGCCACAAACGGCAAAGTAATGAAGTCAATTTTAAAGTCGGCAAACACGACGATACAAGCTGCCAGGATTTGTCCAACAAGCTTAGCTTTTGGTGACAGGGTAAAGCGATCATCAAGGATTCCTACGATCAGGATGATTCCTCCCCCAAGAATGACCGGCCAAAGTGGAGCAATCAGATCATTCAAATACAATAAGCCAGCTGATGCACCAATGACGATCGACAAGCCGCCCACACGAGGCATGAGACCTTTATGAACCTTACGATGGTCTGGTTTATCCACAAAGTCAAATCGCTTGGCGAATTTAATGACGAATGGAGTCACTGCTACAGAAACAACTAAAGAAATAGCAAAAGCAATTACAAAATCAATTAGAGAGTACATTCGTTCACCTCTTTTTCTTCTATGGGCACTCCAATTGTAAGAATACCACATATTTAATGATGTGCAACATTTTTTTAAGGGAACAATTACTAAAATACGTAGTGGGTATTATGTCAAAAAAAGCAGAGGCTTTCTTCATTAGACGTCGAATTTTAGTGAAAAGTTTCAAAAAGTAACAAGTTAATGTATAACTACCCATTAACCAGATGAATCTAAACGTTAGGTTGTCCAATTAATTTCACCATTGTAGGCGAAAAAAGTGTATTTCTCTATCCGTCTAAAGAGTCATTTTTCCGCGTTACTTCTATACAATTAGTATGAGTTTCTTGATGGCTTTGTAAGAAAAAAGATATTTCCAATGTAACGTTTTTTACAAGTTGGTTTCAACAGATGTTTCGAGGTATTCCACATCCCCTTCTTGTATGTCAGCCTGTCCATTTGTCAGCTCTGTCATCCATTCAAAGAACAAAGACTTCTTGGCTTCCTCTACATAGACCTCTACCTCTACAGCTTCTAAATAGTGAATGTCCTTCAGTTTATAATGAGAGGACCGCACTTCATTTTCCACTTTTCCTAACCAAGTATAATCAATCTTCGCCTTCATGATCCGCATCAGGCTTCTTTCCACAATACCGGTAGCGTTCAAGCCTTCTGAGGTCGCACGGCCATATGCGCGGATAAGTCCGCCTGCACCGAGCTTAATCCCGCCGAAATAACGGGTAACAACGACAACTGTATCTTTAAGGTTACGTTTTTTTAATACTTCCAGCATGGGTACACCTGCAGTCCCACTCGGCTCACCATCGTCATTCGCTTTCTGGATGAGATTGTTTTCACCGATCATATAGGCTGAACAGTTATGATTCGCATCTCCATGCTTTTTCTTAATGTGAGTGATAAATTCCTGAGCTTCTTCTTCAGTTTCCACCCGATCCACATACGTGATGAATCGAGAACGCTCTATCGTGATTTCATGTTCTCCGTAACCCTTGACGGTATTATAGTGATGTAGCAAAACGTTATCTCCTTTCAGATACCTTATGTATGAATGATGGCGAAATCCGCGTTTAATCTCCATTTGTATTCAATATCTACTATATATAAAAGTAGAACGGATTGCACATATATAAATAACCACCTCCCAATATAAACGGAAAAAACTGGTTTTACATGAAATAATGGTAATACAATGTAATCAAACTTTAATCTCCGACAATATGTGACATGGTATAATGGACGCTGAAAGTAATACTTCTGTTGTTCCAAAGCCTCGGACAGGAAGCCGAATGGTCTAGAAAATTACCATTCATTTTCTTCTTTTCTGAAATCAAGATTCCTTGGTAGAGGTATTACATAGGAATATGCCTAGATGAATAAAGGAGTTTTATGATTTTACATGGAATTGATAAAAGGGATTATTAAATAGATGCATTTTAGGTCTAAGGACATATCCATAAGACTGAAAATCATAAGATATAATCCGATTATTACTATGTAAGAATAACTTCATGAACCTTAATTCTGGGTTGACTACTATTGTGGAACAAAAGAGAGGTGTACCGTGTCACTTAAAAAAATAGACACCAAGATGTTAGATAGCATCCTGAAAAAGATGGTCGATACGGTTGACGAAAGTAAGGATGAAATCTTCCAGATTGGCGAGCAATGTCGAACTGATTATGAAGATTTGATGAAAGAACTGCTGGAAGTGAAAGAAATGGTCTTGAAAGTGATTGATGAAGGAGATCACCTCCAACAGAAATCGAAGTTTGCACGTCTCAGACTTTCTGAAGTAAGCAAGCACTTTCAAACCTATTCAGAAGATCAGGTTAGAGAAGCGTATGAAAAAGCTCATGACCTGCAAATGAAGCTATCCATGAATAGACAGCAAGAAAAGCAGCTGAGAGACCGTCGGGATGAATTGGAAAGACGGTTACACGCACTCGGGGACACGATTGAACGGGCAGAAAATCTTTGCTCGCAAATATCCGTCGTTCTTAATTATTTAAATAGTGACTTAAGGCAAGTGAATGAGGCGCTGGAGGATGCGAAGCAGCGTCAGGATTTCGGCCTTCAAATCATCGAGGCACAAGAGGACGAGCGGAAACGCTTATCCCGTGAGATTCATGATGGTCCTGCACAAATGATGGCCAACGTCTTGATTCGTTCAGATTTAATCGAGCGGGTTTTTCGGGAAAAAAGCACAGATGATGCTGTTAAGGAAATTCGTGATCTCAAACGGATGGTCCGTTCAGCATTATATGAGGTACGTCGCATCATTTATGATTTAAGACCAATGGCGCTCGATGACCTGGGATTAATCCCGACCCTCAAAAAATACTTGAGTACAATCGAAGAGTATAACCAGGAGACCTCCATTCAGTTTGTGAATATGGGGCTCGATATCAGACTTCCTTCAAAATTCGAAGTCGCTCTTTTCCGATTAGTACAAGAGAGTGTTCAGAACGCACTTAAGCACGCTGAAGCGACACATATTCAAGTTAAGGTAGAAGTAAAGAAAGACCAAATAACAGTTGTTGTCAAAGACAACGGCAAAGGATTCGATAAAGAGAAACAAAAAACGGGATCCTTTGGCATCATGGGGATGAAAGAACGTGTCGACCTTCTTGAAGGAGACATCACGATTGACTCAAAAGTAGGGACAGGAACGGTCATACTGATCCAGGTCCCGCTTAATAAGTAAATTTTTCCAAGGTTTAGGGAGGCGAAAGACATGGCAACAAATATTGTTATCATTGATGATCATCAGCTTTTCAGAGAGGGAGTTAAACGAATCCTTGAATTCGAACCTTCTTTCAACGTAGTAGCAGAAGGCGATGACGGTTCAGAAGCCATGAACCTAGTTGAAACACACGAACCAGATGTTGTCTTGATGGACATCAATATGCCTGAAACAAACGGCGTAGAAGCAACACGTGAACTGATGGACAGATACCCGGATACGAAGGTAATCATCCTATCCATCCACGATGATGAAAACTATGTAAACCATGCGTTGAAAACAGGAGCTCTAGGTTATTTATTAAAAGAGATGGATTCAGAGGCACTGGTTGACGCTGTTAAGATTGTCGCTGATGGCGGTTCATATGTACATCCTAAAGTGACGCATAATCTGGTTGCTGAATACAAGCGCCTGGCAAACGCCCAAAACTCAGGTGGATTCCAACAATCCGAAGTTCGCCGCCCGCTTCACCTATTAACGCGCCGCGAGTGTGAAGTACTGCAGATGCTTGCAGATGGTAAGAGTAACCGTGGTATTGGTGAAGGATTATATATCAGTGAAAAAACTGTCAAAAATCATGTAAGTAATATACTTCAAAAAATGAACGTGAACGACCGTACCCAGGCAGTAGTGACTGCGATCAAGAACGGTTGGGTTGAAGTACGATAACGTTTAGAGAGATATGCGTATTGTTAATTTGTTGTTGAGAGAGCGGCCCTTCTTGGTGGAGGGCCGCTTTTTGATTGGAATTTTGGATAGGTTTGGGCCATTGGATTGTCTGTTTTAGCTGGAATGGGATCTTGAATGGGACTGAAGGCTGAATATAGGGGTGATTTCCTAATCCGAGGATAACCCCTGTGGAGGAATTAATCCCATTTGAGTTGGTTTCGATTCCTATTTCGGATTTTTAATCCTGTCTGGGAATTATTGATCCTCATTTTGATTTATTAATCCTAAATTTAAATAATTGATCCTCATTGTCGAATATTCTTTACGAATATGGCTCAACCAGTACCGATTCCCATCTCCGACAACAGGCAGATGCTTGATTGTTAATACAGTGTACCACTAAAAAAGCCACTTCCCGACCAGGAAGTGGATCCATCCTAATGCTTTCTCCGCGCAAAATCAACAAACCGGAACATATCCAACCGATGTCTCGATTCCGTATACTCAAACAATGTTGCATCCTTCAAATGGACAAAATTCTTCACGACAACCACGTGATCATACTTATCTAAATCAAGATACTCCCGGTCCTCATCGGTACATTCTTCCACGACAATCTCTTTTTTGGCAAAATCGATTGGGAGCTCGAGTTCACCCTCCAGATATTCATAAATCGAGTTCTCGCATATCTCTTTCGTTAACAAAGGGACTTGTTCTTTCAGAAAATAGGATTTGTCCAGTATAATCCTTTCCCCGCTGATTTGACGGGAGCGGACGACTTTCCAGACTTCAGCGTTTGCAGAAGTCTCGAGCTGGGAAACGACCTGGTCATTGGCACGCATCAGTCCAAATTCATGCACGGACGTCTCGATCTGATCCCGACCCATGGAGGTCTGCAGCTCTTTAAAGCTCACAAGCCCTGAAATCGGAAAGCTCATCCGCGACACATCGAGCACAAGGGACCCTTTTCCCCTCAGTTTTTGTATAAACCCTTTTTGAGCCAATAATGTAAGCGCTTTACGAATAGTCTCACGTGAAGTGGCGTAAATCACCGAGAGCTCGTTTTCCGATGGCAGGATTGAATTCGCTGTATAGGTGCCATCCTGTATTTTTTTAGAGAGATCCTCGAAGATTTGTTTGTATTTATTGCTTTTCGTCATAATATCACCTGCTAGTATTTTACCATAATTAATAGGAAGAAATGAGATTGAACTTGAGTGTTGTGAATATTTTCAATAGAATGGAGATAGCGCAAATTTTAGAAAAGGGTGAAGAGCATTGTCGAAACAGCATTGGAAGAAAATCATGTTGGGAATTGGCATGAGTACGTTACTATTGGGTGCTTGTGGTGCAGACGAAGAGAAGAAGGAAGAGAACACAAACAGTACGGAAGAGGTAAAGCCAAGTGAAGACCCGGCAACAGACGAAGCGGCATCCCTGAATCAAATGACACAAATCGTTGAGGATGCGAGCGAGCTGAAAGAAGCAGAGGGTATCCCGGAAGAAGAGAAAACGGCGATCAACGAAGCCTTTAATCAATATATCACGGCATTTAACGAAGAAGACTTCGAATCATACATGAGTGTCATCTCGAAGACACCGGTGAATTTCAAATACGAAGACGAAGAGCGCTATGTGAAACAAATCTTTGACTCCGTCGATTCAAAGCGTACGGTGGAAAACGTGAAGATCATCAACTATGCATCTGGAAAAAAAGCAGATGTTTATTCTGATATCCAAGCGACAACGAAAGACCCGAACAGCGATAAGGAAGTGACCCGTTCAGGGAAGCAGGTAACCGTCTTCCATAATAAAGAAGATGGATGGAAGGTTGCAGCGATTTTCTTCTTGGCTAGTGAAGGGGAAGAGGAAGCAACGGAATAAGATGAAAGGCTGCGTTAGCGCGCAGCCTTTTTTCATTTCAATCGTTGATAACGGTTGAATAGTTCATCAAGCTCTGACTAGCTTTTTTTTCCTACAGGTAGAATAAATGTTAACTAATTCATGTATAAGGATTACTATTGTATACGCTGATCTGAATCTTTCTTGAAAAATTTTGACCGCACCAAGAGTAAAACGATAGCAAAACTATAATTGACAACGGCAATGATCGCAAATGCTGGAAACTGATCAGGCATAGGGTTGCCTGAAAGGAGGGCAGGACTGATGATGGCCAGTGGCAGTGTCCCACTGATGAAGGCCATAATTGCGAATACAAGCAGGCCGGTCCGTACGATTTTTCTAATGGATGGATTGTCTGTGAACATCGATAAACCTCCTAGTAAGTGTTATCCTCGCGATCGGCTTCTTCACGAATTTTTTTATCTTCATCCGTTACATAGCCGTTATGTAGAATGTCCTCGATTAAATTACGGTTGAAAAATACGTTATAGTCGGGCGAAATATTTCCTTCCGGATAAGGGACGCCGATATAGTCGAACTGCTTATTTGTGCTGTTTTGAATTTGATTATACCCATAGATCATGACGCTTTTTTCAACCTGTTTCAGCTTTACGACGGTTCCGATAGGAAGGAGCTTTGCAGGATCAAGTTCATCTTCCTGAACCTTCTCTTCCTTAGTTTCCTCAGGTTGATTACTTTGAGTCTGGCTGCAGCCAATTAAAGAAAATACCAGTACAAATAAAATAAAAAGATATTTAGTCCTCACGATGATTGTTCTCATTTCTTTGGTTTTTTTGTATTTCTGCTTCTACTTTTTCTCTCATTAATTCTTCGGCAGGTGAAACGAACCCTGGATGCATGATATCTTCAATCAACTCACGATTGAAGAAGACATTGAATTCGTCTGTCAGGTTTCCTTCCGGATAAGGAACGGCTATATAATCGAAAATATTGTTTGTTTTCTTTTGTATCTGATGTCGTCCATAGATCATGACCGGCTTCTCTACTTTTTTTAATTTGACGACGGTTCCGATCGGTAGAAGGGTGGGGGTTGAATTATTCATTAGCAATGACCTCTTTCTTGAAGAATTTTGATCGAATCACTAGAGCCGCCACACAAGTCCCATATATGAATAAAGCCATCATGGACAGAGGTAGGCTTACATTTGAGAGTTGATCTTTCGGAATCACCCAAAGGAGCAAAACGGAAAACATAATGGTTCCGCTTAACCCTATAAAAATAGCATAAAATAATAATGCGAAGCGTACTGCTTTCTTAACGTTTTTTTTGTTTGTATTCATGAACTCAATATCACCCGTTTTTCTTGATTTTCCTTACTCGTCTTCCTTGTCTTCCTCGAATCCGCCCTTTACTCCGACACCGATACCTAAGGCCGCGTATATGCTGGTTTCTAAACCTACGGAAGCACTGGCTCCTGCACTGCCGAGGGAAAGGTCGACACCTACGTAAGGATCATACTCAAACCCAAACCACTCCTCCAAGGGTTCATACCCGAAGAAATTTAGAGGCTCGAGCTTTAGTTCGACTTTTGCTGCACTCACTTCGGCCCCGGCACTGGCAGTATAATTCTCATAATTGACCTTTGCCTCACCCTGGCCAAAGCTTATATCCCCTCCAAGAGGTGAATTGTCATGTGAAAAGCTGGACTTTGAGATACCTGCCTCCGTTTTGAAGCCTATTTGTTGTCCCATAAGGACCGATTTACCAAAAGCTAATGGAGTATATGGCATTGCAGCACCCATATCGGTATAAAGGACCTTTTGATCGACAAATTCGGGAACATCATCCATATACTTCGTGTCCACCATCGAAGCAAATAGTTTGGCTTCACTGGTTCCTTCTTTCAAATCAGCAGAAAATAACGCCCCTGCATTTCCAACCCCATCGGATCCCATCATATCTTCATGTGGCTTCCCATAGCTGACAGTGGTGCTCGGCGGTCGAGGGCAGAAACCGTATTGGGTCTGGGCAGTTCCATTACCAGCTACGGCTAAGTCGTTATTATAAGAGGTTTGATTGGTTTGGAGCATCAAAAGCTCTTCCAGTGATCCATACTCACCAGGAATCGTAAACATTGATAATAATAGATTACGAGAATTCAATCTTTCCTCCAGTGTATTCATCAATGGATGACGGTGAAATGATTGATCAAGCTCAGTACCCGAGTATTCCGACACGCTGAGTTTTCCGCCTTTAAACATTCCCTGTATATCATAAATATAACGTTTCATCAGCTGAATGTCATGGTCCACTGTATCCAGGGCTTTTGTTTGGTCAGCGTCAAAAGAGGTTAAGTGATCAATGGTTTGAGTGATTTCCTGATGAGCCCTCTTCGTATCACCCAGGAATCGCTGGTCCTGAATGTGGGGGACATGGACAATATCACTAATGGAGTTCAACGTTTCATTTGTTTCATCCACGAGGTCACAAGTGACGGTTTCGGATTTATTCAACCCATCGGTTAACTCTCCATCCAAAAAACTTTGACGAATCAACCCATTGGAATCAGACTCCAGTTCAATGGAAGCTCCTTTAAGGCTTGAAAGGGTCCTCTCATAGTTTTGAAGGGAAAGGGAGTAAAAGGTCAGGAAGGGGATGTGCATATCCTGATAAAACGAACGGATGGCTTCCCCGCCTTTTCCGCTGAATGACTCCTGCAATCCAGTAAAGGTACCGACAGCCCGCCGGAGTTCATCGAGTTGTTTCTTCTGTGCTTCCAGTTTATTTAACAAATCTTCAATACCACTATGTAGCGATTGGTTATCAAGCATTTTCATGGTCCGGTTTCTCCCCCTAGCGTGACATGATGGAAGCCGAGATCGTGTGATCCACTTCTTGAAAATCTTCAATGGCTTTGCCTGCAGATTGATTGTTTTCGGTTAATACGCTTTTATATACGTTTGCCACTTCCTCGAACAGATGACTTAATTCATTCAATCTCCTGACAACATCCAATTGGTTGGAGGAGGCGATATCTTTGGCGAGTGACGTTTCAAATGATTCAGAGGCAGCTTGTATGTCAGCCAGTGCTTCATTGATATCGGAGAACCGCAGCTTAATATCCTGACTCACATTCCTTCCTCCCTTCTAAGTTCCCTCTCGATGCGCTCTTGTTCGTTTGCGATGCTTATTTCCAGTGATTGAATCTGTGACCGAATCGAGGAAATTTTATCTTCTATGCTCATGATGGCGGTGTCCATCTGGGTTTGAGACATATCTTTATAAGATAATATGACATCTTCGCGGACTTCGATAAACTTTCTGGCTAATGTCCCCTTCCAAGTGGAAGAAGTGAGTTCGGGATGAGTAATGCTCGTTTGATGCCGGAGAAATTCTCCTTGGAGCTGATTGACGGAAGAATAAGCATTCTTTAGTCGGATAAGTTGTTCTTTTTTTTCGTGAAGCTGTGAAGTTAAATAGGATAAATAGGACACGTCTTTCATCCCCTTATATATTCATTTTTTGTATATTCGGTAAGGCATACGTAGTATATGGTATCAAATGGAAGAGGTCGGGATAAATGGGTAATTTCTCCTGAAAGAATTCATGTGAAAAGAGTGAGCCTTTTTGCATACTATATACCCATAATATGGTTGTTTACACCTATTATTTTAAAAATGATTTTGTAGCATTAGAAAAAGGCATTGTCGGAACAATGCCTTTTATCTTTTACTTTTTAATATGAAACACAACAGACTCGTAAGGACGTAATGTTATGTTCTTATAAACATTCGCCGTATCTTCATAGTTAGACAACAACACTTCGCTCGACCAGCCTTCAACATCGACCTCATCAGGAAGAGTGAATTCCGTTTCATGTCCATAGAAGTTGTTCACCACAAGTAGTTTTTCACCTTCACCGTTTCGGACATACGCAAAAATATCTCGGTGATCTTCTAAAATCAATTGATAGTCACCATCCACGATAATGTCGTATTCTTTGCGAAGGCGGTTCAGCTTCTGATAGTGATAGAAGACTGAATTTTCGTCTTGTAAGGCTTGTTCTGCATTGATTTCTGTATAATTCTTCGCCACAGGAATCCAAGGAGAGCCGCTTGTAAATCCGGCATTTTCATCACTGTTCCACTGCACAGGCGTTCTTGAGTTATCACGTGACTTGTGACGCAGAATTTCTAAAATCTCTTCTTCAGATTTACCTTGCTCTTTTAATATATTGAAGATGTTGATCGACTCAACATCACGGTATTCATCGATGCTTGTGAATTTCGGATTCGTCATCCCGAACTCTTCACCCTGATAAATATAAGGGGTACCCTGCATCATATGAATCGTCGTTGCCAGCATCTTCGCCGATTCGTTACGGTACTCACCGTCATTTCCATAGCGGGACACGATGCGCGGCTGGTCATGGTTACACCAGAATAGGGCGTTCCAGCCGCCGCCTTCATGCATTTCACGCTGCCAGGTAGAGAGGATTTCCTTCAGCTTCAGAAAATCAAAGTCAGCGACCGACCATTTCTCCCCGTTAGGGTAATCCACTTTTAAATGGTGGAAGTTGAACGTCATGCTTAGCTCGTTCCGGTCAGGGCGTGAATACTTAATACAATGATCAATCGTTGTGGAAGACATTTCCCCGACCGTCATGATGTCGTATTGAGAGAAGACTTCCTTGTTCATTTCCTGCATATAGTCATGGACCTTGGGACCGTCTGTGTAAAACTTGCGTCCGTCTCCAGGAGCGACCGAACCGTCGTCGTCAGGGAAGTCCTGATCCTTGGAGATGAGATTGATCACGTCCAGGCGGAAGCCGTCGACACCTTTTTCCAGCCAGAAGTGCATCATGTCATATAGCTTCTTGCGGACTTCATCGTTTTCCCAGTTCAAGTCAGCCTGGGTCACGTCAAAGAGGTGAAGGTAGTACTGACCCGTTTCCTCATCATACTGCCAGGCGTTGCCGCCGAACTTGGACTGCCAGTTTGTCGGCTCGGAACCATCCGGCTTGCCGTCTTTCCAAATGTAGAAGTCACGGTACTCGTTGTCCTTCGACTTTCGTGACTCAACGAACCACTGATTCTCCGTTGATGTGTGGTTAATCACGATATCCATGATGATCTTGATTCCTCGCTGATGGGCCTGTTCCAATAGCTCATCGAAATCCTCCATCGTCCCATACTCATCGTGAATATTGAAATAATCACTAATATCGTATCCGTTGTCGCGCTGAGGACTCTTATAAATAGGCGTCAACCACACCACATCAATCCCAAGCTCCTTCAAATAATCCAACTTCGCCGTAATCCCCTTAATATCCCCAACGCCATTCCCCGACGTATCATAAAAACTCTTCGGATAAATCTGATACACAACCGACTTCTTCCACCAAGGCTGCTTCATACCTTATACACCATCCTAAATATAATTTTGAGGGACGGACCTCAATCGATTTCGCTTATATACAACCATGGCCGTCAAACATGATTGTT
This sequence comes from Rossellomorea aquimaris, assembly GCF_008180865.1. Lineage (GTDB taxonomy): Bacteria > Bacillota > Bacilli > Bacillales > Bacillaceae_B > Rossellomorea > Rossellomorea yichunensis. The sequence continues at coordinate 338,463 of NZ_VTEX01000006.1, forward strand.
CTGCGATTTTGCTTTTTTAAGGTCAGTCAAGAGGGACGGACCTCCAACACATATTCCTCTAATTTTTCACTAATGAGACTGGACACTCCGCACTACTGCAAGCTTTTCGGAGGTCCGTCCCTTAAAACAACTAAACAAAAGGGAGACAATCATCCACTGCACATAACCTGAACAGGCTTGTGGTTAGAATTGATTTGTCCCCCTTAGTTTAACTTGTATATACAAGTTGTTACAACTGTTTTCTTTTTCTATTTATTAGGATACTTCGTTTTTGCTGAATTTTGACCAGATCATCGTCAGTACGAATGGTACGACGATGGCGATGACCATTCCGATTGCGAATGGTACCCAGTATTCTGATTTGATGGACAGGATACCAGGCAGTCCTCCGACACCGATGGAGAATGCTTTCGTACTTGTCATTGCCAACAAGATCCCTCCGATGGCAGAACCAATCAATGCTGAGATGAACGGATATTTGTATCGTAAGTTAACTCCGAACATAGCAGGCTCTGTGATTCCAAGATAAGCCGATAGGGCAGAGGTTCCTGCCAACCCGCGGAGCTTTTCGTTTTCTTTCTTCGCCACAAACATCATGGCAAGTGCTGCAGAACCTTGAGCGATATTCGATAGTGCCAGAATCGGCCATAAGAACGTTCCACCTGCGTTCGATACAAGCTGTAAATCGACAGCCAGGAACGTATGGTGCATACCCGTGATAACCATCACTGCGTACAATCCACCATATAATAGTCCACCTAACCAGGAAACATGATCGAACACCCAAATAACGCCGTCTGTCAGCATATTTCCAAGGAAGAATGTCACAGGTCCGATCAGGATGAATGATGCGAAACCAGTGATCAGTAAGGCTACGGGAGCAACCACTAACAATTTAATCGAGTCATGAACCCGTTTATCCAGGAACTTTTCAATTTTCGCTAATAATAAGGAAGCAAATAAGATCGGTAATACTTGTCCTTGATAACCAATTTTGTCGACTTCCAGACCAAACAGGTTCCATGTCGGTATTTCTTCAGCTGTACCATAAGACCAAGCATTGAGTAAATCCGGATGTACAAGCATAAGACCTAATACAATACCGAGCAGTGGACTACCACCAAACCGTTTAACCGCTGACCAACCAATGAGTCCCGGTAAGAACACGAAGGCGGTATTCGCGATTAAGTTAATGATATTCGTCAGATCTGCCCATTGCGGGTACACATCGATGACTGAAGTATCTTTATCAAAGAAAATCCCCGGCCCGGTCAAAATATTATTCAGACCCATCAACAAACCGGCTGTCACGATCGCCGGCAGAATCGGAATGAAGATATCCGCCAGTACCTTGATCGCACGCTGCAATGGATTCAGGTTTTGAGTAGCGGCATCCTTAACATCCTGCTTTGAAGCCTGCTCAATCCCGGTTTCTTCTGCTAAAATTTGATACGCTTTATTTACAAGACCTTGTCCGATGACAACTTGGAACTGACCGTTGGAAGAGAATGAACCCTTCACAAGATCAATCGCCTCTAATCTTTCTTTATCCACCTTTTTCTCATCATTCAATACCAATCGAAGACGAGTCACACAATGAGTGGCTGTACGGATATTATCCTTGCCGCCAATCGCTTCAATAATTTCCAGAACGTCTTCACGTTTCACGCTCATGAAATTCCCTCCTTTAGGTATGGTGCATGACAATTCTCGAAAAATGTCGAAATTTGTCTTGAACCCGCTTTCATTTCTATTAATGGAATTCCCCTAAATAGTATGTGGAAAACGCTTCTCTCTATGCTTTCGTAAAAAACTTCCGATAAAGCGAAACGCTTTCATTTAAGAGGAATCTTGTTGTATATACAAGATGTACTTTTATTGTATTCATGTATATACAAGTTGTCAATGGAAAAGTGTAGCGTTTTCATTTGAAGGTAGTCAAAACAAAACTTGTATGTGGAGATTGTGGTTGATTTCACTTTTATAAAAGAAAAGGAACATGGAGTATTGAAGAAGTGGTTGAGTGACCTTATAACTTCCACCTTTTTATCCCAAACAACAAGAAGACACCCCCTGTAACCAGGGAAAGTGTCTCCAATCAGAATCTATCCTTTACGATCTCTCTCATATTTGTTCCACATATAATAGGTATAAAATAGTTGAGCCAGATGACCAAGAGAGAAGGCCGCGAGAAAGATCCAGGTGTAGAAAAGGTCCAGCCCGATAAATCTTAAAAGAAAATACAAAACTGGGAGTAGCAGGGTCATCCAAAGGGTTCGAATCATTTTCCTTCTATAAGTGAGCCTGAAATAAACCAGTTCGAAACCTTTGTCTACCTTCTTGGTATATCCCTCCCACATATGGAACCTCCTTTCGAATGTTAAAAAGACATCTGCCAAACAAAGCAGACATCTTCCATTAACCTTCAATCTTAGTTAATTTAGGGCATCAAACATACCAACTGCAACTACGCCAATAAACCCTAATATGATCCACACGATATAGGCGATGAGGATCAACCATCCCAAAAGTTTCCTGCCAGTTATGATCCAGTAGATTCCTAATGTGATGAAACTGAACAGCAGCCCAAGGATCCCCCATAACCATGGATTTTTGTCATGCTTTTTGGCATCCATAAATAGATAGACAGCAATAATAATATTGAACACATACATCAAAGCTTCCAAAGTACCCCTCCTTAATATTTTACACTTATATGTAAATTTACCTGTTTTTACTAAAAGTAAACCGCTTTTGGACACTTAGTTTGCAAATCCAATGAAAAACGCCAGCTGATTTCCAGCTGGCGTGCATTCTTTCATCTCAGGACATCAACCGGCCATCTTCACCTTCTTAACTGGATCCTTCTTCTTTAAGAGGGTCTTATAATTGATCATCGAATACATCACATAAGAAGTTCCTAAACAAATTCCAAATATTAGAACCGCATAAACGAGATATTGAACAATCAATAAAGATTCGTTCCCCGTTCTCATCCACTCCATCACATGATTCCACAATCGCTGCCTGATCAACGGATGCTCATGGATCAGATAAACCCCTAACACATATCCGGATATGAAGTTAATCGGTCTTGATACAAACGTCAGCTTCGAGAAGAATAGGAACAACGCAAGTGACATCGCCACGATAATAGGGGAGTTATACGACAGCAGCTTAAATGGTAATTCCCACGATTGTAGTAAAACCAAGGCTGTAACGGCTCCCAGTAAAATGTAAACGCTTAAATAATAGTGCTTGTTTAAGGCAGACAGAAACTGTCCGTGGTGTCGTAAATAGCCCGCTACAAAATAAAGGAAGATGAAATGCACGATGCTATAGCCACCGTTTACCCCGAAGCTCCCCAACGGATGGAAAAATTGCCATACACAATTGATCATAAATAATAGGAAGAGGAATTTTCCGTAATCCCTCTTTGATAGCTGATTGATCAAGATATTTAAATAAGGTGAAAGCATAAACAATGCGATATACACGGTGATGAACCAGTAGGTGGACAGATACACCGGGAATACCGACCTGATAAAGCTGGTATAGGATCCATCCGTTAATTGTAAGACCGTCAATCCGGCAAAAATAAGAACCGAAAAAATGAACGTTTCCCGAACGACCCTTAACACTTTGCTCATTTTAAATTGTGACTTACATAAAAAATATCCACTTATCAGCACATACACATTGACCCCAACGATACAAAGCACCTTTATGAAATGGAATAGATATTGATTCACCGTGCTTAGCTCTGATATCGCAATATATTTTGAAAATCCGTAGGTACCGAAATGCAACAAGACGATCATGACCATCGACAGTACCCTGAGAGATTCAAAGTTTGACAGCCTAATTTTCTCCGCCAATCCAACCCGCCCCTTGTATACATAAATATAAATTCTATTCATTTTAATCTATTTAAATAGTCTTGTCATTCAGAATTTTTTTGGTGGAATCGGGGAGTGGGTAATAGGGAGGGACTGCATGGGATTGAATGGTTCATAGGAAAGGTGAGAAATCCAGTGCTCTTGCTACAAATAGAGAGGAAAGCCCTATAAAGCCGTCAAATCAGAGATGAAAGCGCAACCATAAATTTCTAAAGCGCACGAGACAGGGGGTGACGCGTTCCTTTTAGGAAATAAGCACATTCACCTACCTGACTCATTAATGGAGGACGGAAAGAGGAACTTTATCAGCAGGTTACCGATAATGGTAATACAACCATAAATTACTAAACCCTATTATACTGGGGTTTCTTCCTTATTTTTCTTCATATAAGAATTTTAGCCTATTAAACTCTCAGTCTTCTTCCTCCATAATGGACAAGCAACAAAATTCGACATTACCCGATAAAGGAGACAATTTTTTTGAAGAAAACCATTATTGCCTTTACTACTGCTGCATTACTTTCGTCAGTTGCTGTCAATTCAACGGAAGCGGCTTCTTACCGCGTACAATCAGGGGATTCCCTTTCGGTGATTGCTTATAAATATGATACATCTGTTTCAAGCCTGAAGAGCTGGAATAACCTGAGCTCCGACATGATCTATGTAAACCAAGTTCTTGAAGTTTCAGCACCAAGCAGTACTTCTGCTAAAACGTATACCGTTCAATCAGGTGATTATCTGTCAAAAATCGGTGCAAAGTTTGATGTGTATGTCGCTGAACTCCGAGCGTGGAACAATCTAAAGAGTGACGTCATCTATCCCGGTCAAACGCTGGTCGTTTCTTCAGGAAGCACAAGTACACCGCCACCATCAGGCTCTAGTACCTACACCGTCCAATCCGGGGACACGTTATCCCACATCGCTATCCGTTATGATGTGAGCGTTTCATCCATCAAGTCATGGAACGGATTAACCTCCGATAACATCTATGTCGGTCAAAAGCTTTCTATTAAAGGAACGTCAGACGGCGGATCGCAGACTCCATCTTCAAGTGTCGTCGACATTGCGAAGAAATACGTAGGAACTCCATACGCATGGGGAGGAACATCACCATCCGGGTTCGACTGCAGCGGGTTCATCTACTATGTATTCAACCAGGCAGGACAATCGATTGCACGTACCAACACAGACGGCTACTATAGCAAATCATCCTTCGTATCAAGCCCGAAAGCAGGGGATCTGGTATTCTTCGAGAATACATACAAAGCCGGCATCAGCCATATGGGGATCTACCTAGGAAATGGAGAATTCGTCCACGCCTCAGACAGCGGGGTAACGATTTCGAAGCTGAGCAACACGTATTGGAATCCTAAGTTTGTCGGGTATAAGAGATTTAACTAATATTATGGAGCGTCCTGCCTAAGCAGGGCGTTTTTTATTTGTATTATTTCCGAGGAAATCCGACACGGAGGATCAAATAATGGGAAAGAGGATCAATAAATCAGGAACAGGATCAATAAATTTCAAACAGGATCAATAATCCGAATTCGGGATTGAATCCTTCTGAAAGGGGATCAATTCCTCCACGAAGGCATCCTCGATCAAGCATTTCCCCCTTAATCCGGCCCACAGCCCCCGTTCAGGATCCAACTCCAGCTTAAAAAAGACAATCTAAGGTCACTTTGTGTTCAAAAGTAGATACAGTATGGCCAAAACACTTGTACCCGAAGATACGCTGTTTCAACAACCGGGTCTCTGCCTGTTGTCTGAGATGGGAGAGAGGTTGATGATGGGATCTGACGCAGACATACATCGTCGAGAAAATTCGACACGGAGGATCAAATAATGGGAAAGAGGATTAAAAAATCAGGAACAGGATCAATAAATTTCAAACAGGATCAATAAATTTCAAACAGGATCAATAATCCGAAATCGGGATTGAATCCTTCTGAAAGGGATCAATTCCTTCATGAAGGCATCCTTGATCAAGCATTTCCCCCTTAATCCGGCCCACAGCCCCCGTTCAGGAACAAACTCCAGCTTAAAAAAAGACAATCTAAGGTCACTTTGTGTTCAAAAGTAGATACAGTATGGCCAAAGTACCTCAATCCGAACCAAAACCAACACCGAAAGATACGCTGTTTCAACAACCGGGTCTCTGCCTGTTGTCTGAGATGGGAGAGAGGTTGGTGATGGGGTCTGACGCATATATACATCTTCGAGAAAATTCGACACGGAGGATCAATTAATGGGAAAGAGGATTAAAAAATCAGGAACAGGATCAATAAATTTCAAACAGGATCAATAATCCGAAATCGGGATTGAATCCTTCTGAAAGGGGATCAATTCCTCCACGAAGGCATCCTCGATCAAGCATTTCCCCCTTAATCCGGCCCACAGCCCCCATCCAGGATCCCACTCCAGCTAAAAAAAAGACAATCTAAAGTCACTTTGTGTTCAAAAGTAGATACAGTATGGCTAAAGTACCTCAATCCGAACCAAAACCAACACCCGAAGATACGCTGTTTCAACAATCAGGTCTCTGCCTGTTGTCGGAGATGGGAGAGAGGTTGGTGATGGGGTCTGACGCAGATATACATCTTCGAGAAAATTCGACACGGAGGATCAAATAATGGGAAAGAGGATCAATAAATCAGGAACAGGATCAATAAATTTCAAACAGGATCAATAATCCGAATTCGGGATTGAATCCTTCTGAAAGGGGATCAATTCCTCCACCAAGACATGCCCAGCCCAAAATTTCATCCCCAACCCGTTCCACAATTCCCGTAAAGGACCACCACTCCAGCTGAAAAAAGACAATCCTAAACAAAATCCCATCAAAAAGCAGGAATTTCCTCAAAAAAGTAGAATAATTCTATATTCCAACCCAAAAGGAGTGTTTCCTTAACAAATGAATGTAAAAAAACGAATACCTCCCCACAAACTCCTCCAAACCGAAGCCTTACTCCAAAGGCTGCAGCCACTTGATCACCCGAAAAGGCCTCTCATCGAACAGGATTTCAAAAAAAGGAAAGCGGGATACGCAGGCGAACGGTCAGTCGATTATCACTTAAGCTTCCTGACGGATAAAAAATATATGATCTTCAACGACCTCAGTCTGCCAATGGAACCGCATGACTTCCAAATCGATAGCCTGCTGGTCACCCCCTACTATTTACTCCCAATCGAAATAAAAAACATTTCCGGCATCCTTACGATAGACCCCGAATTCAATCAGCTCTCCAAGGAGTTCAATGGAATCGAAACCGGCTATCAAGATCCCATCACACAGGTCAACCGCCAGAAACTGCTCCTTCAGAAGTGGTTCCTGAATAATAAGCTTCCGTGTCCCCCAATCGAATTCCTGGTAGTTTTCAGTCATCCGTCAACGATTCTGAAGATGGCTCCCGGTCATAAACGAATCCCTCCTTACGACAAAATCATCCACGCCCAAAACATCGTGAGAGAAATTAGCAAGTTAAACACACAATACACCCGGGAAGTAATCAACATCAAAAAAGTAAAGCGACTTCTCCTGAATCAACACAAACCTAAATATTCATCAATACTCACAACCTATCAGTTAACCGAAACAGACATCATAAAAGGTGTACAGTGTGAAAAATGTCTTCACATCATGAATAGGAAGACAGGCATATGGCAATGTTCCAACTGCCACCACTTGTCCAAAACAGCCCACCATAAAGCCATCCAGGATTACTTCCTTCTCATCAAACCCACTATCACAAATCGGGAACTGCGAAACTTCCTGAACCTGTCATCGCCCAGGTCTGCCACACTGATCCTGCAATCTCTCAATCTCAAAACGGAGGGATCCACCAAAGGGACCGTCTATACGAAAAACTTCACATAAAAAAACCGCCCAGAATCAACATCCTGAACGGTCTCCCAACAAACTCTATTTATAACTAAGCACACCATCTGCCACTCGGTCATACTTCCAATGCATCCATCCACCAAGCACCACGCAAGGAAGCACGACAACCGCCATTCCTAGAAACGCAGAACCGGGCGAAATATCATACAAGAAACCACCGATAAACGTCAGAATCGCCGTACTCAATCCCATACCCAGCGAAGTATACACTCCCTGTGCAGCGGGGATATCCTTGCTCTCCAATTCTTCATAAATCAACCGCATAAAAGCATAATGTGTCAATCCGAAGGTTAGAGAGTGAAAGATTTGGGTAAAGATGAATACAGGGGTGCTGGGGAATAGGAACAACAAAGTCCAACGCGTCACAGCAGCCCCTGCTGATATCATAAACATGACCGATATGCTTCGCCCTTTTAACAAACGATCTGAAAACGTAAAGAACAGGATTTCAGACAACACGGCAATATTTAAAATCACGCCGATATAAACGGCGCTAACATCTAATTCCTTCAAATAGAGCACACCATAATTATAGTATGAAGCATGTGCCCCCTGAATCAAGACAACAATTACCATGGCCCAGACAAACTTACGGGATTTCAGCAATCCCCGGTATGAAAGCTTTTCCTGACCACGGGTACCACTCATGGACTGTGGCAGCTTCGCAAGAGATGACAGCAATATGACCACAATCCCACCGAACAACAGATAAATCACTGCCCCCTCGGTAAAAATCGAAGTCGAAAATCCAACTGCAAGCAACGCAACCGTATATCCAATCGATCCCCACGACCGGCTCCGCCCATAATCAATGCCATCTTCCTTCATCATCACAGCCGCCATGCTCTCCACCATCGGAAGCATCATCGGGTAAACAAGGCTGAACAACACCATGCACACCAAAATCATCCCAAAGGAATTCATAGGCAGGAACAGTAGCAATGCAACCCCGGAAATCAACACAAGCCACCGAGAAAGTCGACCCAACGAAACCGTCTGACTCAACTTTGGAAACAGGAAAAAGCTCGAAAACGACCGGGCAATCATTCCAACAGCAATCACCGTACTTGCAGCCGAAATAGAAAAGTCCTTACTCTCGACCAGCCACGCTGTCCAATAAGGGATGAAAATTCCCCATGTGAAAAAAATCGCAAAGAACTGAACGGATAACCACGTCTGATTCTTCAAATCTATCAAAACTCCTCTTATGTAGACTGGAAATCAAATTACAAACATTGAGTAATTATATAGAAATCAGATGGGGAATACAACCAACTTAGCGACCATCTCTTTAGGACCATTGAAAAGTATGGAAGGATAACAATTCATTTACAAATACTTGCAGGACATTATGCCTAACGAATAGAAGTAGTACTACAGAAAAATAGAGATTCCATACAGGGGGAGAACCATGCTGCGAAAAAAATCATTCACCATCATAGTGGGAAGCGTCCTGCTCTTGACGGCCATCGGAGTCTATATTGCAGTAAGCAGTTTAAATAATGCCGGCACAACGGATGATATCAACCAGACAGATGTGGTCTCGACAGCGGGTGTAGCCACTACTGCACCTCAAACCAAAACGGGCAAAGAAAATCCATTCGGGGAAAAAGTAAAGACACCGTTAAGTGAAGATCTGATTCAGCAATACATACATGCGATGAGTCACCAAAAGGTAGAAGCTGAAGAAAAATGGTCATTCTTTGAGATAACCGATGAACGTATCGATTACTTGTTAGGGCAATTAGAAATCAATAACTATAAAAGTGAACACACCTATAAAGAAATCTTAATGAGCTGGAAAGAGGGGGATTTCTCTGGGGCCGTCAGCGATCATAATAGGATTTGGAGAATGAGGAAAGGGAATATCGGCGTGGCAACCGGACTGTTAAGTACCAAGGAAGAGAAGAAGTATATCGAAAGCCAGAAGAAAGAGAAGCGATAATGATAGAGTAAAAGACGTGTCCAGATGGCACGTCTTTTTCTTTGGCTCTACCCCGTAATAAATAAACGAGCTTGAGGCACCAAACCCCAAGCTCATTCCCACTCACTCACTAATAAAATACTCCACCAAATAATCAGCCCACAACGCATGCCCTTCCTCACTCGGCACCTCCTGACTATCCACCAGCAACTCACCCAAGGCTTCCTCATCCCCCATCGGCCACGCACTCCAATGATCCGCATAAGGAATCCCACTCTCTTGTGCAAACTCTTTCAGTTCCTCAATCTGCATCGGGTAATACGTAGCTCCGGCGATCGGATGCGGTGGCTGCAGAATCAATACGGCCTCTTCATTCTGTTCTTTCAGCTTTCGTTCGAAGATCTGGATGCTTTCCTGGTTATTCTCACCGCCGACACCATTTGAATTGTCGTTCAGGGCAAATGGTTCGAACAGGACAAGTTGTGGTTCATATTCCAGTACCTCGTCAACATACTCACCGTTGACGAATGTCAAAGAGGTTGTGTCATATTGAAAGATTTTCACTTCGATGGTGTCTCCAAATGTATCGTGTAGTTCGGATTTGACTTGCTCACTCCAGCCATTTTCATTGGCACCTAGCGCGAGGGATCCGACGATGGCGAGTTTATAAGGAGATCCGGCAGCGACTGTTTCCTTGAAGGAGGCTTGAGCTTCCTCTGGCCAGTTTCCAGTCAGCGAGCTGAAATCCTTTTCTTCCACAGCCTCTTGCTCCTCAGTCTCTGATTCTGTAACATTTGTCGTTTTTTCTGCACTTGATACAGAGGTTCTTTCCTGCCAATGCTTGTTTCCATAAACGAGCACACCTGCACAAATGATCCCTAATAAAAATAATGAAAAGGTTTTCATACTTTAGACCCCCATTTGTCATAAATAAGAATGAAGAAATCATTTCCAATTCCCTAATACCTCTTCCAATTTGACAGTATTTGTAGTTTAATAGATAAGTATAGAAATATTACAATTCCATTAAAATTATGACAACAAAATTCCGAAAATACAACAGGAATCCACATTATTTTACATATTTTTTCTTATTTTAGGAGGAAGTTATGGAAGAAACAATCAGTTTGCGCGAGTTGATGGAGACGTTACGGAAGCGCATGAGTTTAATTATTTTGATCACCCTGACAGCCATCCTGGTGAGCGGCGCGGTCAGCTTTTTCCTCTTGACGCCGGTTTATCAGTCCACGACACAATTATTAGTCAATCAAGCGAAATCAGAGCAGCCAGCCTATAATCCTGGTGAGATCCAAACGAATCTGCAACTGATCAATACGTATAATGTCATCATTAAAAGTCCTGCCATTCTTGAAAAAGTAGCCACTGATCTGAACAACGGATATGATGCCTCTCAACTTAATGCCAAGATCACCGTAGGCAGTGAAGCAGAGTCTCAAGTCATCAACCTTTCTGTAACAGATACCGATCCACAAACCGCTGCCAGCATCGCCAATAAAACAGCAGAAGTCTTTCAAAGCGAAATCACGAAAATCATGAACGTCGATAATGTAACCGTCCTGGCTAAAGCCGAAGTCGGGGAAAAACAATCTCCCATCAAACCGAAACCATTACTGAACATCGCCATCGCAACTGTGGTAGGTCTAATGCTCGGTGTCGGTCTTGCCTTCCTGCTGGAGTTTCTTGATAACACGATCAAGACGGAACAGGAAGTTGAAAAATTACTGGGTTTACCCGTATTGGGTTCCATCGCTGTGATCGGAGAAATCAAAGAAGATAATCCAACCGGCCGAACAAACCGAAAATCACGTGAAAGAGGTGAGAAGGTTGGGTAAGAACAAGAAACTGAAGAAGCTAATGATGAATACGAAGCGTAAGTTAGTCACTCAGATCTCTCCGAAGTCACCGATTTCGGAGCAATATAAAACGATCCGTACCAATATCAACTTCTCATCCGTCGATCGCGACATGCGTTCCATCATGGTCACGTCCTCGGGGCCGGGGGAAGGGAAATCGACGACGGCTGCCAATATGGCCGTGGTATTCGCCCAGCAAGGAAAGAACGTCCTATTAGTTGACGCGGATATGCGGAAACCAACCGCTCATTATACGTTTAATGTGACGAATACGTTTGGACTCACAACCGTATTAACGAGACAAAAGACGTTGAGGGAAGTGATTCATCAGACGGATGTCGATCATTTGGATCTATTGACGTGTGGTCCTGTGCCGCCGAATCCGGCAGAGTTATTAAGCTCACGGTCGATGGAAGAGTTCCTTGTGGATGTGTATGCAGACTATGACATGGTCATTTTCGACACGCCGCCGGTCCTTGCCGTAACCGATGCACAAGTATTAGCGAATCAATGCAACGGGACGATTCTGGTGGTGAGCTCAGGTACGACTGAAATCGAAAGTGCCCAAAAAGCGAAGGAGCTCCTGCAATCAGCCAAAGGGAAGCTTCTTGGCGTCATCCTGAACAACCGAGAGGTCAAAGATACAAGCTATTATTACTATTATGGAAAAAGATAACAAATAAATATTGCTCATTCGACAAATTTCACCCGTTTACAAAAATACCTAGTGTAGTAAAATAATAGATGGGAAATAAGTCGAAAGAACTATTGAATGTGAGGAGGATGACGATGATTGATATACCCAAAACCTTTGTGAAAATTCAGATTTAATATTATATATAATATCTGTGATTATATATAATCTATAAGGGCACGTCAAGACCCCTACCATAAATAGATAGGGGTCTTCGTTTTGAGTCTATTTTTCAACCATTTTCATAATATGCTCTTTGAAGACGGTTTTTGCTTTCTCTACATCTCTTTCTTCCAGTGTTTCCACAAGGGCTTGATGATATTGATGGACTTCCTCTGGAAGGATCCGGACCTTCGGATTCAATAACGTGATATATCGTCGGATATGATTCGTTAACATTCCCCAAATGCGTAAAAATACATCTACATTGGACCATTCGATGATCGTACGATGAAACTCCATATCCAGTTGCGACTGGACCGCATAATCCTTCTCGGCGTATTTCATTTTGTCCACGATATCGTATAATTCACCAAAATGCCTTTTGGTCAGCTGGGGGAGAACCACTTCAATGGCATCTGTCTCGATCTTCGCCCTTAATGAAAACATATGATACATTTCAACGGGATTGATATCCGTTACAAACGCACCTCTATACTTAATCGTATGAATGAGCCCTTCTTCCTCCAGGCCCCTAAGTGCCTCCCTCACCGGCACCTGACTGATACCCAGCCTTTTGGCAACTTCTGTTTCGATAATGCGGTCGCCGGGCTTGAGTTTGAACATAATAATATCCTCTCTAAGTTTCTCTTTCACTTCATCTTTGAGGGAAATAAGCGTATTCACTTTTTTGGTTTTCGACATTTCATACAGTCCTTTATCGCGTTTAGATTTATGAGGTTATATATAATGAATTGTATTGTATATAATGTTGGGATGCAATCGGGAAGGGGAGGGACGTTTCGCGTGCTTTCTTTTTGGGTGTTATTTTTGAAGCACCAGAACCGTCCCCTTAGTTCTTGCATCCATTCATCCCATCAACCTTGCCTGTACTCCTGCTGAGGAAAACATCGTGGATGAATCCTATGCTTCCTGCGCCCTCATCTTCTCCATCTTCTTCCCGAGAAAGTCTATATGGACTTTATCATTACGGAGCTCAAACATATGGTATGCCCGTTGCATATAGAAAAGGGCTTTTTCCATGTCATCCATCAGCTCATAGTTGTAGCCGATTTGGTAATGCAGCTCGCCTATTCCCCAGAGAAGTTCTTCCTCGAAACACCACTTGATCGCCTTTAGGCAATAATTTGTTGACTCTTCCAGTCTGTGACATCGGGTCAGGACTCTGGCCATATTACAGAATAATTTGGTTTTGATGACCTTTTCTTGTAAATGTTCGGTCGTTTTCATGGCTGTTTCAACTTGGTGATAATAATCGAGTGCTTCCTCATGGTGATGGAGCGTAGCATGAATCGTACCAATGGTTGAAAGGATTTCCATTTCTCTTTCGGACATGGCTTTTTTAGTATGGGCGGTCAGATGGTACGCTTTATGTAAAAGGGTAAAGGCCGATTCGGTTTCTTTCTTTTCTTCATACAAGTAGATCGCTTTGTGCCAGTAGAGTAACTGAAGCTTCTCATTGTCTTTATAAAACAGGGGATTCTTTTCCTCGATTTTCACGACATCGATCATCCCTCTGTATTCCCGTGTATCTCTTAAGTATTTTAATTGCTTTTCCACTTCCCGGATATAATCCAACCTGGGTGTGGTTCCGATTTCAAAGAAATAATTGATGTCGACACCAAGTTTAACAGCAATTTGATACAGAGCCGTGGCACTTGGATAAATGTCTCCTTTTTCAATCCTGCTGATGAGTGCCTGCGTACAGATTCCTTCCGCCAGGTCTCCTTGTGTGAGCCCGACCATCTTCCTCATTTCCTTGATTTTTGTTCCTATTACTGAGTAGTCCATAGTAGCACCTCTTTGGTGGTATTCATTATTCTTAGTGTAACACGGAGAAGGGTCTCATTGAGGGGGGATACCGGCCATTTCTTTCAGGACCGGTTCAAAAGTGAGTATGTTGAAACCTTGAACTACCTCTTCATTGTTATAAGGTGAATCCATCAAAACCCCGTCTTTTTCATGGAGAAGCTGCCTTTTGTATTACGGTGAATTTGTTTATCCTCGAAACCACCTCACTCTACATTTCACATAAACATGGGGGAGGAAGGATAATTTGAGCCATTGTCCCGGGCATAGAACCTCAGATAATAAAAGGACACTGATTTTATTATTGGAGGTATTTTTTTGATCAAGCATCGTGAGTTCAAAAGTCTCAACCATCAATTAATAAATGAAATACACCGTTCACTCAATCAAATTTATCTTCAAAGAAAAGACTGCCTTCTCAGCGAAAAAGGCAGTCCCTGTTGCTCTAGTCTTCGGAAGAACAAAAAATTATTATCCATTCCCTCCCAGAAAGCTCTCAACCACACCATTAAACTTCTCACTATACTCCCAAAACATAAGGTGTCCTCCCAATACCTCCACCGACGCTTTAGGAGCAAGCTTTCTCAGACTATAGGCCGCAACTTCTGCCCAGTGCTCGGCTACAACAAATAGAGTCGGTACAGATTCACTGCTCTCTGCCGCCTCCTCACGATAATCGGAGAAAAGCCCGGAAGAAAACAAATTGGCGGCAATATAGTAAGGGGTTTTGAGTGATTGCTCGACGATCCAATTTAATTCTTCTTCCTTCAGCTCTCGTTGGACCATGACTCCGGTGGCATAAGCAGAGATGAAATCCCGTTGTCCTTTGGGATTGCGAAGGTAGTTCGTGTAGGCAGCAGCCATGTCATCAAGCTTGCCTTCCACCCAATCCTGGTCTTGGTGGAGGGATAGTGATTTAGGCGGCATATCAATGAGGACGAGGGATTTGATCCCAACCGTACCGAATTGGCGGATATATTCCCAAACCGTTAAGCACCCGAATGACCAGCCGACAAGCGTTACATTTTCAATTTTCAAGTGCTTCAATACCTTTGTGAGATCAGTTCCGTGGGTGACATAGTCATTCCCGTGGACCGTCATGGTTGACCGTCCATGGCTTCTGGGATCAATCACAATTACTCGGTGAGTTTTTGAAAAATGCTTGACCTGCTCGGTGAAGACCTCAGTGGTAAATGTAAAACCCGGAATAAATACAATAGGCTCCCCACTGCCGGTATCCTGCACGAATAATTCGATTCCCGGTTCCACTTCAATGTATGTGTTCATAGCTGTCCCCCTGAAAGTCTGTCAATTTGTTTCTACATTATATTCTTCATGACGTTGTTTCATATCGGAAATTATTTATCAATAAAGAATACGCCGTCCTAATAATGGAGCATTTTAAAAAAAATTTTTTATAGGGTGTCCTTTTTCACTCTTCCAACCTATTTAAAACATGAATAGATCAGAAGGGTGGAAGAGAAGATGAAATCAGGATGTCAGGTAGTGGATCAAATCGGTGAATTGGAGATCGTGGGGAATATCGTTCCTCATTTATGGTATAAGAACATTACGTTTTCAAGCGGGAAGGCCCATTTTGTAGCGATTGCGTTACTCGCGGATATTGTGTATTGGTACAGACCGACAATGATCAGGGATAACAGCGGGATGGTCAGTGGTGCGAGGACGAAATTCAAGGGCGATATGCTGCAGAAGAGCTATCAAGCCTTTGCCGATACATACGGATTTACGAAGCGGCAAGTGAAGGATGCCATCGATTTTCTTGTGGAACATCATTTGCTGGTCCGGGAGTTCAGGACGATTTCGTCTTCGAGTATCATTTTGAACAATGTGATGTATGTGCAGCCGATCGCTGAGAATGTTAAACGGGTGATGAATGAACGGTTTAACGTGTCTGAGCTTGTTTCCATTTGCCCGCCTGTTACGTCCAAACGTACCACGTCACCCCTTTCAAATGATGGCCTGTCCCATCAGGAGGAGGGGGCTCCTGATGTGGAAGAGGGGACGTATACAGAGAGTACTTCAAAGAATCCTTCAGAAAATCATGAACAAGAACAACAAAGCGGGGGCGAGTGTCCGCTTTCCTTTTTCAAAGACAATGGATTCGGCAGACTGGGGTCTTATTTGCAAGAGAAAATCAAAACCTGGTGTGAAAGTCTTTCCGAGAGCCTCGTCGTCGAAGCGATGAAGCGAGCGGTTGAACAAGGGAAACATTACTGGAGCTATGTGGATGCGATCCTGGTGAAGTGGGAACAGCTGAACGTGCGGGATGTGAAGGATGCGAGGGCGAAAGATATTCAGATCATGTGCGAGAAAGTGCATAAACGGAACGTACACAGAGGGGGAAGGAAGCCGGTACGTACGGAGAAGCTGCCGGATTGGTTCACTGAAGATGAGGCAGTAAAAGCATCTGAGGAGGACTGTGGCGAGGAGTTTGAAGCGGAGAAAGCAAAGTTGATGGCGGAGCTTGAAGCGTACCGGGAGCGTAGGGCCGGTGTCGTCATGTGATGTGATCATGAATGAAATAAGATAGTTCTTTGGTGTCCTTCTGGATTGGATTCAAGTATATAAAGGATGAAGAATGATAGGGTGGGTCATCAAGTGTTTCGAGAGCAGGAATTCTCTTCATAGAAAGAAACGAGAGAAAATTTATTTGTGATATATTAGTTCCAGTACTAGCTATTCTATGATTGAAAGAGGTACATATAAAAAATGAAGAAGCTCGCTTTAATTTTATTTGCCATTTCTCTTTCAGCTCCCATATCTGCTCTACTATCAGTGGGAGCTGATTACTTGTTCACTGAACCTGTTAAACTTCAAGGTTATAATTATAACCCTCCAATTTTTGGCAACGGTAGTGGTTGTAGCTTTATATGAAATTCCGGTTTATATTATCGTCGGCATACCCGTTACTTACCTTATTGACTTTCTTGTTCTAAAGATTTCGCCTCATTCACATCGTCTTAAAGAGTATGTAACCCTTTTAATTGGTTACTCAATAGCCTCTTTAATTCTCTCCTTTTACCTATTAAATAATGATTTTGAAGGGTATTTTATGGTTATCATTCCCGTTTTCACCTATTTTCATATTTTATGGTTTCTACGGGCTAGGTATGGGGATTGAGTTGAAGGTGAAACTGGGATGGTATCTAAATTTAGGAAGCGTCGAGATGGTTCTACCGTTTCTATTCTCATCTTGTTAAACAGGTGATGGAAAAAACTACAAGAAAGAGGCCCTCTGTCCCGGCCTCTTATGACTTACTTCAATTTAATCTGAACCGAATTCCTCTCCTGCGCATTAATCGTTTTGGGATTCCTCTTTTGCAATGCAGTCCTCTTAACCGAGCTGGTCACATTTTGTAACATATCACCCACATCATGTACGGACTCAAGTAAAGGGTCGACGGCTTTCATTTTTCCTTTTACGTCATCTGAAATCTGGTTGGCCGTGTGAATCAGTTCTTCTGCTTCCTCAGTCACTCCGTTCACGGCTTTCCGCGCGTCAGACAGCGTCTTTTCTGTTTCAGAAAGTGTTGTCATTACTTTTCTTAATGTCATAATTAAATAGATGACGAGAATGGTGAACGCGACGGCTGCAATGACAGCACTCCATTCAAGCATGAGACCAGCTCCCTTCGTTTACTCTAAATCTATGGGAATGGGGTCACAGTTATTCCTTTTCCCGGGTAGGTTGGGTATGAAAGGTCGGCGAGCAGTGCACAACTTCCGTGAAAAGCTTCCAGAATGTTATGACACAAGGAAACTGTCCCTTGTCCTCTCTCAATCAAAAATCAAAAGGAGTGAATTCAAATTGAAATCCTACATTGTCAAAATCGAATTAGAAGAGTCCAATCCGTTAATATGGAGAAGGGTGATCTTGCCAGCGGGAGCGACATATAGAAGGCTTCATGATATTATCCAGAACGTGACTAATTTTCTGAGTGGTTATCCTCATGAAGGATATCACCTTTTTGAATTCGACCTGACGGAGGATCATAGGATTGTCACGGATAATGAAGAAGCTTACCTGGATCATCAGCATTATAAGAAGAACAAGGCCATGTATGAAGAACGGCTGAAGTCGATACCACATGAAATGCTGGAATTTGAGAAAAATGATCAGGAAAGATTAAAGGTAGAAGTCCGCAAACCCACTGGTTTAAAGATCGATGAGTATCTGGAAAAGCATAAGGAAATCAGGTATTCCTATGATCTTGGTGATGGTTGGCATTTTACTGTAAAGCTTGAGCGGATTGTCGACGATTACTATTTTGGCTTTCCGACTCTTCTTGATGGAGCGGAAACAGCACCACCTGAAGATGTTGGTGGTATACATGGGTTCTATGAATTTCTTGATGCTTTTCGTGATGAGATGCATCCTGAGCATGAGAACATGAAGTCATGGGCTAAGTCAGTATATTTCAGGGAATATGATCTTGTGTGGATCAATCAAAAACTCAAAGGGCTTAATTATAAGAAGACTGAGTGGGATAAGATTAACCATGAAAACTATAAAATCATTGAGGATAAATATCGGAAGAGCTAGATTTTTGGGATGGGACGGGGGACAGGCACCCACAGTAAACAAATGGGCTGGATTGAGATTGAATCGATGTTCAAAGGATCCCATTCTGTCTGTTTTGTTTGAAAACCAAGGAAAAGTTTGCGTATTTTTAGCTGAGGTGGGATTTTGAGAGTTCCATGGGTACATATAGCGGCCGGAAATGATGGTGAGGGTGTCTCTGCTTAGGAATTAATCCTGATCGGACTATTTTCAAACCTGTTTTAAGATAATTGATCCTGTATTCGATTTATTAATCCTCTTTTTAAATAATTGATCCTACTTGTCGAATTTTCTTTAGGTAGTCAAATAAACTGGATTACTTTATAACTTAGATGTTATCTCTCTCAGTAACCGAAGAGTCTTTAAGGAGCCTGTGCTCTAAAACTAGCATTTTAAGTAAAAACGAGGGGGACTCATCCCCTCGTTTTTCATTTGGTTCTGCAGCCATGAGTCCCTTGTGAATTTCGTGGGGATCCTGCCCTCTGGCCACCCTAAGAATGGGTCAAAAGTTATGTTTGTAATTAAAATGTAATATTAACCCAAATACATAGTATAATAGACTTGTTGTAAAAATAACCCAAATACTAAGGAGGAAAAATGTGGGGAAAATTCTAAGCAGTCTAAGTATGATTACGATGTTGTTATTATCTGTATGTACAGGGGGAACGGTGAAAGCTGCTTCTGTACAGGGAGATACTTTGGAGAATGCGGAACCAATCAATCTTGACCATGAGTATGAAGGAACACTGGAATCGACTGAAGATGTAGACTTTTACCGTTTTACCCTCGATAAGACTGGAAATACGGTTATTCAATTTAATCGAGTGGAAGGCGCTACGTGGGGTGTGGAAATCACCGATGAAAATGGTGACCCTTATACACATTTCAGTACTAGATTTCATTCAGGGGTCACGGGTGCTGAAGAGGTGAATATCGGCTTGCCTGCGGGGGAATATTTTATCAAGGTGAGCACAGACTATCATAAATCCCCGGGGGTCCCATATACGTTCATGGTCCAGCAAACCCAAAACGATTATTTTGAAAAAGAATTCAATGACAAAATGGAAGCAGCATCTTCCATGCAATTGAACAAAACCTACAAAGGTCACATACAAACATATGATGACAAAGATTATTTTACATTTACCTTAGATCGTACCGAGAGGATTGCTTTCAGTATAGAAAGAGATAATGAAGGATCATGGAATGCCCTCCTTGTGGATGAAAATGGGAAGGAATATGTCAATCTGGACACTGACGTCCATTTTGCCGAGTATGGTCCTGATGTAGAACGGTTGGAGCTTCCTGCTGGAACGTACTATGTGAGATTGGAAAACAATTGGGGTACCCCGAACATGCCATATGCGTTTAAAGTACAGGAGTTAACAGACAGGATACAGGGAGCGAAGCGCTACGACACAGCAGTGGAGATTTCCAAGCAGGGCTTCAAAACCTCTGACACGGTTGTATTGGTCTCAGGGAATGACTTCCCCGATGCCCTTGCAGGTGGTCCTCTGGCTTATTATCACAATGCCCCGATTCTATTGACGGATAAGGAAAAACTTCCGATTGCCACCTGGAGGGAGGTTCAGCGCCTTAAAGCGAAGAACGTGATCATCCTTGGTGGTGAGGGAGCCGTTTCCAATCATGTGGTGGAAGAATTGGAGTACATGGATATTGCTGTGAAACGAA
The DNA here is from genome assembly GCF_008180865.1 of Rossellomorea aquimaris. Taxonomy (GTDB): domain Bacteria; phylum Bacillota; class Bacilli; order Bacillales; family Bacillaceae_B; genus Rossellomorea; species Rossellomorea yichunensis. The sequence continues at coordinate 359,021 of NZ_VTEX01000006.1, forward strand.
TCGGTGGGGATAACCGTTACGAGACAGCTGCGTATGTGGCGAAAGAAATACCCTCCACAAAAGCTGTGATCGCAAACGGTAAAAACTTCCCTGATGCCCTGGCTGTAGCACCATACGCTTCAAAGAATAGCATCCCGATTCTATTGACTGAAAAAGCTTCGTTACCGGATGCGACGAAAAAAGCACTTGCAGGGAAGGCAAATACCATCATTGTAGGTGCGGCAGGTGCAGTCAGTGAGTCCATAGAAAATGAACTCCCAAGCCCGGTTCGCTACGGTGGAATAAATCGCTATGAAACAGCTAAGTTGATTGTTGAAAACCTGGCACTGGGGAAAAACACGGGATATGTTGCGACAGGAAAGAACTTCCCTGATGCCCTTGCAGGATCTGTCCTGGCAGCAAAAAATAACTCGCCTATTTTGTTGGTCAGCTATACCTCTATACCAAGTCCGACCAAATCCCTCTTGATGGATTATTCTCATTACATGGTATGGGGTGGACCGGGAGCAATCACCGAAAACGTTGTGAAGGAATTGGATACGAATTTGATACAAATTAAATAACATAAAAAGGAAGGACAGGGATATCCTGTGCTTCCTTTTTATCTTGCCTTTGTTTATTTCATCCCATCTGCAATCGCTCCGAAATCTTAGGTATAAGAAACAGCAAGCTCTCCTTGTGATCCCGATAAATTGTATGAGGGCCGCGAGTACGTTCGCAGAAGCAAGTTCTTAGAATCCGTTTGAGGAACTAAACTCTGTTTGCTAGTAAGATTATGATTAATCCCAAATCCATAGTATACTAGAAATATTGTAAAAATAATCCAAAATCACAAGAGGCGAAGGGTGGACCCTGATTTTTGGGCCATGGAACCTGCCCCTTATTACTCCCTCACAAGAAAGGATTGTCACTATTGACTTTGAACAAAAGGTCTTTGCTGGTTCTAACTATCATTCTAGTGGGAGGAACCATTCTCTATTTTGTTTATCATGCAGTAAATCAAACGCCCAAAAAAGTAGTAATGAATATAGTGGAAGATATCCAGGGAGAGAGGAAAGTCGAAGGGATCTCAAAAATAGAGCAAAAGAAACTTTATACCTTTTTTGAGTATCCACAAGAGCAAAATCTGGAGAAGCCGCACTTCATTATTAGTGATTACCCTGGTAGGCCAGACATTGTAAAAGTAACGTTTGAAATCATTCAAAACAATAAGAAAACCGGAATAGAAGCCATTTATGAAGGCCATGCTGACTTCTATTTAAAGAAACAAGGTCTCCGTTGGGAGGTTACGAAAATTGAAGTGACCCCTTACGAAAAAGAACGTTAACCTTCCCATATGCCTATCAGGAAGCGCATATACGGGAAGGCGAAATCATGGTAAGAGAAAAGGACGGGGTAAAAAACAGGTCCTCGCGGAGAAGCTTCCGGTTTGGTTTACGGAGGAAAACCTGAAAAAGGAAACGGTAGAAGACCATGATGAGGGCTTTGAAGCATAAATGGCTATGCGATGGCGAAGTTTGCAGAAAACAGGGAGCGGAGAACGGAAATTCACAGGTGCTAGTCGTTCCTTTTCTTCATCCGTGAGACGTGACCAGATCTCTTGAAATTGAATTGTAGTTTACAATAAATTCTGAAAGAGTGAGAAAGATAAAAAGTAAATTCATGCAGGTCTGCATGGTGATTATGGTCTGTTGCTCTATCACTTATATTCTATTTGAAGATTCCCTTAGCTGGAATTGTCTTAGGGGTGGTTTTTTACACAGGTTGCTTTCGCCATCGGCTTATTGGTAGAGGAAGAATAGTGGAACATTTACTAACACCCCTTATCCCAACTTCCATCAATTCGACATCTCCTCAATTTTAGATAAGAGAAACGTTACGTATGTCTCATCATTCCGAAGCTCGAACATATGCAAAGAATGCTTGAAATAAGGAAGAGCTTTTTCAATATCACCCGCCTGCTCATAATTGTAGCCTACCTGATAATGCAATTCTCCTAATCCCCATAGGAGCTCTTCCTGGAAACACCATTTGATGGCGTTGAGGCAGTAGGCCGTTGAATCCTCCAGTTCCCCTTTACGTGTGAGCACTCTGGCTATGCTGTAAAATAATCGGGCTTTAATGGATTTATCCTGTAACACCTCTGTTGTATGTATAGCCGTTTCGACTTGCTTGAAATAATCGAGAGCTTCTTCAAATTGCTGTATTGAAAAGTGAATGTTGCCGATGCTTGAAAGGATCTGCATTTCCCTTTCAGACATCGCTTTTTTGACGTTGGCGGTCATCTGATAAGCTTGATGTAATAGTGAAAACGAGGCAGTTGAATCCTTTCTTACTTCATATTGATATATTCCTTTGTGCCAGTAAAGAAGCTGAAGTTTTTCATTATCCCTATAGAAAAGAGGATTCTTTTCCTCTGTTTTGATCAGCTCCATCATTTCCTCGTATTGTCGGTTGATCCGTAGAAATCGTAACTGTCTTTCTACTTCTTTGCTATAATCCAGCCGCGGGGTGGTTCCGATCTCAAAGAAATAGTTTACGTCGACCCCAAGCTTAACAGAAATTTGGTACAATGCTGTGGCACTCGGGTAGATGTCTCCTTTTTCGATCCGGCTGATAAGTGCTTGGGTACAGATTCCTTCAGCGATCTCTCCTTGTGTAAGTCCGGCAGCCTTTCTCATTTCCTTTATCTTCTTTCCGATGACTGAGTAATCCACGGTGCCACCTCCTGAATGAATGGTTGTATTTTTTATAGTGTAACAGAAAAAATGCCTTTTCCAGTACAGCGATTTATTGAGAAAATTTCTGATATGGTGCCCTCCTGAATCGGATTCTTGAAATGGAGAGTGAAGGAAAATGATTTAGTGGATTCGAAAGTATTCAAGCGGGAAGAAAAAGGGATACATATTCTCCTGATTGGATCAATCGGTTCATTAAGCGATAGAAGAAGTATGGATTGATACGTGTAGTGGAGAATGGGGAAGAGCGGTCATCCACTTGAGAATCTATTTAAACAAACGTTTGATTATACGATGTGAACGTTGACATCATGGGGGCTAAGAGGGTAAACAAGTGTTTAGTTAATCATACAGACACCACATATGGAGGGCTTGAGAAGGAAGGGGCGACGTTGTCATGATGGCTGCTTCCCGTTCAATCCCCGCCTTTAATTTTGCTCACAATTTCTTGTTTCCTCCGCTCCAGGAATGCGCTATGGGTGTCATCATTCCTCAATTGGAACATTTGGATCGCCTTCTCGACATAGGGCAGTGCCTTCTCATAGTCCCCGTCCATTTCGTGATTGTATCCCACATGATAATGCAGCTCCCCGAGCCCCCAAAGATGCTCTTCATCCAGGCACCACTTGATCGCCTTCAGGCAATACTCAATGGACTCTTCATAGCGACCCAGCTGTGTCAGGACCCGGGCGATGTTATAAAATAATCGGGTCTTAATCGATTTATCCATGAGTTGCTGTGTGTGACTCATGATCGCTTCTACTTTTTGATAAAAGCGGAGCGACTCTTCGTGACGGTGTAATAGGGTTTCCCACGTCCCGATGGTCATCAGGATTTCCATCTCTCTTTCTGTAGCAGCTTTTTTTTGATGGGCCGTCAGCTGATATGCTTGTTCCAATAAGGAGAAAGCAGACTCTGCATCTTTCTCGATTTCAAATAGATAGATGGCTTTATGCCAGTAAAGGAGTTGAAGCTTATCGTTATCTTTATTGAAAAATGGATTTTTTAATTCTGTCCTGACCATTTCCATCATTTCAGTAAATCTTCGTTTCAATCGAAAACCCCTCAATTGTCTTTCTACCTCTCGAAAATAATCGATGCGAGGAGTGGTCCCGACTTCAAAGAAGTAGTTTACATCCACTCCAAGCTTTAAGGAAATTTGATATAACGCTGTTGCACTAGGGTAGATATCTCCCTTCTCCATCCGGCTGATGAGAGCCTGCGTGCAAATGTCTTCAGCCAAATCCCCCTGCGTTAACCCTACCACTTTCCTCAACTCTTTTATCTTCTTTCCAATAACTGAATAGTCCATCTCCTCACCTCCACGTACCAATCCATTCTCTTATTTTAACTGATGAAGGTCCTGTCCCCCGCCCCCAATTCACCCAATATTCGTCCATTTCTGCGATTGAAGTTCCGTAAGGGTTCCATTCCTTTCGGGGATTGCTTCTTCGAGGTCTTCCAGTGTTACTTCATCAGGCATTCTACGCCTGTTTAGCTTGCCAAAACGTTTTTTATTATAGAAGCTCCACCCAAATGATAGGATCGCGATGAAAATGATAAACATGACAGTCAAAGGGAGGGCAAATTGTAAAAAGGCAATGTGACTGAATGATGTGATAAAGTCAAAGGCTGGAGTGAAAAGGAATCCGTTTAATACTATGATGATTAACCATATCAATCCACTGATGAGATGGGCAATCACTCGCTTATTCTTCTGTTTTCTTTCGATCATCATGTCTGTTTCCCTCTATCCGGACTTTCCCAAATGGCATATTCCGATTTCTTTGATGTGAGTATTCTAAAGGCTTTCGGGATGGCTGGAACCAGTGCGAATATACTGACCATCCAGTAAACCATTGGATACCATCCTGCCCACCATACGTATTGGAGGAGTTTTTCTTCGTAATGTCTATCAATGAATAAAGCGACCATTAATTGAATTAATGAGATGAAGGCAATATAGGCACCGTAGAACAGCATAGAAGGAGAAAATCCAAAGAATACTAGATAAATGAGATAGAACATCCAAGATATTGACCATAGGATGCTGAGAGTCTGTTCGATATAAACGGGATATAATCTTCTTTGTCTGAAATCCTTAAAGATGGATCTATGCCTTATGAGCACTTCCATTCCCCCTTGCGCCCATCTGATCCTCTGATTTAATAAACCTTTTAGCGTTTCCGGGACCAGCATCCAGCACAATGCTCTTGGTTCGTACCGTACATCCCAGAACCGTTCCTGAAGTTTCCAGGTGATTCCGATATCATCCGTGATTAAATCCTTGTCCCAAAAGTTGACGTCAAGAAGGGCTTTTTTCCGAAAGGCAACGAAAACTCCTGAAACGGTCATCATCTTGCCTAAAATTCTTTGAGATCGTTTAATTAAGCCTATAATGGAAGAGTATTCCACCACCTGGATTTTTCCCAATAAGGATTGCCTGTTACGAACACGAGGATTCCCGGTAACTGCCCCTACACGTTCACTATTTCTGGGAGTTGTGAAATGAGGGATCATATAGAGTAACGCATTTCTATCCAACATGGCATCACTATCCATCGTCACTACAATTTCACCTTTCGAGGCGATGGTTCCATAATATAAGGCATTTGCTTTTCCTTTGTTTTCTATAATGTTGATTACTTTTAGCCGATCAATCGAGCGGGTCAACACGGATAAAATGTCTTGTGTTCCATCAGTGCTGCCATCGTTGATCACGATTATTTCATAATGTTTATAGTTGATGTTATTTAATTCCTTAACCGTCTTCTCAATGTGAGCTTCTTCATTGTAACAAGGCAAAAGAATGGAGACGAAAGGAAGCTCCTCCAAGTTGTCTTGTATGTCCATCGGTTTTCTTTCACGTCTAATATAGAAGAGTAGACCCGAAATGATCCAAACAAGGCTCATGAACAAAGGATAAATGAAAAGAAAGTTTCCAACGGAATGTATGATTGTACTGAGCAATTTCTGACCTCCTTCGCGGTTCAATAGATAAGTAAGCGAGGCTATGAATAGTAGAATGATAGGGTCTTTTATTATTTAACGTACATACGGGTTATGTTTTCGATGGGTTAAGAAACAGCTTCTAGATGATTGAATCATATAAAGGGGGCCAATGAAACTCTTTGAAAGGTCTTTCGTCGTTACTTGATGAAAATATTGTTGGTGTAATTGGGATATTAATGAAAAAGGAGTTTTGTAGAATCCTGTCGATATAATTTTTAGAAAATTTAAATAAAAACGTTCATCTTCTTGAATGAAGGTGATATACTTTGTTTAACTGGTAATGACATCATTACTAAGACGGGACATCCTCGGTTTCTTACCAGGTCATACAACGCCTTATACTTCAACTGGTAATAACATCATGACAATTATTAAGGCAGGTAGCTGTATAGGAATATCACTTGAAGAAAGAGGGGGAAACATGGTGAGAAAGGGTCTTATGGTTTTACTATCGTTAGTGCTTGGGGTGTTTGGGTTGCTGGCAGGTTGCAGTGACACTTCTTCAGGGGAATCGAAGGACGGAAAGGTCGAGATCAGTTATGGGTTCTGGGATAAGAAGCAAGTACCTGCGATTGAAGAGATCATTAAACAGTTTAATGAAGAACATCCGGACATTAAGGTGAAGACGGAGCTGATCCCATACGGGCAGTATTTTCAGAAGCTCGAAACTGCCGCAACAGGAGGAGCATTGCCTGATGTGTTATGGATGAATGGTCCTCATATTGTTCAATATGCGGAAGGGAAGGTGCTTCTGCCACTGAGCGACCTTGCCGAGAAAGATGATTACAGCCTGGATAATTATCCTGAGTCGCTTATTGATCTGTATACGGTAAATGATGAGGTATATGGAATACCTAAGGATTATGATACGACGGGACTGTGGTATAACAAGAAAATTTTCGACGAGGCCGGTGTCCCTTATCCTGATGATACATGGGATTGGGATATGTTAAAGGAAGCGGCGAAGAAACTGACGAACAAGGATAAAGGAGTATGGGGCTTTGCTGCAGTGATGGGGAATCAAGGTGGTTACTACGATTTGATTTGGCAGAACGGAGGACACGTAATTTCAGAGGATGGAAAATCGGTAGGGTTTGATCAGCCTGAAGCGATCGAGGCTTTGAAATACAATATTAGTTTCATCGAAGAGGGAATGTCTCCGACTCAAGCACAGATGAATGAAACGGCAGCATCGGATCTGTTCTCATCCGGAAAGATCGCCATGATGTTCGATGGTCCCTGGATGGTACCGGAATATAAGAAGAATCCTGATTTGGACGTAGCGGTTCTGCCAAAAGGAAAGCAGAGGGCTGTTTCGATTCATGGATTGTCCAATGTCATCGCAGCCAATACCAAGCATAAAGAAGCTGCGTGGGAGTTTGTGAAGTTCCTTGGTTCGAAAGAGGCAGCCGAAGTGTTTGCCGAAACAGGTACGGTCATACCTGCCTTTAACGGTACGCAGGAGGCCTGGATGAATTCTGTTCCGGAGTTGAACCTTCAAGCGTATATCGACGGAGCTGAGTATTCGAATCCGCTTCCAAGTGTGAAAAACACAGGGCCGATCTGGCAGCATGAAACGGATATCCTCAAGAAGGCTTGGGCCGGTGAAGAGAGTGTGGAGAAAGTAGTAAAGGAGCTTGCGGATAAAGCGAATAAAGAACTGGAAGAGTAGGAAAGGAAAGAAGGGAAGAGTGTTTCTTCTCTTCATTTCCTGACAAAGGAGGAGAAATGAAATGGAACCGCTTCCTCTCCAGGTTGAAACGAAACGAAAGCTTCACGTGCTTTCATATGCGAGTACGAAGAAACGTTCTGACTATTTATGGGCTTATATCATGATCGCTCCGACGATGATAGGTCTCTTTGTTTTTTATTTATGGCCGATGCTTCAGACCTTTTACTTCAGCTTTACCGAGTGGGGGGCATTTGGGACATACGAATGGATCGGGCTGAAGAATTATACAAGGATGCTTACAGATGTGAATCTTCTGCAATCATTCAAGAATACAGGGATCTATATCCTATTTACCGTTCCGTTGGGTATTTTCCTTTCGATCCTTGTCGCCGTTTTGCTCAATCAAAAGATTAAGGGGACGACGATTTATCGGACGCTGTACTTCCTGCCCGTCATTACCATGCCTGCAGCGATCGCCATGGTGTGGAAATGGTTATACAATTCGGATTTCGGCTTGTTGAATTACCTGCTGTCCTTTATCGGGATAGAAGGTCCACAATGGTTGACGAATCCAAATATCGCGTTGTATTCGATTATTGCTGTGGCGATTTGGAGCGGGATCGGGTATAACATGGTCATTTTTTTATCGGGCCTGCAGGGGATCCCGAAAACGTATTATGAAGCAGCTGAAATGGATGGGGCAGGTCCCGTTACGATGTTCTTTAAAATTACCTTGCCGCTTCTATCACCGGTCATTTTCTTCGTGTCGATCATGTCGTTGATCGGAGCATTTCAATTCTTCGACCTGATCTTTATGATGATCAGTAAAAGCAGTACGGCGCTGGAGAATACTCAATCCATTGTGTATTTGTTCTATCAGCATGCCTTTGTTTTAAATGATAAAGGATATGCAGCAGCCATTGCGGTGTTATTACTAGTGGTGATTCTCATCATCACGGTGATCCAGATGGCCCTGCAAAAGAAGTGGGTCCATTATGATTGAGGAGGGAATGACCTATGCAGAAATCGATTCAGTTTGTAAGGAGTAAGACGTTTCTCATCCATTTCATCCTGATCATGGGCTCGATTGTCATGTTGTTTCCCTTTATCTGGATGATTCTGACGTCACTGAAAACCTATGCAGAGTCCATTCAGGTTCCGCCTGTGATGATACCGGAAGACTTTCAGTGGAAGAATTATCAAGAGGTATTCACTCTGCTGCCATTCTTTAAATTTATGATGAACACATTTATCATTACGGTACTACGGACGGCGGGGCAGTTATTTCTCTGCTCACTGGCTGCCTATGCCTTTGCGCGGATCGTGTTTCCCGGAAGGAATCTCCTGTTCGTACTGGCTTTGTCCGTATTGATGGTACCAGGTCAGGTATTCCTGCTTCCTCAATACATGATCATGGTGAAGCTGGGATGGCTAAATACTCTGCAAGCCGTTGTGGTTCCCGGGTTATTTAGTGCCTTCGGAACATTTCTCTTAAGGCAATTCTTCATGGGGTTACCGAAGGAGCTTGAGGAGGCGGCCAGACTTGACGGATGCAATCATTTTCAAATCTATTGGCGCATCATGCTGCCACTCGCCAAGCCGGGTTTGATCGCCCTTGGGATCTTCACGATTCTATGGTCCTGGAATGAACTGATGTGGCCGATGATCGTGAATAGTTCACCTGAAGCCATGACACTGGCAGTGGGATTATCATCTTTACAGGGGCAGTATGGCACCAACTATCCGATCTTGATGGCAGGGTCATTCTTGGCCGTGTTACCGATGTTGATTCTATTTATCATATTACAGAAGCAATTTATAGAAGGAATTGCAATCACCGGTGGAAAATAAGTTGGTAGGCAACTAAGGGAGGAATGACAATGAAAGCAGCATTAATAGGGGCTGGGAGCAGGGGATTCTATGCGTATGGGTCCTATGCCCTCCAGTATCCTCATGAAATCGAGTTTATCGCGGTAGCAGAACCGGATAAAGAGAAGCGGGAGAAATTTGCAGAAGCACATGGAATCCCTGAGAATATGAGATTTGAAGACTGGCCGGACCTGTTGGATCAAGAAAGGGTAGGTGAAGCCCTGCTTATATGCAGCCCGGACCGGGATCATTATAAACCTGTCATGCGTGCCATGGAAAAGGGATATAGCATTCTACTGGAGAAACCGATGTCACCGAGCCCCATTGAAACGTTGGCCATCGCAGAAGCGGCCGAAAAGCATGACACGCTCCTCAGTGTATGCCATGTGATGAGATATGCTCCGTTCTATCAGTCTCTTAAAGAAGTGATTGATCGGAAGGTGATCGGGGATATTGTCTCGGTTCAATGGAATGAGAATGTCGGTTATTTCCATCAGGCTCATAGCTTTGTCCGTGGAAATTGGCGCAATTCGAAGGAATCAAGTCCGATGATTCTTCAGAAGAGCTGTCATGATATGGATATGCTCGCCTGGTTGATCGGAACGGAATGTAAGAGCGTTTCGTCCTATGGAAGTCTCACCTATTTTAAAGAGGAGAACGCTCCTGAGGGATCGACCCACCGCTGTCTGGATGGCTGTAAGGTGGAGAAAGAATGTCCGTATTCCGCTGCGAAGTGGTATCTTCATGACCGGGATGTGTGGCCGGCGAATGTTGTTTCGGCAAGTCCCAGTATCGAAAGCCGCTTGAAGGCGATCCAGGAAGGTCCTTACGGCCGCTGCGTATACCGGTGCGACAATGATGTGGTGGACCATCAAGTCGTCAATTTATTATTTGACGGGGATGTGACGGTGTCGTTCACGATGACTGCCTTTACGAAGGAAACGTATCGAAACTTCAAGATCATGGGAACAAAAGGGGAAATTACAGGTCATGACGCAGATAACGAATTAATCATCAAGCATTTTACCGGGAAAAAGGAAGTGATCCATCCTCCAACCGTGGATGGCGGTCACATGGGTGCTGATACGAGTATCATGCAGGATTTTATCAACCGGGTCCGCACGAAGGATAAAGGAACATTAACATCTGCCAGACTCTCTTCTCAAAGTCATTTGATTGCCTTTGCAGCGGAGGAATCGAGACTGTCAGGTGCGACGATCGAATTAAAAAAATATATTGAAGAATTGGAAAAGGCAAAAGAAAATGCTTAATCAAAACTTCTATCATGGCATCAAGTGATAATTGTCGCAATTTTATGTATAATGAGTATACAAATGGTTATGACAAAGATACCACTAAAGGAGTTTAACATGATAGAAAAAGATAATCGCTTACCATTATATTATCAGCTGATGGATATCCTTCTCGAAAAGATCGAGAAGGGTGAACTTGCGGAGCAGGAGCAGTTACCCTCTGAACGGGAGCTGTGTGAAACATACAAAGTGAGCCGAACGACGGTAAGGCAAACGATGCAGGAGCTTGAAAAGGGCGGCTACATCTATAAGGTTCACGGCAAGGGATCCTATGTTTCGCCGAAGACCTATAAGCAGAGCCTTGTTGAGTTCTACAGCTTCACAGAAGAAATGAAGAAAATCGGGAAACATCCTTCCACACAGGTCGTTTCATTTGAAAAAGTACCTTGTGACAGCACGATTTCGAAATCTATGAAACTGCCGGTGGAAGAAGAAGTATTCAAGATCACGAGATTGAGACTTGCTGACGAAGAACCGATGATTTATGAAACCTCATATGTTCCGGTAGGGCGTTTTACCAATCTCACGAAGGAACAATTGGAATATACGCCAATGTATGAAATCTTTCGGTCCCAATACGATGTGACGATCACTAGAGCACTGGAAAGCTTCAATGCTGTCAGCGCGGAAAGACAGGCAGCCGCCATGCTGACCATTGAAGAAAACTCACCGTGTCTCCGACTGGAGCGTATTACGTATGAAGATCAAGACGTCATTGAATATACCATCTCCATCGCAAGGGGAGATAAATTTACGTACACAGTTGAATTGAAGTAGGTGCTTTCGAGTATCTATTTCGCTTAACTGGTAATGATGACATTAACAGTTTTGGAGGAATGGGTATGGAACTTATACAATCAAATAAATGGGAACCAAATGATCCCGGTGCCATCCATACAACAAGAGAAATAGCTCAACAACCAAGACTTTGGAAAGAAACCGTTGAAATCCTGCTTGAACATAGAGATACACTGATGAAATTTCTCAAGAAATTGGAGGAAAGACATCCTCATCTTCGAGTGATTTTGACTGGAGCGGGAACGTCTGCTTTTGTCGGGGAAACCGTTCTTACGTCCATAAAGGCAATGGTCAAGAATAAGAAATGGACGGTAGAAAGCATCGCCACGACCGATATTGTCTCCAATCCATATGAGTATTTGAACAAGGATTTTCCGACCCTGATGATTTCTTTTGCCCGTTCCGGTAACAGCCCTGAAAGCGTTGGGGCGGTTGAGTTGGGGGAGCAAATCATTGATGATTTTTACGGTATCGCCATTACGTGTAATCGTGATGGTTTACTGGCTGAGAAGAAGAAGGGGAATCCGGATCACCTGGTCATCTACATGCCGAAGGAAGCGAATGATCAAGGGTTTGCGATGACGAGCAGCTTTACGACCATGCTCCTTTCGGTCCTGCTCCTTTTCCAGCCGGAGCACATTCATACTCTTGAGAAGACTGTGAAGGAAATAGGTTCGGCAGGTGAAAAAATTATCGAGACCGGAAAGACAGAGTTAGAAGCGCTTGCTTCCTCCACGTTTTCGAAGGTTGTATATTTAGGCTCAGGTGTTTTCCAGGGGCTTGCAAGGGAGTCATCTTTAAAACTGTTGGAATTAACGGGAGGTATGATTCCGGCATTCTTTGATTCACCGCTGGGATTCCGTCACGGCCCGAAATCGATCTTAGATGAAGAGACAATCGTCTTCGTTTTCTTATCCTGCCATCCGTACACGAGAAAATATGATTTGGATTTATTGAAGGAGCTATACCATGAACAAAAGCGAGGGAAGGTGGTGGCAATCTCCTCTTATCATGATGAAGTCGCTGAACGTTACAGTGACCTGTTCTTGAATACCGGCTTGGAGACGGTTCAAGAGGATATATTCCTTGCGTTTCCATATGTCATGTACGCCCAGCAGTTCGCCCTTTGTAAATCCATGCATCTGGGACTTTCCCCGGATAATCCATCTCCCTCGGGGCTCGTCAACCGGGTCGTAAAAGGTGTCACGATTTATCCTTATCGGAATGGAGGAGGAAGGGTATGATTGTTTCAAGAAGTAGGATTCTTGTGGATGCTCAGTCGAAAGGCTACGCTGTGCCTGCCTTTAATATTCACAATCTCGAAACGCTCAAAGCGGTTCTGGAAACCGCCCGGGACCTCCGTTCACCCGTCATGATCGCGGCTACGCCCGGTACCGTCCGATATATGGGGAAGGAGTTCCTGATCAAGATGATGGAAGCGGCAAGGAAGAGCTATGATATCCCGGTTTGCTTTCACCTTGATCATCATGAAAACCTGGATGATATCAAGAACCTCATTCATATGGGTGTTCCATCTGTCATGATCGATGCCTCCCATTATTCTTTCGACGAGAACATCCGGATTGTCAGGGAAATTGTAGAGTATGCTGCCCCGTTCGGTGTGACGGTTGAAGCCGAGCTTGGTCGTCTAAGTGGAATGGAAGATGATTTGGTAGTGGACGAAAGGGATCAAATCTATACCAACCCCAAACAGGCAAAGGAGTTTGTAACGAGAACAGGCATTGATTCTCTGGCTGTGGCGATCGGGACGGCTCATGGACTTTATAAAGGTGAACCTAAGCTCGATATCGACCGGTTGTCGGCGATCCAGCAGGAAGTCGATATCCCCCTTGTTCTCCACGGGGCATCGGGATTGCCCGATGAGCTTGTCCGCAAGACCATTGAGAGGGGAATTTGCAAAGTGAATGTGGCGACGGAGCTGAAGATGGCATTTGTGAAAGGGCTCCGCAGCTATCTGAAAGCAAACCCGGAAGCCGATGACCCCCGCTATTATTTCACGGATGCCGTCGCTGGGATGAAAAAGGTTGTAGCAGACAAAATCAAGCTGTGCGGCAGCTTTAATCGTGGCTAGTCCCACGATTGCGACGGTCACTTTAAATCCGGCGATAGACGTTAGATATACACTGTCCCAGTTTCAAATGGGCGGGGTCAATCGTGTTTCTTCCATTGAAAAATCGGCAGGTGGGAAAGGTCTTAACGTCACCAGGGTTCTATCCCGATTGGGGCAGAAGGCTACTTGTACCGGTTTCCTGGGTGGAAAGAGCGGGGAGTGGATTGAAAGCGAATTATCTCATTTGAAGGTACACACTTCATTTGTCCCCATTAAAGGAGAGACTAGAACGTGTCTGGCCATTCTATCAAAGGAAGGTCAGACCGAAATTCTGGAAACGGGTCCCTTTATTCCAAGCAATGAGTTAGAAATTTTTGATCGAACCTTCTCTTCGATTCTGGATACCGTAGATTTTGTCGTCGTTTCCGGCAGTTTGCCAGAAGGAGTCCCTACTGGCTTTTACAGTGAGCTCTCAAAGAAGGCCAATCAAAAAGGAGTTCGTTTGTTATTGGATACAAGTGGACCGGCACTTGCCGAAGGGATCGCAGGAAAACCTTTTTTGATCAAGCCGAACAAAGAAGAATTTGCCAGGTTGGTAGGGAAAACATTTGACTCTACCGATGATATGTTACGGCATGCCCAAGCAATTTGTCATAAAGGAATACATTATGTGCTTCTTTCTCTGGGGGAAGAAGGGGCCATTTTAGTTAGTGAAAAAAGAGTTCTGAGGGCAAAGGTTCCTAACGTTAAAGCAGTGAATCCCGTTGGTTCCGGGGACAGTATGCTCGCCGGGTTTACCTATGCGTATTCCCATGGATTCCCGATTGAAGAAGTCTTTAAATGGGCTTGTGCTTGTGGAATGTCAAACGCCATAATGGAAAAAACGGGTGAGGTTAATCTGTTGGACATTCGACGATTCGTGAAGGAAATAGATGTAGTTGAAAGAATTGGGGGGATGGAAAATGAGTCATATCGTCTGTTTTGACATAGGAGGCACGTTTATTAAATATGGCGTTTTTGATCCAAAGGGTAACCTTCTTGTTAAAAGTAAAATGGCAACCCCCACAAGCCATGAGATCCCTGACGTATTAAATAACAAAGTGAAATTGCTTCAGCAAGATTTTCATATCTCTGCCATTGGCATTTCTTCTTGCGGTCTGGTGGATCGTGAGAAAGGAATGATATTATTCTCGAATAATATTAAAGGATATAGTGGAATGAAGCTGGGAGAGATATTATTTTCCATGACCCAAATACCGGTATCGGTTGAAAACGATGTAAAAAGTGCGTGCCTTGGCGAGATGTGGCAAGGTGCTGTCAAGGGTAAGAGAAACGCGGTCTTCTTAACACTGGGTACTGGAATTGGCAGCAGCATCGTGATGGATGGGAGGATCGTCAATGGCTCTTCGGGACTTGCGGGTGAGCTGGGTCATACCGTCATTGTTGCAGGTGGGAAGCCGTGCAGCTGCGGCAGAAAAGGCTGCCTTGAACGATATGCGTCCACTTCTGCTTTTGTTCAAGACTATAAGGAGCAAAAAGGAGTGGCGGTTGAGGACGTTTCCGGCGAAACGATTATGGAGCTTGTCAAGCAGGGAGATCCAGTTGCTTTGCTCGTATATGAACGGTTTATTCATTATATTAGTATGGGATTAACGAATGTAATTCATCTTCTCAACCCTGAAAAGATCATCATTGGGGGCGGTATCACGGAAGGTGAGGGTCCTTTTATTCAAGATATAAATATACAATTAAGGAAAGAAGTAATGGATGTATATGGAAATGAGGATACGGTCATTGCTTCCTCTCTAGGAAATGACGCAGGATTATACGGAGCATGTTACTTGGCTTTAAACCGGATGAACATGAAAGAATCAGTGTAAGAAGCAGCACCCATAATGGTGTTGCTTGTTCTGTTTATTTTAATAAAAGGGGATGAGGATAATGAAAGCCGTGAAGGCCGGCCGCATTTATACACCGGAAGGAATCGTTGAAAATGGGTATCTGCTCTTGGAAGATTGGCGCATTTCAGGCATTACTAAGAAAACTCCTCCATGTGACATCATCGAATTCCCCGGTTGTTCCGCCATACCTGGCATGATTGACCTGCATATCCATGGCATAGCGGGACATGACACCATGGATGGAAGTGTCCATTCTTTACAAGAGATGTCTAACTCTCTGGTGAAATACGGAGTAACAGGATTCCTGCCCACCACACTCACTCACAATCTGGAAAGCATCCGGAAGGCGGTAGGAGCAGTGAGTACAGCGATCGGTCAAACAACTGGAGCCGAAATCCTTGGATCTTATGTGGAAGGTCCTTATATTACACCCGAACATAAAGGCGCCCATCCCGTAGAGTACATGCGAGAGCTATCAATGGAGGAGATAGAAGGGTTGATCGATGCTTCGGATAACACTATAAAAGTACTGACGATCGCCCCGGAAAAAGAACATGCCATGGAGATCATCGATTATCTCACGGGTATGGGGATCCAGGTTTCAATGGGGCATACCAACGCAGATTATGAAACAACGAATCTTGCTGTCTCTCACGGAGCAAGAATCGCAGTGCATACTTTCAACGGAATGAGAGGATTCAAGCACCGCGATCCGGGATGCGTCGGGGCCGTCCTGACCAATGATGACTGCCTTTGTGAATGCATCGCCGACCTTCATCACCTCCACCCAGGCGCCATCAAACTATTACATAAAACAAAAGGAAGCGATAAAATCCTTTTAATCAGCGATTCCATGGCTGCAGCCGACTTGCCTGACGGCCATTACACCCTCGGTACAATGAAAGTGAAAGTCGAAGATCGAGTCGCGAGGACCGTGGACACCAACTCCTTGGCAGGAAGTACAACCAACTTACTGGAATGCCTTAAAAATATGAAAGAAGTATTGAAGCTACCCCTTGAGGAGATTTTACCCATGGTTGGCCTAAACCAGGCAAAGCTGCTCAATATTGACCACGAGGTTGGCAGCTTAGAGATTGGGAAAAAGGCAAATATTGCGTTGATTGATGAAAAGTGGGACGTTCGAGCAACCTTTGTTGGTGGGGAAATGGTGTGGGGTGGGAAGCAGGGACAGTAGCTCTGTCCCTGCTTCCACGGAGATAGGCTCCTCGGTCCCTTCTTAAAGTTAAGAACTTCGAGTTTATGAAGAAGGGAAGCAAGGGGACGGTTCTCTTGCTTCTTTTTTTGTCCACGCTTTTCACAAAAATGGTGAGTGTTTGGGAGAATAAGAACCGTCCTTATGCTTCTACTCCTCTAGTCAAGCAACCGTTCCAATATCCCGTCCCCCTTATCACTCACTATCACCTCGGCAGACTTCACTTTTCCTTCCACATCCAGGCCCGTTCCTTCCGGGATGAAGAAATGTTCGATTCCGTAGACGACCTGGACCGTGTTATCCCAATAGCTTGTTACCTTACCATTTAAGAGGACATCACCCGGCTTCTTTTCGTAAGGGGTATTCCAGTTTTCATTGAATCGATATACACCGGAATATTCGTGGATTCCCTGTGTATTTTTCCTCAGCACAATGGTGATGGGGCCGTTGTCCTCGATGGAAGGTTCTTGAAGCTCGGAAATTGTGTAATTCAATTCCACATAGTCACCCTGGAGGAGAGATCTCGGATCGACAGGTTGAAGCTCTAAAAGAATCGTTTCCCCGTTTTGTAAAAGGGTTTCGTTTGAATAGACCTGATACCCGATCCATACTGCTTGAAGACAGATGATGAGGACGATACCCATCCTTTTCCCTGCAAGCAACGAGTGTGATCTTGTGTCATGCCCAACCTTCCTGTCCAGGTAAACCGCCACTATGAAGAAGAGGAGGCAAAGCACGGCAAAAAGCAGGGATTTATGAACGAGCTTCCAGGCTAAATCGTAATAGAGTTGAACGATAAGCATGAACCAGAACACAAGGGATGAAACCCAATATAAGGTGCGATCCTGTTTCTTGAAAAAATAGACGCATCCCGTAGCGGTCAGAAAGAATAGTGCGGTATAGACAATATGAAGCGTCAATGAAAGATCGATGGCAGTTAACGAGAAAAAGGCAAAGAATCCAATGAGAAACGCTCCATACTGGATGACATGTTTTTTATTCAGAAGAAGGAATACTGCAACATTCATGAGCACCATCACGACAAGGAGAGCATGAGTGCCTAAGTCCAAGGTTTGCCCTAAGAAGATCGCTGTGTTCAATTGAAACAGAACGTAGAATACAAACCTCGCGGCGAACCTTTTCTCAACATAAAACACATAGGCAAGAACGAAGAACATAACAAAGGAAAATTCATCAAACGTACTTGCGATCATCCCGATGACGATACCGGTCATCATCAGTGAATACTTTACAGGAGATGGCCAGTTGGATAGTGTACTTGGAACGACGAGGAATACCGTCGCGAATACAAATAAAGTGACCATGGAGACATCCACCATGAGAAGTGAGAGCAGTCCGAAAACAGACGCAATGATGAAAACAGAGGCAATGGTCGTGACACTTGCAACGAAGACCGCCTTTGTCCAATGGTGGGAAGAAGAATGCTTCCGTAAATAGTTAACAAGGAATACACTTCCCGCTAATAAGAGAATAGCGGCTACTAAAAGACCGACAAAGAAAAGGCTGGACATATTCTGAGCCATCAACTCGAACATTTTGATGATGATAAAGCCCGTTCCGAATATCGAAAGAATGATAAAGATGGACGTTTCTTTTTGAAAGTAACGATACACCCCAAGCGCTAGTGTTAAAAGATAAAACAGGGTGAAGAAAACGGAATACTCATTATCGAATGCAGTGACCATGAGGAGAAGATTGGCTGAGATCAGGCTCAGATAAAGCAGCGGTTTTGAATGGATGTAGCCTTTTTTTATGATCAGAAATAAGAGAGTGTTTACAATTCCGACTACGAACGCGATCCATGTATGGTTGAGTGTCCAGTGGGCAAATGGAGACGAAGGGAACAGATAAAAGTAAATAGTTAAATGGATGAGGATATGGGTTAATACGTAAAAACCGCTGTACCTTGTGTACAAGCTAAATAGGAAGGCCGGGATCGCCCAAATTAGAAATAATAAGTAGCTGTCGGCGTGGGAATTGTACAGCTGACCGAGTAAAGCGACGGATAAGCCGAAGGAGATCACCCCGCTTACCATCAACCAGTTTGAAAGGAAATGGGCACCCTTCAATACACGGTCCAACAGAAAAGCAGCACCATAAAACAATATAATGACAGATCCAGCCAAAGTCACTTTCTCCAATCGGGAAAACACCTGCCAGTTGGAAGCGAAAAAATAAAGTGCGCTGGCCAAAAGAAACACAACCCCGAATAAATACGTCAGTGAAATCATTTTTTTCATACGGTTCACCCCTTTTTCAGTTGAATCAATACTCTTATTCTAATATATGAGGAGGGGAGAGAATATAGGTATGTGAAGGAAGGGTCAGGCTCCTTATCCCGTTTCTGTAAACATAGGGAATTTAAAAGGTAATAGGGATTTCAAGAATATTTGTTCTTAATGAAGGGTTGATTGTTCTTTTCATTGTTATTTAAAGGTTAAATATATTATGATTAAGTTGATGTTCTTTAATAAGAACGAATGGTGCAGAAAATTTCTAAAAAGGAGAATAAAAGCCCATGAGACCACTACTCTTTTACATAGTCATTCTTAACCTCTTAGACGCGGCCCTCACAATGTATGGTTTACATTCAAACTATATAACAGAAAGCAACCCCCTCATGAATTATCTGTATCTCACACAACCTTGGCTATTTCTGCTCACCAAGATCCAACTTTCCATCTTATTGCTTATTCTTCTCTTCTATTTAAATACAAAGAAAAAATCTTCAAGACTATTATTGAGTGTCGCAGGAGTGGCTGCCGTTTCTTATACCTTCACGTGCCTTTTGCATGGGTATTGGATTGTGGAGATTATATAGAGGGACGGACCTTGCCCCTCATGGGCATTGGTCCAAGGGAGCTGTCCCTCTGACACTATCCGTTCATTATAATGTAAGTAATTGTTCTTAATAATAAAAAGTAAGATAAAAAGAGATAATTCGAGATAATTAACGTTTGTTGTTCTTTTTAACGAATAAACGGCCGGATTTGAAGTTTTTCAACCCGTGACATATGTCTTATACTTCAAGTGTAAGGTTCGTTAAAAAGAACAAAAAGAACTTTGAAACGAACCAAATAATAAGAGTGAAAACGAGGAGGAATTTAGAGATGGGTATTAAGCAAAAATTAGGGTTGGGCGTTGCATCAGCTGCACTAGGATTGGCATTGGTTGGAGGAGGTACATATGCGTACTTTAGTGATAGTGCAGAGGCAAATGCTACTTTTGCAGCTGGTACGTTGGATCTTAATGCTGCTCCTACTACAATAATTAATGTTGATAAAATTAAACCAGGTGATTGGATGAATAGGTCGTTCCAACTAAAGAATGATGGAAACCTCGATATTGCTGAAGTGCTATTAAAAACAGATTATACAGTTACAAACAAAGCTGGAGCGGCTCCCAATTCAGAAGACTTTGGTAAACATATTCGCGTGAATTTCTTGTGGAATGCAGATAAAGTAGGAAATTCAGTCATTTTCCAAACAACCTTGGACCAATTAAAAAATATGACACCAGATGCAATTAAGCAGAATATTTTTTACCCTTGGTTGGGAGAAAAGGGAGGAAAGCTTGCAGCTGGTACTTCAGATACTCTTGTAGTTCAATACGAATTTGTTGAAAGTGGCAGTGACCAGAATCAGTTCCAAGGTGACTCTTTACAATTAAAATGGACGTTTGAAGGAAAACAAGGAGCTGGCCAAGAGCGGTAAGCAAAAATATAAATGAGAAAGGTGGGGGTCCACCCACCTTTCTTGAATTTAATTTTCTGCAGAATTTAAAAGGGGAATTCTTTTATCTTCTGCAGAAAACTGAATTTCATCACATATCCAAAGGATGTGATCTCCATAAGATACCTAAGAACAAGAAAACATAAAACGCCCATTAAAAAGTGGAAGCTGCTCTGCCAACTTATGGCCATCTGGTTCGCAATCTCGATCACGACTTCATTCATAGACGGCAGTACCGGCGCCTACTTTAATGATCAAGACCAGGTAACCGGTGTAATCACTGTTGGTACATGGAGTACGTGGGATAAAAGCTCTTTAATGTTCCCTAATAAAGATAAAATTATTAAAATGTGTCCACCAGGAGAAATATCTACTTCCATAAAGAACACGGGCAGCAGCATGGAGGGAACGACTGAATATGAAGTCTACTATGCTGCTACAGGGAATCCTAAAAAGGGAAATAAAGTGGCACAAGGAGAAATACAGCCAATAGCTGAAGGGAAAACCGCTTTAATAAAAGCGACTATCACTAAACCCGGAAACTATAAATTCAAAGCCCTCCAACGTCCCGGCCACGGAAACAAAGAAGACACCAGACATGAATTATGGAGTGAAACGATTACTGTAAATTGCACAGAAGAAAAACCAAAAGCCCCGGATAAGGGCGGAGATGAAAGTAAGCCTGAGCAGCCGGATAAAAAAGAAGAACCGAAAGTAACCGAGCCTGATCCTGCTACTGATGGAAGTAAAGAGGACATTAAGGAAGTACCTCCGCCACAGGAAGAGGAGAAGCAAGAACCAGAAGAGCCTGCAGTCCCTGCTGAGCCAGAACCGGAAGTGGAGGAGGAACAACCCGAAACTACAGAAGCCAGTGTCCAATCTTCAGAAGCGCCTCCCGCCAAGGAAGATGAGCAGGTAGAACCACCTCCTGCATCACCTGATAAAACCAGTAATCAAGAGTAAAAGAAAGGTAAGGTTGAGAAAATATGAAGCTGGCAAAAAAAATACTAAGTACGAGTATCACGGTTGTTCTGTATGCGGTATTGTTTATGATGATATTCGTTGTCGTTTCATCCAAGGCAGCGGGTGGAGAACCCCAGTTCATGGGCTATCAAATAAAGACAGTGTTATCAGGGTCGATGGAACCTGATATCCAGACGGGTTCGATCATTGCGGTGAAACCCGGAGGAGATATGACCCGTTTTAAAGAAGGCGATGTCATTACTTTTAAAGAGAAAGAGAACATTTTGATTACTCACAGGGTTTTGGAAGTGGTGAAGAGCGGGGAACATGTGATGTATAAGACAAAAGGGGACAATAATGATGCTCCGGATCTTGAACCTGTATTATCTGAAAATGTAGTGGCGGAATACAAAGGGTTCACGATTCCCTATATTGGATACTTCATGAATTTCATGAATTCGAAAAACGGGGCATTGATGTTTATCATCCCGGGGATACTACTCCTATTTTACTCAGGCTACACAATCTGGAAAGCAATCTCCGCGATTGATCTTTCCTCCCGAAAAGAAGAATCCATTGAGAAAAATATTTCATAACCTGATTTAGACTGGGGACAAGAGGAAACATCTCTTGTCTCCTTTTTTTGTGTGGAACCAGGGGGACAGGTCCCTTGGCTCCACTATATTTGTCAGTCTATTGAGGATCTGGGTCTAGGGACCCATCCCTCCGTCCCAGATACCCCATACAGCTCAGCATGATGATGAGCGGGGTGAGGCTGACGAGGTAGCGGGAGCGGGTTTCCCACAGGATGAAGAAAAGAAAGAACCCGATGATGGACAAGGTGGCGAAGGAGATGAAGGGATGATTTCCTTTGAACCTCAATGCCAACAGTAAACCAAAGAACAATAAGAGATGCTGTACCCTCGCATAACCTTGGACGACATGTCCGGATTTATAATCCGTCAAGCGTTGGAAATTTTCAGGATGGACAGGGTATCTTCTTAGTTTATTTAACGAATAATAGGTTCCGTCTGTCCAGGTGTGACCGATCTTTTCAATGTTGAACGCGATATTTCCCGCCAGTCCCTTTTCCGTAAGGCGATTTTTTAATTCCTTCATGTGTGCCTCAGTGACTTCTTCCCTTGGATACTCCTTTAAGAGGTTGGTCGTGAAGTCCACATCCGTCTGTGCGTACTTCCCGAAGCGGTCTTTATTTTGTCCCATCACCATCCAATGGGTGACGGGCATGCTTCTCTTTTCGACGATTTCCTTATCAAGAATCCCGAGCTGATAAACTCCATTGGTGAATAAGGTTTTGACTATCAGCAGGATGATGAAGGGAATGAGCATATAAAGCTTTTTCCACTTTTTCATATAGAGAAAAAGAACGATCGTAAAGGCAATCGTGAAAATGATCAGGGAGCCTTTTAACAGCATCCCGAAAGAAAAGATGACGGATGCTGTAATGATGGCAAGCAAATCCCCTCTTAATTTCCCGTCCTTATTGATCAATATCT
Organism: Rossellomorea aquimaris; assembly: GCF_008180865.1. GTDB lineage: Bacteria > Bacillota > Bacilli > Bacillales > Bacillaceae_B > Rossellomorea > Rossellomorea yichunensis. Next base: position 381,840 of record NZ_VTEX01000006.1, read on the forward strand.
GTAACGGCAATAGCAGAAAGATCAATGAAATGGTATCCGTATAGACGACGGGTGCATAAAAGAAATAAGGAAAGAACAGGACGCTGACCAGTAGACTTGCCATCCCGACAGCTTTCCCGGCCACCTTTGAAGCAATTCTAAAGATGAGAAACTGGCTTATCGTGATGATCATGACGTTAAAGAGCTGGAAGACCAGAAGTGCAGGTGTTGTCAGCTTACCAATCACGGCAAGGATACAGACGAGCAGTATGTTATTGGGATAGATCGTGAAATAGTCCCCGATTTCCCCTTTTTCAACGAAAAGCTTCGCGCTATCGACGATTGCTCCAAAGTCCCAGGTAGGGTTGACGTTCAATTCTTTTATTGTGAGCAATTGCAGAACCAGGCTCACACCCAATAGTCCGATGACCGCGTATATCCAAGGGATTTTTTCGAGGAATGCCACAAGATGCCTGCGAAAGCGGAATACCAATATGGCTAATAGGACGGCGATCACCAGGGTAATGAGATTGAAATACGCCGGTGGTTCTACACTTAACGTACTATATCCTCTACTCATGTAAATGTTCAATCCTACTAAAAGTAGTATCACTGCAAAGAAGATGTAGAAGATGAATCTATGTAAAAAATGAAAGATCCGGGAACCCATGATTTGCCTCCTTTTTAAAAATACAATTTCTACTATATCAAAGCGCACAGCATTTGGGACTTCTTTTCTCCATTCTATTGTTAAAAATTTGTAAAGTTTTTCAATACAGTAGCTGCCAGGATTGATATAAACTTCAATTATTGGTATCTTTAACCGAGAATGAAAGAGTAGGAGTTCGATAGGATGAAAAGGTTCCTGAAATTCGGGACAGTCGGTGTTTTCAACACATTGATCACGTTGGGGAGCTACACGCTCTTTATCTATATAGGCATACACTATCTGCTCGCGAACGTCCTGGGATATGTGTTGGGTGTAGTGAACAGCTATTATTGGAATAAAAAATGGGTGTTCGATGCTCGCGATGCGAAGGCGGATGTATTTGTGAAGTTTGCTTCGGTAAATGTTTTTACACTGGCTTTTAATACCGTGATTCTGTATCTGCTGGTTCAATATGCCGGGTTCCATCCGGTTGTGGCGAATATCGTGGCCATTGGCTCGGGGATGGTGTTGAACTATCTGTTGAATGCGAGATGGACCTTCGCAGCGAAGGGCAGTCATTAATAAGAAAAGTGGAGGATATCATGCGGGAACTAATTTCAATTGTCATTCCTATGTATTTTGAAGAGGAAGTGGCACAGGAATGCTATAACAGGATCAAGCACGTCATGGTGGATCATCATATCCAGTATGAATTTATTTTTGTCAATGACGGGAGTACGGATAGGACCCTCGATATCTTGAATGAGATCGCACTGAAGGACAATCAGGCGAAGATTGTGAATTTCGCCCGGAACTTCGGTCATCAGACGGCAGTGACAGCGGGAATCGATTATGCTTCCGGGGATGCGATCGTCATCATCGATGCGGACCTTCAAGATCCGCCGGAGGTCATTCCGGAACTCATAGCAAAGTGGAGAGAAGGCTATGAAATCGTTTATGCGAAACGGAAAAAGCGATCCGGGGAAACGAAATTCAAGCTTTTGACAGCCAAGTATTTTTATAAGTTCCTGAACTATATGTCGGACATCGACATCCCTAAGGATACGGGAGACTTCCGGATCATCGATCGAAAGGCAGCGGATGTGTTCAAGACGATGACGGAGCGTAACCGGTTTGTCAGGGGGATGTTTTCCTGGGTAGGGTTTAACCAGACCTATATTGAATATGAACGGGACGAGCGGTTTGCCGGTGAAACGAAATATCCACTGAAGAAAATGATCAAATTTGCTTCGGACGGGATCATTGCGTTTTCGACCAAGCCGTTGAAGCTGGTGATGACCATCGGTTTCGCGTCGGTATTGATTTCCTTTTTCGTCCTTGTGTATGCGATTGCCGTCAAGCTGTTCGGACAAGGGGTGGAAACAGGCTGGGCCTCGATCATGGTGGCCATCACCTTCTTTAGCGGAGTTCAACTGTTAGGTATGGGCATTGTAGGGGAGTACATCGCGAGAATCTATGACGAAAGCAAAAATCGTCCGATTTATATTGTGAAAGAAACCGTGAATTTGAAAGGACCTGTGAAGAGTGAGCGGGAATCTGTGGAATATGTGTGAGATGGGACGGGGACAGGCATCCTGTCCCATTTTTCTTTTTGTAACCATCGTTGCTAGTCAATAGAAGAGAGTAGGGATTGATTTCCCCTTGGGTGGTGTGGCCGGTGAGTCTCACAGGCCCTAGAGGTTTCAGTTGTTGAATATGGGGGCTGAGTGTTGTGGTTGAAGAGAGGTCCTTTTGTCTGCTTTTGGACGGAAAATGACCTTAGATTGTCTTTTTTTGCTTGAGCAGACACTTGTAAGGGTCTGGGTGAGCCGATTAGGAGTGAAATTCCTGACAAGGAATCCCTTCGCGAAGGAATTGATCGGGATTGGACTATTTTCAATCCGGATATCAGATTATTAATCCTCTTTAGAATTTAATGATCCTGTTTTTCATTAATTAATCCTCTTTTGGAATAATTGATCCTCCGTGTCGAATGTTCTTTAGTTGGCCATTCTTGAGGCAGAGCCAGAGGGGGGAGGGGATGCTCGGTACACTGGGCATCCCGCTCTTATTTACTCAAAATACTGTTTTACAAAACATACGCTTCTAAAAAGGGTACCTATTGACCCCCATTCAATTTCTTCAATTTGTCTTGAAGGAATGATGAGTAGAGTTTATTCTCTCGAAGCTCGAACATGAGGAGGGCTTTTTCCATGTAAGGGATCGCTTGTTCGTAATCTTCCGTTAGTTCATAGTTAAAACCGATTTGATAATACGATTCTCCCAATCCCCAAAGCAGTTCTTCCTCTATGCACCAATGAATGGCCTTTAAGCAATAGTCAGTCGATTCCTCGTAGTTTTTGGTTCGTGTGAGAACCCGGGCTATATTATAAAGCAAACGTGTCTTGATCGATTTATCATGCAATTGCTCAGCAGGGTGGATCATCATCTCCACCTTTTGGTAATATTCAAGGGCTTTCTGATGGTTGGCCAACTGAGTTTCCCATATTCCGAACGTAATCAGGATTTCCATCTCCCGTTCCGTCATGGCTTTTTTCTGATGGCATGTCAGCTTATAGGCTTTCTGCAGCATGGAGAATGCAGCGCCCGAATCCTTTTTGATTTCGAATAAGTAGATGCTCTTGTGCCAATAAAGAAGCTGAAGCTTTTCATTGTCTTTATAGAAAAGTGGGTTTTTCTCTTCCATTTTGACGATATCCATCATTTCCTCAAATCGTTGATCCACCCTCAATTTGGTTAGCTGTCTTTCTACTTCACGAAGATAGTCGAGTCGCGGGGTGGTACCAATCTCAAAGAAATAGTTCACATCCACCCCCAGCCTGTTCGATATTTGGTAAAGGGCGGTGGCGCTTGGATAGATATCCCCTTTTTCCATGCGGCTGATCAGGGCCTGGGTACAGATACCTTCAGCCAGATCCCCTTGAGTAAGACCCACCGCCTTCCTTAATTCCCTTATCTTCTTTCCAATAACAGAGTAATCCACTGGTAGACCTCCTCAAGTGGAACCGGGGTTCAGTTAAAGTTTACCCTTGTTCCTGGTTAGGATTCGCTGGGACAAGGTGACTGTCCCCCTGTCCCACATAGTTCTCCTCGATCATTTCAATAAATGGTTCGACGTAGGTTGGATCGAATTGGTGTCCGGAGCATGCGCGGAGTTCCTCGATTCCTTCTGTAAAGGTTTTGGTTTTCTGATAGGGTCTTTCCGTTGTCATGGCATCGAAGGAATCGATGACGCAGAGGATCCGGGCAAGCTTCGGTATGTTCGTTTCCCGTAATCCATATGGATAGCCTTTGCCGTCATAGCGTTCATGATGTAATTCGATCAACGGCAGGAGCTCGTCATACTTCTTAATAGAAGAAATGATTTCCTTTCCATAGATGACGTGCTTCTTCATCATCTCCCACTCATGGGGGTCAAGTTTTCCTTTTTTGTTGATGATATCCCGTGGGATCTCAAGCTTCCCAATATCATGGATCAGTGCCCCCAGGATCAGGGTGCGCCGTTCTTCGCTGCTTAGATTCAGCCGTTCACTCATTTCTGTCGCATAGGAAAAGACACGCTTGCTATGCTGATAGGTGTAGACATCCTTGGACAGAAAGATCTGCAGTTGCTGTTCAAGTGCATCGATTTCTTTCGCAAACTGGCAGTCCTGGTGATACACATGATCCTCTTTATATATTTGGATCGCATTCTTCCCTTGAGACTTTGCGAAATAAAGGGCTTTATCTGCTTTTGATAAAAGTTCAGATGAACTGTACGTCCCACTCTCATATTCCACAATTCCTGCCGAGAATGAAATGCAGCCCTGGGGGGAATGCTCCACTCCAGTAAAATAGGTATCATTGATTTCTTTCCTGATTTTATTGAGGAAGGTGAAGGCATCCTGCTTCGATACACCAGGCAGGATGAGGCCGAATTCTTCTCCTCCATAACGGGCAGCGATGAAGGGAAGGTCTTTTGTTTTATGAAGCATGAACGTGCCAAAGAATTTTAAGAGCGCATCTCCTTGTATGTGACCGTTGGCATCATTGTATTTTTTGAAATCATCCAAGTCGATCAGGGCAACGCAGAAAGGTTCCTTTCGATTCTCCGAAAGCATCTCATCGAGGCGAAGTTTAAAGTATCCATGATTATATAAGCCCGTTAAGAAATCCCTCTTGGCTTTCGCTTCTTCCTCTTTATATAGATTAAAGAAGTTTCTGAAGGCGAAAGAAAGCATGATTGCAAGTGTCAGGAATAGAAATATACCGAATATCGGCTGCTGGCTGATTAGAATCGTCAGGACCAACGCTAGGACGAGCGTACAGAGGTAGCTGGTGAAGACCTCCTGAATGAGCTGCTTTTGAAAAGCGGTACGGATGATGGTCTTCAGGGATGGCTTTTGTGCCAGATAGAAATAGATCCACATAATCATGACATTTAAGATGAAGTAAACGGACAGGGCCAGGGCGTAGGGCATGATATTCGGAAAGTCCGTTTCACCGACAGTCCCACCCGTCAGAATGAACGTATAGTAGGTACAGATCAGCATGAGAGAATAGTTGGCAAAGTTAAAGAGGTGCTTCCACCACGCCAATTTGAAGCGGATCATGAGAAATACGATACTGCTGACGCCGAGTGCCAGCAAAGGGATCTTCAGCCCAAACAAAAAAAGACCTGCTAAGTAAATAGAGGAATCCATGGAGAGGGTATTGCCGGAAAGAGGAATGATTATATTAAAATGATTTAATAGCAAAATCGCTCCGACAAGGGTATAAATGAGCACCCAGTTTGATAAGTCTTCCACTTGGGGATTAAGGTGGTTCAAAAATAATAGAACACCAAGAAGGGAAATAAATGCAATATACACGTTTTCTGATTTCAGTTTTACTTTCATACGAATTCACGCTCTCATTAACATATTAGGGCTGACCCCGGGTCGGATGATCCGTGATCAGCCCTGTATTTTTTACCAGAACTTCCAACCAGAAGTAAGGGCAACTACAGCAGAACCAATGATGACTAGGTTAATAATAGCATTTTTTGTTCTATTTTTCATTATAATCTCACCTCCTTAAAGTGTCGTCTTGGATGCGACGAGCTTGTCCTTCTTGCGGACCATCACGGATTGGATGAATAGGAATACCCCGATATTCATCACGATATCCCCGATGCTGATTACCTGCTCACGGGGGTAGGGGGCTGACAAAGGAATGATATCTCCCAATAAAGCCAGTTTCGTAGATTCCGTCACAAGCGCATGCTTGGCATATAACGCATTTTTCGTTGCTTCCAGATAGTGAGGATCGATCACCGCAGCCGCCTCCATGGAGACCGGCATCCTTCCGCCATTGATGGCCATGACAATGAAGTTCAATAGAACCCCGACGAAAATCGCGATGAAATGGGGATGATGGCGATTCACCCATAAAAATGTGAGCCCCACGACATAAATGAACATAAATGAGAGATTGCTAACCTGTCCGACCCACTCCACCTTATTCTGAAAATAAAAAATGACAAGCTGTAACAGCAGCAATACGGGGAAGACCCATCCCATTTTAAAACGGATATCTGCAAATTTCTTAAAGCTTCCTCCACGAATGAACCCAATGATTATTGCGATTAATATCCCATCAAAAACCATATAACAGCCTCCGGTAAGCAATATAAAGTGATAACGACCGATTAAAATACCATATTTTCCATTATAACGGAAAATAATTGGAAATGTTTAGTTATTTTGAATATTAATTATTTACTTCAGCATTCTCTTCTATCAAAATAAATAAATAAATACGCAGGTTACATCGGATGAATTGGGATATTTAAACAATTATGTAATAAAAATGGTCCGGTAATGAAGGTTGGATAGAGTTATAGATATAATGGAATTATTATTAGGAGCAAGGTATGAGTGCCATAATCATTATGGTTTATAAAAAAATCCGCCTGAAATTCCCTATTAATTTGGAAGAGGAAAAGTAAAGGAATGATGAAGCTTGAAAAAGAAAACGATTATCACATATGCTACCGTGCTTCTGCTAGTAAGCGGTTGTGTTGAAAAAGAAGAAGCTCCTAAGGTGAACCCGAACACCAAATATGAACGGGCTCAGGACTATATAGGAGAAGGTTACTTCCTGAATCAGGGATCGGAAAACGACAAGATCGCAGAAGCTAATAAAGAGAAGATTGAAAAGGAAGTCAAGAAGTTCTTTCTGGAGGAGTATAAGACAAAGGTTAAAGTTCATAATCTGGTTGGGAATGTGGAAGGAGCCACAGTGTATGTTGAATCGGAAGGACCGCTCCACTTTTACACGTATGCGGTGATTCCGTTCGATGGAGAGAAAGTGAGTACGAATCGCGTTTTTTCACAGGAAGGACAGGTGGAGAGTGGGATTACGGATGGACTATACAGGATGATCTTTGATGAAGAATTTGATCGTCTTGATGAGTATCTTGATAAGATTGTTGCCGAAGAGGAGGTTGTTGGCCGTACGGGTGAGTCCCTAGGGAACTTTGGTGGGGCTGGTTATATGACCCCCTATTATTTCATCGGGTCGTCCACCACTGATGATGAAGCGATTCTGCCTGCATATGAGTTGTACATGAGGAACCCGCAAGCATCGGCAGAACAATTTAGGGGAGCTTTCAATGAAGAAAAATTTAGCGCGGATAATCTGAGAGTTTCCATCATGTTGTTTATGGAAGAGGAGAACGCTGAACCCAGCGAGGAATTATTTAATAAGATTACGGAGGATATTGAGAGGATGAGCGGAATTCCAACGGGGACCTTCAGTGTGTTCATCAATGACAATCGGGTACATAAAGAATCGTTTGAGGGTGTGAAAGACAATTCTCTTGAACGGGCGTATCCAAATGGGATTGTAAGAGATTAGGAGGGAAGCAGGCTTGGTTGAATGCAGATAAATCGTGTTAACTGGGATTACAGGGACTTTAATTCTGCTCACAATGGGGGCGGGAGATCAGGATGAAAGGGGTAGTGTCGACACGTTGGAAAGAGGATATCTCCATTATTTCGTGAATGAAAACTGATCAAGAGAAGCAGCAAATAGGAGGAATAGTAAGATGGATTGTAAGTGGATAGGGGTGAGTGGTACGTTGGTTTTTTCACTCATGTTAGGTGGTTGTATGGGAGCAAAAGAAGACGAAATGGCCAAGGTTGAAACACGCATATGAAGAGAGTTCGTTTTCTCCAGACGACCATTTGATTAATGTGCGTTTATTTATGAAAGAGAAAGACGCTCCTCCGAGTGAAGAGATTTTTCAACGCGTGGTAAATGACTTAGATGCCATGGATGGCATACCAAAAGGATCTTATAGCTTATTCCTTAATGACAACAAGGTATATCGGGATAGTTTTACTGGGGAAAAGGATAATTCATTAAGTCGTGGGCATGGGAACTACATTGTTAACAATTAAGGTGAGAGGGATATAGCATTAACACCAAATTCATAGGGGGATGAGGCACTTATGATTATAAAAAATAAAAGGATCATATACGGAACAGTACTTTCATTGTTCCTTGGTGGATGTATGAATGGGATTAAGGAAAAAGAAAATCCTGAAAAGCAGATGAAGAATCAATTTGTAAGTGTCCAGGAGTACAATGGAGAAGGATACATACTTAAAAATGGGGATGAAACAGACAAGATTGCCGAAGAGAATCGAGAGGAAGTAGAGAAAGCGGTGAAAGATTTTTTCTTGAAAGAATATAAGACAGATGTAAAGGTTCATAATATTGTTGGCAATGTGGACGGAGCTACAGTATTTGTGGAATCAACTGATCCTCTTCATTTTTACACGTATGCAGTTGTTCCAATTGATCAATCAAATGAAAAAATTTTGTCAGACAGTGTGTTTTCTCAAGAAGGACAAGTGGAGAGCGCCATAACAGAAGGCTTGTACAGGAAGGTTTTTCATGACGAATTTGTTGGTTTGGATGATTATTTAAAGAAAATTGTAAAGGAAGAACCTGTTACCGGGAGAACGATTGAGTCCCTTCAAAATGTTGGAGGTTCAGGCTATATGACACCCTATTACTTCTTGTCTTCATCTGTTGTAAATGATGAAGCGATAAAACCAGTTTATGATTTATATATGAAAGATCCCCAGGTTAGTATAGAAAAATTAAGGGCTGCTTATAATGAACAAGTGTTTAATCCGACTTATTTTGAGGTGGTCATTCATTTGTTTATGAGAGAGCAAGATGCTGATCCGGATGAGAAGGTATTTAATAGAATAGTAAACGATATCGAAAGCATGGGTGATATCCCAACCGGGACTTACAGTATCTTCGTCAACGACAATACAGTCCACAAGCAGTCCTTTGAAGCGGTGAAAGAAAATTCTCTCGAAAAAACGACTCCTGATGAGATAATTAAGGAGTAGGGTAGTGTATATCCAAGTACATAGAAATTATGAAGATCGGGGGATCAGGCATATATGAATGCTAAACAAAAATTGATTATATATGGAATCGGACTTTCATTATTCCTTGGAGGATGTATGAATATGGATAATGAAGAACATGTTGATTCAAAAGAGGCTACCGGAGAATATAAAGATACTTTGGTGAGAGTGCAAGATTATAAAGGTGACGGATATGTCCTTAGAAATGGAGAAGAGGCAGATAAGATTGCAGAGGAAAAAAGTGATGAAGTAAAAAAAGCAGCTAAGGATTTCTTTATGGAAAAGTATAAAACAGATGTCAAAGTCCATAACATAGTCGGAAATGTGGATGGTGCGACAGTATTTGTTGAGTCGACAGGGCCAGTTCATTTTTTTACAACCGCTATAGTGCCAATTGATTTGAGTCAAAAAAAGGTTGTAGGGGATGACGTCACGTCTTTGGACGGTGATATTGAGAGCGCCATCCAAGGAGGCCTGTATCACCTTATATTTGACGATGAATTTAATAACCTGGATCAGTATCTAAGTAAGATAGTGTCCCAAAATGAAGTTGTAGGGAAAAGGAAAGAATCACTCGAAAATGTAGGAGGGGCAGGTTATATGACCCCCTATTATTATCTATCCACTCCACCGGAAGACAAAGCTATCCAACCTGTGTATGAGGCTTATCTGAAAGATCCCGGCACACCCGTCAGTGAACTTAAATCCCTATTCTCAAAAGCTGATTTCGTAGCAGAAGATTATAATATTACGATTCAGTTATATATGGAGAATGAAAATGTAGAACCTGATAAAAAATTATTCAATAAGGTTCAACAGGATATTAAGTCAATGAGTTCGATACCTAAAGGAAATTACAGTGTAATCATTAATGATAATTTAATTAATGAAAAAGTAGACGATGGAATCAAAGATAATTCTTTGCAGTTAACGTTTCCGGATTCGATTTTAAAGAAGTGATGTTAAAGTGGTGAGCTGTATGACCGTATCTAACTACTCCCGATCTAGTGATCAGGTCTTATAGTTATAAATTTCAGGAGATTTATTTTCAGTACTTATAGGTTATCATTTAAATAATTGGGGTAATTATACAAATGTATGAGTCTTTAGGCGTAAGTTCAATATGCTAAATCAATAGTATAAAAGAAACGTAAAAAAGAAGTCTGCTCCCCTACTTTTTTCCTGTTTTACCTGATTGCTCTAAGTATTACCGGATTGAACTGTTAATACTTTACAGACTTTTATACAATATAAAGGTAATTCTTTAAATGAACCCATCCAATTAGGAGGATCAGACATTCATGAATACTAAAAATAAATGGATTATATGTGGAATCGGACTTTTATTATTACTTGGAGGATGTATGAATATGGATAATGCAAATGGTAATGGTGTGGATGAGAAGAAGGGTACGCAGGATGAAGTGGAAGATCAAAGCAATCGTTTAGTAAGCGTCCAGGAATATAATGGAGAAGGGTTTTCTCTGAAAAATGGTCAAGAAAATGACAAAATTGCTGAAGCAAAACGGGAAGAAGTGGAAAAAGCCGTCAAAGATTTTTTCTTAACACAATATAAAACTGATGTTGAAATTCATAATATTGTTGGTAATGTTGATGGAGCTAGCGTGTTTGTGGAGTCTGTGGGTAAGCCCCATTTCCATACCTTTGCAGTTGTGCCCATAGATTCTAATGAGGATAAAATCCTGACTGACCAGGTTTATTCATTAGAAGGAGAGGTGGAAAATGCCATCACTTCGGGTGTTTATGGATTGATATATGAAGATCAGTTTAGCAAGTTGGATAAATTATTGAAAGAAATTACAGAAAAATATCCATTCACTGGAGAAAAAATCCAGGCCATTAATAATACTAAATCATTTGGATTTGGAAATGAGTATTATTTTGTGTCATTTTTTGATATGGAAATATCAGAGAGGATCGTTGAAATTTATTTAGAAAATCCTGATATTACGAAAGAAGATTTAAAAGAGGTAAATTTAAAGAAATTAAGCCCTGAGTCAATAAATATTACTATTCAGCTTTTTAAAGATAAAAAAGATTCGAATCCAACTAACGAAGAGTTAGAGGATATTGCAAAAGTTATTGAAGATGCGGAAGGGCTTCCTTTTGGCGCGTATAATCTCCTACTACATGACAATATAATTGATAAAGTTACGGGTAGCGGGGATAAAGAAACCACTGTTGATAGAGCCGACCCCAATTATATTATAAAAAATAAACATTAGAAAGAGTTGAGTAAGGTGCCATCAGTAAATAATGTTAATCCAGTTAATGTTAATAGAGAAACCACTGATAGGGACTTGGTTGAATTAGCGGGATTACATGCTTATTCAGAAATTAATAGATTTGACATTATAAAAGTTAATGGAAAGGCATTTAAGGTATTAGATGTAAATTTCCTCGACGACACTGGACTAGACGCATTTACAGTCCGAAATGAGTCCACAAAAGAAATAACAATAGTATATGAAGGTACAGACGCAGCTGCTGAGAATGGAAAGCAAGATTTATTAACGGATGTTCAACTGCTAAGTGACCTAACTTTGCCTCAACTTGAAGCTTCCGCTGAATATTTAAATAGAATACAAAAAGAATATAAGAATGAGGGGGGAGTTAGCTCCGTTACCGGAAACTCCCTAGGGGGCCCCCTTGCAAACTACGCTGTAAGAAATCGACCTGATATAAAATCCGTTACTCTAAATCCAGCATTATTTCCAAAAGGTGTAATTGATCCCAACAAAAGCTACGACAACATCACCAACTACTTCACCAACTACGACGTCTTAACCGGAACCCTGATAGCCCTGAATCTCGATTCCCGTATCCCTGGACGGAGATACGACATCTCTACGGGAATCCCGCAAATCGGTGAGAATTTCAGTACGCTGACGAACAATCATACAGGTTATAACGACAAAGGAGCCTATGAGATCGGTCAACCAGGAGACCCTGGTTACGGCAAAATCCATGACGAAGCCGATGCCCACATCATGACAAGTATCTGGACGGGAGAACCCCTCTATGGCGGCCATTCGGATAGAATTGAAATCAATCGAGACAATTTGAACCTATTGGCTGAAGCCCTTGCGGGGGATGTCACCACAAGGTTGGGGTATGCCCAGGACTACTTGACCAATTCGCAGGAAATCGCCCAGCATGAAGGAGACCGTTACTCGGAACGGTTGAGCCGCCTGCAGATGATTTTTGAGGATTCATTTGAAAACTTGATCGGTAATCCTTTATTCATAGGAATCACGACGACGGGACATCGTCTCACCTCGGAAATCGATCATCTTATTTCTCTCTTGAATATGGCTGAAAACGCCAGTAAATCTCTCAACGGTGTGTTGAATTCCCCACCTGTCGAACTCGTGGAACATCTATTCAACCGAAGCATCAGTGTCGAAAGCATTTTCGGTCAGGCCCGGAATCAGCTGCTTGAATTCAAACAGGAGATTACCAGTCTGACAGGATTCCTGCAGAACATCCTTCATAAAGAAATCCCGGAGCTGTTTAGCGGAGGGAAGGAAACACTTGAGGACCTACTTGTGAACGAGATGCTGTCACACTATGAGATTATCAAAGCCAATGGGGTGAAAATGAATAGTCACATCGCAGAATTTCAGAGTCAGGTTGGGGACCTTGCAAAAAACTTTGGAGACCGTGATTCTTCTTTAAGTGCAAGCATCTCAGGAGGGTCTTCGGTTCAACATGAAGTAGTGATGCCGAAGAAAAACGAGTACGTGCTGGAAACGTCTAATCATATGCTCATCGGTATGAAGGTGAAAGAGATTTACCTGGACGGGTCCTTTGAAGCTTTCAAGGGAGTTTCCCACCGCTTTCTGTTTCCGCTTTTAGGCGGTTTGACGGGTCTTGCTTTTGCCATCGAGAATACATTGGAGGTCATCTCGGCTCAAATCAAGGGAGCCATGAATGTTGCCCTGAGTGGAACGGTTCCCGGAAAGCTCATCAGTATGTTCTCGGACTTCGACGACAAAATCCGGTCATACGTTTCTTCCGCACTGGAGCCGATAGACGAACTTGCTGCAACCATAGAAGGACTCCGGGACGGATTAACCAGATTGACGATCGGATTTCCAGCGTTACTTGACAGCTTCAGACCTTATATCGACTCTGCGATTTTTGATAAAACGAATTACTCCAATATCCATATATACAATGTATCGGCCATGGCCATTCATGAAGAAATGGAAATGCTCTTTGACGACATCGTCCACCAGCTCAGTCAACATAAAGGAAATTCGATTCAAGCATTGTGTGAAATTTCACAACGAGTGAAAGACAATATGATCCAACTGCGTCAACAAGTGGATCGTGTGACATTGTAGGGACAGGGTATCCGCTTGTTCCTATTTTTTTTTTGGATCTATTCGCAAAGCGTTAATATGAACCTTAGACTTGAATGATCACTGCTTCTGAGCAGCCTCTACTTGAAGAAAATTCGACACGGAGGATCAATTATTCGTAAAGAGGATCAATTATTCAAAATCTGGATTAATAATTTCCAAACAGGATTGAATATTTCATTTCCGGATTGAAAATAGTCCAATCCGGATCAATTTCTCGGGGAGAGGGTTACGTATCAGGATTTATAGCCAAACCGGACCCCCTCTAATCCGATCAGCTTTCCACCTCAGCTAAAAAATGACAATCTAAAGTCGTTCTGTGTTCAATAGCAGCCAATGAATAGCCGCGGGACCTCCAAGTCGAGCACAGTGTCGCCCCAAAAAGAGCCATTACACTATTCGAGTCATTATGATTACGATAAGAGCCATAATAAAAACTAGGAATAAAATCCCCCTTTTGTCATATAGCCCCTTTTATGAATTTATTGTAAAATAGAAAAGACAGATAATTGCAAGCGCTTGCACTAGTTCAAAATAACTACCCCTAGAATCATCTCACATTTTTTTAACTGTTTGCGCAAACGTTTTCACAACCATCAAGAGCACTTCTATTATTCTATTAATCCAATTTAAGAGGGGGAAAACATGAATGGGAAATAGGACAAAGCGTCGATTCTCAATTTTTATGACTTTGATGATGCTTATCAGTCTTTGGTCACCATTTGCACCGGCAGCTTCTGCAGTGGCGGACGGCAATGCCACGATTGAATCAGCAGAGTCCAGTGATCGCACGGTACGTTTCACGTATGATCGAGAAGACCAAACGTACGGAGACTGGAACATTTGGGCCTGGAATACAGGGGTACAGGATGATCAAATCAACTTTGACTCCTATGAAAATGGAGTGGCGGTAGCAAACATTGCTGTTGCACCTGAAACAGAGCAATTCGGCTTTGTTCTTCGCAGTACGGAAGATTGGAATACGGCGGAGAAGGAGTTTGGCGATCGTTTTATTAAAGTGAACCAAAACGACACCATCACCAAGGCATACATAACAAGCGGTGTCGAGGAAATCCGCATTGTACCGGATGGATCGGCCCCGGTGATCGATCAGGGAAATGCGACGTTCTATTATCGTGATAAAGAATTATTCGCAAATGATGCGATGGATTCAATTGAAAAAGTAGAGTTGAAGTACAACGGGGAAACGAGTGAAATGACGTATGAACCGGAGAATGAACGGTTCGTACTTGCATATGACAACATTCCTAATGGGAAAAACCCGTACTCCTTCTTAGTCACGAAAGATGGTGAAACGACAGAAGTAAGTGACCCTTACAATACAGTCGATGGGGAATCGTTTCTTGATTTCCAAAAAGCGGATCTGACAGTTACGGGTTTAGTGTCACCAACGGCTGTGGACTATAATGAGAATGCTGTCTTATCTGTTGGTGTCGATGGACTGACAGAGGATGTGAAGATCCAAAAAATCACGGCGGATGTTTCTTCATTAGGCGGATCAGAGAAACTTGAAATCGATCCTTCATTAAAAGAAGTGACAGTAGCAGTCGATGATGATGTAACGGCAGGCACGAAATCGATTCCTCTGACCGTAGTGGATTCTTACGGGAACTATTATGAGGGAACGACTGGAATCGAAGTCAAAGCAAGACAGTCGGTCGGAGATTCGGATCTCGATTGGGATGAATCCATCATTTATTTTATGCTGACAGACCGATTCTTCAATGGGGATACGTCGAATGATGATCCTTACAATCTGAATTATGATAAGAGCAAAAGAGGAACGTACCAGGGGGGAGATTTTAAAGGAATCACAGAGAAACTCGATTACCTTGATAATCTTGGTGTGAATACGATCTGGATCAGTCCGGTCGTTGAAAATATTCAATATGATGTCCGTTCCGTTGAAACGAACGGGGAATCGGATCAGCCTTATTTCGGTTATCATGGCTACTGGGCCAGTAACTTCGGTGAGTTGAATCCTCACTTTGGATCCATGGAGGAATTCCATACGTTAATTGATGAGGCACATGATCGAGGCATTAAAATCATGGTAGATGTGGTCTTGAATCATACTGGATATGGCTTGAAAGAGATTGATGGAGAGCTTGCTGAGGATAAGCGTCCTGCAGGTTATCCGACGGATGCAGAAAGAGACAAGTACAGCGACATCGTTCGTCAAGGTGCTGATGTCGGTACGGATGAAGTGGTTGGTGAACTAGCAGGATTACCAGACGTCATCACGGAAAATCCAGAAGTCCGCCAGCAAATCATCGATTGGCAAACGGATTGGATCGAAAAAGCGACAACGGCTAAAGGGAATACGATTGACTATTTCCGCGTAGACACTGTGAAGCATGTGGAAGATGCGACGTGGATGGCTTTTAAAAACGCGATTACGGAAAAAATGCCTCAGCACAAAATGATTGGTGAAGCGTGGGGAGCGAGTTCTGATAACCAATTAGGGTATCTTGATACCGGAATGATGGACTCCCTTCTGGACTTCGGCTTCAAAGGTATCGCTCATGAATTTGTTAGCGGCAACCTGAAAGCAGCCAATGATAAACTGACGGCTCGAAACGGAAAGATTGATAACACAGCAACACTTGGACAATTTTTAGGAAGTCATGACGAAGACGGCTTCTTGTATTCGTTAGGCGGAGATGAAGGCAAGCTGAAAGTGGCTGCTTCCCTTCAGGCAACGTCGAAGGGACAGCCGGTCATTTATTACGGTGAAGAGCTTGGACAAAGCGGAGCGAACAATTATCCGCAGTACGATAACCGCTATGATTTTGCCTGGGATGATGTAGAAAATAATGACGTGTTGGAGCACTATACGAAGATTTTAAACTTTAGAGGGGCGCATTCCGATGTGTTCGCTAAAGGGGAGAGAAAGACTGTCGGTGGTTCGAATAGCGATCAGTTCCTGGTATTCTCCCGTGACTATAAAGAGGATTCTGTCTACGTTGGTTTGAACGTGGCGGACGAAGCGAAAGAGATCACGTTGACTGTTGATTCTCCTGGTGCTGTCGTAACAGATACTTATTCTGGAGAAGAGTATAATGCTGACGGTGGGGATGAAATCACCCTGACTCTTCCTTCTATAGCAGACGGCGGTACCGCGTTGTTGACCGTTGAAGGCGGTAAGATTACAGGTGCTGAAGCAGGATCAGGTTCAGGGGGAGAAGATCCTGAAGTAGAGCCGGTTCCGGAAAACAACATCCGCATCCACTATAACCGTACCGATGGAAACTACGAAAACTACGGTGCATGGCTTTGGAATGATGTGGCTTCACCATCGGCAAACTGGCCGACCGGTGCTACCATGTTTGAAAAGACTGACAGCTATGGCGCCTACATTGATGTTCCCCTGGCTGAAGGAGCGAAAAATATCGGCTTCCTTGTAATGGATATTACAAAAGGGGATGCGGGTAAAGATGGTGGGGACAAAGGATTTACCATCACTTCTCCAGAGGTAAATGAGATTTGGATCCAACAAGGTTCTGATAAGGTGTATACGTATGAGCCGGTTGATCTGCCGGAGAACACGGTACGTATTCATTATGAACGTGAAGACGGGAATTATGAGAACTTCGGTGTGTGGAATTGGGGAGATGTCGCAGCACCATCAGATAACTGGCCGACAGGTGCGGCTGATTTAGAGGGTGAAGACCGTTATGGTGCTTATGTAGACATCCCGTTAAACGAGAATGCAAAAGAAATCGGCTTCATTATGCTGGATGAGTCGAAAGGCGATGCCGGTAAGGATGGCGGCAACAAAACGTTCAATCTGTTAGATAAATATGATCACTTATGGGTGAAGCAGGGCGACGATACGGTCTACATTTCTCCACACGGGGATGTGGCAACGGGACTGATTTCTTCTGAGGTCATTTCAGACGATACGATCCGTCTGAATTTCACGATGACAGATGGGTTGACAGAAGAAGCGCTATTGTCCGGTTTAGCCATCAAAGACAGCGCTGGATCAGATGTGACGGTTCAAAGTGCTGAAATCACAGGAGACAAAACAGTGGAAGTAAAAGCTGATTTCGACCTGGAAAAACTGCCACTATCGATCACTTACTCTGGCAGAACCGTTTCAGCGGCGGCTGGGTGGAGACTGATCGATAACAAATATGCTTACGATGGGGACGATCTCGGTGCCAATTACAAAAAAGGCGATGCTACCTTAAAGCTTTGGGCACCGAAAGCAAGTAAGGTCGTCGCGAACTTCTTTGATAAAAAAGATGCCGCGAAACCAATCGGCAGTGTGGAACTGACCCTTGGTGAACAAGGAGTTTGGTCAACGGAAGTAAAAGCAAAAGACTTAAAGGTAAAAGATCTGAAAGGCTACTACTATCAATATGAAGTAACCAATGACGGCGTAACGAAAAAAGTCTTGGATCCTTACGCCAAATCCATGGCTGCTTTTACCGTGAATACAGAAGGTGAAGCAGGACCAGACGGCGATAACGTCGGGAAAGCGGCGATCGTCGATTTAAAAGGAACCGATCCTAAGAAATTCAGCCATGCTTCCATTGATGGTTATGAAAAACGTGAAGATGCCGTCATTTACGAGGTTCACGTCCGTGACTTCACCTCAGACCCTTCGATTGAAAAAGATTTGAAGAAGGAAAGATGGGGTACCTATGACGCCTTTATCAAAAAACTTGATTACATTAAATCAATGGGTGTGACACACGTTCAACTGCTTCCGATCATGGCATGGTACTATGGGGATGAAACGAATATGGGCGAACGTGAGCTTGAGTATTCAGCAGGTGGCAATGAATACAACTGGGGCTACGATCCTCACAGCTACTTCTCCCCGGATGGTGCGTATTCACAGGATGCCACTGATCCACAATTACGAATTGAAGAAACGAAACGTTTGATCGACGCGATTCATGATAAGGGTATGGGTGTCGTGCTTGACGTCGTCTACACGCATATGGCCAAAACAAGCACATTGAACGATATCGTGCCAAACTACTATGCGTTCCAGGATGACAAAGGGAACTTCCTTGGAGGCTTCGGGAACAACCTGGCAACCAACCATACGATGGCTGAAAAGCTGATGGTCGACTCAGTGAAATACTGGTTCGACGAATACAAGATCGATGGTATGCGATTCGATATGATGGGTGACGCAACCTACCCATCCATCCAAAAAGCCTATGACACAGCGGCTGAAATCAACCCGGATGCCTTGTTCATCGGTGAAGGCTGGAGAACATTCGCCGGTCATTTATCAGATCCTTCATTAGAAGGAATGGGTGCCGACCAGGATTGGATGGACAAAACAGACGACGTAGGAGTCTTCTCCGACGAAATCCGTAACGAACTGAAATCCGGATTCGGTTCTGAAGGTGAGCCGCGATTCCTGACAGGCGGCGCACGCGACATCAACACGATTTTTAACAACATCAAAGGTCAGCCTGGCAACACGGCAGACGACGACCCAGGTGATATGGTCCAATACATCGCAGCACATGACAACCTCCCGTTATACGATGTCATTGCCCAATCGATCAAAAAGGACCCGGCCATTCCGGAAAACAACCTGGAGATTCATAAACGTATCCGCCTTGGTAACTCCATGATTCTCACATCGCAGGGAACGGCCTTTATCCACGCAGGTCAGGAATACGGTCGAACGAAGCAATGGTTAGGGGAAGGCGTACCGGAACAGAAATATCATGAGTTGGAAGACGAAGAGGGCAACCCATTCGGTTACTTCATCCACGACTCATACGATTCATCCGACGCCATCAATAAGTTTGACTGGGAAAAAGCAACGAATAAAAAGAAGTATGAAGTCAATACAACAACAAGAGAGTATACAGAAGGGTTGATTGAGCTGAGAAGATCAACCGATGCTTTCCGTTTAGGCGAGCAGGAGCTCGTTGATCAGAATGTATCCCTGCTTGATTTACCTGAAATCACCGATAGAGACTTGATGCTTGCTTACAAGAATGTATCCACGGATGGTACGGGTGAGTACTATGTATTTGTCAACGCGGATAGCGAAGCACGTACCCTATCGGTGGGTGACTATGACTTCTCTAAAGGGAAGGTTGTAGTAGACAATGATGAAGCGGGAACAAAGCCTGTTTCCAAGAAGTCTGGGTTCAGTCTTACAAAAGACACATTGACCTTGGACCCTTTAACCACGGTAGTGATCAAGGTGGAGAAGCGGGACGTGGGTACAGGTCCCTTGTCCCGGATTCTGAATTGGTGGTGGGAATGGGGGAGAGGTCCCTTATCCTGGATTCTGAATTGGTGGAACTAGATCCCCTGGTCTGAATTCTGAGTAAACGCTATTTCAATGCAGGTACAGTGTTATCTATGTAAGTAACGTAGCAAGTTCATGTAAAGTGAATGTTTCAAGACAATAAAACCCAAGAGTGTCGATTTTATTGCACTCTTGGGTTTTTAGTTTTCGTGCAGATTCAATAAGGTTGTTCACGATTAATGTCGTATATGATAATTCAGTAGTAAAGCTTCTATTTTTCTTCGCTTTTTTTATTAACTAATTTCCATTATCCGTTTAATTGAATAAGTATAGAAATAGAGACGCTTTTCAACATTATAGATACTGTTTAATGAAAAAGTAGAAATTTCCACACAAATGCGTATTCAAATGCTCATGAATACACGAAGAAGAATAGTAGTGTCATCGCTAAAATCAGTAAATAGATATGTATTATTCATGGTGAAGCAGAACGATGATCATTTCTTAGGAAAATCTAAAATAAGAAAGACTGATATGGAAGTAAATGTGGATAAACATCAGCATGCTACAGAAGCTATACAGGCATAATTGGAACAATCTATTAAAGAAACTAAGACAAATTGATGAAGTAAGAGGAAGGAATCGATTAAGAGTAACAGGGACCTCCAAAAGTGTGATTGACCGTACTCGATAAGGAGGACTGGGGACAGTGAGCCTGTCCCTTCGTCCCTCTTATAACTGTTTAAGATACTCTTCGATTTTTCTATACGTATCATAACGGTCGGTCCCTGAAAGAACGACAATATTATCAGCGATTAACCCATCTTTTTTACCCCCACAGACAATCAGTTCTTTTGCCACTTTTCCGCTTATTGCATTGCGGGGATAAATCGGGCATTTTAACCTGTTTGCCAATAATTCTGCTGCCGGATAATCATTGAATGTACCAATCACAATTGCCTTCTCTAGCATATCATCGTCCTCCTTCGGTTTTTCAGTCGGTTTAGGTGTATCCGGCAAATACGGTAATTTAAAGTATTCCAGTACACCTTGAGCCGATTCTCTCGCTACTTCTTTTTGGTAATCTTTATCAAGCATCAGTTTAGCTTCTTCAGGATGATCCATGAATCCATTCTCTGTCAGAATGGCAACCCCTTCGAATTCCCTGGTTATATGAAGGTCCTGCTCTATGACTCCACGCCAAACTTGTTTGGTCCCTTGCCTTAAATATTTACCTACACTGTTGGCCAATTCCCTTGCATACTTACTTCCAGGCTGGATATGAATAGAAATCCCACTTGGATTTGACCCGCTGAATGACCCATCAAATGCATTGAAATGAAAACTCACTAACACGATCTTCACGTTTGATGCACCGTATTTATTGATGTAGAAATTTAATAATCGATTTGCTTCATTTGTTCTGGCAGTTAACGGGATGTCTGCGGTCGTTGGAGAAATATCATGGACGATGATCCCATGTCGCTTTAATTCATCCCCGAAAAATTCACTCACAGGCTCATTGAACTCGTTTTCCTTAATCGACCTGCCCAGAGAGCTGATATAGGGAGTCCTCTTGCCTGGAGTCTCTAATCCATGACCAGCATCCCGTAATACTACATAAATCATATGAATTCCCCCTTTACTAGTACTATATTCACAGCTTGTCTTTTTGGTTACGGTGGTGGGAGAAGAGGGGATTCTGTGTCACTCTTATTGAAATATGGTGAAGATGTCTATGTATCATTCTTTTAGGAATATACGGTTTGTCTATTTAGAAAGTATGGTATTATTCAAAAGTAGTGAATACGACTTATGTCTCTGTATGGTTCTTTCGTTTTATACAGTGTTTTGCTCGTAATCACAAACCAATCTTTCATAATTCGTACGATAAAGGCAAACCCATTGAAAAATGGTGACGCAAAACTATAGGGGCTAATGTCATAAGGACGATGCTCGCCAGTTTTCGAAACGGACTCCTGCGACTTATGAACATGAAGGAGAAGATGAAGGTGATTCGATTCTTATCACAAATAAAGGTTAGATGGCACTCTATGAGGATCCATTACAATCTCGTATTACTTGAGGGATGTTTAGATTGCCGAATCAAAAAGAAACTGCAGGAAAAAATAATGTACCATGAGATGAAGTTGAATAACCATTTTTAGAATGCGCCTTTTGCAGGTGTCTTAATTTGTAATTGCTTCTAAATTAGAGTTGAAAGAGGTTTATCCTGGACGACTCAAAATAAACTTCTTGAAAAGAAGGTCCTGAATATGAATCCAGGAAATGACTGAATAAAGAATCTTGGTATTCAAGTTATTAATGAATGAACCTAAGGACTGTTTGTGTTTAAGAAGGTTTGCCTTCTTATCGGAAACAGTCTTTTTAAAATCAACGGTGGGCCTGAAACATGTCATTCATCACCATTTAGCCTCCGATCTTCTTTGTATTCAGGGCATGATATGTGTCACAAGAACACTGTCACTTGATACCAAGAACCTTTCAAAAATGGTCATCTATCTATGTGTTGGTGTTGTTTTGGTGATTCAAAATTTCTGTGAACGGGTCATTCGAAGTAAGTACGGACTTTTGACTCTAATGATTGGATTGTGTTCGATCATTATTTTACTAGTTACCACCTAATTGAAAGGTTACCGGTTTACAGAGCCGGAGCGATTCGGACTTGCTTTATCCTCGGCTTTTATGAATAAGGGAAACTATGTGACGCCGCTCTCCGTTCTTTTCTCTTTCGGATCAGCAGGCATTGAAGTCGCCTTTATTTTCATAGTCAACCAACAATGATTGATGAGCACGTTGATAGTATTCTATGCAGCAAAAGGGAGTGACCAACAGACCGGAGAAAAAGCAGCGCTACAAACAGTGAAAAAAATGCCTATGGTGTATGGTGCAATGGGGGCCATCGCATTCTAGTTGCTTAATATGCCGATCAGCGAATCATTCATGAGAGCGATTGATTTCATAGTGGATGCAGCAATCTCATTTATTATGCTAACTCTTGTCTTCAATTAGCCAATATAATGGTTAAGGCCATTGACTGGAGGAAGCTCAATATATCTTTATCAGTAATTGATCGCCCCCCATTAATTACAGCTCTAATGGTTCTGTCTATGCCTTTGGAATGCATGACTAAGTAAATCATGATCAACATGGCTTCAACACCTACAGCTGCGAACACTACGATGTATGCGATCCAGTTCCAGACAGAGCCACAGAATGTTTTAAGTGCGACGCTGATTTCTACTATTATGAGTATTGCTACGTTGCCAATCGTTATATATTTAGCTATGTATTCCCAGGTTTATTTACTAT
Organism: Rossellomorea aquimaris; assembly: GCF_008180865.1. GTDB lineage: Bacteria > Bacillota > Bacilli > Bacillales > Bacillaceae_B > Rossellomorea > Rossellomorea yichunensis. The sequence goes on from NZ_VTEX01000006.1 coordinate 404,883, forward strand.
TCTCGTATCTATCAATGGAGGGGAGAGGGGTATCCATAAATTAAAGCTATGTTTGAACTTGAATAGTTTGTCATTTTTCCTATTGATATATTGTTTAAAGGTATGGTATATTCTTTTTCGGCTTACAAAAATGTTAAGCTGAGTATGTAGAAAAAAGTTTTCGTTTTCTGTTAATTAGAAGTTGACTTCTGCGAAACCAGATGATATATTTATACATGTCCTTAAGCGGGACGTTTTGACAATACGGCCCATTGGTCAAGCGGTTAAGACACCGCCCTTTCACGGCGGTAACACGGGTTCGAATCCCGTATGGGTCACCAATATGGAGGATTAGCTCAGCTGGGAGAGCATCTGCCTTACAAGCAGAGGGTCGGCGGTTCGATCCCGTCATCCTCCACCAAAGATTTTTGCGTCAGCAAAAAATCTTTCCTTATGTAGTGTGCAAATCAATTAAACATGCCGGTGTAGCTCAACTGGTAGAGCAACTGACTTGTAATCAGTAGGTTGGGGGTTCAAGTCCTCTTGCCGGCACCATTTGGTTTCTTATTGTGAAGATGAGCCATTAGCTCAGTTGGTAGAGCATCTGACTTTTAATCAGAGGGTCGAAGGTTCGAATCCTTCATGGCTCACCATAGATTTTTGTTTGCGCAAAGTATTTTATCGTTTTTGCGACAGCAAAACACCATGCGGGTGTGGCGGAATTGGCAGACGCACCAGACTTAGGATCTGGCGCCGCGAGGCGTGGGGGTTCAAGTCCCTTCACCCGCACCATTTATTTCGCGGAAGTAGTTCAGTGGTAGAACACCACCTTGCCAAGGTGGGGGTCGCGGGTTCGAATCCCGTCTTCCGCTCCAGACTTGCCGGGGTGGCGGAACTGGCAGACGCACAGGACTTAAAATCCTGCGGTAGGTGACTACCGTACCGGTTCGATTCCGGTCCTCGGCACCACTTGTTTCTTACTAAAAAATCATTTAGCGCCCGTAGCTCAATTGGATAGAGCGTTTGACTACGGATCAAAAGGTTAGGGGTTCGACTCCTCTCGGGCGCGCCATATAGATCGGGAAGTAGCTCAGCTTGGTAGAGCACTTGGTTTGGGACCAAGGGGTCGCAGGTTCGAATCCTGTCTTCCCGACCACCTTATTTGGGGCCTTAGCTCAGCTGGGAGAGCGCCTGCTTTGCACGCAGGAGGTCAGCGGTTCGATCCCGCTAGGCTCCACCAAGTTTTTTTACGAGAGTAAAAAAACTTCATTGAATCTTGCTTGATCAAGGTTCAGGTTGAATAGTAAACGTTTCGTGGCGGTGTAGCTCAGCTGGCTAGAGCGTACGGTTCATACCCGTGAGGTCGGGGGTTCGATCCCCTCCGCCGCTATTACTAAATACATGACGCACGATTATAAGGACCCTTAGCTCAGTTGGTTAGAGCAGACGGCTCATAACCGTCCGGTCGTAGGTTCGAGTCCTACAGGGTCCATTGTACACGGAGGAATACCCAAGTCCGGCTGAAGGGATCGGTCTTGAAAACCGACAGGGGTGTAACAGCCCGCGGGGGTTCGAATCCCCCTTCCTCCTCCATATTTACCTTTATCATATTTATATCGTCGCGGGGTGGAGCAGTTCGGTAGCTCGTCGGGCTCATAACCCGAAGGTCGCAGGTTCAAATCCTGTCCCCGCAATACCATTTTTGACTCGGTTTCATAAAGGGTTATCAATAATCCTATATGAGTCACGCATGGATAGTTATTTTGACTGTCGTCAAAATAATGAAACCTATTTTGCTTACGCAAAAAGCTTTGGTCCGGTAGTTCAGTTGGTTAGAATGCCTGCCTGTCACGCAGGAGGTCGCGGGTTCGAGTCCCGTCCGGACCGCCATTTTCAATTACTTAGTAATAGGGAAGTTGATCATTTGATAATTTAATCTTCTATATAATATGGCTCAGTAGCTCAGTTGGTAGAGCAATGGACTGAAAATCCATGTGTCGGCGGTTCGATTCCGTCCTGAGCCACCATTTATACTTAAGAACCTTTAAGTATTTCTTTTATTTGGAGGGGTAGCGAAGTGGCTAAACGCGGCGGACTGTAAATCCGCTCCTTCGGGTTCGGCAGTTCGAATCTGCCCCCCTCCACCATTTTTTATATAGGGGCATAGTTTAACGGTAGAACGAAGGTCTCCAAAACCTTTGGTGTGGGTTCGATTCCTACTGCCCCTGCCAAAGATTTGTTAAGCATGGCGATTGTGGCGAAGTGGTTAACGCACCTGATTGTGGTTCAGGCATTCGTGGGTTCGATTCCCATCAGTCGCCCTTTATATTGGGCTATAGCCAAGCGGTAAGGCATCGCACTTTGACTGCGACATGCGTTGGTTCGAATCCAGCTAGCCCAGCCAACGGCGGCATAGCCAAGTGGTAAGGCAGAGGTCTGCAAAACCTTTATCACCGGTTCAAATCCGGTTGCCGCCTCCAATTCTTCATGCGGGTGTAGTTTAGTGGTAAAACCTCAGCCTTCCAAGCTGATGATGAGGGTTCGATTCCCTTCACCCGCTCCAATTATTTATGGGCCTATAGCTCAGCTGGTTAGAGCGCACGCCTGATAAGCGTGAGGTCGGTGGTTCGAGTCCACTTAGGCCCACCATTTCATTATTCCGCAGTAGCTCAGTGGTAGAGCTATCGGCTGTTAACCGATCGGTCGCAAGTTCGAATCTTGCCTGCGGAGCCATTTTCTTCTTTATAAAGGTTAATGGAAAGACATTCTCTTTTTTGAGAAAGTTTTAAAAAGAAGTTGACTTCTGCGAAGTTGACTGGTAAAGTATTATTTGTTGCCACAAACGGACAACAAAACACGATGAGTTTGATCGAAACTATTTTGAAAAAGTTGTTGACATCAAATGAATGATCGTGTAACATAGTAAGGGTCGCTTCAAGAGAAGCACTTGCACATTGAACCTTGAAAACTGAACAAAACAAGACAATACGTCAACGTTAATTCTAGATTTATTTTAAAGAGCTATTCAAACTTTTATCGGAGAGTTTGATCCTGGCTCAGGACGAACGCTGGCGGCGTGCCTAATACATGCAAGTCGAGCGGATTGATGGGAGCTTGCTCCCATCAATCAGCGGCGGACGGGTGAGTAACACGTGGGTAACCTGCCTGTAAGACTGGGATAACTCCGGGAAACCGGGGCTAATACCGGATAACTCATTTCCTCGCATGAGGAAATGTTGAAAGGTGGCTTTTAGCTATCACTTACAGATGGACCCGCGGCGCATTAGCTA
>NZ_VTEX01000007.1 GCF_008180865.1 Rossellomorea aquimaris
TTTGAGAGGAGCTGTCCTTAGTACGAGAGGACCGGGATGGACGCACCGCTGGTGTACCAGTTGTCTTGCCAAAGGCATCGCTGGGTAGCTATGTGCGGAAGGGATAAGTGCTGAAAGCATCTAAGCATGAAGCCCCCCTCGAGATGAGATTTCCCATCACGTATGTGAGTAAGATCCCTAGAAGATGACTAGGTAGATAGGTCAGAGATGGAAGCATGGCGACATGTGGAGTTGACTGATACTAATCGATCGAGGACTTAACCAYAAAGAGTCATTTTTTAAATGAACAACAAAATTGGTCGATATTCGGCTTTCTTGACATCAATTCTTTATCTAGTTTTCAGGGAATAAATTTTAATTTACCCCTTGAAAAATTTCAAAAATATTATATAATAAAATTTGTCATTGTAAGCAATATGTCTGGTGATAATGGCGAAGAGGTCACACCCGTTCCCATGCCGAACACGGAAGTTAAGCTCTTCAGCGCCGATGGTAGTTGGGGGATCTCCCCCTGTGAGAGTAGGACGTCGCCAGGCTATATCATTCCGCAGTAGCTCAGTGGTAGAGCTATCGGCTGTTAACCGATCGGTCGCAAGTTCGAATCTTGCCTGCGGAGCCATTGCTTCCATAGCTCAGCAGGTAGAGTGCTTCCATGGTAAGGAAGAGGTCACCGGTTCGAGCCCGGTTGGAAGCTTTTATATTTTTATTCGGAATGGCCCATTGGTCAAGCGGTTAAGACACCGCCCTTTCACGGCGGTAACACGGGTTCGAATCCCGTATGGGTCACCAAAGTTTTTTGCAAAAGCAAAATTACTCACCAGTTACATATTGGAGGATTAGCTCAGCTGGGAGAGCATCTGCCTTACAAGCAGAGGGTCGGCGGTTCGATCCCGTCATCCTCCACCAAGTTTTTTTGCGAATGCAAAATAAACCTCATTTTTTAAAAAAATGTTTGATAATGATATATGCCGGTGTAGCTCAACTGGTAGAGCAACTGACTTGTAATCAGTAGGTTGGGGGTTCAAGTCCTCTTGCCGGCACCATTTTTTAAGCTGGAGGGGTAGCGAAGTGGCTAAACGCGGCGGACTGTAAATCCGCTCCTTCGGGTTCGGCAGTTCGAATCTGCCCCCCTCCACCATTGTATATTTAAATGTAAAATGGACATCCTATAAATGTCCCTTTTTTATGCCATTAAAGTTATTATTGGGCTATAGCCAAGCGGTAAGGCATCGCACTTTGACTGCGACATGCGTTGGTTCGAATCCAGCTAGCCCAGCCATTACGAGCCATTAGCTCAGTTGGTAGAGCATCTGACTTTTAATCAGAGGGTCGAAGGTTCGAATCCTTCATGGCTCATCACACATTTTCTCACATGCTTCCTAAGGTGTGAGAATTTCTCTATAATCTATAACATATGGGGCCTTAGCTCAGCTGGGAGAGCGCCTGCTTTGCACGCAGGAGGTCAGCGGTTCGATCCCGCTAGGCTCCACCAAGATTTTTTGCGAGAGCAAAATAATCCTCATTGATTTCTTTTGCAAAAGCAAAATAAATGTCCTTTATGTTTGCGAAAGCAAAAAATCTATCCGCTTACGAAGCGTTAGCGGAGTGAAATAACCATACATACGACATGATTAAACCTTGAATCTTTTAGGAGATTTGAGGTTTTTTTGTTTGAGGGGAAACATTACGATTAAGGGATGATCCACAGTGAGAGATAGCTATTGATGATGGCTAGTGCGCTCATTAATCTGCAGCAAGGGGGACGGAGAGATGTGGGGAGGTTGTGTTTGGATGTATGTTTTGGAAGAGGATAGAAACTGGTTGACGAATATGAGTGTATCCAGGGTCAGTATGAGGTGCGTAAAGTTGAAAATGACTAATTTTTATTTAAAATCCTTCAATATAAGTCCTATTTTGAAGCTGATTTTTAAATATTATGTTTAAAAGCATGTAAGAGGTCCTTGAATGGGTAGTGGAATCCACTTTCAAACCGTCTGTGTAAAGGATTGCGGATTTTATTATCGACTTGCCCGTATATATTATCGACTTCACCACATATATTATCGACATTTTAAATATATTATCAACTTCCATATATATATTATCAACTCCATATCTTATCCGGAGCTTGATCCTGTGCAATAGAAAATCAATGCTCAATCTGTAAGTTGATCACCCAACCTCTTTGTCTATCCCAATCCGACCTGGGATATTATCAACTTTCTACCTTTAACTTCCATTATATACTTTCAAAATGAACCATACCACGCTCCGCCAACCACAATGGATTGCACACCACCTTCGTCCCAAACCAGCCTACATAATCTTACATCAATCTACATCAAACCCTTTTACACACGCATATATATACACAATTCTGTCCAGTTGAACCATGGGTCATAGTATGGATAGAATAGAGGTGTAAATAAATTTCGAATTGGGGGAATTTTTCATGAAGAAAAATATTTCTATTATTGGTGTACCGATGGATTTAGGCCAAATGCGCAGAGGCGTGGATATGGGGCCGAGTGCGATTCGTTACGCCGGTATTGTTGAGCGTCTGGAGAATCTTGGATATGACATTAAAGACTTGGGTGATATCGAGATTGGCCAGGCTGAGCGTGTACATAATAATCCTGATACGAACCTGCGTAATTTGAAAGCGGTTGCTGAAGCTAGCGAGACGTTGGCTGGTAAGGTGAATGATGTAATCGGGAGTGGAGATTTCCCATTGATCTTTGGTGGAGACCACAGTATTGCGATAGGAACATTGGCGGGTGTTTCTCCTCACTATGAAAACTTAGGTGTGATTTGGTATGACGCACATGGTGATTTGAATACGGGCGATACGTCTCCGTCAGGTAACATTCATGGAATGCCTCTTGCGGTTAGCCTGGGTATCGGGCATGAAGATTTAACTGGTATCGGGCAGAGCTCACCAAAGATCAAGCCTGAGAACATCGTCATTATCGGAGCTCGTTCATTAGATGAAGGTGAAAGAGAGTTAATTAAAGAAAAAGGCATTAAAGTTTACACGATGCACGAGATCGATCGCCTTGGCATGACAAAGGTAATGGAAGAGTCCATTGACTATTTGAAGGGCAGAACGGATGGCGTCCATTTATCACTTGATTTAGACGGATTGGATCCGAGCGATGCCCCTGGTGTAGGGACTCCTGTACTTGGAGGGATCAGCTACCGCGAAAGTCACTTAGCGATGGAGATGCTGGAGGAGTCAGGAATGATTACATCTGCAGAATTTGTAGAGGTAAATCCGATCCTCGATGAGAAGAATAAAACCGCTACTGTTGCTGTGGCGTTGATGGGATCACTATTTGGAGAGAAATTACTATAATCATGAAATAAAAAAATAAGGCTGGGAACCCTTCAAGGTTCTCAGCCTTTATCTATTTCTCTTCAATGGTGCTTGACCACTTGATATTGATTTAACAGATCGTCAAGACGAGTACTCAAATCAACTACTTGTTCGTCGGCAAAGGATGATTTTAATGCTAGTTCAACCATTTGGCGACGGCAGTCTTCAATTTGAAATAATAAATCATTCATTCTTCCCCTCATTTCGAGATCCTCCCACAATAGAAATAATTAGTTCCTTTATACCCTTTTTCTAATAATTGTAAACATTTTTCCCGTGAAATTTGTTAGGATAGTAATATAAAAAATTTGAAACCTTTTGATAGGAAGTTACGTATATAAATATAGCCGCATAGAGCGGAGGTTATGAAATGGAAGCGTTAGTGAAAAAGCGGATTAAGCAAGTATTGAAAGGTGATCAGAATGCCTTTGCCGAATTAGTCGAGCTTTATAAGGATAAAGTGTTCCAAATCTGCTACCGGATGCTTGGAAATCGTCATGAAGCAGAGGATATTGCCCAAGAAGCTTTTATCAGGGCATATGTCAATATTGAAACCTTTAACCAGAAGAGAAAGTTCTCGACCTGGCTATTCAGGATAGCGACGAATCTTTGTATCGACAGGATCCGTAAGAAGAAACCGGATTATTTCTTAGATGCAGAGGTAGCGGGGACTGAGGGCTTGACGATGTACTCACAAGTGGCTGCAGATGTTCAGCTGCCTGAAGAAGAAGTAGAGAATATGGAGCTTCAGGAAACCATTCAGAAGGAAATTTCCAAGTTGCCTGAGAAGTATCGATCGGTCATTGTCTTAAAATATATCGAGGAGCTTCCTCTTCAAGAAATCAGCGAGATATTGGATCTACCCCTGGGAACGGTTAAAACAAGAGTACATAGGGGGCGTGAAGCTCTCCGTAAACAATTAAGATCACTGTAGAGAGGGTGAGTGAATATGAAACCTTGTCCTGAAGAAATCATCGAGTATATGCACGATTATTTAGATGGAGATTTAAATAGAGAAAAAGAAGAAATGCTGAAGCATCATTTACAGGAATGCAGTGAGTGTCAGCATCACTTTCATGAGCTGAAAAAAGCGATTGCGTTTGTACAGAGCACGTCTCATATTAGTGCTTCTGCAGACTTTACAGATAAAGTCATGTCAAGATTGCCGAAAGAGAAGAAGAAAGTGGGGGTCGAGAGGTGGTTCCGCCACCATCCGCTACTCACGGCTGCGGCCCTATTCCTTTTCTTTATGACCGGAAGCTTCTTAACGTCATGGAATGACAATCAGGATTTTTCATTTACGAAGAATGCGAAGTTAGTGGTTCAGGATCATACGGTTGTGGTGCCTGAGGGCGAAGTCGTGAATGGAGATCTGACGGTCCGGAATGGTGATGTGAAAATTGAAGGAAAAGTAACGGGGAATGTCACGGTCATTAATGGAAATGTCACAGTCAATAACGGAAAGCAGTACTTGGCTTCTGCAGGGAGCGTGACAGGAGAAATCCATGAAATCGATGCTGCCTTTGAGTGGCTTTGGTACCAGATCAAAAAAGGGGCTAAAGACACGGTGGATTGGGGAAATTCGCAACTTGAAGAAAAGTAGGATAAAATAGAGGGGATGGAAGTAAGGTCCGTCCCTAAAAAGGACTGACATGTATGAATCCATGTCGGTTTTTTTATGCAAAAACGTGAGTTCATGAATAGAAGAGAAAGAATCATGAGGCCGTGGGTGTCTTTCATTTGACAGTGATAAAATATGCTATAATAGGAACGTTACGAAAATGGAGAAGCCACACATGGCGGCTTACGCTTTCGATTAAGCTATTGGAGGATGTAATATGCCGTTTATCGATATTTTTTCGGATTACTCCGCGCTGGATTATGTCTCGGATATAGTAGATATACTCGTAGTATGGTTTGTAATCTATAAACTGATCATGCTGATAAAAGGAACGAAAGCAGTACAATTATTAAAAGGTATTTTTGTCATAATCATTGTGAGAGGTCTTAGTAGTATCTTTGGGTTGGATACACTTGGATGGATGATGGAACAAGCCCTCACATGGGGGTTCCTGGCGATTATCATCATCTTCCAGCCTGAACTCCGCAGAGCCCTTGAACAATTGGGAAGGGGCCGTTTATTCTCAAGGACGGGACTTCAGGAAGAAGAAGAGCAGGAGCAGATGATTGAATCAATGACGAAAGCCGTAAGCTATATGGCAAAACGTCGGATTGGTGCCCTCCTTACTCTTGAACGGGAAACAGGGATGAGTGATTATATTGAAACAGGTATACCACTAAATGCCAAGATTACGTCCCAATTGCTGATTAATATCTTTATTCCCAATACACCTCTTCATGATGGAGCTGTTATCATTCAAAAAAATCAAATTGCTGCAGCGGCTTGTTATCTTCCCTTATCGGAAAGCCCATTCATTTCAAAAGAATTGGGAACAAGACACCGGGCAGCACTTGGCGTCAGTGAGGTAACAGATAGTATTACGATTGTTGTATCAGAAGAAACGGGAGCTATCTCCATTACGAAAAATGGAGAGTTACATCGCGACCTCTCTTTGGAGCGCTTCACAGAAATTCTTATGGTAGAGCTCATAGGCGATAAGACAAATGCTTCCTCGACGAAATGGAGTTTTAGGGGGAAGAAAGAAAATGGATAAATTCATGGAAAGTCGTTGGTTCATGCGAATTGTGGGGCTGATGTTAGCCTTCATTCTTTATCTGTCCGTCAACTTTGATGATATTCAGAAGACGGCTAACAACAACAACGGCAACTCTCAAAATGCGATTGAAACGATCCAGGACGTCCCGCTTGAAGTTTTCTATGATCGTGAGAATCTAGAAGTAAGCGGCTTACCTGATACAGTGAATGTGACTGTAGAAGGCTCTAAGGCGATAGTGCAACAAGCCAAGCAAGTGAAGGATTTCCGGGTCTATGTAGACTTGAATGATATCGGTATCGGTGAGCACCAGGTTGATATTAAGATAGATAATATTTCTGAAAAACTTGAAGTAAAACTCGATCCGGATTTCGTCAATATATCGGTTCAAGAAAAGGTAACCGAAGAATTTACGATTGAACCTCAATTCAATGAGAGTATATTATCCAATGGATATGAAGCAGAAGGACTGGCTGTTGATCCGAAAACGGTGAAAGTGACAGGCTCGAAGGATGAAGTGGAGAGAATTGCATATGTCATAGCCACTCTTGATGTTGATGAGGAAATCAATGAGAATGTGACAAGGGAAGCCAGGGTGCAAGTGCTTGACCGTGAGTATAATAAATTAGATGTTCAAATTGATCCGGAAGTGGTCGATGTGACCGTTTCGGTAGTAAACAAGAGCAAGAGTGTACCGGTCACGATTAAACAAAAGGGCAGTCTTCCAGAAGGGACGACGCTGGAGTCGATTTCAGTTGAGCCTAAAGAGGCAACCATCTTCGGGAGACAGGATGTACTGGATACAGTAGAAGAGTTGCTTGCAGAAATAGACCTTTCTAAGATTACGAAGGATTCAACCGTTACGGTACCGCTCGCCCTGCAAGATGGCTTAAATAAAGTGGCTCCTGAAGAAGTCAAGGTGAAGGTTGATGTCAATACAACCGAGGAAAAGAGCCTATCAGGACTTGAAATCACCCCACAAGGATTACCTGAAGAATATGAATATACCATCATGTCACCTGAGGAAGGTGTCGTCGATGTAGCGCTGAAAGGTCAGAATGCACAGGTGAGCAAAGTGACGAAAGAAGACTTCTCGCTTGCTCTGGATCTTTCAGGGCTCGAGCCCGGTGAACATGAGCTGGAAATAGTGGCAGAAGGACCTGAGGATATTGAATGGACCCTGTCTCAGAGAACAGTAAAAGTAGAAATTAAAGAAAAGAACACATCAGCATAAGAGCTGTAAAAAGGAGAGAATGACAATGGGTAAGTATTTTGGAACTGATGGAGTAAGAGGTGTAGCGAACACAGAATTAACACCGGAATTAGCATTTAAGCTTGGACGTTTTGGTGGTTATGTTCTAACAAAGGATGCTACGCGTCCCAAAATATTGATTGGAAGAGATACTCGGATTTCCGGACATATGCTGGAAGGAGCTCTTGTAGCCGGACTTCTATCAATAGGGGCTGAAGTGATGCGCTTAGGTGTCATTTCAACTCCAGGGGTAGCTTACTTAACAAGAGCGTTAGGGGCTCAAGCTGGTGTCATGATCTCAGCTTCTCATAATCCTGTAGGGGATAACGGAATTAAATTCTTCGGACCGGATGGTTTCAAGTTATCGGATGACCAGGAAAATGAAATTGAAAATCTATTAGATCAAACAGTTGATCAGCTTCCTCGTCCGATCGGTGCTGATTTAGGACAAGTAAGTGACTATTTCGAAGGCGGACAAAAATATCTGCAGTATTTAAAACAGTCAGTAGACGAAGATTTCGATGGTTTACATATTGCGTTGGATTGTGCACATGGTGCAACATCCGCTCTTGCTACTCATCTGTTTGCTGATTTGGATGCTGACATTTCGACGATGGGAGCATCACCAAACGGGTTGAATATCAATGAGGGTGTAGGATCTACCCACCCTGAAGCACTTGCTGAGATGGTGAAAGAAAAAGGTGCAGACCTGGGGCTTGCCTTTGATGGGGATGGAGACCGTATTATCGCAATCGATGAGCATGGACAAATCGTGGATGGTGACCAGATCATGTACATCTGCGGTAAATACTTGAAGTCACAAGGTCAGTTAAAACAGTCTACAGTCGTATCTACAGTCATGAGTAATCTTGGCTTCCATAAAGGGCTTGAAGAGAATGGGATCCAAAGCATTCAAACTGCGGTTGGAGATCGTTATGTAGTGGAAGAAATGAAGAAGCATGGCTATACTCTTGGCGGTGAGCAATCAGGCCACATCATCTTCCTGGATTACAACACAACAGGAGACGGTCTGTTAACGGGTATCCAACTTGTGAACATTATGAAAATGACCGGTAAATCATTATCTGAACTAGCGGGAGAAATGCAAAAGTTCCCACAAAAACTTGTGAATGTACGAGTGACAGACAAGCACCATGTAACGGATAATGAAACGGTTAAAAAAGTGATTCAAAAGGTTGAAGAAGAAATGAACGGAAATGGCCGTATCCTTGTTCGTCCATCTGGAACGGAGCCGTTAGTGCGTGTCATGGCAGAAGCTCCTACTGAAGAACTTTGTGATCGATATGTAAATGAAATCGTACAAGTCGTTGATGAAGAAATGGGTCTGAACGAATAGTGGAATTTATATGCATAAGGGGTCAATATGTGCCCCTTATGCATATTTAATAAGTAGAGTACTATTGAACTTTATCGTACTAACGTTCTGATAAACGGGGCTGTTGCCTATGGGTTTATCGCTGTTCTATTTCGGGAACATGACAATGGGATAACAACTTCTTGTTCTTGTAAAATTTTTATTGACTAGGGGAAACCTGCTAGTGTATGATGATTTTGTTTTCATTTTTCAAATTATATGGAAATGAGTCAAGAAGGAAAGGTGGATAGTGAGTAAACATCTTATAAAGCGCCAGGGCTAAACGATGGATACGAAAAGGATCGTTTAGTTGACGAGGTGGAGGTTTATCGAGCATTCGGCGGATGCCTCCCGGTTCGTATGTGTCACCGAACCGAAAGTTTCTTCCTTAAATCGTTGAGGCAACTTAATGGACAAAGGGAAGAAAAAAGTGACCAATGTGAATACTAATGACAAACAGAGATAAGGGGGCAAGTTGTCCCTAAAAGAGTTCTTGCCCCCTTGCATGTTCAGGGAGGATATATTAATTATGTGTGGAATTGTTGGATATATTGGAAGTTCAGATACAAAGGAAATTCTTTTAAAAGGTCTTGAAAAGCTTGAGTACCGCGGTTATGACTCTGCAGGTATTGCCGTTCAAAACGATGAAGGCATCCATGTGTTTAAAGAGAAGGGTCGTATCGCCGACCTTCGCGGTATCGTTGATGAGAGTGTATCAAGCAACACAGGAATCGGTCACACTCGCTGGGCTACCCACGGTGTACCAAGCAAGGTGAACGCTCACCCTCATCAAAGTAATTCAGGCCGTTTCACAATCGTTCATAACGGAGTAATCGAAAATTACTCTCAACTTAAGCGTGAATATTTATCGGATGTAACGTTCAAGAGTGACACGGATACAGAAGTCATCGTTCAGTTGATTGAAAAGATTGTAGAAGAAGGAAACACGGTAGAGGAAGCTTTCCGTCAAACGTTAATGCTTCTTAAAGGCTCTTATGCCATCGCCCTTTTAGATTCTGAAAATGATGAAACAATCTATGTAGCGAAAAATAAAAGTCCACTGCTCGTAGGTCTTGGAAAAGACTTCAACGTTGTAGCAAGTGATGCTATGGCGATGATTCAAGTAACAGACCAATACGTTGAGCTAATGGATAAAGAAATGGTCATTGTAACGAAAGAAAAGGTTGAAATTCAAAATCTGATCGGTGAAGTAATGGAACGTGCTCCTTACACAGCTGAAATCGATGCGAGTGATATCGAAAAAGGAACGTACCCTCACTACATGCTTAAAGAAATCGATGAGCAGCCACTAGTGATGCGTAAAATCATTCAAGCTTACCAAAATGAGAGCAACGAACTTCACATCGATGAGCCGATCGTCGGCGCGATGAAGGAAGCGGACCGTGTCTACATCATTGCATGTGGAACGAGCTATCATGCTGGTCTTGTTGGGAAGCAATTCATCGAGAAGAGTGCAGGAATTCCTGTAGAAGTGCATGTAGCAAGCGAATTCAGCTACAATATGCCTTTACTTTCTAAGAAACCATTATTTATCTTTATTTCTCAAAGTGGTGAAACGGCTGATAGTCGTGCCGTACTGGTTCAAGTCAAAGAGCTTGGGCATAAATCATTAACGATCACAAATGTAGCGGGTTCTACCCTGTCCCGTGAAGCAGATTACACTTTGCTTCTTCATGCAGGACCTGAAATTGCCGTAGCTTCAACAAAAGCGTACACAGCTCAGCTGGCTGTACTTGCTATCCTTGCACATGTTGCAGGGCAGGCATGTGGAAATAACCAGGACTTTGACCTTGTTCAAGAGCTTGGTATTGTTGCCACTGCGATGGAAGCACTTTGCGATACCAAAGAAGAGTTTGAAGATATCGCACGCGAATATCTGTCAACGACTCGCAACTGTTTCTTCATCGGCCGTTCACTTGACTTCTATGTAGGTCTGGAAGGCGCTTTGAAGCTGAAAGAAATCTCTTACATCCAGGCAGAAGGATTTGCCGGAGGAGAGCTTAAGCACGGTACGATCGCTCTGATCGAAGAAGGTACTCCGATCGTTGCACTTGCAACTCAAGAAGAAGTAAACCTAGGCATCAGAGGAAATGTGAAAGAGGTAGTCGCTCGTGGAGCCAACCCTTGTATCATTTCCATGAAAGGCTTAGAAGACGAAGAAGATCGCTTCGTCATCCCGGAGGTTAACCCATTGTTAACACCTCTTATCTCTGTCATCCCATTACAATTAATTTCTTACTATGCTGCTCTGCATCGCGATTGTGATGTAGATAAGCCGCGTAACCTGGCAAAGTCGGTTACGGTTGAGTAAGGGATAAATAGATGAAAACCGGTTGGTCTCTCTGGGCCGACCGGTTTTTTTATGCTATTAGGAGTTATTTCTTATAATCTCCTGTATGAGGGATGAATACATTTACCTTTACTTTTAAAGAATCCTTTGAAAGATCATTAATCGTCCCAACATCCCATCGCTTATGGTGAAAGCGATACGTGTTCCTTGTTAAATTATAGATGTCGATCTTTTTCTCAAGCGCTTTTTCGTACGTATTCATAACTTGTTTTTTGATTTTTTTCTCCAACTGTTTTTCAATCGTTGTAACCTCTAATCCCTCAACATTTTGATCTAACGTACTTTCAACATCGATTTCAACATTGTATACTGGCTTGTCCTTCCCTTTTAATTTTATTTTCACCTTAGGTTTAACAATTTGAACACTGACTTTTAATTTTTTCAGGGGGATATATATTTTATTGGTTTCTGGATTGAACCACTTCAGGCCTTCCATATCGTCTTTTGTAAATTTTCCTTTATACTTTTCTTCAGAGAATACATATAATCCGTCGATCGCCGCTAATTTCTTTTCTTTGTCCTCCTGCCAATTTTCTTTATTTATATAAATAGAAGGAATGTACGATGCCCCCACAGGCTCGTAAAAATCACCTATGAAATCATGAAATGGGACAACAGGAAGAAATGAATTTTCCTTCATCACCGTAATTGGCCTATGTATTATAGAGTAAAGAGGAGGTTGTCCAAAGAAGCTTTCCGCCTCAAAAATGTCTTGAATGCTTTCATTGGTTCCATACGTCCAGGTTGTATAGCGTAAAAAAGAATTTCTGCCCATGAAATCCAGAATCGTGTTTAACCATTTTTCCATCGCTTTCTCACTTATGACGAGCGTATTAATTTGTCCATAATGAAGAGGTACAGCCGTGGTTTGCTCTATATGATTGAACGCTTCTTCTATTGAAGAGCCTTTCCCCCTGCCAATCAGAATGGGTGCTGCTGTAGGCTCTCCTCCTTCCTTCTTTGCAATATTTGCAAAGCTCAGTGCCTGGAAGTAAACGATGATCTGCTCATCTTCTACATCAAATCCGATAGAGGTGATATAAGCCTGGTCCTGGATTTCCTTAGACCCTAAACAGCCCGTCAATAAACAACACAGAAGCAGGATAAGATGTAATGGAATGATTGATCGCCTCACCATCTTTAAGGCTCCTTCCTATCTTGATCGATTGGTGAATACCCCAAGTTCCGTTTTTTTGTGAGTGAGCTTGGCAATTTAATATATCCTTTAAAGTAATCAGCTATTGTCGGCTTTGCAAAGATGGTCATGAATGGTTGACCAAAACTTTCTGTACTGACAAGGGCAATCAAGAAGATAAACCCGCATAGGAAGAAGCCATAAAGGCCTAATAATGCGGAGACAAAAAGGTTTGTAAACCTTAATATAAGTACATTTCCAGTCAAGCTTTGATTCATTAATGTATAACTGGAGATGATCGTGACGGCCGCGACAACGAGCATAGTGGGGGAGGTGAAGCCTCCTCTGATGGCAGCATCCCCTACAATCAGACCTCCTAACACGGCAACCGTCTGACCGACTGCTTTCGGAAGACGTACACCTGCCTCCTTGAACAATTCAAATAGGATGAGCATAAGGGCCAATTCCATCCCGGTTGAAAGGGGCAGTCCCGTTCTCGATACTGTTATAGTCGCTAATAAAGGATAAGGGATTTGCTCCAGCTGATGAGTCGTAATCGCAACCCAGAAGCCCGGCAGGAAAATGGTCGTTGCGAAAGCAATGAACCTCAAGAGTCTTTCTATGCTCACATAGAAAAAGCTCGTGTGGGCATCTTCCGGTGAGTTCAGCATCAATCCAAGGTTAGCAGGACCTATTAAGCAGGTTGGATTCCCGTCTACGAGAATGGCGAACCTTCCCTGGTTTAAGGACTCCACTACGAAATCGGGTCTTCCCACATATTGAGCTAATGGAATGATCGAAAGCGTATTATCGTATAAATACTCTTCTAATTCGTAACTGCTGACAATAATGTCAGTATCAATGGATTCCAGTCGGTTTTTTACATCCTTAAGAATGTCGGGGTTCATGATATCGTCTATATATAGAAGCATCACATCTGTCTGACTCCGTCTCCCGATGGACATTTTGAGGCTCTTTAATGAGCTGGTTTTTAACCGATGCCTGATGAGGGCCATATTATCACCTATGTCTTCAACAAACCCGTCACGGGGGCCTCTAATAGAAACTTCTGTGTTTGATTCTTCAGGTGAACGTTTTGCGAGCTTGCCCGCAGAGAAAAAGAGCACATTCTGATCATGAGGAGTCACAATCATGATATCCCCTGAAAAAATCCTTCGCTCAGCTTGCCTCTGAATATCCATCCCCCTGTCAGGATATGAAACATTGATGAAATCAGAAAATTGGTCAGCCTCCAGGGAACCATAGAAATGGAGGAGCCTTTGGACTTCAGGGATAATCCACTTGTATAGGGTGTTTTGATCAGCCATATTGGGGGAATAGACATAGATCAACTCAATATCATTCCCGTCCCTCCGAACCTTTTTCTCTGAAACCAAGATGTCCGAGCTATCTTTAAAAGGTAACAAATCAATGGCTTTTCCATGGTTCTCTTTCATGATTTCTTCCCTCCCATCTTTACTAAAATCCCCAGTACACCAATGCATAGTACTAATAGAACAAGACTATAAGGTAAAAAATAGGTATACAAAAAATTGAAAAAAGAAGCTTCATTCCAAGGTATAAGAGCTCCTAGAAACAATAACCCGTATAAGATCAGGATTTTTAGGAACCGTTTATTTTCAGTTGTAAATAACAGTTTTTCAGTTATGTAGACACTGATGCTGATCCGGACAAATGCCCCGGACAGCCATTGAAGGATGGATAGGGAATCTAAACGGGTTATATACTGTCCCAGGGTCAATAATCGCCACTGTTCATATGCTGGATTCTTCATTTTAATGGATTCTTCTATACCGAATTCAGAAATTGCCCCTGTGACAGGTCCCAACGTAAGAAATGCAAGTAAAACCCCCAGACCAATAAGCCATTTCTTTTTGATTTCCCCTGTCACAACAAACGGAACTAAAAACAAAAAAACGGCGAGTTCAAAAATCCCTGCACCTACATAGATCATTCCAAATAATGCATCTGATACTCCATTTTCGAAAATAGGAAAAAGCCGGGAGTAATCCTTATTCTTCATGTTGCCTGAAGCCACAAAAAACCCTAAACCGGTGACAATAGGAAGGCAAATAAATGCAATCATCCCGATGGTCCTGACCCCTTTGTACGTCCCATAAAGGGTGGTAACCGTGATACTGGTCAGGATTACCCAGAAAGGGACTTCAAAGGTATAATTTGTCAGACTCCAGTTCGCAGTGTAATTAAGTGTGACGAACGCACTCCCCATAAAATAGAGGCTTAATAAATATCCAAACACTATCGAGAGTTTTCTTCCGAAATGGGTGCGAATGTATTGGATGGGATCTTGATTCCCAAGCTTTTTATAAATGTAAAACAAAAGAAAAATCCAGAGGGAAAGTGGAGGTACGGATAACAATACACTTATCCACGAATCCCGTTTCCCTGCACTTAAAAGACTGGGAAGAATGAGTACATGGACCATTAATCCCGATGAAAGAATAATGATTGAGAAGATGTGAATAAGATAGATCGATCGTTTATTCATAGAATTTATCACCATTTGGTAGTTTGCCATTTGGGGTGGGAATTATGCGCAGAAGAGGTAGTTCAATAGGTAATTGGTGAGAAAAAGAAAATAATCAAGCACTTTCCTTTACCCAACCACGTAAAACCCTTATAATCATACAAATAGATTCATGTTCTCTTCGTGCACCAGCGAATATAGAGTAACCTGCTGCTTCCGCAGTCCAGGTTACTTTTTTATTGGAACGGGTACGATAATAGAGAATGAAAAACGGTGTGAAAGTAAGGGTATGATGATAAATGAAACAGTTACATAGACAGCATGTATGGCTCGGGAGGTTCCTCGCATCAGATCCTGGCCGGAAGAGATTTCAGCAGGCAGGTAAGGCAACGATCAGTTTAATATCGGCTGTATTTACGATGCTATTTTTATTAAAACTATTTAATCACTCAGCGATTACACCGGCCATTGTGTCAGGGATGGTGGGGATGCTCGGGATCTTCGTTGTCATGGATGACACAACGGCTAAAAAGAAGGTCACGACCCCGTTGATCGGTGTGGCGGTAGCGGTTGGAATCACATTGGGATCTGCCTTTGCCCATTATAGTCTTGTGGTGAATATCTTACTGGTAGGAGCGATATTCAGCGCTTTTTACTTCTCCCGATTTGCCATCCGCTACTTTTCCATGGGAATGGCAGGATTTATGTCGATTTATATATCGTCGATTCTGCAGCTTGATGTGGCTCACCTTTCATGGTTCTATATCGGGATTGTAATTGGTGTTGTGTACGCTTTTCTTTATAACTTCATTATCTTTAAAGGTTCGGTTCATGTGTTAAGAAGGAGTATGCGTTCATTTCATATTCAATCCAACTTGACGTTTACGATATTAATGAAGATGATCGAGGATCCGGACACGAGTAGTAAGAGGAGAAAGCTTCTCGATCGAAATGTTCGAAGGCTGAATGAGTATGCAAGGATCGTAGCCGGTGATATCAATGAAAATGATTTGAAGAAGCTTTGGCCAGGCATCGAGCCTTCCCAGTTACGTCTCTATGTTTTTGATACAGAGATGTTGATACAGACGTTAACCGATTCTTTGAAGCGGCTCAAGGAGTTGGATGCCTTAGAGGTTACGGAACTTAGACGCTTGTTGGTCTGGGTTCTCCGTTCGCTCCGTGATGCAGAGGTGCTGGCCCAGGATTATGATCCCCGTTCCCTTGAAGAAGCGGAAAAGGCGATCCAGGCGCTTCGTCTACTTTTGTCAGAGGTGTTGAATCAAGAAGAAAAGCCTAAAGGATGGGTGTACCTTCTAAGGCGTATCGAGTCCATTGCCAATCATGTACTGGAAGCAGCCATCACCATCCAAGAATCACTGAAGATTTCAGAAAGCAAGGTAACGAACATAGAGAATAACGACGAGTCTGAAGTTGAGGAAAAAGAAGAAAAGCCTGAAGAAAAGACCAAGAGTTTAAAACCTTCTACGCGTAAGGCGATTCAAGCGCTTGTAGCCGGTACGCTAGCGATTATTGTAGGTGAGCTGATTGCTCCTGCACAACCTTACTGGGTACTGTTGACCACTTTCATTATTCAAATTGGTACAGAGTCAGTAGGAAGAACCTATATGAAGGCCTTTCAGCGATCGGTCGGAACGGTGATCGGGGCCATACTTGGATTCGGAGCGGCAAAGCTCGTTTCAGGAAATTCCGAGCTTGAAGTTTTCCTCTTGTTTGTGGTTCTGTTTCTGGCCTTCTATCTTTTCACGGTTTCCTATACTCTCATGAGCTTGTTCATTACGATGCTCATCGCGTTTATGTATGACCTGCTCCTGGGTGGAATCAGTATGCAGCTGATGGGGGCACGGGTCATTGATACAGTTGCTGGAGCTGTGATTGCCCTCACTGTCTCGGCATTTGTATTTCCAAAGAAAACGAAGGACAAGGTGGCAGATGCCTTAGATGATTTTCTTGAAGAGCTTGGAGGATATGTTTCTTCCTATATGAAAACCTTCACGAATATTGAAGACAAACCATTAACAGATCAAGCTTTCGATTTGGATCAGTTGCTTCAGGGAATTAAGGATGAGGCGCAATCACTTTTACAAAGACCTGGTGCCGTGACAAGGTCAGGAATCGGTCGTTGGATCACAGTGGTGACAGCCATAAACTATTATGCGAAGCATCTGCTTGCTTCATCTAATAGAAAAGTACCTGCAAAGGTTTCGAAAGACCTATCGAGTGTTCTTCAACAGACAGAAGAGAAAATCACTCATAATATCGAAACGCTTCGACAACTATTAAAAGAAAAAGAGAGCAGCCGTGTGTTGTGGAGCTTAGGTCAGGAGAGGGAAAAGATCGAAACCCTGGCACCGAGCTGGAAGAAATCACAGGTGGATCTGATTCATCACCTCTACTATGTGTGGAGGATCAATCAATCGATTGTAGCACTTGGTGAGGAACTGGGTGCAGAGGTGAAGGAAACTCAAACAAAAGGGTAAAGCGAATTTCGCTTTACCCGTTTACTTATTTATTGCGCTAATTATGTTGCAGATAGTCGTTAACTTCTTGTCAGAAATTGTTTTAACCCGTCTTTCTTCGGGAAAAGCATACCATCTGAATATCGTGAGGTGGAGGAAATGGCAGCCGAAAGCTTATTGCTAACAAAAGAAGATATGAAAAACCCTGAACTTGTCCCTCAATGGGTGATCGAAGAATATAAGAATTTTCATGAAGTTGTTACAGATCGAACGTTCCCTTGTTACTTCGGTATGACCGGAGAGAAAAAAGGGGAGCTTCGCTATTCGTATATAAGTCACGATAATTGGGAGCATCTTCCCGAGACGATTAAAGAGTTTATCGACTTGTTCGATGTACCAGAAGGTGAGCGGCTGATTCGTCACGGATTCTTTTTGTTTGTTGAACCGGAGGATGAGGAAAGGTCCGTCCCTCATTACTGGGAGTATTTCTGGAAGATTCTGCAGTTTCTTCATGATGAGGATGAGGAGTCTTGGCCAGAGGATTATCCGGAGGATCCGGATCATCATTTGTGGGCGTTTTCGTTTGCCGGGGAGCCGTTTTTCGTGTTTGGGAATGCTCCTGCTTATAAGCAGCGAAAGACGAGAGACCTTGGGAATAGCTTGGTATTAGGCTTTCAGCCGAGAAGGATCTTTGAAGGGTTGGAAGGAACGTCGAAGGGTGGCATTATGTCCCGTGAGAAAGTAAGGGAGCGGGTCGAGAAGTGGGACGGCTTACCGAAGCACCCGAATATCAGCCATTATGGGGATCCTGAACACCGTGAATGGAAGCAATACTTCATTGGAGACGACGTGGAACCGATCGAGGGCAAATGCCCCTTTCACCATAAATAAGAGAAAGAGTGTCAGGCCAGGCCTGACACTCTTTTCCTTAATAAATATCCACATTCCCACTGGATACGGAAACATTGATGTTGTATTTACCAGACCCGGCCACACCTGAAATATCGCCATCTTCTATCTTCTGATTCTTTAATGGCAGGTTGCAGGAGATGTCTCCGCTGCTTGCTTTTCCGTTCAGCTTAAAGCTCGCGTCTTCCGGCAGGTCCAGGTTGACACCTCCAGAGCTTACATCAAAATTCAGGTCTCCTTTTAGTGTTTCCATGGAGACAGTTAATTCACCAGATGATAAGTCACTTTCCAAAGGACCTTCGTAATTCGACAATTCCACATCCCCGGAGCTGATGTCTACATTACCTTCTTTTGTTGAGAGAGCATTCACGACCAAGTCTCCGGAAGAACCGTCATGTTCAAATATATTCGTCTCAAGGTTTTCAAGAGTCATGTTTCCGGAACCCATTTCTACAGTTAACTCATCCAGCTTCATTCGATTCGTTTCGGATTCTCCTGCAAACTGCAGGTTACCTGAGCCAATCTTGATTTCCATGCTTCGATCATATTCTTTTGGAATGTACACGGTTACGTTTGATTTGCGGTTGAATCCTATCCATTCATACCATTTATGCTTTACTGCCACTTCAATGGTGTCGCCTTTTTTAGCTAAAGTCAGCGCTCCTTTTCCTTCAATGTCGACCTTTACTTCATTCTGATCCACAGGGATGACTTCTGTGTCGCTGCCTTCCATTTTAAGATCGATGTGATCGATTCTGTCCGTTACCCCGATGCGTTCCCCTGACTTACTTTCTTTAGCAAATAACGATGTATTGTCATTCAGGATGACGTATAGGGTTCCAAGTGCAAGCAGTGCAATGATCACGGCAAAAGCATTTTTCATTAATATCCCTCACTTTGACTTGTTTTTCCATTTTATAGTTTTATTTTAATGCAGCTGCCGGTTCATCACATTGAGCCATAGGATTATTTTTGAATCAGACCAGAGGCCGAGTTCGGTGCAGGCTATGTAATAGAAAAAGACCGGTCATAGAGGTGACCGGTCTGAACCTTTATTTTGCGATGAACATCTGCGTCCAATAGATTCCCTGGCTTGAATCCTTCGCTGTTCCCACGCCAATATGAGTGACTTGTTTGTTTAAAATATTTTTTCGGTGTCCTGGACTGTTCATCCAAGCGTTGACGACAGATTCAGGTGTTTTTTGTCCAACGGCAATGTTCTCCGCTGCCGTGGAGTAATCCACCCCAAAGTTCTCCATCATTTCAAAAGGAGATCCGTACGTTGGAGACGTATGAGAGAAATAGTCATTTTCCTTCATGTCCTCTGATTTCATCTCTGCCACATTCGCTAACTCTCCATCCATCTTCAAGGCACCAAGTCCATTCTTCTTACGTTCCTGGTTGGTTAAATCAACTACCTGCTTCACAAATCCACTAGCATCGGATGCCTGTGAATCCTGTTTGGGCTGACCATCTGCAGGTGGTTCCGGTTGTGCCGCATTCGGTTCTTGTGCAGGCTGATTCGGCTGACGGGCTTCTTCATTACCTGGCGCATTTTCCCCTGGGTCTAGGTGGGTAAATTCACGTAAGTCCCCATTTGGGTCTATCGGAGCCATGAAACGGTGAAGGGGAGTTTGGTTACCTTGCATTCCATCCATCTCATCTCTACCACCGTTATCATAAGTGACAGGATCGTAATTCACGTTTTGTGTATCCATCAGGTTATCGTTTGCATCGTTATTGTTACAGGCAGTCATCAGCATAAACGGGATGACGGCGCAGACTGTTATCGAAAGAAAGCGTTTTTTCATGTATGATCCTCCAATATTGTTGATTACCTTTTATATCAGGCATTAACAGTCTTTAATATGTACTCCTGCCGTCATTATTATCCTGTTAAAAATAGGGTTTGCTTCTGTGTTTCAAAAGGGGTTTTGAGCTCCTGACCCGAATAGTTACTAATAAGAAAGAAGGGAAGGGGGTTTTCATTAATGGAACGGAAACGATTACGGGAATTGGGAGGAAGGATCGGCTCCTATACATGTGGGAAATATAACAGCATTACCGATATTGAGGGAGTGAAGGTCGGACATAAAACCCTTCACTATGAGCATGACAATACCGTGATACGAACGGGTGTAACGGCGATTTTACCTCATGGGGGCAATCTGTTCCGTGAGAAAGTATGCGCGGGCCGCCATGTGATCAATGGCTTTGGAAAAACAGTCGGGACGATTCAAATGGAGGAGCTTGGTGTACTTGAAAGTCCCATTCTCTTGACGAATACTCTTTCCGTTGGGGATGTGTTAAAAGGGACGGTTCAATATATGCTGGACGAAACACCTGAAATCGGAGACACAACGGGGACAGTAAATGTCGTTGTGGGAGAATGCAATGATGGGTTTCTGAATGATATCCGCGGTCTTCATGTAAAGCCTGAAGATGCCCGGGAAGCCATTGTTCATGCACAATCGGGACCTGTCGATGAAGGGTGCGTCGGAGCGGGAACGGGAATGCTTTGTTTAGGGTATAAAGGTGGTATTGGGACGAGTTCCAGGGAGTATCCCTTTGGAGATGAGAAGTATACGGTGGGAGCCCTCGTATTAACGAATTTCGGTCAGAGGAAAGATCTAAGGCTTCCCAATCTTAACTCCGGGGAGGATCAACATACACCGGATGGGTCAATCATGATCATCCTGGCGACGGATGCACCTCTAAATGAAAGGCAGCTTAAACGACTGGCAAAACGTGCTACATTCGGCCTTTCTAGAACGGGCTCGTATGCAGCCCATGGGAGTGGTGATGTTGTTCTTGCATTTTCTACTGCACACCGCATTCCACATCAGCCTTCCAATGATAACACGATTCCGTACTCGTTCATTAAAGAAGACGGACAGATTATCTCTACACTATTTGAAATGACAGTCGATAGCGTAGAAGAAGCCATATGGAACTCTCTCTGTAAAGCGGAAACCACAACGGGCAGGAATGGACGGGAAATGGAAGCGATACCTTTAGAATTGCTAAGGGCTGGACTGTTGAAATAAGACAAAATCTTTAGACGTTACCTATTTTCTGTTATTTAACGATTAAATTAATAGGGTATACCATATATATGTACGAACTATTTGGTTGAAGGAAGTGACAGTCATGAATTATATCCCTATGCCTCTTTCGTTTTTCCAACAGCCCACTTTGGAACTTGCAAAGTCTTTGTTGGGATGTGTGTTAGTAAAAGAGACGGAGGAGGGAAAAGCTTCAGGTTATATTGTGGAAACGGAAGCGTATCTAGGGCCAGCGGATCGAGCGGCTCACAGCTATGGAAATAGACGGACGAAGCGGACGGAAGTCATGTTTCATGAGGCTGGCAGGATCTATACATATGTTATGCATACTCACTGTCTGGTCAATGTAGTGAGCGGGGAAAAAGAAAAACCCGAAGCGATTCTCATTAGAGCGGTCGAACCCCTTGAGGGCTTGGAGCTAATGGAAAGAAGACGATCGGGTCATGTGAAAAAAAATTGGACAAATGGGCCGGGAAAGCTGACAAAAGCGTTAGGCATAACCATGGAAGATTACGGGGGCAACTTCCTGGAACCCCCTCTCATCATCTCAAAGGGATACCGGCCTGAAGAGATTGTGGAAGGAAAACGAATCGGGATCGATAACACGGGAGAAGCCAGGGATTATCCGTGGAGGTTCTGGGTAAAGGACAATCCTTATGTATCAAGATGATTATTTTTGAGAATTTTCTAATAATCAATTTAAAAATAACCCATAAGTACTATGTTTGTGGTATATTTTTCTTGTGAGATGAAAATCATATACTGACAATTCGAATGGGAGCTTTGAACCTAAATGATAGATGGGCGCTTACATTTAGGGGAGCTAGTAGCGCAACCGGCCACATACGAACGTAGGAATACGTTTTTGTGTGGTTTTTTTTATAAACTATAGAGAGTATAGGGGTCCTATGAATATCTTTACTATTTTTCAAAACGATTATATTTATCATGATTTTCAGCCCTTATATGAAATGGGCGAGCATCAAACCCTCTATGCATATGAGGGCCTGTTACGAAACAAGTATAACGAAAATCCCGAAAGTGTTTTTCAGTCTGCCATGAAAGCGAATATCTTATATAAGCTTGATACCTTATCCATTTCAAAAGCTCTTGAAAGCTTTTCGGAGAATGGACTGAAGAACTGTAAGTTATTTCTTAATATTTATATCACGACGATTCTTCACCCGAGCTTTCATACCTATTTTTATGACTTGATGAAGAAGCATCCTGATATATTGGGGCGTCTTGTGCTGGAGATTAATGAGTCGAGTGCGGAGGAACTCTGGCAGAATCCATTATTAAAAGAGTCACTTAAAGAACTTAAGGAATTCGGAGTTTGGTATGCGATTGATGACTTTGGTCAAGGGACATCCTCTATCAAGAAATCCATTGAATATGAACCGGAAGTCATTAAACTGGATCGCTATTTTGCTTTGAATCTGGCACAAGATGAGAAGAAACAACGATTCCTTTCCTTTTTCAATCAATTCTACGGTAAGGATACGTTAATTGTGTTAGAAGGCATTGAAACCAAACAGGATATGCAAGTGGCAAAGGACATTGGGATTACAATAGGACAAGGCTTTTACTTGGGAAGGCCGAGTCGACTATTAGCGTAAATGAGAATGGTGACTCTGGAGTGTATGAGTCACCTTTTTTCGTGGACATCTGCTATGGTATTGTCCGAATTAAAATAAAATTGAAAATATTTAACATTTCCATTAAACTGAGGAAAAAGAGAAAAAAGGGGATCAAGGTATGAGGCTTCTCACATTTCCGCTGAAATTTATGTTTTATTATATTCTCGGATTGATTGGTATTTTAGCTGTGAGTATTGCTCCTGAAGTATTTAAAGAGAGGGGCCTGTACAATTTTGTCGGGTTCTTGGAAGAGTTTTTTAAGTTCGTGTTTGTATTTTTGGACGGTGAAAATTGGAGCTATTCCTATAAAGGGATAACCGTCGATTTTCTGGACATGCTTTGGGGACCTTATCTGTATTCTTTACAGATTATCGGTGGAGCATTGGGCTTAGGCCTGGGAATAGCGTTTATCCTTACCATCTTCACAGTGTTTATGCCCCGATGGGTTACGTCTTCACTAAAGAAAGTATTAAACCTCTTTGAGACGGTGCCTGACTTAATGTTTGCGTTTATGCTCCAGCTGCTCATTGTCTATGTTATTAAATATTTTGGCGTGGAACTGATGAATTTCACGGAGTATGGGGAAGAAAAGATCTTTCTTGCTCCTATCATCACACTATCCATTATACCCATGATCTCTTTCTTTCGTATTCTCCTTTTTATTACGGAAGAAGAAATGCTAAAGCCACATGTAGAGTTTGCCCAAAGCAAAGGAATGTCGAAAGGCAGGATCCTTTTTGCTCACATATTGAAAAATATTTCTCCCAGCTTGTTTTATCATGGAAAGCTGATCATATGGGGGATGCTATCTAGTTTATTCATCATCGAGACGATTTTCAATATGAGGGGAATAACGTATTACATCGTACAAGACTTCAGACCTATGGTCATAGCCATCTCCCTGATTATGATTTACACACCTTTTTTCGTTGTGTATCAAGGCGTGTATCTATGGATTAATCGGGAGGGAAGCGTCGATCATACCAAATATAAAAGGGATAAAACGAAGTGGAATGAATGGAAGATCTGGGGCTGGCTTTCTACTATTAGACGGCTTTGGTGGCAGCATATGAATAATGGGAAGTTTGCTATCGGGTTTAGTGTCATCTTTCTCTTGATTGCTCTCAGTTTCCTTTATCCAATGATGAAAGAAGATCCGATTAAACAAATTCAGTTTATGAAAAACGATGAAGGACGTATCATCAGTGCCCCTCCACATAAGCCTTTTGGAGAGATGATCTTAGGCTCCGATTTCTTCGGGTATAGCATCCTCGACCAACTGATTGTCGGGGCAAAGTATACCCTCCTCTTTGCACTGGTTGTCGCATCTCTAAGGGTTATAGGTGGATTCTATCTTGGAATAGCCTATCATTTTCATCTGAAAGAAAATAGGAAGAATTGGATTGATCGGATGGTGGATTCCATTCATTTCTTACCTTTAAGTCTTATTGCATATCTTCTATTAAGACCTGTTCTTTGGGGATTGCCCGTTTTAGGATGGGATCACTCCATCTTTGAAAGACTTGTTTTTGAAGCTGTCGTCTTGACGATTCTTGTGCTGCCGTTAACGACGGTTTTAATAGGGAATGAACTGAAGTTACTAGGTAAACAGGATTTTGTTCTGTCGGCGAAGCTCTTAGGGGGAAGTAATCGTCATTTGCTGTGGACGCACCTTTTCCCACATCTGGCACCACGACTATTCATTATATGGGGGCAGCAATTTATTCAAACGCTTCTCATCCTTGTGCATCTGGGGTTATTTCATCTGTTCTTGGGCGGAACGATCATTACAGGAGGACTGGTACCCGATCCTCCAAAATCGGGGACATTTGAATGGTCAGGTCTGATCAGTTCCACTAAAGATTCCCTTATGACCGGAAAGTACTGGATTGTCATCGCTCCGTTAGCAGCCTTTATGATTGCCATCATCGCCATGCAGTTGATTGTGCAAGGTGTGAAGGAAATCCAGCAAACAAAGGTAGGCGTACTGATAAACAACACTCCAATTAAGAATAAACATAAGCTGGTCAAGAAGAAAACCTACCGTCCAGTGACGGAAGACTTTCATTTGGTTCGACAACAATCCTTTAAGGGATAAGGGGGAGATAGAGAGTGAGTAGAAAGAGTCCTAAATTGCCACTAACCGACGAGGAAAGGTCGGCACTTCGTAAAGAGAAGATCAGACTGGGAGACATCTTCGAACTGTATCCCGATGTATTAAGTGAAAGACTAAACATCTCTATGGCTAGAGCCCGGTACTTAGTCGGCATGTCCATTTTTCAACGAATTCCGTCAATCGGACCGAATATGGCGCATAATGTAGTTGAAGACCTTGGTTTTCATTCTTACGAAGACATAAAGGATGAAAAAGGGGAAGACCTCATTATAGACTTGGAAAAGAAGTACGGCGTCTGGATGGACCCATGCGTGGAAGACTCCCTCAGGTGCGTCGTCCACCACGCAAACAACCCGGCATCCAAGAAAAACTGGTGGGACTTCACCACCCAAAGAAAAAACTACCGTCAAACCCACGGCTACCCCAGTGACCGCCCAACGAAAGCCTGGGATGAGGGACGGACCTCATAAACTAAAAAGGCAGGAAGATAGAATCAGCTTCCTGCCTTTATTTATATACGTTCTCTTCAGGGACAAACCTCTTTCGTATATCCTCCTCAAAATGGACATGATAAAGAAAAGGAGTGATCAGAGATGAGAATCGTGTTCATCTGTTTACTAATGACTTTCTCTTTTCATGATTCCATTTCAGCCCGAAACATCCTGCCCCTTCCAGCCCATCATAATGAACTCGCAATCGTCATTGATGATTTAGGAAACGAGATGAAGGGAACAGAGGAAATCCTGAAATTACCCGTCACCTTGACGATTGCAGTTATGCCCTTTCTGCCAACTACAAGACAAGATGCGGAGAAGGCACATGGGCTGGGCCATGAGGTCATCGTCCATCTACCCATGGAACCGATGTCCGGGAAAGCAAGTTGGCTTGGGCCAGGGGCAATCACCACTTCGCTTTCAAATGACGAAATCCGGAAAAGAGTAGAAAAGGCGATCGAAGAGGTTCCCTATGCAGTAGGCGTCAATCACCATATGGGTTCAAAAGCAACAGCCGATGAACGGGTCATGAGGGTCGTTCTAGAGGTATGCAAGGAAAAGGGATTGTTTTATTTGGATAGTAAAACAACAGGAAAGAGCGTCATTCCCAAGCTTGCGAAAGAATTGAGTGTTCCCTATCTTGAAAATGAATTATTCTTTGATGATGTCTATACCATCCAGCATATCGGAAAGCAAGCCAAGCTTCTTTCTAAAGAATTAGACAGTGACACTTCCACCATTGCCATAGGTCATGTCGGGGTCACAGGAATCAAGGTCGCAACCATGCTTGAAGAGTTTCTTCCTCTTTATGAGAAAAAAGCATCCATTGTACCACTGTCAGATTTAATACCTGAATATCATTTGATTGATGAGAGCATGCCTTGATGGTGTGCTCTTTCTTTGTAAATCTTCTGTTAAACCAAAGCTTATTTTTTTGATATAAGAAGACCCTCCCTTATAATCAGAAGGTAAGAAGGAGATGATTCCATATGGATTATGCCATTGTGACGGGAGCAACAAGAGGATTAGGTGAATCGATCGCCAAGCTATTTATCGAAAAAGGCATAGGTTTGATCAATGTTTCCAGATCAAATAATGAAAGACTGCAAAAGCTTGCCGGGGAAAAAGAGGTTTCGTATGAATTCTTTCCATGCGATCTTGCACAATCAGGAGAAACAGAAGCGGTCTTCCGTGAAGTGGGGACAAAAGTATTCGGATATCAATCTGACAGAGTCTATATTGTCCATAATGCCGGTGTGGTGACACCAATCAATCGGTCTGGTGAAGTAGAAAACCAAGCTCTTGAAACGAGTGTGCATGTGAATTTACTTTCTCCCATGATCTCAACCAATGAGATGATAAAAGCAGCCCGGGGATCTGACTCGAAGATGATCATGATCAATATCAGCTCAGGAGCAGGAAGTCGTCCTGTTCACGGATGGAGTACGTACTGCGCAACCAAAGCAGGTGTGAACATGTTGACGGAAACCGTGAGCTTAGAGCTTTCTAAAAAGCATAGCCGGCATCAAGTGATTGCTTTCAGCCCAGGGGTCATGGATACGGACATGCAAGGAGAGATCCGTTCCTCTTCTAAAGAAGCCTTTGCCGATGTCGAATCCTTTCAGCGCTACAAAGAGGAAGGAATGCTTCGTGAAACAGATACGGTCGCAAATGCTCTGATTAAACTTGTAACAGAAAGCGAAATCGAAAGTGGTAAGCTGTATCATGTAAATGATTTGTTATAAAAAGAAAGCAGATTCCTGGCAACGGAATCTGCTTTTTTCTTATCAAAATAGTTTGTTGCTATTATAGAGGAGGAGAAAGTAATAGTTGATTTCCGCTACAGGATGCTCGCTTTCCGCGGGGCTGGCGGTGAGCCTCCTCGGCTTCGCCTCCGTGGTCTCACCTGTCCAGCTATTCCCGCAGGAGTCGAACATCCTGCAGCGAGAATCAACTTTCTAAGCATGTATCCTTAATGGAAAACAATAAAAATAAGTTTAGCAAACAGTCTCATTTAAGGTATTCTTTTAAGGAAGAAGAATTATTTTTTCTAGTTACATTGTTTTCTTGTACACCTTGAAGCTCTGTCATAAAAATTCTGATAAAGATGGTGAGGGGAACTGCGCAGACTCCTGCGGAAGTACGGTCGTGCCGAGACCCCGTTCCGTAAGCTGAGGAGGCTCGGCCGAACGCTAGCTGCAAGCGGAGCAGTTCCCATCACCATCTGGCACACGCTAATTGACAGAGCCTTGCAGAGCTTATGTTAAAAAGCAACAATTTTTGAGAAAAGAGCGTATCAAAAAAAGAGACAAACCCCAAAGGATTTGTCTCTCTAAAATTAAGATCGAACCGGGTTAGCTTCCGGTGCTGATTTACGTGTGAATTTCGGCAGTGCAAATCGAATGGCAATCAGACCGCAAACAGCAATCAGGACAGGGTAGAAGGCATATGGGAGGATGCTGACCGGTGAAATGCCTGCGACTTCAGCCACTAACAGTGCCTGTGCTCCGTATGGGATCAACCCTTGAATCGAACAAGAGAAAATATCCAGGATACTGGCTGATTTACGGGCATCCACTCCATAGTTTTCACTAATCGATTTGGCAAGTGGACCGGCAATAATGATCGAAATCGTGTTGTTTGCTGTGCAAAGGTTAGTGGAACTCACTAATCCTGCAGTAGCAAGCTGTGCTCCCTGAGGAGACTTGATTCTGCGTGTGGCATGATAAAGTAATGCCTGGATCCCGCCGTTATGACGAATGAGTTCGACAACTCCGCCAATCAGTATGGAAAGGATCACAATCTCTGCCATTCCTGTCATTCCATCGGCCACACTGCCGAAATAACTGGATGGAGTAAAGCTTCCATCTATGAATCCAATGATTCCAGCTAAAACAATTCCGCCTAATAAAACGACAAACACATTTAACCCTGCAAGAGCACCGATGATAACTCCAAGATAAGGCAGGATTTTAATCCAATTAAAGCTTTCCGCTCCGACAGTTGATTGATTCCCCATAGTAAGAACCAGGAGAATCACCATTGTCACGATTGCAGCAGGTAATACAATGAAGAAGTTCACTTTAAATTTATCTTTCATTTCCGTTTTCTGAGTACGAACAGCTGCAATGGTCGTATCTGAAATGAATGATAAGTTATCTCCGAACATCGCTCCTCCAATAACTGTCGCCATCGCAAGGGGCATAGAAATATCTGTACCTGAACTAATCCCGACACCGATTGGCGCAAGTGCTGCGATCGTTCCCATGGACGTACCCATTGATAATGATATGAAAGCAGCGATAATAAATAATCCAACGATGATCAAGTTACCAGGGAGCACGGATAGAGCGAAGTTTACGGTTGAATCAACGGCCCCCATCTTTTCAGCCACTCCGGAAAATGCTCCTGCTAACAGAAAGATAAAGACCATGATCATGATATCAGGGTGACCGGCTCCTTTAGCGAAACGCTCTATCTTAGCCGTTAAAGTCTCTTTTCGGTTCATCAACAAACCTACTACGGATGCAATGATAATCGATACTAATACAGGAAAGGCATAAAAGTCTCCGGAAATGATGCCTGCTCCAAGGAACAGTGAAACAAATATGATCAAAGGCAGTAACGCCAATAAATTTCCTCTTTCTTGATTCATTCCTAACACTCCTTTGGCGTCCAATTTACTAACATACAAAAAACCTCTTCCAAAATAAGAAGAGGTTTCAAAAGAACGAAACACTCCTCTTATCTTTCAAGCATTTCGCTTGCTGGATGTGGCACAGCACTCAATATGAGTCCGCTGCCGAGACATCGCAGGGCCAGTCCCTCCGTCTCTCTGGATAAGAAGAATATCGTATTTAGTTGATTTAAAATATACTTCCATACTTTAAAGGGTTTACTCGAAAAAGTCAAACGGGAATTTTTTCTGAAACAAAAGCGGAGGCGGCTCATTCAGTCCCGACAAGCATAAGACAAGAACGTCGGAAAGGCGCCTTATGCCTTTTTGTCGTTATTGACTTATGACCTCGAGGGACTAGCCGCCGTAGCTGGATGAAACAAAAGCGGAGGCGGCTCGTTCAGTCCCGACAAGCATAAGACAAGAACGTCGGAAAGACGTCTTTTGCCTTTTTGTCGTTATTGACTTATGACCTCGAGGGACTAGCCGCCGTAGCTGGATGAAACAAAAGCGGAGGCGGCTCGTTCAGTCCCGACAAGCATAAGACAAGAACGTCGGAAAGGCGCCTTATGCCTTTTTGTCGTTATTGGCTTATGACCTCGAGGGACTAGCTGCCGTAGCTGGACGAAAAGCATGACTTTATCCATAATAAGGTATAAACTCATAGACAATTGAACGTTCAAGGTCTACTATAAGGAAGACAAAAAACATCTTGGGGGATACGGTAGTGGAAAGAACAGTACGAAATCAAATTTTTACCTTACAAGGATTTTATTTATTAACGTTCTTCGGTGTTGGTAGTTTATATCCCTTACTCAGTGTGTATTTGAGCGAAAGTGTGGGGTTGAATGGTTATCAGATTGGAACGATCATGTCTGTAGGTCCCATCATGATGATTTTCTTCCAGCCTATTTGGGGAATGGTGAGTGACACGACCAATCGTCCCACCGTGGTTCTTGGTTTAACCTCTTTAGTAGCGGGGATCTTTGCACTCGGTTACTTGTTTATGGACTTTTACTATGGCCTGCTTATCGTGGCCATTCTAGTGGCCATTTTCCAAAGTGCAATCATTCCCGTTTCTGATAGTATCAGCTTGAAGTATACAAGTAAAGTCAGGTATAACTACGGAAATATCCGCCTGTTCGGCTCTTTGGGCTTCGGTATTGCAGTCTTTATGATGGGAAGACTTTCAGAAGGATTTATCGGGCCAACCATCATTTTTTACTCTTTCTTTATCTGTTTAGTACTATCCGGATTCCTTTCCTTCCGGTTTCCGAAAGAGAGGGCGGCAGCCAAGCTTGATTTAAAGGCAGGGATGAAGGAATTATTCACGATGAAAAAGTTCCTTATCTTTTTAGCAGTCACATTCTTAGTGTTCGGTCCGAATTTAGCAAACAATGTGTATTTCGGATTATTTGTTGAAGATTCAGGTGGAACGTATGCGGGGATTGGTCTTGCGTTCCTGATTGCAGTGTTATCGGAAGTTCCCTTTATGAGGATCGCCGGTGGCTGGATTGATAAGTTCGGTTTGTTAACCGTCGCTGCTTTGGCAGGTGCTGCTTCCATGCTCCGCTGGCTCTTTTACTTTACAGAACCAAGTTTATGGCTTGTCTATTCATCGGCTGTCATGCAGGGTCTTGCCATTGGGTTATTCATTCCAGCCGGCTTGCGCTACATTAAAGAAATCACGCCTTCCCACATTACAGCAACGGCCGTTACGGTATATTCAGCAATCGGAAACGGACTGGGGAATTGGTTCAGTACCTTTGTTGGCGGCTTTATCTATGAAACGTACTCCATTTACACGGTGTACTTATTCTTCGCAGTTCTATCCCTGTTGGGGATTTTCCTTTGCTTCGTCCTCATGAAGGAAGAAAAGAAAAATGCACTCGCTTATTAATACATCAAGGCGCCTGAAGAGAACATTTCTCTTCAGGCGTTTTTTGTTAAAAAATATTAAAAGGGAGGATTTTCCTTTGGTGGTAGCCAATAGGTATAATAAGGGAAGAACGTAAGTAAACAAAAAAGTAATCTGAAAAGGTTTTGATAAACATGAATTGTGGTAGAAGAAGGATAAGTATTCATTGAAAATTATATAAATACCAGTTAGAATAATATTATTAGAAAATTCTTTCAATTTTATAAACTAGATTAGAAACATATTACATTTTATTAAAAAGGGGATATTAAAATGGAAAATACATTCGTGTACTCAAAAGACAATGCAAACCTTGGAGATACCGTTCAGTTTAAAAGGAAGAAACATGTAATCAATGGTGTAGTTACTACCCTTAGAGAAAATACGGTCATTGTCAAAATGGACAGGGATGTTGCGAAGAAGCTGGATTTACCGGACGATCAGACCGTCGTGTCACATAAAAACTATGCCGTCATAGAACGTGCAGAAATTGGTACACAACCTGTATTTGTATACGATGGGTGGAATAGCGCATTAAAAGCTTAAGTTCAAACATACAAAGTAAAAGACCCTGACACTCTTACACCATTAACATGGATTAGATGTGTCGGGGTCTTTTATGTAATGTCCGTTAACTGCAGACTAAGAGAAGCAACTCTGATTAAATTAGTTTAATTTAGCTGCATACTCCTTCACCATTTCAATTGTGACAAGCTTTCTCTGTGGAACGACACCTTGACGGGCAAGGATATTGATTTCGTTCGTCACATGATTAATGGCATCCGTTGTAAACGGTTGATCTTTCAAACAAAGCTGAACGGCTTCATCGATTGCTCTTTCTCTACGCTCATCCAATAGCATAAATTGTTGTACCAGTTGATTTTGTTTACTTGAATGCTTCGTGATGTCTTTGTGTACACTCATGATTTCATCCCTCTCTATCAATTACGCATTATATCATCTATTATGCCTTCTTCCAGGCGCTCATGGCAACGTCTTAAATATCCCTTCTATAAGATAGGGGACAGGAGCCTTGAAATTGATTCTTTTACTTTGATTTTCATAGGTCTTTTATTATACTCTTCCTTGGTTACTTCTCTACTCTTCTCAATATCTTTCCTGAATACAGCACTCAGATTTTCAGAGATGGTTTGATCATATAAAAAGGCATTTACCTCGAAGTTGAGGCGAAAGCTTCTTACATCAATATTTGCCGTTCCAACTGAGGAAATGGTTTCATCCACTACAATGGTTTTGGCATGAATAAAGCCGTTATCATATATATAAATTTTCACTCCTGCCTTCAGTAACTCACCAATGTAAGAATAGGTCGCCCAATACACAAATAAATGGTCAGGTTTGTTCGGAATCATAATCCGGACATCGACTCCTGTTAGAGAAGCAATTCTCAACGAATCCAGTAGGCTGACGTCCGGTATGAAATAAGGAGTTTGAATATAGATGGATCGTTTGGCAGACGAAATCATTTTAATATAACCGTTTTTAATTTGCTCCCATTCAGAGTCGGGGCCACATGTCACGATCTGTACTCCTGCATGCCCAGTAAAGGAAGGCTGTGGGAAATATCGTAAATCGTAAGCGATCTTCTTTGAGCGGCTGGCTTGATTCCAATCCAGAATAAACCGGGTTTGCATGGCAAGTGATGAGCTCCCTAAAATCCGCAGGTGGGTATCACGCCAATAACCGAATTTAGGATTCAAGCCCAAGTACTCATCTCCAATATTAAATCCACCTACATAACCGACCTTCCCGTCAATAATCACCAGCTTTCGGTGATTTCGATAGTTGAGGCGGAGGTTGATAAAGGGAATTTTCGAAGGGAAAAACACGGCCACTTCCCCGCCGGCTGCAAGAAGTTCTTTAAAGAAGCTTCTTCTTGTCCGCCGGGAGCCCATTTCATCATACAGAACCCTGACCTTTACGCCTTGCTGTGCTTTCTCAGTAAGCTTCCCCAGGATCCGCTTGCCTAAGTGATCTTTCTTAAAGATATAGTATTGGATATGAATATGATCCTGTGCTGCATCCAAATCTTCCAATAAGGACTCGAATTTATCCTCCCCATGGGTGAACAATTGCACTTCGTTATCCTGGGTTAAAAGAGCTTCATTATTCATGAGGTGCATATAAATAAGGTCCTGATAGCGGGAGGACGTTTCATTTTTAAAAGGGAATCGGTGTTCTTTCAGGGAGAGTATCTGCTTTTGAATCAAATCTTCGATGCCGATTTTCTTCATATCTTCCCAGTCGAATAATCGCTTTCTGCTAAGGTTCTGACCGAAGATTAAATAAAGAATAAAGCCGAGAAGGGGAATGAAGAACAGAACCATAAGCCATGCCCAGGTCGCACCGGCATCTTTTCGCTCCAGGAAAATGATGACGCTGGCGAGGACCAGGTTAAGAACAAATAAAACCCCTAAAAGAGTAGATAGAATACTCATAGTATGTAAGGCTCCTTTAACTAGCTTTCTATAAGTAGTATACCTGAGAACGGAATAGAAAAAAATGACAAAGAAAAACAGAGCAGAAAGTCAGCCTGCTCTGTTCGGTAGGATTCTTTATTCATTCACAGCTTTTTTACTCATCTCGCGCCCGCGTGTTGGCCAGCTTTCGACACCCTTTAAACCGGGAATATCATCTGCATAGAAGATCGGGTCCAACCCTTGTCGACGCTGACTCATATAGTTGTCCAATGCTTTAAAAGCAATTGGTGCTAAAATACCGATGGCAACTAGGTTGGTAAGAGCCATTAATGCCATTGAGAAGTCTGCTAAGCTCCAAACTATATCAAGACTTGCAACAGAACCGAAGATCACCATTCCTAAAGCAATGAAGCGATAAATCAGAAGTCCAGTCTTGCTATTATTAATGAATGGAAGATTGGCTTCTCCATAATAATAGCTTCCAATGATTGAGCTAAAGGCAAAAGTGAAAATGGCAATCGCTAGAAAAATACCTGCCCATGAGTTAAAGTGCTCAGACATGGCTGCTTGAGATAGTTCGATCCCCGTCAGCCCGGAACCGTACGCATCTGAAGTTAAGATGATAAACGCAGTTGCAGAACAAACGAGCAGCGTATCAAAGAATACACCAAGTGCCTGAATGAATCCTTGTTTGACCGGGTGAGAAACAGATGCTGTAGCGGCGGCATTCGGCGCACTACCCATACCGGCTTCATTGGAGAATAGTCCACGTTTTACACCGTTCATAATTGCGGCACCAATTCCGCCACCAACCACTTGTTCAAATCCAAAGGCACTTTTGAAAATCAGTGCAATGACTCCCGGCATTTCCGTAATATTCGTAATGACTACAAATAAAGCTAAAACAATATAAAAGACCGCCATGATCGGAACAATGATGGAAGAAAAGGTGGCTATGCGTTTAACGCCCCCGAAGATAATGAGTGCAGTCAAACCGGCTAACACAATTCCGATAACAAACGTATTTATTCCGAATGAATTACTGAAAGCTGTTGCGATGGTGTTACTTTGAACCGCATTGAATGTTGTCCCAAAAGAAAGGATGATGGTGACAGCAAAGATCGAACTCATCCATGGCTTGCCCAGTTGTTTCTTCATATAGTAGCCGGGGCCGCCTTTAAATCCAACCTTATCCTTTTCTTTGTAAATTTGGGCCAGTGTACTTTCAACAAAGGCGCTGGCTCCTCCCAGAATGGCGACAAGCCACATCCAGAATACCGCTCCAGGTCCCCCAATTGCTAAGGCAATGGCTACTCCTGCTAAATTACCTGTACCAATTCGAGTACCTGCTCCGATAAAGAATGCTTGCAGGGATGATATTTGCTTTTCCCCTTCCGCCTCGACCACATCTTTATCACCTAATAATCGAAGCATTTCACCAAAGTGGCGAATCTGAACGAATTTAGATCCGATTGTGAAGTATAATCCTAAAATGAGGAGTACGCCTATTAAAATATACCCCCATAATATTGAATTTGCTTCCGTGACTAAATTGTTTAAAATATCCATGATAACCCCCTCAGAAATTTGTGTCGGTTACGTTTTATATTATCTGAAAATTTCAAATAAAAGTCAAGTTATTATCTGAATATTAAAATATTACCAATGGTTATTTAGAAGGACGAACTATTTTGTCATAGTAATAAAGGTTTCTTTTCAAGTTATGAGTCCAAAGTAATGGTTGGATAAATTATTCTGGAATAATATTTTTCTCTCTATCCGAATAATTATTTTTATTTAGGAACACTGACGGACGGCTGTTTAAGGTTCACAAAAAAACGGATCACTGATGGTCAGTGATCCGTTTTACATAACTTATAATGTCCTGCTTACCCATTCGGCAATCCAGGCACAGGCAACGGCGGCATAAGTCCCAACCACGTTACCTAGTATTCCCATCAATAATCCTACAGGGGCAAGGGAGGGCTGGAATACAGAGGCTACAACAGGAGCCGAGCTTGTCCCGCCGATATTTCCTTGAGATCCTACAGCTACGAAGAATAAAGGAGCTCTCAGTAAGCGTGCCACTAAGAAAATGATGATTACATGAATGGCTAACCATACAATTCCCATTGCAACGTATTGAGGAGAATCCCATACATAAGCAAGATCGGCTTTTGCTCCGATCGTTGCAAGCAGGAGATAAATTCCTGCGTATCCGATTTTACTTGCACCGTAGTTCTCAAGGGTGCGGACCTTAGTAAAGGAGAAGAGGATCCCGACTGCAGAAATGATCATAATCGTCCACGTTCCAGCAGAGAGTACATTTGTGACCGGTAACGTTTCTGAGAACTTTCGTACAACGTAAGCTACACCGAACCCTAAACCAATGATGGCAGCAAGGTAAGGAACCTCGATAGGCTTGGCATTTTTACGCTGAAGTTCTCCCATATCCTCATTTACCTTACGGA
Source organism: Rossellomorea aquimaris (assembly GCF_008180865.1). Classification (GTDB taxonomy): domain Bacteria; phylum Bacillota; class Bacilli; order Bacillales; family Bacillaceae_B; genus Rossellomorea; species Rossellomorea yichunensis. The sequence goes on from NZ_VTEX01000007.1 coordinate 35,901, forward strand.
TGATAGAGTTATCCGCTTTGTTCCATTTATCGAATTTATGTTGGAATCCTGCCAGGGCAATCATGATTCCCATCCAGCTATATCCGACAACGGTATCAACGACAATAATAGGAGAAAGAATTTCTTTCGGTGTACCAGTAGCTTCAATCATGGCAGCCATATTGGCGCTCCCGCCAATCCAGCTTCCTGCAAGTGCCGCTACTCCAGTCCATGCGTCCTCAGGAAGAAACGGCTGGAATATGGCTAAAGCGATGGGACCTCCGATCACGACACCAAGAGTCCCGGCAAGGAACATTGTAATCGCTTTTGGACCAAGCTTTAATGTTGCAGGAACATTTGCTGAAAGAAGCAGCAATAATAATCCCACTGGTAATATGTAAGCCGATGTAAAGTCATATAAAGCCGACTGATCCGGGATGATTCCAAACGTTGTAGATAACATCGGAAGGAAATAAGTCCAGATTAATGGTGGAGCATAATGAAAGAACTTTTGTAAGAAAGGATTCTTCGACTCCCCAAGAATAAACACAAGACCTACTAAGGCAGCTAAATAAGAAAAGATTGCCATAGGTTCTTGAATTAAGATAGTGTCAAAACGCCACCACATAGTAAAACCTCCTTAAAAATAGATAACAAGGTTTACTATAACATTGAAAACGGTTACTATTTAGAATTTTAATAAGTGCTAATCTTTAATCAATACTGAATATAAAAGAAGGGGCATTCAAAGGAACAAGGAGGAGTCACAAGGTCAGTTTGCTCAACAAAAAAAGCCACAGGAATCCATGGCAATGAGTTCAAATGAAGGAAAGATGTATGAATGCTTGTAATGAGGATTTTTAATATAGAAGGATGGGATAAGGATTAATAATAATTCCAGAATCCTAAAGCGAATAATAATATCCCCGTAATCATTGAAATTCCAAATAACATAAATAAGAAATCAAGAATACTGTCGGCGAAGACTCTTCTACGGTTTTCACTTTTAAAATGACGTACTTCCTTTCGATACGATCGTGCAGCACGACTCATAAAAAACCTCCTCCTCAATAAACATCATTTGTATTAACACATATTCGTCACAATCCAAGAAAATCCTTCCTGAAAGTGAAAAATATGCCGACTTACCTATAACCAAGTCGAATGGAGGGGCGGACCTTCACTACATCTACAACACAAAATAAGAGGCTATGCAAAGATAGCCTCTCATTTGGATAAAGAAAGCTTAGAAGTGAGTACCTGCAGCCTCAATTAGCGGAGGTTATTTTGAGAAATTCCGCTAAGGGCGCTTCCGGCACTTTGATCCGATTGCTGTTGTACTGCCAAATCCCCCAGAGCCAGCATCCCGACCAGCTGTCCGTTTTCCACGACAGGCAAACGACGGACCTGGTGTTGAGACATTAAAGCGGATGCTTCCTCAACCGATGCATCCGGAGAGATTGTCACGACCTGCTGTGACATAACTTGAGAGACATTTCCCTGTGCACCTTGAGTCAGTCCACGAGTAGCAATATCACGGTCTGTTACCATACCGACAACTTGTCCGTTTTCAACAACGGGGACGGAACCAACATTTCTGGAACTCATTTTAGATGCGACGCTCTGAAGTGAGTCCTGATTTGAAGCGGCTTCCACATTTGTCGACATAATATCACGAACTTGCATGTAAATTCCCCCTTAATCAAATTGGCAGTACAACATTATTATTCGACAAATCCACTCAACTATTCTTAATGGTTTCAGCCATTATTTTCAAATGAGAGGGACGGACCTTCATAGAGTGCTTCTTGGATATCATTTAGTAATAAACATTTGATTAACCCCCCGTAAGATCCTCCTTATCCTGGTATGAGTATAGGATCCAGTGAGAATGTTTTTTCGATGTACCGGGCGATTAATTTTCATGATATTAAATGTGTCATTAGGGACAAAATATTCTAAGAAAAAGTGAGGAAATAGGATTATAGTTTCATTTTTAGGGAAAAGGAAAACCATTAACGATAAAGTGAAACTTTTCTTTAGAATAAACGTACAAATAGGTAACGACATATTATAAAAGAGGTGAATAACGTGGTAAAGGAGAACGATCGCTTAAAAAAGGTGATAACGAAATTGTCGAACGTTGGTGTTAATATTTCAAAAACGAAATCAAGACGTGAAATTCTTCATTCACTCAAGCAGTATCAGCCATTACCTAAGACGTTAACCCAAGACTATTGAACTTACTCCCCGAGAAATATTGGACAGACATATTCCCCCTTTTTTCACGATATACTAAGTAGTAGTGAAGAGGAGGGGTAGTTATGGAAAGAATGATGTTTGATTTACAGGCATTAAAGGAAATCAGAAAGAAGGCAGATGAAATTTCATACTACTGTATGAGCCGAGATCAACCAGATCCTCATCGTGTAAGCACGGCGTTAGATCAGGTATGCCGTGCACTTGCTATGTTTGCAGAAACGGAAATTCATCGAATGGAGAATCACCATATTCCTTATGACCCCGAAAGTTATATTAAAGGTCGTCTTGGAATTGCCCATCGATCTGTTCTCCAAGTCCCTCAAGGGGATTCCAATACAGCATAGTAAAAGAGGTTGACCCAAGAATTCAAGGGCTTCTAAGTCAATAACATGATAGAAATAAATCAGAAACTCTGAAAGAATTAGGACTGGTCCTTTAAGGATGACATCACTCATCGTTTTGGGTCAGCCTCTTTTTATTTACTACTCTAAAAGTTAGGTGACGATATTCATGATGATGTTTTCGGATATACTGTTGGTCTGTAATGGGAAGGCAGGTCAAGGAACGTTAGAAGTTCTGTTAAAAGATGCCGTGCCCCCTTTATTAAATATCTGCACGAACTTAATTATTCATAAAACGAAAGAGAAAGGCGATGCCGAAAGAATTTGTAAGGAAACGGGTCATCAATATGAACTGGTGGTCATTATGGGTGGTGACGGAACGATTCATGAGGCCATTAACGGATTGGCAGGCTTAGAAAAACGGCCATTGGTAGGCATCCTCCCTGGAGGGACGTGTAATGATTTTGCACGCTCGTTACATATTCCCATGAATATTGGACAAGCTGTCCGACTCATTGCCGAGCGTCCTATTGAAAAGGATATCGATATCGTCAAAGCGGACGAGCGGTATTTCAGCAATTTCTGGGGAACGGGGCTGGTCGCAGAGACAAGCGATAATATCGATGTAGGATCAAAGAGTGTCCTCGGAAAACTGAGTTATTATATCAGTGCGTTTCAATCCATTCAGGAATCCCCAATCTTAAATGTAAAGATAACAACTGATAATGAAGTGATTGAAGAGGAAGTGGTGATGCTATTGGCTGCTAACGGACGATCGATAGGCTCTAACCCACTGCCGACCTGCATTGATATGGAAGATGGCTTGATGGATATCTACGTAGTCAAGAAAAGCGGATTTCCGTTATTAAAGGAATTTCTCGTTATCAAAAGTACTGGCAATATCAGTGAACAATATGACGATATTATTCACATACAAGCAAGGGAAGCCTATATCGAACTTGGACAGAATGAAAAGCTTGATATGGATGGGGAATTATATGAAGGATCCAGGCAATCTCTCCAAGTGTTAAATAAGCATCTGCGATTTGTGGTTGGAATGTCAGAATAAAAAGAGAGCAAGGGGGCTTCATTCACCCTTGCTCTCTTTTCCTATGATTATACAGTTTTCTTTCTCTTCTTTATTATCAGGTATACCAGATAAACGGCGATTAAGACGCCACCAGCTCCAAGTGTAAGAAGTGTAAAGTTCTCTTCAATGAAAGGCTTTGCTTTAGCTCCAAGTGCTAAGATGATTGCACCTTCAAGGAAGAAACGAATTCCTCTTCCGATGATCGACCAGATCACTAATACTCTGATCTTAACACCGGAAACACCTGCGAAAATCGTGAAGATCTTATAAGGTACAGGAGTAAGTCCTGCGATTAAAAGAGCCATCGCTCCGTATTTATTAAAGTATTCCTCTACTTTTTGAATCCTTTTTTCAGAGAAAAAATATACAAGGATCGGTCGTCCAAGTTTCTTACCAATCCACCAGCCAAGAAGGGCTCCGATAACGGAAGCGATAGTCGTATAAAGTGCATATAGCAGTGCGCTATCCGGATTGGCAATCGCTAATGGGATCAGTAGTACATCAGGCGGTATAGGGAAAAATGATGAGTCAGCGAATGAAACCAGAATCAGTCCCCATACACCATAATCCAGTAACCATGCTTCGAAAGCGTGAAGTAGTTCAGACATAAATTTAGTAATCTCCTTTATTGATCAAGCGTTATTTTTTCAATTTTAATGGAACATAAGAAAGTATATCACTTTTCACAAAAGGAGTCATGAATTATCCTGTAGGGATGAAACGAATTCACGGAAATTATTAACATAAAACCTGCCAAGGCTCTGACAATCAGTGTCTGCTGGATGGTGAGGGGAACCGCTCCGCTTTCCGCGGACGTACGGCCGAGCCTCCTCAGCTTCGCTTCCGGGGTCTCGGCACGCACGTTCTTCCGCAGGAGTCTACGCAGTTCCCCTCACCATCTTTAAGAGGTTTTGCGTGACAGAGCTGAAAAGTGTTAATAACAATCTAATTTTTAATAAGACATTAATCTCTACTCACTTTAAAGAGGTTGTTTGCTAAAAGTTTTGTTTTATTGATTTTTTTTAAAGATACATGCTAAGAAAGTTGATTGGAGTGGAAGGGTGCCCGACTCCTGCGGGAATAGCTGGACAGGTGAGACCACGGAGACGTGCCGAAAAGGCTCACCGCCAGCCCCGCGGAAAGCGAGCATCCTGTAGCGGAAATCAACTACTAATTTCCTTCTCTAAGATAACCACAAACTTGGCGAAAAGAGCTTAGCGAAATAATCTATTTCTCGGGAAATAGTGACAGAAAAATTATATATTCTACATTTCTGAAGGAGACTTCATTCCTAATAATCGCAATCCTTCTGCGAGGACTGTCGAAACAGCATGAACCAAGGCTAAACGGGAGGCCTGTTGGGAGTCTTCTGAAATGATTTTAGTTTTTCCGTAATAACGGTTAAAGCTTTGTGCGGTATCGACTAAATATTTGGCAATGGTTGAAGGCGCATAGTGTTTCCACGCTTTCTCGACCACCTCCGGAAATAAGCGTAGCTGTTTAATCACTTCCCAGCTTTCAGCATCGTCAAGCCCCTCAAACGTCAATGGAAGGGATCCACCCGCTTTTCTCAGAATGGATTGAGCTCTGGCGTACGTGTACTGAATGTATGGACCTGTTTCACCTTCGAAGGTCAGCATATGTTCCAGGGAGAATTCAATATCGTTCACACGATCATTTTTTAAATCATGAAAGATAATGGCGCCCACTCCAACATCTTTCGCCACCTCTGAAGCATTAATTAAGTGAGGGTTCTTCTGCTTAATATTTTCTTCAGCCATATGAATCGCTTCTTTGAGAACCTCTTCGAGTAAAATGACTCTGCCCTTTCTGGTGGACATCTTTTTTCCATCTTTCAAATAAAGTCCGAAGGGGATATGTTTCATATCATCCGCCCAGTTAAACCCGAGTTTTTTCAGTACTCCCATCACTTGTTTGAAATGAATGGTCTGTTCCTGGCCAACAACATACAGAGCTTCATCAAAGTCATGCTGACGGTGGCGATAAAGTGCTGCAGCCAGGTCTCTCGTAGCATATAGGGTAGCTCCGTCTGACTTCTTGATAAGGCAGGGCGGGAGATTTCCTTCTAAACGAACGACTTTCGCACCTTCAGAGGTTTCGAGAAGGTCATGAGCCTGAAGCAATGTCACGACTTCATCCATTTTGTCATTGAAGAACGCTTCGCCATTATAGGAATCAAATTCCACTCCGAGCAACGAGTAAATCGTTTTGAAGGCATGAAGTGATTCCTCTTTAAACCATCTCCAAAGCTCCGTTACTTCCGGATCCCCGTCTTCTAATAGCTTAAAGGCTTTTCTTCCCTCTTTCTCAAGTGAGGGGTCCTTTTCTGCTTCCTCATGAAATTGTTTATATAAAATAAACAATTCAGCGATTGGGTTATCCTTCACTTTTTGTTGATTTCCCCACTTATTGAATGCGACGATCAATTTCCCGAATTGTGTACCCCAATCACCGATATAATTGATTTTTTCTGTTGTATATCCGCACTTTTCGGCAATGGTGGCGATGGAATTTCCGATGACTGTGGAGCGTAAATGTCCCATGGAAAATGGTTTCGCAATATTAGGGGAGGACATATCCAATACGATGTTTTTTTGATTTCCAAATTCATGACTTCCGTAATCCTTGCCATTCTCTAATATAGCTGAAACAATTTCTTTCCCTGCTTTCACTCCATCAAATCGGATATTAACATAGGGACCTACTGCTTCCACTTTACTGAAAAAGGGAGAGGAGAGGGCATCGGCAACCTCACCTGCAATGACATGGGGGGCTTTTTTCCATGATCTCGCCAGCTGGAAGCATGGAAAGGCCAGGTCTCCCAAATGAGAATGTTTGGGCGTTTCAATCAACTCGTAAAGATTATTCTTGTTCCAATCGGACAACACATGTGTGAGCGCATCGGCTACTATTGATTTCAAATCCATCATCTACACCTCCTGATAAAATTAAACACAAAAAAACCCGTCTCTATCCAACATAGAGACGAGTTTTAGCTCGCGGTACCACTCTTATTCCCCAAAAGGGCGCTCATTGTATAACGGGAGATCCCGGTTCTTCTCTACTGACTTCAAGAAAAACTTCTCAGAAGTGCGGTTCATCCCAGGCTTCACACCAGGCTTCCACCAACCCCGGCTCGCTTTCGATCCACGTCAGAATTACTCTCTTCATCTTCGAATATGCGTATATAATTACTATTATTTTACACATTCTGGAGACGATTGCAACCTGTAATTAAGAATCTTCTGATGAAAACATATACGTTTTATGGTGGAACCTCATACTGAACACAAGTCCCAGGGCCAGCATATTCCCCATTAGTGAACTTCCCCCATAGCTGATAAAAGGAAGAGGAATCCCAGTGATTGGAAGTAATTGAATCGTCATTCCGATGTTCTGGAACACATGGAATGTAATCATACTGATAATCCCTGCGCATACATAGGCGTTGAACGGTTCTTTTGTGTCTAGAGCCGTTTTCGTCAGATGGTAAATCAACAAGAAGTATAAGCTGATCACGACACTTGCGCCAATAAATCCGTATTCCTCACCAATGACACTGAAAATAAAGTCGGTATGATTTTCCGGGATATATACTTCTCCATCACTGTAGCCTTTTCCGAAGATCTGCCCGGAGCCAATGGCGTTAAGGGAGTTAATTAAGTGAAAACCTTCTAATTTTGCGTAGTTATAAGGATCTAACCAAGCATAAATACGTCCAAATTGATAAGGCTTTACATTTAAATATTTTTCAAGCAGCTCAGGAGCCCAAATCACAAGTGAAAGGATGATTCCCCCAAGCACTCCGATAGAAGCATATATCGGAACGATCAGCTTCCACGTAATACCTGAAACTAAAATGATTCCGGTCATGATGGCTAAAATGACAAGGGAAGTCCCTAAATCCGGCTGCTGCATAATAAAGGCAAGGGGAAGGAGAGTCGTCGCCCCGATTTTCACTAACAATTGAAAATCTGTCTGTAATGTTTTACTTGGATTTAGCTCATGATGATTTGTAATGATTCGTGCAAGAGCAAGAATTAAGAACGTCTTCATAAATTCTGAAGGCTGTATCGAACCAAGCGGTCCAAGCATGAACCAGCTTTTGGCTCCGTTTCTGTAAGGGGCGATGCTTTCCGGTGAGATGAGTAATACTAGCAGCAGGAAAATCCCTGCACCGTATATGTACCAGGCAAGTCGCTTATACTGATCGGAATCAAGGAATAAGGCTCCACCAATAATAATTCCACCTACGACATACCAAAAAGCCTGTCTTATCACAAAGTTTGTCCCATATTGACCTGAAGTCTGGGCACTGCTTATTCCCATAGCACTAACGATAAAAAACAACATTAATAAAAAGAGAAGACCCCAATCGATCTTGTCAGCAAATCGCTGGCGAGTTTCCATAATCAATTCACCTGAATTTCTAAAGATTTCACATTCCTAGTCTAATAGAAATGAAGGGAAATTTCTACTCATGACCTGATAAAATACGGAAGTTCTGACGGGATGTTACAGGCATCAAACGAAATTTGTCGAAATGAATTCAATGATAAAGCCCATGGGAGTGGGATACGACAGAGGAAGAGTGAAAAGTAATACCATTTTTTACATAATTGTGATCATTATTTGTCTTCGGAATATGAGAAGAAAGTGCCGTGGCCTAAAAACCTGACCGCGATTCCTTCCATTCCTATAACCTAAATAGAAATAATTAAAGCCAACGGTCCTGCAATATGACTATTTTCGACAATTACCTGCGACTTTTGTCATCATTTTGAAATGAAATAGAAAAGAACAAGTACCCTACATATTTGCTAAAATAGAAACTACGAGTTGTGCATCGTGTCAATCAGATGGAGGGAATGTTCTTGAAGGCAAATAATCAGGTTAAAGATATCATCTATGTTCACAAGAATACGGATCGTCAGTATGTCGTTTCCTACGGGATCAATTTCAACGAGTTTGCTTCAAATGCCCGAAAACCATTGAAGAATCTACTTCTAATTAAGCATCAGTACGAACATGGCGCTTTTAATATACATACGCATATGGAGTATGTGGAACAGGATGAAATGAAGAAGATCATGAATGATGGGGTTCAGAGCTATGGTGATTTCTGTTGGATTGACTTTGAAGAAGAAGTGGGAGTCGACGAATTGAACGGTCAGGAAATCGCTGAGCTTCTTTATATGGGGCACGTCAAGCAACCCCTGAACCCTCCTTTTTATTCAAAGTTGAACAATCGTTACGCGTATCTTTCCCATGACGATGGGTGGTTTAATAAGATTTATTATCGGGAATTTGAAGACTTCTATCATATGTTAGGAGCAACGGTTTCTTCGAAATTGAGTACAGTCAAAGGCGGAAAAGGCTTATTTGGTATGAAGAAAGAGAAAGACTACCCGATCATCGGTCAGGAAGTGATTCATTCCTTTAGAGACAAATTAAAAGAAGGCATGGTCATTTCGTTGGAAAAAGCCATACTAACGAGAGGCAAGATAGAAATCCCTATATGGGTGATCGGTGATTATTACGATATGGATGAGATGGCGGAAGATTATAAGCAAATCCGTAAATCACCAGCAAACGGATTATTATCCTATGATCGCAAAACGAAAAGCTGGAGTGCTTTACTTCGGTGACGAGGAAAGAAGGAGCGTGAAGGCTTGGTAGAAATTCAGTTTCATGACAACTTGGTTCGAGGGGTGTTTCTCGAGCGCCTCAATCGATTTGTGCTCGAGTGTCAGCTTCCTTCAGGTTCAATCGAGAAAGTTCACTTACCTGACCCAGGCAGACTAAAAGAATTATTGGTGCGGGGGAACCCGATATGGCTTCAGGAATCAACCGACCCTAAAAGGAAAACAAAATGGTCGGCCGTCATGACGTATGATGCTTCTAACGAAATATATGTGTCTTTGAATACCCAATATCCGAATCGGTTAGTGCTCGAAGCCTTACAGTTGGAAGTGCTGGAAGAGCTAAAAGACTGGCGGTTAGAAAAAGCGGAATATAAAGTAGGAAGCTCACGCTTTGACTTCTTGCTCACCCACAAACAAAAGGAACAAAAATTACTGCTTGAAGTAAAAAGTGTCACCATGGTAGTAGATGGAATAGGCAGGTTTCCTGATGCCGTCACGTCAAGAGGTGCAAGGCACATTGAAGAGCTTACACATCTGCAGTCGATAGGAAGCCATCAATCAGCAGTCCTATTTATTGCTCAGCGAACGGATTTGTGCGGAATCACATCCGCTCCTGAAATCGATCCCCATTTTGCCCGGGTCATGAAAGAAGCCGAAGATCAGGGTGTCCGATTTTTCGGAAGAAGCTGTATCGTGACGCCAGAGCGCATTTCCTTAAATGGACCTTTACCTGTATATACAAAAAAGGATTAATCTCACATCCATTATAGCATGTGAAGATTAATCCTTTTTTGATCTACTGATCCACCTGCACTTTTGCTGTAGCTTTATAGTCCCGGTCTCCTTTAGCCGTTAACCAAACGGTCAATGTATAGGTACCGCTCCCGACATTGGGTAGAACAACTTTCTGGGAAAATTCTTCCCCCTGTTTAACGGTTATTTCCTGAATCGCCTGGGTATACATCTTATTTTTTGAGTCCTTATACACTACTTCGCCTTTATCGTTTCTAAGTTCAAAGTCAATGGTTTGTCCTGATGAAAAAACGAAGGTTTTCTCTTGCTCTGTTTGGTTCTTAATCGAATAGACATAGACAACCTGACCGCTTCCCTCTTGTTTCGTTAATGAAGGTTCCATTTCGCCTGCAACAATCCCTTTCTGTACAGAAATATCTTCACCAGCTCCTGAGTTTTTGTCCCCGTTGGACTGACTGCCTTTCTCCTCATCAGTCGTTCCGCAGCCTGCTATTCCTGCCATAAGTATTATAAATAATATGATCAATCGCTTCATGCCAGATCCACCTCCTTACCGTATTAGACAGGGTTTATCCCAAAAGGTTACAAGTGTTCCCGAATATAAGCAAGAAGACACAGGAGGATGTGCTGAACTTGTTTCTTTCTTCCTCTACAAGGGCATAGATTTACATATGTAAGGCAGATTACTTTTTTAAATCAAGAGGTTCAGTACAATAGAATTATAGAAAAAGAACAGAGGAGCAAGGTGTATGAAAAAATGGTTAGCTATTATTAGTGTTATTTCCTTACTATTAGTATCTGCTTGTGGTCCTTCAAATGCAACCGATAGCGGGGGACTTCCCGAAGAAGATTGGGAAACCATCACTTCAAAAGCAGAAGGAACGAAAGTGAATCTCTTCATGTGGGGCGGTGACGATGGGATTAACCGTTATATTGATGACGTAGTTGCTCCCATGCTGAAAGAAAAAAATAATATCGAGTTAAATCGAGTACCTTTGGACACACAGGAAATCCTGCAAAAGCTTCAAACGGAGAAACGGGCAGGGAAAGATAAGGGAACGATTGATATCGTCTGGATTAATGGAGAAAACTTTAAAAACGCAAAGGAAAATGATTTACTGGCAGGGCCTTTTACAGATAAGCTGCCAAACTTCACGAAATATTACGACACAGAAAGTCATGCGTTTCAATATGACTTCGGGACGGAAACAGAAGGATATGAAGCACCGTGGGGAAAAGTTCAATTTGTCTTCTTCTATAACAGTGAAAAAGTGAAAAATCCCCCCTCCAGCTACGATGAATTAAAAGCATTCATGAAAGAGCATCCGGGGAAATTCACCTATCCCAATCCGGCTGATTTCACCGGGAATGCATTTCTTCGACATCTTCTTTATGCTAAATCTGACTCGGATTTAGCTCAGTCTTCATTCAACGAAGGAACAGCAGAGAAGATGGGGGAAGAGGTATGGAAAGAGCTGAATGAAATGAAGCCATTCTTGTGGCGAGAAGGAGAAACGTACCCCGCGACATTAACAGACCTTGATAAGCTATATAGCCAGGAAGAGGTTTGGATGACGATGGGATACAACGAAGCAAGGGCAGAGCATCTGATCAAGGATGGAGTGTTCCCGGAAAACACAAAGTCATTTATTTTAAACGATGTTGGATCGATCGGGAATACTCATTTTCTGGCAATTCCATTTAATAGCCCCAACAAAGAGGGAGCGCTGGTGACCATTAATGAACTCCTCTCTCCTGAAGCTCAATATGAGAAAGTAAAGCCTGACTACTGGGGTGAGAGTTCACCAATTTCTTATGAAAAGCTGGATGAAAAATGGAGGGATAAATTTATGAGCGTCGATCGGGGGGGAAGTGTACTGGAGGCGTCTGTACTCGAAGAGACCTATAGGGGTGAACTGGATGCCAATTACGTGGAATGGTTAAAGGAGAACTGGATCCGTGAAGTGGCAGAGAGTCAATAATACGTTTCTCCTCATTCCCGCCCTGCTCTTTTTCATCTTCATTCCTGGACTTGGGATCGTGCTTGCACTGCTGGAAAGCGTAAGGAGTGAAGGGAATATCACACTCGGGCACTACGTTGATTTATTCGAAGAGAAGCGTTTTATGACATCTTTTCTCTTCAGTTTGACTGTGACTTCCATTTCGACCATTCTATCTCTTTGCATTGGACTCGGAATTGTGAAGTCATTCTCACCTTTACTAAAGGAAAATAAACATAAACTACTTGTATGGATTCCAATGCTGGTTCCCCATTTTGTATGGGCTTATCTCGTCTATTTGCTCTTTAATCAAAGTGGTTTTTTCTCCAATATGTTCGGACTGGCCGGTTGGATCGACGACCGAAGTCAGTTCCCGACCCTGGTCCAGGATCGGAATGGGATCGGAATCATTCTAACGTATGTCTGGAAGGAGGTTCCCTTTGTTACCCTGATGCTGTTACCCGTTTACACGACGCTCTCTAAAAGCTATAAAGAGATTGCTTCTTTACTGGGCGCGGGCTCTTATAAAGCGTTTTGGGTGGCAGAATGGCCATTTATCTTTCCCGTTCTGGTGGAAACCGGCGCGATCCTATTCGCATTCATTTTTTCAGCATTTGAAGTCCCCCAGCTTCTGGGAGTGACGTCACCGCAAATGCTTTCCATCCTTGCTTACGATTGGTTTTACAGTGGCAGCTGGATTGACCGACCCTTGGCTTTCACGTCACTCGTGTTAGTCGGGCTTGGCATTGGAGTCGTGATGTGGCTCCTAATTTACTTCACAAACAAGAAACGAATGCACATCACAAAAGGAATTTGAAATTAGAGGTGTTCACTTGAGAAAAAAGTTATTTTACATCATATCATTTCTTCTTTTTGTGTTTCCCCTCTTATTTTTAGTTTATAAAAGCTTTTTCGGTGTTTGGAGATGGGGGAATCCAGTTCCTGTTGAACCAAATTTAAGGGCGTGGCAGGTGTTAATAAATGAGGGGGAATTCGTGAATTCGATTGGTGCCTCTATCTGGATTGCCATTGTTGTACTGGCGATAAATCTTTTGATTGGCGTTACTTCGGGAAGAGTGTTTTCATTATCGTCGTTCAGAGGGAAATCAATCGTTGAAGCACTTCTTATGTTACCGCTATTCCTACCCGTATTGGTGGTGGCAATCGGGCTTCATATAACGTTCATTCGGTATGGACTTGCTGATCACTGGACAGGAGTGGCTCTCGTTCACTTAGTACCCACCATTCCGTATAGTATCAAAATGTTCAAAGCAGGCTATGAGAGGATCGGTACGAAATTAATCGAGCAATCAGCCATGCTTGGAGGCAGAGCTTTTCAACGTTTTTACCATATTGAACTGCCCTTGCTTCTTCCAAGCATTCGAAGTGTTTTATTCCTGACGATTGTGATCAGCCTGAGCCAGTATGTCCTTACAGCGATTATAGGGGGAGGGAATGTCGTGACGCTCTCGATGGTCTATTATCCTTTTACCGATACGGCAGATGAAGCGGTGATGGCGGCCTTCTCCATCGTGTTCGCCCTCATTCCCATCATACTGTACATCATTCTAGAAGGGTGTTTGAAATTCTCACTCCCTTATCAACATCCAAGAGGGAGGAAGAACCTTTGAGTTCATTCATAGAAATTAATCAGTTAACCAAATCGTTTAAAGATAAAGAGATTTTAACCAACGTTACGTTCTCGTTAAAAAAAGGCGAAATTCTCACATTGGTTGGAGCATCCGGGTCTGGTAAATCAACATTCCTTCGCATTCTCTCCGGGTTAGAGTCTGCGACAGAAGGGAATACGTATATTGATGGGAAAGATATCTCCTCTTTAAAGCCTCAAAAACGCCCCATTGGGATGGTCTTTCAACAGCCATTATTATTCCCTCATATGAATGTCCTGGAAAATGTCATGTACGGGTTGGAAATGAAAGAACGTAACAAAGGGAAAAACAAGAAAAAAGCCATGAACTATATTGAACGAGTAGGCCTCGGAGAAGTGATGCATCATTATCCTTCTGAGCTTTCCGGTGGTCAGCAGCAACGGGTATCCCTGATACGATCTTTGATTTTGAAGCCGAAGCTCTTACTTTTAGACGAACCTTTCAGCAGTCTGGATTTGCAGCTAAGGAAGGAACTGAGGCAATGGGTATGGCAGATTTTTAAAGAAGAAGAAACAACCGTCATATTCGTCACGCATGATCGCGATGAAGCGTATGAACTTGGAGATCGAGTGGCTGTTTTACAGAGTGGCAAATTCTTGCAAATAGGAACACCGGAGGATATCTATTATCGGCCACACACTCCATTTGTGGCATCTTTCATGAGTGACGGACTCATCCTGAATCAGAAACAATTCATTCACGCATCCCACATAAAGGTAGGCCCCACCTTTGCTGATGCTTCCTGGCCAAGATGGAAAGGAACTGTGCTACAAAAGTTATTTGTAGCAGGGACCAACCTCTATGAAGTATGGGTGGATGAACTGGAGCAAAAGCTAAACCTACCCATTGAACCAGAGACTTCTACTGAAGACATCTGGCTTTATGCAGAGGAAGAGAGCATCCAAACGTTTCAGAAAGAGGAATAGGAGGGAAGAAGAATGAAGAAGAAGGAAATCGGTAAGATCCTGTTGTTCATTACCATATTACTGCTCCTCATGTGGCTGAGCCGGAATTTCTTTAACGTAAAGCCACATGACATCAGAGATTGGATAGTGTCCTTCGGTATTTGGGCTCCTATTGTTTTTATTGTCGTCTATACGATTCGCCCGCTGATTCTTTTTCCAGCTTCCATCCTTTCATTGGCTGCAGGTCTTGCTTTCGGTGCATTTGAAGGCTTCATCTACATTTTGATCGGAGCTTTAGGTGGTGCAACGGTAGCCTATTATACTGCGAGCTTCCTTGGTGCGAAACTATTGAAAAGACCATCTCCACGTATGATTAAGATCCGCGAGAAGATGGAGGAGAACGGTTTTGTTTATGTATTACTATTACGGCTCGTTCCGTTTTTAAACTTCGATCTCATCAGTTACCTTGCCGGCATGGGGAAAGTGAGATACGTCCCATTCATTTTCGCTACAGCCATCGGGATTTTACCGGGTACGTTTGGGTATGTATTTCTGGGGTCAAGCTTGGTAGGAGAAGATCGAACGAATTTATATATCGCTATCGGCTTTTTCTTGATGATGATCATCGTGCCTTTAATCTTTAAGGAAAAAATGAAAGGCTGGCTGGGATTATCGAGTAAAGATGACAAGTAAAGGATGGGGAACACATGTTAGATACGCATGCCCGTAAGTGGGTGCAGCCAAGCATAGAGGGAACAGCACGTTTGCTTTTAAAAAGGGGATTATCAGCCAATCAAGTAACGTTGATTGCATTTATAGTAGGCTCAGCTACGGGTCTGGTTTATTATTTTGGATTCCCGATCTTAGCCGTCCTCTTATTATGGTCATCCGGCTTTTTGGACGCAGTCGATGGTACCATGGCCCGATCAACGAAGCCCTCCCCCTTTGGAACCGTCATGGATGTCACTTTTGATCGAATCGTCGAGATCAGTGTCATTCTGGGTGTTGCTTTCATACACCCTGAGATTATGTGGGCGCTTCTTTTACTGAGTGTATCCATCATTATTTCCATGACCATTTTCCTGACAGTCGGAGCCGTATCAGAGAAACAGGGAATGAAATCCTTTTATTATCAGGCAGGACTTGCTGAAAGGACGGAAGGATTCATTCTGTTCAGTGTCATGATGCTATTTCCGTCCATCGTCCTGTGGACCACCTTATTGTTTTTTGCAGTGGAATTGTACACGGGCTTACAACGATTTTTAGAAGCGAAACGATTACTTTCATAAGGAGAGATCAAGATGGATCAATACGATTTGATAGTAATAGGGGGAGGGGCAGGTGGACTCACCGTCGCATCGGGAGCCGCGTCTCTTGGAGCAAAGGTTGCCCTCATCGAAAAGAGCGGTCTTCTCGGCGGAGACTGCCTGCACTTTGGGTGCGTTCCATCCAAGGCATTCATCCAATCTGCGAGAGAAGTGGCTGTGATCCGGGCGAGCAATGATTATGGTTTCGATACAAAGGGTTCAGTCGATATGAAAAAGGTAAGGGAGAGGGTCAAAGAAGCCATTGCCCATATTCAACAACATGACGATCCCGATCGATTCCTGCAATTAGGGGTCGATATTTACTTCGGTGGAGCAGAGTTTCTTGATCCTCACACGATTTTAGTGGAAAAAGAGGACCGGATATCCGGGAAGAGAATAGTCGTTGCAACGGGGTCAAGTCCGCTCATTCCTGGAATCCAAGGCTTGGAAGACGTTGAGTATCATACGAACGAAACGGTATTTGAAGTAGATGAGCTGCCCCGCCGAGTCGTTTTTATCGGAGGAGGTCCGATTGGTTTAGAGCTGGCACAAGCATTCTCTCATTTGGGATCAAAAGCCGTTGTCCTTGAGAAGCACGATGAGATACTGGTGAAGGAAGATGAGGAAATCCGTGAAGCAGCAACGGGTATATTGGAAAAGGATATTCAGTTTGTTTATGGAGCGGACATTAAAAGTGTTTCGGAGCGGGATGGACAGAAAGTGGTTCAATATGTGAAAGACGGCGTAGAGCAATCTGTGGATGGAGACTTATTATTCCTGGCAACGGGCCGGAAACCTGGGACAGAATCTTTGAATTTGACCGCTGCGGGAGTCGAGGTAGACGATCGTGGCTTCATCAAAGTGAATGACGAACTGAGAACGAACCATTCCCATATCTTCGCCATCGGTGATGTCAACGGTCAATATCCATTCACCCATGGGGCGGGAATGGAAGGGAAGCTTGTCGTCCAAAATGCCGTATTCGGTTTGAAACGCAAAGTTTCCTACAACAAACTGCCGTGGACAACCTATACCACACCTGAGATCTTTCATATCGGGCTAACCGAGGAAGAGGCTGTGGAACAAGGATTAGAGTACAAAGTTTATAAAAAAACATTAGACGAAGTCGATCGGTTCGTAGCAGACCGCAACAAAGATGGCCTAGTCAAAATCATCACAGACGGAAGCGGGAAAATCCTCGGTGCCCACGCAGTCGGTTCCGGCGCAGGAGACTGGATGCAGCCCGTTGTGTTCGCCATGGAAAAAGGAAGCAAAATCGGCGCACTGTCCAATATGGTTTATCCATACCCGAATCACGCTGCAGCCGTGCAGCAGGTAGCGGATTTGTATTGGAGAGAGAAGCTGTTCGATGGTGTGCTGCCTGTGATTAGTAAGAAGTTTGTAGAAATTTTTAGATAAGGGATATTGGAGGCGCAACTGCTGGGAGGCGGTTGCGTTTTTTTTATGGAGATGTGTACGGACCTTGGCTCAACGAATATCGAACAACAAAACCTATCATCTCACCCACCATACCGCCTCACAAACCGTACATCAATCCAATTCTTAAACCGCCATGCCCAGCCGCTGACCAATGAAAACGATCCGTACGTTAAATAGCCTTGCTTATTCCCTATCGACATAATCGCAAGATAGCGTTTTTGAGGCTCAAAGGGAATGATTTTGTCATTCACCGCAGCTCCGTTCAGGTTCTTCCACAGGACAGGTCCTTGGCGTACCGCTGTCACCCCATTTTTCGGAGTATCCGGAAAGTCTTTTAATGTGGCGCAGTCGCCCGTTCCAAATATGTTCGGGTATTCGACGGATTGAAGAAAGCTGTTCACCATTAGAAAGCCTTTTTCATCTGTGGGTAAAATGCTGCTCCCAAACAGTGGCGGCGCTTTTGGCCCTCCAAAGAAGATGACTTCATCGTAGTCGATACTTGTTCCGCCATCTGTAAACACGTGAGTTTCATCTACTTTTTTGACACGGCCCTGATATAGCTCAACCCCTTTTGAAAGAGTAACCCCGGTTATTTTCCTTGAAGAATAGGGACCGGCTTTTTCTAAAATGGGGGAGGAATGAACAACCGTTACCAAATGATCCTTAAAGCCGTTGTCTATCTTCCATGCCTTCAATGACAATGCCATTTCAATACTTGCCGCCCCGCCCCCGATAAAGACGGTTTTCCTGCTGTTATGCAACTTTTCTATTTGCTCAGGGAAACGATAGTTTGGTTTGATTGGTAGATTGTGTTCATGTAAGCCCTGGATTTCCAATGAGTCATTACGGGATCCAATGTCAAAGGAAACAAAGTCGTAGGTGAAGATGTCCCCTTTGTCAGTCAGGAGATGCTGCTGATCAGGGTCGATCGATAGAACGGTCCTCTCGACGAATTCAAACCCAGCCTCTGCACACAACCTCTCTAAATCGATTCGCGTTTCCTCCAATGAGTAGATTCCTTCCGTGTAACCTGAGAACATTCCTGAATAATATTGATAACGTGATGGGGAGATGAGGGCCCACTTCACATTATCATCCTGATTTTCTGTCCGTTTTTTTAAACAATGCAGGTGACTGTGTCCGCCACCGACTAAGATGATTGTTTTCATTATGAATCTCCTTTATAGAGGACGTTGTTCTTCCCATTCCTCTCGAATCATGCCCATACGGATGGAGTCGTAGTAGACACCATTGTAATAACGGCATTTGCGCATTCTTCCCTCGAGCTTCATCCCGATTTTTTCTGCTGCCTTCATCATCCGTTCATTTCCTGACCATGTGGTGATCCCAACACGGCCAACTCTCTTCGATTGAAAAAGGTGATCCACCCAGAGGGATAACGCATCTGTTCCGTAGCCGCCGTTCCAATAGGATGGGTCATAAATGACGATGCCCGCTTCTAGCCATCTGGTAGGTTCGTATTCCCAGTAATATCCGATGGTTCCAATGATGGTTCCGTCAACTTCAATGATCCGCTGGAATTCATCGCTTCGACTTTTATTTTTTATGGATGATTCTATGTACTCTTCACGTGTTAAGTGTTTATGTTCAAAATAAGGGGCGTCCCATTTTTTCCATTCTGGAGAAGGATCACTGTAAATATAGTCCCATAGAGTAGGGAGATCTCTTTCTTCTATTTTTCTAAGTGTTACACGCTGACCGGTTATTTTCAATTCTTGAGCACTCCTTTAATATGTTAATATTTCCATTATACAGAAAATAGGACTCTCATGAAGAAAGCTCGTTTAATCGAATAAAAAGAAAGGAAGCGGAAGAGGCACTTCAAGCATATCCCGATAAACTGTTCATCCCTCAGGGAAAGGGACAAGAAGTATAATAAGCCCTTCAATAAGAAAACAGAGGTCCGTCCCTCGAATAGGGACGGACCTCCGTATATATCAGCTTGCTTTTATTTTAGAAAGGGGTACTTTTTTTTTCTGTGTAAGCTTGTCCACAATCGACGTAATCGCACCATCACCTGTTACGTTACACGCTGTACCGAAGCTGTCTTGTGCAAGGTACAGGGCAATCATAAGTGATGTCATTGTTGGTCCGAAGCCCAACATTGTTTCAAGTAATCCAAGGGCAGCCATGACAGCTCCACCCGGAACACCAGGTGCTGCAATCATCGTGATTCCAAGCATCAGAATGAATGGGAACAGCTGAGTGAACTGTAACGCTTCTCCTTGAATGAACATGACGGCCATGGCACAGCTGACAAGGGTAATCGTGCTGCCTGATAAATGGATCGTTGCCAGGAGAGGTACAGAGAAGTCAGCAATACGTTCCCTAGAACCGATTTTCTTTGAGCGCTCAAGGGTTACGGGGATCGTAGACGCCGAAGATTGAGTTCCCAGTGCCGTAAAGTAAGCGGGCAGCATACTTTTCATCATTGAAAGCGGATTTTGTTTTCTTAAAGTTCCGGCAGTTGTATATTGTAAAATTAAAAAGACTACATGTAAAAGAATAATCATAACAAATACTTTAGCGAATACAGACATGATGGCACTGACTTGTCCACCTTGAGTCATGTTCGCGAAAATTCCAAGAATATGAACCGGTAAGAGCGGAATGATGATTTTTTCAATCACAAGTTCAATGATGTTTCTGAATTCATTCATGCCCTTTTGAAGAGCGTCTCCCTTAATGGCAGCCATTCCCAGACCAATGGTGAAGGCGATGAGCAGGGCTGTCATAACGCCCATAATAGGAGGCATCTCGACTGTGAAGAATCCTTTGAGAAGCGCTTCTTCGGGATTTTCAAATGATTGAGACGTTTGATTTGCCAACAAAGTTGGGTAAATAGACTTCGCAACCGTAAAGGCGAGTAAGCCGGCTAACACCGTGGAACCATATGCGAGAGCTGTGGTTAAACCGAGAAGCTTACCAGCTCCTTTACCCATGGATCCGATTCCTGGAGCAATAAATCCAATAATGATTAATGGAATGGCGAATCCTAGGAAATTACCGAATAATCCATTGAATGTAGCGAAGATTTTTACGAACCACTCTGGTGCAAACGCTCCAATGACAATACCTAAAGCAATACCTAAGAGGATCTTAGGCAGTAAACCTAGCTTTCTCATCTTGGTGTCCTCCTCGAAAATACAAATGTTTTTAATAGAAAGATTGTACACCTTATTTGAGGATATTTTAATAGCTTTTCAAATAGGCGAAATCTTAAGTGTATTCAGAATAATATTGTTGACTCCCTGTCGCAGGACTAGTTTTCCTTTGCATACATATATAATGGGCTTTATCTTAAATGTCTTTCGAATCAAGACAAATGTGGTAATTTTTATTTTCCATAGGAATCATTCTTTCCCTTTCCGATGAAAGTGATAAAATAGAAACATCTATTGTGAATATTGGAGGTAACTCATACATGAAAACGAAGTTATGCTTACTGTACGGCGGTAAATCTGCTGAACATAATGTTTCCTTGCAAACAGCCAAGGCCGTGATCGGAGCCCTGGACTTAAATAAATATGAAATTCACCCTATTTTCATCTCGACGGAAGGCGGGTGGATCAAAGGCCCACAACTGAATGCTCCCGTTGAGGATGTGAAAGCATTACAGTTTAAGGATGGGGAAGAAATTGCCCCTAATGCGTTAAGTACATCCATTTCTCCTTCTGGGTCTGTTGGCTACGACATGATCTTCCCGTTACTTCACGGACCGAATGGGGAAGACGGAACCGTTCAAGGAATGCTTGAACTGTTAAACCTTCCTTATGTAGGAAATGGCGTTCTTGCCTCATCTGCTGGTATGGATAAAGTCATCATGAAGAATTTGTTTGCTCAGGCAGGCATTCCGCAAGTCAATTACACATGGTTCATCCGCAGCACATGGAAAGGGAACCCTGAGTCTACTTACAAACAAGTGGAAGATGAGATTGGCTATCCTTGTTTTGTAAAGCCTGCTAACTTAGGTTCATCAGTAGGGATCAGCAAATGTACGTCCCGCGAAGAATTGCAGGCTGCCTTCAAGGAAGCGTTCCAGTTCGACCGTAAAATCATCATTGAAGAAGGCGTGAAAGCGCGAGAAATTGAGCTTGGTGTATTAGGGAATGACCAGCCGGAGTGCTCAGTTGCGGGTGAAATCGTACCTAAAAAAGACTTCTATGATTACAAAGCGAAATATGAAGACGGAGATACGGCCCTCATCATTCCTGCAGAAGTAGAAGGAAGCATTTACAATGAAATGAAGAATATCGCGATTCAATCGTATAAAGCCCTTGATTGTTCAGGACTTGTGCGTGCGGACTTCTTCTTAACAGAAGATGGCCAGATTTATATGAATGAAGTCAACACGATGCCCGGCTTCACGCCATTCAGTATGTTCCCGCTTCTATGGAAGCACACTGGTGTAGACTATCCTACCCTGATTGGGAAATTAGTGGAACTTGGCTTAGAACGTTATCAAGACAAACAAACGATTAAACATACGATGTAACACGCAATACTTGGGACTGACCGGAAGATTCACCGTCTAAAGGCAGTCCCTGCTCTGTTTTTATTAAAAAGAGTAAAAGGAGAAAGCGAATGTTTGAGAAAAAGATAAAAGATATATGCAACATGCTTGATGTGAAAAACGATCTTTCCAAGTTTGAGTCGGTGGTGGTGAAAGGCGTTTCCATCGATACGAGAAAGATTGAGGATGCTAATCTGTTTGTTCCTTTTAAAGGGGAAAACGTGGACGGTCATCAATTCGTCCGAAATGCCATCGAAAATGGTGCGTCTGCCGCTCTGTGGGATGTCAATGTTCCAAATCCACCTGAAGATATTCCCGTAATAGTAGTGGAAGATCCCCTTCTTGCCCTTCAGTCATTGGCCAATCAATATCGCCATGAGCTGGATTTAAAGGTAGTCGGAATTACAGGCAGTAATGGAAAAACAACAACGAAAGATATTGTGGCAAACCTTTTGTCAGTGAAGTATCGAGTTCATAAAACACAAGGGAACTATAACAACCACATCGGTCTTCCTCTAACGATCCTTTCTTTGCCCCGGGATTCTGAAGTGGCTGTACTTGAAATGGGAATGAGTGGGTTCGGAGAGATTGAACTTCTATCAGAGATTTCTCAGCCCGACGCTGCCATCATTACCAACATTGGAGAATCACATCTTCAGGATCTGGGATCACGGGAAGGAATCGCCAAAGCCAAATTGGAGATTGTGAAGGGCTTGAAGTCTGATGGGTTATTTGCATACTACGGAGATGAACCGCTGTTACAGGATGGTGTTCAGGAACTCAACCTGAAGCATGTGGAGACTTTCGGAAGAAGCGAATCCAACACTATTTATCCAACAAAAATCAATATGGATAATAAAGGGAGTCATTTTGAGACTTCTCTCACTAAAGGAGAAAAATTCTTTCTTCCTGTATTAGGCCAGCATAATATCCACAACGCTCTAGCCGGGATTCTCATCGCCCGTAAATTTGGTCTTAGTGTCGATGACATGAAAGAAGGTTTACAGTCATTAAAGTTGACCCAGATGAGAATGGAAATGGTGGAAGGAAAGAAAGGCGAAAGTATCATTAACGACGCCTATAATGCCAGCCCTACTTCCATGAAAGCCGCGATTCAGCTTGTGTCAGAACTTGAGGGGTTTCATACAAAAATCCTGGTGCTTGGTGATATGCTGGAGCTTGGCGACCAGGAAGAAGAATTTCATAAGGAAATTGGACAATTGATCAATCCGGAAAAAATTCAGCATGTGTTTACCTTTGGTCCTTTAGGTGACTTTATAGGTAAGGGTGCACTTGAGAATTTCCCTCCTGATCGTGTTCATTCTTTTACAGATAAAGAAAGCCTGACAAAAGAGCTGTCCTCCTTCATTACAGGGGAAGAGCTGGTTTTATTCAAGGCATCCAGGGGAATGAAGCTTGAAGAAGTCATCGATGGATTAAAGGCATAAATTTCTACTGACGTCCAAGTTTAAACCTTAATGGAAATGAACAAAATGAGCTTGTAGATGATGGGAGATTGGCTCTCTCCCTACCTTTTGAAAAGTAAGAGGGGATAACATGATAGGTTGTTTACTAATCCATGGATTCACCGGGAGCCCTTTTGAAGTAGAGCCTTTGGCAGATTTCCTTCAAGAGAAAACCGACTGGGAAATCGTTGTGCCCACTCTTCCTGGTCATGGTGAAACCCTTGAACTGAAAGGGGTCAAACATATTGAATGGATCGAGCATGCTGAGGAAGAACTTCAGGCTCTTATAGAGAAATGCGATGAGGTTTACGTAATCGGCTTCTCCATGGGCGGGTTGATCGCTTCTTATCTTTCAGTGAAATATGAAGTCAATAAGCTCGTGCTTTTAAGCGCGGCAGCTTATTATGTAAATGTGAAGCAACTACTGAAAGATATTGGAAATATGATTAAAGAAGGAATTCAAGGAAATCTGATTAAAAACGAGCTGTACAACAGGTACAAATGGAAGGTGACAAAAACCCCAGTTCTGTCCACGTACGAATTTAGAAAAGTCGTTCGTATTGCTCGTCCACTCCTGAAGAAGGTTAATGTTCCAACCTTTATTGCCCAAGGAGAGATTGATGGAATAGTCCCCCCTAAAGCTGCAAAATATATATACGAGACTATTTCTTCCCAAGAAAAAAACCTTTTTTATTCCCCTAAAGCAAAACATTTGATCTGTCATAGTGAAGATAAGCACGAACTTTTTGAAGAGATCTACCAATTCCTTCTAAATGAATAGATTGACTATTTGACATTAGATTGAAATTCATTTCTAGAAGTGGTAACATAGCTACAACATAGTTCTTAATTTGTTGGACGTGCTAGCTCTTCTATTTTGAAGAGTGTATTTTTTTGTACCAAACATAAAACTAAACATCTCATATAGACGGTTTTAGATTAGATACCGAAGTCTTTCGGTGGGTAAGATTTCGTTCCGACCTAAAAATATAATCAGATATTGATTAGTTATAAAAGATGTAAATTAAAGGAGAATGTAACATTGACTAAGTTTGCAGATTTAAACTTAAGCGCATCTACGTTGAAATCAATTAAACGTATGGGCTTTGAAGAAGCGACACCAATTCAGGCGAGTACGATTCCAGTCGGTTTAGAAGGTAAGGATATTATCGGTCAGGCACAAACTGGAACAGGTAAAACAACAGCATTTGGAATCCCGATGATCGAGAAGATCGATGTGAAAAATCCAAACGTTCAAGCTCTTATCATTGCACCAACTCGTGAACTTGCCATCCAAGTTTCTGAAGAGTTATATCGTATCGGAGCTGACAAGCGTGCGCGCGTGTTATCTGTCTACGGAGGACAGGACATCCAGCGTCAAATCCGCGCGATGAAAAAGAACCCTCATATCATCGTTGGTACACCTGGTCGTCTTCTTGACCATATCAAACGTAAAACACTCAACCTTGAAAACGTTGAAACATTAGTACTTGACGAAGCAGACGAAATGCTGAATATGGGCTTCATCGAAGACATCGAAAGCATTCTTGAGACTGTTCCAAGCACAAGACAAACACTTCTATTCTCTGCGACAATGCCGGATCCGATCCGTCGCATTGCAAATCGCTTTATGACAGAGCCGGAAGTAATCAAAGTAAAATCAAAAGAAGTAACGGTTTCGAACATCGAACAATACTTCACTAAAGTAAGCGAAAAAGAAAAATTCGATACTCTTTCCCGTTTAATCGACGTTCAATCACCGGAACTTGCGATTGTTTTCGGTCGTACAAAGCGTAGAGTAGACGAATTAGCGCGTGCTCTTAGCATTCGCGGCTACCTGGCTGAAGGAATTCACGGAGATCTTTCTCAAGCTCGTCGTATGACGGTCCTTAAGAAGTTCAAAGAAGGACGCATCGATATCCTGATCGCAACAGACGTTGCTGCCCGTGGATTAGATATTTCCGGCGTAACGCATGTTTACAACTTTGATATTCCTCAAGATCCTGAAAGCTACGTTCACCGTATCGGACGTACAGGTCGTGCAGGTAAGAAGGGTATGTCCATCACTTTTGTAACGCCAAGAGAAATGGGTTACCTGAAGATCGTTGAACAAACAACGAAGAAGAAAATGACGGCTCTTAAGCCACCTAGCTTAAACGAAGCCCTTGAAGGTCAACAACGCTTAGCTCTTGAAAAATTAGCTGAAGCGGCGAAAGAAAGTGATCTTAAAGATTACTATCCATTAGCAGAAGAATTCCTTGGTGGCCACGATTCTGTTCAAGCAGTTGCAGCAGCAATCCGTGTCTTGACGAAAGAGCCGGATACAACTCCAGTTGAAATCACTGAAGAGCGTCCATTACCATCAAGAGGTGGTGGAAATCGTGGCGGCGGAAATCGCGGCGGTGGATACAAAGGTGGAGCACGCAGTGGTAAAGGCGGAAGCCGTGGTGGATCTTCACGCAGCGGCGGTGGAAATCGCGGAGGCGGAAGCCGTGGCGGAGATCGCAACCGTACTGGCGGCGGCAGACCACAATCTTCAACCAAACGTAAATCTTATAACAATTCTTGATCAATAGATTTGAGGACACGATGACCTTTGGGTTGTCGTGTTTTTTTGTTATGTTGGTTTGATTGCGTATAGGAATGGGGGGAGGATCAATAACCGCTTCCAATTTTTACAAAAATACGCAATTATCCTGAGAAGCGACGCAATAAATAAAAAAACGACGCAATTATTCAGATATCGACGCAATAAACCCCCAAATCGACGCAATTAGTGATATTCTGTGGATTTGTAAATTAAAAAGAAGGGTTTATTAAGCCTGTGGCGAACTAAAGTAGGCAAAACCTTAAAGGAGAGTGATCAATTGATCTGTAAAGAACTCAAAATCCCAATCAATATTGATAAAAGCCAAGCATTATTATGGCGCCTGCCTCTCAATCATCAAAAGATTCCCATTGTAGCTCAGGATTTAAAGAAAAGAAAAGCAGGTTTAAACGGTGAATCAGCCGTCTACTACCACCTCAGTTTCTTAAATGACAAGAAATATAAAATCTTTCATGATGTAAGGCTTCCTCTATTCTCAAACTATTTCCAAATCGATTTCCTCATCCTCACCCCATCCTATATTTTACTAATCGAAGTAAAGAATATTTCAGGAATAGTTACCATTGATCCATTCATAAGACAGCTTACCCGGACTTATAAAGGAATTACAGAAGGATTCTCTGACCCGATCTCTCAGGTTCAAAGACAAAAATTATTACTGCAAAAATGGTTCAGTGTCCAAAAGCTGAAGCACCCTCCAATCAAACACCTCGTTGTATTCAGCAATCCATCAACCATCTTGAATTTCACCGAATCCCCACCAGCTGACTCACCTTATAGAAATATTATTCACTCTCAAAATATAATAGATAAGATCAAGGATTTAAATGAGACATACGTAAAAGAAGCCATGACTGATAAAGAATTGACTAAAATGAAGAAAACCATTTTAAAAAAACATGAAGAATCTGAGTTAGACTTTATGGAGGCACATTCTCTTACCCAAAGCGATATTGTGACTGGAGTCCGTTGTGAAAACTGCCATCACATACCAATGATTAGAGTAAGTGGAACATGGTCATGCATTAAATGTGACAGTTCATCTAAATATGCTCATCTACAAGCGGTTAGGGATTATTTCTTACTACTAAGTGATCACATAACCAATCGCGAACTTAGGAGGTTTTTGCATCTGGACTCACGAAACACCGCTTATAAAATGTTGAAATCCCTTCAATTAAAAACAAAAGGAGGAACAAAGTCTGTCACCTATTCAAAACCCATGAGATAAATCCCCTATTTCCGCACATACTAACCCCAAAAAGGAGTCCACCCCACATGACACTCGTAAAGTTAGGCTATGTTGCCATGAGTATGAACCTCCAGAATGCATCACCTTCGCAAACCATGACCTATAAGCAGTTTTCCGGGATTAAGGATCGTGAGGCTGCTATTCATAAACTCGAACGGATCGCCCAATCGAATCTTGAAAACTGCCTGCGGCTTTTAAAGCATAATGTTCTTAATGAGGTTCATTTTTTCCGGTTCAGTTCAAAGTTGATCCCTCTTGCGAATCATCCTGAATTGAAAGGGTGGGATTTCATATCCCCTTTAAAACCTGAACTCCAGGCGATAAAAGAGTATTTAACGCTTCATCCTATGCGTGTGGGTTTTCACCCTGATCATTTTGTACTGTTGAATTCAAGTGACGTGGATGTGTTGAAGAACACCCTTAAAACACTTAAGATGCATGAGGTATTATTAGAAGGGATGGGAATCGATCCAACTCACCGCTGTGTTCTCCATGTTGGTGGAGCTTATGAAGATAAAGAAAAGGCACTTGAGCAATTCATACACAATTGGGGTCTGACCCCCGTTTCTCTTCAACAAATGATCATTCTTGAAAACGATGATACTGTGTTCAGTGCAGCGGATGCCCTTTATCTATGTGAAAAGCTCGGGATCCCCCTTGTATTCGATTACCATCATCATCTTGCTTATAACGAAAGGGATTGGTTGCTGGATTGGGAGAGAATCGTTGGAACGTGGAGCCAGTCATCATTACCTGTAAAGATGCATATTTCAAGCCCTCGTTCTCAGGAGGATTACAAAGCCCATGCCGATTTCATCGATCCTAAGATGTTTCTTGATTTTCTTCAAGGGATAAAGGGCTCGGTGAATGAAATTGATTGTATGATAGAAGCGAAAAAGAAGGATGACGCATTGTTCCGATTAGTGGATGACCTGCAAGGGATTGATGGGATTGAGTGGGTGGATAAAAGTTCGTTTCATCTAAAATAGGCCAATCTCCCAAAGCTTTCACCATAATCTGAAACCATCTCTGTTCCAAAACGTAAATATACTGTAAGATTTAGTAAAAGAGAGAAGTGAGGGGATGGGTATGATCGGAGAGCCGCAAAAACGAATTTCACCAAAGGCTTTAAAGGTGTGGAAGATATATGGTGTGATTGAAACGTTGATCGTCGCAACTGTAGCTGCAGGAGCAATTACTTTGACTGTGATGTTTGAGTGGCCACAATGGATCATTGCAGCAGCAGTTGCCGTGTTGATTCTGTTTACATATTTGTTTGTTTTCTTTATTCCAACGATCAAATGGAAGAGATGGCGTTACGAAGTGAGAGAGCAGGAAATTGAGCTTCAAAGAGGGATTTTTATCGTGAAGCGCACGTTGGTACCGATGGTGAGGGTTCAACATGTTGATACGGTTCAGGGTCCGATTTTAAAAAAGTATGAGTTGGCAACCATTACGATTTCGACTGCGGCCACGGTTCATGAGATACCGGCATTGGATGTGGAGGAGGCAGATGAATTGAGAAACTCCATTTCACAACTAGCGAGGGTGGCGGAAGATGATGTCTGAGCACAAGAGACTGCATCCTATTTCAGCTGTAGCGAACTTTGTAAAACAGTTAAAAGACTTGATCGTTCCCTTTGTCTTTTTATTTGTATTGAATAACCGGGGAGAGAAGACAGGGTTTTGGGATTATATGCCTGTTATTTCTATGGCGGCAGTTCTTGTGTTCGTTCTGGTCACTGGCATTGTAAAGTGGCTTCGGTTTACATATCGATTGGAAGAAGGGGAGCTGCGGATCGAGTACGGATTATTCGTTAAAAAGAAAAGATATATTCTCATTGACCGGATACAGAGTTTGAATTTTTCTGAGGGCATACTGCATCGGCCATTTGGATTGGTTAAGGTCAAGGTCGAAACGGCAGGGTCTTCGAATCCGCGGGAATCAGAAGCGGAATTGACAGCTATTTTAAAAGAAGAAGCGATAGAGTTGGAGGAAATGATATATCGGGAGAAAAAGGGTCATAACGTATCCGAAGTTCTTCCTGGCGAAACTACAGAGACTTTGAAAGATGAAGCTCCCTTTTTCAACCTCAGCTCGAAAGACATCTGGGTTCTTGCTACGACTTCAGGCGGTATCGGGGTCATTATTTCCGGGGTGTTTGTTTTCTTATCCCAATTTAATGAGTTCATTCCGTACGAAGCTGTGTATGATGAGCTGGCTGTTTTTGTGAAAAGCGGCGTGTTTGTGGTTTCGGTGATGGCATTCTTGGGATTGCTCATTGCCTGGTTATTATCGATTGCCTGGACATTTATTATTTATGGTGATTTCAGAATTAAAATTGTGGATGATCACATTGTCATAACAAGAGGGCTTCTGGAGAAGAAGCAGGTGACTGTTCCCTTAAATCGTGTTCAAGGCATCCGGGTAGTGGAAAATCCAATCAGGCAGCTCTTGGGGTACTGCACCGTTCACATTGAAAATGCAGGCGGATCTGTTTTGGAGAAAGACAGCACGAGTATAAAATTATTCCCGATCGTGAAAAAGAAGCGAATTACGGGTTTATTAAACGACTTATTTCCGGATTATGTCATTCACGATGATTTTAAGAGGCTTCCGGGACGTTCCTTAAGAAGATATGTGTTCAGGCAAGCAATTTGGGTAGTGGTCCCGACCGCTGCGGTTTGTTTTATGTACTGGCCATACGGCCTTTGGGTCGGCTTGTTGATGATTCCTTTCGGGATTCTCGGATACTACCAATATCGTGCAGGGGGCTGGAAGATTGTTGATGGACAATTATCTTTACAATATAGGGGCGTATTGAAAAATACGATGCATATAAAGAAAAGTCGCATTCAATCTTTGGACGCCCATGAAAGCTGGTTTCAAACGAGGAAAGACTTAGGCAGTCTCAGAACAACGATAAAATCTGGAGAGACTGGTTATGTCAGTCCTATCCGGGATCTTGAAAAGAAGGACCTTCAAATCATCGCTTCTTGGTATTCTCATAGTGTGTAAACGATAAAAAGTGACCCGCGATTCGTTAGCGGGTCACTTTTGTTTCTTATTTTTTACCTGAAATCCACCCGATCACAAAGCCGCCGATCAATCCGAAGATATGGGCAGTTATGTTGATTCCGGATTGCATAAAGGTCATGATAACACCAATGACGACGATCGGTATGATGATTTGCCGGCTTTCTCTCGTGATGAAATGATTTTTTAAGAGAATCATGGCGATGTAAAAACCGAATAAACCAAAAATCGCTCCCGATGCCCCCACATGACTATACGTAAGGGGCTTGATAACATAGGTGATGATATTGGCAAACACGCCGCTTGCTAAATAAAGACCGATAAACTTTGCTTTTCCCAGAAGCTTTTCCAGGGGTGGGCCAAACAGGACAAGGGAAAACGAATTAAATAGCAGATGAGCGAATCCCAAATGTACAAAGATAGGGGTGACGAGTCGCCACCATTCTCCCTCTTTGATAAATAAATTCACACCGGCCAGCTGCTCGTACACCCACAGTTGTGGGAAAATAGGAAGTGCACTGACAACGTATAAAGCGATATGAATAAATACTATCACAGAAATAATAGGATAGAACCGTAAAAATTGTGAAAAGCTTTCAGTCCGGACAAACATATTGTATCCTCCTAAGTAGGTTGTTTCTTTTTATATCATTACTAAATCATTTATTTAAAAGGCTCTTTTTGTAAACTTTGTTGCTTTTGAAAAAGCGAGTAGTGGTTGATTTCCGCTCCAGGTGCTCGCTTTCCGCGGGGCGTGAGTTGAGCCTCCTCGGGCTTTGCCCTGCGGGGTCTCAACTTTCCCGCTATTCCCGCAGGAGTCGAGCACCTTCCGCTCCAATCAACTTTCGAAGCGTGAGTTTCTGAAAATAGACAAATATAAAAATGCACGTTTTATCATTAACAGGCTGCTTTTTTCGAAGTGTTGAGCGATTGATATTAGCTATAGTAGATATCCTGTACTGTCGATTGCTTTTTGTCCCACCTGTGATCTGTCACGCAAATTTTGTTTAGATGGTGAGGGGAACTGCGTAGACTCATGCGGAAAAACGGGCGTGCCGAGACCCCGGAAGCGAAGCTGAGGAGGCTCGGCCGTACGTCCGCGGAAAGCGGAGCAGTTCCCTCACCATCCAGCAGACACCCGTTGACAGAGCCATGGCAGACAAATTGTTTAAAGCAACAATCATTACAAAAAGAGCTATTTAAAAAAACGCAGTCAATACTATATTATAAGAAAACGTCGAAAATCACGAGTATAGTTCATTATACAAATATGCATGACAGGACAAGAGTAGAAGGGGAATCACATATGATAAAAGGTATAGGGTTGGACATCGTTGAAACAGGGCGCATTCAGAGGATGATTGAACGGCAGCCGAAGTTCGTCAAGAGAATTTTAACACCTAAGGAGGAGGATGCTTTCTGTACATTAAACGAGCAGCGCAAGGTTGAGTTCGCAGCAGGACGATTTGCAGCCAAAGAAGCTTTTGCCAAGGCGAATGGAACGGGCATCGGAACAGCGCTCTCCTTTCAGGATATTGAAATCAGTAAGGATCCGAATGGAAAGCCTTATTTTTCAAAGCCGGAGGGGGCGAATGCCCATTTATCCATCACACACAGCCGGGAATTTGCGGCTGCACAGGTGATCATCGAAGAGTGAAAATTATTTCAAGCCTGTCATCTTCACTAGCATAATCCTTCAGGTTGTCTCATATATTCAGTAGTGCAATAAGAGAGACAAGGCCAGGTGTTTAACAATCGCGGTTCTTTGGCGAATTGCAATTGGACTAATGAACGGGGCATTCTATAAGAATCGTCCATTCTTAGACGGCTGGCTTTCCCCTCTCTCAATTACGTTTATCCTGGGACAAAAGGGGTTGAAAAAATGAAGAAAAAGCTAGTGATACTAGTGATGGCCATGTTAGCGGTGCTTGTGCTGGCTGCTTGTGGAGAGCAATCGAAAGAAGATGTAACCAAGGATCTTAAGGCTAAAGTAGAGGATATGAAGGGGTACAAAGCAGATGCAAAAATGACCCTGCAGGTGGGCGACGAGCCTCAAACCTATGATGTGGAAGTGTGGCATAATGACCCTAATTATTATCGAGTGGCATTAAAGAACGCTGCAAAAGATCAGAGTCAAATGATCTTACGTAATGATGAGGGAGTATTCGTCCTTACGCCGGCACTGAACAAAAGCTTCCGATTCCAAAGCAACTGGCCTGAAAATAGCAGTCAGGCGTACTTGTATGAATCGCTTGTTCAAGATGTGCTAGAGGATAAAGAGGCTACTTTCAAAGAAACAAAGAATCACTACATCTTTAACACGAAGACACGTTATCAAAACAGTCAGATGCTACCAACTCAAGAGATTGCCTTTAACAAGAAAGACCTGACTCCGGCATCCGTAAATGTATTGGATTCAGATAAAAATCCACTTGTAAAAGTAGAGTTCTCCAAGATGGATATGAAAGCTGCATTTGATAAAAAAGACTTCGACATGAAGAAAAACATGACAGGTGCCCAGCTTGAAGTACCGGTTACGGCAAATGTAGAGGACACAGAATTCACTGTTCTTTACCCAATGTCAGAAATCACCGGCACCGAATTAATTGAAGAAAAAGAAGTCGCCACCGATACGGGTAAACGTGTAATCTTAACGTATGATGGTGAAAAGTCCTTCACAATCGTACAAGAAAAAACAACTGTCGTTCCAACGATGACGGTTTCTACTTCTCTTAAAGGTGAATTAGTGGACCTTGGATTCACAGTAGCGGCCATGACGGAGCAGTCAATCAGATGGACCAATAACGGAGTGGACTATATGCTTGCCTCCAATGACCTGACTCCTTCTGAGATGGTGATGGTAGCTCAATCCGTACAAGGTTCAATGGTGAAATAAAATAACTGAACGGGGCGGGCCTATCAGGTTCGCCTCTTTCCTTGGTGTGCGGATGTGATGTAGGAAGTCTGATTTTTTGAAAGGATGGTGGGTGCCGGAAATACAAATTCTAAAGTCGATAATAAAAGTGGTGAAGTCGATAATAAACAGGTAAATAATCCATGAATAATCTTATCCAAAGCACCAAGGGAAATTAAAACTCTATTACTCGATATAAAGCCGTCTGAGATCGGCAGAAAATGAATAAGATTATCCAAATCAAATCAACCAAGTTTACAAGATCCCATCAAACATCCACCAATATCTCCGTACCATTAGAAATACCGATATTACTTCTCGCGGTGCCCCATCCCGAAATCCCCTTTCCCACCCCCTCTCCAAAAAATCCATTTGACACAATGAATGATAATATGAATAATCAATGGTATTCTTGAATAGAATGACAATGTTTTGTGTAAAGATATGAGGAAGTGAACATAGTGGAAACCCAGACGCAATTTTTTCGTGATACATGGGCAGAAATCAACCTAGATCATTTATATGAAAACGTAAAGAATATTAGAAACCATATCCCTGGAGATGTGAAAGTGTTTGCTGTTGTGAAAGCGAATGCTTATGGGCATGGGGATGTGCAAACCGTTTTTACTGCTCTTTCTGCTGGGGCACACGGCTTGGCTGTTGCATTCTTAGACGAAGCGATTTCTTTAAGAAGAGCAGGCGTAACAGCTCCTATTCTCGTATTGGGAGCTACGAGACCGAAAGATGTGAAGATTGCTGCCGATTTGGATATTTCGTTAACGACCTTCCACAAAGAGTGGCTTGTGGAAGCCGGAAATCAGCTGTCAGAAGGAGATCAATTAAACCTTCATATCAAGTGTGATACCGGGATGGGCAGGATAGGCGTTCGTTCCACTGAGGAATTAAAGGGTATCGAACAGTATGTTCAAGCTCATGCTCAATTTAATCTTGAAGGGATCTTTACCCATTTTGCCACGGCAGATGAGTTGAAGGATGACTATCTTGACCGGCAGTTAGCTCGATTTGAATACATGCTGAATCAATTGGATTCACTACCAGCTTATATCCATTCTTCAAATAGTGCCGCTACATTAAGGAAAACCAACACCCTCTTTAATGCTGTGCGGGTGGGAATTGCCATGTACGGACTGACTCCATCTCAAGAGATGAAGCCCGAGCTGCCTTTTCCTTTAAAAGAAGTGTTTTCTCTTCATTCAAGACTTATTCATACAAAAGAGCTTTCAGCTGGAGAGAAAGTGAGCTATGGGGCTACTTATGAAACGGGTGAGGCAGAGTGGATCGGGACCATTCCTATCGGATACGCTGATGGATGGCTGCGTAAATTACAAGGTCAGGACGTCATTGTAAACGGGGAAAGGGTTCCAATTGTTGGAAGGATATGTATGGATCAATGTATGATTCGGCTGCCTGGATTTCTGGATATGGGTACCCGTGTAACGTTAATAGGCAAACAGGGTGAAGAAGCGATTACAATGGATGAAATCGCTGATAAGCTTGATACCATTAACTATGAGATCCCTTGTATGATCTCCACGAGAGTGCCGCGTATCTATATCCGAAACGGGGAGCCGACGGAAGTATCGAATAAACTCTTATCGACAGGTATTCACAGTCAACAGGAAAATAACAACCAACTTGATGAATAATTAGTATTTTATATGGTGGATAATAGAAGAGATTGATAAATTAACTTTTCATTCCCCTTAATTGATGGTATGATAAATATGTTAATGAACAGAAACGGTATGTAGTGATTGGTGGAGGTGTAGTTTGTGTCTGAATCCAGCGCAACAACAGAAATCTTAATTCGTCTACCGCAACAGCTCGTTACAGAATTAGACGGCTTTGCAGATCAAGAAAATGTGAATCGCAATGAGTTTATTTATCGTGCAACCAAAATGTATTTGAGAGAGCGTAAGAAAAGACAATTACGTGAATCTATGAGACGCGGCTATATGGAAATGGCTAAGATTAATCTCGCAATTGCTTCAGAGGCGATTCAAGCAGAATATGAGGCAGAACATACAGTCGAACGCTTAGTAAGCGGGGGTTAATCCTTTGATTGTAAAGCGTGGTGACGTATATTTTGCAGACCTTTCTCCTGTTGTAGGATCAGAACAAGGCGGAGTTCGGCCGGTACTTGTTATTCAAAATGATATAGGGAACAGGTTTAGTCCCACAATTATTGTAGCTGCCATTACCGCTCAAATTCAAAAAGCGAAACTGCCTACTCATGTTGAAATTGATGCAAAACGTTATGGCTTTGAACGTGATTCCGTTATCTTGCTTGAACAGATTCGAACGATTGATAAACAACGTCTTACCGATAAGATTACGCACTTGGATGATGAGATGATGGAAAAAGTGGATGACGCCCTGCAAATCAGCGTGGGTCTGATCCAATTCTAACCATGAGCTTTTCATCGTGTAGATACTTTATCATGTTATACAATAGGTACAATATAACTTCAAACCAGAAGGCTTGCTGATCAACAATAAGTATGATCGTTAAGCCTTTTTGTTTTGTCTTTTTTTCTTTTGAGAAGGAGAGGTCTAGTCCCAATTAACCCCAAAAGAAGAATATGGATAATGGAAATATAGTCAATGTTATGACAAAACTCCGTAAACAATTTATAATGGGAAAAGCAGGAACTAAAAATACCCGAAAAGGCATAGGTTTTTTCTTTTTTGTATTTATTTGTTACTATTAAAGTAATTACGTCATTTTTTAGTTCACCGTTGTAAACTACTTTAAAATTAAGTTACATCATTCGGCATAAATACGAAGTTCAAATTACATATGATAGAATGGAGAGAACTAAATGTTTAGTGAAGTCACGGATTATATTCAGAATAATAAATCAGATATCACTAGTATTTGGATGGAACGAATGAGGAACGAAGCGGATGAGAAGTTTCTTCAAGTTGTTTCAGATCAAGTTTTTACTAAGACAAGCCATGAGTTTGTAGAAATGATTGTTTCAAACTTAAGGGATTCCAATGAGTTCAATAGCCGGTTGGGAGATTTCGCTGAAAAGGTTGTCAGGTTAGGATGGCCGCTGACCTTTGTGACATCGGCTCTAAGCACTTTTGGTAAAGTGGTTTACGAAGGCATGATGAAAGAAGGTATTATTACAGATCAAAACTATGCGGCACAAGTTGAGAAGTTCGATAAATGGTTAACGCCGATGAATAATAAAGTAATCAGTGCTTATACAGAATCATGGGAAAGAACCGTTTCGCTTCAAAAAATAGCGTTGCAGGAATTGTCCGCTCCATTGATACCTGTTTTCGAAAAGATTTCTGTGATGCCGCTTGTGGGAACGATTGATACAGAACGAGCGCGATTGATTATGGAAAATCTATTAAACGGTGTAGTGAAGCATAGAGCGGAAGTGGTGTTAATCGATATCACCGGTGTACCTGTTGTGGATACAATGGTAGCCCATCATATCATCCAGGCAGCTGAAGCTGTTCGATTAGTAGGGGCGAAGTGCATGTTGGTTGGGATCAGACCTGAAATCGCGCAAACGATTGTAAACTTAGGAATTGATTTAAATCAATTCAGTACAAATAGTACGTTACGAAAAGGAATTGAAAAGGCTCTTGAAATGACAAATCGAAAAATAGTTTCGGCGGAGGGATTAGAGTGAGAATACCAATTTTAAAGCTGCATGATTGTTTGCTGATTTCCATTCAGTGGGAGCTTGATGATCAAACAGCCCTTCAATTTCAAGAAGATCTTCTGCATAAGATCCATGAAACGAGTGCCAGAGGGGTAGTAATCGACATTACTTCCATCGATTTTATAGATTCATTTATTGCTAAGGTACTTGGGGATGTCATTAACATGTCAAGGTTAATGGGGGCAAAGGTAGTCATCACCGGCATCCAGCCTGCTGTAGCGATAACGTTGATTGAGCTTGGAATCAGGTTAGAGGACGTTCTGACCGCTCTGGATCTGGAAAAAGGTCTGGAGAAATTACAATTGGAACTGGGGGACTAGGTATGGATAGCCAATCCTGCGTGAAAATCACGAATGAATGGGACATCGTTGCTGCCCGCCAGTTAGGAAGGAATGTAGCGAAAGAGCTCGGATTCGGTACCGTTGACCAAGCTCGTATCACTACGGCTATCAGCGAATTAGCAAGGAACATCTATTTATATGCTGGCTACGGTCAGATTTGCATAGAAAAATTATTCGATGCCGGGAAAAAAGGTGTACGAATTATCGCCTTGGACGAAGGACCCGGAATCGCAGATATTAGAAAAGTAATGGAAGATGGATATTCCACATCAGGCGGATTAGGAGCAGGTTTGCCTGGAGTCAAGCGTTTAATGGACGAGTTCAACGTTGAGTCTGTGCCGGGTGAAGGAACAGACATTAGGGCGACTAAGTGGCTCCGCTAGGGGGAGTTATATGAATTTCAGAGATTTAATGGACTCTAAATATAGAGAAATTATTGAGCATTACCTAAATGAACAAGATGAAAAGGCTCTTTATTTAGGACAGAAATTTAGTCGTAAATCAATAGAGCATCATGTTTCACCTGAGGAGATCATAAGTCTCCATAAGAGTGTGATATTGGAAATGGAGCCCGATATACCACATCAGGTACTGCACTCATTCGATATTTTACTTGAAGTCATGATAGGCTACGGTTTTGCTTATCGGGAGCATCAAAGTCTACGTACAAAACAACAAGAATTAAATAACGAAATAGATGTGGCATCCAACATGCAACAAACCCTGCTGGGGACCATGATACCTTCAGTAGAAGGCTTGGATATTGGAGCTGTAAGTGTACCTGCCAAAAAGATGAATGGAGATTACTATCACTTTGTTCAGGATGAGAATGACAGCGTCAGTGTTGCCATTGCTGATGTGATCGGTAAGGGTATACCCGCAGCTCTTTGTATGTCCATGATCAAGTATGCGATGGATAGTCTACCTGAGTACCGGAATGAACCTAACGCTGTTTTGGAAAGCTTAAACAGAGTAGTGGAACAAAATGTAGATGCAAGTATGTTCATAACCATGTTTTACGGTGTATACAATTCGGCGGAACATCTATTTTCATACTCATCAGCTGGGCATGAACCTGGCTTTTTTTATAGAGCGTCAACCAACGAATTTGAAGATCTTGATGCAAAAGGTCTTCTATTAGGTGTAGATAAAAAAGCGAAGTACCGACAATACGAGAGACGGGTTGAGACAGGGGACATGATCATTCTTCTCTCTGATGGAGTAACAGAGTGTCGTTCAGAAGAGGGCTTCATTGAAAGGGAAGATTTGGTTCAATTAATAAGCAAGTACAATCACCTTCCTCCTCAAGAGATTGTCAATAACGTATACAAACAACTCGAGAAGCTGCAGCACTTTGAGCTTAGAGACGATTTCACTCTAATCATCATAAAAAGAAATTCATAAATAAAGTTTATTCCTGTTATAAATAGGGTAAATGTACAAAGACTTATTATAAATGTTGCCAAAAAGGTGGTCTTTTTATGAACTTATCAATAGATATGAAAGAAAAAGAGAACGAGCTGCTTGTTAAAGTAGCTGGTGAAATCGATGCATATACAGCACCAAAGCTTAAAGAAACGCTTCAACCCTCTGCTGAAGCTGATAATAAAGATATAACAGTTGATCTTTCAGACGTATCGTATATGGATAGTACTGGATTAGGTGTATTTGTTGGTCTTTTCAAAACGGTTAAAGCCCGCGGTGGGCAATTATATCTAATCGGCTTATCCGATCGTCTGCAGAGACTGTTTGATATTACAGGTTTAGGGGATATTATGAATATTAATTCCAAGGTAGAAGGTGGCGTGGAATGATGAAAGCTTTTGATTACATCGAGATGAAGATCCCCGCAAAGCCGGAATATGTAGGGGTCATTCGTTTGACGCTTTCAGGAATTGCAAGTCGTATGGGATTTGACTACGATGCAATTGAGGATTTGAAGATTGCTACTAGTGAAGCTATCACAAATGCGGTTCAGCATGCGTATAAAGACAACGACGGAGAAGTGGTTGTTGGATTCGCGCTATATGAGGATCGCCTTGAGGTTATGGTAGCGGATCACGGTGAAAGTTTTGATTTCAAAGAAATTCGCAGTGCTGTTGGTCCTTATCATGCCGATCATTCAGTGGAGTTCTTAAGAGAAGGTGGGTTAGGTCTTTACCTTATTGAGAGCTTGATGGATGATGTAAAAGTGCATCACAAGGAGGGAGTGACAGTCTTTATGACTAAATTCCTATCAG
Source organism: Rossellomorea aquimaris (assembly GCF_008180865.1). GTDB lineage: Bacteria > Bacillota > Bacilli > Bacillales > Bacillaceae_B > Rossellomorea > Rossellomorea yichunensis. The sequence continues at coordinate 75,413 of NZ_VTEX01000007.1, forward strand.
GGGAGCAGGTGGAGAGGGATGAAAAAACTATCTCAACCTAACCAGCAGGCTCAAAAAGAAAAAGTACTACAATGGATCAAAGACTATCAGGAAAGAGAAGATGACGATGCACAAAGTCAACTGATCTTACATTACCAGAATCTTGTTGAATCCATTGCGAGGAAATATTCAAAGGGAAGATCTTTCCACGAAGACATTATCCAAGTAGGGATGATTGGATTGCTTGGTGCAATCAGAAGGTACGATGAATCTTTCGGTAGATCATTCGAGGCCTTTGCGATTCCGACAATCATTGGAGAGATAAAAAGGTTCCTGCGTGATAAAACGTGGAGCGTACATGTTCCGCGAAGAATTAAAGAGCTTGGTCCTAAAATTAAATCTACGGTTGAAGAGTTAACAAACAGTTTAGAACGTTCTCCTCAAGTCCATGAAATTGCTGAGTATCTGGAGGTTAGTGAAGAAGAAGTTCTGGAAGCAATGGAAATGGGTAGAAGTTACCAGGCATTATCGGTGGATCACTCGATTGAAGCGGATTCTGAGGGAAGTACTGTTACAATATTGGATATTGTGGGAGATCAGGATGAGGGCTACGAGAAAGTCAATCAGCGTCTCGTTCTTGAGAAGGTACTTCACGTTCTTTCCGACAGAGAAAAGGCTATTATACAACACACCTATTTAGAAAATTTAAGCCAAAAAGAAGCTGGCGAGAAGCTCGGTATTTCCCAAATGCATGTTTCCCGTTTACAAAGAAGAGCGATTAAAAAGCTTAGGGAAGCCATTCAGGAAGAGATGGACGATTCGGAGAGCCATTATTAATGGCTTATCTTCAACAAAATGAAATAGAGCTTTATGCAGAGCAAGTATCGAAAAACGGAAATCCTTATTGTGGGGACAGTTATTTCTATACCTCTACAAGCGATTACTTTATCTGTGTTTTGGCCGATGGTTTAGGTAGCGGTAAGTTTGCTTATGAATCGTCTCATGTTGTCGTCGAGATAGTTGAAGAGCATCACCACGAGGATGTTGAAACCCTCATGACTCTTTGTAACGAAGCTCTTCAGAAAAAACGTGGCGCTGCAGTAGCGATCATTAAAGCGTATTACCATTCTAAAGAGTTTGTGTATAGCTGTGTAGGGAATATACGTTTTTATATGTATGCACCTGAAGGAAAGATGACTTATCCATTACCGGTTACCGGGTATTTATCCGGAAGGCCGCAAACATATAAAACACAACGTTTTCATTACGATTCCAACTCAAGATTTCTTATTCACTCAGATGGCCTGAGTATATCGGGAGTAAAGAATATCCTTCAAAGATATCCAACGCTTCATGGCGCTTTAGGTGATATTCAATCTCTAGTCGACGGTACATCAGATGATACAACATACATTATTGGAAACTTACTCTAACGGTCTTAGGGTAAGTTTTTTTGTTTAGGCTCTTTACACAAAGATTGGTGTTTTTAACATAAGCTCTGTCAATCGGTGTGTGCTGGTTGATGTAGTAGCACATAGTGGATTGTAGCGGAAGACACTGGACTCCTGCGGGAAATAGAGGCTCGACTTCCTCCCCGCGGAAAGCAAGTGTCTGGAGCGGAAAGGAAAGGTCCACGATTTGTTCACAGAACGACTTACGTTGGCAAGTGCTTAATTTCAGAACAAATATATCCTTCCTTGTTGTTAATACACCTTTTCAATCCTCAAAGACAGTTATGGTAAAATAAACAAGAATCCTATTCATGGAGGTTATACCAATGGCAGCAACATTAACAAATCAAGAACCACTACTTAACAGAGTATCAAAAGAATTGAACCTATCAATAAAAAATGTCAAAAACGTCATCTCACTACTGGAGGAAGGAAATACAGTCCCTTTCATCGCGCGTTATCGGAAAGAACAGACCGGAGCACTAGACGAAGTACAGATCCGAAATATAATGGATAAATGGAATTACCTGCAAAACTTAGAGCAAAGAAAAGAAGAAGTTATTCGATTGATCGAAGAACAAGGGAAGCTGACCGAAGAGTTAACCCAGGCCATTAAAAAGGCGGATAAGCTGCAAACGATAGAAGATTTGTATCGACCATATAAGCAAAAACGAAGAACAAAAGCGACCGTAGCGAAAGAAAAAGGGCTGGAACCTCTTGCAGAATGGATTCTAACATTCCCCATATCAGGAGATCTTGAAGAAGAGGCTTCTCGCTACGTGACTGAAGATAAGGAATTAAAGACAACCGAGGAAGCTTTAACTGGAGCAAAAGACATTATTGCAGAGTACATTTCCGATGAAGCTTCATACCGAGAATACATAAGAAGTTATACATTCCGGAAAGGGTTAATTGAATCAAAGGTTAAAAAAGAAGAGGAAGATGAGAAAAAAGTTTTTGAAATGTACTACTCTTATCAAGAACCGATCCATAAAGTAGTTCCTCATCGGATTTTGGCGATGAACCGAGGGGAAAAGGAAGATATATTAAAGGTGAATATCCAGCCTGATACAGAAGGTATTGTGCACTATTTACAAAGGCAGGTCATTAAAAATGTTCACTCGATCTCCGTTCCTCTTGTGAAAGAAGCAGTGGAGGATAGCTATAAAAGATTAATCCAACCATCGGTAGAAAGAGAAATTCGTAATGAATTAACAGAGAAAGCAGAGGATCAAGCCATTCATATCTTCTCTGAAAATTTGAGGAAATTATTGCTTCAACCGCCGATGAAAGGAAAAATGGTCTTGGGTGTAGACCCTGCTTTCCGAACAGGTTGCAAATTAGCAGTCATTGATGAAACAGGAAAAACTCTTGATATAAATGTGATTTATCCGCATTCATCCCATTCTCAACTCGAAAAGGCGGAAGAAGCGATCAAAGCGATAATGACAAAATATTCGATTGAGGTTGTCGCTATTGGAAATGGGACGGCATCCAGGGAAACAGAGCAATTTGTTGTGAATGTGTTAAAAGATATGGAACAACCGATTTTCTATTTAATTGTCAACGAAGCTGGAGCAAGTGTATATTCAGCATCAGATATTGCGAGAGAAGAGTTCCCGGATCTTCAGGTTGAAGAAAGAAGTGCCGTCTCCATCGCAAGAAGATTGCAGGATCCGTTAGCTGAATTAGTGAAAATCGATCCTAAATCTGTTGGAGTTGGGCAATACCAGCATGATGTTTCACAAAAGAAGTTAAATGAATCACTAACCTTTGTGGTGGAAACGGCTGTTAACCAAGTGGGGGTAAATGTGAATACCGCCTCCTCATCACTATTACAATATGTTGCGGGACTCTCCAAGACGGTGGCTACTAATATTGTTAAAAAGAGAGAGGAAGAAGGCAAGTTTGTTTCCAGGTCCCAATTAAAGAAAATTCCAAGACTTGGTGCAAAAACGTACGAACAATGTATTGGCTTCCTAAGAATAATGGATGGGAAAGAGTTACTCGATCGAACATCTATTCATCCGGACAATTATAACGATGTGAAGAAGCTTCTTTCGAAAGTTGGGTTGACTGTAAATGACATCGGGTCCGAAGAACTGAGACAGTCCTTGAACCAATTGAAATTAGAAGAGGTCTCTGAGGAGTTGGAGATAGGGGGATTAACGCTCAAAGATATTGTGGATTCGTTAATTCGACCAGGGCGTGATCCACGGGATGAATTTCCTAAACCTCTTCTCAAGAAGGATGTCTTGAAACTTGAAGATTTAACACAAGGTATGGAGTTGCAAGGGACAGTAAGAAATGTAGTGGATTTCGGTGCGTTTATCGATGTGGGTGTGAAACAGGATGGGCTTGTCCATATTTCAAAGCTGAAAAATGGTTTCGTTAAGCATCCATTAGATGTGGTGTCCGTTGGGGATGTTGTGACCGTTTGGGTTGACAGCGTGGATGTTCAAAAAGGCAGAGTCGCATTGACGATGATTCAATAATCAGGTAAGAGCTGACTGCGGGGAGTGAATGCTATCTCAGGTCAGCTCTTTTTGCCATTTAGGATGGGCTATGATGGATGTCCATACTTAAGAGCTGTTCTTCTTACGGTAAAAATACCAGCATTGATTAAGGAGTTTGATTTGATAGCGATCCTTCTCAAAATAGGCTCTCCTCAATTGATTCACAAGCCAGTTAGGCATGGGGTAACCTCCTTATCTCTAAGAAAGTGCCAGTTGAATCCATGTGGTGACATTCCTTGGAGTATTTTGTCATGCTGAAACAGTAAGGGTGATATCTAGTTTATGCTATAATAGGTTGTCATGTTCTAATTAAGAAAGAAGGATTTCAAATGACGGACGCTGAGCTGCAATTTCTTGTTGAAAAAATTTCCATTCAATCTTTTCACAAGCCTTTTCTTCATAAGGCATATTTCAACCCAAGGTTAAGAACCACTGGGGGAAGGTATATGTTAGGCAGTCATAATATCGATATTAATCGTAAATATTTAGACGAGCATGGTATGGATGAATTAATAGGAATCATTAAACATGAGTTGTGTCATTATCATTTACACATTGAAGGTAAAGGATATAAGCATGGAGATGAAGATTTTAAGAGACTTCTAAATGAAGTTGGGGGTCCAAGACATTGTTCAATATTAACGAGTGTGAATAATAGAAGAAGGTATTTGATTTATGAGTGCTCGAAGTGTGGTTTGGAGTTTAAAAGAAGAAGGAAGATCAATTTAAGAAAATATGTATGTGGGCGTTGTAAAGGCAGGCTTAAATTAGTGAAGGAAGTTATTATGAAGGAAGACAAATCTTGAGTGGTTATTCTCTTGATTACCATCATCTTTTTTTGATGAAAAGTGCTTGAAAGTAGTTGACAATAAATAGCTGAGTCATTATAATCTAAAGAGTCGATAAGACAAGTTAAGCGAAAAATACTTTACGTTCCGCAGTAGCTCAGTGGTAGAGCTATCGGCTGTTAACCGATCGGTCGCAAGTTCGAATCTTGCCTGCGGAGCCATTTTTATGGGGAAGTACTCAAGTGGCTGAAGAGGCGCCCCTGCTAAGGGTGTAGGTCGGGCAACTGGCGCGAGGGTTCAAATCCCTCCTTCTCCGCCATTACTTTTAAAACATGGCCCATTGGTCAAGCGGTTAAGACACCGCCCTTTCACGGCGGTAACACGGGTTCGAATCCCGTATGGGTCATTTTCATTTTTGCTATTGGCAACTTAATAATAGCTATTTTGCTGACGCAGTTAATGAATGTTATTTTGACTGGCGTCAAGGTAATGAAAGTTATTTTGCTGGCGCAAAAAACTCTGGTCCGGTAGTTCAGTTGGTTAGAATGCCTGCCTGTCACGCAGGAGGTCGCGGGTTCGAGTCCCGTCCGGACCGCCAAATTATTTCTTTGAAAAGTTATTGACTTTAATATTTTGGACATGTTATTATATAAACCTCGTCACTTTTTGACGAAACATTGGGCTATAGCCAAGCGGTAAGGCATCGCACTTTGACTGCGACATGCGTTGGTTCGAATCCAGCTAGCCCAGCCATTTAAGAGCCATTAGCTCAGTTGGTAGAGCATCTGACTTTTAATCAGAGGGTCGAAGGTTCGAATCCTTCATGGCTCACCAAAGATTTTTGCGAAAGCAAAATCATCTATGCGGGTGTGGCGGAATTGGCAGACGCACCAGACTTAGGATCTGGCGCCGCAAGGCGTGGGGGTTCAAGTCCCTTCACCCGCACTTTAAAAGTTGTTGAAATAACTTATGATAAAGTATTGACACAACAGATTATCCTCGATATAATAGTGTTTGTCGCTTAAAACGCGGTCGTGGCGGAATGGCAGACGCGCTAGGTTGAGGGCCTAGTGGGGGCGACCCCGTGGAGGTTCAAGTCCTCTCGGCCGCACCAAAGCTTTTACAACATATTGCGCCCGTAGCTCAATTGGATAGAGCGTTTGACTACGGATCAAAAGGTTAGGGGTTCGACTCCTCTCGGGCGCGCCATCTTGTTTCTACAAGCGAGTGTATCATACTCAATGTAATACATATGCTTTTCTGGCGGGAAGTAGCTCAGCTTGGTAGAGCACTTGGTTTGGGACCAAGGGGTCGCAGGTTCGAATCCTGTCTTCCCGACCATCACAATATTATATGCGGGTGTAGTTTAGTGGTAAAACCTCAGCCTTCCAAGCTGATGATGAGGGTTCGATTCCCTTCACCCGCTCCAATTTACTTCCTTTTATTGAACCTTGAAAACTGAACAAAACAAGACAATACGTCAACGTTAATTCTAGATTTATTTTTAAAGAGCTATTCAAACTTTTATCGGAGAGTTTGATCCTGGCTCAGGACGAACGCTGGCGGCGTGCCTAATACATGCAAGTCGAGCGGATTGATGGGAGCTTGCTCCCATCAGTCAGCGGCGGACGGGTGAGTAACACGTGGGTAACCTGCCTGTAAGACTGGGATAACTCCGGGAAACCGGGGCTAATACCGGATAACTCATTTCCTCGCATGAGG
>NZ_VTEX01000008.1 GCF_008180865.1 Rossellomorea aquimaris
GATGGAAGCATGGCGACATGTGGAGTTGACTGATACTAATCGATCGAGGACTTAACCACAAAGAGTCATTTTTAAAATGAACAACAATTGGTCGGTATTCGGCTTTCTTGACATCAATTCTTTATCTAGTTTTGAAGGAACAACCCTTCAATTGAATATTCGTCTGGTGACAATGGCGAAGAGGTCACACCCGTTCCCATGCCGAACACGGAAGTTAAGCTCTTCAGCGCCGATGGTAGTTGGGGGATCTCCCCCTGTGAGAGTAGGACGTCGCCAGGCAAATGTGAGAAAGAGTAGCTCTTAGGGCTGCTTTTTTTTGTGGTTTGAATTTATGTGATTGTGGATTGAACATCAATCCTCTATACATCTAAGCTTTGGAAAAGATAATTTAATTAGTTGGTAATCCTACGAGAGGCTAGTTGATAATTGGAAAATGACGCATAAAACGAAAAAAACGACTCAAAAATAGCCGGAAATGACGCATAAAAATAAAAAACCACGCAATTACCACGAATCCTCGACTATTAACATTTAGTTCACCATTGAAAACTCCCAGCTTTGATACAAAATAAAGCACTTTCCTTATCTAATCCCCCAATTAGCCACAACCTTTCTGAAAGAATCCATCTTAATCCTAATTAATTAATTTCTACTCTTCCTCCATCCCTATAATCAACTCCCATCCCATACCACAGCACTTCCTAAACAAAACACCGCACTCCCAATGCCCCAATTCCTTATTTCTATCCAACAATCTCACATTCCCACGTTTAAAACCTTCCTAAAACAGGAAAACTTCTAAGGTCATACTTCATAATTGCAAAGTTTAAAACACGGTTGTATAATTATAGTCAAATATAGTCAAAGTCAAAATGAGGAGGAGGTTTGATGAGGAACATATCCGACATCATTGAACGTTATTTAAAGAATGTTTTAGAACTGAGCGAAAGTGAGATAGTCGAGATTAAAAGAAGCGAGATTGCTGATAAGTTTCAATGTGTTCCTTCTCAAATTAATTATGTGATCAATACCCGGTTCACGATAGAACGAGGGTATGTAGTAGAAAGTAAACGAGGTGGCGGGGGTTACATCCGAATCATGAAGGTTAAGGCCCACGATCAAGTTCATCTTATTGACCAGCTAGTAGCTTTAATAACACAAACCATCAGTCAGAATTCGGCGGCTGATATTGTGTTTCGATTAGTGGAAGAGGATATTATTTCTGAGAGGGAAGCGAAGATTATGCTGAGCGTAATGGACCGTTCGGTGATCATGGTAGATTTACCTGAACGGGATGTATTGAGGGGAAGAATGCTCAGGGCCATGTTGGATACATTGAAATATGAGTAAGTTTTGAGAGGTGAGTAGGATGGTTTGTCAAGAGTGTAATGAAAGACCTGCAACCCTTCATTTTACCAAGGTGATAAATGGGGAAAAGACAGAGGTTCATTTATGTGAACAATGCGCTCAGGATAAGGGTGAAATGTTTATGTTTGATTCTTCTTCAGGGTTCTCTGTGAACAATCTATTGGCAGGTCTTCTTAATATAGCCCCTGCATTTAAGCAGGCAAAAGAAACGGAAATTCCTAAGACAGAGGTTTTACAGTGTGAAAAGTGTAAAATGACTTTTCAGCAATTCATTAATGTAGGACGCTTCGGCTGTGCCCATTGTTATGAAACGTTTAAAGATGAACTTACTCCTCTTTTAAAGCGCGTTCATAGTGGGAATGTTGAGCACCACGGGAAGGTTCCGGAACGCATGGGTGGAGCCATTCACATCAAGAAGAAGATTCAGCAGTTGAAATCGGATCTGCAAACGATGATTGCAGATGAAGAGTTCGAAAAAGCAGCAGAGATACGAGACGAAATTCGCTCCCTGGAGAAAGATGTTCATAAAGAGGGGGGAGATAAAGGATGAGTCTGGAGAAGTTTTTACAAAATGCTGTTAGCTCCTGGATGAATGAAGAAGGACCGAATTCAGATATTGTCCTTAGTTCGCGGGTCCGGCTCGCAAGAAACATGACGGACTTTCGTTTTTCTACTTTATATTCTTCTGAAGAAGCTAAAGAGATCGTGGATCGCGTCAAGGATAAGCTCTCTTTATACCCAAAGAATTTAGGAGAATTAGAATTTTTACCTACAAGTGAGATTCAGCCTCTCCAAAAGAGGGTATTGATGGAGAAACACCTTATTAGTCCTAACTTAGCGGAGGACACGAATCATGGAGCTGTCCTTCTATCCAATGAAGAAGATATTAGCATAATGGTAAACGAAGAGGACCACATTCGAATACAGTGTTTATATCCAGGATTGCAATTGAAGGAAGCTTTACAGAGAGCGAATCAGATCGATGATTGGTTTGAGAGTGAATTTGATTTTGCTTTTGATGAGAAACATGGATATTTAACGACTTGCCCCACTAATGTGGGGACCGGGCTTCGAGCTTCCGTGATGATGCACTTGCCTGGTCTGGTTCTGACCCAGCAATTAAATCGGATCATTCCTGCCATTAACCAATTAGGTCTGGTGGTTAGAGGGATTTATGGAGAAGGCAGCGAAGCGTTAGGGAACATTTTTCAGATTTCGAATCAAACGACACTTGGTAAATCTGAAGAAGATATCGTGGAAGATTTATTGAGCGTCGTGAAGCAGATCATTGATAAAGAACACTCGGCGCGGGACGCATTAGTTAAAACGTCTAACATACAATTAGAAGATAGGATCTTTCGTTCACTTGGCGTGTTGGAGCATAGTAGAATTATTGAGTCCAAGGAAGCAGCGAAGTGTTTATCGGATGTCAGACTTGGAATTGATTTAGGATACATCAAAGTTATATCTAAGAATATATTGAATGAACTAATGATTTTAACCCAACCTGGATTTTTACAACAATATTCTGGAGGTCCATTGAGACCAAATGAAAGAGATATAAGAAGGTCTTCTTTGATTCGGGAGCGAATTAAGTTAGATAAGGATACATGTGAGGAGGAAAAATAATATGATGTTTGGTCGATTTACAGAAAGAGCACAAAAGGTATTGGCATTAGCTCAAGAAGAAGCTATTCGTCTGGCGCACAGTAATATTGGTACTGAACATATTTTATTGGGACTTGTCCGCGAAGGTGAAGGGATTGCCGCTAAAGCACTTACGGCGTTGGGACTGAGCCCTGAAAAGATTCAGAAAGAAGTGGAAGGATTAATCGGAAAAGGTACCGAGAAATCTCAAACGATCCATTATACACCCCGAGCGAAGAAAGTGATTGAGCTTTCTATGGATGAGGCTCGTAAACTGGGTCACTCATATGTAGGAACGGAACATATTTTACTAGGGTTGATTCGTGAAGGTGAAGGAGTAGCCGCTCGTGTGCTTGGTAATCTTGGAGTCAGCTTAAATAAAGCAAGACAGCAGGTATTGCAGTTACTTGGCAGCAATGATTCAAGTAACCACCAGGGCGGGGGCAATGCAAATGCCAATACGCCTACCCTTGATGGCTTAGCCCGTGACTTGACGGCGATTGCCCGTGAAGGCAGCTTAGATCCGGTGATCGGACGAAGCAAAGAAATTCAGCGTGTCATTGAAGTGCTAAGTCGACGTACGAAGAATAACCCGGTTCTGATTGGTGAGCCTGGTGTAGGTAAGACCGCGATTGCAGAGGGTCTTGCCCAGCAGATCATTGCCAATGAAGTTCCTGAAATTCTCCGGGACAAACGAGTGATGACACTGGATATGGGTACAGTGGTAGCCGGTACGAAATATCGTGGTGAGTTCGAGGATCGATTAAAGAAAGTAATGGATGAAATCCGTCAAGCAGGTAACATCATCCTGTTTATCGATGAACTTCATACATTAATTGGAGCAGGTGGGGCTGAAGGTGCCATTGATGCCTCAAACATCTTAAAACCATCTCTTGCTCGCGGTGAATTACAGTGTATCGGTGCAACGACATTAGATGAGTACCGAAAATATATTGAAAAGGATGCTGCGTTAGAGCGCCGTTTCCAACCAATCCAAGTCAATGAACCAACGGCAGAAGAGTCCATTCAGATTCTTAAAGGTTTACGTGATCGTTATGAAGCCCATCACCGCGTGTCGATTACAGATGAAGCGATTGATGCGGCAGTGAAATTTTCTGATCGCTATATCTCAGACCGCTTCTTACCGGATAAGGCGATCGATTTAATTGATGAAGCTGGCTCTAAAGTGCGCTTACGTTCTTATACAACGCCGCCAAACTTGAAAGAGCTTGAAGCCAAGCTGGAAGAAATCCGCAAAGAGAAGGATGCAGCGGTTCAAAGCCAAGAGTTTGAAAAGGCAGCTTCTCTAAGAGATTCAGAGCAGAAACTTCGTGAAGAGCTGGAAGAAACGAAGAACACATGGAAAGAAAAGCAAGGCCAGGAAAATACAGAAGTGACCGTTGAAGATATTGCGAAAGTTGTATCGAACTGGACGGGAGTACCGGTATCGAAGCTTGCTCAGACTGAGACGGATCGATTACTAAAGCTGGAAGAGATCCTACATTCCAGAGTCATCGGTCAATCCGAAGCAGTCGTAGCAGTATCAAAAGCCGTCCGTCGAGCAAGAGCCGGCCTGAAAGATCCGAAGCGCCCAATCGGTTCCTTCATCTTCTTAGGTCCGACTGGTGTAGGGAAAACAGAACTTGCCCGTGCGCTGGCGGAATCCATGTTCGGTGACGAGGATGCCATGATCCGTATTGATATGTCGGAGTACATGGAGAAACATTCGACTTCCCGTTTAGTAGGTTCTCCTCCAGGGTATGTAGGATATGAAGAAGGTGGCCAGTTAACGGAGAAAGTTCGCCGCAAACCATATTCCGTCGTTCTATTGGATGAAATTGAAAAAGCACACCCTGATGTATTTAACATCCTTCTGCAAGTGTTGGAAGACGGGCGTTTGACGGATTCTAAAGGAAGAACGGTAGACTTTAGAAACACAGTGTTAATTATGACATCTAACGTTGGTGCCCAGTCCCTTAAGAGCAATAAATATGTGGGGTTCAATATTCAAGATGGAAAACAGGATTATAAGGATATGAAAGGCAAGGTAATGGAGGAGCTGAAACGAGCTTTCCGACCAGAGTTCCTTAACCGTATCGATGAAATCATTGTGTTCCATTCCCTTGAAAAAGATCACTTAAAAGAGATTGTGACCTTGATGTCCAACCAATTGACAACTCGCTTGAAAGAGCAGGATATTCATTTAGAGCTTTCAGCTGCTGCTAAAGAAAAAATAGCAGATGAAGGATTCGATCCTGAATACGGTGCGCGTCCACTGCGTCGTGCCATTCAGAAGCATGTAGAGGATAAACTGTCAGAAGAGCTGTTAAGAGGCAAGGTGCTGACAGGACAGAATATATTGATCGATGTAGAAGATAGTGAGTTTGTTGTGAAGGTAAAAGAAGAAGCAGCAGCAAATACTCCTACTTAATACAATCGCTAGAAAAGGAGGTACACGTATATGTTTTTCGTGTACCTCTTTTATCATAATATGGCTTTACGAGGGATTCTTGTCGCCTCTAAGCAAGCCGGCTCCGCTTTTCTTATTGTCTAGCTCCGCCGGCTAGTCCCTCGAGGTCATAAGTCAATCTCGCCAAAAAGGCAAAGACCGCCTTTTCAGCGAGCTCGCCTTATGCTTGTCGGGCCTAAGCAAGCCGGCTCCGCTTTTCTTGTTGTCTAGCTCCGCCGGCTAGAGGCTCGAGGTCATAAGTCAAATCAACCAAAAAGGCAAAGAGCGCCTTTCCGGTTGATTCGTCTTATGCTTGTCGCCTCTGAGCAAGCCGGCTCCGCTTTTCTTATTGTCTAGCTCTGCCGGCTAGTCCCTCGAGGTCATAAGTCAATCTCGCCAAAAAGGCAAAGAGCGCCTTTCCGGTTGATTCGTCTTATGCTTGTCGCCTCTAAACAAGCCGGCTCCGCTTTTCTTGTAACCATTACATAAAACCGATACAATCATTCCAAAAGGGTATTTTCATGGAATGATTAGAGTACAAATAGAGTAAAAGAGGAGAAGAATAGATTGGCAAAGAAAAAGACAAAGTTTGTATGTTCATCATGTGGATATGAGTCTGCTAAATGGATGGGGAAATGTCCGGGATGTAACGAGTGGAACACGATGGTGGAAGAGGTTGAGATGACCGGGAAGAAGCCTCGTGGGTCGTTTATGCATTCTGAAAATAGCGGGCCAACTAAAGCAGAGAAGCTTATCTCAATCGAAACAAAGCAAGAACCAAGAGTATTGACCGAGTCGAAAGAGCTGAATCGGGTGTTGGGTGGGGGAGTCGTTCCGGGATCCCTCGTATTGATCGGTGGAGATCCGGGCATTGGTAAATCTACTTTATTGCTACAGGTTTCTGCCCAGCTGGCTGATCAAAAGCAGAAGGTTTTATATATATCCGGTGAAGAATCCATCAAGCAAACAAAACTTCGGGCAGATCGATTACATGTGAAATCCGATGATCTATATATATTTGCAGAAACAAATCTTGAATTGATTCATCAGACGATTGAACAGATCTCACCTGATTTTGTCATCATCGATTCGATTCAAACGATTTTTCACCCTGAAGTGACCTCTGCTCCAGGCAGTGTTTCTCAGGTAAGGGAATGTACAGCGGAATTAATGAGAATAGGGAAAACAAAAGGCATCGCCATCTTTATCGTAGGGCATGTTACAAAAGAAGGATCGATTGCAGGGCCTCGTTTATTGGAGCATATGGTTGATACCGTGCTGTATTTTGAAGGGGAACGTCATCATTCGTATCGTATTTTAAGAGCCGTGAAGAACCGCTTTGGATCGACGAATGAGATGGGGATTTTTGAAATGAAAGAGCTTGGTCTGGAGGAAGTCGCAAATCCTTCTGAGATATTCCTGGAGGAGCGCTCCCAAGGCGCGGCAGGCTCAACGGTCGTTGCTTCCATGGAGGGTACAAGACCTGTTCTAGTGGAGATACAAGCTCTTGTCACTCCAACAAGCTTCAACAACCCACGACGAATGGCGACGGGGATTGATCATAGCCGGGTTTCACTCATCATGGCCGTATTGGAGAAGCGGGCAGGAATGCTATTGCAGCAGCAGGATGCCTATCTGAAAGTGGCAGGTGGAGTGAAACTGGATGAACCGGCGATTGATTTGGCCGTTGCAGCGAGTATTGCGTCGAGCTTTCGTGATAAAGCGTCAAGGGCCCACGATTGTATCATTGGAGAAGTTGGTTTGACAGGTGAAATAAGAAGGGTTTCGAGGATTGAGCAACGTGTCCAGGAAGCGGCTAAATTAGGTTTTAAACGTGTGATTATTCCCCAAAATAACTTAAGTGGGTGGCATCCGCCTACTGATATAGAAGTCACAGGAGTATCAAATATAAATGAAGCGCTGGCTATTATTTTAGGAGGATAGGAAATGGAAGATAAGAAGGCAAGAGAGAAGTCCATGTCGGATATTTTACAATTCGTTGCTCCTGGTGCCCCGATCAGGGATGGTATTGATAATGTGCTGAGAGCCAATACAGGAGGGCTCATTGTTGTTGGCTACAATGATAAGGTGAAATCTGTACTGGACGGCGGATTTCATATCAATTGCGCTTTTTCTCCTAGCTATCTATATGAGCTGGCCAAGATGGATGGGGCCATCATCCTGAATGAAGCGGGTACGAAGATTATTTTGGCCAATGCCCAGTTGGCTCCCGATGTGTACGTTCCTTCAACTGAAACTGGAATGAGGCACCGTACGGCTGAACGGGTTGCAAGACAAACCAATGCCCTTGTCATCGCCATCTCTCAACGGAGGAACGTCATCACCCTGTATCAAGGTAACTTTCGATATGCATTAAAGGACATCTCTGTCATCTTGACGAAGGCCAACCAGGCGATTCAAACATTGGAGAAGTATAAGGTGGTTCTGGATCAGAGCATTTCTAATTTATCGGTGCTGGAGTTTGAGGAGCTTGTGACACAAAGCGACCTACTGCAGGTTCTTCACAGATTCGAAATGGTATTAAGAATTAAGAACGAGTTATTGACCTATTTAAGCGAGCTGGGTGTCGAAGGTAGATTGATACGCCTTCAGATGAATGAGCTATTGGCAGATATTGAAGATGAGGCGATGCTCATTATAAGGGATTATTCCCAGGAAAGAAATATAAAGCCGTTCGAACTACTCTATAAATTTCAGGAGCTTGTCCATTCAGAAGTATTAGAGGATAATGTCCTATTAAAATTATTAGGCTATCATGGGTATGTTCATCACGATGATGCCATCTATCCAAGAGGATATCGCGTGTTGAATAAGATCCCGCGTTTACCGATTGTAATCATCGAAAACCTTATTACCAGGTTCGAAACCCTCCCTCATGTAGTGAGTGCTTCAGTGGATGATTTGGATGAAGTGGAAGGAATAGGAGAGGTCAGGGCACGGAAAATCAAAGAGGGATTAAAACTGATCAAAGAACAAACGTTTGCCGATCGACAGTTATAGGTATGTGGTCCTGTATTTGCCATATATGGGATAATTGAAGCATTTTCAAAAAATTGACAGTCATTATGAGACATGTTAGCCTTCACTTAAGGAAGCTAGTAAAATGGGATAAGTATATCAAAATGGTTTCCATAGTATTAAATTTAAAATTTTCAAGGGCTATGACGTTTCAAAAATAGCAAATTGTTTATAATGAATAGGAGGAGGTGAGGGAATGTTAAAAAAAATCGTTCAAGCGTGCTTCCTTATCGTCGGGGGAACACTGGGGATATTTCTGCTTCCCGAATTATTTACCGTCATAAATTTATCAGACATTCCTTTAATTAATAACCCTTATATGACTGCTATATTTGGTGCCATTATTTTTTATATTCTTACGTTTTGGGCAGTCGAGTATGTCGTCAATTTCGTCAAGTGGTTTGAAGATAGTTTAGTAAAAGCTCCAGTAACGGATCTGTTATTTGGCAGTTTAGGACTTATTATCGGTCTTTTTGTTGCGTATCTGTTTGGGATTCCTTTCAATCAAATGGAGATCCCGATTGTCAACACAGTGGTTCCGATTCTATTAACGTTGATTCTTGGATATTTAGGATTTCAAGTTGGCTTTAAGAAAAGGGATGAACTGGTCAGTCTGTTTGGTACTACAAATAGAGGCAAGAAAAAAGGGACTGACGAAGATTCTGATGAAGCGGGTGTGAAAACCCTGAAGATACTGGATACGAGTGTGATTATCGATGGTCGTATCGCAGATATCTGTCAAACTGGATTCTTAGAAGGAATTGTCGTGATCCCACAGTTCGTGCTGGAAGAGCTTCAGCATATTGCGGATTCTTCAGACGTGTTGAAACGAAACCGTGGACGACGAGGGCTTGATATCCTGAATCGTATTCAAAAGGAGCTTCCTGTTGAGGTTCAGATTTATGAAGGTGACTTCGAGGAAATTCAGGAAGTTGATTCGAAGCTGGTGAAATTAGCTAAGCTTACGAATGGGATCGTTGTAACGAATGATTTCAACTTGAATAAAGTGTGTGATCTTCAAGGTGTACAAGTATTGAATATCAATGATTTAGCTAACGCCGTTAAGCCGGTTGTATTGCCTGGAGAAGAATTGAAGGTTCAGGTAATCAAAGATGGGAAAGAACATAACCAAGGGATCGCGTATCTCGATGATGGTACGATGATCGTTGTAGAAGAAGGACGCAATTATATCGGCAAGTACATCGATGTACTGGTAACATCTGTTCTTCAAACCTCTGCGGGCCGGATGATCTTTGCCAAGCCCAAACAGTTAGAAAAAGCTTTATAAGTAATCATGCCCTGACTCTATTGATTCAGTAAGGTATAATAAATAGTATTACTAGAGAGTTAAAGGAGTTATCGTATGGAATATGAAGTTGTCATTCCTGCTGCAGGGCAAGGGAAACGAATGAAAGCGGGCAAGAACAAACTGCTCCTCGAGCTGAATAGCTGTCCAGTCATTATTCATACACTTCGGGTCTTTGAGCATGACTCCCTTTGTCAGGGAATCTATTTAGCGATTCATCCATCGGAGCGAGATGAGTTCAAAGGTTTATTACACCGTTTTGGTATCACAAAGGTCGTTAAGCTTGTAGATGGCGGTGAGGAACGACAGCATAGTGTATACAATGCATTGCTTGAGGTTGATCATGAAATTGTTCTTGTACACGACGGGGCAAGACCATTTATTAAAGAATCCACGATTCACCAATTAGTAGAGAAAACTCATTTTGCAGGAGCCGCCATTGCTGCTGTTCCTGTTAAAGATACGATTAAAAAAGTACTGGATGGGGAAGTCGAGGAAACGATTGAACGCTCAAGCTTGTGGATGGTTCAAACTCCACAAGCTTTTCGTGTTTCATTGTTGAAAAGAGCGCACGGGGAAGCGGAGCAAGATGGTTTTCTTGGA
The DNA here is from genome assembly GCF_008180865.1 of Rossellomorea aquimaris. Classification (GTDB taxonomy): domain Bacteria; phylum Bacillota; class Bacilli; order Bacillales; family Bacillaceae_B; genus Rossellomorea; species Rossellomorea yichunensis. The sequence continues at coordinate 10,413 of NZ_VTEX01000008.1, forward strand.
ACAGACGATGCTTCTCTAGTGGAACGAATGGATGTTGAGGTTGCTGTCGTAGAAAGTGATTATGACAATATTAAACTGACAACACCTGAGGACTTATATTTTGCTGAGGCCATTTTGAAGAAGCAAGAGGAAATGAGTGGAGGAGACAACCATGTTTAGGATCGGACAAGGATTTGATGTTCATCAATTAGTAGAAGAAAGACCTCTTATTATGGGGGGCATAACGATACCATATGAAAAAGGATTATTAGGTCATTCAGACGCAGATGTACTATTACATGCTGTAGCGGATGCGTGTTTGGGGGCTGTTGCAGCAGGGGATATCGGCAAGCATTTTCCAGACACAGACCCTGAGTTCAAGGATGCAGATTCAGCTAAGCTTCTAGAGCATGTATGGTCTCTTGTGAAAGAGAGAGGGTATGCATTAGGGAATATCGATTGCACGATCATTGCGCAGAAACCGAAGATGGCTCCTTATATTGATGCAATGAGACAAAGCATTGCAACGTTATTGGAAGCGGATATTACGCAAGTGAATGTAAAAGCCACAACCTCTGAGCAGCTTGGTTTTACCGGGAGAGGCGAAGGGATCGCAGCGCAGACAACCGTGTTGATCAAAAAGAAGTAAGGGGAGAAATCTGCTTTATTCCCTTTCATAACGGTGTTAAAATAGGTCATAGACTTTAATGCAGGAATCATAGAGGAGGAAACCAAATGACAAAAGAAGTACGCGTCCGTTATGCTCCAAGTCCAACGGGTCATTTACATATTGGGAATGCAAGAACCGCTTTATTTAATTACTTATACGCTCGCAGTGTAGGTGGAAAGTTCATCATCCGTATTGAAGACACGGATAAGAAACGTAATATTGAAGGCGGAGAAGAAAGTCAGCTTAAATATCTTCAGTGGCTTGGAATTGATTGGGACGAAAGCGTAGATATGCCTGGTGACTATGGCCCCTATCGCCAATCAGAGCGTAATCATATTTATGAGCAGTATTTAAGTGAGCTGTTAGAAAGCGGTCAAGCGTATAAATGCTACTGTACGGAAGAAGAGCTGGAAGCGGAACGTGAAGCTCAATCAGCATCCGGTCAAATGCCCCGCTATTCCGGTAAATGCCGCAACTTGACACAAGAAGATCAAGAGAGATTAGCTGCAGAAGGGCGTCAACCGAGCATTCGTTTCCGTGTGCCTGCAGGGAAAGTATATACTTTCAATGATATCGTGAAAGAAGATGTGTCATTTGAATCAGATGGCATCGGTGACTTTGTCATTGCGAAAAAAGACGGTACACCAACGTATAACTTTGCCGTTGCGGTAGATGATTACTTGATGAAGATTTCACACGTTCTACGCGGGGAAGATCATATTTCCAATACACCAAAGCAATTGATGATTTTTGAAGCTTTTGGATGGGAAGCACCTGTTTATGGACATATGACATTAATCGTTAATGAAAGCCGTAAAAAGCTTAGTAAGCGTGATGAAAGTATCATTCAGTTCATCGAGCAATACGAAGCGTTAGGTTATTTACCTGAAGCTTTATTCAACTTCATTGCGTTACTGGGCTGGTCTCCAAAAGGAGAAGAAGAGCTATTTTCTAAAGAAGAGTTTATTGAAATCTTTGACCCTGAGCGTCTATCGACTTCTTCTGCTCTGTTTGATAATCAAAAGCTTACATGGATGAACAATCAGTACCTGAAGAATCTTGACTTAAGTCAAGTTGTGGAGCTATCCCTTCCTCATTTAATCAGTGCGGGTAAACTGGATGAGAAAATGTCTGACGAGCAGCGTGAATGGGCAAGTCGCGTCATTTCTTTATACCAGGAGCAAATGAGCTTCGGTGCTGAAATCGTGGAACTGTCTGAAATGTTCTTCAAGACAGATCTTGAATATGACGAGGATGCCAAAGCGGTGTTGGAAGAGGAGCAGGTCCCTGAAGTACTTCAGGCTTTCTTGAATGAGATTGAAGCTCTTGAAAATTATGAAGCAGCAGAAATTAAATCGTCGATCAAAGCGGTGCAAAAGTCGACTGGTCATAAAGGGAAGAAGCTGTTTATGCCGATCCGTGTAGCGGTAACAGGTCAGACGCATGGTCCTGAATTACCGAATGCGATTGAGCTTTTAGGGAAAAATACCGTTAAACACCGTCTGCAAAGTCTTTTAGGTTAACATTTTGGATGTTATGTAATATAGTAAGAGTATCACAATAAATGATATCGCGTTGATGAGGAGAAGTAAGAAAAGGATGCTTAGTAGAGAGAACCATCACCGGCTGAAAGTGGTTTAAGCCCCTCCGATTCTGAAATGCACCTCTGAGCCCGTTACTGAAATATAGTAGGTAAAGGCGGTTTCCTACCGTTAACAGGATTCGAGTTGGAGAAGGATATTTTCTTCTCAATCAGAGTGGAACCGCGCTACCTAAGCGTCTCTGTCAGATTATTGACAGAGGCGTTTTTTTATTGTCTGACCAAGCCGCCTGCGCTTTTATTTTATCTAGCTCCGGCAGCTAGGCCCTCGAGGTCATAAGCTAAATGGTCCAGGAAGGCAAAAAACGCCATCCCGGCCCATTCATCTTATGCTTGTCGGGCCTGACCAAGCCGCCTGCGCTTTTATTTTATCCAGCTCCAGCGGCTAGAGGCTCGAGGTCATAAGTCAAGCCCATCAAAAAGGCAAAGATCGCCTTTCCGGTGGGCTCGCCTTATGCTTGTCGCCTCTGGGCGAAGCCCTTACGCTTTTCTGATTGTCCAATTTTTTTGAGAGAGGGGATCCGAATGTTTAAGTCATTTAGGGAAGATATAGAAGTAGTGTTTGATCAGGATCCGGCTGCGAGGAATTATCTCGAGGTCATCCTTACGTATTCGGGTCTTCATGCCATATGGGCCCACCGCATAGCCCATGCTTTTTTCAAAAGGAAATTCTTTTTTATCGCTCGCGTTATTTCACAGGTAAGCCGCTTTTTCACCGGGGTTGAGATTCACCCAGGGGCAAAGATCGGCCGCCGATTCTTCATTGATCATGGTATGGGAGTCGTGATTGGTGAAACGTGTGAAATCGGAGATAATGTTACGCTCTTTCAAGGGGTGACCCTTGGTGGAACAGGCAAAGAAAAAGGGAAGCGGCACCCTACGATTCAGGATAATGCCCTTATCGCCACGGGAGCGAAAGTATTAGGATCGATTGTAGTTGGGGAAAATTCTAAAGTAGGGGCTGGATCGGTCGTGCTGAAAGATGTTCCTCCCAACTCAACCGTCGTCGGTATTCCGGGGAAGGTCGTCATTCAGGATGGCGTCAAGATACAGAAGGATCTGAATCACTGTGACCTCCCGGATCCGATGAATGATCGTATGAAGCAACTGGAAATGGAATTGAACGAGGTAAAATCATTATTAAGGGAATACGAAGGAAGGAGTCGATCATATTGACGATTCGTTTATATAACACACTGACAAGAAAAAAAGAGGAATTCAAACCCCTGGAAGAGGGTAAAGTCAAAATGTATGTGTGCGGGCCGACGGTTTATAACTATATTCATATAGGAAATGCACGCCCGGCCATTGTCTTCGATACGGTAAGACGCTATTTGGATTACAGAGGCTTTGATGTTCACTTTGTGTCTAATTTTACAGATGTGGATGATAAATTGATTCGGGCGGCAAAGGAGCTGGGAATGGATGTTCCGACGGTTGCCCAGCGCTTTATCCAGGCGTACTTTGAAGATACCGGAGCACTTGGGTGCAAGAAAGCGGATGTTCATCCGACTGTAACAGACAATATTGATGCCATCATTGATTTCATCTCTGCTCTTGTTGAAAAAGGGTTTGCTTACGAATCACAAGGCGACGTTTATTATCGTACAAGAAAGTTTGATGGCTACGGTAAGCTTTCTCATCAGCCGATCGATGAGCTTAAAGCAGGCGCCCGCATAGATGTAGGGGATAAAAAAGAAGATGCTCTTGATTTCGTATTATGGAAAGCAGCGAAAGAAGGGGAAATTTCTTGGGAAAGTCCTTGGGGTGAAGGCCGTCCCGGCTGGCATATTGAGTGCTCTGCCATGGCAAAGCGCTACTTGGGGGATACCATCGATATTCACGCCGGGGGCCAGGATTTAACCTTCCCTCATCATGAGAATGAAATCGCACAATCAGAAGCACTTACAGGTAAGCCATTCGCTAAGTACTGGATGCACAATGGATATATTAATATTGATAATGAGAAAATGTCTAAATCACTTGGGAATTTTGTATTGGTTCATGACATCATTAAAGAACAGGATCCACAAGTCCTTCGTTTCTTTATGCTATCTGTTCATTACCGTCATCCTATCAACTACAATTTAGAGCTTCTTCAAAATGCAGAGTCCGCTTTAGATAGAATTAAGACTGCTTATGAGAACTTGAAGCACCGTAAGGAATCGAGTACAGACTTAACGGATAACAACCGGGAATGGCTGGACAAAATCGCTGAGTTAAAAGCGCAGTTCATCTCTGAAATGGATGATGATTTTAACACAGCCAACGGAATTTCCGTATTATTCGAATTATCCAGGCAAGCCAATTATTATTTGATGGAGAAGAATACGGCTACAGAAGTAATTGATACGTTCTTAAGCCAATTCGAAGACTTCTTCTCTGTCCTGGGGCTAAGCCTTCAGGAAGCAGAACTGTTGGACGAGGAAGTGGAAGAACTGATCGAGAAACGCGTTCAGGCACGTAAAGATCGGAACTTCCAATTAGCAGATGAAATTCGTGACACATTAAAAGAGATGAATATCATCCTGGAAGATACTCCTCAAGGCATTCGCTGGAAAAGAGGGTCTTAATGCTTCACGAGATAAATGAACAAATCGATGCGAAACAAATCAATGCACTTGCACTTGCTTATATGGGGGATGCTGTATATGAAACGTATGTACGGCAGCTCCTCTTAACAAAAGGAAAGATCAAACCGAATCAGCTGCACAGAGCAGCGACTAAGTATGTGTCAGCTAAAGCTCAAGCGGCTATTCTCAGAACATTGTTCGATCAGGACGTCTTAACGGAAGAAGAGATTTCGATTGTCAAGCGCGGCCGGAATGCGAAATCCGGGACAACTCCAAAAAACACGGATGTACAAACGTATAAACACAGCACTGCTTTTGAGGCGCTTATTGGATATTTGTTTTTACTTAATCGTACAGAGCGATTAGAGGAACTGTTGAAGATTATATTTGAACAAGCCCAGGCAGGAAAGGAGGAGAAGAAATGAGTAAAGATTTTATCGGAGGAAGAAATCCGGTTTTGGAAGCATTGAAGTCAGGAAGGGATATTAATAAGATTTGGATTGCAGAAGGTTCTCAGAAAGGCTCCATCCAGCAAATTGTTGGACTTGCCAAGGAATCGAATGTGATGGTTCAATACGTCCCGAAGAAGAAGATAGAACAAATGGTAGCGGAAAATCATCAAGGGGTCGTGGCCTCTGTAGCTGCTTATCAGTATGCGGAAATCGATGATTTGTTTCATAGGGCCGAACAAAAAGGTGAAGATCCATTCATACTGATCCTGGATGAATTAGAGGATCCTCATAACCTGGGTTCGATCATGAGAACAGCGGATGCTGCTGGTGCCCATGGAATCATCATCCCGAAGAGGAGAGCAGTGGGGCTGACGTCAACGGTAGCGAAAGCATCAACGGGTGCCATTGAGCACATTCCGGTTGCACGTGTAACCAACCTTTCCAGAGCGGTTGATGAATTGAAAGAACGTGGTGTATGGGTGGCAGGAACGGATGCGAAAGGAAAGCAGGATTTTCGCCAATTGGATGGTACGCTGCCTATCGGCTTAATTATCGGTAGTGAAGGTAAAGGGATGAGCCGAATACTTAGAGATAAATGTGATTTCCTTGTTCAGTTGCCAATGGTCGGTCATGTAACATCATTAAACGCTTCGGTGGCAGCTAGTATTTTAATGTATGAGGTCTATCGTAAACGCCACCCGTTGGGAGAATAGAGAGACATGGATATTCTCCTTGTGGACGGCTATAACATAATCGGTGCCTGGTCAGAGCTGAATGAGTTGAAACATAAGGATTTGGCCGCAGCGAGAGATCGCCTTGTAGAACTAATGGCAGAATATCAAGGATATACCGGCTACCGGGTCATTGTCGTTTTTGATGCTTATTACGTTCAGGGAATTGCCCGTAAATATAGAAATTATAAGGTAGAAGTCATTTTCACGAAAGAAAATGAAACAGCGGACGAACGAATTGAAAAATTAGCCATTGAGTTAAGTAATATTAAAACTCAAATTCATGTAGCGACTTCTGATTTCACGGAGCAATGGGCGATCTTTGGCCAGGGAGCCCTCCGTAAATCAGCAAGGGAGCTTCTGACGGAAGTAAAAGTCATCGAAAAAAAAATTGAAAGAAAAGTACGGAATTCAAGTGATAAAAGGCCGGCTTCCAAGATCCAATTATCAGATGAAGTTGCTGAAATTTTCGAAAAATGGCGCCGCGGGGAACAATGAGAGGTTGACGATTGAATTTTCTGTAATGTATAATATTTCTATCTATTGTTTTGCGCGGGGGGATGTGTGTGAGCAATATCACCAGGACAGAAGCATTTGATAATCGATTAGAAGGCATGGATGATGAAGAGATAATAGAAGCCGTCCATCAGGGTCACAGCGAAGCGTTAGATTTTTTAATCAGGAAATATCGTAATTTTGTTAGAGCGAAAGCCCGCTCGTATTTCTTAATTGGAGCAGATAAGGAAGATATCGTCCAGGAGGGTATGATCGGATTATACAAAGCGATACGTGATTATAAGGAGGACAAGCTGACCTCTTTTAAAGCGTTCGCAGAGCTTTGTATCACAAGACAAATCATTACAGCCATTAAGACAGCCACGAGACAGAAGCATATACCTTTGAATTCGTATGTTTCATTGGATAAGCCCATTTATGATGACGAGTCAGACCGAACGCTCTTAGATGTTATTTCAGGTGCGAAAGTAATGGATCCGGAAGCGCTGATTATCAATCGTGAGGAATTCGATAATATGGAAGACAAGATGGCTCAGTTATTAAGTGATCTTGAGAGGAAAGTCCTGGCTCTTTATTTAGACGGGCAATCCTATCAGGAGATTTCTGAAGAGCTGAACCGCCATGTAAAATCCATTGACAATGCCTTGCAGCGAGTGAAGAGAAAGCTCGAACGATACTTGGAAGTTCGCGAAATAACGATGTAAAGTCATATTGACACAAATTGGTGGTCGTGTTATTTTTGATAGGACTTACTATGGATAGTATAGGTGGAATATATGACTACTAAATTAATACTTGCTTGTACGGTGTGTGGTTCCAGGAACTATAGTGTACCGGGTAATCGTAATCAAGCAGTTCGATTAGAATTAAAGAAATTCTGTAATACATGTAATGCTCACACCCTACACAAAGAAACAAAATAGTGGAGCACCAAGTCTTGCGTATTGATATTAGTTGGAGGTTACAAACGGATGTTTAAATTCTTTCGCAATGTTGCATCAGAAATGAGAAAGGTCAGCTGGCCTAAACGTAAAGAGTTAACACGCTATACGATTACCGTTATTACAACAGTGGTATTTGTTGCCCTTTTCTTTGCTGTCATTGACCTGGGCATCTCAGAACTTATGCGATTGATCATTGGTTCTAAGTAAGAGAAACATAGAATTAGTTGTATATATACCGTAAAAGCATGGTATAATGAATGTTAATAGAGTACATGACCTTAGAGCCCGTTATCTTTTTACGGGTTTTTTCATTTGGAGAAAAAGGCGAAAGAGTATTCTTAAATAGCGAGGAGGGACGGACGTTTAGTCCTATTAAATGGAGAAGAATTGGTATGTAGTTCATACTTATTCAGGATACGAGAATAAGGTTAAAGCAAACCTTGAGAAACGTGTTGAAACGATGGGGATGCAAGACAAAATCTTCCGCGTGATCGTACCTGAAGAAGAAGAAACAGATTTTAAGAACGGTAAGAAGAAAGTCGTTAAGAAGAAAGTATTCCCTGGTTACGTGATTGTTGAAATCGTCATGACGGATGATTCCTGGTATGTTGTACGTAATACACCTGGAGTTACCGGATTTGTCGGTTCATCTGGATCCGGATCAAAGCCTACTCCGTTACTGCCCGAAGAAGTAACGAATCTTCTGAAGCAAATGGGCATGACAGAGAGAAAGGTAGAGATCGACTTCGAATTAGGAGAAACAGTAAAAGTAAACGAAGGTCCGTTTGCGAACTTCACTGGTTCAATCGAAGAGATCGATAATGCGAAAGCAAAAGTGAAAGTCCATGTTAATATGTTTGGCAGAGATACCCCGGTAGAACTGGATTTCTCCCAAATTGATAAATTATAATGGAAAAGAACTTGAAATCATTCTGAAAAAATGGTACTATTTCATAAGTCAGTGCGTCTCCACAAAGAGATACTGAAACTAATAGACGTTCTTTATGTTGATAAAGACATTTTTTACATGAGTGGGAGGGTGAAAAACCCAATAACCACATCACGGACTTAAGGAGGTGTGTCTCGTGGCTAAAAAAGTTATCAAAATGGTTAAATTGCAGATTCCTGCCGGTAAAGCTAATCCAGCTCCACCAGTTGGTCCTGCACTAGGTCAAGCAGGTGTTAACATCATGGGATTCTGTAAGGAATTCAATGCTCGTACAGCAGATCAAGCTGGCTTAATCATTCCTGTTGAAATTACGGTATTTGAAGACCGTTCATTTACATTCATCACAAAAACTCCACCCGCTGCAGTTTTACTTAAGAAAGCAGCTGGTATCGAGTCTGGTTCAGGCGAACCAAACAGCAAGAAAGTGGCAACACTTAAACGCGACAAAGTACGTGAAATTGCTGAAACAAAAATGCCTGACTTAAATGCAGCTAGTGTTGAATCAGCTATGCGCATGGTAGAAGGAACTGCGCGCAGCATGGGTATCGTCATCGAAGACTAATCCCTGCTTCGTCAAAGGTCCTGTTGAACGAGGTTGCGATGATGAAATGTACGTTTCACTCGCAACCTTATTTCGTGGGAGGTTATTCCGCTAAAACCACATATAGGAGGAAATATAAAATGGCAAAAAAAGGTAAAAAGTTTCTTGAAGCTCAAAAGCTTGTAGATCGTACTACAGCTTACTCAGTTGAAGAAGCAATCGAACTAGTTAAGAAAACAAACTTCGCTAAGTTTGACGCAACGATTGAAGTAGCGTTCCGCTTAGGTGTAGATACTCGTAAAAACGACCAGCAAATCCGCGGAGCAGTTGTACTTCCACACGGAACTGGTAAAACTCAAAAGGTTCTTGTATTCGCTAAAGGCGATAAAGCAAAAGAAGCAGAAGCTGCTGGCGCTGATTTCGTAGGTGATGCAGAACTTATCAACAAAATCAACCAAGGTTGGTTCGAGTTCGACGTAATCGTAGCAACTCCGGACATGATGGGTGAAGTTGGTAAACTTGGTCGTGTATTAGGACCTAAAGGTTTAATGCCAAACCCTAAAACTGGAACAGTTACATTCGACGTAACGAAAGCTGTTAATGAAATCAAAGCAGGTAAAGTTGAGTACCGTGCTGACAAATCAGGTAACGTTCATGTTCCTGTTGGAAAGATTTCATTCGACAACGACAAGCTTGTTGAAAACTTTGCTACAATGTATGAAACAATGCTTAAAGTTAAACCTGCTGCTGCAAAAGGAACTTACATGAAAAACGTTTCTGTAACTTCCACTATGGGACCTGGCGTTAAAGTCGATCCTTCATCTTTCGCAGTTAAGGCATAATTTGGTATTGACTTACTAGGGACTAGTGATTATAATTAGTTCTGTTGTTAAAAAACGAATACATTTGTACCGTAGACAGTAGGTGCTCGTTAAGAGCTTAATGCCCTGCCGAGGTAATTGCGATAAAATAACCGCTTATAGCGTGTTTGCAATGCCCTTATGTCTACCTTGATATAAGGGCATTTTTTATTGGATGACGGTATAAATGTTCATCAGTCAATCTACAGGAGGTGTAATGATGAGCAGCATTCTAGAACAAAAGAAACATATCGTTGGAGAAATCTCTGACAAGCTAAAAAACAGCGTATCTACAATCGTTGTAGATTACCGCGGTCTTGATGTTTCCGAAGTAACTGAGCTTCGTAAACAACTCCGTGAAGCTGGCATCGACTTCAAAGTGTACAAAAACACTATGGTACGTCGTGCGGCTGAAGAAGCTGGTCTTGAAGGGTTAAACGAATTCCTAACTGGTCCTAACGCAATCGCGTTCAGCAGTGAAGAAGTAGTTGCACCTGCAAAGATTCTTAACAGCTTTGCTAAAGAACACGAAGCGCTTGAAATCAAAGCGGGTGTCATCGAAGGAACAATCACTTCAGTTGAGGATGTTAAAGCAATCGCTGAACTTCCAAGCCGCGAAGGACTTCTTTCTATGCTACTCAGCGTGCTTCAAGCACCAATGCGCAACTTCGCATTGGCAACAAAAGCCGTTGCAGATCAAAAAGAAGAGCAAGGCGCGTAAGTTAAAGCAAGTCGTTTAAATAAAAATTAAGCACACATTACAAGGAGGAAATTTAAAATGAGTAAAGAGCAAATCATTGACGCGATTAAAGAAATGTCAGTTCTTGAATTAAATGATCTAGTTAAAGCAATCGAAGAAGAATTCGGAGTAACTGCTGCTGCACCTGTAGCTGTAGCTGCTGGTGGCGGAGAAGCTGCTGCAGAAAAAACTGAATTCGACGTAATCCTTGAGAGCGCTGGATCTCAAAAAATCAAAGTTATCAAAGTTGTTCGTGAAATCACAGGTCTTGGCCTTAAAGAAGCGAAAGAAGTTGTTGATAACACTCCAAAAGCTCTTAAAGAGGGTATTTCTAAAGAGGAAGCTGAAGAACTTAAAGCTAAACTTGAAGAAGTTGGAGCTGGCGTAGAAGTTAAGTAATGATTGTATAGATGAAAAGCTCGCTATATTTGGCGGGCTTTTTTCTTGTCTGGCTTCTAACGGAATATAAACATGGATGTTTATCGTCGGTTATCTTCAGTTCTGTTGGGAATGATGATTACTAGACGATTTGTAAGAATGGATGGAGATGATATAATGACCAATCACTATTATTCTCATAACCCTGATGTAGAGAGTAACCCCCAAACGATTACCTTCGAGTTGAGAGGGCATGCATTCCGTTTCAAAACGGATCAAGGTGTTTTCTCGAAGAAGGAAGTTGACTTTGGTTCAAGAGCTTTGATTGAAACGTTTGAATTGCCTGGCGTAACGGGTCCGTTACTGGATGTCGGTTGTGGGTATGGTCCAATCGGTTTGTCTTTAGCGAAAGAAAATGATGATCGTATCGTTCATATGATTGATGTAAATGAGAGAGCGTTGTCTTTAGCGAAAGAAAATGCTAGAGGGAATAAAGTTCAAAACGTGAGCATCTATCAAAGTGACCGATATACGAATGTCGTTGAAACGGAATTTGCGGCCGTATTAACGAACCCGCCGATAAGAGCAGGGAAAGAAACGGTTCATTCGATTCTTGAAAGTAGTTATGACTATCTGAAGGAAAATGGTGAATTGTGGGTCGTTATTCAGAAGAAACAAGGTGCTCCGTCTGCCATGGATAAAATGGAAGAATTGTTTTCAAATGTAGAAATTGTCGCTAGAAAAAAGGGATACTACATCTTGAAATCGGTAAAAGAAATCCGTTGACGTAGCTTTACTGCTATGATAACATTATAAAATGCAAAAATATTATTTTCCGGTATTATGTCCATATGTATACATATTGGATAAATTGGAAAAGATTATAAAATAATAGTTCGTCATTTGAAAATGAGGTTTTATCATTAAAACCCTTTTTCTTTTTGTCTTGTGTAGAGTAGCATTCCTACTTGAAGGCATATAGACACAACCAAAACGCTTGATTTGAGGGGTGAATCAGTTGACAGGTCAACTAGTTCAGTATGGACGACACCGCCAACGCAGAAGTTTTGCGCGTATCAGTGAAGTTTTAGAATTACCGAATTTAATCGAAATTCAAACTTCCTCGTATCAATGGTTTCTTGATGAGGGGTTAAGAGAAATGTTCCGTGACATTTCTCCGATTGAGGACTTCACTGGTAATCTCTCTTTGGAATTTATTGACTATAGTCTGGGAGAGCCAAAGTACTCGGTGGAAGAATCAAAGGAAAGAGATGTTACTTACTCTGCACCGCTTAGAGTGAAAGTCCGTCTTGTGAACAAGGAAACAGGAGAAGTGAAAGATCAAGACGTATTTATGGGTGACTTCCCATTAATGACAGACACAGGTACTTTTGTCATTAATGGTGCTGAGCGCGTTATCGTATCTCAGCTAGTACGTTCACCTAGTGTTTACTTTAGCGGAAAAGTAGATAAGAACGGAAAGAAAGGGTTTACTGCTACCGTTATACCAAACCGCGGAGCTTGGCTTGAGTATGAAACAGATGCGAAAGATGTTGTATATGTGCGAATTGATCGAACTCGCAAACTACCGGTAACGGTTCTTTTACGTGCCCTTGGGTTTGGCTCTGATCAAGAAATCATCGATTTGATCGGTGATAATGAGTACATTCGTAACACGCTCGAGAAAGACAACACGGAAGGTATCGACAAAGCATTGCTCGAGATTTACGAGCGTCTGCGTCCAGGAGAGCCTCCTACAGTAGAAAATGCTAAAAGTTTACTCGTTTCTCGTTTCTTTGATCCTAAGCGTTATGACTTAGCAAACGTTGGACGTTACAAAATGAACAAAAAGCTTCACATTAAGAACCGTTTATTCGGTCAAACTCTAGCAGAAACTCTAGCAGATCCGGAAACGGGTGAGATTCTGGCGGAGAAAGGCACGGTTCTTGATCGCCGCGCTCTGGATAAGGTTATTCCTTATTTAGAAAATGGCATCGGGTTTAAAAACTACCAACAGTCTGGTGGCGTGTTAGAAGAAGACGTCGTTCTTCAATCTATCAAAATCTATTCTCCTAACGAAGAGGGAGAATTTGAGATTAATGTCATCAGCAATGCGTATGTTGAAGAAGAGGTTAAGTACATTACACCTGCAGATATCATCTCTTCTATTTCTTACTTCTTTAACTTATTACATGGAGTAGGACTAACGGATGATATTGACCATTTAGGTAACCGTCGTTTACGTTCGGTGGGTGAATTGCTTCAAAACCAATTCCGTATCGGTTTATCACGTATGGAGCGTGTTGTTCGTGAAAGAATGTCCATTCAGGACACGAACACGATCACACCTCAGCAACTAATCAACATCCGTCCGGTAATCGCATCAATTAAAGAGTTCTTTGGAAGCTCTCAATTGTCTCAATTTATGGATCAAACGAATCCTCTTGCAGAATTAACGCACAAACGTCGTCTTTCTGCTTTAGGACCTGGTGGATTAACGCGTGAACGTGCAGGATTCGAAGTACGTGACGTACATTACTCCCACTATGGTCGTATGTGTCCGATTGAAACGCCTGAGGGACCAAACATCGGACTGATCAACTCACTTTCTTCATTTGCGAAAGTGAATAAATTCGGCTTTATCGAAACGCCGTATCGTCGTGTTGACCCTGATTCAGGGAAAGTAACCGATCGCATCGATTACTTGACGGCAGACGAAGAAGATAACTATGTAGTGGCACAAGCAAACGCGCGTCTTGGTGATGACGGAGCATTCCTTGATGAAGAAGTCATCGCTCGTTTCCGTGGAGAAAACACGGTTATCAAACGTGAACGTCTGGACTACATGGATGTATCTCCTAAACAAGTAGTATCAGCTGCGACAGCATGTATTCCTTTCTTGGAGAACGATGACTCTAACCGTGCTCTTATGGGAGCGAACATGCAGCGTCAAGCAGTTCCTTTAATGAATCCGGAATCACCGATTGTCGGAACGGGTATGGAACACGTATCTGCGAAAGACTCTGGTGCAGCTGTGATTTGTAAATATGAAGGTATTGTAGAAAAGGTTGAAGCGAAACAAGTTTGGGTACGTCGTGTGAAAGAAATCGACGGTCAAGAAGTAAAAGGTGACCTCGATAAATATCGTATGCAAAAATTCATCCGTTCTAACCAGGGTACATGTTACAACCAGCGTCCGATCGTAAGTGAAGGTGACCGCGTAGTTAAAGGAGAAATCCTTGCTGATGGTCCTTCAATGGAAAAAGGAGAACTTGCCTTAGGACGTAACGTAATGGTTGGATTCATGACTTGGGACGGTTACAACTATGAAGATGCGATCATCATGAGTGAACGTCTTGTAAAAGACGATGTATATACTTCAATTCATATTGAAGAATATGAGTCTGAATCCCGTGATACGAAATTAGGACCTGAAGAAATCACTCGTGATATTCCAAACGTTGGTGAAGATGCACTTCGCAATCTTGATGAGCGTGGAATCATCCGCATCGGTGCTGAAGTAAAAGATGGCGACTTACTTGTCGGTAAAGTAACGCCTAAGGGTGTAACGGAGTTGACTGCTGAAGAACGCCTGTTACATGCAATCTTCGGTGAGAAAGCTCGTGAGGTCCGGGATACATCTCTTCGTGTACCACATGGTGGGGGAGGAATCATCCTCGATGTCAAAGTCTTCAATCGTGAAGACGGCGATGAATTACCACCAGGTGTTAACCAGCTTGTACGTGTATACATCGTTCAGAAGCGTAAAATTTCTGAAGGTGACAAAATGGCTGGTCGTCACGGTAACAAAGGTGTTATCTCAAGAATCCTTCCTGAAGAAGACATGCCGTTCTTGCCGGACGGTACACCGATCGATATCATGTTGAACCCATTAGGGGTACCATCACGTATGAATATCGGACAGGTGCTTGAACTTCATTTAGGTATGGCAGCAAGATACCTTGGTGTACATGTCGCTTCACCGGTATTTGATGGAGCGCGTGAAGAAGACGTATGGGCAACCATCGAAGAAGCCGGTATGGCACGTGATGCGAAAACCGTTCTTTATGATGGTAGAACAGGTGAACCGTTTGATAACCGTGTATCAGTAGGGATCATGTATATGATCAAACTTGCTCACATGGTCGATGACAAACTTCACGCACGATCAACAGGTCCTTATTCACTTGTTACGCAGCAACCGTTGGGTGGTAAAGCTCAATTCGGTGGACAGCGTTTCGGTGAAATGGAGGTATGGGCACTAGAAGCTTATGGTGCTGCTTACACTCTGCAAGAAATTCTGACGGTTAAGTCTGATGACGTTGTGGGTCGTGTGAAAACATACGAAGCCATTGTCAAAGGTGAAAACGTTCCTGAACCGGGAGTTCCGGAATCATTCAAGGTTCTGATCAAAGAACTTCAAAGTTTAGGTATGGATGTTAAGATCCTCTCTAGTAACGAAGAAGAAATTGAAATGCGTGACTTAGAGGACGAAGAAGAAGTACAACAAGCAGACACGCTAAATATCTCTGAATCTAATGCACAAGAATCACAGACAGTAGGGTCAAAAGAATAAATTTAGAGCAATTAGGGTTAGAGCCTGTAGATTAAAAGGGAGGTAGGCCCCTTGCTAGATGTAAATAATTTTGAGTATATGAAAATTGGTTTAGCTTCCCCCGATAAGATCCGTTCGTGGTCTTTCGGGGAGGTTAAAAAACCTGAAACGATTAACTATCGTACATTAAAACCTGAAAAAGACGGTTTGTTCTGTGAACGTATCTTCGGTCCTACGAAGGACTGGGAATGTCACTGTGGAAAATACAAGCGTGTCCGTTATAAAGGCGTCGTTTGTGACCGCTGTGGTGTTGAAGTAACAAAAGCTAAAGTTCGCCGTGAACGTATGGGTCACATTGAACTGGCTGCCCCTGTATCCCACATCTGGTACTTCAAAGGAATCCCAAGCCGTATGGGACTTGTTTTAGACATGTCTCCCCGCGCTTTGGAAGAAGTTATTTACTTCGCTTCCTATGTTGTAACAGAACCGGGTGACACGGCTCTGGAAAGAAAGCAACTTCTATCTGAGAAAGAGTACCGTGCGTATCGTGAGAAATACGGAGTTAAATTCCAAGCTGCAATGGGAGCTGAAGCGATTAAAAAGCTTCTGCAGGACATTGACCTAGATAAAGAAGCTGATTTCCTTAAAGAAGAACTGAAAACAGCTCAAGGTCAACGACGTACCCGTGCAATCAAACGTTTAGAAGTAGTGGAATCTTTCAGAAACTCAGGAAATGATCCGGATTGGATGATTCTTGATGTACTGCCTGTCATTCCTCCAGAGCTTCGCCCGATGGTTCAGCTTGACGGTGGACGCTTTGCAACTTCTGACTTAAATGATTTATATCGTCGTGTTATTAACCGTAATAACCGTTTGAAGCGTTTATTGGACCTTGGTGCTCCAAGTATCATCGTTCAAAACGAGAAGCGTATGCTTCAAGAAGCAGTCGACGCTTTAATTGATAATGGCCGCCGCGGCCGTCCAGTTACTGGACCAGGTAACCGTCCATTAAAATCCCTTTCACATATGCTTAAAGGGAAGCAAGGTCGTTTCCGTCAGAACCTTCTTGGTAAACGTGTTGACTATTCAGGCCGTTCTGTAATCGTCGTTGGACCTAACCTTAAGATGTATCAATGTGGTCTTCCTAAAGAAATGGCTCTTGAGTTATTCAAACCATTTGTTATGAAAGAACTTGTTGAAAAAGGATTGGCTCACAACATTAAGAGTGCAAAACGCAAGATCGAACGCGTTCAACCGGAAGTATGGGATGTATTAGAAGGGGTTATTAAAGAACATCCAGTTCTCTTAAACCGTGCACCTACTCTTCACAGACTTGGTATTCAAGCATTTGAACCAACTCTAGTCGAAGGTAGAGCGATCCGTCTTCACCCACTTGTATGTACTGCATACAACGCGGATTTTGATGGTGACCAAATGGCGGTTCACGTACCTCTATCTTCTGAAGCACAAGCTGAAGCACGCATGCTGATGCTTGCTGCCCAAAACATCCTTAATCCGAAAGACGGTAAGCCAGTTGTTACTCCGTCCCAGGATATGGTATTAGGTAACTATTACCTGACACTTGAACGTGAAAATGCTGTTGGTGAAGGTATGATCTTCAATGATGCAAATGAAGTCATTCTTGCATATCAAAATGGTTATGTTCACTTGCATACCCGTATTGCGATCCATGCCAGCACCATCAATAACAAAACGTTCACAGAAAAGCAAAATAAACAATTATTATTAACAACGGTAGGTAAAGTAATCTTTAACGAGATCTTACCTGATACATTCCCGTTCATTAACGAACCAACAAGAACGAACTTGGAAGTAGCTACTCCTGAGAACTACTTTGTTAATCCGTCAACGGACGTTAAAGAAGTATTCCAAAACCGTGAGTTAATCAACCCGTTCAAAAAAGGATTCTTAGGGAATATCATTGCGGAAGTATTCAAGAAGTTTGCTATCACAGAAACGTCCCGTATGCTTGATAAGATGAAAGACTTAGGATTCAAATACTCTACCAAAGCCGGTATTACGGTTGGTATCGCAGATATCGTCGTACTAGCGGAAAAAGAAGAAATCTTAATCGAAGCACAAAGTAAAGTAGACAACGTATTAAAACAATTTAAACGTGGTCTTATTACAGAAGATGAAAGATACGATCGTGTTATCTCAATCTGGAGTGCTGCGAAAGATACGATTCAAGGTAAATTAATGGCGACACTCGATAAACGCAACCCGATCTTCATGATGAGTGACTCAGGTGCCCGTGGTAACGCATCTAACTTTACTCAGCTTGCTGGTATGCGTGGACTGATGGCCAACCCGGCTGGTCGTATCATTGAGTTACCGATCAAATCAAGTTTCCGTGAAGGTTTAACGGTTCTTGAGTACTTTATCTCTACACATGGTGCCCGTAAAGGTCTTGCCGATACTGCACTGAAAACAGCTGACTCAGGTTACCTGACACGTCGTCTTGTTGATGTGGCCCAGGATGTAATCGTTCGTGAAGAAGACTGTGGAACAGACAGAGGCCTACTTGTAGGATCCATTAAAGAGGGTACAGAAATCATCGAGCCTCTTGAAGAACGTTTACTTGGTCGTTACTCACGTAAAACATTACGTCATCCTGAGACAGATGAAATCATCATCACAGAAAATCAGCTGATCACAGAAGACTTAGCTAAGACGATCATTGATGCTGGTGTCGAACATGTTTCGATCCGTTCTGCTTTCACATGTAACACTAGACATGGTGTATGTGAGAAATGTTACGGAACGAACCTGGCAACAGGACAAAAAGTCGAAGTAGGGGAAGCTGTGGGAATCATCGCTGCTCAATCCATCGGGGAACCGGGTACTCAGTTAACGATGCGTACGTTCCATACTGGTGGGGTTGCAGGAGACGATATCACTCAAGGTTTACCGCGTATCCAAGAGATCTTCGAAGCGCGTAATCCTAAAGGTCAAGCCGTTATTTCTGAAATCGATGGTGTAATTACTTCCATTAGTGAAGGAAAAGATCGTCAGTACGAAATTACCGTTCAAGGTGATGTGGAAACGAGAAGTTACACAGCTCCTTACACAGCTCGCTTGAAATTCGCTGTGAATGATAAAGTAGTACGCGGTCAGGAAATCACTGAAGGTTCAATCGATCCAAAAGAACTTCTTAAAGTGCGTGATGTGTCAGCCGTTCAAGAATACTTGCTGCGTGAGGTACAAAAAGTATACCGTATGCAAGGGGTTGAAATCGGCGACAAACACGTTGAGGTTATGGTTCGTCAAATGTTACGCAAGGTTCGTGTTATTGATGCTGGTGAATCAGAGGTACTACCTGGTACTCTTATGGACATCCATCAATTCAGAGATGCGAACGAAAAAGCTCTATTTGGCGGAAAACTTCCGGCAACAGGACGTCCTGTACTGCTCGGAATCACCAAAGCTTCACTTGAAACGGACTCCTTCCTATCAGCAGCATCGTTCCAGGAAACAACTCGTGTGTTAACGGACGCTGCCATTAAAGGAAAACGTGATGAGTTACTTGGATTGAAAGAAAATGTTATCATCGGTAAATTGGTTCCTGCCGGTACAGGTATGCAACGTTACCGCAAGGCAGAGCCGGTATTAGCAGAAGATACTAGTGAAGAAACAGTAACAGTAGAGTAATCTATTTAGGCTAACTCTTAGGCGTGTTTGATTGCTCAAACATAAGCTCTAAGAGTTAGCTTTTATAAATCTTTTAAATCTATGTTGACATAGAGATTTTAAGATGATAATATATTCAAGGTTGCTCCTATTAATAACCTGTTACTTTGGAGGATATGAAATGTCTTATGAAAAAGTAGCGCAGGCTAAAGAAATTATTGTAGGAACAAAGCAAGCAGTGAAAGCTCTAAAAACAGGTCATGTACTAGAGGTTGTTATTGCGGAGGATGCTGATCCCAAAGTTACAGCCAAAGTAGTTCAGGCCGCTATTGATCTTAAAGTACCGGTTAACAAAGTGGATTCCATGAAGAAACTTGGTAAATCGTGCGGAATAGATGTTGGAGCAGCAGCTGTTGCGATTATACAGTAAAATAGTTTTTGTAGAAGCTATCTGCAAAAACTTTACTTTTACCCAAAAAAGAACCACCTGGATGTGTGGGCTTACCAAATAAGAAGGGAGGAAAACAAAATGCCAACTATTAACCAATTAGTTCGCAAGCCTCGTCAGTCTAAATCAACTAAATCAAAGTCACCTGCACTTAACAAAGGTTATAACAGCTTTAAGAAAGTGCACACGAACTTGTCTTCTCCACAAAAACGTGGTGTATGTACTCGTGTTGGTACAATGACTCCAAAGAAACCGAACTCGGCGCTACGTAAATATGCTCGTGTTCGTTTAACAAATGGAATCGAGGTTACTGCTTACATTCCTGGTATCGGACATAACCTTCAAGAGCACAGTGTTGTTCTTATCCGTGGAGGACGTGTAAAGGATTTACCGGGGGTACGTTATCACATCGTACGTGGTGCGCTTGATACAGCTGGAGTTGAAGGCCGTATGCAAGGACGTTCTAAATACGGAACTAAGCGCCCTAAAGCCGCTAAAAAATAATAAAAAAATCATAAATTCATTTCTCGTTGAAAGGAGGAAATCACATGCCACGTAAAGGTCCTGTAGCAAAAAGAGACGTTTTACCTGATCCAATGTACAATTCAAAATTAGTTACTCGTTTAATCAACAAAATCATGATTGACGGTAAAAGAGGTAAAGCTCAAAAGAAACTATACGCTGCGTTTGATATCATTAGCGAGCGTTCAGGTAAAGATGCAATGGAAGTATTCGATGCAGCTCTAAAAAATATCATGCCGGTATTAGAAGTTAAAGCTCGTCGTGTTGGTGGTTCAAACTATCAAGTACCTGTAGAGGTGCGTCCAGAGCGTCGTACTACACTAGGTCTTCGTTGGTTAGTAAACTACTCTCGTCTTCGCGGTGAGAAGACAATGGAAGAGCGTTTAGCTAACGAAATCCTTGATGCAGCTAATAACACTGGAGCTTCTGTTAAGAAGCGTGAAGATACACACAAGATGGCTGAAGCGAACAAAGCGTTTGCTCACTATCGTTGGTAATCTGATCTTAAACAAACAAACCATTCTCATATAAGGAAGGAGAAAGACCGCATGCCTAGAGAGTTCTCCTTAGAAAACACTCGTAATATCGGTATCATGGCTCACATCGATGCTGGTAAAACAACTGCAACTGAGCGTATCCTATTTTATACAGGTCGTATCCATAAAATTGGAGAAACTCACGAAGGTGCTTCTCAAATGGACTGGATGGAGCAAGAGCAAGAACGTGGTATCACTATCACTTCTGCTGCGACAACAGCTCAATGGAAAGGCCATCGTATTAACATCATCGATACACCGGGACACGTAGACTTCACTGTTGAAGTTGAGCGTTCATTGCGTGTACTTGATGGTGCAGTTGCAGTACTTGATGCTCAATCTGGTGTTGAGCCTCAAACTGAAACTGTTTGGCGCCAAGCAACAACTTACGGGGTTCCCCGTGTTGTGTTCGTTAACAAAATGGACAAAATCGGTGCTGACTTCCTTTACTCTGTTGGGACACTTCATGAACGTCTACAAGCGAATGCGCATCCTATTCAGCTTCCAATCGGTGCTGAGGATGATTTCGAAGGTATCATCGACTTAGTTGAAATGAAAGCTTACTTCTATGAAGATGACCTTGGAACACGTGCAGAAGCTCGTGACATTCCTGAAGAGTACAAAGATCAAGCTGATGAATACCGCGGAAAGTTAATTGAAGCAGTTTCTGAACTTGATGAAGAGCTTATGATGAAGTACTTAGAAGGTGAAGAGCTTTCTAACGAAGAAATCAAAGCTGCTATCCGTGCGGCTACACTGACTGTTGAGTTCTACCCGGTAGTTTGTGGATCTGCATTTAAAAACAAAGGGGTTCAATTATTAATTGACTCAGTTATTGACTATCTTCCAGCACCAACAGATGTTGAAGATATCAAAGGTTTTGTTCCTGATACAGAAGAAGAAGTAACTCGTCCATCAGCTGACGATGCGCCATTCTCTGCATTAGCGTTCAAAGTTGCAACTGACCCTTATGTTGGTAAATTAACATTCTTCCGTGTGTACTCAGGAACATTAGATTCTGGTTCATACGTTAGAAACTCTTCTAAAGGTAAACGTGAGCGCGTAGGACGTATCCTGCAAATGCACGCTAACTCCCGTGAAGAAATCTCTACTGTTTACGCTGGAGACATTGCAGCGGCAGTTGGTCTGAAAGATACAAGTACTGGAGATACACTATGTGATGAAAAGAGTCTTGTTATTCTAGAATCAATGGTGTTCCCAGAGCCGGTTATCTCTCTATCTGTTGAGCCTAAATCAAAGGCCGACCAAGATAAAATGACTACTGCTCTACAAAAACTTCAAGAGGAAGATCCAACATTCCGTGCGCATACTGACCAGGAAACTGGACAGGTTATCATCGCAGGTATGGGTGAGCTTCACTTAGATATCATCGTTGACCGTATGAAACGTGAATTCAAAGTAGAAGCAAACGTAGGAGCTCCTCAAGTATCTTACCGTGAGACTTTCCGTGATACGGCTAAAGTTGAAGGTAAGTTCGCTCGTCAATCTGGTGGACGTGGACAATTCGGACACGTTTGGATCGAATTCTCACCTAACGAAGAAGGTAAAGGTTTCGAATTCGAGAACGGTATCGTCGGTGGTGTTGTTCCTCGTGAATACATCCCTGCAGTACAAGCCGGTCTATCTGATGCTTTAGAAAATGGTGTCTTAGCTGGTTTCCCACTTGTTGATGTTAAAGCAAGATTATTCGATGGTTCATACCATGACGTTGACTCCTCTGAGATGGCGTTCAAAATCGCTGCATCAATGGCACTTAAGAATGCTGCTTCTAAATGTAAGCCAGTTATCCTTGAGCCAATGATGAAGGTAGAGGTTGTTATCCCTGAGGAATACCTTGGAGATATCATGGGTGATGTAACTTCTCGTCGTGGACGCGTAGAAGGTATGGAAGCGCGCGGTAACGCTCAAGTCGTTAAAGCGTTCGTACCACTATCTGAAATGTTTGGATATGCAACATCTCTTCGTTCTAACACACAAGGACGTGGAACATACTCCATGCACTTCGATCACTATGAAGAAGTACCTAAATCGATTTCTGAAGAAATCATCAAAAAAAATAAAGGTGAATAATTGATTTATTCGCTTTTATAAAGTATAAATACTAATGTAAGCAATAGTTGTGTCAGAGGTGGTTTTATAGCTATCTCTGAGGCATCCAAAATATACTTATTTTCTTTAAAATCAAAGGAGGATTTTCAAATGGGTAAGGAAAAATTTGATCGTTCCAAGCAACATGCGAATATCGGTACAATCGGTCACGTTGACCACGGTAAAACAACTCTAACAGCTGCAATCACAACTACACTTCACAAGAAGTATGGTCGTGGAACTGCAATGGCATATGACCAAATTGACGGTGCTCCAGAAGAAAGAGAACGTGGAATCACAATCTCTACTGCGCACGTTGAGTATGAAACTGATACTCGTCACTATGCACACGTTGACTGCCCAGGACATGCTGACTATGTTAAAAACATGATCACTGGTGCTGCACAAATGGATGGTGGGATCCTAGTAGTTTCTGCTGCTGATGGCCCAATGCCACAAACTCGTGAGCACATCCTTCTTTCTCGTCAAGTAGGTGTTCCATACCTAGTTGTATTCATGAACAAATGTGACATGGTAGACGACGAAGAGCTACTTGAATTAGTAGAAATGGAAGTACGTGACCTTCTTTCTGAGTACGATTTCCCTGGCGATGACGTACCAGTAATCAAAGGTTCTGCTCTTAAAGCTCTTGAAGGAGAAGCTGAGTGGGAAGAAAAAATCTACGAACTTATGGAAGCTGTAGATAGCTACATCCCAACTCCAGAGCGTGACACTGAAAAGCCATTCATGATGCCTGTTGAGGATGTATTCTCAATCACAGGTCGTGGTACAGTTGCTACTGGTCGTGTTGAGCGTGGACAAGTTAAAGTTGGAGACACTATCGACATCATCGGTCTTTCTGAAGAGCCAAAATCTACTACTGTAACAGGTGTAGAAATGTTCCGTAAGCTTCTTGACTATGCTGAAGCTGGAGACAACATCGGTGCACTACTTCGTGGTGTAGCTCGTGAAGATATCCAACGTGGACAAGTACTTGCTAAGCCAGGTACAATCACTCCACACACAAAGTTCAAAGCAGAAGTTTATGTTCTTTCTAAAGAAGAGGGTGGACGTCACACTCCATTCTTCACTAACTACCGCCCACAGTTCTACTTCCGTACAACTGACGTAACTGGTATCTGTAACCTTCCTGAAGGTGTAGAAATGGTTATGCCTGGCGATAACATCGAAATGACTGTTGAGCTTATCGCTCCAATCGCTATCGAAGAAGGTACTAAGTTCTCTATCCGTGAGGGTGGACGTACTGTAGGTGCTGGAGTAGTAGCTACAATCACTGAGTAATCATTGATATCAAAAACAGATGGACATCATGTCCATCTGTTTTTTTGTTTAAAATAGCTATACCATTTAGACGTACTACAACGTTTTTGATAATGGGGCTGACGAGTTTCTTCTATATAGTATAGTACTTGTTCATTTATGTTGATCAACCTTCAGTAGATATTTTGAAAATGAAATATTTTGGCTTATGACACACACTTCATTTTATATATACTGCTTGATAAGTAATTGAAACACTAAGTTGATTGGAGCATCCCGGAGCGGAAATGGAAATCAACAAGCACTCACTCTTGAGAAAATATTATAAATCAGAGCTATATAAGAATGATTAATATTTCCCTTTGGATTAAAGTCCTTTAATCCACTAACATTGTTATATTTAATATTGTGAAAATACCACATAACCTTGAAAATACCACGGTTCGTTTGTATAATAAAGAAAGTGTGCAAAACATAAAGAATTTGTAAGAAACAGTTGCATCTTCTAGGTGTTTTAGTTATAATAGACAATGTTGGTCTTTGACTGCGATGAAACAGAAGGTTGCTGACACACACGGCCGCTTTGCCATGGCGAGTGTGTGGGAAATTTCTGTGGAGAATGTCTATTCAAAAATAGGCGATAAAGGAGGGGAAATAATGGCAAAACAAAAGATTCGTATCCGTTTAAAGGCTTATGATCACAGAATTCTTGATCAATCAGCTGAGAAAATTGTTGAAACAGCAAAACGTTCTGGTGCGGCGGTTTCTGGACCGATCCCACTACCGACTGAAAAGTCTGTTTACACAATCTTACGTGCTGTACACAAATACAAAGATTCTCGTGAGCAATTCGAAATGCGTACTCATAAACGCTTAATCGACATTGTAAACCCAACACCTCAAACAGTTGATGCGCTTATGCGTTTAGACTTACCATCAGGTGTAGATATCGAAATCAAACTTTAATTCATAAAAACCATAATTATTAGGAGGTGTGACTTATGACCAAAGGAATCTTAGGAAGAAAGATTGGTATGACTCAAGTTTTCGCTGAAAACGGTGATCTTATCCCTGTAACTGTTATCGAAGCTGCTCAAAACGTGGTACTTCAAAAGAAATCTATCGATGTTGATGGCTACGAAGCTATCCAAGTAGGTTTTGAAGACAAACGTGAAAAGCTTTCTAACAAACCAGAGAGAGGCCACGTTGCTAAAGCTGAAACTGCTCCTAAGCGCTTCATCCGTGAAATCCGCGGTGTAAACGTAGAAGAGTACGAAGTTGGTCAAGAAGTCAAAGTTGATATTTTCGCGGCAGGCGAAATCGTAGATGTAACAGGAGTTTCAAAAGGTAAAGGATTCCAAGGTGCTATCAAGCGTCATAACCAATCTCGCGGACCTATGTCCCATGGTTCTCGTTACCACCGTCGTCCTGGTTCAATGGGTCCTGTTGATCCAAACCGTGTATTCAAAGGTAAATTACTACCTGGACGTATGGGCGGAGAGCAAATTACAATTCAAAACCTTGAAATTGTAAAAGTTGATGCAGATCGTAACCTTATCTTAGTTAAAGGTAATGTACCTGGACCTAAGAAACAACTGATCAAAGTAAAATCAGCTATTAAAGCAAACTAATAGAACTTTTCAAGAAAGGAGGAAACAAGAATGCCGAAAGTAGCATTATTTAACCAAAGCGGTTCTAAAGTTGGTGATATCGAACTTAATGACACTGTTTTTGGTATCGAACCAAACAAACATGTAATGTTTGAAGCAGTATTGATGCAAAGAGCTTCTTTACGTCAAGGGAATCACAAAGTAAAAAATCGTTCTGAAGTACGTGGCGGTGGGCGTAAGCCTTGGCGTCAAAAAGGAACTGGCCGTGCTCGTCAAGGGTCAATCCGTTCTCCACAATGGCGCGGTGGTGGTACTGTATTTGGACCAGTTCCACGCAGCTACAGCTACAAACTTCCTAAGAAGGTCCGTCGCTTAGCGATCAAATCTGCTCTTTCTTCTAAAGTAGTAGAAGAAAACATCTTAGTATTAGAAGCATTATCATTCGATGCTCCTAAAACAAAAGAATTTGCTAACGTTCTTAAAGGTCTATCTGTTGATTCTAAAACATTAGTAATCACTGATGGCATCGACGAAAACGTAGCACTTTCTGCTCGTAACATCCCTGGTGTAACTGTTGTTCCTGCTGATGGAATTAGCGTTCTGGATGTATTAGGACACGACAAACTAGTGATCACTAAATCAGCTGTTGAAAAAGTAGAGGAGGTGCTTGCATAATGGATGTACGTGAAATCATTAAGCGCCCCGTAATTACAGAGGCTTCAACTGATCTTATGTCTGAGAAAAAGTATACTTTCGAAGTTGATACTAGAGCTAACAAAACTCAAGTAAAAGACGCTGTTGAAGAAATCTTTGACGTGAAAGTAGATAAAGTTAACATCATGAACTACAAAGGTAAGTTCAAACGTATGGGTAAACACGCTGGTTACACTAACAAGCGTCGTAAAGCAATCGTTAAGCTTACTGCTGATAGTAAAGAAATCGAATTCTTTGAAGTATAAAATTCTTTAATTAAGAAGAGGAGGGAAAAACATGGCGATTAAAAAGTATAAACCTACCTCTAATGGTCGTCGCGGCATGACTAGTTCTGATTTCGCTGAAATCACTACAGATTCTCCGGAAAAGTCACTTTTAGCACCCCTACACAAAAAGGGTGGCCGTAACAACCAAGGTAAGTTAACAGTTCGTCATCAAGGTGGCGGTCATAAGCGCCAATACCGTATCATCGATTTCAAACGTGAAAAAGATGGTATACCTGGACGCGTTGCTACGATCGAATACGATCCAAACCGCTCAGCAAACATTGCACTAATTAACTACGCTGATGGGGAAAAACGTTACATTCTTGCACCGAAAACAATCGAAGTAGGTATGGAAGTAATGTCTGGACCTGAAGCAGATATTAAAGTGGGTAACGCATTACCACTTATCAACATCCCAGTTGGTACAATCGTACACAATATCGAACTTAAACCAGGTAAGGGTGGCCAGTTAGTACGTTCTGCTGGAACATCTGCTCAAGTACTTGGTAAAGAAGGTAAATATGTACTTGTACGTCTTAACTCTGGTGAAACTCGTATGATTCTTTCTGCTTGTCGTGCTACTGTAGGCCAAGTTGGAAATGAACAACACGAACTTATCAACATTGGTAAAGCCGGACGTTCTCGTTGGTTAGGTAAACGCCCAACAGTTCGTGGTTCTGTAATGAACCCTAACGATCACCCACACGGTGGTGGTGAAGGACGCGCTCCAATCGGACGTAAATCACCAATGTCTCCATGGGGTAAACCTACTCTTGGATACAAGACACGTAAGAAAAACAACAAATCTGATAAATTTATTGTGCGTCGTCGCAAAAAATAACGGGATTGTACTACGGTTCCTGAAAAGAGCCGTAGATCAATCACGAAGGGAGGTTCAAACATGGGTCGTAGCTTAAAAAAAGGACCTTTTGTTGATGATCATTTAATGAGTAAGGTTGAGAAATTGAACGAAACTGAAGGCAAACAAGTTGTTAAAACTTGGTCTCGTCGCTCAACGATCTTCCCAGCATTCATCGGTCACACTATCGCAGTTTACGATGGTCGTAAACATGTACCTGTATACGTCACTGAAGACATGGTAGGACACAAGCTTGGTGAATTCGCACCATCTCGTACTTACAAAGGTCATGCAAGTGATGATAAGAAAACAAGACGCTAATTGAGAGGAGGGTATCCTAATGCAAGCAAAAGCTGTTGCAAGAACAGTACGTATTGCTCCTCGTAAAGTACGTTTAGTCGTTGATCTAATCCGAGGTAAGCAAGTTGGAGAAGCGGTTGCTATCTTAAAGCATACACCTAAAGCTGCTTCACCAGTAATCGAAAAAGTACTTAAGTCTGCTATTGCGAACGCAGAGCACAACTTTGACATGGATATTAATAGCCTAGTGGTAACTGAGGCTTATGTAAATGAAGGACCAACACTTAAACGTTTCCGTCCTCGTGCGATGGGACGTGCAAGTCAAATTAACAAACGTACAAGTCACATTACACTTGTCGTATCAGAAAAGAAGGAGGGATAAGCTGTGGGTCAAAAAGTACATCCGGTCGGACTTCGTGTCGGTATAATCCGTGATTGGGAATCTAAATGGTACGCAGATAAAGATTACGCTAATCTATTACACGAAGACATTAAAGTACGTGAATATATTGCAAAACGTTTAGTAGACGCTTCTGTTTCTAAAGTAGAAATCGAGCGCGCTGCAAATCGTATTAACATTACTGTTCATACAGCTAAGCCTGGTATGGTTATCGGTAAAGGTGGTACAGAAGTTGAAGCTCTTCGTAAAGCACTTAACGAACTTACTTCAAAACGTGTACACATCAACATCGTTGAAATCAAAAGAGCTGACGTTGATGCTAAACTAGTAGCAGAAAACATCGCTCGTCAATTAGAAAACCGTGTTTCTTTCCGTCGTGCTCAAAAGCAATCAATCCAACGTGCTATGCGTGCTGGAGCAAAAGGAATCAAAACACAAGTATCTGGTCGTTTAGGCGGAGCAGATATCGCTCGTGCAGAACATTACAGTGAAGGTACTGTTCCACTTCATACACTACGCGCTGACATTGACTATGCTCATGCAGAAGCTGACACAACTTATGGTAAGCTTGGCGTTAAAGTATGGATCTACCGTGGAGAAGTTCTTCCTACAAGAAAGAAATCTGAGGAAGGAGGCAAATAATTATGTTATTACCTAAACGCGTTAAACATCGTCGCGAACACCGCGGAAAAATGCGTGGACGTGCTAAAGGCGGTCAAGAGGTAGCGTTCGGTGAATACGGTTTACAAGCAGTGGAAGCTTCTTGGATCACAAACCGTCAAATCGAGGCAGCTCGTATCGCTATGACTCGTTACATGAAACGTGGCGGTAAAGTATGGATTAAAATCTTCCCTCATAAACCTTACACTGCAAAACCTTTAGAAGTACGTATGGGTTCAGGTAAAGGTGCTCCAGAAGGTTGGGTAGCAGTAGTTAAGCCTGGAAAAATCATGTTTGAAATCGCTGGTGTGTCTGAAGAGGTAGCTCGTGAAGCACTTCGTCTAGCATCACACAAACTTCCAATCAAAACGAAGTTTGTAAAACGTGAGGAAATTGGTGGTGAATCAAATGAAAACTAATGAAATTCGTGACCTAACCACTGCTGAAATTGAACAAAAAGTAAAAACTCTAAAAGAAGAGTTATTTAACCTTCGCTTCCAACTTGCGACTGGGCAATTAGAAAATACAGCTCGCATCCGTGAAGTCCGCAAAGGGATCGCTCGTATGAAAACTGTAATCCGTGAAAGAGAGATCGGGGTTAACAATCGATAAATGAGAGGAGGTTTGCTTAAATGAGTGACCGCAACCAACGTAAGGTATACACTGGCCGTGTTGTTTCCGACAAAATGGATAAAACAGTAACGGTTATGGTAGAAACTTATAAAAAGCATTCTCTATACGGCAAGCGCGTTAAGTACTCTAAGAAGTTTAAAACTCATGATGAGAACAACGAAGCAAAAGTAGGCGATATCGTACGTATCATGGAGACTCGTCCACTATCTGCTACAAAACGTTTCCGTTTAGTAGAAGTTGTTGAAAAAGCAGTTATTATCTAATATATTTGTTCGGATATTTTATATTCCGAAGGGAGGTTACCTACATGATTCAACAAGAATCACGTTTAAAAGTTGCTGACAACTCTGGTGCTCGTGAAGTATTAACTATCAAGGTGCTTGGTGGTTCTGGACGCAAAACAGCTAACATCGGTGATGTTATCGTGTGTACAGTAAAACAAGCAACACCAGGTGGCGTTGTTAAAAAAGGTGACGTAGTAAAAGCGGTTGTTGTACGTACTAAATCTGGTGTACGTCGTCAAGACGGTACTTACATTAAGTTCGACGAGAACGCTTGTGTAATTATCCGTGACGATAAGGGTCCACGTGGAACTCGTATCTTCGGACCTGTTGCTCGCGAACTACGTGACAGCAACTTTATGAAAATTGTATCTTTAGCTCCAGAAGTTCTTTAATAGATATTTAGCATTGGGCCATTCAAGGAGGTGCGATGAAATGCATGTAAAAAAAGGCGATAAAGTAATGGTCATTACTGGGAAAGATAAAGGCAAAACAGGTGTTGTTCTTGCTTCATTCCCTAAGAAAGACCGAGTGCTAGTTGAAGGAATCAACGTTGTAAAAAAACACGCTAAGCCTTCACAGATGAACCCGCAAGGCGGAATCATCAGCCAAGAAGCATCTATCCATGTATCAAATGTTATGCTTCTAGATCCGAAATCTAACGAGCCAACTCGTGTAGGTTATAAGACAGAAGACGGCAAAAAAGTACGTGTAGCAAAAAAATCAGGTGAAGTTCTAGATAAATAGTACGATTAAGAAGGGAGGTATTCTGAATGAACCGCCTAAAAGAAAAATTTCAACAAGAAATCAGTCCAGCTCTAGTGAGCAAATTCAATTACAAATCAGTAATGGAAGTACCTAAAGTTGAAAAGATCGTTGTCAACATGGGTATCGGTGAAGCTGTTCAAAATTCAAAAGCTCTTGATGTAGCTGTTGATGAGTTGACTCAAATCACTGGTCAAAAGCCAGTTGTAACGAAAGCTAAAAAATCTATCGCAGGCTTCCGTCTTCGTGAAGGTATGCCTATCGGTGCAAAAGTTACTCTTCGTGGAGAGCGTATGTACCAATTCTTAGATAAATTAATTTCTGTTTCACTTCCACGTGTACGTGACTTCCGTGGTGTTTCTAAAAAAGCATTCGACGGTCGCGGTAACTACACATTAGGAGTTAAAGAGCAATTGATTTTCCCTGAGATTGACTATGATAAAGTGTCTAAAGTACGTGGTATGGATATCGTAATCGTAACAACTGCGAACACAGACGAAGAAGCTCGTGAATTATTGACACAAATCGGAATGCCATTCCAAAAGTAATCGCTATATAAGGGAGGCGAAAATGTGGCTAAAAAATCTATGATTGCGAAACAAAAACGCACGCCAAAGCATAATGTTCAAGCGTACACACGTTGCGAACGTTGCGGACGTCCTCATTCAGTTATCCGTAAATTCAAGCTTTGCCGTATTTGTTTCCGTGAACTTGCATACAAGGGTCAGATTCCTGGCGTTAAGAAAGCTAGTTGGTAATACCCTATATTGGGAAGGAGGTAAATTATTATGACAATGACAGATCCAATTGCAGATTTGCTTACTCGCATCCGTAATGCGAACATGGTTCGTCACGAAAGATTAGAAGTTCCTGCTTCTAACATCAAGAAAGAAATTGCAGAAATCCTTAAACGTGAAGGTTTCGTACGTGACGTAGAATATGTAGAAGATAACAAGCAAGGAGTTATCCGCATTTTCTTAAAATATGGAGCAAACAACGAACGTGTAATTACTGGATTAAAGCGTATCTCTAAACCTGGTTTACGTGTATATGCAAAATCTACAGAAGTACCTAGAGTATTAAACGGTTTAGGTATCGCACTTGTTTCTACTTCTACAGGTGTTTTAACTGATAAAGAAGCTCGTGCTCAACAAGTAGGCGGAGAAGTACTAGCTTACGTTTGGTAATATTTTTTATATGAATGGAGGTGCAACAGGATGTCACGTGTAGGAAAACTACCAATCGAAATTCCATCTGACGTTACTCTAACAGTAGGTGAAGATAACACTGTAACTGTAAAAGGACCTAAAGGGGAACTTTCTCGTACATTCAATTCTGATATTAAAGTTGAATTGGAAGGAAACGTAGCAACAGTTACTCGCCCTTCTGATGCAAAAGAACACCGCGCGTTACACGGTACAACTCGTGCCCTAATCGCAAACATGGTTGAAGGTGTATCTAAAGGATTCCAAAGAAATCTTGAGCTAGTCGGTGTAGGTTACCGTGCTCAAAAACAAGGTACTAAGCTTGTACTTAACGTTGGTTACTCTCACCCAGTTGAGATCGAACCAGAACAAGGTATCGAGATCGAAGTACCGGCAAACACAAAGATATCTATTAAAGGTATCGATAAAGAACGTGTTGGAGCATTAGCTGCAAACATTCGTGCTGTACGCTCTCCTGAGCCTTACAAAGGAAAAGGTATTCGCTACGAAGGTGAATATGTTCGTCGTAAAGAAGGTAAAACAGGTAAATAATGCCGCGTAGGCAAAAGAAAGGAGTGACCGTAGGTGATTACTAAGCCAGATAAGAACAAAACACGTAAGAAGAGACATGCTCGTGTCCGTTCAAAAATTACTGGAACTGAAACTCGTCCTCGTTTGAACGTTTTCCGTTCTAACAAAAATATCTACGCTCAACTTATCGATGACGTGAACGGTGTTACTCTAGTAAGTGCATCTTCTCAAGATAAAGATTTCGATCTAGACTCAGCCGCTACTATCGATGCAGCAGCAAAAGTTGGAGAACTAGTTGCGAAACGTGCAGTAGATAAAGGAATGAAATCCGTGGTATTTGACCGTGGAGGATATTTATATCATGGCCGTATCAAGGCTTTAGCTGAAGCAGCTCGTGAAAACGGCTTAGAATTTTAATAAAAAAAGGAGGGACAATCCAGATGCGTCGTATTGATCCAAGTAAACTAGAATTTGAAGAACGCGTAGTTACAATCAATCGTGTTGCGAAAGTTGTTAAAGGTGGACGTCGTTTCCGTTTCGCTGCTCTTGTAGTAGTAGGCGACAAAAACGGTCACGTTGGTTTCGGAACTGGTAAAGCTCAGGAAGTACCTGATGCAATCCGTAAAGCGATTGAAGATGCGAAGAAAAATCTAATTGAAGTTCCTATGGTTGATGGTACTACACCTCACCTAGTAACTGGACGATTTGGTGCTGGTCAAATTCTGATCAAACCTGCTTCTGCGGGTACAGGAATTATCGCCGGTGGACCTGTTCGTGCCGTACTTGAATTAGCTGGTGTTCAAGATATCCTATCTAAATCTTTAGGATCTAACACTCCAATTAACATGGTTCGCGCTACTATCGAAGGTTTAAAACAATTAAAGCGTGCTGAAGACGTTGCAAAATTACGTGGTAAATCAGTAGAAGAGATATTAGGATAAGGGAGGGATAACGATGGCTAACAAACTAGAAATTACCCTCACTCGCAGTACAATTGGTCGTCCACAAGATCAACGTAAAACTGTTGAAGCTTTAGGACTTCGCAAATTGCATCAAACAGTTGAACAACAAGATAATGCTGCTATCCGCGGTATGATCAATAAAGTTGCTCACCTTGTAACGGTTACAGAAAAATAATCGATTTCTTTCGAAAAAAAGGAGGTGCCGACATGAAATTACATGAGTTAAAGCCTACAGAAGGTTCACGTAAGGTCCGCAATCGTGTAGGACGTGGTATTGGTTCAGGTAATGGAAAGACTTCTGGTAAAGGTCATAAAGGACAAAACGCTCGTTCAGGTGGCGGAACTCGTCCTGGCTTTGAGGGTGGTCAAACACCATTATTCCAACGTCTACCAAAACGTGGATTCACGAACATCAATCGTAAAGAATATGCAATCGTCAACCTTGACGCATTGAATCGCTTCGAAGATGGTACAGAAGTTACTCCAGCTCTACTAGTAG
Source organism: Rossellomorea aquimaris (assembly GCF_008180865.1). Taxonomy (GTDB): domain Bacteria; phylum Bacillota; class Bacilli; order Bacillales; family Bacillaceae_B; genus Rossellomorea; species Rossellomorea yichunensis. The sequence continues at coordinate 44,132 of NZ_VTEX01000008.1, forward strand.
AAACTGGCGTAGTGAGTAACGAAAAAGCGGGAATTAAGATTCTTGGTAAAGGTTCAATCGAGAAAAAGCTTACAGTAAAAGCACAAAAATTCTCAACCACTGCTAAAGAAGCTATCGAAGCTGCTGGCGGTACATCCGAGGTGATCTAATGTTTCAAACTATCTCCAATTTTATGCGCGTGGGTGATATAAGAAATAAAATTATTTTCACCCTTCTAATGTTAATAGTCTTTCGTCTTGGTACCTTCATTCCGGTGCCAAACGTAGACGCTAATGTATTGAAAATGCAAGACCAGGCAGGAATTCTCGGATTCCTGAATACATTTGGTGGCGGTGCACTGCAAAACTTCTCCATCTTTGCGATGGGAATTATGCCTTACATTACTGCTTCTATCATCGTACAACTCCTGCAAATGGATGTTGTGCCGAAGTTTACAGAGTGGTCTAAGCAAGGTGAAGTCGGACGCCGAAAATTAGCTCAGTTCACACGTTATTTCACCATCGTTCTCGGATTCATCCAAGCTTTAGGTATGTCCTATGGCTTCAATAGAATATATGGTGGAATGCTTATCCAAAGCCCGGGAGTTAGTACGTACCTACTAATAGCGTTAGTTCTAACAGCTGGTACGGCTTTTCTTATGTGGTTGGGTGAACAAATCACGGCTAAAGGTGTAGGGAATGGTATTTCGATCCTGATCTTTGCAGGTATTGTTGCTGCTATCCCTAACACAGTAAACCAAATCTATGCTCAACAAATTGAAGGGGCAGGCGAACAGCTCTTCCTTCGAATTGTGGTTCTTGCACTTCTTGTTTTAGCAGTTATTGCAATCGTGGTTGGTGTCGTGTTTATTCAACAAGCACTTCGTAAGATTCCGATTCAATATGCAAAACGTTTAGTGGGGCGTAGTCCGGTTGGTGGACAATCAACACATCTACCGTTAAAGGTAAATGCTGCGGGTGTTATTCCAGTTATCTTTGCGATTTCTTTCATAATCACGCCACAGACCATTTCATCTTTCTTCGGAGAAAACGATGTGACAAGTACTATTCAGTACATCTTTGATTACACTAAACCAGTTGGTATGATCATCTATGTAGCTCTGATCGTTGCCTTTACGTATTTCTATGCTTTCATTCAAGTGAATCCAGAACAAATGGCTGAAAACTTGAAGAAGCAAGGTGGATATATCCCTGGTATTCGTCCAGGTAAAACCACACAAGAGTATCTCACTCGCGTTCTGTATCGTCTAACATTTGTTGGGGCAATCTTCTTAGCTGTCATCTCTATACTTCCTGTTTTCTTCATTAACTTTGCGGGATTACCTCCTGCAGCTCAAATCGGTGGAACAAGCTTACTCATCGTAGTAGGTGTTGCACTTGAGACAATGAAGCAACTGGAAGCACAGTTAGTGAAACGTCACTACAAAGGATTTATTAAATAAGAGGGTTTTCGGGAACATTTTGTTCCTGAAGCCATTTTATAGACAATTAGGGGGAGTTCGAGAGTGAATATAGTTCTTATGGGCTTACCAGGCGCAGGAAAAGGCACTCAAGCTGAAAAGATCGTAGATAAATATGGTATCCCCCATATCTCTACTGGCGATATGTTCCGTGCAGCTATTAAAGGCGGTACTGAACTAGGCTTGAAGGCTAAATCATTCATGGATAATGGCGATCTTGTTCCTGATGAAGTGACAATCGGTATCGTTCGTGAACGTTTAAGCAAAGAGGACTGTGAAAAAGGCTTCTTACTGGATGGGTTTCCAAGAACGGTTGCTCAGGCAGAAGCACTTGAAAACATCCTGGCTGATCTTGGTAAAAAAATGAATTATGTCATTAATATAAATGTAGATAAGGACATCCTGATGGAGCGCTTGACAGGTCGCAGGATCTGTAAAGAGTGCGGCGCTACTTATCATCTTGTCTTTAATCCGCCAACAGAAGAGGGCGTTTGTGATCGCTGCGGCGGTGAGTTATATCAACGCGCAGATGATAACGAAGAAACGGTTCAAAACCGTTTAGACGTAAACATCAAGCAAACTCAACCACTATTGGCTTACTACGAAGATAAAGGCTATCTGAAAAACATTGACGGTCAACAAGACATCCATAGAGTGTTTGATGACATTGATGAACTACTTGGAGGCCTTTCATAATGATCATTTCTAAAACTCCGAGGGAGATTGAGATTATGCGGCAAGCTGGAAAGATTGTGGCATTAACTCATGCGGAATTGCAAAAGCATATTTCTCCGGGAATATCGACGAAAGAATTGGATGCAATTGCTGAAAAATTCATTCGTAAACATGATGCAATTCCATCTTTTAAAGGGTATAATGGGTTTCGTGGCAGCATCTGTGCATCCGTCAACAATGAGTTGGTTCATGGAATTCCAGGCGATCGGGTATTGAAGGATGGCGATATTATCAGCATCGATATCGGTGCTAAGTATAACGGTTATCACGGTGACTCAGCTTGGACATATCCAGTTGGAACAATAGATGATGAAACCCAGAAGCTTCTGGATGTTACGGAAGAATCATTATTTCTGGGACTTAAGGAAGCTAAACCAGGCGAGCGTCTGTCGAATATCTCTCATAGTATACAAACATTTGTTGAGGCTAATGGCTTTTCTATCGTTCGAGAGTATGTGGGACACGGAGTTGGTCAAGACTTACATGAGGACCCGCAAATTCCTCATTATGGACCACCCAACAAAGGCCCTCGTTTAAAGCCTGGCATGGTACTGGCTATTGAACCTATGGTTAATGCAGGAAGTCGATATGTTAGAACGTTATCAGATAACTGGACAGTCGTCACAGTAGATGATAAAATGTGTGCGCACTTTGAACACACCATTGCAATTACTGAAGACGGCTATGAGATATTGACGAAAGCCTAAGTGAAGGTGATTGGATTGATCGAGTCAGATTCGACGATTCCGAGGATAGGCCAGATTGTTCAAACCCTTAAAGGGAGAGAAACAGGAAGCTACTCGGTCGTTGTTCAGCAATTGGATGAACGTTTTGTACTCATAGCAGATGGAGATCGAAGAAAGTTTGATCGCGCCAAGCGAAAGAACATCGCTCATCTTCACTTGTGTGACTATGTTTCTCCAGAAGTTCAAAACAGTATTATAGAAACAGGAAGAGTTACGAACGGTAAACTGCGTTATGCTGTTTCAAAGTTTGTTAACGAAGTTTTAAATGATGAGAAGAAGGGAGACATGTTCGATGGCTAAGGATGATGTAATTGAAGTTGAAGGTAAGGTCGCCGAGACTTTGCCCAATGCGATGTTTAAGGTAGAATTAGAAAATGGTCATACAGTACTGGCACATGTTTCAGGAAAGATCCGTATGCATTTCATTCGTATCCTACCTGGTGACAAGGTAACAGTAGAATTATCACCGTATGACTTAACTCGTGGTAGAATCACTTATCGTTATAAATAATCTATTGCACTCCGTACTATTAAGGAGGTTAGAATAAGATGAAAGTTAGACCATCTGTTAAGCCAATCTGCGAAAAATGTAAAGTTATTCGTAGAAAAGGTAAAGTCATGGTTATCTGTGAAAACCCTAAACACAAACAAAAACAAGGCTAATCTTAAAGGAGGTGCGCTATCACTATGGCACGTATTGCTGGTGTAGACATTCCACGTGACAAACGTGTTGTCATTTCATTAACATACATCTACGGTATTGGTAAAAATACTGCAGCGAAAATCTTATCTGAAGCTGGTGTATCTGAGGATACTCGCGTTCGCGATCTAACTGACGACGAACTAGGAAAGATTCGTGATATCGTTGATAAATTAAAAGTAGAAGGTGATCTTCGTCGTGAAGTATCACTAAACATCAAACGTCTTATGGAAATCGGTTCATACCGCGGTCTTCGTCACCGTCGTGGACTACCTGTTCGTGGACAACATACGAAGAACAATGCTCGTACACGTAAAGGTCCTCGTAAGACTGTAGCTAATAAGAAAAAATAATAGGTAAAGGAGGTTACTTCTTAGTATGGCACGTAAAACAAACACTCGTAAACGTCGTGTGAAAAAGAATATCGAAGCTGGTATTGCACACATTCGTTCTACATTCAATAACACAATCGTAACTATTACTGATGTTCACGGAAATGCTGTTGCTTGGTCAAGTGCAGGTTCACTAGGATTCAGAGGTTCTCGTAAATCCACTCCATTCGCAGCGCAAATGGCAGCTGAAACTGCAGCGAAAGCTTCTCAAGAACATGGTTTAAAAACTCTTGAAGTAACAGTTAAAGGTCCTGGTGCTGGTCGTGAAGCAGCTATCCGTGCTCTTCAAGCAGCAGGTCTAGAAGTTACTGCAATCAGAGACGTTACTCCAGTTCCTCATAATGGATGCCGTCCACCAAAACGTCGCCGCGTTTAATTTTTCTGTATAAATTTTGTATCGTTGTCTATAATGGGATATGATACAAGATACGTTCATTCAGAAAAGTAACCAGTTGTTGGTGCACAATAGGGAACGTAAACATGGGGAATTTCGGACTTTAACTTATTTAGCCCGGAGTTTCGACGTTTTGAAGGAGGGTAAATATTAATGATCGAAATTGAAAAGCCAAAAATTGAAACGGTTGAGATCAGCGATGATGCCACATATGGAAAGTTCGTCGTAGAACCACTTGAGCGTGGATATGGTACAACTTTGGGTAACTCCTTACGTCGTATCCTACTATCGTCACTCCCAGGTGCTGCTGTCACATCTATTCAAATAGATGGAGTACTGCATGAATTTTCAACAATTGAAGGCGTCGTAGAGGATGTCACATCCATCATTTTGAATATCAAGAAGTTAGCGTTAAAGATCTACTCTGATGAAGAAAAAACGCTAGAAATTGATGTACAGGGCGAAGGAGTTGTAACGGCTGCTGATATTACTCATGATAGTGATGTAGAAGTGCTGAATCCTGATTTACACATCGCAACATTATCTAAGAGTGGACACTTCCGTGTGCGTTTAAGCGCATCACGTGGACGTGGATACAGACCGGCAGACCAGAACAAACGTGAGGATCTTCCTATTGGCGTGATCCCAATCGATTCTATTTACACTCCAGTTTCACGCGTTAACTATCAAATAGAAAATACTCGTGTTGGTCAAATGACGAACTACGATAAACTTTCTCTTGATGTATGGACTGATGGAAGTATTGGACCAAAAGAAGCGATTTCTTTGGGTGCTAAGATTCTAACAGAACACTTAAATATTTTCGTTGGCCTTACAGATGAAGCGCAGAATGCTGAAATCATGGTAGAAAAAGAAGAAGACCAAAAAGAGAAAGTTCTTGAGATGACGATCGAAGAATTAGATCTTTCTGTTCGTTCTTATAACTGCCTGAAGCGTGCTGGAATCAATACTGTTCAAGAGCTTGCTAACAAGACAGAAGAAGATATGATGAAAGTGCGTAACTTAGGACGTAAATCACTTGAAGAGGTTAAAGTTAAACTTGAAGACCTTGGACTTGGCTTACGTAAAGACGACTGATAACATCTTCTTTCATATATAGATTCAACAAAGGAGGGAACCCTTAATGGCTTACAGAAAGTTAGGACGTACCAGTGCTCAACGTAAAGCAATGCTACGTGATTTAGCTACAGACCTAATCATTAACGAGCGCATCGAAACAACTGAAACTCGTGCGAAAGAGCTTCGTTCAGTTGTGGAAAAAATGATCACTCTAGGTAAACGTGGTGACATTCACGCGCGTCGTCAAGCTGGTGCATTCATTCGTAAAGAAGTTGCAAACGCTGAAAACAACCAAGATGCTCTACAAAAGTTATTCTCTGACATCGCTCCTCGTTACACAGAGCGTCAAGGCGGATATACTCGCATTATGAAGGTTGGTCCTCGCCGTGGTGACGGTGCTCCAATGGCAATCATCGAATTAGTTTAATAATTCGTGACTTCTAACATTAAGGGCAGGACAGTTAATCCTTAACTGCTTCTTTGCCCTTTTTGTATAAGTGCATGTTGATGAAAAGCAGAGCGTTACGATGAGCAGCTCCGGCTGACTCGTCTAGCTCGTGCACCCCTTCCAACTTCTATTTTCATAGAAGCTGTTCAATGGTTGAACAAGAAAAGTTCTCTTTTCTTTGGTCGGGGTGCAGGCTTTTTTTTATATGCAGAGATTTTTTAGCTGAGCTGAGTATGAAGAGCGTAGAGGAGGTTGCAAAAAATGAAAGAAATCATTCAAGTAGACGATGTACATTTCAGATACCCTGATCAGAATTCCTACGCCCTTAAAGGGATTAGCCTGACTGTCAATCAAGGTGAATGGTTAGCGATTGTCGGTCATAACGGATCCGGTAAATCGACTCTTGCCAAAATGTTGAATGGACTTCATTTTCCTGAAAAGGGAAAGATAACGGTGGACGGGATCGTTCTTGAAGAGAGCTCTATCTGGGACATCCGTTCAAAGCTGGGTATGGTCTTTCAGAATCCCGATAATCAATTTGTTGGTGCTACAGTAGAAGATGATGTGGCTTTTGGGTTAGAAAACCATGGAGTACCTTATGAATCGATGGTACAGCGAGTCAATGATGCTTTAAAAAGTGTCCATATGGAGGATTTTCTTAATCAAGAGCCGCACCATTTATCAGGTGGTCAAAAGCAGCGTGTAGCAATTGCCGGGGTCGTAGCCCTTCAGCCATCAATCATCATTTTAGATGAAGCGACATCGATGCTTGATCCCAAAGGAAGAAAAGAAGTTCTTGAAACAGTACGCAAGCTGAAAGAGGAAGAAAACCTGACGGTGATCTCCATTACCCACGACCTGGAAGAAGCGACAAAAGCCGATCGAATGATTGTATTAAATCAGGGGATGGTCTTTAAGGAAGGAACCCCGGAAGAAATTTTCTTATTAGAGGACGAGTTAATCAAGCTTGGCCTGGACTCTCCTTTCACAATAAAGCTTACCGGGGCTCTTAAAGAAGTGGGGATACCCTTGTCAAAAACATATTTTACAGAAGAAGAGTTGGTGAATGAATTATGCAAATCACATTTCAACAGGTAGAATACCGGTATTCATTCAACACTCCATTCGAAAAACTCGCCATTCAAGATATCGATCTTACCATCCCGACAGGTCAATTCCTTGCGGTGATCGGTCACACTGGTTCAGGGAAGTCAACACTCTTGCAGCATTTAAACGGACTGTTAAAGCCTACAGAGGGAGTTGTCCAAGTAGGGGAACATCAAATAAAAGCCAAACAAAAGGCGAAAAGTCTAAAGCCGGTCAGACAGAAGGTAGGCATCGTCTTTCAATTTCCTGAGCATCAGTTGTTTGAAGAAACAGTCCTTAAAGATATCTGTTACGGACCAATGAACTTTGGCGTATCAGAAGAAGAAGCGATAAAAAGAGCCAAGGAACTGATCGTAAAGGTTGGACTTTCAGAAGAAGTACTTAATAAATCCCCTTTTGATTTATCAGGGGGACAAATGAGACGTGTAGCCATTGCAGGTGTACTTGCTATGAACCCGGAGGTCATTGTACTCGATGAACCTACTGCGGGGCTCGATCCAAGGGGTCAACGTGAAATTATGGACATGTTCTATGACCTTCATAAGGAAAAAGGACTGACGACCATTCTCGTCACCCATAGCATGGAAGACGCTGCTCATTATGCAGAAGAGATTGTGATTATGCAGAAAGGCCGTCTTAAGAGAAAAGGAAGTCCTGAAGAGATATTCTCTTCGGCGGATGAACTGTTTGAGATGGGATTGGACGTGCCGGACGTCGTTCGTTTTCAATATCAATTTGAACACAAAACAGGGAAGAAGCTACCGAAGACCTGTTTAACGATAGAGGAATTAGCTTCAGCCATCCGCAAAGTCATGGACGGAGGTGAAGCCCTATGATGGAGAAAATGATCTTTGGCCGCTACGTACCTGCTAAATCCATCCTTCATCAGATGGATCCGAGGGCAAAACTATTATTTATCTTTGGATTTATTTGTGTCGTCTTTTTTGCAAATAATTTTGTTACGTATGCATTGCTCGGTCTTTTTACATTTAGCGCACTCATTCTTTCTAATCTTTCCTTGCGTTTTATTATCGGTGGATTGAAGCCTATCCTCTGGTTGATTCTTTTTACGTTCTTTTTACACGTGTTTTTCACCAAGGAAGGTCCCGTCATCCTGGACTTAGGCATATTATCTGTTCATGAAGAGGGGTTAAGGCAGGGGATATTCATTTCTTTACGATTCTTTTATCTGATTCTCGTCACGTCTTTATTAACGCTGACGACCTCCCCCATCACGATTACGGACGGACTCGAGACGCTATTGAACCCATTGAAAAAAGTGAAGTTTCCCGTTCATGAGCTGGCCCTTATGATGTCGATTTCCTTGAGGTTCATTCCGACCTTGATGGAGGAAACGGATAAAATCATGAAGGCCCAAATTGCAAGGGGTGCTGAGTTTTCTTCCGGTCCCATCAAAGATCGGATCCAAGCCATCATCCCTCTATTGATCCCACTCTTCGTCAGTGCTTTTAAAAGGGCTGAGGACCTGGCAACCGCCATGGAGGCAAGAGGGTATCAAGGTGGAGAGGGCAGGACAAAATACCGCCTGTTATCCTGGCACAAGAAGGATACGGGGGCATTAGTGGTACTGGCCCTTCTAACAGTTGTATTGATTATTTTTAGAGGATAACGGGAGTGTCGTGTATGCAGAGAGTGAAGTGTACCATCGCTTATGATGGCACCTATTTTCATGGTTATCAGGTACAACCCAATCAGCGAACCGTCCAGGGGCTCATAGAAGATATTCTGTCCACTATCCATAAAGGGGAAAGAATCCGGATCAGTGGGTCTGGGCGGACCGACGCTGGTGTTCATGCGAACGGGCAGGTTTTTCATTTTGATACACCTTTATCCATCCCTGAAGAGAAATGGCCGGTCGTGCTGAACACACGCTTACCGGATGAAGTTACCGTTAAAGAAGCTGAGTTTGTTCCAACTGAATTCCACTCAAGGTTCTCTGTCCTACAAAAGGAATATCGATACCGTGTTTATACGGGAGAATCGAGAAGTCCGTTTAACCGTCACTTTTCCCTTCATTATCCGCATGATCTTTCAGTGACGGATATGGAACAAGCTGCCCGGCATCTGATCGGGGAGCATGACTTCACGAGCTTTTGTTCTGCTAAGACAGAAGTGGAAGACAAAGTAAGAACCATTCACCATATTGACATTCAAGAGCATGAAGAAGAATTCATTTTTTCCTTTGTGGGAAATGGATTTTTGTACAATATGGTAAGGATATTGGTTGGTACCTTATTAGAAGTAGGCTCAGGGGATTTACTGGTAGAGGAGATCCCTGAAATACTGGAAGCACGGGATCGCAATAGGGCAGGGAAGACAGCGCCACCTCATGGGTTATATCTGTGGAAGGTTGATTATGATCTTACTGTGAAGTAGTATTGTATCTTACTTTCAAAAAAAATTCTAAAACAACTAATCCTGGTGTAACATTCTCTTGACAATAGACTGGGAACAAGATAATATAGCATATGGTATGTTATTAACCCCACGATAAGCCCCGGAAACTTATTGTGATTAGAAAATAAATACTACGGATTCATTAAATAGGAGGTTAAATCATGCGTACAACGTATATGGCAAAAGCCAACGAAATCGATCGTAAATGGTTCGTTGTAGATGCTGAAGGCAAAACTCTAGGACGTTTAGCTAGTGAAGTTGCTTCTATTCTACGCGGAAAACACAAACCAACATTCACACCACATGTAGACACTGGTGATCATGTTATCATTCTTAATGCTTCAAAAATTGAACTAACTGGTAAAAAGTTAACGGATAAGATTTACTACCGTCACACTAATCACCCAGGTGGTTTAAAGCAACGTACAGCATTAGAAATGCGTACAAACTACTCAGAGAAAATGTTAGAGCTTACTATCAAAGGTATGCTTCCAAAAGGTTCTCTAGGTCGTCAAATGTTCAAGAAATTACATGTGTATGCTGGAGCAGAGCATAAGCATCAAGCACAACAACCTGAAGTTTACGAACTTCGTGGATAATTAATAAGAGGAGGTTATTATCTTGGCTCAAGTTCAATATTACGGAACTGGTCGTCGTAAGAGCTCAGTAGCTCGTGTACGTTTAGTACCAGGTAACGGAAACATTGTTATCAATGATCGTGAAGTAGAAGTTTATATCCCATTCGCAGCACTAAGAGAAGTAATTAAGCAACCACTAGTTGCAACTGAAACTCTTGGTAACTATGACGTTTTAGTAAACGTTCATGGTGGAGGCTATGCTGGTCAAGCTGGTGCGATCCGTCACGGAATCGCTCGTGCTTTACTACAAGCAGACCCTGAGTACCGTGGAACTCTAAAACGCGCTGGATTATTAACTCGTGACTCTCGTATGAAAGAGCGTAAAAAATACGGTCTTAAAGGTGCACGTCGCGCGCCACAATTCTCTAAGCGTTAATTATTATTTCAAACAAAAGCTCAACCGATTCATTCGGTTGGGCTTTTTTTGTTATGTGAGAGAGGGACGGACCTTCTGTTTTACATAAAAAACGGAGGTCCGTCCCTCAAAAAAATTGGTAACAGTTACTCGAATGAAGTGGTGTGTTAAGTAGGAAAATACGTTCAAAGGGGTGGATGATCTTTGAACGTTATTACAACTTTCAATACAAAGAGAAGAGAAAAGCAAATTAAGACGGAAAGAACATTGCTGAAAGAGATTTCGATTAAAATGCTTCAGGAGAGTGTCCGAAAGCATTTTGGATATATAAAGGTTCAAGGCGGAGTATTTATGCAGCAGGGTTTTGATGAGGCATGCTTTGATGTGGCCATCGAAGCCTATCTGCTCGGTGGAAAGGTCAGCAAGTTTGGTTATACCGGTGAGCCCACAGACCTCGTGAAAAAGCGGTGCGAGGAAGAATTAAAACACTTTATTGATACACTTTATAATTTCTGGTTGTATTGGTCAGAGATGGGCGTCTCTAATCAAGTGGATGAATCCTTCTATTACTGCTGCGAGCACTTTGTGGAAACATGGTGGGCAGAAGGGTATGAAAAGGGGATCAAGCGTCATAAACTGCGTTTGAATTAATCATTTCAGTTCTAAAAATCATTCTCGTCCCATATTTTTTAGTAAGGACAGCGGAGCTTTACTCCGGGTTGAAACTGAAATGGGAGGACTGGAATGATTCAGAAACTAAAGGTAATCGGGATGATTTCTGCACTGGCTATATTATTATTCATTATTCAATATAAGATTCTGGACAAGGATACGTGGGATTCCTGGAATCTCCCCTTATCAGGTAAAATCATCTATATAGATCCCGGACATGGCGGTCCGGACGGTGGGGCTGGTGATCAGGATGCCCTGGAAAAGGACATCGCTTTAAATGTTTCTCTGATGGTAAGGGATTATCTCCAGGAACAAGGGGCTCTCGTAATACTGACACGTGAAAAAGATGAAGATCTTGCCGATGAAGGAACCAAAGGATACAGCCGCCGGAAAGTGGAAGATCTGAAGAAGAGGCTAAGTTTAATCAATGAATCTGAAGCCGACTTATTTTTAAGCATCCATCTAAACTCCATTCCATCTGCTAAGTGGAGTGGTGCACAAACATTCTATAACCCAAAGTATAAAGAAAATAAAGCCCTTGCAAAAGCCATTCAGGGAGAGCTTATTCGTAATTTAGAAAACACCACACGTGAAGCGAAGGGCATTCAGAATGTATATATATTAAAACACGCCAAAAAGTCGGGAGCCTTAGTGGAAATCGGGTTCTTATCCAATCCAGGTGAGCGGGCTAACTTACTTAAAGAAGACTACCAGCAAAAAATCGCTGCCTCTGTATACCAGGGTGTTCTCAATTATTTAACAATGGAAGAAGAAGATAAAGAAAAAGCTGATGAGGAATAACCTCTCAGCTTTTATTTTTGGCTAATCTCGAAAAGCCTGTTGGTGTAATACAGAAGGGCTGTTTGACCGGTGTCAGTGAGTGGGTAGAGAATAGCCTTTAAGGAAACATGCTCCGAAAGTTGATTGGAGCGGAAGGATGCTCGACTCCTGCGGGAAAAGCTGGACAGGTGAGACCCCGGAGCCAAAGGCGAGGAGGCTCACCGCCAGCCCCGCGGAAAGCGAGCATCCTGGAGCGGAAATCAACTACTGCTTTCTTATCTAAGGAAGAATCAAACGTTACGAACAGAGCTTTTTTCATTATTCAACAAAAGCATTCACAACCTTTTGATCATTCATTCAACTAAGAATATGTTATACTGAAAGCAGATAGATTGAAAACGAATACATAGAAAAGGGTGGTTATTCATGTTAACTGAACAACAGACACGCGAACTTTTATTTGGATTAAAAGATCCTTTTTTAAATAAAACGTTACAAGAAACAAACGGTATCTCAGAAATTTCAATCAAGGAAGAAAAGAAGCATGTAAGCGTGAAGATCGCCATTGCCAAGACAGGTACTGGTGAACAAATGCAATTCCAACAAAAGATCGTACAAGTCTTAAAGGATAACGGAGCGGATTCTGTCGGAATCCGGTTCACGGAGCTTCCACAGGAAGAGCTTGAAAAGCATAGAGGATCCGGCGGACAGGGAACGGATTTATTATCACCTGGAAGTAAAACAACGTTTATTGCGATTGCCAGCGGAAAAGGCGGAGTAGGAAAGTCAACGGTTTCTGTTAACTTAGCTGTGTCCTTGGCCCGTCAAGGCAAAAAAGTCGGGCTCGTGGATGCGGATATTTACGGTTTCAGTGTGCCGGATATGATGGGAATCGTGAAAAGACCAGTCGTTCGGGGAGAGAGAATTATTCCAGTAGAACGTTTTGGAGTAAAAGTCATTTCCATGGGCTTCTTTGTTGAAGACAATGCTCCCGTTATTTGGAGAGGTCCTATGCTAGGGAAAATGCTGAATAACTTCTTCTCAGAAGTAGAGTGGGGAGAACTGGACTATTTACTGCTGGACCTGCCGCCTGGAACAGGAGACGTTGCCCTTGATCTTCACACGATGCTTCCACATTGTAAGGAGATCATCGTCACGACACCGCATCCAACAGCAGCATTCGTAGCGGCTCGAGCAGGTGCCATGGCCCTGCAAACTGACCATGACATTATTGGTGTGGTTGAAAACATGTCCTATTTCGAAAGTAAATTAACAGGCGAAAAAGAATTCGTATTCGGTCAAGGTGGGGGAGAGAAGCTAACGGAAGAACTCCGTACCGACTTATTAGGCAAGCTTCCACTTCAACAGCCTGACTGGAACGAAGAGGATTTTGCTCCTTCCATTTACGCAGAGGACCATCGTTTAGGGCAGATCTATGGTGACATCGCTCATAAAGTGATTGAAAAACTATCTTAGTTAGACGAAAAAAGGACAAATGCGTGGGAATCCCCACGCATTTGTCCTTTTTAGAATTATTGGCTACCGCCACCGCCACTGCCAGAACCTCCTGAATCACCAGATCCGCCTTCTTCACCACCTCCTGAAGAAGACTCGCTGCCACCGCCGCTTTTACCGCCATCTTTCATTTCGCCGGCAGCCTTCAATAAAACATCCTGCATCTTAGCCTTAAACAGAGGGCTTTCAAATGTTTCCGTAATGACTTTTTGCAGATGTTCCCTATATTCCTGGCTTTTTAATGCTTCAGTCAGTTCCTTCTTGAATTCAGGGTCCTTTAACAGATCCATCATCATTCCTTGATACTCGGGATCCTTCATGAGGTCTTTGAGCAACTTTTCATTTCCATCCTTCATGCTTTTTGCCATCGCTTCGGCAAACTTAGGGTCTTCGAAGGATTTCTTCCAGAATTCAGTACCTTTTTCAGAGGTTAACGTCTTCGAGATGGTATCCGTCACAACCCCTTGGTCCATAATAAGCTCTGATTTCATTTTTTCATCAGACATGACTTCTTCAATCGCTTTTTTACCATCATCGGTCTTTAATATATCGACAACCATTTTCTTGGTTTCTTCATAATCCATTTTGCCACTGCCTGTATCTCCTCCACCGCCACAAGCGGATAGAAGAAGAATCGACAGTAGAAAAAGAAAGGAATATCTTTTCATGGGTAGGCTCCTTCCATACAAATTCCCTTACCCTTAATATGAGAAATAACGAAAAAAATATGCACAAGAAAAACTGGAACCTGGATTTTTTAAGTATGCGTTGGTACAATCAAATGAGTGTATATTTTTTTATTTGGAGGAAAATAGAAGTGACCATCCGCAATTGGATTCGTTTTTTTATTCATACGTTAGTGATCGGAGGAGCTGTGACTGCCACCGCCGCACTTCTCATTAGATGGGATCAGTTCGGACCATACGTTCAAGACGGAAACGTGATTGGCATATTATCAAGTCTGCTTTGGTTTATATTTGTAGGTTTCACATTTAGTGTAATCAGTCAGATGGGGTATTTCGCTTATTTAACCATCCATCAATTCGGGATGGGAATGTTTAAGAGCTTATGGAATCCCGTTCAAGTGGTGCTGATTGCCCTTGTCCTGTTTGATTTAATCTATTTCCGATTCAGAGCTTTCGCTGAGGAAGGCGAGTCGTATACGCCTTATATTTTTCTGGGGATCGGAATCCTGGTCGTTGGATTAATCGTAGCTTATATGAAAAATCAGCAATCAGAAGCCAAGACGAACACATTTGTGTCTGCCTTATTCTTTATGATTGTTGTAACGACACTGGAGTGGCTGCCAGTTTTACTGGTGAACTCCGTGAAATGGCTGTATCTTATGCTGCTGGCTTTACTGGCATGTAATGCATTCCAGCTTCTGCGTCTTCCTAAATATATCGAGAAGTCCCAAATGGAAAGGCAACGTAAGGAGCCAACCAACAGTTAAACAAATAAAAGCCCGCTGGTGAGATCCCTTCATCAGCGGGCTTTTATTACTGTATGAGGGAAGACTCGGCATCCCCATTTGAGATCATGTCTGAAACCGTAATGAAGTTCCCTTTTCCTTTCAACTCTTTCACGATGGTCGGCAAAGCGGATTTCGTTTGTTTAGCTGAATCCGATGCGTGAAGGAGAATGATGTCCCCTTTTTTGGCTTTCTTCACATTATTGATGATTTCATCTACACCAGGATTCGTCCAATCTTTAGAGTCTACACTCCAGTGAACCACGGTAAGTCCAAGAGAGTCGGCTACCTTTAATGTTTCTTTATTAAAGTGACCGGTTGGCACGCGTAATAACTTCACATCTTTTACATTCAGCTTCTTAAAAACGGTATCTGCCTTTAAAATGTCCTGCTTGATCTTATTTGGTTCCATATCCGTATAATCGGAATAGGCATAGCCAAGATTTCCGATTTCATATCCCTGCTTCACAATTTGCTCCACTAAATCAGGGTGTCTCTCCGCCCAGGCACCTGAAAGAAAGAAGGTAGCGGACTGGACATTCATTTTTTTTAATTCTTCAAGGATCGGCCCCGCTTTTTCATCTCCCCAACCAATATTGAATGTAATCGCGACTCCTTTTTCCCCCTTGTAGATCGCTTTCGGTCCATCCTTCGTACTAAAAACAGAAAGAGTCGAAAGGGTACTGCTATATACAAACAAGGCAGTAAAAAATGAAATCACGATAATCAGACTGATTTGCTTTAACTTCTTAGCATTAACTGTGTGAAACGTATTCAATATTTCATCCCTCCGTTCAACCGTCTATCTCTACTAAAGATATGCATGTCCCCAGAAAAAATATCTATCTTATAAAAAAATGATTATAAATTTCTTTTAATGGAAAAAACTACAAATACAAACATTAAGGGGTGACATACTTGCTGGGGTTAATGATTAATGACAGAGAGAAACAAGAAATAGAGTATTTGTTAAAAAGAGAGATGGATGAAATACTGTTTGATCTAAAAGATTCTCGAATTGATCATATCGTTAAGAGAGCAATGGAAGAACGGTACAAAATCTTATTTTCACTCTTTAAAAGGTTTGCCAGTCATAAGGAATGTCTAAAGTATATGAAGACGGCAGCGAATAAGAAAGAGACATATTGATGAAAATCAGCTTCCGTAGGTATCCGAACGGGAGCTTTACTATTTATGCCCTATTAGTGAACAGTGGGCGCGGCTTACTGAATTAAATGGTGGGAGTGTAAAAGAGGTAATGTGTTTGAAATATTTTTTAAAAAAGTTCATGAAATGTATTGACCCCACCCGAAAATCTTGGTATATTAATAAACGTCGCTGAAACGAAATGAATTATTTAGAAGAAACACCAATAATTAATTCGAAAAAACAGTTGACATCACACGATGATGTGTGATAAATTAATAAAGTCGCTCCAAACGGACGTGACACACATTGAACCTTGAAAACTGAACAAAACAAGACAATACGTCAACGTTAATTCTAGATTTATTTTTAAAGAGCTATTCAAACTTTTATCGGAGAGTTTGATCCTGGCTCAGGACGAACGCTGGCGGCGTGCCTAATACATGCAAGTCGAGCGGATTGATGGGAGCTTGCTCCCATCAATCAGCGGCGGACGGGTGAGTAACACGTGGGTAACCTGCCTGTAAGACTGGGATAACTCCGGGAAACCGGGGCTAATACCGGATAACTCATTTCCTCGCAT
>NZ_VTEX01000009.1 GCF_008180865.1 Rossellomorea aquimaris
CTCAGCTGATTGAACTGAAATGACCTCGAGTCTCTAGCCGCCGGAGCTGGAATGGTATCTACTTGAAGAAGTAGATGCAACAATTGGTCGGTATTCGGCTTTCTTGACATCAATTCTTTATCTAGTTTTGAAGGAACAACCCTTCAATTGAATATTCGTCTGGTGACAATGGCGAAGAGGTCACACCCGTTCCCATGCCGAACACGGAAGTTAAGCTCTTCAGCGCCGATGGTAGTTGGGGGATCTCCCCCTGTGAGAGTAGGACGTCGCCAGGCAAATGTCAAAAAGAGTAGCTCTTAGGGGCTGCTTTTTTTGTTTATTCATCAGAAATGTTGGTGTACATTGAGTCCAGGCATTTATCTCTATACAGTTAATCTTAGATGAAGATCCGTTTATGGATGCAATTCTGAAAGAGTCTTGATGTGATAATATGGAAAAAGACGCATAAAATAAAAAAATGACGCAAAAAAGGATGAAAACGACGCATAAAATGAAAAAATCACGCAATAAAGGTCTAAAAAGACGCATAAATTAAAATAACGACGCAATAATCCCATATCAAGACAAATTAATACCTACAAAAACGGTACCTAGCCCCGATAAAACAGGCAAACGTCCAAGTTTGGTCACATTTCTGCACAAAAACAACCTATTTATACGATTTTTCAAGCTTCATAGCTTTCTATCCGCACATACACACATACCAATTCCACTATCCAACCACATATAATAATTAACTTTCCACCTCCCAAAAATGATCATAACTAATCCATATCCCACCAATATATACTTTTCCTTTAAAATGACCTTAGCCACACTACTCCCCACCTGAATCTCACTCAATATCTTTTTTCCACAATCTTTTTTATAGAGACATACACAGACAGGGCGATTGTAACATAAGATAAATTACACTTGATTATTCTGTCAGTTTAAAAGTTTGAAATAATGTATACAATTGGTGGTTTTGAGGCAGAATAGGCTGTATGGAGGTGGAGAGCCCTATGTTAAATCCGGAGCGTAAGGCGGCTTTAGAAGAGTGTATCGTTTGTCACGTTGATAAGAAGGTTGGAATCCATCTATACACATCGTTTATCTGCACAGAATGTGAGAAAGAAATGGTTCAGACAGAAACAAATGATCCTTTGTATAAAACATTCGTTCAACGATTAAAAAAAGTGAATACTCCTCAAATCTATTCATAACCAGGAAATATAATTGGTTATGATTTTTTTTTGATATTAATAGGTAAAAAGTTTTCATTGTTCCTTGGGGCATTGAACAGCGTGATTGTGATACGATATGAGTGGATATTTATTTTGAGGAGATTTTGAGTATGAAACAAGATCAGAGGAGAACCCCTCTTATTGAAGCGATAGAGAAGCATCTGTCAGCCAAGCCAATCTCTTTTCATGTGCCGGGTCATAAAAATGGTTTATTGATGGACGAACAACCATTTTATCAATCCGATGTTACAGAGTTAAGCGGATTGGATGATTTACATGATCCCCATGAGGCGATTCGTGAAGCAGAGGACTTGCTGTCGGATGTATATGGGACGTTGAAGAGTCATTTTTTAGTGAACGGAAGTACGGTTGGGAATATTGCTGCCATTCTTGCTTCATGCTCACCGGGAGATCTCATTTTCGTTCAAAGGAATTGTCATAAGTCTGTATTGAATGGAATCAAGCTTGCTAAGGCTGTGCCTATATTAATAGAAACAGAGTGGACCGACGAGGGTATCGCCCTTGGTATGCGTCTGGATGCTATGCAGGAAGCATTGAAGGTATATCCCTGTGTGAAGGCGTGTGTGCTCACTTATCCGACTTATTATGGGTTTACTTACAATATCGATAAAATAATCGAGGAATTACATAAACATGATGTAACGTGTATCGTTGATGAGGCACATGGTGCTCATTTTACATTGGGCAGCCCTTTTCCGGAGTCAGCAATTGAATATGGTGCGGATATTGTCGTCCATTCGGCTCACAAGATGCTCCCGGCCATGACGATGGGGTCGTATTTACACATCACAAGCTTCAGAGTGAGTGAGCGTAAGGTGAAAGAGTATTTAACTATGCTACAATCAAGTAGTCCATCGTATCCGATTATGGCATCCCTTGACTATGCCAGGTCCTATATAGGGACTTTTACACAAGAAGAAAGGGATCAAAACCTGAAAGAGATCAATAAGTTTGTACAAGCATTGGAGGCGGTTCATCCTCAACTCATTGTAAAGCGGACGGACGATCCACTAAAGCTTGTCATGAGACTGGAGGAAAGGTCAGGATATGCTCTTCAACAGTTATTGGAGTCAGAGGGAATTTACCCAGAGCTTGCTGACCCCGATTATGTATTACTGATCCTTCCGTTACTGAAGAAAGATCGTTCTTTTCCTTATAATGAAGCGATCGGCCGAGTATGTAAGGCTTTAGGGAATGAACCGATTATAGAAAAGAAAAACAATCATGAACCAAATCGTTCAAATAGCCAAGAGTTTTTTACTACTTTGGCATTAAGCTTTGAGGAGATGGAAGAGAAAGTGGAAGCACTCATTGCCATTGACGAAGCAGAAGGAAAAATTTCAGCGGGAATGGTCACACCTTATCCTCCGGGAATTCCTCTGTTGATACCAGGAGAACGAATTACCTCTCACGCCATTGAACGTTTAACAGAGTATGTAAAGAATAAGGCAAACATTCAAGGTCATCACCGCTTAGATGAAAACCGTGTGTTTGTGTACCGATAAGCAAGTGGAGGGAAAGACATGTCAAAAGGATTGTTTATTACAGTTGAAGGTCCTGAGGGGGCCGGTAAATCAACGATATTAACAGAAATTTTTAACCGTTTATTACAGGACGGCCACGAAGTCATTCAGACGAGGGAGCCTGGAGGCATTTCCATCGCCGAACAGATTAGAGAAGTCATTTTAAATACAGGGAACACGGAAATGGATAAACGGACGGAAGCTCTTTTATATGCTGCTGCGCGACGACAGCATTTGGTTGAGAAAGTGATTCCCGCCCTTGAAGAAGGAAAGATAGTGATCTGTGATCGTTTTATTGATAGTTCCCTTGCTTATCAAGGGAATGCCCGTGGAATCGGTATGGAAGAGGTCATGAATATCAATCAATTTGCGATTGAAGATAAGATGCCGGATCTAACGTTATATTTTGATATCGACCCCGAAGAAGGGTTAAAGAGAATTGCGAAACATAATGGAAGAGAAGTGAACCGGTTAGATCTGGAATCGGTTGATTTCCATACGAGAGTCCGGGAAGGATATCAGAAGTTAATGAAACAATATCCTGATCGTATTCAAGTCATCGATGCCAGCCAGAGCAAAGAAGCTGTATTTGGTGATGCATATGGTATCGTGACCGATTACTTAAATAAGTAAGTTTAGTTAAAAGAAACAGGTGGACTTCTAAGCAAATATTGGTGCTAAGAAGTCCGTCTCTTTTTTATATGAAACATGTATGTAGATCCTGTTCAATGATATAATAGAAGGAAGTAAATGGCTTTAAAACGGAGGAATTGATTAATGAAGGTAATTATGGCAGTTGTACAGGATAAAGATAGCAATCGTTTGTCTAATGCCCTGATGGAACATAATTTTCGTTCGACAAAATTAGCCAGTACAGGCGGTTTTTTAAAGTCCGGGAATACCACATTCATTATTGGTACAGAAGATATTCGTGTAGATAAAGCGTTACAGGTTATTAAAGAAAACTGTCAGTCACGGGATCAGATGGTAGCTCCCGTCTCCCCCATGGGTGGGAATGCAGATTCATATGTGCCTTACCCTGTTGAAGTAGCCGTTGGCGGGGCGACCGTATTCGTTCTTCCTGTAGAGCAATTCCATCAGTTTTAAAGTGAGGTTTAACTTATGAAAATTAGCCAGGACCATCGGGTTTCCTTAGATAAAGTAACGAAAGAACAGAAATCTAATGGAACAGGTCAAGTTAAATTCGGGCAGCTTGTTCATAAGCACGATCAGAAAATGCAGATGGAACAGCTCAGTAAACTGCTCGTCACAATAGAAGATGCCGGTAGTCGTTTAGCCAAGTCAAGATCATTTAAAGATCTTGCTAAATATAAAACAGTGGTCAAAAAATTTGTGCGTGAGGCCGTAGATTTCGGGATGGATTTGAAGCAATCTCATACGTGGAATCAATATGGTGAAGGCAGAAAGCTCAATATAGTAGAGACCATCGACCAACAGCTTATTGAACTGACGGAAGATGTATTGGATAAAGAAAAGAAGTCCATTGATATATTAGGGAAAATCGGTGAAATAAAGGGATTGCTTATTAATCTTTATATGTAAGAGAGTGATGTTAAGACATGTTGTTTGAAGAGATACAACCATTTCAGCCAGTCGTCCTTCAGATGCTTCAGAATAGTATTTTGAAGGATCGTGTCGCTCATGCTTATTTATTCGAGGGTGAAAAAGGGACACGAAAGAAAGAAATGAGCATCCTGTTTGCAAAAGCATTGCTATGTGTGAACCGCGCAGATGGAAAGGCCTGTGAAAGCTGTTCCAACTGCAAAAGGATCAATCATGGGAATCACCCGGACCTGCATCTGGTAGAACCGGACGGTCTTTCGATCAAGAAGGATCAGATTAAAAGTTTGCAAGAAGAATTTTCGAAAACAGGTGTAGAATCCAAGAAGAAGATTTACATTATTGTTCATGGAGATAAGATGACAGGGAATGCGGCTAATAGCCTGCTTAAGTTTCTTGAAGAGCCGTTAGCTGATACAACAGCGATTCTGATCACAGAAAATATTCATCGCATATTACCTACTATTCTTTCACGGTGCCAGACGATTTCGTTCAAGCCGTTACCGAAAGAACAGTTGACGAAACAGTTATTGGAAGAGGGGATACCACCCCATTTTGCAACGCTGGCAGCCAATTTGACGAACCATTATGAGGAAGCTGTAGAAATATGTCAAAATGAGTGGTTTGCACAAGCAAGAATAATAGTGTTAAAATTATATGAAGTCCTCCAAAAAAGTCCCTTCCAAGCAATGGTCAAAATACAAGAGGATTTTGTACAGCACTTCAAAGAAAAAGATCAAGTCGATCGAGCATTAGATCTTTTACTTCTAATATATAAAGACTTACTTCATATCCAGTTAGGAAAAGAAGAACAGCTCGTGTACCCGGACCAAAAGGAAAACTGGAAATCAAACGCACTTCAAGTATCTACCAATCGTCTTTCTACTAATATGACGGCGATACTTGAAGCAAAACGCAAGTTAAACGCCAATATGAATTCGCAGCTGCTAGTAGAACAGCTTATGCTAAAACTGCAGGGGTGATGGTCCTTTGTACGATGTTGTAGGTGTACGCTTTAAAAAAGCGGGTAAAATCTATTATTTCGATCCGGGTGAATTGGATATTCAGAAAGATTCTTATGTAATCGTTGAAACCGTTCGCGGAGTCGAATTTGGAAAAGTAGTCGTAGAGAGAAAGCAAGTCGGAGAAAATGATGTAGTGCTTCCATTGAAAAAAGTGATTCGTATCGCTGATCAAAAGGATCGATTAATCGTAGATGAGAACAAAGCATCTGCGACGGAAGCCTACAATGTATGTTGTGATAAAATTAATCAGCATCAATTAGATATGAAACTGGTAGATGTAGAGTATACATTTGATCGTAACAAAGTCATATTTTATTTTACGGCTGATGGACGAGTTGATTTCCGAGAGCTAGTAAAAGATCTAGCTTCCATTTTCCGTACGCGCATAGAACTTCGTCAGATTGGCGTTCGAGACGAAGCAAAAATGCTGGGTGGTATAGGTCCTTGTGGCCGCATGTTATGTTGTTCTACCTTTTTAGGTGATTTTGAGCCTGTATCCATCAAGATGGCGAAGGATCAAAATCTATCCCTTAATCCAACGAAGATTTCAGGTTTATGCGGACGTTTAATGTGCTGTCTGAAATACGAGAACGACGAGTATGAAACAGCGA
Organism: Rossellomorea aquimaris; assembly: GCF_008180865.1. GTDB lineage: Bacteria > Bacillota > Bacilli > Bacillales > Bacillaceae_B > Rossellomorea > Rossellomorea yichunensis. The sequence continues at coordinate 5,988 of NZ_VTEX01000009.1, forward strand.
AAGCGGAATTACCTGATATTGGAGAAGTGATTAAGACACCTCATGGAAAAGGTAAAGTGGTAGGTCTTAATATTCTGGAACGTATTCTTCAAGTGGAAATTAAAGAAGAAGAGCGGGTTCTGGAATTTACATTAGATGAAATCATGAACGTGGGTGCCGTATCATTCCAAGCCACAGAGTAACGGGGTGTAGTGTCGTGGATAAAAAAGAGTTCTTTGATTCAGTCAGTAATATGGAACAACAAATTGGTCATTTATATCATCAATTAGGTGAGCTCAAACAATGTCTAGCTGAAATGTTAGAAGAGAATAATTCTCTAAAGCTTGAAAATGAGCATTTGCGCCGCAGACTGGAACAAACAGAGAACTCACCAAAAAAGGTACAAACAAACAGCGATGCGGGTACAACGGGTGAGTCAGACTTAGAAGATAAAACACTGGATATAGGAGAAGGGTATGACAACCTTGCTCGATTATACCAGGAAGGATTTCATATTTGTAATATACATTTTGGAAGTCCACGGAAGGATGAAGATTGTTTATTCTGCCTCTCTTTCTTAAACAAGAAATAAGGAAAGAATAAATATCCCTGTTATCCTACACTCTATAGAATAGAATACAGACTAAAAAGGGCTGATCCATACAAAATGGGATTGGTCCTTTTTAGTGATTCATATCGAAACAATATATAATAGAAGGAAAAGTGGAGGAAAGGCATGGTCGAGTTAAAAGAAGATGAACGTTTAGATTATTTATTGGCTGAAAATATGAGGATCATCCAAAGTCCATCTGTTTTCTCCTTTTCAACAGATGCTGTCCTATTGGCCCATTTCAGCTATTTACCGATTCACAAAGGGAAAGTGGTTGATCTATGTTCGGGTAACGGCATCATCCCCTTATTACTAAGTGCGAGAACCAACGTTGAAATTACGGGGGTGGAGATTCAGGAAAGATTATTTGATATGGCACAGAGAAGTGTTCAATATAATGGTCGTCAAAAACAAATATCCATGAAGCTGGGGGATGTGAAGGAGATCGATCAGTTCCTACATCATTCTCATTATGATGTCGTAACATGTAATCCTCCATACTTTAACACTCCACCCGGTGATAAAAGAAACGTAAATGAGCACTATGCGATCGCCCGTCATGAAATCCTTTGTTCCCTTGAGGATACCATCAAAGCATCAAGTTATCTCCTGAAGCAAGGAGGAAAGGCTTCCTTCGTCCATCGTCCAGGTCGATTGATGGACATTCTATCGTTAATGAGGAAGCATCGTCTCGAGCCAAAGCGATTGCGCTTTGTATATCCGAAGCCAGGAAGAGAAGCCAACACCATCTTAATAGAAGGAATAAAAGATGGGAAACCGGACCTAAAAATTCTTCCTCCCCTTTATGTGTACGATGAACAGAACAAATATTCACGGGAAGTATATGATATGCTGTTTGGAAAGAATGAAGATAAGGACTAAGGAAATGAGAAGGTGAGCTAATCAATGAATCAGCAAAAAAGCTTTCAAGATAGTGAAAAAGGAAGCTTGTATCTTGTCCCTACACCGATCGGGAATTTAGAGGATATGACGTTCCGCGCAATCCGCATGATGAAGGAAGCGGCAGTGATTGCTGCCGAAGATACAAGAAATACAAAAAAATTATGTAATTACTTTGAAATCGATACGCCTATCATCAGCTATCATGAGCACAATAAAGAAACGAGCGGACAGAAGCTGATTGAACGGATGGAAAGAGGCGAGCTCGTTGCCCTTGTAAGTGATGCAGGAATGCCATCCATTTCGGATCCGGGTTATGAACTGGTGAAAGAAGCAATCGAACACGAAATTGCTGTCATTCCATTGCCGGGGGCGAACGCTGCTCTTACGGCTTTGATCGCTTCAGGATTGGCTCCGCAGCCATTTTATTTCTATGGGTTTTTACATAGAGGGAAGAAAGATAAAAGAGCGGAACTGGATACACTTAAAAAGCTGGAAGATACATTCATCCTTTATGAATCACCACACAGACTAAAAGAAACATTAAAAGAGCTATATGGAGCTCTGGGAAATAGACAAATCGTGGTTTGTCGTGAGCTCACGAAGAAGTTCGAGGAATTCATCCGTGGATCACTGGAAGAAGTAATGGAATGGGCAAACGATGGGGAAGTACGAGGCGAATTCTGCTTATTAATTGAGGGAGCGGGTCCGCTGGAAAAAGAAGAGGAAGACGCCTGGTGGAGCAACTACTCGCTTCTGGACCATGTGCAGCATTACATGAACGAAAAAAACATGACCTCCAAAGAAGCCATCAAACAAGTCTCAAAAGAACGCTCCCTTCCAAAACGGGAAGTTTATCAAGCTTATCATGTTGAATAGGATAATGCCGAGATACAAATAAAAAAAGGCCTGAGTCTAGTCACTCAGGCCTTTGATATGTTAACATCAATTATTTTGTTTGTAGTGAATCCTGGATTTCTTTTAGTAATTGATCTGCACCTTCACGGCTAAGAACCAATTTACCGTTAGCAAGCTTGATGTTATCATCAGAAACTTCACCAGTGATTTGGCAAGTCATGCTTGGCTTATATTTCTTCAAGATGATTCTTTCGTCATCTACATAGATTTCTAAAGCATCTTTCTCAGCGATACCTAATGTACGACGTAATTCGATTGGGATAACGACACGACCTAATTCATCAACTTTTCTTACAATACCTGTAGACTTCATTTGAAAATCTCCTCCAAATAAATATTATTTATCTCTCTCTAGTTCGTCAATATTCGACAAATTTCTTTTGTTGTTTCTATCATACCAACGATTAGGTGTATCGTCAATAATTATATCTGTAAATTTTTAAGAAAAAATGGATGAAAAAGTGTTGTTTTAATAAGCTTTACGCTTTATTGTAAAAAAATGTATTACCAATTAAATATTATTGTAATGAAAGTAATAAGTGAAAGTAATGTCGAATTATCTTTATAAAATGCGTTTATTCGACAAAAATAGACAAAAAACCTCACTTGTTTCGACAATTTCAAGATTCAACATTGTTTAGTTGCAGAAACCCTTTATTTTAGGTATATTTTGATGAGATAAGAGGTTAAGATGATAGGTAAGGCGCAGATAATGGATGTACATAACATTTATGCCACTATAAACCATACGGATGCCCCTATGGCTTTATGGGGGTAGAAAAAAGAGGAGGAACGGAAAGTGGAAGAAAAGTTGAACACCTTCTATATTACAACACCGATTTATTATCCAAGTGGAAATTTACATATTGGACATGCTTACACCACGGTAGCTGGTGATGCAATGGCCCGTTATAAGAGAATGCGTGGATTCGATGTCATGTACCTGACAGGAACGGACGAGCATGGACAGAAAATTCAACGTAAAGCTCAGGAACAAGGAATTACTCCTCAAGCATATGTAGACGGAATTGTTAGTGGAATTAAAGATTTATGGGGAAAACTGGACATTTCATATGATGACTTTATCCGTACGACAGAAAAGCGTCATAAGGATATTGTGGAAAAAATCTTCCATCAGCTTGTCGAACAAGGTGATATTTACTTGGACCAGTATGAAGGATGGTATTGTACACCATGTGAATCCTTCTTTACTGAGCGTCAATTAGAAAACGGAAACTGTCCTGATTGCGGCAGACCCGTTGAAAAAGTGAAGGAAGAATCGTACTTCTTCAAAATGAGCAAATACGCTGACCGCCTTCTTGCTTATTATGAAGAAAACCCAGAATTCATACAGCCTGAGTCCCGAAAGAATGAGATGGTGAATAACTTCATCAAACCTGGTTTAGAAGACTTGGCTGTTTCTAGAACAACGTTTGACTGGGGAGTGAAAGTACCGGGAGATCCCAAGCATGTCATTTACGTGTGGATCGATGCCCTTTCCAACTATATTACAGCTCTGGGATACGGCAGTGAGAAAGATACAAATTACTTAAAGTACTGGCCAGCGGATGTTCACCTGGTCGGAAAGGAAATCGTCCGATTCCATACGATTTATTGGCCGATCATGTTAATGGCTTTAGATCTTCCGCTTCCTAAGAAGGTTTTCGCTCATGGATGGCTTCTCATGAAAGACGGGAAAATGTCTAAATCAAAAGGCAATGTAGTCGATCCTGTTACCCTTATTGATCGTTACGGCCTTGATTCTCTTCGTTACTACCTTTTAAGAGAAGTGCCATTCGGTTCTGATGGAGTCTTTACGCCTGAAGGATTTGTTGAACGCATCAACTTCGACTTAGCGAATGACCTAGGGAACCTGTTAAATCGTACAGTGGCCATGATCAATAAGTATTTTGATGGAGTTATTCCAACCTATGTTGATTCTAACGGTGAATTCGATCAAGCCCTTCTGGGTATGAACAAAGAAACAGTGAATAAATATGAAGAAGCAATGGAAAACATGGAGTTTTCTGTAGCTTTGTCCAGTCTGTGGCAGTTAATCAGCCGCACGAATAAATATATTGATGAAACTCAGCCTTGGGCCCTTGCTAAAGACGAAAGCAAAAAAGAAGAGCTCGGCAGTGTGATGAGTCATTTAGCTGAATCATTACGAAGAGTCGCTGTTCTTTTACAACCGTTCCTAACAAGAACTCCTAAGAAAATATTTGAACAATTGAACCTTCATGATGAAAAAATGCACACATGGGAAAGTTTGGAAAGTTTCGGAGCTATTCCGGCAGGAACGGAAGTGGTGAAAAAAGGAGAACCGATTTTCCCGCGACTTGAACTTCAGGAAGAGGTAAACTTCATCAAAGAGAAAATGCAAGGGTCTACTCCTGCTGTTGAAGAAAAGAAGGAGCCTGCTAAAGAAGAATCAGAGGAAATCGGAATCGATGATTTCATGAAAGTTGAGCTTCGAGTAGCGGAAGTCATTGGAGCTGAGCCCGTTAAAAAAGCGGATAAACTGCTAAAGCTGCAATTGGACCTTGGCTTTGAAAAACGCCAAGTTGTGTCAGGAATTGCTAAATTCTATCAGCCGGACGAACTGGTTGGAAAAAAAGTAATCTGTGTGACAAACTTGAAGCCGGTAAAACTGCGTGGAGAACTTTCACAAGGAATGATTCTTGCTGGTGAAGAAAATGGAACGCTGTCTCTTGCTTCCATCGATCAGTCTTTACCAAATGGAACAAAAGTGAAATAAGTAAGCTTTTTATGCTTTTGTCGATAAAGGGATGTTCCACGTGGAACATCCCTTTACTATATTAAAATAATTAATATATGGCATAACAATCGTTATATTAGGTGTTTCTTAAACTCATTACTATATTCAGAAAACAGTAGTATAGAAAGAAACAGATTGTTTTGGTTCTGTGACTAAAGTAGATAGAATGTAGAGTAACTGCGAATGAAACAGGAGTAATAAAAAATATCCATAGAAACCATAATATGTAATATGAATGTTACATGAATGTGATGCTTGTCATGCTTTTTTATATTAAACTTATCTTTATTACAAGGAGTGTCTTACATGCTATTTGATACACATGTTCATTTGAATGCTGAACAATTTGACGAAGATCTGGAGGAGGTAATTTCAAGAGCAAGAGAAGCTGGAGTTGAAAAGATGGTGGTCGTCGGCTTTGATCGTCCAACGATTAACCGGGCAATGGAGCTCATTGAGCAATATGAATTTTTATATGCCAGCATCGGTTGGCACCCAGTGGATGCAATTGATATGAAGGATGAAGATTTAGCTTGGATAGAAGAGCTCTCAAACCACCCTAAAGTAGTTGCCATAGGTGAAATGGGACTCGATTATCACTGGGATAAATCACCGAAAGATGTTCAAAAAGAAGTGTTTCGAAAACAAATTCATTTAGCTAAAAAGGTAAAACTCCCAATCATTATACACAACCGTGATGCCACACAAGATATAGTGGATATCCTCAGGGAAGAAGGAGCAGAGGAAGTTGGAGGGATCATGCATTGCTTCAGCGGAAGTCCTGAAATTGCTCAAGAATGTGTGGATATGAATTTCTACATTTCTCTGGGAGGTCCCGTGACCTTCAAAAATGCGAAAAAGCCAAAAGAAGTAGCAAAAGAAATTCCATTGGAAAAGCTTCTGATCGAAACAGACTGTCCTTATTTAGCACCTCACCCGAACAGGGGGAAGCGAAATGAACCTGCATACGTGAAGTTGGTAGCAGAACAGATTGCGGAGCTTAAGGAAATAACATTAGAAGAAGTAGAGAACATAACTACCAAAAATGCAAAAAAGTTATTCAACATAAACTGACATCAGATTTTGTCGAGAATTGAGAGAGCTTGTCCAAATAGTTAATAAAAACAAAAAGTTCTACATAGGATTCTTGTTTCATAGGATAATCATGTCGATAACTCTCTCTTTTCTTTTTCACTTCTTTTATGCATAATATGTTTTATGTTCCCTGGGTTTCAATATTTTGCTAGATTAAGTTAAAAGAAGTAAGGGTTGACAGTCACTGGATTACTCTATATAATCACTCCGAGAAAAGGAGGCGTTTTTCATGAAGTTTAAAACCATGAAAAGCCTGTTTTCCAAGTCTTTGAGTCGAAGGAAATGGATTGTTACAATCGGAACATTGGTAACATCTGCAGCTGTATTTGGAATTCTTTTTTATGAAGGATCTAAAAACACTGTGGCATTGACCTTAGACGGCGAGCAAAAAGAGATTAGGACGCATGCGAATACAATTCAAGATATATTAAAAGAATTAGAGATTTCAACCCGCTCACAAGACTATTTGTACCCTTCGGGGAATACGAAGGTCTCAAATAACATGAACATTGTTTGGGAACCGGCAAAACAGGTAGAAGTAGTAGTAGGGGGTCAGGCGAAAAAGGTCTGGACGACTGCTGATACTGTAAAAGAGTTACTCTCTGAAAGTGAAATTAAAGTAGGAGAACATGATAAGGTCAAACCCGGCTTATCAGAAAAAGTAACAGGGGACATGAACGTGAAGATTGATACCGCATTTTCACTTAAGCTTGTGAACGGCGGGAAAGAACAAAAGGTATGGTCTACTTCGACTACGGTCGCTGACTTTTTAAAGCAACAAGGAATTACACTAAATAAATCAGACCGTGTTGAACCAAGTTTAGACAAAGTTGTTAAAGCAAATGATGTCGTAAATGTCGTTCGAGTTGAAAAAGTCACCGATGTAGTGGAAGAGACAAAGGATTTCACCGTTATTTCCAAGAAGGATTCCGATCTTTCAAAAGGAAAAGAGAAGGTCGTTCAAGAAGGTAAAAACGGCTTGGTAGAAAAGAAATTTGAAGTTGTGAAAGAAAACGGCAAAGAGGTTTCCAGAAAATTAGTTAGTGAAAAAGTAGTGAAAGAAAGCCAGGATAAAATCATTAATGTCGGAACAAAGGTTTTAGTGGCTCAAGTTTCACGTGGAAGTTCATCATCTAATTCATCTGCCACAGCCTCAGCTGCTCCAAGTGGAGGAAGAGAGTTTTATGTGAGCTCTACAGCTTACACAGCATCATGTAACGGATGCTCAGGCTATACAGCTACAGGAATCAACCTGAAATCAAATCCGAATGTTAAAGTGATTGCAGTGGACCCTTCTGTCATTCCTTTAGGAACAAAGGTATATGTAGAGGGCTATGGCTATGCCGTAGCTGCAGATACGGGTGGCGCAATCAAAGGGAATAAAATCGATGTATTCTTCCCGTCTAAATCAGATGCCTATCGTTGGGGAAGAAAAACAATAAAAGTAAAAATATTAAACTAAGAGCAGGGGTGTTCTCCTGCTTTTTTTTATTTATAAGTAAAAACCGTTATAATAGCTTTAGGTCTTCAATGATTAGACGAAAATGAAAGCAGAAAAGTTTCAATTTTTTTGGAGGAATTATGAAAATTAGAGAAATCATCGTAGTGGAAGGAAAAGATGATACGGTAGCCATTCAACGTGCTGTCAATGCAGATACGATTGAAACGAATGGTTCTGCTGTGTCTCCGGCTACTATAGAAAAAATAAAACACGCCCAGGAAAAAAGAGGCGTAATCATCTTTACCGACCCGGACTACCCGGGTGAACGTATCCGGAAGATTGTGAGTGAAGCGGTACCGGGTTGTAAGCATGCCTTTGTACATAAGAAGGATGCACTGCCAAAGTCAGGAAGAGGAATAGGTGTAGAGCATGCTTCGCCAAATATCATAAGAGAGTCTTTAAGAGAGGCTCATGTGCTGGATGTTGAGCAGGAAGAAGTCATTTCGAAAGAAGATCTAATTGATGCTGGCTTAATTGGCAGTTCCAAAGCAAAAGATCGAAGAATTGCTCTTGGTGAGAAGCTTAGAATCGGATACACTAATGGAAAACAGCTGCATAAGCGATTAAGGATGTTCAATATTCAAAGAGAAGAGTTTAAAAAAGCTTTAATGGAAATTATTCAGGAGGAAGAAAATGCATAAAGATATTGCCACCCCTATACGCACGAAAGAGATATTAGGTAAGTATGGTTTCTCGTTTAAAAAGAGCCTGGGTCAAAACTTTTTGATCGACCCCAATATCCTCAGGAACATAACGGAATACGCAGGGTTATCTGAGAATACCGCAGCCATTGAGATTGGACCTGGAATCGGTGCGTTAACAGAGCACCTTGCGCGCACCTCGGGAAAGGTCGTCGCATTTGAAATCGATCAGCGACTGATTCCTATTCTGGATGATACATTATCCCCTTACAAAAACGTTAAAATCATTAATGAAGATATATTAGAGGCGGATGTAGAAGCCATTATTAATAAAGAATTTGAAGGATTCGAAGACATTATGGTAGTGGCCAATCTCCCTTATTACGTCACTACACCAATTATTCTTAAGCTTTTGATGGAGCGTCTTCCAATCAGAGGCATCTGTGTCATGCTTCAAAAAGAAGTAGGAGACCGTATTTCAGCTCAGCCCGGAACAAAAGCGTACGGATCTCTTTCGATTGCCATACAGTACTATACAGAGGCCGAGATGGTCATGACTGTCCCGAAAACGGTCTTTATGCCGCAACCGAATGTGGACTCAGCCGTCATCCGTTTAACGAAGCGTGAGAAGCCTCCTGTCGAGGTGATCAGTGAAGATTTCTTCTTTACCGTCACACGCTCGTCTTTTGCTCAAAGAAGAAAGACCATCCTGAACAATTTAAGCAGTCAGCTTCCTCAAGGAAAGGAAAAGAAAGACATGATCCTTGTGGCATTATCTGCAGCCGGGATTGAACCCACACGCCGTGGAGAGACACTGTCGATACAGGAATTCGGTCGGTTGAGTGATGCGTTATACCCGAACTTTAATTAAAGCTTGGATAGATGGCTAAACGTGAAAGTGCGTTTAGCCATTTTTTTGTTCCCGTGTACTCCGCACGGGAGACCCATTTTATTGACACCGAATAGTAGAGGGTTGCATAGGTTATCACAGGGAATATTTACTTAATTAAGGATAAGGAACGTGTTGAGAAGGATATGACAAACGTTGATCCTCCTCGGCTTATTTATTTCCTTTTTTGATTTAACGAATGTTTAGCCCACGGGAGTGACTGATGTGAATATCGAAATCAATGATGTCGTAGGCCGCCTTTCCTATCAGTGTGATATTTTATTCAGGGTGATAGATATCCGCATGATAGATGGCCAAAAAACGGCAGTACTGTATGGTGAAGATTTTCGATTAATAGCGGATGCTCCTTTTCATGATTTGAAGAAGATGGACCCTAGAGAGCAGGAACGTATTGCGCAGGAGTTTCGTTCAAAGGAGGAACAATCTCTTGACCTATTTCGTCAGGATATAGAGCTTCTGAAGTATAAGCAGGAATACAAGGTAACGAATGCTTATCGAGACGATTATAACTATTTCCAGGTTCCAGGGAAAGTGCTTCATCTTGATGGAGATCCCAGCTATTTAAGAAAGTGTCTAGATCTTTATGAAAAAATTGGTGTCCCGGTAAAAGGTGTTCACTGTAGTGAGACAGAGATGCCTGAGCAGATTGGGTCGCTTATCGATAAATATAGACCGAATATTATTGTTTTGACCGGTCACGATGCCTATTCCAAGGCGAAAGGGACTAAAGCTGATATTAACGCCTATCGACATTCCAAATATTTTGTTCAGGCCGTGCGTGAAGCACGCAGCAAATCTCCACACTTGGATCAGTTAGTGATCTTTGCTGGTGCTTGTCAATCCCACTTTGAATCATTGATCCACGCTGGAGCCAATTTTGCGAGCTCTCCGTCGAGAGTCAATATTCATGCACTGGATCCCGTTTATATCGTGGCTAAGATTTGTTTTACGGGGTTTAAGGATTCGGTAAATGTGTGGGACGTCATCCGCAATACATTAACAGGGGACAAAGGGCTTGGCGGGATCGAGACGAAGGGTGTCCTTCGTACAGGGATGCCATATAAAATTACACACGAAGATTAGGGAATGTTCGACAAAAATCAAATAGACCTTACAATTTACTGCGTGAATTGTAAGGTCTATTTGGCGTTTAGATGTATAGATTAGTAAGGTGGGTTTTTTAGTGGCATTTATGCTTGTCGCCTCTGGGCAAAGCCCCTCCGCTTTTCTATGTGTCCAGCTTCAGGGGCTTGGGGCTCGAGGTCATAAGCCAAGTAACCTAAAAAGGCAAAAAGCGCCTTTCCGGCATGCTCGCCTTATGCTTGTCGCCTCTGGGCAAAGCCCCTCCACTTTTATTGTTTACATAATTTTTCAAGGGTTGGGGAATGTTAGGTGTGTAGAAAAAACGTACTTTTTGTTGAATAAAATATATTGACAGGTGTTCCTTGTTCTTGTTAAAATAATAAATTTATTTGACTAAAATTACATAATGTGTTATATTTGATTATAGTGAGGTGGAAGCGAAATGCCAAAAACATTAGCCGACATTAAAAGATCCCTTGATTCTAATCTTGGGAAACGTTTAATGCTTAAAGCAAACGGTGGACGTAGAAAAACAATTGAGCGTTCAGGTGTTCTAGCCGAAACGTATCCTTCTGTATTCGTGGTTCAACTGGATCAAGAAGAGAATGCGTTCGAACGAGTTTCTTACAGCTATGCAGATGTTCTCACTGAGACAGTTCAATTAACATTTTATGATGAAGCAACAGGAAATATCATCTTTAGCCAGCAGTAGACAATCGTTTGCTGCTTTTTTATTTGTCCAATTTTCATGAAGTATATAGATTAGGACTCTCCATTGTTATGTTTTATCCTTTTGTACACATACTAAACGTGTGGTACATCTAAAGGAGGTAGACTTATGAGCAGAAGAAGAGGAATCATGTCTGATCAATTAAAAGAAGAAATCGCTCAGGAATTGGGATTCTATGATGTTGTTCAGAAGGATGGTTGGGGTGGAATCACGTCACGGGATGCAGGTAATATGGTGAAGCGCGCAGTCGAGCTCGCAAGTCAGCAATTATCTGAAAATCGTCCTCACTAACTCTTTTCCCGCATACAGGATTACATCTTTTATCAGTACCATATACAGGGGGCCACCTTAAAAGTGTAGTGCTTTTAAGGTGGCCCCTGTTTTAATAAAGACAAGACAATCTTTCCTATCAGTACTTTACGTGATAAAATAACATACTTGTATGAGTATGTTTAGAAGTTAACACTCTCAATAATAAGTGTATGATACAATATAACAAAGAGTATTGGTAAGAAGGTGATGATATGAGGTTATTAGTGAAGGCGCCGGCAAAAATTAACCTATCACTTGATGTTTTACATAAACGTTCAGATGGTTACCATGAAGTTGAGATGGTTATGACTACGATTGATTTAGCAGATAGAATTGAGCTTACGAATCTTTCTGATGATACGATTAAGATTCTCTCGCATAATCGATTTGTGCCGGACGATGGAAGAAATCTTGCCTATCAGGCTGCCCAGCTTTTAAAGACGAGGTTGAATATCAAAAAAGGGGTAGCGATCTCCATTGATAAAGTGATACCTGTAGCAGCAGGGTTAGCAGGCGGGAGCAGTGACGCGGCAGCAACCTTAAAAGGGTTAAATCGATTATGGGATTTAGGTCTCAGCATGGATGAGCTGGCAAAGCTTGGTTCCGAAATTGGTTCAGATGTATCTTTCTGTGTTTACGGGGGTACGGCTCTAGCATCAGGAAGAGGAGAGAAGATCAAACATCTTCCACCCCCGCCTAATTGCTGGGTCATATTAGCAAAACCAACAATAGGGGTTTCGACAGCAGATGTTTATAAAAATTTGGATTTGAAAAACATTACACATCCGAATACGAACGCCATGGTTTCAGCTTTAAAACAAGGAAATTATCATGATATATGCTCCAATCTTGGGAATGTACTTGAATCGGTCACATTGGATATGCACCCTGAAGTGGCTCAAATCAAGGACCAAATGGAGCGTTTTGGTGCCGATGCTGTGCTAATGAGCGGAAGTGGACCGACGGTATATGGATTAGTGCAATATGAATCAAGACTTCATCGAATCTATAATGGTTTAAGAGGTTTTTGTGATCAAGTGTTCGCTGTGCGCATGCTGGGAGATTAAGAGCTCTTGCCGAAATCCGTATATTAATGATATATTTACATTATAATATTCGGATTTAGGAGGTTTCTTTGGTGAAGTTTAAGCGTAGTGAACGATTAATTGATATGACGCATTATTTATTAGAACGCCCCCACCAACTTGTTCCTTTAACTTTTTTCTCTGAACGGTATGGTTCTGCAAAGTCTTCCATCAGTGAGGACTTGACGATAGTAAAGGAAACATTTGAAGGACGGGGCGTGGGGACTGTTCAAACAGTTCCCGGGGCAGCCGGTGGAGTGAAATATGTTCCAAAGGTAAACAGTCAGGAAGCGAAAGAAATGATAGATGAGCTTTGTGTTCATCTGGAAAGCTCAGATCGTTTATTACCAGGCGGATACCTATACATGACCGACCTGCTGGGTAACCCTCAGCTTATGAAAAGTGTAGGGAAATTACTGGCGTCTGCTTTCGCTGAGAAAGATATTGATGTCATCATGACAGTAGCGACAAAAGGGATACCGATTGCAAATGCAATTGCCTCTTACTTAAATGTTCCAGTCGTCATTGTAAGGCGGGATAGCCGCGTAACAGAGGGCTCGACTGTGAGCATTAATTATGTCTCCGGCTCATCGAAGAGAATCCAATCCATGGTTCTTTCCAAGAGAAGTTTGAAGGAAGGGTCTAAAGTATTGGTTGTCGATGACTTCATGAAGGCAGGGGGAACCATCAACGGTATGAAGAACTTATTGGAAGAGTTCTCGGCTACTTTATCCGGAATAGGTGTTTTAGTTGAATCCAATAGTATCGATGGTCGACTAGTGGATGATTATGTTTCATTGTTAAAATTGTCTGACGTGAATGAAAAAGATAAACAGATTTCGTTGACAGAAGGAAATTATTTTCAATCAAATTTAACATTTCTACCATAAGGGGAGGCATTTAATATGCGTGTAGTTTCTACTAAACAAGCACCAGCAGCAATTGGTCCATACTCACAGGGGATTGTCGTAAATAATTTATTTTACAGTTCGGGTCAAATCCCTCTGACGGCAGAAGGTACTATGATGGAAGGGGATGTAGCGGAACAGACGCATCAGGTGTTCCGTAATCTTCAAGCCGTACTATCGGAAGCTGGAGCATCATTAGAAACAGTGGTGAAAGCAACTGTGTTTATTAAGGATATGAATGAATTTGGTACGATCAATGAAGTGTATGGGGAATATTTTAGTAATCACAAGCCGGCTCGTTCTTGTGTAGAGGTAGCCCGCTTACCTAAAGATGCCTTAGTTGAGATCGAAGTAATCGCACTCGTGAAGTAAAATTCACGGGTGTTTTTTTGTGTCAAAAAGGAAGTGTAGTTCAAATGAAATAGATGACTGGATATAAAAAATAAAACTTTTCAAAAAATTTTACAATTTAAGAAGGAATATCTAAATAATTCGTTGAATACATAGAGTAGATTTCATCTAGGGAAAAAGGTGGTGAACAGAATGGAAGTAACAGACGTAAGATTACGCCGAGTAAACACCGATGGTCGCATGAGAGCTATCGCATCTATTACGCTGGATAATGAATTTGTTGTTCATGACATTCGCGTTATTGATGGGAACAACGGCTTATTTGTAGCGATGCCAAGCAAGCGGACTCCAGATGGGGAATTTCGTGATATTGCTCACCCAATTAATTCAGGTACTCGCGGCAAGATCCAAGATGCCGTTTTAGCTGAGTATCACCGTCTAGGTGAGCTAGAAGAAGTTGAGTTAGAAGAAGCTGGGGCTTCCTAATTAGATCTATAGCATCAAGAGCCTACTTTTGTAAGGCTCTTTTTTTTGTCTTCAGAGCCTGTCATTTAAAAGTAGCGGTTCTTACGTTTTTTGTATACCCCTATTTTAATAGAGATGAAACCTATAATTAATATTTTTTTGCATCCTAAGGTAAAAAATTTTGCAGAGATGTTTGACTAAGGCAAAGAGCGCCTTTTGTGCGGATTCGCCTTATGCTTGTCGCCTCTAACCAAGCCGCCTCCGCTTTTCTATGTGTCCAGCTCCGGCGGCTAGCCCCTCGAGGTCATAAGATAAATCGACCAAAAAGGCAAAGGGCGCCTTTCCGGTCAATTCATCTTATGCTTGTCGGGCCTGATCAAGCCGCCTCCGCTTTTCTAATGACAAATATATGTACTTTTATATGAATCCTTGAAATGATAATGTTTTTAGGATATATTCGTTATGGATAAAAAGGTTATTGGAGGACCAAAAATGACAAATCGATATGCCGTTATATTAGCTGCCGGGCAAGGTACGAGAATGAAGTCGAAGCTATACAAAGTTCTTCATCCTGTGTGTGGCAAGCCGATGGTGGAACATGTGGTCGACCAAATTTCAACTCTTCATATAGAAAAGACTGTCACAATCATCGGTCACGGTGCTGAGCTTGTGAAGTCGCATTTAGAAGGCAAGAGTGATTTTGCCCTTCAGGCTGAGCAATTAGGTACCGCTCATGCTGTTATGCAGTCTGAAGATGTGTTAGCTGATTTAGAAGGTACTACTTTAGTGGTATGTGGTGATACACCGCTCATTAAAGGAGAAACGATGGAAGCGTTAGTGAAGCATCATGAAGGACAGGGTGCGAAAGCGACTATCTTGACTGGTCACACTGAATCTCCTGATGGATACGGACGGATCATCCGTAACCAGGAAGGCTTGGTGGAACGCATTGTTGAACATAAGGATGCAACTGATGAAGAGCTAAGCGTGAAAGAAATTAATACCGGAACATATTGTTTCGATAATAAAGCGTTATTCGATGCCCTGAAAAAGGTTTCGAATGATAACGTACAAGGCGAGTATTACTTACCTGATGTGATTGAGATTCTTCAGACTGAAGGTG
Source organism: Rossellomorea aquimaris (assembly GCF_008180865.1). Taxonomy (GTDB): domain Bacteria; phylum Bacillota; class Bacilli; order Bacillales; family Bacillaceae_B; genus Rossellomorea; species Rossellomorea yichunensis. Next base: position 21,378 of record NZ_VTEX01000009.1, read on the forward strand.
AAATCGTAAGTGCGTACCAAACAAGTGACTTTGATGAGACATTGGGTGTGAACGACCGTGTCGCACTTTCTCAAGCAGAGATTACGATGAAAAAGCGCATCAATGAATACCATATGCGTAATGGTGTTACGATAAAGGATCCAAACAATACGTATATTGATGCCGATGTGACGATTGGCCGAGATACGGTTATCCTTCCAGGTACGGTTCTTAAGGGCGACACTTCAATTGGTGAAGATGCTATGATCGGACCAAATTCTGAGGTGAAGGATTGTCAGATCGGTGACCGAACAGTTGTGAAGCAATCTGTTGCTCATGACAGCTCGATCGGTTCGGATGTTCATATTGGGCCATTTGCTCACATTCGTCCGGCTTCTACCATTGAAGATGAAGTTAAGATTGGTAACTTCGTTGAAATTAAGAAGGCTTCTTTCGGTAAAGCAAGTAAAGCATCCCACTTAAGCTACATTGGAGATGCAGAGGTTGGAAGTGACGTCAACATTGGATGTGGATCGATCACGGTGAACTATGATGGAAAGAATAAGCACATGACAAAGATTGAAGATGGTGTATTTGTAGGCTGTAATTCAAATCTGGTCGCGCCTGTTAAAGTAGGAAAAGGTGCATACATTGCTGCTGGTTCTACGATTACTGAGGATGTTCCAGGAGAGTCTCTTTCGATTGCAAGAGCTCGCCAGGTAAATAAAGAAAATTACGTACAAAATCTAAATCATAAGAAATAATTGGAGGTCCACAATGCCAAACTCTTATATTAATTCCAAATTAAAAATTTTCTCCCTTAATTCAAACTACCATCTTGCAAAGGAAATTGCGGATGAAGTAGGAGTTGAATTAGGGAAATCTTCTGTTAAGCGTTTTAGTGACGGTGAAATCCAGATTAACATTGAAGAAAGTATCCGTGGTTGTGATGTATTCGTCATTCAGTCTACTTGTCAGCCTGTAAACGAAAACCTGATGGAGCTTCTTATTATGGTAGATGCGTTGAAACGTGCTTCTGCTAAAACGATTAACATTGTTATGCCTTATTATGGTTATGCCCGTCAGGACCGTAAAGCGAGAGCACGTGAGCCTATCACGGCTAAATTAGTGGCAAACCTGTTGGAAACAGCCGGTGCTACCCGCGTAATCACACTGGACCTGCATGCTCCTCAGATTCAAGGCTTCTTTGATATCCTGATCGATCACCTGATGGGTGTTCCTATCTTAGCGGATTACTTTGAAGAAAGAGGATTCAATAACGAAGACCTTGTCATTGTATCTCCGGACCACGGAGGAGTGACAAGAGCCCGTAAGCTGGCGGAACGCCTGAAAGCGCCGATTGCCATCATTGATAAACGCCGTCCTAAACCGAACGTTGCGGAGGTCATGAACATCGTTGGTAATATTGATGGTAAAATCGCCATCTTGATCGATGATATCATTGATACTGCCGGTACGATCACGCTTGCAGCCAATGCCTTGGTGGAAAACGGTGCGAAAGAAGTATTCGCGTGCTGTACGCATCCGGTTCTTTCTGGACCTGCGATTGAGCGAATCGAAAATTCAAATATTAAAGAGCTGGTTGTAACGAACTCTATTCCATTAGGTGAAGAGAAAATGATCAGTAAAGTGAAGTCGCTGTCAGTTGCTCCACTAATCAGTGAAGCCATCATCCGTGTCTACGAACAACAATCTGTCAGCACGCTGTTTGATTAAGAATTAATATATGTAGTTTGTGCATATCAAGAAGAGCCTGTCCTTATTTAGGGCAGGCTTTTCTGTTATTCTTCGTTTAGACTCTTTTCGCAAAGTTTGTGGTTATCTTAAGGAAGAATGTAGTAGTTGATTTCCGCTACAGGATGCTCGCTTTCCGCGGGGCGTGAGTTGAGCCTCCTCGGGCTTTGCCCTGTGGGGTCTCAACTTTCCCGCTATTCCCGCAGGAGTCGAACATCCTTCCGCTCCAATCAACTTTCTGAGCATAAATCCTCATTAGAATGAGAGAAAAACAAGACTTTTAGAAAGCAACCTCATATCAAGTGAGTAAAGATAGATCTCCTTTTGAGAAAGAAGCATTCTGTTTTCTAGTTACATTGTTTTTCTCGCACACCTTAAGCTCTGTAACGAAAAATCTCTTAAAGATGGTGAGGGGAACTGCGTAGACTCCTGCGGAAGTACGGACGTGCCGAGACCCCGGAAGCGAAGCTGAGGAGGCTCGGCCGAACGTCCGCGGAAAGCGGAGCAGTTCCCCTCACCATCTTCCACATACTAATTGACAGAGCTCAAGCAGACCTTATGTTAAAAAGCAACAATCTGTATAAAAAGGGCCTTCTTCTAAAACAGCTATCTGACAACCTTCCATAAGCACCCTTCCCGTCATAAATTGATTTTTCTATGTTTATTTCAAATCACATTAGGGTAATTACTATATATAGAACTTTAACTAACATAACAGATTAGGGAAGGTGTTGGATTAGACATGGCAACTGAATTAAAAGCAAATACCAGAAAAGATTTTAAACGCTCATCATTAACAAAGCTGAGACACGAAGGGAATATCCCTGGAGTCGTGTACGGCTACAAAGCAGATAATACACCAATTATGGTAGATGCCATTACGTTTATTAAAACGATTCGTGAAGTAGGAAGAAACGGAATTATTTCCTTGAATGTAGATGGTAATAAACAAAATGTCATTTTAAGTGACTATCAGCAGGACCACTTGAAGGATGCCGTTACTCACGTAGATTTCCTTGCCGTTAATATGTCACAGGAAATCGATGCGGATGTTCGTATTGAGCTTGTAGGAGAAGCGGCAGGAGTGAAGGACGGCGGAGTACTACAGCAGCCCCTGCATGAGGTTTCTGTAACAGCTAAACCTAAAGATATACCGGAATCAATCGAAGTTGATATTGCAGAACTTCAAGTTGGAGAAACGGTAACGATCGGTGATATCCGTGACAAATACAGTGTCACTCTTAATGAAGAGGACGACCGTACAATTGCTTCCATTCTTGCACCACGACAGGAAGAAGAAATTGATAGCGGTGAAGAGCAGGAAGCTGGTACCCCTGAGAATGAAGAAGGAAGAGAATCAGAGGCCAGTGAAGAAAGTGAATCAAAGGAAGAATAAAAATCAATATTTTTTGGCGTAACCTTTTGCAGGTTGCGCTTTTTACGTTATTCTAGAGGTATAAGGTCAGAAGAGGTGTTAGACATGAAATTAATCGTTGGACTAGGAAACCCGGGATCACAATATGAGAAGACACGTCATAATATCGGGTTTGTTATTATAGATGCTTTAGCAGATCGACTGGGAGTTTCATTGAATCAGTCAAAGTTCAAAGGGGTATATGGGACCTACCATTATAAAGGGGAAAAAATCGTTTTATTAAAGCCGCTTACCTATATGAATTTGTCTGGGGAAAGCATTGTTCCGCTAATGGATTATTTTAATATTGAAGATGAAGATTTGCTTGTTATTTATGATGATTTGGATTTACCTGTAGGAAAGATAAGGTTGAGGCAAAAGGGAAGTGCCGGCGGGCATAATGGAATAAAATCAACCATCGCTCATTTGGGCTCTCAAAACTTCAATCGCCTTAGAATAGGAATTGATCGGCCTGTAAACGGTATGAGTGTCCCGGATTATGTTCTTGGAAGGTTTAGTAAGGAAGATCAAGGAGAGTTGGATAAAGTCATCTCTGCTAGTGTGGAAGCATGTGAAACATGGTTTGATAAACCTTTCCTTGAAGTGATGAATAAATTCAACTAACGAATTCATATACTACATTTCGAGGACTGAAAATCTTGGTGACCTTCCATCATTCCTGTGAAGAGTGAATAACTCCCCTCTAACAGGTTCATACTAAATGTATAAATGTGTATGGAGGGAAATGGTATGGCGATCCATTATCAGTGTCGACATTGTGGTACAAATGTTGGAACACTTTCAAACGTATCTGTCCATTCAGAGCAGCTCGGGATTCATACGCTGTCAGATGAAGAACGGTTACACATGGTTCAGTATCAGGACAACGGAGATATCCAAGTGAAGACCATCTGTGAAGATTGTCAGGAGAGTCTGGAGAAAAACCCTGACTATCATCAATTAGATCATATCATTCAGTAAGAACGCTTTGGTGGAGAACCAAAGCATTTTTCTGTTTACAGTTGAGATTATATAGAAAGATCCAAAGGGGAGGAGCGTACACTTGAAAGGTATTTTAAAACAGGTTCACCAAAGTGAAGAAATTCAGTCCATCATCGCTGGAGTGGAGGAGCAATTATCGGAACAGCTTGTCGCAGGATTGTCCGGCTCATCCCGAACAGCTTATATAGCGGATGTCTATTTACAAACGAATAAATCCACCATAGTGGTCACGCATAATTTGTTTCAAGCCCAGAAAGTCTATGACGATCTCATTCAGTTTCTATCCGAGGATGAAGTATATTTATATTCTGCTAATGAGTTAATCGCAGCCGAATTAAGTGTGGCTAGTCCGGAACTGAGAGCTCAACGTATCGAAGTGTTGAATAAGCTTTCTCAGAATCATTCGGGTGTATATATCGTTCCAGTCGCAGGATTAAGAAAGATCCTTCCTCCGAAATCCATGTGGGAAACGAATCAAATCCGTTTTAAAACGGGAGAAGATATCGATCTGGATGAAGTATTAAATCAATTGGTTCAAATGGGCTATCAGAGGACGGGAATGGTCAATACACCTGGTGAATTCAGCCTTCGCGGGGGAATCGTTGATATATTCCCATTAACGTCCCAGAATCCTGTCCGTATCGAATTATTCGATACCGAAATTGATTCTATTCGCATTTTTTCAGTTGAGGACCAGCGTTCGATTGATAAACTTAACGCTATGGAAATAGGACCAGCCACAGAGGTCTTATTGAGCTATGAGAACATCGAAAGGCTCATCCGCGAAATTGAAGCTGGACTTTCAGCCAGTTTAAAGAAGGTGAAAGCTGCAGCTGTAAAGGAAAAGATGACTGAGTACATAGGTCATGAGGTTGATCAGCTTGAAAACGGACAAGTTCCTGAGCAAATTTTCAAGTACTTGTCCCTGGCGTATGACCATCCTAGTAGTTTGCTAGATTATTTACCTGAAGACGGAGTCATTTTCTTTGACGAATTCAGTCGTGTACAGGAAATGAGTGAGTCCATTGAGAAAGAGGAAGCAGAGTGGTATACCTCGTTGCTGCAAGAAGGACAGATCATCCATGATGTACCTGTATCCCATGCGTTTTCTGGGTTGATTAATAACACGAAGCTGCCAAAGGTGTACTTTTCTCTTTTCCTGCGTCATATTCCCAGTACTAGCCCGCAGAATATCTTTAATGTTTCTACAAAGCCTATGCAGAATTTCCATGGGCAGATGAATGTTTTAAAAGCAGAATTGGACCGCTGGAAAAAAGGAAAATATACCGTTGTTTTACTGGGACCGGATGAAGAACGGGTAAAGAAGCTTCAAAGGGTACTGGACGATTATAAAATTGAAATCGCCTTTGTGGAAGATGGGGATAAGCTGCTGCCGGGCACGATCCAAATGATCAACGGCAGCCTGACGAACGGATTTGAACTTCCCCTTCAGAAACTTGCCGTTATTACAGAAGAGGAACTATTCAATAAGAAAACCCAAAAGAAGCCCAGAAGGCAAAAGCTTTCAAACGCTGAGAGAATCAAAAGCTATTCTGAGCTGAAAGTGGGGGACCATGTGGTTCATGTGAATCACGGAATAGGTAAATTCCTTGGGATTGAAACCTTGGAGATCAATGGTGTTCACAAAGACTATCTCCATGTGAAATATCAGGGAAATGACAAGCTCTATGTTCCGGTTGATCAAATTGAACTTGTCCAAAAATACGTCGCTTCAGAGAATAAGGATCCAAAGCTTTATAAGCTGGGCGGAAGTGAATGGAAGAAGGTCAAGTCGAAGGTTCAATCCTCTGTTCAGGATATAGCAGATGATCTCATTAAGCTCTATGCTGAAAGGGAAGCGGCAAAAGGCTATGCATTTTCCCCCGATGGTGACATGCAAAGAGAGTTTGAAATGGTGTTTCCATACGAAGAAACCGATGACCAGCTGCGATCTGTAAGTGAAATTAAGCAGGATATGGAAAGAGAACGGCCGATGGACCGGTTATTATGTGGAGACGTAGGTTATGGAAAAACAGAAGTGGCCATTCGGGCAGCCTTCAAAGCCATTGCCGATGGAAAGCAGGTCGCTATTCTCGTGCCGACCACCATCCTTGCTCAGCAGCATTATGAAACAATCAAGGAACGTTTTCAGGACTTCCCCGTTGAAATCGGATTATTAAGTCGTTTCAGAACACGAAAGCAGCAGCAGGAAACGACGAAGGGTCTTAAGAACGGAACCGTGGATATCGTAGTGGGGACTCACCGCCTTCTTTCCAAAGACATTCAATACAGGGACATCGGATTATTGATCATCGATGAGGAACAGCGATTTGGAGTCACTCACAAAGAAAAAATCAAACAATTAAAAACGAATATTGATGTGTTGACCTTAACGGCTACACCGATTCCACGGACTCTCCATATGTCGATGCTTGGAGTAAGGGATCTATCTGTCATTGAAACACCGCCGGAGAATCGATTCCCGGTTCAAACATATGTAATGGAATACAATGGTGCTTTGATCAAAGAAGCCATTGAAAGAGAAATGGCCAGGAACGGTCAGGTGTATTTCCTATACAATCGAGTAGAGGATATTGAAAGAAAAGCGGACGAAATTTCCATGCTTGTGCCGGATGCGAGAATTGCCTATGCACACGGACAAATGAGTGAAAACGAGCTCGAAGCCGTGATCTTAAGCTTCCTTGCTGGTGAGTATGATGTACTGGTCACTACGACGATCATTGAGACAGGTGTGGATATACCGAACGTGAACACATTGATTGTCTTTGATGCCGATCGGATGGGCTTATCTCAACTCTATCAATTAAGAGGAAGGGTTGGACGCTCGAACAGGGTGGCCTATGCCTATTTCACCTATCGTAAAGATAAGGTGCTGACGGAAGTCGCCGAAAAACGATTGCAAGCGATAAAAGAATTTACTGAGCTCGGTTCAGGATTCAAGATTGCCATGCGTGACCTGACGATCCGTGGTGCAGGTAATCTTCTGGGAGCACAGCAGCACGGCTTTATTGATTCAGTCGGATTTGACTTGTACTCTCAAATGCTGAAAGAAGCCATCGAAGAGCGCAAAGGAGATCTTCCGAAACAGCCGGAGTCAAGCTTTGAAGTGGATATCGAAATCGATGCCTATATTCCGGATGACTATATTAAAGATGGTCATCAAAAGATCGAAATGTATAAACGATTCCGCTCTCTCTCTTCGCTTCCTGAAATCGAAGAGCTGGAAGAAGAAATCCTTGACCGCTTCGGGGAATATCCAGAGGAAGTAGGCTATCTATTCTTAATCTCTGAAATGAAAATATACGCCAAAAATACAAAGCTTGAATCCATTAAGCAGGACAAGAAATCAGTGAACATCTTTATGTCGCTGGAAGGAACGGCGCAGATCGACGGATCCAAGGTCTTTAACTTATGCAACAAACACGGCCGGGCTGTGGGCCTCGGAATGGAAGGATCTAAGCTTAAAATATCGATTAATACCTCACGCCTGGAATCATCCAAGTGGTTTAATATGGCTTATGACATCATTAAGCATTTAGATGAAGCGTTAAAAGTAGAAGAAAACGCCTGATAATGATAAAAACTTCATATGCTTTCATCAGATGAAATACGGAAATTCTTACCTTCGTTATAATACTGTAACCAAAATGTAAACGCGCTGTTTGTTTTACTTTACTATGATAAGGGTATTAGTATTTATGCAGCTGCCAAGAATGGAAAAAGATATCTGCATTAGAATTTTAGTGAAATTACAGAAAAAATAACTGAATGTGTATAGAACTTCTAAGTTGTAAGATACTAAACTCAACAATGGTAAAGTATTCAATAACAAGTTGGTACATTGCCAAATAAAATCATCTGATGAAAGTGAGGCAACTATAGATGAAAGCAACTGGTATTGTTCGTCGTATTGATGATTTAGGGCGTGTCGTCATTCCGAAAGAAATTCGTAGAACATTAAGGATCCGCGAGGGAGATCCCCTTGAAATCTTCGTCGATCGTGACGGGGAAGTCATCTTAAAGAAATACTCCCCAATCAGTGAACTTGGTGACTTTGCTAAGGAATACGGCGAAGCATTATACGACAGCCTTGGAAGCGCTGTGTTAATTTGTGATCGAGATGCTGTAATTGCGATCTCAGGCGCTTCAAAGAAAGAATATTTAAATAAGAACATCAGTGAACTGGTTGAGAAAGTTATGGATGACCGTACGTCTCTGTTACACACTCAACAAGGACAAGCTGAGCTTGTCGATGGACACGGTGAGGAACTTGCTTCCTATACGATAGCCCCGATAGTCGCAAATGGTGACCCGATTGGCGCCGTTGCGATCTTCTCGAAGGAGCGTACAGTAGGCGAAGTGGAACAAAAGGCAGTAGAAACGGCAGCTGGCTTTTTAGCTAGACAAATGGAGCAATAATTTTTAAGAGCGGCACTTAGCCGCTCTTCTTTTTTATTTTTGGCCTGCTGCAGAGAGAAAACAGACCTTTCTTTATGGTAAAATGACCAGTACATAAACGATTTTTTCTCTGCCTGAACAGACTCAAAGAGCATTGAAAAAAGTGGTACAGAAAGGCAGGGAAACTGGTTGAGTAAGAAGTACTCTTCCAATCAATTTTTGAAAGGGGCAATGGTATTAACGGTTGCTGCACTAGTGACGAAGATATTAAGTGCAGTCTATCGGGTGCCGTTTCAAAATATTGTTGGAGATATTGGATTTTATATCTATCAGCAGGTGTATCCTTTTTACGGAATTGCCATTGCATTATCCACCTACGGATTTCCTGTGATCATCTCGAAGTTAGTAGCCGAGAAAATAGAAAATGAAGATGAAGAAGGAGCGAAGAATGTAGCCGTCACCTCCTTCATGTTCCTATGTCTCGTTGGATTAAGCTGGTTTCTTATCGTGTACTTTGGAGCAGGCGTGATTTCCCGTTGGATGGGGGATCCATTCCTTAAACCGTTGATTCAAGTCATTTCTTTATCTTTCCTGTTGTTAGCTCCCCTTTCTGTTCTGAGGGGTTACTATCAAGGGAAGGAAGATATGGTGCCCACCGCTGTTTCACAGGTGACGGAGCAAATGGTAAGAGTGGCGACGATACTTATATTTTCTACAATTTTAGTTTCTCAAGGATATTCTCTGTATATTGCGGGAAACGGAGCGCTATTCGGTTCTATAACCGGTGGACTGGGAGGGTTGTTGGTTTTACTTCTCATAGTGACTGCACGCAGAGAAAAGCTTTTTTCACTCAAATCCCTGAGGTTGTCTCCTGATTATTTACACATTTGGTCACGGTTATTAATGAACGGAACAGCCATTTGTGTAAGTGCCATGCTTCTGGTCCTTCTTCAGTTTGTTGATTCCTTGAATGTGTATTCTCTCCTGACCTCATCTGGAATGGAAGCAGAGTCAGGAAAAACGTGGAAGGGGATTTATGACCGGGGTCAGCCCTTTGTCCAGCTGGGGACAGTAGTGGCTACCTCCATTTCCCTTACCATCGTTCCATTGGTGACAAGTGCCTACTTGAAAAAGAAAGAAAATTTGATAAGGGAGTACAGTCAGTTATCCCTTAAAATCAGCATTACCATCGGATTTGCAGCTACATTGGGAATCATCAATATCATGGTACCTACCAATACGATGTTATTCGAAAATGCATTGGGCTCAAAGGTAATCGCCGTTTTCTGTCTTTCCATTTTCTTTAGCTGTCTTATTCTTACGTTTTCAGGCATTTTCCAAGGAATAGGTAAGATTTATTACCCGGCATTCTGTATTTTGATAGGTATACTCTTAAAATATCTCGGGAACGCCTATCTCATTCCACTCATGGGTATTATGGGAGCATCCATCTCGACGGTCGGTTCTTTAGCTGTTATTACCGGTATGATGATCTTGAAGCTAAGGAGATTATTTCCTATCCGGTTCTTTCCCTTTTCTTTCTATAGAACCTTAGTGCTGAGCGGAGCAGCCATGACCATCGTGTTACAGGTATTCCTGCAGATGTATGATACACTTTTAGACAAAGGAATGCCTGAACGAGAGCTTTCCGTCCTTTTTTCTTTAGGAGGAGCTTGTATCGGTGCCATTATCTTTGTGATTGTTTTTTTAAGAGGAAAAGTCCTCTCAAGGGAAGAAATGGGTTTCTTGCCGTTTGGTAGTAAGTGGGTAAGGATCATGAATATCATACAACCAATGAATAAAAAGTAGCGAGGAGATCAATATGCATACAATAACAATTGTGGGTTTAGGTGCAGGAGACATCGAACAGCTCCCGTTAGGAGTGTACCGATTACTAAAGAGTAGCTCACATCTATACTTACGTACGAAGGAGCATCCAGTCGTAAAGGATTTAATGGCAGAAGGAGTAGAGTTTCAATCCTTCGATTCTGTATATGAAAAGCATGATAAGTTTGACCAAGTGTATGAAGAAATTGTACATGAGCTGATTTCGGAATCAGAAAAGCATTCAATTATCTACGCCGTTCCGGGTCATCCATTAGTCGCTGAAAAGGCTGTTCAAATGCTTCTGGACCTTCATGAAGAAGGAAAGATACAGGTGTCGATCGGCGGGGGGCAAAGCTTTATTGATGCTCTGTTCGCTTCTGTCGGAGCGGACCCGATCGATGGCTTTCAGCTGTTGGACGGTACGAGCTTAAAGCTTCACGACATTCATATGAATCAACAGCTTATCATCGGACAGGTGTATGATGCCTTTATCGCTTCTGAGGTGAAGATTACCCTGATGGAGCTCTATCCATACGATTATGAGGTCATGCTTGTCACAGCGGCTGGAAGCAAGGAAGAGAAGGTGGATAGAATCCCACTGGTTGAACTTGATCGTGTCGCCCACCTCAGCAATTTAACAAGCTTGTATGTCCCGGCTGTGAAAGAAATGGCATCCACTTATAAACAATATGCAACATTAAGAGGAATCATCTCGACACTAAGGGGACCGAATGGGTGTCCTTGGGATAAAGAGCAAACGCATCATTCCCTCAAGAAGTATTTACTCGAAGAAACGTACGAGTTACTGGAAGCCATTGAGGAAGATGATATTGAACATATGATTGAAGAGCTGGGGGATGTCCTGCTCCAGGTCATGCTTCATGCCCAAATAGGTGAGGATGAAGGAATGTTCACCATGGAGGAAGTGATTGAAAGTCTTGCTTCCAAAATGGTCCGAAGGCATCCCCATGTATTCGGTTCGGTTCAAGTAGAAAATACGGAACAAGTGAAAGCGAACTGGGATGAAATCAAGAAGCAAGAAAAGCCGGTTGAACATGAACCGATGCTTAAGAACGTTGCCAAAGGAATGCCGGCTCTCATGAAGGCATACGAATACCAGAAGAAAGCCGCAAAAGTAGGATTTGATTGGCCAGACCCACAAGGTGCCTGGGAAAAAGTATGGGAAGAATTAAAGGAGTTTGAGAACGAGGTCGAGAATAATAGTGAAAACCATATCAAAAAAGAATTTGGAGACATTTTATTCGCGCTGATCAATGTGGCCAGATTCTATAAGATATTTCCAGAGGAAGCCCTGTCAATGACGAATACAAAATTTTACCGCCGCTTTTCTTATGTGGAGGAACAGGTTTTGAAGACGGGAAAGAGCTTTGAGGACTTCACTTTAGAAGAGCTAGACCAATTTTGGAACGAAGCCAAAAAGATGAATATCGAATAAGGGGAAATGAATAATGGTATCCATGAGATTAGATAAATTTTTAAAAGTATCAAGATTGATTAAAAGAAGAACGATGGCGAAAGAAATTGCCGACCAGGGCCGTATAACAGTGAATGGACTGCAAGCAAAAGCGAGCTCTAACGTGAAGGTCGGAGATGAATTAAGCGTGAGGTTTGGTCAAAAGATTATGAGGGTAAAGATAGAAAGGCTTCTTGAAACAACCAAAAAAGAAGAAGCGAGTGGACTTTATTCCGTACTTTCAGAAGAAAGGGTTCAAGAAGAAACGGAATAAGGATTACATAGTAAGAGGCTCTATTTTGGTTCTATTTTTCCCCTGAAAACATAAACATAGTTACAAAGCTTGTACTATGGGAATGTGAGGGATGGGTATGAATCAATATTATGATGGAAACAAAGATAAAACGACTTTTCAGGAACATGACGTCATGATGAGGGGCCGCAAGCTTCTAGATATCACGGGTGTTAAACAGGTGGAAAGCTTTGATAATGAAGAGTTTCTACTCGAAACCGTAATGGGATTTTTGTCTGTAAGAGGTCAAAATCTACAAATGAAAAATCTGGACGTGGATAAAGGCATCGTCTCCATTAAAGGAAAGGTGTTTGATCTCGTTTACCTGGATGAACAAAATGGGGAGAAGGCTAAAGGCTTCTTTAGCAAGCTGTTTCGATGACACTCTCAACCCAGTTCTACACCATGCTCTCCATGATCGGAATGGGAGCTTTATTTGGTGCGACATTAGACACGTACAATCGGTTCTTAAACCGGTCTGAAAGAAAACGGTGGCTTGTATTCTTAAACGATATTATGTTTTGGGTATTACAAGCCCTGTCGATTTTTTATATTTTATTTGTCGTCAATTTTGGTGAGATCCGTTTTTATATTTTCATCGCTTTGCTCTGTGGCTTTGCTGGTTATCAGGCCCTCATCAAGCAGCTTTATCTGGCCTTTTTGGAACGGGTGATCTTATTTTTTATCTCCCTTTATAATTTTGGTGTGAAAATGGTGAAAAAATTAGTTTATTCACCGATAAAATGGATAATTGTGCTTCTCATTACCATGGTTTTATCTGTAGGAAAAGGGCTCTTATCCGTCATAATATTCCTGTTAAAGGTGATCTGGAAAGTGTTACAATGGGCGACTAAGCTCGTAACGGCTCCAATATGGTGGATATTAAAGGGTATTTGGAATTTATTGCCGAAAAATCTTACAAAAAGAGTCGAGAAGTTATATAATAAAGTGGCAGGAATTTTTAAAGCATATATCAAAAAAGTATATAGAGTGGTAGAAAAGTTCAAAAAGAAACCTAAAGACAAAGAATAGGGCTTAAGGCTTTGCCACTCCATATTGTAAAGGAGGTTTGGGAATGAGAAAAAACGTGACACCAATGGAAAATGAATATGTTCGTCATCAGGAGCATATGCATCATTCGTCTTCTAAGAGAAAAAAGCGTTTGGTCCGTCGATTAGCAGTATTTTTAGTTTTAGTATTGGCAATTAGTGGATTTTTAGTTTCGACTCTCATTTCCAGAGCCCAGGTTTTAGAAGATAAACGTACTGAAAAAGCACAATTAGAAAAAAAGTTAGAACATCTAAAAGATAAGCAAACCGCGTTGGAAGAAGAGATTGTGAAGCTTAACGACGATGAATATATAGCCAAATTGGCGCGCCGGGATTACTTTTTATCAGATGAAGGTGAAATTATTTTCAACATACCTGAACCAGATAAAGAGAAAGAAGAAGAGGTGTCTTATTGACACCCTTTTTTTTAATTGGCTATAATATATAATAAGGTTTATCTTTTATCATTTTAAGGAGGAGCATTTCTTTTATGTCAATCGAAGTAGGCAGCAAGTTACAGGGTAAGGTAACAGGTATTACAAATTTTGGAGCGTTCGTGGAATTATCGGAAGGTTCAACAGGTTTAGTTCACATTAGTGAAGTTGCAGACAACTATGTTAAGGATATTAACGAGCACCTTAAAGTTGGCGACGAAGTAACAGTTAAGGTTATTAATGTTGAGAAAGATGGAAAGATCGGTTTGTCCATCCGAAAAGCGAAAGAGCAACCACAACGCCCGCAGCGCCCTCAGCGTCCTCAACGCCCGCGTAGTAATAATAACAAACAGAACGATACACGCACTAAAGAGAGTTTCGAACAAAAGATGGCACGTTTCTTGAAAGACAGTGAGGATCGTCTATCATCTTTAAAGAAAAATACTGAGTCTCGTCGTGGTGGAAGAGGGGCGAAAAAAGGTTAACTTGCTGTCTATTAAATCATATAGCAGGTTGTGAACGGAAAACAGGCATACTCATAAGGATGAGTGTGCCTGTTTTTTTTGTAGTGTAGAAAGGAAAACGACCGGCCCCTATCGAATAAAATAGTCTTAACTACTTTTATGGAGGCCGCCGTTATGAAAAAAGAACAGATAATCGATCATCATGAATCGTTTAAGCTGTGGCTTAATGAATTGAAAAAGATCAATGATAAAGAGTGGTTTCAGCCGATGGAGGAAAGCAAGTGGTCGATTGCTGCAAATGTTTCTCACATGATCAAATGGGACCAATATTCATTAGGAGAGATTCTCCCAAAGGTTTCAGAAGGTGCGCAGCTGTCTCCTTTTCCGGATTTTCAACGTTTTAATGGAGAAGCTGCACAATATGCGCATGACGTGGTAAACAAGGAAGCTTTGATTGAAGAGGGTATTAAAACACGGGAATCGATTATAGCTTATGTAAATAGCGTATCTGAAAATGATTTACAACATTCGTTCTCAGTAGGAGATCAAAGCTTTACTCTTGAAGAGTTTTTTGAAGACTTCATCGGTCATGATAAACATCACCAGGAGCAAATAGAAGAAGTGGTGTCTGCAGAATAAACCTGATGCGCCTCTTCATGGGAAAAGAGCCAAAAAAAAAGACTATCATAAATGATAGTCTTTTTTTACTATGACCCGTACGGGATTCGAACCCGTGTTACCGCCGTGAAAGGGCGGTGTCTTAACCGCTTGACCAACGGGCCTTGAAATATGGTAGCGGCGGAGGGGATCGAACCCCCGACCTCACGGGTATGAACCGTACGCTCTAGCCAGCTGAGCTACACCGCCATATTTATGCACCTTTAGGCACAAAATCTATGATACATAGAAAGAATTATCTTGTCAATATAATCTATTAAAGAATTTGTCAAAATTCCCTCAAGCATACTCACATAAGCGTTTAGGACGAAAAAAATAGAAAAGAAGAATGGATGCCTCGAGAATATTCTGAATATTTTACCGGAATCCATAGAAAGTCGTCGAAACTTTCTTGGTATGTATTCCCTCATTTTGACAAAGTTTTAAGCTTGTACCATTTATACTTAACAAAAAAGAAATGGGGAGTGTTTCATACATGGGGAAAGCCGATCAGTCGATCATAGAACCTGTTCAGAACGTGGACATTGAACACACTAGGGTGGAACTATCCAAAAGAATGAAGTCTATTTATTCGAAACTGGAGTGGCTGTTCGTAGAAAAGGGAATCGCCTTATTCGTTATCGGATTTTTATTGGGAAGAGCGTTAATCCTTTCACATTTAACTCCGTTTGCATTGCCGTTCTTCGCCGCTGTTTACATTATTCGAAGAGAGAAATCTCCCATTGCACTAATCGGATTGCTTGCAGGAGCTCTCACCTTATCTCTTCCTAGTATCAGTTATACGTTCGTCAGTGCGGTAATATTCCTATTAGCTTTTCGATTGTCTCAGAAATATCATAAGAATAATTTGAGAGTCGTCGCTTTTTATGTCTTCTTCACAGTCATGGCAGCAAAGCTTTCATTCGATTATATCCAGCAAGGACAAACACTGACGGTGTACAACGGAGTAATGGCGTTAATAGAAGCGAGCCTTGCCTTTCTGTTAACGTATATTTTCATTCAAAGTGTGCCCCTTGTAACCGTTCAGCGCAGAAGGAAATCGCTGAAAACAGAAGAAGTGGTCAGTCTGATCATTCTATTAGCATCTATTATGACAGGTACGATCGGTTGGTCTGTATATAATCTGTCTGTGGAACATGTGTTATCAAGATACTTAGTGCTGTTGTTTTCCTTTATAGCAGGGGCTACAGTGGGCTCCACAGTAGGGGTTGTCACTGGGCTTGTTTTCAGTTTAGCCAACGTTTCCAGCTTTTATCAAATGAGCTTGCTTGCTTTCTCGGGGCTTCTGGGCGGACTTATGAAAGAAGGAAAGAAATTCGGAGCAGCAATCGGTTTGTTAATCGCTACTTTATTAATGGGGATGTACGGAGAAACAGATACGGTCATAACGAAAACCTTATATGAATCGGGGGTAGCGATTTTACTATTATTTTTAACCCCTCAAAGTTTAACGTCTAAAATTGCCAAGCATATTCCTGGAACTGCCGAATATCAGCAGGAACAACAGGGATACATGCGAAGGGTGAGAGATGTGACCGCTAACAGGGTCACGCAGTTTTCCTCGGTGTTTCAAGCTTTGTCCAATAGTTTTCAACAAATAGAAGACCGATTTGAAGAGGAGGAGGATAAAGAGTTCGATTATTTCTTAAGCAATGTGACAGAGAAAACGTGTCAAACCTGTTTTAAGAAAGATCAATGCTGGGCCCGGAATTTTGATAAAACCTATAATCTGATGAAAGATGTGATGACCGAGTATGATCAGGGCCGTGTCCCCCTGTCTCCAAAACTTGCTAGAGAAGTAGAGAAGCATTGTACGAGAGAGAAAAAGCTGAAAGAAACAATATATCAGGAATTGACCTTCTATCAAGCGAATCTGAAGTTAAAGAAGCAGGTCCAGGAAAGCAGAAAATTGGTCGCCGATCAATTACTTGGAGTATCAGAGGTGATGGGGAACTTCGCGAAAGAAATTCAAAGAGAAAGGGAGAATCATCATATTCAGGAAGAACAAATCTTATCGAGTATCGGAGAGTTTGGAATCGAGATTGAAAACATAGAAATCTATAACCTGGAACAGGGGAATGTTGATATAGATATGACCATGCCTTATTGCGGGGGACATGGACAGGGTGAAAAGCTGATTGCCCCGATGTTATCGGATATTTTAGGTGAAAATATCATTGTTCAAAAGGAGGAGTGTGCTCAATTTCCGAACGGTCAATGTCATGTGACCTTCCAATCTGCCAAGAAATTCGTAGTGGATACCGGAGCTTCTCATGCAGCGAAAGGGGGAGGGCTGGTATCGGGAGACAGCTACTCGATGATTGAATTAGGAAGGGGGAAATATGCTGTTGCGATTAGTGACGGAATGGGGAATGGAGAACGGGCTCACTATGAAAGTAATGAAACCCTGAGGCTTTTGAAAAAAATACTGGAATCCGGGATTGAAGAACAGGTAGCGATCAAATCCATCAACTCGATTCTATCTCTCAGAACGAATGATGAAATTTTCTCTACATTGGATTTAGCCATGATCGATCTGCAGAATGCGTCATCGAGGTTCTTGAAAATTGGTTCAACCCCGAGTTTCATTAAGCGGGGAGATAATATCATAAAGGTAGAGGCAAGCAATTTACCAATGGGGATGCTTCAGCAGGATTTCGATGTGGATGTCGTGTCTGAGCAGTTAAAAGCAGGAGACCTTCTCATTATGATGAGTGATGGTGCCTTTGAAGGCCCGAAACATGTAGAAAATTATGATCTCTGGATGAAGAGGAAAATAAAGGAGTTGGAAACGGAGGAACCACAAGAAGTGGCTGATATTCTAATGGAGGAAGTGATCAGGTCGAGCTCCGGCTTAATAGAAGATGATATGACCATTGTGGTGTCAAAAATCAAACATAATATACCGAAATGGTCGTCTATCCCTGTGCATAAATCAAAAACGAAGGATAAAAAGAGAATTTCCTAGGTCGTATATTCACCCTATAAAAATAGTTAACTAGAGTATAAATCCCTCCTTATTCGGCGAAGATGGTAACAACTTTAGAATGAGGAGGGGAGTCTGATGAAGCCAGGTACACTTCGTCAAATTCTATTAATTACGGATGGTTGCTCAAATCAAGGTGAAGACCCGATTGCGATGGCGGCTCTTGCGAAGGAGCAGGGAATTTCAGTGAACGTCATTGGGGTCATGGATAATGATGTGATAGATGATAATGGAATGCAGGAAATTGAAGGAATTGCTCTATCGGGGGGTGGAGTAAGTCAGATTGTATATGCACAACAGCTTTCTCAAACCGTACAAATGGTCACGCGTAAAGCGATGACACAAACCTTGCAGGGGGTAGTGAATAAAGAGCTGAAGCAAATCCTCGGTAAATCCGCATCCATGGAGGAGCTTCCTCCCGAACAACGCGGGGAGGTCATGGAGGTTGTAGATGAACTGGGAGAATCCGTTGACATGGAAGTGTTGATTCTTGTCGATACGTCTGCAAGTATGAAACATAAGCTTCCCACGGTTAAGGAAGCCTTATTAGACCTGTCATTGAGCCTGAATGCCAGAATGGGTGATAATAAATTTTCCGTCTTTGTATTTCCCGGGAAACGACAAGATGTCGAAAAATTGCTGGATTGGACACCAAAACTCGAAACATTGACGAGTATATTCTCTAAATTGTCTCCAGGCGGAATTACTCCGACAGGTCCCGCGATCTCAGAAGCTATCACCCACTTTAAGAAAAAACGTTCTTTAAGGGGATTGCTCTCTCGTGGCGATGATGAACAATACTTCGAAGAAACCATTTAATTTCCCGCCTGGAACAGTTGTAAGAGGAAAATGGTATAAGCAGATCTACACCATTGTAAAAGAATTAGGATATGGTGCGAACGGGATCGTCTACCTGGTACAAGGTACTTCAGGATACCAGGCGTTAAAGATGAGTGACAGCAATGTATCCATTACATCGGAAGTGAATGTATTAAAATCTTTTTCTAAGGTCCAAGGTGCTCCCCTTGGGCCAAAGCTTCTTGCTGTGGATGATTGGGAGTACCAGGGACAGAAAATACATTTTTACGTGATG
The DNA here is from genome assembly GCF_008180865.1 of Rossellomorea aquimaris. Taxonomy (GTDB): domain Bacteria; phylum Bacillota; class Bacilli; order Bacillales; family Bacillaceae_B; genus Rossellomorea; species Rossellomorea yichunensis. The sequence goes on from NZ_VTEX01000009.1 coordinate 40,244, forward strand.
GAATATATTCAAGGTACTGACTTGCTGTCATTTGTTCAATCAAAAGGGTTTTCCTGGACTGGTGTACTCATTGCTCAGCTCCTGACAGACCTGGAGCGAATTCATAAGGAAGGATGGGTCTTTGGGGATTTAAAACCTGAAAACTTGATCGTCACGGGCCCTCCTTACCGAATTCGCTGTATTGATGTTGGGGGAACGACCATCAATGGCCGGGCAATCAAAGAGTTTACGGAGTTTTTTGATAGGGGATACTGGGTCGGGGGATCGCGAAGAGCCGAACCTTCTTATGATCTTTTCTCTGTGGGGATGATCCTCATTAATCTAGCCTATCCGGGGCGTTTCACTAAGTCAGGAAACGGGAATATGCAACAATTAAGGAAGGCGATCGGTTCCAAAGACCAATTGAAGAAGTTTGAAGGATCGATCCTTGATGCCCTGGAAGGGAAATTTCAATCTGCCAGTGATATGAGGATAAGCCTCCTGAATGGACTTTCTCACTCTCAGCCAGTACAGCAGCCCAAATCAAAGCCTAAAGTCAGTAGACCTGTTTCAACGAGCCCTCATGTAAATTCATCCGCTACGCATAGCAGATATCAAAATCACCGAAATAAAAAATCAAGCCACTTTCTTGAGACTGTGCTCGTGGTGATGATTGTTTCGTTATTATATGTTTTGTATATCTATGGAGAATTGATGTAGCGTAAGAGTGTGAGAATTCAGTAGGTATTGATACAATGGGGAAAACGGTTTTAGGAAGAGGAAGCGTTATGTTAGAGCAAACGATTAAAAGGTTTATTCAAGACCATAGTTTGATTGAAAAAGGAGATCGTATTATGGTGGCAGTGTCGGGAGGCCCTGATTCCTTAGCGCTGCTCCATTTTCTTGATTCGAACAAAGCTGAGTGGGAAGCAGAAGTCATGGCGGCTCATCTTGATCATATGTTCCGGGGAGACGAATCCTATCAGGAACTTTTGTTCGTCAAAGAATACTGCAATAAGCGAAACATTCCTTTTTACGGTGAAAGAGTAGATGTATCAATGGAGATCAAGCAGACGAATGGAAGCTTGCAGGATATGGCCCGTCAAATTCGCTATGCATTTTTGATGGAGATCATGGAAGAGGCGTCTGCTACGAAATTAGCACTTGGCCATCATGGGGATGATCAAATAGAAACCATCCTGATGAAGATGACAAGAGGAGCATCAGGTGCTGGCAGAGCCGGGATTCCCTTGAAACGATCCATTGCTGCAGGTTTGATCATAAGGCCGTTTCTATCTGCTACAAAGGAGCATATTGAGGAGTATTGTGAAAGGCACGATCTAAACCCGAGGAGAGACCCCAGTAATCTGAAGGAAGATTACACCAGGAACCGGTTCAGAAAAAAGGTTCTTCCTTTTTTAAAAAAAGAGAACCCTCATGTTCATCTCCAATTTCAACGATTTAGTGAAGAGTTGGCAGAAGATGAGGCATATTTAGAGGAATTAACAAGGGATAAGTTGAATAAGGTATGGAATAACACTGAGGATTTCTCCTCTTTACATATTGATGGTTTTCTTGCAATGCCTCAGCCTTTACAAAGGAGAGGGATTAATCTAATATTAAACTATCTTTACAAACTTAGACCATCTTCCTTATCGTCTATACATATTTACGATGTATTGGGTATATTAAAAGGAAAAACGCCTAATGCCAGCTTGGATTTACCAAAAGGGCTTAAGGTAACAAGGGCGTATCATACATGTTATTTTCATTTTGGGGAATTAGCGTTAACCGACACTCCTTATTGTCACGAGATACAGGTTAATAAAACGCTTGAACTTCAAGGTGGATATCAGTTCCTTCTTTATTTTTCTTCCTCGTTAGCAGAGGATCGTACCGGTGATAGGATCTATATTGATCCGGACAAGGTTACCCTGCCTTTATATGTGCGTACGAGAAAGAGCGGAGATCGAATGAAAGTGAAGGGGTTGGAAGGCTCAAAGAAGCTTAAGACACTCTTTATTGACGAAAAAGTTCCTGTTCACCTCCGTGACGAGTGGCCGATTGTAGTGGACGCAGATAACCACATACTTTGGGTTCCGGGAATGAAAAAGTCTCATTACGATTTGGGAGAAGAGCAAGAAAATAGTTTAGTACTACAATTTAAGAGCAATCATCTTCTAGGAGGCAGTTGAACATTGTTAAACCAAGATATTGAAAAAGTGTTAATTTCAGAAGAAGAACTTCAAGAAAAGATTAAAGCATTAGGTGCACAATTAACAGAGGAATATCAAGACCGTTTTCCTTTGGCAATTGGAGTTTTAAAGGGTGCAATGCCATTCATGGCCGACCTTTGTAAACGTATGGATACGCATATGGAAATGGATTTCATGGATGTATCCAGCTACGGGAACTCTACTGTCTCTTCAGGGGAAGTAAAGATTGTGAAAGATTTAGATACGAAAGTGGAAGGTCGGGATATCCTGATCATTGAAGATATCATCGACAGTGGCCTGACATTAAGCTACCTGGTGGAGCTATTCCGTTATCGTAAAGCGAAATCCATCAGCATCGTCACTTTGCTAGACAAGCCGACTGGACGTAAAGCCGATATCAAAGCGGACTACGTGGGCTTCATTGTCCCTGACGAGTTCGTCGTCGGATATGGTCTTGATTACGCTGAAAGATACCGTAATCTGCCGTATATCGGAGTTTTAAAACCAAGAGTGTATACAACAGGAGAATAAGTATAATCTAAAGAGGAATCTTGTAAGTGCAATTTGTTGTAATGCCATGATTTTCTATGATACTATTTTACTTAGTTTGTTTACCGTGGGAGGAGGTAAGGGATGAACCGGATCTTTCGAAACACCATATTCTATTTACTGGTCTTTTTAGTGATTATAGGTGTGGTGAGTTATTTCAGTAACAACAACGAGCCAACCAAAAATATCGAGTACAGTACGTTTATTAATAACCTTGAAGACGGAGACGTTTCTTCTTTTTCAATTCAGCCTGGCAGGGGCGTTTATGAAGTAAAAGGACAGATGGAAGGGGCTAAAGAAGGAGAGTACTTCTTAACCTATGTCCTTACTACAGATGGAAAGTTAATGGAGAAGATCAATGCGGCAGCATCAGAGCAAGGAATTGATGTGGAAGTATTACAAGCCAAAGAAACAAGCGGCTGGGTATCTTTCTTTACAACGATCATACCATTTGTCATTATCTTTATTCTGTTCTTCTTCTTACTTAACCAGGCTCAAGGCGGCGGAAGCCGTGTCATGAACTTTGGGAAAAGTAAAGCAAAGCTATACAGCGAAGAGAAGAAGAAAGTTCGCTTTAAAGATGTAGCGGGAGCAGATGAAGAGAAGCAGGAACTTGTAGAGGTAGTGGAATTCTTAAAGGATCCACGCAAATTCTCTGAAGTGGGTGCCCGTATTCCAAAGGGTGTCCTTCTGGTAGGACCTCCAGGTACAGGTAAAACCCTACTTGCACGAGCGGTTGCTGGAGAAGCAGGAGTTCCTTTCTTCTCAATCAGTGGTTCCGACTTCGTTGAAATGTTTGTCGGTGTCGGTGCATCTCGTGTACGTGATTTATTCGAAAATGCAAAGAAGAATGCACCTTGTATCATTTTCATTGATGAGATTGATGCAGTCGGTCGTCAACGTGGAGCAGGTTTAGGTGGAGGTCACGATGAGCGTGAACAAACCCTTAACCAGTTACTAGTCGAAATGGATGGTTTTGGCGCTAACGAAGGTATTATCATCGTCGCTGCAACAAACAGACCAGACATCCTGGATCCAGCATTGTTACGTCCGGGACGTTTCGACCGTCAAATTACAGTAGATCGTCCTGACCTTAGAGGACGTGAAGCAGTTCTTAAAGTTCATTCGCATAATAAACCGCTTGATGATTCAGTGGATTTAAAAGCGATTGCCATGAGGACACCAGGCTTCTCCGGAGCTGACTTAGAAAACCTTCTGAACGAAGCAGCTCTTGTAGCAGCCCGTGAGGATAAGAAGAAAATCGATATGCGCGATATTGATGAAGCAACAGACCGCGTCATTGCAGGTCCTGCTAAGAAGAGCCGCGTCATATCTGAAAAAGAACGTAAAATCGTGGCTTTCCATGAAGCGGGTCACACCGTTATCGGATTAGTCCTTGATGAAGCAGATATGGTACATAAGGTGACCATCGTCCCTCGTGGGCAAGCAGGCGGATATGCCGTTATGCTTCCGAAAGAAGATCGTTACTTTATGACGAAGCCTGAGCTTCTTGATAAGATTACCGGTTTACTTGGTGGTCGTGTAGCAGAGGAAATCATCTTTGGTGATGTATCAACCGGTGCTCACAACGACTTCCAACGTGCAACTGGAATCGCTCGTAAAATGGTCACTGAATATGGTATGAGTGATAAGCTTGGACCACTTCAGTTCGGTCAATCTCAAGGTGGTCAAGTGTTCTTGGGACGCGACATCAATAGTGAGCAAAACTATTCAGATGCCATCGCATACGAAATCGACTTGGAAATGCAGCGTCTAATTAAAGAAAGCTATGAGAGAGCGAAGCGAATTCTTACTGAAAATCGCGACAAGCTTGAACTCATTGCGAAAACATTATTAGACATCGAAACTTTGGATGCGGCACAAATCAAGCATTTAATGGATCACGGTAAGTTACCGGAACGTATCTATGAATCCGACCAGGAAAATAGTGACGTGAAAGTAAATATCCAAAAGAAAAATGAAGAAAACGTGATCGAAGAAGACACGGCTTCAAAAGAAGACGATTCTAACTCAGATCGCACATAATATTGAGGGATGCATCCATTTATGGGTGCATCCTTTTTTTGATTACTGAATCTTATGCTTGTCGCCTGGTCCTTAATAACGTTAAACATTGAACAAATTGATTTTGATAATAAACGCCCACCATATCTAAATAGGGCTTCTTTTGTTTATCTATAATTAGGAAGTCGTAATGACAAGCACAGAATAGGAAGAAATGTTGAATAGCCGAGGACACCCAATGCCAACCCACCCCTCCTTCCCATTTATGCTGGATATCTCTGAACAAACCATTAATCTTGTTTCATCAAAGCTCATTTTTCGAACCCCCACCCTTAAAGGTTTTATATGTCGCTCTTAAAGGAAAATAATGCCCTTTAAAGAGCCTCAGAAGGAGAAGTGGACGAAGAAAGATATTCATTATGCTTTCTTCGCTGGCCTTTAGTGGATTGTAGCGGAAGGCACTTGACTCCTGCGGGAAATAGAGGAAAGGTCGAGACCCCGCAGGGCAAAGCCCGAGGAGGCTCGACTTCCTCCCCGCGGAAAGCAAGTGCCTGGAGCGGAAAGGAACGGTCAAAGTTTTCGCGCTATCACTTATGGTAAATGAATTTTTTGGAAGTTACGCAAAACAAATGGACCTAACCACGCTGGTTCCGCTTTTGTACCTATTATAAATAAATTATGGTATGATGTTGGCAGTGTGAAAACAATTGGCTTAGTAGGTGAGGATATTGATTTTTGTAATGGATGTAGGGAATACCAATATTGTGTTTGGTGTGTATGAAAATGACCATTTAAAATATCATTGGAGAGCTGAAACGAATCGACATAAAACGGAAGATGAGTTTGGGATGCTTGTGAAGAATCTGTTCGAGCATGTGAAGCTGACGTTTGACGAAATTGACGGAATCATCATTTCCTCCGTTGTCCCTCCAATTATGTTTAGTTTGGAACGTATGTGTGAGAAGTATTTTAATATTACTCCGCTCGTCGTTGGTCCTGGTATCAAAACAGGTTTAAATATCAAGTATGAAAACCCAAGGGAAGTCGGAGCTGATCGAATCGTAAATGCTGTCGCTGGTATTCACGAATACGGTGGTCCTCTCATTATTGTGGACTTCGGTACAGCGACGACGTATTGCTATATCAATGAGGAAAGACAATATATGGGTGGGGCGATCGCGCCTGGAATCGGCATTTCAACAGAAGCCCTGTACTCCAAGGCTGCTAAATTGCCAAGGATAGAAATCGCCCGTCCTGAGCACATCATAGGCAAGAATACCGTAACGGCTATGCAAGCGGGTATTCTCTATGGTTATGTTGGACAAGTAGAGGGTATCGTTCAAAGAATGAAAGCACAAAGTAAGAAGGAACCAACAGTCATTGCTACGGGAGGATTAGCTACATTGATTTCGAAAGAATCCAACAGCATTGACGTCGTAGATCCCTTCCTGACATTAAAAGGATTAAAATTAATCTACAAGAGAAACATGAACTAAAGTGAAAGGAGCTTCAACCATGAGCGACTATTTAGTAAAAGCCTTGGCCTATAATGGTCAAGTTCGTGCTTATGCAGTAAAAAGCACGGATACAGTAGGAGAAGCACAAAGAAGACATGGAACATGGCCGACTGCATCAGCGGCATTAGGCAGAAGCATTAGTGCCGGAGTGATGATGGGGGCAATGCTAAAAGGTGAAAATAAATTAACGATCAAAGTAGAGGGCGGTGGCCCGATCGGCGCCATTCTTGTAGATAGTAATGCAAAAGGGGAGGTCAGAGGTTATGTGACCAACCCGCATGTACACTTTGATTTAAACGAGCAAGGAAAACTTGATGTCCGTCGTGCAGTTGGTACAGCCGGAACGTTATCGATTGTAAAAGATATCGGCATGAGGGATCATTTCTCCGGTCAGGTTCCGATTGTGTCAGGAGAACTTGGAGAGGACTTCACGTATTACTTCGTCACTTCAGAACAAGTACCATCTTCTGTTGGTGTAGGTGTGCTGGTGAACCCTGATAATTCAATCCTTGCAGCAGGTGGGTTTATCCTGCAGCTAATGCCCGGAACGGATGATGAAACGATTACGAAGATTGAGGAACGCCTGGCTAAAATCCCTCCGATCTCGAAATTAATTGAAAAAGGACTCACACCTGAAGAGGTATTAGAAGAGGTCCTTGGTAAAGGGGAAGTCAAAGTTCTTGAAAAGCTTCCTGTGGCATTTAAATGTCAGTGTAATAAAGAACGTTTTTCGAATGCCATCATCAGCTTAGGGGAGCAGGAAATTCAAGAAATGATTGATGAAGATGGAAGTGCAGAAGCAAGCTGTCACTTCTGTAATGAAACGTATGTGTTTTCTAAAGAAGAATTAGAAGAACTGAAAGCAAACACGAAGCGGTAAATCAGATTCAGGGAGAATGGGAGAAATGAGAATTAAACGGTCTGTACTCATGGTTATGGTAGGGGTACTACTTGTCACTAACATCATTACACTTGTATGGAATCGCTCTTCGGGGGAAAGCGGAGCTCCCGAAGTCGTGGCGACGGTTGGCGGAGAGTCAATTACCAGGGAGGACTGGTTGTATTCCCTTGAGCAAGAACATGGCAAAGAAGAGTTGAAGGCATTGATCAATCAACAAGTGATCGACCATTTAGCGAAGAAATATGATATCTCCGTCTCAGATAAAGAAGTAGAGCAGGAATATTATTTCATACAATCTGTTTATAATGCGTACGACGAAGAAAATCTAGAGGATGAAGATTCACTTAAGACTCAAATCAGATCTGAATTGTTATTAGAGGAGCTCCTCACGAAGGATGTCCAAGTACCTGAAAAAGAGTTGAAGAGCTTCTATAATCAAAACGAGCATCTATACTCTATTTCTAAAATGTATAAGCTGAAGCAGTTGAAGGTGGCTGATCAATCAGAAGCAGAGCAAGCATTGGAAGAACTCGAAGCTGGTTCTGACTTTGAAGCATTGGCTATGGAGCGTTCAAGTGATGAGCAAAGTGCTCATTTAGGGGGAGACATTGGGTATGTTCCTCTGGATGGAGATTTCCTATCTTCAGAGGCGTCAAAAGAAATAGAGTCTCTCTCGCCGGGTGAATGGACAAAACCGATTCAAGAGGATTCAGAGTACGTAATTTATTATGTAGACGATGTCCTGAAAGAAAGACATTTTTCTTTCAAAGATGTAAAATCTCAAATTCGCAGACAAATTGCTTTAGAGCAAGTAGAAACACCACTGCAGCCCGAGTCCTTTTGGAAAGAGGTTGAAGTGGACTGGTTTTACGGAAAACAGAACTAGTGGGGCTGGCCAATTAAAGGCCAGCTTCTTTTACATAGAGTGACACTTTTTAACGAAACATAGGATAAATGAAATATGCATACATATAACCTAGAGTAGAGGCAATTTGGTCTCATCCGACAAGCATAATGAGGGTCGTATGGGGTGAACATTGTGTATGCTTTTTAATTGACAAATTTATTGAATATTGTTACATTTTAATAAAACCAACAAATTTACTTGGAATTAGGAGTGATGAATGAATGGTGAGAGTAGCCAATTCAATTTCGGAATTAATAGGTCAGACTCCAGTGGTAAAACTGAATCGATTAGTAGATGAAAATAGTGCAGATGTTTACTTGAAATTAGAATATATGAACCCGGGAAGCTCGGTAAAGGATCGTATCGCATTAGCGATGATTGAAGCAGGGGAAGAAGAAGGTACAATTAAACCCGGGGATACGATTGTTGAGCCCACGAGTGGAAATACCGGTATTGGTTTAGCGATGGTAGCTGCCGCAAAAGGATACCGTGCTTTACTGGTCATGCCTGACACAATGAGTATGGAGAGACGCAACCTGTTACGTGCGTACGGTGCAGAATTAGTATTAACGCCAGGAGCTGAAGGAATGGGAGGTGCCATTCGCAAAGCTGAAGAGTTAGCGAATGAAAAAGGCTTTTTCATGCCACAGCAATTCAAAAATACAGCCAACCCTAAGGTGCATAGAGAAACAACAGGACCTGAGATCGTCGAACAAATGGGCGATCAACTGGATGCATTCATTGCTGGTATTGGAACAGGCGGTACGATTACAGGCGCAGGGGAAATACTGAAGAAGCATTACCCCTCAATCGAGCTCTATGCCGTGGAACCTTCAGATTCACCTGTATTATCGGGAGGAAAGCCTGGTCCTCATAAAATCCAAGGAATCGGTGCAGGGTTTATCCCTGAAATCTTAGATACGAATGTATATAATCATGTCATTCAAGTTGAAAAAGATGCGGCTTTCGACTATGCAAGAAGAGCAGCTAAAGAAGAGGGGATCCTGGGTGGGATTTCTTCTGGGGCAGCCATCTATGCAGCTGTTGAAGTGGCGAAGAAGTTAGGGAAGGGTAAGAAAGTTCTTGCCATCATCCCTAGTAACGGAGAACGCTATTTAAGCACTCCTCTTTACCAATTTGATGAAGAATAATAATAAGAGACGGACCCTGAAGAATGAACTCTTCAGGATCCGTTTTTTTGTTGATCTATTGAAACTCGCATTGGAAAAGTCCCTTTCAAATTCAATCCACTCTCCACCATCCCCCCTCACATAATTTCAAGTTTTTAACGATGAAACCTGCCTGAAGTTCATGTATCATGAAAGGAGATAAAGAATAGGAGTGTGAAGGGTCAGTGCAGCACCTATATTTTCATAAGAACCATTCAACCAAAGAACAATTTTTTGCAGCGTACGAACAACTTAGTCAACACCAATCACATCATATATTGTTAGAAAGTGGACGGGGTGGACGATATAGCGTTGCTGGACTACAACCTGACGTCATTATACAAAGTGTTTCGGAAGGGTTGCGCATACAAGACTCTTCGGGAGTTGAAACGATAAATGGAGACCCGTTGATTCAAATGGAAAAATGGATGATGCCGCTTCGTAGGGAAAGAAGAGAAGATCTTCCTGATTTCCAGGGAGGCGTGATCGGGTTTCTAAGTTATGATTATGCAAGAAAGATTGAAAAGCTTCCCGCTTTGGGGCGGGATGATCTGGAAATTCCGGACCTTTATTTCTATTACCTGAAGGAATGGGTGGTCTTCGATCATCAGGAAAACATCTTATGGACGATGATTCTTTCAGATGGAGAAACGGAATCAGCCGAGAATAAGCTATCAAGATGGACTTCCTCTTGGACAAATGCCTTGTCTTCAATAATAAAATGTGAAAAGGATCCTGCCAAACACGAGACAGCAGGCATCGAAGTATCGATGGATGAAGGAGAATTCTCAGAGGCCGTAAAACAAATCCAATCCTATATCTCTCAGGGTGATGTGTTTCAGGTGAACTTATCTGTCCGACAATCTCAAGAATTGAAGGCTGAGCCATACACGGTTTATAAAAAGCTTCGAGAATTAAATCCCTCACCTTACATGAGTTATATTCATAGCCCGGATTTTCAAATTGTTTCCGGGTCACCGGAATTACTGGTGAAGAAAAAAGGAACCGAAGTAAGTACAAGACCGATCGCAGGGACACGCTCCCGTGGAAAAGATGCTGAAGAAGATGGGAAACTTGCTCTTGAGCTGATCAATAATGAAAAAGAAAGAGCAGAGCACGTGATGCTTGTTGATTTGGAACGAAATGACTTAGGAAGGGTTTGCCAATACGGTACAGTTGAAGTGAATGAGTTCATGGTCATCGAAAAATACTCCCACGTCATGCACATTGTTTCGAATGTAAGAGGAACACTAGATGAAACTAAAACGGGAGCGGATCTAATTCGATCTGTTTTTCCTGGTGGAACGATTACTGGAGCCCCTAAGGTGAGAACGATGGAAATCATCGAAGAACTTGAGCCGGTTAGAAGAGGGGTTTACACAGGGTCCATTGGCTGGATTGGCGTCAATGGAGATATGGAGCTGAATATCGTCATTCGGACGATGTTTGTGAAAGAAGGAAAAGCCCATATTCAAGCGGGTGCGGGAGTCGTGATTGATTCTAATCCTAAGTATGAATACAAAGAATCCTTGAAGAAAGCGAAAGCCCTTTGGGTAGCGAAAGCCAGGGCGGAAGGAGAAACCCTATGATTCTCATGATTGATAACTACGATTCATTCACCTATAATCTTGTGCAATTTTTAGGAGAGCTAGGGGAAGAGCTGATCGTGAAACGGAATGACGAGATTACATTAGATGAGATTGAGGCATTGTCTCCGGATTACCTGATGATTTCACCGGGACCGTGCAGCCCGAATGAAGCGGGTGTGAGCCTCGAGGCGATCAGAACCTTTGCCGGAAAGATTCCGATTTTCGGCGTTTGCCTGGGTCACCAATCGATTGCCCAGGTCTTCGGAGGGGATGTTGTTCGTGCTGAACGGTTAATGCACGGAAAGGTCTCACCCATGAACCATGATGGGAAAACCATTTTCAAAGGCATGCCCAATCCTTTCGTGGCAACAAGGTACCACTCCCTGATCGTTAAAAGAGAAACCCTTCCTGAATGCTTTGACATTTCAGCCGAAACGAAAGAAGGTGAGATCATGGCGATCCGTCATAAACAGCTTCCAATCGAAGGGGTGCAGTTCCATCCTGAATCCATCATGACCGAACAAGGGAAACAGCTGCTCCTTAACTTTTTAACGACATATAAAAAAATCGAGATGGTTTTATAAATGTACCTATATCTTAACGGAAAAATCGTTCATGCATCAGAGGCGGTCATTTCCCCATTTGATCACGGATATTTATATGGATTGGGCGTGTTTGAAACCTTTCGGACGTATGAAGGTCATCCGTTTTTGCTAAAGGATCATTTGAAGAGGCTTTCTCATGGATTAAAGGAATTGAATATTGCATCAGACCTGGATGAAGAAAAGATCAGGAATGCAATAACAACACTTTTAAATAAAAATGGCTTGAAGGATGCATATTGCCGGTTCAATATCTCCGGTGGGGTTGGGGAAATAGGTTTACAAACGACCCCTTATGAGGATGCGACGGTGATCCTTTTTCAAAAGGAATTGCCTCCTTCTCTGCCATTAAAAGAAAAAGAAGGTGTGCTGCTTCAGTTAAGAAGAAACACACCGGAGACAGGGGAACGATTGAAATCCCATCATTACCTGAACAACATGGCGGCTAAACGGGAAATTGGACCATCTCCTCACCGGGAAGGGATATTCCTTACAAAGGAAGGTCATCTATGTGAAGGGATAACGTCCAATCTTTTCTGGGTAAAAGACGCAGAATTGTATACACCAGCAGTAGAGACCGGACTCTTAAACGGGATAACGCGTCAGTTCATCCTTGCCTTGGCGGATCGAATAAAAATGCCGGTCCGGGAAGGAATGTTCGGGAAAGAGCAATTACTGGATGCACATGAAGTTTTCTTTACGAATTCTGTGCAAGAGATCATACCGGTAAACAAAATCGACTCTGTGAATTTCCCGGGACGAAATGGAGAGTATTCAAGGCTGTTTTATGAACAGTACAGCAAGTATACAGGACAGTTGAATTCTATTGAGGAATTAGAGCAGGGGGAGTCGTGCAATGAAGTGCGGGAAATACGAACTTAATTTTTCAGAGAAAACCCTTATTATGGGGATTTTAAATATCACACCTGATTCATTCTCGGACGGTGGTTCGTTCAATGAATTGGACCAGGCTGTAGAGCGTGCGAAAGAAATGGTTGAGATGGGGGCAGACATCATTGATATCGGCGGAGAGTCTACCAGACCCGGACACGAGGCTGTGCCTGCTGATGAAGAAATTTCACGAGTCGTTCCGATTATAGAGGCGATCTCCCAAGAAGTGAACGTACCAATCTCCATCGACACGTATAAGGCAGAGACGGCACGGAAAGCTTTGGAAGCTGGAGCAAGCATCATTAACGATGTATGGGGTGCGAAAAAGGATCCTGAAATGGCACAAGTAGCGGCGGAAACGGGGGCCCTGATTATTCTCATGCATAACCGGGACAACCAGGGATACAGCCACTTCGTTAGGGATGCGATACAAGATCTGCAGGAAAGCATCTTCCTAGTAAAAGAAGCAGGGGTGAAAGACGACCAAATCATCCTGGATCCTGGAATCGGGTTTGCCAAAACAGTACAATTAAACATAGAAATGATGAGAAACTTGGATGTTCTTGTTTCACTAGGATACCCTGTGCTCTTGGGAACGTCACGGAAATCCATAATTGGACATGTACTCAACCTTCCCGTAGAGGAACGGATGGAAGGCACAGGTGCCACGGTATGCTACGGGATTCAAAAAGGGTGTCACATCGTACGTGTTCATGATGTGAAGGAAATGGCGCGCATGGCGAAAATGATGGACGCCCTAGTTGGAAAGGAGAAATTGTATGGATAAGATTCTATTGAATGAAATGGAGTTTTACGGCTATCATGGTGTATTCCAGGAAGAAAACAAACTTGGACAACGTTTTCGTGTTAGTGTAGAGTTGCATTTAGATTTAAAGAAGTCCGGCCAAAGTGATCAGCTTGAGGACTCCGTAAACTATGCGGAGATCTATTCCATCACCAAATCTGTTGTCTGTGGAGAACCGAAGAATCTAGTGGAAGCAGTCGCTGAAGACATCTCTTCCCGGATCTTAGAAACATTCCAAGTCGTAGAGAGCTGTAAAATTACACTAATCAAGCCTGATCCACCTATTCCTGGACATTACCAATCGGTGGCGGTGGAGATTAATAGGAGTCGATAGGATGAATACTGCATACATTTCCCTTGGTTCCAATATGGGAGACAGGGCGGGTTATTTAGAAAAAGCCATAAACATCTTAGGCAGTCATGGTAAGATAGAGGTAACGAAACGATCCTCTATGTATGAAACAGATCCAGTAGGATTTACAGAACAAGGTAAATTTTTGAATATGGTCATAGAAATTCGTACCAGTCTAAGTCCAGAAACTCTATTACATCAGTGCTTGCAGGTGGAAATCGACCTTGGAAGAGAAAGGGAGTTCAAATGGGGTCCGCGAATAATAGACCTTGATATCTTACTCTATAATCAAGAAAATATTGAATCAGTGAATCTCCTCATTCCTCACCCAAGGATGCAAGAAAGAGCATTTGTGTTAATCCCGTTATTAGAGGTTGCTCCACATATAGAGCATCCGTCTTTTAATGCCCCGTTCGTTGAATTTCTGGACGAAATACCTGACAAAGAAGGAGTTCGGTTATGGAAACAGATAAATGGGGAAGACGCATTCGTGCATTCAGAAAGCTGAAAGGGTATACTCAGGAAAGTTTGGCCAAGGAACTTTCCATCTCTGTTTCGGTCCTTGGAGAAGTGGAAAGAGGCAGTCGGATACCGAAAGAAGATTTCTTAGTGAACGTTGCAGAAGTGTTGAACATACCACTGCATGAGCTGATCCCTCATGAAGAATCTGAACGTAGTGAGTGAATGCCCGTTAATTCACGTGTATATCCTTTTATGTTATTCTAGAAAAGGCTGGAACCAATTCGTGACACTGTCACCAGGTTGGATCGGCCTTTTTTAGATTTTTTCAATCTCTTTTTAACTCTCCAAAGTACGTTTCTGAAATAACTCATACTTTAGGGGTGTTACAAACATAGATATTGTGTAAAATAGTATGGTATATAATCGTATTAGTCTAGTAAAGCAAGAAGATAGAATAGGAGTGAAACACATGAGTCACGAAGAAATCAATGACCAGCTTCGAGTAAGACGCGAAAAAATGGAATCAATCCGTGATAAGGGACTTGATCCATTCGGAAAACGCTATGATCGTACACACAGTTCATCCGAGATCAAATCTCAATTCGATGAATTTTCTAAAGAAGAACTAGAAGAGAAAGACATCGCTGTTACCATCGCAGGCCGTATCATGACAAAGCGTGGAAAAGGGAAAGCGGGATTCGCCCACCTGCAGGACTTAGCTGGACAAGTTCAAATCTATGTTCGTAAAGATGCGATCGGTGAAGAAGCATACGAACTATTCAATACAGCCGACCTCGGAGATATCGTAGGAGTTACAGGTACAATATTTAAAACAAAAGTGGGAGAGCTTTCAGTAAAAGCGAAGGAATTCCACCTTCTAACGAAAGCACTGCGTCCATTGCCTGAGAAGTTCCATGGATTAAAAGACGTTGAGCAGCGCTATCGTCAACGTTACCTGGATCTAATCACAAGCCAGGAAAGCAAAGAGACATTCATCGCCCGCAGCCGAATCATCCAATCCATGAGAAGATACCTGGATAACAATGGTTACTTAGAAGTAGAAACACCAATGATGCATGCCATCGCAGGGGGGGCATCTGCCCGCCCATTCAATACACATCACAACGCTCTTGATATGCCATTATTCATGCGTATCGCAATCGAGCTACACTTAAAGCGCCTGATTGTTGGTGGACTTGAAAAAGTATACGAAATCGGACGGGTATTCCGTAACGAAGGTGTGTCTACAAGACATAACCCTGAGTTCACGATGATCGAGCTTTACGAAGCATACGCAGATTACCGTGATATCATGGCTCTTACTGAAAATCTTGTAGCACATATTGCGAAGGATGTTTTCGGTTCTACTACGGTTCAGTATGCAGACTATGAAATAAACCTGGAGCCGGAGTGGACTCGCCTTCACATGGTTGACGCTGTTAAAGAACAGACTGGTGTGGATTTCTGGAAAGAAATGTCCGATGAAGAAGCACGTGCCCTTGCGAAAGAACACGGAATCGAAATCAAAGATAATATGCAATACGGTCATGTGGTAAATGAATTCTTCGAGCAAAAAGTAGAGGACAAGCTTATTCAGCCAACATTCATTTACGGTCACCCTGTGGAGATCTCTCCACTAGCGAAGAAAAACGATGAAGATCCACGATTCACAGATCGCTTTGAGTTATTTATCGTAGGACGTGAACATGCGAATGCCTTCACGGAGCTTAACGACCCAATCGATCAAAGAGAGCGTTTTGAAGCGCAATTGAAAGAAAGAGAAGAAGGGAACGACGAAGCCCACATGATGGATAATGATTTCATCGAGGCTCTTGAATATGGTATGCCGCCAACAGGGGGACTTGGTATCGGTATAGACAGACTTGTTATGCTGTTAACCAACTCTCCATCCATCCGGGACGTTTTACTATTCCCATTAATGCGTCATCGTGATTAATTCTGTGTTAAAGAACAGCAGGGGCTCAATGCTCCTGCTGTTCTTTTTGAATTTTAATGGAATGATTGTAGATAATAATCTGGAGAAATAAATGCAGATTCACCAATTAGGTCTAAAGACATCTTATTCAAACAATAAAATTACGGTAAAAAGAATGAAACGAATGTCTTTTGTCTTATAAATGAATAGCTGATGAAAAAGATTTGAAAAATCTATTGCGCCCATATTTAGAAGGTGGTATAGTATTATCTGTTGCCGCAAAACGCGACAAACTTAATAAAAACTTTTTAAAAAAGTTATTGACTTAAACGAGTCAGTAATGTAATATTTAAAGGGTCGCTTCAAACAGAAGCGCGTACAGATTGAACCTTGAAAACTGAACAAAACAAGACAATACGTCAACGTTAATTCTAGATTTATTTTTAAAGAGCTATTCAAACTTTTATCGGAGAGTTTGATCCTGGCTCAGGACGAACGCTGGCGGCGTGCCTAATACATGCAAGTCGAGCGGATTGATGGGAGCTTGCTCCCATCAGTCAGCGGCGGACGGGTGAGTAACACGTGGGTAACCTGCCTGTAAGACTGGGATAACTCCGGGAAACCGGGGCTAATACCGGATAACTCATTTCCTCGCATGAGG